>NZ_JBXSGP010000002.1:0-102838 GCF_057004685.1 Exiguobacterium sp. FD-YE-25-4 | reverse complement strand
TTGAATTCCTCCTTCGTTTTGTTCAAATAAAAAACCCAAAGATAACATGGAAAAGTCCACGCTATCTTTGGGTAATGCCTCATGAGAGTAACAATCCCTGATATTTAATTGATGTTATTTTTGATGATACGGTTAATATGCATCATCAGATACAAAATCTCATCCTCGGTTGTCTGAGAACCTAGGGTACCATCAATGAATCTACCAATCACCAATGCACATTCATAAATATCTTCATTCTCTTCCTTCATCGCTTTGAAGATGGAAGAATTGTCATTCATGAACTGAGACCCATCCTGAACCCGCTTAATGTAATATCGAAGGTGCATAGCGAACCGATTGTAGTTGAAGCTGTTTTGGTCAATCGTAACACCAAAAAATTTCTCAATCATATTCGCGGTCTCAGTAACAAGGGCTTCAGTATCAGCACCTTCTGTCACCAGTTCATTCTCTTCCTGGGCGTTTACAAAATGCATCGCAATGTTCGTGATCTCACTGTCCGGAAGGACGACTCCAAGTTTGGTCTTGATTAAAGTGACTGCATATCGACCTAGTTCGGTTTCTTTGGGGTAAAGCTGCTCCACATCATATGAGAACAACATGCGCATCTTCTTGTATTTCGACAACCGTACGATAGCGAAATTGATATGATCTGCAAGCCCAATCAAGAGATTAGGATTCAGGGAAGAAATCAATGTTTTCCGCGCCCTATCTACGATAAGGGCCGCCACCTCAAAGACGTTCTCCGGTACCTCTTCAATCAGATTATAAAATCGATTGTCAATTCGATAGAACGTCATAGAAATCGAGCTCAGGTCGCGAATTTCATAAGGCATTTTTGGAAACCCGATTCCTTTACCAAAAGCAATCAGTTCTTTGTTATTTCCATCAGTACATATTGCAACGTTATTATTAATCTTTTTGATTGCCCGCATATTTTAGCTCCTTGACCGATTATTGAATAGAAAAACTCCTTGAAGCATACCAAATAAAGAAGGTAATGCCTCAAAGAGCAACAATCTCAAAGAGTAACAATCCTTTTACGCGTCAACTTCATGTCAACGCTTACATGCTTAATATACCACATTTATTATCGAATCGACAGTTTTTCTTTATTAGGAATTAATACTTTTTACAGCCTGGATACCCTCCTTGCAGTTACGCTCAAATGATTGATAGGAAAAAAAGATATCCACGCCGTTGAAAGCGTGAATACCCCTTATCCCAAACATGTAGTTGCCCTGTCTAAAATCATGTAATCTAATTGACCATGATCAGTCGGAATTACTTTTCTCCACTTAATTCGACAAGAATTTTAGCCTGTGTTTTATCGTTGGTCAGCGCTTCGAATCCAAATTCAACGATACCATCCAAATTCGTGCGACTTGTCACGACTTGACGTGGTGTCAATTGACCAGCATTCATGGCCGCGATTGTTTTTCTAAACGTGGACGGAGAATATACGATTGAAGCTTTCAACGTCACAGCCGAGTTCGTCAATTGCATCGGGCTCCATTCGATGGCTTTTGCAAAGATAGAAACGACGTCCATGACACCCCCTGCACGTACGACGTCGATGGCTTGTTTGAACGTTGGCGCTACACCAGCGACCTCAAACGCCACATCGACCCCGTCCGGGAGCATGTTTCGAACAATTGAAACCGGATCTTCGTTCCCGGAGTTAATTGTATAGGTCGCACCAAGCTCTTTCGCTTTTTCCAGACGGAAATCAGCGAGGTCGATAGCAAAGATTTCGCTAGCTCCTGCTGCTTTCGCCGCAAGAATCGTTAATAGTCCGATTGGACCCGCTCCGAAAACAGCCACGCTGTCGCCTAATTTGACGCCGGCGTCTAAAACGGCTTGTACCGCGACAGCCATCGGTTCCACCAACGCACCATCTTCTAATGTAAGATTTTCGCCAATCAGATATGCGTTCGATTCTGGAACGACCGCATGTGAAGTAAATCCACCATGACCATTCAGTCCAATAAAACTCATGCCATCGTAGCGGTCGACCGACTCATGTTTCACGCCATGAGTGATGGTGGGGTTGATTGCAACTCGATCACCGATTTTCACCGAGGTCACATTTGAACCAATTTCTTCGACAACACCTGCAAATTCATGCCCCATCGTGACAGGTGCAAGGTCTCCCGTGAAAGGGTCCGGTTCAGAGGTATTGATAAAGATTGGCCCATGTTGGTACTCATGTAGGTCACTGCCACAAATTCCGGCCCATGCTACTCTGACCTTTACTTCATTTTCACCTACATTTTTCAGTTCGACTTCCTCGACTCGAATATCTTTTACATCATGCCATACAGCAGCTTTCATGCTTTTTCCCCCGTTCGTCAAATTGAGACCCATAAGATCACTTTTTGAATGGCAGAACGGGCACTATCAAAGTCTTTTTGTTCAATCGAATGGACAAAGAGGCGAATCGATTCATGATGTGCTTCAATCGCATCCATCTTCCACTTCGTTTGCGCAGCGACATTTGTGACAAACGTTGTTTCTTTAAAGAAACGGAGCATGGCCAAGTTCCCTACTCGATCAAAAAACAGTTGCAGCAAATCGGCAACCGACTCCACATATGCATAGATACTGGCTTGATCTTTTCGACTTTGAATGACCTTTAACTGCTCATTTAATTTCTTTTGATCAAGCTCTCCCCAGTCCGGTTCACACTCTTTTAACACGAATTGGACTAAATAATCGAGAGTCTCTAAGTAATCACCCAGTTCTTTGTCAGAGATCACTCTCACATGAACCCCTTTATGTTGCACTTTCTCGACAACACCGTCTTTCTGCAACAAATAAAGCGCTTCTCGGACAGGTGCATGGCTTACTTGCAATTCCTTCGCAATCTCTGCTTCGATAAGTCTTTGACCTTGATGATAGTGCCCAGAAAAAATGCGCGTCAACAATTGTTCTGCAACCTGTTCTGCCATTGTTTTTTTACTGATTGATACTTTGTTCATTCCCATCGAACCACCTCAATACGTTTCTCTTTCATATTGTACTTGTTTCAACATGAGAATGAACGAGAGAGTAGAATTTATTTGATATCAAACATTATAGATTATCGATAATCTATAATTAGAATATCTCATCTTCTTTCGAAAATAAAGTAAAAGACCTTATCCGATGTTGGATAAAGGTCCTATAAAACAGCCGTTGTTATCGCTTTCAAAAATAAGGAGTGGCACTACTCCTTGCTCTCTTTGATTGTCGCATCTACGACACGATGAATATGAAGGGAGAGATATAATTTTTCGCTCGATTGCAGTTCATAATCAAATTGGGCCTGTATATATTTCGAGATTTTTTCTGTACACTCCGCGGTCTTACCATGTTTTTGAACAAAAGCCTCATACAAGAACGTATCATCCTCTTCAAAATAGGTGCGTGCATACATACGTTGGGCAAAGAATTTCAAGTGAGTGACAAAGCGATAAAAGTTTAATGAGTCCTCATTGATCGTGATATTAAAGTGATACTTGACGATGTTCAAGATATCTTGAGTCAGTTTGGTTATATTGGATATATTCGGCATTGCTTCGTTGAGGCCCGCACTCACCATATGCATGGCCAAGAATCCAGCTTCGTCCTCTGGCAACTTGACGTGGAATCGATCCTCGATGATTTCTAGCGCCTTTTTCCCAAGCATGAATTCGTCTTTATAGAATCGCTTGATTTCCCAAAGGAGAAAGTTTTTAATCTCAAAGCCCTCTCGATGTCTCGTCAAGGCGAAATGGAGGTGATCCATCAACGCGAGATACATCGTGTCAGTCACGTCTCGGTTTAGACGATGCTTCATCAAACGAATGATTTCATCAGTGAGCTCCATGTACTCCACTGGGATTTCTGCCAACAAGATCTTCAATCGCTCATGTACCCCAGTGTCATTCAAGGTAAAAATCTTTTCGATTTTACTTTCATCCACAAAATCGCCTGGCTTTTTTTGAAATGCAAGCCCACGCCCCATGACGACGAGTTCCTCATTCTTCTTATTGAAGGTACTGATTACATTGTTGTTGTAAACTTTCGAGATTTTCATTTACATCACCCACAAGTTTGTCATTATCATACTTTCATTCTCTCAAATATGAGACCGCATTTACAATGAAAAGAGAGAAGGAGAGCATGAGTGGCTCCCCTTCTCTTTTGTCTCACGATAAATGCTCACCGTTTGTCGCGATGACCTGTTTATACCAGTCAAAGCTTTTCTTTTTCGAACGAACGAGCGTTCCGTTGCCATCATTATCTTTATCGACATAGATATATCCATAGCGTTTCTTCATTTCACCGGTTGATGCGCTGACCAAATCGATTGGGCCCCAGCTCGTATACCCGATAATGTCGACACCATCTTTAATCGCCTCACGCATCTGTTCGATGTGCTTTTGCATATAATCGATTCGATAACTGTCGTCAATTTCTCCAGTTTCCGAGGGTGTATCGATTGCACCTAAACCATTCTCGACGACGAACAAAGGCTTTTGATAGCGATCATATAATTGATTTGCTGTAATTCGGAACCCTTTCGGGTCGATTGTCCAACCCCACTCCGATTTTTGAAGGTATGGATTCTCCAATGTGCTGAACACATTCCCGGCCGTCGTATTATTAATTTCAGGATCTGCACTGGTCGTCCGGCTCGCATAATAACTGAACCCGATGTAATCAACGGTATACTCTTTGAGTAACGTCTCATCTTCTTGATCCATTTGAATCTCGATTCCATTCTCTTTCAAGAACCGTTTCGCATATCCCGGATACTCTCCTCGAGACTGCACATCAATGAAGAAGAATGATTCACGGTCTTTCTCCATGGCATCGAGTACATCGTCAGGATTGCAGGAATAAGGATAAGTCTGTCCAGCCGCAAGCATGCAACCTACCTTCATCTCCGGATTGATGGCGCGTGCCGCTTTAACTGCACGGGCACTTGCGACCAGTTGATGATGGGCAGCTTGATATTTCACCCCTCGCTTATCCTCCCCATCCTCGAAGACGAGTCCAGCGCCTACGAACGGCAAATGAAGTAACATATTGATTTCATTGAACGTCATCCAGTACTTCACTTTGTTTTGGTATCGTTCAAACAACGTTGTCGCGTACTTTTCAAAAAGATTGACGAGTTCGCGGTTGCGCCAGCTACCATAATTCTTGACCAGATTGATCGGCACATCGAAGTGGGCAATCGTGACGACAGGTTCGATGCCATATCGGTGTAGCTCATCGAACACATCATCATAGAACTTCAATCCAAGTTCGTTCGGTTGTGCATCATCACCGTTTGGGAAAATCCGAGCCCATGAAATGGAGAGACGGAGTGCTTTAAATCCCATCTCCGCAAATAAGGCGATATCTTCTTTATATCGATGATAAAAATCAATAGCTTCATGAGATGGATAGAATTCCCCTTCACTTGGTTCAAGTGAAGACAGATTTCCATACATCACGTCCCATCTCTTCTCTCCAGTCGGTAACAAGTCGACCGTTGTGAGTCCTTTCCCGTCCTCTAGATAAGCACCTTCGGCTTGGTTGGCTGCGATGGCGCCACCCCATAAAAATCCAGTTGGAAATGCCATGCAAAAAACATCCTTTCTTCATGACGCTGAAAAAGTGGGATGCCCACTTTCTTCAGTCGTTAGCATTCATATAGTCAAAATCACTTTTTCACATCAAAGAGGAATCCGCCTGCGTTGACTACACCCTCTTGAGCTATCTCAATCGAGAAGTTGCTATAGTTCGTGATTACCACCGGCGTCGTCAACGGCTTGCCCGCTCGTTTGATTTGCTCGATATCGAACTCGATCAACAACTGACCTTTTTCGACATACTCGCCTTGTGCCACGTGGGCGTTGAAGTATTTCCCTTCAAGTTGAACGGTATCCATCCCGATATGGATGAGAATCTCTACACCACTGTCCGTTGTCAAACCAATTGCGTGATGTGTCGGGAACAAGGCAGAGACAGTACCTGCTACTGGTGAGAATAATTTGCCTTCAGAAGGCTCGATTGCAACGCCTTGCCCGAGCGCACCTGATGCGAAGGCCGCATCTTCAATCCCGGACAATGCTTTGATTTCACCATTCAAGGGACTTACGATTTCTTCAGCTACTGCAGTCGTGACAGATACCTCTTTTGCTGTCGATGGTGACGCGACTGCATCTGAAACTGGAGCAGCTTCTTCTCCTTTATTGACCCCTCCGAAGAAGTAAGTCAGAACGAAGGCGACAACGAAGGCGACAACCATCGCAATGACCGAACCCCAGAACCCTAAGTCCAATCCTTCAGGTCCGATATATGATGGGAGTTGGAAAATTCCAAGCCCGCCAAACATATATAGCTTTGTACCCGTAATTCCAACGACTGCTCCTCCCACACCACCACCGATACATGACATGATGAACGGCTTTTTAAGCGGTAGCGTGATACCGTAAATCGCAGGCTCGGTAACACCGAAGATACCTGAAATAAATGCTGGGATACTGAGTGTCTTGATTTTTTGATTTTTCGTTTTGAAGAATACAGCTAAAACCGCACCGATTTGACCAAATGATGCTGCGAAAACGAGAGCTAAAATCGGGTCGAAATTCATGGTGGCGATGTTATTGATGGCAATCGGAATCAATCCCCAATGGAGACCAAAGATGACGAATACTTGCCAGAGCGCCCCAAGGAAGATACCTGCGATGACAGGACTCATATTATAAATGGCCAACGTCCCGCTACCAAGTAGTGCTGCGGCCCATGTAGAAATCGGTCCAATGATTAAGAACGTTAACGGAACAATGACCACAAGAGTCAATAATGGTACAACGAAGGTCTTGATGACATCTGGAATGACCGTTTTCAACCAGTTCTCTACTTTGGCCGCAAAGAACGCTGAGATGATGATTGGAATGACTGAAGACGAATACGACATCAAGATGATCGGTATTCCTAAGAATGTCACGTGAACCGGTGACTGGAACATCGTCCCTTCAAACAACGTATACATCGGATCACCCGCTGTGAGTGTAGAAAGGGCGGGATAGACAAGAGCGGCCCCGATGGCCATCCCTATGAATGGACTACCACCGAACTTCTTGATGGCCGTATAGCCCAAGAAGATTGGCAAGAAGTAAAACAATCCATCGCCAGTCGCGTTCAAGAGTTGATACGTCCCTGATGTGTCAGTCAACCAGCCGAGCGCGAGGAAGAGGGCATTGAATCCTTTAATCATACCGGTTGCGGCGAGTACACCGAGGATTGGTGTGAAGATGCTCGACAACACATCAATCAAATTATTGAAGAACGATCCTTTTGGCGTTTCCGCGTTCTCTTTCTCTTTTGGTGCTTGATCTTGGAACCCACCGACTGTGACAAGGTCCTTGTAGACGTCTGGAACATGGTTACCGATGACGACTTGATATTGTCCGCCGCTCTTCATCACGGTCACGACATCGTCCATATTTTTTAACACATCTGTATTTGCTTTGTCCTCGTCTTTAAGTTTGAAGCGAAGTCGAGTGACGCAGTGAACGACACTGGAGACGTTTTCTTTTCCGCCGACATTCTCAATGATGTCTTTGGCTAATTTTTCGTACTTCATCTCTTTTCCTTCTTTCTTTTCCTAATTTATTCAAATAAAAAACCTGATCCGATGAGGTGGCGGACGAGAAATTAAGCCTCTCGACGTACACCTATCAGATCAGGTTATGCCCACTTAAGGTAACATTCCTGCGCAGGAATCATTAAGTTGTTATTTGCTCTTTGTAATCTAACAGGCGCTTGAGCCTCTGTCAACGCTTTCAGTCTACAATTTGATATGTTAAACGATTTGTCACAATTTCAAGAAATTAATTCTTCATATAATGTCACTGAAATCTACGTATTGATAACAACAAGAGATTACTGTAGCTTGGAAATCAATAATTTGGATAGCAGGTTATTCGGATGTCATTTCCAAACGATTCAATGTTAACGTTCTCAAGAGATACGGCCTCGCCCATATATTCGATTCCAGTACCCTCGAGTATGGTCGGGGCATTTTTCCCTCCCACGAGTTTCAACGCCAAATAGACGATTACCTTGTCGACTAGTTTTTTCTCAAAGAAAGCCGAATTGATTGTCCCACCGCCTTCGACCAGTACCGACGAGATCTGATGTGCGCCTAAATACGCCAACACTTCTGTCGGATCGACGTGTGTCTTCGATGAGGTTGGGACGACCGTCACTCCAAGGTCTTCCAAAGCCTTTTTCTTATCTTCGTCATATTGTGTGCTCGTGAAGATCCACGTCTCCGCTTTCTGGTCGCTCACGACTTTAGAGCTCAATGAAATTCTCAGCCTCGAGTCCATGACGACACGTAACGGGTTCCGTCCGTGACTCAGGCGCGTCGTCAACTCTGGGTCATCTTGTTCGATTGTATTGACACCTACCAAGATTGCTCCGTGCTCATGTCTGAGTCGATGACTATCTTCTCTTGATTCCGGAGAAGTGATCCATTTGCTGCTGTTGGCATACGTCGCCACCTTGCCGTCGAGCGTCATCCCAGACTTCATTGTCACGAACGGCATACTAGTCAGGATAAACTTGTTAAAGACCTCGTTCATGCTTGTCGCCGCGTCTTGCTCGACCCCTACAACGACTTCAATCCCGGCCTGCTGTAAGATGTTGATTCCATTCCCTGCGACCAACGGATTGGGATCGAGTGTCGCGACCACCACCTTGCGCACGCCTGCTTCCACAAGCGCGACGGCACACGGACCGGTCCGACCATGATGGGAGCAAGGTTCCAAGGTGACATAGATGGTCGCGCCGCGTGCCTCCTCGCCGGCCATCCGGAGCGCATGAATCTCGGCATGTGGTTCGCCTGCTCTCATGTGACTGCCTACCCCGACGATTCGCTGATCTTTGACAATCACGGCTCCAACGAGCGGGTTAGGATCTGTCTGTCCCTTCATGGCCTTCGCGTTTTCTAGGGCAAGATTCATGTAAAACGTATCAGAGTGCATCGCGGTAGAGACTCCCCTCGCCGAAATGACCAGACTTATGAATTTTTGTCTGAAGATACTTTTCATTGAATTCTGAAACATCGCCCCAAATGGCATGGCGGTCACTGATTGGAAGGCCGGCATGTTTCAGAGCATTTACTTTTTTAGGGTTGTTCGTCATCAACGTGACGGGCTTATCTCGCAACAACTTCAGAATCGAGATGGCATCTTCATAATTTCTCGTATCGTCCTCAAAACCGAGATGTTCATTCGCCTCGACAGTGTCAAACCCGTTTTCTTGCAATACGTATGCCATCGCTTTGCTGAACAAACCGATTCCACGGCCTTCATGATCGGCCAGATAGAACAAGGCGCCGGACCCATTCTCTTTGATGGCCTGCATCGAATGTTTCAACTGATACCCACAATCACAGCGCTTGCTTCCGAAAATATCACCGGTGTGACAAATCGAATGCATACGAACGAGTGCTTCATCAGATTCGGCAAAATCCCCGTGTACCAACACGCTCGATTGCTGCATCTCGGCAAGGTTGGCAGTTGCTAGACTTGCTATAACTTCTTCCGGACTCGTCATTTGCTGATCTGTCTTCAACCAGCTATACCAGTTGAAGGAGACTGTTTCTCCATGTAGATTGACCGGCAAATGAATTGGTCCGACCAAGAATAATCTCTCGTCGTCTTGGTCCACCCATTGTATTTTTTCTTTTAGCACGTCAAGCGCTTTCTCGTTGAGGTTGACTTGTTCCATATTTTCCACTCCTTATGATTCGTCCCGGGACATCGCATTGAGGATTTACTCCAACTAAAGATGTCCATATATTTTTCTTTATAGATAACATTTATTCATATTTGTGAACTAAAAGTCAAAAAATAAGTTTTGATATAGAGATATTTGTTTTTTAAAAGATAACAAGCGGAGCCTAGAAAGTCAAACATTTATTTGTTATATTTAACTTAGTTGCATATTAGCGAACTTATTCCGATGAATTTTTTTAATGAAGAGGTGAAATGATGGAAATCGGTCACAAGATTCGAACCATTCGAAAACGAAAAAAACTAACAATCGCCCAGGTCAGTGAGGGGACTGGCTTATCAAAAGGTTTTATCAGTAACGTTGAGAACGACAATACCTCTCCTTCAATCAACACATTACAAACCATCGCAGATTTTCTCGGGGTTCCTCTCCCATATCTACTTCTTGAGAAGAAGCAACACATGCGTGTTGTAAGGCGAAACGAGCGGCAAATCTCAACTTACAAGAATTTGAACGTGGAACATTTGGCTTCAAAAGGGTCACTTCGAACCATGATTGTCGAATTTCCTCCTGGGGAATCAATCGGACTCCCCCATGCACACGAGGGTGAAGAGAGTCACTTGGTCCTCGAAGGTAGAGTTTTGGCCGAACAGGGTGAGGATTCTTATATCGTTGAGAAGGGTGATTCATTCAGCTGGAATGCAAGTGTTCCTCACAATGTTAAAAACATCGGTGACGAGCCAGCGGTCATTTATATTTCCGTCCATTCAGACGCCGAGCTCAGAAACATTTTTTAACCTCGCTTCTCTACTCTGGGAGTACAGCAATAAAAACAGGCGATCGGGTCATTAGACTTGATCGCCTTCTTTGCGTACATTTATGTCTCATCCGACGGGATCGCGGCCAACTCTTGGTATCCGGTCCCCCACTCAGCCATGGAATTGATAATAGGCTTTAATGTGAGTCCAAGGTCACTCAACGCATATTCAACTCGAGGTGGGACTTCAGCGTATACGAAGCGCTCGATGATCCCATCGCTCTCCATCGCTCTTAAATTTTGTGTGAGAACTTTTTGACTGACACCTTCAATTCCTTTTCTCAATTCTCCAAATCGTTTCGTGCCTGTCAACAATTCTCTCAGTATGAGAATCTTCCACTTGTTGCCGATAAGACCCACTGTTGTCGCGACCGGACAAAGGGGCAATTCTTTTTTAATTTCCATACATCGTCCTCCATAGTTTCCAAAAGGATGCTTTATACTCCACTTGGTGATTCCCCCCTATTAGATACCAATGAGCATCAAAAATCAAAAAAATCGTGAAATAAAAAATTGACACCGCTTTCAACAGGCGTTATATTATAGGCAATTACAGAAAATCAAATAAACACCAACGTTGGATTGTGACCACATGGGCAAAACCTAAGTTGATGAGAGTACTGCATGATTGCAGTATTGCCATCGATTTAGGTTTTTTTATTGCCCTATATGAAGGAGGTGAAGACGATAAGATGATTATACGAAAGATTTTTAATAATAATGTCGTCCTGGCTGTCGAAGAGGACGAGAATGAACTGATACTGATGGGCCGGGGGATTGCGTTCCAAAAAAAAGCCGGCGACACAATCGACGAGAGCAAGGTCGATAAAAAATTCTTCCAAGGACTCTCGAATAAACTCTCCGAACTTCTCAAAGAGTTGCCGCAAGCCCATCTTGATTTGGCAGATGAAATTATCCAATACGCCAAATCTCATTTATCCACAAAATTGAATGACTACATCTATCTGACACTGACAGATCACTTGGACTTCGCAATCACAAGAGTAAGAGAAGGACAGGTTCTCGTAAATCCATTGCTGTGGGAGATAAGAAAAATCTATCCGAATGAATACAAAGTCGGACAGACTGCGATTAAAATGGTCCAAGATCAGCTCGGAATCACACTTCCTGACGACGAGGCCGGATCTATCGCGCTTCATCTTGTGAACGCGCAAAATGGTACTCACGAAATGAATCAAACTATCGAAATCACTAAAATGGTCCAAGATATTCTTCAAATTGTCAAATATCATTTCGGTATTGATTTAGACGAGGATTCATTGAACTACAGCAGATTTGTTGTACATCTGCGATTTTTCGGTCAAAGGTTGCTAGAAAAGCAGACGAACCCGCACGAAAACAATGAATTATTTGAAGTTGTGAAAGAAAAATATCCGAAGGTATTTGATTGCGTAGAAATTATTGATCGATATGTAAACAAAGCTGTAAACGTCTCTCTGTCAAAAGCCGAGATGGTATATCTCATGCTTCACATCCAGCGGGTGACAGATCGCACGAACAATTGAACACAATCTTGGGGTTGTAACTGTCAAAGGCAAAACCTGAGTTGTATACACAAGGTGAACATTTTTTCACCGGTATATGACTTAGGTTTTTTGTTTCGTTTCACACACTAAAGGAGGTACGAACATGAACCACGAACAACTCTCAAAGGAAATATTGACCCATGTCGGTGGCAGAGAAAACATTGAACAAGTCACGCATTGCATGACACGCTTACGATTCAATCTGAAAGATGACACACTAGCCAACAAACAGGCGCTTGAAAAAAATCCGGATATCATGGGTGTCGCTAACAAGGGCGGCCAATTCCAAATCATCATCGGTAGCCACGTCAACACGCTCTATAAAGAATTCGTGAATGTAGCGGGAATCACCGAGCAACATACCTCTCGTGACAAAAAGAAGAAACAGGGAGTCCTAAACAACATCCTCGACACGCTCGCCGGGGTCTTCACCCCGATTTTGCCTGCGATTGTCGGGGCTGGGATGATCAAGGCACTACTCTCACTATTGTTAGTCCTCGAATACGTATCTGCAGAAAGTCAGTCATATCAGATATTCAATGCCATTGCAGACGGGGCGTTTTATTTTCTACCAATCCTGGTAGGATTCAGCGCCGCGAGAAAGTTTGGAATGAACATGTATGTAGGAGCAGCAATCGCCACCGTCGCGCTTTATCCGAGTCTTACGGCCTTGATGGCGACTGCTCAAGAGGCGGGTGAGCGTCTCTCGTTCCTCGGTCTCCCGGTCACTCCAGCTACTTACTCTGCTTCAGTCATCCCAATCTTCTTTACGATTTGGTTCGCCTCATATGTAGAGAGATTTATTGATCGCTACACCCCAGGAGCTTTAAAAATTATCGTGGTTCCTACAGTCACCATCCTTGTAACGGTCCCTGTCTTCCTCGTAGCGATTGGACCGATGGGTGCAATCCTTGGGAAATGGTTGGCGGTAGGTGTCACATTCTTGTTCCAAGTCGCGGGCCCTCTTGCCGGACTTTTACTCGGAGCCGCGATGCCGTTTCTCGTCATGGCGGGCATGCACTACGCCCTCGTTCCAATCTTTTTGGAATCACTCGCCACCAATGGCTACGATTACATCTTACCGATTTTGACAGTAAACAATATTTCACAGGGTGCCGCAGCATTAGCCGTATTCTTTGTGGCCAAAAGTAAGAAAACAAAATCACTGGCCTTCTCCACAGGTATCACTGGGGTGCTCGGTGTTACCGAGCCAGCCATGTACGGTGTTAACCTCCGCTTGAAAAAGCCGTTCATCGCAGCCATCATCGGTAGTGCTGCCGGCTCTACATTTATGATGATTTTCCAGACGAAAGCGTACATGTTCGTCAAAACTGGTTTGCAAGGAATACCGATGTTCTTTGGCGAGACCTTTATCTATGCCATCATCGGGATTCTCATCTCGATTGTGGTGTCTATGGTAATGACGATTGTCCTCAAATTCGAAGACCCAGAGATTGAGGAACGTATTGATGTTCCGACAGAGAATCAAGTCGCCGCTACCACACTCTCAAGTGTCATCTTGAGCCCGCTAAATGGAACAATCAAACCGATGGCCGAGGTTGACGATATCACATTCTCGAGCGGAATTATGGGTGAAGGCGTCGCGATTCAGCCGTCAGAAGGACGACTCGTTTCTCCTGTAGCCGGTACCGTGACTTCACTCTTCATCACCAATCATGCAATCGGATTGACGAGTGACGCAGGGGCTGAGGTTCTAATTCATATCGGGATTGACACTGTAAAACTAGAAGGGAAATTCTTCAAGGCTCATGTCCAACAGGGAGACGAAGTGAAAATTGGTGACCTCTTGATTGAGTTCGATTTAGATGCGATCAGAAAAGCCGGATATGATACGATCACGCCAGTGATTATAACCAACAGCCAAAGGTTCTCTGAAGTAAAATGCGCACACCCTAAAGCGACAATCGAGAAAGAAATGTTGATGGAGCTACAAGCCTGATATGAAAGATTGTATTACTATCACCACAAAACATGTCGCGCATGCTACGCTCATTAATTTTGGACTTTCAAACCATCAAGGAGGATTATTACATGCTGCATCTAAATAAAGGATTTCCTGAAAACTTCTTATGGGGTGGCGCCACCGCGGCCAACCAATTTGAAGGAGGCAGTGACGTCGGAGGAAAAGGATTGTCGGTTTCTGACGTATACACGTTCGACGAACATCTGCCGAAAGAGAAATGGTCTGATCAGTGGCTAAAAATGACGCATCACCAAGTCAAAGAAGCGCAAAATCCTGATTCGAAAAACTATTACCCAAAACAGCATGGCATCGATTTTTATCACCATTACAAAGAGGACATCGCCTTATTTGCCGAGATGGGCTTTAAATCGTTCCGTATGTCCTTGGCTTGGACAAGAATTTTCCCGAATGGCGATGAAGTTCAACCGAGTGAAGAAGGATTGGCATTTTACGATCGTGTCTTCGATGAATTAAAAAAGTATGATATTGAGCCGATCGTCTCATTATCACACTATGAAATGCCGCTCTATCTGGTAACCGAGTATGGGGGATGGGCTAACCGAAAACTTGTAGACTTTTTTGTGAATTATGCGACAGTGGTCTTCAATCGATACAAGGGAAAAGTGAAATACTGGATGACCTTCAATGAAATCAATTCATGCAAGCATCATCCTTTCGTCAGCCTAGGCTTGATTGAAGAAGGTTATCCTAACCTTGAGCAGGCCAAGTATCAAGGGGCACATCATCAATTTGTTGCGAGCGCCCTTGCGACAAAGGCACTGAAATCAATCGACCCCGAGGCACAAATGGGATGTATGGTGAGCTATACCGTGTTTGTCCCATACAGCTGTGCGCCTGAAGATGTGCAACAGGCTACCGAAAAACAACGGGATGCCCTTCTATTCAGTGATGTTCAGGCGAGAGGATACTATCCAGCTTATGCCGCTCGTATGTTAGATGAGAAAGGGATTTCGCTCGAATTTGAAGCACATGACGAAAAGATCTTAAGAGAATATCCTGTCGATTTTGTATCGTTCAGTTATTATATGTCGAGCGCAGTGAGTGCGACCCCCGAACAACTAGAAGGCGCAGTCGGAAATCTGTTGGTCGGCGGTATCAAAAACCCGTACCTTCCCGCCAGTGAATGGGGATGGCAGATCGATCCAAAAGGGTTACGCACTGCTCTCAACCAGTTATATGACCGTTATCAAAAACCTTTGTTCATTGCAGAGAATGGTCTTGGCGCGATGGATACACTTTTAGAGGGAGACATCGTTGAGGATGACTATCGTATCTCTTATTTAAGAGAACATATTCGACAGATGAAAGAGGCGATTCGTGACGGCGTAAATGTATTTGGTTATACCAGCTGGGGGTGCATCGACATGATCAGTGCCTCTACTAACCAAATCTCAAAACGCTATGGCTATATTTATGTAGATCAAGATGACATGGGTCGAGGAACACGAAGACGTATTAAAAAGAAATCGTTCCATTGGTATAAACGAGTGATCGCTTCCAATGGAGAGCAGTTAGATTGAAAGCATGAGACGAGTTCGGGGCGCTGACCCTGGACTCTTTTTCGTTGAGCAGCATGCAATGGTTACCATTTGGTTCCTATAAAACTAAAAGGTGCCTACTTTTAAAAAGAGATTATTCTCGCTACCATTGCTTCAAGGAGAGCGCGAATATCTCGCTGCACAGGTGATAGATGACGGATGCGGTTTTCAAGTCTTGTTATGACATTTTCTCAAATACGGTGAAAGGAGAAACTAGTATGACTGAGGGTTATCAAACCAGGATCAAGAAGGCGATTACGGCACTCAACGAAGCTGAATTTGTACTGATTGGCGGTGGTGCAGGTCTTTCCGCCGCAGCGGGTCTGACTTATGAAGGTAAACGATTCACAGATCATTTCGCCCCATTTATCACTAGATACGGGTTTAAGGATTTATATTCCTCGAGCTTTTATCCGTTTGAGACGCAAGAAGAAAACTGGGCGTATTGGGCAAAGCATATTAGTCTCAATCGATATGAGACCGCTGCGACCCCACTCTATACGAAACTATTTCGGATCATGCATGATAAACAGCTTTTTGTAATCTCTACGAATGTCGAAAGCCAATTCACAAAATCAGGATTTCCGACCGACAAGGTTTTTGAGATTCAAGGAGACTATGGATTCTTGCAATGTGCGACCGCTTGTCACGATAAACTGTACTACAACGAAAAACTCGTCAGAGAAATGGTCAAACAGACCATAGATTGTAAGGTTCCTTCTTCACTGGTTCCTGTTTGCCCTGAATGCGGGGGCGCGATGGATGTGAATTTGAGAAAAAATCAGTTTTTCGTACAAGATGAGGCTTGGTACGAGTTCGACAAACGTTATAAGTCATTTTTAGAGCACGCCGTGACCAAGAACCTAGTGCTTATTGAGCTTGGTGTCGGATTCAACACACCTGGAATCATACGTTATCCGTTCGAGCGAATCACACATCATGCTCCGAACGTCACATTGATACGCCTGAATCAAGGTCACCCCGAGGGATTTGATGAAAACAAATCAAAAACGATTTCATTTACAGAAAATATGGATCACGTGATAAGCGATTTATTGAAGAACAAGATAGAGGTGTCCACATGGACCTGAATCATTATGATCGGGCTGTGTTTTTGAGGGAACCCTTCTCCCCCCCGGTGGCGAATCACCCAACTCCCGAACTGGTCAGTGCTCTTTTAAAAATACTTGAGGTTGATGATACCACCCTTTCTGTCCAATATACCTCGTTCAGAGAATTGTTGAGAGGAAAATTGAATCAAGTCGAACCCGGTGTCCTGAGTGCCGATTTCATGGATAAAATGGATTCTTTACTCCAACTTGAATTGAAACAAAAAACAATTGTGACGCCATCGAAGCTCTTGACGCTTTCCCAAACGAATAAAGATGCGGACATTGAGAACGCGCACCTTCTCTCGATTTGGAGAGGTGATATCACACACCTCGCTGTGGACGCGATTGTCAACGCGGCCAATAGGTATATGCTCGGATGTTTCCAACCACTTCATGCTTGTATCGATAATGCCATACATTCAGCAGCAGGTCCTCGACTCAGAGAAGATTGTGCGACCATTATGAGAATTCAAGGGCATCTCGAACGCACAGGGACTGCCAAAATCACCCGAGCATATAATCTTCCGTCAAATTTCGTCATACACACGGTTGGACCCATCATCCCTCGAGGCAGTGAAGTTCATCCTTCACAAGCGCGGGAGCTCGCTTCCTGTTACACATCATGCCTCGACCTGGCTCATAAGGTCGGGGACATCAAGAGTGTAGCATTTTGTGCCATTTCAACCGGTGTGTTCGGTTTTCCCAAACGAGAGGCTGCCTCTATCGCACTCCATTCTGTCAATCGCTGGTTGTCCACCCATGACCATTCGTTTGACCGTATCATCTTTAACGTATTCTCATTCGAAGATGAGAGCGTCTATCGAGATGTCCTGCATCAAAAGAAAGGAGAATGACAATGAAAGCTGTAGTTTTAAGAGAAGCCTGTGAGGCATCAGCATTGTATGTTGAAGACGTTCCCATTCCTAAAGTCAAACCCGGATGGGTACTTGTAAAAGTCAAAGCATTCGGACTCAATCGTTCCGAACTCTTTACGAGAATGGGTGAATCGCCTTCCGTCAAGTTACCACGTATCTTAGGGATTGAATGTGTCGGTGAGATTGCCCATCCGTCTGACAGCAGATTCACTATAGGCCAACGTGTTGTCTCACTCATGGGTGGGCTCGGAAGGGAATTCGATGGAAGTTATGCAGAATATGCCCTGATTCCAGCTACCCAAGTCTATCCGGTTGACACAACAATCGATTGGCCAGAACTCGCCGCCATACCAGAGATGTATTACACTGCCTTCGCTTCTCTTTTCAAAGTATTGAATTTGCAGCATGGTGACAGCCTGCTCATACGAGGCGGGACAAGTTCGGTCGGAATCGCAGCAACACAATTGGCGAAATCAATCGGAGTCAAAGTGATGACCACTACACGCCGTCCTGAAAAAGTCGAATTTTTACGTTCCATAGGGGCTGACACGGTACTTATCGATGATGGAACGCTTGGAGATACTCTCAAACAACGATACCCGGAAGGCGTCGACAAAGTGCTTGAATTAGTCGGGACAAAGACCTTGAAAGACTCGTTACAGACACTTGCTCCTTCCGGCATCCTCTGCATGACCGGGATACTTGGTGGCGAATGGGTCCTTGATCATTTTGAACCGATGTTGGATATCAAGTCAGGTACTTTTCTGACTCAATTCGATAGCGGGGTCAACTTCGATGTTGAACTGTTGACGCGCTTGTTCGACCATATAGAGCGGCATGAACTCGTCCCACCAATTGCTCATATTTTTACTTTAGATCAAATATCGTCTGCCCATATCTTAATGGAGAGTAATATCGCCAATGGGAAAATCGTCGTCGTGAACGCCGAGTGATTGAATCGATGATGAGAGGAGAAACACAGTGACTAAAGATATTGGCACACAGGTGTTGGATTATCTACGGCAGAACGGTCCCGACATCTGGTTGGCAGTAAATGAGCACATCTCGATCAGTCTGATTGCCCTTTTAATCGCGTCGATGATAGGCATCCCGATTGGAATCTTCTGTGCGGCAAATAAATCCATCGAGTCTCACGTGGTTTCGTTGTTCCAAACCCTTAGAATTATCCCGAGCTTAGCCATTTTATTACTCATGCTCCCCGTTCTCGGACCCGGGGCTGACACTGCAATCATTGCATTAACGATTCTTGCCGTCCCACCAATTTTGATGAGTACCATCATCGGTATTCAGGAGGTGCCGTTGTTCATTCGAGAGACCGCCAGTGGACTAGGCATGACCCGGCCTCGAATATTCCTTCAAGTCATCTTACCTTTAGCCTTGCCCCATGTTCTGAATGGGATAAAGATCGCGGCGGTAGAGGTAGTTGCAAGTGCAACCCTCGCCTCCAAAATTGGTGCGGGCGGCCTAGGAGAAGTCATCTTTACAGGACTCGGGTTAAATCGCCCAGAGATGTTAATTACAGGCGGCTTGGCAGTGGCCCTGCTGGCTGTCTGTGCCACCCTACTGTTTGACTTAATCGAACGAATCTTCACCCGTTATAAATTCACGCATTAATTCCAAACTTTGAATCGGAGGTTTTAACATGAACAGATTTCGTAAAGCATTCATCGGCGTATCTGCGCTAACTATGATTTTTGGGCTTGCTGCCTGTGGAACGGCTGATAGCGGGAATTCCAATAAAGAACCGATTCGTATTGGCACAAAAGACTTTACTGAAAATCTCATTGTGGGTGAATTGTATTCACTCGCACTCGAAGACGCTGGATTTGAAGTAGAACGAGTTCCCAACATTGCAGGTTCAATCATTCATACTTCTCTTGTCAATGATGAAATCGATTTGTATCCCGAGTATACAGGAACCGGTCTTTTGACGATTCTGAAAAAAGACTTACTCACAGATCCCCAAGAGGTGTATGACACCGTCAAGTCAGAATATGAAAAACAGTTCGACGTGACCTGGCTCGACTATTCAGAAGCAAACGATGGTGCAGGTCTGGTGATTCGTACAGCGGTATCAGAGAAATTAGGCATCAAGACCATCAGTGATTTACAAGCACATGCGGATCAAATCCGTTTCGCCTCTCAAGGAGAGGTTGACCAACGCGAAGATGGCATTCCTGCGTTGGAAAAAGTATACGGTGCTTTCAATTGGAAATCCTCTAAAGTTTATGACAATGGATTGAAATATGAGATCCTTCGGAATGATGAGGCTGACGTTGCTCCTGCATATACGACGGAGGGACAATTACGTAACACGGACGAGTTCACGCTCTTAGAAGACGATAAACAAGTATGGCCACCCTATAATCTAGCCCCTGTCGTCCGAAACGAGATTCTAAAAGCGAATCCGGAGATCGCTGAGGTCATCAACAAAGTCTCTGCAACACTTGACACAGCGACCATCACGATTTTGAACGCAGAGGTGGATGTCGAAAAACGTGAGTATGAAGAAGTCGCGAAAGAATATTTCGAATCCATCAACTGACAAGGAGAGTTTGATGAAACGTATAGCCATTCAAGCAAATCGTGTGACCAAGCAATTTAAAGGTGCATCCTATAAAGCCCTGGATAATGTCAGTTTGAATATCATGGAGGGAGAGTTCATCACGATATTGGGCTCTTCTGGATCGGGAAAAACAACCTTCCTCAAAATGATCAATAAATTATATGAACCAGATAGTGGAGGAATATCATTATTCGGCGAAGATATCGCAAAAATGGATTCTATCAAACTGCGACGCCAGATTGGATATGTGATTCAGCAAGTCGGGTTGTTTCCGCACATGACAGTGGCAGATAACATTGCGGTCGTTCCAAAAATGCTCAAATGGAAAAAGCGATTAATTGATGAAAAAACCGATTCGCTCCTCCAGCTCATCGGCCTCCCGAAGAAAGACTTCGGTCATCGCTTCCCTTCGCAATTATCTGGTGGGCAGCAGCAACGGATCGGATTGGCCAGGGCCCTGGCCGCCGATCCGAAACTGATGTTACTCGACGAACCTTTTGGAGCACTCGATGCAATCACTCGCGCCAGTTTACAAGATGAGCTCCTACGCATCCATCGTGACATGGATAAGACCTTTCTTTTTGTCACCCATGACATCAGCGAGGCATTGAAGCTTGGAACCCGTGTGCTCATCATGAACGAAGGAAAAGTTGTCCAGTTCGACACTCCGCGCCAAATTATCGCGCAACCGGCAAACGAATTCGTTGATGGTTTATTGTCCTCCGTCAGAGAACAACATGAGTTATGGGAGGGCATTCGATGATTGATTACATGCTGACCTATCCTGATAAACTTTTAAATGCTCTCATCGAGCATATATATCTAGTCTTTGTTTCCTTATTTTTCTCACTACTTTTAGCCAGTTGTCTCACGGTGCTTATGATCTTTTCAAAAAGCATTTCGGCGCTTTTTATATACGTACTATCGGTCATTTACTCAATCCCTAGCATCGCCTTGTTCGCCCTCCTCATTCCTTGGACCGGTCTCGGAGAAACGACTGCCATCCTCGTACTCGTCGCTTATAATCAATACTTGTTGCTCCGAAATATCATGACCGGCTTAAATGAGGTCCCTCCTGCACTTTTAGAGGCGGCCAGAGGAATGGGAATGGGGCGCATTCAAATGTTGATACACATACAGCTCCCGATGGCTACACAACCTATTTTGACAGGGATTCGCTTGGCCATCGTTTCTACAATAGGCATTGCAACCATTGCTTCTATTATCAACGCGGGAGGAATCGGTGTTCTATTGTTTGATGGCTTACGAACCTTAAATTCAACTAAAATCATCTGGGGAAGCCTATTAGCAGCTGTCTTGGCTATAGGTTCTAACTATCTACTTGCCCGCATTCAATACAAAATCAAAAGATATGAGGATTGAGAAGAAGGAGGAGGACTTTTGTCCATCGATGTATCACAAATCACCGCTCGTAAGATATTGACCGAGGCCAAAGGGTATCTCGATGTGGGTTTCACCCACTCATTGAATCCTTATAGTGGATGTGCCTTTGCATGTAACTATTGTTATGTGAGGGAGATGCCTATTCAACAATTTCGTGAAACTCCTTGGGGAGAATGGATAGATATCAAAACAAATGCCGTAGAATGCTATAGAAAAGAAATTCAACTTTTGAGGAAGCGAGGAAAGACGATTAGTCTGTTCATGTCGTCTGTGACAGACCCTTACCAACCAATTGAGCGGGAAGCAGGTATTACGAAGGCGCTTTTAGAGGCGATGATTCTCGATCCTCCTGATTTTCTTCAAATCCAGACACGAAGCCCGTTGGTGACTAGAGATATTGACTTGTTGACCCTACTTTCAAATCGATGTCCGCTTTTAATATCGATGACCATCGAGACGGACCGAGATGACATTCGGCAAATCTTCTCTCCCTATGCACCCGGTATCACACAACGTGTGAAAGCCCTGCGCTTGCTCCACGAAAATGGCATCAAGACCCAAGGGTCAATATCACCTGTCCTCCCTTTTTCCCGCGAGTTTCCGACCTTACTTCAGGGAATCGTGGATACTGTATGGATTGATACCATGTTGATCGGCGATGGCTCTAGCGGATCGCGGTCGAAAAACCTGGGAATGCCCGAGTTATTTCACTCCCATGATTTGTCCGACTGGTATGATCCGAACCTTCATTGGAAGGTGCAGAAGTATTTTCGAAAGTTCTTCTCACCCGACCTTGTGAGGGTGGGTAAAGAACAGGCCTATCCTCCATTCAATTTGTTTGAGTGATAACTCTGTCCACGACAATGACACCCTAGCTTCTAAATGAGCCGGATGTCATTGTTGACTTCATGGAAAGCGACCAATCGAGATCAACCTCAAGAAATCGCGTCAGTGATTTCTTTTGAGAATCGTTTGACCAGTTCACTATTCGCCTTATCTGTTCTTTCAGAGAGTCTTGCTGATGGTCCTGAAATCGCAATGGCACCTATGACCGACCCTTCGTAAAGGATTGGTGCGGCTACACAACGTACGCCTGCCTCGGTCTCTTCGTTGTCCAGTGCATAACCCTGTATGCTAATCCTTCTCAATTCGCTTAACCACTTATCTCGGTCCTCGCTCGGATACTCTTTTAGGAAGGACTGCACTTCCGTTTCGTCCTTCTCCGCTAAAATCGTCTTTCCTACAGCACTCACCAGGGCTGGTAATTCTTCTCCTTTCTCGAAATGGGTCCTGGTCGAATAACTTCCGGGTATGACGTGCGTGGCGATGACGTGCTCACCTTTCAGAATTCCCACATAAATGGTCTCGCCAGTCTCTTCTCTAAACCTTTCACCCGCTGCCAAAAGTTTAGGGTTGGACTCGAAATCGAGAAGTGATTTTCGTCCTTTGATGGTCTCCACTAAACGACTCGAGACCACATATTCACTGTTCTCTGTTTTGTAGATGAAATCATTTTGCTCTAGCGTATTAATGAGGCGATACGTAGTGCTTCTATTATAGGGAAGTTCTCCCATGATCTCTTGGACGTTCATCCCTCCCCTTTCAATGATTAGCCATAAAATCTCTAGTCCCTTTTTTAAGGTCCCTACTTCGTTCATTCGAATTCCTCCTGCACATTGTTTCAGTCTCCTCCCCGATTATAACATCACTGAGGTTCTTCTTTCGGCTCTTTAAATAACAACGACGATGAATCGAACTGATTCATCGTCGTTGTTATTTTACTTATATTGACTTACTAGAAGGCTATCAAGGATTTCTGACGTTGTGAGCTTCGTCGCAATATTGTTCATTGCATAGTTCAATGCCGCCTCTTGCCACTCGTCGTTGATTGTAGAGGTGCCATCTGTCGCAATAATCACATTATAACCATGGTCAGCCCCATCACGGCACGTATGTTCAACCGCCATATTTGTCCAAACGCCAGTAACGATTAAAGTCTCAATTCCTAAACCTCTTAGAAGAGTATCCAGTGGTGTACCGTTAAACGCACTCATTCTAGACTTTTCAATCACAAAGTCCCCTTCTTGAGGTTCAACACCCTCCACAGAAGCAGCACCCCATGTCCCACGTACGATACTTTCTGCCTCAGCAATAGCTCGGAAAATTGGAGCGCGATCTCCGATGCCTTTCGCTCCTTTTTCCACGACGAAATGATTGTGGAAGATTGGAATTTCTAATTCTCTCGCTTTTGCGACAATCTGTTTGATGTTTTCAACCACATTTTGTTTAATCGCATGCTCGACCGCACCAGAGCCTTCGAATTTACCACCAGGGGATAAATTATCGTTTTGAAGGTCGATAATCAGCAAGGCTGTTTTTTTAGTATCAATATTCATTTTATTTTCTCCTTTTCATCATTGTGAAATGACTTGTGTTTTTCAAAGTCGTGGTGATGACTCACTTATAACTATAATTGCAAAAACAGTTTAGTGTCAAATAAAGAGAATTGTAAATATAAAAATCCCTAATATAGATACTAATCATTAATTTTTTTTGAATCAATCCTATGCGAAGTAGTAATACGATAGGGAATATTAAAGTGTATACAAAATGAGAATTTAGTCCATATCTAAACACAAGAGAAGAGTGGTAAAATGAATGTACATACTAGAAGGCTTCATCTTTTCTGTTTCTAGAAAATCAAATTTATGTCCTATCTTGTAAACATTTCGACGTCGAAATGTTTACGTTATTCCATTTATGTCAAAAATCTTATTAATAGAGAACACATCTAATTAGGAAACGAACATCAGCTATTCGGTTGATATAAAATTATATATACATAAAACGGTAAAGTGGTGAATACGATGCAACCAAGCGAAACAAAAGTAACGTCATTTCGTATCTCTCAAGAAGTAAAAGAACATATTCAGCGTTTGACGGAACAGCGGCAACTATCAACAAATCAGTTATTGGAAGAGCTGATTATGTTGGCCGACAAACAGTCACCCGATCCTTTAATCGTCGAAGAGAATGAGGTCCTTGAATCTGCATTGAACCAAGTGCTTGCCCTGTTCAATGAACGCGCAATAAGACTTGAAAACCAACACAAAGAACATGAGCGAATCAGCTCTCGCTATAAAAATACAATACAAGAGCTTGAGCAAAGCGTAATTTCGGAAACTGAACGACTTAAAGAAGACTACGAACAGAATATGTTGTCACATGAAAGCAAACTCACTCAACTTCAAGATCAAATTAACCAATTGATCGCTGAAAAGAAAGCCACCGAAGACACTTTGGAGGCAGAACGTGTTTCCAACAAGGAAGAGTTAAAGAATCATAAAAAAGCTATCTTTCATTTAGAGGGAGATATGAAGAAACTAGAAGATGAACGTAGTCAGCTCAATCGTCAGAACCAGAGCCTGATGGACTCGCTTGACGAGTTGAAGGCACGGACGAGACGAAGCGATCAACTTGAAGAAGAGAATCAGAAGCTCCATTTGGAAGTCCAGCTGCTTCGCCGCGAAAAAGAGACGTTCGAGAAGCGTTTACAGGAACAGGTCGAGCTCGCCATTCTTCGAGAGCGAGACAAGCTGTCAGATAAATCCTAACATAAAGAAAAGTACCCAGGACGCGTCTAAACCGACGTACTCCGGGTACTTTTTTAGTTTACATAAGACAATATTCTGTCTATATCTCATCGATATACTTGTCGAGCAGATTCAAATCGTGAGGACGTACTGTCTTGAAAAACTTTCGAACCTCGCTTCTTTTCACGATTTCATATCGCTTCAAATGTATACAAAAGTCTAGAAGCGTATGTTGACGAATGAGTGTTTCCTGTTCATCTTGGTTTAAGATGTACAGTTCAGCGTCTGTGATGACTTCTCGAATGTCCGCGTCATCACTACAAATCAATCCAGCACTGATCAATCTCGCAGCAGCCAGACTATGGATTTCACCCAAGTCGCTAGTATGTTTGAGTGGCCGTCCTTCACGGACTTTCTTTTCGTCCAGTTGTTGAAACGCAAGGCGAACTTCTGTCAGATAAACGAGATAAAGGTCATAGAGTTCATCTGTTGCAATCGATGCTTCCGATTCAGGATCGAACAGCACCCACTTCCCGTCGTTGATGAACGCGTCGACCCTTTCTCTTACCGAAGATGTCATCAGTTCATTCAACACCTCCACATGGATAAGGACTTGACCGTATAGGCTGTTGATCCAATCGAAGACATCGGCTTGTCGAAAGCTTGCCGCATGAATGATGATGTTCGCATCGATGAACACCGGTTCCTTAATCATGGGTGGTGTCCTCTTGTAGACGACTGATTTCATCTCCCTGCAACGTTTTAGCCAGATCCGGTCGATAGACAGAAAGTTTGTTAGCAGCGTTCAACCGTGTCAACCGTTCTTCTTCCACTGCCTTGACGACCACTTGTTCATAGGCTACAAATGACTCGAAACGTTGGGCTTGATCCAATGGACTCGGGGCAATCCCGAGACGGTTCCGTTCCTCACGCCAATCGGCTTCCTGTTCACTCAAGTCAGAGAATCGATAATTGAGTTCTCGGAGTCGTCGGACGACCGAGACATATGGGACTTGGGCCATATCTGCCAAATAGATGATGGCGGACTTCGTATCATAGCCGTCCTTCAGTTTCTCCCACACTTCTTTAGTCGTACCCTTCGGCAACATAATCGCAGCTGCGAAACGGTCAGCCGCCCGCTCGTGATCGAATCCATCGACCTGCCATTCGCTCGCTTCAGACAAGTGCCATAGTTCATGGGCCGCGGTAAAGTAGCGCATGCGCAGCGGTTGGTAAGAGTTCAATGCGATGAACTCTTCTCCAGACATATGCTTAATCGCGACACCATAATACAAGTCGTCCTCGACATATTGAAAGATGAGATTTGCGCGTTTAGCCAATACCTGTTCGATATAAGCGCCAATGAAGACCTGGCTATCAATAACTTGCTCTAAAAAATCGGCTGCAAACGCTTCTGCCGTGTCTTCCGCAAATTTTGTAGTTGGCTTCATCATAAATCACCCTTGAGACCGACGTAATCCTCTATCGCAAATTTCAGGCGCTCAAGCTCCATTTTGGACCGTCGATTTGAGAGTGTCCCGCGCAATTCGACCGTCATACGCTCTTCTCTCATTGAAGAATCAGTTGTCAATTCGTTGACCGATACACCTAATGCCTTCGCAATCGCAACGATACGTTGTGGTTGGATGACACGGCTCTCATTCAACATATGACCGACCAATGCTTTACTGACCCCGATTTCTTGGGCCAACCATTGTTGCGACTTTTGATGATCCTGTAGCCATGTTTTTATATTGTTCACGATGATTGTATTTGAGTTCATGATGACACCTTCCTTCTAATACGATTATACTCCTCTTTGTATCAGTCTACAAACTAATTGAATAACATTGTAGTCAAATCCGATACTATGTATCAGTAGGAGTCTAATATTTATTCGATATAAAAAGACACCATTCTTTTTTTTAGTAAGTAGTGGTGTCATGTATAAGAAATTTATTCGATTTTTTTACCTGTAATTTATAATTCAACCGATTTTCCTATCAGGGAAAGTCTCTTGATCGATATATATCATAAAAATCAAACAAGCAAGATGAAGCGATAAAATTACCAACGAATCTAATAATTCATCAATTTTATTTGTAGAGGCTACATACAAAGATATGATCCCACCTCCGCCTATGAAAATGATTAATAACACTTTCCTCCAGTTTTTAATACGAGGTTTTTTAAACAGGGAGCGCAAGATGATCCCTATTAAACTAAACAAGAGAAGAGCAATCAACAGTATTGAAACGACCGCAATGAAGTCGAGCATCTGTATATTACCTAACCAAACCATCATGCATAGACTCATGAAGCTCATAAGTAACATCCATAGTAAAAAGGCAAAAAGTGCAGGACGAACAAAGCTGAGAGTCAGCCGATACAGGTCTTCTAGATCTCTTAGAAAACCTCCTGGAACAGTACTACTACCTTTTAGATTATGTAGGCGTCTGATTTCTATGTTAATAACAGACATCACGTCTTGATAGTTAATACTTTTCTCATTAATCCAATAGAATGACTTTGTGGCAATTTGACTGTCCCCGACTTGACTCAGTTTATATAACGCGTCATTTAATTCTTCTCTATCCATAGTGTCCTTGTTAAGACTTCGATGTACAGAAAATAGAGCATCCAATTGATCATTGTATGCAGTCAAATTTCGTTCTTCTTTCATATCGAAGTATTTTTTCAATGTTGAAAAAAGGTAGAAAAAGATAATCATCATTACAACGAAAGTAAATAACTCCAAATAAGGGAGTTTGTAATCTTTTCCTAACTCTTTAAAAAATATAGAAATTAAATTGTTTAACATTTAATCTTGGTAACCCTTTAGGTACTGGTCCAAGGCCCGTTTAATGATTTCATCTTCAGAGACATGCTCTTTCTTAGCGACTTGAGTCAACCCGACATATAAAGGATCAGTTAAATCAGCAAAGCGAATTTGGACTTTTGTCGACTTAGTTCTTGTAGACTCTACTCCGATAACACGTTGCTCTTGACGATCGATCAACATGCGTTTTACTTCACGGAGTTCTTCACGTGTCATCTCGTACACGGTCTTATCTCCTGAAGCAGTATAGTATTTTTTATTCTCGAGTAGCGCGAGCTTCGGATCTTCTGGCCACGACAACAACTCAGCAAGTTTCGTTGCACTAAAATCTTGCTCGAGCGTCCTCTCTAAGATGTTCGGACCAAATGTGTTCCAAAAAGAGACGAAGCGACTGACTTGAGGATGTGACATCCCAATCTTATTTAAGAAGTCTTTCCACATTCCTTGTTCTTTTTGAAATTCTTTTCTTGTCTCGGGATCACGGAATAGGCTGTTCGCATGAGCAAGAATGCGACACTTTTCAATAAAACTGGTCGCTTGGATAGAGTCGATGTGGTTGTAGTACTGAACGATTCCATCCATGTCCTCCGGCAGCTGTTTCGTGATGATACGTGACAGTCCTGTCGCCGGCAGGGCCTGATAAGGGTTCGACACGGTCGTCGTCGCAGAGAACTCTTTTACCGCTTCGACTTGTTCCGTCCGTGTATCTGCCACGTGTTGCTTATGGATTACCGGAAGATTGGCACTGAACGTCGAAATCTTAGGTGTATGCTTCTTTCGATTGCGTGTCATAAGGCAAGTACCTCCTCAGCAAGTTGTAGATAGGCATCGGTTGCCGGGCTTTTGTGATCAATGACAGGACGAGACTCTCGCTGCAACGTCTGAACCTTCACCGCATAAGGAATCGTCGTCAAAACCGGAATACCGACCTCTTTCCCAAGTTCTTCGAGTTCTTCGACTGTCGTGACATCCCCTTTCGAGCGGGCACTCACCATCGTTGGGATGAAGGCAGCAATATGAATGTCTTCCCGGAATCGTTTCATCTCTTCCAATTCTTCTGGTGCCGAATAGACGGCATCCATTGAGAACTTCTGCATCTGTACAGGCATCACGATGCGATCCTGTGCGACGAGTGCGCAGCGGGCATAAGGGTTAAGGGCAGAAGTCGATCCTGGACAATCGATCAGACAGATGTCAAACAGCTCATCAATCTTGGCGAGCTCTTCGCTAAGTCGATACTCGTACCCGATCTGGCTCGTCAGGTCACTCGGTGAGGCTGAGCGTCTCGTTGGAACAAGATAGACCGTTCCCGTCTCATACTCGCATGTCACGATGACCTGTTCGATCGGTGTATAGAATGGATCATTCTCTTCAAGCAGGCAATCTAGTAACACCTTGCCTTCATAATCGTTTGTCAGACCGAGCCCGTTCGTCGAAGAGGCCTGGTCATCCGCGTCAATGACGAGGACACGTAATCCGTCACGTGCATAGGCATGAGCCAAATTGATGGTGGTCGTCGACTTCCCGACGCCGCCCTTTCGATTGTACAATGCGATTTTTTTCATGATTCGTCTCCTCGCTTCTCGTCTGTGACGTCGATGGTATTGTCGTTCACGGTCCGCTCGATGATTTCCGTCAACAGCTCACTCACACTCCGGTTTTGTGCATGCGCATACTGTTGGAACTGATCGGACAGATCCGACGGGATTCGTGCCGAAAGAACTGCAGATGGTTTCTTCGTTTTTTGAAACGGGCTGACTTTGACCTTCGATACAGGTTCACGTGTTTTACGGGCCTCGCGGATTTGTTTGACCGTCAATTCGTCGATACCTCGAGACTCGCCGTCGATATAGAGTCCGTGTTCGACGACTTCCTCGACATTGTCGAGATACATCAATTCAAACAGCTTGGAAGCCGGCAAGCTCGCAAGTGATGCTTCAAGTGGATGTAACGTCTCATAGGCTTTGATATACCGGGATGCAAGAGAACTCGACATCGAAACGGCTTCGAGGAAACCAATCCATTCTTTTTTGTCATGCATCTCAGAACGGGCGATGACGAGACGCTTCCCGATCTCGAATACAGAAATCGTTTGAACTTTTGAGAGTTCGTTGATTTCATGGACGAGATCTTCGACTTCTTTCGACACCGGAAGTTTTTGAACGAGCGCGCTGATATTCGTCAAACCGCTCTGATACGGATGCTGCTCACTCGGCTTAATTTTATGAATGTTTCGGTTCCGTGCCTTCATGACGTCCCACCTGCCTGTTGAACGACTTGTTTGGCCAATAGTCGAAACGGCTCGGCGAGTCCCTTCGATTCCTTCGAGCGGTACTGGATGACACTCTTGCCACTATCGGCAGCTTTCTCAATGAATGTGGATCGTTTGATCATCGGAAGGATCTCTATTTCCTCTTCCTTCGCGATGAGTTCCATTGCTTCATAGTATTCTTTATCTGCCTTTAACGAAGCATCCATGGCGACAGGAAGAATTCCCGTGATGACGAGGGCCGGATTATAGAACTTCTTCACTTTTTGTACGGTCCTTACCGTACTCGCAAGTTGATCGAACACGAGCTTCTTCGGCATGAACGGAATAACTGTCATGTTTGACGTCGAAAGGACGACTTTCGAGAGCTCGTTGATTGATGGGACCGAATCTAAGATGATCCAATCAAATTCATCCTCGAGTGGTGCAATCATGTCCTTTAATAGGAAGAGCTTGTCTTGCTCGGAGATCAAATTGATCAACCTCGCATTTCGTTCATTCGAAGGGAGAAGACTCACGTGATACGTTTCATCATCAAACAGGACTTCTCGGATATCGAGATTCCGTGTATGTACATCAAACATCGTCATATACTTGATCGTGTCAGATTCTTTTAACATCAACTTACTGAGTGAGCCTTGGGGATCCAAATCAATGATGAGGACTCGTTGTCCCAGCTCACCCAATGCGTAAGCCATATTCAAAGAACAGGTCGTCTTGCCTGATCCACCTTTCGATATGTAAAACGTGAGTATGTTCATCTTCTCTCCCCTTTCTCTTTCATATCATGTCACATTCACTCTTTGCATTCAACACAAAAACAGCAAAGACAATGATAATTCCAATATAAAAATGTATACAACGACGTTTTGGATTTGTATACGATTCTTGAATCTAAAATGTCTCTGTATACGTTTCGACGTCGAATTGTATACAGGGAAATTTTTTGCCTAAGTATTTATACAAAGTTCCTGTTGCGAACGTCATTCATATTTGTAGATCTTTTCTATAAAAGAAATACGTGGCACATCTGGACATGATTTAAATAATAGAAGAAGAGATAAAACCATATTCTTCTGAGTTAAAAAAATATAAATAGATTAGTGAGAGTTAAATAAAGATTAATAGAATTAGAAAAAGAAGAGGGTCGCTCAAGCCAGTCATACCAATCCTTCTGACGATTTAAGTGAAAAGAGATATTTCAAAAGGGCCATTGTTTCGTTCACAAAGGTTCATTTTTTTTCAACGCTGATTTGAGAATTAAAAAACAAGAAAGGATTTAATTCAGCAAATCCTTGATTACTTAACTGCTTGGTTTGATTTTTTTCCTAAAAGTAAAAAAATGCAGATTCAGTATGCAATAATGACTTAGAACGAATGGGAAACAATACAAACAGAAGGGAATACCTGAAAGAATGGGTCGTTTTCATATATATTTTCAAAAATGAACATGGCAAATAGACCATCATGCGATAGCCAATTTTGCCTGGTTCTCTTTTAGTCGTTGATGGAGATAGAAAATTGGCTCCTCAAAGAACAGCTTATGGGTGCTCGAGTGGACCAAGTCCTCACGATGGTGTAGGAATGCCTGTTTTAACTCTTCGACGACCCGTTTGAATGTCTCGGCCCCGAATGTATCGCTCATCGAGAAGAGTGAATCACGGTTGACCTTGAGAGTGTCAAAGTCGAAGAACTCCCCTACTCGCTTGCGCAACTCGAACCAAACGAGCTGAACTTCAGTGCGGTCTTTCTCTTTGATCTGCTTACTGTCTTGCGCAGCCGATAGCTGGACTTCAAGTAAGAGCGGTCGCGTCACGTCTTGGACTCGTTTCTTGAGCGAGATGTTCTGTTTGATCATATTTAAGAAACGCTTACTGTCTTCAACAAGCGACACTTGAAGGAATTTGAGACCAGACATCATCTTTTGGATGGCGAGCTTATGGCCACAGTATTTAGGAAGGAATCCTTTGATCTCATCGTAGGTCAGGATGGCCTGTTCATTTGACTGGACGTGGACGTCTTTTTCGACCTGGACGATTGTCCGTAGCGCGAGTCGCAACGTGTTCACATTATCGAGTGCGATCAGTTCGGACAAGAGACCGTGCCAAACAGACGTATACCCGGTCTTCGAACCGACCACAGTACCGTCTATAAACAAATCACGATAGTTTTCAAGGTAATCCGTCAATTGGATTGAGATCACTCCTGGGAAGTGACGGACGACCGTCATGAGACCATTCTGTTCAAAGGTCTTCAAGTTGTTATGTAGGGAGCGGACCGACGTGCAGGCAAAATCCGCAAGCGTGTTGTCTTCTACAAATTCCATCTTCCCTTGGTCGTCAGCGTAGGCGAGAATGGAGAGGATATGACGGATCCGAGACTTGGTCCATTTGAAGGCCGTGAAACAGGCCGGGATGTTATAATGATGCTGCTCATAACGATAGTGATCTGGGCGTTTCGTCCAGCGGGTCAATCCGCTCATCGCGACCAATAGTTTATTTGCAATCAAAATATGTCGATTCGTCTCCATCATCTCTCCTACACCTCCCCTATCCTAAAATATGCTAGTTTCAGTATCCAGCTCTTTCAAGATAGTGTCAAAGTGCGTTTTCAGTACGGCATTTTGTTACCAAAATGAAAAATACGTTGATATAAAGCCATTTTGGACCGAGAAAAATATGCGTTTTCAGTACGGTCATTTGTTACCAAAACTGATTCATCCGCTTTATAGTGCCATTCCTATAGAAAATGGAGTAGATTTTTTTAGATGGAAAGGAGAAAAGTGTAGTTTCGGTACGGTGTTTTGTTACCAAAAAAGCAAAAGTGTAAGTTTGGTACGGTCGTTTGTTACCAAAAGAGAAGGAAATGTAGTTTCAGTACGGTTATCTGTTACCAAAAAGGCAAAAAGAGTCTCAAAAATTTATTTTCTAAAGGGCGATGAATCGATAAAAATGTAGTTTCGGTACGGTGTTTCGTGACCAAAATAAGAAAATGCACTTTCAGTACGGTCATCTGTTACCAAAAAACAAAAAGTGCAAGTTTGGTACGGTCATCTGTTACCAAAATCGTTTAAATCTGATATAAAGGAAAGTCATATTCACCAAGAAAGGCGATTTGATTGAATATCTATCGGATTTTAAGATGAAAATTTAGAGAACTTAGATTTAAACGTGCGCCATTTTTAAGAAGAATGAAAGGAAAGTGTAAGTTTGGTACGGTACAAGAGAAGATATAATTCAGGATGTCCGACGATACTCGACATGATTGGACGTGTTGGTTCCAACCTCACTTTCAAGTTCGAATCGTCGTGATTCATGTGAAACAATGAAGTAGAATAATTAAAAAAGAACCCAGATAGACTGGGTTCTGCGCGATAACAGTTATAACAGTAACGTGTCCACATGACCTGGCAATTCCCAAGACTCCAACGGATAGAAGGTAAAGAAGTAATAATCGCCGGAACGGTGCCAGTCCTTCAGGATGAAATCATGTTCCTTGATCCGATCCAGATTCAACTCAAGCTCTTTCAGGTTGTCGGCCTTTCGGACCTTGTTGAATCGAATCGAATAGGTGAACTGACGCCAATGCCTTCGCACCGGTTGCTGCTCCCCTGTCTGAATGGAGCTCATCCGCTCTTTTTGTAGGACGAAGGCCAGATGATAGGCAAAACTGCCTTTCAACTGTTCGATCTGTTCCCCGTAGATGCTGACAATCTGTTGTTTCAACAGGTCGTCGTAGATCTCCTCACTGACCGTGACGATGACCTGGCTCTCGGCTAATGTCGTCGCATTTTTAATGGTCACCGAGGAGAACAGGCCACGGATGAAGAAGTCCCCGTCCTCGTTGTGTCCTGCGACCCGATAATAACCGAGCTTCATGAGACGTTGCGTCGTCAAATCGTAGCTTTTCCCACTATCGTTCGCATACAGCTTCTTGACGAGCTGCGAGAGCGGGAAGATGATTTTACGGCTTGTCTGGAACGTCATGTCCCGATACGCCAGAATCTCTGTGAAGGCCTCGAAATCTTTCGAGTCGAGATCAGGCACTTTCCCGTTCAATTCTTGGATGAATTCTTTGCTGACGAGGACCGAGAGATGGTCGGGAATCCCCTTCTTGTATTTCGGGATTACCGTGTCATAGTTTTGAAGCTCGAGATTCAGCTGCGAAGCTTCGTTCAGTTTTTCATCCAACAGGTCTGTCTGGTTCTTGATGCGGTCGGACATACCGAAGAACGGAATATCGACGGCGAGCGTCGGAGAGTGGTGCGCAGTCGGTTGGTTGAGATCGACCTCTTTGGCGACCTCCCACAGGATCATCAAAACATCCGTCTTGAGTGAGGTCTTCTTCTGATTCACCGTCTTTTGGGACCAGTAAGGATACGTATGGATTAACAGATTCGGATTCTCAGCCCATTCTTTCAACTCTAGGATGCATTGTTGCATATAACCTTCGATGGTTTTCACGTGAAACTCTTTCAGGAAGGCTTCAGGGCCGACCAAATGATGATATGCGGTAATCATCTCGAACCGGGCACGCAATTCTTTCTTCGGGCCACGCCCCTCTTCGTAGTTTCGGATGGCAGCCTGCACCCATCGCTTCTTTAGCTTGTTGAATGAATGATAACGTATCTTCTTATAAGAAGCCTCTAAATTTTCGAATTGATAGTGCTCTTGATAAAGTGTCGTGACGAATTCCTGGATATCAAAGATAGACACGCTGTGGAGAATCTCCTCCATACGATGCCTTTGAATAGCCGTGACCGCTTGAGAAATGATGAGTTGTTGCGAGCGGCCATTGGAGGTTGATTGAGTCTCCATATTGATCACCTCTTCTAAGAATAAATATAGCATACAAAGCAGAACTAATACTAAAAGTTTTGAATTATTTCAAATACCGCAAAAGTGTGCGCCGGCGCACACTTTTGCGGTAAATAAAGAAGTTAGATTTAAGCACATAGTCTTAGTAATTTGATCTATGTATTTAAGAAATATGTAATAAAACCGACCTTCCAATGTAACTGGAAGATCGGTTTGAGAACCTTGTGTGATTGATTCACCATATCATCTTACAGATTAGTCATGCTGTGTGGCCTACCCGGATCTCCTTCTGACGTGGTGCCATAAATCGGCCCAACTGAGATGAATAAGGAAAATATTAAGAAAACAGAGATTAGTTTTTTCATGTAACTTCCTCCTGGTATATGTTTAATAATGAATTCGAAGCTAGTTTCTGATAATAAAGTGCATTTTTGTATTTATTTTTGCTCTCCAAAAAGTTGGAATAGTGGTCAGATGCCTGATAGATATACTTCCAGTCTTTATCAGATCGAAACAAACTGATGCTCTTTTTAATCTTCGATTCATACACTTCAAAATCAGATAATAAAAAATGGGCTTTTGATTGTATAAAAAGGGATAAGGCTTTTTCCCTATTGGTCTTAATGTATTTGAATGATTCATCAAGAGATTTCATTAATTCAATTAAGTTTTCTTGTTCGAGAAGAATAGTATGTTTTAAGTTATAAGATATATAAATATCAATATTATTATTCTTTTGCTTTAGATGGATACTTTTCTCAATATTATTTATTGACTCTTCTAATAGTTTTTTATCCTTATAAATCAGGGCTAAATTATGATGAAGTCTCGCTTGTAATAGTTCTGAACCAGTACCAATAATATCAAATCCTTTAGAAACCATCAGTTCAGCTTTATCCAATTTGCCTATTTCTCTGTACAGATAAGCCATCAAGTTATAGGTGTCTCCGGTTTTCAACCAGGTATGCTGCTGCAAATAAATTTGGTTTGCTTTTTTTGCATACTCAAGCGCCTCCCGATAACGATGGAGTTGAATTAGATTTAACGCAATATTAAAAGAGATTCTAGCAGTTAAATCAAGATCTTTACTCGTCTTCAATATGGTTTTAAAGTAGTTTAAACTCTCTGAGTAATCGTCTATGTAGTAATAATATAGACCTGAGACGTGGTTATACTTTTCTAACAAAGAGATATTTAAGAGATTGGAGTCTACCTCGAACAACGAAATTTTCTCCTTGTACAATCGCTTAGCTTCAATTAACTGATTTGTGTTTATGTAGAAGTAAAATCTCGCTAATTCAAATTGAAACTCTTGTTTCAAGGAAGGAATGAAGTTGAAGCGACTAGCGTTTTCATTTAAGAAAAGAGTAACTCTTTTTGTTTCTCCGCTTTCCAATAAATTTTCTAAATCTGATAGCAAACTTGTTAGGTCATAATCCTCTTCGTCAATTTTTAGAAAATAGTCTCTTGGCACCTCCAATCTATCTGCCATTAGTAAAATTGTATCATAAGAAGGTTTATACCTATTGTTTTCGATATTACTCAAGTGGGAAGGTGACACGATTCCATGACAAAAGTCTGCCCCGGATAGTCCTTTCTGCTCTCGAATTATTTTTATCCTATTGCCTAATCTCAATTTAATCCCCCGTTTCACTCATATAAATCATGTTAGGTCATAAGAATTTTGATTATTGGATGTGGCGATTGTGACCATTGTACAGAGACAATTAGTAGTTCTTTATAGATAATGTCTTGTATTCATATATTACCATATTATTGAAGAGAGAACTCTTTTGGTCTTATTTACCTAAATTAAGAATAAAGATTTTCATTTCTAGCTTAGGTGTAAGCAAACAACCCTCAAGATTTTCTTCATTATTGAATTAATCTATCAAATAAATATCAGTAAATTGTCTATTAGTATATATGAATGCCTTTAAATATGGCCAAATAGCAATATTTGATCACTACTTTTGAATTCAAACGTGCAAGTAAAAGATAGTTTTGAAATAGCCTCAACTTTCGTGCGGAAACATGGTAAAAAAGTTCCTTCAATAATCATCTATTGAATTATAGGCAAACTTCTTTAATAAACACGATGATTTACGGGTCGAAAAGTCTAAATAATAGTGTGTATTTTCAAAATTAACAGACTTTTCGGTACGTAGTATGCTGGTTACAGGGATTCAGTTTATCATTTTGTATTCCTAAACAATAAAAATAAGAAAAGGAGGATTACCCCATGAAACTATCGACAAAAGTTAAAAAGACGACCCAGAACAGTGATCAGCACATCTGTTTGACAAAGTGCTAATTAGAAAGAAATGTTGAATATCTAATAGGAAGGAGAAACAACCTATGAAACTCACGACTAAAGTCAAAAAAACGACTCAAAATAGTGATCAGCACATTTGTTTAACAAATTGCTAATATTCTTTGAACGATTGTTTGCAGGATAGGAAGGGGGAAACGATTATGAAACTCTCGACAAAAGTTAAAAAGACGACCCAGAACAGCGACCAACATATCTGTCTAAAAAACTGCTGAAAAATGAAATAAAAGAAAGCATTGACTATACGATGCTTTCTTTTATTTTTATTTTTTGAACTACTTTTCAAAGAGGAAAGTAGAGACTATTTGATTTGTGAGAATTCATTTGATGGAGGGAATAAGATGGTTACAAATGAGTCAATGTCTCTAATAAAGAGAGACGAGTTCATTGAATACAACGATGGAGTTAGAAAAGAGTTGTATTCTGATAACATAGCAGCATTGTGGGAGCTATTGAATATATTCACAAAAGAAGATGTCGCAAACGTTTTAAAAGAATGGAGAGCGAAACACGGATATAGTAAAGAAGATTTGGATAATATTATCGATTATTTACGAGATAACCGATTTTTAATCACGGATGATGAGGTCATCAATCAGTCGCATCCAGAAAGAAGATATTATAATTTTTTTAATACATATTCATTCGGTCTTAAAGACTATAAAAGACTTAAGGACATGAACGTCCTAATAATCGGTGCAGGTACTGTCGGTTCTACCTTATGTTCTATGCTCTCCAAATACAATGTTGCAAATATATATATTATTGATAAAGACACTGTAGAATCACATAATATTAACTCTCAATTTATTTTCACTAAAATGGACATTGGTCTGTCAAAAGTAGATGTGATTGCTAATAAGATTAATTACGATGATTCATCTACTAAAATTACCGCTATTACTTCAGAAATTGACGATAGTAACTTAGAAATCATCAAAAACCTAATAGCCCAAAATGACATTGGCTTTGTCTATTCGTGTTTCGATGGTGCTGAGCAGTCGGTTCATCAAACAATCTTTGAGTACTGCCTAGATTTCCACGTGCCATATATATTAAACGGATATACAGGCTCCACAGTTAGCTCGATTTTCTTAAAAGGACAGGAAGACAAGGGTTATTTAGAGAAACTATTTAAAGATTCGTTCTCATTTATTACAAATAACAAAGGATTGATAGTCCATAGTTCAATAAGTGCAACACTATGTGTCGAGCACTTGCTCGCGTTTGTTTCGAACGGTACCTCGATCAGAAAGAGGGAATACACGTTTAGTTACCCGTTGCAGTCTAAGGATCATTTACCTGATTTAGAGTTTATTGATGAGGAAGATGTACTGCAGGAGTTGAAACATATCAAACACAATATTATGAGTACTGAGCAAATCGCTGAAACTGAAAATCAGATTGTTTCTCTACACAGGGTTTCTGAAATCATGAACGCCTTTCCAGAGTTATATCTTTCACTTGAAGAAATCAATAGTGAGCTTGAGAGTATCATCAAAATGCTTTCTGATGAAGATGAAAATCGTTTGGAGGATTTAATTGATCACTATCAAGTCGTAAAACAAGGCATAAAAGAGGTAGAAGAATTATTTGAATTGCTTGAACGAATCAACTTTGAACCTGATTATAAGGAACGTTTAAAAATGCAAAATAAAATTTATCAAACAATTTATAGAGAGTCTGATAAGTTATTAGACGCAATCTTAGCGATCAAACAAGAATATATTAATCAAAACTACTATGAAAATGAATACGAACAAATACACGGTATCAATGCACAGCATATTAACATATTTGAGAAAAGAATGCTTTCCAATTATGAAGTTCTTGGTCAAGGTATTTGGGGACGATTGTTTCCAAATACTTTAAATGATTATGATTATCTGTTTTATCTTAGCAAGGATTACGAAGTTAATATTAATAAGACAAAGTCAATTGATTTGTTGATTAGCGTTATGAAGGACTTAAGCACAAAGAGTAGAATGGGCATAAATTTTAAAAGACATATAAAAGCATTAGATCGTGATAACTTAGTGATAGAGCAAGAAAAGGTCGGTGCCACGTCTTTTTATTTTCCTGAACATAATCAAACTGTCATCAAAATGAAAACGATATCTTCCCTATATGATTTTCAGCTTTTAATACATGAGATTGGACACTCATATTTTAATCGCTATTATAAAACCGATTTTTACAGTAAAAGTAACGTATTTTTAAATGAGACATTAGCTCATTTCACTGAAATTTTAACCGGAAGATTGATAATGAGTACGAATCATTTAAACGACGTAGAGCTCGATGCATTCAGATTTCAGTACGTGTATAGACTAAATCAGTTTATTATCTCATCGTTCGCCACGTATTCTTCAGAGTCGAGATTAATCGATGAGATTAAAGAAGGTCGACCTATAGATATTACAAGGTTTATAGAAATTCACAGAGATGAAGACAATCTCCTTCCGAACACTCGTTTTAAGAACAGTGAGTTCTCTAAACTTAATGTATTAATCTATAGCCCGTTTGCTGTTGGATTTTTAGATACTATTCAAAAATCTATTGCTTTCTCATTTGCGATTCACTTATACGAGTCTTACAAAGGGGACTTGGATACTTTGGATTACCGTTTAAAAAATCTGTTCTTGAAAAATGAAATTACGATTGAAGAGGTATGTGAATCTTTGTTTGAGCAAAGCTATGATGAGAACTTGATTTCAAAAGTACTAAAGAGTGTAGAACTTCATCTGAACGATTTGTAATAAGGAGGGGACTATCATTAATAAAAATACTAAGATGCTTCTCGGTGGAAGGATTACTTCCACTCTGGGGGATAGCATCTATCAGATAGCCGTTATTTGGCATATTTACTATCTTACCAACAGCACTTTTTATACAGGACTAGCTACAGCTTTCACTATGATTCCTAAGACATTGAACTTTCTTTTTGGACCATGGGTAGAATATCATGATAAAACAAAAATCCTTACATACTCTCAATTCGTGCAGTTCCTATTAATGGGATTCATATCAGTTGCATTGTATTTTCAATATGAAAATGTATGGTTGATATTGTTTGTGATTGGATTAGTTTCTTTTATCGGTAATATTCAAGGAACGTCTGAAATCTCGATTGTACCTATGCTCATGGGAAAGGAAGAAATTCCTAAGTTCAATTCGTTCGTCTCTTCGACTCAGATGATAATAACAATGTCCATGAGGGGTGTCTTTGGTTTTGTTATTCTATTCATGAGTGTCGACTCTATTTATATTTTCAATGCGATAATGTTCTTGGTAGCCGCATTATTCTTCTCGCGAATTCAAAACGAATTGAAGGTTAACGATTCAGGGGTAAAAGAACAGAGGAACTACAAGGCTGATTTGATGGATGGGTTTCGACATATGTTGAATCCTCACATCATATTCATCTGTCTTCCATTTTTAGTATTGAATTTTATGTCAGGTATAACTGCTTCAGTTTTACCGGCATTTGCCGAGTTTAAAATTGACTTGAATGCGTATGGTCTGTTTCTTCTTGCGATGAGTTTCGGTGCATTGTTAGGTTCTATTTCTTCATATAAATTATCAAAATTCCCTTTGAAACATGTGATGTCGATTTTACCGTTTTTCAGCTTTATATTATGGATATTGGCGATTTTGATTAATAACAGTTGGATCTCAATAATCTTATTCGGTCTGGCCTTTATACCTTTCGGGGTCATGAACGTTTATTTCATTACTTATATACAAATTTCTATTTCGAGCGAGATGCTAGGAAGAGTGTCCTCCATTATCGATAGTTTTTTGGTTTCAACGATACCTTTAGGAGCCCTGATTGCTGGATTTTTATCAAAATCGTTACCTATTACCACCCTGATGCTTTTTAGTGGGTCTGGTCTCTTGTTCATTTCACTCTATTTCTTCTTTGTTCGGATTAATGAAAACAACCAAGAAGTTGACCAACCGTCTTGAAACGCTCGTGCTAAAGATATTCAATCTGATCTCTGGAAGCCAGTTAGCTCAATTTTAAAATACAGACAAGGTGCAAAAAAATGAGCACTTGTCTGTATTTTTTTTAGCACTTAAATCTAATAAGGTTTCTAGGACAAGTAAACTGACACAGAACACTTAAAGAGATGATGACACAATGACATGAGAAGAAGTGTGCGCCGGCGCACACTTTTTTTAGAAAGGGACTAAAATTAAAATGATGTCTGAAATAAGAAGTGGATGTAGAAAAGACATATAGAAACATCGACCTGAAATTAAATTTCTAATTAGCAGTGTCACGACTGAAACATGATACTCTAATAAGAAGAAAGGGAGGGTGATTAAATGAATTTTGAAACAAAATATTTGATCAGGTGGGGGATTCCCGGGTGGGTGTTCATATTTTGGTTATTCTTTTATTTTTCATTCACGCAAAATAATTACTCCGAATTCGTAAAAAATGTTCCGTTGCTGATATCTTTGGTAGTTGCAGGGGTGCCTTTAGGATATCTGATTTATCAAATCTATTTTGTCTGTTTTTGGAGTATTAGAACAAAAGACAGTTTGAACAAATTTAGAACCGAGCTTGGGGACAAATTTTCTCCAGACGCGACCTTTGGTACTCTCTACAAGAATAGAAATAAGGATTACTACTATCTTGAGCACGTGTGGCATTCTATGTTGTTGGAACAGGATGAGGGGGTCCGGGCTTATTTAGAAGGGCGATATAGACATTTGCTGAGCACTGTCCATGGGGTAGGGACATTGTTTGTAAGTGCGACAGGGTCACTAATCCTTGTCTTCTTCTTGTTAGTTCGTAGTTTGATCACAGGCGAAGAGCCATTGTTGTTTTTCATCGGTATTGTGATACAAGTCATTATTTTAGCTGCGGCTTCTCTAAACTATAGATACTTTTCCGATAATCTTCGTGCATTTCAAATCAGTATGTTAAATAAATACCTGTCTTGAAACGATGTACCAAAGGAGAGATGATTCATGTATATTCTTGAATCATCTCTTTTTAATGAAATATCTGTGCACGTGATGATGAAAACTATCAGCATCTTACATATTCATTTGATTTATCCAATATAAATTTCAAACAAGCAGACACGAAAGCATTCATCATCTTTTTTGAGGGTAGTAAAAAAGAGTCTGGATAGAAGCCGGACTTTATAAAAACACTTATCACAACAAAGGTTCTTCCTCTTCGTTCTGATTCATTTCAAAAAAGAAATCAATAAAATCTTTACCAAACCTTGAGATTTCGAACTGCTCCTTAGATTTAAATTTAGGTTCTTTTAATTTTGGTAAACGATTGGACTTAGGATTTGAAAGTTTTTCAAGGTATGTAAAAATATCTTTGAATGTCTTGGAGATTTCTTTGAGATCATCAACGACATTTAGATCTGTGCGAGTTGTCAATAAACCAATCCGAAGCAAATTTCTTCTTACTGCTTCGTACTGCTCATAGGATATCCCATGTCTCTCCATGACATCGTGAAATGTCTCTCTAGAACCCTCTTGGTACCAGAAACGAGTCGAATTCATTAGCCGTAAGACCGAAATGTCGATTATTCGTAATTCTTTCAACACGTCGTAATAGGTTAAGACAAAGTCTTCTGATACAAAATCGTGTTTCGTGATTTGTACAAATCCATTGACCATGTACTTGATTTTTTCTTCTTGTTGCTCGTCCATCGCCGAGTCTATTACATATTGAAACAGCCTATCAATCTGTTCTTTTTGTTCACTGGTTTTAGAATCTAGATTCAACTGAATGGATTCCACTTTTAAATTTAACTTTTCAGCGACACGTATCATGTTTCTTTCGAAGCGAGCACGTTTATAGCCTTGAACGGCTCCTGATACCCCGGGGATAAATGAGCTCGCCGCATCTACAGCTAAATCTCCTGCCGCACTTGCGATAGACTTCTTAGCTACCTCCGCACTTATTTCGCTTCCTACGGTCAAAAAAGTATCCAGAGCAAATTCACGACCAGATTGCTTCATGTCTTCTTTTTTGTCTCTGCCCATTGAACTCATTCCTTTCAACATAAGTAACTCTATTTTATAGGAAACGCATAATAAACGCTTTAGAGAGAATTGACGTACGTATTGCAAAAATTATTTCTACAGAAACAATAAAGTCTGGAATAAGAGAATTGAGATTGAATAGATGAATATTTAAGGAAAGGAAATCATAAAAGGTACGAATCAAGTAAGAAAGACAATTAATATTGTTGGTGTAAAAAAGAGAATACTTACTACTGACATTTGATTCTTGTTTTCTTGATGACGTACCCAGATGTTTCAACCAGATAGGTGCTCACATTCTGGGAGAACGTCGAGAATCAGCTGGTGATACACTGCGTTCATGTTATAAAGGGCAATATATGCAAGGTGAACCTTTTTATGCGTTCAAGAAGTAGTCTTCGTGTTTGTTCCGGAGACAAAGAGTTCGATTTTTAACTGTCGGAATAGTAAATAAAAGAGATGGCAATAATAATTGATCGTAAAAATCTCCTCTATTTATGACAATACGTGGCATTTTCTCTTTCGAATCAAGAATACGTGGTAGAGCTATCTCGTGTTCTCCTAAAATCGTAATGCAAAAAAACGCTAGCACAAAGCTAGCGTTTCCAACATAACCTGATAAGATTTAACATTTGAAAAAGAAAGAAGGACCATTCAAGACTCCAATCCAATCAACAAACTTAATCAGTAAGACAAGTAAATGCGATTTCCTGAGGGGTCAGTGGTAACAAACTTTTCGAGTTCCGTACTTACCATTGCTCCGATAGCTTTTAATTGAGAAACAACGCCATCTCTCTTTTCTTTGGAAGAGAAGTTGATCGTATAGGATTTTAACCCGACACTCTCTTTCATAGGGGGTGGAGCACCCACACCATTCCATGTATTCAAAGCGATGTGATGATGATATTTACCATCAGAGATGAAACTCGCTTGCTCACCATAACGGCTGACGACCTCGAAGCCCAGCCCCTTCACATAGAAGTCTAGATTCTTGCTCATATCATTGACATGTAAATGTATATGACCGAGTAGTGTGGCGGTCGGCAAACCATCCCACGTTGATTCCGACGCGGCCTCTAGCAGCTCATCAGCCTCTAAGGGTTCTGAAGGCATGACGACTTCATTATTTCTCCAAACCCATTTTGATGGGTCACGATCAGAATAAATCTCAATTCCGTTCCCATCCGGATCCGCCAAATAGAGGGCTTCGCTGACTAAATGGTCCGCGGCTCCTTGTAATGGATATCCTTGCTTTAAAAGATGTTTGATAACTCTTCCTAAGTCAAAGCGATTAGGCAATAGAAGGGCTAGGTGATACAATCCTGTCGTACGACGAGATAGTGGGGTCACTCCTTCTGGCTGTTCGATTGATAGCAGCACAGTCGTACCATCTGCAGTCAACTTCGCAGCCTTTGACGATCTCTCGTAAATCTTAAAACCGATGACATCCTGATAAAAACGTAATGAGCGCTCAATATCTAACACTTTAAGGTGAACGTGACTGACAAAAGTGATGGGGGGACGATGGAAGTCCATTTTGGATTCTCCTTTTAAAAGTATTCTGATAACGAATCGAGTCAGTGTGGATTTTCCACTACCGCCAAATTCGAAAATTCTTCTGGATTCACTTATTGATTATCGGTGATGAGTTAGAAGTGAAGCCCTGTTTACATCTTGCTTTGTTTGACATCCTCAAGAAACTTATGAATGTCTGTCCAATCTACTATTCTTGGGAATGTTAAGTGGCGATTATAGGTTTGGTCTCGAACAATCAACTTTGTTCCATTGACCTCTTTCAATGCGTTAATAACCTCGGGCTTGTCATCAAAGTAGTAGTCAAGGTTTAGCTCGGTTATAAATTTCCCTTTTTGATGATCTGCCATGCCATAGAAAAAGTGCTGGTCGTGGACCGGAAACCCCTGAAGCCTCATCCAATTTTTCGTCCGTTCGCCGTGTTCTTTAGGCCTAGCAGTTATATAGAAGATATCATGTCCGTTTGTGCTCAACTCTGATAACATCTCGATTGCATTCGGGTATGCCGGACAGGACGTATAGTAAATCTCCTCTAAAGAAGAATTCCACATCTCTTTTCCCTGCTCGTCTGTCATCCCGAAGATTTCATGTATCTCTACGCGTTCTAATTTATGAAAGTCTTCATGGGGCACGTTCATTCCTAGCTTATCGTTATAGATGGTAAAGGCATGCTCTCTTAAATTTATAAGGGTATCATCAATATCAAAACCAATTCTCATTCTTATAACTCCTTTATCGAGTAGTCACTAATAATTGTCAATTCACTGAATACTTCACATCTCAAACCGCAAATGACGCCAGTGCGTCGTTTTCATCATGATACTGACCTTTGTGATTATGACCGTTGAATTGAAAATAAGACAAGTAATGACTACTTGTCTTATTAAACATATTTTATCCTTCTATGCTTTTAGGTTTGAAAATAAGTTGATCGACTGCAAGATATTTAGATCCCATGAGCGCTAGCGCTAGTGCCATTGCTAAAAAAGCTAAATCGAGTTCGTAACCGGCAGATTGTCCATTTCCTAAAAAACCCGCTCCTAATTTCACGGTGAAGATGGCGCCTACCATGAGCACGGCGATAACCGCGGAAACCACTTTTGTAAATAGACCTGCGATTAACATGAGACCACCAATCACTTCGATGAGAGCGACCACATATGCGAACACTCCAGGTAACCCGATACTTTCAAACCATCCTGCTGTGTTACCGATTCCACCTTGGAATTTTGCCATTCCATGTATGAAAAAGCTAACCCCTAATACTAACCGTAAAATTAACGTACCTAACTCAAAATTGTTTTTCATTTTTTTACCTCCATTATTTTCTCTTATATGATAAAAAGTGTTGAATGACAATTATATGGTTTGTCCAAACAAGTTATGATTTCGATAAATCATCCTGAATCCATTTCCTGAAGTCGTGCAAATTTTCTAGCGAGACTGTATGAGCTGTCAAATAGTCTTGGAAAGTAACTTGTGCACCCAATTCCTTGAAAAATGAGTAACTCTCTTCTCCCCATTCATAAGGAAGAATATTGTCCGATTTGCCATGTGAGATAAACAATGAGAGTTTTTCAACTGCTTTCAATGGATACTCTTCTTTCACGAATCCAGGGATATACCCACTTAAAGCAACAATTCCTCTAATACGATCTCCCAGAACCAAGCCAAGTGTCATCGATACGATTGCGCCCTGACTAAACCCCAGTAGATATATCCTATCAGTGTCTATAGGATATTTGTCTGTCGCATAATCGATAAAATCGGATAATTTTGTTATCACCTGATCAAATGCTTCTCGATTCGGTTTACCAAAACCTTGAATTGTGAAAAATGCGAATCCAGGAGGTTGGGGTAGAGGTCCACGTAAACGAAATACGTAGAACTGTTCTTCTAAGCCATCGACTAACGGCAACATGTTCTGTTCGTCACTTCCCATACCATGAGTGACAAAGAGGGCCGGATATGTCTTGCCGGGCTCGATGTGGGATGGTTTTCGAAGCTCATAGAATAAAGACGGGTTCACTATATTTCTCCTTTCATAAGATAGAGTGTCGATTCACCTTCATAGAACTATTATTCATATTAGAAAACAAAAGACTAAAAAAATAAAGTTATGTTTTGTTATAGGAACAATAGTTATTTATAAGATAACTACTCAAACTTAAAAAGTCAATAATTTGTTCTTAAATATGAACTAAGTTCATAATTGAAAACAAATTTGAGGAAATATCAATACTTTAATTGAGTATACTCAAAAATCTTTTTATATAACTTATTTTTTGAAATTATTTAACGGATTTCTTTTTATAGTCAACAGCGGCTGCAGAAGAAGGGTTCAGGGATCGCGAGTATTGGACCTTCACGAACATGGGAAGTTGGGAAAAGTGATTACCGAAGAGATCACACTACAGGAAGACGAAAACGAGAACATGAGATCATGTACTCTGACATGAACTTACAGATTTCGTCGCATAATGAGTACATCTATACGATGAAAGGAAGATTCGTTCGACAATGTGAACCCAAACGAAGTCAATGAATCGCTTGGTCTGATAGAGCGCGAACCGAAGAGCGTCGCTGCCAACGAGCCAGCTGGTGATATTTCGAGTATTGACACAAATGGCAACGAGAAAGTAATTATCCAAGAAGCAAAGGATGCCGGTTTCAGTATGCCGATTACAAGTGACTTTGGTTATACCGATAATGACAATAGCGAGATGGTCGGGAGCGATTTCCTAGTGTTCTTTACATCAAACACTCAGCTCTGAGAAAAGTGGATTTTATAAGCTACCGAACGAGAAGAGCCAGTCGCCTGAACAAACAAGGGACTGGCTTATTTTAATTGAATATAAGTCATCATTGAAGTCGTCCAGAACTTTCGATGTTTTAAAGAATTGTAATAAACATAAATTTTTGTTTACTTCTCTTTTTCTTTTGCTTTATAGCTTTTAATTATTAGTTGAAATAAACCTATATAATTCTATGCTTAACTTTTTTGCTTCTTCAGATAAATCTTCAAAGCTTTTCATTTCTGAAATAGCTCTTTTACAAAACCCAACCTTGTCTGAAACGGCTCCTGATGTTGAAGAGTAGCTTCCTTGGCGGTTCTTATCTATAATAACTCCCTCTATAAATTTGCCTAAAAGTTCATTTTTATAACTTTTATCACTAAATTTTTTATTGAACTTTAATTCACTCAATTCAACTTTTTCATAGCTCGCAATTACTTTTTTCAAAATCTCGGTTGTAAGTATGTTCTCAATTTCCCTGCACTCTAAGCAATAGTAGCGTTTCCCAAGAGCTCGGGCTAATTTTGACTGACGAGTTTCTTTTTTCTTACTATCCCTATCAGTGATTAAAAATAAAGTTCCACAAACTCTACTTTCATTAATAGATTTGAAAACTTCTTCATCTTCATTTCCCTCTTCATCTAAAAAAGACCAATGTGTGATGTTATTTCCACTATATTCTACGAAGGAATAATGAATATCCTCCTTATACATAGAGGATTTTTCTAAGGATTCTTGGTAAAGATTTAAGAAATGTCTAATATAATACCTATCGGTAATACCTTCTACCCAAATTGTACAATTTGATAAAAATACCGCCGAATTTTTAACTCCAAGCATCTTTAGAACATTATCATCTTCGTTGCTCACATTTTCGATTACAAAATTTGCATTTTTTTCTCGAGAATCAGCCTCTTCTAATTCTTTGTTAAATGAGTAAATTGATATTTTGTCCATATCTAATGTCATGTCTAAAAAATGATTAGAATGTGTAGTTAAAAAATACTGATAACCACTAAAACTTTCATGTTTGATTATCTCTAAAAATTTTCTTTGCATTCCTGGATGTAAATAGAGCTCTGGTTCTTCAATAAAGAATAAAAGGTTTTCTCCTTTGTATTTAAATAAAGGGAAAGTTAAAATAATTAACGATTGAATTCCATCTCCTAGATTGTAAATAGGGTATTCTTTCTCAGTACCGATTTTAACAAAAAGCACATCAGATTTTACATTAGGTATAAGTGCAACCTCCTGCCCTTCAAAAAAACTGTCTCCTATGAACTTTTGAAAGTCTACTATTTTTTCCCGATCATTTAAATTGCCCAACAGTAAGTTTTTTACTTCTTCATATAGCTCTAATCCAGTAAAAATCTCTGGACTTGCATCACCTGGAAAGTAATCTTTCTGAGTTCGTGTTAAATAGTAATTATGATTGTTTTCAAAGCCTCTTAATCCTCTTAGGGTTGGAATATAAACACGCTTGAAACTAACGCTTCTTCCACTGTAATAAGATCTTGATTCTTCTTGAAAGTCGGAAACAATACTTTCTAATTCTGACTGAATTGCGTTGTGATTAAAATTAGAACCTCTCATCCCTGTTGTAGTTGTAGATGGAGTCCCTTTTAGTTTTTTAATCCTTTCAATCAATATATAAATTTCATCTAAAACAATATCGGAATCTTTGATGAATGGATAAACTGTTATGCTCTCGACATTTTCTTTGCTTAGATTTCCATATTCAATAAGATATTGTGAATCTAAAACAGAAATTATATCTCTCTTAAATGACTCAATTAATTCATTGAGTTTTTGTAGTTCAAAACTTGCTGGTAAAAACATGAGGTCTTTCTCTGAAGATAGAGTTCTAAGCATTCTACTTTTTCCGGAATTATTAGTTCCAACAAAAATATTGATTTTTGAGAGATTATTTAATTTCATTTCGAGAGTATCCTGTATTTTGTAGTTAACGTATTGATTCTCACTTAACACTATTTCTTTAATGTGATATCCCATTCTGCACCTCTGTCATTCAAGTATTTAATTTTATGATTTATTTATACTATATTGAATTTAAAAGAATTCATCCTATTCTTCGGTTTCTATCTTTATTTCAAACTACTCGATGAATTTGTAGTCACCAAATCTGAAATGAGGATACCATTCACCATCCCATGGCATAATCAAACCGCTTTCAATATCTTTTGTTCACCATTGATAATTGGTAGGATAATTGCACACCGCTTCTCTAATTTCCTCCCATTTCGTATTATTCATCAATGGTTGGAAATCATTATAGGCCATAAGAAGCCGGCTCCCTACAACAGTTCTTCAAATAAACTAAATCTTTGAAGCATATATGAATTTTAGCAACAATCTAATACGGAGAAAAACAATTTCTTCAATTCTGAAATAGACTATTTTATTTATTACATAATTTTATTATAGATTATCACGTCTTGAAGATATTATTGGCACACTATTGAATGCGCTGAGTTAACAATAAAACTGTTCGTACAAGGACAGTTTTATGAACTCCCCTTTTAAAATGAAGTTTTATATATAACGCGCATCAGATATAAAAACACCCTCACTAAAAAAATAAAGTGAGGAAGAGAACATGATTCTATTTTTTGTCAATTTACCAATCTCTATTTATTAAATAGAAAAAAGTTAAATATAGTGCTCTCTCTTTTTGTGTTGAAGTTTACGTATGACCTGCCCGTAATTATTTATTTAAATGGCAAGTCCGAATTCGATAGATTTGAGAGTCGATCAAGTGATTGCAAGTAACCGTTCGTCGTGTTTATCGATTCGTGACCGACCAACTGCATGACCCCGATCAATGGGCTTCCGTTGGCCAAGAGTTTGGTGATATAAGCACGACGAAACCAGTGTGGCGGCGTTCTATCCTCTGCAGCAGCATGTTTGACCGCCTGATGGGTCATCAGGCGTAGCGCCTCGTACGTCATCCCGGAATCTGGTTTTTTCGTGCTGAAGGCGATGTAAGGGGAGCTCTCTTCTTCAATCATCATGAGCGTCTGCAACCGGTTGATGAGGCGACTCGCTTTCTCGGTGAGCGGGACGCGACGCCATTTGTCGCGTTTGCCCTTCACCTCGAGATAGAAGGTGTGCTGATTTCGCTTCACGTCGGTGAACTTTGTTGATAAAAGTTCTGACGCCCGCATACCCGTCGTCAACAATAGATACCCAATCGTCTCGTTTCTGAGCTCCATGAGCTCTTTTTTTTGTGACCGTTTGACGGTATGGCGGAACGACTCGGCCATCCGTTCGATCTCGTCGAAGTCGACCTCACGACGTAGCGGCTCCGGACGCTTCTGGTTCTTCACGTGGAAAGCCAGGTTATGTAGATGGTACTGATTGACATGGAGGTAGGTCAAGATTCGCTTCAACATGTTGTTCTTCCGCTGTGCGGTGCGCGGTGCATACTGTTCGTTCACTTCAAACAGATAGCGATGAATGTCGAGCACAGTCAGACGCTTCAGGCCATCCGTTTTCGTCATGACGAAACTAAGGACGAACTCGAGGTCCTGCTTGTAGGCACGGCGAGTATGTGGACTCTTGTCCGCATAGATCGGGAACAGTTCCGTCGCCCAGAACAATTCGATGATTTCGATGTCGGTCAATGTCTCAAGGTCGATGTGGTCACTCTTCAACGCCTCGGCCAATTTCGGGTTCGCCCCGGTCAATTCTCGCAACGCTACTTCAAATGTTTGCTTTTTTTTCTCGATATCCATGCTTCTCCCTCTTTTTACTCTAATTTTCACATCACTTATCCATACTCTCTAAAATATATAACGGAAATGAGTAATACATATGTATTAACGCTTAAAATACGTATGTACATGATTTATATTTCTGAATAAAAAAGTATTACGTTTTTTAATTAATTCTAAATAAAATAATTAACTTGTGATAATCTTATATTATCACAAGTATATAGCTTCAAAAAAATAGACATTCCTAAGGTTTTTTGGAAACATGTCCGTTTAAATTTGAAAAGTTAATTAAATATAAAACAAACTGTTCTCAATAAAGTAATTAGACAATCAAAACAGACAAAATCATGTATTGCTTGTGCACTGTGATTCATAAGTTTAAAACTGTTCAGTAGTTTTAAGTACATTCTGTGAAAATGAAATTCACTCATACAGTGTATCTATGCTTTTAGAATTCCTAAAGGCTTTTAAGAATTATGCCGTTTAAACGACTATGGGGCTTAATCATACTCATTCTGAAAACCTGAGACAAGTTGTAAATCCTTTCACTGAAGTTTCTTGATTGATTTTTGTTAGTTAGCTATTCAATTATCGGTATTTTTCTCGAAAAAAACGGTAAGTATTCGTGTTAATCACCACAAAGTTGATATTAATGTTAAGAAAAGTACTCTTTTCCAAGCTGTTTTTGAACTCGATGATACTGTAGCGAACCCATTGTTTGTTCCGGAACAAACAATGGGTTCGAGACTATGTATCACTTTTTTCATTTGAAACGAAGGCGAGAATTGGATGCTTTAGAGACGGATTGATCGATAGACCCGCTTTTCATTAAAGATAACAGCCTAATCTGTTGACACAATCGGTAAATTGTCATTTTGACTTGACCAATATGTCGTATTTATCTAACTGCAGAGTATATCGAGGTCTTCCCAAAACATTATCTATCTTTAGAGGAGCATGGCAAAAATCATTGTGCTCCTTTATTAAAACGAACATAACTATAAACAAATGATGTAGTGATAATTATTAATAGAATAAGCATAATATCTAACTTAAGACTAAAAAAATAATAACAAGAAATAATGGCTAAAACACTTAAAATAAAAAGTAATAGGTTTATTTTCATTTTAAAACTGTATCCTCTCTGTCACTTAAATATAAACGATGGAAAATCATAGTTTTTATTAGGCTAGTAAAGAAGCCTTGCTTTTAATCAAAAAAGTTGGAACTAAACAAGCTTATTATATACGACATAATTTTCAAATCCTAAAATCCTAAAAAAATTTAAATGCACATTTCCTGTAGCTTTAGTTTGTATAGAAATGGGTGATTTTTTAGCTATAAAAAAACACGGTGAGTAAATTTTACTTCTTACAAAGTGTTAGAACAACAACTTACATTAGGATTTTTTTAACTTTTAATCGAGTTAAATCTGTCGATTTATATTTTTGTTATGTTCTTAAAGAGTACGTTTTTTCTTATTTCATCATCGCAGCGTCAATTTTACTATATTTAATCTTTGACTTGCTAAATTTTAAGCAATAAGGAAAAAGAATTAATTCTAAAATATTTCGAGGTTACAATTTAATTATAAAAATATGTGTAATCATGTAATTTACTATTTCTATTTTTTGATATTTTATATAAAATTTACTTGGTTATTAAATATTTAGACTTATATTATAAGAAAAAATTGGAGGATATGTATGTATAAGTTAAGTAGTAAAGTTCTTTCATGTTTATTAGTCGTAACATTAGTTTTGTCTTCTTTCCCGATGGGCGAAGGCGTCAAAGCTGAAGAAAGTATGAAAAAAAATCCAGATTGGATATTAAACTCAGAAAATGATGAGTACCAAAAAAACACAGAAAATGAAAAGTCACGAGAAAGCACAGAAAAAGAAAAATTACAGGAAAGTAATGAACTAATTGCGCCTAATTCGGACGAAGACTATCTTCCTGTAGAAGATATCGCCCCAGAGGAGCATATGACTGTAAAAGAAGGCAATGAACCGGGTGTGTATAAACTCGAAGCCTATGATGACGCCGTCAAAATAATAAACTCCACGGGTGAAGTAGTACCGGTCGATTCAAATTTAGAGCTGACGCAAGAAGGTTTCTCTCCAAAAGCTACAGCACTACCGGTGAGTTTTGATCAGACTCTGCGCTAATCAACTATTAAGCGAAACAAACCAATTAGGTGAGCTAATCAGAGAATACATTTACAATGCTGATGGAAGGTTAATAGGTTTGAAAACAGGTGGAGAAGTATTTAGTTATAATCAGAATCAACGTGGTGATATTCTCTCTATTAGTGATAAAAACGGTAAAACAGTAGCGAAATATACGTATGATAATTGGGGTAATCCATTAACGAAATCTGTAAGCGTAGACTCACTGAAAGATCAGCCTTTGAGATATGCATCTTATTATTACGATGAAGAAACTTCTCTATATTATCTCATGGCTAGATTTTATCATCCTGAACAAGGTGTCTTCCTATCTTTAGATTCAGAAACAGATAGTGACGAGACTATTGAAATGTCTAATGGTTATTCCTATGTAGGTAATAACCCGATTATTAAAACCGATCCATCAGGTAAAACACCTATGAATAAGGTAATGTATGCTCTTAAATGCGGTGTATGTAACGTATTAAAAGACTACCGTTTGATTGCAGATAATATCGGTAACATAGCTGGAAAAATTGTAGCTCATTTAGAACTTTCAAGACAGATGTATCGACACTTAAAAGACAAAAATAAGTCGATTCTTAGTCGACCTGACACGTTGTATAGAGCAGAAACAAGAAAACTAATTAAACAAGTTTCTAGACAGATAGCGTGGCAGGCGGCTAAAAGATCATTCTTTATTGTCTTTGGAATTGTAGAGTCGTATAACTTTATTAGAGGGGCCTATTTAGGCTGGAAAAGGTATCGTACAGGGTATAGTATGTATTCACGATGTCCTAAATTTTAAACTTTTGTGTGTTCGATGGATTACTCATCGTACTCATACTGTTGACGAACCTGAGTGCATACTCGCAATCTGGTTCGTCTTTTTTTGTTCCACGGCCTGAGGTGCTCTGTCCGACATAAAATTGAGGAAATTCTTTGTGGACTGTCTTCTTCGGCAACAAATTCGGTAGCTTTTTCATGTTATGTGTGGTGGCTGCCCCCGGGTTATAGACGTCAAGTTGATTCGGTTCTTACACACTTTGGGTGAGAGTGATGTTCTCGCGTTATCGTTGTATAATCGGACAAAAGGTCGTGATTTCAATGGAACGTTTATTGAAGAGACTGGATGAGCGATTATCGATGCATTCTGTCCTCTACGAGTACAATCAAATTGAGGTGAATGCCCGACTTTCAAGTGTTGGTGCATCCTGTCCTAAATGCGCTTGTTATTCCTTGTAATCAACGCTGTGGCTCTTCCTCACTTTTGATGAAGGTAATCTTCGGGAAATGGAGGGTGATATCTGTAAACTGGTACCAAAATCAAATCTCTATTATACAGAGTTTTAACTTCATCATGGCATTCATTTACTGTCGTTATGATTAAATATTTTGATTTATAAAAACTAATTAAATCGCTTGTCATCAAAAAACTCGTTTAATCCTATATTTAAGCCATCACAAAACTTTTGTATTGTACTCACTTTCGGATGTTTTGTCCTACCGCTCATCAGCTCTGAAATCGTAGCTTGATTCAATCCACCCTTTTGAATCACTTGATGGATCGTCATGTTGCGCTCTGCTGCGAGCTCTTTCATTCGTTCGATGATTGCCTCGTTCAATTCCACTTGCTCACCCCACGATCGTAGTACTCTCTATTCGTTATTCTTGAAAAGACCTTCTATTCCTCTACCCTACCACAATCTCTTGATATCAAAATACTTTTCATTATTTTCTATAATCAAAGCGTTATTTTTTTACAGTTGTGCTACAAAACAAAAAATATTGAGTTACTGTTGCTCTTTATCCCTTGTATAGAGCGGATTCGACAAGAATCGTCAACTGTAAAATTTCTGACATATCAGAAAACTGATGATTTTTATTCCTATCCCTGCTATATTGGAACCAACAAAAGGAAACATCTGTTTGGTCGCCGCTCTGGCTCTGGTTTACAGAAAGGGGAAGGCTTATGTATCGATTCGGGGAGTGGTTGAAGGAGAACCGCCGGCTCTCGGGCTGGTCACAGGTCGAACTATCAGAGAAGACACTCGGAGAAATCTCACAGCCCGCCATCAGCCAATATGAACAGAACCGTTCGGTGCCGTCGATCGCCGACATCGATCACCTGGCCCGCGCGTTCGGGCACACGCTCGCGACGGTCCCGTGGGACGCCATCGACTTCGGATACGGCGCGAAGCGTTCCGTCACCAAGCTCGAACGACGTCGGTTCGACCTGAAGGAATTACCGCAGGCCGACTCGGTCCGCACGTTCGATGGGAAGACCTATGAACTGCACGGTTTCATCGGCATCGAGAAGGCGAGCGGCGAGGCGGTCCAGCTGACGCAACTCTACTACCGGATCCGCACGGTCGTCTGTGACGCCCACGTGCTCGCCAAGCGCAAGAACCCGGATGACGAGCTCATCCACGTCAAGAAGCGAAAGAGAGTCCGCCAGTAACCGACATCGACGCAGCAGCACATCCTTAAGGATGGTCTCCTCCAATCACATATCGGCGTGTCCCTCACCAGTGACCGGGTGAGCGGGATCTACGCACAGATGGTTCGGCGAGAGTCGCCTAAAACTCGCCACAAGGTCACTACATCGTTCCGGGTCATCGAAAAACCCTGTACAGTTCCTCATTACAGCGAGGAGCAGAGTTCGTGGGGGAACGGCTAGAAACCCACCGCACCGAATCCGACTGTCCTTAATGATGTGCTGCTGCACATCACGAGATCAAGGGAAGGAAGTGTGTACCGTGGCATCAAAAGAACAGAAACAGAACCGTAACTTCGCCGAGAAACTCTTACGCATCCGTGGGAAGGACTACGAGGAGTGGCTCGACGAGCAGCATCAACAGGTCATCCAGGACAACCAGGAACTCATTTTGGAGGCGCTCGAGGCGAAGCTCAGCTTCAAGTCGCCGGCGCATCAGGACTAAGGAGGGAACGAGATGGGACTCAATGAGACAGGGCTCAGCTTGCTTCAGTTCTTCCAGGGGCTCGCCGTCATCGCCGCGGCCATCGCCTTCGCGATCGGGGGCTTCTACTTTATCTTCGGCGGGGATCGGGGCCGCTCGAAGGCCGTCGGTTGGCTCGTCGGGGGCGCCGTCGGCCTGATCATCGTCATGGGCGCGTTCACGCTCGCCGAGATGGTCGACCAGAACATCAAATTCTAATGCACACTCGCCTAGCATTCCAATCGGAAGGCTTTTTTTGTTGCTTGAAACGAGAGGAGGAACGAGATGCTGTTTGTACGATTCACCGACGTGCCGGACACTCGGATCCAGAACTATGAGCGGCTCCCCTTCGCCGAGGCGGTCATCGCGACCCATGACCTGAACCAGGCACTCAGCGAGGAAGGGACGAGCTGTTCCGGTGACTTCCGGCTCTTCGACCAGAAAGACGAACTGCTCTATCGGGGGACGTTCACGTTCGGCACAGAAGGAACGTATCCGAACCTGTACCATCAAGTGAAGGACCGAGTACAACGGATCAAGACGAAGAAAGAGGATAACGCGAAAAAACTATGGCTCCTCGACGAGATCGAGTCTGAGACACCGGACGACTATAAACGCTCGTCCGCCAAATCGAACTCAATCATATCGTCGACCTATCAGTCACGCCTGACCCGACTGCAGCGCCGCCTCATCTACGGGGTGGCCACGGCCGGGATTCTATTTACCTCCCTGTTCACTGCGGCGCAATGGTTCATCGACAAGGAGGCACACGCCGAACAGGTGACCGGTGTCGAACAGACATGGCTGGATGCTTACGACCTGGCGCTCCAAGGTGAGGAATCTTCGCTCATCAATTTACTGGAACGGAAAGACCGGTCCGAGGAAGAAGATGCCCTATTGGTCGACCTCTATCTTGCAGAAGGAGAAGACCAGAAGGCGCTCGAGCTCACGGATGACCCCATCCTGATCGAGACGAAGCTGGCCGGGCTCGATCTATCCAAAAAGGAGAAGTTGGAACGGCTCCAAGACTTTCAAGCGTCACATCCGACCGACGAGGGCGCGTTCGATATCGCCAAACTGGAACGGGACCATGAGACCGTGGCTAAGATGAAAAATGTGGAATGGACAGCTCCCCGTATTTCTGCGAAAGTGACTGCCTATATCTTTCTCGGGGACATCGAGTCCGCGAACGATTGGGCATCCAAAACGAACGACCCTGCCGTACAAGCAAAGATCGATAAATACCAAGACATTACGGCCACGATCGACGGACTGAACGAGAAACTGAAGAAGACTTCTAGCAAGGACACTTCGGCCCGTGAGAAGATTCAAGCCGCTATCGCTGCAGAAGAAGTTAACCTAGAGACAATTCTTTATTCAGATTAAGGTAGGTGAAATAATTGAGAACTCAGTCTCTGTCACCACGATTCCCGATACGTCTGGTTTTCCCCGCCCTATTCTGCCTAATGGTGCTGCCGGTCGGGATTTTTTATCTGCTGAACGGGGTCTACAACATCATTCGACTAATCATGACCCCGATAGTACAAGACGGGCTGTTGTCCGGCGCGACGATTCCGACGCTTTCCCCCTCCTTGTTCTTGGAGGTGAGTCTTCCCTCTTCGACCGTCTTGATTGGACTGATGGCGTTCAGTCTGCTCATCGGACTGGTCGTATTCGGCAAGGTATGGCTGAACTTCCGGGATCTGCGAAAGAATCAAAAAGGGAGCGCTCGCTTCACCTCATTTGATGAACTGAAGCAACAGTACCGCCGCGTTCCAGACCGAAAGAAACAGTATGAAGGATCGGGCGGTGTCCCTGTCGGACGGGTCAAGAACGAGCTGTTCATCGATGACTCGCCCGTCAATAACCTCGTCATCGGGACGACCCGGTCCGGGAAGGGCGAGACGTTCGTCTTCTCGACAATCGATCTGTACAGCCGGGCAAGTGACCAGGCGAGCCTGATCGTCAACGACCCGAAAGGTGAGCTCTTCGCCGCCTCGAAGGAGACGCTCGAGCAGCGCGGCTATCAGGTCGAGGTGTTGAACCTGATGAACCCGCTCCAATCGATGTCGTATAACCTGTTGCAACTGACAATCGACGCATTTTTAGAAGAAAACTACTCGCTCGCCCAACAGTATGCACGCTCGGTCGCGTTCATGTTGTACCATGACCCGAAGGCGCGAGACCCGTTCTGGGCCAACTCGTCGATCGACCTGTGCACGGCGCTCATCCTCGGGCTCTGTGAGGAGGCGAAGGACACGCCGGAGAAGATCAACATGTACAACGTCGCCCTCATGCTCTCGGACCTTGGCTCCCGGACGGTCGTGACGCGGCAGGGACAGGAAATCTCGGCACTCGACGAGTTCTTTCAGCGATTTCCTGAGAACCACCCGGCCCGGCTCCAGTTCGCGACGCTCCACTTCTCGGGTGGTCAGACACGGGCAAGCATTTTGGCCAATACGAATGCGAAGCTCGGGATCTTCACCTTGAACGGGACCGGAAAGCTGACGTCGATGAACTCGCTCGACATGCGACGCATCGGATTCAACCGTTGGATCAGCGGACGGGCCGAGCCACTGACCCGGCTCACGTTCAGATTCCCCGATGGGACGACCCATGCTCTCACGACGGACGACGATGGCAGCTTCATCGTATACCATACGTCACCACTCCAAATTGGGGACCTCGTTCAGATCTCAACCGACTCAAGCACTTCGACGATCCAGCTGGAAGCTCATGACGAGTTGAGTGGACGGTTCCGCTACTCCATCGACGGGACGATACAGATCCGTGAGGTGATGCACCAGCTCCGTCCCGTGGCGGTGTTCCTCATCGTCCCGGACTATGACCCGACGTTCAACGTCATCGCGTCGCTCTACATCAAACAGGTGTACACCGCGCTCGCCCGGGTCGCCTCGCAGACGAAACAAGGCAAATGTGAGCGCCAAGTCGTCTTCCTTCTTGATGAGTTCGGGAACATGCCTCCAATCGAGGGCATGGCCAACATCATCACGGTCTGTCTCGGCCGGAACATGCGCTTCAACCTCGTCATCCAGGCCTATTCCCAACTCGAGAACCTGTACGGGGAGGACTGGAAGACGATCGACGGCAACTGTGGGAACACACACTATCTGTTGACCGCGGACGAGTCGACCGCCGAACTGATCTCGAAGAAGCTCGGTGAGGCGACCATCGTCACGAAATCCCGGTCCGGGCAGACGTTCTCGCTCAAGAAATCGAAGACGGAGAACGTGGACGGCCGCCGGCTCATGACGGCAACCGAAGTCATGGGGTTAAAAGAAGGCGAGATGCTCATCATCCGCGTCATCAAGCGCCAGGACACGAAGCAACGACGCATCCAGTCGTATCCGATCTTCCTGAGCGGCAAGACGGCGATGAAGTACCGCTACGAATACCTGGCGGACGACTTCGACACGGACCGTTCCCTGCATGACATCGACATCCCCTGCCGTCACGCCGGTCTCGACTTCGAACAGATCCGCGTCCGTTTCGCGAAGAAAGAAGACGAGACGGACGCGAACACGCCATCGAATCAGGAAGACAAGTCCTTGACGGTACGTGACGTGCTGCAGGACAGCATCCTCCGCTCGATGTTCGAGGATCATGATATCGGAGGACTTTCCCTCCCTGAGTTCGAGACGAACCTGAACTTAGGAATTTACGAGGTCACCGACAGTCAGAAGAGCTTTTTGAGTACGATGATCGCGAAGCGACTCGAGAAACTGAAGCAAGGCACACCGTAGAGAGGAGGCCGAACCCATGGCCGAGAGTGCGAGAGAGAAGCGAATCCAGAACGAACTGCGTGTCGTCGCAAGGATCATCGAGACGCAACGCGTCCGCCTCGAACGGGGCGACGTGCTCAATATCCAGACGACCGATGGCTTTCTGACCGTCTATCAAGACGACACCTCAGACACCCCAAAAACTGTTACACTAATAGATAAGTTCGACTTCCGCGTCAACCTGAAAATCGCGGATCTACTAAAGGGGAAAATCGGCTGACGGAGGGGTAAACGTTATGAGGAAAATCTTGATTGGTGTCCTACTCGGAAGTTCGTTACTTTTAGCATCATGTGGTGCCGAAAGTTCGAATTATCTTTCTACGACTTCTGTTGAAGAAATTGCAGATATTAAAACTGAGCAAGAAAGTGCATACGTTCTTGTAGACAGCGATAGTCAAGGTAATGAAGGGGCTTACGTTGATACTGTGCGAGAAGTCGCCACGGAAAAAAAGAAAGACGTTCTCTTATTCAATCCGTTTCAGCCTAATGGGGAAGATTTTGAAGAACGTTCTACCCAAGAACATCCTGAACTTAAAGGTGGCAGATTGTACGAGATGACTGACGGTGAAATCAGTCGTGAATTAAATGTATCTGCCCTTACAGAAGATGAATTAAAGGATCAAGTCACTAATTTCATTAAATAGCCTCTGAATGGAGGGATTCTATGGGTGATAACGAAATCGTAAACAAGCTACAAGAGTTCACTGATATCCTTAGTCTCAGTACGTTGGTACTGGATGCCCTCCGCTCAATGGGTTGGATTTTAACACGTGGCTTAGCAGTATTGATTGATGGACTTGAAAAAGTGACTGACAGCATATTACTAACGAAAGCATTTTTTAATAACTCTCAAGTGGTTGAATTCGTTTCTACGATTCAACCTTTTTTGTACGTTCTTTTAGCTGCTAGCTTCCTATTCACGGGTTACCTCATCATTTTTCAAAAGAAATTTGATCGAGAAGGATTTTTAATCAATCTGTTTATCACGTTGCTCATTCTCGGACTATTATCTCCAACGATGACGCAAGTAAGTGAATTCAGTGATACCGCGATTGATTTTACAACTCAAAACTCTGGCGAAAACTCTTCAAGTGAATCGATATCAAATCAGATTTTACGAGAAAACATTCATGATTTGATTGAATATGACCGAAACGATTTTTCCGGTTTGGAAGGTGAGGCTTTAAACTCTCTGCCTCAAAGTCATTTACGAAATATCGATATCAACGAGGTATTCGATAGTAATGAATTTCGCTTGGGAAGTACTGGCGAACAAATCTCTCAGTCCAAACTAACCTGGAATGGTGAAACGATGGGAACCTCGAAACTCGACCAAAGTGGTGTCGAATGGAACAACCAGTATTACTACCGCTATCAACCGAACTGGTTAACCATCTTCGTGACACTCGGAATCATGGGCTTCACGCTGTTCTCGATCGCTTATAAACTGGCGCGTCTCTCGTTCGAGCTTGCCTTCAACTATGTCTTGGCGATCCTCATCGCACCGGCCGATCTGCACAGTGGTCAAAAGACAAAGAAGGTCATCCAGAGCATTCTAAACACGTTCCTTGTGATTATCCTGATTTTCGTATCCATCAAGCTGTACACGATCGGGACTGCCTATCTCGCGGAGACATTGAATGGGTTCGCCTATCTGATCGCCCTCATTGCCTTCTCGGTCGCATTGATTGACGGGCCGAACATGGTCGAGCGGCTGTTCGGGATCGATGCAGGTCTCAAACGGGGCTGGGGTGTCGCGCTCGGTGCCTATGCCGCCGGGAAAGGCGTGACGTCGACCGGTGCCCACGCGGTTTCGAAGGTCGCACGTGCCGCACAAGGCGCACCGAAGATGCCATCGCTCCACGAGGCCGCAACGGCTCGGATGGATTCGAATGCCATGCCGCAAAGTGATACACCGCTTAATGCGGCGAGCCAAGCTTCACAACGGATGGACACCGAGAGACAAAACGCTCCAGACAGTATCGCTCAGGCGAATCAAACCGCCAGACGCACGCAGACCGACAAAGAGAAACCGACAAGTCCGAAGAACGATGCGCAACCAAACAACGGCCAAGAATCTGAGTTTGATGTACACAGTTCTCCAAACGTGAACGAAGCGTCAGGCCGCCCGTCTCCTGAATCGATTCATGCGACGAACCCTGAATCCAATGCCGACCGTGGACCCGACCATCAAACAACGTCATCTGGGATACAAAGACCGGAATCGATTCACGATCATTCAAGCTCTGGTCATTCTCCAGTCCCGGCTTCGTCGACTCTCGAAGCGGTCACCGGGTCCACCGATACCACATCCGGACCAGACCATCGTCACAATGAATCGATAGCGAGAAACGACGCGACGTCAGCGACACCTCACGAGACACCACATCCAAACGATTCATCCTCGTCTTCGTCATCTACGACGGGTTCAAATGATTCAGCAACAGAGAAACGCCAAGGACGCGCCCGACGGACCATTCATCAAGACACCGTGCTCGACATCGAGACCGAGGTCATCGAACAGGTGCGCGAGAACCAGACGCACCGCCATACTCAGAACCATGATGAGTCGCGACGGATCTATCCGACCTCGCCGCCGCGACCTGACAACACGAAGGAAAAGGAGTGATGACGCATGCGCAAATACCGGATCCCGAACGAGGTCACGACCGAACTGAAGATCAACAAGATGCTCTATCTGCATGATTTCCTGTTCCTCGTCGGGCTCATCGTGCTCCGCCTTGTGACGCTCCCGTTCATTCCGTCGGTGCTACACATCCCGTTCACTGTATTCCTCGTCGTCTTCGGGCTGTTCATGGTGCTCCGTCCGGCGACGAACCCGCAGAAGCGGATGGTCCATGCCCTCTACTACGCGCTCCTCAGACGAAAAGACACCTATCTCGCGCTCGACGCGCACAAGAAAGGACGTGATTGAGATGGCTTTCATTGAAGACACGCTACAGGGACCTCGACGCACGGGCACCTGGCTCGACGAACAGGACGTGGTCGAGAAACGGAAGGTCAAAGACAAGGTCGTCGTCAAACCGACGGTCGCCGAACTGATGCCGGTCGTCGACATCACCGGTACGGAGGCGTTCGAGATGCGCGACGGGACCTATCTCGACATGGTCCAGCTCACCTCAAAGGACATCTATTCTTTAAATGAAGAGGAAAAAGACCATGATGTGTTCTCGCTCGCCTATCTTCTGCAGGCGTACACGCATCCGCTTAAGGTCGTGCCGCTGAACACACCGCTCAGTCTCGAACGGCAGAAAATCAGCATCGAACGACAGATTCGACAAAATCAGACACCGGCCTACCTGCCCTTCTTGTTGAAGAAGAAGCAGGAGCTTGAATACCTCGAGGAGCATCGCACCAATCGCGATTATCTCCTCTTTTTTTATGCCGATGACGAGCGGACGCTCCGGGAGCGGAAGACGCATCTCTATAAACTGCTCCGCCGCTCGAACCCGATGCGCGAGCTGACGCTCGACCAGAAAGTCCATGTGCTCTATCAATTGAACAACCCGAACACGAAACCGCAACTCGACGCCTGAAGAAAGGAGTGACGCACATGTGGCAGCGCCTGCGTGACCTAATATCCAAACAACAGGAACCGGAGACCGTCAAGATCGAGAAAGGCTATAACCCCGACGTCATCGCCAAGATCCAGCCGCAGGGCGGTATTAAGTTCGACGCCAACTTCGTCCGGCTCGGGGACGGCTATCTCTCGTGCCTCCATGTCTACAAATATCAGTCGCTCGTCTACGATTACTGGCTCGAACCGATTCTGAACATGCCGGGCGTTTTGACGACGCTCGACATCGGGACAGCCGACAAACGTGAGATCATCCAGACTATCAACAAGTCGATGGCCGAACAGAACACGCGCTTCGAGAACGCAAAGGACAACATCGACCGCATCGACGCCCGGGAGACGTATAAGGAACTGAACGAACTCTACGAACAGATCACCCAGGGCGAGACGATGAAGTATCTGCATCTCCGCCTCTATGTGAAGGCGAAGACGCTCGACGCGCTCGAGGTGAAGGTGCAAGAAGTAATGGAGGAGCTCGAGGCCCGGAATTTCCGCTCGACGATCTTCCTGAACGAACAGGAATGGGAGTGGCAGAGTCTGTTCACGAGCTATGACCAACAACAGAAGCTCCCGAACCGGCGCCGTGGGAAAGAGATCCCTTCCCTCTCCATCGCCGGTGGCTACCCGTTCCACTTCACGTCGCTCCAGGACGCGACCGGGACCTATTACGGGACGACCGACACGAACGGCAGCGTCATCTTCGACCTGTTCCATAAGGACAAACAGCGCAAGTTCTATAACGCGCTCATGATCGGCAAGATGGGGTCCGGCAAGTCGACGCTCCTGAAAAAGACAGTGCTCGACCAGGCGATCAAGGGCAATAAGATCCGCATCCTCGACGTCACAGGCGAGTTTTCGGACCTGGTGCGGCAGCTCGGCGGAAAAGAAATCGCGCTCGACGGGTCGGCTGGGCTCATCAATCCGCTCCATGTCTATAAGACGGTGACAAATAACGACGGCAGTGCCAACGAGGCACTCTCGTTCATGCAGCACCTGTCGAAGATGGCCGTGTTCTATCACTACATCAACCCAGCGGCGACGCAGGAAGAGACGAACGAGTTCGAGATCCTGCTTCGGGATTTGTACGTCCGGCACGGGCTCTGGGATGAACAAGGCGAACTGCCGATCACGACGCATCCAGCGAACCGGTACCCGACGTTCTCCGACTTCTTGCATCTCGTACGTCGTGAGCTTTATACGGACGACACACGCACGTCGATCAAGGATGCCATCAGTCCGAACCGTGTCCGACGACTCGAAAACATCGAACTCGCCGTCACGAACCTCGTCCATAACTACGGCAACATCTTCGACGGGCACTCCTCGATCGACCGGTTCGACGAGGAACTCATCGTCTCGTTCCCACTCCGGAACCTGACGAGCTTACGGGACGAGGTGTTCCAGGCGCAGGTGTTCTCTTTGATGAACATGCTGTGGGACGGGATGATCGCCAACGGCTCGAGTCAACTGAAGGCCTATAACCAGGGTGTGCTCCGGACCGAGGAGGCGTGCAAATACCTCATCGTCATCGACGAGGCGCACCACTTGATCAACACACGCGACATCGCCCAGCCGGCCATCCTGTACCTGCAACGCTGTATGCGCGAGGCGCGCAAGTATTTCGGCGGCATCTTCTTCGTGTCGCATCTGATCACCGATTTCGTGCCGGCCGGATCGAAGTCCGAGAACGCGGAGAACGTCAAGTCGCTCTTCCAATTGACGCAATACAAGATCATCGGCGAACAGGACGCAGAAAGCATCCCGATCATCCAGACGGTGTTTGATGGCCAACTCTCACATTCCGAGATGCGCATTATCCCCTCGCTTGAGACGGGACGCGTCGTCCTCAGCATCTCGGGCGTGCAGAACCTCATCTTTGACGTCGATGTCGCGCCCGAGGAACTCGCCCTGTTCGGTGGAGGTGCCTGATGTGGGCGGCCGCGAAACGGACGGCCCGCTTCGCCGTCACATTGAAGTGGCAGCTCGCGACGCTCAAGTGGCGACTCATCCTAATCGGCATCGCGGCACTCGTGTTATTCCTTGTCATCCTCGTCGTCGGAATCCTCGACACGCTCACAGGTGTCCAGAACGAACACCCGACCGACGTCCCGTTCGAAACGACCGGCGGTCTGCAGGTGAGTGACCAGGTGCTTCAATATCGTGGTCTCGTCGAATCGGAACTGACGAAGCACGGACTGGCCGAACAGACAAATCTTGTGCTCGCGCTCGTGATGCAGGAGAGCGGTGGACGTGGGAGTGACCCGATGCAGGCGAGCGAATCGAAGTGTGGACGGATCGGTTGCATCGCTTCTCCCGAGGAGAGCATCGTCTACGGTGTCGAGCATTTCGCGTCCGTCTTCGAGCGCGCGAACCGTGATGTGCAGCTCACGTTACAGAGTTACAACTTCGGCGGCGGCTTTATCGAGTATGTCCAGGAGAACGGCGGACGTTATTCGAAAGAGCTCGCCATCTCGTTCTCCCAGATGATGTACCAACGTGTAAAACATACTGGCATTTACCGCTGTCATCGACCGAGCGCGGTCCAGCACGGCGCCTGTTACGGGGACATCGAGTATGTCGATGCGGTGTTGAAATATCTTGCGCCGGTTGCCGTCGCCGATGGGGTCATCACGAAAGAACTGTTGTCGGGGTTACGTTCCCCACTGACCATCCCGCTCAACGTGACATCGCGTTTCGGATGGCGTGTCGTCTTCGGACAACGGGACAACCACACCGGTATCGACTTCAGTTGCACCCCGTCCGACACAATCCATGCAGTCAAAAGCGGCACCGTCATCTATAGCGGGAACCGCGGACCGTACGGAAATCTCGTCCAGGTCCGGCACGACAACTACATCACGGCGTACGCGCACCTGAGTCGTCTCGGCGTCCAAACGGGGCAACAAATCGACGCCGGGCAGGCGATTGGATACTGCGGCACGACCGGCCGCTCTAGCGGGAATCATCTGCATTTCGAGATCAAGACGAGTGAATGGTCTGGTCATATCGACCCCGCCCCGGTCTTCGGATTTTGAGTCATGGATATATGGAAAGGAGGAAGAAGAATGAACTTCACCGCACGTCACCTCGCGTATCTGTTCGGGGTCCTGCTCCTGATTTCACTCGCGGCGAATATCTTTTTTTATCAACAAGTGACAGCTTTCACGAATACTTCAAACACGAGTGAGAAACAAAATGAGAGCGTCACTCCCTCTGAAGCGGCAACCTCCGAGGCTACGTCGGCGGACACCGAACCAGTCGTCGCCTCGACGGAGACGGGACGAATGAAAGAGCTGACGACAAACGCGACACGCTTCATCGAGTACGCCTTCACCATCACGAAAGACAGTTACACGACCCAGAAACGACAGGCGAAAGACGTCATGTCAGAGGAACTCACGGCCACGCTCTTCGCCGCGGACGGCAGTGACGTCGGCACGTTCGAGACGACCGTCCGCGATATCGAGGTGTTCCCTTCTGTCTCCGGAGAAGATTGTCTCGTCCGGTTCGAACAGGACCTGCTGATCACCGAGACGGGTTATGAAGAAACGACGCAAGAACTGTTGGCCCTGACGTTCGAGTCCATCGACGGACGTCTGGTCGTCACCGAGATGGAAGACCTCACACCGGAAGGAGGAATTTAAATGCGGCGGCAAACTAGACGACGCCTCACCCAGAACGTCTCCCGGTTCTATCTCGGACTCGGCATATTCTTTGTCATCGGCTTCCTCTTCTTCGGCACCTCGTCGTTTTTCTTTGCTGAAGAGGCACCGGTGAATGAGACGCCGATCAATGAGACAATCCGGCTCTCAAACGGGGAGATTGTGACGCTCCACGCGTCTAGTTACGATACCGAAATGAAAACAATACGTATCCGACTCTCGCTCGATGACGCACCAGGTCACACGAACGACCATCTCTTCCGCTATGTCTATAAGGCACGTCCGGATTCTGAGCAGGAAGTTGATTTGCTTTATGAACGGAACGACCAATACGTTCTCGAATTGAAGGACGTGCCGAACGACTTCGACCAACTCGCCGTCCGAATCTACGGGATGAACGAGTCGCAATCAATCGAGGAACTCACACCCGAGGAACGAGAAAACGGTCTTTTGACGTCACTCTATGCCGACCGTCGGACCATCGAACAGGCGAGCCACACCTCATCTGACGAGACAACTTTCGCGCGACTATTCATCGAGGACGAGCTCGCGGAGACCGAACGCCAGTTAGAAAAAGCGCAGCAGTCGGTCGAAGTACAGCGACAACACATCAAGCGACTCGACCGAGACAAAGAAGAGCTCGAAGGCGAACTCTCCTATCTCTCGCTCGACGAACAGGTCGAACAGGAGAACGAGATCTTCGACCTCAGCCGGAAGCGTGACGAGCTCATACTCGAACTCGAGAAGCTCGAACAGTCGGTTAAAGCGCTCGAAGAAAAGTACGACAAATTGCAGGTCCGTCTCCGGGAACTGTCGATTTAAGTGGCACATTTCGTGCCAAATCGTTGGTTTTACCGGCACATTTCGTACCGTTTTCGGACTTTTGGTGATATCACGGAAACCCCAGGCTCTGCCTGGGCTATCACGACAAGTGATAGCAGTTTCCCCTTATGCTCTTGAACGAACTGTTCGAACGTTGGCAATATGTAGCCTTCAGAAAGGTGGTCAGGCAGATGGATCTATTGCTCCGCGACATCGATCCCGTCATCGTGAAGCAAATCGATGAATGGGCGAAGGAACACAACCGCTCCCGGCAACAATATTTGAAAGAACTGCTCGCCTCCTGGTGCGCGAACGGCATCCAATCGACACAGGTTGAACGGCTCGAACGACAGCTCGAGGCGAACACGCTCCACTTGAAACGGAGCGCGGACGAGCTCGCCGAGGTGACGCGTTTGTTGAACGAGGTGATGCAGGATGCGTGAGACGCCAGGCGTCGTCATCAAGTCGAAGTTCAAGGTGCCGGGCACGAAAAAGAAGTCGCGTCGCTACACGACATACCTCGACTACATCAATCGTCCGGAAGCGAAAGACAGCCGCGAACAGTTCGAGGCATATCACGAATACATGGAAGACGAGGCGAAATCGAGCGGTCTGTTCACACGCGAGGATGACCGGTTGGACGACGAAAAGCGTCGCTCTGTCCGCGACATCTTCAAGCATGCACAAGAGAACGGGAGCATCCTCTGGCAGGACGTCATCTCGTTCGATAACGTCTGGCTACGCGAGACCGGCGTGCTTCACGACGACCTCGTCGACGAGAAGCGGTTGATCCAGTCGACACGGAATGCGGTCGAGGCGATGCTCCAAAAAGAAAAGATGGTCCATGCCTACTGGACCGGCGCCGTGCATTACAACACCGACAACATCCATGTGCATGTCGCCATCGTCGAGACGAGTCACATGCGCGAGCGAGGCAAACGTAAACCGAAATCGATCGAGCTGATGAAGTCGAAGGTCATTCATTCGCTCGCCGACCGGACGAAAGAACAGGAGAAACTGAACGCGTTCATAAGAAACGAGTTGGTCGCCCATAAACGGAACCGGAAGATTCCAACGCTCCCGAACCGTATCCTGCATCCCGAGCTCGTCCGCCAGTTCAAGGACATCTATGAACGCTTGCCGGAAGACAAACGCCAGTGGCGCTACAACATGAACGGGATGCATCCGCTCCGAGAATCGCTCGACCGTCTGACCGATCGCTATATCGACATTCACTTCAAATCAGAGTTTCAAGCTTTCAACGACCGGCTCGAACAGGAAGTGTCGTTCCATCGTCGCAGCTACGGCGACACGGAGAAGGCCGAGCGGTACCGGACGTCGAAGCGACAGGACCTCTACACCAGGATGGGGAATGCCATCCTCTCCGAGATGCGCGACTTGTCAAAAGAACAAACGACATTTGAGAAAAATGAAGCCCTAAAACATCCGGTCCGACGCGCATTCAAACAGCAAAAGCTATTCAACGAATCACTCTATCGGATTGAGCGGCACATGAACGACGAGTTCGAACATCTGAAGAATCAACGCGCTTTCGAACAGCTGGAACGGGACATCGAATATGGAAAGTGAGGGAGGACGATGGAAGAGTTGAGACAGATCCGTCTTCGATTAAAGCCGGAGACGGTCGCGTATTTAGAAGAGTTCGCCGACGACAAACGTTTCGGCCATCTCGGGCAGGTCATCGACCATATTGCAGAGGAGCATAGAAAACTTGCAGACGAGAAGTGGGACATGCAGTTCCTTACCCGCTCGATCAGCGCACAGGTCTCTCATCATATCGAGGAGTTGATGAACGAGCAGATATCGACGGAACTCGAGCGGATCCGGCTCGCCGCGAACCGCTCCGACCGTCACGGACAGATTCTGACAGAGCTCCTGCAGGCGCTGATGCAGACCGAGGGCATCGAAGACATCATGACGACAAACCAGTTCAAGCCGACGTTCCTCACAACGGCGGAACGTGTCGTCCAGGAACGCATCGAGCATCAAAAACAGAAGAAAGACACGATAACTTTCGAGAGAGGATGAACCTTATGCGACCACTTGACCGACCCTTCACGATGGGACAACTGTTGATGCTTCAACCCGATACCGTCACGGTCCTCATTTATGGAAAACGGTACGACATTCCAGTGTCCGTCTCCGAACACGAACTTTTGACTGCCGTCGCACAAGACGAGATTGTCTTACTTCCCGTCAATTTTGAGCAGACACGACTGTTACTCGACATCCCGGAAACATCGCCACAACTCGAACGTGAACTGAACGAGTTTACGGATATTGAAGAATCTGTCACCGACTTGTTGAAGGAAGGAGTCTGACACGATGGCCAAGAAGATGAAGACGAACGAAGAACGGAAAGCCGAGCTCGAGGCTTTGACCGAACAGATGGGGAAACAGATCGACAGCTACTTTGAGAGTCCGGAGAAAATCCGGGAGCATCTCCAGTTTCTTGGCAAGTTCCATCAATACTCGATGCGGAACGCAGTTTTAATCGAGTCCCAGTTCCCAGGCGCGGTCGCGGTCGGCTCTTATCCGTTCTGGGAGAAGCAAGGTGCACAGGTACAAAAAGGTGAGCGCGGCATCAAAGTATTCGTCCCAAGTCCAGTGACGTACGCCCTGCATAAAGACGAATGGGTGCCGCTCAGCAAGGCAACGAAGCCGATCAAAGACGGCGTGAAACAAGGACGCATCCCTTCACGTAAGATGATGTACTTCAAGATTGGTCACGTGTTCGAGTACACGCAGACCGATGCGCGTGAGAAAGGGATCGAGGTCTCGAACATCTTCAAACGGTATCATCGGGACGGCGGGTTGGAGAACGAACAAGACATCCGTGACGCCTTGACGACGCTCGCGGATGCCCGGAATGTGACGCTATTGGAGGAACCGCTCGACGAGATCGGGACGGCGAAGGGTTGTTATTACCCAGAGCTACATGCGATCGCCTTGAACCCGCGGAACACATCGATCGAGGACATCAGCGTCCTGATCCACGAGCTCGCCCACGCGGAGCTGCACAACCAGGAGCGGAATTTTGAGCGAGACCAACCGCTCACCGCACCCGAGAAAGAGTTCCAAGCCGAGATGGTCGCCTATGTCGTCTCGCATCAGCTCGGGTTTCCGACGGACGACTTCTCACTGTCTTACTTGGCCGGTTGGACAAAAGACAAGGAACTCCTCGACAAGGAAAAATTGTTGCAGGAGGTCCATCAGACATCCGCGGCTTTCCTCGACCATATCGAGTCACATTTAGAGAAGGTGAACACCTTGCAACATGAGAAAGAACGGAGCCCTCTCGATTACCTTGAACAGCTGGAGCGGCGCATGGGATGGAAAGACGCTGACCTCAGTCTTTATGAACGGGTGCATGCCGTACAGAGTCTGTTCTCCGAGGAGGTGGAGCCTTATCTGAACGCAAAAGCGGCCCTCGAGACGAACCTGAAGATAGATTGCGTCGATGAGCCGCTCATGTATATTCACGATAAAGGATTCGGGTTCCAATCATTCGGTGTCGCCAACAATCATGACTTTGCTGAAGAGGCACTTGTCGCTTATACAATTGCCTTACCGAATCAGCCCCTGGTCAGCGGTTACTTCAACCCTGAAAGAACCGTCCATCCTCTACATGATTTAGAGAAGAATCGCAAAGTTGAAAAGCCACTCCTCAAAAATCTTGAAGAGAGCTGGCATAAGGTGTTGCTTGATGATGAAAAGAAATCTCTTTCAAAAAATGCATTGTTGAATATTGAAAGAGTTATTTAGTTTCTAAGTATGGGGCTTTTTAGAAGTCCCATACTAATTATTTGTAGATTTTATACTATGTTAAAATCAAAATAATAAATTTGAAATCCCAATAGAGAAGAAAAGGGAACAAATTTAAAAGGTAATAGACACACTACGGATATGAAGGAGAACATTATTATGATACTAAATTACGATGAATTTCTTACCCATGCAGGAAGTTACGGAATAAATAGTCAAAATAAAAATCTTTCTGAGTTTTTTTTTAGTAAAAGAGGATACTGTCCTTTTTGTAAAACATTTATTGATATCGTTTATCAAAAGAGTAACGTAAACACTACTTCTTTGAGAGGTGGAGCTATTCATTTAATTGAACAAATCTGGGAATGTGAAATTTGTGGCTGGTGGGAAAGACTATACGAAAGTCACATTGATGCTGAAGTAGAGTGGAATATGAAAGATTGGGAACTAACAATTAATAGTGCTATATTAAAAAGTTTCGATGTTGAATCTAAAAAAGTACCCATAAACATACTGCGTGATTATATTTTTAATAATCCGGACAAAATATATGATATCCATCATGTTAAGATGGAGGAATTAGTTGGCTCAATATTTAAAGAACATTTTGATTGTGAGGTTCATCATGTCGGTAAGTCGGCTGATGGTGGAAGAGACTTAATTTTGATCGAATCAGACAAGAGTATTGTTGTACAAGTTAAAAGAAGAAAGTCCAGGGACAAAACTGAGACCGCTTCATGTATTAGAGATTTGATTGGTGCAACACTTTTAAATAAGAGTAGAGACTCTATATTTGTCAGCACAGCTGATCATTTCTCACAACAAGCCATTAAGCACAAAAATGATGCGCTAACTTTAAACATTATTGATAGCTTTGAATTATTTGACGTAGATAGATTCATGAAAATTTTAAACTTACATACTTCAAAGAAAGAAAAAACGTGGGAAAGCCTAATTGATATAACTTGAGATTTTATTGATTTATGGGATTTTATTTGATTTTTCTTTTTCTAAAATATGCTACCGATTATCGACAAGGAACAGCTGTTGCAGGAAGTCCATCATACCTTCGCGGCTTTCCTCGACCATCTCGAGATGGTGCATACCTTAGAGCACGACCAGGAACAAACTCCACTAGAATACATCCAGCAACTGAATCAGCGTATGGGTTGGAAGGGCGCCAACCTCAATCTTTATGAACGGGTGCATGCCGTACAAAACGTGTTCCCTGAGGAATTAGAGACTTATCTGAACACAAAAGCGGCCCTCGAGACGAACCTGAAGGTGGATCGCGTCTATGAGCCGCTCATAAATATTCACGATAAAGGATTCGGGTTCCAGTCATTCGGTGTCGCAACAATTATGATTTTGCTGAAGATGCAATTGTCGCCTACACAGTTTCCTTACCGAATCAGCCATTAATCAGCGGTCACTTTGATTCGGAAAGAACTGTACATCCGTTGCATGACCTTGAGAAAAACCAAAAAGTCGCTTCTAAAATCGCTTGAAGATTGTTGGCATGACGTACTACTCGATGAAGCAAAAAATCTTTATCAAGAACCGCTTTACTAAACATTGAACGATTGATTTAGTTTTTTTTCCAGTGTAGGGCTGAAACTAGCCCTAACTAACTTAATTATATTCTGAGCTAAATAATTGAAGTGATTCTTAAAGATTCTATAACTTATTAATTCGTATGTCATCTTTATTATAAATCTATTTGGGTATTTCCTAATCCTTTTAATTATTATACAAATGTTTAATCTAGTTCTATATCATTGGAATAAAAATTGTGACGTCGTTCTAAGTAATCGTTTATCTGCTCAACGAGAACTATGTATTCTTCTATAGTTGCACTATCTATTGTTTCTGGAAACTGGGTGAGTTTATTTCTGAATATTGAGACCTCACGAGCATCTGTCAAAAGTTCCTCAGGTAAATAATCTCTATCTAATAAGTAGCTTATTTTTTCAAATATTGAATTGAATTTTATTATCTCATCGGTATCCATAACGTCATCAAAATACCAATTCATATGGTCACATGCAGTTAAAAATTTTATTTTTATATTATTTTTACTCCATCTCATACTGTTTGATACCATTTCTTTTTCTTCTTCCGGTATATTAATCTGATCTAAACTTGCTATCGCTTTATCTAAATATTGTTTTAAATCATTAGAATAATTTTGAATCTGTTCAAACTCAGCTCTATTTAAAATATTGTTGTGCGCAATTTTATTTCTTAACATGTATAATTTTTCCCATCTCTTTTTTAGGTAACTAGCGTCGCATTCAACAATCTGCGAAAAAAATTTTTCCCAATTCGAAGTTGGAACAAATTCCTTTAAATCAATTAATGAAATATCCTCAATAGTATTGGCTTTTTTAATTTTAGCTATTAAATCTTCTGTTCCTACTGGAGAGTATTCTTTAAACAGAAAATCAGATAGTTGTATAAAGTCAAGATTATATAAATAGTTTTCATTTTCATTTTTTTTAGGGCGCCTATTATCCGACTGAATTTCTTTAGGTACATGGTTATCTGTCCAACTTAATCCAATGTTAGTAATCATAAATTTTGTGATTAATTTTCTCATTAAATTTTCGAGCTCATGTATTATTGGATAAGAATTTTGAGAATAGTAAAAACTCAAATCATCTCTCAATGTATGAAGATTAGCATTAATTTTGCCAAATATCCCTCTTAATGCCCTTAAAAACTCTTCAAAAAGGTCTAAGTTATTAAATTCTTTACTAGCAAAATAAACGTGAAATGACATTTTTTCATTCTCTAATTCTTTAGTTTGAACAGTGTAATCAAAAGAAACACCTTTATAGTTAAGTTTGTTATTTTTAAAATCAATTTCAGAGTTGACTTTAAGTAAATTATTAAAGGTTGCTTTATCGACACAAAAATTATTCTTAGTATCGACAATCAGCAAATACTCTATACATATTTTTTCATTTTTCATATATATCACCTTTCAATCTTGAAATTATATTTACGTTTTTTATTTCCAGTAATAAAGTTCCCTTATTCTTATTTAATTTTGATAAGTAATATAATAAGTCTTCAATCGGATGAAATATATTTTATTTTAAAATACTAGAGCGCTAAATTTGCTCTGTTAAGTAGATGTCATATATTTCTTATACCATAATTTCCATCGACCAATTTAAATACCCTATCTGCCTAAAAGAATCATTTTGTAGAATGAGCATACGATGATAACCGTAAAACTATGACTCTCAATTTGTTAATTGCGTTTAAAATTCAATGAATAGACTAATTTTAGAAGAATCGCCTCTTGAAATCACTCAGTCTGACTTCAATTGACTTAATCTTATTTGAATCATGATAAGATATTTGGGGTTGAATCCCATTTGGTGAACTATGCCGTGCTCCTTTCAAAATAAACTGATTTAATAACAATATTTAGTCTTCCCAAAGCTCATCCATCAACTCATCAATTTCTTTCGATAACTGTTGCTTTTCCTTTACGTCTACTTCAACTCGTCCATCTTCGTAAAACCACAACACGTCCCCAGGTTGAACCGAATCAGGGAGTCGTGACTTCGGAATATCCTCCATTGCTTCCCCAAATTCGATGACAGCCAGATCTCCTTCAAACCGGTCGATGATTCCTCTTCGTCGCTTCATTTTGATTTCTTCACGGCGTAACTCGAACCGTTCCCCGTGATGATGATTGTACCGTTCTTGTCTGTACGAAGCGTGTTCACCTTCTGGCGTTTCAAGTTCGTCACCACTTCGGAAGTCGGGTGCCCGTAGCTATTCTTCCCGACACTGATGATGGCATGCTTCGGTTTGACCGTATTCAAGAATGTGTTACTCGTTGATGTCTTGGCACCATGATGGCCCACCTTCAAGACATCCGCCCGGAGCGTCTGTTTCTTCGCCATCATGTCCTTCTCGGACACATGTTCCGCGTCCCCTGTGAACAAGAACGTGTTCTTCTTGTACGTGACATGAAGGACCGCGCTCCAGTTGTTCAAGTCACTGTTGGAGTAGGATTTGACCGGACCGACAAACTTCGCACTTATACCTTTTATCGGCAGTTTCACGCCGGCCTGTGCCGTTTTGATGGTCTTGCCTTCCCGTTTGACGGCCTGAAGGAAGTCTTTGTAGGCCTGGGTCGTGTGTTTCACTTTTGGCGCATAGACGTTCTCGACACGATAGGCATTTAAAATTTCGTCTAACCCACCGATATGATCCGCATCCGGATGCGTCGAAATCAATACCTCGATGTCATCCACTTTTTGTTTCTTGAGATAGGCGACGATGGCATCCCCTTTACCTTTGTTCCCACCGTCGATGACAACATCTTCCCCACTTGGCATCTTGATGTAGATGGCGTCTCCTTGCGCCACATCGATATAATGGACTTTGATGCTCGCAGCTGCAGACACTTCACCGTATGGCATCAATAAAAAAGTCCCACTAAAGAGAGTGGCCAACCCCAGCTTCATCATTTTCTTCATCTTCTATCTCTCCAATCAAATATTGTTGTAAAATTATCCAGTGTATAACTTATTATAATCCGTTAAATGGAAGAAATCTTTAAATTTTTTTAGGTGATTCATTTTTTATAATAGGTGGCCACAATCATTCAAAGGAGGAGCATACATGATATTGAGACGTCCGATAGCAAGCAATCGCCGCGATAAACCGGTGGTGATTTTTAAGAACGACCTAGAGCTTAAGGAGCTGCCACATATACAAGCAGCCGCACATTGGCTCAAAGACCATGCACAGTTGAAATCTAGACCGTATACGATCATCGAGAATGGGATGTATCTGGGGGAGACTTGGATATGGAACGGAGATCGCTACGATTTCACGACAGATGAATCGGTCCGACGTGAAAAGCTACGGGTATGGAAAGAAGAAGGTCGAATCAAACAAGAGAAGGTCTTACCGACAGGATTTTGGACATTCTTTTGTAACCCGAACAAATGGGCGATGGACCAGTTCCTGCTTTCAGGCAAGACGAGTGACAGTTTCTCCATCACCTCATGGCAAAAGGACTGGTTTGAGATCGGACAGTTCGGTGTCATCCGGGTCGGAAACGATACACGTTCGAGCGAACAGCTAAATGGACTCGAGCGGATGTCACGAGGCGTATACGCAATCGTCCAAGTGACAGGGTTACCTGAATACCGGAGCGCGCATGACTCTTATTACTATGAAGAGGATGATAAGAAGCAATATCACGTGCCGATCCGTTACATCCATTCAGCTTATGAGAATCCCATCCTGTTGGAGAATTGGGAACTAGAATCTCGTACGCAGGACGCCTATCTAATGAACGGATTCCAAGCTTCATCGATGCCGTTGAACCCGGCGACGTTCCAGACCGTTTGCGAAGCTTGGGACGTGTCTGACGAACACCACGATTTACAATGGCCCGATATTCAAATCACAGAAGAGGTGGACTCTGAGACGATTTATGTGGAAGGAGCCATCAAACCAATCGTCGTCAATGCCTATGAACGCAACAGTAAAGCCAGACAAGCGTGTCTGGCTGAACACGGATATGACTGTTCGGTATGTGGTTTCAATTTTGTCGACGTATATGGGGACCTTGGCGACAAGTTCATCCATGTCCATCATCTAAAAGAACTACATACTATCAAAGAAGCGTATGAAGTCGATCCGATCCGCGATTTGGTCCCGGTCTGTCCGAACTGTCACGCGATGCTGCATCGAAAATCCCCACCTTACACGATTCAGGAGCTACGATTGCTCCTCTCTACCGACTGACGGGACTCGATATCAACCATAGATCAGGACAGGTCCTCAAAAATCGAAGACCTGTCCTGATTTCATGTGAGTCACATCAAAATTTCCAATCAGGGTCGTCGAAAAGACCGACATCCGAGTCACCGATCAACCCTTCACGTGAGTCATGAACGTTCAAGGGAGCGGTTCGTCTCGGTACTTTGATGACTCTTGTAGTTGCGGGATGGAAGAGTCTCGGCGTCAAGTCGCCGCGAAGATACAGGGGATGTTTCGGGAAGTTCCCACAAACGGTGAGCTCAAGCGTATACACATCGACCGAACTTAATAGTTCAAGTGTCTCTCGAATCCTCGTCTTCACAAAATTAGTTCGAATCGACTGGCCCCAGGCTGCAATCACTTTCTCCGAGTTCTGGATGGCTTCTAATACATGTCGATTATTGTTTGGTCCGATCGGGTCGATTTGATGTCTCAGATTCTTCGGTTCCGTCGAGATATAGGCGAACAAGTTGACGACGTTGAGACCGTCATATCCCCATTTTTTCGCGTAAGCGATACATTTCTTCAATGTAGGGTCCACTTGTTCTTGATTACCTACACTTGGGTTCAACATCACGAATGTGACGAATCGGCCCCCGTCCCCCCACTCGCAAGAAAACTGATAACGATATTGCTTCGTATCATCTAAAATGGCGCTCACTCGGTACTGACTATCCCAACGTCTCTTCATATCCTCGCCTCCAACAGTTGATACCTTGATTATACAATGAGAGTAAAAATTGACCTGATACATAATCTTCACTGGCCTTACTTGATTTTTCTCGATACACATGATTGTGTTAGCGATAATCGGCTTCTTTCCTTGAAGATGTGTCACATCGATTCCTTATAAAAAAGACTGTGACATGTTCTCTCAAAGTAGACATGAACCTGTCACGCATAGAAACATTCAAGAAAGCTACACTTAAATCAAAAAGGAGTTTTCTCATGTCCCTCTATGAATGGATTCAACACCATATGAAGACACACATCTTACGTTTTGAACATCTCGACCATTATGTTGAAGCGGAGGCAGAAGATATCGAAGCTTATCTGTCTCGGATTAATCCGCTCTTTGTCACCACTTTACGTTCTGATGACGGGGTCACAGAGTCAAAAATGGTTCATGATCTGGAGTCTGTTCTGTTGGGGAAATTCAAACGCCGACAAAAGAAAGTGAAGGTCACGTTGGAGATAGAATTGGATATGTCTGATTATGCGCTTGTTTTTTGTAAGTCAGAACAACGTCGAATCATCGAACGTGTAACGACATACATGACGAACCATGACATAGAGAACTGGCGCATCACACGAATTCATAGGGTACAATGACTCTGTACGCGTATAGAAGTGTATTTAAAAGTTAGTGCGTCTACATATGATATTTGGAGGAATAAGAAAGATGAAATTTATCTATCTCGCCTTACCTTTGGCCCTGTTATTGATGGCTGGTTGTACGAATGAAGAAACTGCATCCCCGAATCAAAAGGTGGAAGAAACCGCTCCACAAGAAGAAACGGTCACTGAGACGATTGATACACAGGAAGAGATGGAAGTTGCTGAACCCGTTTCGGAAGAGCCTGATGAGACAGAAGTACCAAATGTCGACTCAAACAGTGATCTGTTTTCAGGTTATCAATTGATCGACGTCGATGGCGGGGACTTGTCCGGTTACCGTGAAGCGAATGTCGTCGTCGATATCGGTTTTGGCGAACGGGAGTACTGGGCGTTTACGAACGAATATGGACAACTTGTGAGAGTTGTGGCTGAAAAAAATCGTTCTGTAAGATGATGACACAGAAGATGTCACCTCGGATGGCCGCTACTATCATGATGAAGCAAAGGTACCAGGTGTCGAACACAGTGAGCTCGACGAGGGTCACGTCATCGCTGACTCACTCGGGGGCGTATCAAACGCCTACCAACATCACACCACAAGACAGCACGCTCAACCGCTACGGGGACCAGGCCTATATGGAGGACGTCATCCGGAAGGCCGGTGGTGCGATCGACTTCGAGGCGATCATCACGTATCCAGATACAAGCACACACATCCCTTCACACTATGAGTACACCTACACTGTCAGAGGAAATGTCGTCACCGATTCCTTCGACAATGTGAACCCGGACGAAGTGAACGAAGCGCTCGGCCTTACAGAAAGTGAGCCAGAACCCCCAGCCACGACAGAGCCTGCCGAACCTACTGGCGATGTCTCGAGCGTAGATACGAATGGTAACGGTCAGGTGACGATTCAAGAGGCGAAAGACGCCGGTTTCACGATGCCAATCATGAGCGACCATTGGCTTTATCCTTATATGCGTGACAACGACAATGACGGAATGGTCGGGGAATGAATTGCTTTTGAGTTTAAAACAATAATTATTGCATAAAAAGACATTCTCTAGTCCTTAAGAGAATGTCTTTTAGTGGTTATTTTGTTTCATATCCGATAGCCTTTTTTACGCGACTCAAGCGTTTCTGCCTGGATCACGTCTTTTCGTACCCAGTTGCGAACCGTCTCCTTATGGCTTGTTAACTCGCCACTAAGCTTATCTTTAAGTAATGCTCATTTTCATTTGCTTGAATATACATTTTTGCCCATGCAAAAACACCTCCGATATCAGTACTTTTAATAATGTACTATTCCGAAGGTGTTTTATATTGTCTCATAAATTTAGGGTGCCCATATTCCGACTTCAAAATGAGGGGGATTATACACAATTTAAAATCATTTAAAGTTACAATTCATTTTCGTTTAAATAATCAATATCAAATTTTTGAGGTAAATTCTTTTTTAGTTCTTCAATAGACTCATATTTTTTTTCATTAGAAAATAAAATAAATCCAAGTCCATCTCCATATACTGTAATAAAAGAATTTGGTGTGTTCATATCAATTAGAGGAACAAATTTGTTACTAGAGAAAATCCAATTACCATATTTTTTTAAAGTGAAATTCAAATTATCTTGAAAGATAATGTTATAAAACTCATTTTGAGCAGGCATCCAATATGTTTCTTTAATCAAAAACCTTAAATCTTTTTCGTTTTTTATTACTGCATTACAGTAATAAAAAAGATTCTCATTCTCAAAACACTTACTCATAGAATAATTAATTTTTCTTGAATCCATTTTTCGAATAATCTCATCATCTTGACTTATATTTTTAGATAATATAAATGTGATAACTATTGGATATACATTTTGATGAACCAAAAAATCAATTAAAATTTCCTGATTATCTTTAATAGTTAAATCATCATAACTAGTGATTTCATAAGCCTTTTTAATTTCACCCAAGATTAAATAATTTTTCAGATTATTCTCAATTTGTTTGAACAAATTTTTTCTTTCAATAATTGTAAGCTCTTGCATATTGATCACCTTTATTTTATGAATTTTTAAACTCATTTCAATTTAACTATCTTTTTCTCCAACTCCATCCTGTTGTTCCTTTTCTGTTGTGTTTATATTTATAAGGGTGTAAAGGATAATGTGTATCTCTTTCTGATGTTTTTTTACCTCTATGAAAATGCAATACTTTACGAGTGCTCGTATATTTATTTTTTCCGTCACCCCAACGAAGATAGTTATAGTCGATCCGTATTGGATGTCGATTGATTAATCGGTTTCTAACTCCAACTAATAATTCTCCTCTATAATTTTTAAGTTTACCGCGACCACGGATAAGAAACTCAGTATTTCTTGCGTATTTTGCAACTGTTCTCGCACCATTGTAAATTGCTTTTCTTTTCCCCCAACCAATAGCACCTAATGCTGCTGCCCCTGCAACATACCCAACAGTTTTCCATCCACCATAATTACGTTTTTTAGCAGTTTTATAACCTGAATATGCTCCATAGCCAGCTCCAATTGCTGCCCAAGCCCATGTTCCATCTGGATCGACTTTTAAGACCGGATTATTATCCGCATATGAGTAACCATTAGCCATCGATACTGTCTCGTCCGCATCGAGTTCTGGGTCGACAGAGAGGAAAACAGCCTGTTCTGGATGGTAGTAACGGGCCATCAAATAGTAAAGCGCCAAGTCTTCGTCATAATAGTATGACGCATAACGAATCGGTTGACCTGTCAGCTTCGAATCGATGACATTCGTTGTGAGTGGTTTGCCCCATGTGTCATAGGTGTACTCGGCAGCAACGTTACCTGAAGTGTCCGTGATCGCTACAATATCCCCACGATAGTTCCGTTGATAATTGTACCATGTCCCATTTGTTTTTAGTCCGACAAGGATATGGTCTGCATTATAGACGTACTCTCGGATTAGTTTGCCGGCCGTATCTGTCTCGGCCATCAGTCGATTCGAATCTCCGTCGTAATGGAAGCGAATCGTGCCACTCGGCCCTGTCTTCTGGATACGACGCCCTTGTTCGTCATAAACAAATTGCCATTTCTTTGTCCCGCTGGTTTCTTCAATCGAAGTCAGTTTCCCTAGACCGTCCCATGAATATTTCAGACGTCCGTCATTGATACGGTTCCCGTCTGCATCATACGTAATGTCTTGCCCCTTAAACTTGGTCATTCGGTTGGAGTTATCGAACTCAGCTACAACTTGGTTGTTGATGTGCGTGCGATTTCCGCGCTTGTCGTATGTGTAATTGATCGTCTGACCATCTAGTGTCTTCTCTTCGATCAATTGATCCATTGCATCATATGAATAACTCGCAGTTTGTCCATCTTTCTTTAAACCTGATAGGTTTCCATATTGGTCGTAACTATAACGCTCAAATGCAATCTGTTTGTCACCAGCAGAGGCGGACCATGCTGATACGGCACCAGTTTCATCGAACTCGACAAGCGACTCCCCGCCTTGTCCAGGCATAGTGATCTGCGTCGTTTTGCCATCCTCATTATGGCGGAAAGCCCAATGTTGACTATCGACAGTTACCCCATGGTTTCGTTTGGCAACATCATATTTAAAGTCGCGCTTCGTACCCGCTAACGTGATTGAGAGCGGAAGTTCAGTTCCGACACCGTTCACATCTTCGTATCCCCATGTTTGGAGCACTCCATGGTAATCTGTCAGGTTCAATAGACGCCCAATCCCTGCACCACTAGCATCATATGCATATTTTTTCTGTTTAGATGTGTCGTTCCCCATCTGAATTGAAGTGATTTCGCCAGAAGATGTGTCATACCCGTACTTAAAACGTGTTGTAGTTGCTTCTTTGAGTTCGGTAATTTTACCTTCATCATCATATACATTAACCAAACGCTTTCCAGAAGGGAGAGTCGTTTCAGTTAAGTTTCCTGTGTGAGCTTCATATGAATACTGATACTGTTGGCCATTTGGACGTATCACTGACGTAATGCGACCATTTGAGTATGCATATTTTGTTATCGTTCCTGGATCTTTTACAATTAATTCCTTGTCTACTTCTTCTACTACTTTCCCAAACGCCTTTTGAGTGACTTCTCCCTTTTTATTGTAGTCATACGCAATAATTGTTCCGTTTTCCGCTTTAGTCTCGATTAATCTCCCTAACAAATCGTACTTGTTCTGACGTGTACGATTTCCCTGTTCGACAGTCAATACGTTACCAAATGCATCAACAGAATTAGTAACTGGTAACTTACTTAGACCAGCATCTTTTAAAACGTGGTTTCCCTGCTTATCATAAGTGATTTCGGAAACGACTCTTCCGACAGACGCACGTACTGCATCCACGATGATATTCGTGGTTGATCCATTTTGTAAGATGACATCCACTTTTACAAGTTTTTTATTGGATTCTGACGTCAATTGAATTGTCTGACGTTGCCACGTTGAAGCATTCTCACCATCGGTATAGTTCAATGCGTTAAATGAAGCCGTTTTTTGGACGGTTGTGCCGTCCTCGTACGTGCCAACAACATTCAGTGAATCCGTTTTAGATGCTTTTTGTGCCAACACACTGACATAGAACGGTTTTGCAATCGTCTGGTTTACAAGAATTGTCTGCTTAGCTGACCCTCCTGCTTGTAAATCCAAACCGCTATTGCCCATGTAACCTGTCTGGCTTGCTGTCGCTTTTACTAACTGCCATTTGTTTGTCCCATCAAAACCACCCTGCTCGATATGGTTAAATGCAGAGGCTGAAACGGCATGACCTTGTTTCGCCGTGTCCAACTGAACCTCATCGAACAAAGTTGATCCACTTTCTGAAGTAATATTAACTCGGACTTTCACAGCTCCATCGGGTGCCGTGAACTCTACGAAGCGTCTTGTCCATTCGTTAAGGTTACCCATCGGACGAATCACATATGAACCTACCGATACATTCGAGCTGTTTAGTAGCGTTAGCGTGACGCTCCCCTTAGCTGTTCCTGTCGTTTTCATGTCAATACCCAGGTTGTAAGGATGGCCCGCTACAACGTTCACTTCACGTGAGAAGGTCGCACTATTAAGCTGCAGAGCTTTTCCATTCCTTCCACCCGTCACAAGTGTACCAGGTGTGACTGTTTCTGAAGTCTCAAATCCACCATTCGTATATAGATTTACACCAGGCGTTAATCCAACACCCTCGCGAATAACATTCCCACGAGAATCATACTCGGTGAATCCAATTCGTTCTTCGGGCTCCTCATGATTGATTATCTCTTCACGGTCTTCATTCAACGCCACTTCTTCTGCCAAACCGAATTCATCTTCAATACGGAGGACATCGTCTCCGTTTTCGGCATATTCATACGTTGTGATAGAAGTCGCATCTTTCTCGACTAGAACATTTCCATCTAGCTCTGTTGTCTTGTCGACATCTGCCGTTTCACGGTCATCATAATCAGTTGATTCGACTGAACCATCAGGGTTTGTGACCTTGGTGATTCGATGGTCTTCCCATGTATAACTTGTTGTCTTATTAGCTGATGTCTCTTTTGTCAAGTGACCGTATTTGCTGAATGTATAGACTAGAGATTTTTCAACGCCATTCTCTTCGTTATCTACAGTCGTCACTTGATAAACCTTGTCGTCTGATCCTTCTGCCGAGATATTTTTATAGGCTGTCCGTGTTCCGTCAATCTCGGTCACAAAGGATGGGATGAGCCCATCAAAATCTCCAAGAATTTCGTTTGGACTACCTGTAGCATGGCCTGGCAATACCAATCGATTGATGACAGAAGGGAAGTCAGGTCGGACTGCTACTTCTCCCGTTTCTTCGACTGTAGAGACGCTTTCCGCGTATTCATACTCGTAGACTTCGATTGAGGATTCACCTTTGAAACTCTCTACTTTTACAAGTCGATCCCAAGCATCATACGAATAGCGATATGTCCGTGATTCTAGTTTCTCATCTGAAGAAGCTGAGGCGGTCATCTCGCTTACCCAGCCTTTGTCATTGTATGTGAACACTAAACGATTGGGTGATGTAGTACCGTCATCACTTGCTGCATAGACGGCTTTCAGGCGATTCGTTCCATTCACTTCTTCATATTCGAAACGTACTTTGTTTTTCTTACCTGCCTCTTTCGCATCATATTCCATAGCGATGAGTTGACCAGCTTCGTTATAAATCTCTCGTTCCCCATCACTAGACTGAATCACGTATTCTTTTTTGACATTATCAATCAAGAATTCATAGTCTACTCCGGTAGGCGGCAACAATTTCTCAACCATCTGATCTCCTTCTTTAACTAAAGTACGAAGGAAGAGATGGCCACTACCGTCAGCATCTACATAACGAACGACTCTCGGATTAGTCTCTTGAGGAATTTCAAGGCGACGCTCTAAACCACTGTGCCACCCAAGCCCAAACATACCAAGTCGCACGGCTTGAGAATTAAAATACCGGTCCGCTGAAACTGATGGTCCTCTCCCCGGTAGTACATCATCGGCTTCTTCAAGGAACTGGTTACCCTTTAACACATTGAACGCACCAAGGGACGTATCCAGCATTGGATAAAATTCTTCTGTACCTAAATCCGGTTCATCAACCGCAACAATGTTTGGCGTTGTCGGAAGCGTACGAAGTAAATTTCCTTCTGAAACAAAGTTAGATGCAAGTAATACATTTTCTTCTAAGGCACGTCGGTGTGCGGTGACACGAATCCAATAATTTGTTTTATCTCCGTACTTTCCACCAGATAGTCGATAGTTTGGACTCGGATCAACTGGTAACTCTCCTCCATTTCCAACTACACCATCAATGTTTAACTTGTACGACTGATTTTCCAATGGCCAAAGTTTTTTGTTTCGAGAATGCCATGATGTCGCATCGCTCGGCAACGTCTCTACTAAATCATATTCTTTTCCATTGTATAGATACACATTATATCCGGCAGCACCAGGAACAGGCTGCCAGTTAGCAAATAGGAATCCCGTGTTGTTTTGTCGGTTATCGGAATACCCTACTGCCTCTGAAGTGACACGAGGTGCTGGTACATTCATTGTGCGTACCGTAGAACCTGCACTTTGACCTTTACTTGATTTCGCATATACACGGAAATAGTAATGCAATACGTTGTGATAAGTCGTTCGATCCGGATTGTTCTTTTGATACAGCGGACGTGGATCTCCAGGGAAATCTTGTCCATCACCTTTTCTGAAAGCTGTCCGCGTGTTGATCGGCATGGCATTGATCTGTTGTGATGTCGGGAACAAGCGTTTACCGTTTGGACTCCAACTCGTCTCCTTCACGTTATCAATTAACTCATAAGCGAATCCGTTAAAAGCATAAACGTCATAGCTTGTTGCATGTTCTGACTCATCCCATTCCAAAACGAATTGAGCCTTGTCGTCGGCAGTTGTATCCCCCATTGTTAGTGCAAGACCTGTCGGTACATCTGGGATCAATTCCTGAAGAGAACGTTTCGCTACTGAAGAAGCCGACCCGCTGCCGAGTTTATAGTCCGCGATAACTCGGAATTGATAAGATAACGTGTTAGTGGTAGTACCACTACTTGTATTAAAGAAACTTGATGGATCAACTAAAAGATCCTGACCATCCCCGTTTCGGAACTTGATCCCCCCCGTTGACGATTCTTTCGTTCCATACTGACTAGTCTTCGGGAAAATCCCTTTATCTTTTGTTGTATAGGCTCGTGAGGCACCCGTATAAATCGTCTGCCACCCTTTACCGTCAAACATTTGGAGACGATAGCCTGTAGCTCCCGTCATCGCTGGCCACGATACGTTGACATAACCCGTTGATGAAGTCGGTGTTGTCAAAAATCCTTCTGTCGAGATTGACGCCATTTTCGGATAACTGTACGTGACGTTCAATCGAGTCCGGTTCGTACCAGTTTCTGAGGCCGTGATTTGTTTCCAATGTGTCGTACCATTGCCGTTCGTATGGAATTTGAATCCATAATCTGTTCGGCTTCCGGCAGCTACCTGAGAAACGAAAGAAGTCACGTCAAAGTTTGCCCACTGATCCCGTGCGACGTTCGTTGAACCGAGATTCGTAGACGACGGGCGTGTGTTCCAAGTGACACCTGTCTCAGACCAGCTCGCGTTAACGCGATCCAGCCATAATCCATTTTGTTGCGTGCCATAATAACTCCAAGTGACATACGAATTCACTTCTGCAGAACTGACTGTGGCGCCTCTTAAATCTGTAAGAGCAGGGAACTTGATAAGTCCATAGTTTGTCCCTGTAGTCGTGTCATAATAACCAATCCATAGCACATACTCACCACGAGACGAGCTCCAAAACTTGTTCATGTTTGTAGTTGGATTTTTACTCGACACAAAAGTATCCAACGTAGCGTTACGAGCAAGCGTCGGGTCTACATAGATTGGATAGACGCGACTCGGATCTTGCAACCATTCCTGGTTTGGAACGACTTTTAATTCATATTCAGATGCCGAGATCTCATTTAACTCATAGTTGATATCGAGGGAACGAGAAGGGAGGCCCGATTTCTCATCGACCGCACTATCCTGCATTTCAGGAACCGGCATTGTCATGACGATGTCATCGCCCTCATAAAATACGACTTGGTTGTCCTTCAGTGATGGTTTGAGTTGCGTACTGAACTCATAAACAATTTCTAATGGTAACTTTGAAGATTGATTAAAAATCAAATCTTCTTTTACTTCATCGTTTAATGTAACGTGTCGTAAATCCACATTTGGAAAAACATTTCGATGCCAAATCTGATTTTCACGAACGAGAGCTTGCGTCTCATTAGGAGGTAAGAATCCACCTTCATATTTTAACCCTTTTAAAGTGAAGGAAACGGTAGTTGATTCATCACCGACTTTCAAAAAGGGTGTTTCTGATTGCAGAGTCTGGTCAAAACTGACCGGGAGTGCCGTAGCCTTTGGAGAGAAGCCTTCTTGCGTCAGTTCTAAATTTGAATCGACTGGCACTAATTCCCCTTCCGCATTTTTAATTTTGATTATGTCATCATAGGCTGAGAGCTCATATGTACCCGGCTCATTTCCTTCCGATACAATCATATGATCCCCTGTAATATCTTCTACAGGAAGATATTCTTGTTCGGACTCAGGTGCAACTAATTCTTTATTATCTTGCTCGTTTTCATTTGTTGAAGTCGTTGCTGATTCCGGCTCTTTTTTCGAATCCCCTTCAGCTTTGACGCCTTCCCCCATCGGGAAAGAAGACAAAACTAAAGTCACGACCAAAAGCCATGAAAGCACTTTATTACTTAACTTATACATACATAAACTCCATATTTTTCTTTTAATGTAAGTTCAATTTCTGCACAACAAGTAAATTTTATACAAAAATTAAAAAAAGGGAAATAGTAAATTACATGTTTAAACACATTTTTATAACTAATTTGTAACCTTGAAATGTTTTTGACTTATTATTTCTTTTTTTTCTTCGAATTCTGGAAACTAAAGTTCAAACCCTTTTAAACTTTTGAAAGTTTTCAAAAATCAGAGCCCCTCAATAGATACATTGAGGGGCTCTGATTGCAACTTTAATATGTGCTTTGCTTAAGCTTTTCCACTTCCAAATAGCCGTTTAAAGAAGCCTGGGGATGATGGTTTGTATTCGATATCTCTATTAGTTACGCTAAGTTCGACTTGATTGTATTCTGCTGTGTGTTGCTGCAGTAGCATCGACGTCAGCTTTCCAATGTAGTCCGTCAATTCAAATTCGAACCCACGATCTACATCGGTTCTCCCACTGCTCGCATGGGCTCTTTCATGAAGAAGTGTACCTGCAAAAGCCTCTAACGAGCTTAACTGAGACCTTGCAATCAGAATCGTCCCACTATCGCTTTGCCACAGTCCAAGTGTCTCGTTCCGATCAAATGCAAAATCAATGCTATCCACTAATTTAATGTCAGTTACATGAGGGGGCACGTTTCCGATGAGACCTAAAATGTGTTCTTTCATGTTCCAAATTGATCGCTCTTCTTCACTTAGCATCTCTAATGGGATCACTTCATAAGTTAAATTCTCACGCATCTCTTCCACAAAGGTACGTATATCTCGAATCGGATTCCCTGTAATATCTTTTGTATTGGCCAAAGCACTGCTCAAATTATCAGGAATGGTCACGATGCGATAATCATATCCACCCACGTCATCAACAATCGAAGAATGGTGCATGGCTTCCGAAGGGGTCATGAAAATAACGTCTTCACGCGCATTCAGAATCTTACACGAATGGATGGCTACATCTTTCCAGGACAATTCGACGGGCATCTCACCTGCAGTAAATCGATTTAATGACTCAACAAGCATTTTGGTCGTATGCGGTTCTTGATTCTCTAAAAGAATTTGTTTCACCCTCGTCGAATAGGCAGTTCTCCCGACATTCGTACGTTCCCGGTTCAGTTCTTTTTTCATCTTCTGTGTTAACGACGTAATGTTATATGAGAACAAAAAGTTCTCTTCTTCGGCTACTTTCACCCCATTTATGTAAATATTTGACGTCTCGCCTCTTCGCTTTAAAATCTCACCGTATTGAACGGCTGAGAGTGTTTCTTCATTACTGAATACGAGAAACAGTTGTTTGGCCTTCTGCACCTCATCTTTCGGTACGTTTGTCAGAATAAACTCCGTTCCTTCAAAGTTAGGATCAAGCGGTTCTTCGATGTAAGCATGGAGTGTCATCACATCTTCAAAAGCATGCTTGGTGCTTTTCCCTAATGTAAATCTTCCGTGCTTCGATAAAATTTCGACGCCGATACCGTGGCGATCGAACGTCGCCATGGCGTCTTTGAGACCTACACCGAATCGGCCGATTAGATTGGGATGGCTTAACTTCTCCTGATTTTCATTCTGTGTGAAGTGTATGTATTGTAGACCTCGTCCGAAATCTCGAATTCGCCATTTCCCGTCACTACCCAACTTGATTTGAATCTCCTCAGTCTGGCTGATTGTCTGTTCATCTAGAGCGTTCGCGATGATTTCTCGAAGCGCATGATACACTTCCCAGTTTTCCAGAACTTGTTCAATATTTAAATCAAACTTTTTCATCCTCACTTCTCCTTTTTTTGTGTATATACAATTCAAGATACTAACAATTGAAAAATTATCCAACATACCGTAAGTATAATCCTCTATTTGTTAAATAGCTCTTGAATTATACGTGACTATGTATATAACGAATCGAGGGGGCGTGCATCGAAAAAATGAAAGCAGACGTGGTTTTAATTTCTTTAGCAGTTTATACATAAGATCTTTAGTAACGTGTTCTACTCATTATTTCCGTCGAATAATGTCGAACTTCCACCTGAAATTTTTAAATGGACAAATTTTAAAAAACACCAATTTCTATTGTCTTAATTTGTAAAATTATGCTTTAAAGAGTATCCGATTATTATATACTCGCTAATGGAGGAGGAATGGATATGAAATTTTATAAATCAACTTGGTTTATTGTCCTAATGTTAATCTTTTTATTCCCTGTCGGGCTTTTCTTGATGTGGTGGCATCAAAAATTTACGATAGCAAGACGCGTGCTGATAACGGTCTTCTTTCTATTGTTCTGGGGATGGGCCTTCAGCCTAGAAGAACCAGCGATCAGCGCTGAACAGTGTGAGCAAGGAGTCGCTGAAGTGAAGCAGCAGCTTGCGAGTCTTCAAACAGAATATGACGATTTGAAGCTGGTGGTCAAAGACTACAAGACCGAGATCGCATCCTTAACCAAGAAATTAGAGGACGCCGATAAAGTCACGGCGCAAGAAGTAAAAGAAGCAGTAGCAAAGATGCAGAAAAAACACGAGGCCGAGCTTAAAAAAGCCATTGCGAACGTTGAGAAACAGGCAGAGAAAGAAGTCGCTGCCGCACAAGCGGAAGCGAAAAAACAAATTGCCGCTGCAGCCGCAAGTGTAGAGACCGAGCAGAATACGGTTGCCGCGACAGAAAGTGAACCCGTAGTGGCAGCAGAACCGAGCGGAGACGTCTCTAGCGTTGATGCGAACGGCAACGGACAAGTGACGATTCAAGAAGCCAAAGATGCCGGATTCAGCATGCCGATCAGAAGTAGCCATTGGCTGTACCCTTATATGCAGGACAATGACGGAGATGGCATGGTCGGAGAGTAATCATACTCATGCGACGAATCAAATAGAATCATATTAATCAAACGCATCCTCGTGAAATCGAGGGATGCGTTTTTTGTCCTGCTACGTCCTGCAATCTTTATACGTGGTGGCACCTGACTTTGAAATGTCTTTCATTATTAAGACTAACGACTCTCTTTATCAACATCTCGTGTGGATGTTAAAGCGAATCAGCCTTCAAAAGCTAAGGTTGAAATATAGGTCATCAATCATTAAACATAGTCATCTGTTATAGAAATGAACATGTTTAATTCATTTGAATACAATTTAAATAGGTTATACTAGGTTTAAACATAGTCATATCCGAACGGAATGACTATGTTTAATTCTTTATAATGATTAATGAGGGGGTTCCTATGCGCAGTTATAACTATCAGTATCTGACCAATCTAGCCTTACCGATGGAGACCGTACGATTGATCGGTCGCATCAACGAATACAAAGGCAAACAAGACCTCTATAAACAACAGGCGCCTCAAATCCTGAACACCTTGCGTGACGTGGCGGTCATCCAATCGACAAAGGCTTCCAATGCGATTGAGGGGATCGTCGTGACCGAGAGTCGTCTACACACCATCATGTCGAAGACGTCGGAACCGGCCGACCGCTCGGAAGCTGAAATTGCCGGGTACCGGGATGTCTTGAACTTGATCCATGCGTCGGCTCAGGACATCCCGCTCAACCCGAACATCTTGCTCCAGCTTCATAAGGAGCTTTATAAGTTTGTGCCGGTCGAGGGCGGGCGATGGAAAAATGTCGACAATGAAATTAGCGAGACCTTCCCCGACGGCACACGTCGTACACGCTTCGAACCTGTCCCAGCGTTTGAGACACCCGCTGCTATCCAAGCCTTGTGCGATACTCTGAAAGAACGTCGTCAAAACGAGGATGTCGACCCGCTCATCCTGACAGGCATGTTCGTGCTCGACTTTTTATCCATCCATCCGTTCAATGATGGGAACGGCCGCATGGCCCGTCTCGTGACCTTGTTGATGCTCTATCAATATGGCTTCGAGGTCGGCCGCTATATTAGTCTTGAAAAGATTGTCGAAGAACGAAAAGAGGACTACTATGAGTCCCTTCGGCTATCATCCATTCACTGGCATGAGAACCGCCAAGACCCGTTCCCATGGATCAACTATCTGCTGAGCGTGATCCTTGCGGCCTATAAGGAGCTCGAGGAACGTGTCGGCATCGTCACGTCAGGCAGTCAGAACAAGACCATTCGAATCAGACGCTTCGTCGAAGGCAGAATTGTTCCGTTTACCAAATCAGATATTCGACAAGCCTGTCCCGACGTCAGTGAGGCGACCATCAACCGTGTCCTTCGTGAATTACGTGATGAAGGGATCATCGCCCCATCAGGACTGGGACGAAGCGCGAAATGGATCAAACAGTGACTATATGAATACGGAACCTTAATTTTTATATAAAAACACCATTCGGCCGAATGGTGTTCCTCGCGTGTCACCAGACACGCTCCGCTCTTGATTTTAACGTCGCCTTTAAGCTCCGTGCCTCCCGTCAGAAAGGGCCAGGAACATAGAGATGCGTTTTAAAGCAGCTCTTGTTATCGGGCCGTCAGGGGGGGCAGCGGTGAATGAACCCACATTAGCATTAAAATTCTATCTAGCACCCCTCCTTGCTCGAACTTACACCTGTTGAGTCAACCGACATACATGATTTTATAAATAAATGCATCTATAGACGTCCCTAAAACGATAAAAGCAACTTCTTCATTTATCTATAAGCCTCTTTACACCTCAGATACTTTACAAGATTTAGTAATACCTTAAGATTACACAAATCAGTATCATAAACCGGTCACTTAACTTCGTAAAACGATTAAATAACTAGCTTCCTACATGCGTAGTATTAATTATGTTACAGCCTTCACCTAATCAAAGATGTAAAAATAAATACACCTCTACGACTTTTATTTTTGTGTATTGGACTTTGAATCGTTCACTCCCTTTGTAGTCCAACATAGCGCATTTTCTCTCAGGAAGTAACAAAATTATTTTCATTTGAGTTCAAGTGTTCAAAATAGAAAATCACATAAAGGTGGATAATTTCAAAAGATAAATACATCAAAAGTGAATTTTCTGAAAATTAACTTTACATACATCCCCTTTGATGTAATAATAAGTAAAAAGGAGGATGATTTTATGTCATTAATAAACCAAATTAAATTACCATTATCTGCTTTACATCAAGAAAAAGTCGAGATTATTGATAATTTCGACTATAGCAATGTTATGCGCAAAGTTAGAGAAGAATTTGGCGGTGCGATTACTGAACAGTATCTTTTAGATGGAATTGAAAACTTAAAACGTTATTATGTTGTTGCGCTGTTAGACCCTACTAACCGTCATGCCGTGTCGGCTGTAGTAGATCCATTTTGGCATGCACATGTATTGTTCACTAAGGATTATCATCAATTCTGTGAAGATGTATATGATCAATATATCCATCACACACCATTAGATCATTCTGATACTCCAATGGTGAATCACGTAAGAGATCTATATACTTACACTCGTGATGTATATGACGAAATGTTTGTATCTGTAGATAGTAACTGGTGGCCACCTGCAGGTAAATATCCTGACATTTGCTATCACATGGAAGTGTATTCAGAACATATTAGAGCTCAAGCACTATTCCCAAAAAATCCCGAGCTTGAATATGTACCTGCTTAATATTTAATTGGTGTATATGGAGCATATACATACGAAAATACGCCCATTTTATTTGGGCGTATTTTCAATTATATGATTAGTTAAGGAGGGGTATTTTGCAGAACAGTCTATGGTTGGTTCCTAGATTTTTTACTTATGCATTAGGAAATATAGTAAACAATTTTGGGAATTCTATATATCTTATAGTCATGCCTCTATATATTTTTAGCTTAACCGGTTCAATTTTGAATATGAGTCTTATGGCTATAGTTGAAGTTTTACCTCAAATTTTATTCAGTATGTTCATTGGAACAGTTGTAGATCGATACAGTCGGAGAACTGTAATATTTGCCTCATTAATTTTTCAATCTTTATGTTGCGTGGGTATCTACATCTTATCGTTTTCAAATTCAATCGAATTATGGATTATATACATACTTGGATTTTGTCTTTCTGTGGGTCAGATTTTCTTAAGAACCGCGCAATTTGCTATAATCCCAAAAATGTTTCCTGAAAGAAAAGCAGAAGCAAGTGCTTCAATTTCTAGCATATATACTCTCACTAACCTACTAGGACCACTGGTAGTTGGAGTTTTGATTTTGTATGTAGACTATGATGAATTATTTTTGATAAATGCTCTAACTTTTATTGTACCTATTTTTATGTCTATTTGGTCACGCATTCCTCATGATTCATTAGGTGGCTTCAAGTCTAAAGAGCAAGTCATTAAGGACATGAAGTTTGGGTTCAATTATATTTTCAACAGTAAAATGCTGTTAAACTTGTTATTTATCGTTTCAATTCTGAAACTTGTTGAAGGCGGCTTGATAAATGTAGTTATATATTACTTAAAAGAAGATCTAAGTTTAGCCGATCAATATATAAGTTGGATACTGATCGCCAGCGGTGTTGGTTCATTTTCTGCTACTTTATTCCCTTCAAGATTTAACTCTAGTCCAGGAAGAAAATTGCCGTTTTATTTGCTTGTCACAGCCATAGGGAACATTCTTCTAGTCATTCCAGTCGTATGGATGATTCCAATTTCCCTAATGATCTCTGCTATCGGAAGTCGCTCAATCGCTATTTCCTATAACGTACTTATTCAAGAAATAGTTCCAGACAATTTATTAGGTCGTGTGGGCGGTAGCATGCGAACCTTATACACTCTTGCATATCCTATATCGTTTATTTTTTTGGGAATGATAACTGAATTCGTTGGAGCAAAAGTAACATTTGCGCTGGTAGGAATACTTTCTTTTATCCCTTTATTTATATCTATAAAAACTAGAGAGACATATTCTATCAAGGAAGAAGATAAACCTTCAATTGTCCATTAACTTTCATTTTAGAGGGGAATAATACTATGACTCTAAACTTCACTAAAATTTCACCTATTCATGATAAAGAGACTTTACTCGCGTTTCGCAGGGACGCTTTCTTTACTAGTTTTGGAACATTTGAAGGATTTAACGACGATGCCTATTTACAATGGCTAAATCAATGCATAAAAAAATTTCCAGATGGTTTTGTTTTTTTAGAAAATAACAAAAATAAAATAGGTCAAGTCGAATTACAGATCAAAGTAATTGAAAATAGACGTATAGGGTTTATAAATTTGGTTTATTTAATCTCTGAATTTCGTCGATTAGGATATGGTCCTACTTTACTTTCATATGCTGAACAATTCTTTCAAAGCCATAGTGTGAATGAAATACAACTCAGAGTGTCTCCCACAAATTCACAAGCAATTCGTTTTTATAGAAAGATGGGGTTTTCAAACGAAGCGACTGAATCAAAACCATTAGAACTTCTTTCTTTTCGCAAAGAACTGCCCAATAAATGACTAAAGTTATGTATAGAAATTAAGGACACTTCCATATGCCCCATTCTTGCTTTTGACATTGTCCTACGCTCCGTGCCTCCCGTTAGAAAGGGCCAGGAACATAGAGATGCGGCGTTGAGCCAGCAGCTCTTGTTATCGGGCCGTCAGGGAGGCAGCGGTGCGATGAGCGACTTCGCCAACTGGCGTTAGACGCTCACGCATGAGCCCGGATCACCATTCCGTCTCCCATGCCCCGTCTTCAGACACGCCCCAATCCTCGAATCGATACTTGATGAGCCAATGGACATGCATCACCTCATATTCGAATACACCCTTGGATAGCTCTAAGACGACGAAGCTGACGTCTCCATCCGCCACCACCCAGGTCCCATATAGATACACTTTCTTGATCGGACGCTCTTCCGCATCTAAGTAGATTACCACCCGGAAGTAAGGCGAGTTCCGTCCATCATCGAACCGGACGACCTTCTCGACGCAATGTGCCCTGTCGACGACACGTAGCCATTCGGGATGTTCCATCAGTTCCGAGAACACCGTCCGGACGAACGGATCCAACCCTTCAAACGCATAGTCATCAAGTAGCCCCTCGTCCATCACGCCTCACCCCTTCCGGTTCTCTATAGAATGATTCCCCGTCCAGAGCCAGTTCAGTCCTTGTTCATAGGCCAACAGAAATAAAGTCTCTCGGAAATCGTATACATGTATACAAATCTACATGTATACAAACGTCCTTTTTATTCTTATGTACGACGATTCCGCCGAAGCATGTTCGTGTTGAAAAAGACGGTGAGGTGGGTCAAGCGTTCCCCTTCCTTCACATCACAAAGAAGATCCATGCTCACGAGTTTTAAGTCGTCAAAATCTTCTTGAAGTCGGTCAGGAAGGCGTCGAAGCAACACCTCCGTCATCTCGTCCATCGTCTGTTGGTCTAGTTGGAAATTATCCATCTGAATCATCCTCTCCATTTGATAGCCCAATGATACCTCGCATCCACGCAAGCAACATCTCGGCTTATTTCACGTAAGCCCTGGTGTTGTTTCAAACAAGCCCTAGGGCTTGTTTCGAAAACATGGTCATTTTCAATAAACAAGCGCTCTTTTCACTTATGCCATTTCATCAAAAAAATGACGAGACAGCATAAAAACTTCACCCTATATCCACGCTCGAACCACTCCGTTTTCGTCATGCGAAAACGCCCCTTTTACCGGATCCCGCACTATGGATCCAGGCGAGAGCAACGCGAGTCGCCCGGCTCGTCAAAGAAAAACGCATGTTTTTCGTCCTTGCCCTTACCGGACGGACCGGGACCGGTCCCCCGGCCCCATTCCATCCCTTTTCTCTTTATCCCATGTAGCCCCGCTGTTTCATGCTGACATACGACTCGTCCGACCCGAGGATGAGATGGTCGAGCACCGGGATGCCGATGAGGTCCCCCGCTTCATGTAACCGTTCAGAGACGAGGATGTCCTCCCGGCTCGGGGTCGGGTCCCCGCTCGGATGTTGGTGACAGACGATGAGGCACGAGGCGTTGTTCAGGATGGCGCATTTGAAGACTTCCCGTGGGTGGACGACGCTCGAGTTGACGCTCCCGACGTGTGCCCGATGGACGCCGACGACCCGATTCTTCGTATTGAGCATGATGACGAGGAAGACCTCGCGGTCGTCGTCCCCGATGAACGATGAACCGATTTGTCGGGCACTGTCCGGAGAATGGATGATGGCGTGCTCGAGGGCGACCATTTCTTCGCGAACCTCTTGCTTGATACGGATGACCTCGATGATGGCGGATAGTTCCATGATGGTTTGTCCCCTTTCGGATAAGCTGACCTCAGAACGAACACCGTTGTGCGTCCTGTTGACGGAAACGAAGCGAGCGTCGGGAGACGGTGCAAGGGCGACCGCAGGGAGAGCCTCAAAAAAATGCGTAGAGCAAACGGAGAACCAGGCTTCCGTAGCCAATGAGCGAAAAGCCTCGCTTTGAGCCTAAAGCGAAGGAAGACGGGCCGGAGGGCGCGTCATTTTTTTGACGACCCTTGCACCGACGACCAGCGAGCTAGAGTACGGAAACAGGACGCATGAATCATCAAACAGGAAAAAGGCTGTTCAAACGGGACAAATCGGGTATAAAATAAGAACAAATGTTCGTTTTATAAAAAGGAGTGATTTTGATGACGATGTATCGCGACCGGGGTGAGCTGAAATGGATCCCATTTCTCATGCCCGAGCACAAGGCGTTATTGACGAAGTATTATAAGGAAATCCAAAAGATTGAGATGCCAGATGTCGACGAACAGGTCCTATCGGTCTATGAGAACGTGCTGAACGACTCGATTTTCAGTGGGGACATGGTCGAGGTAAGATATGTGGAAGAGCGGGAGTTGAAACGATTCAAGGGGTTTGTGCACCGGACAAACTACATGGAGCGGACCGTCGAACTGGCCAATCAGCGGGACGGAATTATCCATGTAGCGTTCGAGGCAATCATTCACGTGGAACAATTGATGGACTAACGTCCTTGATGTTATCTGACATCTTAATGATACATCAATACAACTTGTTTCTTTTTTCAAATTTTATAAAATTTGATGTTTATGAAACCGGTATATACATCGAAATTTATCTATACTGGTATCAAGGGGTGATTATATGACAAACGATAAAATATTTTTGAAGCGAGTTATAATATCTTCGATTTTAATATTAGGGATACTTGCAATCATTTATTTACTTGATTATACCGATATGAATGAAAACTGGCCGATGATAATGCAAGTAGGGTCAACGATCAGTAGTCTCATTTTAGTCGTAATTACATTTTTTTATTTTCTTGAAACAAGAAAAATGGCCATTGAAACTACTCGCCAAAGAGAATTACTTGAGACTCCTGCAGTTAGTATGAAAATTTTGCCGAGTGAAAAGGACCCAAATTTGCTTTATGTGGTTATGAAAAACAGTGGTGGTGGAGCTGCTTATAATATCTCTGTAGAATTTGATGAAGAAATCCCGTATAGCTCTGGAAATCTTAATGACTTAAATATGTTTAAAAACATGTATCTGCTTGATAAAGGGGAAAAAACTGAGTTTTTTTTTGATACAGCTATAAACTACTTTAATAATGAAGAAAATCCTAGAACATTTACGGCTACAATCATTTATTATTTGGCTCCAAAAACTTCGGACGTGATTAATAAAAAATATAATCAACCTATAAAAAGGGAATTTTTAATTGATATTCATGAAAAAGAAAATCAGCTCCATGTTATAAACAAAGATATGAATGATTTAGTGAAACAAATTGAAGATCTGAAACACGTCTTATTAATAAGTCTAATGGAAAGAAAAAGTGAAAGTGATGATTAAAAAACACCTTAAAAAACCTAATTTTCCTGAGAAGCTTACAGATGGGATATTAATGATAGACAAAACAAAAGCAATATCTATTCCTACAATTTATATGTTTCAAAATAAAAAAAACATTAAAGTTTCTAAGAGTGGAGCAAGGTATATAGAAAAGCATATTTTTACCCAGCACATTATACAAGGGTACTTTTTTACAGAAGAGGGCTTTTCAAGTAGGGCATTAACAGATGATTTTCATGAGGTTAAACTTGTAGGAAATACAAAAGGATATCAATACGAATTTCATGACGTAAGTATTGAAAGTCTAAAAACCGACTTCAGTAATAAAGGAATAAGTAGTTCTGCAAAATTTAAGGCAAGTTCAATCTCAAAGACTAAACTACCTCCGAAGAATAATATAATCTCTCAAAATGAAAATGAAGTACATGGAAGAAATGCACTAACAGATGAAGTCTGGAGAATATTGTGTTTTATCTTTTTGATATTAATTTTCAAATCGAAAAGATAAAAATAAATCGTCTTAAATACGAAGGTTAAAGAATTTATCTAACTGCTTATTTAAAATTAAACGAGAAGGGCTAAATATCGCCCTTCTCGTTTATCTATACTGTCTTTTAACTCATCTTTTTATCAACATATGTTTCCCTTTATAACTAATAAGTAAAAAGATAACCCGAGGTAAGGTACGTCTTTCAGAAATAAATAAAAATGATTAAAGAGGTTTTGAACTTCCGATGGCGAGTTGTCGCACTGAACAATCAACAAGATGACATCATCTATGTCGAGGAAGTAATCGACTAACGCTCTAAGGTAGTTCCAAATCTGCGTCGCAAAACCAAGTGTTACTCCTCGACTTTTCCAAGACGAATAATAATTAACTTAGTCTCAAAAAAACCTAAAAAAAGTAAATCCATATTTCTTTGAATCAAGAGAACTACTATATTAGTTTAAAAATCAATTAAACCCCTGAATGAGGATATTACGCTTCCATCATTCAGGGGTTGATTTACGAGTAGAGACAGGTGAGACTTCTACACTTTACCTTAGCAATCAGGACCTTGTCGACCCTTATAGGTCATCATATGTGACAAGTTGAATGGAGGATTGCGATACCCAATTTTCCACTTCTGGATCACAGAGCATTTCGACCTCCAAAGGACGCGGTAAAGTGAGTGTAGAATGACGGAGGATGTATGCATCTAAGTATCCAGGATGCGTGATGAAGATGTAATTCCCTTCGAGCCCTCGTTCAAGATTTTCTTTTAATGATTCAAACGGGTCATAATCAGGGTTCATGGACTCCATAATCAACCTGACGTCCTTACCACCGATTTGAACAATCCCTCCCATTGAGAATGGCGAATATTTTAGCGCATGACGCTCGGCCACGATTTCGAGTCCTTTAAAGAAATTGGCACTTTTTACAGCATGCCCTTCAAAATAACTCGGTTTTTTTCCGGTCAGCTCGATGAACCGTTGATACTGGGCCTCAATCTCCAAAATTACTTCATCTAGTGCTACAAAATCTTCTGCAGCCTGGCGAAATTCTGAAGAAGGTTTAAAATGACCCGATTCTGTAACGAGACTGGGAATCTTTTCAGGATCCGTTATCGGATGACCCACACATATGTTTGTATGTTGTCCGAAACAGACATCCACGCCCTTGAGCAGATCTAAACCGTGACCAATTGAAGGCATGTTTGTCATAATCCCCACATTTTGAACCAATCCTTCTCTCACACTTTTAGCGATTCCGTAATTGACGCCTTCAGAATATCCTAAATCATCAGCTCGTATAAGAAGTCTTTTCATAACTGGTTCTCCTTTTGTCATAGATGGTGATCAAGCCACTTTCTCGGATTTACTGGCCGCCTCTTTTTTGATGATTGGGTTATCCTTTTCAAATCCAAAATAGTACGTGACGACAGCAGATACAACTATTGAAATCAAGATGGTAATGACGGCATGGATCAAGTTACTCGTCGGACCCCCGACGTAGCTCAAGATATTCAGGAAGTTCGCGACCGGAATCATGGCATATGCCGTTACGCCTGTCAGTCCGGCGTAAAGACCTCCGGCAAACCCACCAGCAACCATTCCCAATAACGGTCTTCTATATCGAATACCCACTCCATACATGCTTGGTTCAGTGACTCCCCCGACAAGATTGGCAATGACATAGCTGAAGCTGAGACCTCTCTGCTCTTTATCACGGATTCGTAAAGCGGCCCCAATTGCCATACCAGCTACAGCAAAACTTGCTGCCGTTGCACCTGGAGATACTAAAGCTTCCGATCCATTATTGGTGAACACAAGAATCAACATGGAAATCATTACGACGTGCATACCGCTCATCACCAAGAATTGCCAAATTGCACCGATGATCGCAATCGCTAAGAACCCTCCAACATTCGATAGTCCTAGAATCCCATTGGCAATATAGTTGCCTAAAAACGCACCAGCTGGACCAAGTATCGAAAGAGCAATCGGTAACATCACAATAATCGTCAAACTCGGTGCAAAAATCGTCTTTAACGTGTTGGGTAAATATTTATTGAAGAACTTTTCGACATAACTCATCACCCAGACGGACATAATACTCGGTAAAATTGTCGACGCATAGTTTTGTGCGACTGTCGGAATCCCAAAGACAGAAAAACTCGTTCCCTCTGTGGCCATCCCGACTAATGTAGGGTGCAACAAGATTCCACCAAGGAAGATGGCCAGTACGGGTGTCGCACCGAACTTTCGGGCAGCCGTATACGCCACGGCGATTGGGAAGAAGTAAAAGGCTGCGTCACCAACGAAAGTAAGTAACGTGAACAAGTCATCCCCTTCCTGCATCACGTTGAGCATGCTCGGTCCAAGTAATGCCACTAGGAGTTTGAACATTGAAGCGGCTAACAATACAGGAATAAGCGGTGTGAGCGAACCAGCCAGTGCATCCAATATTCCGGCCCCAATTCGTTTCAAAGTTAACTTCTGTTTTTCCGGTTTGTTTTCGTCTTTAACGAGATGGTCAAACCCGCCGAATTGGACGATTTTAGCATAGACTTTGTCTACCGTTTGACCAATGATAATTTGGAATTGACCGCCCGCGTTCATGACCCCGATCACACCAGGTATGTTTTTTATCTCTTCTGGATTTGGTGCACTTTCATCCTTCAAATTGAAACGTAGTCTTGTCATGCAATGCGATACATGATTGACATTGTCCTTCCCACCTACCGCAGTCAAGATATCTGCAGCAATCTTTTCATGTTGATTTGTTTTAGCCAT
>NZ_CM168041.1:2930000-2931103 GCF_057004685.1 Exiguobacterium sp. FD-YE-25-4 | reverse complement strand
TTACCGAATTCAGTCAAACTCCGAATGCCGGCAACTTGTACTCGGGAGTCAGACTGCGAGTGATAAGATCCGTAGTCGAAAGGGAAACAGCCCAGACCATCAGCTAAGGTCCCCAAGTGTATGTTAAGTGGAAAAGGATGTGGCGTTGCACAGACAACTAGGATGTTGGCTTAGAAGCAGCCATCATTCAAAGAGTGCGTAATAGCTCACTAGTCGAGTGACGCCGCGCCGAAAATGTAACGGGGCTAAACATACCACCGAAGCTATGGATCCCGTAAGGGATGGTAGGGGAGCGTTCCAAGCAGCAGTGAAGCGGTATCGTGAGGAGCCGTGGAGCGCTTGGAAGTGAGAATGCCGGTGTGAGTAGCGAAAAGAGGGGTGAGAATCCCCTCCGTCGAAAGCCCAAGGTTTCCTGAGGAAGGCTCGTCCGCTCAGGGTTAGTCTGGACCTAAGCCGAGGCCGAAAGGCGTAGGCGATGGACAACAGGTTGATATTCCTGTACCGCCGTACCACCGTTTGAACGATGGGGGGACGCAGAAGGATAAGGTAACCGTGCGACTGGAAGTGCACGGACAAGCAGCGAGGCCGTCGGGTTGGCAAATCCGCCCGACACACAAGGCTGAGCTGTGATGTGGAGCCCGTAGGGCGAAGTACCGGATTTCACGCTGCCAAGAAAAGCCTCTAGTAAGGAGGTCGGCGCCAGTACCGTAAACCGACACAGGTAGGCGAGATGAGAATTCTAAGACGCGCGGGATAACTCTCGTTAAGGAACTCGGCAAAATGGTCCCGTAACTTCGGGAGAAGGGACGCTTATGGCAACATAAGCCGCAGTGAATAGGCCCAAACGACTGTTTAGCAAAAACACAGGTCTCTGCTAAATCGCAAGATGAAGTATAGGGGCTGACGCCTGCCCGGTGCTGGAAGGTTAAGGGGATGTGTCATCGCAAGAGAAGCACTGAACCGAAGCCCCAGTAAACGGCGGCCGTAACTATAACGGTCCTAAGGTAGCGAAATTCCTTGTCGGGTAAGTTCCGACCCGCACGAAAGGCGTAACGATTTGGGCACTGTCTCAACGAGAGACCCGGTGAAATCATAGTACCTGT
>NZ_CM168041.1:2880000-2925000 GCF_057004685.1 Exiguobacterium sp. FD-YE-25-4 | reverse complement strand
ATGCCGGCAACTTGTACTCGGGAGTCAGACTGCGAGTGATAAGATCCGTAGTCGAAAGGGAAACAGCCCAGACCATCAGCTAAGGTCCCCAAGTGTATGTTAAGTGGAAAAGGATGTGGCGTTGCACAGACAACTAGGATGTTGGCTTAGAAGCAGCCATCATTCAAAGAGTGCGTAATAGCTCACTAGTCGAGTGACGCCGCGCCGAAAATGTAACGGGGCTAAACATACCACCGAAGCTATGGATCCCGTAAGGGATGGTAGGGGAGCGTTCCAAGCAGCAGTGAAGCGGTATCGTGAGGAGCCGTGGAGCGCTTGGAAGTGAGAATGCCGGTGTGAGTAGCGAAAAGAGGGGTGAGAATCCCCTCCGTCGAAAGCCCAAGGTTTCCTGAGGAAGGCTCGTCCGCTCAGGGTTAGTCTGGACCTAAGCCGAGGCCGAAAGGCGTAGGCGATGGACAACAGGTTGATATTCCTGTACCGCCGTACCACCGTTTGAACGATGGGGGGACGCAGAAGGATAAGGTAACCGTGCGACTGGAAGTGCACGGACAAGCAGCGAGGCCGTCGGGTTGGCAAATCCGCCCGACACACAAGGCTGAGCTGTGATGTGGAGCCCGTAGGGCGAAGTACCGGATTTCACGCTGCCAAGAAAAGCCTCTAGTAAGGAGGTCGGCGCCAGTACCGTAAACCGACACAGGTAGGCGAGATGAGAATTCTAAGACGCGCGGGATAACTCTCGTTAAGGAACTCGGCAAAATGGTCCCGTAACTTCGGGAGAAGGGACGCTTATGGCAACATAAGCCGCAGTGAATAGGCCCAAACGACTGTTTAGCAAAAACACAGGTCTCTGCTAAATCGCAAGATGAAGTATAGGGGCTGACGCCTGCCCGGTGCTGGAAGGTTAAGGGGATGTGTCATCGCAAGAGAAGCACTGAACCGAAGCCCCAGTAAACGGCGGCCGTAACTATAACGGTCCTAAGGTAGCGAAATTCCTTGTCGGGTAAGTTCCGACCCGCACGAAAGGCGTAACGATTTGGGCACTGTCTCAACGAGAGACCCGGTGAAATCATAGTACCTGTGAAGATGCAGGTTACCCGCGACAGGACGGAAAGACCCCATGGAGCTTTACTACAGCCTGATATTGAGGCTTTGTACGCGATGTACAGGATAGGTGGGAGTTTGTGAAGCCGGAGCGCCAGCTTCGGTGGAGACACCCTTGGGATACCACCCTTTGCGTATAGAGTCTCTAACTCGCAGCCGTGATCCGGCTGGAGGACCGTGTCAGGTGGGTAGTTTGACTGGGGCGGTCGCCTCCTAAACAGTAACGGAGGCGCCCAAAGGTTCCCTCAGAATGGTTGGAAATCATTCGAAGAGTGCAAAGGCAGAAGGGAGCTTGACTGCGAGACCTACAAGTCGAGCAGGGACGAAAGTCGGGCTTAGTGATCCGGTGGTTCCGCATGGAAGGGCCATCGCTCAACGGATAAAAGCTACCCTGGGGATAACAGGCTGATCTCCCCCAAGAGTCCACATCGACGGGGAGGTTTGGCACCTCGATGTCGGCTCATCGCATCCTGGGGCTGGAGTAGGTCCCAAGGGTTGGGCTGTTCGCCCATTAAAGCGGTACGCGAGCTGGGTTCAGAACGTCGTGAGACAGTTCGGTCCCTATCCGTCGTGGGCGCAGGAAATTTGAGGAGAGCTGTCCTTAGTACGAGAGGACCGGGATGGACGCACCGCTGGTGTACCAGTTGTTCCGCCAGGAGCATCGCTGGGTAGCTACGTGCGGACGGGATAAGTGCTGAAAGCATCTAAGCATGAAGCCCCCTCCGAGATGAGATTTCCCTTTGAGCAATCAAGAAAGACCCCTCAGAGACGATGAGGTAGATAGGTCATGGGTGGAAGCACGGCGACGTGTGGAGCTGAATGATACTAATCGGTCGAGGCTTTGATCTAGTCTAACGGTTTGAGTGAATTGATGAGTCTTCAGTTTTCAGGGAACAACCCTGAAATGGATTGACACGCCCTTGAGGCGATGTTAATATTCTTTTGTCTGGTGGCGATAGCGAAGCGGCCACACCCGTTCCCATGCCGAACACGGAAGTTAAGCGCTTCAGCGCCGAAAGTAGTTGGGGGTCTCCCCCTGTGAGGATAGGACGTTGCCAGGCCAACGCGAAAGACGATCAAGCATCCGCTTGGTCGTCTCTTTTTGTATATATATGTCGTATTTAATTCGGATGGGAAGGTGTCTAAATGACTCGAAAACCTAAACATAATCCTTTTACATTTATGGAGACGCTTGAGCAACATGTGCGAGAAGGACGGGTTTCTTTTCATGTACCTGGCCATCACAATGGAACGGTGAGAGATGAAAAGCTTCCGACGGCCTTCCAAAAAATTATGCCATATGACTTAACAGAGCTTGGTCACTTGGATGATTTACACCATGCGGAAGGTATTATTTTAGAAGGTGAAAAGGCATTAGGATCCCTTTACCAGAGTAAAAGCAAATGGTTGGTAAATGGCTCTACTGCAGGGAATTGGAGTCTATTAGCAGCAACCGTAAAGCGTGGAGAACGAGTGTATGTACAACGTAATTCCCACAAATCGGTTTGGAACGCCATTGAGTGGCTTGGTCTAGAACCGATTTTACTCACACCGGAATTAGACAGAGGAAGTAGTTTGCCTACTGTCATTTCACTAGAAACAATTCAGGATGCTGTCTTGCAGTATCCAGGAGGAAAAGCGCTTCTCCTAACGTCTCCCACTTATTACGGAGACATGGCAAACATTCAGCAAATCAGTGCTTACTTGCGTCCGTTAAATATTCCCCTATTAGTAGATGAAGCACACGGCGCTCATTTGATTCATCCTACATTTCCAAAGCGATCAGCTATCTTCGAGGGGGCTAGCGCAGTCGTACAATCAGCCCACAAAACATTGCCCGCTCTCACGATGGGGGCATGGATTCACTATAAAGAAGAAATCGATGAAAAGCGTCTCTTTCATGCGCTTTCATCTTTCCAAACATCTAGCCCATCTTACTTGATTATGGCCTCGCTTGATTACGCCCGAGAGTACCTCGAAAACTTGAGTGACCGAGATTGGACTCATATTCAAACGAGTCATTTTTCATTCATCATGGAAATGAGACGTGCTGGGTTTTCAATCAAAGTGGGCGATGACTTCACCAAGATGACTGTGTTAACATACCCTAAAAATGGTCTGATCTTTAGCCAGCATTTAGCGTCAATCGGTATTGACGTGGAACTGGCTGCAGAAGATCACGTGTTATTCTGCTTGCCGTTAAGGGAATTAAAAAGCCAAGAGATTCAACATTGGGTCAAACTGATTAAAAATGCATCGCAGCACGTCCCGCTCATTGTTGAAGATGAGACAATCTATCCTTACCCGATGACTGAACGCGTTTCGTTGTTGCGTTCTATATCGGACGACGCTGATATTGAACGTCTACCGTTTGAGCAAGCGATTGGTTCTGTTGCGGCAGAGACCGTTATTCCGTATCCGCCTGGGATTCCTTGGATTCTAAGAGGAGAAGTCATCACAGACGAGAAAATCCGAGTTTTGAATGAATGGATTTCATTAGGACGGAACCTGCAGGCAAGTAGACATGTTATGATGAAACAAATTGATGTTATCGTAGAGGAGTTTTAAGCGTGAAAGGTATGTTTATTACTGTGGAAGGACCAGATGGTTCTGGGAAAACAACACAGCTACAATTGTTAGTTCAGTCATTGACTGAACAAGGGTATGAAGTGGTCGTCACCCGAGAGCCAGGGGGAACGAAGGTCGGAAACAGTATTCGAGAAGTCTTGCTCTCGCCAGAACATGATGAGATGACGCCTCGAGTCGAAATGATGCTCTATGCCGCATCCCGAGCTCAAAACATTGATCAAGTGATTCGACCGGCTCTCCACCGTGGAGCAGTTGTCGTATGTGATCGATTTGTGGATGCCTCGATTGCGTATCAAGGCTATGGGCTCCAATATGATTTGTCACAAATTTTGTCGTTAAACGACTGGGCGACTGCTGGGATCAAACCAGATTTGACGTTTCTCTTTGACTTGACCCCGGATCAAGCGAGCCATCGCATGAAAGATAGAGGCCAATTAGATCGAATCGAGAGCCGTGATGAGTCTTTCCATCAACGCGTATACGAAGGATTTCAAATATTATTAGAGCAACATCCAGAACGAATGGTACGTATTGATGCGAACGCCTCGATTGAAACCATTCAGGATGAAGTGTTAGATATTACGTTAGAACGATTAAAAGAAAGAGGAGTGATGCAATGATGAAGATGGTAATCGCGATTGTACATGATAAGGACAGTGCCCGCTTATCAGATGCTTTGATTGAAGAGGACTTCCGTGCAACGAAATTAGCCACAACGGGAGGTTTTTTGAAAGAAGGAAACACCACGTTTATGATTGGTGTACCGAAAGAGCGGTTAGATGACCTACTTGCGTTAATCAAATCAAACTGCTCGAGCAGGGATCAAATGATTACGCCGATTTCACCGATGGGTGGACACGCTGATTCATACATTCCTTATCCTGTAGAAGTCCAAGTTGGCGGAGCGACTGTGTTTGTCTTGCCGATTGAAGGATTTCATCAGTTTTAATGGGGACGGTCACGAACATGAGTTTTCAGGAGTTATCAAAATCTCAAACGGTTATTGCGAAAGTGATTGAAAACTCGATCGTTGCTCAAAAGGTCGGTCATGCATATATCTTTTCAGGTGACTATGAACCGTACTTGATTGAAACGGCACAGTTGTTTGCGAAATCCCTTTTTTGCGAGTCGCCTGACGGGGTAGAACCCTGCGGTAACTGTCGAAACTGTAGACGAATGGATTCGGGAAACCTTGTCGACTACATGGAAGTCGAACCGGATGGAGCCAGCATTAAGAAAGAACAGGTGCAACAGTTATTGAGTGACTTGTCTTTACGTGGTGCAGAAGGTGACCGTCAAGTGTATGTGATTCACCAAGCCCATAAGATGACGCCACAAGCCGCCAACAGCCTATTGAAGTTCTTTGAAGAGCCAGGTGTAGGGAAACTAGCCATCTTGGTAACAACTCAGCCACAACTTCTCTTACCGACGATTCGTTCGCGAGCTCAGCATTTAGTATTCCGACCGATTGATCGAGAACGGCTTGTGGAAACGTTGGTCGCAGACGTGCAATGTACGAGCGATTTAGCGCGTCTTGCTTTAGAGACATATCCGAAATTCGAAGACGCGCGTGAGGCGCTTCACAACGACTGGTTTGTACAGGCGTATGGGCTAGTGGTACAATTAGTTGAAGTATTGACAAAACGCCCGCAAGAATTGCTTTTATTCGCCCAAGAAAAATGGCTCGGTCATTTTAAAGGGCGGAATGAACTGCGAGTCGGTCTCGAGCTGTTCGGAAATTGGTTGGAGCAAGCGCTCCACTTCAAAGTGCGAACAGACTATGTCCCGGAGTTGTTTACGAGAGAACAAGCGCTATATACCGCGTTTGTAAAAGATCGTCCGGTTCATAAAATCGTCCATGCTATTGAATCTGTCCATGAGGCGATTCGACGACTAGAGGCAAACGTCAATCCTCAATTAACGTTCGAACGGTTAACGTTCGATTTGCAGAAAGGATAGGAGAGCGTGCTTGAAGTAGTCGGAGTCCGTTTTAAAGAAGCGGGAAAAATCTATTACTTTTCACCAGGCGAAGCAACGCTTGAACGTGGGGACCATGTCATCGTAGAGACGGTACGAGGCATCGAGTACGGTGAAATCGTCCAAGTTGGTAAACAACTAGGTGAAGACGAAGTGGTTTTACCGCTAAAGACAATCCTTCGTGTCGCCGATCAAAAAGATGCCGAAATCGTACAAGATAATCGATTGGCCGCTTTTGACGCTCACGCCGTCTGTGAAGAAAAAATTCGTGAACATCGACTTGAGATGAAGTTAGTAGATGTTGAGTATACATTCGATCGTAATAAAGTCATCTTTTATTTCACGGCAGAAGGCCGTGTTGATTTCCGTGAGCTCGTTAAAGATTTAGCGAGTGTGTTTCGGACTCGAATCGAGCTTCGCCAAATCGGGGTTCGAGATGAAGCGAAACTGCTGAGCGGAATCGGACCTTGTGGCCGTGTGTTGTGTTGCTCCTCGTTCTTAGGGGAATTTGAACCGGTATCCATTAAGATGGCCAAGGATCAGAACCTATCCTTGAACCCGAACAAGATCTCCGGTGTATGCGGTCGTCTCATGTGCTGTCTAAAATACGAGAACGATACGTATGAAGAATTAAAGCGGGATTTGCCAGACGTCGGAAAACGAATCAAAATTCCAGAAGGTGACGGACGTGTCATCGGTCTCAACATCTTGGATCAATTGATTCAAGTCGAGTTGAATGATCGGACCCGTGTTGTGACGTATACAATCGACGAACTCGTCGAAGTCGGTGCAGTCAAACGAAAACCGTCGAAACAGTGATGGGGTGCTGAGCAGTGGAAAGAATGGATAAAAAGGAAGTCATGATGCGGGTCGATGCGATCGAGCAACAGATGCAATTGTTGACGGAGCATTTAGGGGTGCTCAAAGAGCAACTCGCCTATTTGCTCGAAGAAAACCAACACATGTATCTCGAGAACCATCATCTGCGCGAAAAAGTAGAACAACTCGCAGAAGTCGAGACACCTAACGGAGATCCTCAAATTGCCTTGTCTGGAAAAGGACAAAATAACTTGGCGGCGTTATACCAAGAAGGGTTTCATATCTGCAATTTGCACTATGGACAAGTCAGAAAAGACGGGGATTGTCTCTTCTGTATGTCAATGCTAAATAAACATTAATAAGGGGCGATAGACGGGTATATACTCGTCCGTCGCCTTTGTACGTTATGTAGGAGGGAAATGGCGTGACTGTAAAACAAGGTGAACGTCTTGATGATTTGTTAGGACGTCCCGGAAAAATCATTCAAAGTGATGATGTATTTTCGTTTTCATTGGATGCGGTGTTGCTGGCTGAATTTGTGTGGGTCCCGATTCAAAAAGGGAGACTCGTTGATTTATGCGCCGGTACGGGGGCTATTCCGCTCTTTTTATCGTATCGGACGAAAGGAACGGTGACAGGACTTGAAATCCAGCCCCGTCTCGTTGATATGGCGAATCGAAGCATTGCCGTTAACGATTTAAGTGACAGACTGCACATCCTTGAAGGCGATGTGAAACATGCGACCAGCGTACTAGGGCATGCTCGTTATGACGTTGTCACGTGCAACCCACCTTATTTTTTAGCAAACGAAACTTCGCTCCGTAATCAAAATGAACATCATACGATTGCACGTCATGAAGTGCTTTGCACGTTAGAAGACTGTATCCGCTCAGCCAGTCAACTCGTCAAACCGGGTGGGAAGGTAGCCTTCGTCCATCGACCGGAGCGATTACTCGATATTCTAACGCTCATGCGGGCGTATCGGATTGAACCGAAACGAATGCAACTCGTTTACCCGAAACAAGGCCGAGACGCAAATACACTTTTAATAGAGGGGTCGAAAGATGGAAAAGCAGGGCTCACAATCTTACCTCCGTTTGTCGTTTATGAGGAAGATGACACGTATACGAGCGACATGCGGGCCATCCTCGATGCGTAAGCACTTTGCCTATATTCTCGAGTGTAGCGATGGCACATACTATACCGGATATACGACGGATGTAGATAAGCGGATGGACGTGCACAACAGCGGTAAAGGTGCGAAATATACGCGAGCGCGTCTCCCGGTGACGTTACGATATGTCAGGTCGTTTGCGACCAAACGTGAAGCCATGCAGTACGAATGGTCCATTAAACAACTCACTCGGGCTCAAAAACAGCAATTGATGGAGGGAACGAGTAATGAACTCACAGAAAAGTTATCAGACTGATGGGCCCACGCTCTATGTTGTGCCGACGCCGATTGGAAATCTAGAAGACATGACGTATCGAGCGGTTCGAATTCTAGGAGAAGTCGATTTGATCGCGGCCGAAGACACACGCCAAACGATGAAGCTCTGTCGCCATTTCGGCATTGAGACGAAACTAGTCAGCTACCATGAGCACAATAAGCACGTGAGTGGCCCGCGCTTAATCGAAGATATCGAGGCCGGCAAATCAGTCGCCGTCGTCTCAGACGCGGGCATGCCGGGGATTTCGGACCCGGGGAGTGACCTCGTGCGGTTGGCCATTGAAGCGAAGCTCCCTGTCGTCGTGCTCCCTGGAGCGAACGCGGCGTTGACGGCTCTTGTCGCCTCTGGTCTTGCGACCGAGCGGTTTTTGTATTACGGATTCTTGCCACGTAAAAAGAAAGAGCGGCTCGATGTGTTATCTTCTTTGCAATATGAACCGGGCACCATCATTTTTTATGAAGCGCCACATCGGTTAAAAGAGATGCTGACCGGGATTCAGGACGCGTTCGGCAATCGGCAACTCGTTCTCGGACGAGAGTTGACGAAAACGTTTGAAGAGTTTTTACGCGGGACGGTAGAAGAAGCGCTTGTTTGGTGTGAAGGTGAGGTACGTGGTGAGTTCGTCGTCATGGTGGCTGGTTCGACGGAAATAGCACCGACACACGATTGGTGGGAGGCGTTATCGCCGCTCGAACACGTCGATCGTTATATCGAAGACGGATTGAAGCCGAACGCCGCTATCAAACAAGTTGCTAAAGAGCGCGGTTTATCACGTGGCGAGGTGTACGACGCCTATCATCAAGTCGACAAAAAAGAGTAAGCAAGGAATTCCTTGCTTACTCTTCGCTGTAGTAGTTTTCGAGCATGTTTTTCAACTCGACGAGAACGCGTTGTGCGCCTTCTGGTGAAAGGATCAATTTACCGTCAGCCAACTTGAAGTTGTCATCCGATACTTCGCCCGTCACTTGGCAAGTCATGTTCGGTTTGTATTTTTTCAACACGATTTGATCGTTGTCGACGTAGATTTCAAGAGCGTCTTTCTCAGCGATCCCGAGTGTGCGGCGCAATTCGATTGGAATGACGACACGACCGAGCTCATCAACTTTCCGTACGATACCTGTAGATTTCATTTTGTGTTTCCTCCTCCAATGGTGTCGAAATCTCTTGGTGACATGAGTCGTCAAAATTCGACAATGTTACTACAGCAAAAAGCATACTAAACTTTCCAATTGCAGTCAACTGCTTACTATTGGAAATCTACATTTTCGAAAATTGGCGATATGAGAACGATATATACCTAAAATTCCCCGAAAGTTAGGACATGAAACAAAGAAAGGGTTTTTTTGGAACATTTTTTATGAGGTAATAACAAAATAATTCCAAACAATTGGTTTGGAAATTCTTTTGTCGAACCGTGTATAATGGAAATTGCAAATGTCGAAAGGATGGAGAACATACAATGGCGAAGCCTACTTTTTATATTACGACTCCGATTTACTATCCGAGTGCCAAACTACACATCGGTCACGCCTATACGACGGTGGCTGGCGATGCTATCGCGCGTTATAAGCGTCTGAAAGGATTTGACGTCCGTTATTTGACGGGGACAGACGAGCACGGTCAAAAGATTCAGGAAAAAGCGAAAGAAGCTGGCGTGACGCCGCAAGCGTTTGTCGATGAAGTCGTTAAAGACATCAAGGTGTTATGGGACCGTCTTGAAATCTCGTACGATGATTATATTCGTACGACCGATGCCCGCCACAAGGCCGTCGTCGAGCACGTATTCGAGACGCTTCTGAAAAACGATGACATCTATCTCGGTGAATACGAAGGGTGGTATTCGATCCCTGATGAAACGTATTACACGGAGTCACAGCTCGTTGATGGGAAGAGCCCTGACAGCGGTCACCCGGTCGAGCTTGTACGCGAAGAGTGCTATTTCTTCCGTCTCAGCAAGTACGCCGATCGTTTAATCGAGTACTTCGAGTCGCACCCTGACTTCATCTTGCCAGAATCGCGCAAAACCGAGATGATCAACAACTTCTTGAAGCCGGGCCTCCAAGACTTGGCCGTCTCACGGACGACGTTTGACTGGGGTGTCCAAGTACCATCGAACCCGAAACACGTCGTGTACGTATGGGTCGATGCTCTCACGAATTACATCTCTGCCCTCGGCTATGGGTCGGACAACGACGAGTTGTTCAACCGCTATTGGCCAGCCGACGTGCACTTGGTCGGAAAAGAAATCGTCCGGTTCCATACGATTATTTGGCCGGCGTTGCTCATGGCGCTTGACCTTCCATTACCGAAACAAGTTTTCGCCCATGGTTGGTTGCTCATGAAAGACGGCAAAATGTCGAAATCGAAAGGCAATGTCGTCGATCCGATTCCACTCATCGATCGCTACGGACTCGACTCACTCCGCTACTATCTTCTTCGTGAAGTTCCATTTGGAGCGGACGGCACGTTCACACCGGAGGCGTTTGTAGATCGCTTGAATTTTGACCTTGCCAATGACCTCGGTAACCTGCTCAACCGGACCGTGGCCATGATTAAGAAGTATTTCGATGGCGAGATCCCTGCCTACGCGGGCAACGTGACGGAGTTCGATGCCTCGTTGCTTCAAGTTGTCAATGAGACGACAGAGAAGACGGAAGCGGCCATGGAACACATGGAGTTTTCCGTCGCGCTCACAAGCATTTGGCAACTCGTGAGCCGTGCCAATAAATATATCGATGAGACGCAACCGTGGGTCCTTGCGAAGGACGAAGCGAAGCGTGGTGAACTCGCATCCGTGATGACGCATCTGGCCGGCGTACTTCGCCATGTGGCGGTCATGATTCAACCGTTCATGACACGGGCACCAAAAGAAATGTTCCGCCAGCTCGGTCTTGAAGGAAAAGACATGTCATGGGAAGCGCTCGATACGTTTGCGGCCTTCGATGGAGCGGTCGTCACCGACGGGACACCGATTTTCCCACGTCGTGATGTAAAAGAAGAGATCGATGCAATTCAGGAAATGATGCGTCAAGCATCGAAAGCACGTGTCGAGGAAGCCGAAGTGGAGGCGAGCGATGCTGAGGATGAGGACGTCCGTCCAGAAATCACAATCGACGTCTTTGACCAAGTCGAGTTCCGTGTCGGTCAAATCGTCGAGGCCGATAAAATCAAGAAGGCGAAGAAGCTGTTGAAGCTTCAAGTCGACCTTGGTAGCGAGACACGTCAAATCGTCTCAGGCATTGCCGAATGGTATGCGCCAGAAGACTTGGTCGGGAAGAAAGTCATCGTCGTCGCCAATTTGAAGCCGGTCAAACTACGTGGCGAGTTGTCACAAGGGATGATTTTAGCGGCTGATAAAGACGGCAAGCTTGAGCTTGCGACCGTATCTGAGAATATGCCGAACGGGGCCGTCGTCAAATAATCGTTTGGGGGAGACTTCGGTCTCCCTCTTTGTCTATATAAGGAGGAAGCACCATGTTGATTGATACGCATACCCATATCAATGCCGAGCAGTTCAATGAGGATGTCGAGGCGACGATCGAGCGGGCTCGTGCCGCGGGCGTTTCCCCGATGCTCGTCGTCGGATTCGATAACCCGACCATCACGCGGGCAATCGAGCTCGCGGAAACGTATGAGGATATCTATGCCATCGTTGGCTGGCATCCGGTTGATGCCGTCGATTGTACGGATGCTGATTTGAAGAGAATCGAGACGCTAATGGCTCATCCGAAAGTGATGGCGCTCGGGGAAATCGGTCTCGATTACCATTGGGACAAGTCGGAGAAAGATGTCCAACAACGCGTGTTCCGGCAACAGATCGCCATCGCGAAGCGGACGAACATGCCCATCGTGATTCATAATCGGGAAGCGACAGCCGACGTGCTCGATATTTTAGAGGAAGAACATGCCGAAGAGGTAGGCGGCGTGTTCCATAGTTACAGCATGTCCGTCGAACTGTTGGAGCGCTGTCTGCGCTTGAACTTCTATATCTCTCTCGGAGGACCAGTGACGTTCAAGAATGCGAAAGTACCGAAGGCGGTGGCGCAACAAGTCCCGCTCGATCGGCTCCTTGTCGAGACGGACTGCCCGTATTTAACGCCGACGCCGTTCCGTGGTAAACGGAACGAACCCGCTTACGTCACGTACGTCGCCGAAGAGATTGCATCGCTACGTGACATGTCCTACGACGCGCTCGCTGAAGCAACGACAGCCAATGCGAAGCGCCTATTCCGTCTCCCATGATGTTCAGGCGCATCATCTTGAGTATTGGTGTCGTAGCGACGGCAGTGTTCGCCTATATGGCGATGCAGCCTGAACCGATCACCATCGTCGACGACGGCGTGACAACCGTGCATGAAAGCCGCGGCGATTCGGTGCTAGAAGTGCTTAACGAGACCGGTATCGTGATCGACGAGGCGGATATTGTGACTCCCGCCTTAAGTGCCGACGTCCCGACGGATCGAGTGATTCATATCGAACGAGCTCGTACCGTGTCGCTTCAAATCGGCTATGGCCAGGTCGAGACGATCGAGACGCGTGAACGGACCGTCAAAGACGTGTTGCTTCGTTATGGAGTGAGTGTACGCGAAGGGGACGACGTGTACCCGGGCGTACGTGCACCGGTCACATCAGGGATGACGATTCGCTACCAGCCTGTCGTCGCCCTCGATGTCATCGTCGGGGACGAGGCGAAGACCTTGTATACGATGGCTCAAACTGTCGAACAGGCGTTACGGGAGGCGAATGTGACGGTTTCTGACCAAGATACGGTCGTCCCGGCTCTCACGACACCGGTACGGGATGGAATGACCATCAGCGTCAATGTGAGTCGAGACGTCGTACAATATGAGAGTCGTCTCATCCCGTTTGAAATCGTCATGGAAGAGGACGATACGCTCGAACTTGGAGAGACCGAAGTCGTGCAAGTCGGCATCCCGGGACTCGAACGGACGCGGTATGCACTGACAGTGGAAAATGGTACAATTACAAATCGGACCGAAACGAGCGTGGAAACGCTACAAAGCGTACGCCCTCAAATCATTAAACGTGGGACGAAAGTCGTGGCCGAACCGGAGATTGAACCGGCAACGAATCAAGAAACGACCGCCACGACCGAACCGTCGAGTCCGTTTCGAGACGAGGCGGAGATTAAGATTGAAGAGACACCTCGTGCCGAGGATGCGCTGGACTTCACTTCCGCGAAACAACTTCTCGTCGAAGCGACCGCGTATACGAACAATGCAGAAGACACGGTCACATTTGATGACAGGGTTCTGACCCGTAGTGGTTATGATGTGACGGATACGATTTTGTATGAAGGGATGCGAATCATTGCTGTCGACCCCGCTATTATTCCTCTTGGCACACGTGTGTACGTTGAAGGGTTTGGCATGGCGATTGCTTTAGATACAGGCAGTGCGATCAAAGGTCATAAAATTGACTTGATGATGGACACGAAAGAAGAAGCGGTAACGTTTGGGCGTCAGCCGCTCACGATTTGGGTTATCCCGAAGCAAGAAGAGAAAGAAGGAAACGATGATGCGTGAAAAAATACAAGAGGTGATTGTCGTCGAAGGTCGAGATGACACGACGCGGCTTCAAGAAGTATATGACGTCGATACGATTGAAACGAACGGATCTGCCGTCTCGAAACAGACGATCGAACGAATCAAACGCGCCCAAGAAACGCGCGGCGTTATCATTTTGACGGACCCAGACTACCCGGGTGACCGAATCCGGGCCATCGTCGAGGAGCAGGTTAAAGGATGTAAGCATGCCTATTTACCTCGGGCCGAAGCGAAAGATAAACGTGGCAAGATTGGGGTCGAGCATGCTTCACCGGCAACGATTCGCCGTGTACTCGAAGCGGTGTATGAACAGCGAGTTGAGACTGACATGCCGCTCGTCACCCGCCAGATGGTGCTCGAAGCCGATTTGATTGGCGGAGCGGACGCTGCGCGCCGTCGTAAACGGCTCGGCGTGTTACTCCGAATCGGTGAACCGAACGCCAAACAGTTTGTAAAGCGCGTGGAAGCGTTACGGGTCACGATTGAGGAATGGGAACGGGCACTGGCTCAGTTAGAGGAGGAAAATCATTGAAAGACATTGCAACAATCCAACGCACGAAATCAATTCTAGAACGTCACGGCTTCTCTTTCAAAAAGTCGCTTGGGCAGAACTTTTTAATTGATTTAAATATTTTGAACAAGATTGTGGATGCAGCTGAGTTGGGCGAAGCGAGCGGGGTTCTTGAAATCGGTCCCGGCATCGGGTCATTGACGGAACAGTCTGCCAAGCGGGCTAAAAAGGTCGTCGCCCTCGAAATCGACCAACGTCTGCTTCCGATTCTGGAAGATACGATGTCTCCTTATCCACATGTGCATGTCATCCACGGCGATGCCCTCGAGCTCGATATTCAAGACATCGTCGAGCGTGAGTTTTTCAGTCAAGGAATCGAAGACATCTCGGTTGTGGCGAACTTGCCGTATTATGTGACGACGCCGATTATCATGCGCTTACTGGAAAGCCAAATCAAGTTCCGTTCACTCGTCATGATGATTCAAAAAGAAGTTGCCGAGCGCATTGGAGCGAAGCCTGGGACGAAAGCATACGGCTCTCTCTCGATTGCGATCCAATATTACGCGGAGGCGAACGTGAGCTTTATTGTTCCAAAAAGCGTGTTCATGCCGGCCCCGAACGTCGATTCAGCGGTCATCACGTTGAAGATGCGTCCCAAACCGGCGGTCGACGTGAAAGATGAAGCCTTCTTCTTCGAGCTTGCCCGGGCCAGTTTCGCACAACGTCGAAAAACGATCTTAAATAACTTGACGAATCACCTCGGGAAAGACAAAAAAATGGAAATCGAACAGTTTTTAAGTGAAGCTGGAATCGATCCGAAACGGCGAGGCGAAACGCTTTCGCTTGAGGAGTTTGCACGGTTAGCTGACACAATTTTACCACTTAAAAACAGTTGACGACCGGATAACGAATCGATATAATATTAATCTTTATTTTTGTTTTTGAATGTGTTATACTTGTAACAGTGAGGTGAAGCGTATCCCGCGGTGTTCGTCGTCAAATTGGATGAAGACCATCATAACGTGGAACGTGTCTCATATAGCTACGCTGATGTCCTAACGGATACAGTTAAAATTGAATTCAGTAATTGAACGATAAATGAGGGGCGGATGCATTGGCAGCTGCTTCTTTTTTTGTGCGCTCGTTTACGGTACAATGGCGAACAGGAGATACATGGGAAGGGTGAACGATATGCGCACGATCAGTGTGAAAGCGCCGGCAAAAATCAACTTGACGCTCGATGTCCTTGGGAAGCGGACAGATGGCTATCATGAAGTGGAAATGATAATGACGACAGTAGACTTATCGGACCGGTTAGAATTGACTGTGCTCGATACAGATGAGATTCGGATTCAGTCCGAGCATGCCTACGTGCCGAACGACCATCGAAATTTGGCTTATCGTGCGGCTGAGCTGTTACGGAAGCGATTCAATATCAAACAGGGTGTCGAAATTGTATTAGATAAGCAAATCCCAGTGGCGGCAGGGTTAGCTGGCGGCTCGAGCGATGCGGCGGCGACACTTCGGGGTATGAACGAATTGTTCGACCTTGGCCTGTCGTTAGAAGAGTTGGCCGAACTCGGAGCCGCCGTCGGATCGGACGTATCGTTTTGTGTCATGGGAGGAACAGCCATCGCGCGCGGACGCGGCGAACAGCTGGAGACGATTCCGTCACCGCCGCCGTGCTACGTCGTATTGGCGAAGCCGAAAATCGGAGTGTCGACGGCTGACGTCTATCGTGCCGTGCAGATGGAGAAGATTGTGCATCCAAACACCGAGGCGATGGTCACGGCGATTCGGGATCGGGATTTTGATGGCATCTGTGTAAACTTAGGGAACGCCCTCGAGGCGGTCACGCTCGAACTTCATCCGGAAGTTCGCCAAATCAAAGAGACGATGCTGCACTGCGGAGCGGATGGTGTCCTCATGAGCGGCAGCGGTCCAACGGTATTCGCATTGATTGAGCACGAGCAAAAAGCACATCGTGTCTATAATGGACTGAAGGGATTTTGTCCTGAAGTGTTCGTCGTTCGGATTCTCGGCAAAAAACATTGAACAAAGACGAATGAGAATGATATATTCTGTTTAGAACATTCGTCTATTATTGAAGAAGTGAAGGGGAATCCGTATGAAAATTCGTAGAAGTGGTCGTCTTGTCGATATGACCCGTTATTTGCTGGACCATCCACACCAGCTCGTCTCATTATCGATGTTTTCGAGTCGTTATAAAGCAGCCAAATCATCCATCAGTGAAGATTTGGTCATCGTCAGTGAAATGCTTTCGCATGATGGCACGGGAAAACTCGTCACAGTGCCAGGGGCAGCCGGCGGTGTCATGTTCATTCCAGGCTGGAGCAAGGAAAAGTCGCTCTCGATGATCGACGGCCTATGTGAGCAATTGTCGAAACCGGAACGGTTGCTTCCGGGAGGCTATCTCTATTTGACAGATGTCCTCGGGAACCCGCGTCAAGTGAAGCCGATGGGGCAAGTCTTCGCCTCTGTGTTCGCCGATCGTAAAGTTGACGTCGTCATGACAATCGCGACAAAAGGGATTCCGCTCGCGTACGCTGTCGCCGAGCAACTTGGTGTCCCGTTCGTTATCGTTCGTTCTGACAGTCGTGTCACAGAAGGTTCGACGGTCAGCATCAACTACGTATCAGGCTCATCAAAGGCGATTCGCACGATGGCGCTCGCTCGTCGCAGCTTGCCGCGTGGCGCGAACGTCTTGTTGATTGACGATTTCATGAAAGCGGGCGGTACGATTCGCGGGATGATGAGTCTCTTGAATGAGTTCGAGGCGAACCTCGCGGGTGTCGGTGTCCTCATGGAAGCGGAAGGCGCCGAGAAGAAAATGGTAAGCGAATACGTCAGTTTGATGAAATTGACGAACGTCGATTCGGATGAAGGACTCGTCACCATTTCGCGAGGGAACGTCGAACAGTTCTTAAAGTGATTGGCAAAAATTTGATTTCGTTTTATGATGAAAGGGTATAAGATTCGTACGAAGTCAATCGGTTCGCTTGGAATCATCTCAACCTTTTAGAAGGTACACCACGGTCTAGACAACGATGAAAAGGGGATGCGAAACATGCAGATCACAGACGTAAAAATTCGCAAAGTCGCGACGGAAGGTAGAATGAAGGCACTGGCCTCCATTACACTCGACCATGAATTTGTGGTACACGATCTTCGAATCATTGAAGGGAGTACCGGTCTTTTCGTAGCGATGCCGAGCAAGCGGACGCCAGAAGGGATTTTCCGCGATATCGCTCACCCGATTAATGGAGATATGCGTCAAAAAGTCGAGGCGGCTGTTCTAGAGGCGTACGGCCAAGAGGACGTCGCTATTGCCGAGACGCAAGCACGATACAATGCCATGAATGAGTAATCTTTGACAGCGGATGGGGACCCTTCCGCTGCCTTTTTACGTTTCATTGGTTACGAATGGTTACAACGGTTGAAACCACGTCACGGTTTCGATATAGTAGATACGGTGTAAATAAGATTTGAATGTAGAAAAAAACCGAACAATTGAGTACATTACAGTCGATATGAGATAGGAGCGAATCAAGAATGGATCGTTTTGCAGTCATTTTGGCAGCAGGTAAAGGGACCCGTATGAAGTCGAAGCTATATAAAGTGCTTCATCCGGTCCTCGGAAAACCGATGGTCGAACACGTCGTCGATCAACTCGACAAAATCGGGGTCAGTCGTCAAATCGTCATCGTCGGCCATGGGGCTGAAGCGGTACAAGAGACGTTGGGCTCACGCGTGGAATATGCGGTCCAAGAAGAACAGCTCGGGACAGGTCATGCAGTGCAGATGGCAGAAAGCGAACTCGCGGGTAAACCGGGCGCAACGCTCGTCGTTTGCGGCGACACGCCACTGTTGACAGCGGAAACGCTCGAGGCGCTGTTGGCCCATCATGAAGCCCAGCAAGCGAAAATGACAGTACTGACAGCCATCGCTGACGATGCGACAGGATATGGTCGTGTCATCCGTGGGGAAGACGGAAACGTTACAAAAGTCGTCGAGCATAAAGATGCGTCTGACACTGAACTAGAAATCCGTGAAATCAACACAGGCACGTACGTGTTCGATAACGAGCTCTTGTTTGATGCATTGAAGCAAGTCGGGAACAACAACGCTCAAGGTGAGTACTACTTGCCGGACGTCATCTCGATTGCGAAAGAAGCAGGCGAAGTCGTGGCAGCACACACGGCGCCGACATTCGATGAAACGATCGGCGTCAACGACCGTGTCGCTCTTTCACAAGCTGAAGCGGTCATGCGCAAGCGGACGAACGAACGCCTCATGCGTGAAGGTGTCACATTCATGGATGCAGCTTCGACATACATCTCACCAGATGCCGTCATCGGTTCGGATACGATCATCTATCCAGGGACGGTCATTCTCGGGAAAACGATTATCGGTTCAGAGTGCGTGATTGGTCCGAATTCAGATATCCGCAATAGCGTCATCGAAGACGGTGCGACGGTTCGTCAATCGGTCGTGAGTGACAGCCGTGTCGGAACTGAAGCACAGGTCGGGCCGTTCGCCCACCTTCGTCAACAAGCAGTCCTCGGCGCGAATACGCGCGTCGGTAACTTCGTGGAAATCAAAAAATCAACGTTCGGAGACGGTGCGAAAGCATCACATCTCAGCTATATCGGAGATGCTTCGATCGGGGAACGCGTCAACCTCGGCTGTGGCTCGATCACGGTCAACTATGACGGCAAGAACAAGTTCGAAACGGTCGTCGAAGCCGATGCCTTCGTCGGCTGCAATGTGAACTTGATTGCTCCGGTGAAAGTCGGAAAAGGCTCAATCGTAGCAGCCGGTTCGACGATCACGGATGACGTTCCTGAAGAGGCGCTTGCGATTGCACGCGAACGCCAAACGAATAAAGAAGGTTACACGAAACGATAAGTTGCTGCCTATTATTATGGAAAACGATGGAGGAGAATCCTAAACATGTCTACTGTATATGAACGTGAAATTCGCCTATTTAGCTTAAACTCAAACCGCCCACTCGCCGAAGAGATTGCCAAGGAAATTGGCATCCCGCTCAGCGATTGCCAAGTGAAGCGGTTTAGCGACGGAGAACTTTACATCAACATCGAGGAGAGCGTGCGAGGCGATGATGTGTACATCATTCAATCGACGAGCTCACCGGTGAACGAAACGCTCATGGAGTTACTCGTCATGATCGATGCGTTGAAACGAGCATCGGTTCGGACGATTAATGTGGTCATGCCATACTATGGTTACGCTCGCCAAGACCGCAAGGCGCGCTCACGTGAGCCAATCACAGCGAAACTTGTCGCTGATTTATTGACGGTTGCAGGTGCCACGCGTTTAATCACGATGGACTTGCATGCTGCTCAAATCCAAGGTTTCTTCAATATCCCAGTAGACCAATTATTAGGTGTTCCACTCATCTCGACGTATTTTGAGACAGATGAATTTAAAGCGAAAGACATTGTCGTCGTCTCACCGGACCACGGTGGCGTCACGCGTGCCCGTAAGCTTGCCGAACGCTTGAAGGCTCCAATCGCCATCATCGACAAGCGTCGTCCTGAAGCGAACGTGGCTGAAGTCATGAACATCGTCGGCAGCGTTGAAGGCAAGACGGCCATTTTGATCGATGACATCATCGATACAGCTGGAACAATCACGCTCGCGGCCGATGCCATCGTCCAAGCTGGTGCAAAAGAAGTGTACGCCTCGTGTACACACCCAGTCTTATCTGGACCGGCGATGGAACGGATCGACAACTCGTCAATCAAAGAACTCGTCGTTTTGAACACGATCGATTTAGAAGGTCGCGAATGTTCGAGCAAAATCAAGCAGATGTCGGTTGCCCGTTTGCTTGGGGAAGCGATCATGCGTGTCCATGAGCACAAATCGGTGAGCACGCTGTTCGATTAAAAAAACGAGGCCCGAAGGCGTTCGCCTTTGGGCTTTTTTGTTCAGGAGGAATAAGATGAAATGTATCGTCGGCCTCGGGAATCCAGGCAAAAAGTATGAGATGACCCGTCACAACGTCGGTTTTTTAGCGATTGATCGCTTAGCTGACAAACATGGGATTCAACTTGATGAAGCCAAGTTTAAAGCATTGATCGGAACGGGAAGAATCAATGGAGAACGTGTCGTCCTCGTCAAACCGCTCACCTACATGAATCTATCAGGGGAGTCGGTACGTCCGATTTTAGATTATTATAAGATTGAGATTGATGACTTGCTCGTCATTTATGACGACTTGGACATGGTGCCAGGGAAACTGCGATTCCGTCCGAAAGGCAGTGCCGGTGGACATAACGGCATCAAGTCGCTGATTCAACACCTGGGAACCCAAGATTTCAAACGTCTGAAACTCGGCATCGGTCGTCCGCCGCATCCGATTAAAGTCGTCGATTGGGTGCTCATGAACTACCGGAAAGAAGATATGCCAGAATTGAATGATACGCTCGATCAAGCGGTGTCCGCCGCGACTGATTTTGTGGACACGGAATGGATCGCGCTCATGAATCGATATAACTAAAGGGTCAACGTACCCTTTTTTGTCGTATGAGGTGGAGGAAATCAAAATGAATGCTTTAGAGAAATTCATGTTGGCATTGCCTGAGACGAATGTGATTCGGGAGCGGTTGCCAAAAGTTGATCGTCAACTCGTCACCGGATTGACGACGAGTGCCAAAGCGCTCGTGTTGGCAGGTTTGGCGAAAAATTCGCCCCGACGTCTCGTGGTCGTCACACATAACATGTACCAAGCCCAAAAAATGTACGATCAGCTCGAGTCGCTCGTCGGCCCGAGTCAAACATTGCTTTATCCGATCGATGAGACGCTCGCTGGAGAACTGTCACTCACATCGAGCCCAGAACTTCTTGCCGCACGGATTGAAGCTCGAACACGTCTCCTTGACGAAACGGGAGGCGTCCTTGTCGTGCCACTCGGTGGGTTACGTCGCTTTATCCCGAGCCCGACGGACTGGCGGACAAGCCATCGAGTCATCAAACCAGGTCAAGAGCTTGATTTGAAGCCGTTTGCTGAGACGCTGATCACGCTCGGATATGAACGAACGGCTACCGTCACCGCACCGGGTGAATTCTCCGTCCGCGGCAGCATTTTAGATGTCTATCCGCTCACGGAGGCGCGTCCGTATCGCATCGATTTGTTCGACACCGAGGTCGATTCGATTTTTACGTTTGATGCTGAGACACAACGCTCACTAGGGGTCGTCGCCGAAGCGGTCATTCCCCCGGCGACCGAGTTTATCGCTTCGACAGAACAATTGAAAAAAGCTGGACAGGCACTCGAACGTCAATATGATCGGACGCTCTCGTTGATTGAGACGGAGACGATTCGTCAAGCACTTGAGGACGGGATTGCCCGGGACATCGAACAGTTCGGTCGAGGTGAGGCGCCCGAAAAAGTTGGAAAGTACACGCCGCTGCTATATAGCTCGACACTCCTCGACTATGTCGGACCGGATGCTGTCTTGATTTTAGATGAAGTGGCCCGGATTGAAGACGCCGCCGATGTGCAAGATCGCGAGGAAGCCGAATGGTTCTCGTCGCTCATCGAACGCGGGGAATCCGTCAGCAACTATACGCTTGCCGTTCCGATGCATAAAGTGTTTCGTGATTTGAAGCAAGTGGCGTTCTCGCTCCTCCCGTCGAGACGGTCGGGGATTCCGGAAACGAACACGGTCCACCTCAGTTGCCGTCCGCTCCCGGCGTTTCACGGGCAGATGCACTTGCTGAAGCAAGAAGTCGAACGTTGGCAACAAGGTGACCATCGTCTCGTCTTCTTAGCAGGGGATCAAACGCGGGCCGACAAGGTGGTAGCATTGCTTGAAGACTATGGCATCTCGTCAACGTTCACAAATGTGGACGGCGAGTTGTTGCCGCGTCACGTCCACGTCATGATTGGACAAATCGAGGGCGGATTCGAGCTCTCGACGAGTCGCCTCGTCGTCGTCTCCGAAGAAGAGCTGTTCAAACGCGTCACGAAGCGGAAACGACAGACGAAGAATTTGACGAACGCCGAACGGATTAAAAGTTATCAAGAGTTGAAGCCGAACGACCACGTCGTCCACATCCATCACGGGATCGGGAAATACCTAGGCATCAAAACGATTGAAGTCGGCGGCATTCATCAAGACTACTTACATCTCGTCTATGCCGGTGACGATGCGCTCTACGTCCCGGTCGACCAAATCGATCTCGTCCAAAAGTACGTCGGGGCCGAAGGTAAAGAGCCTAAGATTTATAAACTCGGTGGGACCGAGTGGAAGAAGGTCAAATCGAAAGTCGCCAAATCGGTCGAAGATATCGCCGACGAGCTGATCAAGTTGTATGCGGCGCGGGAAGCGTCCGTCGGTTATGCGTTCCCAGGTGATGACGAAGAGATGAGTCAGTTTGAAAGCTCGTTCCCGTATGCGGAGACAGAAGACCAGGTCCGTTCCATCGCCGAAATCAAAGCCGATATGGAACGATCACGGCCAATGGACCGTCTCCTTTGTGGCGATGTCGGTTACGGAAAGACGGAAGTGGCGATTCGAGCCGCGTTCAAAGCTGTGCTCGCTGGGAAGCAAGTCGCGTTCCTCGTGCCGACGACCGTACTCGCACAACAGCACTACGAGACGATGCTCGAACGGTTCAGTGAGTTTCCAATCAACGTCTCCGTCATGAGCCGCTTCCGCTCGAAAAGCGAGATGGCGGCGACGAAAAAAGGCTTGAAAGAAGGGACGATTGACGTCGTCGTCGGGACGCACCGCGTCTTGTCGAAAGATGTGACGTTCGCCGACCTCGGACTCGTCATCATCGATGAAGAGCAACGTTTCGGGGTTAAGCATAAAGAACGGCTCAAACAGTTGAAGACAAATATCGACGTCTTGACGCTGACGGCGACACCAATCCCGCGGACGCTCCACATGTCGATGATTGGGATTCGGGACTTGTCAGTGCTTGAGACACCGCCGGAGAACCGCTACCCGGTGCAGACGTACGTCATGGAATACGACGGTATCGTCTTGCGTGAGGCACTCGAGCGTGAACTCGCGCGAGGCGGGCAGGCGTTCTTCCTCTATAACCGGGTCGAAGGAATCGAGCGGAAGGCTGAAGAGATTCGCGCTTTGTTACCGGAAGCACGCATTGCGACGGCACACGGTCGGATGACCGAGACTGAACTCGAGAGCCAGCTTATCAGCTTCCTCGAAGGAGAGGCCGACGTGCTCGTCTCGACGACGATCATCGAGACCGGCATCGATATTCCGAACGTGAACACGCTCATCGTCCACGATGCGGACAAGATGGGGCTGTCACAGTTGTACCAGTTGCGCGGTCGTGTCGGTCGTTCCAACCGAATCGCCTACGCCTACTTCACGTATCGGAAAGATAAACGCTTAACCGAGGTCGCGGAGAGCCGGCTACAGGCCATCAAGGAGTTCACGGAGCTCGGGAGCGGGTTCAAGATTGCGATGCGCGACTTATCGATTCGCGGTGCCGGCAATCTGCTCGGGGCCCAACAGTCCGGGTTCATCGATTCGGTCGGATTCGACTTATACTCGCAAATGTTGTCCGAAGCCATCGAAGAACGGAAAGACCGGATGCGCGGCCAGGCGAAACAAGTCGTCTTCAAACCGGAGATTGCGTTCCAAGCGGACGCGTATATCCCGGACGAGTATTTGTCAGACAGCGAATTGAAAATCGAGATGTACAAACGCTTCAAATATGTCGATACACCAGAGGCGCTGTTCGCCCTCCAAGACGAGTTGATCGAACGGTTCGGGGAATTCCCGGAGCCTGTCGCCCTCCTCATCCAACTGACGCGTCTGCGCATTTATGGGGAAATGGCGAAAGTGGCCCGCATCAAACAGACGCCGGGTCGCATTGAGATGGTATTGTCGCTCGAATCGACGACAGCGCTCGACGTGCCGTCGTTCATGGAGTGGACGATGCCGCTCGGTCGGAAACTTGGCGTCGGTCAAGACAACGGTGCTCTCAAGTTGTCGCTTAGCGGCAGGATGCCGGTCATCGAACTGTTGAACGATGCCGATACGGTACTTGAGGAGCTTGTGAAGAGGTTGGCCCATGCGGTCGCCAAGTAAATTTGCGACCGGGGTCATCTTATTTGCGCTTGCGGGCTATCTTTCAAAATTCATCAGCTTCGCTTATCGGGTCCCGTACCAAAACATCGCGGGAGACTTTGGCTTATACGCCTATCAGACGGTATACCCGTTTGCTGCGATCGTCGCCTCGCTCGGCATGTATGCGATGCCGGTCGTGATTGCGAAAATTGGTGTCGGGGCCCAAGGGCCGAGACGCAAGCTCGAGGTGTTGTGGGGGAGTTTTTATGTCTTACTCGGCCTCGGCTTCGCCCTTGTCGTCGCGATGTGGATGCTCGCACCGGCGATTGCCCGTCTTCTCGGTGACATGCAGCTCGCACCGACGTTACGCGTGATCAGCCTCAGCTATTTGCTTATGCCCGCGTTGGCGGTGCTCCGCGGTTCGTTCCAATCGGTCGATGACTTAAGGCCAAGCGCCATCTCGCAAGTGCTCGAGAACCTTGTCCGTGTCACAGTTCTGCTCGTCGCTCTGTTGATTGGCGTCCGCTTTGGACAAGACGCCTATACGCTGAGCCGGTACGCGTACGCGGCGACGCTCGTCGGAGGTGTGGTTGCGATTATCATCTTATCGTTATGGGCGAAGAAGCTGCGGGTCGTCCCGGTCCAACGTGCGACGTTGCGGTCTGTCCTTCGGATTTTACTGACGACCGGCTTTGCCGTTGGCTTCGCCTCGCTCGGGATTTTATGGATGCAACTCGTCGACTCGTTCACGATTGTCAATCTAATGGGTGGGGACTACGCCGCGAAAGTCGGGAAAGGGGTATTTGACCGAGGTTATCCGCTCGTTCAATTTGCGATTCTTTTCACGACGGCTCTCGGGATGGCGAACGTGCCAAATTTGGTGCGCCATTACCGGGCTGGTCGTGTCGAGGCGACGTCATCCGGACTCAGCTCGATGATCCGTGTGACGACGACAGTCGCCGCAGCGGCGACCATCGGCTTGATGGGTGTCATGCTTCCATTAAACATTGCCTTATTCGAAAATGCCGCTGGGACAATGGCACTCGTTCTGTTGGCGACAAGTACGTTTGCTGCTTCGCTTGCCGTGGCGAGTATGACGTGCCTACAGGCGATTGACCGGGAACGGACGGCCGCTGTCGGTATGATCCTCGCGATCGGTGTCAAACTCGTCAGCAATCTGTGGCTCGTCCCTCCCTATGGCATCGAAGGGGCTGCCCTCGGGACATCCCTTGCCTTTTTAACGATGGCCGCCTTCAATTTCAATCGGCTCGATCAAATCATTCCGCTTGGCATGCTCCGATTTCGACACTATGGGCGTCTCGTCAAAACGGTGGCGCCAATGGGGGGTGTCTTGTTCGGTTTGAATGTCATCATAATGAACTGGCTGCCAAATCGTCTCGATGCTCTCGCTTGGCTCGGCTTTATGCTCGTAGTCGGGGCTGGCAGTTATGTCTGGCGGTTATGGAAAGAACAAATCTTGACGATAGACGAGTGGGAAATGATCCCGTTCGGAGGTCGTCTCATCAATCTGCTAGAGAAAAAGGAGAACTGATATGAGTTACGGAATTACGGTCGTCGGCCTCGGGTCCGGCGAACTCGAGCAATTGCCGCTCGGTGTCTATCGTCATTTGAAACAGCAACCTCTCGTTTGGTTGCGTACGAAAGAACATCCGGTCGTTCAAGAGCTGGAGACGGAAGGGGTCCACTTTGAATCGTTCGACTCGATTTACGAGTCGTGCGATACGTTTGAGGAAGTGTATGCCAAAATCGTTGAGACGTTGCTCGACAAGAGTGAGGAGTTGGCCATCACCTATGCTGTACCAGGTCATCCGTTCGTAGCGGAGCGGACCGTCGAACTGCTCGTCGAGCAAGGTGCGGACGTCACGTTTCTCGGCGGTCAGAGCTTTTTGGACGCCATGTTCCAAGCCCTGCGCATCGATCCGATTAACGGCTTCCAATTGCTTGATGCGACCGCGCTCGATGTGGAACGGATTCAAGTGACCCAACATGTGTTGATTGGCCAAGTGTATGATGGGTTCGTGGCCGGAGACGTGAAAGTCCAGTTGATGGAACGTTATCCAGATGAGCACATCGTTAAACTCGTGACGGCCGCCGGGACGAAACGCGAGCGGGTCAGTGAAATCCCGCTCTACGAGATGGACCGCGTGGCAGAAGTCGACAACTTGACGACGCTCTATGTGCCGCCGCTCATGGATGAGACGCATTTGGCGCGCGAGTTTTCGACGTTGAAGCATATTATTGCGACGCTCCGTGGACCGGACGGGTGCCCATGGGATCGGAAGCAGACGCACGAGTCGCTCCGCAAATATTTGCTTGAAGAAGCGTACGAATTGATTGAAGCGATCGACGCGGAAGACGATGATGCGATTGTAGAAGAGCTCGGTGACGTTTTGCTCCAAGTCATGCTCCACGCCCAAATCGGGGCGGACGAAGGCTATTTCGATATCCGGGACGTCATTGGCGCCGTCAGCGAGAAGATGGTCCGCCGTCACCCCCACGTGTTCGGTGACGTGACAGTAAACGATGCCGATGACGTCGTGACGAATTGGAATGCGATTAAACAAGTGGAAAAAGGGGAAAAAAGAAAATCGCAGCTAGATGGTGTCCTCATGACTCAACCCGGGTTGATGCGGGCCGAGCAGTTGCAGAAAAAAGCTGCACAAGTCGGTTTCGAATGGGACGATGTTCAAGGTGCGTTCGAGAAGTTGGAAGAAGAACTCCGCGAGTGGAGAAGTCAGCCGGAAGATGAACGAGAACTTGGCGATGTCCTGTTCTCAATCGTCAACGTGGCGCGCTATTTCAAGTTGAACGCTGAGCAGGCGCTCGAACGGACCAACCAAAAATTTAAGAGACGATTCGAATACATTGAAGCGAACGGCTCCCTCGACGAGATGACGCTCGACGAGATGGATCGGCTCTGGGATGAAGCGAAGGAGAAGGGATTATGAGATTAGACAAGTTTTTGAAAGTATCCCGTTTGATTAAACGGCGCACATTGGCGAAAGAAGTCGCCGACCAAGGCCGAATTCAGTTGAACGGACAAGTGGCGAAAGCGAGCACGGACGTCAAAGTCGGTGACGAGTTGCAAATTCGCTTCGGAAACAAGCTCGTCACGGTTGTCATCGACTCGATTGCCGAGCATGCTCGAAAAGAGGACGCGAAAGAAATGTACCGCTTGCTCAAAGAAGAAAAGGTGAACAGTGGTACGGAAGCGTAAAAAAAAGGTATACTGAACGTAACAGGACAGGAGGAAGGTGATTCGATGAATGGACGTAACCCGATGGAACGCAAACAGCGGATTCGGGCTCTTGATGAACGAAGAGAACAGCTGGAAAAAGAACAGAACCGGCAACGTATCCATCTTCGACGCCGCCTGGCTGCAGCCTCGCTTCTCTTTTTGTTGATGATTGTCTTCATCGGTCAGAGTTACTTCTCGAAAGTCGGATATGTGTCCGAGCAAGAACGGAAACAAAATGAAGCGCAAGTCGAACTTCGGGAAACGAAGGATGAACAGTCAGAACTAAAAGAGCAGGTCGAGCGTTTACAAGACGAAGAATACATCGCCAATCTAGCGCGCAACGAGTTGTTGTTCTCGAAAGATGGCGAGATTATTTTTTACTTCTCACCAGAGGAATAAGTGGGTTCGTTGACCGTTGACGAATCGACTCGTATAATTGTAGGGAATCAATCAAAAAAGGAGTACATTATTTTATGTCAATTGAAGTAGGAAGCAAGGTACAAGGTAAGGTTACAGGGATTACGCATTTCGGAGCGTTCGTAGAGCTTCCAAATGGCAAAACGGGTTTGGTGCACATCAGTGAAGTGGCAGATTCTTACGTCAAAGACATCAACGAGGTTCTAACGGTCGGTCAAGAAGTGACGGTCAAAATCTTGAACGTCGAAAACGATGGCAAAATCGGGTTGTCTATCAAAAAGGCCGTCGATCGTCCTGTCAGTGAACGCCCAGAGCGCCCAGCCGGCGAGCGTTTCTCTCGTGGCCCACGCCCAGGCGGCCCGGGTCAAGGCGGCCCACGCCCAGGTGGTCCAGGACAAGGTGGCCCACGCGGTGGCGGCGGTCCTCGCGGTGGCGGTCCACGTGGTGGCGGCGGACGTCGTGAAGTACGCCGTGAACCAGAAACGTTCGATACGTTGATGAGCAAGTTCTTGAAAGATAGCGACGAGCGCTTGACAACGTTAAAACGTCAAACCGACTCAAAACGCGGTGGACGTGGAGCCAAGCGCGGGTAACCCTTCGTAAACCATCAGCTTCTACTCGTAACAATAAAGACGACGAACCACAGACTGTCACAGTCTGTGGTTTTTTGTCGTCTATTTTTTTGTTATGAAAAATAACTAAAAAGGGTTGCATTTTTGAAAGGAAGCGAGCACAATAGGGAACATGAAAAAATAGTTATGTTTTATAAGTGAAAGGTGAGAGTTGAAATGAATGGATGGAAACTGTGGACAGCAGAATGGCGCAGTATCGGGAAAGATCGACGGGTATGGATTCCGATTCTCGCGGTCGCGCTCGTGCCGCTCATGTATGCCGGGATGTTTTTATGGGCGTTTTGGGACCCGTATGGACAAATGGAAGACTTGCCGGTGGCACTCGTGAACGAGGACCAGGGTGCAACGTTCGATGGGGAACAACTGACTATCGGTGATGAACTCGTGGAGAAATTAATGACATCTGATGCGTTCGAATTTGTCGAGACGACAAAACGAGAGGCTGAGTCAGGATTGGACGACCATGACTATTACATGGCGATTGAGATCCCGGCGGATTTCTCGGAAAAAGCGACGACCGCGCTCGATAAAGAGCCGGAGAAGCTCGAACTGAAATACATCGCCAATGAGTCGTATAACTTTTTAGCGGCTCAAATCGGAGGTTCGGCGATGGAACAAGTGAAAGGCGAACTATCGACCGAGGTCGCCAAACAGTACGTCAGCGCGATGCGTGACGGAATTCAAGATGCCGCTTCTGGGCTCGATGACGCCGCAACCGGGGCCGCGAAACTAGCAGACGGTTCGAAGACGGCCGAGAACGGCGCGACCGAGTTGGCCGACGGGACTGCGCTGCTCGCTTCGAAACAACAGGAGTTGGCCGACGGAGCGAGTCAATTGAATAAAGGTGTCGCGCAACTCGAGGCAGGGACGACCGAGTTGGCGAACGGAAGCCGACAAGTACATGATGGCAGTGCCGCCTTATCGGACGGGGCTCGTCAAGTAAATGACGGGGCGTCCGCCCTTCAAGACGGGACGAACCAACTCGTCGAAGGGACAGATACATTCGCTTCGAAGTTGGAGGAATTGCACAGCGGGACGGCTTCTCTCAATCAAGGCGTTCAACAACTCGCGGCCGGGATTCAGCGCTCGAAGGACGGCAGTGTTCAACTAAGCGCCGGTTCGAATGAGTTGGCGGCCGCGATGACAGCGGCGAAAGAAGGCAATGCTGCTCTATTGGCAGGTGAGACGGAACTCATGGCCGGAATCGGTCGGATGAAGACGGAGATGTTGGCCAGCCAAGACCAGTTGATCACCCAGCTGGCAGCACTCGCCGAGGCAGGACAACCTGCTTCACCAGAGATGCTACAGGCAATCGTAGCCCAATTGGCGGAAGGTCAAACAGCGACCGCAGCCGGGTTCGATGAACTGGCAGCGGGAGCGACGCGTGTGAAAGAAGGACAGGCCGCGCTCGGTGACGGATTGACGCAAGCAGAGGCCGGTGCCAATGAACTTGCTTCGGGACTGGTGACGTTACGTGACGGACAAGCCGAGCTCGCAAGCGGGGCACAGGCGTTGGCGGATGGGTCGACACAAGTGGAACAAGGGGCTCAAACGGCCGCTACGAGTTCGAAAGAGCTGGCTGCCGCGAGCAACCGAATAAATGCCGGGGTCGGAGAGTTGAAAGACGGGACGTCCGAACTTGCGACCGGTAGTGACCGTCTGACCGAAGCGACAGGAGCTCTTTCAGAAGGAAGTTCAAAACTCGCGGACGGAGCGAAGAGTGCGGGTGACGGAACGGACACACTTGCGGACGGCGCTGTACGTTTGGCAGAGGGCGGTAAAGACCTTCAGTCAGGTAGCGACCAGCTCGCAGACGGAGTGTCCGAACTTGCGGCTGGCAACAGCAAGTTACGGGACGCGCTCGCCGATGGGGCCGAAGCAGCCGCAATCGACATTCGAGACGATAACGTTGACATGATGGCCGGACCGGTCACAGTCGTCAACGACTCGATTCATAAGGTGCCGAACTACGGAACGGGCTTTGCACCGTATTTCATGTCACTCGGTCTATTCGTCGGGGCGCTCTTGCTCTCGATCGTCTACCCGCTGTACGATCCGGCTGGTAAGCCGAAACGGAGCCTGTCGTGGCTCGTCTCGAAATCGGGTGTCCTACTCGTGGTCGGCTTTGTTCAAGCGCTTGTCTTAGATGTGGCGATGGTCATGCTACTCGGACTTGAAGTCGAGGCACCGCTGCAGTTCTTCGGATTCAGTTGGCTCGTCAGCATCACTTTCTTGTTGATCGTACAACTGCTCGTCACGACACTCGGGAACCCAGGTCGTTTCGTGGCCATCGTCCTATTGATCCTGCAACTGACGACGTCGGCCGGAACGTTCCCGCTCGAACTCATTCCGAGCGCGTTACAACCATTCAACGCCTGGTTGCCGATGACGTATACGGTTGCTGGCTATAAAGAGATTTTGTCAGCGGACGGTTGGAGTTATTTGCAACAAGCCATCGTATATCTAGCGTTTGTATCGGCTATTTGTTTCTTCTTGCTTTGGGGTTATTTCCACATTGCCTGGAAGAAAAAATATCGGCTGACGACGTCAGAAGCGTGATGCACAACGAACTGAAAATCGTGTATAGTGGATAAGACGACACTATACACGATTTTTTTGTAAAAAAACTTTTAAAAAAGAATTGACACTGGCGTGGGTACTGGTTATTATAGAAAATGTGCTTAGGACACAACAATAACATGGCGGTGTAGCTCAGCTGGCTAGAGCGTACGGTTCATACCCGTGAGGTCGTGGGTTCGACTCCCTCCGCCGCTACCATTTTATTTAGGCCCGTTGGTCAAGCGGTTAAGACACCGCCCTTTCACGGCGGTAACACGGGTTCGAATCCCGTACGGGTCACTTACCTAAGCGAAAAGAAGCCATCTCACTCGAGATGGCTTCTTTTGTTATATCAAGGAGGGCGACGGATGACGAAAGTATTGATTGCTGTGTCAGGTGGAGTCGATTCGGTCGTCTTGTTAGACCGTGCCGTCCAGAGCGGTCTTGAGATCGGAGTGGTCCACGTCCACCACGGATTGCGTCTCGAGTCGGATGAAGAGTATGAATTTGTGCGACGTCTTGCCGACTCGTACGACGTGCCGTTTCATGGCAAACGGCTCGCTTTCCCGAACGGTGGTTCACAAGCTGCTTACCGGACAGCACGTTATGCATTCTTTGAAGAAGTCATGCGTACGTTCGGATATACACAACTGATGACGGCTCATCATGCGGACGACCAACTCGAGACGGTTCTCATTCAACTACACCGTAACGTCGTCGAAGTAACAGGAATTCCCGAGTGTCGTCCGTTCGCAGGAGGGGAGCTCGTCCGCCCGCTCCTATCGGAAACGAAACGAGAACTGATTGTCTACGCCAATCGACATCGTCTCGAATGGCGAGAAGATGCGAGCAATGCCGAAGCGGATTACTTACGAAACAAGCTGCGGCATCAGCTCGTCCCGCAACTCCTCGCCGCTCGACCGGATCTCGTTTACGTCGTGAGCGAGACGGCAAGGCGTCAGCGCGAACTATGGGACGCTCGTTACCGACGGATGGAGATGTGGATGGATACCTCAGTTCATTTTGAGATGAAAGCGTTTCATGTGAAACTAGACGACGTGCTCGGTTTAGATCGGTTTGAGCGACACGTCGTGGGGCGATTGCTCTCTACTCGATATGGGGTAGAGGTAGGAGAAGCGATGGAACGTCTTCTTGAGAATCCACGAGGGTCAGGACACTTTGATTTAGAAGGTCCGTGGCAACTTCGGAAACAAGGTGGAAACTTGTCATTGCAGACAACCGATCGACCGCTGCCTCTCCCGACTGAACTAGTGGTGACGACGTTCCCAGCATGCGTAACGTTCGGTGAGAGTCGATTTTCACTTGAAATCGTCGAAGAGGCACACGGCATCCCGCTCGAGGCGATCGAGTTGCCGTTGATCATCCGTTCTGTCGAGGCTGGAGACGCAATGAAACTGTCCGTCGGGACGAAAAAAGTCGCCCGCATCTTCATTGACGCGAAGATTCCGCGAGAAAAACGGCCTTTTGTCCCATTGGTAGTTGACGCAACGGGACGGATTATCGCTATAGTAGGGGTAAGAGTTTCCGATTTTCCGGATAAGTCGGGTGCGATGTGCCCACGATTAATGGTAAAATGATGATTGTGTCGGATAAGAAAGAGGAGGATTTTAAGATGTCATTAATGAACGATATGGAGAAAGTACTGATTTCAAGCGAAGAGATTCAAGGTAAAGTGAAAGAACTCGCTACAACACTTAGCGAAGAATATAAAGAAGAGTTCCCACTCCTCGTCTGTGTGTTAAAAGGTGCGATGCCATTCATGTCAGACCTCGTCAAAGAAATGGACATCCATTTAGAAATGGATTTCATGGACGTGTCGACGTACCATGGCGGAACGTCATCGACGGGTGAAGTTAAAATTGAGAAAGATTTAAATACATCTGTAGAAGGACGCGACATCTTGATTGTAGAAGATATCATTGATAGTGGACTCACGCTCGGCTATCTCGTCGACTTGCTCAAGTACCGCAAAGCCAAATCGGTTAAAATCGTGACGCTTCTCGATAAACCGACGGGCCGCAAGAACGGATTGTCGGCAGATTATAGCGGTTTCGTTATTCCGCACGAGTTTGTTGTCGGCTATGGTCTCGATTACGAAGAGAAATATCGTAACCTTCCGTACGTCGGTGTGCTCAAGCCGAGCATTTACGGGGGCTAACGTTTTTCTTTTGAAAATGCGTCGTGTTAAGATAAAAGAAATACCCAAAGTATACACATATACTGAATGGGCGAGAACATCGTTTCTCGGAATAGGAGGCAGAGAATGAATCGTGCAGTGAAAAACACCTTAGTTTTCGGTGTGATTTTCCTAGCCTTGATCTTGTTCCTTCAATATTTACAAAACCCGAATAGCCAGAGCGAGACGCTTACGTATTCGAAGTTCTTGGAATATGTGGAAGAAGGTCGGATTGAAACGGCAACCGTACAAGAAATTCCGGGAGCCATCTCAATTACAGGAGATCTAACAGGAGACGAAGATCAGCGTTTTGAAACGAATATCCCGGCCAACGAGGCCGAATACGCCGAAGTGCTCTCGTCACTTCGCGCGGATACCGACATCCAAATCGAAGAAGCAGAGTCGAGTGGTAGCTGGTTCAGCATCGTATTCGCGATCTTACCGTTCATCATCATCTTCATCTTATTCTTCTTCTTGCTCAACCAAGCCCAAGGTGGCGGTGGTGGCGGTCGTGTGATGAACTTCGGGAAATCGAAGGCGAAATTATACGATCAAGAGAAGCGCCGTGTGACGTTTGAAGACGTTGCCGGAGCGGATGAAGAGAAGCAAGAGCTCATCGAAGTCGTTGAATTCTTGAAAGATCCTCGCAAGTTCTCGAAACTCGGGGCACGGATTCCGAAAGGTGTCTTGCTTGTCGGTCCTCCGGGAACAGGTAAAACATTGCTCGCTCGTGCAGCTGCAGGAGAAGCCGGTGTACCGTTCTTCTCAATCTCAGGTTCTGACTTCGTCGAAATGTTCGTCGGTGTCGGGGCGTCACGTGTACGTGACTTGTTCGAGAATGCGAAAAAGAACGCACCGTGTATCATCTTTATCGATGAAATCGATGCGGTCGGACGTCAACGTGGCGCCGGCCTCGGTGGTGGCCATGACGAGCGTGAACAAACGCTTAACCAACTTCTTGTCGAGATGGATGGATTCAGTGACAACGAAGGCATCATCATGATTGCCGCGACGAACCGTCCGGATATTCTTGACCCGGCCCTTCTTCGCCCAGGCCGTTTTGACCGTCAAATCACGGTTGATCGTCCGGATGTGAAAGGCCGTGAAGCGGTACTCAAAGTTCATGCGCGCAACAAGCCACTTGATTCGACAGTCGACTTGAAGTCGATTGCGCAGCGGACACCTGGATTCTCAGGTGCTGACCTTGAAAACTTATTGAACGAAGCAGCGCTCGTCGCAGCCCGGTCTGACCGTTCAGCGGTATCAGTCGTGGATGTTGAGGAAGCGATTGACCGCGTCATCGCCGGTCCTTCTAAGAAGAGCCGTGTCATCTCGGAGAAAGAACGACAAATCGTCGCCTATCATGAAGCGGGTCATACGATTATCGGGATTGAACTTGAGAATGCAGATGAAGTGCATAAAGTGACGATCGTTCCTCGCGGTAACGCAGGCGGCTATGTCGTCATGCTTCCAAAAGAAGATCGCTACTTCATGACGAAACCTGAGCTTGAAGATAAAATTGTCGGTCTCCTCGGGGGCCGCGTGGCGGAAGACGTCATCTTCGGTGAAGTGTCAACAGGAGCAAGTAATGACTTCCAACGTGCGACTGGTATCGCCCGGAAGATGGTCATGGATTACGGGATGAGCGATAAGCTCGGGCCGCTCCAACTTGGGTCAAACCATGGTGGACAAGTCTTCCTCGGCCGTGACTTCCAAACGGAACAGAACTACTCGGATGCGATTGCACAAGACATCGACCTCGAGATTCGTGATATCATCAACCGTTGTTACGCCAAAGCGAAACAAATCTTGACGGATCGTAAAGACGATCTCGAGCTCGTCGCGAAGACGTTGCTCGAAGTCGAGACGCTCGATTCGAAACAGATTCGTCACTTGATCAAGACGCGCGAATACCTTCCGCACGAACCGGAAGAGCCGTCTGAACCATCGAAAGATGATGCAAGCGACGAAGCGAAGAAAGATGAGGCGGCCGTCAAGCACGGACAAGTCATCGATCAGCCTGGAGTCGTTCAAGAAGCGAAGCCGGACGTTGTCCCTGAAGGTGATAAGCCGGAAGCGACGCCGACGGAACGCCCGAACAACGAATCACGCTAAGTGTAAGAGACGAATGCCCTAAACAAGGCATTCGTCTTTTTTCGTGTTATAATTCGAGCGAACTGTAATTGACAACAAAGTGAGGAACGCTATCATGATTTTAGTGATTGATGTTGGGAATACAAATATTGTCCTTGGGATGTATGACGGCGAGACGCTCGTCCATCATTGGCGCATCTCGACCGACCGCACGAAAACGACCGATGAATACGGCATGCTCGTGAAATCGCTGTTCGATCATTCGAACGTTTCGTTCGATCAGATTGACGGCGTGATTCTATCTTCGGTCGTCCCACCGGTCATCTTTCCGCTCGAGCAGATGTCGCAACGTTATTTCAACGTCCGGCCAATCGTCGTCGGTCCCGGCGTGAAAACCGGTCTCGACATTCATGTCGACAATCCGCGCGAAGTCGGAGCGGACCGCATCGTTAACGCGGTCGCTGGAATCGCCAAGTATGATGGGCCGCTCATCATCGTCGATTTCGGTACGGCGACGACATACTGCTATATCGATGAGAACCGCCGCTATCACGGAGGAATTATCTCGCCGGGCATCATGATCTCGGTCGAGGCGCTCTACCAACGGGCGGCTAAATTACCTCGTATCGAGCTCGCGACGCCACCTACGGTCGTTGGGAAAAATACAATTCAAGCGATGCAGTCCGGGACGTATTACGGCTATGTCGCACAAGTCGATGGCATTGTCGGCCGCATGAAGCGTGAAGTCGGAGAAGCGACCGTGATCGCCACAGGCGGTCTCGCACGTTTGATTAGCGAGCATGCCGAGACGATTGATGTCGTCGATTCATTTTTAACGCTTGATGGGCTTCGTCTCATCTATGAGCGCAACCAGAAATAAACTTAAAGGAGTTACTCAATATGATTCAACCAGAACAACAAGCATTACTTGACCAAATGAAAGCCGATTACCTCGTCCGTGCCCTCGGGTTCAACGGGGAAGTCCGCGCGTTTGCCGTCCGGACGACGAAAACGATCTTTGAAACGCAACTCCGTCACCAGACGACACCGGTCGCTTCAGCAGCGCTCGGGCGCACGATGACGATCGGGACGATGATCGGTGCGATGCAAAAAGGCGCCGCTCGCGTGACGCTCAAAGTCGAAGGTGATGGACCAATCGGGAAAATCATCGTCGATGCTGATACGGCGGGAGACGTGCGCGGTTACGTGTCACATCCTCGTGTCGAAGGCGGCACGTTCGTGAATGATCACGGTTTGACGAAGCTGAAAGTCGGTGAAGCCGTCGGACGCGGGACGATTTCGGTGATTAAAGACCTCGGTTTAAAAGATTTTGTCGGCGGCTCGTCTGAGATTCAAACGGGTGAGATTAGTGAAGACTTCACGTACTACTTCGCGACGTCAGAACAAGTGCCGTCAGTCGTCGGTGCGGGTGTGCTCGTCCTCCCGGAAGATGAATCGATTCTTGCGGCAGGCGGCATCATCGTTCAATTGATGCCGGATGCGTCAGAAGAGACGATTCAAGCGCTTGAACAGGCACTCAAAACGTTCCCGCCAGTGTCGGTCCTCATCGGAGAAGAGAAGACACCGGAAGAGATGCTCCATATGCTCCTTGGCGACAGCCTCGAAGTGTTGGATCAAAAGCCGGTCCAATTCAATTGCACATGTGGTCGCGACCGTATGGAAAGCGCGATTATCGGGCTCGGTGCCGAAGAGATTCGTCACATGATTGAAGAGGATGGCGGCGCTGAAGCGGTTTGTCACTTCTGTGGCGAGAAATACCACTTCTCGGCGGAACAATTAGAAACGATGAAACAACAAGCACGCTGACCGCTTTGCTCCAAATTGCATATTTTGAATCTGATAGGGTATGATTACAATATCGGAATAGTCGGAATTATGGAGGAGGAAATAAAATGCGTATCGTAGATTCAGTAACAGACTTGATTGGAAAGACACCGATTGTGAAGTTGAATGGATTGACTGGCGCTGAAGATGCCACGGTTTACTTGAAATTGGAGTATATGAACCCGGGGTCTAGCGTAAAAGACCGAATTGCGCTCGCTATGATTGAAGCGGCGGAACGAGAAGGGGTCTTGAAACCAGGAGATACGATTATCGAACCGACCAGTGGGAACACGGGAATCGGTCTCGCCATGGTCAGTGCGGCCAAAGGCTATAAAGCGATTTTGGTCATGCCGGAAACGATGAGCATGGAACGTCGCAATTTGCTTCGTGGCTACGGCGCCGAACTTATTTTGACGCCGGGTCCTGAAGGGATGGGCGGAGCGATTCGCCGTGCGACGGAAGAGGCTGAACAAAACGGTTATTTCCTCCCGCAGCAGTTTAACAATGAAGCCAACCCGAACGTGCACGAGATGACGACGGGACCTGAGATCGTCGACGCATTCGATGCGTCAGGTCTTCAAGTCGATGCGTTCATCGCCGGCGTCGGGACAGGTGGAACGATTACGGGAGCGGGTAAAGTGTTGAAAGCCCACTATCCGAACGTTCAAATCCTAGCGGTTGAACCGGTCGATTCACCGGTCTTGTCGGGCGGTAAACCAGGCCCGCATAAAATCCAAGGCATCGGCGCCGGGTTCATCCCGTCGATTCTCGATACGGAGATTTATGAAGGTGTCCTTCAAATCACGACCGATCAGGCGTTCGAATACGCACGTCTTGCGGCTAAGACGAACGGCGTGCTCGGAGGCATCTCGTCAGGTGCAGCCATCGCTGCCGCTGTCGATACGGCCAAACGTCTCGGCAAAGGGAAAAACGTGCTGGCGATCATCCCGTCAAACGGAGAACGCTACCTCAGCACACCACTCTATCAATTCGATGAAGAATCAGATAGCGTTCGCTCATAAGCAAACGGCAGTTACCGGGAGACAACTTCTTTCGGTAACTGCCTTTTCTTGTGTACAATTAAAGGCATGAATCAGTGGAACGGGGGAATGTGGCGTGAGACAAACAGCGTTCAAAACCATGAGTATGACAAAAGAGAAGATGTACGACACATATATGACATTGACGGAAGGGAAGAAGCACTATGCGTGGTTAGAGAGCGGACGCGTCGGCCGCTATACGATGGCCGGGATTGAGCCGTTCGCTACGCTTCACGTGAAAGATGGGGTCGGGACGTTCATCACCTCTGATGCGACAGAAACGATGCACGGTGCCCCGCTCGACATCGTCGAAACAATTCGGACCCGGTACGCCACCGAGCGGCCAGCAGGTGCTCCCCCATTTTTCGGCGGGATGATCGGTTATGTGAGCTATGATGTAGCCCGTACCCTCGAACGTTTACCACGGCAAGCGGAAGACGATTTGGCAACACCGGACGTTTCATTCTTGTTGTTCGATGAAGTAGCGGTCTTCGATGAAGAAGAGTCGCTTTTATACGTGATGGTCACGGCCGATGAGCAAGCGGAGGCGAAGCTCGAGCGCTTTGCCGCCCTCTGGCGAACAGAATCACATTATGCGTTTCCGCCGCTTACGAGCGGAACGGTCGAGCGATCCCGTTCGCTGTCACAGGATGAATTCGTTGCGGCCGTGCAAAAGATTCAAGACTACATCGTCGAGGGCGATGTGTTCCAAGTGAATTTGAGCGTCCGGCAGTCGGAACCGCTGCTCGCACACCCGCGTCACATCTACGACACGCTCCGGAAAGTGAACCCTTCACCGTATATGGGTTATTTCGTTGACGACTCGCTCACGATGGTGTCGGCTTCACCAGAACTGTTGATTGAAAAACATGGCGCCGCCATCTCGACCCGCCCGATCGCCGGAACGAGACCGCGAGGCCGGGATGAGGCGGAAGATCTGGAACTGGCTCGGACGCTACTCGACAATGAGAAAGAGCGGGCCGAACATGTCATGCTGGTCGACCTGGAACGAAACGACTTGGGCAAAGTCGCGGCTTACGGGACAGTGCATGTCGATGAACTGATGGTCATCGAGAAGTACTCGCACGTCCAACATATCGTCTCGAACGTGCGCGGTCTGATGCGGGACGGCGTATCGGGAGCCGAAGCACTTGGCGCGATGTTCCCGGGCGGCACCATCACCGGGGCGCCGAAAATCCGGACGATGGAAATCATCGAGGAACTCGAACCGGTCCGGCGTGGGATTTACACCGGCTCATACGGCTGGCTTAGTTGGGATGATGACCTCGTGTTCAACATCACGATTCGGACGATGATCGTGAAGGACGGAATCGCCCATGTTCAGGCTGGTGCCGGGATTGTGATCGATTCGGATCCTGAAGCGGAGTACGCCGAATCACTTTCCAAGGCGAAAGCGCTATGGACAGCGAAAGAAATGACGGAGGCGACGGTATGATTTTACTCATCGATAACTATGACTCGTTCACATACAATTTAGTTCAATACTTTGGGGAGCTCGGTGAACAACTCGTCGTCCGTCGTAACGATGACATCACGATCGAGGAAATTGAAGCGCTCGCCCCAAGTTATCTCGTCATTTCGCCTGGTCCGTGTACACCTAACGAGGCAGGTATCAGTATCGACGCGATTCAGGCGTTTGCCGGTCGCATCCCAATTCTTGGCGTCTGTCTTGGACATCAAGCGATTGCTCAAGCGTTCGGCGGAAAAGTCGTTCATGCCGAGCGGCTCATGCATGGCAAGACGTCAGCGATTCAACATGACGGAAACACGCTGTTTAACGGCATCCCGCAACAGACAATCGTGACACGCTACCATTCGCTCGCAGTCGAACGAGACTCGCTGCCATCGTGCTTGCAAGTCACGGCGGAAACGAGCCTTGGAGAGGTCATGGCGCTTCGACATGAAACGTTACCAATTGAAGGGGTCCAGTTTCATCCGGAAGCGATTTTGACAGAACACGGCAAAGACATGATTCGTAATTTCGTCGAGGTGTATCGTCATGTGGCTTTGGCATAACGGCGAACTGCGGGGCAGCTCTGAAGTAACGATTCCGGTGGAAGATCACGGATTTTTATATGGGATGGGCCTGTTCGAGACGTTTCGAACGTTCAATGGCATCCCGTTCTTGTTTGATCTTCACTGGGAACGTCTCGAAAAGAGCTTAGCGGAACTATGGATTGATTTACCGTATACGAAACAAGAGATGGAGCAGGCGATTCAAGACGTCGTTCGTCAAAACGGGACCCCGAACCTGTATGTGCGCTTGAACGTGTCCGCGGGGGTGGCGCCACTTGGACTCTACGACGGACGCTACACTCGTCCAAACGTGACACTGCTCGTCAAGCCGTTACCGGAATCGTTCCAGCCCACGGAAAAACGGCTGGAAGCCATCCCGTTTCCAAGAAGTCGGCCCGAAGCGGCATTCCGCTTAAAATCCCATCATTATATGAACAATATATTAGGGAAGCGCATGCTTGTTGATCGGGAGGCGGAAGGACTGTTCGCCGATGACTCAGGACATGTCGTAGAAGGGCTTGTCTCGAATATCTTCTGGGTCGAAGCTGACCAACTTTGGACGACGCCGCTCGCGACGGGACCTCTGGCTGGGGTCACGCGACGTTGGGTGATGGATACGTTTGATGTGAAGGAACGTGATGTGACGTTTGCGGAACTTACACAGGCAGACGAGATTTGGTTGACCAATTCGGTTCAACAGATTGCTCCGGTCACAGACTATGCCGGGAACAGCTATCCAGGAAAAGACGGGGCAAAATTTAAAGCATGTTGGTCTGTCTTGTTGCATGCGATTGAGAGGGAAGAAACGCGATGACAAAAATCATGGGAATTTTAAATGTGACACCGGATTCGTTTTCGGACGGAGGACGGTATACGGCGCTCGAACAGGCGGTCGCTCACGCCAAGCAACTCGTTCAAGACGGAGCGGACGCGATTGATATCGGCGGGGAATCGACACGGCCGGGAGCCCGGTTCGTCTCGGCGGAAGAAGAAATCGAGCGGGTCGTCCCTGTCATTCGTCAACTGAAGCAAGAGCTCGACGTGCTCATCTCGATCGATACGTACAAACCGGTGGTGGCAAAGGCGGCATTAGAAGCCGGGGCCGATATCATCAATGACGTCTGGGGCTCGAAGTGGGGCGATCAATCGATGGCACAAGTGGCACGGGCGTTTAACGTTCCCATCATCTTGATGCACAATCGCGACAATCGAAATTATGGCCATTTCATTGAGGAGGTCGTCGGTGACTTGTACGAATCGATTGAAATCGCCCAAGCGGCCGGTGTGCCGGATGAGATGATTTGGTTAGACCCGGGAATCGGCTTTGCGAAAGACTATGCGCAAAACATGGAGTTGATGAATCGACTCGACGTGATCACGAACCTCGGTTATCCGGTGTTACTCGGAACGTCGCGGAAATCATTTATCGGGCAAGCGCTTGATTTACCGACCGAAGAACGACTGGAAGGGACACTGGCGACGACGTGTCTAGGCATCATGAAAGGCTGTGCGTGGATTCGGGTCCATGACGTAAGAGAGAATAAACGAGCGTCACTCATGATGGACGCGATGCTGGGAGGCGGACAAATTGGATAAGATGTTTGTGAATGGGATGCGTTTCTATGGCTATCACGGTGTGTTTGAAGAAGAGAATCGACTCGGTCAACGGTTTAACATCGATTTAATGTGTGAGTTGGATTTGGCGCCGGCGGGACAATCGGATGATTTATCAGACGGGGTCAGCTACGCCGGTCTCTATCAATTGACGGAAGACATCGTCACCGGGGAGCCAGTCAATCTACTTGAGGCGCTAGGCGAGCGCATCACGACGGCTGTTTTGGCCCACAGCGACAAGATTCAAAGCGTCACCGTCAAAGTGATCAAGCCGGACCCGCCCATCCCGGGTCATTATGACTCAGTCGCAATTGAGATGACACGGAGACGGAACGTATGATGTACGTAGCGCTGGGCTCGAACATTGGGGAGCGTGCCAACTATCTGGCAGAAGCGATTCAAGCGATGGCGGTAAACGGTCTTCAGGTGACGAAAGAGTCATCCGTATATGAGACGGCACCGGTCGGATACACAGATCAGCCATCTTTCTATAATATGGTCGTCGAAGTCGAGCCGGTTCTTTCGGCGGAGGCGGCCTTGCTTCGACTCCAACAGATTGAACGGGACCTAGGGAGAGAGCGGTTATTTAAAAACGGACCGCGTACAATCGACCTTGACATCTTGGTCTATAACAGCGAAGATATACAATCGAAGCAGTTAACTGTTCCGCATCCACGGATGCATGAACGCGCTTTTGTCCTTGCCCCGTTCGCGGAGATTGCTCCGGTGGTCGAGGTAAAGGGAATGACGGTGCGAGCATTACTTGAAGCCCTCCCTGAGTCGGAACGGCAAGATGTCGTCCGTCTCGGACCGTTACAATCATTGGTCAACTCGGTTTAACGTTAGCAAAGGAAGTGGAGAAGTGTCAGGGTTCAAAATTGGTAATATCGATATAAAGAACCGCGCCGTCCTTGCCCCGATGGCCGGAGTGACAAACCCTGCGTTTCGTTTGATCGCTAAAGAATTTGGCGCGGGACTCGTCTGTGCTGAAATGGTCAGCGATAAAGGGATTTTATTGGAGAACGCAAGAACGCTCCGGATGCTCTACGTCGATGAACGGGAAAAGCCGCTCAGCCTTCAGATTTTTGGTGGTTCGAAAGACACACTCGTCAGAGCGGCCCAGTACGTGGATCAAAACACGAATGCGGACATCATTGATATCAATATGGGTTGCCCAGTCCCGAAAGTCACGAAGTGTGAGGCGGGTGCCAAATGGTTGCTTGACCCGGATAAAGTTTATGAGATGGTGAACGCCGTGTCGCAAGCGGTCGATAAGCCGGTCACGGTCAAAATGCGCCTCGGTTGGGACGAAGACCATATTTATATTCTCGACAATGTTCGGGCGGCTCAATCTGGAGGAGCGGCGGCGATTGCGATTCATGGTCGTACGCGGTCTCAACAATATGAAGGAACTGCAAACTGGGATTGGATTGGCGAAGCCAAGAAGATTGCGACGGTTCCGATTATCGGTAACGGCGATATCTCGACACCTCAAGAAGCAAAACATGCGATTGATCACTACGGTGTCGATGCCGTCATGATCGGGCGGGCAGCACTTGGTAACCCATGGATGCTGTATCAAACGGTGCAGTATTTAGAAACGGGTGAACTTCCACCAGAACCAGCGGCGCGTGAAAAAATCGACATCTGTATGTTGCACCTCGATCGCTTGATTGCCATCAAAGGAGAAGTGACGGCCGTTCGCGAGATGCGTCAACATGCAGCTTGGTACTTTAAAGGGTTGAAAGGCAGCGGCCCGGTTCGGAAGCAAATCAACGAAACGGAATCGCGAGATGCTTTTGGCATCGTGTTGTATCATTTTGTGGAACAGCTCGAGCGACAAATGCAAGAAGTGTGAACTAGTGAAAAAAATTGATTTGTGGTAAGCTTGTTTGGCGAAAAAGTGAACCACAAAGAGCGAGCGGCTTAGGCTGTGCTGTTGGCCGTCAGGCTGACAGTTTTTTGTTAGGAACAACCCCCAAAACGTATAGAGGAGTGAATGGAGTAGTGAGTCACGAGTTGGAAATGAATGACCAAATGCAGGTTCGATTTGAAAAAATGACCGAGATGCGTGAGCAAGGGCTTGACCCGTTTGGACGTCGGTTCGAACGTTCTGCCCACGCCGGTGAATTACATGAACAATATGAGGCGATTGAAAAAGAAGCCTTGGCTGAACAAGACGTCGAAGTGACGCTTGCCGGACGAATCATGACGAAACGCGGAAAAGGGAAAGTCTTTTTTGCCCACATCCAAGACGTCACAGGACAAATCCAAATTTACGTTCGTAAAAATGACGTAGGTGACGAACCGTTTGATTTATTCAAATCATCTGACCTTGGAGATATCGTCGGTGTGAAAGGGAAGTTGTTCAAGACGAACGTCGGCGAATTGTCGATTCATGTTGAAGAGTTCGAACTCTTAACAAAAGCACTTCGTCCGCTTCCTGATAAATATCATGGCTTAAAAGATGTGGAGCAACGCTATCGCCAGCGCTACTTGGATTTGATTACGAATAACGATTCGCGTCAAACGTTTATTCTGCGTAGCCGCATCATCTCGGAAATTCGGAATTTCTTGAACCATCGCGGTTACTTGGAAGTCGAAACGCCGATGTTGCATACAATCGCAGGTGGAGCGGCGGCCCGTCCGTTCTTGACGCACCATAATGCACTTGATATGGAACTATATATGCGGATCGCCATCGAGCTTCATTTGAAGCGCTTGATTGTCGGTGGTCTCGAGCGCGTGTATGAGATTGGCCGTGTCTTCCGTAATGAGGGGATTTCAACACGTCATAACCCAGAGTTCACGATGATTGAATTGTATGAAGCGTATGCGGACTATAATGACATCATGGATTTGACGGAAGAACTCGTAGCTCACGTAGCCCAAGAAGTGCTTGGCACGACGGACGTTCAATATGGAGAAGATACGATTCATTTGGCTGTCGGTTGGAAACGTGCGCACATGGTCGATTTGGTTAAAGAAGAAACAGGCGTCGATTTCTGGCAACAGATGTCTGATGAAGATGCACGTGCGCTTGCAAAAGAGCACGGTGTCGAGATTCAAGACCATATGACGTTCGGTCACATCGTCAATGAATTCTTTGAGCAGAAAGTCGAAGAAACATTGTTACAACCGACGTTTGTCACAGGTCACCCTGTCGAAGTATCGCCATTGGCGAAAAAGAACGATAC
>NZ_CM168041.1:2822500-2877500 GCF_057004685.1 Exiguobacterium sp. FD-YE-25-4 | reverse complement strand
ATACATAGCACGGCGTGAGGCAAACCCGGGGAACTGAAACATCTAAGTACCCGGAGGAAGAGAAAGAAAATTCGATTCCCTGAGTAGCGGCGAGCGAAACGGGAACAGCCCAAACCAGGAAGCATGCTTCCTGGGGTTGTAGGACACTCTATACGGAGTTACAAAGGGATAGGATAGGTGAACGACCTGGAAAGGTCGGCCAGAGAAGGTGACGGCCCTGTAGCTGAAATCTTATCCCCTCCAGAGTGGATCCTGAGTACGGCGGGACACGTGAAACCCCGTCGGAATCCGGGAGGACCATCTCCCAAGGCTAAATACTTCCTAGTGACCGATAGTGAACCAGTACCGTGAGGGAAAGGTGAAAAGCACCCCGGAAGGGGAGTGAAACAGATCCTGAAACCGTATGCCTACAAGTAGTCAGAGCCCGTTAACGGGTGATGGCGTGCCTTTTGTAGAATGAACCGGCGAGTTACGATGGCGGGCGAGGTTAAGCCGATGAGGCGGAGCCGCAGCGAAAGCGAGTCTGAATAGGGCGCATCAGTCCGTCGTCGTAGACCCGAAACCAGGTGATCTACCCATGTCCAGGATGAAGGTCAGGTAACACTGACTGGAGGTCCGAACCCACGCACGTTGAAAAGTGCGGGGATGAGGTGTGGGTAGCGGTGAAATGCCAATCGAACCTGGAGATAGCTGGTTCTCCCCGAAATAGCTTTAGGGCTAGCCTCGAGGTGAAGAGTTCCGGAGGTAGAGCACTGATTGGACTAGGGGCCCCCACAGGGTTACCGAATTCAGTCAAACTCCGAATGCCGGCAACTTGTACTCGGGAGTCAGACTGCGAGTGATAAGATCCGTAGTCGAAAGGGAAACAGCCCAGACCATCAGCTAAGGTCCCCAAGTGTATGTTAAGTGGAAAAGGATGTGGCGTTGCACAGACAACTAGGATGTTGGCTTAGAAGCAGCCATCATTCAAAGAGTGCGTAATAGCTCACTAGTCGAGTGACGCCGCGCCGAAAATGTAACGGGGCTAAACATACCACCGAAGCTATGGATCCCGTAAGGGATGGTAGGGGAGCGTTCCAAGCAGCAGTGAAGCGGTATCGTGAGGAGCCGTGGAGCGCTTGGAAGTGAGAATGCCGGTGTGAGTAGCGAAAAGAGGGGTGAGAATCCCCTCCGTCGAAAGCCCAAGGTTTCCTGAGGAAGGCTCGTCCGCTCAGGGTTAGTCTGGACCTAAGCCGAGGCCGAAAGGCGTAGGCGATGGACAACAGGTTGATATTCCTGTACCGCCGTACCACCGTTTGAACGATGGGGGGACGCAGAAGGATAAGGTAACCGTGCGACTGGAAGTGCACGGACAAGCAGCGAGGCCGTCGGGTTGGCAAATCCGCCCGACACACAAGGCTGAGCTGTGATGTGGAGCCCGTAGGGCGAAGTACCGGATTTCACGCTGCCAAGAAAAGCCTCTAGTAAGGAGGTCGGCGCCAGTACCGTAAACCGACACAGGTAGGCGAGATGAGAATTCTAAGACGCGCGGGATAACTCTCGTTAAGGAACTCGGCAAAATGGTCCCGTAACTTCGGGAGAAGGGACGCTTATGGCAACATAAGCCGCAGTGAATAGGCCCAAACGACTGTTTAGCAAAAACACAGGTCTCTGCTAAATCGCAAGATGAAGTATAGGGGCTGACGCCTGCCCGGTGCTGGAAGGTTAAGGGGATGTGTCATCGCAAGAGAAGCACTGAACCGAAGCCCCAGTAAACGGCGGCCGTAACTATAACGGTCCTAAGGTAGCGAAATTCCTTGTCGGGTAAGTTCCGACCCGCACGAAAGGCGTAACGATTTGGGCACTGTCTCAACGAGAGACCCGGTGAAATCATAGTACCTGTGAAGATGCAGGTTACCCGCGACAGGACGGAAAGACCCCATGGAGCTTTACTACAGCCTGATATTGAGGCTTTGTACGCGATGTACAGGATAGGTGGGAGTTTGTGAAGCCGGAGCGCCAGCTTCGGTGGAGACACCCTTGGGATACCACCCTTTGCGTATAGAGTCTCTAACTCGCAGCCGTGATCCGGCTGGAGGACCGTGTCAGGTGGGTAGTTTGACTGGGGCGGTCGCCTCCTAAACAGTAACGGAGGCGCCCAAAGGTTCCCTCAGAATGGTTGGAAATCATTCGAAGAGTGCAAAGGCAGAAGGGAGCTTGACTGCGAGACCTACAAGTCGAGCAGGGACGAAAGTCGGGCTTAGTGATCCGGTGGTTCCGCATGGAAGGGCCATCGCTCAACGGATAAAAGCTACCCTGGGGATAACAGGCTGATCTCCCCCAAGAGTCCACATCGACGGGGAGGTTTGGCACCTCGATGTCGGCTCATCGCATCCTGGGGCTGGAGTAGGTCCCAAGGGTTGGGCTGTTCGCCCATTAAAGCGGTACGCGAGCTGGGTTCAGAACGTCGTGAGACAGTTCGGTCCCTATCCGTCGTGGGCGCAGGAAATTTGAGGAGAGCTGTCCTTAGTACGAGAGGACCGGGATGGACGCACCGCTGGTGTACCAGTTGTTCCGCCAGGAGCATCGCTGGGTAGCTACGTGCGGACGGGATAAGTGCTGAAAGCATCTAAGCATGAAGCCCCCTCCGAGATGAGATTTCCCTTTGAGCAATCAAGAAAGACCCCTCAGAGACGATGAGGTAGATAGGTCATGGGTGGAAGCACGGCGACGTGTGGAGCTGAATGATACTAATCGGTCGAGGCTTTGATCTAGTCTAAGGTTTGTATGAATTGATGAGTCTTCAGTTTTGAGAGAACGATCTCTCTTGTCTGGTGGCGATAGCGAAGCGGCCACACCCGTTCCCATGCCGAACACGGAAGTTAAGCGCTTCAGCGCCGAAAGTAGTTGGGGGTCTCCCCCTGTGAGGATAGGACGTTGCCAGGCCAACGCGAAGGACGATCAAGCATCCGCTTGGTCGTTCTTTTTTTGTATATCTAGCGATGTCGCAGTTGCGACATCGCTTTTCGTTTGCCTTTTTTTGAATCAATGATAGAATATAGTCAAAAGTCAAAGATGGTCAGAGGGTGGTGGAGATGAGAAACATATCGGATGTAATCGAACAGTATTTAAAACAAGTGCTGAAGGAGAGCCAGGCCGAAGCAATCGAGATTAAACGGCAAGATATTGCCAAGCGTTTCGAATGTGTTCCGTCTCAAATCAACTACGTCATTAATACGCGCTTTACGGTCGAGAAGGGCTATTTGGTGGAAAGTAAGCGTGGGGGCGGGGGATATATTCGCATTCGCCGCGTAATTTTACATGAAAAGCAAGACGTGTTGGTCAGCTTGATGGATATTTTACAAGACCATCCTCGTCTTTCCGAACAGCTTGTCGAGAACATCTTGATTCGCTTATTTGAAGAAGGGATGTTGAGTGAGCGGGAAGTGCGCTTGTTGTATCATTTATTGTCTGATGAAGCGCTCGGCTTGAACGCTGAAGATCGACACTTGATTCGAAGACAACAGTTACTCGTATTAATGAAATTACTTAGTTACCATTGACTGACGGAGGCATACATCTATGCTATGTGAACGATGCAAACGGCGACCTGCCGTCAATGAAATTCAAGTAGTGGAGAATGGAATTCCTGTAACGCGTAAACTATGTCGTAATTGTACAGTAGAAATCATGTCAGGTTATGTGCCGGTCGTGAAACGCTGTCCCACGTGTCAACTGACACAAAACGAGCTGGCTCATTTACGAAAAGCTGGATGCGCTACTTGTTATACGGTGTTTCGTGATGAACTGATTAAAATCACTCGGCAGTACCAGCAAGGCCATGATGTTCACGTCGGTTCGATGCCTGATGCCTTGCGCACACCCGACGAGCGAATCGAAGAGCGACTCCAAAAGTTAGCAGGGGAGTTACAACGAGCCGTCGAACAAGAAGATTATGAACGTGCAGCGCGAATTAAAAAAGAAATAATTCAGCTGAAAGGACAAGGTGAGGCATGATGGAACCATTTCTCAAGCATCCACTCGGTCCGAAGATGAAAGAGCGAGCGAAACTTGATGACTTAGTCATCTCCACTCGTATCCGTCTAGCGCGTAATTTAAAAGATACAGTCTTTTCTCCGGTTTTATCTAAAGAAAGTCAACATCAGCTTTGTCAACGTGTTGAAACGTCACTTGGCGGATTGCAAGGCTTCGAATATTTGCACATGGGCACTTACGATGTAGTGACACGACAAGCACTCGTTGAAAAACATTTGATTAGCCCAACGATTGCTGGAAAAGAAGAAAGTGCCGTCTTGTTAAGTGAAGATGAAACGATCAGTGTGCTTATTAATGAAGAAGATCACTTACGAATTCAAACGTTACTCCCGGGTTATCAAGTGGAAGAAGCGTTTGAACTCGCGAAACGAGTCGATGTTCTCTGTGGCGAATCTCTCCCATACGCATATGACGAACAGCTCGGATATTTAACGACTTGTCCAAGTAATATCGGTACAGGGCTTCGAGCGTCAGTGATGCTCCATCTCCCAGGGCTAACGTTGACAGGGCGAATTACTCCTATATTGAAAGAGCTTCGCAAGCTCGGATATACGATTCGGGGACGGTATGGAGAAGGTAGCGACGCGGCGGGACGATTGTTTCAATTATCGAATCAACGCACACTCGGCAGTCATGAATCACAGTTGTTGACAGATTTTATGGAAGTTACGGAGCAAGTCATTCAGGCGGAACGACAAGCACGGGAAGAGCTACTGGCTAGCAACCAAGACGAGTTAGAGGACCAGTTTTATCGCTCATACGGAATTTTACGTTATGCGAAACTGTTATCATCGACAGAAGCGATTGAACGTCTGTCGGATTTGCATTTGGCGAGTGACCTTGGTATTTTGTCCGACTGGAGTCCACCTCAGTTTCACGAATTAATTGTAAAGCTTCAATCAGGTTTCCTACAAAAACATTTCGGGAAAACATTATCTACGAAAGAACGAGATCGCGAACGAGCGACTCTCGTTCGTCGAACGTTAGATCATGGCTTAGTTTGATCCAACTTTAAGGAGGTTTTGTCAATGATGTTTGGTCGATTTACAGAACGAGCTCAGCGCGTATTAGCTTTAGCACAAGAGGAAGCGGTACGACTTGGCCATCATAATATTGGTACGGAACATATTTTACTCGGACTCGTCCGTGAAGGGGAAGGGATTGCTGCTAAAGCACTGTTCGCCCTCGGACTCACGTCTGAAAAGATTCAACAAGAAGTAGAGGCACTCATTGGCCGTGGATCAGAAAACGGCTCAACGATTCACTATACACCGCGTGCAAAAAAAGTAATCGAACTCTCGATGGACGAGGCTCGAAAACTTGGACATTCTTACGTCGGCACCGAGCACATTTTACTCGGCGTGATTCGTGAAGGCGAAGGTGTGGCGGCTCGTGTTTTGAACAACCTTGGAGTCAGTTTGACGAAGGCACGTCAGCAAGTACTTCAACTCTTAGGAAACACGGAGTCATCTTCTAATGCGTCACAACCTGGAACGAGTGCCGCGACACCAACGCTAGACGGCTTGGCCCGTGACTTGACCCAACAGGCGCGTGAGTCGCGTCTTGACCCAGTCATCGGCCGCGCTGGCGAGATTCAACGCGTCATCGAAGTGTTGTCTCGCCGGACAAAAAATAACCCGGTCCTCATTGGGGAACCAGGGGTCGGGAAAACGGCAGTCGTCGAAGGTCTCGCTCAACAGATCATTAATAACGAAGTTCCAGAAACTCTTCGTAATAAACGTGTCATGGTACTTGATATGGGAACACTCGTCGCCGGAACGAAATACCGCGGTGAATTTGAGGACCGATTGAAAAAGGTAATGGATGAGATTCGCCAAGCTGGGAACGTCATTCTTTTCATCGACGAATTGCACACATTGATTGGAGCTGGCGGCGCTGAAGGCGCAATCGACGCGTCGAACATTTTGAAACCGTCACTCGCACGTGGTGAACTCCAATGTATCGGAGCGACGACACTTGATGAGTACCGGAAGTATATCGAGAAAGATGCGGCACTCGAACGCCGGTTCCAACCGATCCAAGTCAATGAACCGACAACGGATGAGGCAGAACAAATCCTCTTCGGGTTACGTGACCGTTACGAGGCGCACCATCGCGTCACAATCACAGATGAAGCGATTCATGAAGCCGTCGTTCTCTCGGACCGCTACATCTCGGACCGTTTCCTTCCGGATAAAGCGATCGACCTCGTCGATGAGGCTGCTTCGAAAGTAAGACTTCGTTCGTTCACGGCACCGCCGAATTTGAAAGAACTCGAGGCTCGTCTTGAGTCGATTCGCAAAGAGAAAGATTCGGCTGTACAGAGTCAAGAGTTCGAGAAGGCTGCCTCGTTACGTGATACCGAACAGAAACTCCGGGATGAGCTCGAACAGCTCAAGTCGGAATGGCAGAATAAGCAAGGGAACGAAAAACTCGAAGTAACGAAAGAAGATATTGCGCAAGTCGTCGCCAACTGGACAGGTGTCCCGGTGACGAAGATCGCCGAAGAAGAGACAGATCGTCTCCTCAAACTCGAATCGATTCTCCACGGCCGGGTCATCGGTCAAGATGAGGCCGTCAAATCGATTTCGCGGGCGATTCGCCGGGCTCGTGCCGGATTGAAAGATCCGAAACGTCCGATTGGTTCGTTCGTATTCCTCGGACCAACTGGTGTCGGGAAAACCGAGTTGGCTCGTGCTGTGGCTGAAGCGTTGTTCGGTGACGAAGACGCCATCATCCGAATCGACATGTCTGAGTATATGGAGAAACACGCGACGAGCCGTCTCGTCGGGTCGCCTCCAGGTTACGTCGGCTATGAAGAAGGCGGTCAATTGACTGAGAAGGTTCGTCGCAAACCATATTCGGTCATCTTGCTTGATGAGATTGAGAAGGCCCATCCTGAAGTGTTCAACATCTTGCTTCAAGTGCTCGATGACGGTCGCTTGACTGACTCGAAAGGGCGTACGGTCGACTTCCGGAACACGGTCATCATCATGACGTCAAACGTCGGTGCGGCAGCCCTCAAACGCAACAAATATGTCGGATTCACGGTTGAAGATGATGTGAAACGTGAATATACCGAAATGAAAGACAAAGTCATGGAAGAGTTGAAAAAAGCGTTCCGTCCCGAGTTCTTGAACCGGATTGACGAGATCACCGTCTTTCACTCGCTCCAAAAAGAGCACATCCAAGAAATTGTCAAACTTATGGCCGAGACACTTACGAAACGTCTCGGAGAACAAGGCATTGATTTCAGTCTCACCGAATCAGCGCTCGAGAAAATCGCTGAAGTCGGGTACGACCCGGAATACGGGGCTCGTCCACTCCGCCGTGCGCTCCAGCGTGAGGTTGAGGACCGACTCTCAGAGGCGATGCTCAGCGGCAGCATCACAAAAGGCAGCAAAGTGGCGCTCGATGTACAAGACGGCGAATTCGTCGTCCGTAATGAAGGTGTCGTTCAGTAACTACAAGGCTCCCTCTCTCATGTGAGGGGGCTTTTTTAGACGGAAAGGAACATCATGGCAAAAATTAAAACGAAATACGTATGTCAGTCATGCGGGTACGAATCCGCAAAATGGATGGGGCGTTGCCCAGGATGTAACGAATGGAACACACTCGTTGAAGAGTTTGTCGAAGAGAAAAAGGCAAAGCGGGGGGCCGCATTCGTTCATAGCTCCTCGAGACAGCTGAAGCCGGAGCGTCTGTCGGACGTTGTGTCACAAGAAGAGACGCGCGTCCATACGAACAGTCAAGAGTTTGACCGCGTGCTTGGGGGCGGAATCGTTCCAGGCTCACTCGTCCTCGTCGGTGGCGATCCAGGAATCGGAAAGTCGACGATTTTGCTTCAAGTGAGCGCCCATTTGGCGCACAGTGGAAGGAAAGTGCTCTATATTTCCGGGGAAGAATCGCTCAAACAGACGAAACTTCGCGCCGAGCGGCTCGGCCTCCCGACCGAGGACTTATATGTCCTCGCGGAGACGGATATGTTGATGATTGAACGGGTCATCGATGAAGAGGAACCAGGGTTCGTCATTATCGACTCGATTCAAACCGTCTATATGGATGAGATCCAGTCGGCGCCAGGTAGTGTCGCCCAAGTTCGGGAATGTACGGCAGCGCTCATGAAAATCGCCAAGACCCGTGGAATTGCCGTCTTTATCGTCGGTCACGTGACGAAACAAGGTTCGATTGCGGGACCTCGTCTGCTCGAGCATATGGTCGATGCCGTCCTTTACTTTGAAGGCGAACGTCACCACACGTTCCGTATTTTACGGGCCGTCAAAAATCGGTTCGGATCGACGAACGAGATCGGTATCTTTGAAATGAAGGAAGGCGGTCTCGAAGAAGTGCTCAATCCGTCTGAAATTTTCCTAGAAGAACGGACTGCCGGGGTCTCGGGCTCAACTGTCGTCGCGTCGATGGAAGGGACGCGGACGGTGCTCGTCGAGCTGCAGGCATTAATTTCCCCGACCTCATTCGGAAATCCACGTCGGATGGCAACAGGGATCGACCAGAACCGGGTCGCGCTCCTCATGGCCGTCCTTGAGAAACGATCAGGGCTTTTACTCCAAACGCAAGATGCTTATTTAAAAGCTGCGGGCGGTGTCAAGTTGGATGAGCCTGCGATTGATTTGGCGATTTGCATCTCGATTGCGTCAAGTTTCCGCGATCGTCCGACCCGTCCGACGGATGTGTGCATCGGCGAAGTTGGATTGACCGGGGAAGTGCGACGGGTGTCACGGATTGAACAGCGTGTCGCCGAAGCGGCCAAGCTCGGATTTACGCGGGCGATTATCCCGAAAAATAACCTCGGGGGCTGGACGGCCCCACCTGGTATCGATGTCGTCGGTGTCAGTACTGTCGATGAAGCGCTCCAACTTGCCATCCCGTTCTGACGGGGCGCTTCCGGCAGTTTTTAACGCTTTGTAACGAACGCTTTCAAAAAAACCATGTTACAATGAAAGTGTTAATTTCTTGAAATTTTAATTCATAATAAAGGAGGTGGAATGAGTGAAGATTGCTGTACGAATCGGATTTATTTTAATCGGACTCGTCGTCGGTTGGTTCGGTATTATCGAAGCGATGTTGCTGTTAGGTGACCTCGGAGTGAATGTACCGGCTTGGTTGACGATTCCTTATGTGGCTAGTTTGATTGGTGGACTTATCTTCTTCATTCTTAGTTTATTCTTGACCGATGGGGTCGTTAAATTTATCCGTTTTGTTGAAGAACGGCTTGTCCGTTTACCGGTCGGTGATATTTTGTTCGGGTCGATCGGATTGATTATTGGTTTATTGATTGCCTTTTTGATCAGTGTCTCATTAGAAGTAACAAATATCTTCTTACTCAGCAAAATCGTACCGATTTTCGTGACCGCCTTGTTCGGGTACTTCGGTTTCGCTGTCGGCTATCGGAAGCGGAACGAATGGATTAAACTGTTCGTCAAGAGTGAACGCGAGAAGCCGGAAGCAGAACCGTTGCGCCGCTCGAACGATAAAATTTTGGATACGAGCGTCATTATCGACGGTCGGATCGCCGACATTTCGAAGACCGGTTTCATCGAAGGCACGCTCATCGTGCCACAATTCGTCATCGGCGAGCTTCAATATATCGCCGATTCGTCGGATACGTTGAAGCGGAACCGTGGTCGTCGCGGTCTTGATATTTTGAAGGAGTTACAAGACAACGACCGCATCGAAGTGGAGATTTACGATGGCGATTTCGAAGACGTCGCCGAAGTGGACATTAAATTGATCAAGTTGGCCGAATTGAAAAAAGGGATTGTCGTCACGAACGACTACAACTTGAATAAAGTGTGCGAAGTTCGAAATGTCCCTGTGCTGAACATTAATGATTTGGCAAATTCAGTCAAACAGATTGTCATCCCGGGGGAAGAGATGGTCGTGACGGTCATTAAAGAAGGTAAAGAACAAAATCAAGGCGTCGCGTACCTCGAAGACGGCACGATGGTCGTCGTTGAAGGTGGGCGCAAGTTGATTTCGAAGACATTGCCTGTTGTCGTGACGAGCGTTCTTCAAACATCGGCTGGCCGTATGATTTTTGCGCGTCCTGAATAAGCATGGAAAAAGAGACGCATTAGCGCTCTCTTTTTTCACGAACAGAGGTGAATGGAATGGTGCGTTATACCGTGGTCATCCCAGCCGCAGGGAAAGGGAAGCGGATGGGAGCCGATGAGAATAAATTGATGCTGACGTTACAAGGGAAGCCGATTATCGTATGGACGGTCGAAGCGTTCTCGAAAGATGCATGGTGTGAGCGCATCGTGCTCGCAGTGCGCCCTGAGGAACAAGGGTGGTTCGAGCGACAGTTGCATCATTTAGAGACCCCGATTATATACGTAACGGGTGGGGAAGAACGACAACAGAGCGTTCGGTCGGGTTTACAAGTCGTCGACCCGGATGCCGTCGTCTTGATTCATGATGGGGCACGGCCGTTTGTGCGTATTGATCAACTTCACGCTATCGCGGAAGCTGCCCAAACGGAAGGTGCGATTCTTGCTGTGCCGGTCAAAGATACGGTCAAACAAGTCGCAACCGGACACATCACACAGACTGTGCCGCGTGAGGCGCTCTGGCTGGCGCAAACCCCGCAAGCATTTCCTGCGGCTGACATCCGAGCGGTTCATGATCAGGCGGAAGCGTCAGGATTTATCGGGACGGACGATGCGAGTTTATTCGAGTGGGCTGGTAAAAAAGTGATTGTCCTTGCAGGGGACTATCACAACATTAAAATGACAACCCCAGAAGATTTATTATTTGGAGAAGCGATTTTAACGAAGGAGGATTATCGATGAGAATCGGACAAGGATTTGATGTACACGCGTTCGCGGAAGGGCGCCCGCTTATTTTAGGAGGAATCGAGATTCCGCATGACCGCGGCCTACTTGGCCACTCAGATGCGGACGTCTTGTTGCATACGATTGCCGACGCGGCGCTCGGGGCGATTGCAGCGGGCGATATTGGCAAGCATTTCCCGGACACGGACCCTGAGTTTAAGGATGCAGACTCGAAAGTGTTGTTACAACACGTGTGGCAACTCGTCAAAGCAGAAGGTTATGTGCTTGGCAACGTCGATGCGACGGTGATGGCGGAACGACCGAAACTCCGAACGTACATCGACGACATGCGAGCGGTTATCGCCGAGTTGCTTGAAGCGGATATCAGCCAAGTGAACGTCAAAGCGACGACGACCGAAAAGCTCGGCTTCACAGGACGTGAAGAAGGAATTGCCGCTCAGGCGGTCATCCTGCTCAACCGCGCTTGACAAAAGTGGTATACTATTTGGGCAGAAGAGAAGAAAGGTGGAAATATTATGAGTGAAGTGCGCGTACGCTATGCGCCGAGTCCGACGGGTCACCTTCATATCGGGAACGCCCGGACCGCGCTATTTAACTATTTATATGCTCGCCATGCTGGCGGAAAGATGATTCTCCGAATCGAGGATACGGACCAGAAACGGAACGTCGAGAACGGTGTCGAGAGCCAAATGAAATACTTGGAATGGCTCGGCATCGATTGGGATGAAGGCCCAGGCCGCGGCGGCGACTTCGGCCCGTACTTCCAAATGGAACGCCTCGACCTTTACAATCAATACGTGAACGAGTTGATGGATAAAGGACTCGCGTATAAGTGCTATATGACGTCTGAAGAACTTGAGGCGGAGCGCGAAGCCCAAATCGCACGTGGCGAAGCACCTCGTTATTCGGGTGCCCATCGTAACTTGAGCGAAGAAGAACGTGCGGCGTTCGAAGCCGAGGGACGTAAACCATCGATTCGGATTCGCGTACCAGAAGCGGTCACGTACAAGTGGACGGATGTCGTCAAAGGGGATGTCTCGTTCGAATCGAAAGACTTCGGCGACTGGGTCATTGTCAAACAGGATGGGATCCCGACATATAACTTTGCTGTCGTCGTCGACGACCACTTGATGAAAATCAGCCACGTCTTGCGTGGGGACGATCATATCGCCAACACACCGAAACAGATGATGGTGTATGATGCGCTCGGTTGGGACTACCCTTCGTTCGGCCATATGACATTGATCTATAACGAAAACCATAAGAAGCTCTCGAAACGTGATGAGTCGATCATCCAATTCATCGAGCAGTATGCCGACCTCGGGTATCTCCCAGGGGCGCTCTTTAACTTCATCTCGCTTCTCGGCTGGTCACCGGTCGGAGAAGAAGAGATCTTCACGAAAGAAGCGTTCATCGAGATGTTTGACGCCGGTCGTCTTTCGAAGAGCCCGGCCGTCTTCGACCAACAGAAACTCGCTTGGATCAACAGTGTCTACATGAAACAGGCTTCGCTTGACGAAGTGGTGGCACTCAGTTTACCATTCTTACAAGAAGCAGGACGTTTACCGAACGCCTTGTCGATGGAACAGGCGGATTGGGCGACGGCGCTCATCGCCCTCTATAAAGAACAAATGACGCACGGTGCTGAAATCGTGTCGTTGACGGACCTATTCTTTAAAGATGAGGTCGATTACGACGAAGAGGCCAATACGGTTCTCGCTGGTGAAACGGTACCGGCTGTCCTCGCCGAATTCAAGACTCAACTTGAAGCGATTGAGGAGTTCACGCCTGAAGCTATCAAAGCAGCGACGAAAGCGACACAAAAAGCAACAGGTCAAAAAGGGAAAAACTTGTTCATGCCGATCCGGGTCGCCACGACTGGGCAGACGCACGGACCAGAGCTTCCGAACGCCATTTCATTGATTGGCAAAGAGCGTGTCTTGGCACGTCTCACAACATTATTAACTTAAAAGGCAACGATGAGGAAAGTAAGCGGTATGACACTTAACAGAGACTAGAACCTAGGCTGGAAGTTCTAGAAGCGTCCCCCGTCGAAGTGCACCTCGGAGCCGTTCCGGCGATATGTAGTCGGGACCGCGACTCGGCGTTAACGAGACTTGAGAGGGGAACTTTCCCAAACAGAGTGGAACCGCGCTTACGGCGTCTCTGTGCCTTGGCACAGGGGCGTCTTTGTTTTTGATATGGAAAAGGAGAACAATTATGGGATTTTGGAAAAGTGTGAGTGAGGATATTCGGAACGTGCTCGAGCTCGATCCGGCTGCCCGCTCGAAAGCAGAAGTCATCTTAACATATCCTGGTTTGCATGCGCTTTGGGCACATCGGATTGCGCACGGACTGTGGACGCGTAACGTGAAATTGTTGGCGAAAATGATTGCTCAGACGAGCCGTTGGTTGACAGGGATTGAGATTCATCCCGGGGCGGTCATCGGCGAAGGGGTGTTCATCGATCACGGGTTCGGCATCGTCATCGGCGAGACCGCCATCATCGGTAATAACGTGACCATTTATCAAGGCGTGACGCTTGGTGGGACGGGCAAAGAGAAAGGGAAGCGACATCCGACCATCGGGAACGATGTGCTCATCTCAGCTGGGGCCAAAGTGCTCGGAAATATCACGATTGGCGATTGCGTCAAAATCGGGGCGAGTTCCGTCGTTTTAAAAGACGTCCCGTCTGACTCGACCGTCGTCGGGATTCCAGGCCGAGTCGTCATCCGAAACGGGGAGCGGGTCAAACAACATGACCTCGATCATCGATTGCCGGACCCGGACCGTGAATGCCAAGAGCGACTCGAAAATGCCGTCGCTGATTTGCAGCGGAAGCTTGCGTCATTAGAGAAACGGATGGAGGAAAAAACACATGATTCAGTTTTACAACAGCCTCACGAATAAGAAAGAACCGTTCGTCCCGATCGTTCCGGGAAAAGTGTCGATGTACGTATGCGGACCGACCGTCTACAATTACATTCACGTCGGTAACGCCCGGCCGGCCATCGCCTTCGATACAGTTCGTCGTTATTTAGCGTACCGAGGTTATGAGGTCAAATATGTTCTCAACTTCACGGATGTGGACGATAAAATCATCCGGACCGCAAACGAACTCGGTGAAGACGTCGGGACGCTGACGAACCGTTTTATCGACGCCTATTTAGAAGACACGGGTGCTTTGAACGTGTTACCGGCTGACGTCCATCCACGCGTTACAGACACGATGGACGAGATTATCACGTTCATCCGCGAACTTGAGACGCAAGATTTTGCGTATGAGGCAGGGGGGGACGTATATTTCCGTACTCGTAAGTTCGAGACGTACGGAAAATTGAGCCAGCAATCAATCGAAGACTTGCGCGCGGGTTCACGTGTCGACGTTGGGGAAAAGAAAGAAGACCCGCTCGATTTCGTCTTATGGAAAGCGGCGAAGCCAGGCGAGCCGGCGTGGGAGAGCCCATGGGGACAAGGTCGTCCGGGTTGGCATATCGAGTGCTCGGCGATGGCAAAGAAACACCTCGGCGAAACGATTGATATTCATGCTGGAGGACACGACCTCAAGTTCCCGCACCACGAGAACGAGATTGCCCAGTCGGAGGCGTGCAATCATACGAAGTTCGCCAACTACTGGCTGCATAACGGATTCATCAATATCGAGAATGAAAAGATGTCAAAATCGCTCGGGAACTTCCTGCTCGTCCATGAGGCGTTGAAGGAAGTGGATGCGATGGTGCTCCGCTTCTTTATGTTATCGGTCCACTATCGTCATCCAATCAACTATAGCCGTGAGTTGATCGAGCAAGCGGCGAACGGATGGGATCGCATCAAGGAGTCGTATCAAAACGTTGAATACCGCTTATCGGTCACGGCCGGCCTTGAAGAGCCGAGCGAGGCGATGGAACGCAAGCTCGCGACGATTAAAACAACGTTTATCGAAGCGATGGATGATGATATCAATACGGCGAATGCAGTGACCGTCCTATTTGACTTGGCACGTGAAGCGAACATCTACGCAAAAGCAGACCACGTCTCGAAAGTCACGCTCGAACACGTGATTGCTCTCTTCGAAGAATTGACAGGTGTGCTTGGTTTGACAATCAAGAAAGAGCTAGAGCTTCTTGACGCGGAAATTGATCAATTGATTGAAGAGCGGAACACGGCTCGGGCGGAGCGGAATTTCGCGCGTGCCGATGAGATTCGAGATCTCTTGAAAGAACAGAAGATTCAACTCGAGGATACAGCCCAAGGGGTGCGGTGGAAGCGGTTATGAAACAACTTGCCCCCCAACTGAACGCTCTCGCCCTCGCCTATATGGGCGACGCCGTCTATGAGATGGCGGTACGCAAACGACTGCTCGGACAAGGGATGACGAAGCCGAACGACCTACACCGTGGCGCCATCCGCTACGTGAATGCGGCAGCGCAGGCTGGGATCGTGACTCACTGGCTCGAGACGGGTGTCTTGAGTGATGATGAAGCGGCTGTCGTCCGCCGTGGGAAGAACGCGAAATCCGGTTCAATCCCGAAGCGGACAGATGTTCATACGTATCGCTATTCGACAGCGTTCGAAGCATTGATTGGTTACACATATCTAATGGAAAGAAGGGATCGTCTTGAAGAACTCATCGAACAAGCGTTCACATGGCTCGAAACCGAGTCATTCGAAACGACATGACGGAGGAAGGGCGCATGAGCAACGGTCATTTGATCGTCCGCGCGGCGAACGAAATGATCGACCGAAGCGTCAAAAACTAGAACGACCAGACTATCAAGAAGTCGACGTGCTCGAGGAAGGAATCGACTTCCTTTACGGGCGCAACCCGGTGATGGAAGCGCTCCGGAGCGGTCGCGATATGAACAAGGTCTTTATTATGGAAGGGCAACAGAAAGGGCCGCTCGCTCAAATCATCGGCATGGCCAACGAGGCATCGGTTCAAGTCTCGTTCGTCCCGAAAACGAAACTCGAGAAGATGGCCGGTAGCGAACATCACCAAGGTGTCGTCGCTGCGGTCGCCGCCTACGAATATAAGTCGATCGAAGATATGTTCGCCCTTGCCGAGTCAAAAGGAGAAACGCCGTTGTTCATCCTGCTCGATGAACTCGAAGACCCGCATAACCTCGGTTCGATTTTGCGGACAGCGGATGCGGTCGGGGCGCACGGGATTATCATTCCGAAGCGCCGCTCGGTCGGTTTGACGCAGACGGTGGCGAAAGCTTCGACAGGCGCGATCGAGTACATTCCGGTCGCACGCGTCACAAACTTGACGCGGACGCTTGAAGAACTGAAAGAGAAAGGACTATGGGTTGTCGGGACAGACGCGAGCGAGAGCCAAGATTATCGTCGCCTCGATGGGAACATGCCGCTCGTCGTTGTCATCGGTAGTGAAGGTAAAGGGATGAGCCGCCTCGTACGCGAATCGTGTGACTTCCTCGTCCACATGCCGATGGTCGGTCACGTCACATCGCTGAACGCCTCGGTCGCGGCCGCGCTTCTCTTGTATGAAGTGCATCGCTCACGTAACCCATTGTCATGAGCATCAAGAAACGGGAATTGCTCCTCGTGGATGGATATAACATTATTGGCGCATGGCCGCACCTTCGAAAGCTGCGCGACATCGATTTTGAGAAAGCGCGAAACGATTTGATTGAAGCGATGGCCGAGTACCAAGCGGTCACGGGTCGCGAAGTGACAATCGTCTTCGATGCCCATATGCGATACGGGCGGGAATCGAAAGCGAATCAGAGTCGTGTCGCGGTCGTCTATACGAAAGAAAACGAGACGGCGGATGAATGGATTGAACGCCGTGCGCACGCCCTTGTCGATGATCGGCTCGTGACGTTGTTTGTCGCGACGAACGACTTCACCGAACAGTGGGTTATCTTCGGACAAGGAGCGCTCCGGGTTCCTGCCAATGAGTTACTGAAGGATTGGAAGCACGCCCAGGTGTTGATTGAAAAAGAACGGTCGGCACTCGAACAGGACCGGTCGAATCGAAAAACGATTGACCTTTCACCAGACATAAGAGCCCGATTGGAAGAAATACGCCGTCGTAAATAAGGCGGTGAAGGATATCACAGACGAGTTCATCAAATGGACTCGTCTTTTGTTTTTAATTTGACATTTATTTGGAAAGAAATGTTGTATACTAATAGATGTATGAGTTACACGATATGTAATTGACGGAATTTTTAGAATTTTATTTGACGGTCGTTTTAACCGACGCCTATAATGAGAGCACAAACTTACATAAGTTCATCAATCGCCGGGGGGTATGAAACATGAACGGATGGCCATACGAGCAATTTGAAAGCATGTCCGACGAAGAGCTGGTCTTTCTTGCGCGTAATGAGGGGGATAGCGACGCTCTTGAGTTTTTGATTGAACGTTACCGATATTTCGTCCGGGCGAAGGCAAGGTCTTACTTTTTGATCGGTGCCGATCACGAGGACATCGTGCAAGAAGGCATGATCGGTCTGTATAAAGGTGTCCGGGATTACCGCGATGAGCGGCTCGCCTCGTTTAAAAGTTTTGCCGAGATGTGCATCACCCGTCAAATGATCACTGCCATCAAAACGGCGACCCGTCAAAAGCATATCCCGCTCAATTCTTACGTCTCGCTCGACAAGCCAATCTTTGACGACGAGTCGGATCGGACACTGCTCGATGTGATCTTGCCGCCGCATCCGACGGACCCGCAGGATTTGCTCGTGACGCGAGAAGAACAACTGTTCATGGAAGAAAAGATGGAAGAGCTCCTGAGTGACTTGGAACGAAAAGTGTTGCGTCTTTATTTGGACGGCCGTTCGTACCAAGAAATCTCGGACGACCTCGACCGTCATGTGAAATCGATTGATAATGCGTTACAGCGCGTGAAGAAAAAGTTTGAGCGGCATGTCGACGTCAAAACGATGACGAGCTAACCGATATTGACCGCACGCCTCCTATGTGATACTTTTAAGGCAGCGCCTTGTCCGTAGACGCCATTTACAGGAGGCGTTTTTTTTTCGCTCTTTTTTATAGGAGAGCTGTCGAAAGGGGCGCTCATGAATGGCAAAGAAAGTAAGTCTCGCGTGTTCAGATTGCGGGTCGAGCGGTTATTCGACCATGAAACAAGACGACGTGACGACACGGCTCGAGCTGAAAAAGTTCTGTCGGCGTTGCAATGCGCATACGACACACCGAGAATCGAAGTAATGTAGATTGGCATTCAACGTAGGAGGAAGCTACCATGAACTTTTTGCGCGATGTATGGAAAGAGTTAAAGAAAACGAGTTGGCCGACTCGTAAAGAGCTCACAAAATATACCATCACGGTCATCGCGACGGTCGTCGTGATCGGCCTGTTCGTGTTCGGCGTAGATACTGGTGTCAGCTATCTCGTCAACCTATTAATCAACTAAGGAAAGAGGTGAAAGCCGTGGAGAAACAATGGTTTGTTGTCCAGACGTATTCTGGATTTGAAAACAACGTCAAAGAAAACCTAGAACGTCGGATCGGTTCGATGAACATGGAAGATAAAATTTTCCGCGTCCTCGTTCCGACTGAAACAACGCAAGAAGAAGTCACGCTCAAGAGTGGCGAGAAGAAGATTAAAGAAAAAGAAGTGAAGAGCTTCCCAGGTTACGTCTTCGTCGAGATGGTCATGACTGACGACTCGTGGTATGTCGTGCGGAACACGCCGAACGTCACCGGCTTCCTCGGTTCAACAGGCGGCGGCGCCAAGCCGATCCCGCTTCAACCGGACGAAGTGACGAACGTCTTGTCACAGATGGGTCTCATCGAGAAGAAAGATCGTTACAACTACGAACTCGGCGACCTCGTCCGTGTCAAAGAAGGCGCATTTGAGAACTTTGAAGGTACGATTGATGAAATCGAAGCCGATAAAGAGAAGCTCAAAGTTGTCGTTGACATGTTCGGCCGTGAAACAAAAATTGAGCTTGATTTCGAACAAGTTCAGAAAATTAACTAATACCCACTTGCCATTCTCGGAAACGGATGGTACAATCGGAAATGTTTGATGTTGTGCTATATTTCGGTACAAACTCGACCTAATAGATTGAGTGGGAGGGCGCACAACGTCCAAGAAACCACATTTTAGACTTAAGGAGGTGTGTCTCGTGGCGAAAAAAGTTACTAAACTCGTTAAACTTCAAATCCCAGCTGGTAAAGCTAACCCAGCACCACCAGTAGGTCCAGCACTTGGTCAAGCAGGTGTTAACATCATGGGATTCTGTAAAGAGTTCAACGCTCGTACACAAGACCAAGCCGGATTGATTATTCCTGTAGTCATTACGGTATACGAAGATCGTTCGTTTACATTCATTACGAAAACTCCACCAGCTGCAGTTCTTTTGAAGAAAGCTGCTGGTATCGAGAGCGGTTCTGGTGAACCAAACCGTAAGAAGGTAGCAACGGTTAAGCGTGATAAAGTTCGCGAAATCGCTGAACTTAAAATGCCTGACCTTAACGCGTCGTCTGTTGAAACAGCGATGCTTATGGTTGAAGGTACTGCGCGTAGTATGGGTATTGTAATCGAAGACTAATTTATTAGTCTCTGGGATTGTCGGTGAATATTATGCTCACCTTCAATCCCTTCATTATGTGGGAGGAAATTCCGCTAACCACAAGGAGGAAAAGAATCATGGGTAAAAAACACCAAGAAGCAGCTAAGCTTGTTGACCGCATGAAGTCATACGAACTCGCTGAGGCCGTTGAACTCGTTCAGAAAACAGCTACTGCTAAATTCGATGAAACAATCGAAGTTGCTGTCCGTCTCGGCGTAGATCCGAAGAAAGCGGACCAACAAATCCGCGGTGCCGTCGTACTTCCACACGGTACTGGTAAAACACAAAAAGTTCTCGTCTTCGCAAAAGGCGAAAAAGTTAAAGAAGCTGAAGCGGCTGGCGCTGACTACGTCGGTGACTCTGAGTTCATCACTAAAATCCAACAAGGATGGTTCGACTTCGATGTAATCGTTGCGACACCTGACATGATGGGTGAAGTTGGTAAACTTGGTCGCGTTCTCGGACCAAAAGGCCTCATGCCTAACCCGAAAACAGGCACAGTCACGTTCGACGTTGCGAAAGCAATCGCGGACATCAAAGCTGGTAAAGTAGAATACCGCGTTGACAAAGCCGGTAACATCCACGTACCAGTTGGTAAGAAGTCATTTGAAGCAACAAAACTCTCTGAGAACATCGAGACAATCATCGAGACACTCATGAAAGTGAAGCCTGCTACTGCAAAAGGAACTTACCTTAAAAACATCGCGCTTTCTTCGACAATGGGTCCTGGAATCCGTGTCGCGACTGCCGACTTCATCAAGTAATCTACTTGAAATAAACTGTTGACAACGTGTGATACCGCTGTTAAAGTAATACACGTTCAACCGAATATGTTGGATTACCGTAGACAGAAGGTGGACATCGGTCCGTAAACCCTTCCGAGGTGTCTTTGCTCGAACTTGAGCCTGTTGTCACAGGTTTACTTTCAAACAATTACGCCCTCGTATGTCTTCATACGAGGGATTTCTTTTTGGAGAGCAGCCTCTCGTCCGGTATAAGAATTGACTAGGAGGTGCAAACACATGGCAAGCGAAAAAATCGTATCTCAAAAATCGGCACTCGTCGATGAGATCGCTGAAAAAATGCAAGCGAGCGTCGGAACAATCGTTGTTGACTACCGTGGACTTACAGTTGAAGAAGTGACTACACTCCGTAAATCACTCCGTGACGCTGGAATCGAGTTCAAAGTATACAAAAACGGTCTTCTTCGCCGCGCGGCAGTTCAGTCGAACTTCGAAGGTCTTGACGAAGTCTTCACAGGTCCTACAGCAATCGCCTTCTCTAACGAAGACGTTGTTGCCCCTGCGAAGATCTTGAACGACTTCTCGAAAGAGCACAAAGCGCTCGAATTGAAAGGCGGAATCATCGAAGGCAAAGTAACTTCACTCGAAGAAGTTAAAGCCCTTGCAGAACTTCCATCACGCGATGGTCTTCTCTCGATGCTTCTCAGCGTCCTTCAAGCTCCAATCCGTGGGCTCGCAGTCGCAACAAACGCAATCGCAGAACAAAAAGAAGAGCAAACTGCTTAATTTTTGTCTCGTAGCGTAACCAAAACCAATCTTTACAACATCAAAGGAGGAAAACCATAATGGCTTTCAACAAAGAGCAATTCATCGAAGACCTCAAATCAATGACGGTTCTCGAACTTAACGAACTCGTAAAAACAATCGAAGAAGAATTCGGCGTATCAGCAGCAGCTCCAGTAGCAGTTGCAGGTGCAGGCGCAGCAGCAGCTGAAGAGCAAACTGAATTCGACGTAATCCTCACAAACGCTGGCGCTGGTAAAATCAACGTCATCAAAGCAGTTCGTGAACTTACAGGCCTCGGTCTTAAAGAAGCGAAAGCACTCGTTGACGGAACTCCGGCTCCAGTCAAAGAAGGCGTTTCTAAAGAAGACGCAGACGCAGTCAAAGCTAAGCTTGAAGAAGCTGGCGCAACTGTCGAAGTTAAGTAATCCAACTTTTACTTCACAACCTATAGAAGCTCGCTATGGCGAGCTTCTTTTATTTCCTTGAAGAGTGGGTTAGGAGGTTCAATGCATGGGAGATCATTACTATACGAACGACCCTAGTTCGAAAAGTGCCCCTGAGACATGGACGTACGAGTTGCGAGGGAAGACATATCGCTTCACCTCGGACCGCGGCGTGTTCTCGAAAGGATCGGTCGATTTTGGGTCACGTCTCTTAATCGAATCATTTGAAGTGCCTGACGTCGAAGGGCGCATTTTAGATGTGGGCTGTGGCTACGGTCCGATGGGGATCTCGCTTGCCGATGCCTCTGGGCGTGAAGCACTCCTCGTCGACGTGAACGAGCGAGCGCTTGCCTTGTCAGAGCAAAACGCCGCCCAGAACGGAGTGACGATCGAGACGCGGCTCAGCCACGCTTACGACGCGGTCGGTGACGAACAGTTCGCCGCAATCGTGACCAATCCGCCAATTCGGGCCGGAAAGCAAGTGGTCCACACGATTCTGCGAGGCGCGCATGCGCATCTCGTTGTAGGTGGAGCGCTCTATGTCGTCATCCAAAAGAAACAAGGAGCGCCTTCTGCCAAGAAGTTGCTTGAAGATGTGTTTGGTCAAGTCGAGACGGTTGTGAAAGAAAAAGGCTATTTCATTTTCCGAGCAATTCGCTCTTGACAAACGGTGAAGTCTTGTTGACTCGCTATAACGTATATGCTAACATTATAAAATGCCATTGGAATGGAATTCGCCTTGAACTGCCGCGTTTGCCGCTTTTTAGACGCGGAAAAGAGACGACATTCAATGACAATGTTCGATTATTACGCCCGAAAAATTCGATAGAGAATTGGGGGTCTGAGAGGTGAATCAGTTGACTGGTCAACTTGTTCAGTACGGTCGTCACCGTCAGAGAAGAAGCTTTGCCCGTATCAGTGAGGTATTAGAGCTTCCGAATTTGATTGAAATTCAAACTGCTTCTTACGAGTGGTTCTTACGTGAAGGATTGAAAGAGATGTTTACGGACATTTCGCCAATCTCCGACTTCACTGGAAACCTTGTGCTCGAGTTCATCGATTATTCGCTCAGTGAGCCGAAGTATTCGATTGATGAATCGAAGGAGCGAGACGTTACTTACTCTGCGCCATTGCGCGTAAAAGTACGTCTGCAAAACAAAGAAACAGGTGAGCTCAAAGAACAAGAAGTGTTCATGGGAGATTTCCCACTCATGACAGAATCGGGAACGTTTATCATTAACGGTGCAGAACGCGTTATCGTTTCCCAGCTTGTTCGTTCGCCGAGCGTTTATTACAACGCTAAACTCGATAAAAACGGTAAGCGTGGTTTCGGTGCGACAGTCATTCCGAACCGCGGTGCATGGCTCGAACTTGAGACAGATGCTAAAGATATCGTTTACGTTCGTATCGACCGTACCCGTAAGATCCCGGTAACGGTGTTGTTGCGTGCCCTCGGATTCGGTACGGACCAAGAGATTATCGACCTTCTCGGGGATGATGAATATCTTCGCAATACCCTTGAAAAAGATAATACAGAATCAACAGAAAAAGCGTTGATCGAAATTTACGAGCGTCTCCGCCCTGGTGAACCACCAACGGTTGAGAACGCGAAGTCACTTCTCGTATCTCGTTTCTTCGACCCAAAACGTTACGACCTTGCAAACGTCGGTCGCTACAAGATGAACAAAAAACTTCATCTTAAAAACCGTCTCTTCGGTCAAAAATTGGCCGAGACGCTCGTTGATCCAGAAACAGGCGAAGTCATCGCTGAAGCTGGAACAATCCTCGATCGTCGCAACCTTGACCGCGTTCTTCCACATTTGGAAAACGGCCTCGGTTATATGGATGCTGAGCCGACAGGCGGCGTCGCTGAAGGTGAACCGTTCGGTCTTCAATCGATCAAAGTTATCTCACCAGATGACCCAGATGGAGAGCGTATCTTGAACATTATCGGTAACGGCAATATCGACCGCAGCGTGAAACACATCACGCCGGCTGATATCATCGCATCGATCAACTACTTCTTTAACTTGCTACACGAAGTCGGAACAACAGATGACATCGACCACCTAGGAAACCGTCGTCTTCGTTCAGTCGGAGAACTTCTCCAAAACCAATTCCGGATCGGGCTTTCTCGTATGGAACGTGTTGTTAAAGAGCGGATGTCGATTCAAGATCAAAACGCGATCACACCACAGGCACTCATCAACATTCGCCCGGTAATCGCGTCGCTAAAAGAGTTCTTTGGTAGCTCGCAGTTGTCACAGTTCATGGACCAAACAAACCCGCTCGCAGAGCTCACGCACAAGCGTCGTCTCTCTGCACTTGGACCGGGTGGTTTGACACGTGAGCGTGCCGGTTTCGAAGTTCGAGATGTTCACTATTCGCACTACGGTCGGATGTGTCCAATCGAAACACCAGAAGGACCGAACATCGGTCTCATCAACTCGCTTTCGTCTTATGCGAAAGTAAACGAGTACGGCTTCATCGAAGCACCGTACCGTCGAGTCGACCCAGAAACAGGTCTCGTCACGAGCGAGATTCAATATATGACGGCGGATGAAGAAGATCTCTACGTCGTCGCCCAGGCGAACATGCCGCTCACAGAAGAAGGCGGTTTCGCCAACGAACAAGTCCTTTGCCGTTTCCGCGGACAAAACTTGTCAGTTGAGCCAAACCGAGTCGATTACATGGACGTTTCGCCGAAACAGGTTGTTTCTGCCGCGACGGCATGTATCCCGTTCCTCGAGAACGATGACTCGAACCGTGCCCTCATGGGAGCGAACATGCAACGTCAAGCTGTACCGCTTCTCCAACCTGATTCACCGATTATCGGTACTGGTATGGAGTACGTGTCAGCGAAAGACTCTGGAGCCGCGATTATCGCGAAATTCCCAGGTGTCGTCGAGCGTGTCACAGCGCGCGAAATCTTGGTCCGCCGCACGTCTGACGTGAACGGTTCTGAGGTGTCGGGTGACCTTGACCGCTACAAACTTCAAAAGTATGTCCGTTCGAACCAAGGGACATGCTACAACCAGAAGCCGATCATCGCTGCTGGCGACCGTGTCGAAAAAGGAGAAATCCTTGCTGACGGTCCATCGATGGATATGGGTGAGCTCGCGCTCGGCCGTAACGTCGTTGTCGCCTTCATGACATGGGACGGTTACAACTATGAGGATGCGATCATCATGAGTGAGCGTCTCGTGAAAGATGACGTGTACACATCGATTCATATCGAAGAGTACGAGTCAGAATCACGCGACACGAAACTCGGACCTGAGGAAATCACACGTGATATTCCAAACGTCGGCGATGACGCGCTTCGCAACTTGGACGATCGTGGAATCATCCGCATCGGTGCGGAAGTCAAGGATGGCGATATCCTCGTCGGTAAAGTAACGCCTAAAGGCGTGACTGAATTGACGGCGGAAGAACGTCTCTTGCACGCGATCTTCGGTGAGAAAGCACGTGAAGTCCGTGATACGTCACTCCGTGTACCAAACGGCGGCGACGGCATCATCTTGGACGTCAAAGTGTTCGATCGTGAAAACGGTGACGAACTCTCACCAGGCGTGAACCAAATGGTTCGTGTCTACATCGTTCAAAAACGTAAGATTCACGAAGGGGATAAGATGGCGGGACGTCACGGTAACAAAGGTGTTATCTCGCGGATCCTCCCTGAAGAAGACATGCCATACATGCCGGACGGCACACCGATTGACATCATGCTTAACCCACTAGGTGTACCATCGCGGATGAACATCGGTCAGGTACTCGAACTCCACCTTGGAATGGCGGCTAAAAAGCTCGGCATCAAAGTGGCGACACCTGTATTCGATGGTGCGCGTGAGGAAGACGTATGGGCAACGATTGAAGAAGCTGGAATGGACAAAGATGCCAAGACTCGTCTCTATGACGGTCGTACTGGTGAAGCGTTCGATAACCGCGTCTCGGTCGGTGTCATGTATATGATCAAACTCGCGCACATGGTTGATGATAAACTTCACGCTCGTTCGACAGGACCATACTCGCTCGTCACACAACAACCGCTCGGTGGTAAAGCACAGTTCGGTGGACAGCGTTTCGGTGAGATGGAAGTATGGGCACTTGAAGCGTACGGCGCAGCCTACACGCTCCAAGAGATCCTTACAATCAAGTCGGATGACACGGTTGGCCGTGTGAAAGCATACGAGGCCATCGTGAAAGGTGAGAGCGTTCCGAAAGCGGGCGTTCCTGAGTCGTTCCGCGTCTTGATCAAAGAGCTCCAAGCGCTCGGTATGGAAGTCAAGATGATGTCTGCGGACGATGAAGAAGTTGAAATGAAAGATGAAGATGACGACAACATCCCGAACGCAACATCGGCGTTAGAACAAGTCGTTCAACCGACTGTTACGGAAGAGGAATAAGGCGAAAAGGGAGGTCGGCCCCTTGGTAGATGTTAATCGATTTGAATATATGAAAATCGGCTTGGCTTCACCTGAGAAGATCCGTTCGTGGTCTTACGGGGAAGTCAAAAAGCCGGAAACGATCAACTATCGTACACTCAAACCAGAGAAGGACGGATTGTTCTGTGAACGAATCTTCGGTCCTACGAAAGACTGGGAATGTTACTGCGGAAAGTACAAACGGATCCGTTATAAAGGAGTCATTTGTGACCGCTGTGGCGTTGAAGTGACGAAAGCGAAAGTGCGTCGCGAGCGTATGGGCCATATCGAGCTCGCGGCACCAGTTTCGCACATCTGGTACTTCAAAGGGATTCCAAGCCGAATGGGGCTTGTTCTCGACATGTCACCACGTGCACTCGAAGAAGTGATCTACTTCGCGTCGTACGTCGTGACGGAGCCAGGTGACACTCCGCTCGAGAAGAAACAACTTCTCTCGGAAAAAGAATACCGTCTCTACCGTGAAAAATACGGTAGTGACTTCAAAGCAGACATGGGTGCGGAAGCAATCCGGACACTCCTTCAAGACGTGCAACTCGAGAAGGAAGTCGGAGAACTCCGCGAAGAATTGAAGACAGTTCAAGGTCAGCGTCGTACACGTGCGATCAAACGCCTTGAAGTGCTCGATGCATTCTTCACATCAGGCAATGATCCAGATTGGATGATCCTTGAAGTACTTCCTGTCATTCCGCCTGAGCTTCGCCCGATGGTGCAGCTCGACGGTGGACGCTTTGCGACATCTGACTTGAACGATTTATATCGTCGAGTCATCAACCGTAACAACCGTCTCAAACGTTTGCTCGACCTCGGCGCGCCGAACATCATCGTGCAAAACGAGAAGCGTATGCTTCAAGAAGCGGTTGACGCCCTCATCGACAATGGTCGTCGTGGTCGTCCGGTAACAGGTCCAGGTAACCGTCCATTGAAATCACTTTCACACATGTTGAAAGGGAAACAAGGTCGTTTCCGTCAAAACCTTCTTGGTAAACGGGTCGACTATTCAGGACGTTCAGTTATCGTCGTTGGACCGAACTTGAAGATGTATCAGTGTGGTCTCCCGAAAGAGATGGCGCTTGAACTCTTCAAACCGTTCGTGATGAAAGAACTTGTCGGTCGCGGCATTGCTTCGAACATCAAGAACGCCAAACGTAAGATTGAGAAGATGCAACCAGAAATCTGGGGCGTCCTCGAAGAAGTCATTCGTGAGCACCCGGTTCTCTTGAACCGTGCCCCTACGCTTCACCGCCTAGGGATTCAAGCTTTCGAACCGATTCTCGTCGAGGGTCGTGCGATTCGTCTTCACCCGCTCGTATGTACGGCCTACAACGCCGACTTCGATGGTGACCAAATGGCGGTCCACGTACCACTTTCTGCCGAAGCGCAAGCCGAAGCTCGTCTTCTTATGCTCGCGGCGCAAAACATCTTGAACCCGAAAGATGGAAAACCAGTCGTTACACCATCGCAGGATATGGTCCTCGGTAACTACTACATCTCGCTTGAACGCGACGATGCCATCGGACAAGGGAAAGTGTTGTCGAACGTGAACGAAGCGCTCATCGCGTATCAAAATGGCTACGTCCACTTGCATACACGTGTGGCTCTTCCAGCACGGACGCTCAACAACCCGACGTTCACAGATGAGCAAAACGAGAAATTGTTGATCACAACGGTCGGTAAGATGATCTTTAACGAGATTTTACCGAACACGTTCCCATACTTGAACGAACCGACGATGGAAAACTTGCAGGAAGCAACGCCTGATAAGTACTTCATCGACAAAGGTGCCAACGTGGCGGAAGAAATCGCCTCACGTCCACTCATCGAACCGTTCAAAAAAGGATTCCTTGGAAAAGTCATCGCGGAAGTGTTCCAGAAGTTTGAAACGACTGAAACAAGCCGCATGCTTGACCGGATGAAAGATCTCGGCTTCAAACACTCGACGAAAGCCGGTGTGACGGTCGGAATCGCTGATATCATCGTTCTTCCGGACAAACAAGAAATTCTCGATGAAGCGCAAGCCCAAGTCGATCAAATCATGAAGTCATTCCGTCGCGGTCTCATCACTGAAGATGAGCGTTACGAGCGCGTTGTACGCTCTTGGAACGAAGCGAAAGATGAGATTCAATCACGATTGATGAAATCCCTCAATCGCTTGAACCCAATCTTCATGATGTCTGACTCAGGTGCCCGTGGTAACGCGTCCAACTTCACGCAGCTCGCAGGGATGCGTGGTTTGATGGCCGCTCCATCTGGCCGCATCATCGAACTTCCGATCAAATCTTCATTCCGTGAAGGTCTGACGGTACAGGAATACTTCATCTCGACACACGGTGCGCGTAAAGGTCTTGCCGATACAGCCCTTAAGACGGCTGACTCAGGTTACTTGACACGTCGTCTCGTTGACGTAGCCCAAGATGTCATCATCCGTGAAGAAGATTGTGGAACGGACCGCGGTATCCGCGTCGCCGCTCTCCGCGAAGGCACGGAAGAAATCGAAAACTTGTATGACCGCCTCGTCGGCCGTACAGCGTTCGAGACAGTGGCACATCCGGAAACGGGTGAAGTCATGGTCGAGAAGAACCAATTGATTACCGAAGATCTCGCTCGCGACATCGTCGACGCTGGAATCGAACGAGTTGAAATCCGGACAGCCTTTACATGTAACACGTCACACGGCGTATGTAAAAAATGTTACGGCCGCAACTTGGCGACTGGCTCGAACGTTGAAGTCGGCGAAGCTGTCGGAATCATCGCCGCGCAATCAATCGGTGAGCCAGGAACGCAGCTTACAATGCGTACCTTCCACACAGGTGGGGTAGCCGGAGATGATATCACACAAGGTCTTCCGCGTATCCAAGAGGTATTCGAGGCTCGTAACCCGAAAGGGCAAGCGGTCATCTCGGAAATCCCGGGTACGGTCATCGATTTCACAGAATCGCGTGACAAACGTGAACTCACGGTCGAAGGACTTAGCGAGACACGTACGTACACGATTCCGTTTGGAGCACGTCTTCGTGTTCAAATCGGAGATACGGTAGAAGCTGGGGAAGTCTTCACGGAAGGTTCGATCGATCCGAAAGAATTGCTCGCCGTCCGTGGTGTATCTGGCGTACAAAACTACCTTCTCCAAGAAGTACAAAAAGTTTACCGGATGCAAGGGGTAGAGATCGGCGACAAACACGTCGAAGTTATGGTTCGCCAAATGCTTCGCCGCGTCAAAGTCATCGAGTCTGGTGATACGCCGCTCCTCCCTGGTTCGCTCGTCGACATCAGCGTCTTCAAAGAAGCATGTAAAGATGCGCTCCGCGAAGGCAAGAGCCCGGCAACAGCGAAACCGGTCCTTCTCGGAATCACAAAAGCGTCGCTTGAGACAGATTCGTTCCTCTCGGCCGCTTCGTTCCAAGAAACAACTCGTGTGTTGACAGATGCTGCCATCAAAGGCAAGCGCGACTATCTTCTCGGACTCAAAGAGAACGTCATCATCGGGAAACTCGTTCCAGCTGGTACTGGGATGCCGGTTTACCGCGATGTACAGCTCAAAGAAGATGAGACGAAAGCCGTCCTCGAAGACACGACTGTAGAATAAAAACGTCTTGACAGCATAGGTTGGCGGTGCTACTATGATTTAGTGCCGCCAATCGGTTGTTGTCGATGACAACGGTGTCCAGCAGTCGGCAAGCTACTCGGACGTCACCCGATCTTTCTTCGGAAAGGTTTGGCTGCTATTATTGCCACTTTCAAGGTATAACTCACGTTTTTGCGAGGTCATGGAATGCCTACGCCTCGTAAAAGCGTTTCGTTATGACCTTAAATGAACCACCCGGGTCGGTGGGTCTAGAAAATAGCATAATTCAGGAAGGGAGGATCTTCAAAGATGCCTACTATCAACCAGTTAGTCCGTAAAGGACGTAAATCGAAAGTCGTTAAATCTGACTCTCCAGCACTTAACAAAGGTTACAACAGTTTCATCAAGTCACAAACTAACGTGAGCTCGCCACAGAAACGTGGTGTTTGTACACGTGTTGGTACAATGACTCCGAAGAAACCGAACTCGGCATTACGTAAGTATGCTCGTGTTCGTTTGACTAACCAAATCGAAGTGACTGCGTACATTCCAGGTATTGGCCACAACCTTCAAGAGCACAGCGTTGTTCTTATCCGTGGAGGACGTGTAAAAGACTTACCAGGGGTACGTTACCACATCGTTCGTGGTGCGCTTGACACTGCAGGTGTGGACGGACGTATGCAAGGCCGTTCTAAATACGGTACGAAACGTCCGAAAGCTGCGAAGAAGTAATTCTCGCAAAACTAAAAACTACTGAAATTTTGAAAGGAGGGTACTCGGATGCGTAAAAACCGTGCAGAACGTCGTGACGTTATCGCAGATCCGATCTACAACTCGAAATTGGTAACTCGCCTCATTAACCGTGTCATGTTAGACGGTAAAAAAGGTACAGCTCAAACTATCATTTACAACGCATTTGGCCTCATCGCTGAACGCTCAGGCAAAGAGCCTATGGAAGTGTTCGAAGAAGCAATGAACAACATCATGCCTGTACTTGAAGTTAAAGCTCGCCGTGTTGGTGGAGCAAACTACCAAGTTCCTGTTGAAGTTCGTCCAGAGCGCCGTACGACACTTGGTCTTCGTTACCTCGTGAACTACGCTCGTCTCCGCAACGAGAAAACGATGGAGCAACGTATCGCGAATGAAATCATGGATGCAGCCAATAACACTGGTGCGTCTGTTAAGAAACGCGAAGACATGCATAAGATGGCAGAAGCGAACAAAGCGTTTGCTCACTATCGTTGGTAAGTTAAACGTAAAGACCACTCCACGTCACCAAGCGGTGGCTTAATGGAGTGGCTTTCGGGTATAATCATATCGTGTGCCAGCACACGAAAAACACATGCGGAAGGAGAATACCCAGTATGGCAAGAGAATTCTCCCTAAAGAATACTCGTAACATCGGGATCATGGCTCACATCGATGCCGGTAAGACGACAACAACTGAACGTATTCTTTATTACACAGGTCGTATCCATAAAATTGGTGAAACTCATGAAGGAGCTTCACAAATGGACTGGATGGAGCAGGAGCAAGAGCGTGGAATCACGATCACTTCTGCTGCGACAACTGCACAGTGGAATGGCCACCGTGTAAACATCATCGATACACCTGGACACGTAGACTTCACGGTTGAAGTTGAACGTTCACTCCGTGTACTTGATGGCGCAGTTGCAGTACTTGACGCTCAGTCAGGTGTTGAACCACAAACAGAAACTGTATGGCGTCAAGCGACGACTTACGGTGTTCCACGTGTCGTATTCGTCAACAAGATGGATAAGATCGGTGCGGACTTCTTGTACTCGGTGAAAACACTTCACGAGCGCTTGCATGCAAATGCACACCCAATCCAACTTCCAATCGGTGCGGAAGACGAATTCAAAGGAATCGTCGACCTCGTCGAAATGAAGACGTACATGTACTCGAACGACCTCGGTACTGACATCGAAGTAACAGATGGCTTCCCAGCTGACATGGCTGACCAAGCTGAAGAACTTCGCGGTCAATTGATCGAAGCGGTCGCAGACTACAACGAAGAGTTGATGATGAAATACCTCGAAGGCGAAGAGATCTCAATCGACGAACTCAAAGCTGGTATTCGTAAAGCAACACTCAGCGTAGAATTCTACCCTGTACTCGTTGGTTCGGCCTTCAAAAACAAAGGTGTTCAATTGATGTTGAACGCTGTTGTTGATTACCTCCCATCACCAGTTGATGTTGAGTCAATCAAAGGGATCAACCTCGACACAGAAGAAGAAATCACGCGTGAGCCTTCAGATGACGCGCCGTTCTCAGCACTTGCGTTCAAAGTCATGACGGATCCTTACGTCGGTAAATTGACGTTCTTCCGTGTGTACTCTGGTACAGCACAAGCTGGTTCGTATGTGAAGAACTCGACTAAAGGTAAGCGTGAGCGCCTCGGTCGTATCCTTCAAATGCACGCGAACAGCCGTGAAGAGATTCCAATGGTATACGCTGGTGACATCGCCGCGGCTGTTGGTCTCAAAGATACTACGACTGGTGATACACTTTGCTCAGAGAAAGACAACGTCGTTCTCGAGTCAATGACATTCCCAGAACCAGTTATCTCGGTCGCTATCGAGCCTAAATCGAAAGCTGACCAAGACAAGATGGGTCAAGCCCTCGCGAAACTCGCAGAAGAGGATCCAACTTTCCGCACTGAAACAAACCAAGAGACTGGTCAAACGATCATCTCTGGTATGGGTGAGCTTCACCTTGATATCCTCGTTGACCGTATGCGTCGCGAATTCAAAGTAGAAGCAAACGTCGGTGCACCACAAGTTGCTTACCGTGAGACAATCCGTGGCGCTGCGAAGATCGATTCGAAATTCGTACGTCAATCTGGTGGACGCGGTCAGTACGGTCACGTTGTCGTAGAATTCGAGCCGAACGAAGAAGGCGCTGGATTCGCATTCGAGAACAAGATCGTCGGTGGTGTTGTACCACGTGAATACGTCCCAGCTGTTCAAAACGGGATTGAAGAAGCTCTCGAAAACGGTATCCTCGCTGGTTACCCAGTAGTTGACGTTAAAGCTGCCCTCGTCTTCGGATCGTACCACGATGTCGACTCGAACGAGATGGCGTTTAAAGTTGCTGCTTCGATGGCGGTTAAACAACTTAAGGAGCAAGCGAAAGCTGTTATCCTTGAGCCAATGATGCGTGTTGAAGTTGTCATCCCAGAAGAATACTTGGGAGACATCATGGGTGACGTCACGTCACGCCGTGGACGCGTAGAAGGTATGGAAGCACGCGGTAACGCTCAAGTCGTTAAAGCAATGGTTCCACTTTCAGAAATGTTTGGCTATGCGACATCGCTTCGTTCACGTACGCAAGGACGCGGAACGTACTCGATGCACTTCGATCACTACGAAGAAGTACCGAAGTCAATCGCAGAAGAAATCATCAAAAAAGCGAACGGCTAATAACGGTTGTAACGCTTAATTGATTGTTGTAAGCTAAGGAGGACGTATGTTAAAAGTAGCCTACGTCTTCCTAGTTAAATAAAAAACTAATTGTCTAATAGAGGAGGAATCTAGAATGGGTAAAGAAAAATTCGACCGTTCTAAACCGCACGTTAACGTTGGTACAATCGGCCACGTCGACCACGGTAAAACAACTTTGACTGCAGCGATCTCAGCTGTACTTTCAAAAGCACAAGGGAAAACAGCTACAAAGTTTGACGCAATCGATGGTGCTCCTGAAGAGCGTGAGCGCGGTATCACAATCGCAACAGCTCACATCGAGTACGAAACAGAAAAACGCCACTATGCACACGTTGACTGCCCAGGTCACGCTGACTATGTTAAAAACATGATCACTGGTGCTGCACAAATGGACGGCGCGATCCTCGTTGTTTCGGCAACTGATGGCCCAATGCCACAAACACGTGAGCACATCCTTCTTTCACGTCAAGTAGGTGTTCCTTTCATCGTCGTATTCATGAACAAAGTTGACATGGTTGACGACGAAGAACTCCTTGAGCTCGTTGAAATGGAAATCCGTGAACTTCTTTCTGAATATGACTTCCCAGGCGACGACCTCCCTGTAATCAAAGGTTCAGCACTTGGCGCGCTTAACGGCGAAGCTCAGTGGGAAGAAAAAATCATGGAACTCATGAACGCAGTTGATGAGTACATCCCTGAGCCAGTTCGTGACACGGACAAAGAATTCATGATGCCAGTTGAGGACGTATTCTCAATCACTGGTCGCGGTACTGTAGCGACTGGTCGTGTTGAGCGTGGTGTTCTCCGCGTCAACGACGAAGTTGAAATCGTTGGTCTTACAGAAGAAACTAAGAAAACTGTATGTACTGGTGTAGAGATGTTCCGTAAGCTTCTCGACTACGCTGAAGCTGGCGACAACATCGGTGCTCTTCTCCGTGGTGTATCACGTGAAGACATCGAGCGTGGACAAGTACTTGCTAAGCCAGGTTCAATCACGCCGCACTCAAAATTCAAAGCTTCAATCTACGTTCTTTCTAAAGAAGAGGGTGGCCGTCACACGCCATTCTTCGCGAACTACCGTCCGCAGTTCTACTTCCGTACAACTGACGTAACAGGTATCGTTCACCTTCCAGAAGGTACTGAAATGGTAATGCCAGGAGACAACATCGAGTTGACGATCGAATTGATTTCTACAATCGCGATCGAAGACGGAACACGTTTCTCAATCCGTGAGGGTGGCCGTACAGTAGGCGCTGGTTCAGTAACTGAAATCATCGAGTAATCGATTGATTCACTGACCTTTCAAGCAGTCCGCATTTTGCGGGCTGCTTTTTTGTTTTGTGGCAAGACGTGGTAAGATGGGACATATGTCGAACGAAAGGGGAGACGAAGATGGAGAAGCAAGTCGAAACGTTATGTCGGCTGAACGGGATCGCGTGTCGGTTCGGTGGGTCGACGTTACTGAAGCATCATGGGCTAATTGAAACGGCGAACGACTTGGATGTGTTTGTCGAACCGGATCAATTCGAGCGAGTCGATCAAGTACTGAGCCGTGCTGGAAAGAAAGTCGAGTCGACGCCTCATCCAGATTACGTGACGACCTATTTTGGCGAATATGAGTTCGAGGGCGGAGACATTGATGTGATGGCCAGCTTTCGGATGAAGTGCACCGATGGGATCTATACACATCCATATATTGAACCGGTCGGCAGTTGGATGCATCTCGAAGAGTGGGTCGTACTGTATACGGTAATGAACCGTATCGATAAGCTTGAACGGTTAAGTCAATACTTCGAGACTCATCCAATGAATGAAACGATCGTCCAAACCTGCTTGAAACGAGCCCCAGCCTCGGTCATCGAATCCGTCACGGAACGCTTCGGAGCACGTATGAAACGCTAGGTAGAGTTGGCATGGCGGTTCTTGTAACAAATAGTTCAACAAAAGAAGGAAAATAGCTTGCAAATGGGTTCAAATCTTGTTACATTAGTGAACGTTGAACAACTCATCAGACATCCGGCGCAATTTAAAAATCAAATCTTGCATTTCATATGTAGATTCGATATAATGATTAAGTGTTTGTGCGAGTGGTGAGAGACTTTACAGCAGAAATCGGGTCCAATCGTTGATTTGCAATGATCGGATACCTCTGCTGACACAAGCACGCTGCGATGAAGCGGGAGGTTATGACACGCCAGGCAGCTTTGCCATGGCCGGTGTGGAAATTTCCGCGGAGAACTGTCTATTTTTAAAAATAGGCGACAAAGGAGGGAAACTTACATGGCAAATGAAAAAATCCGTATTCGTTTAAAAGCATACGACCATCGCGTACTCGATCAATCAGCTGAGAAAATCGTTGATACTGCGAAGCGTTCAGGTGCAAAGGTTTCGGGACCAATCCCGCTTCCAACTGAAAAATCGATCTACACGATCCTTCGTGCGGTTCACAAGTACAAAGATGCTCGTGAGCAGTTCGAGATGCGTACACACAAACGCTTGATCGACATCGTTAACCCAACACCAAAAACGGTTGATGCGCTTATGCGCCTCGAATTACCATCAGGTGTTGACATCGAAATCAAACTTTAATTCTTCATATAGTAGATACTAGCCAGAAGAGACAATAATTATTAAACAGGAGGTGTATCTCATGGCTAAAGGAATCTTAGGAACAAAACTTGGTATGACTCAAATCTTCAACGAAGCAGGCGAAGTCGTACCGGTAACAGTAGTTGCTGTCGAAGGAAACGTTGTGCTTCAACTTAAAACAGTTGAAACAGACGGTTACGAAGCAGTTCAACTCGGTTTCGGCGACATCAAAGAATCACGTCAAAACAAACCGGCAAAAGGTCACGCTGCGAAAGCAAACGCGACACCTAAGCGCTTCATGAAAGAGATTCGTACTTCAGTAGAAGGATACGAAATCGGTCAAGAGATCAAGGCGGACATTTTCGCTGCAGGTGAATTAGTAGACGTAACAGGTACATCGAAAGGTAAAGGATTCCAAGGTGCGATCAAGCGTCACGGACAATCACGTGGACCAATGGCTCACGGTTCGCGCTACCACCGTCGTCCTGGTTCGATGGGTCCTGTAGCTCCTAACCGCGTATTTAAAGGGAAGCTTCTTCCTGGTCAAATGGGTGGCGAGCGTAAAACGATTCAAAACCTTGAAGTTGTCAAAGTTGACGCGGAACGCGGCCTTGTACTCGTTAAAGGCGCAATCCCAGGCGCTCGCAAGTCGAACGTCATCATCAAAACAGCGGTAAAAGGTAACTAATTAACTGCACGGAAAGGAGGAATTACGAATGCCTAAAGTAGCTTTGCTTAACCAAACAGGTTCACAAGTTGGCGAGATCGAATTGGCAGAAGCCATTTTCGGTATCGAGCCTAACGACTCAGTACTTTACGACGCGATCGTCATGCAACAAGCATCACGCCGTCAAGGTACTCACGATACGAAAGGTCGCTCGGAAGTACGCGGTGGCGGCCGTAAACCATGGAAACAAAAGGGAACTGGTCGTGCGCGCCAAGGTTCTATCCGCTCACCACAATGGGTTGGTGGTGGTACAGTCTTCGGTCCAACACCACGTTCATACTCTTACAAGCTTCCTAAAAAAGTTCGTCGTTTAGCACTTCTCTCGGCGCTTTCGTCGAAAGTGAAAAACAACGAAATGATCGTCCTCGAAGGCCTTGCTTTCGATGCACCAAAAACAAAAGACATGGCTGCTGTTTTGAACAGCTTGTCAGTAGAACGTAAGGCTCTTGTAGTCACAGCGGACTACAATGAGACTATCGCTCTCGCAGCTCGTAACATCCCAGGAGTGACTGTGATCGAGGCAGCAGGCGTTAACGTTCTTGACCTCGTTGCTAACGACAAAGTCATCTTCACTAAAGATGCGGTTGCGAAGGTAGAGGAGGTGCTTGCATAATGGCTCAAGCATACGATATCATCAAACGTCCTATCATCACTGAGCGTTCTGTTAGCCTCATGGAAGCTAACAAATACGTTTTCGAGATCGACGTTAAAGCGACTAAATCGCAAGTGAAGTACGCTATCGAAACAATCTTCAATGTGAAAGTTGCTTCGGTAAACACAATGAACATGAAACCGAAAGCGAAACGTGTCGGTCGTCACTCTGGTTACACAGCTCGTCGTAAAAAAGCGATCGTAACCCTTGCTGAAGGCAACACAATCGACTTCCTCGGTTAATTTACTACCTTAGAAGAAAAGGAGGGAATCCTCGATGGCAATTAAAAAGTTTAAGCCGACCACTAACGGTCGCCGTAACATGACATCTCTCGACTTTGCAGAGATCACAACGAACCGTCCTGAAAAATCGTTAACTGAAAAGCTTTCGAAAAAAGGCGGTCGTAACAACCAAGGTCGTTTGACTGTACGTCACCAAGGTGGCGGGCACAAACGCAAATACCGTATCATCGATTTCAAACGTAACAAAGATGGCATCGTCGGACGCGTTGCTACGATCGAATACGATCCAAACCGTTCAGCGAACATCGCCCTCATCAACTATGCAGATGGTGAGAAACGTTACATCCTCGCTCCTAAGGGCATCAAAGTAGGCATGGAAATCATGTCTGGTCCTGAGGCGGATATCAAAGTGGGGAACGCTCTTCCACTCGTGAACATCCCTGTCGGTACTACTATCCACAACATCGAGCTTAAGCCTGGTAAGGGCGGTCAGCTTGTTCGTGCGGCTGGTGCATCGGCACAAATCCAAGGACGTGACGGCAAGTACGTCATCGTTCGTCTTCAATCAGGTGAATCACGCTTGTTCCTCGGCACTTGCCGCGCGACAGTCGGTTCAGTTGGTAACGAAGAACACGAACTCGTAAACATCGGTAAAGCAGGACGTTCACGTTGGTTAGGCAAACGCCCAACAGTACGTGGTTCTGTAATGAACCCGGTTGATCACCCACACGGTGGTGGTGAAGGTCGTGCGCCAATCGGTCGTTCGGGCCCACTTACTCCTTGGGGTAAACCAGCTCTTGGTCTTAAAACTCGTAAGAAAAACAAATCGAGCGACATGTACATTCTTCGTCGTCGCAAGAAATAATTACTACATGATTCTCGGGCGGTTCGAAAGAGCCGTTCCCGAATCATTCCAAAGGGAGGTTCTATCATGGGTCGCAGCTTGAAAAAAGGTCCATTCGCAGATCACCATTTGCTCGCTAAAGTTGACAAACTCAACGAATCTGGTGAGAAGCAAGTCATCAAAACTTGGTCACGTCGCTCGACAATCTTCCCAGAATTCATGGGTCACACGTTCGGTGTACACGATGGTCGTAAACACGTACCAGTATTCGTGACAGAAGACATGGTCGGTCACAAACTTGGTGAATTCGCTCCAACACGCACGTACAAAGGTCACGGATCAGACAAGAAAACGAAACGGTAATTTGAGGGGAGGTCAAATCCATGCAAGCTAAAGCATCAGCTAATATGGTCCGTCTTGCTCCTCGCAAAGCACGTCTCGTTGTAGACTTAATTCGCGGGAAACAAGTCGGCGAAGCGCTCTCTGTCCTTGCTCACACGAACAAGGCAGCGTCGCCAATCGTTGAAAAAGTATTGAAGTCAGCGATTGCAAACGCAGAGCACAACTACGATATGAATATTGAGAACCTTGTGGTGTCGGAAATCTACGTCAACGAAGGTCCAACACTCAAACGCTTCCGCCCACGTGCGATGGGTCGCGCAAGCCGTATTAACAAACGCACAAGCCACATCCACATCGTGGTAACTGAGAAATAAGGAGGGATATGTAGTGGGTCAAAAGGTAAATCCGCACGGTCTTCGCGTTGGTATTATCAAAGACTGGGATTCGCGTTGGTACGCTGAGAAAGACTACGCAGATCTCCTTCATGAAGACTTCGTTATTCGTGAATACATCGAAAACAAAATGAAGGATGCTAGTATTTCTAAAGTAGAAATCGAACGCGCTGCAAATCGCGTGAACATTTCGCTTCACACTGCGAAACCAGGTATGGTTATCGGTAAGGGTGGTTCGGAAATCGAGTCACTCCGCAAAAACATCATCAAGCTTGCTGAAGGCAAACGTGTTCACATCAACGTTGTTGAAGTGAAAAACGCGGACGCTGTCGCTAAACTTGTTGCTGAAAACATCGCTCGTCAATTGGAAGGCCGTGTGTCATTCCGTCGTGCAATGAAACAATCAATCCAACGTTCGATGCGCACTGGCATCAAAGGGATCAAAACAGAAGTTTCTGGTCGTCTTGGTGGCGCTGATATCGCTCGTTCAGAGAAGTACTCGGAAGGAACAGTTCCACTTCACACACTCCGTGCCGATATCGATTACGGAACAGCTGAAGCTGACACAACTTATGGTAAAATCGGAATTAAAGTCTGGTTGTACCATGGTGAAGTTCTTCCAACAAAAAACAACACAGCTAAAAACGCTGAATAATAAACACTCTTTCAGGAAGGAGGCAACACACTATGTTGTTACCTAAACGCGTGAAATATCGTCGTGTACACCGTGGTAAAATGCGCGGAAATGCAAAACGCGGCACAACAGTACATTTCGGTGAATTCGGTCTCCAATCGCTCGAAGCGAGCTGGATCACAAACCGTCAAATCGAATCAGCACGTATCGCAATGACACGTTATATGAAACGTGGTGGTAAAGTGTGGATCAAGATCTTCCCACACAAACCATACACGAAAAAGCCTCTCGAAGTCCGAATGGGTTCGGGTAAAGGTGCTCCAGAAGGCTGGGTAGCTGTAGTTAAGCCTGGCAAAGTAATGTTCGAAATCGCGGGTGTATCTGAGGAAGTTGCACGTGAGGCACTTCGTCTTGCAGCGCACAAACTTCCAGTGAAATGTAAGTTCGTGAAACGTGAAGAAAATGGTGGTGATACGAATGAAAGCAACTGATCTCCGTCAATCAACAACTGAAGAGCTCAACGGTAAAGTAGGCGAGTGGAAAGAAGAACTCTTTAACCTTCGTTTCCAATTAGCTACAGGTCAGCTTGAGAATCCTGCTCGTATCCGTGAAGTACGCAAGTCGATTGCGCGTGCTAAAACGATTCTTCGTGAACGCGAACTCGGCATCAACAACGGCTAATCTAATCGGATTCTTTAAGAGGAGGTAACACTCATGGAACGCAATAAGCGTAAAGTACTCACTGGACGCGTCGTGTCTGACAAAATGGACAAAACGATCGTCGTTGCAGTTGAAACAAAAGTACGTCATAAGCTTTATGGCAAACGTGTAAACTACACGAAGAAATTTAAAGCGCACGATGAGAACAATGTCGCTAAAATCGGCGATGTCGTCCGCATCGCGGAAACACGTCCGCTTTCTAAAGACAAACGTTTCCGTCTCGTAACAGTAGTAGAAGAATCAGTAATCATCTAATAACAGTTCGGATCTATAAACATCCGGAGGGAGGTACACTCGCATGATTCAACAAGAATCTCGCTTGAAAGTAGCAGACAACTCTGGCGCGCGTGAACTGTTGACAATTAAAGTCCTCGGTGGTTCAGGTCGTAAGACTGCCAACATCGGTGACATCATCGTCGCGACGGTAAAACAAGCAACACCAGGTGGCGTTGTTAAAAAAGGTGACGTTGTCAGAGCAGTTGTCGTTCGTACAAAACGCGGCGCTCGTCGTAAAGATGGTTCGTACATCCGTTTCGATGAGAACGCAGCAGTCATCATCAAAGATGACAAGAGCCCACGCGGCACTCGGATCTTCGGGCCAGTTGCACGTGAACTTCGTGAAAAAGAATTCATGAAGATCGTTTCGTTGGCACCGGAAGTACTTTAATTTCCAATTTCAATCCTATAAGGAGGTGCGCAAAACGATGCATGTTAAAAAAGGCGATACAGTCCAGGTAATGTCTGGTAAAGATAAAGGCAAGCAAGGGGTTATCCTCAAAGCTATGCCAAGCAAGAACCGCGTAGTCGTAGAAGGTATCAACGTGATTAAAAAACACTCGAAACCATCACAAGCGAATCCACAAGGCGGTATCCTTGAAATCGAAGCACCAATTCACGTCTCGAACGTCATGCCACTCGACCCTAAAACGGGCAAACCGACTCGCGTTGGTTTCAAAGTAGTCGATGGTAAAAAAGTTCGTGTCGCGAAATCGGGCGAAGTACTCGATAAATAAGAAGAACGTGACGAAAGGAGGTCCATTCGACTATGAACCGTTTGCAAGAGAAGTATAAAAGCGACATCGTGAAAGCGATGATGGATAAATTCAACTATGACTCAGTCATGCAAGTCCCACAGGTCGACAAGATCGTCATCAACATGGGTGTAGGTGACGCTGTTTCGAACTCGAAGGCTCTTGACATGGCAGTGGAAGAATTATCAATTCTTTCTGGTCAAAAACCACTCGTAACGAAGGCTAAGAAATCAATCGCTGGTTTCAAACTTCGTGAAGGCATGCCAATCGGTGCGAAGGTTACTCTTCGTGGCGAGCGTATGTACGATTTCCTCGACAAATTGGTAACTGTTTCACTTCCACGTGTACGTGACTTCCGCGGTGTATCGAAGAAAGCATTCGACGGACGCGGTAACTACACGCTTGGTGTGAAAGAGCAACTTATTTTCCCTGAGATCGATTACGATAAAGTAACGAAAGTACGCGGTATGGACATCGTTGTTGTTACAACAGCGAACACAGACGAAGAAGCTCGTGAATTGCTCACACTTCTCGGAATGCCATTCCAAAAATAATCTAAAGGGAGGTCGACAACATGGCTAAAAAGTCAATGGTGAATCGCGAACACAAACGCGAGAAACTCGTTGCCCAGTACGCTGAGAAACGTGCACAATTGAAAGCTGAAGGCGACTACATCGGACTCAGCAAATTGCCACGTAACTCTTCACCTGTACGTCTTCATAACCGTTGCCGTATCACAGGTCGTCCACATGGTTACATGGGTAAATTCGGGATCAGCCGTATCAAGTTCCGTGATCTTGCATACAAAGGTCAAATCCCTGGTGTTAAAAAAGCAAGCTGGTAATCCACTAACAGTGTGAAAGGAGGTACATCGCATGGTAATGACAGACCCAATTGCAGATATGCTTACACGTATCCGTAACGCTAACATGGTTCGCCATGAAAAATTAGAGCTTCCAGCTTCTAATATCAAACGTGAGGTTGCAGAGATCCTCAAGCGTGAAGGTTTCATTCGCGATGTTGAATATATCGAGGACGCTAAGCAAGGTACACTTCGTCTGTTCCTTAAATACGGAGCAAGCAACGAACGTGTTATCACTGGTCTCAAACGCATTTCGAAACCAGGTCTTCGTGTATACGCAAAAGCTGATGAAGTACCAAAAGTACTCGGAGGACTCGGTATCGCAGTTCTTTCGACATCAAAAGGTCTTATGACTGATAAAGAAGCTCGCCAACAACAAGTCGGCGGCGAAGTGCTCGCCTACATCTGGTAAGTCACTTTTCTAACAAGAACGGAGGTGTAATCAATGTCACGTATTGGTAAAAAACCAGTTACGATTCCAGCTGGCGTTACTGTCACGGTTGCAGAAGACAACACGGTCACAGTAAAAGGTGCTAAAGGTGAACTTTCGCTTTCAGCTAACCCAGCCTTGGAAATCAAAGTTGAAGAGAACGAATTGAACGTCGTTCGTCCGGATGACTCGAAAGAGAACCGTACGATCCACGGGACGACACGTGCCCTTATCGCCAACATGGTGGAAGGTGTGTCTAACGGATTCCAGAAAACACTTGAGATCTCAGGGGTTGGTTACCGTGCAGCTAAGCAAGGTAACAAACTCGTCCTCAGCCTCGGTTACTCGCACCCAATCGAGTACGTTGCTGAAGAAGGTATCGAGATCGAAGTTCCTTCAAACACGCAAATCGTCGTTAAAGGGATTAACAAAGAGCGCGTCGGTCACGTTGCAGCTCAAATCCGCTCGTACCGTGCTCCAGAACCTTACAAAGGTAAAGGTGTTCGTTACTCTGATGAACGTATTCGCCGTAAAGAAGGTAAGACTGGTAAGTAATTCGTCACGAAATGAACGGAAAGGAGTGGCATAAATGATCACAAAAGCAGACAAAAATGCAGTTCGTAAGAAACGTCATGCTCGTGTACGTCGTACGATCACGGGGACAGCAGCTCGTCCACGTTTGAACGTATTCCGCTCGAGCAAGCACATCTACGTTCAACTCATCGATGATGCAGCACAAACAACGCTTGTGTCAGCATCTTCGAAAGATAAAGCTCTCGATCTTACAAACGGCGGCAACGTTGAAGCAGCGAAAGCTGTTGGTAAACTTGCAGCTGAACGTGCACTCGAGAAAGGTATCGACACTGTTGTGTTCGACCGTGGTGGATACCTCTATCATGGCCGCGTCAAAGCTGTTGCTGAAGCAGCTCGTGAAGCAGGTCTTAAATTCTAACAAAAAGGAGGGGACACTCGATGCGCCAGTTAGACGTTAACATGGAACAACTTGAAGAACGCGTTGTTACCGTAAACCGCGTCGCGAAAGTCGTGAAAGGTGGCCGTCGCTTCCGTTTCGCCGCTCTCGTCGTCGTAGGTGACAAAAATGGTCACGTCGGTTTCGGTACAGGTAAGGCACAAGAGGTGCCAGAAGCGATCCGCAAGGCTATTGAAGCCGCTAAGAAAAACATGGTTCAAGTACCGATGGTCGGTACAACAATTCCACACGAAATCACAGGAGTATTCGGAGCAGGTCGTGTATTCATGAAACCAGCTTCTGAAGGTACTGGGGTTATCGCTGGTGGTCCAGTTCGTGCAGTGCTCGAACTCGCAGGTGTAGGTGACATCCTTTCGAAATCGCTTGGATCTAACACACCAATCAACATCGTCCGCGCGACGGTTAAAGGCTTGACAGAGCTTAAAAAAGCAGAGGAAGTTGCTAAACTACGCGGTAAAAGCGTAGAAGAACTTCTTAAATAAGGGAGGGAATTAGACATGGCGAAACTCGCAATCACCCTCACACGCAGCACTATTGGTCGTCCGGAAGATCAGCGTGTAACAGTACGTACACTTGGTCTTCGTAAAATGCATCAGACTGTCGTTGTCCCTGACAACGTAGCGATGCGCGGTATGATCAAAAAAGTGTCGCACCTTGTGACTGTAAACGAAATCAACGAATAATAAAGATCTTACTAAATAAGGAGGTGCCACTATGAAACTCCATGAATTGAAGCCAACTCCAGGTTCGCGTCACGAACGCAACCGTGTCGGTCGCGGTATGGCGACTGGTAACGGTAAAACTTCTGGCCGTGGACATAAAGGTCAAAAAGCTCGTTCGGGCGGTGGCGTTCGTCCAGGATTCGAAGGTGGGCAAAACCCACTTTACCGTCGTCTTCCAAAACGCGGTTTCAACAACCCTACTCGTAAAGAGTATGCAGTTGTTTCCCTAGACACGCTTAACCGTTTCGAGGCAGGTACTGAAGTTACTCCAGAACTCTTAATTGAGACTGGTGTTGTCAGCTCTGCTAAAGACGGAATCAAAGTACTTGCTAACGGCAAGCTTGAAACAAAATTGACTGTAAAAGCCAACAAATTCTCGGGTGCAGCGAAAGAAGCGATCGAAGCAGCTGGCGGTTCAGTTGAGGTGATCTGATGTTTCAGACGATCTCCAATATGTGGCGCGTGAAAGATATTCGACAGCGTATTCTCTTCACACTCGCAATCATCATCATTTTCCGCATCGGGGCCCATATCCCGGTGCCGATGGTGAATACGGATGTGTTGCGTTTTGACTCAGGTGGTCTTTTAGACTTCTTGAACTTGTTTGGAGGAAATGCTTTACAGAACTTCTCCCTGTTCGCAATGGGGATCATGCCGTACATCACGGCATCGATCGTTGTGCAGCTCTTACAAATGGACGTCGTTCCGAAGTTTGCCGAATGGGCAAAACAAGGCGAGTCTGGGCGTAAAAAGCTAGCGACGGTCACGCGCTATGGGACGATCATGTTAGGGTTTATCCAAGCGACGTCATTGTCGTTCGGGTTTAACCGCCTCTATCCAGGTCTCGTCAACGAGACGTGGGGCACGGCAACCTATTTCGTGATCGCGATCGTGCTGACTGCAGGTACGGCGTTCTTGATGTTCCTTGGTGAGATGACGACGGAGAAAGGTGTTGGGAATGGTATTTCCATCATTATCTTCGCCGGTATCGTCGCTGGGTTCCCAAGAATCTTTACGCAGATTTATGAAACGAAGCTCCAAAATGCTGGAGACGCGTTATTCATTAACATCGTTTACTTGGTTGTGCTATTGCTCGTCATTCTTGCGGTGACCATGGGGATCATTTATGTTCAACAGGCCGCTCGCAAAATTCCGATTCAATACGCAAAACGCACGGCGAACCGTACCCCTGTGGGCGGACAGTCAACGCATTTGCCAATCAAACTAAACGCTGCCGGTGTCATCCCGGTCATCTTCGCGATTTCCTTCATGGTGACACCACCAACTGTTGCAAGCTTCATTGCTTCTCCGGAAACGACGCAGAAGTTGCAGACTTACTTCGATACGACGTCTCCAATCGGAATGTCGATCTACGTAGCGCTCATCATCGCGTTCGCTTACTTCTATACATTCATTCAGGTAAACCCTGAACAGATGGCAGAAAACCTGCAGAAGCAAGGTGGCTATATTCCTGGGATTCGTCCTGGGGCGCAAACAGAACAGTACATCACGAAGTTGCTTTATCGATTGACTTTCTTCGGAGCGATTTTCTTATCGCTCGTAGCGATCATGCCGACAATCTTCATTAAGCTTGCCGGTCTCCCAACTTCGGTGCAAATCGGAGGAACGAGCTTGTTGATCGTTATCGGGGTAGCCCTCGAAACGATGAAACAAATCGAGAGTCAACTCGTAAAACGACACTACAAAGGCTTTATCCGTTAAAGCGGAAGGAAGGGTACACCCTTCCTTCCTGTCGTGTTTACGACGTGTTGTGAAAATCAAAACTGGAGGCTAACTGAGATGAATCTAGTACTCATGGGCTTACCGGGTGCAGGGAAAGGGACTCAAGCGGCTAAAATCGTTGAAGAGTACCAAATCCCACACATTTCGACAGGCGACATGTTTCGTGCGGCAATCAAAGGCGGAACGCCACTCGGCAAAGAAGCAAAATCGTTCATGGATAAAGGCGAACTCGTACCGGATGAGGTAACAATCGGAATCGTACGCGAACGCTTGAGTCAAGATGATACGAAAAACGGCTTCCTGCTCGATGGATTCCCGCGTACTGTTGCTCAAGCAGAGGCACTCGAAAGTTTGCTTAAAGATTTGGGAAAACAGATTGACCATGTCGTGAATATCGATGTGGATGCGGAAATTCTCGTCCCGCGTTTGACAGGTCGTTGGATCTGCCCGACGTGTGGTGCGACATATCACGTGATCTTCAACCCACCTAAAGTGGAAGGCATCTGTGATGTGGATGGGTCGGCTCTCATGCAACGTGAAGACGATAAAGAGGAAACGGTCCGCCGTCGCCTTGACGTCAACATCGAGCAATCGAAACCACTCATTGACTTTTACGCTGAAAAAGGGTATCTTCGTACATTGGATGGAGATCGTCCAATCGATGTCGTATACGCCGATGTCAAAGCGTTACTCGGTGGTACTGAATGATCATCACGAAGACGCCTCGTGAAATAGCGATTATGCGTGAGGCTGGGCAAATTGTTGCTCGAACACACCAGGTGCTCAAAGAGCACATCAAACCAGGTATTACGACGCTTGAGCTCGACCGGATCGCGGAAGAATACATTCGCAGCCAAGGTGCGACACCGTCGTTCAAAGGCTATAACGGGTTTACCGGTAGCGTTTGTGCTTCAGTGAACGAAGAGCTTGTTCATGGGATTCCCGGAAAACGGGTATTGAACGATGGGGATATCATCTCGATCGACATCGGTGCCTACTATAACGGATACCATGGAGATTCCGCTTGGACGTATCCAGTGGGAACAATCTCGGAAGAGACACAGCAGTTACTTGACGTGACTGAAGAAAGTCTGTATAAAGGATTGGAGCACGCTAAGGCTGGACAGCGTTTGACAGACATTTCGCATGCGATTCAAGCGTATGTGGAATCTCATGATTTCTCTGTCGTCCGCGAATACGTCGGTCATGGTGTCGGACAAAATTTGCATGAAGAACCGCAAATTCCGCACTATGGTCCACCGGGGAAAGGGCCGCGCCTGAAGACTGGAATGACGTTAGCCATTGAACCAATGGTCAACGCTGGTCAACGCTATGTTCGGACACTGGCTGACAACTGGACAGTTGTGACAGTGGACGGTAGCATGTGCGCCCACTTTGAGCACACCATCGCCATCACAGACGATGGATACGAGATTTTAACGAAACTCGATTCCGGTGAATGAGGCTCTATTGCTTCGTGCTGATCCGTTACGGATCCTTCTCTCACAGTACAATGCGATAGATCGTCTGTGCTCCTAAATATCTTCATATAGAAAGGGGAATAAATGATGGCGAAACAAGATGTCATTGAAGTGGAAGGCACTGTTGTCGAACCACTTCCAAACGCAATGTTTAAAGTGGAGTTAGAAAACGGCCACACGGTGCTCGCGCACGTCTCAGGGAAAATTCGGATGCACTACATTCGAATCCTTCCAGGTGACCGCGTAACTGTCGAGTTGTCTCCGTACGACTTGACTCGCGGGCGGATTACGTACCGTTACAAGTAACTCCGATTTTTCCAGGAGGAGGGTATAATCATGAAAGTAAGACCGTCGGTAAAACCGATCTGCGAAAAATGTAAAGTTATTCGTCGTAAGGGTAAAGTAATGGTAATTTGCGAAAACCCGAAACACAAACAAAAACAAGGTTAATCTAAGAGGAGGTGCACACATGGCACGTATTGCTGGTGTAGATATTCCACGCGAAAAACGTATCGTTATTTCGCTCACATACATCTTTGGTATTGGTAAAACAAGAGCACAAGAAATTTTGAAGGCTGCAAACGTATCTGAAGATTCACGCACACGTGATCTTACAGAAGACGAAATCAACCGTATCCGTGAAGCAATTGACGGAATTAAAGTTGAAGGTGACCTTCGCCGTGAAGTTTCACTCAACATTAAACGTTTGATCGAGATCGGCGCATATCGCGGTGTTCGTCACCGTCGTAGTCTCCCTGTTCGCGGACAAAACACGAAGAACAACTCGCGTACTCGTAAAGGCCCACGCCGTACAGTAGCGAACAAGAAGAAGTAAAGGAGGGAATTGAACAATGGCGAAACGTAAGCAAAATGTACGTTCAAAACGTAAAGTCAAAAAACATGTTGAAGTCGGTGTGGTACACATCCGCTCTACATTCAACAACACAATCATTACAATCACTGACACGCAAGGTAACGCGATCTCATGGGCTACTTCTGGTAACCTTGGATTTAAAGGATCACGTAAATCGACTCCGTTCGCAGCACAATTGGCTGCTGAAACTGCAGCGAAAGTTGCAATGGACAACGGTATGCGTACAGTAGAAGTTAACGTTAAAGGTCCTGGTGCTGGACGTGAAGCGGCTATCCGTGCCCTCCAAGCTACTGGTCTTGAAGTAACTGCAATCCGTGACGTAACACCAGTTCCGCACAACGGTTGCCGCCCTCCGAAACGTCGCCGCGTATAATCGCTTGTGCGTGTGAAGGGCTTACCTAGCACAAACAGCATATACAATGCAGCTCGCGCTGCATGGCAGGATACACTCAAGGAGGGGTTCAGATGATCGAGATTGAAAAACCAAAGATCGAAACGGTCGAAATCAGCGAGGATGCTACGTTTGGTAAATTCGTGGTGGAACCGCTTGAACGTGGATATGGCACTACTCTCGGCAACTCACTACGTCGAATTCTTTTGTCATCGCTCCCTGGTGCAGCGGTAACAGCGGTTCAAATCGATGGCGTTCTTCATGAGTTCTCTACGATTGACGGAGTCGTCGAAGACGTCACGCAAATCGTATTAAACCTCAAGAAGTTGGCTCTCAAAGTGTACTCGGACGAAGAGAAAACGCTTGAGATTAACGTTTCAAGTGCCGGTGCTGTCACTGCGGCAGACATTACCCATGATAGCGACGTTGAAATCTTGAATCCTGAGCTCCACATCGCGACTCTCGCTGACAACGCGACGCTTCGCATGCGTTTGACTGCTCGCCGTGGTCGTGGTTACGTCCAGGCAGAAGATAACAAACGTGATGATATGCCGATTGGCGTTATTCCAATCGATTCGATCTACACACCGATTCAACGCGTGAACTACGAAGTAGATAAAACACGTGTCGGTCAAGATGCTAGCTTCGATAAGCTTCTATTAGACGTGTGGACAGATGGTTCAATCCGTCCGGAAGAAGCGGTATCGCTCGGGGCGAAAATTTTGACAGAACACTTGAACATCTTTGTTGGCTTGACTGACGAGGCTCTCAATGCAGAAATTATGGTCGAGAAAGAAGAAGACCAAAAAGAAAAAGTACTCGAAATGACGATCGAAGAACTCGATCTCTCAGTTCGTTCGTACAACTGCTTGAAGCGCGCGGGCATCAACACTGTTCAAGAACTCGCAAACAAATCAGAGGAAGAGATGATGAAAGTTCGTAACCTCGGACGTAAATCACTCGAAGAAGTTCAACTCAAGTTGGACGAGCTCGGTTTGGGCTTGCGTAAAGAAGACTAAGTTCAACCGAAGGAGGGAAATGTAATGGCTTATTCGAAACTCGGCCGTACAAGCTCACAACGTAAGGCACTTTTACGTGATCTTGCAACTGACCTTATTATCAACGAGCGCATTCAAACAACTGAACAAAAAGCGAAGGAACTTCGCCCAGTCGTTGAAAAATTGATCACTCTTGGGAAACGTGGCGATCTTCATGCCCGTCGTCAAGTAGCTTCATTCGTTCGTAAAGAGAACGCTGGAGAAAAAGACGCAATCCAAAAATTGTTCGAAGACGTGGCACCACGCTACGCTGAACGTCAAGGTGGATACACACGCATCATGAAAGTCGGCCCACGCCGCGGTGACGGTGCAGAAGTCGTAATCATCGAACTCGTCTAATTCATTAGGCAGTCAACAGGGCATGCGGTGACGTATTGCCCTGTTTCCACATCGGAAAGGAGTCGGCAGATGGAATCTCAAATTATGGTACGCGATATCGTGTTTCGTTACCCGGGACAAATCGAGCCAGCCTTAAACGGGCTGTCACTCGACGTATACAAAGGGGAATGGCTCGCTATCGTTGGCCATAACGGTTCTGGCAAGTCGACTTTGACGAAGTTGTGGAATGGGCTTTTGCTTCCTCAAGAAGGAGAAGTCCGGGTTGAGACACTCGATCCAACGGACGCCACAGACGTGTGGGACGTTCGGAAACGGATCGGTGTCGTCTTCCAAAATCCTGACAACCAGTTTGTCGGGGCGACCGTGCGCGATGATGTGGCATTTTCTCTCGAAAACATGGGACTTCCACGTCAAGAAATGGTTCGTCGAATTGATGACAGTCTAGCGCGCGTTGGATTATCGGAACTAGCGGACCGTGAACCGCATCAGTTATCCGGTGGACAAAAGCAGCGCGTTGCGATTGCTTCGGCACTCGCAATGCGCCCGCATGTCCTCGTGCTCGATGAAGCTACCTCAATGCTCGACCCGATTGGGCGCAAAGAGGTGATTGAAACGGTACAACAGCTCGTCTCAGAAGGGATGACCGTTGTCGCCATTACCCACGAGCTCGACGAAGTGTTGTTTGCCGACCGTATCATTGCATTGTCAAAAGGCAAGATTGCGATGACCGGCACACCCGAAGACGTGTTTCAGAATCCGGAGGCGTTACGAGCTATCCAGCTCGACGTACCGTTTATTGTCCGGATGCAACTCGAACTGAAGGAACGGGGCATACCACTCGATCGTCTGATGCTACAACATTCGGAGTTGGTGAACCATCTATGCCGATTAGCATTGAAGAAGTGACTTACCAATATCAATTGAATACTCCGTTTGAACGAACCGCGCTGCGCGATGTGAATGTAATGATTCCGTCGGGGGCGCTTGTTGCGTTTCTTGGCCATACTGGGTCAGGCAAGTCAACGCTCGTCCAACATATGAACGGACTGCTGCGACCGACAAAAGGGCGTGTCGTCGTCGATGACATCGAAGTCCGTGCGATTACGAAGCGTCGCGACAAAAAGCAAAGCCTGCTACCGCTTCGGCGCCGCGTTGGGCTCGTCTTTCAATATCCGGAGCATCAACTATTTGAAGAGACGGTCGAACGCGACGTCATGTTTGGTCCACGAAACTTTGGGGCGTCTGAAGACGAAGCGAAAGAGCGGGCTCATGCTGCGTTACGCCTCGTCGGCCTGGATGAAACGTTATGGGGCCGTTCCCCGTTCGATCTCTCGGGCGGACAGATGCGTCGCGTCGCCATTGCCGGCGTGCTCGCTAGTCGACCTGATGTTCTCGTCGTAGATGAGCCGACGGCTGGACTCGACCCGCTCGGCCGTCGTGAGATGCTGGCGCTATTCAAACGGCTAAAACAAGAACTCGATTTGACGCTCATTCTCGTTTCGCACGATATGGACGACGTGTTAGCGTACGCAGAACGAGTCGTCGTCATGGAACGGGGCGAGGTCGCCTTTGATGGGAATCCATTTGACTTGTTCAAAGATGAGGCGCTTGTCAAAGGGCTCCAGCTTGAAATCCCACATGTGCTTCGTTTCGCGAGTGAGCTTGCCCCTGCGTTCGGTGTCGCGACACCGGCCTTACGGACCGAAGGCGAATTGGCGGACTGGATCGCGCTCGAATTGAGAAAGGGGAGAGCGACATGATCATCGGACAGTACATTCCCGGACATTCATGGCTCCATACACTTGATGCGCGAGCCAAGACGTTGTTCATCCTCGGCTTCATTCCAATCGTCTTTTTGGCTGATAACTTATGGACGAACGTGTTCTTGCTCGGCTTTACCTTGTTCGCCGTGAGACTGTCTCAATTGTCATGGCGGTATTTATGGAATGGATTGAAGATGATTTTATTCCTCATCATTTTTACACTGTTGTTGCAACTGTTCTTTAACCGGGACGGGACGGAGTTGATTGCATTCGGTCCGTTCGCGATTTATTCGGAAGGCGTCCGGATGGGCTTGATCGTCTCGCTCCGCTTCTTCTATCTCGTCATGTTGACGACACTCGTCACACTGACGACAACACCGATGGAACTGACCGATTCGATTGAAGCAGGGCTCCGCCCCCTCGAACGATTCCGAGTGCCTGCCCATGAGATCGCCCTCATGCTGTCGATCTCGCTCCGGTTCCTTCCGACCTTGGCCGACGAGACCGATCGTATCATGAAGGCTCAGCAGGCGCGAGGCGTCGATTTGAAGAGCGGTCCGCTCAAGGATCGCTTGAAGGCAGTCGTCCCGCTTATGATCCCATTGTTTGTGTCGGCGTTTAAACGTGCTGAGGACCTCGCTACGGCAATGGAGGCCCGCGGGTACCGTGGGGGTGAAGGACGGACGCGCTTGCGTGAGATGACGTGGCACCGTCGTGACACGGTGTTACTCATCATCTTCGTGGTCATCACACTCATCTTGATTGGATTGCGAGGGATAGGATGAAGCGAATTAAATTGACGATTGCGTATGATGGAACGAACTATGCCGGTTATCAGGTCCAACCGAACGGAAATACGGTTCAAGCCGAAGTGGAGGGTGTGCTGGCGCGGATGCATAGTCAGACCGTCAAAGTAGTGGCCTCGGGTCGTACGGACGCCCGTGTGCATGCTCGGGGGCAAGTGCTACACTTCGATACGCACCTCGCTATGCCAGCCGACCGGTTCGTCAAAGCGCTGAATGCAATGTTGCCCGATGATATTCTTGTCCGGTCCGCCGAAGAGGTCGATACGTCGTTTCACGCGCGTTACGGGGCAAAACGGAAAGAGTATCGCTATTTCTTCCGAAGCGACGCGGACCCGTTCCGGCGCCACCATGCTGTAACGGTCACGTACACGCTCGACCATGAGCGGATCCGACAGGCGCTACGCATGCTCGTCGGGACTCACGACTTCACCTCCTTTTCAGTGACGAAGGCTGAGGTAGAGGATCGTGTCCGCACAATCTATGAAGCGGAGCTCGTCGAAGCGGGCGATGAGATGTATATTCGTTTCGTCGGCTCGGGCTTTCTTTATAACCAAGTCCGTATTATGGTAGGGACGTTGTTAGAGGTCGGGCGTGGGAAATATGAGCCGGCAGACGTGAGCCGGATGCTCGCCTCAAAAGACCGGCGTAGCGCTGGGATTACAGCCCCACCGCACGGTCTATACTTGTGGAATGTGAATTATGAAAAAGTAGATTGACATTCCCCCTATAAAATCGTATTATATTCATTGGCATTTCATTTTCACATTGAGAGATGAACCACAATCTTAGCCCCGTAAACTAGGATTATGATAAAGCATCAAACAAGCACTAAAAAAATTAAGCAAACAGACATTTTAGGAGGTATTCCACATGCGCACGACATTCATGGCAAAAGCATCTGAAGTAGAACGCAAATGGCTCCTTATCGACGCAGAAGGCAAAACACTTGGTCGTTTGACTAGTGAAGTAGCATCACTTCTTCGCGGTAAGCACAAGCCGACTTTCACACCAAACGTTGATTGCGGAGACCACGTCATCATCATCAACGCTGAGAAAATCCACTTGACTGGTAACAAAATGAACGACAAGATTTACTACCGTCATTCAGGTCATCCAGGCGGTTTGAAATCACAAACTGCAAAAGAGCTTCTCGCAAAACGCCCAGAGCGTATGCTTGAACTCGCAATCAAAGGGATGCTTCCAAAAGGATCACTTGGTCGTCAATCATTCACTAAACTCCACGTTTACGCTGGAGCTGAGCACAACCACGCAGCACAAAAACCAGAAGTTTACGAACTTCGCGGTTAATCGGGACACAGGGAGGAACTAAACGATGGCAGATGTACGTTACTACGGAACAGGCCGCCGCAAACACTCGGTGGCTCGCGTTCACCTCGTTGCAGGTGACGGCAAAGTTGTTGTAAATGGCCGTGATATTTCAGAATACTTCGGACATGAGACTTTGATCATGATGGCAAAATCACCACTCGTATTGACTGAAACAGAAGGTAAATACGATGTAATCGTTAACGTTAACGGTGGTGGATTCACTGGACAAGCTGGAGCAATTCGCCACGGCGTATCGCGTGCGCTTCTTCAAGCGGACCCAGAATTCCGTCCAAGCCTCAAAGAAAAAGGCTTCTTGACTCGTGACGCTCGCATGAAAGAACGTAAAAAATACGGTCTTAAAGCTGCACGTCGCGCACCACAATTCTCGAAGCGTTAATCTTCGAACAATTTGGTTCAAACTCTCTGCCCATCGGGGTAGAGAGTTTTTTTGTTGCTCATGAAATTGTTGGTTTCCATTCCCTCAAGAAAACGCTTTTTTTGATATACTGTTAGCGAGACAGAAATTAGGGGGAAACCACATGCTTACAGTAGAACAAGTTCGTGAAGAATTGGCGGGGTTGATCGATCCAACAATCAACCGTACGCTTGGAGATACAGCTGGCGTGAAGGATATTCGCATTAAAGAAGATTATGTCAGTGTAAAAGTGGCACTCGGTCAAACCGGGAGCGGCGAGCAACTCCAACTTCAACAAGAGATTGTCACGTTGCTGAAAGGAAAAGGATTCAAGACGGTCGGTCTTCGCTTCGAGGCGCTCAATGACGAAAGTTTGAAAGAAGCGACGAAGCCTGCTATTCTCCGTGAAAATGCTGGCACGACATTCATTGCGATTGCTTCGGGCAAAGGTGGCGTCGGGAAATCGACAGTCTCGGTCAACTTGGCAGTCGCGCTAGCGCGGGCAGGGAAGAAGGTCGGATTGATTGATGCGGATATTTACGGCTTCAGTGTACCTGACATGCTCGGGATTGAAGAGCGGCCGGTCGTCCGTGGCGAGAAAATCATTCCTGTCGAGCGTTTCGGCGTGAAAGTGATTTCGATGGGCTTCTTTGTAGAAGATAACGCTCCAGTCATCTGGCGTGGACCAATGCTCGGGAAGATGCTTAATAACTTCTTCAACGATGTTGAGTGGGGCGACCTAGACTACTTGCTCCTCGATT
>NZ_CM168041.1:735000-2817500 GCF_057004685.1 Exiguobacterium sp. FD-YE-25-4 | reverse complement strand
AACCGACACAGGTAGGCGAGATGAGAATTCTAAGACGCGCGGGATAACTCTCGTTAAGGAACTCGGCAAAATGGTCCCGTAACTTCGGGAGAAGGGACGCTTATGGCAACATAAGCCGCAGTGAATAGGCCCAAACGACTGTTTAGCAAAAACACAGGTCTCTGCTAAATCGCAAGATGAAGTATAGGGGCTGACGCCTGCCCGGTGCTGGAAGGTTAAGGGGATGTGTCATCGCAAGAGAAGCACTGAACCGAAGCCCCAGTAAACGGCGGCCGTAACTATAACGGTCCTAAGGTAGCGAAATTCCTTGTCGGGTAAGTTCCGACCCGCACGAAAGGCGTAACGATTTGGGCACTGTCTCAACGAGAGACCCGGTGAAATCATAGTACCTGTGAAGATGCAGGTTACCCGCGACAGGACGGAAAGACCCCATGGAGCTTTACTACAGCCTGATATTGAGGCTTTGTACGCGATGTACAGGATAGGTGGGAGTTTGTGAAGCCGGAGCGCCAGCTTCGGTGGAGACACCCTTGGGATACCACCCTTTGCGTATAGAGTCTCTAACTCGCAGCCGTGATCCGGCTGGAGGACCGTGTCAGGTGGGTAGTTTGACTGGGGCGGTCGCCTCCTAAACAGTAACGGAGGCGCCCAAAGGTTCCCTCAGAATGGTTGGAAATCATTCGAAGAGTGCAAAGGCAGAAGGGAGCTTGACTGCGAGACCTACAAGTCGAGCAGGGACGAAAGTCGGGCTTAGTGATCCGGTGGTTCCGCATGGAAGGGCCATCGCTCAACGGATAAAAGCTACCCTGGGGATAACAGGCTGATCTCCCCCAAGAGTCCACATCGACGGGGAGGTTTGGCACCTCGATGTCGGCTCATCGCATCCTGGGGCTGGAGTAGGTCCCAAGGGTTGGGCTGTTCGCCCATTAAAGCGGTACGCGAGCTGGGTTCAGAACGTCGTGAGACAGTTCGGTCCCTATCCGTCGTGGGCGCAGGAAATTTGAGGAGAGCTGTCCTTAGTACGAGAGGACCGGGATGGACGCACCGCTGGTGTACCAGTTGTTCCGCCAGGAGCATCGCTGGGTAGCTACGTGCGGACGGGATAAGTGCTGAAAGCATCTAAGCATGAAGCCCCCTCCGAGATGAGATTTCCCTTTGAGCAATCAAGAAAGACCCCTCAGAGACGATGAGGTAGATAGGTCATGGGTGGAAGCACGGCGACGTGTGGAGCTGAATGATACTAATCGGTCGAGGCTTTGATCTAGTCTAACGGTTTGCATGAATTGATGAGTCTTCAGTTTTCAGGGAACAACCCTGAAATGGATTGACACGCCCTTGAGGCGATGTTAATATTCTTTTGTCTGGTGGCGATAGCGAAGCGGCCACACCCGTTCCCATGCCGAACACGGAAGTTAAGCGCTTCAGCGCCGAAAGTAGTTGGGGGTCTCCCCCTGTGAGGATAGGACGCTGCCAGGCAAAATCGTTCCGCAATAGCTCAGTGGTAGAGCAACCGGCTGTTAACCGGTAGGTCGTAGGTTCAAATCCTACTTGCGGAGCCATATTAAGGCCCGTTGGTCAAGCGGTTAAGACACCGCCCTTTCACGGCGGTAACACGGGTTCGAATCCCGTACGGGTCACCATTTGGAGGATTAGCTCAGCTGGGAGAGCACCTGCCTTACAAGCAGGGGGTCGGCGGTTCGATCCCGTCATCCTCCACCATTTAATTTTAACCAATCAAACCATATATGCCGGTGTAGCTCAGTTGGTAGAGCATCTGACTTGTAATCAGAGGGTCGAGGGTTCGAATCCTTTCGCCGGCACTCCTTGGGGGGGTAGCGAAGTGGCTAAACGCGGCGGACTGTAAATCCGCTCCCTCGGGTTCGGCGGTTCGAATCCGCCCCCCCCCACCAGGTTTGAGCCATTAGCTCAGTTGGTAGAGCATCTGACTTTTAATCAGAGGGTCGCAGGTTCGAGCCCTGCATGGCTCATTTTTTATGCGGAAGTAGTTCAGTGGTAGAATACGACCTTGCCAAGGTCGGGGTCGCGGGTTCGAATCCCGTCTTCCGCTCCATATTATTCCCTTTAAGGGGCCTTAGCTCAGCTGGGAGAGCGCCTGCCTTGCACGCAGGAGGTCAGCGGTTCGATCCCGCTAGGCTCCACCATTTGTTTTTTTCTTAAGTTACTTATGACTTAAGTTTTTTTTTGCCTAAATCCATGAACCATTCACTTGAGAGTACAGAGAAAGGCAGCCTGCCACCATTCAGGCTGCCTTTTTGTATGTTTATTCATCATGGTGTGAAGTTGAACCACGACTTTGGTAGCGTTTACAATGAAGGTATTAAACGTTCAAGGGGGAAATGGGGATGAATTGGTCATATATTGAAGTACCGCTTCGCTATGGACAGGGGAAACATGGCGTAGAGCAAGGTCCATCAAAGTTACGCACACTTGGATTGGAGACATTATTACCGGCCTCAACGAAGCAACAGACGATTCGAGTGTTACCTGAATCTGAAATGATCAACAGTGAAGAGCATTTGAAACGCGTAGACGGGGTGTTATACACGGTCCAAGAACTGGCAGAAGTCGTCGATATCGAGATACAGGCGAAACGATTCCCATTGATCGTTGGGGGCGATCACAGCATGGCAATCGGGACGCTGGCGGGTCTTGCCAAAACAGGACCGTACGGCGTCATCTGGGTCGACGCACATGCTGATTTGAATACGGGAGAAACGTCTCCATCGGGCAATATTCATGGCATGCCGCTTGCTGCGGCGATGGGAATGGGAGATATTCGCTTGACTGAAGTCGGCGGACGTGAACCCAAACTCGCGCCTGAGCACTTGGTCTATATGGCGCTTCGAGACATCGATGAAGGTGAGATTCGAGAAATCAATCGTCTTGGCATTAAAGTCATCACGGTCGAAGAAATTCGGACGCGGGGCGTCGACGTCATGATGGAAGAAGCACTCGCTTATTTGCGCGCACGTGTCGATCGCTTCTATCTCAGTTTCGACATGGACAGCTTGGACGCGAAACTTGTGCCAGGTACCGGGACGCCGGTCGATCAAGGTCTGACGGCCGCGGAAGGAAAAGCGATCTTGGCCGAAGCGATGAAGGCAGACGATCTGATTGCGATTGAGTTGGTTGAATTGAATCCGGCGCTTGACCATGAGGATACGACGGCCCAGTTGGCGTTTGAGTTGTGCGAGACGATTTTGAAATCCAAAGAAAACCTGTTATTGGAAGGTGAAACTGTCTGATGACCTTACAGTTTCCAAGTCCCTTTGCTACAATGGACTTGGAAACTTTTTTTGTTGTTACGATTTTTTTGAAACCTACATAGAAAACGATTCGTATAGAAAGATGACCGCATAGGTTGCGGAGAGGGGAAGTGGATTGATGGAACGGCTGACCACCCGTTTAGTAGACGAATTGAGGTCGGGGAATCATGATTCGTTTGCTGAGCTGGTAGAACTGTACAAGGATGGTGTCTTTGCTGTCGCTTATAAGATATTATATGATCGTGGCGAAGCGGAAGACGCAGCCCAGGAGACGTTCATTCGGGCGTATACCCGGATTGATACGTACGATCCTCAGTACAAGTTCAAGACGTGGCTCTATCGCATTGCGACGAATGTCGCAATCGATCGTCTCAGAAAACGAAAGCCGGAGTATTCGATGGATGCCGAGATTGCTGGCACCGACGGCTTGACCTATCAGGACCATTTGGCTGATGAAGCACCCCAACCCGATGCCCAAGTCGTTCATCGCGAAATTCGAGGCGAGATGCATGAAGCGATCAAGCAGTTGCCCGATAAGTATCGGATTCCGCTCCTGCTGAAGTACGTGGATGATTTATCGCTCAAAGAAATCAGCGTCATGATCGATATGCCGGTCGCTACGGTTAAAACAAGGATCTTCCGGGGAAGAGAAATGTTAAAGACAATCTTTCAAAACAGGGAGGGGTTCAATTGACTCCTGAAGAAAAAGTACAACAATATTTGGAAGATGGCATCCTGCCCGAAGAATCTGACGAACTACGTCACTTGTTGGAGGACGACGACTTATATGAAGCGTACCTTCAATACGAACGAATAGATGCCGAACTGAAGGCCTTACCACGGCCGAAACTATCCGATGATTTTACAGCCCGTGTGATGGCATCTCTACCGGACGCGAAAGCACGGGTCGAGGTCACACCGGTGACTCGATTTGAAGAAAAAGTCCAGACGAAACGCAAACCACCATCCAAATGGATGACGTGGTTCCGTAAGCATCCAGGACTGATGGCGGCCGCCTTATTCTTCAGTTTGATGTCGAGCGCGACACTCGGCCTATGGAACGAATCGACAGAGACGATGACGTACACGAAAGTGCCGGGCATCGTTGTCACGTCAAACGAGGTCGTTATCCCGGAAGGCGTTACCGTCGAGCGGGATATCACAGTCCAAGGCGGGGACCTTCGAATTGAAGGGACCGTCAATGGGAACGCGACGGCTGTAAATGGTCGGGCTTATCTGGCTAGCGCTGGAGAAGTCACGGGAGAACTTGAGCAGATCGATCGGATGTTTGAGTGGATGTGGTATTCGTTCAAACAAATCTTCTAACGGAGACGCCGGAGACGGCGTCTTTTTGTGTTCGTTTCAATCTGGTTTCGTTTTATTGTCTAGCGATGCGCGGTTTCGGAAATGTGATATAATGTAATTTGCACGAATTGGCTAGGTAGTTGAGGAGGGGAGCATTTGCCGCTACTTGAACAGGTATCATTCTTATCATTTTTTAGTCTTTCAGAGAACGTACATTGGTACGATTATTTGAATGACGTTTTAGATATTGTCGTCGTCACGTATGTCATCTATAAATTGATGATGATTGTACGTGGGACAAAAGCGGTCCAATTGATTAAAGGGATTTCCATCATCCTTGTCAGCTGGTTCCTCAGTGGGTTCTTTGGGTTGAAGACGTTACAGTTCTTATTGAATCAAATCATCACATATGGACTACTTGGGATCATTATCATCTTCCAACCAGAACTCCGAAGAGGACTCGAGCATTTAGGACGAACAAGTAATTTGTTCGGCCGAACGAGCACGAGCGATGAGGATAAGCAACGTCAAATGATCGAAGCGATCGTCAGTTCGGCGCAATACATGTCAAAACGTCGCATCGGCGCATTGATTGCGATTGAACGCGATACGGGCTTGAATGAGTACGTCGAGACCGGGATTCGCATGGATTCGCACATCACATCACAACTGATTATCAACCTGTTCATTCCGAACACCCCGCTGCATGACGGGGCGATGATTATCCAGGACGGGAAAATTGCGGCCGCGGCTTGTTATTTGCCGTTGTCCGAGAGCCCGCACATCGATAAAGCGTTAGGGACACGACACCGGGCCGCCATCGGGGTCAGTGAAGTGACTGATAGCGTGACCCTCACCGTCTCTGAAGAAACAGGCGCCGTGTCACTCGCGATTGCCGGTCGTCTGTATCGAGAGTTGGATGAGGAGGCACTTCGCAGTAAGTTGATCCAAGAACTCGTTATTGAAGAAAAAGAGACGACGCTCTCGTTCTTTAATAAAAAAGGGGGGGACAAGTAAGTGATTGATCAGTGGTTACAACATAAATGGTTTCTCCGCATCATCGCACTTGCTTTAGCCATCCTGCTTTATTTCATGGTCGCCGAAACGAGTTCGTCGACCAACTCCACGAATGCCCTCCCGATCGTCGGACAAAGTTCGATGACGCTCGACGTTCCCGTCGAAGTGTTCTTCGATGAGGTGCAGTACGTGGCATATAACGTTCCAGAAGAAATGAACGTTGAACTTCAAGGACCATCTAGCAGTTTAACGATGACGAAATTGGTGAAAGATTATCAAGTCTTCGTCGATTTAACGAATCTCGGGACCGGCTTCCACCGTGTTCCGGTTGAGGCACGCGGCTTTGGCGGAGACGTCAACGTCAAGCTCGAACGGGATACAGTAGAAATTTACATCGACCGTAAACAGACAATTGAAGTTCCCGTATCGGTCAACCTTTTGAACAAAGAGCAGTTGCCAGAAGGGAAAGTGGTCGGTGACGCCGATATTGAACCGGCAACGGTGAAAGTCTCGGGCGGTGCCAGTCGGATTCAAAACGTCAAAGAGATCACGTTGAACGTCGATGTCGCCAACCAAAGTCAAACGTTCACGCGAGAATTGACGCCGACGATTTTAGATGCGAACGGCAATCCGCTCAACGTGACTGTTGAACCGAACATCATCAGTGTGTCGGTCCCGGTCTACGAACAAAGTGCCGTCTTCCCGATCGAAGCAGTCACGACTGGTGAAGTGGCCGACGATTACAGACTGGTCGATACGTTGCTTGAAGAGACGGAAGTCCGTGTCTTTGCGCCACAAGACGTGCTCGATGCAATCGACACCGTGGAGACGGAGCCGATTGATTTAGACGGCATCGACAAGACCGAGAAAGTGACCGCGAATCTCGCTTTGCCAGAAGGCGCTTCATCGCTTGCGACAAAGCAAGTGGAAGTCCAATTGCTCGTCCGGGCTGCAGATGAGACGCGAGACGACACAGGCGAATTGACGGAACGGGTTCGCTTGACGGTCCCTGTGACCGTGCGGGGGTATGACCGGACCAACTTTACGCTCCAAGCTCCTGAAGTGATTGGAGTAACGTTGTCCGGGAAGCGATCCCTGTTGGAAAACATCACGTCGAACAGTGTGAGTGTGACCTTGGATTTGACAGGTCTCCCGAGCGGACTGCATGGGGTCGACGTCGATTATGAAGTACCAAAAGGTGTGACCGTCGTCTCACCGAAAACGATCGACATTGAGTTGACGAGTGTCGATGAACAAACCGAAACGTCCTCGATTCAATGAGGCGTTCAATCATACAAAAGTGAGGAATTGAATTCATGGGTAAATATTTTGGAACTGATGGAGTCCGCGGTGTCGCGAACTCAGAATTGACAGCAGAATTAGCATATCGTTTAGGGCGTGCGGGCGGTTACGTGTTATCGAAACACTTGCCAGCCGGCGAACAGCCAAAAGTTTTGATTGGCCGTGACACACGCATTTCAGGCCACATGCTTGAAGGTGCACTCATCGCGGGTCTCCTATCAATCGGAGCCGAAGTGATGCGTCTCGGCGTCATCTCGACGCCAGGTGTCGCTTATTTGACGAAGTCGCTTGATGCAACAGCCGGTGTCATGATCTCGGCATCGCACAACCCGGTCGCGGATAACGGCATCAAGTTCTTTGGTAGCGACGGCTTTAAGCTCGATGACGCGACAGAAGCGGAAATCGAAGCGATTTTGGATGCGGCGGAAGACACGTTGCCACGCCCGGTCGGGAAAGACCTCGGCTTTGTCTCGGATTACTATGAAGGTGCACAGAAGTACCTTCAAATGTTGAAACAGACGGTCGACGAAGATTTCGACGGTCTCCATATCGCCCTCGACTGCGCCCATGGTGCGACGAGCGGATTGGCAGCCCGTTTATTTGCTGACCTCGAAGCGAACGTCTCGACGATCGGGAACTCGCCGAACGGCTTGAACATTAACGAAGGTGTCGGTTCGACTCACCCAGAGCACTTGGCGCAATTCGTTCGTGATAAAGGAGCGGACATGGGTCTCGCTTTTGATGGCGATGGCGACCGCTTGATTGCGATTGATGAGAACGGCGATATCGTCGACGGCGATAAAATCATGTACATTTGCGGGAAGTACTTGAGCGAGAAAGGTCGTCTCAAAGACAACACGATCGTTGCGACGGTCATGAGTAACCTCGGATTCCATAAAGCTGTTGAAGATGCTGGTATGACGGCGCTTCAGACGGCAGTCGGTGACCGTTACGTCGTCGAAGAGATGAAAAAACACAACTACACACTCGGTGGCGAGCAGTCGGGTCACCTCATCTTTCTCGACCACTCGACGACAGGAGACGGTATGCTCTCTGGCGTTCAACTCGCCCAAATCGTGAAGACGACAGGCCGCAAGCTGTCAGAACTCGCGGCTGAGATGCCGGTCTATCCACAAAAACTCGTCAACATCCGTGTCACGGATAAGAATGAAGCGATGAACGGCGACCGTGTGCTCGCGACGATTCAAGAAGCGGAAGCAGAAATGAACGGCAACGGCCGTATCCTCGTCCGCGCCTCTGGTACGGAGCCGCTCGTACGCGTCATGGCGGAAGCACCAACTTCGGAAGAATGTGACCGTTATGTCGAACGAATCGCACAAGTTGTCCGCGAAGATTACGGCTTAGAAGGATAATTCTGTCGAAATAGGGAATAAAACAAGGGAATCCGTCCTCGGGTTCCCTTTTTGTTTCCGTTTTGTCACTGTGAAATTATGTGATTTTCTTGACGAATGGAGGTGTGATTTGTACTATTAAGAGCGTGACCTTAGAAACGGAAGGACACCCAGTACGAAACAAGCGCCAGAACTCTTCGGAGTTGACGAGGTTGGAGGTTATCGAGTTTTCGGCGGATGCCTCCTAGTCGCCTGTCACGACTACAAGCAAACCCTCAAAACGCCCGGGCGACCGGACGGCCAAAGGGGAGCGCGTTGACAGCTCTTAGAAAAAGCCCGTTTCCTTTTTCGAGAAATCGAATATAGAGGAGATTTTTGTATGTGTGGAATTGTAGGAATGATTGGGAATACCGGAGCGAAGGAAATCCTTCTCAAAGGTCTTGAAAAACTCGAGTACCGCGGTTACGACTCGGCAGGTCTTGCTTTGATGCATGATAACGTGAACGTGCATAAAGAAGTCGGCCGGATTGCTGCGCTACGCGAAGTCGTCCCAGCAGAAGTAGATGGCACGATTGGAATCGGCCACACACGATGGGCAACACACGGGGTGCCGAGCGTGCCGAACGCCCACCCGCACCAGAGCACGACGGGCCGCTTCACGCTCGTCCACAACGGTGTCATCGAGAACGACGAACAGATCAAGGCGACACTTGACGTGCCGTTCCTCTCGGAGACGGACACGGAAGTCATCGTCCAGTTGATGGAGAAGAACTTCGTCGAACTCGGCGACGTCGAGGCAGCGTTCCGCAAGACGTTGTCTGAGCTCCACGGCTCTTATGCGATCGCGATGATCGACTCGGAGGACAAAGAACGCCTCTATATCGGCAAGAACAAGTCACCACTCCTCGTCGGACTCGGCGACGGCACGTTCAACGTCGTGGCGTCTGACGCGATGGCGATGCTCCAAGTGACGGACCAGTACCTTGAGCTCCACGACGGCGAGATCGTCATCTTGACGCGCGAATCGGCGACGATCAAGACACTCGACGGCGACGTCCTCGAACGTGCCCCGTATACGGCCGAGATCGATGCGTCAGACATCGAGAAAGGCACGTACGCGCACTATATGTTGAAAGAGATGGACGAGCAACCGGCCGTCATCCGCAACATCATCCAGCACTACCAGAACGACGCCGGTGACATCGAGCTCACGGAAGGCGTGCGCTCGCTCGTCTCAGAAGCGGACCGCATCTATATCGTCGCTTGCGGTACGAGCTACCACGCTGGTCTCGTCGGCAAGCAATTGATCGAGCGCGTCGCAGGTGTGCCGACAGAAGTGCACGTCGCTTCAGAATTCGGTTACAACATGCCGCTCCTCACGGAGAAGCCGTTGTTCCTCTTCATCTCACAATCAGGTGAGACAGCGGACAGCCGGGCCGTCCTCGTCGAAGTGAAGAAGCGCGGCTACAAGGCGCTCACACTCACGAACGTTGCCGGTTCGACGCTCTCACGTGAAGCGAACGAGACGATGCTCCTCCACGCCGGCCCGGAGATCGCGGTCGCATCGACGAAAGCATACACGGCCCAAATCGCCGTGCTCGCCATCCTCGCCTACGACATCGCTCGTGCGAACGGCAAGAAGCTTCCGTTTGACCTCATGACAGAGCTCGCGCGTGTCGCGACGATCATGGACTCGGTCATGGCTCAAAAAGAAATCTTTGAGCAATTGGCAGACAAGTTCTTGAAAGAGTCACGCAACGCGTTCTTCCTCGGTCGCGGCATGGACTCATACGTCGGTCTCGAAGGTGCCCTCAAGCTCAAAGAGATCTCGTATATCCAAGCAGAAGGCTACCCAGGTGGTGAGCTCAAGCACGGACCGATCGCCTTGATCGAAGACGGCACACCGGTCATCACGCTCGTCTCGCAACCGAACACGCACCTCAACATCCGTGGAAACATCAAGGAAGTTGTCGCCCGTGGCGCCGTTGCTTGCACGATCTCGATGGAAGGCATGGAACACGAGAGTGATTCATTCGTCTTGCCGCGTGTCGAGCCACTGCTCACGCCGCTCGTGACGGTATTACCGCTTCAACTCATCTCGTATTACGCGGCTCTTGCGCGTGATTGCGATGTCGACAAGCCACGTAACTTGGCGAAATCAGTCACAGTCGAATAAACGGTAGGCCAAGATCTTTCGGGATCTTGGCTTTTTTTGTTGTGATTTACGTCATGCGAACCGGCTTGTATACTGAAGGTATAACGACTAAGGAGAGAACGCCATGCGAATCCAACTAGTTAACACATTCATCCTGCCGGAGGACGTGCGTTCATAAGTTGGCCACCTCCTCCGATGATTCACTGTATCGGAACAAACTATCGGAGGAACCATACAATTGAAGATTCAACAGCTTTACTATGCGGTCACGAGTTCGCGCTCGCTCATCATACAGATGGTGTTCACGTTGAACGCCATCTATTATGTGACGACCGCCGAGTTGAATGCGTTACAACTCGTCTTGATTGGAACGATTTTAGAAGTATCAATTTTACTATTCGAGCTGCCCACCGGTCTCGTCGCCGATTTATATGGACGGAAGCGGTCAATGGTCATCGGCATCGGTTTGATTGGACTGGCCCATTTGCTAGAAGGGGGCATCCCTGAATTTTGGGCCATCGCGGTCGCGTCAGCGCTATGGGGTATCGGCTGGACGTTCATCAGCGGGGCCGAACAGGCATGGATTGCCGATGAGATGGGGAATGACGGGTTAGAACAAGTGTTTTTGCGAGGCGCTCAATATAGTTCGCTCGGCCGCTTCGTCGGAATCGGGCTTGCCGTGCTCCTCGCCGAAGTCACGTCCGTCCAAACGACAATCGTGCTCGCCGGTGGGATGTTGGTCATGCTCGCGATCATCGCATGGCGCGTCTTGCCAGAGACGCGGTTCGAACCGATCACGCGGGCCGATACGTCGAACCTCGTGCAAGCAAAACGGACGGTTCGGGACGGATACACCCATATCCGTGGCAATTCGATTCTCGTCGGCTTGGCTGCCATCACGCTCGTCTGGGGTCTCGCTAGTGAAGGATTCGACCGGTTATGGGGCGCGCATTTGATTGAGACGTTCCAGTTGTCGGAACAGGCGGCCGTGTATTGGTTCGGCTTGTTCTATGCCGTCGCGTTTCTATTCAACATGCTGGTGTTGAAAGGTGTCGAGCTATACGTCAAAGGACGCTATGCGACGACCTTGTTTTGGTTCAATGTGCTGCTCATCGTTGCGATGCTTGCTTTCGCTTGGGTCGGACAGTTTTGGGTGGCCGTGTTGCTGTATTGGACGATTGCGGCACTGCGCAACGTGCACTACCCGCTCATGAGCGTCATGACGAACGAGCGGCTCCCGTCGAAAGGCCGGGCGACGATTTTGTCGATGTTCGGTCAGGTCGACGCGTTCGGTCAAGTCGCCGGGGGACCGTTGATTGGACTGCTCGCCCTGTACACGTCGATTCAAGGAGGGCTCGGGGCAGCGGCGCTCTTGCTCCTCCCGATGTTGGTTTTCTTGAGAAAAATCAAGCACCATTGAGGCAAAGACCGTCCCGTGATTCGTTCGGGGACGGTCTTTTTGTGACGATGTGAGGAATTCTACAGTCAAGCGCCATATTAAATGATAGAACTCGTTTGATTATTAGAAAAGTGGTCAATAGGATAGTAGAGCATATAAAGGGGATGAACATCATGAATATTGTTCATGGAGGTCACCGGACGCATTGGGCAATCGGGTTGTTGATCGGTTTAGGGTCGTTCCTGCTCAGCAGTTTCCTCTTCAGTCTCTTTATTGAAACCGGTGTGCTCGTCACGTTCCTCACCGGTGTCGTCGGCAGCGTCCTGTTGTTCTTATTGCTCGGTCACCGTGAACACTTGATTCGAAATGTCGGATTGAGCACGATTGGCATGGTCGCCGCCATCTTGCTCGGGTTTGCGGTCGGCGAAACGTTCACGGCCATCTTCCCATCACTCGGTGACACGTACGGAAACACGGCATTCCTGATTATGGTGACGACGGCCTTCGGTACGATGCTCGGTGTCATCGTGTACGGGAAGAAGGCACTCGGCTTCTTCCTATTGGCCAGCTTCGTCACGGCACTCGTGTTGACCGTTTTGATTGAAGTCACGAACGTGATGCAAGGCCAATTTTGGCAAGGGGTCGATTTGAATTACGTGCTCATCGTGACGACAATCGGAGCGGTGGCCGGTTTCGCGCTCGGACTATTCGAGGATGTGAAGCATGCGCATTAATTAGAAGATCGCCGCGAGGCGGTCTTTTAATGTGTCAAAGCGATAACAAATCATCGCATCGGTCTCAAAAACGTCTCATCACCTTGGTAGCAGGGTAACGTATACACATAAAGACGTAAGGGAGAGATTCGATGAGACAGAAAAAATGGATGACGGGTTTGAGCGCAATATTGCTCGCGACGACTTTGGCAGCTTGTGGGGATGCCGAGGAAGAACAGACGAACGATTCGACAGAAGAACATTCGGACCATTCGATGATGGACCATTCGGGATCAGGGGAGGTGCCGAGCGGGTTAAATGAAGCGACAGATCCGACGTTCCCGGTCGGGTCGACCGCGATGATGACGGCCGACCATATGCCGGGCATGGATGGCACCGAAGCGACAATCGTCGGTGCATATGACACGACCGTCTATTCGGTTTCTTATACCTCGACGGATGGGGGTGACCCGGTCGAAGATCATAAGTGGGTCATCCATGAAGAACTCGACAATCCAGGTGAGGCACCGTTAGAAGAAGGGGCCAAAGCCACTCTGGCCACGGACCACATGGACGGGATGGACGGCGCCGAGGCGACGATTGATTCGGCCGAACAGACGACGGTGTATATGGTCGACTTCACCACAAACGACGGGGAAGACGTCACGAACCATAAATGGGTCACAGAAGATGAACTCGAAGCCATGAACTAAGGATGAACCTCAGAGAAATCTGAGGTTTTTATTTATTTACGATGGTTATTTATTGATAAACGATAAAAGTGAGGTTATGATGAAGCTATCAAACGAAGTGAGGTGGCTTCATCATGAAACGAGAGACGTTTTTTTTACGGTTGGCCGTATTCGTTCTGGCTGTCCCGATTGTGGCGGCCTGCTTGTTTTTGCTTCCGTACATTTGGCGCGAGGCGGTCGAGAGCGGGAGTTGGATTGAGGACTCAATTCGCCCGATTGTGATTGGCATGTACGTATCGGCCATCCCGTTCTTCCTTGCGCTGTTCCAAGCGTTCATGTTGCTACGGTTGATTGACCGCGACGAAGGGTTCTCGTATCGGGCTGTCCAATCACTCCGCACAATCAAGTATTGTGCGTTGACGATCACGGCCGTTTATATCGGGACGCTCCCGTTCTTCTACTGGTTCGCCGAGCGAGATGATGCGCCTGGGTTCCTTCTCATCGGGCTCGTCTTTGTGTTTGCCGCGTTCGTCGTCGCCGTATTCGCGGAACTGTTACAGAAACTATTGAAGCGTGCCATCGACATGAAGCAAGAAAATGATTTGACGGTCTGAGGTGAGATAGATGGCGATTATCGTAAATCTTGACGTAATGTTGGCGAAACGAAAGATGAGTGTGACCGAGCTGTCTGAAAAAGTCGGTATCACGATGGCAAACTTGTCGATCTTAAAGACGGGCAAAGCGAAAGCGATTCGTTTCTCGACGCTTGAAGCAATCTGTCAGGCGCTCGCCTGTCAGCCGGGCGACATTTTAGAATATCGGGAAGAGTGATGGACAGGGCGATCGCCCTGTTTTTTTGTGGAGTTTGAAACATTTTCCATCACGTTGCGTATAAGACAGGAAAGAAGAACGAAAAGGGGAAACAAGATGATTCAGACATGGAATGAACGGGCGCACAAAGCGTTAAAAGGAAAGGCAGGGCTATTACTCATCTGGTCGTTCGCCTGCTCTGTGATGTTAGAATTGGGGTTGATGGCAGACCCGACTTATTACGGTTTGACGGTGGAGTCACTGCCGCTGACCGTGCTTAGTTTAGGTGGCATCTTAGTTTATATCGCCCTTTATCCGGTTAACGTCGGATACAACTGGCTCATCTTAAAGACGGTACGAGATCAGCCGATTCGCTGGAGTGATGTGTTCGACCCGTTTCGTCACCGCTATGGAAAACATTTGCTCGCAACAATTCTCGTCATATTGTTCCAAGTACTATGGACATTGTTGCTAGTCGTACCAGGAATCATAAAGTATTTCTCGTATGCGTTCACATACTTCATCTTACGCGACGAACCAGAACTGTCTGCTACAGAGGCAATCACAAAATCGAGAACGATGATGCGCGGACGAAAGTGGGATGCGTTCAAACTTATTTTGCCATTCGTTCCGATGTATCTTATCGGTTTGATTTTTTATATGCAACTTGATTTAGTCATCCTCGGGTCATGGATTTTCCTTGTCGCACTAGCACTCATCCGCCCGTTCATCGTCAGCCGTTTCGCCGTCATGTATGAAGACGCGCGTATCGAGTATGGCGAGCAGTGGAATCGCTCGGCGTGAAGCGCATCGGTTCCGGCGTATGACTCCTCGGCCATGATACAATCTTCCTGACAGAAGGGGGAATGGACATGAACATCGGTATTATTGGTGCCGGACTGAGCGGGATTGTCGCAGCACGCGACCTTGTGCGTCACGGCCATACAGTTGAATTGATTGAGAAGAGTCGGAGCGTCGGGGGACGCTTGGCGACGAGGCGGATCGGAGACGGCAAAGCCGATCACGGAGCTGTCTATTTCACCGTACGAGGGGAAGCGCTCAAACAAGATGTCGCCGACTGGCAGACGAGAGGGTGGGTGAACGTCTGGTACGCCGACCCGTATCCGCGCTACGTCGCCGTCGACGGGATGAACGCCCTGGCCAAACGGTTGGCTGACGGCTTGACCGTCCATTTGAACGAGCGGGTCGAGACGGTCACGACCCGAGATGGTCAGGTCAGTGTCAAGACGGATGTGACGACGCGACAGTATGACCGTCTCCTCATCACGTCGCCGCTCCCGCAGACGCTCGACTTGCTCGCAGATTTTCCGGTCGATGCGGCGTTACGTGAATTGACGTACGCCCCGACGTTTGTCGGCTTGTTCGAGTTCAGAAGCGAGATTAGCATCGGTCCGGACGGGATTCTCGATACAGACTTGGCGCCGGGTATCTTGAAAGTCATCAACAACCGCCAAAAAGGAATCTCGGCGACCGAACTCGTCAGCGTCTACATGGACGAGTCGTGGAGCGAGGAATGGTATGAACGAGCGGACGAAGACACGCTTCGTGAGATTGAGCGCCTGTTGCAAACGGTGACAGGTTCAGCCGTGATTCAATCGAGACAGTTGAAACGGTGGCGCTACGCGCAGGCGACCGACGTCTGGAACGGGCCTTACCATCGATTGCGTGACGAGCCGATTTTCTTGGCCGGTGACGTCTTCCTCGAACCGGATGACGCTTCAGGCCGGACTCGGTTCGAGAGCGCGTACGTCTCAGGACTCCGTGTCGCGGAAGCGATGCGCTAAACCTTCTTCGGAAGGTTTTTTTCATGACCGTGCCGAATAGTCAGACATATGAATTGGAGAGGGGAATCAGACATGGGGATGGTTGGCGCATACATGCGGGTATCGGCCGAAGAGTTGACAGCACTGCTTCAAGAGCCGGAGCGTTTCGAGCAACTGTTAGAAGATGAGGAACGACAGACCGATATCGATAAGGCGTGGCACGGCCTTTACTTTTTATTGACCGGGGCGACCGATTTGAACGAGATCGACCGTCATTCGCTCGGCAAGGCAGTCTTCGGAGGGAATGTCATCGACGAAGAGACGGGCATCGCCTATTTGATGCCGGGAGAAGTCGAGGACTTGTCGACCCGGCTTCAATACATCGAGCTGGAGGCGCTAGAAGCGCGTTACGATGTCACGACGATGAATGAGCAGGAACTGTATCCGTTTGAACGTGAGTGGGGACTCGAGGAAAAACAGTATTTATTGGACCAGTTCGATGAGTTGAAACGTGTCTTCGCCCAGGCGTCGAGACAGCGGGAGGCGCTCGTCACATGGATCGGGTAAACGTAAAGGCGTTGCGTCTTCAAGATGAGGCGTTGCTGTATGTGTTCGAGTGCGCGAATCGCATACATTTCGAACGCTCGGTCCCGAGCCGTGGCGACACCTACTATGAGCCGGAATCATTCCATCAGGCGTTGCAGCAACTATTGAGCGAGCAGACGAACGGGGACGGGTACTATTATTTGATGTGGCGCGACGACACAATCGTTGGGCGTCTGAACGTTCATCATACCGATGCCGACACTGGCGAGGTCGGTTACCGGGTCGGAGCGGAGCATGGGGGACGCGGGTATGCCACGGCGGCCCTGCGACAATTGCTGACGTTCGAGTTGCCTGGATTCAAACGATTGAGAGCCGAGACGACGAGCGACAACGTGGCGTCCCAGCGCGTATTAGTGCGTGCCGGCTTTATCCGTGACGGCGAGGCACGACAGCTGGAATGGGAAGGAAGAACGCTGACGTTTTATACATATGTGTATCCACTCGACCGGTGAAGGAACGACTTCATCGGTCGTTTTAGTTGACGGTTGATAGTTTAGGACATAAACTATCTTTATCTAGTTTAGGGGGTAAACCAAAATGAAAGAATTGATGCGGGAAGCCGTCCAGTTGTTCGAAGAGGTCATGTTCCAAGGTGCGGAGCATGTCATCGAGGCAATGGACGGGGACGTCTGGCATGATTATTCGCGGGAACAACTGCAGCTACTCAAGCTGCTCGAACAGTTCGGTCCGATTCAAGCCGGGCAATTGGCCCAAAAACAAGGAGTTCATAAGAGCGCCGTCTCCAACCGGTTAAAAAAGCTCGTCGACAAAGAGCTCGTCGTCAGTCGACGCGGGCATGACCAGCGCGAGCGGTTGATTGAGTTGACGGAAGCCGGACATCGCATCGTCGAAGAAGCGGATGCGGCCGTCTACCGTTACGTCGAATCGTTGCTCGACGGAAACATCGAAGAGACAGAAATCGAACAGTTCGTCCGGACGTTCCGGAAAATTAAACAGCTGCTTCGAATTGGGGAGGAATAACACGTGCATAAAATCATCCAATGGCGCTGGGGCATCTTAATCGGTCTCATCGTCTTGACGGCCGCCTTGTTTGTGGTGGCGCCGAACTTGACGAAGCAGGCCGAACAAGCCGGAAGCTTCCAATTATCCGAGGACATGGATTCGCAGCGGGCGCAGGACATCTTGAACGCCGCCGGGAAGAGCGATAAGACAATCTCGCTCGTCTATGAGTTCGAAACGCTCGGTGACGCCGAACGGGTCAATATTTCCCGCGTCATCGACGAGATGAAACAAAACGACACGGTCGTCAAAGACGTACTCGACCCGTTTGAAAGTGAAGAGACGGAAGCACAGCTCGTCTCGGAGGACGGCCGCATCGTGCTCGTCCCAATCACGGTCGAAGGGTCGATGGAAGACATCAACGCCTTCGCGGACGACGTGCGGGCGAACATCCTCCCGGAAGACGAGACCGTCTACATCACAGGTGAAGAAATCATCAACAACGATGTGAACTTGAGTGCGCAGGAAGGCTTGAAGAAGACGGAAATCATCACGGTCGTGCTCATTTTCGGACTGCTCCTGCTCGTGTTCCGCTCAATCGTGACGCCGTTCATCCCGCTCATCGCGGTCGGATTCACGTATTTATTGAGCCAATCGTTCGTCGCATTCTTCGTCGATTGGTTTGGCTTCCCGGTCTCGAACTACACGCAGATTTTCCTCGTGGCCATCTTGTTCGGGATTGGAACTGACTATTGTATTTTGCTGCTCAGCCGGTATAAAGAAGAGCTCGGCGCGGGCCACGCGATTGAAGATGCCATCGTCAACACGTACAAGACAGCAGGGCGGACAGTCCTCATCAGCGGTCTTGCCGTGTTCGTCGGCTTTGCGGCCATCGGTTTCGCCGATTTCCCAATCTTCAAATCAGCCGTCGCTGTCGCGGTCGGGATTGCCGTGCTCTTGCTCATTCTCTTCACGGTCGTGCCGTTCTTTATGGCGACGCTCAAGCATCGTTTGTTCTGGCCATCGAAGAAGGCGGGCGAACATCACGACAGCCGTCTCTGGGCCGGATTCAGCCGTCTGTCGGTCAATCGACCGTTCGTTTCGATTCTCGTCGTCGCGTTGATCACCGTACCGGTGTTGTTCACGTACGACGATGCCCGATCGTTCAATACGGTCGATGAGATTGGTGACGATTATGATTCCGTGCGCGGCCTCAACTTGATTTCAGAAGGATTCGGACAAGGGGAGTCGCTGCCGGTCCAAGTCATTTTGAAACAAGATGGCACGCTGTCCGAAACGGACATTCCGTACATCGAGAAGTTCTCGAGTGAACTTGAAAACGTCGACGGGGTGAGCGGCGTCCGTTCCGTGACGCGTCCGACCGGTGACGTCATCGATGACTTTTACGTCGACACCCAGCTCGAACAAGTGAGCGCAGGACTGACGGAAGCCGAGACTGGTCTCGGTGACGTTCAGGCCGGACTCGCGCAAGTCGAATCTGGGCTTAACGCCGTCGTTGGCCAATTACCGGCCGGTTCAACGAATGCCGGCGCCCCGCTCGCGGAAGCGGCAGCGGGACTTGGTCAATTGAACGCTCAGCTCGGTCTGATTGGCCAAGGACTCACGGCGACGCAAAATATTCCGGCGACGGTGGCACAACTGCAACAGGTGTCTGGTGGTCTCAGTCAGATTGAAGCAGGCATTACGGAAGCAGCGTCTACGTTGACGGCACAAGGCGCCCAAGCCGGAGAACTCGGAACGGGTCTCGGACAACTCGCCGCGGGTGTCGGTGAAGCGAACGCAGGGCTCGCTCAAATCGAGACCGGTATCAATGAAGCGGCGGCATTCCTATCAGACCTGAGTAGCTCGGACAGCCTGCGCGATACGGGCGTCTATCTACCGGAAGGGACGCTCACGTCAGAGGAGTTCGCTCCAGCTGTCGAACGCTACGTATTTGACGACGGGACGGCGACACAGCTCGAGGTCATCCTCGAGATGGACCCATATTCGCCGGAAGCGATTGACACGGTCGAGACCGTGAAAGCGACGATGGACCGGGTCGTCACCGATACGCCGTTCGCGGAGGCGACAATCGGATATGCCGGGATTTCGAGCATTAACAGCGACTTGAATGAGACGTCGACGAACGACTTCAATCGGACGGTCGCCATCATGCTCGTGACGCTGTTCATCGTCTTGACGATGTTGTTCCGTTCGATGGTCATGCCGCTCTATATGATCGGCTCGCTCTTACTGACGTATTACACGTCGGCGGCCATCACGGAGCTCATCTTCGTCGAAGGACTCGGTTATGACGGCATCAGTTGGGCCGTTCCGTTCTTCGGGTTCGTCATGTTAATCGCCCTCGGCATCGACTATTCGATTTTCCTGCTCGATCGGTTCCGCGAAGAGTCGATCAACGGGATGACGGTTCGCGATGCGCTCGTCCATTCGATGACGAAGATGGGGACGGTCATCATGACCGCGGCCGTCATCCTCGCCGGAACGTTCGGGGCGATGATCCCGTCTGGCGTGCTCAGTCTCGTCCAGATTGCGACGATCGTTATCACCGGACTGTTGTTATACGGATTGATTGTGTTGCCGCTGCTCATCCCTGCGATCACGGTATCGTTCGGGGACGGAGTATGGTGGCCGTTCAAACCGAAACAGAAGAAGTAAGCACAAGCGGGTGTCTCCTCATGAGACACTCGCTTTTTGGGATAGATCGGTTTCGTTTAGGGAACAGGTGAACGAATAGACTTTTAGAAGGAGGAATCGCATATGGCAATTACAATTACCGCTATCTTGAAGGCACATCCGGGGAAAGAAGACGAGTTACGGCAAGCGCTCGATGAGGTCATTCCTCCGTCGCGACAAGAGGAGGGGTGCCTGACGTATGTGCTCCATGAGTCAATCGATGCCCCGGGCACGTTCGTGTTCTATGAAAAGTACGAAGACGAGACGGCGCTTGACCATCACATCAACTCACCGCATTACCAAGCATACCGAAAGACAGCTGAGACGCTACTCGCCGTCCGTGACGTGTATCGTCTGCGTGAAGTCTGAAAGGAGAAAGGATTATGATTACTCAACCGATTATCCCGTGTATTTGGTTCGAAGGCGACGTCGAGGCGATTGCGGAGTGGTACGTGTCGAAATTTCCTGATTCATTCGTCGACTATACGACGAAACTGAGCGATACGCCTTCGGGTGAGACGACGGTTGTGACCGTCTCGCTGGCGGGACAATTCTTTCAACTGCTCGGGGCGGGTCCGTTGAAGGAGCGCAACCCGTCCATCTCGTACATGGTCACGTTTCCGACGTCGGAAGAAGTGGAGACGCTGTGGAACGAGCTTGTGGAGGGGGCAGAGGTGCTCATGCCGCTCGACACGTATGATTTTAGCGAGCGCTACGGCTGGTTAAAAGACAAACACGGTGTCTCTTGGCAAGTCATGCATAGCGGCGGGATGGACATCCAGACCGTGACCCCATGCTTTTTGTTCGTCGGGGACGTCTTCGGCCGCGCTGAGGCGGCGATGAATGACTGGATTTCTATCTTCCCGGATTCTTACGTGCTCGAAGACCATATGATTCGTTACGAGGCGACAGACGGTCCAGAGTTGGAAGGGAAGCTCAATTACGCCCGCTTCGTCTTGTCCGGACGCGAGTTCGTCGCCATGGACAGCGCGGAGAATCATCAATTCGCCTTCAATGAGATGCAGTCGCTGATCGCGTTTTGTGAGACGCAAGCCGAGATTGACGAGTACTGGGCCAAGCTGTCGGCCGTCCCGGAAGCGGAACAGTGCGGCTGGCTCCAAGACCGGTATGGTGTCTCCTGGCAAATCGTGCCTTGGGAGATGGAAGAGATGCTGACGACCGGTACAAAGGAGCAGCTGGCGCGCGTGACGCAAGCGTTCTTACCGATGAAGAAAATCGATGTCGCCGCGTTACGAAACGTCTACTGACCAAAACAAGCCGTCCCGATTATTTCGGGGCGGCTTGTTTGTCGTTTGGTGTGAAGTCGGACAGTGCGTCCTTCTCAATCATTGTATCGGATAACCGAAGCTGTTCGGCGGCCTCGTCAATGTATGGTTCACATGCTTGAAGCGGTAAGTCATCACCGGTCTCGACCGAATAACACATGCCGCTGCCGACCGGATCTGTCAAATCCGGGACGAAATAAAGGTCGTCGTAGCGGAACGAGCCGTTCCGGAACACGGTCAAATTGGGCTCATCGTCGAGAAGCGAACTTCCAAGCATGTACGTCGGTGTCATCCCGAGCAAATCGAGGATAGTCGGGGCCAAATCGACTTGACCGCCGCTCGTCTGCACCGTCTGACCTCGTTCGAGTCCGGCCGGTTTGATGAATAACGGGACGGAGCGATCGAGCTGGAACAAATCGACCGTGGAGTCGGCATCTGCATTTACGGCCATCTCGCCACCGGTAGCGGTCAATCCGCTGTCATGGTCGCCATAAAAGACGACCAAGGCGTCGTCCCACGTTCCGTTGGCTTTCAGTCGTTCAATCATGAGACCGACGGCGGCATCGGTGTAGTGGACGGTATGATAATAGTCTTGGAGGAGCGGGTCCTCGTATTCCGATAGATCCAACCGTTTCTCCTCGTCCGGAATCTCATACGGCGTATGGCTCGTCAACGCGACCATGAAGGAATAGAACGGCTCGTCCAACGTGTCCAAGTGGTCGACCGATGTCGTCAGGAACTCCTTGTCGCCGACGGCCATGCCGATGACCGGATCGGCCGGATAATCGTCTTGGTGGAAGAAGTGGTTGTAGCCAATCTGCTCGTAGAAGTTGGCGCGATTCCAAAACTCCTTGTCGAACGCATGCATCGCGGCCGTATCATAGCCGGCTCGTCGCAACTGTGCAGGCAACGCGTCAAACGTGTTCGTCGCATACTGCGTATACACCGAACCTGATTTGACGGGATAGAGCGAGGCGTTGACGGTAAATTCCGCATCGGACGTCCGGCCCTCGTGCGTCTGATGATAAAAATTCGGGAAATACAGCATCTCATCACGAAGCGCGTTCAAATTCGGCGTCAGTTCTTGCCCGCTGACCGTCTGGCCGATCACGGACGCTTGGAACGACTCGAGCTGGACGACGATGACGTTCGTATCGGCTGTGGCGTCAACCGGTTCGGTCGCTAACGCTTCGATTTGGCTGAGCTCTTGTTCTGTTAGGTCGCCACCGAGATGAAGGGCGTCCTGAATGCCGCGGAATGTATCGAGGCCGTGATAGCCCCAAAAGCCGAGCTGATAATACTCGCGCATATTTGAAATCGGGCTTTTCCGGTGATCTGTTTCGGCGTAATGAACAACGGTCGGGACGGTAAAGACGATGAAGCCGACAAGAAAACCGGTGACTGCCAAACGGCGACCGAGACGTTTCGGTTCCGTGATGGGGTGTCGCTTCATATAGAGGAGGACAGCCGCGTAGACGAGCAAGTCCGTGAACAAGATGAAGTCGGGCGCTTGAATCAGTGTCAGAAAGCCGCCCCCGACGTCTCCCATCTGGCCGATATCAGACAGTAGGGTGGCCGACAGCAAGTTACCGAAATAGCGGTAGTACCAGACGTCCGAGATGAGCAACGTGCTGTGCAGAAACAGCGACGTGAACAAAATCAAGCGGCGCGTCTGTTGTTTTATGAGTAGCGCCCAACTCGTCATCATCAAGATGGTCGCTAGATTGATGAACAAAAAGCGCAGGTCGAACGCGCTCGCCGTCAACAGACTGAATAGGAACAGCTTGGCGAGGGAGAGCGATAAGTAACTCCAATAATCGAGATATTTCATGAAAGACCTCCAAACGGTACGGACAAAGTGTGTTCTCTGTCATGTACCTGTTCGAAGACGGCGAAAAACATGAGGGTGTGCGATTTTGGCAATAAAAAAAGCGAGGCAGCGCCTCACTTGATTAAGAACGTGTCCCGGAGCTCGATAATCGTGCCTTCCGGAGCTTTTAATTTACTCAAATGACCGTCAACGACGAAGTAGATGTTCCCGCCGTGCTTTGGTAGGAACGTCACGCCAATGTCCTCAAGCCGCCTTACTTCCGCTTCGAGGTCATCGACATAAAGCGCGAAGTGGACCGGTCCGGCCACGTGCTTCGAATAAGGCGACAACGTCTCGTCGACTTTTGCCGTTTGAAGCTCGATATAAAAGTCACCGAGTTTGAGCCAGCTGTTGAACGCTCGGGTGTGGAAGTCGGGTGACTCTTGGACGAGCTCGAAGCCGAGCGCCTCATAGAATCGTTTGGACGCCTCGTAATCGGGCGTTTGGATGCAGAGATGGTGGATTTGTTTCATTGGGTCTGTCCTTTCAATTGTGCTTGTCTAATCTGGTCTCGATGGAAGGGCGAATCGGCTGATTCTGACGTCAGACTGATGACGTTGCCATCCGGGTCCAATACATCAAAACAACTCATCCCGCCAAAATCTTGAAGTCGGCCAGGTTTCAAGCCGGCGCGTTCAAATGTGTCATGGATGGATTGAATGTCGTCGCAGACGATGTTGAAGCTGACGTGTTCGTCACCGTTTCGGTCGCTGAACGTCGTCGAAGCAACGTTTTTCGTTTCAATCAATCCGAGTTGGGTCGCCCCGTCTGGGAAATGGACGCCGATGCCACCTTCCCAACGTCCGATTTCAGATATGTGAAAGTGGGTTTGATACCATTCCAATGATCGGATTAAATTTGTTACAGGAATAAAGATACTGCCGATACGAAACATCGCTTTGCCCCCCTTATTTTCTTTCAGTGTAGCGAACGGCTCACTGAAAATATAGGTGGGAAGAAACTTTTTGAGCTGTGATTTTTATGAACAAGGTAAGGAGATAATGATAATGCAAATTCACTAAAAATCGAAGGAAGACGACTAGACCCGGTTCAACTTACAACATCACTAACGTATTGAGTAGTAAGAAAAGAAGGAAACCAGCGCCTGAAAAGATTAATACGCCTAATAATATGTTCCCTTTTTCGTCTTTAAATTTTTTGACATACAGCACGGAAAAAATAAGCAGTACCGCCAACAGAGTGGTCAAAGAAAGAAAGAGCAATGTAATCGAGTGATTCGATATGATTCCAAAATTGAAAAAGAATTCAGAGATGAAGATGAATAGAAAAATTAAAGTCCCGACTAACAATGAGTAAAAATAAGGATTGCGATTAATGTCCATAACTAAACACTCCTTCTTCACTAGAGTTATAAAACCATCACATCACGTCAAACAGGGACAGCCGTCATAAATCGGCTGTCCCTGCTTTTGTGGACGTTGTATTTTGGACAGCACTGCCCGCTTTGAAAAAGAGAACGATCGCGGCCACTCCGAAAATCGAGATGAACACGTTTTGGAGCAGAATATCGACGAACATCGGCTCGCTGGAAAACGTGCCCGTCGCAATCTGAGCATTCCAGCGGGTGAACGTGGCGATGCGTTCAAGCGTATACAACAGACCGGACATGAACAGGCAAGCGGTGGCAGCCAGTAATAGCGTCAATCGATTCAAGAAATGACCTCCCAGTATGTGTTATCCTGATTTTACCATTTTTTTTAGCGGGGGGAACTCCTATTTATCGTTTCGCCGTGAGCGGTCGCAATTGTTTGACCCGAGCCAAAACAATCCAGCCGAGCACGGCCCCAGTCACACTCGAGGCAAGGAAGGCTGGGAAGAAGAACAGCGCCCCGAACTCGCTCCCCATCAACACCTTGGCGTACGGGACGGCGACGAGCGAAGCGATGAGGCCGGTCCCGATGACTTCACCAAATGCGGCGAAGGCTACGCGGTTCGTCTTCATATAGAAGACCCCGGCCAAAAGCGCCCCAATCATACCTCCGGGAAAGGCCAAGAGCGACCCGGTACCGGTCATGACACGGACGATTCCGGTCACGAACGCAACGAGAACGGCCCCGATCGGCCCGACGGTGACGGCGGCGATGACGTTCACCATATGTTGAATCGGATAGGCACGGGCGACACCGGTCGGAATCGAGATGAACAGGGAACCGATGACGGCGATGGCGATGAGCATCGCCATCCAAGTGAGTTGTTGAATACGCATAGATAGTCTCCTTTCAAAATGAAAACGCCACTTCTCCAAGTGGAAAAGTGGCGTGGAAAGACAGACGAATCCCACACCACTTCCCTACGCTGGTATGAGCCAGATCAGGTTCGAAGGGTCCGGCGCATGCCGTCTCAGCCCGAAGGCTCCCCTAGTGGTCGTTTATTAACATGAGTATAGCATACCGTCATTTGACGCGGTCGAGCTTTCGTGGTCGGAACGTGACATAGATGATGCCGACGAACAGACCGTACAACAAAAGGGAGAAGACGAGATTGATCAGCCACGGGAGTGTCCCCATGAACACGGCGACGGACGCGTTTTGAAACCAGACGAGCGAGAGCGACAGCCCGACAAAGCTGAGAACGAGCGTTGTCCAAAAGCCGACATCTCGGCGCTTGAACAGACGCCAAACGAGCAGCCCGATGATGAGACTGACGATGGCCGTCGCCCCTAAGTACATATACAAGATGGCATCGACCGGGTATGAGTAATATACAACGTCCATATCGTTTCCTCCTAGGAGATGATGAAAGAAAGGGTGAACAGGATGAGACAGGCAATCCCATGGCGTGACCGATCGTTTCGTGAACGGTTCGAACGATGGATTGAGGCAAACGTGCCGAATGCGAGGTGGCACGTGATCAAAGATACCGATTTGACGTACTTGCTTGTTGGCGCGCTCGATAAGGAACGTTACTACGCCAAAGCGGTGACCGATATCAGCCGCGGCGAGGCCGGATTGTCGGCGTTTCTGGCCGAGCGGCATCCTGATTTCGTGCCTGACGTCATCGCCATCGATTCAGCCCGGAACTGGTTGCTCATGCGAGACATCGACGGAGAGGCGCTACGTGAACGACCGGACGTGAGTCGATACGAAGCGGCGTTGCGTCAATACGCACAGCTGCAGCGACAGGAGATCGACCAGATCGAGACCTACTTGTCTTACGGCATCCCGGACCGCCGACCGGCCAAGTTGAAGGACGAAATCCGCACGTATTTACCTGAGCTCTGCGTCGGGCTCGAGCAATACAAAGCCGAGGCCATGCTCGCGCTTCAAGATGAATTGATCGCCATGTGCGATGAGCTGGCGACCGGGATGCCGATGAGTCTCGAGCACGGTGATTTGCACGGCGGCAACATCTTCTGGCGGGAACGGACGAATGATTTGTGTATCCTCGACTGGGGCGACGCGACCGTCACGCATCCGTTTTTCAGCGTGCGCGTGTTTTGGAACGCGCTGTACGACTTATTGCCGGAAGAAGACGAGGTCGCCTGGTATGAACAGATTCAAACGATGCGTACGGTTTACTTGGAAGCGTGGAGCGGCGTCGCACCCAAGGACGTACTTTGGCGTCATCTATTGATCGCCGAAGAGCTCGGTTGCGTCTATCGTGCCTTGTCGTGGCATGTGTATGTGACGAGGTACCGGTACGATGTAGCTGAGTCGAGCGATAAGCCGGCGCAATGGCTCAATTTGCTACTCGAGTACCGGGACTTGAAACGACGCTTCCCATAAGTCATTCATGTTTCTCGAGTAGGTTTTCATAATCCGTCTCGCTCCAAAACAGCGGAGCAATCGACTCCGGCCCTTTGAAGATCTCACCGTCCCGGTCATAGACGATGGCATAGCCACCCTCGACCTCAAAGACGATCAAATCGGCCTTCACTTCCTTGACCCCGTTCCCAGCGATGATGACGTTCTCGAGCGGGTCACGCGCGACTTGCACGCCCCATTCGTCGAGCTCGACGATGAGTGCGGACGTATAAGCGTGACGGTTATAGAGCGCCTGAAACTCGTCTTCGGTCAAAACGACGTCCGTCGGTGGGGCACTCGTCCCATATTTTCGTTTCTCGATTTCTTCGACGAATTGGAGGAACGACGCCTCTTGCCAAAACAGCGGCGCGACCGACTCGGGGCCGTTGGCGATGTCTCCGTTCGCGCTCTCATAGACGGTGGCGTACGTGCCGTCGTCAAGTTTGAACGGATGAATGTCGGCGTATGTATGATGGATGCCGTCGCCGGCGATGACGACGTGCTCGAACGTCTCGCGGAACGGGGTGAGTCCATCGTTCTCGAGTGCCGTCAAGAGCGGCGCTACTTTTTCGTATTGGTCGAAGACGTCCTTAAAATCTTCTCGCGTCCAAGCGGTGATGTCTTCGGACGACGGCTCATTTGTATCGGCTGGGACGATGGGTTGCTCAACGGAATCGGTGCACCCGGTCAATAAAAACACACTGAATCCGAGTAGGCCTAGGCGTTTCATCAATCAAACCTCCTAAGAAAGTTACATTTTTTTCCTGTTATCAATGAGCGTAGCATGTTTGCCAGTCATTGAGAACCCGGGTACTTTCTCGCTCAGGGTTGCCGCTTCAAGTAACGGTCGAGTGCCTCGTGAAATCGTTGTTGCTGCTCGAACGGGATGTCATGATCGGATGCGGGACCATAGCGAATCAGATGATAGAGCGAGGCGTCGATATCTGTCAGCTCGATGCGTTCGAACCAGTCGACGACCGTCTCATTCGTCCGAAGTTTTAACTCAGGGGCGAGCGACGCGTTGAACGTGATCAGCCAATCCCTCAGTTCGATATTCGTGAGCATCGGGAACGTCCGTGCCTCAATCGATGTGTCCGCGTTGAGAGACAGTGGCGCCAAGGCATTCTGTCTACTAGAGAACGTGAATCCTTTTCCCCGTCGACGACGCAGCCATCTACGCACGCCATAGACGGTCAACCCGATGGCGGCAAGGAAGGCGAACAATGTGCCGAGTCCGCCTGGGGCATCACCATTCCCGCGACCGAACTTGAATTTGAGCATCTTTTCCTTCGGGCGAGGGTCTCCCTCAAATTTGGGCCCTGTCGTTTTCCCCATATCGATGCCGCCTGTTTGCCGCTTATCCTCTTCTTCTCTGTTCACTTCCGTCACGTTAATTGGAGCAGGTGTATTGATTGTTTGGAACCAACTGAACGTCTCCTTGCTGATAAAGACGAACATCACTACGAGACAAGCTGTCACAACAAGGAACCCTATAAATCGAGATGACCACTTCATCCTTTCCCTCCTTATCGGAATGTTCAGACTATTTATTGTCTATATTACCATAAACAGGTAAACTTCGAATAAGACATCTACCAACGGAGGGGAACGAAATGGGAATCGAAGCGGTCATCAAACAGTTGAATGAAGTGTATTTGGGGAAAGGTGAAGTCGTCCGGCTCTGCTGCACGGCGCTTCTCGCCGAAGGGCACATCTTGCTCGAGGACGTACCTGGAACGGGGAAGACGTTGCTCGCCAAAGCGATTGCCGGCAGTTTGGACGGGTCATTCTCGCGCATCCAATTTACGGCCGATTTGCTCCCGTCCGACGTCATCGGGACCGACTACTTCAATATGCAGACGCAAGGATTTGACCATCGCCAAGGTCCGATTTTCGCGAACATCGTCCTGATTGATGAAATCAATCGAGCCGTCCCACGCACCCAGTCGGCGCTGCTCGAAGCGATGGAGGAACGACAAGTCTCAATCGGCGGGAAGACGTATCCGATGCCGAAACCGTTCTTTGTCATCGCGACGCAGAACCCGATTGAATCGGCCGGGACGTTCCCGCTCCCAGACGCGCAACTCGACCGGTTCCTCATCTCGATTCCGGTCGGCTATCCGGAAGCCGCCGAAGAGCGAGAACTGTTGTTGCAAGTGTTGACCGAGACCCGCAAACAAATCGAGGCCGTGACGTCACTCGCCTCGCTGCAAGAAGCGCAGGCTGAGACGAGACAAGTCGCGATTCAAGACGATGTCCTCGATTACATGCTCGGTCTCGTCCATGCGACCCGGGGGCATGCGTCCGTCGAGGTCGGAGTCAGCCCACGCGGCGCGATCGCATTGCTCCGTGCTTGTCAAAGCTATGCCTATTTGGCCGGCCGGCTGTATGTCATCCCAGAAGACGTCAAAGCCGTGGCGCCGTATGTGCTCGCCCATCGCATCATGTTAACACTTGAAGGCGGCATCAAGTCGACGAAAGCGAACGTCGTCGCGCACATTTTAGACACCGTCCCCGTACCGGTCGAGGGCTGACGATGACACTCTCCACACACGCATGGTTACAGCGACGGCTCCTGCCCGTATATATCGTGAGCGGAGTCATGCTCGTGTTTTTCCCGTACGTCTACGGATTCGGCTATCTATGTTTCATTGTCGCGAGTGCGATTTGGATGCTCGAGCGGACGCGGCAACAACTCGAGCGGCACATCGATCTCCAGTTCACGCAATACGAAGAACTGCTGTTTGTCGGGGACGAGAGTCGGCTCGTATTGGTTGTCGATGGGGTGGGCGAGTTGGACCGGCTCGGACTGCCACTTCGCATTCGTTTGAAGGCGAGCTCGGGAATCAGCTTTCCGGCGCATGACCGGATCCCGAGCGTGCTCGACTATGAGGTCGATGTCGGTCAGGCCCGACATGAATTGATTGTGCGCGCCGAGTATCGCGGTCCAGCTACGTTTGAGGAATGCGTCATCGCCGTCACGCTCCCGTTTCGACTAGGGACGTATTTGTATGAGCGGCCGGTTGATACGCAATGGACCGTCCTCCCGTCACTCCTCTTGCACCCACCGGTCGGGACGAAGCGGCTAGCGCTCGGGGAACGACCACTCTTGGCGTCACCGCTTCGAAATCCGTTGCAGCTGATTGGATCGAAACCGTATGAAGGGGAACCGGTCAAGGAGATCGACTGGTATGCGACGGCAAAACTCGGACGATTGCAGTCGAAAGTGTTTCAACAGACGACGCTCGATACGTTCACGTTCGCCGTGGATTTGAACGGACCATCCGGTTACACGCTCCATCATGATTTCGAATCGCTGATCAGCCAAGTCGCTTTCGTCACGTCACGTTTGTTGAAAGAGGACTGCAAGATTGAGTTATTCTTGAATCGTTTTGAAGAAGATGGGACGATGGTTCATATCCGGCTTCAAGAAGGCGAGCGCGGCATACGATTCATCTTGTTGCAGTTGGCGACCATTCACCCGGGCAATCGCTTCATTTCGACTGACGCCTTTACGCGGATGGTCGAACGGAAACGGTTGAAGCAAAGCCATCTCGTTTGGTTCAATCAGCATAATTTGTACGATTGAACAGGGGAATGTCGGATTTTGACGAACTCTATAGTTATGAACTGGGTCAAAAGGAGAGAGACATATGCCAAAACGGAAATTTGCCAATCGTCGAGACTGGGAACGGATCTTGCAACATCGCTACGCGCAAATGGAGGTACATGATGACCGTTTCTCCGGGACCGTCGCCTTGTTTCAAATCGACGCGGTCCGCGCACCGCAATATAAGATGCACAAGGGAGAGGAGTTCATCGTCGCCGACGCTGGCTACGCCTGGCTCCAATATTTCCCGGACGACGAGCCGTTCGGTGTGACTGTCATGTTCAATGACCAAGGCCACATCGTCCAATGGTACATCGATATCGTCGAAGCCATCGGATATGAGGATGAGATTCCGTACATGGACGACCTCTTGCTCGATATCCTCATCTTCCCGAATGGGGATGTCGTCCGTAAAGACGAGGATGAATTTGAGGAAGCGACAAAGGCTGGCGAACTGGCGCCGGAACTCGTCGAGAAAGGATGGCGAGATTTCAAAGAGACGCTCGATCGGATCGAACATCGTGACTTCGTCTACTTCGAGTTGGCGAACGAGCATTATACCGAATTGAAGCAAAAACTTTGAACGGCCTGTTCCCTTTGGTACAGTGAAAGAAAAAACAGGGGGACGAATATGAAAATTATCAATATCGAGACGTGGTCGCGCAAGAAGCACTATGAGTTCTTCAAGGCGTTCGACGCCCCGCATTTCAACGTGACGGCGAGCGTTGATGTGACGAAGTTACATACGCATGCCAAACGGACCGGTCAATCTTTTTTTAAGCTGTTCTTATACGGTGCCGTCAAGACGGCGAATGCCATCCCGGAGCTTCGCTACCGCATCCGCGGCGACGAGGTCATCGAGCATGACGTCGTGCATCCGTCCTTTACTGTCATGATGGACGATGACGTCTTCAATTTTTGCACGGCAACGTACAAAGACGCGTTCCCGGACTTCATGGAAGAAGTGACGGCCCGGATGAGCGGAGCGAAACGGGAAGTCGTCGTCGGTGATGATGAGCCGGACAGTCTGCTTTACATCACGAGCGTGCCTTGGGTCACGTTCACGAGCATCAGCCACCCGACACACGACCAACAGCATGATACGGTGCCGCGCATCGCCTGGGGCAAGTTCACGGAGACCGGTGACCGGATGACGATGCCGCTCTCGGTCCAAGCGCATCATGCCCTCGTCGATGGTGTCCATGTCGGTCGCTATTACGAGTTGTTGCAAGCGTGGCTTGACGACTTGAGTGACTTGCAAGTTCAAACCCCAGAGGAGAAGGGGCTCGACGAAGCGATTCGTCTCCGCGAGAACGGAGAGCTCGAACGGGCAAAGCAGCTGTTGCTCATGTTGCTCCGACAAGACGAGAAGAACCCACGCCTCCATGCCCATTGCGCCTGGTGTTATGACTCGCTCGGCGAAGAGCGGCAAGCCGTCCCGCATTATGAACGGGCAATCCGGCTCGGCCTCGCCGGCGAAGAGCTCCGGGAGACGTATATCGGACTCGGCAGCACGTATCGGGCGCTCGGCCGCTACGAGGACGCTGAGGCGTTGTTCGCCAAGGCGATTGAACAGTTCCCAGACATCGGGGCGCTCAAAGTATTTCAAGCGATGACCCATTATAATCTCGGGCGCCACACTGAAGCGACCGGTACGTTGCTCGAACTGCTCGCAAGCCCGGAGCCGGATGACAGCATTAAACGGTATCGTCGCGCCATCGCGTTTTATGCGCGTAACTTGGACGAGACGTATGACTGAAACGACAAGACGAGGCAACTCGTCTTTTTTTTGAGACGAATTGATTGACCCATCAAATTTAGCGTGTTATATTTATCTCGAATTAAAGATAATGAAATTTAAAGTATTGTTTTCTCTCAGCAGAGGAGGGGAACAGATGAAACAATCCAACACATTAAAAGCCATCACGGTGTTGCTTCGGGCCTCGCAATCGATTCAAGACGTGGTCAAGCATGAAGTCGCCGAGTACGGGCTGAATCCGACCGAGTTCTCGGTCCTGGAATTGCTGTACCATAAAGGCGACCAACCGATTCAAATGATCGGCAAAAAAGTATTACTGACGAGCGGGAGCATGACGTATATCGTCGACCGGCTCGAAGCGAAAGGTTACTTGATTCGCAAAGCGTGTCCGAGCGACCGTCGCGTCACGTATGCGGCACTGACTGAGGAAGGACAGACACTCATGTCATGCATCTTTCCAGCCCACGAAAAACGAATGGACGAGTTGTTCGATGGACTCGAACTAAATGAAACGATCACTCAATTGAAGACGATCGGCAAACGCGCCGAAGCGTCAAAAATTTTTTAATTAATTATCTCGAAATCAAGATTTTGAAGGAGCGATTTTAATGAACCATGTAAAAGGTATTCACCACGTGACGGCGATTACGAGCAGCGCCGAGAAGAACTATGACTTCTTCACGAACGTCCTTGGGATGCGTCTCGTCAAAAAGACGGTCAACCAAGACGACATTCAGACGTACCACTTATTTTTCGCCGATGACAAAGGCAGCGCTGGAACAGACATGACGTTCTTTGATTTCCCGGGCATCCCAAAAGGCGTGCACGGGACGAACGAGATCGCCAAGACGTCGTTCCGCGTCCCGACCGACGAGGCGCTCACGTATTGGGAACGTCGCTTCAATCGCCTCGGCGTGAAGCATGAAGGCATCACCGAGCAGTTCGGCAAGAAAACGCTCGCGTTCGTCGACTTTGACGAACAGGCGTACCAGCTCATCTCGGATGAGTTCAACGTCGGCGTCGCGTCAGGCGAACCGTGGCAAAACGGCCCGGTCCCGCTCGAGTACGCCATCACGGGCCTCGGTCCAATCTTCATCCGTATCGCGGACTTTACGTATTTCAAACAAGTGATGGAGCAAGTCATGTTGTTCGAAGAAATCGGGCAAGAAGGTGACGCGCATCTCTTTGAAGGAGGTGAGGGTGGAAACGGAGCGCAAGTCGTCGTCATTCATGACGAAACGTCACCAGTCGCGCGCCAAGGGTTCGGAACCGTGCATCACGTCGCTTTCCGTGTCGATGACCGCAGTGTCCTCGATGAATGGACGGCACGCTTGCAACAGTTCGGGTTACCGACGTCAGGCTATGTCGACCGCTTCTTCTTCGAATCGTCTTATGCACGAGTCGCGCCGCAAATCCTGTTCGAATGGGCAACGGACGGACCAGGATTCATGGGCGATGAACCGTATGAGACGGTCGGTGAAAAATTGTCACTCCCGCCGTTCTTAGAACCGAAGCGGGAACAGATTGAAGCGATGGTTCGACCGATTGATACGGTCAGAAGCACAAAAACGTTTGAGAAAGAATATGAGGGCATGAAATGAGCTTTTTAAATCGTTTGTTCGGTAAACAAGAGGAACCAACCAACTCACAAGGAGGAACTAACATGTTGAAAATTGGAATCGTACTCGGATCGACTCGTGAAGGACGTGTCAGCCCGCAAGTCGGAGAATGGGTGAAAGAACTCGCGGACAAACGCGGTGACGCCAACTATGAAATCATCGATATCGCAGACTATAGCCTCCCGCTTCTCGGCGAGCCAGGCGGCGACGCAACAGGTGCCGGCGCATGGTCTGAGAAAATCGCGGAGATGGACGGCTTCGTCTTCATCGTCCAAGAATACAACCACTCGATCACAGGTGCGCTCAAAAACGCCCTCGACTACTTACGCAACGAATGGCATAACAAAGCAGCCGGCATCGTCTCATACGGTTCGGTCGGCGGTGCGCGTGCGACGGAGCACTTACGCGGCGTGTTGAGCGAGCTCTTGATCGCCCACGTCCGTGTCCATCCAGCGCTCTCGCTCTTCACAGATTTCGAGAACGGCACACATTTCGCACCGAAAGACGTACAAGTCCAATCGGTCAACGACATGCTCGACCAGCTCGTCCCATGGACAGAAGCGATGCAGACGGTCCGCACGAAAGCGGCAGAAGCTGCGAACAACTAAAAGTATTTGGCCAGCCTTTAAACAGGCTGGTTTTTTTGTGCGCTTTTTTTACGGGTCATGTAAAGTTGGAGTAGAAGAAGGGGGGAATGAGCGTGTGGGCTCGGAAAATTGTCGCGGCGTCGCTCACGGCCCCGATTTATGCACTCTTGTTGGCGTGTTGGGTCGTCATCCCGCAATATCCGGACAGCGGTGGGGTGAGCGATACGGTGAATGGGCTATTGATGTTGACGGCCGCCTATCTGGCAGTTAGTTTCCCGGTCATCGTCACGTACGGCGTGTTCACGTCGGTGTTCAGCGATTGGGTGACACGCCGGATGTCGAAGCGGTTCGGGCCGCTCGTCTCGTTTGGGTTACATATCGGGTTCGGGCTCGTCTTGCACTGGCTCAGTTTAGGGGCGGCGCTATTATATTGGGCGATTGATCGCTACTTGACATATAAGGGCTGTCGGTTCGGGACAAGGCAGGTGTGGTCGAGTCTCGTCATCCCCGTCGGTGTCATAGTGACGGCTGTTGGCATCGTCTATTTGATTGGTGTGATGCAAGACGTGATGCATCGGTTACACGGGTGAAAGTTGGCAGGATAGGGAACAAAGAAAAGACATGTTTGTAGAGTTGAAGGAGGAATCGTGATGAAATGGATGATTTATGGGGCGAACGGATATACTGGTGAGTTGATTGCCCGGCAAGCAGTAAAAGAAGGGATGACACCTGTGCTCGCGGGTCGGCGTGCGGACGCGATTGCCAAGCTCGGGGAAGAGCTCGCGTGTGAGACGCGCGTCTTTAACATGTCGTTCGATAAGGCGACACGCCAATTGGAAGACATCGACCTCGTGTTACACTGTGCCGGACCGTTCGCCGATACGAGTCGGCCGATGGTCGAGGCGTGCCTCGCCACGAAGACGCATTACTTGGATATTACCGGGGAAATTGAAGTGTTCGAATACATCCACTCGAAGAAACGGGCCAAGCTTGCGCAAGAGGCGGGCGTGTTGCTTTGTTCGGGTGTCGGCTTCGACGTCATCCCGACCGACTGTGTGGCCCGCAAGTTGAAAGAGCTGATGCCGGACGCGACGAATCTAGCCCTTGGCTTCTCGGCGGCCGCCGGTATCTCACGCGGGACGCTGAAAACAGCCATCCGCGGACTCGGGTCGAGCAGTGCCGAACGGAAAGATGGCGAACTGACACCATTCCCGCTCGGGGCGAAACGCCGTCACATCGATTTCGGACGCGGCAAGAAAACGGCACTTGCGATTCCATGGGGGGATGTCTCGACCGCCTATTATACGACTGGTATCCCGAACATCACGACGTGGGTCCCGGTCCCGACGGCTTACGCTTACGGGGCGCGTCTCTTATCTTGGTTCGGCCCGATTCTTGGTAGCGACGCGGTGCAAGGAAAGCTGCTCCGTTACGTTGATGAGCACGTGAGCGGACCGGATGAGTCGGAGCGGGAGCAATCATCGACGTATGTCTGGGGCGAGGCGACGGACGCTTCGGGTCGCAAAGTGATCGTTCGCATCAAGACGGCGAGCACGTATGCCTTCACCGTGTACGGCGCACTTGAGGTCGTGAAGCGTCTTGTCGGATCGGGCCGGGTCATTCCAGGCAGCTTCACACCGGCGATGCTGTTCGGGTCGCACTTCATCGAAGAAATCGAAGGATCGTCGTCATTTGTCGTCGATGAGGTCCGGCTGTAACGGAATCACAATCTGTTCGCAATCGAAGTGTGGTAAACTCAGGGGAGATTAGTGGGGAGGGAACGAGATGAGACGCTTAGAACTAGCCAGGCGGATCGAACGCATCAAAGCGGAAGGGACGTCTGCCTATATTCGGCATCGTAAACAGACCCCTCCCTATGAAGGTTCGGAATTGATTGTCGAAAACAAGGGTCACGTCTTCCGGATGGGCAATACGAGTTTCGCGGTCGGCTTCGGGTTGAATCGACCGACCAGTTTTTACGATTTGCACCAGATGGAGAAGTGGGTGCGCGGGAAGAACGTGTCCCGCCTACATATCGAAGTCTGTCCACTCGCGGACATGTCGCTCCTTCGGTTGCTGCAAGAACGAAACTATACGCTCGACCACTTCCTCGACGTCTGGTTGCTCGACGTGAATGCGTTCGTGTTCCCATCAGATGAACCGGACGCGGTCGAACGGGTGAACGCCGATAACGTAAACGAATGGGCCCGGGCCATCGCGGCTGGCTTTGCCGAGACTGGGACGGTCATGCAAGAGACGATTGATACCGCGAAAGGTTTCTACGCGCTGCCCGAAAACCAGGCGTTTCTCGTCCGCGAAGGCGAGACGGCTGTCGCCGGCGGTATTCTTGCCATCCAGGACGGGATGGGGGAATTGTTTTTGACGAGCACAATCCCAGCTTACCGAAACAAAGGTTACCAGACACAGCTCATCTTGGAGCGGATCGCCGCCGCGAAAGCAGCGGGTTGTCAGTACGTGACCGTCACAACGAAAGTCGATACGGCCTCGGGCCGCAATATGGAGCGTTTAGGTTTTATCCCGTTCTATCAGAAAGCGGTCATGAAAAGCCCGATCCTCAAATAAACAGGTCGCCCCGCGGGGCGACCTGTTGTCGTTAAAGCAAAGATTCGGCGCCGTCGACGTACACCTCGGAACCGGTGACGTGGCTCGACATGTTGCTCGCGAAGAACAACACGACGTCCGCGACTTGTTTGGCCGTGCCTGACTTGCCGGCGAGCGGCTGATTCCCTTCCGGGTACTCAATCGGGATGACGACTTCCTCAAGCAAGGCGTCGTCTCGGTTCGTCGAGTCATCGATGTTCGTATCGATGGCGCCGGGACAAATCGAGTTGACGCGAATGCCGAACTGGGCGAGCTCGGCTGCAGCCATTTTGGCGAATCCGGTCTGTCCGGCTTTTGTCGTCGCATAGCCGCTGAAACCGAAGTTTTTGAAATAACGGTTCCCGTTGATGGATGACGTGATGATGATGCTGCCGCCTCGTTCCTTTAAGTAAGGGATGGCATGTTTCACCGTCAAGAACGTGCCCGTCAAGTTCGTCTCGACGACACCGTTCCAATCCTCGAGCGACAAATGCTCGATCGGCGTGATCGTCCCGTTACGACCCGCGTTCGCGAAGACAATGTCGACACGGCCGAAACGTTCGACTGTTTGTTCGTACGCCCGTTTCATCTCGTTTTCGTTCCCGACGTCGGCACTGATGCCGATGGCCCGTTCTTCTCCGATCAGACTCGCGAGTTGCTGGGCATCTTCCAATTTTAAGTCGATGATGGCGACTTTCGCCCCCGCCTGGACGAACCGGATGACGGCGGCGCGTCCGATTCCGGATGCCGCGCCTGTGATGAACGCGACTTTCCCCGATAACAATGTATTTGAAATCATTCAATTCGCTCCTTTCAGCTTCCTGTTCTCATATTCCACCGTTCTATGAAAACTATGCTCGTTTTCTGAAAAAAAGCCGTGTCGCTTAATCCGGTGTTACATGGATTGACACGGCAATCTTGAGTTTTGCGTCCCGGTCGAGCTCCACCGTGACGACTTGACCAACTCGGAGTTCTTGCACGTCGTCCGCACTCCCGGTTACTTCGGTCTGATCGTTGATTAAAATCGTCTGCAACTTCACCTCACTGCCTGAGACGTCACTCGGACCAATCATCAATTGCGGGATATCGATTTGCTCAATCCGTCCCTCGATTTGATGGTCGTCCCATGTACTAATCCAATACACTGCCACTAAACAAAGACCGATAAATGCCAGAGCAAAGATGAGTCGGGTTCTCATGGTGTTCCTCCTCTGTGTCATTCCGGTACGATGGTTTCCATTAGTTATTTACCCGGATTACAGGAATCCTATAGGGTTCTTTTGACAGGAATTTGAATCGGTGATGCGGAATAAAACAAGACAATTTGATGAGTGGAGGCGCTGACGATGATTCTAGTCGGGCTGGTTAGTTTGATCATTTCAGGATTGGTGGCGTTCGGATGGTGGACAATCGGTTTTCCGCGGCGACGCATATGGGGCGGACTGATGATGTTAGGTGTCGCATTCATCTGCTCGCCATTCTTGCTTGTCTTGAGCGGAGAACGGTTTGGATTCAATGGCATCATCGCGGGATTGGTCGGATTATTTTGTATCGTGGCGGGCGGATTCTTCTTTCTTGTGCTCGGTTGGATTGGTCGCCCGCAGAAAATTCGAAAGGTACGGACACTCTCGGAAGACCCTGATTTGTTTTAGGATAGGTTGTCAGCCGACTCTTGGAACCCGTACAGTGAATGAAACGAACGTGAGGGAGCGATGATGTTGGGGACAAGTAAACAACCGCTGGCGTTACGGGCAGGGGACATAATTGGAATCATCACGCCCTCGTTTCCGGCACCGGTCCGTTTTCCGGAACGGTATGCGCGAGGAATTGAACAGCTAAAGCGGATGGGATTTCTCGTTCGAGAAGGACGGTGCACGCACCGTTCAGAAGGATACCGCTCGGCCTCGATCCGAGAACGGGCCGAGGAGTTCAATGAACTGCTGCGTGATGATGACGTGAAAGCGATCATCAGCACGATTGGGGGAACGAACTCGAACTCACTCTTACCGTATATCGATTACGAGGCGTTGCGACAACATCCGAAAATTATCATGGGGTATAGCGATGTCACAGCACTCCTCCTCGCCTGCTATACGGAGACGGGCGTGACGACGTTCTACGGTCCAGCCATCGTCCCGTCGTTCGGGGAATACGAGACGATGTTTGCGGACGGGGAGCGCTACGTGCGAGAGGTACTCTGTTTGGAGCGGACGGCGCCTTACACACTCGACGTTCCCCGAGAGTGGACCGAGGAGATGATCGATTGGTCGACGCAGGACCGAGAGAAAAATTTCCGCCCGAATGATGGCTGGCTCACTCTTCGAGAAGGTCAGGCTCGTGGCAAGTTGATTGGTGGGAACATGAATACGATGACCGGCTTCTTGAAATCGGACTATTTCCCAGACTTGGACGGGGTCATCCTGTTTTTAGAAGACTCGTTCAAGACGATGGCAGACGAGGAACGTTCCCTCAGTATGCTCAAACTGGCCGGAGTGTTCAATCAAATCAATGGACTCATCATCGGGAAACATGAACATTTCGATGCGGCCGGCGCACCGTTCACGTTTGAGGAGCTGTTGCTCGAAGTGCTTGGAGACGTCGACTTCCCGATTTTGACGAACGTCGATATCGGGCATACGTTTCCGTCACACGTGTTCCCCATCGGCATCGATGTCGAACTCGATGCGACGTCAGGGACAATCACATTTTTAGAGGATGGAGTGACGCGATAATGGAATTCATCACGGTCGTAGACCACCGGCGGAAGAAAGTTGGCTTGAAGTCACGCGCCGATGTACACCGGGACGGGGACTGGCATGAGACGTTCCATTGTTGGATGACGGCCCACGACCGTCTCTTCCTGCAACTTCGAAGCGAACGGAAGGCAGATTTTCCCGGATTGTTCGATATCACGGCAGCCGGGCATTTGGCGGCCGGAGAGACCGTTCGGGACGGGGTGCGGGAGATTCATGAAGAGCTCGGGCTCGACCTGACGTTCGATCAACTGACTCCGCTCGGCGTCTTCGAAGACGTGATCGAGACAGGGACATTTTTGGATCGAGAGTTCGCCCATACATATGTCTACGCGTACGCGGGAGAACCGTTTACATTAGATGAGACGGAAGTGGGCGATGTCGTCACGGTCGATTTTGCGGCGTTCCGGTCGCTCTTGGCCGGGAAGCATGCGGAGGTTGAGTCGATCTCGGCAATCTCAGGGGAGACGCGGACCATGACGAAGCAAGATCTCGTGCCCCATCCGACAAGCTACTGGGAGCAAGTTTTGACAGGCCTTGAAGAGTTGACTTCAAGCGATCGAGGCGGGTCTCATGATTGATTTTATTTGGCAACTGCTGAACGTATTGCTCGTGCTCGGTTTAGGTAGTCTTTTGGTTTGGTGTTTTCGCAAGTGAAGAGGGGGGAATGACGAGATGAACGTTGAACGTACAGATACACCGCTCCAGATTGAGACCGGACGGTTATACTTGCGGGCACCTCGCGCCGGGGAAGATGCCCGTATCGTCAACGAGGCGATTCGGGAGTCGCATGATGAACTGAAGCGCTGGCTTCCGTTCGCGCAAGAAGTGCCGACGTTATCCGAGACAGAAGAAAACTTGAAGCGGGCACAGGAACTCTATGTAACAGGCGAGAGTTTTCGGTATCTCATCTTTTTACGGGAGACGGGGACGTTCGTCGGGACGGTCAGCCTGTTTGGGATTGACTGGGACGTACGGAAGGCTGCAGTCGGCTATTGGCTTCACACGGAACACACCGGCCACGGTTATATGAGCGAGGCGGTCGAGGCGATCGTCCGTTTCGGATTCGCCCACTTCAGCTTCCAGCGGATTGAAATCCAATGCGAGTCGACCAATGAAGGAAGTCGAATGATTCCGGAACGGCTCGGCTTTCAGTTGGAAGGCACGCTCCGAAACGAGGACTTGTCTGCTGACGGAAAACGCTTGACGGACACGGCCGTCTACAGCATCTTACCCGGCGAACTTATACCTGCAGCGACATGATGCGTTGGGGTCCGACCGGTCCGTCGATCAAGCGGCCGGTGTCGACGAAGCCGACAGTTTGATAGAGCGAGAAGGCCGGCTCATTTTTGAGATTGACTGACAGGACGACCTCGTGTTTATCGGTGAAGTGCTCCCGGACATAACTTGGCAAGAGACGGAGCGCCGCTTTGGCGTGGCCGTTTCCTTGAGCCGGATGATTGATGGAAAACATCGAGAGCAATAACGCATCTCGCGCCTCCGTGTAAGAGGCGACCCGTTCCGTGTCGTGTAGCAGAAAGAAGCCAACGGGCTCATCGGTCGTGATGACGACAGGGTACACCCCGTCTGGCAACTGCGAATCGAGATCTGTTGGGAGCGTCGTATACTTCTCTTGGTCGAGCGGTAGGGAAAATGTCTCCAAGACAGGCCAATGGGCGTCACGGAGTGGTTCGAGTTTGATTGACATCCGGATTCCTCCTCGGTGTAAGTTGACTCTTCTAGTATACTGAACTCTAACTCGAAAGGAACTGAACTCGATGGCAAGACCAGTCATTTCTTATATCCAAAATCCGCCGCTCGCAGATCTTTACCGTGCTTTCATGGATGGTTTTTCCGATTATATGATTCATTTTGACATGGATGAGACTCGATTTGAGGCGGTGTTCCTCGTCCGCGATCAAAACCAGCCATCCCGTTCCGTCGTCGCATATGCGGACGATCGTCCTGTTGCCGTTATGTTGAGCGGCGTGGCGCACCTGGCTTCGGGGTGGGTCACTCGTTGCGGTGGCTTGGCGGTCGCCCCTGGCTATCGACACCTCGGCATCGCGAACGAGTTGATGCGCCGCTTCGATGAACAAGCGATGGGCACACGCCTGCTTGAAGTCATCCAAGGGAACGAACCAGCGCTCACGCTTTATGAACGGCTCGGCTATGAAACAGTTCGAGAAATTATTTACTTCCAATCTGTACCGACCGAGACGGAGGCGTCGCTCGAACCGGAACCGATCACCGAGCTATTCGAGACGTATTATCCGTCTGCGACCCACCGACCGATTTGGCAAGTCGACGTTCGTACGACCCAACAACAAGCTGAGCTTGTGCGAGTCCGTGAGGGCGAGACGACAGGAGCCCTCCTTTTCCGAGGCGATTTGCTCCTTGATGTGTTTGGTCGGGATGAAGATGCGGAATGGTTGTTGCGAGCGGCAGCAGCGGCCGGTCCGATTAAACTGACGCTCACTTCGGATCGTCCGGCCTTGATCGAGGCAGCCCGCCGACTCGGATTCGTGCAGGACGCCATCGCTCAATTCGAGATGGTCAAACCGGGAGGTATCGTGTGATGCATCGTTTTTTGCCCGTCCTGATGGTGCTGCTGATTGTCGGGAATTTGTTCACAATCCTCGGACTGACGACGAACTTGTCGTCAGCCAGCACCCGGTTCTTTTTAATCGGTGGCCCGGCCTTGACCGTCTGCGCCGCCCTCAGTATTGTCATAATCGTATTGAAACGAAAACGATGACCGCGATAGGACATATGAAGTTTGAGTGAAGTTTGTGGAGGGTCGATTCACCGTTTTGACATGTTCGACATACAAATGAAATGCTTCATATATTGAACTTTTCAAACATGGATGCTATATTCGCACTTGTAGCTTTTTATATAGCTAGCGAATCATCCTATTTGGAGGTTTTTATCAATATATGTGGAAACAACTACTCGTAACCGTCGGTACAGGCGTCCTGATTTTTTCAGGGACTTCAGCCGTATCGGCGGATCAACTTACCCCGCAAGACCTCGTCAAGGCGACGAAATCGCTCGAACAGACCGAACAGCGGCTTCATACCTCAAAACAATCGGTCGTGAAAGCCAAACGCCGCGCTGAAGCGGTGGAAGCAAAAAAGAACGCGATTCAAAAGAAGATTGATCGTGCCAACGCGAAACTCGCGTCATACGAGACGGCGCTGAATCCCGAGACGGATGATCCATCCCTGTTCAAACAAGTGTTATCGACTGTGCTTCCGAGCGCGAAAGCGGAAGCGGCGGCATCTGAAAAGACCGAGGCTGACTTGAAAGAGAAACAAGCGGCGACGACTCGGTCGTTAGAAAAATTAGAGAACGAACAGGCCAAAGTGGACGCAGAGCACAAGAAAGCCCGCTCGACCCATTCAGCCGCCTACAAGCAATTGAAACATCGGGCCGCCGAGTTGAAAGATTTGAAACGACAAGCGGCAGCGTTAGCGCCTGAGAAGTTCATGATGCCGGCGACCGGTCGTCTGTCACAAGGCTACGGCGCTGCGAGCGGACAGTTCGGGTACACGTTCCATAACGGACTCGATATCGCCGCGAACGTCGGCACACCGATTTACGCGGCCGCGGCCGGAACGGTCACCGACGTCAAGTCAGGTGGTCCTTACGGCAAGCACGTCTTCATCGAGCACGAAATCGATGGTCAGAAATGGACCACGGTCTACGCGCACATGCATAAAATCGAAGTGAAAAAAGGACAGGCGTTGCTCCAAGGCGAAGGCATCGGCCAAATCGGCAACACCGGCAACTCGTCAGGTCCTCACCTCCATTTCGAAGTGCATAAAGGCGAATATGCCTATTCATCCAGTTCGGCCGGAAACACGGTCAACCCGATGGACGTCGCCGAAGTACTCGGTGGCGCGTCGCCCATTAAAGCCACTTATTGACGCAACGAAATTCGTTGCGTCATTTTTTGTGTCATTTCTTCAAGCCTGCTCATCATGTGTCGTTCGCAGTTCGAACAGCTTTTGAAACGCCTCGTCGCGGTCGAACGTGCTGAACCAGCGAAAGTCGTCGTGGTCGAGAATCCGGTAATGTTGACTGACCATATTCTGTTGAATCCGATATTTCCCTTGATGCTCGATCGTCGTCCACCAGACGTGTCCGCCCAACGTCTTCGTCGCCAACGTTGAATCGGTATGCGCGACGAGGCGAATGAACTCGATCGGTTGATCCCCAATCAACGAATGGAGATAAGAGCTTTGATTGAACAAGGCGCAGATGGCGACGGTCGTCGTCCAGTTCGCGTTCAGGCGTCGCTTCTCGATTTGAATCAATGTCTTTTTTGAGATACCGACGAGCGTACAGAGTTCTTCTTGGGATAATCCTTGTTCCGTCCGAATCAGTTTGAGTTTGCTGGAAATCAGCTCAGAAAACGTTTCTTTTGTATGCATAAATTCTCCTAAGATGTATTTTTACACATCGTATCATGTGGCTTGAAAACAGGGAAGATATAGGATGGGGAAAACAGCTGTTTATGGTCATGAAAAAGCGGAAGGAGATGGACTCCTTCCGCTCACGCAATAGCCTACGTTATTCTCGTGTCGGGTCGTGATTGCCTTCGCTATCAGCAATCGTATCCGAGCTCCCGAAATCCTCGACTTGACTGAACGCGTCGGTGCTTTGGCCAGGCTCATCCGTCCCATCGAGCTGTTTGCGGGCGGCTGTCTCGGACGGATTGAGCACGTCTTCTTCGACCGGGCGTTCACGGTCGGTCTGATGCTCGTCTTCTTCTTGTTCACGCGCATGCTTGATGCAGAGTGTCGCTTCCGGGATCACCTCTAGGCGGTCCAACTCGATGTCTTCCCCGCACACCTCACACTTTCCATACGTGCCTTTCTCGATGGCGAGCAGTGCCTTGTCAACATCGCTCAAAAAATCTTCATCGAGTTCCGTGAGCGCTTGGTCGCGTTCACGCAAAAAGAGCTCTTCCCCGGAATCGGCCGGGTGATTATCATAGTGCGACAGTTCCCCTTCGTCATATACCTCTTCCCGATTTTCCATATATCCTTCGGTCTTCGCTTTTTCTTTTAATAGACGCTCCTTGAACGTATCGATCTGCTTCTGTGTCAACATACGGTTCACTCTCCAGTTCTGTTTTCATTAGTATTAGCATTTCCCATTTTGAGTCGTGACAAACCTTCCCGTCGGCGGGGTCCGTTTCTAAACGATTCGGAAAACGGGTATGATGACAGAGAAGGAACGAATTAGGCGAAGGAGGAATTAGGACGATGAGAAAAGTAGAAGTCATCCCATATGACCCGATATGGGCGACGAAATTCGAAGAAGAGGCGGCCAAGCTCAAGCGATTGTTCGAAGACGAACTCGTCGCGATTCATCACATTGGCAGTACGTCGGTTCCCGGGCTCGACGCGAAGCCGATTATCGACATCATGCCGGTCGTGCGGCAAATCGAGCGAATCGACGACTGGATCGGTCATATGGAAGCGCTCGGTTATCGGAGTTTTGGCGAACACGGCATCCCGAGACGCCGTTTCTTTGCGAAAGGCGAGGAGGTTCGGACTTTCCACGTCCATATGTTCGAGGACGGGGATGACGGCGTCATCCGGCATCTCGCCTTTCGTGACTACTTGGTCACATTCCCGGACGTGCGGGACGAGTATGCGGCGCTCAAGCAGCAGTTGGCGAGCCAACATCCGGACGATATCGAAAGTTACATCCAAGGGAAACAAGACTGGGTATCGGCGACGGAGCGGGCGGCTACAATATGGTATGGATCCAGAAAACAAATTTGAAACCTTTTTCCATTTCCCCTCGTAAAGAATGGTAATTATTTAAGGGGGGAACGGAATGAAACAATTTCTTGGCAAGTGTATCGAGTACGCGTTCGTCGCCGTCGTGTTCGTGGGTTTGTTTTTCGGACTGCGTTACGGAGTCAGTCACTTCGTCTTAACAGCCGAGGAGTCTTATTTCTATGTCTTTCTCGGCACCGCGTTTATCGTCTTTCCGGCCTCGCTATTCGTAGGTTACTGGCTGGCCCGTCCCATTCAGCGCCGTTTGAGCGGAAGAGAGACCGTCAGTTCGAACCACACGTTGCGCGGGTATGAAAAACCGCACGGGGTCACTGAGACACGAGACTATGGGAACGAGGGATCGGGATCGTTATGATGCAGTTGAAACGAACCGGCGATGCGGCATTGATTGCGACGTTGAATCGTCCCATCCATGAGCATCATCTTCAACTCGCACCGGCTTTCTTTGCATCTTACGATCACGCGGCGATGGAAACGGCGTTTTCGGAGATGATGGCACGGGACGATTATCATTTCTTCACGGCAGAGGTCGATGCTGACGTCATCGGATACGTCTGTTTTCAAGAGCGGGTGAGTGAGGCGAACGCATTTCGGCAAGCAGTGCGCACGCTGTACGTGCATCAAATCAGTATTAACCCGGAAGCGAAGCGAAAAGGGTATGGACGTTTGATCATGGATGAATTGGAACGCTTTGCCATCACGCACGGGTTCCCATCTATCGAATTGGATTATTGGTCGGTGAACGAAGCGGCTGCGGCTTTTTATGAACAGGTCGGATTCCGAGCGAAACGTCAAGTCGTCGTGAAGCAGCTGTAGAACGGAGAGACCGGCCATCCTGTTCCACGGGACATTCGATTTCTTGAGCGCGGGAGATACGGTACCGGATTTTGTGCCAGCCATCTCATCGGCACTTTTGATTGGTCTCGTGCTCGTCTTGGCACGCCGCTATGATGCGCAATTTTTGAAAGTGGAATGAGGAGGATTTGATGGAGACAGTCATTTTAGTCATCGGTGTCATCGGGACGATTTCGCTCATGTTATTCATGTCGAACCAATGGTTGGGTTATGGCAAAGGCAACATCGTCATGACGCTAGACGAGCATTATACGAATCTGAATGAGTATGTGCCGGCAATCTTGACGAAACTGTATGAAGACGGGAAGTCGGCCCATTATCTCGGCGACCGGAAGTTTGAAGTGGACGGGAAACGCTACGTCCTCGTCGAGCGGACCGTCCCGATTGGTCGGGTTCCGACACAACAGACGGTGCTCATGCCGGACAAACAATAAGCCGCGCCTCAGGCGCGGCTTATTTTATTTGACGGCCGGGGGACCGAACACACCGGCGTGATAGTCGCGGAACGCTTGGCGAATCTCATCCTCGGTGTTCATGACGAACGGGCCGTGAGCGATATAGTCTTCTCGAATCGGTTTGCCTGAATAGACAAGCAGTTTCGTGCGTGACGTTGCTTTTATGCGGAGTCCGCTCTCACCCTCGGCCGTCTCGTCGAACGTGAGCGTCGCTACGTGCGTCTTCTCGAGCGGTGTCGCGGACGTCCCGAGTTCGACCGAACCGGCGAGCATATAGACGAAGGCGTTATGATTCACGGGGATGACGTGCTCATAGACTTCACCTTCCTTTAAGCTGACTTCACTCATCGTGATCGGGACAAGGCTGTCCATCGGGCCTGTCGCACCGGCGACCTCACCCGAATAGACACGGACTTGTCCACCGTCGATTGGCACGACCGGGGCGTCTTCGACGTACACGTTTTGATAAGACGTCGTCGTCGTTTTGAGCGCTTTCGGTAAATTGAGCCATAGTTGCAGCGTATGAATCAAGTCGTCGTCGACGGCCTCCTCGGCGTGTCGGGCCGCCCAGCCCGCGTTCATGTACTGGACGTCTCCGGCATCTAAAATCGAATGGCCGCCATGGTTGTCGATATGTTCGAGTCGTCCGTCAATCACGTAGGTGATCGTTTGGAAACCGCGATGCGGGTGGTCCGAGAACGTGCCGCGTTTGAACCAGTCCTCGGCCATCAAGATGAACGGGTCGAACTCGTTTTTTCGCTCAGGGGGCAAGACCCAACCTTGTTGTACGTGTGGATATCCAGGTTGCTTATAAGCGACGGGCCAATGTGTGGCGACGTCGCGCTCGAATCGTTTCGTCATCGAATCCTCTCCTTTACACCGTTTGCTGTCATTGTCGCATAGCGACCGATGGATGCTTTCTGATTTTGCCTAGAAAACGTGCAAAGACAGACCGGTTCATACCGGTCTGTCTTTAGGAAAGGGGTTAGCCCTGTTGCTTATTGAATAAGTCGTGCCAACGTTCGGCATCGGCGCGGAGCAGTTTGAAGTGTGACCCTGTCAACGTATTCGTCAAAAAGACATCGTCTCCGTTATAGCTGACATCGAACGTCTGCGCACAAATACCCTCGAAAACGGTCAAATAGGGAGTCGGGGCCGGGGTCCCGGCCGTGGCGACAGCTTTCGAACGATCGATCGCTTGGAACACGAATTGGACGGCCTCGGCATTGGCGTGATGCAAGAACGATGCGTCCTTGGATTCCGTTCCGAGCAGCGCCAAGTCATGTGTCACGACATGCCGGCGGTGGGCAAATTGTTGGCGCATCTTCGTTTTCAACCGATCGCCGCGAAGCAACGTTTCTTCTCGATAGGTGATTGAAACGACTTGTTTATGCGGTTTCCCGTCACGGATGAATGAAAAGCTGAACAAAGGATAACGCTCATTCGGGATGAGTGTCGTCGGGAGCGTGCTCGCTTGACGAGCGCCAAGCATGCGGTCGAACCTCGCGTCTTTCGGTCGAAGCACATCCCCATATAAGGTTTGATCAGATGACAAATGAAGCCCGTATTGTTTTGTATCTTGAGACACCTCGGTACCTAAGGCGAGAGAGAGGAAAGGTTGTCGCGATGCTTCGTTAATCGGCAACGTGACCGTCTCATATGCTTCTGGGGATTCGAACGTGAATTCGAAAGAGCCATTGAACGGCATCGTCACGTGAACGAGCGTCTGCTCAAGCCCGTTCCGTTTTGGATATGGTTCGTTGCCGACCGGTTTGGTCATCTCTTCTGTGAAATGGATCCGTTCGTGCGGTTGGGCGTTTCGTAGTTTTGACGTTGCCGAAGACGGGACAGCGTGGTCACGATACGCAATGAGACTGTTCGGCAACGTGTCGATTTGTTTCATATACGTGATCGCCTCGGCTTGGCACTGGACGTAGGCTTGATTGTCCACTTCAAAAAAAGTGGCGGTCGGAAAGACATCGGTCGAGGATGTCGTGATCAGCGGTTGGGTCAATGTGACCGTCCCGATCAAGTGACGTTCTCCGTCAGGAATACGGGATAGCGCGTCCTCTGGATAACAAGCATCGAGGACGTTCGTCCGATCGGACTCGGTCATTTCGATTTGTTGTCCTGATGGCAGGGTAGCGCGACCTTGATAGTACTCTGGAGCTGTATGTAAACGAAAGGCATGTTCTTCTTCACATCCAAAAAGGACGAACAACATGGCGAGCGTACAAAGAATCAAGTACTTTTTCACGGGGGTGCACTCCTTTGATGATTAACTTTCATCATTTTAGCACCATTTTTTTGTGACTTTAGTCTTAGGAAAATTAATGTGTTTTTTTAAAAAAAAATCAAAAAACCCGCTCAACTTGAACTGAGCGGGCTTGTTTTACACTTATGGATATGAAATGGAATTTCACTCTCGTGAACATGTCGATTTTTGACGAATGAACCGTTGAATGGCCACGTTCTTGAAAATGATGAAATTATTAAAAAAAACAAGGATGGAACTAATCAGGGTTTATTTGTTTATTTTTACCTTCAATCGACGTCGCGGCCGCGGGCTGCCTTCAAAATTTCGAACCATTCTTCACGGGTGAGCTCGATATCGAGCGCGCCGACGGCGGTCTTGACTCGGTCAATTTTCCCAGATCCGACGATCGGCATGATCTTGGCAGGGTGTTTCAAAAGCCATGCGTAAACGACTGCATCGATGCCGCTCGCTTCGTGGCGGTCACTAATGTCTTCGAGTTTCTCGCGAAGCGGCGCATACTGTGACTCGGTGAACAGTTGACCGCCGGCGAGCGGGCTCCACGCCATGAGCGGCATCCGCTTCTCGTGGCATAGGTCGACAGAACCATCTTCGAAGTGTTTCAGTTGCATCGGTGAAAGTTCGAGCTGATTCGTCACGAGCTGGAACGGCAAGCGTGACTGGAGCAACTGTTGGGTTGCCGGTACGTGGTTCGAGACACCGAACGTCCGGACTTTTCCACTTCGTTGTAACGTAATGAATGCCTCAGCGACTTCGTCCGGGTCCATGAGCGGATCGGGACGATGGATCAACAGCGTGTCAATCTGGTCGATGGCGAGCTCTTTGAGTGAACGCTCGGCTTGATGGATGATATGCTCTTTCGTCGTATCATAATGGTTGATTGTTTGGCCTGGGTTGAAAGAACCTGTCAGTTTAATGCCAGTCTTCGTCACAATCTCGATTTGATCGCGAAGTGAAGGATTGAGGCGAAGTGCTTCCCCGAATAGTCCTTCACACGTATAGCCACCGTATATATCGGCGTGGTCGAACGTCGTGATTCCAAGTTCGATACATTGCTCGATGAACGTGAGACGTTCCTGCGGGCTCATATCCCATTCAGCGAGACGCCACATGCCGTGGATGATCCGTGAGAATGATAAGTCTTCTGTCAGTTCGATACGTTGCATGATTGATTCCTCCTCATTGTCTGTCGCTTTCATTATAGAGATAATCGGGGGATGCGTCACTTATTGGGCGTATCGGACGGACGCGGACCGAGTCAAATGAAAGTGATTTCAGTTATGATAGGAAAGAGATGAACCGAAAAAGAGGAGTGCTCTATGAATCATTATGAACAATATGCGGGCGTCACGTTTGAGCGACACGGGCAAGACACGCGTGTGACCGCCTATCATCCTGACCTCGAACTGCACGGGATCGGGCGCAGTGCTGCCGTGTTCCGCATAAAATCTACACGACTCGTCATTAAAGTGTTTTTCCCTGGCTATACGCACATCGCGGCTGAGGAAGCCGTGATCTATCGGAAGCTCGAGGGATTGCCTCAATTCCCGGGTCTGTACGAAGCGGGTCCGAACTATATCGTCATCGACTATATCGAAGGGAAGACACTGTTTGAATGTTTGATTGAAGGCATTTGGATCGACCCCGCGTATATCAGGCAAGTCGATGAGGCGCTCATAGCGGCCCGGCGACTTGGGTTGACCCCGTCCGATGTCCATTTGCGCAACCTCATCCTCACGCCGGACGGCCGGCTCTATTTGATTGACTTGGCGCGATTCCGACAAGGGCAACAAGTCGATCACCAATGGGAAGATTTGAAGCGGATGTATCGGCTCTACCGCCTCCGTTTCATGCCGAAGCGGTATTCGGAGCGCTGGTTGAACGGTGTCGCCTACCTATATCGTACGTTCGTGAACGACCCGAGACGTTAGGCGACGGTCGTTTTTCTTTTGAAGATTAGGGAACAACAGTAACGTATTGTCGTTGTGTAGTCATTCAAAAGGAGGACGAATACATGGCTCATCGAATTTATGCGAACGAACTGGAAACGTTGCACGATTGCGTGGAGACGTGCAATTACTGTCTTGAATCTTGTCTCGAGGAACATGACGTGAAGATGATGGTCGACTGTATCCGACTCGATCGTGAGTGCGCTGCAATCTGTTCATTCCTCGCCGAGGCGATGACACGGGATTCGGCGTTCGTACCGGAACTGGCCCGGGCTTGTGCGGTCGTCTGTAAGGCGTGTGCCCAAGAGTGTGAGAAACATAAGCACGAACATTGTCAGGAATGTGCGCGCGTCTGTTTCGAGTGCGCATCGATGTGTGACCGTTTGGCAGCCTAAGGTAAAAAAGTCAGTCGAAACGGCTGACTTTTTTTGTGGCAGCAAATCGTTACGTGTATTTTGAAATTGAGATAAGTATAATAAAGAAAACTTATAGAAAGTATGGTGTCCTCATGATTCGCAACTGCCGTCGAGACGACCTTCAAGCCGTTTTACATATTTACAATGACGCAATCGTCAACAGTACAGCTGTTTACCATTACGAGCCGGTGACGCTTCAAAATCGCGTCGCTTGGTACGAAGACAAAAAAGCGTCCGGGCTCCCGATCATCGTATGGGAGGAAGGCGATGTCGTCATGGGCTTTGCCACGTTCGGCCCGTTCCGTCCATGGCCGGCCTATCAGTATACGGTCGAGCACTCGGTGTACGTGCATCCCGGCTATCGGGGGAAAGGGATCGGGAATAAATTGCTCCGTGAAATCATCCGCATCGGTGAAGAACGGGAAGTGAAGACGATGATTGGTGGGATCGATGCCGCCAATATCGCGAGCGTCAAAGCACATGAAAAGTTAGGGTTCGTCCATTCAGGCACGATTAAAAAAGCCGGCTACAAGTTTGGCAAATGGCTGGATTTATCGTTTTATCAGCTCGATTTGAAAGGCCCCGAGACTCCGCAAGAAGGCTGACCGCTAGCTGTCGAACTTCTAAAATTGCGGTATACTGGGAACAGTGTATCGAATGGAGGAATCAGTATGACAGAATTACCGAATTGCCCGAAGTGTCAATCGTCTTACGTGTATGAGGACGGGAGCTTGCTCGTCTGTCCGGAATGCGCCTACGAGTGGTCGCCGAGCGAGGTAGCCGAAGCGGAAGCAGACGCGCAAATCAAAGATGCGAACGGAAATGTGCTCCAAGACGGAGACACAGTCACGGTCATCAAAGATTTGAAGGTGAAAGGGACGTCGCTCGTCGTCAAACAAGGCACGAAAGTGAAAGGGATCCGTCTCGTCGACGGGGACCATGACATCGACTGCAAGATTGAGGGCTTTGGCGCGATGAAGCTCAAGTCGGAGTTCGTGAAGAAAATCTAAAAAAAGCGTGTTGATCCGTTCGCGGACCAACACGTTTTTTGCTGTTTATGAGAAAAATGGTTTGTATTCCCGGCGTTCGTGCATGACGGATACCCATTGGAGCGTCGTGAACTCCTCGAGCACCCACTCGCCGTTGAAGCGGCCAAGACCCGAATCTTTCTCTCCGCCGAACGGCAAGTGCGGTTCATCGTTCACCGATTGGTCGTTGACGTGAATCATCCCGGTCTCGACTTGGCGTGCGAACTCGGTCGCACGGTAAATCGAACCGTGGACGGCACCACTCAGTCCGTATGGCAACTCGTTCGAGAGTTTCAGCGCCTCGGCGTCGTCCTTGAACGACAGAATGACGGCGACCGGTCCGAAAATCTCATTTTTCGCAAGCGGCATGTCGTTCGTGACACCGCTCACGACGGTCGGCTCGAGCACGTTCCCGTCAGCGTTGCCGCCGACCTGGAGCGTCGCACCGGCGTCGACCGTCTGCTTGATTTGATCGAGGATGCGGTCGACTTGATCGTGATCGATGAGCGGCCCGACTTGTGTGTCTGATTCGTTCGGGTTGCCAAACTTCAAGGCACGGACTCGCTCAACGAATTTTTTGAGGAATTCATCGTGAATCGACTCGGCGACAAGGATTCGGTTCGTCGACATACAGATTTGCCCTTGGTGATAGAATTTCGAATAGACGGCCGATTCCACGGCACGGTCGATGTCGGCGTCGTCTAAGACGACGAAGACGTTATTCCCGCCGAGTTCGAGCGCTGTCTTTTTCAACAGGCGTCCGGCCTTCTCGGCGATCCCTTTGCCGACCTCGGTCGAACCGGTGAACGAGATGAGTTTTGGCACCGGGTGCTCGACGATGGCGTCCCCAATCTCCGAACCGCGACCGACGACGATGTTCAAGACGCCTTTCGGAAGACCCGCTTCTTCAAATAGCGAGGCGAAGAGGAGACCTCCTGTGACCGGTGTCGCCGTCGCTGGTTTGACGACGACGGTGTTCCCCGTCGCGAGGGCGGAGACGATTGAGCGGACCGCGAGGTGGAACGGGAAGTTCCATGGACTGATGACGCCGATGACGCCGAGCGGTTTCCGATAGACCCGGTTCTCTTTGTTCGGGACGATTGAAGGCTTGATGAGCCCGTCCATGCGGAACGGGAACGTCGCCGCTTCCTTGATGATCGCCATCGAGGCTAAAAATTCGCCTTCTGCTTTGATGCGCGTGCTGCCCGACTCTTTGACGAGCCAGTCGATGATGTCATCTTTATGCTGCAACGTCACTTCGGCGAACTTCTCAATCAAGGCCCGGCGATTTTGTGGCAGCATCGTCGCCCATTCGGTTTGTGCTTCTTTCGCAACGGCATAAGCCTTGTCGAGATCAGACTCGTCGGCCGACCGGATGGCGAACAATGTCTCATCCGTGAACGGGTTGGTGTTATCGATCGATTTGTCGCTTGACCCTTCGACCCATTGGCCATCAATGTACATCTTTGTAAAATCGGTATGCATATTCAAACACTCCTTTATCTTTTTGCTTCACCTTAAGAAGTATTCACCTGATTTGAAAAAATAAACCTCTCGATGCGCAACTAACTTGTTTTACAAAGTAGTTGCAATTGGTAGTGCCTTCCATTACTATTGTGTATAACAAGTTAGTTTAACGAAAGTGAGGTCACGCCATGGCGATGAGTCAAATGTTAAAAGGATTGCTCGAAGGTTGCCTGTTGGCCATCATCGATAAAGGAGAGACGTACGGCTATGAGATGTCGGAGAAGTTGCAAACGTATGGCTTCACGATGGTGAGCGAGGGCAGTATTTACCCGGTCCTGTTACGGATGAAGAAAGAAGGGTGGGTCGAGACGGTCCAAAAGGCGTTGCCATCAGGGGGACCGAAACGAAAATATTACATTTTGACGGAGGCGGGGCACCAAGAGTTGCTGGCCTTCAAACAACGTTGGGCGGAAGTGTCAAGCGGCGTCGACCGCGTACTCGGAGAGGGGAATGAAGATGGAACTTTCAAAAAAGAGTCGTGATTTTTTGGATGATTTAGCGGTATATCTCATGTCGAGCGGGAAGTCGGAAGGGGAAGTGCAAGACGTTGTCGCCGAGCTGAAAGACCACCTCGAGGAGGCGGAACGCGCAGGCAAAAGCGTGGACGATGTCGTCGGCCAGAGCCCGAAAGCCTACATGCAACACCTCGGAAGCGAGATGACGTTTGACGTGAAGGGATTCGTCAAAATTGTTACGATGATCATTCCGAACGTGTTCGCCTACATCATCATCGCCAACTTCATTCAAGGCGAGATGACATTCTCGACGGTCCAGTTGATTGGGTTCCCGCTCATCGCCGTCCTGTTCTTGCTGGCCGCCTCACAAGCGTTCCGCCACATGTCGGTCCGTTCGAAAGAAAGCAAATTTAAAAATGGGGCGACGTACATCACGCTCGCCGCGATGCCGATGACATTGTTCCTCGGACTGATGGTACTCGACATCTTCGTCGAGACCCCGACGATCGTGTTCGGTCCAACCGGTCAACTCGTTTTGCTCGGTCTCGCCGTCGTCACGTTGCTCACCGTCTCTGTGTGGACGAAGACATGGATCAATCTGATCATTCCGATTCTCTTATTTGGGCCGCAATACGCGTTCGCCCAGACAAGCTTGCCGCTCGAGCAACAACTGATTTTCTCGATGCTGATTCTGTTCGTCGGGATGGGGGTCTTCTTGTTCGTCTGGTGGAAAAAGAATCAACGGGGGCAAACCTGATGCTCGGACGAATCATCTTCGTCGCTCTTTTATGTCTGCCGTGGGTTTTTTTCGTGACAGCGGGGGCAATGCGCTTGGTTATCTCGTGATTCCGGCCGTGATGTGGTGGAGCGTGTGGCAATTTGGCCGGCGTGGATGGTTGCGTTGGATCATTTTTACGCTCATCATCTCGCACTTGATTTCCATGACCATGATCGGGTACATCGATGGGGCATGGGATTACTTTTTCAAGCCGTTCGGCCAATCCATCGTCATGAACATATGGACCGTCGTGTTCGCGAGTGGGGTCGTTGTAGTATGTGTGAACCGTTGGGCTTTCGAAAAAGCACGTGAATCTGCTTAAGGTCGAACGCGGCTGGGAATAGGCAACTGTACGCCTAAAAGAGAAAGAAGGGATTCCCGTTGCCAGTCAATCCGACGATTCAATTTTATTTGAACCAGTTTCAAAATCAAATCTCGACCACATATGACCAATTGGATCCGCTCGAATTAAGACGACAAGAAGACGCAATGATGACCCGGTTTCAACATAGAGAGCATGTATATCACGTCGAGAATCGCTCGATTATGCTTCCGAATCGCTCACTGCCAATCCGCGTCTATCGGTCGGGTCGAACGATCGCGCCAGCACTCGTCTATTTTCATGGTGGCGGATATGTCACGGGCAGTCTCGACACCCATGACGCGATATGTCGGACGATCGCGAACGAGGCCGACTGCACCGTCATCTCGGTCGGCTACCGACTCGCTCCGGAGCATAAGTTTCCGACAGCCGTCTACGATAGCTATGAGGCGCTCGTTTGGATTGCGGATCACGCCTCGGAACTTGAAATCGATGCCGAGCGCATCGCCGTCGGCGGAGACAGTGCCGGCGGGACACTCGCCACGGTCAGCGCCTTGATGGCGATTGAACGAGGTCGCCCCCTCGTCATGCATCAGCTGCTGTTTTACCCGGTTACCGGGACCGAGGAGAACTTGCCGCTGTCATTGATTGATTACGCGAACGGTTATCTGCTCGATGAAGGGCTCATCCGGTGGTTCCAGCAACAATATTTCCATGATGAGTCGGAATTGATGCATCCGTACGCCTCGCCGATTTTTTCGGACCACTTAGGGGACCTTCCCCCGACGACGTTGTTGACGGCCGAATACGACCCGCTCCGCGACCTCGGACGCGCATACGCCAACAAATTGATTAGCCTCGGTGTCCCGGTGACGTATCAAAATTACGATGGCTTGATTCACGGCTTCGTCAACTATTACACGTATGTCCCAGAAGCGAGACGAGCCGTCAAAGAAGCAGCACAGGCGCTCGGAACGGCATTCATAAAAAAAACTCGTCCATTGAACTGAACCGAAAAAGTTAGACACTAAATAGTTTCGTTAGGCGACCTTTAGAACCTGCGTCCGGTATTCCACCGGGCTCAGGTTTTTTAGTCGTTTCTTGATGCGACGATGATTGTAGTACTCGATGTATCGCTCGAGCTCCTGTTTGAAATGGGTCATATCTTCGAACTTCCTGAGATAAAGGAGCTCGGACTTGAGCACGGCGAAGAAACTCTCGATGGCCGCGTTGTCGAGACAGTTGCCCTTTCGGGACATACTCTGGGTGATGCCGTGTTCGCGCAGCTTCGCCGTGAACGCTCGGAACTGGTATTGCCAGCCCTGGTCAGAATGGAGGATTGGCCTTCCATCGCCGTCGAGTCTTGCGATGGCTTGGTCCAACATCTCGCCGACGAACGGATACCTAGGACTGTCTGACATCGAATAGGCGATGATTTCCCGGTTTGCCAGGTCCATCATCGGTGAGAGATAGAGTTTCTCCCCGAAAAGATGGAACTCGGTGACATCGGTCACCCACTTCTGGTTTAGGCCTGTGGCCTTAAAATCCCGTTCGAGGAGGTTCGGTGCGATTGTTCCGACCTCTCCCTTGTAGGACCGATATTTCTTCATGCGGACGAGGCACTTGAGACCGAGCTCGTCCATGAGACGCAATACGGTCTTCGGGTCGTGTCTGAAACCTCGGCGCTCGAGGAGCGCATGGATGCGACGATAGCCACAACGTCCTTCGTGTTCGTGGAAGAGGGCCTGGATCGCTTCCTTCACGTCCGCGTACTTGTCATCGGCCGTCAGGCGCGTCCGCCAATAGTAGTAGACGCTTCGAGCCATATCGAGCACCTGGAGGAGCCCCGGTACAGGATAGGTGGCCCGTAGCTCGTCGATCACTTGGGCCTTGATCCGGTTCGTCGCGCATCCTCTTCTTGAACCAAGGCTTTCAATTTTTTTAACGCGGCGTTCTCCATCTCGAGGTACTCGACCCGTTCCTTGAGTTTCTCAACTTCTGTCATCTCATCGGGATTCTTTTTCTTACGTTTCGCCATCGGGGCACGTCCTTTCGCTTTGGCTACCAGCCCCTCGACTCCTTTCCGTTCGTACGCGGACCGCCAATTGGAGATCATTCCGGGGGAGGAGATGCGGTACTTCAGGGCCGCATCCAAGTGGGACAGCCCATTGGTCGCCATGTCGTTTAGTACCTCCAGTTTAAACGCCGGCGAGTGGACTGTATAGGAAGGATCGAAGATTTCCTCCCCCCAACGCGCATAGAGATGCGACCAGGTACGCACCTGGCTATACGAGATCCCGAACTCCTGCGACAAAACTTCAAATCCGTCCCTTCCCGTGAAGTAGCGCTGGGCGATTTGGACTTTCAATGCCTTTGAATATTTGGTCATAAAAAACACCCCATAAAAGTTGGATTTTCATGTCCAACTTTTATGGGGCAGTTCACATGAGGCGAGTTTTTTTATGCTTTCGATAAGCTTGGGAAGCGACAGTCTTCCGGGAAGAGCTGTTCTTCATTCATGCGAATCATCCATTGCCCGTCCCGGGATGGGCGCTGTTCCACACCGTCCAGCTCAGGCGTGAATTCGAAGACGATCTCGGTGATGCCTTCGAAAGAGAGTCGGGCCACAACGTCACGCATGTCGACAGGCCGAGATGACAGTACCGCGAATAACTTCAGACGCGTGCCTTCAATCAAATAGATGACGTGCACATCGTCGGAGCGATAAACGTCTTTGTTCATGCCTTGATAGTAGTGGAACATCCAAATATGCATGTCGTCCGTCGCATAGAGGCGTGGCGAAAACGGGAGCGACTCCAGCTTGAAACGACGCCACTGCTCGGCATCGACATCGACACGTTCGAGTGGAGCCGCAGATCCCGATACTGAAACGAATAGCTCCGGTTCAAGTTGGACGGAGAACCCCTGTTGCTCGTAAAATGGTTCAACCCCTTCGTCACAAGCCAAAAAATAAGGCAAGCCATCGGCGTCATGCTGTTTGAACACATGCTTGAAAATACGGGTGGCAAGTCCTAGTCCTTGTCGGTCCTCGTCCGTCATGACTGTCCCAATCTGATACGCCTCGCGAGCGGTTCCGTCAGCCACGATCGTCATCCGGCTCATGCCGACGTTCGAGATGACATTCCGATAAAACGTCAATGAGTAACAACGATAGCGGTCGGTCCATTCGCCGGCCATGTACCATTCACCAAAATCGATGCCGAACATCTCATCGGCCAAATAGAAAAATGACGCGAATTCTTCCCCTGAATACTCGAGATTGCTGATAGGTCGTTTAGCCATATGACTCACTCCTTGTTTTGAACTTCTCGGTCCGTTCCTGTACATTAGAGGCAGAGAGGGGTAATACAGATTATGAAACGATATGAAGCTATTTTATTCGATGTCGACGATACGTTGCTCGACTTTAAACAGAGCGAGCACGTCGCCTTGGAGCAGTTGCTCGCGGCACACAACGTTCGGATGACGGATGAATTGAAACAACAGTATGTGACGATCAATAACGGATTATGGCGCGCGTTCGAGCGCGGCGAGGTCGGACGGGAAGACGTCTTGATGGGCCGGCACACGCAACTGTTCGACACGCTCGGCATCACGATCGATGCACATGAAGTCGAACAGCGTTATCGCGACCATTTGCACGCCGGGGTGCACATCATCGATGGGGCACTCGAACTCGTCCGTACGCTCAGTGAACAGTATCCGCTCTATATCGTCACGAACGGGGTGACGGAGACTCAGTTCAAGCGGCTCGAAGCCTCGGGACTGCTCCCTTACTTCCAAGACGTGTTCGTCTCGGACGCGACCGGTTCACAAAAGCCAATGAAACCATTTTTTGACTATGTATTTGACCGGGTTCCGAATGTGGCACCGGAACGCGGGCTCATCGTCGGTGACTCGCTGACGGCAGATATCGCCGGCGGGCGCATGTATGGGCTCGACACGTGCTGGTACAATCCGCACGAGATTGCGGCGTCGGTCGAGACGACGTATGAAATTCAAGACTTGCACGAATTGAAGTCGATTCTATCAAGCTCAGCGATCGATAAAGTGGGGCGGCAATGATTGCGGCAACGCATAGAGTGTCTCCGGGAAGAGTTTCAAGTCCCGGAGCGCGTCGAGCGGCTGCCAACGATAGATGAGGTGATCGCCTTCCGGTCCGTGGAAGTCTCCATGCCGGAGCGGGAGGTCACCCGATACATAAAAGTACATGCCAATCTCGTGGACCGTGCGTTCCAAATACGTGAAGAAATTTTCGGACACGAAAGCGAACGTCGTTCCCGTCAGTGTCGCTTCGAGTTCTTCTTGCAGTTCACGCGTCAAGGCAAGCTCGGCCTCTTCGCCGATGCCGACACGACCGCCCGGTAACGCCCAAAAGTCATCGTTCACGTTCCGATGAACGAGCAAATGACCGTCCTGGACCCAGATGCCGGCGACGCGATAATTGAACGTGCCGTGCTCGGTCGGAAATACGATATCCATCTTCATCACTCCATTCCTTAAGCTACATCAAGTATACGCCAAGGAGGCAGGTCATGTTTCAATCAAATGAGAGTTATAAAAGCGAGGACTTCCGCGACGAGACGCTCCGTGACATCCAACTCACGCAGACGACGTTCGAGAACTGTCGCTTCACCTATATCGATGCGACCGAGTTTGAGACCGAACAGTGTCGTTTCATCAACTGTGACTTCACCGATTCGAAGTGGAACGCCTCGCGCCACAGCGGCAGCTCATTCCTGAATTGTCAGTTCAACGGGGCGAATCTGTTTTTGAGCGAGTTCGATCAGTGCAAGATGACGGGTTCGTCGTTCGAGTCATGCACGTTTGAAGGGGTCGTCGTGCGTGAAGGAGATTGGTCGTTCGTCAATCTGCGTCACGCCCCGCTCCGGAAGATGGATTGGTCCGGTGTCCGGTTGACGGAGGCGGATTTATACGGTGCGGATTTGAAAGAATCACGCTGGACGAACGCCGTCTTGTCCCGCGCCGTGTTGCAACACGCGGATTGCACGGGGGCCGATTTTGTAGGGGCGGAGATGGATGGGGTCGATTTCTCGGACGTCATTCTGAAACAAGCGACGCTTGACGTCATGCAGGCCGTCCAAGTCGCCCGCTCGCTCGGGGCGAACGTCATATGACCAATGAGCAAGTGCTCGAGCACTTGACGGCCATGGCCGCGGAGCGGGAAGACGTCCGCGTCCTCGTCTTGAACGGGTCGCTCGTCAATCCGCACGTAAAACCAGACCGTTTTCAAGACGTCGATGTTACTTGTTTCGTCGAAGACGTGACCGCGTTCATCGAGGACCGTTCGTGGATGGCGCCGCTCGGGGACGTCTTGATTATGCAGACGCCGGACGAGGTGCCAGGAGGCGACGAATATGAGCGTTTCGCGTTTCTCGTCCAGTTTGCAGCCGGTCATCGCGTCGATTTGACCGTCCGTCCTATGCGTGACGTGCAGGAAGCGATTCACGCTGACTCACTCAGTCTCGTCCTCATTGATAAAGACGAGATTGCCGGTCAACCGATCCCATCTGATGACACGTACCGCATCAAACGACCGAGCCGATTCGACTATGAGCAGTGTTGGAACGAGTTTTGGTGGGTGTCGCTTTACGTCGTCAAAGGTATCAAGCGGGGTCAACTGTTATACGCTTTCGACCATGTGACGATCATGCGAACGATGCTCCGGCAGATGCTTGTATGGGACGTTGGCTTTGCGACAAACTTTACGGCGAACGGAGGAAAGTCCGGGGATGGGCTTGAGAAGCATCTGGCCCCTGAAGTATGGCAGGCTTATCTTGATACATACACTTTGGTCGAAGTGACAGCGATGGAAACGGCCCATGCGACGTTGGTGGAACAATTTGAACGTGTCAGTCGCCGCGTGGCCGACCAAGCCGGATATCCGTTTGCGGAGATGGAAGCCCGACGAATTCGTGACGCCTTTTCGACGCTTTGGTGTTCAAACGATTAGTTTTCGGTTGAGTCGGGAAAAGCCCCTCTATAGAAGGGGGAATGACGCTTGAATCCGTATACGACGTTCATCGCGCTCCTAGTGGGGAGTTTACTTTTATTTGTCGGCATCCGGACGAAAAAATGGCCGATTTTAGTCGTGGCCTTATTTCCGCTTGGACTTGTCGCCTTCAACATGTATTTGCTGATTACTGGACGTTAGAAGACTGTTTCTTCAGTCTTCTTTTTTGTATATCGATTTTACAAAAAATGCTGTCGGCAACAAAATCCCGATAGCCGCTTCGAGCAAGGCGAACAACCGGGCCGGACCGATTGGCAGCAGGTCGCCGAATCCGATAGACAGCAACGTGACCCCGCTGAAGTAAAGCAGATTGCGCCAGTTCGGATCGACCGCGTTCATCGTCTCGAGTGACGTCACCAATATGACGCCATCGCGTGAGAGCGCGTAGTAAATCAAGGCAAACCCGATCATGACGCCGAGTAGGCTGACGAACAAGTGGCTGAACAAGCGCATGTCGAAGCCGGTCTGTCTATACGTTTGGCGCCGAAAGAAGGTAAACACGTTCAAGCCGACGAATAATAGGGCAATCGTCAATAAAATGGTATTCACGCCCATTTCCCCCTTCTGTGACAGTCTATACTATGTTGTTTCCCTGATCGTTCACCGTCAAACGGACCGATTCACACCAAGACGGATTCATTCAACAAGGAGGTGTCCGAGTGCGACGATGTTTAGTGAGCGGCTTATTGTTCGTCTTCTTTTTAGGAGGATGTACGACGAAAGAGCCGTTTGATTTTGATGAGATCCATTCCTATAAGATTTTTTATAACATGCCGACCGAGGCGATCATTGAAGACATGGCCCGATACGACCTCGTCATCATCGAACCGATTTGGTATACGCCGGAACAGATTGAGACGATCCGCTCGAACGGGACGAAAGTGCTCGGCTATATTAACGTGATGGAAGCAGATACGTGGAATCGTGCGCTCATCGGCCAAATGGACAAAGACGATTTCTTCTATCGGGACGGGGAACGCATCTATTTCCCGAAATGGGATTCGTATTTGACGGATATCAGCTCGTCCGATTTCCGTAAAATTTTAATCCGTGAAATTCAAAAACAAGTCATCAATAAACATCTGGACGGAATTTTCCTCGACACGGTCGGTGATATCGATGACGTCCACCTCGATTATCCGGACGACTTAGAAGAACAGCTGGCTGGGCTCGAGGCCTTTTTACAAGCGATTGAAAAGGCATATCCGGGCGTCCCAGTCGTCCAAAACTGGGGCATCGAGACGCTTGAACGAACGAGTGCGCCTTACGTGGAAGGCTTCATGTGGGAAGGTTTTAACTACACGGAAATCACGTCCGACTCTTGGTCGATGGAGATGCTCGATCGAATGAACGCGATTCAAGACGAATACGGAATCGCTGTCCTCACCGTCTCAGACCAAGAAGAGGCGACAAGTCGGGATATGGCCGAAGCGAACGGATTCATCCATTATCACGAACCAACTTATTACAATACGTGGGATTTTTAGGGGGTAATTAGGGTAAGGGAAGATAAGGACTATGTATACCTGTCCGAGGGCAGGGGACCATCCCGCATTAAAAACTGAAGAGATGTTATCCATGAGGAGGGGATTATCATTCTGTACGCTCAAGACCGTCCATGGCTCAAATGGGTCGAGATTCTTGTCGTGTTCGCACTATTGATCGGAATCGATTTATTCTTCAGCCTAGGCACGATTCAAAATGAACTGAACTTGTTTTATGTGGCCGCCATCCTGTTCGCGCTCAGGTATGGAACGATTTTCGGCTTAATCAGTTTCGGCATTTTGCTCCTCTATAAAGTGTTATACACCGGCTTAATGGGAGGAGACATCTTCCTGTTGTTCTACGATACAAACTCACTTCTTACACTGTTTTACTACTTCGCCATCACTGTCATCGTCGGGTTGTTCAGCACCTCATTTCGAGAGCGTTACGAAATCAGCCAGTTCCGCAACGAAGAACTGAAAGATGAAAACACGTATTTGAAAGAGACCGTCGATTTACTCAACACTTCGCAAACCACACTTCGTCAAAAACTACTTCAATCCGAGTACAGCTTGAACCAATTGTATGAACTGGCCGTATCGCTTGATTTGCCGCATCCAGAATTGATTCGGAGCGAGACGATTCGTCTATTGAAAAAAACGTTCCTGGCGAGTGACGTCGCCATTTACCACGTCGACCGTTCCCAGAAGTCGATGCGCCTCTTGATTCGCCAAACGGACAAGAAAGAGTTTCCGCAAACGATTTTTCTCGATGAGGCATCGAGTATGTTCAAACGGTTCTTCCAAGTGCAAGAGACGACGCTCCGTCAACTCGACGACGAAGACACGGACCCGATGTTGCTCGCACCGATCATCGTGGACGGGATGACCCGAGAAGTCGTCGTCATCAAACGGTTGCCGCTTCGAAAATTGACGACCGATGACTTGCACGTTCTCAACATCCTCTTCTCGTGGATTGGCACACGCATTCAAAATGCCGAGAACCTGATTCGTAAAGAGCAGCACGAGAAGATGCATAAAGGCACCTCATTTTATAAGAAAGAAGCGTTCACAGAACTCGTCGCCATCCAAGAACAAAAGAAGATTCACCATGGACAGCCGTATATCGTCCTCGAATATCCGCTCGGGTATGAGCCTGTCTCACTCGAGAGTATCGAGGCCATCGTCCATTCATATTTACGGGAGATCGATGTCGTCGGGTACGACCCTGATGAGAACAAGCTGTTGCTCTTACTCCCAGGAACGAGTGAAGAACACCGTCAACGGATCTATGACCGGATCGAAGGGATTTTGATCCAGAAGGGAGTGTGACGAGATGGAGTCTACCATTCGTCTCGTATTGATCGGGATTTATGTCGTTCATGCACTGCTCGCCTTCGGATTATTGATCGCGTTGAAACGAAGAATGAAAGCGCCGGATTATGGCGTCGCGGTGGCGGCCCTCAGCTTCGGTCTGTTCTTACCGTTTTTGGCCGAACTTGCCGTCTATGCGGTGTATCGGCTTGCTGAACGGTTCGGTCGGAGCGGTCTGATTGAAGACTATGACGACTATATCGACTTCAAGGTCGTCAACTATGAACAGATTCGTCATGAAGCGAGCAGCAGCACCAATCTGTTACCGCTCACCGACGCCATCAACTCGAAAGATCCGGCTATCCGCAAACACTCGATTTTGACGCACGTCAACCAGTCGATTGACCAGCAAGGCAAGTATTTGCAGATGGGACTTGAGAGCACGGACAGCGAGACTGTCCACTACGCCGCGGCGACAATGAACATCTTGATCGATCAATATGAACAAGAATTGAAACACGCCAAACGCGAGTACGACTTAGGTAACCCAGACACGATTCGACGGCTTGCGACGATTTATAAACGCATGATCCATAGTGAACTCATCACCGAGGTCATGTTGAAGGACAAGCGAGGCGCATGGCTGGAAGAATTATTGAAAGCGAAGACGCTCTATCCGCCTTCGCCCTGGATTTACGAGGACTTGAACGAGATTTATCTCACGTTAGAGCGCCCCAAAGAGCAATTGAACATTTTAAAAGAGTACGTCCATCATTTCCCGGAACGCATCGAGGCTCATCTGATGCTTATCAATTACTATTATGAGCGCGAACGTTGGAACGAAGTGAAGGCGGTCATGTTTATGATGCAGACCCAATTCTCACTGGAGGACGTACCGTATGAGTACCGACTGTTGTTTGAAGAATGGAGTGACACGACATCATGGAAAAACGAACTGTAATCTCATTCTCGCTCTTCATCGTCTTATTTTTAGTCGTCGTCGGTGCGATTCAATACTTACGGATCCACTCGCTACACACGTTGTTGCCAAACGTCGCCGAGCAACAGATGAACATCGACCAGTTGAAGAGTGATGCCTCGGCAAAAGCGGGTGAGCATCAGCTTCAAGTTTATCTCGTCCGGGATGAAGGCGATTTGGCGGTCGAAACGGCAGACAACCTGCTGTACGGTCTGCAGTATGCGAAACTTGACGTTCGCGAAGTGAACCCAGGCGCCGTCGGGTCGATTGCGCCATCTCCATACACCATCATCATTTTCACGGGTGAAGATACGACAAGATGGCCGTTCGTGGAAATGAAACGTTATGTCGAACAAGGCGGGAACCTCGTCTTTGCGAATCGGTTTAAAGATCCGGCATGGAACGCGTTGACCGGCATCGAAGAAATCGGTGAGTACGTACCGGACGTGTATGGTCTAAATTTTGAAGAGACGATTTTCCCTGGGTACGTTGACTTGAACCCACCGGACGACTTATTTGTCCATAGCGTCGTCGATTTTGCGATTGCAGACGAGGCCAACGTCATGTTGTCGGCCGAAGGATTCCCGATCCTTTGGGAATACGGTGTCGGCGAAGGGAACGTCCTTTATTGGAATACGACGATCACCAACCAAAAGATGATCCGCGGTCTGTTCGTTCAGACGCTCGGCACGATGCCACCGGCGTTCGTCACGGCACAAGCAGCGATCAAGCTCATGTACATCGATGATTTCCCGGCACCGGTCATGGACGGAAAGATGAAAGACGTGTCCGCGACCCCGCTCGATAAATCGGTCAAAGATTTCTTCGCCGAGGATTGGTGGGAAGATATGGTCGATTTGGCGAAAGACGACGACTTGATTTACACGGGTGCCATGATTGGGACATATGAAGAGGAGATGGAGCTCGTCGACGAACAGTTGATCAAACGGGGTGAGTTCCCAATGCTCTACTTTGGTCGCAAACTGATCGCCCACGGTGGGGAAATCGGACTCCATGGCTATAACCACCAGTCGCTCGTCACGGCCGATGAACCGATTGACCCGACGTACGGGTATATCCCCTGGCAAGATAAAGACGAGATGAAACGGTCATTGCTTCAAGCCGAGTCCGTGTTTGCGAACTATTTCCCGGCCGAGACGCTCAAGTCATACGTCCCGCCGTCGAACGCGCTCAACCGGACTGGGGTCGATGCGATCGCCGAAGCGTTACCAGAACTGCGCACGATTGCTTCGCTCTACACGGGGGAGCCGGAGAGCGGGGACTTCGTCCAAGAATTCGAATTTGATGCGACGCATCCGAACTTGTACCATTTCCCGCGTGTGACAAGCGATTACGGGGAAGAGCGCGGATCGATTTTCCAAATGGTCGATGCAATCGCCAACTTCGGTGTGTTTTCCCACTTCATTCACCCGGATGATGTCATCGACCCAGACCGGGCCTTCGGGCGGGACTGGGATACGATGTACGCGAGCCTTCGCAAAATCGTCCATGACGTGAAAGATCAATATCCTCACCTCGAGGCGTATACGCAACATTATGCGACCGAAAAGATGATCACATACCAACAAGCTGATTTGAATGTCACTTTTGATGAGTCGACCGTCTATTTGGCTGGGGAAGGTCTCGTCAACCCCTCTCATTTCACGATTCGCCTCAAACCGGGCCAATCACTTGAGACGGGAGAGTTTGACTTTGGGACGGTTGAACAATGGGAAGCCGACCGTCCGCTCTATCTCATCAAACTGACATCGGCGAACGCTGAAATCGCCATCAAGGGGGAAGCGCAATGAGAATCGGACTCGTATTAGAGGGCAGTTATCCATACGTGAGCGGAGGCGTCTCAAGTTGGACGCAGACGTTGATTGAGGCGATGCCCGAAGTGTCGTTTGAAATCATTTCGATTCAACCGACAGAGAAGCGTCCGGAAGACATGAAATATGTGTTCCCGCCGAACGTTTCAGGGATCACTCACTTGTATTTGAGCGACGTGGGCGAGCGAGCGAAAGGGCGATTGAAGTGGGGCACTGAGGACGAACAGAACGTATCGGACTGGCTCATGTTGAAAAGTCCGAACCGGCAAGCGCTTCGTTTGCTTGGGAAAGAAGTGCCTTCAAGTCAGGCGTTTTTCGCAAGCGAGTTCTTTTGGAAAAATGTCAAGGCGGCTTACGCCGAGGAAATGAACGGAGGTTCGTTCATCGACTATTTCTGGATGTGGCAGAGTATGTACACTCCGATTTTACGGGTGCTCCATCAACCGCTCCCGAAAGTCGACCTCGTTCATTCCGTGTCAACGGGTTATGCCGGTGTGGTCGCGTCCTACATGAAGGAGACGCAAGGGATTCCGTTCATCTTGACGGAGCACGGCATCTACTCGCGGGAACGCGAAGAGGAGATTCTACAGTCGTATTGGATTCCAGCGCCGTATAAGCCGAGGTGGGTCCGTTTCTTTCACCATTTGTCGCGCGAGGCCTATAACGCGGCCGATGAGATCATCACCTTGTTCGAGCGAAATCGCGAATATCAAGAATGGATCGGCGCCCCGAGTGAGAAGACGAAAATCATCGCCAACGGCATCGCCGATCGACAAATCCAGGCGACGGTCGACCGTCCGGAGCACGATCTCTTTCAAATCGGGGCCATCGTCCGCTTGGTGCCAATCAAAGATTTGAAGACGATGATTTACGCCGCCAAGATTTTGCAGGAGCGGCATCGTCTGTTCAAGCTGACGATCATGGGACCGCTCGATGAGGATGAGGAATATGCGGAAGAGTGCCGGTTGCTCATCGAACAGAGCGGGCTGACCGATTATGTCGAGCTCGCTGGAAAGGTTGATGTCCAAGCCTATTTGCCGAAGTTTGATTTACTTCTGTTGACGAGTATCTCGGAAGGTCAACCGCTCGCGATTCTTGAAGGCATGGCAGCCGGCATCCCGTGGGTCGCGACCGATGTCGGGGCTTGTTCCGAGCTCCTGTATGGACGAGAAGACGACCCGTTCGGTCCAGCCGGGTTTATCGTGCCCCCGGTTCATCCGGAAGCGGTCGCGGACAAGGTCGAGTGGATGATGGATTATCCGCAGGAGCGGATGCGGTTCGGTAAGAACGGGCGGGAGCGGGTCCGCCAATACTATCGTCTCCAACAAGTCGTGGACCGCTACAAAGCCATCTATGAAACGAGGAGGGAACAGTATGGCGGGCATCGGGTTTAAGCTGCAGAAGTTGTTCCAAGAAGACTACTATTCGTCCAGGTTGAAGGCGTACACGTTCTCGGGCCTCGTCACATCCGGACCGTGGTTGATCGTCATCTTGGTCGTCGGGACGATTCAATGGTTGGCGTTCCAAATGCCGACGTTATCGCTCGCCGAACGGACGCTTTTCATGATCTCGGTCTCGTACGCGTTCATCTTCTCGCAAATCTTGTTCAGCTTCCAACAGCTCGTCGTCACCCGATATGTGGCGGACTTGTTTTACGAGAAGAAAGCGCATGAAATTTTCCCGGTCTTCACCGGGATGCTCAAAGTGACGATCCTCGCCGCGACGATTCTGTACAGTATCTTTTGGCTATTGTCGCCGCTCGATTTTCTGTACAAACTGACGTTGTTCGTTTTATTCATGACGATTAACGTCATCTGGGTCATGTTCTTGTTTTTAAGTGCCGCCAAGTATTATCAAGCGGTGGCCTATAGCTTCCTGCTCGGCGGACTCATCTCGGTCGGGAGCGTCTATGCGATTAGCCGTCTCATGGTCGACCCGTCGAGTCTCGAGCTGTTGCTCGGTTTCACGGTCGGGATGATTGTGACGTTGTTCGGGTTGTTCTTCGCGATGCTCCGGACGTTCCCGCTCCGTTACGCGGTGAAAGAGTTCTCGTACTTCAAGTACTTCGACCGCTATCCAGACTTGTTCGCCATCGGCGTGTTGTACGTGCTCGGGATTTGGGTCACGAATTTCATCATCTGGTTCGGTGAAGGACGTGTGATCATCGCGGACTCGTTCTTGTTCAACCCGTATTATGACACGGCCATCTTTTGGTCGTACTTGACGATCATCCCGACGCAACTCCTGTTCGTCGTCGCCGTCGAGACCCGGTTTTATGAGCGCTACCGTACGTTTTATGGATTGATTAACTACGGCGGGGCGCTCCATCAAATCGAGAAAGCGAAACAGACGATGACGTCGGTGCTGAAAAATGAGTTGATTCGACTCGCGCGGAGCCAAGGCGTCGTGACGTTGTTCGCCATCCTCATGGCAGGCGTGTTCGTCAGTTGGAGCGGCGTCCCGGATGAGATCGGTCAAATCTTTCGGATGACGACGCTCGCGGCGTTCGCGAACGCGATGATTCTCATCTTGACGTTGTTGTTGCTCTATTTCGAGGATCGACGCGGGGCATTGTTCGTCAATATCTCGTTCTTCACGTTGAATGCGTTGTTCACGCTCTTGCTCTTGCCGCGCGGCATCGATTGGTACGGCGTTGGCTTTGCTGTCAGCACGACAATCACGTTCTTCTTGGCCGGCCTGCGTTTGATCTATTACATGGGCAAAGTCGATTATTACGTGTTCGCGGCCTCGAATCGACGCAAGCTCGGTACCGAACGGTTCTCCCAAATGGGGACGTTGTTGAACCGTCGCTTCTCGCGATAAAGGGTTTTCAACATGGAAAAAGACTGATATGATGTGGTCGTAGACGACCGAATTTCATAATGTTTACCACTAGGGGAGTCGCGTGACGCGGCTGAGATGGACGAGGTCCAGACCCTTTGAACCTGATCTAGTTCACGCTAGCGTAGGGAAGTGGGCGAACCGATTGTTCTCGTACACTTTGTGTAAATCCGACGCCGCTTCCGTTATGGGAGGCGGCGTCTTTTTTGATCACAAAGGAGGATACATGAATGACATTCACCGCACATCTTCGACAAGAGGCAGATGCCTTGTTTCAAGCCAGCTTTGACCATCCGTTCGTCCGCGAGCTCGGAACAGGCGAACTCGACGAGGCGAAATTTAGGCATTACGTCATGCAAGATTCATACTATTTGAACCAGTTCTCCAAAGTACAGGCGAAAGGCGCGACCCTCGCCCCGAACATGGAAGTCGCGAGCCGCTTTTTGACGCATGCGCTCCATACCATCGAAGCAGAGCATGCGTTGCACCGTGAGTTTTTCACCTTGCTCAACGTGACGGAGGCGGAGTGTGCGACGTTTGAGCCGGCCCCGACGGCTTACGCCTATGCGCTCCATATGCAACAGGCCGGTCCGACGCTCGGTGATGTGCTCGCTTCGATTTTGCCGTGCTACTGGGTCTATTATGAGATCGGGGAGCGATTGAAAGATGCGACACCCGATCATCCGATCTATGCGACGTGGATTGCGACGTACGGTTCGGAATGGTTCCGCGATCTCGTCGAGGAACAGCTTGAACGGCTCGACGTGCTCGCCGGACAAGCGACAGCGGAAGAACGGGTCCGGTATGAACAGCTGTTCTTGAAGAGTTGTTATTATGAACATGCGTTTTGGGAAATGGCGTGGACGCTCGAGTCGTGGGATTTACCGGCGGGGGTGACACGATGAAGCGCGACTTATGGGACAAAGTCAGAGCCGAACGGCCACTCATCCATAACATTACGAATATCGTCGTCGCTAACTTTTCGGCGAACGGGTTGCTCGCCATCGGCGCTGCGCCGGTGATGGCGTCAGCCGTCGAAGAAGTCGCGGACATGGCGTCTGCGAGCGATGCGCTCGTACTCAATATCGGCACACTCGATGCGACGACGGAACGTACGATGATTCGAGCCGGACAGGCGGCGAATGAATCGAGCCGGCCGGTCGTCTTCGATCCGGTCGGTGTCGGGGCGACCGCGTTTCGACGCGACGTCGCTACATCCATTTTGCAACATGTCCGCGTGACGGTCATCCGAGGCAATGCCGGAGAAATTGCGACGTTGATGGATGTCGCTACAAATTCGCGCGGAGTGGACGCGGGTGATGAACGGAACGATTTGAATCAAATCGCACGCGCGGCGGCACGACGCTACAACTGTGTCGTTGCCGTGACCGGAGAGACGGATGTCGTCAGCGACGGGGACGCGACGATTGAAATCAAAGGCGGCACCGCAGCAATGGCCCGGACGACAGGGACCGGTTGTTTACTCAGTACGGTCGTCGGTGCGTTCCTTGCGGTCGAATCCGACGCGTTGACGGCCACGGCGACAGCGCTCGCCGGATATGCGCGGTGCGGCGAACTGGCTACCGCTTTGGCGGATGGACCGGGCGACTTCCCTGTTCATTTCTTGAATGAACTCGGCAAGATGACAGCCGTCGAGTTGCCGAGCGACCGCATTGAGGTGGTGTCATGATGCGGCCGCAAGTATTGACGATTGCCGGTTCGGACTCTGGCGGGGGAGCAGGAATCCAAGCCGATTTGAAGACGTTTCAAGAGCTAGAGGTGTTCGGGACGAGCGTTCTGACGGCCGTCACCGCTCAAAATACGCGCGGGGTGCATGGGGTCGAAGCGGTGTCGCCGGAACTCATCACGCAACAACTCGATGCAATCGGTTCGGACTTTTCGATCGCAGCATGTAAGACCGGGATGTTATTTGATGCGGCGCGCATCGAGGCAGTCGCTACCGGGGTGAAACGTCATGTCTTCAACCGACTCGTCGTCGACCCGGTCATGATTGCGAAAGGAGGGGCCCCGCTTTTACAGGACACGGCGGTCGATGCGCTCAAGACCTCCTTGTTGCCACTCGCGACAGTCGTCACGCCGAACGTGCCGGAAGCGGAAGTGCTGACCGGGTTGACGATTCGATCGTTTAATGATCGTCTCGAGGCGGCTCGGCGGATGTTAGCGTACGGCGTGCGCGCGGTTATTTTAAAAGGCGGCCATCTCGAAGGTGAAACTGCCGAAGACTTGATCATGATGGAGTCGGAAGTGTTCCTTCTCTCGGCCCCGCGCATCCAGACGAGCGATACGCACGGTACCGGTTGTACATTTTCGGCGGCGCTTACAGCGGAACTTGCCAAAGGTCGTTCTATCATGGAGGCGGCGGTGACGGCGAAGCGGTTCATTCAAAGCGCCATCACCCATGGCCTCGAGATCGGCGCCGGACACGGACCGACGAACCATTGGGCATATGTGGCGTATGGAGAGGAGGGTGTGACGATTGAATCCATCAAGGCGGGCACTCGCTGAACAGTTGCGGCTTTACTTCGTATGCGGGACACCGAACACGAAAGACATGTTACGGACGGTCGAAATGGCACTCCAATGTGGCGTGACATGTTTTCAATTTCGTGAAAAAGGTAAAGAGGCACTGTATGGGGATAAAAAAGAAGCGATGGCAAGGACCCTGCAAGCACTTTGTCGTTCGTACGACGTCCCGTTCATCATCAACGACGATGTCGAACTGGCGGCGCGCATTGATGCGGACGGCGTGCATATCGGACAAGACGATGCCGAGGCCGCAATCGTTCGGGAGCGGATTGGTCCAGATAAGTGGCTCGGTGTCTCGGTCCACACGCTCGAAGAAGTGGCAGCAGCCATCGAGCATGCGGATTATGTAGGTATTGGCCCAATTTACCCGACGACTTCGAAAGAAGATGCCGGGGCAGTGAACGGGACGACACTCATCCGCCAAGTCCGAGCCATGTACCGAGAGCTGCCAATCGTGGGGATTGGCGGCATTTTACCGGAACATGTCCCGATGATTCGGCAAGATGGGGCGGACGGCGTCGCCGTCATCTCAGCCATCGCTTCTGCACCGGATGTGGCCATAGCCACACGGCGTTTCGCTTGTCTCTGAATTCAAATCGAGGAGGAAGACAGATGAACGTATTTGTAATAGGCGCGAATGGACAGATTGGAAAACAGCTCGTGGAACGATTGCACGAGGAAGGGAAACACCAAGTCACGGCGATGGTTCGAAAACAAGAGCAACTCGATGACTTCACATCAAAAGGCTATCAGGCCGTCCTAGGCGACCTCGAAGGTGACGTCTCGTCACTTGAACAAGCAATGTCTGGCATGGACGTGGTCGTCTTCGCAGCCGGTTCAGGTGGTAGCACCGGAGCCGACAAGACGCTCCTGATCGACCTTGACGGCGCGGCGAAAAGCATTGAGGCTGCCAAGAACGGGAATGTGAAACAGTTCGTCATGGTGAGCGCATTGAAAGCAGAAGATCGTTCGGCATGGCCGGAAGAGATGAAACCATATTATGTGGCGAAGCACCATGCGGATCGTCTGCTCGAGGAGAGTGGGCTTACGTATACGATCGTCCGTCCGGGCGCTCTCACAGATGACGCCGGTACCGGCAAAGTGAAGACGGGCGACGTATCGACGGGTGAGATTCCGCGTGCAGACGTGGCGGCCTTCTTGGCACATCTCATTGGTCATGACGCAGCCCACAATCAAGCGATTGACCTCGTCAAAGGTGACACGGCGATTGAGGACACATTATAAACGAGATGACGACAGCGAGCGGACTTGGTTCCGCTCGCTTTTTGTATGGATGTGTCCGTGAAATCGACAAAGGAATCGCTTCGACCGATAGAGAAAGTAAGAGATGGATTTGTTAGAAGAAAGGGGTCTATCCATGACCGCATTATTTCTCTATATGGCCGTTTACTTGCTTCCGGCTTTTCTATTGAGTCACCTCGCTCTTGACGTATTGCTCCGCAACCCGCGCCAAGTCGAGCATCGGTTGCTCAGTCTGTTCGTGTTCGGTTATGCGATGCTGTTCTTGGCCGAGTTCGGGCGTCATTTGTCCCCGATCGAAGCGAGTCCGGCCTTCGTGACGTATTGGTTCGGTAACGCCGGAATTTTGATTTTCGTCTGTTCGGTCCACTTCATTGTCAAAGTGACGGGCGTCGGGGCGAAGTTACCGAGATGGATTTATCCGTATGCCATTTATTTGCCGCTCGTCCCGGTCGCCTTGACGTTCATCCGTCAAGAGAACATCTTGAACAGTCAGCGGTTCGACCAAGTCGGTGTCTGGATTTATCCTGAGTTCAACGCGTCTTATTTGACGACGATGACCGTCGGTAACGTGTTTCATTTTCTTGTGATCCTATTATTGATGTATGCCCTTAAGCGGTCCGAGCGCTTCGAGCATCAACGGGTGCTGCGCATGCTCATTTGGACGGCCGTCGCCGTTCTTGTCTGGGACATCGTCTTCGGATACGTCCAGCTCCGCGGAATCATGCCGCCTTACGCGTATATGTACGGTGGACTTGTCTGGGCGGTCGCGCTCGTCGTCGCGATGAATCGACTTGATTTCCTAGCGTCTTACGTCAAACGGTATGGCACGCTCTATAACTTGAACCCGTCGGCGATTCTGCTCGTCGATGATCAGGGACAGATTGAGAGTGCGAATCCGGCCGCGCGCACATTGTTTCATACGGTCCGTGTCGTCAATGAACGTTTTGTCGATTTGTTGCCCGAGAAAAAGCGGGACGAATGGAGTGCGCATTACGACCAACATTTCCATGCGCAAAAAAAGTTTCTCGAGTTCGAGACGAAGATTCAGACAAAATCAGGACAAGAACGGTACGTCGTCATCGATGGTGATTTCGTCTATATCGATCAAAAAATACACGGCATGATTTTGATTCGAGACGTCCATTCGTTCAAAGAAGCCGAACAGTCGATTCGCTTCTTCGCCTATCATGACCCGCTCACGAAACTCGCGAACCGTCGGGCGTTTTATGAGCAGGCCGACCAGGCATTACTGCAAGCGGACACGGTCGCGCTTGTCGTCATCGACCTCGACGGCTTTAAAGGAATCAACGACACGTACGGCCACCAAGTCGGCGATGATTTTCTCATTCATCTCGGTGAGTTGCTTGAGATGGCGACGCCGGAAGCGGGACTAGCCTCGCGCGTCGGCGGGGATGAGTTCTATATTTATGTGCCGAACGTCGATGCAGATGACATCGTTGCGTTCGTCGAGCGCTTGCAGTTGCTGCTGACGGAGCGGCCGTTCCGGCTCGGACGGGAGACGATTCCGATTCGAGCGAGCATCGGGGTCAGTGTCGCACCGGATCAAGGGGCGGACTTGGACACGCTCATTCATAAAGCTGATCAGGCGATGTATCAAATCAAGCAACACGGTAAAAACGACTATGCGATTTATGACGAAGTGTTACACGGACCGAAATAACGGGAACGAGAATGAAGATGGCAATTTGATAGAGGAGGAGACGAGATGACTGAAAAACCGTTAGTAACGATGCGAGCCGAAGGGGAAGCGACGAGTGTGAAGACGACGGTGCATGTGCGTGACCTCGAACCGTTCGTCGTCGATGAACCGGAACGTCTCGGTGGGACGGACGCCGGTCCGAACCCGCTCGAATATTTACTCGGAGCATTGTCGTCGTGTACGACGATCATGATTGCCTATGTGGCGCAAGATCAAGATTTCAACTATGACGGGGTGACGTTCGTGACCGAAGGAACGCTCGACCCGCGCGGCTTCCAAGGCGTTGAAGGAGTACGGACGTATTTTGAGAAAGTACACGTCAACATCGTCCTCGATACGACCGAATCGGATGAACGGATTGCGGCGCTCCAGAAAGGCGTCGAGGCTCGTTGTCCAATCCACAATTTAATGCATGCGGCCGACGTCGACATCACGGCGACGTGGACACGGAAGTGAGGATGGGGCGACCCATCCTTTTTTTGATGTAGACAGGAATGTTTGCCGATGAGCACGAACAAAAAGAGACGTGAGAAAGGAGGTTGTCATGGATATTCGCCCGATGACACAGCAAGACGCCCGCGCGATTCAAGCGTGGACGTACGAGGCACCGTATGATTTCTATAACCAAGAAGCTTCAGCGGAAGGGCTGGATGAACTGATGGCGTATCAGGCCGTCCATGACGAGGCGTTGATCGGTTTCTATTGTCTCGGCACGTATGCACAAGTGCCGAACGATACATACGTCTACGATGACACATGCGTCGACCTCGGGCTCGGCATGCATCCGGATCGAACGGGACGGGGACACGGGCGAACGTTCGTCCGGTTGGTGATGCAAGAAGCGGCACACGAAGGTAAACCGCTCCGGTTGACGGTGGCCGCGTTCAATGAGCGGGCCATCCATCTCTATGAGCAGCTCGGGTTTCAACAGGTCACTTCGTTTGAAAAAGGGGCGACCCGTTTTATCGTCATGACCCGATAATCAGCCGTACTGTTTCTGATGGGCTTTCTTTCGCTTCAAATAGTCCTCGTCCGCCCGAAGCTGATCCCATCGCTCTTTGAAGATGCGGGCCGATTCCGCTTTCTCCTCGTCGATTTGTCGGTCGTGGAGATCTCCGTCGTCCTTATATTTTCGTCCGCCTTTATAGTTGGCGTAACGTCTCGCCCGGGTATAGCCCATCTGGATGAATTTGCGGGCCATATCCATTCCGACGAAATCATCGTTGGCCCGGTATTTTTCGAATAGCTCCATGATCTCATCGGCGGACTGTTCGGCGATGTCAGGCGTCTTGAAGCGCCAATGGGGGAGAATCTCACTTTTATACGGTTCGACGAGCAGGACGCCTTGTTCACCTCGTCCGACCCGATACAGCTCCGGTTGTTTACGGAAATCAATCGTTTCAAAATCTAAATCATAATCAAATGGCATCGTGATCCCTCCTCATGGATTCATTCCCGGAACGAATCCGAGGGAAACGACAGAAAGGAAGAACAAGATGATTCAACTTGATACAGACCGGCTCCGGTTGCGGGCGTTTCAGCTCGAGGACGCTGAACAGATGTTTCACTATGCGAAAGACGAGCGGGTCGGACCGAAAGCAGGCTGGGCGCCGCACCAATCGGTCGAGGAGACGCGTGACGTCATCCGGCTGTTCCAGCAAGACCAAGACGTCTGGGCCATCACACTGAAAAAGACAGGTGAGGTGATCGGCAGCCTCGGGTTGCACGACCGCCGGCCGGACCCTGAGATTCAGCATGACCGGCAGCGCGAGATCGGGTATGTTCTCAGCCCGGACCATTGGGGGCAAGGGTACATCCCGGAAGCCGTCCACGAAGTGATGCGGCACGGTTTTGACGACCTCGGACTCGAACGCATCTGGTGCGGTCATTTCGACTTCAACGATCAGTCGCGCCGCGTCGTCGAAAAGACAGGCTTCACGTACGCGTTCACGACGTCTCAGCAGTTGACGCGCTTAGATGGGCGCACTGTGCAGAGCCTCATTTATGTCGTGACGAAAGAGGAGTACGAACGTGTTAAAGCGTGAAGAAAAGCCAGCGTGTCGATTTGCGACGCGCTGGCTTTTATTTATGCGTGCTCGACAGGTTGGAGCGCTTGAACGACTTCGTCTTTGATCGTGACGCCGCTCGCTTCGAGTTCGGCGATTTTATCGGCGAACTGAGGCAAGTAATCTTTATGGGCGATGAGCAGTTCATCGAGCACCCGTTTCGCAGTCTCGCCGCTCGGGATAAGCGGATTGATGATGAACGCTTGAAGGGCGAGCCCGTAGTCACCGGTCACGGCCGCTTCTTCGACGCACAGCTCCATGTTCTTCATAACTTGGAGCCATCCTTTTTCAGCCGGGGCGAGCGCGCCGAACGCGATTGGTTTCGCACCGGTCGCGCCGATATAGGCGGACACTTCGACGACATCGTCTGGAGCGAGGTCAGGGACGGCCCCGTTGTTCTTCGTCGAGACGACGATGTGTGTGTTCTTATTGGCGTAAATCGAGGCGATCGTCTCACACGCCGCGTCCGAATAGTGAGCACCGCCGCGTTTAGACAGTTGCTCCGGTTTATGGTCGAGGTTCGGGTCTTTGTACAGCTCGAATAGCTCCGCTTCCGTCTGCTTCACTTGCTCGGCCCGCGTGCCGACGGCCGGGTCCCGATATTCCTCGAGCATGTGGGCGAGCATTTCCTCGGCACGATAGTAATACCGGTGATAGCCGCAAGGGATCATGTTCATCTGTTGCAGTTGTTCTTGGAAGAACGGCATGTCGTGAATGTTGGCGGGAATCCCCGAATCGCCGTCGTACATCTTGTCGATGATGTCACGTGTCACGTCTTGTCCGCTCACGTCGTGGACGCGGTGCCAGTGGAAATGGTTCAACCCGGCGAACGAATAGATCAAGTCCTCTGGCTTCTTGCCGATCAGTTCCGGTTCAGCCATCATCGCATTGACCGGCACGTTGCACAGTCCGATAACTTTGTCCCATTTGCCGTAACGGATGACCGCGTCGGTCACCATTCCGCTCGGGTTCGTGAAGTTGACGAGCCAGGCGTCCGGACAGAGCTGTTTCATGTCTTCGACGATATCGAGGATGACAGGAATGGTACGGAACGCCTTCAAGATACCGCCGGCCCCGTTCGTCTCTTGGCCGACCATACCGTACGAGAGCGGAATCCGTTCGTCTTTGATGCGGGCGTCGAGCAAACCGACACGGAACTGTGTCGTGACAAAGTCGGCATCTTGTAACGCTTCTCGACGGTCGAGCGTCAGATGCACTTTAACGTCATACGGAGAAGCGTCCCACATCCGTTGCGCCATCTGTCCGACGATGTCGAGTTTGTCTTTCCCGGCCTCGATATCGACGAGCCAAATCTCACGAATCGGTAACTCTTCGTAACGCTTGATGAACCCTTCCATCAATTCTGGTGTGTAGCTGCTGCCGCCCCCGATGGTGACGAGCTTGATTCCGGTTGTCATTTCAATCTCCTCCTCATTTGTTCACAAAAAAAGTTCTGGATGTGTAAATATATTTGCTGGCTGAATGCAACTTCTCATGTCCATTTCAGTATAAAATAAAGAAAAATGAACACAATAGATTTGAAGATAACTCCGAAAGCGTTTACAAAAAGAAACATATAGACATTTATTTTTGTGAATTCAATTCACGAGAGGAGACCGGACATGCTATTGACCGAGAAAATGAAGCAAGACCTGTTCTCTAAATCAGAACGGGCCGTCATCGACTATTTGTTCGTCGAGCGGGAGCGGATCCACGACAAGACGATGAAACAAATCGCCGAGGCGACGTATACGCACCCATCGATGTTAAGTCGCATCGCCACGAAACTGGAGTTTGCGGGTTGGCTCGAGTTGAAGGAACAGTTTTTGGAGGAAATCGAGTATTTGAATCGTCACTTCTCGGATATCGATGCCAATGAGCCATTCTCGGCTAAGGATAACTTGATGGTTGTGGCGAACAAGCTGGCGGCCCTCAAACAGATGACGATCGAGGACACGCTGTCGTTGCTCGATCATGAGGCATACGAGCAAGCCGTAACGATGTTGAGTGAAGCGCGCCATATCAAGGTCTTTTCTGTCATCCATAATTTGTTGCTTTGTCACGACTTCAAGTCAAAGATGAACCGGATCGGCAAGCAAGTCAGCCTCTGTGAATTCGATGCCGAATTCGAGGCGGCCAACTCGGACGAAACGACGTGTGCGCTCCTGATCTCCTATACGGGAGAAAGTGATTATACGGTCGGACTTATTCCTTACTTAAAAAAACAACGTGTGCCGGTGCTCGCCTTGACGAGTCTAGGGGAGAATGCCATCTCGAACCAGGCGGATTGTACGCTCCGTTTGACGACCCGTGAACGCCTCTACTCGAAAATCGGGAGCTTCACGACGAACGATTCGATTCATTGCCTGCTCGACTTGTTGTACGCTGGTGTGTTCTCGACAGACTATGAGGCGAACATGGCTTACAAAGTGCAAATCTCGAAACGGTTCGACCATCGTAAAAGTTCGAGTGAGGTCATGCAGGAAGACTGAAAACACCCCTTCGAGCGAAGGGGTGTTTGTTCAATCGAGCGAACGCAAGAGAGCGCGCACCGGACTGCCGTCTCCTTTGACAATCGGGAGCGGCACGGCGTTCAATTCGTAATCACCAGGGGCGATATGGTCGAGGACGAGACCTTCGAGAATGTGGACCCCGTTGCGGGCGAGTGCATGATGCGCCGCCATCTCTTTACTGTCGATTGCGTCGACCGACGGCAAATCGAGACCGATCAAGTAAATCCCAAGTTCGCCGAGACGATCAGCAAGTGACGGCGTGAGTTCAGGGATGTGGCTCGGGAACTCCTGCTTGTTCGGCCAGCCGTCCGTCTTTAAAATCAATCGTTCGACGCCGGTCAAGTCAAAGTCGTCCAAGTCCGTCGCTTCGATCCGTTCGCGGGCAGGGAGATGAATGACTCGGGCCGGACCGATATAGAGCCCGGGATCAAGGTCGATGACGCGCTGTCCGGCGTCGTCGAAATGGAACGGGGCATCGATATGCGTCCCGGTATGCAGGCTCATCGTCACTTTCCCGACGTTGACCGAACCGCTGGCGGCCATCGGCCAAGCGATCTCGTAACAGAATGCCGTGTCGCCCGGCCATGTCGTGATCGTGTCTTCAAGCGGTTGCGAAACATCAATCCATGTCATCGTGTTCGTCCTCCTCACAGTTTTGTCCGGACGGTCCAAAGTTCAGGGAAGAAACGGTGGTCGAGGACGCGGCGCAAGTAATTGACGCCTGACGATCCACCCGTCCCCATCTTTTGACCGATAATCCGTTCGACGGTGCTCATATGGTTGAAGCGCCACATCTGCTGTTGGCTGCCGATATCGAGCAGTTTCTCACCGAGCTCATACAAGTCCCAATACTTGTCCACGTCCCGGTACACATCGGCCCAAGCCGCTTCGACGCTCTCGTTCCATTCCCAGTCTTTCGTGACGTCCCGGTTGAGCACGGCGTCATCGATGGCAAGGCCACGGCGGTGCATTTCGCGAACGGTCATGTCATAGATGCTCGGTGCCTGAAGCGACGACTCGAGAAGCGGATACAGTTTCTCGTCATGGGCGTAGACGCTAAGCGTGCGTGCGTTTTTAAAGCCGAGGGCGAACTCGATTTGGCGGTTCTGGTACGATTGAAATCCAGAAGACGAACCGAGTTTGTCGCGGAACTCCAAATACTCGGCCGGAGTCAACGTCGCGAGGACGCTCCACGACTGGATGAGCTGTTGTTGAATCTTCGAGACACGGGCGAGCATCTTGAACGAACGCTCGAGCTCTCCCGTCTCGATGGCGGTCACGGCTGCCGTCAGTTCATGCAAAATCAATTTCATCCACAGCTCACTCGTCTGATGGATGATGATGAACAGCATCTCGTCATGATGGTCCGATAAGCGGTGCTGACTCGATAAAATCGGGTCGAGTTGCAAATAGTCACCGTACGACATGTCTTTCGAAAAGTCTGTCTGAATCGATTGCTCGACTTTGTGTTCAATCCGTTCACTCATATTGTTTCTCCTTAGGCCACGACTTCGCGGACGTTCTCGAACGCCTCGTATTCTTTGTTTTCCATAATTGTCTGTAACGTCATCACGACATCATACACATCGGTGAACGTGTTGTAGAGCGCGACCGGTGCGAGTCGGATGATGTTCGGGGCCCGGAAGTCCGGGATGACGCGATGCTGTTTGAGCGCTTTACAAATGCGGGCCGCCTCAGGGTGTTCGAGACTCAAATGGGCACCACGCTGTGTCTCGTTGCGCGGACTGCCGATAACGAAGCCGTATGGTGCGAGCACTTCGTCAATCAGTGCGGTCATATACGTCGTCAAGGCGAGCGATTTTTCGCGGATGGCGTCCATCCCGATTTCGTTGAACATCTCGAGGGCACCAAGTTGCGGAGCCAGGCTCAAAACGTGCGGCGTCCCGATTTGGAACGCACCGGCGTCATCGGCCGGCGTCATCGTATGATCCATGTCGAACTGTTTATCTTTGCGTGAACCGAACCAACCGGCCAGGCCAGGCGTTGTCCCAAAGTGATGCTCGTGAACGAATAGACCGCCGACGCTGCCAGGTCCGCCATTCAAATGCTTATAGTTGCACCAGTAGGCAAAGTCGACACCCCAGTCGTGGAATGCGTGTGGGATGGCGCCGACCGAATGGCAGGCGTCCAAGCCGATCAAGATATCCCGTTCATGCGCCGCCTTGGCGAGACGGGCCATATCGAGGATTTGTCCGCTGCGATAGAGGACGGTCGGCAAGACGATCAAGGCGATGTCGTCTGTCATCGCTGCGATGATGTCTTCTTCCTTCAAGTAGCGTCCGTCCGGGCTCGAGACTTGGACCAAATGTTCGCTCGGGTCGAGTCCACGGAGCTCGAGTTGACTCTTCAAGGCGTAGATGTCAGATGGGAAGGTGAGCGTGTCGGCTAAAATCTTCGTCCGCTTGCCTTCCGGTTTAAAGAATGAGGCGACGAGTTGGTGCAAGTTGACCGTCGTCGACCCGGTGACCATCACTTCCTCGGCTCTGGCTCCGACGAGCGGGGCGTTAAGTGCGGCCAATTGTTCTGACAAGTTGAACCATGGGTGGCGTCCCGACATCCAGCCATCAATCCCGAGCTCTTTCCAATCGCTCAGTGATTCGAGTAACGTCCGTTCGGCCCGTTTCGATAACAGGCCAAGCGAGTTACCGTCCATATAAATACCGTCTTGCGGCAAATAAAATTCTCCCCGGTATGGTGCGAGCGAGTCGCTGGCGTCGCGTGTTTCCGCGTACGCCCGTGTGAAATCTTGAGCCATATCGTTTCCCCCTTTGACTTGCGTGTCATGCTGACAAAAGCGTAGCAATCGCCTTTGCACGTGTCAATATGGAGGGACGCATCCCCAAAAGAAAAGGCCGCCTTTGAGGCGACCCCAATTCCTATTTGATTTTACGGACATTTTCTTTGCGTAATAGACTGAACAGCGTGTACACCATCAGAATCAAGATGACGGTGAACGGGAGGGCGGAGATGAGTGAAGCGGTCTGCAATCCCTCGAGCCCGCTCGCGATCAATAGAACGGCGGCGATTCCGCCGAGCAAAATGCCCCAAACGATTCGGACAGTGAGCGGTGGATTCAAACTACCATTCGTCGTCATACTGCTGATGATGTACGTCGCCGAATCGGCTGACGTGATCAAGAAAGTAAGAATCAACAGAATCGACAAGACGGATAAAACAAAGCTGAACGGCAATTCGGCAAACGTGACGAACAAGGCACTCGTCACATCGGCATCGACCGCTTGCGCAATCGATGTTCCTTCGAATAGGTCGAGGTGAAGGGCCGTTCCGCCGAACACGGCAATCCATAAGAGCGCGATGAACGGTGGCACGATGAGCACCCCGACGATAAACTCACGAATCGTTCGGCCACGTGAGACGCGGGCGACGAATGCACCGACGAACGGCGACCAAGCGATGGCCCATGCCCAGTAGAAGATGGTCCAATCACGCACCCACGTCCCTTGCTGGTATGGCTGCAAACGAAGACTGTAGCGGATAAAGTTCTGTAAGTAATCCCCTAACCCAAGCGTGAACGTCTCTAAAATAAAGATGGTCGGGCCGGCAAAGAACACGAATACCATCAATACGAGCGCGGTCCCGAGGTTGATATTACTGAGCCATTTGATGCCGCGGTCGAGACCGGTCGTCGTCGAAGTCAAAAACAAGACGGTCAAAACAACGATAATCAATACTTGGACGAGCGCTGTGTTCGGCAACCCGAAGACACTGTTCAAACCACCGTTGATTTGGAGCACACCGAGACCGAGTGACGTGGCGACACCCATGACGGTCGCGATGACGGCTAAAATATCAATCGTTTGATTGAGCGGCTGTTTATAAGCCCGGTCTTTAATGAGCGGAGACAGACTCGTCGAAATAAGGCCGTCCGCATTTCGGCGGAACTGGAAATACGCGATAATCAAGCCGACGATGGCGAAGACGGACCATTGGCTGACGCCCCAATGGAAGAAGGAATATGCCATGGCCAATCGAGCTCCTTCGACGGTCAGCTCGGTCGTATCCGCATACGGAGGGGTGATGAAATGGCTCATCGGTTCGGCAACGCCCCAAAAGACGAGTCCGACCCCGAAACCAGCGGAGAACAGCATCCCGATCCAAGTAAAGAACGGGTATTGCGGACGGTCCTGGTCCGTCCCGAGCCGAATCTTCCCGTATTTACTGAACGCGAGGAAGACGAGGAAGACGACGAACAAAAAGACGGCAAGTAAGTAAAACCAACCGAACGAACGGGTCGTGAAGTTGAAGATGTTCCCGGCAATCGTCGCGAACAACGTCGGACGAATCGCGCCAAACAGGACGAGGAGAGCGATGAGACTCGCCGAAATGTAGAACACGCGATTCAAGCGTGGCTTTTCAGGTGAAGTGTTCATGAGGACTCCTTTCCAAACGCACAAATTATTATTTAGGACTAATAAATATTTCCCTATTTGCGTGAAAGGAAAACGCCTATATGCCAGAATGGTGTCTTCTTTGCGTTGAGATGGATGAATTCGGGGAATGGAATGATGAGACGTGTTTGAAAGGAGATTGGAACATGAAATTGATTGCCATCGATTTAGACGGGACGTTATTGTCTCGAACTGGTGTCATCACAGAAACGAACCAAGACGCAATCCGGCGTCGCCAAGCCGAGGGAGATTTGGTCGCCATCTCTTCGGGCCGATCGATTCACGATATCGAAGAGTTGCTGCGACGGAGCAGATTGACTTGTCCAATCTTGTCCGGGAACGGGGCGATCGCTTTCTATGAGAACGAACGCATTTATTACCACGCGCTCCCGAAAGACGTCGTACAGGAGTTATGGGATGTGGCCCATGAGCACGGAGCGTACGTCGAATTTTATACGAATGCCGGGGTGAAAGTACTCCGTTCGGGTACCGATTTACTGAAGGGCGAGTTGGATGAGGTGTTGCCGCACGACCAATCGTTCTCACGGGAATGGGGCGAGCGGGAGATTGAAATTCAAAACGAACAGTTCGGGCTGACATATGTTGATGCGATCGAGGACATCGACTTTGAGGCCGACGAAGTGTACAAAGTCTTTGTCTATTCGTTCGATCGGCGCAAACTGCACGAGCTCCGGAAACTGTATGAGCCTCGGACCGACATTTTGATCACGACGGCAGGCTGGACGAAAATCGAGATCGGTCATCCGAATGCGAGCAAAGGGATGGCCTTGACGCAGTTGGCAGAGCATCACGGCATTCCACAAGCGGATATTGTGGCCATCGGGGACAATTTGAACGACATCTCGATGTTCGAAGTGGCGGAAACGAGGATTGCGATGGGGAACGCCGTCGATCCGTTGAAAGACATCAGTACCCATATCACGAAGGATGTTGAGGATGATGGCGTCGCCTATGCGCTCGACCATTATATCGACGACTAAATTTTGGAGAAATGGTGAACAGGGATTCGATGTCACGTAAAACGGTTAATGTATTAGTGTAGTGCTCATTCAACGTGTTGAGCTGAAAGGGGGCAACGGATGAAACGAAGATTCAATCGTTGTTTGACTGAGGCCGGCTCGGTGAAACGAGAGACAAGTTGGTTGAAAGACCGGCGGACTAGGTGATCTCCTGATTCAAACTGTCGTCCACCTGACCTCGAGCGAGAGGTGAGGGGCAGACAAAAAGGATATGTGGGAGGCAAAACGTCTAGGAAGCTCGGTGTTTCAAAACAGGTGGGCATGATGAGGTTCATGATGGATTTCAACCTTATTACGTCGAAACGCAGTCATGGCCGTTTTGGAGGCAATGTCTCTGTGCAGGGCCAGATTGATGTTCAGACGAACGAACGCTCCGAAATCGCGTTCTGAACCGCGTCCATTTTCTAGCACGTATCGATTGATTGCATGGGACGGTCGGCCGGGAACTTTCTCGGTCGGGTGAAAGTCCGCTCTACTAGAAACGCTCACCGTTAAGCGCCACAGACGTGGCGCTTTTTCTTATGGGGCGAACGTGGCGACCCGGTCCGGTTGTTTGCCATCTGCTCGTTCAAACTTCACACGATGGCCGTCTGCGGCCTGTTCGACCTGAAACGTGTAAGCGGCGTCAGGTTCGTCTTCGAACGTCAAATCATAGACGTAGCCGCTTAAGGAAAGGGTACCGTCAATCGAATAGGTTTCCGCCGAAATGTTATAATGAGTCGCAAGATACTGCTCCAAAGCCCGCTCGCGTTCTTTAATTTCGGTCGAGTAGCGGACGTAGAGGAACGTAGCGGCCGTGATGGTGACGACGAGGGTGAATCGGAGAATCGTCTCCCAGTTTCGTTTTGGCATGAGCGCGTCTCCTTTCCATATCTGTAAATAAGAATTTCAAAATATTTTACGAAAAATTCTGACAAATTACAAGAAAAAATTGTAGAGGAGTGACGACATGCCGAAAATATATTGGCTCGGGACGTTCGTGAGCGGATTGATCCTCATAATGATGGGGGAAACGGGTGCTGTCCCACGTATCGTGCCCTATTTTTTGATGGCGCTTGGCGTGACGGGCTTTCTTGTCCAAGCTTGGTTCGAACAAAAACGACGCCGCTAAGGGCGTCGTTTTTGATTAAATCGATTCGAGCAACTGATTCAACAATGTGTCGATGTCTGCTTGGAGCGCATCGGCTTGTTGCTGCAACGTCATTAATTCTTCTAAATCGTTCGTCTCATTCATCTGGTGCAGGAGTGCTTGATGTGCTGCTTCGAGATCGGTCAGGCGAGCTTCATCAACTGAGGTGTCGTGAGTCGTTTCTTGCTTCGGTTTTACGAGTTTCGGTTTAGGAACGGCGACCTCTGTGGTCATTTCATGTTGCCGTTTCTCGAGCGCATACGACACGTTTCCCGGGAAATGTGTCGCTGTCCCATCAAGCCAATACGTGATCGGGAACAGCTTGTTCAAGAAGTAGCGGTCGTGTGAGACGGCGACGAGCGTGCCGGTAAAACGGTCGAGTGCGTCTTCGAGTGCCTCACGCGCTTCGATGTCGAGATGGTTCGTCGGTTCGTCTAACACGAGCACGTTGATGTCCTCGTGCATGAGGATGGCGAGCATGAGCCGCATCTTCTCACCGCCGCTCAAATCTTTGACCGGTTTGAAGACGCTCGCGCCATAGAAGAGGAATTGGGCCAGCAATTGACGGGCCTTCCCTTCATCGACAGCGATGCGGTCACGGAACGCCTCGATGAGCCGATGGGAGTCATCAAAGTCGATGTGTTGGGACAAGTAGCCGATTTGGGCCCGTTCCGCTCGTCGCACCTCGCCTGTCGCCGGTTCGAGGTGACCGAGCAATACTTTCAACAGGGTCGACTTGCCGCTCCCATTTGGGCCGACGATGGCGATGCGTTCGCCATGACCGGCGTAGAACGAGACGTGTTCGAAGACGGTCCGGTCGTAAGTGACCGTCACGTCGGTCGCCTCGAACACATCGCGTCCGGTCCGCCCCTGAGCCGTGAACTGAATGTCCGGTTGAACGGCCTCGAGTCGTGGCTTTTTGATCGTCTCGATGCGGGCGAGCGCTTTCTCCATCGATTTGGCGCGCCGATAAAACTTCTCGTTCGGTGGATTGCCTTCGTTCGCCCACTGTCTTAGCTGTCGAATCGTTTCCTTCATCTTCTTGATTTTCTTTTGTTGCTCCGTATAGGCATGGAATTGATCGAGCAACTTCTTTTCTTTTTGGGCGACGAACGCGCTGTAGTTGCCATCAAAACTACCCAACTCCCCGTCCTCACATTCGACGATGCGTGTGGCGACGGCGTCGAGAAACACGCGGTCGTGTGAGACGAGGAGAAGCGTGGACGGACTGTCACGCAGGAATGACTCGAGCCAAGTCATCGCTTCTAAATCGAGATGGTTCGTCGGTTCGTCGAGGATGAGCAGTTCCGGCTCTTGGAGCAACGCCAAGGCGAGCCCGACTTTGGTCCGTTCTCCGCCGCTGAGTGTGTCGAATGGGCGGTCGACGAAACTTGTGAGCCGTAATCCATCGATCATCGCATTCACTTTCGAATCGATGGCATAGCCGCCGCCGTTCTCATAGCGCATCTGCAGGGCGCCGTACGTCTCGAGGAGTGAGTCGATGTCGTCACTTGAGATCATCTGTTCCTCGAGTCGTCGCATCTCGTCACCGAGTCTCGTCAACTCGGCGAACGCGGTATAGAGTACGTCTCGCCCTGATTTACCGGGATGGGCAGGAATCTGGGCCAAATAGCCAATCGTCAGCCGTTGTTTTCGATAGATCGTCCCTTCGTCGGGCGAATCGGCGCCGACGATGAGGTGTAGGAGTGTCGTCTTGCCGCTCCCGTTCCGTCCGACGAGCCCGATTCGCTCGCCTGCGTTTACCTGAAGATTGGCATCGATTAAGACGGCGTGGCCGCCGAATTGTTTTTGAATATGTTGTAATTCGATTAACATAGATGGTTCCTCCTAAAGTAGAGGCCTATCAAAAAAAACCGAGCGCAAAGAAGCGCTCGGCAAGAAAGAGAGGCGCTTTGTCGTATTTCAGCAATGTCTAAAAAAGGACAGACGGGTCCTGTGGTTACGCGACATCGTGAAAAATCGCACGCAAAATGTACAAATGTTCTGTTGACCAATGCGTACGTCCGACAAAGTTCACCTTTCTCCCTCCTTTCAATCATCATTAGAGTTATTGTAAGCGATTTCGGTCAGTTCGACAACTAGAGAGACAGGAATTTCAGGAAACGGTGTCGTATTGTTTAGGCATCAGAAAGGAGAGACGCTATGCGCAAGGAATGGCTCGGTGCTATCAGTTTAACGCTCGCCGCCAGCATTTGGGGCGGGATGTACGTCGTCAGTAAGTATGCGCTCGGCTATATCGAACCGTTCACGCTCGTCTGGATGCGCTACGCCGTCGCCTTTGTCGTTCTGTTTATAATGTGGTGGGCATTCGGACGCGAGCAGATTACCAGGAGCGCCTGGAAGTGGATCGCGCTCGTCGGCGTCATCGGATACGTTGCCTCGATTTCGTTTCAGTTCATTGGCACGAAACTATCCGACGCCCATACGGGATCGCTTGTGACGGCGGCGACGCCGGCGTTCATGGTGATCTTCGCCCGGTTGATCTTGAAAGAGCGGCTCACACCTGTCAAAATCGGGTCACTTCTGTTGGCGACGCTCGGGGTCATCATCGTCGTCGGCTGGCACGTCGAAGGCACGTATTTCATCGGTAGCCTCGTCTTGGTCGGTGCCGCCATCACGTGGGCGCTCATGTCCATCTATGTGAAAATCGCTTCCGAGACGATGTCGTCGTTAACGATCACGACGTTCGCCATCGGCATCGCCTTCGTATTGATGACGCCGCTCATGGGAATGGAAGTGGCCGCATCCGGTTTGCCGGATATGACCACGGTGTTGTGGCTCAGTGTGTTATACGTTGGCATCATTTCGACGGCCGGGGCGTTCTTCTTTTGGAACAAAGGGATCGAACTCATGGATGCGAGCGTCGGGTCGCTGTTTTTCTTCTTCCAACCGCTCGTCGGGGGTTACCTCGGCTGGCTCGTCCTCGACGAACGGCTCGACCGCAACTTCTTCATCGGTGCCGCCTGCATCATCACGGCCGTCACCTGGTCGACACTCACCGAACGACGGCAAAAGCGTGTCCGCGAGACACGTCAAGCTGAGGAGCGCCATATCTTATAACCAAAGACGACCGACCCGCTCTGGGCCGATCGTCTTTTTAAAATCCGTGATGATCGAGTTTGTCTTCGTCGCGCTTCATCTCGAGTTCGAGCCGCTGAATCGCGAGTTTCTCTTGCTCGATTTTGAGTCGAAGTTCTTCTAAACGCGCCTTCCGTGTCTTGTTGAACGTGTCTGCGGCGATGGACACGACGACGATGACCATGATGTAGAAAAAGAAATCCATTTGATACGCCTCCTTTCAGTGTGAGCCGAACAAATCCGTCACCAGCTGTTGTGTGAGGAGCGCCTCACGACCGTCCGTCATGATGGCCGTATCCTCGGTTACTGCCGAGATAAAGTGGTCGATCGCCCCTTGGAAGCCTCGTTGGGTCAGGAGCGTGTCCCATGACCCGAACGTCTTCGTTGAATGGGCGCCGTGCTCGAACCGTTGAAGCGTCACCATCTCATCGACCGTCACGCGAAGTCCGTCCCGGATGGCACTCAGCCCTTCGTGATTGGTCCCGGCCTTGCGGTGCATCGATGTCGTGTGCAGTCCGTATTCGTCTTGCCAGATATGGCGCGCGAAGTGGAGACCGTTCGCCTCGGTCGTCGCGATTTGGCCCGTCACTAAGCGCAACTCGCTTCCGGCGAAGTACCGGAGCGTGTCGACGACATGCAAATAATCGTCGAGCAACGTGAACTGATAGTCGTGGCCGCGCAATCCGTCCCCGCGATGCTTGACGAAGTCGAGCGTGTGGAATGGGGCTGCTTCTTTCACGTGCTGATACATCGGGGCGAACCGGCGATTGAAGCCAACCATGAGCTTCCGGTTCGTCTGCTCGGCCAGCTCGACGAGACGTTCCGCCTGTTCGATTGTCGCAGCGAGTGGTTTATCGACATACACATCGACACCGTTTGCGAGCAGATAAGAGACGACGTCGAAATGCGTCTCGGTCGAACTGTGGACGAACGCCGCGTCGACGGCTGCCGCGAGCTCGGGCAGTCCCGTGAATGATTCCATCCGGTGGGCTCGACAGATCGCCTCACGTTTGGCGACGGTCGGGGAATAGGCACCGACGAGTTCGAACGACGTGCTGTTCGTTAAAATCGGTAAGTACGCTTTCTGAGCGATGCCGCCGAGACCGACGACACCAATTTTAGGCTGACGCATATGTACCACTCCTTTTCTATCATCATAACGAAAAAAGAACCGAATGACACGTACGCGCGGTGCGTCAGGTCATTCGGTCCTTGCTTATAGGCTGGCACTGAGCACGATGTCGCCCTCGGGTGCCGTGTTGCCCCGTTCGGGTTCTTTCGTGACAGCAACGGTATCCCAGTCCATCTCTGATTCGGTCGAATCGAGCGTATAGATGACGGTCCCGTTCCCTTTGTCGTCCGTAACGAACGCCCCGGTCGGAATCGGCGAGCCGTCTTTTAACAACCAAACTTGATACACTTCGTTCGCTTCGAGCGCATCGAGTCCGTTCGTCTGGACGATGAGCTGGCGCTGGCCGTCCTGTTCGGCGAGGTAAGCCACGCCTTCCGATTCGCCTTCGAGCGGGACGGTCTCGGTCAAGGCGATGCCGCTCGGGTCATCTTGGTTCAAGAGCAGGTAGCCGTTCCCGATCAAGGAGAGCATGAGTGCGGCTGCGAGAGCGAGCGCTCCCCATGGCGTCTTCTGGTTCTTCTTCGTGGCAGTGAACGGTGTGATCGGGGTCGGTTCGTCTGGTTTCGACGCTGTCTCCGTATCGTCTTCTGCGAACACGTTGTCGAGGATGCGTGCCTTCATCCCGCTCGGTGGTTCAGCCGGTTCAGAGAGGAACGCGACGCCGCCGACGAGGGCCTCGAGTTGTTCGAGCTCTTCTTGACACGATTGACATGTCGCGAGATGCGCTTCGAACCGGATGCGTTCGTCTTCCGTCAAATGCTGGTTGAAATAATCAATCAATTGGTCACAAGCGTTCATCGTTCCACCTCCTTATCGATCAAATCATGGGATAGATGCCTTCGTAACTGTTTCAACGCTAATCGAATCCTTCCTTTTACGGTGCCGAGCGGGATGCCACACGCATCGGCGATCTTTTGTTGGCTGAGCCCTTGGAAATACATGAGACGGACGACTTGTTGTTGCTCGACCGGAAGCTCGGCCATCGCCGTCTCGATTTGCGTTCGCTCTTCTTGCCATTCGACCTCGGTCTCGACGGACGGGGCCGGGGACGGGATGGCTTCAGCGTAAGACTCGTCTAGTTGCAGGTCGGGTTTTCGTTTGCGAATCAAGTCGATCGTGACGTGACGGCTCATCGTGAACAGCCACGATTTGAATTTTCCTTTTGAGTCATCATATACGCCGCCGCCGCGCCACAGCTTGATGAATACTTCCTGCATCGCTTCTTCGGCGAGGTCGCGGTCTTTCGTCAACTGCATGACAAAGGCATACAGGATTCGTTCATAGCGATCATAAAGTGCCTCGAGCGCTTGTTTGTCTTTTTGCCTGACGCGCTCGTACAATTCAATATCAGTCATGGCTGTCTCCTTTATCCATAAGGGAATCCCTTGTATTGATCTAACGGATGAAACCGTGAAATGGATGCCTATTTGAGGTGACTATTTTGTGAACGGTCGTTATGTAGTCCCGTGTTTAACGGGAGCATGTCGATGTCGCGTCGCCGAGTCGGTGAAAGAGTTTCAAATTCAAGGCACTGAGCAGTCGATACGTCACGTAACTAAACAGCATTGCTGTGAGGAATGTGATGAGAAGCGCAAATCCGTTCGGGAGCCATTGTTGCCAAAATGAATATGTCCGTATGCCGAACAAAAAGGCGAAGACAAGTCCGAACCCGATCACGATTCCGCTATACTGACAGTAGTAGCGGCTTAAACGATTTTTCATGTTGCACGTCCTTTCTCCTTTTACTATACGAGAAGGGGTATGGCGACACAAGGAGGATGACGATGAAACGATTTACAAAGGAAGGTCGGACGCTCATCTGTTTTGATTTCGACGAGACGTACTTCCCGCATGCTTGCTCTGTTGACCAGTTAATACGATTGCGCCAACTCGAAGATTTTCTCGATATGTACTCGCATCGCTTATCGACGATGTGGGTGACGGGGAGTTCGCTCGAGACGATTATGGAGAAAGTGAAGCGGGCCGAGATGCGTTACTTCCCACATCGAATCGCGGCGAGTCTCGGGACAGAGCTGTATCAAGTGACGGCGTCCGGGCAACTAGAGCTTGATCCCGGTTATTCGTCACGTTTTCCCGATGATTTTTCAGACCGCGTCACCCAAGTCGTCGACAGGCTAGGGCGAACACTCACGATTGAACCACAGACGAATCTTGGCACAAGCGGCTGGATGCACAATTATTATTACTTCGGCGAGAGCGAGGATGAGCTCGAGCATATTCGTTCGAGTGCCGGTGACTTCGGGATTGCGGTCAACATCAGTCGTTGCAACCCGCTCGCCGGGGATCCGGCAGACGCCTACGATATCGATTTCATCCCACGAGGGGCGGGGAAAGTCGCTGCAGTCGACTACGTGTGCGACCGATATACGTTTCAAACCGAGCACGCCTACGCGTTCGGGGACAGTGGGAACGATTTAGGAATGTTGAGGTATGTCGGCAACGGCTATGTGCTTGGTAACGGGACGGAAGAAGCCAAACGAGAACATGGTCGTGTCACCGAGGGCATGTATGCGGATGGGATTCTAGAAGTGTTGCATCGAGCGATGCGATAGACGAACTCAAGCGCTGGCGACTAGACGTAGCGCTGCGGTCTCCACCCGCTCGAACAAATGCGTTCTCAGCCGATAAGTCGTCAAATCGAGCGGCAGACGCCGTTTCCAAAGCTCGGTGAACACCTCGGATAGGACGGCCTCGGCCAAGTCGGCTCGCGTCGTCAAGCGGAGGGCGAGCGAATATAAGATGCGCTCATAACGGTCGTACAGCAGTTCGAGCGCGGAAGTGTCGCGGTTTACTATGTGTGCGTATAAATCGTGATCGGATATGAATGACATGGTGGACTCCTTTTGAAATGAGACTATCTCGGGTTAAGTTGCGGGAAAATGACGTAACCTTCTTATTTCACTTATAAGGTGAGCGTAAACGGTTACTTGCTGATTCGAGCACATTCAAAAAACACCCGAGGTCCGCGTCTAGCGGCCAGGCGGGTGTTTTTGGGTTAAAACGACGTATAACAGTGAGGGCATGTCTGGGTGTTCCCACCGGACCGTTTGAACGTTTTCTTACAGTTCGGACACGTGACGGTCTCGGTGTCTTGGCCGAACAGGCTGCCGCGGTTGAATAAGACATTTCGCAAATTTGGCAAGGCTTTGGCGGCATAAATCATGGAGATGAATAGGACGATGGCCAAAACGGCCAACATGACATATGTCATAACGGGCGTACCCCTTTCGCAAAAGATTCATTTCTTCTAGCATACGGCAAATCGCTCGAACGCACACCTCTAGACTGGAGTTACGAACAAATGTTCGATATAATAAAGGTAACAAAAGGAGGGAGATCAGATGAGGCAAGAGGTCATGCGTTGGATGCGGAACGGACAAGTCGTAGAAATGGTGTATATCGATCGGAACGGGGTCATTTCAAAGCGACGCGTCAAACTGATGAAGCTGCAAGGCGATCGACTTGTCGCGTGGGATATACGCAAGAAGGCCCGTCGGACATTTTGTATGGAACGTGTCCTCGCCTGTCTCCCGACGATCGAACGAGATTCAGGACGAGAGGAGGGAATTGGATGACACCACTTCCGAAATGTTCGGCGCCGGCCGAACGGGCGCTCAAGGCCGCCTATATCGATACGCTCGAACAGTTGGCCACGTATACGAAGCAAGAGATTGCGGCCTTACATGGGGTCGGGCCAAGTGTGCTACGAATCTTGGAAACCGCGCTTCATGAGCAAGGACTTCGGTTCACCGACAGCGAAATACATTCCTAGTCCCGTCCTGGACTAGGAATTTTTTGGTTGGGCGATTGCATTGCACGTAAAAAGGGAAGTAATATATTTGTCATCTCCATTACAGCCTAATATCTAGTACCATGACGATAAGGTTTGCGAACCTAGCGACACCCATGAGAAAGGAAGTACACAGCATGAGGACGAAACGTTTATCCGCCATTCTAGAAAATGAGATGGATGACATCGAACGCGATCCATGGGTGACCGGAATTGAGACAGATTCCAGAAAGGTCAGTCCAGGGAATTTATTTATCTGTATCCGCGGTTATACGGTGGACGGACATGAATTCGCTGAGGACGCCGTCTCCAAAGGAGCGGTTGCTGTCATCTCGGAATACCCGCTTGATCTTGAGGTGCCGAACCTTGTCGTCGCGGACACGAAGCGGACAGCCGGCGTGGTGGCCAGTGCCTTTTATGACCACCCCTCACATCGGATGCGTATTTACGGTGTCACCGGTACGAATGGCAAAACGACGACCGCGACATTGACATATGATCTATTTCGTCTGTCCGGACGGCCGGTCGGGATTGTCAGTACGATTGGAGCACGTTATAAAGATCAAACATTAAAAACACCAAATACGACGCCGGAAGCCGTCGTCTTACATCGTATTTTGGCCGAGATGGCGGATGCCGGCGTGACCGACTGTGTCGTCGAAGTCTCCTCGCATGCAATGATGGAAGGACGTGTCGAAGGCGTCCGATTTCACGCGGCGGCGTTCACGAACTTGACGCATGACCACTTGGATTACCATCGCTCAATGGACGAGTACGCCCGGGCCAAAGCCCGATTATTCGAACAAGTCGAAACGACAGACGGGGACGCCATTATTTTGAACGCCGAAGACCCGGCCAGTAAAACGATGGCCGCCTTTGCCCCGACCCGTCGACGTATCATGTATAGCACGCATGCGGACGTACCGGCCGATATCCAAGTCATTTGGCATGACCAAACGGTAGTCGTCAAAATGAACGCACTGACGATTGAGGCGCCGGTCCGCTTCATGGGCGCATTCAACGCCGCCAACCTGGCTGCGGCCATCGGTCTCGTCTCGACGTCGGAACTGATGTTGCGCTCCATCATCGCCAACGTGCCAGGACTCACGCTTCCAAAAGGTCGTCTCGAGCGACTTGATACGGAAGATGGCGAGATTTATATCGACTATGCCCATACGCCGGACGGACTCGAAAAATGTTTGTCGACGCTTCAGCAAGGTGAGCGAGAGCTCGTGGTCGTCTTGAGCGCGGCCGGAGACCGAGATCCGACGAAGCGGGCAGAGATGGGTCGAATCGCGAGCCGCTATTCAGACGATTTAATCGTGACGGTACATGACGTGCGGACGGAAGACCCGAGGCACATCATCGACGGATTGCTCGAAGGTGTTGATTCGAACACGCATTACGTGACGTTCGAGGAACGGCGAGATGCTTTGCGCCATGCAGCGCAACAAGCGCTCGTCGGGAAACGGATCGTCGTCGTCGGAAAAGGTCATGACCATGTCGAACGAGTCGGACAAGAGTCGATTCCATTCAACGAATCGGACATTTTGCTCGATGAATTAAAAAAATTAAAAGGCCAAGAACCGGCCGTTTAACGAAACGATGACAGCTGTCATCGTTTTTTAATGTGTAAATTTTGCAAAAGAAGGTAATTACTCTTACTGTAACGCTATCGAAGGAGGGAACTACACATGTCAGTTTTGTACAAAGAGTTTACAAATGATGAAGAAGTTGTGACCGCCATTCAATCGATGAAAGCGAAAGGGATTGAAGACAAGCACATTTATGTCATCACCCATGACGATGACCGGACCGATCGTGTGGCCGATAACGCCGACGCGAATACGGTGACGGCATCAGACGTCGGCCTGGGGACGGCCGCGAAAAATGTGTTCCGTAAAAAAGGGGACGAGCTTCGAGCCCAATTCGAACAGCTCGGCTTCTCATCGACCGAAGCGGATCAACTCGAGAAAAAATTAGACCAAGGCAAGGTGATCGTCGTCGTCAAAGACGCACCAGCCGGATTCACGTTATAATTCCACCACCATGGAGAATACAGAGACAGGGCTGAATCGATGGATTCAGCCCTGTTTGTTAGTCATGGATCCGAACGACGGTCCGGCCGCTCAGTTCGCCGCGCATCATCGCCTCAGCGTGGCGAGGGACGTCATGCAACGGAATCTCATGAATCATATGGTTGAGCACGTTAGAATCAAGCAGCTCATCCAGTCGTTCCCACGCCTTCAGGCGCCGTACGATGGGTTGCATGACCGAGTCGATGCCGATTAATTTGACGCCGCGCAAAATAAACGGATAAACAGTTGTTGGAAGGTCGGAACCGCCGACAAGTCCGCAAGCTGCAACGGCACCTTCATAACGCGTTTGACTCAAAATATTCGCAAGAGTGGCCCCGCCAATCGAATCGATTGCCGCGTCAAACCGCTGTCGAGCTAACGGACGAACCGCTCCCTCAAGCTCGTGTCGATCGATGACGGTGTCAACGCCAAGTGCTTGCAAGTAAGGGGAGTCTGTTTTTCCTGTGGATGCGATGACGTGATAGCCAAGTTTATGAAGTAAGATAATCGAAAAACTGCCTACGCCTCCAGTTGCACCTGTAACTAGCACTTCTTCCCCCGGTCGAACGCCAGCGGACTCAAGCGCATCGATTGAAAGCATAGCTGTCAATCCAGGTGTCCCGATCGTGATGGCATCACGCATGTCCATACCTTTAGGCAGTTTTACAAGCCAGTTTCCGGGAACTTGTGCAAATTGACTGAATCCGCCGAAATGTCGTTCGCCGATCCCGAAACCGGTGGCGATGACTTCATCGCCGGCTTTGAAGTCGAGATGATCGGACTCGACGACTTTGCCGACAAATTCACATCCAGGGATGAACGGGTATTGGTTAATAATTTTTCCGGGTTCGGTAAGACCGAGGGCGTCCTTATAATTGAGTGCGGAATAATGAACCTCGACGAGGACGTTACCGTCTTCTTCTTTTGGAAGCGCGTCGAGTTTGACGTCCGTCACCTTGGCGTGAAGATGGTCATCCGTCTTGTCGAGGACGAGTGCTTGAAATGATTCGTTCATGGTCAATTGGCCCCTTTCGCTGATACGTATTCTATTCCTTTGTTATGATTCCCTACCTGCCAAAATATATACACGAATGTTTCGTTCTAACAGGGAGTGGAATGGTACAATGAAAGAGATTCAACTAGAGTGAGGAGGAATGAAGCATGCGGCACGACGACTATGAGTTTGATGAAGAAGTAGAAGAAGGCGAATTGTTTAACGTATACGACATTCTGCCACCGGATGGTACCATTCTTGAGATGGCAACGGCCGAAGAGATGGTACGTGCGGCGGAACTCGAGGCGACACATAATGCGCTCGAGCGAATCCAAGACTCAAACTTTCAGTTGTCAGGGGTAACCTTTAAAGAGTTGCTGGCAGAGTTCGAACGATACGAGCAAGAATCGATGGAATTCTGGACAGGCGTTTATAGCCGATTGCGCATTCCATGGGCATGGACGATTCGAATCGATGTGGCCAACGGTCCGATTCACGTCGTCAATGACCGCGACATCTTTATCGATGAAGCGGACTTCGAAGAGTATGATTTCGAGGAATATGCTGATGATGATTACGAAGAAGAAGACAATTAATGAATCCAAAAACGTCTTTCCCTTATTCGGGGAAAGACGTTTTTTTGCTGTCGAGGAGAGCAACACGGATGCGCGTTACTTCTGTCGCTCCGAACCAAAGCCCGACGCTACATAAGATGGCGACACCGCTCACCATCGCTCCGACAATCGCCGTGTCCCCAATCATCGTGAACGACAATCCGAGACTGAACAAGCCGAAAAATAATAATCCTCCTGCAATCGTCTTCATGACTTAGCCACCCTTTCTCGTTTCATCTGTCTCTAGTGTAGGCGGTTGAGCCTAAAAAGGGTGGCTGAATTTTATACCAGGTGAAAAATCAGTCTAGGTCATACACCGAATACGTCTTGCCATTCTCGAACGGCTCGTCTAGCAAGTGTTTCGCCAAAATGTGAGCGACCGTCTCAGGGGTGCGCAATCGTCCTTCCGTCACATAGGAGCGGAACTGTTCAACGTCACGGAACGCGTCTTCTGACGAGGCCCGAATGCTTTCCTGCATCGCGGTGTCCATGACGCCTGGATTGAACAAGGCGACTTTGTCGTCCGTATCGGTCAATTCAAGGGCGACCGTCTCGGTGAAATGATCGAGCCCGGCTTTCGTCGCACAATAGGCACTCCAGCCCGAGATGGGGCGCTTGGCGGCCCCAGAGGTCACATGGATGAGCGAGACGGGCAAGTCGTATGCGAGCACCGCGTTCGTCAAGAGCATCGGGGCGAGCAAGTTGGCTTGGACGTGGGCGATAAGCTGCGCAGCATCCAATTGACCGGCCCGGTGAATCGGTTCAATCAACGCCGCATTTTGGACGACGAGCAAGGACGTCGCCGTCTCGATGAGCGGATTCATCTGTCCAATCGCGGCCAGTGTGCTTGTCGGATCAGCTAAGTCGACCTTGACGTGACGGAACGAGGCATCGGTCGCCTGCGTCCGTGAAAAATTGACGACCTCGTAATCACGCTTCAATAGTTCCTCGGCGATGGCACGGCCGAGGCCGCGCGATGCACCGGTCACAATAGCTAGTTTCATGGCAGTTCCTCCTATTCGTGAATCGTCTTCCGATATCCGTAAAACGGGCGGAAATTCAATTTCTCGTAGTACGTGTGGGATGAAGCGCTCGCGAGCATCTCGAGGCGCGTTTCGGGATAGAGCGCATGCACGTGTGACAACAACTGCTCGCCAATCCCGAGGCGACGGTGCGAGGCCGCGATGAGCAGTTCGCACACGTACAGGCTCACGGTTGTGTCGGTCAACCCACGCAAGTAGGCAATCACCAGTCCTTCTGACTCGACGACATAGGCGACGTTCGATTGCCGCCACGCCTGTTTCGTCAAGTCATGTTGTCGGACGAGTTGACTCCAACCTTCCGCTTCATTCAATGCTTGAATCTGTTCAAAATCGGCTTCTTCATAAGGACGAATGACCATCAACCTTCACCTACTTTCATTTCAATGGCTTTCATGAGGTCGAACGCACCATCTGACTCGTTCGAACAGACGACCGAGACGATGTCTGTGGCCGGATAGTACGCAGAATGAAAACTGACGCCGGGGTCATAGCCCATGACATGATATTTAAACACGTGTCGCTTCGCGTTCAGTTGAATCCACAGACCGTAGCCATAATGTGCGCCTTTATCGTTTACCTTCACATGAGGAGTCAGCAGTCGTGATGTCATCTCCTCATCAAGTAGGCGATGAGCGAGCAAGGCGCTCCAAAGTTTGGCCATATCTTGTGCTGTCACGAACGCGCCGCCGTCCGCTCCGCCTTTGACGGGAATCGAATAGTGGTTCGTCCGCCACGAGCCGTCCGCGTTGTCGATATACCCGAGCGCCGTATTCGCCGGCAAGGCATCGAGCGAGAAGTACCCCGAATCGTTCATGTCGGCCAGCTTGAACACGAATCGTTCGATATAGTCCGAGAACGTCAACCCGCTCGCTTGTTCGACGATGAGGCCGAGCAAGATATAACCGGCATTATTATATTGAAACACGCCTCGTTCTTGTCGCATCGGCTCGTGTTGGAACATCGGGAGAAAGTCACGTAGCTGCCGGATGTGATACATCGGTCGTTGCCGCCACAATTCCTCGAAATCGTCCATGACAGACTCGTCGAAATAGTCTGGGATCCCGGACGTGTGGGTGAGCAACTGTTCAACTGTCACACCAGGGTCAAATCGGGGGAAGTCGATGTCCAAACTCTCGCGGAGTGTCGACGTAAACGCCAATTTTCCTTGTTCGACGAACTGGCAGATGGCGATCGCTGTGAACAGCTTACAGCCTGAAGCGATGCCGAAGCGGGTCGACGTTTGATTTTCGATTTGTTCGGCCCGATTCGCGTATCCTTGCTGAAGTTCGAACAGGATGTCGTCTTGTCGCATGACGAGCGCCGACCCAGAAAAATCAGGTTTGATGGGAAGGTCAGTAAAGTGGTCGTCCAAAAGCTTGTTCATCGGGCACCTCCGGAGGATTGTCTAGTGTTTTTAGCATAGCACAAGGCCGATCAATCCCTAACCAGGCAAAAAAATGTCTCCTCTGCCACTGGCAAAGGAGACGCTGTTCATTCACCGATTGCTTCTTCTTCACGCTCGGTGTCTGTCGTATCGAGATTGTTCAAGTATGCCTCATAACGCGGCAACCAGTAGCGATACGATGTCCAGACGAGCCCGCTCGTCGTCGCGACCAAAGCGAGTGTCGCTGGCCAGAACCAGCTCGACACGATCCCGTCCGCATAGGCGAGACCGATTGGTGAGAAGACGAAGTAGACGAACACCATCGAAGCAATCAGGATGATTGACGTCGAGATGGCATGGCGCCAAGGTTTGACGCGACCGAGGTCGATGCGAATCGGATTGATGTGTTGCATCGGACGAACTTTCGCGAACACGAGCATGATGGCCGTCTCGAGGACGAACAAAATCCCGTAAATGTGAATGAAGTTAATGCCGAGGTCGAAGCCGAACCACTGCTCCGTTCCCCAAACGAGGAAGTAATACGTGACGACGTGGAAGCCGATGACGAGTTTCGCGGCGATCGGTGGCACCCGCTTCACGAGCATCCCGATTAAGACGATGACGAGAATCGGGATGTTGAAGAAGCCGGTGAAACGGCGAATCAAGTCCCAAAGGCCGTCCGGTGCATACATCAAGTTTGGAGCGACGAAGAACGAGACGAGCGCGACGAACGTCCCGAACCATTTACTGACCCGAATCAAGTCTTTGTCTGATGCGTCTGGTTTAAACTTCGGCTTGTAAATATCGAGCACGAATAAGGTAGCGATACTATTCAACAGCGAGTTGAACGAGCTGAACACGGCACCGAGCAAGACGGCGAGGAAAAAGCCCATGAGCCACATCGGCAACAAGTCGGCAATCAAGCTCGGATAAGCGAGGTCGGCCTTGTCGACGTTCGTGCCATACAAATGGAATGCGATAATCCCCGGCAGCAACATGAAAATCGGGACGAGCAATTTCAAATAGCCGGTGAAAAGCACTCCTTTTTGACCTTCGGCCAAGTTCTTCGCCCCGAGTGCCCGTTGGATGACATATTGGTTGAGTGCCCAATAAAATAAGTTCGCAAAAATCATCCCCGTGAAGATGGACAAGAACGGAACGGAATCGTTCTCTGAACCGATCGCGTTTAGTTTCTCCGGATTCTCGGTTGCGATCGTCTTCATCCCATCGACAAGATTGCCGTCACCGAGCGCGATAAAACCAAGCGTCGGGACGAGGAATCCGATGATAATCAAGCCAATTCCGTTCAACGTGTCAGAAACGGCAACCGCACGGAGGCCTCCGAAAATGGCATACACGGCACCGATAATCCCGATGAACCAAATGACCATCCAGAGTGATTGCTCGAAGCTGATCCCGAGCAGGGCTGGTACGTCAAACAGTTGCAGGACGGCCAAGCCGCCTGAATAGAGCATCGATGGAATCGTGACGCACATATAGCCGAACAAGAACAACAGGACCGTCAAGCGGCGGACGTCCTCGTCATACCGCTGGCTCAAAAACTCGGGAATCGTTGAAATTCCGATGCCGAGAAAACGTGGAAGTAAGAAGAGGGCCATGATGATGGCGGCGATGCCGGCCGTGACTTCCCATGCCATAGCGGACATATTGCCGGCAAACGATTGGCCGTTCAAGCCGATCAATTGCTCGGCCGACAAGTTGGTCAATAAAAGCGATCCGGCGATGAATAGACCGGTGAGACCACGTCCAGCCAAGAAATAATCGTCGGCACTCTCGACTTTTCCTTTCGTCATGCGGTATGACACGTATGCGACGAGACCCATGAAGAGAGCCCCTGTGATCAATATGTAAACAACTTGTTGAATGGTCAACGAATATCCCTCCCTCAATCTCTTCTTATTTATAAGTACTTTTCATGAATACCCGTCCTAAATCATGATTATTTCCCATTTTCTCTTTTGTAAAAGAACTGTAATAAATATCACGACAAAAAAGACACCTGAGATGTCAGGTGTCAGAAAAAGCGTAGCAACGAAGTCGCGACCGTGAAATAAATGATCAAGCCGAGGTTGTCGACGACCGTCGTGATGAACGGACCCGACGCCACGGCCGGATCAAGTTTCAATCGATTGATGAGGAGCGGCACGAGCGTCCCGACGATGGTCGCCACGCTGAGTGACGCAAAGATCGACAGACCGACGATCATCCCGATTAAGGCACTGTCATACAAAACGGTGATGACCCCAAAGATGACGACCATGCAGGCGAGACCGAGCAAGACGCCCGTCCCGAACTCACGGCGAATCATCTTCAACACGTTCTTTCGATTGATCGTCCCGAGTGCGATTGAACGGACGGCGACGACGAGGGACTGGGTGGCGGCGTTCCCGGCCGAACCCATGACGAGCGGCATGAAGACAGCGAGCAGGACGATCGCTTCGAGTGTATCCTCGAAGCCACCAATCGTCGACGCGGTGATCATCCCGAGAAACATGAGGCTGATAATCCAAGGGGCCCGTTTCATCGCCGCTTCGACCGGTCCCATGTTGATGTCGGACGATCCTTTTGTCGCTGACAGCTCCTCAAAGTCCTCGGTCGTCTCCCGTTCGATGACATCCATGACATCGTCGACCGTGATAATTCCGAGCAAGTGGTCCTCGCTGTCGATGACAGGCAGGGCCAATAGATCATATTTTTGAACGGTCCGCGCCAAGTCCTCTTGGTCGGCGAGGACGTGGGCCGATACGACGCGTCGGCCCATGATATCCGCAATTTGCACATCGAGCGGCGAGACAATCAAATCGCGTAGCGAGACGACGCCGACGAGCCGGCGATCGGTGTCGATGACATACAGGTAATAGATTGTCTCGGCTTCCGGTCCAAGTTCGCGCAAGTCTTCGAGCGTCGCACCGACGCTCTTGTCCGCTTTCAACACGATAAACTCGGTCGTCATGATGGCGCCGGCCGTATCGTCCGGATAGCGCATTAAGTCTTTGACTTCGGTCGCCTCGGTCTCGTCCATCAACTCGAACAGTTCGTTCATGAAATCGTCCGGGAGCTCGGTCATCAAGTCGGCGGCGTTATCCGAGAACATGTCGTTCAACACGCGTACGGCGAACGGACGTGGCATCTCTTGGATGAACTGTTCTTGTTCATCGAGTTCGAGCTTTTCAAATAGGTCGGTGAACGCTTCCGGGGACAAGGCATCGTAGACGAACTGGCGACCCGGTTGCTCGAGCTCAATGAAGAGGTCGGCTTGTTCGCCCGGATGGAGTGTGAGAAACACGTCGCGGAAATCGACCGGGTCCCCTTTTTGGATGAGCGCTGTCACTTGGGCTTCATGACGGGCGCGTTCTGTACGTTCGATTGCCATCGACTCACTTCCTTTTCACATCATTTGTCTATATTATGTCACGACTTTAGTCGGGCTCAAACAAAATCAAAAAAATGTTATGAATTTTTTTCACAATCTATACAGTGTGTATACGTCTCTCTCCTCCGATTTGAGGGGACGCACCGTTTCTCGAGTGGTTGTTCATTCATGCCACGTCATCATCTATGCACTTTAGTGTGGAATCCACCACAGTCCAAACGTCGGACTTGCCCACCTCGGAAATGGGTAAGTTGATAATGTAAGGGTAGAAACACACCCGAATCACAAGGAGGAAGCGAGATGATATCGATGACGGATCAACAAACCGCACGGGATACAACGCTGAAACATCCGATCCACGTGTATTCAGAAATTGGTGAACTTAGGACGGTACTATTGAAACGACCAGGACGTGAACTCGAAAATTTGACCCCAGAATATTTGGAACGACTCTTGTTCGACGACATTCCTCATCTTCCGGTCATTCAAAAAGAACATGACTACTTTGCGAGCGTGCTCCAAAATCGTGGCGTCGAAGTACTCTATCTAGAAAATTTGATGGCGGAAACGTTATCACTACCAGGGGTGCGCGAACGATTCGTCGCCGATATCTTGGCGGAGTCAAAATCGAATATCAACGGCTCGTACGAGACACTTAAAGAATATTTGCTCGCCTACGACAACGAAAAATTGATTGAAACCGTTATGGCCGGCATTCGCAAGTCTGAGATTAAGCCAGAGAAACGGCGCCACTTGCACGAGATGATTGAGGACACATACCCGTTCTATCTCGACCCGATGCCGAACTTATATTTCACTCGTGACCCATCGGCAGCCATCGGGAACGGGCTATCCATCAACCGGATGAAAGAGCCGGCTCGCCGCCGCGAATCGTTGTTCACGCAATATATTATGCGCTATCATCCGCGATTCGCGAAACACGACATCCCGATCTGGTCGGACCGCGACTACCGCTTCGCGATGGAAGGTGGAGATGAACTCGTTCTCTCGAAAGAAGTCGTCGCCATCGGAATTTCCGAGCGGACGACGGCCCAAGGGATTGAACGGGTCGCTCTCAACTTGTTGAAAAACGGCGGCACGTTCAAGAAAGTCATCGCCATCGAGATTCCGAAGTCGCGCGCGTTCATGCACCTCGATACGGTCTTCACGATGGTCGACCATGACAAGTTCACGATTCACCCGTTCATCCAAGGGCCAGGAGGCAAGATGAACATCTTTGAACTGACGTTGAACGCCGAGGGTGAACTTCACATCACCCAGCATACGGATCTGTTGAACGTGTTGAAAGCCGCACTCGGTCTCGATGAGATTGTCTTGATCCCATGTGGGGGCGGAGACCCGATCGCCGCTGCCCGCGAACAATGGAACGATGGGTCGAACACACTCGCGATTGCTCCAGGCGTCGTCGTCACGTACGACCGTAACTACGTCTCGAACGAGTTGCTTCGCTCAGAAGGCGTCGAAGTCATCGAGATCATGTCGAGTGAATTGTCGCGTGGCCGTGGGGGCCCACGCTGCATGAGCTGTCCGATTATCCGCAAAGACATTTAACGAGGAGGAAACGAGCATGTCTACAACGTACAACTTTGATTTGAAAGGCCGTCATTTTCTATCATTGAACGATTTTTCAGGGGATGAGTTGAACTATTTGATCGATTTATCGGCCGCCTTCAAACGTCAAAAGAAACAAGGCGTCCCGCATCGAATCTGTGAAGGAAAGAATGTGGCGCTGTTGTTTGAGAAACCTTCGACGCGGACGCGTTGTGCGTTCACTGTGGCGGCCATCGATCTAGGCATGCATCCGGAATACCTCGGGAAATCGGATATCCAGTTTGGCAAAAAAGAATCGGTGCGCGACACGGCGATCGTGCTCGGGCGTATGTTTGACGGCATCCAATTCCGCGGCTTCGCCCATGACACGGTCGAAGGGCTGGCCAAAGACGCCGGTGTCCCGGTATGGAACGGGTTGACGGATTTGTATCATCCAACGCAAATCTTGGCCGACTTCTTGACCGTCAAAGAACAGAAAGGCGAGTTGTCTGGCATTCGCTTCGTCTATGTCGGCGATGGACGCAACAATATGGGCAACACACTCTTGATTGGTGGTGCCAAAGTTGGGATGGACATGCGTATCTGTGCACCGAAATCGCTTTGGCCGTCGGATGAAGTCGTCGATTTTGCCCGCTCGGTCGCTGCTGAGACAGGGGCGAAGATCACGTTGACCGAAAGCATCGACGAAGCGGTCGCCGACGCCGACGTCATCTACACGGACGTCTGGGTGTCGATGGGCGAAGAGGCCGAGTTCGCCGAGCGCATCAAACTGCTTCACCCGTATCAAGTGAACATGGACATGCTCACGAAGACGAATAATCCGGACGTCATGTTCCTCCACTGTCTGCCTGCCTTCCACGACTTGGAGACCGAAGTCGGCCGGGCGATCCATGCGGAGTACGGATTGAGCGAGATGGAAGTCACGGATGAAGTGTTCCGGAGCCGTCACTCCTTCGTCTTTGACGAAGCCGAGAACCGGATGCATACGATTAAAGCGGTGATGGCCGCGACGCTCACCGACACGAACGAATGGCTTGAACGCTGACGGATGGGAGGGGATCTCCCCTCCGGCCCGTACTAAACGAAAGGGATGAGTTCAATGTCTACGAAAATAGCGCATGACTCAAGTGGAACGGCTGGCGTGCAACCAGAGAAGAAAGATCGACGTTTAGGGCTCGGGGCGCTGACGGCACTCGTCGTCGGTTCAATGATCGGCGGCGGCGCCTTCAACTTGGCGGCCGACTTGGCCCAAGGTGCGAACGCGGGAGCGATTTTGATTGGGTGGGTCATCACCGGAATCGGGATTATCGCCCTCGGACTCAGTTTTCAAAATTTGACGATGCGTCGTCCGGATCTCGATGGTGGTGTGTACAGTTATGCCCGTGCCGGCTTCGGTCAGTTTGTCGGGTTCAACTCGGCGTGGGGCTACTGGCTATCCGCGTGGCTCGGCAACGTCGCCTATGCGACGCTTCTGTTCAGTTCGGTCGGCTATTTCTTCCCAATCTTTGAAGGCGGTCAAAACATCGCTTCGATCATTGGTGCCTCGATTATGCTATGGCTCGTGCATTCGTTGATTTTACGTGGTATCCACGAAGCGTCGATGATTAACATCATCACGACGATTGCCAAACTCGTACCGATTTTTGCTTTCATCACCATCACCTTATTCTTCTTCAACCTCGATAATTTCACGTTCGATTTCTGGGGACAGGGTGGTTTCTCATGGGGTAGTGTGAGAGACCAGGTCGTCTCGACGATGCTCGTCACACTATGGGTGTTCATCGGGGTCGAAGGGGCGGTCGTCTTATCTGGACGGGCCCGCAAGCGCTCGGACGTCGGGAAAGCGACGGTCATCGGATTGCTCGGGACGCTCATCATCTATCTGCTCATCTCGGTCATGTCGCTCGGTCTCATGAATCCAGAGAACGTGGCGAACGCCTCGCAACCGGCGATGGCGTACTTGCTCGAGTCAGCGGTCGGACCGTGGGGCGCGATGCTCATCAATGGCGGTCTCGTCATATCAGTTCTCGGAGCATGGCTCGGCTGGACGTTGCTCGCCGCTGAGATCCCATTCGTAGCCGGGAAAGACGGCGTGTTCCCGAAATGGTTCACGAAAGAGAACAAAAACAATGCGCCGGCCAACGCGCTTTGGCTCACGAACGGGTTGATCCAGCTGTTCCTCTTCACGTTCCTGTTCTCGGATGCGGCGTATAATTTCGCGTTCTCGCTCGCCTCGAGCGCCATCTTGATCCCGTACGTCTTCTCGGCCTTCTATCAAGTCAAGGTCGCGAAGAACGGCATCGGCTACAATGCCGGTGAGCGTCGGACCCGCGACCTCATCATCGGAGCCGTCGCCTCGATTTACGGGATTTGGCTCATCTATGCGGCCGGAATCGACTATCTGCTCTTGACGACGTTACTGTACGCACCAGGTACGTTGCTCTACATCAAGGCGCAACGTGAGAACGGCATCAAGACGTTGACGAAGACGGAGTGGATCGTGGCCGGTGTCTTGACCGCGCTCGCCATCTTGGCCGTCGTGCGCATCGTCTCAGGAAATATCTCAGTCTTTTGATCGGGGGAAACCAATATGCGGAATAAACGAGTAGTCATCGCACTAGGTGGAAATGCGATTCAACAAGGTAAAGATGCGACGGCCGAGGCTCAAATTCGAGCCGTTGAGGCGACGGCGGAATCACTGGCCGCGCTTGTCGCCGAAGGGATTGAGGTCATCATCACCCATGGCAACGGGCCGCAAGTCGGAAATTTGATGTTGCAGCAGGCTGCGTCGGACAGTCCGGCGACGCCGGCCTTGCCGCTCGACGTTTGCGGGGCGATGACACAAGGGATGATTGGCTATTGGTTCGAGAACGCCCTCACGAAAGCACTGAGATCTCGTGGTTTGGAACGTTCGGTCGCACCGATCGTCACGCGGTCGGTCGTCGACCCGAACGATAGTGCCTTCAGTCACCCGACGAAGCCGATTGGTCCTTTCTATGACGAGGCGGAAGCGCAGCAGCTTGAACGGACGACCGGTTATGTGTTCAAAGAAGACGCCGGTCGCGGCTATCGCCGCGTGGTCCCGAGCCCGTTTCCAGTGGCGATTCTTGAGCACGCGGTCATCCGTGACCTCGTCGCCCATGAGCACATCGTCGTCGCCTCTGGCGGCGGGGGGATTCCTGTCATCGATACAGCCGATGGCTATATCGGCGTCGAGGCGGTCATCGATAAAGATTTTGCCGCTGCGAAACTCGCCGATCTCGTCGACGCCGACATGCTCCTCATCTTGACGGCCGTCGAGCACGTGTTCGTCGATTTCGGGACACCGTCGGCCCGGGCGCTCGAGGAGACGACGAAAGAACAACTCGAGACGTTTATCGCCGAAGGCCAGTTCGCACCGGGCAGCATGTTGCCGAAAGTTCGGGCCGCCCTTCAATTCGCCGAATCAGGACACGACCGGGTTGCCGTCATCACGTCGCTCGAACAAGCCCTTGCGGCGGTCCGAGGTGAGGTCGGGACGCGCGTCCGACTCGCCGCGACGCTCCAACAATAAGCTCAACGCCACAGACATCAGCGTCTGTGGCTTTTTTCCTGAATTGGCAGCTCGTCGTTTTTTATGGTCCGACATGGGGAAGGAATGTTGTATGTCGATTTAGACATTGTTATCATTTCGAGTGTAAACGTTTGCACAATTTAGAAGGGAAGTGACGAAGAGCGGCAACGCTCGAGCTTATGCGTCTATTTGAAGAGGAGAACGTCTATACGCAACAAATGAAACCGCAGGCAGATGATCGGGCAATCGTCCAAGGGAGCTGCTATCGCTTCACGGTACTGACGAGCCAACTGATTCGGATGGAGTATGCCGAGGATGGGGTGTTCGAAGACCGGCCGACCCAAGTCGTCTTTAACCGGGCGTTCGCAGTCCCAGAGTTTCGCGTGATTGAGGATGAGACGGAATTGCAAATCATCACGGAGCACGTCCACCTCTACTACACGAAAGGGCCGTTCGCGCCGAACACGCTTTACGTCGACGTGAAAGGGAACTTCAGTACGTATTATAGCCGCTATACGTTTAACGGACCGGAGCGGACGTTGAAAGGGACGGCGCGAACGCTCGACCACGTCGACGGGGCGACCGAACTCGGTGAAGGCATCGCCTCGAAACAAGGGTATGCCGTCATCGATGACTCTGATTCGTTCATCATGACCGAGGACCGTTTCGTCGAACCGCGGCGTAAACATATCCATGACTTGTACTACTTCGGGTATGGGCATGAGTATAAGCGCGCACTCCGTGACTTCTATCAATTGACCGGCCCGACGCCGCTGTTGCCACGAAAAGCGCTCGGCAACTGGTGGAGCCGCTATTGGCGCTACGACGAGACGGAATATAAAGAACTCATGCGTCGGTTTAAGACAGAAGACATCCCATTCTCGGTCAGCGTCATCGACATGGATTGGCACGTCACCGACGTCCCGGAAGAATACGGGAGCGGATGGACGGGCTACTCATGGAACAAGAACTTGTTCCCGGACCCGAAAGGATTCTTGACGTGGCTCAAGCAAGAAGGGTTGCTCGTCACGTTGAACTTGCATCCGGCGGATGGTGTGCGTGCCTTCGAAGACCAATATGTGGCGATGGCCGAGGCGATGGGCATCGATCCGTCCCAAGGCGACCGCATCCCGTTCGACTTTTCCGATAAACGCTTCATTCAAGCCTATTTCGAGCAGATGCATCATCCGCATGAAGACGATGGCGTCGATTTCTGGTGGATCGACTGGCAACAAGGCTCGACGTCGAAAATGGAAGGGCTCGACCCGCTCTGGATGCTGAACCACTATCATGCGGCCGACATCGCCCGGGATGGCGATCGACCAATCATCTTCTCCCGTTATTCGGGCCCGGGCAGTCACCGCTATCCGGTCGGTTTCTCGGGAGACACGTTGATTTCGTGGGCGTCGCTCGCGTTCCAGCCGTACTTTACGGCGACCGCTTCCAATATCGGCTATGGTTGGTGGAGTCACGATATCGGTGGCCATTACCGAGGCTCAAAAGACGATGAGCTCGCCGCACGATGGGTCGCGTTCGGTGTGTTCAGTCCAATCATGCGCCTGCACTCGACGTTCAGTACGTTCAACGGGAAAGAGCCGTGGCGCTTCGGTCTCGAGGCGGAGCGGTCGATGAAGACGTTCTTGCGTCTGCGCCATCAATTGATCCCGTACATCTATACGATGAACTGGCGGAACCACGCGGGTGCCTTGCCGCTCATCTTACCGATGTATTATGAACATCCGGACGAGGACGCGGCGTATGAGGTACCGAACGAATACTACTTCGGCAGTGAGCTCATCGTCTCTCCAATCGTCGAGCCGATGAATAAACAGCTCCACGTGGCGGCGACGAACGTCTGGCTACCGAAAGGCGACTGGTTCGACTTCTTCACGGGTCATCGCTACAGCGGAGACAAATCGGTTCGCATGTTCCGTGGGCTCGAAGATCAGGCGGTGTTCGCGAAAGCAGGGGCCATCATCCCGATGGCACGGCATTACTCGGGTCGTAACGATACAGATAACCCGGTCGAATTGGAAGTTCTCGTCTTCCCGGGCGCGTCGAATACGTTCACGCTCTATGAAGACAACGGGTCGGACCGTGACTATGAGACGGGTGCTTACGCTGAGACGACGTTCACGCTTGATTGGGAGGAACGGAAACTCCACATTCACGTTACAGGTGACCGGACCGTCTTGCCGTCTGACCGTAACGTCACGTTACTCCTCCGAGGTGTGACCGGTTCTGGTGAATACAATCGAGAGACCCAGACACTGCGCCTCGAACTCGGTCCGATTGATGAAGAGATGACGGTGTCTCTCCCGGTCGAACTGACGGCGAACGATCACCGGCTCGATCGTTTGTATCGTTTCTTGGACCGCGCCGAGATTTCTTATGATTTAAAAGACAAGTTGTATCGATCGGCGGCAGCGAAGACGCGGCTCGAGGCATGGCTGTTCGATTTGCACGCGCTTGAACTCGACCGTGACCTGCAAGATGCGATCATGGAGTTGATGCTCGATTGAATAACGTGCTGTGACGAAGAGGGTGAAAGCCCCTCTTTTTTTTTGTCAGAAAATCGTTGGATTTTGTAAGCGTTTTCAAATTGAATCCAACTATACTAAAAGGAGAGGCAAGATAGATTGGAGGGTTCAACATGAAACCGAAATGGACCGTAGACGACTTGCGGCAACTCGATGTATTCACCAAATGTACCGCCCGTGAGCTCGAGGCACTGTTGCCCCATGTCTATTGTCGAACGTACCGGAAAGGACAGCTCTTATTCATGGAAGGCGATCCTCGGGAGCGCGTCTACTTTTTAATCAGCGGTTACGTGAAGCTCGAGCGCAACAACGAGACGGCGACCCATCAATATACGGACTACTTGAAACCGAAGCAACTGTTCCCGTATCGCGGCTTGATGACGGAACCGTATTATCAACATTCGGCGGAGGCGTTGACCGATATCGAGGTCATCTATATGCCGACGGACCGATTCGAACAACTCGTCTCTCGGAACGCGTCGATGTTACTCCATATCGTCGGACAGATGAATCGGATTCTCGACTTGCACGAACGACGGGTGCAGGATATCATCACTCCGAGTGCGACCGAACGCGTGCTCAACACGATCCATTACTTGATTGAAGACCTCGGGGAACCGGAAGCAGAGGGGGTTCGCGTCCGGTGTCCGTTCACGACGATTGAAATCTCACGCTTATCCGGTACGTCACGGGAGACCGTGTCGAACATCTTATCGCGCTTACGAAAAGAAGAGGTGCTTCACTTCGATGCGCGTGAATTGATGATTGGCCATCCCGAATACTTTGAACAGTCGACGGTATGACGCCACGTGATATACGCGGCGTCTTTTGCATGTCTGGCTAAGCGAAGCGTTCGCCATGGTCGTGTGCATCAGTTATAATTAGTGAGAATCCTCACAAAGAAAAGTTTTGGATAGTATAGAAAGGATGAACGCAGTGAAACGACTGCAAGCTCTCGCTTTAGCTGAAAAACGCCATATCGTCGGACTCGTCATCGCCGCGGTGATGATCGGATTGTCGATTTTGGCGCAGGCGTATTTAATCGTCGATATCGTCGACCAGGTCTTTTTAAAAAATGCATCGTTTGAAAGCATCATCCCGGCGCTCGGCTGGCTCATTCTCGCCCTCGTCACGCGTGCTTTGTTCGGCTACATGTCAGGACGAATCGGAGCTAGTCTAGCGGAGAAAGCGAAACGGACACTCCGTTTGCAGTTGCTTGACCGTTATACATCGAATCCGATCGAGACATCTTTGTCCGGCCAGTCCGGAAAGAAAGTCAGCGTCTTCATGGACGCAGTCGATGAAGTCGACGCCTACTTCAGCCAATATTGGCCGCAAGTCATTCAAACGTCGATCATTCCGCTGCTCATTCTCGTCGTCGTCTTCAGCCAACATTGGATCTCGGGCATCATCATGATGGTGACGGCGCCGTTCATCCCAATCTTTTTCATTATCATCGGGATTGCGACGCAGAAAAAATCCGAACAACAGATGGAGAAGATGAACCAGTTCTCCGGAAAGTTCTTGGACGTGTTGCAAGGATTGACGACGTTGAAACTCTACGGTCGGACCGAGCGTGAGGCGCAAGCGATTGAAAAGAGCAGTCTCGACTTCCGCGACGCGACGATGGTCGTCTTGAAGACGGCGTTCTTGTCGGGTCTCATGCTCGAGTTCATCTCGATGCTCAGCACAGGGGTCGTGGCGCTCGAAGTGGCGCTGCAAATGGTCGTCTGGCAGAACTTGACGTTCTTCTCCGGCTTTTTGATTCTCGTTTTGGCTCCGGAATACTATTTGGCCATCAAAGACCTCGGCGGTGCGTTCCATACCGGACGCGGCAGCATGGGGGCGGCCGATCGTATTTTCGAGGCGCTCGACGCACCGGATGAACGTCTGCAGTGGGGCGACCGGACGTTGACGAGCCGGACACCCGACCTCGAGCTCGACGAAGCATCATTCGCCTATGAAGGGGGGCGTTTCACGCTCCAGCCTTTAAGCGGCGTGGTTCCTGCCGGTGCCCACGTGGCGCTCGTCGGGGCGAGCGGGTCCGGGAAGACAACCGTCTTGAACGTGTTATCAGGGCTCGTCAAACCTGACAGCGGACGTGTCCTCGTGGACGGTGCACCCCTCGAGACGTACACCGATACGTCATGGTATGACACGATTGGCTATATCTCACAAAACCCGTATTTGTTCGCCGGCACCGTCGCCGATAATATCGGCCTCGGTGAGGCGGCGGACGAAGCGAAGATTCTCGAGGCGGCGACGGCAGCCGGGTTGAACGATGTCATCGCTCAGTTGCCGAACGGTCTTCATACCGAACTCGGTGAAGGGGGTTACGGCTTATCCGGAGGCGAACGGCAGCGGCTCGCCTTGGCCCGGGCCTTCTTAAAACGTCCCGGCATCATCTTGTTCGATGAACCGACGACCGGACTTGATTTAGTGACCGAACAAATCGTTCGGCGCTCAATCGATGAGTTGTCACGTGAGTCAACGCTCGTCACGGTCGCGCATCGTCTGCATACGATCAAACAAGCCGATGCGATTTGGTTCATGGACGAAGGGCGTCTCGTCGCCCAAGGAACACATGACGAACTGCTCAGCGTTCCGCAATACGCTGACTTATTCACGCTACAGAAAGGGGTGAGAGGATGAATTCCCTTTGGACGATCACGAAATGGATGATGCGAGAGAAAAAGGATATCATCCTCTCGATCTTCTTTGGTTATGTCGCTGGCATCGCAGCCGTCGCTTTGTTCGCGGCGAGCGGATACCTCGTCTCACGGGCTGGGCTCGTGCCGCCGCTGTATGCGCTCATGGTGCCCGTCGTTTTGATTAAACTGTTCGGTGTGATTCGGGCGAGTGCTCGCTATCAGGAGCGTCTCGCCTCGCACCGGGCGACGTTCACGATTTTGAGCGAACTCCGGGTCCGATTTTATCGTCAACTCGAGCCGCTCGTCCCGAGCATCTTTGCCAAATATCGGAGTGGGGACTTGCTCGCTCGCGTCGTCGGTGACGTCGAGAGCTTGCAGAACTATTTTTTACGGGTGTTCTACCCGCCGATTATCTTGGTACTCGTCTTCTTGAGCACGATTTTCTTCGTCACATACTTCTCGGTCTGGGTCAGCGTTTGGATCTTGTTCGGCGTCTTCGTGACCGGTTTTTTGATCCCGGCCTTCTTCGCCCGTGTCCGTGCCAAGCATGACCGGGAACTCCGTACCTTGCGAGGAGACCTGTCGAGTGGGATGACGGAGATGATGTACGGCTATCGCGACCTGTTGTTGCACCATCGGCTTGGTCAAACGCGCAACGAACTGCTTGAACAGAGCGACCGCTACGCCGATGCCCAAAAACGAGATGTGACGAACCAGTTCTTCAACTCCTCGCTCGTCGTGGCGGCGTCCTTACTCGTCTCATGGGGTGTTTTGGCCATCGGGGCCTATCTTGTCGTCGACGGGGAATTAAATGGCCTCTTCTTGGCCATGCTCATCATGATGTCGCTCACCGCGTTTGAGAACGCGACACCGATGGCAGTCTTCCCAGGCCACTTTGCTGACAGCAAGCAAGCGGCCGATCGAATGCTCGAAGTGGTCGAGCCGAGTGAAGCGATTGTCGTTGCCGAGTCGGCCCGTACCGACGTAGCGCTCGAGACAGCACCTGACGTATCGTTCGAACGCGTGAGCTATCGCTACCCGGACACGTTCCGTGACGTGCTGAGCGGCGTCGACGTGACGTTAAGAGGCGGTTCAAAGACCGTTATCGTCGGACCGAGCGGCTCAGGGAAATCGACACTACTTCAACTGTTGCTCGCTTTTGTCAGACCTGAGTCTGGTGAGATCCGATTGAATGGACAGCGGTTGGACGATGTGACCCAAGCATCGGTCTGGCGTGAAGCCAGCGTCGTCCTTCAAGAGAACCACTTCTTCTTCGGGACGGTGCGAGAGAACCTGGAGCTCGCCGGTAATTTCTCGGACGCTGAGATGGAAGCGGCGCTCGCGAGTGTCCGCCTCGGTTTCTCGCTCGACGAGCCCGTCTTTGAGAAAGGGGCGAACTTATCGGGCGGCGAGCGGCAACGTCTTGCCATCGCCCGAGCCTTGTTGAAGAATGGATTGCTCTGGATACTTGACGAAGCGACATCGGCGCTCGATGCGCGGACCGAGGCGGACGTGTTCGCCGAGATTTTGCGTCAAGCCGATGAAGCGACGCTCGTCATGGTCAGCCATCGTCTGACTGGGCTCGAACGTTTCGATCACATCATCGTCATGGAGTCCGGACGCATCGTCGAGACCGGATCGTATGATGAACTGATGCACGCACACGGTGTGTTTTATGGATTGAAACAAATCGAACAAGATATCTTTGCATGAAAAAACGAGCGGCTCCGTCGGAGAGCCGCTCGTTTTTTTGGATGGCAAATTTGGGTGCAACAAATGGGGGTTGTCGCATTGCTTTCAAAAAGAGTGTCGTGGAGGGGAATCCACGTGACGTATTGGTTTGGGGAACGTTTACGTCAAGCTTTGGGAGCTACAACTAAAGTATAAGTGATAACGATTCTCATTGTCAATTAGTAGATTGTACAAAAAAACCGCAAACCAAACTGTTTGCGGATCGTTGTCAGCTCGACGGTACGCCCTTACGAAGCGTGAAGCGAAGTAAGCTGAACAAGTAACGAGTATAGAAGAGCGCGAACGCATAAAATACCGCGATGGCAGAAGCACCGAGTTCAACACCTGGAATGTTCATCAAGAACTCGAGGATGAGAATCGACAGCAAGAAAATATAAAGACCTGCATCAAGATAGAGCGGCATCAATTTTCCGCGTTGGTGCCAGAACGTCCGGACGAGTGGTGCGACGATCATCCCGATGATGCGTTCCGCGAACCCGATGCTGAGCACGGCAATCATGAAGGCGGCGACCGTCTCGAACGATACGAGTTCTGAGAAGGCGAACATGGAGATGAGTAGGAGCGGACCGATAAAAATCATCATCGAGAGGGACGTGCGTAAAAAGATAAACAAGTTCCGTTTCATCGTATCGACTCCCCCGAAGAGCGACTGCCGGAACGTCTTGCCACGTTGATAGTCGAGGATGAACGATCCCACAAACATCAAACCGAATAGTGATAACAATACTGTCATGAAATGTGTTTCCCCTTTTTCTGTCCAAATCTATGATCACTGTAAGGATAGTCGAATCAAAGTCTAGCCTAGTGTACCGATTCACTAGTTGAAAGTAAAGCGGGAAAACTGCGGGAAATCGCAATCTTTTGCGAACATGAGGCGCTTTACGACGCCAGAATGAATCGATTTCGTCCCGATTCCTTTGCGTGGTATAACGCTTCGTCGGCATGTTTCAACACGCTGTCGACTTCGATATCGTTCGAATGGCAGGCCCCGAGCGAAACGGTGATATGCAGCGTCCCCGCGCTCGTCTCGAACGGGAAAGTCGAGACTTTTTCTCGTATAGATTCAGCGAGGCGAGTCACTTCATCTCGATTGGCGTTCGGCATGATGATTAAAAATTCTTCTCCGCCGAAGCGGCCGACGAGATGACGCTCTTCACTCTCGGCGACGAGCAACATGCCGAGCTCCCGCAAGACGTCGTCCCCGACGTCATGACCGTACGTGTCGTTCACGCGCTTGAAGTGGTCGATGTCGACGAGGATCAAGGCGTATTCTTTGGCTTCGACGTTCAAGTTGGCCATCGCCTCGTTCAATAGACGCCGGTTGGCGATGCCGGTCAACGCGTCGGTCCGGGCGAGTTGTTGCTGATGTTGGACGTTCTCGAAGTGGCGACGCAACTCTTGGAGCAAACGATACGCGGCACAGGCGCCGCCGTACGCCATGACGATGTAGGCGAGAATGACAGGATAGAACAGTTCGAGCGGCAACGCATAATAGATGGCCGCACCGAAGACGGTGACACTGATCGTCGTGAAGACGAGTAACGTGTTGCGAGTGTTATCGAGTTTTAGCCGCAATAGACTGATGGGAAGGACGAGTCCGATCATCGTCAAGACCGCCAAATAAAAGCCGATGTACGCCCCGTCGGTCACCATGAAAAATCGGGCGGTCAGAAAGATGACGGCAGCGACAACCCCGCTGACCCACCCGCCGAACAAGACGGCAAGCGAGATGGGGATGGAGCGCAAGTCGATCAAAATCCCTTCGAGCGGCAGTGCGTTCGCGAGTAAAATCAAGGCGACGATCCCTGTCTGGACGCCAAGCAGGATTCGACCTTTCAACGGTGACTTCGGTGTCAGACGCGGACGATTGCGGAACGGAAGAAATGAGATCGTGAAGAGGGTGAATAGGATACACAAGTTCAGAAAAAACGAGTTGATGATGGTTAGCATGGCTGCATCCCCTTGCGTGAAATGGAAATAATTAGTTTCAGTTTAGCATATTCAAACAGCGTTGACTGCTTATGGAGGAGTGCAATGTGTTCACCAGTCACGCCATTCTTCCGTCACGTCTTCGTCAGTCTCATAACCGGCTAGAATCGCCCCGGCTTGAATGAAATCGTACAGTTCCTCACGCTCGACCGTCTCGATGAAATGGTCGTGCTCGGTATCGAGCTCGTTCAAGCGCAACACGACGTCGCGGACCGCTGCTAAGACGCTTGCTTCCGTTCCGTCTGCATGTGTCAATGCGGTCACGTACCGTCGGAGCGCGGCGTCAACGGCAAAGATGATCTCGACGGTATACACGTCATCGCCTTCATTCATCCGGTCTTCCCACATCAGTGTCGGGCGATTGGCCCATAACCGTTCAACCTCCATACTAAGTGCCTCCTTCGAAATGAAACATCATCTTCCTCTCTATCATAGCAAACAAATTTGGTATGATAGAAAGAAAGGGGGACTGTCCGTGCGGTATTGGGATCATTTTAAGCGAGCGTTTATTCCGATCGCGCTCATCTTGATCGGGTTGGCCATCTTTTATACATTATCGGCTCGAGGGAATATGGCGTTGACTATTCTCGGGGCGCTTATCGTCGGCGTCATCTTATTTTTAGTGATGCGGCACATGAATCAGGTCGAGGAAGACTAAGACGAGAACACGTTCGTGGTTCTCGTTTTTTGTTGTCGACGAGATTTTTTGGGTACACTACATAGTAAGGAGGGATTTATTATGGCAAAAGCTACATTTGCGGGAGGCTGTTTTTGGTGCATGGTCAAACCGTTTCATAAATACGAAGGGGTCGAGCGCGTCATTTCCGGTTACACGGGCGGGCACGTCGACAACCCGACCTATCAACAAGTCTGTTCGGAGACGACCGGTCACCTTGAGGCGATCGAGGTCACGTTTGACCCGGAAGTCATTTCATATGAGGAACTGTTGCGCATCTATTGGCGTCAAATCGACCCGACCGATGGCGGCGGACAATTCAACGACCGCGGTGAGTCTTATCGACCGGCCATCTTCTATCATTCGGAAGAACAGCGCGTGGCAGCGGAACGTTCAAAGCAAGAAATCGAGGACTCAGGTCGATTCGACCGACCGATTGAAGTCGAGATTCGTCCCGCGAAAACGTTTTGGGAAGCCGAAGACTATCATCAAGACTACTATAAGAAAAATCCGTTCCGCTACGAAATGTATCGGGTCGGTTCAGGCCGTGCCAAGTTTGTGAAAGAGGCGTGGAGCGACAAGAAAATTCAGAAAGAACTGAAAGACCGCTTGACGCCGATCCAATATAAAGTCACGCAAGAGAACGGGACCGAGCCCCCGTTTCAAAATGAGTATTGGGACGAGGAACGAGAAGGATTGTATGTCGACGTGATTGATGGTACGCCGCTCTTCACGTCGCGCGACAAGTTCCAGTCGAATTGCGGCTGGCCGAGCTTCGCCCGTCCAATCGAGGAAAAGCGTATCGACATGAACATGGACACGACGCACCATATGGTCCGGACTGAAGTCCGCTCGAAGGGAGCCGACAGTCACCTCGGTCACTTATTCGATGACGGCCCGAAAGAACTAGGGGGTCTGCGCTACTGCATCAACTCGGCAGCACTCCGTTTCATTCCAAAAGAAGAGTTAGAGTCTGCAGGTTATGGAGAGTACAAGCACTTATTCGATGCGTGAAGGGGAGAAGGTCATGTTCACATCCGTCAAACAACAGATCCGTCGTGAGACGCTCGCGACCGTCTTGGATTACTACGACAAATCGATTCGAAACTTGTCTGAAGCGGCTAGAGATGAGAAGTACAACAAGATGAGCGCGACCCCGTTCTCGTTTTTCCGGGGGAGCTCCCACTTGTTCTATTATGACTTTGCGAAAGTGCCGCTCGCGTTCGATACCGACGCGTCTCATCCGACGTTCATTCAAGGGGACTTGCATTTTGAAAACTTCGGTGTGTTCGAGGATGGGGCCGGAACCATCATTTATGACGTGAACGATTTTGACGAGGCGTATCTCGGGTCTTATTTGTTTGACGTCCTTCGCATGGCGATCTCGGTCGATTTGTTTGCCGCGGAGTCAGGATTTGATGCGAGACGAGCCATTGAGACGTATGCAGAGACATACGCGCTTGCGATGGAACGCTATGCGAATGGGAAGGATGAAGATGTCCAATTCACGAAAGCGAACACGTGCAAAGCAATCAAGAAAGTGATTAAAAAGGCAGAGAAGAAGAAAGACGCATTCATGGCGGAGCGAACGGAAGTCCGGGATGAGGAGCGTTACTTCGCGACAAGTGACGACCTCGTCCCGGTCAGCCCGAAGACTGCCAAACAAATCAAACAGGCATGGCCTGACTATTTGGCATCCTTGTCGGAAAAGCATCGTCACCACGCCGACCATTATGAGATTAAAGACATCGCCATCAAACGGGAGAGCGGTACCGCTTCAATCGGGCTCGAACGGTATTATATTTTGATTGAAGGTGCGGACGCTGAACATGACGAGGATATCATTCTCGAAATGAAGCAGGCGCAATCAGCTGTCCCGTCTCTCTTCTTGCCGACGCATCCATTGTTTGAGGACGGGCTGTCCCATCAAGGAGCCCGCGTCATCGCGGCCCAGCGTGCCATGGTGCACAGTCGTGACCCGTATCTCGGCTACTTGACGATGGACGGGAACGAGTATTACGTGCGGCAACGGTCACCTTATAAGCGGAAAGTGAAAGCGAAGCACATCAAGAATGAGGAATCGCTCATCGAGACGTTGAAAGTACAGGCGGAGATCACGGCCAAAATTCATGCGCGAGCGGATGCGGATGCGAACGTGCTCGACTACGAGGCGAGTGAACGGATTGCGGCTGCCATCGGGGCGTCGCGACCGCTATTCATTCGTCAAATCTCGCGTTGGTCCCAATTTTACGCCAATCAAGTCAGGTTCGACTTTGAGGCGTTCCAATCTTGGCTTAAGACGCGTGCGGAGACCCACGTCTGACGAGCATCGGACTTGCGGTCGGCCCCACGTTTGCCTCAGAATGGAACGGTAAAGGATGTGTGCGACGTATGATTACAGAACAACAGGTCATCATGCAAATGAAACAAGTGATGCGCCAAATTGAACAGTCGAGCGGAGAGACCCAGAAACGCCATTTGGCCAAACTGATGGGGTATTGCGAGCTGTTGCTCGCCGATTCGGCTCCAACGCAGTCCACTGCGGCTCCCGTGGCCCAACCGACCGAGGCGAAACCGCCGCTTGATCGGCAGATGGCAGCGTTTCTCGGGATTCCTTTAGAAGAGGAAGACAAACCGAAAACCGATTCATTGCTCGACTTCTAAGCTGTGCCCCGGGGCACAGCTTTTTTTGCGAGCGTTCGCGTTGACTTATATACCATAGGGGGTATAATGGGGTTAACTAAACTATACCTAACGGAGGCGTGACTATGCTTGATTTCTTGTTTGTCGCAGTAGTGATCGGATTGATTTATTTTTGGTGGACGAAGCGAAACAGCGTCAAAACAGTTTCGACGGATGAATTGAAACGGAAGATTGCCGAAGAGCGAAACATTCAACTGCTCGACGTTCGTGAACCACACGAATACCGGGGCGGGCATATCAAGCAAGCGAAAAATGTGCCGTTATCGGGATTCGGGAACGCGAGTGCCCAATATCCGAAAGATAAAGAACGTCCGGTCTACGTCATCTGTCAAAGCGGGATGCGAAGTCAACGGGCCGCGGCCATGTTGAAAAGCGCGGGTTATACGGACGTCTACTCGGTCAAAGGCGGTATGAGTTTCTGGCGCGGCTGACAGTTCTCGGTTGAACATTTGTTCAGCCGTTTTTTTATGGACTCTGAATTTCACTTTTAGAGGTGAGATTTGCGTGTGACGTTTCCGCTTTCGGAATTGAGGGGATTCTGCTACGGTAGGAGCATAGGAAAGAGAGAGGGGATACAGACATGGCAGTCATTTTATTTGATATCGATGGGACGCTCGTTGACACGACCGGACCGATGACGCAAGCAATCCACGAGGCGTTGGAGCAACTTCCACATTTACCGAAACCGAGCGAGGAAGCGGTCCGATCGGGATACGGATTGGCCGGTAACGCATTTTGGGAGCACGTCATCCCGGAGGCGACAATCGAGGAGATCCGCCAAATTCGCAAACTTCGTCATGAGACGCTCGAACGAGCGATGGAAGGCCAACACGTCTTGTTCGACGGGATTTACGAGATGCTCGAGGCGCTCCACGCGAAAGGGCACACGTTGACGACCGCGAGTAACTGCGGGGTCCATTATTTGAACCTCATGCTCGACTCGCAAAATATCCGCCAGTTTATGACGGCTCCAGAATGTCTTGAATCCGTGAGCGGGGAGAAGAAAGCCGACATTTTGACGGCGCATCGTCTCCGTCACGGCGATAACGACTATGTGATGGTCGGGGATCGTAAATCTGACGTCGAAGCGGCACGAGCGCATGACTTTCCGGTCGTCTTGACCGGTTTCGGCTTCGGCAACGAAGACGAGTGGGCGCTCGCCGATCATGTGATCGCGACGCCGAACGATTTGATCGCCTTGGTCGAAAAATAAAAAAACCGGTTGAACGCGCGACGTTCAACCGGTTTTTTTAGAGTCCAAGCGAAATATATTTTACTTCTAAAAACTCTTCGATGCCGTGGTGCCCACCTTCGCGGCCGAGACCGCTCTGTTTCCAGCCACCGAACGGGGCTTGCGGCGTTGAGGGGAGGCCGTCATTGACGCCGACGATGCCGTATTCGAGCGCTTCGGCCAAATAGAGGGCCTCGTTGATGTCTTGCGTGAATACATAGGCGGCAAGGCCGAACGGGGTCGCGTTCGCCCGTTCAATCACTTCCTCGAGCGAGTCAAACGACGCAATCGGGGCGACAGGACCGAACGTCTCCTCGTTCATGCACAGCATATCCTCATTCGCATAGCGGACGACTGCCGGCCGGACGAACAATCCGTCGAGCTGTTCGCCACCCGTGATTTCCCCGCCCCGGATTTGGGCGTCTTCCAAGTGCTTCATCACTTTCTCGACCGCGGCCTCGTCGATGAGCGGGCCGATATCCGTCCCTTCGTCGAGTCCGTTCCCGACTTCGAGCGCCGCGACGGCCTCAATGAATTTTTCAGAGAACGCATCGACGATGGATTGCTCGACATAAATCCGGTTGGCGCAGACACACGTCTGTCCGCCGTTACGGAATTTCGTCGCGACCGCTTGCGGGACAGCCTTGTCGAGATCTGCCTGTGCCGTGACGATGAGCGGGGCGTGACCACCGAGCTCGAGCGAGATTTTCTTCATCGTATCGGCGGCGCCGCGCATGAGCGTCTTGCCGACCTCGGTCGAACCGGTGAACGTCAATTTGCGGACACGGGGGTCGTGTTGCCACGTGTTCACGATGTCAGAAGCTTTCCCGGTGACAAGATTGATGACACCGGGTGGGAAGCCTGCTTTCTCAGCCAGTTTGACGAGTTCGATCGCCGTCAATGGTGTCGCTGATGCCGGTTTCAATACGACGGTACAACCTGCGGCAAGCGCCGGCGCCAATTTTCGGGTGATCATGGCGGCCGGGAAGTTCCATGGGGTGATGGCGGCGACGACGCCGACCGGTTGTTTAATGGCAAAGATGCGTTTCTTGTTTGACGATGCCGGAATCGTCTCGCCGTACACGCGCCGACCTTCCGCGGCGTACCACTCGATGAAGCCGTTCGCATAGCGGACTTCGCCGATCGCTTCTTGGAGCGGCTTGCCTTGCTCTTCGACCATCGTCCGAGCGATGGCTTCCGTATGTTCATCGATCAGGCGGTTCCATTCGAGCAGGAGGGCGCCTCGTTCTTCTGCCGTTTTCTCTTGCCAGTCCTTCAAGGCGTCGTGGGCGGCATCGACAGCCTGTTTCGCTTCGGCGGTGTCGCTCTTTGTCACCGTGGCCATAATGTTGCCGGTCGCGGGATTCCGCACCTCGATCGTGTCCGATGTATCAATCCATTCTCCGTTGATGAAATTGTTCTCCACTCGCATCTTGATTTCTCCTTTCGTCTAGGTGCACATTAAGAAGGTACCCGATTTCAAAAATCATACACAATTTTACAACGGGGGAGGGATCGCTATGTGGGTCATCATCTTGGGCTATGTCGTCGGCAGTATACTCGGCGGTCGTGTATACGGCAGGTGGAACGGTCAAGACTTGGCAACGAGTGGGTCGGGAAATACCGGTGCCCGCAATGCGTTACGGATCGGCGGGAAGCGAGCGTTCTTGTTCGTTTACGGATTCGACGTCTTGAAGACGGTACTCGTCTTGTCGATCAGCGGTCCATATTTTTTTGAGACCGGGCTCGCCTTGACGCTCGGGCACATTTATCCGATGTGGCATATTCGCACCGGTGGGAAGGGGTACGCCGTATTTTCTGGAATTATATTAGCGTACAGCCCGCTATGGTTTTTAGCAGGACTTGCCATGTTGCTCATTCTCATCAAACTGACGCGTAACTCGCGCGAGACGGGGCTCGTCATGCTCATGCTCTTGCCGCTCGCGGCCTGGGGGGACGCAACAGATGTCGGTGTGGCCAGTTTGACGATGATTTTGATCATGTACCATCATATAAGGGGGAAACAACGTGCTTGAATTTCGAAGAGCGACGCCGGGGGATGCGGAAGCGATTCATCGATTGAACTATGAGACGTTTGTCGAAGAAATCCCGCAACACCATCCGAACGCGGAGCGACGACTCGTCGATCGCTTCCATGATACGAATACATACTGGATTGGGTTGGCGGACGGACAGCTTGTCGCCATGTGTGCCATCCGTGACGAGCGACCGTTCTCACTCGAACAAAAAGGGGTGACGTTACCACCGGGGGAATGGATTGAAGTCCGGCTATTGGCGGTGACGCCCGCCTATCGGAACACGCGGACGTTTGCCGGTCTCATGCGTGGGATGCTCTTGGAAGCGACAGAGCGGGGCGTCGAAGGGATTGTCATCAGTGGCACCGTACGTGAACAGAAGTTGTATCGACGCTTCGGATTTACCCCGTTCGCAGAACCGGTCGGGACGGTGGAAGCGTTATACGTGCCGATGAAGCTGACCCGCTCTGGGTTTATGCAATCCGAGACCGCACGAACGTTGCGTCCGAAGCAACTCCTCGCCGGTCCTGTCGAACTGTCATCCCGCGTTCGCTCCGCCTTGGCCATGCAGCCGTTATCACACCGGTCAGTCGAGGCCAGCCGTTTGCTCCATTCGGTCCAGCTGAAGTTAAGCGCCCTCATCAAGTTACCTCATATTTACACGTTACTCGGGAGCGGGACGATCGCGAACGATGCAGTTGCCGCCCAGTTGACTGGACAAGGGATGATTCTCGATACAGGTGAGTTCGGTCGACGACTCATCGACCATGCCAACCGGGCCGGGCTTGAATTTGAGGTCTTGTCGCTCTCTGGGGGGCAGCGCATTGACGTCCAGCAACTCGAGCGGCAACGGCCGGATTGGATTTGGACGGTCCACTGCGAGACGTCGACGGGGAGAATGGTCGACTTGGAGGCGTTGCGTCACTATGCACGCAAGTGTGAAACGGTAATTGCGATTGATGCGATCAGCGCAGTCGGTACGCTTGAGACGGACTATGCCTTTGCGGACATGGTGACGTTCGTGTCGGGAAAGGCGCTTCGCAATGCACCGGGATTGGCGTTTGTCGCGATGAGACATCGAGCCGTCCCGAACCCGTCGATTTCACGCTATTTGGACTTGGCGGGCTATGACCCGATTGCCTTCACGCAATCGGTCCCGCTCATTCAAGCAATGGACATCGCGTTGGACGAACTGACAGACGCGGAGATTGGGACGCATCAATCAAAACTCGATGTGTTCGTGAATGAACTTTTGCGCCGAGGCGCACCGGTTAAAATCGGAGACGACCAAGCACCGGGTATTTTTTCGCTCACGTTACCGGAACATCTTTCCTCGCTTGAACTGGGGCGCCAGTTGATGTTCCAGGGCTATCAAGTGCAATATGAGAGCGCCTATTTACGGCGTGCGAACTGCCTCCAAGTCTCCACGATGGGATGGACGACCGAGCGGGATTTGCAGCAAGTCGCCGCCTATATCGGGACGTGGCTCCAGAAAAAAACCGCCACTCGAGAGAGTGACGGGGTCAAACACGGAAATCTTGGCGTGCCAAATGACGAATCTTACGACCGAGGCGTCTTGAGTTGAAGTAGGCGACGACGGCGACGACCCCACCTGACCAAAACAGCCACTCGTCAGGCCGGATATAGCCGAACAGGCCGACGACGAGGCCGAGGATGATGACCCCTGAGTTGAACGTCTGGCGGTGGAGCAGTTCTTTGGACTCGAGGTCGCGTTGGAACATCGCCTGCTCGGACAGGCGCTTCCGGGTCGGTTCTTTCAAATAGTTATCGAGCAGCGGCGGGACGTTCAGTAACTTCTTCCCGTAGTTGAGCGCCGTCATGACGTAACGGTTCTGAATCGTCGTCCCATCGGACTCGAGCCATTGGATCACGATCGGTTTACCGAGCGTGAACAAATCGATTTTCGGGTCGAGGATTTGCAGAATCCCGAGCAGCGTCGAAGCGGCCCGACCGAAGAAGGCGAACTCGGCCGGCAGTTGGATCGGCTCGTTTTTGACGAGCAGTTGGATATCTTGCAACACTTTTTCGATCAGCTTCGTATCGACCGTATCGATATCGGTCTCTAAATAGAACGTGACCGCTTTTTCAAGCGCTTGACGAATGTTGTGCTTGTTCGCCGTCGGCAACAGAAAACGCAAGTCTTCAAGACCGTCGACGACACCGTCATAATCGAGCGAGATGAACGCCTGCAAGATTTTACGGATCGTCGCCATGTCTTGGGCAGTCGATGACCCGACCATTCCGAAGTCGAGCAGGATGATCGTCCCGTCGGCCCGGATTTGGACGTTACCGGGGTGGGGGTCGGCGTGGAATTGCCCACCGAACAACAGTTGCTCGGCTGCCATCGTGAACAACCGTTCGGCAAGTGCGGAGCGGTCGATATTATTTTCTTTTAAGAAAGCGAGGTCGGTGATGCGGCGGGCTTCGACCCAATCCATCGTCAACACCCGATTCGTACAAAGGTGGTCATAATAGTCCGGGATGTACACGTCGGGGTTATCGGCGTATTTCGCTTTGAAATAATGGGCGTTCTTCAATTCGGTTTGGAAATTTAACTCGTCCCCGATGACAAAAATCATTTGGCGATATAAGCTATCTAAGTCGGTCGATTTTGCCAGCGATGTCCGCTTGAGCATCGTCGTGACGATTCGCATCGCTTTGAAGTCGGTCCGAATGATTTTTTCGATATCCGGACGTTGGATTTTCAGCGCGACACGCTTCCCGGTTTCCAGGAGTGTGGCGCCGTACACTTCCCCAATCGAGGCAGAGGCGACGGCGTCGATGCCGACGTCCTTCACGACTTGGGTGTACGGGACGCCCCATTCTGCTTCCAAGATGGCGCGAGACTTGTCCCAGCCCGATGTCGGGACGCGGTCGACAAGCTCGGATAACTCGTTCAATACGGACGGAGGCAACAAGTCGGCCCGAATCGATAGAAACTGCCCGAGCTTGATCAACAGCCCCTCGAGCCGGAGCGCGTTCCGTTTATACTCGCGGGCAAGGTTCAACATGAGCGCCTCGTACTCTTCGGTCGACGCGAGACCTTGCTGCTGTTTGCGGGAGAATGCATAAATTTTAATGATGAATCGGGCGAACATCGTGACGATAATCCATATGCGGAACAAGGCGATTCGTTTCATAAAAGTACCGACATCCTTTACAAGCAGTCGCTCGACTGATCTGATTTTTTGTATCTTAACTTTACCACAGAATGCTTTCAAGAAAGGGCAAGGGATGTTTATGGAGTGGGAATTACTCAACGTCGTCGGAACAATCGCATTCGCGGCGAGCGGTGCCATCATCGCGATGGACGAGAAATATGATATTTTTGGGGTGTGGTTGCTCGCTTTTACGACGGCTTTCGGTGGCGGTGCCATCCGAAACGTCTTGCTCGGGAACCCTGTCAGCTTGATTTGGCAACAAAACGATCTCTTCATCCTTTGTTTTCTTGTCGCGTTGCTCATCTTCCTGTTGCCGAGTGTCGTTTTGCCCCATTGGGAACGCTGGGGTGTCATCGTCGATGCCATCGGGCTCGTGGCTTTCGCGTTTCAAGGCGCACAAGTTGCCATCAAGCTGGATTTACCATTGTCGGCAGCGATTGCGGCTGCCGTCCTGACAGGTGTCGGTGGGGGGGTCGTCCGTGATTTATTGGCCGGCCGGAAACCGCTCGTCCTCCAGTCTGAAGTGTACGCGATGTGGGCGATCATCATCGCGGTCGTCACGTATTATTTTCGGCTTGAAGGGGGACTCCCCGTCTACACGTTACTCGTTGTCGTCGCGGCGCTTCGAGTGATATCCTACTATCGGAAGTGGAATTTACCTGCACGGAAAGTGCGATAAGGGGGAAATTAGTATGAAACTATTGCTCATCATCGGCGCCGCCTTAATGGCGCTCGGCGTCGCGCTCGGTGCGTTCGGGGCCCATGCTTTGAAAGAACGTCTGGCACCGAACATGCTCGCCAACTGGCAGACCGGCGTGCTCTACCATATGATTCACGCCATCGGCATCATCGCGTTAGCGAGCATCTTGATGAAAGTGAGCGTTAGCCAGTTCAACACAGCAGGCTGGCTCATGTTTGCGGGAATTCTCTTTTTCTCAGGCAGTCTATACGTCATGGCATTGACTGGAATTACGAAGCTCGGGGCGGTCACGCCAATTGGTGGCGTCTTGTTTATCGCAGCCTGGGTGTTCGTCATCATCGGTGCGCTCAAACTGTAATCAAACGTTAACGTGTGATTAACAGTCGTCGTGTAACATTCTAAGTGTGAGACCCCTCGTCTTCACACGACAACGAACAATTGGCCCGGTTGGCTTCTTCGCCTTGAGCGAGACACCAACCGGGCCCTTTTTTACGTTTTTTGGGAATGGTTAGACTTAGAAAAACGACTGGATAACGTTATTTAAATATAAGGTCAATGATTTCCTATTTTCAACTATTGTTACAAAAGTGTTTCGAGAAAAGAAAAGTGAAAAAATGTTGAAATATAAAGGAGTGGGGAGCTACATGAGGTCTTCGCATCATCAGTCGTAATAAAAGTGAAATATAACTTTAACAGGAAAACATTCGACACTTCGATATAATTAGTCGTGTTGAAACTAAAAAATTAATCGTTTTTGTTACATAGCAAAACGACTGACCTTAAATAGAACGTGAACGCCAACCCCTTAAACTAGAAAGGATGTCCCCATTGATCAATTGGAAACGCACCGTCTCGACACTTACGCTTAGCGCGCTTCTTCTTGGGACGCACTCGGTGGCTGATGCCTCGACGTCAATCAAGGAGAAACAAGAACAGCAGAAAAAAGTGCAAGAGCAACGAAATAACGTCAAACAGAACCAATCGAACACGTCTTCAAAAATCAAGCAAAACAAAAATGAAATCTCGAAAGTCCAAACGGAAGTCAACAAGATGGATGCCCAGCTTCAAGATATCATCAACGATGTCGCGGCAAAACGCCAAGAAATCAAGCGGACTGAATTGAAGATTGAAGACCTTGAGAAAGATATTAAAGGTTACGAGAAGAAGATGAAAGCCCAAGAAGAGATGATGAAAGAGCGCATGGCCACGATGCAAACGAACGGCGGCGGCTCAATCAACTGGGCGGAGTTTATCTTCGGTTCGAAAAACTTCTCGGACTTGATCACACGCATGATCACGGCCGGAACGATTCAACGGAGCGACCAAGAGTTGTTTGAAGATTACGAAGCGACGCGCCAATCGTTAAAAGAAGCGCAAGCCTCACTCAAAGAAGAGCGTGCTTCGCTCTTGAAACAACAAAAAGCGCTTGAAGTGCGCCAAGCTCAACTCGAGAAGAAGATGAAAGAGCGCGAAGCCCGCATCAAAGAGCTCGAGAAGAAGAATATTAAGTTTGAATCGCAAATCTTCGACCTTCAAGAAATCGAAGCGACGTTAATCGCCCAAGAAGAAGCGATTGCGGCTGAAATTGAAGCACAGCGTCGTGAGGAAGAAGAAGCACGTCGTCGCGCTGAAGAAGCGGCTCGTCAAGAAGCGGCACGCAAGGCTGAAGAAGCTCGTCAAGCGGAAGCGGCTCAAGCGGCAGCAGCAGCGCGTCAAGCAGAAGAAGCAAGAGCGGCAGCGGCTAAAGCCGAGGCAGAACGAGCAGCAGCTCAAAAACAGCAGAACAGTAACAATAATACCCAGTCATCTGCATCTTCAAACCAGACGACACAAAATAATACACCAGCGCCAAAGCCGGCAGCACCGAAACCAGCACCTGCACCAGCGCCAAAACCGAAACCAGCACCGACTGCACCGACGACATCAGCACCAGCACCATCTGGCGCGATGTTCATTCAACCGACAACGGGTCGTTTCTCACAAGGATGGGGACCGGCAAGCGGTCAATTCGGCTACTCGTTCCATAACGGTGTCGACATTGCAGGACCTGTCGAGACGCCAATCCGTGCCTCGGCAACCGGAACGGTCATCCGTGCCGGCTGGGGTGGAGCATATGGGAATCACGTCATGATCGCCCACGTCATCAACGGACAAGTATGGACAACGGTCTATGCTCACTTGAACTCGGTCTCAGTCAGTGCCGGTCAACGTGTGACGCAAGGATCAAACATCGGTGGACTTGGTAACACGGGTAACTCTTCAGGCCCGCACCTTCACTTCGAGATCCATCAAGGCAACTACTCGTACTCGGGAACGGACGCGGGAAGCACAGTTAACCCACGTCAGTTCTTCTGATGAATATACGAGGACCCGTCAATCGTGACAGGTCCTCGTTTTGTGCTCGATGAAACCAAAAACAAGCGCCTCTCCGCAATGGAGAGGCGCTTGTTTCAGTTGGCTTGTTCGATATCGTCTGATTGATTGTTCGCTTTACGGAACCGTTCACGGACAAGATAGATGATGGTCAATCCGACCAACCATGGAATCCCGAACTTGAGCAAAATGTTGAAATCGGTGAACCATGTCGTGATCATGAGGCTGAGCAACAGCCCGGCACCGAGTAACGGCAAGAACGGGTAACCGATCATGCGGACCGGTAATTTGCGCCCGGTCCATTTTTTGCGGAAGAACAAATGCGAGACGAACACCATGAACCATGTGAAAATCGCTCCGAACATCGAGATCCCCATGAGGAACGGATACGACGATTCCATGAACACTTGAAGCAGCGCCGCGAGAATGATTCCGCCTGTCGAGACGAGCAAGGCGGGCAATGGAATCCCGCTAGTGCTGACTTTTTTAAAGAGACGCGGAGCATCACCAGCTTCGGCGAGGGAATACATCATTCGCGTTGAAGCATAGAGCTGAGCGTTCATCGCTGACAAGGCAGCGATCAAGATGACAAAGTTTAAAATGCCGGCTGCGCCAGGCACGTCGAACTGCTGCATGACGAGAACGAATGGGCTTTGATCAATCCCGGCCTGCTGCCAAGGGATGAGCATGAGCATGATGCCAATCGTGATGAGATAAAAGAACGTCAAGCGGAACACGGTCGCGCGCAACGCTTTCGGGACGGCACGGTCCGGGTCTTTCGCTTCGCCGGCCGTGACGGCGACGAGCTCGGTCCCGAGGAAACTGAAGAGGGAGATGAAAATCGTCACCCACATCCCGTAAAACCCGAAGGCGAAGAAACCTTCATCACCGGTCGTGATCGATTCGATTGGTGAACCGGGTTGACCGAACAGCGTGGCTGCCCCGAGCACGATGAAGAGGATGATGGCGGTCACTTTGATGAACGATAACCAGTATTCGGTCGTCCCGAACGTATGGACGTGCCGGGCGTTCACATAGATGAGCAAACCGCCGAATACGGCGACCCAGACGAATCCGTTCACATCGGGGAACCAGTAGCGCATATAGATGGCGATCGCGCTCACTTCGACGCCGATGGCGAGGACGTTGGCGACCCAGTACGAGTAGCGGACCAAAAAGCCGGCGAGTGGATGGACATATCGCTCGGCAATCGTGCCGAATGAGCCTGAGGTCGGATGGGCGACCGTCATCTCGGCGAGACAGCCCATCAGTAAGAGGACGATGAACGCCCCGATGGCGTAACTGACGAGCACGCTCGGTCCTGCCGTTTGGATGGCGAGCCCGCTTCCGAGGAAGAGGCCCGTCCCGATGGCGCTACCGAGCGAAATCATCGTCAACTGCCGTGTAGACAGTTCACGTTTTAATTTGCTAGTTTCCAAAGTTGATTCTCCTTTAGTTGAGTGAAGTGTTGTTGGGGACGACTATAGCAGACAAAAAAATCGGGTGTCAACTCGCGAAATCGTAAAAAGCGGTATCGATTCGGCCGCACCTATAGAAGCAAAGTTTTTTTTGCACGCTTTTGTTTGACAGGAAGTTTCCTGCCCTGTATAGTACGAGTTAACTTAACTGAAACGAATAAAGGCGTCGACGAAGAGAAGTAACGACGGTCCCCGTATGACAGAGAGCTGATGGTTGGTGTGAATCAGTATGCGGGACGTCGCGAATGGACTTCCGAGCTCTAAACCGAAACTTTTAGTAGGCTTTAGCGGGTCACCCACCGTTACCATGGGAAAGCGGATGATTGTCCGTGAAGTGGGTTCTACGGAACCAACGAAGGTGGCACCACGGGGTTACTCGTCCTTCTCATAGCGCAAGCTATGAGTCGGGCGGGTAACCCTTTTTCGTTTCAACGCATAATAAATCAGTGATTGAGAAGAGTAGCGTGAACAAGTCTCGTCAAGAGAGCCGGGGGTGGTGGGATCCTGGCCGAGACATTTACGTGAATGGGCTCATGAGAGCATGGCTGAATCAAGTAGGTCATGACGGCTTCCCCCGTTATCGGGATACGATGTGATAGCATCGGAAAGTGGGATCAATCGATCCAACGAGAGGTGGCACCGCGGTCCATACCGTCCTCCATACGACAGACGTCGTATGGAGTTTTTTTATACCCAAAATGCTTGAGGAGGAACGGACATGTTAACACGACTATTGACGAACCCATTGACGACGAATGAAATGAAACGGGCGGCGGCCGAGTTGTTCCAAGCCGACGAAGCGCAAATCGCCGAGGTGTTACTCGCCATGAAAGCGCGCGGTGAGACGGCCGAGGAGATGGCCGGACTCGCTGACTACATCCGTGAGGCGGCAACGTTCCCCGAGACGGCGCTTCCTGTGCTCGACGTCTGTGGCACGGGCGGCGACGGGGCGAACACGTTCAATATCAGCTCGACGGTCGCGTTCGTCTTGGCGGGGCTCGATATCCCGGTCGCCAAACATGGGAATCGCAGCGTGTCGAGCCGGTCAGGCAGTGCCGACGTCCTCGAGTCATTGAATATCCCGATCGTCCAAAGTCATGAGGCGATGCTCGCCGACCTCGAGCGGACGAACTTGAGCTTCTTGTTCGCCCAACACATCCATCCGGTCATGAAACATGTCATGCCGGTCCGGAAACGACTCGCCACGGCGACCATCTTCAATCAAATCGGCCCGTTGACGAACCCGCTCAAGCCGAAGCGGCAATTGATCGGCGTGTACCATCCATCGCTCATCGAGAAGATGGCGACGGCGATGCGCCACCTCGGCGTCGAGCGCGGCATGGTCGTCCATGGGGCAGGCGGGCTGGATGAAGCGAGTCTCGCCGGCAGAAACGACGTCTTGTTCTTCAACGGCGACAAAGTGGCCCGTTACACCGTCGACCCGCGCGACGTCGGATTGATGCGAGCGCCGCTGTCGGCCTTGCAAGGCGGGACACCGGCTGAGAATGCCGAGACGCTCCTGGCCGTCTTGAACGGAGAGCAGGGACCGGCGCGCGACGTTGTCTTATTGAACGCCGCACTCGCCCTCTGTACGTACGGGACGGTCCAGACGCTTCGCGAAGGCGTCGCCGTCGCAATGGCAAGCATCGATGAAGGGCACGCCATCCGCGTACTCAAACAATTACAACGAACGGAGGTTGGCGCATGAGCTACTTGACGAAAATCATCGGAACGAAAATCGAAGAGGTCAATCAAATGGAAGACATCGAGGTGGCGAAGACGACACCGATCTCGCTACAGCGATTGATGGGGGAAGGGTTTCATGTCATCGCGGAGATTAAACGGGCTTCCCCGTCGAAAGGGTTGATTCGCGGCGAAATGGACGTCGCGAGCCGGGCCCGGACGTATGAACGGGCGGGAGCGACAATGATTTCCGTCTTGACGGACGCGACGTATTTTCAAGGTTCGTTCGACGACTTGCGCGACGTCGCGGCCGCCGTTGAAATCCCGGTCCTCTGTAAAGATTTCATCATCGACGAACGGCAACTCGACCGGGCCAAAGCGGCCGGGGCGAGTGCAGCACTGTTGATTGTCGCGGCGCTTCATCCGAGCCGGCTCCATACGTTAAAACAGTATGCGCGGTCCATCGGCCTCGACGTCCTCGTCGAAGTGCACGATGAGGCCGAGCTTCAGACGGCACTCGAACTCGGCGATGTGTTGATCGGCATCAATAATCGGAACTTGAAGACGTTCGAGGTATCGCTCGATACATCGGTCGACTTGATGACGAAGTATCCCGGTGTCGCGTTCGTCAGCGAGAGCGGTGTCAGCACAGGCGAGGCGGCCCGTCGGTTACAGACAGCCGGAGCCCGGGCGATTCTTGTCGGAGAGGCGCTCATGCGACAGGACGACCCGACAGCCTTGATCGAGGAGTTGACGTCATGTTCGTTAAAATATGTGGACTGACGACCGAGGCCAGTGTCGTCACGGCGGTAGAGGCGGGAGCGGACGCCATCGGGTTCGTGTTTGCGGATAGCCCGCGCCAAATCGATATCGCGACGGCGCAGCGGTTGCGACGGTTGATTCCAAATGAAGTTCGGGTCGTCGGCGTGTTTCTCGACCCGACAGTTGAAGAAGTCGAAGCTGCCGTCGCTTGTGGTTTGACCGACATTCAACTGCACCGTCGGACGCGTCCGCTTGAAGCGTTCCGTCAGTTCGAGCTTCCGCTCATCGAAGCGGATCACCAGTCGGAGGCTGACGTCATTTTACTCGACGCGCCGACACCGGGCAGTGGGCAGGCGCTCGATTGGGAGACGCTGGAACGTCCGGAGCGAACGTTTTGGCTCGCCGGTGGATTGACAGTCGACAATGTCGGCGCGGCGATTCGCGCCATGCGACCGGACGGCGTCGACGTCTCGAGCGGTGTGGAAACGAATGGACAGAAAGATCATGATAAAATTCGCGCGTTCATCGGACGCGCCAAGGAGGAAACACGATGTATACACAACCAGTGAACGGAAAGTTCGGCCCCTATGGAGGGAAATATATACCGGAGACGCTCATGCAAGCGGTCGAAGAGCTCGAAGTGGCGTACGAGGAAGCGAAACAAGACCCTGAGTTCCAGGAACGCTTCAACGATCTCCTCAGTGAGTATGTAGGACGGGAAACGCCACTCTATTATGCGGAGAACATGAGTCGCCGTCTTGGGACGAACGTCTATTTAAAACGAGAAGATTTGAACCATACCGGTGCCCATAAAATCAACAACACAATCGGTCAGGCACTCCTCGCCAAACGAATGGGCAAACGAAAAGTCGTCGCCGAGACAGGGGCCGGGCAGCATGGTGTCGCCACGGCGACGGTATGTGCGCTCCTCAATCTCGAATGTACGATTTTCATGGGTGAGGTCGACGTCGAACGTCAAGAATTGAACGTGTTTCGGATGGAGCTACTCGGTGCGACCGTCGTTCCCGTCAAGTCGGGGAGCCGAACGCTGAAAGATGCCGTCAACGAGGCGCTCCGTTACTGGGTCAAACACGTCGATGACACGCATTACGTGATGGGGTCGGTGCTCGGACCGCACCCGTTCCCGACGATGGTCCGCGATTTCCAAAGCGTCATCGGGACGGAGACGCGTCGCCAAGTACTCGAGAAGACAGGTCGTCTCCCTGACGCGGTCGTCGCTTGTGTCGGTGGCGGGAGCAACGCGATGGGCATGTTCTATCCGTTCTTGAATGACGAAACGGTCGCCTTATACGGTGTCGAGGCAGCAGGGAGCGGTGTCGATACGGACAAGCATGCGGCGACGCTCACGAAAGGTGAGGTCGGGGTGCTCCACGGGTCGCTCATGTACGTCTTGCAAGACGCGGCCGGACAAATCCAGGAAGCGCACTCGATCTCGGCCGGGCTCGATTATCCGGGCGTCGGACCAGAGCACAGCTTCTTAAAAGACATTGAGCGGGTTCGCTACGCGGCGGTAACGGACGCAGACGCACTCGCGGCCTGCATGACGCTCAGTCGCCAAGAAGGGATTATCCCGGCACTCGAGTCATCGCATGCGCTCGCCTATGCGGAAACGCTCGCCCAAACGATGGACGCGGATGACGTGCTCGTCATCTGTCTATCTGGTCGCGGGGATAAAGATGTTCATACGATTCGAGAAAGGGTGACACAATGATGCGATTAGATGAAGCGATTCGACAGCGGAGTGAAGGGACGGCGTTCGTCCCGTACATTATGGCCGGGGACGACGGTCTCGACAGCTTGATCCCGACGATCGAACGGTTGGAGGCGATGGGTGCGACGGCGATCGAGCTCGGTATCCCGTTTTCCGATCCGGTAGCGGACGGCCCCATCATTGAGGCGGCTGGAATGCGCGCCCTCGAACAAGGGGTGACGTTGACGGACGTGTTGGACCGTTTAATAGAAGGAACGGGTCGTTTTTCGGTCCCGATCGTCCTGATGACGTACTTGAATCCGGTGTTCCGGTTCGGGGTCGAGCGCTTCTTCGAGCGAGCGGCAGCGTCTGGGGTCAGCGGCGTCATCATTCCCGATTTGCCGTTTGAAGAGAGCCTCGATTTGTTCGCCGGCATCGATCGTCACGAGGTCGCGGTCGTACCGCTCGTCACGTTGACGAGCAGTCAGGCTCGCATCGACACGATTTTAAGCCAGGCGGAAGGATTCGTCTATGCGGTGACGCTCAAAGGGACGACCGGGAAAACGGACGTGTTCCCGGAGGAGTTACTCGACCACTTGCGTTCGTTGACGGAGCGGTCACCGGTACCGGTGCTCGCCGGATTCGGTGTCCATCGCGCCGATCAGGTTCGGACGCTCGGGGCAGCCTGTGACGGGGTCGTCGTCGGCAGTTTTATCGTCGAGGCGCTCCATGCGGGACGTGAACAAGACGTGGCCGCGTTGATTGCATCGGCGCGGACGGTCAGCGTAAAAAAATAAGGATCGTGCCTCGGCACGATCCTTATTCATTCCTCGATTTCGATGGTGCGGGTGCTCGAGCCGTCATCGGCTTTCGGTACGGTCAAGTGGAGCACGCCGTCTGACAGTTTCGCTTTGATGGCGTCTTCTTTCACGTTCGGCAGATAGAGTGAACGTTGCATCGACGTGACGCGGCGTTCCCGATAGACGTAGTCCTTGTCTTCTTCCTTCTCTTCACGTTGGTCGACCGAGAGGATGAGATAATCTTTGTCGTAGCGGATGTGAATATTATCTTTTTTGATACCTGGCATCTCGGCCTCGATGACGTATTGACCATCCTGGTCCCGGACGTCGAGTTTAAACGAGTCGAGGAACGACGTCGCCCCGTCTTTCGGGTCGAACAGATGATTCATCCGGTCAAAGACATCTCCGAACAAGTCTTTGCGCAATCGATCGAGTTCATTCTTTTGGAATGGCGTCAAATCGAACATACAAATTCCCCCTTCAAAAAAACGGACAGAGTAGAAGTGTTGTCACTTTTACTCTGTCCGTTTTTAGCTAAGGATAAACGTAATCGACGTGACAGTTCGATGAAGAAACGAGAGTCACAATTCGACGCGTTCTAACCCGTCCTCCCCGAATTTTCGGTCGAGTTGGTCATGGCGATACGTCGAGGCGAGGACGTACAACAAGTCACCGGGTTCGATTTTTGTCTGTCCCGTCGGTGGGATGAGATAGTCTTGACGGACGATCGCATTCACGACCGTGTTCGGTGGCAAGGTGATATCAGCGAGCGTCTTGCCAATCATCGAGGATTCCTCGGTCGCCACGTAAGGGACGAGCTGATGCTGCGACTGTTTGCTCGATACGAGAGCGATCGTATACGGCGAGCGGATTTTATCCGGCCCGAGCAAATTGAGTTTCGCCGCGAGCGGTGTCAACGTCGTTCCTTGAATCAAGGCGCTTGTCACGACAACGAAGAAGACGGCATTGAAGATAATCTGACTGTTGTCGATTCCGGCGATGAGCGGGAACGTGGCAAGGACGATCGGGACGGCGCCTTTCAGTCCGGCCCAAGAGATGAATAACTTCTCTTTGTTCGTAAAATCCATAGTGATCGTCGATAAATAAACGGCGATCGGCCGGGCGATGAACATGAGGATGAACGAAATCAACAAGCCTTTCCAGATGAGATCAGGGTCAAGCAACTGTCTCGGGAAGACGAGCAAGCCAAGAATGACGAACATGATGATTTGCATGATCCAGGCGAGCGCCTCGGAAAATTGAACGATCGTTACTTCGTGGGCCGTATGCGCATTTCCGACGATCATCGCGGCGAGGTAGACCGCGAGCAGACCGCTGCCCGCAAAGTAGGCAGCGACGCCGTACGTCATGAACGCCATCGAAATCATTAGGACCGCATGGAGACCACTCGACTCGAGTCGTAAGTGATTGAGCATGAGACGGGATAAGTTCCCGAGCATGTAACCGACGAACGCCCCGACGATAATCTGTAGGACGAACATCCAGAGACCGTCCCAAATCGTCGTGTCGGGTTTTAACATGAAATCGAGGGCGAGAATCGTCAAGAACATTGCCATTGGGTCATTCGTGCCGGACTCGGCTTCGAGTGTCGCGCCGACTTTCGGCGAGATATTCTTTCCTTTAAAGGCGGCGAAGACGGCAGCCGCATCGGTTGAACCGATGATCGCGCCGAACAGGAAAGATTCAATCCAGTCGAAACCAAATACGAAACGAACGGCCACGGCGATAAGTCCGGTCGTCAACAAGACGCCGATCGTGGCGAGCGAAGCGGACGGAGCAAGCACACTTCGAATCGACGACCATTTCGTTTGCAGTCCACCCTCGAACAAAATGACGACGAGTGCGGCAACACCGATCATTTGAGCGAGATTGGTGTCGTCGAAGAAAATCAGGCCGGTGATATCGCTACCCATCAGCATGCCAATGCCCATAAACAGGATCAAGGCAGGCAAGCCGAAACGAGTCGATACGCGTGTGGCTAACACGCCGGCGACAAGGAGCAGACCAAATAAAAGAATCAAAAAATCGGTACTCAAAATCGGTGCGGTCAAACACATCACTTCCTTCTTCACGTTAATAGTCGCATTGTATTATTAAGTTCATTATACCATGAAATGGTTATGAATTAAGAATCAACGCACTGTCGATTATGCAGATTGGAATAATCGGATATGGATGTGGTAAAGTAAGGACAATCAAAAGGGGGATTCACATGGCCAAAATTCACGTACTCCACGAAAACAACGAATGGACGGACCATCTCGTCCGACGACTCGAGGAATTATCACTTCCATATGAACTGTGGCATCTCGATCAAGGCATCATCGACATCGCGGCCGAGCCGCCCGAAGGCGTCTTCTATAACCGGATGAGTGCGTCGTCGCACACACGGGGGCATCGGTACGCGCCGGAGTTGACGGAAGGTGTGCTCGCTTGGCTCGAGGCGTACGGACGGACCGTCTTCAACGGCACACGCGCGATTCGGCTCGAAGTGAGCAAGGTCAATCAGTATACGGCGCTCCGCCAAGAGGGAATTCGGGTGCCGAAGACGATTGCGGCCGTCGGGAAAGCCCAAATCATCGAGGCGGCCGAGAAGCTCGGGATGACGCCATTCATCACGAAGCACAACCGGGCCGGTAAAGGGCTCGGGGTTCAGTTGTTTCATTCCGTTGATGCGTTGAAGGCATACGTGAACGGACCGACGTTCGAGGAATCGATTGACGGGATTACGCTCATCCAACAATATATCGAGGCGCCGAAACCATACATCACGCGCTGTGAGTTCATCGGTGGCAAGTTCGTTTACGCGGTGCGAGTCGATACGTCAGACGGTTTCGAACTCTGCCCGGCCGACGCCTGCTCGATTGAAGACCAGTTTTGCCCGGTCGGCGAGACGCCACCGGCGAAGTTCGAGATCGTCGCCGGTTTCGACGACCCGATTATCAAGCAGCTAGAGGCGTTTCTGAAGAACAATCACATTGCCGTTGCTGGAATTGAAATCATCGAAGACGAGGATGGAAACGTGTACGCGTATGACGTCAACACGAACACGAACTACAACTCGGACGCCGAAGCGAAAGCAGGGCAGTACGGGATGCTCGAACTCGCGACGTTCCTAGGGGACGCCTTGACGGTCACGACTAAATAAAGACAGAAGAAAGGGTCAGGCTTTTGCCTGACCCTTTCGCTGTGTATGTTGTAATTGCTGTTCAAATCGAAGTTGGACTAGTTCTGCCGTCGGTGCCATTCGTTCAATGAACGAATCTAAACGTTTCGCCGTGTCTCGATCTGATTCCTTGAACACGCGCATCGTTGTTCACCTCATTGATCATTGTAATGTTGCTTCTACAACAATGATTCCCGAGGGCGTGATGGCGTAAACCTCGTTCAGCCGAGGAATGTACCCAGTTCTTCTTTAGGAAGGATATTCCCGACGTAAAAGTCACCGAACTCGCCATATTTGGCACTGACTTCGTCAAAGCGCATCTCATAGACGATCTTCTTGAATTGGAGCGAGTCTTCAGCGAACAACGTGACGCCCCATTCCCAACCGTCGAAACCAGTCGAGCCGCCGATGAACTGTTGAATCTTACCGGCATAGCTGCGGCCGATCATGCTGTGGCGATACATGAGGTCTTTGCGCTCATCCATCGACAACGTATACCAGTTGTCCCCATCGCGACGAGCCTTGCTCATCGGGTAGAAGCAGATGTGGGCCGCTTTCGGGAGTGTCGGATAGAGGCGGGCCCGGATGTGAGGGTTCTCGTACGGGTCACCGTCTCCTGAACCACGGTACATGCCGAGTTCGATCACGGAAACGTATGAATAGCTTGGAATCATATAATCGTACAATTTCGTCTTGCGGAGGGCGAGTTCGACTTGCTCGAGCTCTTTGAACGTCGGACGAAGGACCATCAAGACGACGTCCGCCTTTTGGCCAAGGATTGAATAGAAGGCGTGGCTTCCTTCACCGCGTGTCTCGACATCTTCGAGTGAGCCGAGGAAGGCGACGAACTCGTCAATCATCTCTTGGCGGGCGGTTGGATCGACTGCTTTTAAACGAGTCCAATCGATGGATCGGAAATCATGGAGCGTATACCAACCGTCTAACGTGGCGGCTGCGTGTTGCGTATCGGTTGTCGGTGTTGGTGCTGGACGTTCTGACATTAAAAAAACTCCTTTCGAGACTAGGCTTCGCTGACTATTTTACCATACACGAATCACCGCCTGGCAAATTTGACGCCGTTGTGAGGGTAGTCACACTTCGAGCTGGGTAAAGAGGTAAAGAGCAGTTTTTATGAAAACGGCTTCACAACGGGCTGTATCAGTCGAAAACGACAAACTGTTCTATCCATATAATGATTGATTTCAAGCGATTTATGACGAAATGGGCAGAATAGTTTATTTTAAAAAACGTACTGTGTATAATAAAACTCGCATATGGACGAGAGCGTCCGAGAGAGAAAAAATCCGATTTCTTCTAATCGAAAAGGAGTTCATTCACTATGAAACTATTTGACACGTTGAAACAAAAAGTCAGCCCGATTCGCCCGACCATCGTCTTCCCAGAAGGCGTTGACGAGCGCGTCCTCGGCGCCGCTGTTCGTTTGAAGAATGACGGCATGGTCGAACCAATCGTCATCGGACCAAAAGCTGAGCTTGAAGCGGTCGCTGCGAAGCATGGCTTTGACATCTCAGGTTTGACGCAATACGACCCAGCGACGTACGAAGACATCGACACACTCGTCGAGTCGTTCGTCGAACGCCGTAAAGGTAAAGCGACACCGGAACAAGCACGTGAATTGTTGTCGTCAGACGTGAACTACTTCGGTACGATGCTCGTCCACACAGGAAAAGCAGAAGGTCTCGTCTCAGGCGCGATGCATGCGACAGCCGACACGGTTCGTCCGGCCCTTCAAATCATCAAGATGCAAACAGGCATCAAAAAGACGTCAGGCGTCTTCATCATGGTACGTGACGACGAGCAGTACGTCTTCTCGGACTGCGCGATCAACATCGCACCGGACGCGGCTGACCTCGCCGAAAACGCCTACTTGTCAGCGTTGACAGCGAAGACGTTCGGCATCGAGCCGCAAGTCGCGCTCCTCAGCTTCTCGACAAAAGGTTCAGCGAAGTCGCCAGAGACGGAGAAAGTCATCGAAGCGACACGTCTCGCCAAAGAGAAGGCACCGAACCTTCCAATCGACGGCGAACTTCAATTCGATGCGGCGTTCGTCCCGAGCGTGGCGGCGAAGAAAGCACCAGGCTCTGAAGTAGCCGGAAATGCGAACGTCTTCGTCTTCCCAAGCCTCGAAGCCGGAAACATCGGCTACAAGATGGTTCAACGTTTCGGCGGATTCGAAGCGATCGGACCGATCCTTCAAGGTCTCAACAAGCCAGTCAACGACTTGTCGCGTGGCTGTAACGAAGAGGACGTCTATAAATTGACGCTCATCACAGCGGCACAAGCGATCGACGAGCGCAACGAAGCGTAAGTCAAAAGCATCCTTCCTGAGCGGGGGATGCTTTTTTTGTGGTCCCATTGTAAACTATTGGAAAAGGGGGCGAGGAAATGGATGAAGTGGAAGGCATCATCACATTGCCGGAAGGGCATCGGTACGCCATGTTCGGTGGCGGAGATGATTATCCGATCAAAACGTATTACGAAGGGGTGTTCGAAACAGTATTCGTCGTGTTTCATCCGTTTCTAGTCCCGAAAGACGACCCGACCGCGGTTGACCGTTATGTCGAGATGGATAAAAACGAGGTCGAACAGCAATTTCGGGCCATCACATGGGCAGATATGCGTCGCCGACTTGGCTTCGATGACATCAAACGCATCGATCACGCGCTTCGGACGATGATTGGGGCGCTGAAACCGCACGCCGAAGATCAAGAAGGTGCGAATCGAATCATCGAATTTTGCGATAGCGAGAACGTAATTCCACCGGGCGAAGGGGAACTGTCTGATCTTTTAGAGAATCAGATGTTACGAGCACTTCTTGAGATGGGAGAAGAGTGGATGTGGAGCGGGGACGAGTTCTGCACGGAACGGCATCTTATCAACATTCGGGAGACGCTAACCTCCGATACGTGGGGGATGCGGCATCGGACGTTCTTTGGACATCAACATGATTGGCTCATCGTACCGCCTTGGGATAGCCATTTCACGTTGATTTGCGGCAGCCGAGCATGGGCCGAGCAGGTGGTCGAGCGGTGCGAACTCGAAGGGTTCTATTGTGATGAAAACACGACAATCAATTGGAGTTTGTTTCATCGAAAACTGAGGTAAACTAGTAAGGGACAACACTTTTAAGGGGGAACCACCATGCAAAACATCCACGCAACCGAATTACGTGAAAAACTCGAGAACGGCGAATCGCTCCACATCATCGACGTCCGCGAACAAGATGAGTACGATGCGGGTCATATCCCGAACGTACCGCTCTATCCGCTGTCTGAATTTCCTGGCGTGACGGACAAGCTCGCGAAAGACAACGTCTATCACGTCATCTGTCGCTCAGGCGGCCGCAGTGTGACAGCATGTGATTATTTGGAGTCAGCAGGCTACAAGGTCATCAACGTCGAGGGCGGCATGCTCGCTTGGGACGGTGACGTCGAAGCGTGATGCTCGACAATCCATGGGTCGTCATCCCGCTGTTGATCGCGCTCTACTTGACCGTCTACACGTTCGTCAAACGAGTCGATGGGGACAAGTGGCGGCTCGTCTGGGCGGTCTGGATCATCGTCATCGTCATGATGTTGACGATTCGACTCGTCCAAAGCCTATAGAAAAACGAGTGAAGCCCGCGTAGGCTTCACTCGTTTTTAGTTATCGCGCTTATCAAATGTGATCGAAGCGATCGCATCGTGTTGGTGAATCGACTCTTCGTTGCGGCATTCGACGAAGAAATTGACGACTTGTTTCATTTCGTACAAGTCAGCCGCGATCAAGCGGACCATGTCTTCAACGAAACGCGGGTTTTCGTACGCAATTTCTGTCGCACGTTTCTCGTCCGGACGTTTGAGGACAGGGTGAAGCGGGGCCGATGCGTTCGACTCAGCTGCCTCAAGAAGCGCGAGACGCCAGTCGAAACCGTCGAGCGATGCTTCATCGAGACCGGCTTCGATCGTGATGTAGCCGCGTTGGTTGTGGGCACTGTATTCACTGATTTCTTTCGAGCATGGGCAGAGCGTCGTCACGTTGATGACGAGACCGACCGTCACGCTCGCCATACCTGTCTCTAAGTTATACGTCACGTTGTGCATGACGTCCGCGTTCATAAGACCGCTGAGACCTGTCGCCGGGGCTTTGCGGCTAAAGAACCATGGGTAACGGACCGTCAATTGACCTTCCGTCTGTTCCATGCGCTCGGCGAGTTCTTGCGCGAACTCGATGAGCGAGCGGTTCGATAACGTCCAGCCTTGCGTATGGTACGCGTCGAGCTGTTCTGTGAGACGCGACATGTTGATGCCTTTACGGTCTTGGACGAGCGATGTCGTCAACTCGAATGTGGCGACCGTCGCTTGGATGCCGTCTGGCGTCTCGATGTTGACCGGGTGTTTGACGTTTGAGATGCCGACGCTGTCGAGCGCGAACAAGAAGTTTTTTGGTGTGTTTTGTAGATCGACCATTTTATCTTTTTCAGTTGGCTTCGTGCCTTTGATCGGCGGGACCGAACCGAATAATTTATGTCGTTCTGCTTTAGTAGGTAAAGCGACATGGCTTGTAGACATAATCGGATTCTCCTTTTTTGAGAGGGCAAATGACTGCCACTCGTTCTTGTTAGGATTTTATCACGAAATGTACATCGACCGGGTACCATTTTGCTCTTTGAACATGCTTTGAACGTGCTCACAAATGAAAAAACTTCAGCAATTGAAGAAAAGAAGATTGATTTCAATCTAAATGGGGAATAAAATGTTCCTGTGAACTTAAAATATAGATCACTGTTAAATATGAAGGAACACAACAGAAAAAGGGGATGTTTTAATGGATTGGCAGTTAATCCTGCAGTACGCCTGGATCATCGTCGTACTCGTCGGTCTTGAAGGGCTGCTTTCTGCAGACAACGCGCTCGTCTTGGCGGTCATGGTCAAGCACTTGCCACGGACAGAGCAGAAGAAGGCACTATTTTACGGATTACTCGGAGCGTTCGTTTTCCGCTTCATCGCTTTGTTCTTGATCTCGTTCTTGATCAACGTCTGGCAAGTCCAGGCGCTCGGTGCGCTTTATTTGATCGGGATGAGTGCGCGGCATCTGTATATGACCTATAAGGCCCGTAAGATGGATCCGAAACAAGACCTCGCCGCTGAGGCGAAAGAAGAGACGGCCATCACGGAGAAGCCGGTCACGAAGAAAGAGTTCTGGTGGACGGTTGCTAAAGTCGAGTTCGCCGATATCGCCTTCGCGGTCGATTCGATTCTCGCAGCAGTCGCGCTCGCGGTCAGCTTGCCGCCACTCGGGCTCGGTGAGATCGGCGGCATCGACTCTGGTCAGTTCTTCGTCGTCTTGACAGGTGGACTCATCGGGGTCATCTTGATGCGTTTCGCCGCACGTATTTTCGTCAAGTTGTTGCATCAACGCCCATCACTCGAAACAGCTGCTTTCATCATCGTCGGCTGGGTCGGCGTGAAGTTGACGGTGCTCGTCCTCGAACACCCTGGCTTCAAGAAATTGATTGCCGGCACACCGTTCGAATTCATGGGTCTTCCGGACGGATTCGTCCACTCGACGGCGTGGACCGTGTTCTTCTGGTCGGTCATGGTCGGGATTGCGGCATGGGGTTGGTTCTCTTCAAAACCGACAGCCGCTGCCAAACATTAAAAAATGGTCTCTCGCCTTTGGGCGAGAGACCATTTTTCATGCTGTCACGTCTTGTTTCTCGTAAATCGGCACCCATCCCTCGGTCGTCACAAAGATGCGGACGGCGACGACTTTGCGGTCGTCTTGGAGCGTGAAGTAGTGGCGTGTGTTCACCGGCACCGAGATGAGGTCACCCGGGTTAAGCTCGATGTTGAAGTAGCCGCGCTCGGCGTCATCGATGGCGAAGATGCCATGGCCACTGACGATGAAGCGGACCTCGTCATCTGTGTGATGATGTTCCTTTTGGAAGTTGACGAGCAGTTCGTCCAAGTTCGGCGTCGCATCCGACAACGAGATGACGTCTGCCGTCTCATAGCCACGGCGCTCCGACACGTCACGAATCTCGTCACGGAACGTCGACAAGATCGCTTGTTTGTCCTCGTCCGTCAACTGATAGTTCTCTTGCAGGTTTTCCGGGAGCTTTGTGATATCCCACTGCTCATATAAAATCCCGCGTGACTCTAAAAAGGCACTCACTTCAGTTTGATCGACGTAACGTTCTTCGGTTTGTTGGAAATAGACAGTTGCCATGGTTGGTTCCTCCTTATGAATGGACGCCTAGGGCGCGTAGTTTTAACGTATAGCTGAACAAGAACTCGTAAGCCTCTAAATAACGTTTGGCCGCGGCCGGGGTCTCGCCCCAGACGGTGATGCCGTGATTGCGGATGAGGACGGCGCCGGCGTTTGCCCGGATATGAGGGGCGAAGGCGGCTGCGAGCGTCGGGATGTCCGCATGGTTCTCGATAATCGGTACGCGGACGACCGCATCCTCGTCCCAGAAGCCGAGCGCCTTGATGATCTCTTGGCCGGTGAAGACGACTTCGCCGGTGGCGGCATGGAGCTCGGAGATGACATTATTGTCGACCGTATGGACGTGGAGCGAACACGTCGCGTCCGTCCGATTGAACACTTCGACGTGAAGCAGCGTCTCGGCGGATGGACGACCGTTCTGTTTGCCAATCAAGCGTCCGGCCGCATCGACGTGAACAAAGTCGTCCGGTGTTCGTTTTCGTTTATCGCGTCCGCTCGCCGTGACGAGAAATTCGAGCGGGTCATCGGAAACGCGAATCGCCAAATTCCCACTCGTTCCGGGGAACCAGTCGCGGGCGGCGAGTTCGTCTTTAATGTCGGCCAGTTCGAGCCAACGTGCGGCAAGGCTCATACGGCAACCTCCTTCAAGTGATGGGTGATGTCGTCAAACGTCTCGAACGGGGCGTAACGGATGCCTGCGTCTTCGCAGAGCGTGATGAGTTGACCTCGGGCGTAGACGAAGTCGGCACGCTTCGCGACCTCGAAGTCGGTCACCGAGTCGCCGATGACGATCAAGCGATCGGCGGGATTGACAAGGCGGCGAGCGAGCGTCGGCTTGCAACAGCCGCAATCGTTCGTACATTGTTCATCGCAAGCGTGCGGCCAAGCGACGGTGACCGTCTCAGCGGAGAAGTCGGCGACGTTGCAGTAGATATGCTCGGGGGCGACATGCCCGTCCAAGACCGGTTGCACGAAGAAGTCCATCCCGCCGCTGACGACGTCAAACTTCCAGCCATGGACCCGAACTTCTTCTAAAAATGCCGGGAACCCTTGGCGGAGCGTGATGCGCTCCAACAAATAATCACGGTAAGCCGGGGCGGCCTCGCTCGGCAACAGTCGAAACATTTGACCGACCCCGGATCGGATGGAAATCCGTTGCTCGAGGACCGCGTCTTTCAACTCGACCCAAGCCGGCGGGGCGAACGCCTTCATCAACGCGATGATATTGTCTTCCGCCGTAATCGTCCCGTCAAAGTCGCAGAGGATATGGGCCGTCATCGTGACGCCCACGCCTTCAACGCGGTATCGAGCTCGTCCGTCTGCCCTTCGGTTTGACCGAGTACGTGAGCGATGGCTTGTCGGAACGCACGAGCCCCGGCGGCTGCACCGTCCGGATGACCGTGAATGCCACCGCCGGCGTTGATGACGACATCCGTCCCGAAGTCCCGAATGATATCGGCGACGAGTCCCGGATGAATCCCCGCGGACGGGACCGGCAAAATCGGCTTCGACCAATGTGGTTCGGCACTCTGGTCACGAATCACGAACGTCTCGTCGCGCGGTGTCGCAAGTGAGCCGTACGGTGACGGGAAGAGCGTCAAATCGGCCCCGGCGAGGCGAGGGAGTTTACCGAGCAAAAGCGAATGACTGATTGATCCGGTCAAGGCGCCGGCAAAGGCCGGATGTGCCAAGATCGGGACGTGGATATCCGGATCGTTCGCGAGTTCGCGCAGTGCGTCGAGACCGTACGTATAGACGTTGAACAGGAGCGCCGTCGCACCGGCCTCGATGAGACGGAGCGCCTGGTCACGCAGACCGAACACGGGGCCGCTCAGCGTGATGGCGTACAGGACGCGTTTCCCGGTCGCCTCGAAGTGGGCTTGAATGACGTCCGCTCCGATCCGGGCCCGTTCAAGCGACGGGGTGAGCGGGTTGTCGTATAAAATCTCGTCGTCTTTGACGATATCGATGCCACCGGCGAACTGATCGCGGAGTTGCTGCTCGAGAAACGCGAGGTCACGGCCGATGACGCCTTTGAAGATGCTCATGACGAGCGGGCGATCCTGAACGCCGAGCAACTCACGAATCCCGTCGACACCGAACTTGGCGCCTTTGAAATCAGAGGCGAGCGTCTCCGGCAACGTCAAATCGATTAATCGGACCGAATCATCGAGGGACAGTTTCCCGAACGTCGTCGTCAAGATGGATGAAAAGTCAGGGCTGACATTATGTAACGGATAGCGGATCGTGAAGCGGCTCGTCGTGTCCGTATGTGTGGTTGATACGACCTCACCTCGGAACGCCTGTAACTGCTCTTGCTCTAAGTGAGGCAAGTCCGTCCATGTGCCGACGGTCAACTCGAGGGCGATCTTGTTGGCGACGGTCGCGACCGCGTCCGTCCGTTTGATTTCATATGTGGCAGTGATACTCATATGGTTCCTCCTTCCAGGCAAACAAAAATGACCCCATGCCGAGGCAAGAGGTCATCATAAAAAAAATGAACTCTTATCTCTCAGCTTACGCTGCAAGAATTAGCACCGTGCCATCTCTGGTCGGTTGCTGCGACATCATCGGGCTTGTCCCTCCGTCTGCTCTTGATAAGAATGTGATTTGAAGTTGTGAAATTTAATTGAATTTTTGCACAGAATCGTCACATCGTCAATTCCTTTTTTTCCAAAAAAAATATTTTGGAAAGTTGTTTCCATATATGCACAAAAAAAGACGAAGTTGCATCGGGAAATTGCCGTTGACAATCGTGACGTCGAGTCCGTAATATTCAGCACATAAGTTCACCGAATCGAATAAACCACTCTTATCGCGAGTTGGCAGAGGGAATTGGCCCGATGACGCCGCAGCAACCGACCACTAGGCACGGTGCTACATCCACCAGACGAATGTCTGACAGATGAGAGGAACAACCAGTTTGGCTGTGCCTCTTTCTCGCGGAGAAAGGGGCTTTTTTTGTGGGCAACGTACAGGAAGGGGAAAACATTATGTCATATCAACCATTTACAGAACAGACCGTCGTCGAGCATGTGAAAACGTTGGGGTTAATCGAAGACGGAGGCATCACGCATTGCGAGGAGATTGGGGACGGCAATTTGAACCTCGTTTTCCGCATCCGACAAGGCGAAACGAGTCTCATCGTCAAACAAGCGCTCCCATATGCGAAAGTCGTCGGCGAAAGTTGGCCGCTCACACTTGAACGGGCGTGGATCGAGCAGTTGGCGTTGCGCGAATTCGCCAACGTCGTCCCTCGTTTCGTGCCAGTCGTGCTTGGCAGTGACCGCCCGCTCGCCTACACGATTTTAGAGGACCTGTCAGATTTTGAGATTGTTCGGACTGGCTATTTGGAAGGGAAAACGTATCCTGAACTGGCCCGCCATGTCGGTGAATTTTTAGGCGAGACGCTGTTCGCGACGTCGGATTACGCGGCCGGGCCGATCGCGAAGAAGCGGATTGAACGTGACTATTACAACCCGGAACTGTGTGACATCACCGAGAAACTCATCTTCACCGACCCGTTCAAAGACGCGGAGTCGAACAACATCGAGACGGCGCTGCGAGAAGATGTCGAACGCCTTTGGCAAGACCAAGCGCTCAAAGTCGAGGTGACGAAACTGAAAGTCGGCTTTGTCACGAAACATGAGGCACTCCTGCATGGAGACTTACATACGGGCAGCATCTTCGCGACTCAACAAGAGACGAAAATCATCGATCCAGAGTTCGCGTTTTACGGACCGTTCGGCTTCGACCTCGGCCAAATCATCGCCCATTTGACGCTGTCGACGTTCCATGACCCGCTCAAACGCTTCGAGCGTTTCACGGACGTCTTGACGGTGTGGGAGACGTTCGAGAAGACGTTTCGGGCCAATTTTGAACGCGCCGTCGAGCCGTTCAACACGGACGGTTTCGTCGACGAGTTGTTGCGGACGATTTTCAGCGACACGATCGGCTACGCCGGTTGCGAACTCATTCGCCGTGCCGTCGGACTGGCCGGTGTCGCCGATCTCGAGACGTTGCCGGAAGCGACGCGGCTCGAACGAAAACGTGACGCGCTCGCCCTCGGGACGGCGCTCATTAAAGAACGCCACAGCGTCGAATCGATTGACGACTTGGTGACACTCCTGTCGGGGGTGCGCGTATGACGGTCCAAAACATCCGTTTCCATTCACAGACAGACGAACTCATCGTATTGGATCAGACGTTGTTGCCGCATGAAGAGCGGTACGTGACGATTGAGACGCTCGAACAGGCCGAACATGCCATCGAGACGCTCCAAGTCCGCGGCGCCCCGGCCATCGCATACTTCGGGGCGTTCGTCCTCGCCAAAGAGGCGGGCCGGTTAGTCGACGATCCGGACTTTACGCGTCGGCTCGACCTCGTCGGACGCCGCTTGATCGCGACCCGGCCGACGGCGGTCAATCTGCAAAACGTGATCGAATCGCTCCTTGATTTAAATGTCGGGGACGACTTCGAGGCGATTGCCGAGGAAATCAAACGCCGCGCCATCGCTTTGTACGACCGGGACGTCGATACGTACCGGGCCATCGGCGAGCATGCACTGACGGTGTTGCCGGCCGGGGGGAACGTGTTGACGATTTGCAACGCCGGTGCCATCGCGACATCGCGTTACGGGACGGCGCTCGCCCCGTTTTACGTTGGAAAAGAACGCGGTGTATCCTTCAACGTCTTCGCCTGTGAGACGCGGCCGCTCCTGCAAGGGGCACGCCTCACCGTCTGGGAGCTCGACCGGGCCGATATCGACGTGACGCTCATCACGGACAATATGGCGGCTTGGACGATTCAGTCGAAACGAGTCGATGCCATCATCGTCGGAGCCGACCGCATTACACGGACGGGGCACGTCGCCAATAAAATCGGGACGTTGCAGCTCGCCGTCCTCGCCAAGCATTACGGCATTCCGTTCTACGTCGCTGCGCCGCATTCGACGTTCGATTTGACGGCGGATGACACGATTGAAATCGAGGAGCGGAACCCGTCAGAAGTCACACATATCGGTGGTCAACCGACGGCGCCCGTCGGCATCACCGTCTTCAATCCGGCGTTCGACGTCACGACGCCCGATCTCATCACCGGACTCATCACCGAGGCGGGTGTGTTCGAACCGACAGAGGCCGCCATCACACATCATGTAGGGGGAACGATTCATGTCTAAAAAACTCTTGATTTTGTTATTCACATTCGTCTTGGCGCTCGTCGGTTGCACGAACGAGCAAGCGGCCCCATCGAAGCCGGCCGAGAAGACGGCAGAGACGAAACCCGTCTCGGTCTCGAACGGGACGTTGCCAAAAGATATCGATGTCGCCCTCATCATGCAGATGTCGATCGGGACGTTCTCGTCGCAGTATATCAATGGGGTGACGGAACAAGTCGAATCGTTCGGCGGCAACGTGAAAGTGTACAACGCCGACAACGATCTGTCGAAGATGGCGAGTTACGTCGACACGGCGACGACGCAAGGCGTCGATGTCATCTTGATTGACCATGGCCGCGCCGATGCATTGAAAGAACCGGTCCAACGCGCACTCGACAAAGGCATCAAAGTCGTCGCGTTCGACAATGATTTGACGAACGACGGGGTGACGGTCATCGACCAGGACGACTATTCGCTCGCTTGGCGTTCGCTCAAGGCACTGGCCGAAGATTTGGACGGCGAAGGCAAAATCGTCACGATTTGGGTCGGTGGCTTCACACCGATGGAACGACGCCACACGATTTATGATGCGTTCTTGAAACGCTACCCGGGCATCACGGAAGTCGCCAAGTTCGGTTCGGCGACGAACAATACGGCGCTCGACACACAGAGCCAGATGGAAGCGATCTTGAAGAAGTATCCGGAAGGCGAGATTGATGCCGTATTCGCGATGTGGGACGAGTTCGCCAAAGGGGCGAGCCGTGCCATCAAACAGGCCGGACGCGATGAAATCGCCGTCTATGGCATCGATTTGAGTGACGAAGACCTTCAACTCATGCAAGAGGACGGCAGCCCGTGGAAAGTGACGGCGGCGACGGATCCGGCTGAAATCGGACGGATCCAAGTCCGTTACGCGTATCAAAAACTGGCGGGTGAAGAGACGCCGTCGATTCATTCAGTCGATCCGTATCTCGTCGACCGTGACGTCTTGCGGGACGAAAAAGTGACGATGGACGACCTCGGCCAATACGTCCCGAACTGGGGCGTGTCAGACGCGGCCTGGTCGGACTGGATGAAAGGGACGGACTGATGTTACGGCTGGAACGCGTCACGAAACGTTATGGCGACGTCACCGTGCTCGACGATGTCAACTTCACGCTCCGACGTGGCGAGATTCATGGCTTGCTTGGATTGAACGGGGCCGGAAAGAGCACGCTCGTGAAGCTGTTGAGTGGCGCCATCACCCCCACATCCGGGACGATCGAGCTCGATGAGACACCGGTCACATTCACACCGGCCGAGGCGATACGCCGTGGGATCATCACGGTGTCGCAAGAAGTCGATGACGCCCTCTATCTCGATTTACCGATTTATGAAAACGTCGTGCCGTGGCAGGCGGTCGAACGGATTCGTCCTCGTGAGCTAAAACAGCGAGCGGCCACCTACTTGGAGCGCGTCGGACTGGATCTTGATGTGACCGAACCGGTCGGACGATTCCCGCTCAGCGTCAAGCAACGTGTCTTGATTGCCCGGGCGCTCGCGAGTGATGCGGCTTACCTCTTGCTCGACGAACCGACGGCCGCACTGTCGACAGATGATGCGACGTCACTGCTCAAATTACTGCAGTCGCTCGCAGAGGACGGTGTCGGCATTCTTCTCATCACGCACCGGTCGGACGAACTGTCGCGCGTCACCACGACGACGACGTTCCTCCGGGACGGGCGCATCGCTTACGAAGGGCCATTTCAGGCATTGTCAGAACAGGAGATCCATACGTATTTGAGCGGATCCGACATGGCAGAAGCGGTAGTGAAAGCCGTTCCGGAAACCGAGATGCGGATTCAGGCAGAGCTCACGTTACCGACGTTCGGGACGAAGCTTTCGTTCACGGCGTATAAAGGTGAAGTCGTCGGCATCGGCGGCGTCACTGGGAGCGGGAAGACGGAGTTGATCGAGGCGCTATTCGGTCTCTCCGGCGTTGAACAACAGATGACGTTGGAGGGGAAACCAATCAAGATTCGTGAACCACGTCAGGCGGTCCGGTCCGGGTTCGCCCTCGTACCGGAAGAACGCCGGAAACAGGGGCTTTTCCTCGACGATTCGATTGAACGGAACGTCCTCGCGATTGAAGGGAAGGCGAACGCAATCACACGCGTCTTGGCCTCGCTGCGAGTGAGATACGACCAGGTCGGGCAACCGGTCCGAGAGCTGAGCGGGGGGAATCAACAAAAAGTCGTCCTCAGCAAATGGCTCCTCGAGGACCGGGACGTCTATTTGCTAGACGAACCGACGAAAGGCGTCGACGTGACGGCGAAACGGGATATTTATGAACTAGTCACCCGCCTCGCGAAAAGTGGAAAGACTGTCATCTTTACGTCGAGTGAACCGCATGAACTAGAATTGATCGCCAACCGGACGCTTTGGCTCGACCGCGGCCGTTGGCAACAGAAAGGAGGGGTTTAACATGGCCCAACTCGTCATCAAACAACGCACGAAACGCTTCAGTGGCATCGGTCAATACGGGACGTTGTTCGCGATTCTCGCACTCATCGCCGTCTTCGGCGTGACGAACGACCAATTTTTGACGTACGCGAACTTCAGCGACATCATCAAGTCCGTGTCAATCGTCTCGCTGCTCGCCCTCGGGGTGACGTTCTCGCTCATCGTCGGCGGATTCGACTTATCGGTCGGCTCGACGGCGAGCCTCGCGACAATCGGGGCGGCGTCGAGTCTCGTGTTACATAGTCAAGAACTGCTCGTCGCTTTGCTCGTCCCGATTGTACTCGGCGTGCTCGTCGGGCTGTTGAACGCGCTCGTGACGATCAAGTTCCGGTTACCGGACTTGCTCGCGACGCTCGCCATCATGTACGTCATCAACGGGGTCCAATTGACGTATACGAAAGGTTTTTCAATCTACGACAACATGCCGATTGAAGGAGGGACGGCACCGGGACGTTTCATCCCGTCGTTCCTCTTCATCGGCCAAGGTTCGATCGGTCCTGTCCCGTTCGTCGCCATCTTGATGATTCTCTTCTTCGCCGGGGCCCATCTATTTTTGACGTATTCGAAGACGGGACGCGAATTTTATTACGTCGGCTCGAACGTGGAGGCGGCCCGCCGCTCCGGCATCGCCATCACGCGTATCAAGCTGTACGCGTACGTGTTGAGTGGTCTGTTCGCGGCCATCGGCGGCATCATCTTGGCGTCACGCATCGGTACCGGACAAGTATCGGCCGGGGCACCGCTGTTGATGGACGCCGTCGCGGCCGCCTATATCGGCTACGCCGTCTTCGGGACCGGACGACCGAACGTCGTCGGTACGTTGATCGGTGCCATCTTGATTGGGATTTTGCTGAACGGACTGACGATGTGGGACGTGCCATATTACGCCCAAGACATCGTCAAAGGCACAATTTTGATAGCGGCGCTCGGCTTGTCATACATCCAAAAGAAGCAGCTCACATAGGAAAAGTCCTCAGAACGGTTGGTTCTGAGGACTTTCTTGACGTTCCATTTGGATGAAGGTGAACGTGCTACCGTTCGTCGGTTGTTGAAACGAACCGGTCTGCGTGAACCCGCACGCCTCATAGACACGGATTGCCCGCACGTTGAAGGCGGCGACGGACAAGGTGATGCGATGAGGTGAGTACGTCGCTTTGACGAAGTCGAGAATCGATGTGACGAACGCTCGTCCGTTCCCGTTCCCGGTCAAATCGGGCTTCATGCCGAGCCCGATATCGACCGTCTCGGCATCCGCTTGCGCGACGCTCACGAAGCCGACCAATTCCTCGTCTGAGGTGATGGCGAACGCCGACTGTTCGCGCTGTTCGACGTCTAAAAATTCGGCCAAATCGTCCTGGTCGGCCTCCATATCATAAAACGCATAATCGCCTTCGTAATGCCACGTGTAGGCGATCGTTTCCGCCTGTGGCTGGGTCAGGACAGCGAATTGATGGGTCATTTGAATTTCCTCGTTTCACGAGCAGGATGTAGTGCTACACTCATCATAGCACCACCAACTTGGAAAATGAGGTGATTACATGGGAATCAAGCTAGATATGATTGGCATCGTCGTCGAAGACATGAAACGGGCGCTCGATTTTTACCGTTTGCTCGGCCTGTCGATCCCGGAAGCGATGGATGGGGAAGCGCACGTCGAAATCGATGACGGCGGTGTCCGGCTCGCCTTCGATACGGTCGAAGTGGCGGAGTCGGTGTATGGAGAATGGAAACCGGCGACGGGGCACCGGGTCGAACTTGCTTTCTTGTGCGATAGTCGGGATGAACTGGATGCGCGCTATGAAGCGATCGTCGGACAGGGCCATGCCTCGCACCGCGAACCGTGGGATGCGTTTTGGGGACAACGTTACGCCATCGTCATCGATCCGGACGGAAACCTGATCAGCCTATTCGCAGCATGACAAAACCCGCGCCGGATTCGGCGCGGGTTTATTCGTCGTGTGTCTCGCCCCAAGAGCAGAGCGCCTTCATGGCTGGTTGCAGGCTGAGTGCGTCCTCGGTGAGCGAGTATTCGACGTGAAGCTGTTTCTCGGTCGAATAGTCGATGCGGCGGACCATGCCAAGTTGTTCGAGTTCACGGAGTTGGTCGGTCAACACTTTACGGCTGACGTCGGGGATGGCGCGCTGAATCTCCGAGAAGCGGCGCGGGCCGTTCTCGAGCGTACAGTACACTTGAGGCCGCCATTTACCGCCGATGATATCGAGCGCCTTATTGACGGGGAACGGGGTCGTCATGTTCAATTCGCCTCGCTTTCGGGTAGTTACTTGAATGTGCGTACTATTTTTATTGCTTCGATGAAGGTATCGTATCGTTATCCAACAAATTGAGCAAACAAAAAGGAGCGGATGACAGTGACTTATCCACGTACATTCTCACATATCGGACTATCGGTCCCGAGTGTGACCGAAGCAGTGAAATTTTATGAGGACGTGATGGGCTGGTACACCATCATGCAACCATCAGACGTCGTCGAAGACGACTCGCCGATCGGTGTCATGTGCACGGACGTATTCGGACCGGGCTGGGGCAGCTTCAGAATCGCCCACATGTCGACGGGTGATAAGATTGGCATCGAGCTGTTCGAGTTCCCAAACAATGAGAAGCCGGAGAATAATTTCGAGTTTTGGAAGACGGGTATTTTCCACTATTGCGTCCAAGACCCGGACATCGAAGGACTCGTCGAGAAAATCGTCGCCCATGGCGGAAAACAACGGATGCCAATTCGGGAATATTACCCGGGCGATAAACCGTACCGGATGGTGTATTGTGAAGACCCGTTCGGCAACCTCGTCGAAATCTACTCGCATTCCTATGAACTGACGTATTCGGAAGGAGCGTATTGAGCATGAAGGCTTGGCTACTTGATCAACCTGGATTAGAACATCTACACATCGGTGAGGTGGAGCGGCCGACACCAGATGCGGGCGAACTGCTCATCAAAGTCGAAGCGGTCGCGTTGAACCCGGTCGACTATAAAGTCGGCACGAACGGCAACCCGAACTGGTCGTACCCACACATTCTCGGCGTCGACCTCGTCGGGGAAGTCGTCGAAGTCGGTTCGAGCATCGCCAATATCATTACCGGTTCACGTGTCGCCGTCCATACGAGTCTTGGAAACAACGGCGGCTTCGCCGAGTATGCGGTCGTCGATGCGCGTGCTTGCGCCGTCGTCCCGCCTGATGTAAGCGATGAGGCCGCTGCGGCCATCCTCTGTGCCGGCATGACAGCGTATGAGGCTATCATGCAGAAGTTGAACACGCGCGACAAAGAGACGATTCTCGTCCACGCCGGAGCGGGAGGAGTCGGTGGTTACGCGATTCAACTCGCCAAAAAACTTGGGCTTAAAGTGTTCACGACCGCATCGCCGGAAAACTTTGACTGGGTCACATCACTCGGTGCCGATGTCGCCATCGACTACAACGTCGAGGACGTGACGGAGAAAATCATGGAACTGACAGACGGTCGCGGTGTCGACCTGATTTTGAACACGGTCGGACGCGATGTGGCGACGGCCGATCTCGACCGGCTCGCATTCAGTGGACAGCTCGCTTATATCGCCGGTCCACCTGACATGTCGAACATGAAAGGGTTCACGCTGTCACCGTCGATTCATGAAGTCGCCCTTGGTGCGGCCCATGCGAGTGAGAACGAGCTGGCCATCCGTAACTTGTCGTATATGGCCGAAGAGATGATGAAGCTGCTCGAGGCGGGTGAATTGAACGACCTCGTCACGGATGTGTTGCCATTTGAGCAGTTAAAAGATGGTTTGGAACAGTTACAAACACGAAAAGTACGCGGCAAATTAATCGTCCGCATGCGCGGCTAACTGATGGCCTCCTGTCTATGGACAGGGGGCTTCTTGTGGAGGGGATGACATGGATTTACGGACATCGTATCAACAGACGTCACATCAGCTGAGTGGTCACGGTCGACGGACCGTCGGCGTGTTGCAACAGGCGTTCGCTGAGGTCGACCCGAATCAGGCGAGCGATCACTACGGGACGGGCGAGGTCATCATGCGGTTCGAGCAAAAAATGGCGCAAGAACTGGGCATGGAGGATGCGATTTTCTTCCCGAGCGGCACGATGGCACAACAAATCGCCTTACGGATTTGGGCGGACGAGACCGAAAATCGAAACGTCGCCTATCATCCGCTCTGTCACTTGGAGATTCACGAACAGGACGGGTTGAAGGAGTTGCATCACCTCGAACCGATTTTAATTGGGGACGACGACCGGTTGATGACGCTCGACGAAGTGAGGGCGTTACCGGACGTCGCTTGCCTGTTGATCGAGTTGCCGCAACGGGAACTCGGGGGCTATTTGCCCCCGTTTAAAGAGCTTGAGACAATCAGTCAGTATTGCCGGGAGCGGGGGATTCGTCTGCATCTCGACGGAGCACGCCTTCTCGAGACGCTCCCGTATTATGGGAAGACGGCGGAGGACGTATGCGCGCTGTTCGATAGCGTCTACGTCTCATTCTACAAAGGCATCGGCGGTATTGCAGGTGCCATCTTAGCGGGACCTAAACCATTCTGTGCCGAGGCGAGAATATGGAAGCGGCGTTACGGCGGTGATTTGATCGGACTATATCCATACATCATCCCGGCCGACTATTACTACGAGCTACGGAAAGACAAGATGGGGACGTATGTCGAACAAGCCAAAGCTCTCGCGCACCGGTTCAATGCGCTTGACGGGGTGTGGACGACACCGGACGTGCCAGTGACGAATATGTTCCATCTTCATATGAACGGCAGTACGGAAGCTGTTTCAAGTTGGATCGAACGTGTCCAGACGGAGACAGGCATCGGCATCACTGGTTATGTCGTGCCGCATGACGGATATTGTTCGACCGAGATCAGTATCGGTGACGGCTTTTTAGAGGTTGACACGGCGCGGCTCGACAGATTGTTCGAGGTACTTTCCATCAACAATAACAACCTCCCATCGAGGAACGATTTTTCGAGTACAGATAAAAAATAGAGAGGCAGAGTGAGAATCATTAACCCTATTATACCCCCTATGGTATAATAGGGTTAATCCATATCGTCCGTGGAAAGATTTATCTTATTAAATGTATACGCTTTCAATTCGGGTGAAGATGTGGGGGAATTCACTGGTTATCATTTATAGAAATGAAAGGGGAACTGCATGATGCGTACACATTATCGAGTCGTCATCGTCGGAGCCGGTACCGGAGGGATCAGCGTCGCCGCTCGCCTGCTTCGCGAAAAACATCATTTAGGCGATGAAGTTTTGTTGATTGATCCTGAAACGAAACACTACTATCAGCCGCTTTGGACGCTCGTCGGAGCAGGCGCAGTAGAAAAAGAAGAGTCGGAGCGGGACATGGCGACACTTATCCCAAAAGGTGCGAAGTGGCTTCAGGACAAGGTGGTCAGCTTCGACCCAGAAACCAATCAGGTCGAAACCGCCGTCAATGGGACGATTCACTACGATTACTTGGTCGTCGCGTCGGGGATTGAGATCGATTGGGGTCGAATCAAAGGGTTAGAAGCAGCGCTCGGCACGAAACAAGTATGCAGCAACTACTCGTATAAACACGTCGACTACACGTGGGATACCCTTAGGGGTTTTGAGGGCGGTACCGCGTTGTTCACGCACCCGGCATCACCCGTGAAGTGTGGCGGAGCCCCACAAAAAATCATGTACTTGGCAGAAGACTATTTTGTGAAAACAGGTGTCCGTGATCACAGTAAAATCGTCTTCGGGTCGGCCAACCCGGCCATCTTTGACGTTGTTAAGTATCGGGAGGCGCTCGAAAAAGTACTCGAACGAAAACGGATTGATACACATTTCCGCGTCAATCTAATCGAGATTCAAGCGGATGACAAACTGGCCGTCTTCGAGAATTTGGATAGTGGTGAAACGTTCGAAGTGCGCTATGACATGATTCATGTCACGCCACCGATGCAAGCACCGGCATTCATTCGAGAGAGCAAGCTTGCAGACGCGGGTGGATGGGTCGATGTCGATATGTACACGCTTCAACATAAACAATATAAAAACGTCTTCGGACTCGGCGACTGTACGAATTTACCAACGTCGAAGACAGGGGCTGCGATTCGGAAACAAGCGCCCGTCGTCGCTAAAAATGTGATTGATCTCATGTATGGTCAAGTCCCGGTCGCGTCGTATGATGGTTACTCGTCTTGTCCAATCGTCACAGGTTACAACAAGCTCATCTTGGCCGAATTCGATTATGAAAAAGTACCACAAGAATCGATGCCGTTCAATCAGGCGAAAGAACGGCACAGCATGTACATCTTGAAAAAAGACTTTCTTCCGGTCATGTATTGGAACGGGATGTTGAAAGGGACGATGTGAAAAAAGGGAGAGAAGACGATGGAACATACCACAACAAAAGATCAGACATTAGAATCTGTTTTGACGCGGCCGGACGTCGAGCAAGCGCTCGTCTCCCTCGTCGAACGGTTGCCCGAGATTGAAAAGTCGCTGCGCCGCCTCGAAGACGCCGTCGATTTCGGGATGGCGACGATGAACGACCGACACGTGAAAGACAAACTCGACACGCTCCTTGACTCGTCGAATTTACAGGTCGAGACGCTCGAGGCTGCGGTCAAGCTCGCTGAGAAGTTGCCGATGTTGCTTCAGGTGACGAATCAGCTTGAACAGGTGCTCGCTTTCGCACAAGACGTCTACGCGGACGAGCAGACACGAGAATTGATTGGTCAACGGGTCGATGAATATGTCGCACCGGTAAAAGAGAAAGCCGACGTCACGCGCGCGATGCTCACAGAAATCCGAACACGGGCCGAAAGCGACGACCGCAACATCACATTGTTCTCGCTCCTTCGTTGGTTGAAAGAGCCATCGGTCCAGCACGGGCTCAAGTATATGCAAGCGACGGTCGACGTATTGTCTGAACAAACAAAAAAATAATGAATTCGGCCGGACGTGGATGCATCACGTCCGGTTTGTGTATTCACAATAGTTGGCATCATTTACCCGCGGGGATATGATGGAAGAAGAAAGAGAACCGGAAGTGATACGTTTGACGATGCTCGGTTGCGGCAATATCGAGATTGGAGAGACACTTGGCATTAGTCTGAAGCCGATCGCGTTATGCTTAAAAAACGGTTGATCGACGATGACAGCTAGAAAGAGGGAGAGTTATGAAACTTGATTTAGAGAAGACGGTCGATTCGCAGTACATCCAGCAACATCTCGCCAACGAGCGGACGTTCCTCGCCTGGATTCGGACGGCCATCACGGTCATCGGAATCGGTTTTCTCGTGACGAACTTCCACTACTATCGAAGTGAAAATTTGAGCGGGGCCGAGCACCAATTGATTACGGCGATCGGCATCTTGTCGATTATTTTCGGCATTGCGACGATTCTCGTCGGGACCCGGTCGTATTTGAAAAAGGTGCATACGATCAACTCTCAGCAGTTCAAGTCAGCGAAGATGAGCCTCGTCGCGCTCGCCATCGGGATGGTGTTCATTTTCACGTTGATTTTGATTGTCAGTTACTTTTTATTTTGACGACAAACAAGCACCGCGCCTCGGATGAGGAGCGGTGCTTGTCGTTATCTGGAGACGATGGCGTCGAGCCGTTCGAGCTGCGAAGAAAAGCCTTCGACGGCCCCCATCTCGACGACTTGCTGGAGCGACTCGGCGTCCGTGAATTCGGAGCGGCTGATGAACAGCGTGCCGTTTGGGATATCGATGAACTCATTGGTAATTGTCATGACGGGAAGTTCTGGATTGACGTGCCCGTCTGCGTCCGAGAACGCATCCGTGTAGACGATTTTTCGATGCGAATCAATCTCGAGAAACGTCGATTTCCCCCAGGACTCCATACCGTAATAGTCGCCTTGATCCTTGTCGACACATGTCATTTTGTAATGCCACGTGCCTCCAGGTTCGAACTCGAACGTTCGAATCTCTGTCTTCCATCCGGCCGGCCCCCACCAGGATTCGAGGTGGGCCGGTGTCGAGAACGCCTCGAACACGAGCTCACGCGGTGCGTTGAAACTTCGTTCGACAACTAACGTGTTGCCTTCGACTTGAGATTTCACTTTTTCCATTGGAAAGACCCCTTTCTCGAGAAAGAAGATACATCTGTCTAATCAATGTAGTCTCTATTCCCGATTCGTGGACCTCTTCAACCTTTTCCGTCAAATAACAAATCGAGCACGGTCTCGCCGATTGGCCGTTCCTTGCCTTCGTACGGGAAGGCGTGGATATGGATGGCCGGATTGAAGTTCAGCTCGATGATGCCATAGTCGATATCTCCATCAAGTGAGGGAATCATCATATCGACGCCGCAAATCGTCGCGCCGATTGCTTTTGCTGAATCGACCGCAATCTGTTTATAGAAGTCGGCGATTCGGTCCGTATAGTCGATGCTGTCACCGCCTGTGCTGATGTTTGAGTTCTCACGCAAGAAGACGAGCTCACCATCGGCGAGGACACTGTCCGGTGTCTTGCCTTGAGAACGGAGGAAAGCCACGACGATGTCATCGATGTCGATTTTTTCGAGCGGTGTCTTATAACCTTTGCCCCGGAGAGGATCCTCATTTTTTTTGGCGACGAGCTCACGGATCGTCGACACATCGTCCCCGGTCACGTTCGCCGGGACGCGGTGTAAAATGCCTGCGACTTCGTCTCCGATGACGAGGAAACGATACTCTTTCCCGGGCAGGAACGTCTCGAGCAGGACGACGTCGTCAAACGTACGGGCGTGACGGAACGCCTCGAGCGTCTCGTCGAACGTCGTGCCGTCCTTGAAGATGTGGATGCCGATGCCAAAGTTCGTCGATTTCGGTTTCAAGACGATCGGCTGGTTCGCGAACGTAGACCAGGCGTCTTGTAAATCGACTTCACTCCGGAGTTCGACCCCGCTCGGCACCCGGATGCCCTGTTCGGCGAGTACGTGTTTCGTTACCGTTTTATTTTCCATCATGAGGACCGAGACATAGTTATCTTTCGACGTCTTCGTCGCTTGTTTCACGTACTCGGTCTGGTTGCCGTGACGGATGCGGAGAAATTGGTCATCGCGGTCAATCACCTCAACCGCATACCCACGTTTCAGGGCCGCCTTCATCAAAATCTGCGTCGACAGCTCCATATCCGTGTAGCCATGCACCCGGAACCGGTTGGCGTATGCATCTTGATAGAATAGTTCCGCTTGCCGGAGTGACCAGTCCGTATAGCCGTCTGTCATCATGGCGGAGGTGAGGCGTGACGCGTAAGTCGTCTCAACATGGTCGATCCGATCCCGGACAGAGGCAAAGACGTCGTCGAACCCGAGGGTGTATCGGTCATTGAACGCTTCAATCTCGTCGAGCAAATCGCGTGCGTATGTCTGAAGCGGCACCGCCTCGCCATCGCGGTACAGCAAGAGCGTTGGGGATAGGCCTTCTTTCGCCACGCGTTGCTGGTTGTGGAACGCCTCGGCTTGCCAGTCCGTAAATCGTGTCTCGTCTTTCAACGTCAAGTAGAGCAAGAAGACGTGCAGGAACTTCAAGTCGGACAGGGCGATGCCGGTCTTCTCGAACGGGTTGAGGTCGATGTTACGAATCTCGACGTAATCGATGCCGTTCGTCTCCAGTCGTTCCAAGTCATTGCCGCCCCGTGACGTTTTCAGCCGAATCGGAGAGTAGAGCTCGTTCGGGTTGGCGATGTCACCTTGGGCGATGAAGCGGCGCACGCTCGCGGTGTAGTCCGAGAGCGTTGAATAGTCCGGATAGAGTGGCTCGACATTCGTGTAGCCGCAGTCACTATTCCGGTACGACAACGCCGTCGTATTCGAATACACGTCCTCGCTGAGTGCCTGCATTTGACTGACGCAACGTTCTTCATAGCTCGTATGGACAGCCGGTGTCCCGCCTAACAGATAGACGACGAGCCAACGCGTCCGTAAATAGTTGCGGACGAGTTTTAAATAAAGGTCGTTCTTGAAACGGTCGTAGCGTTCCGGCGATCCTTCATAGAGGGCGGCAATCAACTCGTCTGCGAACGAGAAGTTGAAATGGATGCCCGAGATGAGCTGTTTTTTCGCCCCGTATTTTTGGAGCAGGTGTTCCCGATAGCGGCCGGCCTCGAGTCCTGAATTGCCGAAATCCGCGAGCGGGATGACCCCGCCGTCCGGAAGCGCGCACGGCATCGATTGCGGCCAAAGCCGTTCATCGCCGATGTTCAGTGCCGTGACGTCGTACAGTGTCTCTAAGAAATTGTGCGCCGCTTCGACGGTCGGAAACGTCGGGGTGATCAGTTCAATCTGACTTTCCGAGAAGTCGGTCGTAATATACGGGTGCGTCGCCTTGTCACCGAGTCCTGCCGGATGCTTCGTGACGGCGAGCGTCCCTTCAGGTGTCACGCGGAGCATCTCACGCTCGATGGCGAAACGCCCGTGCAACAGTTGTTTGCTTAGTTGATTAAATCGCTTCTGCAAGGGAAGTCACTTCCTTTTTCATTAGTCGGACATAGAGGACGGAGACGAGCCCTTTGACGATGCTTGAGATGGCGATGCTCCACCAAATGGCATCGAGACCGAGATAGGGCTCGAGGGCAAGCGCGAGCGGGATACGGGCGACGGTGAAGACGATCGAGATCGTGGCTGGGATTTTAGGGAGTCCGAGCCCTGAGAAATAACCGTTCCCGATCATCTCGAAGGAGGCGAAGATGAGCGAGATCCCGATGATCCGTAAATAACTCCCGCCGATTTCGATCGTTCTCGGATCATCGACGAACAGCCCGATCAGGACGTCCGGTACGAATAAAAACACGAGGGTGATCAGCCCGGTATACAAGACACCGAGCCGTGTCGTCACCCGGTAGCCTTCATGGACCCGGTCCACTTTGCGGGCGCCGAGATTTTGCCCCGTGTAACTCGCGATGGCACCGTTCAGTCCACCGATCATCATATAGGCGATCGACTCGATTTGAAGCCCGATGCGCTGGGCCGCGATCGCTTCGGTCCCGTATGAACCGATCATGCGGGCGAGGATAATGCTGATGACCGTGAACAAGACGCGCTGGGTCGCCATCGGGAAACCGAGGCGAAGAATTTCTTTATAGTCCGTGCGATTTGGTTCGACCGTCTCCTCCCAATCGAATAAAGCGCGGGCTCGGTGCCAGAAGAAACCGAACATGACGACGTTCGCGACGAGCGTCGCGAGACCGGCCCCGACGACGCCGAGTCCGAGCGGATAGATGAAGAGCGGTGACAGGATCATATTGAGGGTGACCCCGGTCGCGTTGATACGCATTGCCGTCGTCGTATTGCCATAGGCACTGAACAGACGGGCGAACAGCAAGTTGAAGAACGAGAACACGAGCATCGGTGCACTGACGAGCAAATAGCTGTAAGCCAATCGTTCGACAGCCGGTGCGTTCATGTTCAAAAAGCCGATGAGCGTCTGGCCGAGTACGGCGAGGAGGACGACGAACAACAGTCCGATCCCGAGGTTCATTCGCCTCCCAGCCCGGACGTAGCGCTGAATCAACTCTTGATCCCGCCGTCCGACGGCTTGCGACACTTTGATGCCGGCACCGACGACGATGAGCGATTGAATCGCCTGACCGAGCATGATATAAAAACTGGCCGCGCCGATGCTGGCGACGGCATCGCTGCCGAGCGCGCCGACCCAGAACATATCGACGAGACTATAGGTGAACTGTAAAAGCGAACTGCCGACGAGCGGAAGGGCGAGCGCCACGATGACGCGTTGAACCTGACCGGTCGTCAAATCGATGGTTTTCACGATGAAAGACTCCTTCAACACATTTAGTATATAACCATTTAGTTATATATAAGCACGACGTGACCGAATTCGCAATCGTAGGGAACGACTCGACGAAAAATCGACACAAAAAAAGGAATTCGATGTGAATTCCTTAATGGGTATAGGCGCGGATCCAAGTCGTCATGTAGACGAGTGTCGAGATGATCAGTGTCGAGGCGAGCGCGTAAATCGGATAGGCTGGGAGCGCATTCTCGAACAGCGGATAAAACATGAACGACGCCATGAGGAGCGGTACGGTGATCCCGAACGAGACGTAGGCCGCTTTCGTCGCTTTCGCCGTGATGATTTGTTCCCGCTCGTCGACTTCGCTAAATTCCGTCATCCGGACCGACCATTGGCCGAAGCTTAAATTTTGGTTCGGGCGCGTCTTGAACGAATAGACCGTCCAAACGATGAAGAAGCCGACTAACAGCAAGAGCGGTAACAGGTTAAACTCAATCTCGAATCGGTCGGTCTCGATGACAGTCGACACGTCAGATAAGAACGAACTGAACAGAAAAGCCATCAGGACGTACAAGATGATGCTGGAGATGGATTGGATGACGACGTGTTTCAATTTGTTTCCTCCTCGATTGTGAAAATAGATTCGACCGGTTCCTCGAACACGCGGGCGATTTGCATCGCCAGCAGAAGCGACGGGGTGTAGCTCCCTTTTTCGAGCGAGATGATCGTCTGTCTCGTCACACCGACCTTGGCTGCCAAGTCGCCTTGGGTCAATTGATGCCGGGCCCGCAACTCTTTGACGCGATTGATTAATGGCATGCCGCCACCTCATTTCTTATTTCTATCCTCAGTGTAAAATAAACTTTACTTAATGTAAAGCTAACTTTACTTATTTGTGGATGGTACAATATAATCAAAGTCGAAAGGGGAGAAGTTGGATGAAGGCGATTATAGGACAACATCACGTGTCGGCGATGACGGGGGACGCGTTGAAGAACTTGCGATTCTATACGGAAGTCCTCGGGATGCGGCTTGTCAAAAAGACGGTCAACCAAGACGATCCGTCGATGTACCACTTGTTTTACGCAGATGAATCGGGGACACCGGGGACGGATTTAACGTTCTTCGAGCTACCGTTTCTCGGACAGACGTATAAAGGATCGAGCAGCATCTCACGGACGGCGCTCCGGGTGCCGGAAGGGGCAATGTCGTACTGGCTTGAGCGATTTTCCGAATTCGGTGTACTTCATGATCCGGTAGAGGATGTACTAGGGCGGCCAACGCTCTACTTCGAAGATGAGGAAGGACAACGGCTCTGTCTCGTCGAGGGCGGGTCAGGGACGCCGTGGAAAAACGGACCGGTGCCGGCGGACGTCGCCGTCTTCGGCCTCGGATTTAGCGAGTGGACGGTGCGGCGAATTGAGAAGACGGAACGGGTGCTGACGGACGTGCTCGGATATCGCTTCGTGTCTGAGTTCGAGCGAAACGGTCAATCGGTTCGTGTGTTCGAGACGGGGGATGGCGGTGTGGCGACAGAGATTCATCTCGTCGACCGTCCCGATTTGCCATCGGAGCGCCCGGGCCGGGGTAGTGTCCACCACGTCGCAATCCGCGTCGAGGATGATTTGGAGATGGCGCGTTGGGTCGAGCGGCTCGATTCATTCGGCATCAGTCATTCAGGTCTGATCGACCGTTATTATTTCAAATCGATTTATTTCCGCGAACCGAGCGGGATTTTGGTGGAACTCGCGACGGACGGACCTGGTTTTACGACCGACGAATCCCTCGAGACGCTCGGAGAACGCTTGGCGCTGCCGCCGTTTCTCGAGCCACGACGAGCCGAGATCGAAGCCAAATTGAAGCCGCTATAACAGGAAAACCCGACAGACTATTTCAGTCCGTCGGGTTTTGTATGCCTAGCAACATGGCCAGTTCGTTCGTCCGGTTAGCGACGAGGTCGGCAATCGTGTAGCGGTCGAGCACGTGCAGGAAGGCGAGCATCGCCTCGTTCAAGACGCTCCGCAAATCGCATGCGGGCGCGATGACACATCGTCCCTCGCCGAAACATTCGACGAGCTCGAACGGTTCCATCGTCCGGACGACGTCGCCGACGTTGATGTCCTCCATCGGTCGGGCGAGTCGGAAACCGCCGCCACGGCCGCGCACCGATTCGAGATAACCGTGCTTGCCGAGCTCATAGACGACTTTCATGACGTGATTCTTTGAAATCTGATATTGATCCGCCACTTCTTGAATCGTCACGAGACGATGGGAGAACGTGGCGCTATACATGAGTGTTCGGAGTGCGTAATCGCACGTTTGCGTGAGCCGCATGATGTTTCACCTCTTCATCCGTTCATTGTACAAGACATCTGACGAAAGCGCGACGATGGAAGATGTGAAAAAAGCGTGGCGGATTCAAGGCGGAAATTTGAACTTGTGTCTAAACAAGTATTTTATATATTGCTTTTGAAGTGACTTACCTCACATAATGGACGTGTACTTTCAAAAAGGGGGAAACAATATGTTAGATCAACAAACCATGGATATCGTCAAAGCAACAGCACCGGTCTTGAAAGACCACGGTGTTGCCATCACGAGTCACTTCTATAAGCGCATGTTCGAAAACAACCCAGAAGTCCGCCACTTCTTCAACCATACGAACCAAAAACGCGGTCGTCAGCCAGAGGCGCTCGCCAACGCTGTCTACGCGGCAGCCGTCCATATCGATCGTCTCGAAGCGATTCTTCCGGCCATCCAACCGGCGCTTCATAAACATAAGAGCTTGAACATCCGTCCGGAACATTATCCGATTGTCGGCGAGAACTTACTCGGCGCGATTCAAGACGTGCTCGGTGAAGCAGCCACGCCGGACATCATTGACGCGTGGGCGAAAGCATATGGTGTCATCGCCGACGTCTTCATCTCACTCGAGAAACAGATGTATGCCGATGCGCCATGGATTGGTTTCAAACCGTTCACGGTCGCTGAAGTGATCGAAGACACGCCGGAAGTGAAACGATTCCGAATCAAAGCGAACGATGGCGTCGTCGGGACGGCCATCCCAGGTCAATACATCTCGGTCCAAGCTCGTATCGCTGGGGAAGACATCTTGCACCATCGTCAATATAGCGTCGTCGAGACGACAGAAGACGGCTACTGGATCGCTCCGAAAGCGGAAGGGCTCGTCTCAAACTGGCTCCACGAGCAGACGGTCGGCACGGAAATTCCAGTGAGCGCGCCGGCTGGTGAATTCGTGCTTGAAGACACGGACCGCCCGCTCACACTCGTCGCTGGCGGGATCGGTATCACACCGCTCTTCAACATGGCGAAAACGGCACTCGGCCAAGGGCGTTCAGTCACGTTGTTGCACGCGGTCCGTAGCACGAACCTCCGTCCGCTCGGTGAAGAGCTCGATGAACTCGTGAACGCTGGTCTTCAGCTCATCACGCACGTCGATGACGTATCAGGCTGTATGAGTGCAAAACAACTCGAAGCACTTGATGTCGAGGGACACGACGTCTACACGTGCGGTCCGACCGCGATGATGGAGACGGTCGTCCAAACGATTCCACAAGCCCGTTACGAGTTCTTCGGTCCATCGGCCGTACTTGCCCGCGCTTAAAAATGTTTAGGAATAGAGAATACAAAAACCGCAGACCAGCGTTGGTCTGCGGTTTTTCATAGGTCAATCGAGTCAATCACTTGACCGTTTTGGTCTAACGTTTGAATCGTCCAATCTTCTTGAGGGACGTTATGCAGTTTCAAGATATGGTATTTAGAAAACGCATCCTCTTCGGGACGATTGAGGACGTGTTCTCCTTGCATACGCTCTCCGATGATGCGGAGAGAAGCTACGTTTTGAGGGTTGTTGTTGAGACGCACCCCCCAATAATAAGTGTCTTCATGTTCAAACTCGATATAGTCGAACGGAGTTGCCTCGAGTGTCTCGACGGTCGCGGCACCATACCCGTCTCCACTCATCTCGGCGAGGCCGACAAGAGTCTCATCCTCGTTTGTGAAGAGGGCGAACGAGGATTCATCGAATTGATCATATGCATAGGCGTGAAAACCGTCATCAGCCAAACAGCGATCAAGCTTTCGATTCTCTAAAAATGTAGGTCCGTTTTGTATCAAGGCGATAAGTGCGATACAAGCCACTAAAATCAAAATGAATTTTTGTCTGAACATTTCTCTTTTCCTTTCTATGGAAACAGCCCATGCCTCAATCCTGAGCGCATGGGCTGTTTGATTAGTACGTCAAACTCGCGGCGACGATGATGCCGACGACGAGTGAGGCGGAGAAAAGGCTGATCCCGATGGCGAGGTTGCCGTTCTCGACTTCTTTCTCTAAGTTCACGCCTGGAGTCAGGACGTATTCAAACGTCCAGAAGGCGAGCACTTGAGCGAGAATCCCGACGAGTCCCCAGATGAAGGCATCGAGCAAGTTGACGCTGTTCGCCCACACCGTGTAGATGACGATGGCGAGACCGATTGCTTTCCCCCAAAGTTTAAGTGCGACGGCGACGTTGCCTTCTTTAATCAGTTTACGTTCCGAGTACTTCGTCGTAAGGGCAAAGACGACGAGTCCGGCTAGAATAAGTCCAAATCCCGTACCGAGGTGAGCCAGGAAGCTCAGGATTGAATCGAGCGTGATGAATGTCATGTGTTAGTCTCCTTCGTGAGTGGGTGTGCCGATCGCTAAATAATACGATTGGTTGTTCGTGATCATGCTCCCGGCGCGGACACCGAGTGCGGACGGGTGACCGTTCAAACAAAAACAGCCGACCATGTAATGTGTTTCAATCGGCCCGTTGACCGTGTTCGTCAGACGGGTCGGCAGTTCCAAGAACTGCTGATAGACGGCGGTCTCTTGTGCGTACGTCTGGAGCGTCTCTTTATGGAACGGGACGCCGTCTTGGTCATAGAGGATGACCGAGTCGCCTTCCCGGCCGAAAGCGGGCTTTTGCACGTATGCGCTCTGGCCGATAAACGGTTCGGCCTCGAGATACGTCGGTAAAAAATAAGTCGCAATGATGGAACGTTCCGCTTCGTCGAAATATGTATCGGCCTCATACAGTTCCCAAATGAGTGCTTGGACGCCTTTGGACTGCATGAGAAACGCCGAGAGCGGATTGAGCAGCGAGACGTGTTTGGCCGCGTTCAGTTCGAGCAGTCGGATGCCGATCAAATCACCATTGGGTGTCCGGTCGTCGACCAGATGCTCGATCGGGTAGGTCTGCCGATATAACACGTCGACTTTTTCCCCGGACGGTGTGAAGACGCCGTCCGCCTCGACGAGCAATCGGTCGAGCGGGACGAACTCGGACGGCAAATCGAGCGTCTCTTGAAGGAAACGCGTCGTCCATTTGTCCTCGATGTTGTCATCGTGGGCCGTGAAGACGATTTTCGGTGCCCCGTCCCGGTCGAGTCGTTGCCATGCTGCGATGATGGCTTTTCGCAGTTCGGCCTTGAGCTCTTCGGTCGACGCCGCGTTCGGGTCGTCGAGTTCGAATTCTGTCGTCACATAGCCGTTCACATCGAACAGTTCTTTGATGAACGTCGGTGTGTCGGCATTGAATTCCATCAGTTTAAGCGTGTCGTCTTTAACGATCCAGTCATAGCGACCGATAATCGTCTCTTGCGGGATCGCCTTCTCGCGCAGGAACGGCAGGCTCGCCTCAGGATAACCGAGCAGGCGGAGCGTATCGTCCGGGAGCGTCCGAAGCAGACGGTTCGTCTTGCGGAAAATCGCATCGACGTCACGCGTCGCCTCACGAATCTGCCTCACCACGTCATCCGACATGGCGAGACAGTCGTAAAGGGCGTACTCTTCGTCATTCAAGTCAGGCCAAAAGAAAGGGATTTGGCCAAACAGTGCGTCTCGCTTCATCCCCCAAAGCCGCCTTTTGAGCCGCTACCGAGTCCCGAGTTGGAGCCTGAGTTTGATTTGTTCGGGGTGATGCTGCTGGCGCCGCCGTTTGAGCGGTAATTTTTATACGCTGATGAGTTCTTCAATGCACTCTTTGAGTTAAAGAGGCTGCCGAGCAAGAAAAAGCTACCGAAGTGAGGCGATCGATCATCATCACAGTAATATGACTCCGTTTCATCATCCCAATCCCAATCGTCACACTCGTAGCCGGTCGGTTCTTCCGGTAACGTCGCTTGTTCTGTTTCGTCGGTGCCACAAGCCGCTAACGATGCGGTCAAGACAGCAGCCGACAGACCGCTCAAGATTTTTTTGCTTGTCTTCATGTTGATTCCTCCAATGTATAACCTGTAGGGGTAACGTAAATGACATAGACGCCACGATCTTCGTCCGTCTCGGCCGAGTCGCGTTCATACTCTTTGCCGGCGACGTACAAGTATTGACTGCCGAGCATGGCGAGTGCGTCGAGATGCCGATCGACGTAATACGCCTCGAGCATCGGGTTGTCGAACCGGTCGTCGAGCGTCCGAATTTCCACTTTAATGTCGGTCGTCTCGTGCTTGTCGACGGGCCCTTCCGTGTAGCGGTCGACGTAAATCAAGAAATATTGCTCGCCTTCGAGCGCCGATGAGCGCTGTTTGTAGGTCATGCCGTCCTTGACGAAAAATTCGCATTCGCGGCGGGCGAGTACTTCATCGAGGCCGAGCGATGTATAATGGTAGAGTGGCTCGAACGAAAGTTCATTTTTATAGAGTCGATATTCTAAAACGATTGAGTTCATGACGTCGTCCTTTCTTTTTTCTTTCTATACGAAACCGAACGTGAGGTGGTTTCGTAAATCAAGTAAGTTGTCTCTAGTATATAGGAAAAGGAGGGGTTTTTCTGTGCATATCTTTTTTCGTGTCTGGCGCGGATTATCGAAATTATCGTTTTTAAACGTCGTCTTGGCATCACTCGTCATCATCTTGACCGGTACCGTCCTCGGATTTGTGCTTGAACCGGAGACGTTCCCGTCGATGTTCGACTCATTCTGGTGGACGATGACGACGCTCACGACCGTCGGATATGGTGACTTTTTCCCGACATCGGTCGCGGGACGTTGGCTCGGGATTTTCTTGTTCCTGTTCGGGATTGGGATTATCGGGGCGTTGATTGGAAAACTCGTTGAAGTCGGTGCGACGTTTCAACGGTTAAAACGGGAGGGGAAGTTAGTGTATCGAGGAGAAGGGCATTACGTCTACATCGGCTGGTCGCCGAAGACAAAGAAAGCAATCGATGAAGTGCTCATCTATGAGCCAAAGGCTGAGATCGTCTTGATTGATCAGTTGAAGGAAGAACCGTACGACCACGATAACGTTCACTTCGTCCACGGTGACGCGTCGGATGAGACGGTACTCTTGCAGGCCAATATTTTAAAGGCGCGCCGCATCGCCATCTTCGCGGATGCCCGCATCACGGAGACACTCCTCGCCGACGGAAAATCATTGCTCATCGCGTCCGCGGTCGAAGCGCTATCGTCTGAACGCGGCGTCGATTTGCATACAGTCGTTGAGGTGTGCGAGGAACGGAACATCTCGAAATTCAAACACGTTCGGATTGACGACTTTATTCTCGCGAACGACTCGGTGTCACTCCTCATGGCGAAAGCGACGCTGCAACCGGGGACGACATCGATTTTCCGTCAGCTGCTTAGTAAACAGTCAGGCGGCAACATCCAGGCGCTCGCGCCGAAACCGGAATGGACGACCATCCGGGAGGCTGCGGAAAGCTTGTTGCATCAAGGCGTCACGTTAATCGCTGTCAACGACCGTCTCGATTACGCGACGGTGCTCGATACACCGCTTCAGGCGAGCGATATGCTTTACATCGTCTGTCACGATGACTCGTGGGAGCGACTGAACCAAGGAGGAATTTGATGTATAACGGAACGTTTATCCGCAAGATGACACGCATGCAGAACGTGCAACGATGGGACGAGTATGCACCGCATTATCATGACAACGCGGCAAGCCACAGTTTCCGCGTCGCTGTCTTCAGCTTGATTGCCGCATACTACGAAGAGAACAAAGGACAGGACGTCAACTTGCTCGACGTGCTTGGGAAGGCACTGTTCCATGATATGAACGAAGTGCAGACCGGACCGATCATGCACCGGACGAAAAAAGAACCGACGCTCAAAGAACATATCGAACGGATGGAGCGGACGGCGAGTCTCGGCCTCGTCGAGTTACTGTCGCAGTCGCTGCGGCCGCATTTCTATCGTTTTCTCGTCGAGGCGGAGGACGACTCATTCGAAGGACGGCTCGTCGACGGCATCGACTCGTTCGACGCGATGCTGTTCGTGCGGCGCGAAGTCGGACACGGCTCGCCCCATTTCGTCGCGAAGCTTGAAGAGATGAAAGCAGCCCTGCGCAATCATCCGCTCGAATCGGTCCGCTGGCTCTACGAACAAGTCGAGGCGGAGACCGACGTGGCGACGTTCATCGAGAACGTCATGCGGATGGACAGCGTAAGGCGTTGGAAAGGCCGTTTCAATACGATTGACGATAACGACGCCATCCATGGATTCCGGGCGGCCGCGCTCGGGCTGTTCAGCGGCTTGTTGGAGCGCGAGAAGTATGACGTCGACGTCGATGTCGCCGAACTGACGGCCCGTCTTCTCTGTCACGACCTCGTCGAAGGGGTGACCGGGGACGTGCTCGGCCCGGTGAAACATTCGACCGCGGAGACCGGTGCGGCGTTCGAAGCATACGAACGAGCCGAGAGCGAGGCGTTGTTGTCGCTCCTGCCGGACTACATGCAGCCGGCGTTCCGCCGCTATATGGCCGATTCGAAAGATGACACGTATGAAGGCATGCTCGTCGATATGATGGACAAGCTCGACGCGCTCATCAAGATGAACATGGAGCGGAAGATGAACGGGGCCGAGTACGAGGTCACGTATCGGGAGCAGCTCCGTAAAGTGCAGATGCGTTACGAGAACCCGAGCATGTTGTTTTTCTTGGCGTACATCTTGCATGATTTAGATTATGTCACCAGTTAACGAGGTCGCAGACGAACCGTCTGCGGCTTTTTTATATCATTCATTGACATATATCATTCAACGATATATAGTGAGGGTAAGATATATCAATGAATGATATAGGAGGTGGCGGGATGCCACGTAATGACACGATTGAACTCGGAGAATTGACCGACAGCATGTTCTACATTCTCCTCGCCTTGACCGAGGCGCGTCACGGCTACTTGATTATGCAGTTCGTCGAGGAGTTGACGAAGGGGCGAATCAAGATTGGCCCGGCGTCGATGTATACGATTATCAAAAAGCTCGTGAACGCACAGCTCATCGAGCCGCTCGACGGGGACGGGAAGAAGAAGAGTTATGTGATTACGACCCAAGGCCGCGCACTCGTGGCCGAGGATTTGAAACGACGGCAAGCAATCGTTGACGATGCACGCTTCATTTTGGAAGGGGAGGGACACCGATGAAACGGAAATATATGTCGAGTTGGGGACTGGCGTTCGCCGAAGAGCGGGAGATGAAAAAGCTAGGGGAGATGGCAGCTCGTGGCTGGCATTTAGAGAAGTTCGCACCGCTCGGCTATACGCTCGTCGAAGGAGAGCCGATGGATGTACGCTACAGTCTCGATTACCGCCAACGGCCGGACGAAGATTACTTCGAGCTGTTCGCCGCGAGCGGTTGGGAACACGTGACATCGACCGGTGATGAGATTCATGTGTTCAAAGGTCGTCCGGATGCCATACCGCTTTACACCGATCAAACGACAACGCATGACAAATATGCGCAAGTCGAGCGGCAAATGGGAAAAGCCGCGCTCGTGTGCCTGGTCATTTCAATCGGGCTGATGCTGTTGCTCCAATTAAGTTGGTCGGGTACGGCCGAGGCGATCATCTGGATTGTCCAAACCCTCGTGGTGATCGGACTCGTCTTCACCGGACTCCCGTATCTCGGTTTCCTCGTGAAGCGAAAACGTTTGGAACGGAATGAATGACTAGGCGGATGGCACAAGCCATCCGTTTTGCTTTGGTCGACTGAACTATTCAAGAAAAAAATAGTTAGGCGCAGAGAACTGTTTTATGGAAATCCTCTATTCAACCAAAATAGAATCGGGCATGATAATTAATGAAAGCGCTTGCATTCATTTTGAAGAGGAGGAACGGGCATGGGTAAAAGACGGAAAGGGTTAGCGATGACGGCTGGTGTCACCGCGATTGCACTGCTCGCCGGGCAACCGGTCGCACAGGCGGCGACGCCGCAAAACGGTACGATGATGCAGTACTTTGAATGGTATGTCCCGAACGACGGACTGCATTGGAACCGACTATCGAACGACTCGCAGCACTTGAAAGACATCGGGGTGACGACGGTGTGGATTCCGCCGGCGTATAAAGGCACGTCACAAAACGATGTCGGATACGGGGCGTACGATTTATACGATCTCGGTGAGTTCAACCAAAAAGGCACAATCCGGACGAAGTACGGCACGAAAGCCCAGCTCCAGACCGCTATCTCGAACTTGCGCGGCAAAGGCATCGGCGTCTACGGCGACGTCGTCATGAATCATAAGGGCGGGGCCGACTATACTGAAAGTGTCCAGGCGATCGAGGTCAATCCGTCGAACCGGAACCAAGAGACGTCCGGGGAGTACGGCATCTCGGCCTGGACCGGCTTCAATTTCGCGGGGCGCAACAATACATACTCGCCATTCAAATGGCGCTGGTACCATTTTGACGGGACCGATTGGGATCAGTCACGCAGCTTGAGCCGCATCTATAAGTTCAAGAGCACGGGCAAGGCGTGGGACACGGACGTGTCGAACGAGAACGGAAACTATGACTACCTCATGTACGCGGACGTTGACTTCGAACATCCCGAGGTCCGCCAAGAGATGAAGAACTGGGGCAAATGGTACGCCGACTCGCTCGGGCTCGACGGTTTCCGGTTGGATGCGGTCAAGCATATCAGCCACTCGTACTTGAAGGAGTGGGTGACGAGCGTGCGCCAGACGACCGGGAAAGAGATGTTCACGGTCGCCGAGTACTGGAAGAACGATCTCGGTGCCATCAACGACTATCTGTACAAGACGGGCTACACGCACTCCGTCTTCGATGTGCCGCTCCATTACAACTTCCAAGCGGCCGGTAACGGCGGTGGGTATTACGATATGCGCAACATCTTGAAAGGCACCGTCACCGAGCAGCATCCGTCGCTGTCCGTGACGATTGTCGATAACCACGATTCACAACCGGGCCAGTCGCTCGAGTCGACGGTCGCCAACTGGTTCAAACCGCTCGCCTACGCGACGATCATGACGCGCGCTCAAGGTTATCCGGCCCTCTTCTACGGGGACTATTATGGCACGAAAGGGACGACGAACCGTGAGATCCCGAACATGTCGGGCACGCTCCAACCGATTCTGAAGGCACGGAAAGACTTCGCCTACGGGACGCAACATGACTATCTCGATCATCAGGACGTCATCGGCTGGACACGTGAAGGGGTGACCGACCGCGCCAAATCGGGTCTCGCGACAATCCTATCGGACGGTCCGGGCGGCTCGAAGTGGATGTACGTCGGCAAACAGAACGCCGGCGAGGTATGGAAAGACATGACGAACAACAACGCCCGTCTCGTCACAATCAATGCTGACGGCTGGGGCCAGTTCTTCGTCAACGGAGGTTCGGTCTCCATCTATACGCAACAATAAGAAAAAACGAGTCGCGAGACTCGTTTTTTAACGTTTCCAGACCCATTCGTCACTCTCGTACTTAGTGACGAGCTCCTGAATCTCTTGTTGTTGCGCTTCGTTGAACGTCAGCGGCTCGAACGTCAAATCGAACGCGTCGCGAAATCCGTCCGTGAACGCCGCCGCGACCTCGTCGAAGGCGACCGGTCGGCCGAGTGTCTCGTTCAAGGAGACGGCCTTGTCACCAAATCGGGCTTTCGCCTCCGCCTTCGCATCGGCCTCGAGATTGAAGCAGTCGAACAGGACGTCATCGTCAATCGACAATGGGATTGACCCGTGTTGCAAGACGGCGCCTTGGTGGCGCACTTGGGCGCTCCCGGCAATCTTTTTCCCGCCGACGGCGAGCTCGTAGTACGAAGCGGCGTCGAAACAGACGGCCGACTTTGGTTTTCGGAGTGCCTCGCGGTCTGCCTCGGTCAATGGTACCGAGAATTCGGCCGGGACGCCGAGCGCGTGGTAGCCGCGGCGCACCCCTTCGGTCAAGAGACGATAGCTCTCGATGACGTTCGTCGGCAAAGACGGCATCGTCTCAGGGAGAATGACGCTATACGTCAGCTCATCCGCGTGCAAGACGGCCCGCCCACCGGTCAAACGACGGACGACCGGGATGCCATTCGAGGTGAGCGCCTCGCGGTCGAGGTCGCGCGTCGCTCGTTGGAAGCGCCCGACGCTGATGGCGTGCGGGGCCCAGGCGTAAAAACGGAGTGTCGGTTTCATGTCGCCGCGTGCGACCCAGCCGGCGATGGCCTCGTCGATGGCCATATTCTCGGCCGGGGACAGCGGGGCGGTGTGAAGCAAATGCCATGTCGTTCCAGTCATATGTGTCTCTTCTTTCTCTTAGTCGATTGGCAACATCGTATGACGACGCGCCTTGTGGACTTGTTCGTCCGCATGATATGAAGAACGGACGAGCGGTCCGGCTTCACAGTGGGAGAAGCCTTTCGCCAACGCGATCTCTTTCAACTCGGCGAACTCATCTGGATGGTAATAGCGCTCGACGTCGAGGTGCTTCTTCGTCGGCTGTAAGTATTGGCCAAGCGTGAGGATATCGACGTGGTGGGCCCGCAGGTCATCCATCGCCTCAATCAACTCTTCGCGTGTCTCGCCGAGTCCGACCATGATCGACGACTTCGTCGGGATGTCCGGGTTCAGCTCTTTCGACCGTTTCAAAAATTCGAGCGTCCGGTCGTACGTCGCTTTGGCGCGGACTCTCGGCGTCAAACGGCGGACCGTCTCCAAGTTATGGTTCATGATGTCCGGTCCGGCATCGATGAGCGTCTGGAGCGCCGAGAAGTCACCCATCATATCGGACGGGAGCACTTCGATTGACGTCTCCGGATTCATGCTACGGACAGCGCGGACTGTCTCGGCGAAGACGGTCGCCCCGTAATCGTTTAAGTCGTCGCGGGCGACGGCCGTGATGACGACGTGCTTCAAATTCATGAGACGGACCGATTCGGCGACGCGTTTCGGTTCTTCCCAGTCGAGCTCGTTCGGTTTGCCTGTCGTGACGGCGCAGAAGCGGCAAGCCCGCGTACAGATACTTCCGAGAATCATGAACGTCGCGGTGCGGCGGACGGCCCAACATTCGTGGATGTTCGGACATTTCGCCTCTTCACAGACGGTATGTAGATTTTTCTCGCGCATCATCTTTTTGAGACCGGTGTATGTCTCGTTCGTGTTCAGTTTAATCTTTAACCATTCCGGCTTTCGTTTCAGTTCCCCTCGTGCCAAGATGATTTCCCCCTTTTTGAAAGTTAACCCCTAACAAAAAGAGTTTACCAAAGATGAGGACGAATTCGAACCAGCGAAATTATTGGCTTTGCCAATACAGCTTGGATGTGTGTCAAAACAGAACATATATTTCAAAATGGTTACGCTTTCATGTGAAGTGTTGTTTCCCATTTTTTGAATTGCTATACTGACGTTGACCACCTGAATAAGGACCATATGTAACTGATACGATCAGGCATGGGGTGAACGAGCGTTGGTGAGGCAACGCTTCTTCCTCCATGCCTTTTTGTTTGGGGGTCGGGGAAACTTTCAAAAAGGAGTGGGGAAAACATGAACAAAGCACTGAACTGGACGGCGACACTGGGGCTAACGACAGCACTACTCGTCTCATCGGTCCCGATGGCGAACGCGGTCGTGGCAGAGGAGACGCCGGCCCCGTCGATTGAGCAGCGTGTCGACGCCAAGCTCGATTCGATGACGCTTGAACAAAAGCTCGGCCAAATGATCATGCCAGACTTCCGATTATGGAACGGGGCGAACCATACGGCACTCGCGACAGACGTAGCACGGGTCGTCGATCGGTTTGACCTCGGAGGTGTCATCTTGTTCGCGGAAAACGTGACCGAGACCGAACAGACGACGAAACTCGTCCACGACCTCCAAGAAGTCGTCAAACAAGACGAAAGCAACGACATACCGCTCTTCATCACAATCGACCAAGAGGGTGGGATCGTGACACGGCTTGGCACGGGCACGAACTTGCCGGGTAACATGGCGCTCGGGGCGACACGGAGCAGCCAGTACGCATACGACGCGGGGAATATTATCGGTTCGGAGTTGAACGCGCTCGGGGTGAACGTCAACTTCGGTCCGGTACTAGACGTCAACAACAACCCGGCCAACCCGGTCATCGGCGTCCGCTCGTTCTCGAGTGACCCAGAACTCGTCGGCGAGCTCGGCTCGGCGATGACGCAAGGGATTCAAGACCAAGGTGTCGCCGCGACGGCGAAGCATTTCCCGGGTCATGGTGACACGGCGGTCGACTCGCATTACGGACTTCCGATTGTTGACAAGTCGCTCGAAGACTTGCGTGGGCTCGAACTGTTACCGTTCAAACGGGCCATCACTGAAGGCATCGACATGATCATGACGGCACACATCGGCATGCCGCAAATCGAGGATGAGGTCGTCAACTCACCGCGCGGAACGTTCCCGCTCCCAGCGACGTTGTCGGACGATGTCATCACCGGCGTCTTGCGTGAAGAGATGGGCTATGAAGGCATCGTCGTCACGGACGCCTTGAACATGCAGGCGATCGCCGATAACTTCACGGAAGCCGAAGCGGTCATCAAGACGTTCGAGGCGGGCGTGGATATCGCCCTCATGCCGACGATCTTGCGGTCGAACGCGGACGTCGTGAAGCTCGAGACGATCTTTGACGACGTCATCGCGGCCGTCGAAGACGGACGCCTGTCAGAAGAGAAGATTGATGCAGCGGTCGAGCGGATTTTGACGCTCAAAGCGGAACGCGGCATTTGGCAAGAGTCGGTCGACACGACGACGCTCGAGGCGAAACTCGCCGAGGCGAAAGCGGTCGTCGGCAGTGCCGAGCATAAAGCGAAAGAACGTGAGATCGCCGAAGCGGCCGTCACGCTCGTGAAAAACGACGACAAGACGCTTCCGTTCAAACCGAAAAAAGGTGAGACGGTCCTCGTCTTGTCGCCGGCGAAAGACCAGACGGACAGCATGATCAAAACGATCAAGTCACTCGAGAAAAATGCCGGCAACATGAAAGACGTGAACGTCATCGCAGCGAACTATACGGCATCGACGAAGCACTTGGATCAAAACCCGGTATTGAAAGAAAAACTCGACGCGGCCGACTATATCATCGTCGGCTCGAACGTGAACAACAGCGCCAAGCTGAAATCGACGTCGGCGGACAACTACGTGCCGGCCGAAGTGTTCCGTTATGCGAACGAGACGGGCAAGAAGTCAGTCTTGCTCAGCCTGCGTAACCCGTACGATGTGGCGGTTCAACCGGATGCACCGGCCCAGCTCATCATCTACGGCTTCAAAGGTGACCCGAACGGACCGGATTCAGAGGCAGGCAATGCCAAATCGGCAGGACCGAACCTCCCGGCCGGCATTCGCGCCATCTTCGGTGAAGTGAAACCGACGGGCAAACTCCCAGTCGACGTACCGACGTTCGAGAACGGCGCGTTCGGTGACGACTTGCACCTCGAGTTTGGTGACGGATTCCGCAACTGGAACAAGTAAACAAAAACCGCGGGCGCCCCAGGAGGGTGCTCGCGGTTTTTCGTTTGCTCGTCATGCTTCAAAATAGCCGACGACGAGCAGGCCTGGGCCTGTATGTGCCCCGATGGCCGAACCGACGATCGTCTTCGTGACGCTCGCCGGGTTCATATGCTGCCGAAGCAACGCCTCGAACTGATCGGCTTTGACCGGGTCGTCCCCGTGACCGATGAAGACATGCCCACCCTCGACGAGCGGTTTCGACTCGGTCATCCACTCAGCGATGCGCCGCATCACCTTCTTGTGACCGCGAATCTTCTCGATCGGGACGAGCTTGCCGTCTTCGACCGTGAGGAGCGGTAAAATCGTCAACAAGTCACCGATGAATGCGCTCGTTTTTGAGACACGACCGCCGCGCATCAAATACTCGAGCGATTCGACCGTGAACAAATGACGGATTTTGCCGACGAGCGACGTCGCGTAGGCGACCGTCTCTTCATACGAGTGGTCCTGGCCATATTCAGCGACCGTTTTGACGAACAATCCTTGGCCGACCGAGGCGGCGCGCGTATCAAGAATATGGAACGTACTGTTCGGGTATTCTTCTTTAAGTAGGTTTCCGACCATGACGGCCGTCTGATAGGTGCCTGAGAGCTCACCGGAGAAAGCGAGATACAGGAACGGGATTTCCGATTCGAGATGTTGACGGAAACATTGTTCGAGGCGGGCCGCCTCGATTTGGAACGTCTTCGGCGTCTTCCCGGCACGCATCGCGTCGTACACGTCTTTCGGTTGAATCGTTTCACCGTCTAAAAATTCGTCGTTGTCGATGACGACACCGAGCGGTAGCATTTCGAGACCGTACTCGACGATCTGGTCTTGGGTCAAATCGGCGCCGGTATCGGTTATGATTTTAAACATGCGGTCACTCCTCTATTAATTGTTGTTCAATCTCACGGATCGGTTCATTGCGCTTCCACATCCGGTCGAGCTGGGTCACGAGCATCGCCTGCTCGTCTGCGTCGAGAGTGCCAGGTATGAGCCGGCTCACGTCACTGAGGACGGTGTAGGCGCGACGCAACACGTCATCGACAGTGAGCGGGATACCGAGCAAGTCCTCGAGTGACGCCATCGTCTCAGGGACGATGGCCGGGTAGGTGAACTTTGTCGCTTCGCCTTGGATGGCGCGCTCATAAAAATCACGGATGAGGGCGGCGCGTTCGCTCCCGCTCTTGCGGACGCTCAAATAAATTTGGACAGCGACACCGCCACGGACACGGCGCTGTGAGATGCCGGCGAACTTCTTGCCGCCGATGGATAAGTCGAAACTGCCGGGACAGTAAGATCCAACGATTTCGCCAGCGACAATGTCTGTCGTCACGTCTTGAAACATGAGTTGGATGAGCGACGTCATCGCCTCGTAGCCACTATCGATTTGAATTCCGTCTTTCTCAGGTAGAATCAGGGATAAGTTCAATACGTCTTCATCCAAGACGACGGCAAGCCCTCCTGAATTTCGCACGACGGGACGGAATCCATGTTCATGTAGAAAACGGATGCCGTCTGACAAGTGAGGCAGGCGGGCGTCTTGAATGCCGAGCACGACCGTGTTTAGATGAACCCAGGCCCTGAGGACGGCACCAGACGTTGCGGTCGAGGCACAGAGCGTGTCGTCCGTCGCGAACGATTGCTCGGCTTGAAACGCAGGACCGAGCGAGGACTGATCGATGACACGGTAGGTCGGTTGTTGTAATAATGGATGGGTCATATACATAATTCCTTTTCAATAAATAATTTCCTTCCCATTATAGCATGGGAGGAACCACGCGCTAGAAGTCGAATCCAATCATTAATGAAACGTAGGGGGCAACGTCATGTACACGTCACGAGGTCAATTATCGGGGTCGAAAGTGTTCAAAGATCCGGTTCACCGCTATATATATGTCTATGATCATCTCGTCTGGGAATTGATCAACACGAAAGAGTTTCAGCGCTTGCGGCGCATCAAACAGCTCGGGACGTCGTTTTTGACGTTCCATGGCGCCGAACATACCCGGTTCCATCATTCGCTCGGCGTCTATGAGATCGCTCGGCAGCTGATCGACCAATTCCACGAGTATCCAGAGTGGGACGACCGCAACCGGGAGCTGTTGCTCGCAGCGGCGCTCCTGCACGATGTCGGTCACGGTCCGTTTTCACACGCGTTCGAGCACGTCTTCGCCGTTCGCCACGAGGTATGGACCGAACGAATCATCCTCGGCGACACGGAAGTGAACAAAGTGCTGTCGGAGATGGGCGTTGGTTTCCCGGAAGAAGTGGCGGCCATCATCAATAAGACGCACCCGAACCGCTTGCTCGTCAATATACTGAGCTCGCAGCTCGATGTCGACCGGATGGACTATCTGCTTCGCGACGCCCATTTCGCTGGGGTCAGTTATGGGAAGTTCGACCTTGAGCGAATGCTTCGGGTGTTGCGTCCTGACGAGGACCAAGTCGTCGTCAAACAGTCGGGGATGCATACGATTGAGGACTATATCATGCGCCGCTATCAAATGTATTGGCAAGTCTACTTGCATCCGGCGACGCGATCGAGCGATTTATTGCTCAAAGCCGTGCTCGAACGGGCGCAAGAACTATACGAATCGGGTTATTCTTTCGAGATGACTCCAAAGCATTTCTTGCCGATTTTTAACCATGAAGACATGACGCTCGAGCATTATTTGAAGCTCGATGAGACGATCGTCTATTTCTATTTCCAGGAATGGATGGATGAGGCGGACCCGATTTTGGCCGACCTTGCGAGTCGCTTCGTCAACCGTCGTTTGTTGAAATATAAGAACTTCCCGGAAGCGAACCGCGTCCGCTATATGGACCGCTTGCGTTCAACGATGGAGGCAATCGGTTTACCGACCCGCTACTACTTGCTCGAGGATCAGCTCAGCCAATTGCCATACGATTTGTATAAAGGGCACGGGACATACGAAGGCATCTATCTCAAAATGAATGACGGCGACCGCCGGGAAATTTCGGAAGTGTCGATGCTCGTCCAATCGATTTTAAACTCACGACAGTCCGACGAGAAAATCTATTATCCGGAGGACGTACTGCTCAACTTGAAAGATCACGCATCAGAAAAAACATGGATGTTGTCAACGTTACGAGGCGATTGAATCGTTGAAAAGGAAGTGACACCATGGGAATCGGCACATTGGTCGGGGGAGTCGGCATCTTCCTACTCGGGATGATGCTGTTGACGGATACGTTGAAAAGCATGGCCGGGGAACGGCTCCGGCAACGATTGAATCGCTTGGCTGAAGGACCGGTTTCGGGTGCCTTTCTCGGGGCGACGATGACGACGTTGTTTCAGTCCTCGACCGTGACGACGCTCATGACAATCAGTTTTGTCAGTGCCGGCCTGCTGACGTTCACCCAAGCGCTCACACTCGTCATCGGAGCGAACGCGGGCAGCGCGACGACCGGATGGATCGTGGCGCTCTTAGGTTATAACGTCGATATCCGCGAGCTGTTGCTCCCGCTCATCGGGGTCGGCATGGCGCTGCGCTTGATCGGGCGGCGTGTCAAACGCATCGGCATGCTCATGGTCGGGCTCGGTCTGATTTTCGTTGGCATCGGGACACTTCAAGAGGCGATGCGCGACGTCGTCACGTTCTCATTCGCCGGTTGGGAAGCGGACACACCGTTGCATCAACTCGCACTGCTTGGGACAGGATTACTGATGACCGTCCTATTACAGTCCTCGAGCATTGGTCTCGTCTTGACGATGACGGCGCTCGCGACCGATACGGTGACGCTCGCCCAATCCTGTCTGCTCGTGCTTGGACAAAGCGCCGGGACGAGTCTCGTCGTCGCCATCGGGTCGATCGGAGGCTGGAAGTCGGCCCGCCGCATCGTCTTGGCGCACGTGCTCGTCCACGGCTCGATTTTACTTATCGGCTGGCTAACCTTCCCGCTCTTGTTCGGCGTCGTCAACGGTGTGGCCGACCGTCTCAATTGGAACGAACTGTTGCGGCTCGCCTTGTTCCACACGTCGTTCCATCTGCTTGGTGTGTTCACGTTTTTGCCGTTCCACGAGGCGTTCAGCCGTCGGTTGCTGAAGTGGGTCCCGAGCCGGGCGGAGAAGCTGACCCGGTTCTTGAACCCGAACATGGCCCGCATCCCGACGGTCGCGCTCGAAGCGGCCCGACGCTCGTTGATTGAAATCGAGCGCTATCTCGCCAAAGAGACGAAACTGTTACTAGCGGAAGGACGAAAGCGCGACGACGAGCTCCAACTCGTGGAGAAGACGCTCGGGGACGTGCGTGTCTTTTTGAGCACGATTCAATTGGAGGAAGGGCGGGGCCGCAATGACTATGGGCAACACTTGTCGCTGCTTCATACGATTGATCACTTGGAGCGGTGGCTGTTCGTCATGCGTGAAGTCGACCCGGTCGACGCCCTTCGGGATACAGACTTCCTAGTCGCGCGCCAGCTCGTCTTGCATGAACTCGACATGTTGGAGACGCTCAACCATCACACGCCCCCGGAAGAGTCTCGGCAGTGGAAGACGGCCTCGAAACAGCTCGCCGAATATCGAAAAGCGCACCGGGCCGAACTGCTCGAGGAGACGGCGGCCAATCAACTCGAGATGGACCAAACGATTCAAAAGGTGCAAGCTCTCCTCTGGCTCGACCGAATCGGCTATCACATTTGGCGTGCGACGCGTCATCTCATTAAACCGACCGTCCCGAGCGAGCGGTTTGAAGTGAATTTGGAAGACTGACCACATTTGTAAAATTACATCCAACATTTATTATGTAATTGAAAATATATACCAAAAAAATAAAAATCCAAACATCGTTAACATCTATATTTGTATAATGATTGTACATTAGACATTATGGGAGGATTTTTTATGCCATTTAGAAAACCTGTTTCAACAATGGGCGGATTGAATTTTTGGAGTAATGTTCAACAAAATGAGCACTTTGTGATGCAAAAACACAAAACTGGGCTCTGGCCATATAAATTCCGTATTTTAATGAGAGCAACGTCTAAAGAAATTGCCAATGCGAATGATTTAGAAACGATTCAATATGATTGGAGATTCCTTGAGACTAATGCGGTTCCACGGATTGATGAGAGCGGCTTTTTAGAAATCACTAAAGTCGAAACAATCGTAGAAGATTTGATTATGAAAACTATTTCTAATAAAATGCCGTTTTGAGGTAAAAAGAATGCCATGTCCACAACAGGGACATGGCATTCTTTTTACCTCATTACTTCTTGTCCGCGTGCATAACGCCGGCTTGACCGTAGTGCGTCGCGTCCATCTCTTCGATGAAGACGGTGATGTTTTCTTTCGGGGCGTTCGTCGTCTCCGAGACGGCGTCCGTCACTTTTTCAATCAAGGCACGTTTTTGTTCGACCGTGCGGCCTGGGAGCATTTTGACAGTTACGTATGGCATAACATTTCCTCCTTTTAGTTCGTTCCCTTTCATTCTAGTGAAAGGTGGGGCGGGTGGAAAGCAGAAAATCGATTGAACGGACGGTACAAAGAAAAAATGCAGGTGCGAAATATGTGAAAACGGGGTAAGGAACAAGACAGACTAGACGTAGGAGGAACAGGCGGATGAAATGGAAGGGTAGACAAGCAAGTCGTAACGTTGAAGATCGACGGGGACAACGTGTCGGAGGGAAAGGGATTGCCGGGATTGGCGGAGGCTTCGGTCTCATCTTGGTCATCGTCTTCACGTTGCTGAACGGGGGCAATCCGGCAGACATTGTCAACAACATCGGAATCGGCGAACCACAGTCGTCCGAGACGTATCAAGGTTCGGCACGAGAAGAAGAGATGGCAGACTTCGTGTCGGTCGTGCTAAGGGATACCGAGGAAGTATGGACCGATATATTCGCGGAGAACGGATTGACGTATCGGGAACCGACGCTCGTCTTGTATAAAGACCAGGTTGAATCTGCCTGCGGTATCGCGGGATCGGCTGTCGGACCGTTCTACTGTCCCGGTGACCAAAAGCTATACATTGATTTAAGTTTCTATGATGAACTCAGTCAACGTTTTAACGCACCGGGTGACTTCGCGATGGCGTATGTCGTCGCCCACGAAGTCGGCCACCACGTCCAGACGTTGCTCGGCACGACCGATGAGATCATGCCGCTCCGTAACGAGATGAGTGAGACGCAGTTCAATAAATATTTGGTCCGCTTCGAGCTTCAGGCCGATTATTATGCGGGCGTCTGGGCCCACCACGCCCAAGGCATGGGCTACCTCGAGGCCGGGGATGTCGAAGAGGCGATGAACGCGGCGCACCAAATCGGGGATGACACGCTTCAAAAACAGGCACGCGGCTATGTGACGCCAGACTCGTTCACCCATGGGACGTCCGAACAGCGGAAACGCTGGTTCGACAAAGGGTTCCAAAACGGGACGATTCAAGGCGGCGATACGTTTAATGCCAAAAACTTATAACGATCAGGTCAAGCTTCGGCTTGGCCTTTTTCATATCCAAGTTGGCTTGTGCAGAAAGAATCCGCTATCATGGAAACAGAAACTAGAAGTAGGAAGGGGATGACCCGATGGAATCCTTACTCAAAAAAATCGAACTCGCTAAAAGTGAGATGACGTCTGTCGAGAAGAAAATCGCAGACTATATTTTGACCCACTCGACGCTCGTTCCGAACATGACGACGAAAGAACTTGCTCAAAAGACGGATGTGTCAGAGGCGAGTATCGTCCGGTTCGCCCGCGTCGTCGGCATCGACAGCTTCAAGGCGTTCAAGCTCGCCCTCGTCAAAGACTTGGCCATCACCGAGACGACACTCACCGACTTCAACGTGTTACAGCAGAAAGACACACCGTACGATTCGTTTCAAAAAGTCATTCATGTGAACAAGATGGCGATCGAGGCGTGCGCCGAGGCGATGGACAAACGCGAGCTCGAGCATGCGATCGATACGTTCGCCCGAGCGAATCGGGTCGTGTTTTATGGGGTCGGCGGCTCGTCGACGGCGGCGTACGACGCCCAGTACAAATTCACGAAACTTGGCTATGCGGCCCAGACGTCGCAAGACTTCCATTACATGTTGTCACTCATCCCGCATCTCGGACCGAACGACGTCTTCGTCGCCATCAGCACGTCGGGTCGGACGAAAGACGTGCTCGAACTCGTCCGCTTTGCCAAGAAGAAAGGGGTGCCGGTCGTCGCCATCACGGACCTCGATAAATCTCCGCTCTATCGGGAGGCGGACGTCCGTCTTTGCACGCCGAGCGTCGAACGTGACTTCCGGATCGCGAGCATCGCGTCACGGATGACCCAGTTGACGATCATCGATACGCTCTATATGGGTCTGTTGCACCGAAAAGGCGAAAGTTTGATTGACCGTTACGCCGAGGCGCGTGACGAGATGGTGAAGTTGCGCCGATGATTCACGTTTATGATGCGACGTGGCGCGACAAGGTCGCGGCGTTCTTGTTGCGGCAGTCGGCGTTCGCAAGCTTGAACGGACAGACGCCTGAAGCGTTTCGAGACGAGAATTTGACCGACTTTGAAGCCGAAGGGACCGTCAGCCTCGTGTTTGAAGAAGGGGGCGTCATCGCGGTCGCTGATTTGTTGAAAGAACATCCAGTCGACGGATCGCTCTGGCTCGGCCTGTTCGTCGTCGACGAGCGATTTCATGGTACCGGTGTCGCGCAACGGCTGTATGAGCAACTTGAACAGGAATATATGCGCCCTTTCCAGACGGTGTTTCGGCTCGGAGTCTTGCCGCACAATGAACGGGCACATCACTTTTGGGAACGACAAGGTTATGTGTACGAAAAAGATTCCGTCACGGCACGGGGCGACCACGTCCACGTGATGAAGAAACTGGTCGAATGATGGGCTCGGTCCGATATGGGCTGGGCTTTTTCTATGGAATGGGTAACATCCTCATTTCTTTTATGAAATTTTACTTCCTTATTTTTTTAAATAAATTTGACTTTTAATTTCAAGTTAGTACAATGAAATCAGAGAGAAGAAAGGATGGTGGCGATGTTAGACAAACTGGCTACTGAAAGACGGAATGAACGAACGATGCACTTGGACGAGATGGCGGTCGAGGAGTTCCTCGCGGTGATGAACGAGGAAGATCAATCGGTCCCCCACGTCATTAAAGAAGAGCTATCGGTCATTGCCGAAGTGACGAAGCGTGCCATCGCATCCTTCAAACAAGGCGGGCGTTTGATTTATATCGGCGCAGGGACGAGCGGACGGCTCGGTATCTTGGATGCGGCAGAATGTGTGCCGACGTTCGGCGTATCACCGGACATGGTCGTCGGACTCATCGCCGGAGGCGAGCGCGCGCTCATCAAAGCCGTCGAGGGAGCAGAAGACAGCAAGGATTTGGCAGTCAGTGATTTGAAAGCGCTTCACTTGAACGGGAACGACACGGTCGTCGGAATCGCCGCGAGCGGCCGGACACCGTACGTCATCGGTGGGCTCGATTACGCCCGCGAAGTCGGGGCGACGACGGCTGCGTTATCATGTAACAAAGGATCAAAAATCAGCGACCACGCCGAGTATAAAATCGAGGTCGAGACGGGACCGGAAGTGTTGACCGGATCGACCCGATTGAAAGCAGGGACGGCGCAAAAACTCGTCCTCAATATGATTTCGACGGCGTCGATGATTGGGGTAGGGAAAGTGTATCAAAACCTGATGGTCGACGTGCAGCCGACGAACGAGAAGTTGGAAGTGCGAGCCAAACGGATGATTGCGGAAGCGACAGGGGTCGACGAACAGACGGCCGCGCGTTATTTTGATTCATCCGGTGGGCACGTCAAGACGGCGATCGTCATGATTTTAGCCGATGTCCCGCATGCGGAGGCAGTCGAGCGATTAGAGCGTGCGAACGGATTCGTCCGTGACGCATTATAAGGGGGATTCGAGATGAAGAAAGAAGAGGTTCTTGCGCATGCGATACTCGAGCATGTCGGGGGGAAAGACAACATTCGTCAACTCGCGCACTGTATGACACGTGTGCGTTTAGCGCTCAAAGATCCGACGAAAGCGGATCTTGCCGCCTTGAAACAAATCGATGGTGTCATGGGTGTCATCGATGATGAGACGTTGCAAATCGTCGTTGGCCCGGGGACGGTCAACCGCGTGGCGGATCACCTCAGCCGTGAGACGGGACTCGCCATCGGAGAAGAATCGGTCGACGCGAACTTGACTCCGGACGAACGGGCCGCCATCGAACGTCAAAAAGTGAAAGACAAACAGAAGTCGCCGTTCAAGCGCTTCTTGCGTCGCTTAGGGAATATTTTCATTCCACTCATTCCAGGACTTGTCGCTTCAGGTATCATTAACGGAGGAGCCAACTTCGCGAAGAACGCCGGGGTCGACCCGACGGAAACGTGGATGCAAATCCTCTTGTTGCTCGGTAGCACGGTATTCGCCTACCTCGCCATTCTCGTCGGTTGGAATACGGCAAAAGAGTTCGGCGGGACGCCGGTACTCGGTGCCATCGCCGGGGGGATCCTCTTCAACCCGGTGCTCGCGGACATCACCATTTATGGGGAACCGCTCGTCGTCGGGCGGGGTGGACTGTTCGGGGTCATCTTTGCCGCTTGGCTCATGACGTACATCGAGAAACATGTCCGTCGCTTCATGCCGACAGCGGTTGATATCATTTTCACACCGCTTCTCACGGTACTTGTCGTCGGTTTCACGGCGCTCTATGCGATCATGCCGGTCGCAGGCGTGTTGTCGGACGGTATCATGCAAGGTCTTAACGCTGTGCTCGAAGTCGGTGGACCGGTCGCAGGGGCTGTTCTTGCTGGATTCTTCTTGCCGCTCGTCATGGTCGGATTGCACCACGGACTCACACCGATTCACTTGGAGTTGCTCAACACGGTCGGTAACACGGCACTCTTGCCGATCTTGGCGATGGCCGGGGCCGGACAAGTCGGGGCAGCACTTGCCATCTTTGTGAAGACGCGCAACCAACGCCTCCGTAACATCATCAAAGGGGCGATCCCGGTCGGATTCCTTGGCATCGGTGAGCCGCTCCTCTACGGGGTCACGCTTCCGCTCGGTCGTCCGTTCTTGACGGCTTGTATGGGCGCAGCGGTCGGCGGCGCATTCCAAGCGACGATGAAGACGGCAGCACTCGGGATTGGGGTCTCGGGTCTCTCGCTCACACCGCTCATCGACAACGGCATGTACTTGACGTACATCGCAGGTCTTGTCATTTCGTACACGGCAGGCTTCGTCTTCACATATTTCTTCGGATTCAAAGAAGAGATGGCGGACGGAATTTAACAACCGAGGCGGCTCTTTGGAGTCGCCTTTTCATTTAAGAGGAGGTTTTCTGATGAAAGGATTATCGGTATATTTGAGCGAACCGCTCACGTCAAACTTCAAGGCATGGGTCGGACGCATGCGTGAGATTGGCTTTACGTCGATGTTCACATCCCTACATATTCCAGAGGACGACCCATCCGTTTATACGGAACGATTGCGACAGCTTGGCATGCTCGCAAGTGAACTCGACATGGAGCTGTTCGCCGATATCGCGCCAACGTCGCTTGCCGCGCTCGGCAAAACGTGGGATGATGCCCACACGCTCGTCGAGTGGGGTGTGACCGGACTGCGCGTCGATTACGGCGTGACCCCGAAACAAGTCGCCGACTTGTCGACGCGGATGACGGTCGCCTTGAACGCGAGCACGCTCACAGAAAGTGAGCTCGCGGAGATGAGGCGGCACGGTCTCGTGACGGACAACGTCGAGGCATGGCACAACTTCTATCCGCGCCCAGAGACGGGGCTTGATCGAAACTGGTTCGATGCCAAGAACGAATGGTTGAAACGCCAAGGATTGAGCGTTCAAGCGTTCATCCCGGGAGATGGGTCACTCCGCGGACCGCTGTTTGAACGGTTGCCGACGCTCGAAGACCATCGAACGTTATCGACGTTTGCTTGTTACTTGGACCTCGCCGATTCGGTCGATCGCATTTTAATCGGTGATCCGGGACTTGCTGACGAGACGATTGAACAGTTCGCTTCAAACGCCGACGGGATGCTCGTCCTCCGGGCCGAAGCAGAGACGACGATTGAGGCTGCTTTCTATCGCGTCCAGACGAACCGGATGGACCCGGCGCGTGACGTCGTCCGTTCGGTCGAGTCTCGGGCTTACGGCCGACCTGGGGACCGCTTGCTTGAACCGATGGATGCGAGACCGCGTCCGCTTGGGACGATCACGGTCGATAATGCGGATCACGGGCGCTATGCCGGCGAGATGCAAGTGACGAAACGGGATCTTCCGCCTGATGCACGAGTCAACGTTCTCGGCCGGGTCATCGAGGCAGACCGGCCGCTCATCCGTGCCATCGGACCGGGTACGACGTTTCGGATTGAATGGTGCTGACGTTCCGGATTGCCACATTCCCTCGTCTTTGTGTACAGTAGAGAGGGAGGGAAGTCTATGAAAGAGATTAATTTTAACATCGTCGCTGACGATTCGACCGATGGCCACGGCGGTTTTGGGGTCGGTTCGCTCAGTTTGAACAATATGTCTCCCGTCATCATCGATGTCGAGGCGGGGACCGCGGTCATCGATATGGGGGCCATGCATGCTAAATCGGCGATCGAGAAACGCATCAAGTTTTTGACGGATCCGGAAGCGGTGCCGAACGGCAAACCGTACTGGATCGTCTGGGTCACGGTCGGTCGAAAGCCGGAAGGGTTCTATTATGGCGGTGTCGCGGCCTGTGACATGTCGGTCGACCTTGAGGCACGGCGCGGATACAAGCTGTTGCCGTACCACGTCAACCAGATGGACAAATCGCTCAAAGGCCGTATTCTCATCGATATGATGGACGCACCGTCACGCAGCGTGCTAGCCGCGTTTTTGAAAGAACATCGTCCTGAGATTTGGGAGCAATCGACCGAACTTCAAACCGAACTTGCGCGTCTCGATGCCGAGTGAAAAGATTGGACCGTTTTGGTCTCCAATCTTTTTTGTTTTCGTTCAAGTGAAGATGGGAACATGAACTTGTTATGATGTTGTGATTTTACCGTAATTGTATGAATATTCAGCATTATGCTATACTAAACGCACTGTGCAAAAAAGAAAGGGTGACACGATGAGTGAAACGAAGAAAATTTTAATTGGCCTCGCCTTAGGGGTCCTTGTCGGGCTAGGGCTCGCCGGTCTGTCCGGTAACGTATATGACATCGTCAATACGTATATCCTTTCCCCAGTCGGTACCGTATTTTTGAACTTGATTAAAATGCTAGTCGTTCCGATCGTCTTCTTCTCGATCATTCTCGGCGTCATGGGTCTCGGGGACCCGAAAGAGCTCGGTCGGGTCGGATCGAAGGCACTTCTCTTCTTCTTGACGACGACAGCGCTCGCCATCATCTTGGCGATGGGTGTCGCTTCGGTCATCAAACCAGGAGAGCGTGGCGATTTCCAAACAGCAAACCTTGAATTCGAATCGGGTGCGGCTGAAGAGTCGTCAAACATCGTGCAGACATTCGTCAACATGATTCCGACGAACCCGATTCAAGCGCTCGCTGAAGGCAACATGCTTCAAATCATCGTGTTTGCGGCTCTCATCGGATTTGCGATGATCGCTCTCGGCGAACGGGCCAAAACGTGGCGCCGTTTCGTCAAACAAGGCGACCGCATCATGATGCACTTGATTCACTTGGTCATGAAGCTCGCCCCATACGGCGCGTTCGCTTTGATCGCCTCGGCCATCGGAGGTATCGGTTTCGATGCTGTCAAAGCGATGGCGTGGTATATGTTCGCGGTCGTCTTGACGCTATTTTTACACTCGGTACTCGTCTACGGCGGGGCGCTCGTCCTGCTCGGGAAGATGAGTCCGGTTTTCTTCTTTAAAAACTTCTACGAAGCGATCACGCTCGCGTTTTCGACGTCGTCTTCGAACGCGACGCTCCCTGTATCGATGGAACTCGCCCAGACGAAGCTCGGCGTGCCGCGTTCCATCTCCTCATTCGTTCAGCCGCTCGGCGCGACGGTGAACATGGACGGGACGGCGATCATGCAAGGGGTCGCGACGATTTTCATCGCCCAAGTATTCGCGGCTGATTTGACGATGACCGAACTCGTGACGGTCGTCATCACAGCGGTACTCGCCTCGATCGGGACGGCGGGTGTACCTGGTGTCGGGCTCATCATGCTCGCGCTCGTCTTGCAGTCGGTCAACTTACCGGTCGAAGGGATCGCCCTGATCATCGGTGTCGACCGTATCCTCGACATGCTCCGGACGTCGGTCAACATTACCGGCGACGCGACATGCGCGGTCGTTGTCTCGAAACTTGAAGAGAAACACCTTCCACCTGTCGACGAAGACGCGTGGGATGAAGTCGAAGCAAAATAAACAGAAGGCTGACCCGTCGTTGACGGGCCAGCCTTTTCACATGAAGTGAGGTTTTTATATGGAATGGGCAGCTTTGCCGATCCCGTTGTTTGTCGTGATCAGTATCTTGTTGAATACACTCATCGCCGTCGCCGGTATATTACCGAGCGCATTTTTGACGGCGTTGAACGTGCAACTGCTAGGATTTGGACCGGGCGTCACCGTCTCCATCATCGGCGAGGCCGTGGGTGCTGTGCTCAGTTTTATTCTCTATCGCAAAGCGCTCCACCGGTTCACCTCACCGGATGGGGGGCGTTTGAAACGGCTCCGCGAAGCGGATGGCGTTGAGGCATGGTTTCTCGTGCTCGGGCTGAGGCTGATGCCGTTCGTACCGTCCGGACTCGTCACACTGTCGGCCGCGTTCAGCCGAATGTCGCTCCCGTCGTTCGCCGTAGCGAGCACGATTGGGAAAGTGCCGGCATTGTTGATCGAGGCGCTCGCGGTCGCGGCGGTCTTACACGTGGCCGCGGGTTGGCAACTCGGTCTCATCGCGTTGCTCATCGTCCTGTATGCGGTTTGGCGCTTGTCTCAAAGGAGTGGCGAGAAGATATGACAGAACGCTTCGATGAAACGTTTGCCGCTCGATTTCTTGCGAAGCATTGACCAGTCGATGAGAATCGACTCATCAAAGTCTTTCAAGAACGCTTCTTGCAGCTGTTGGATGGATGACGTCTCATACTGGGCGATTGTCATCTCATGGTTCAAATACATGCTCCTAAAATCAAAGTTAGCCGTCCCGACGAGTGCAATCTTGCCATCGATGAGGACGGTTTTTGCATGGATGAAATGGCGATTGTATTTATAAATCCGAATGTTCCGTTTGAGCAGTTGTTCGAAATAATATTCGGTCGCATGGAAGCTGAACCATTCGTCTCCTTTTCCGGGGACGACGATTCGCACATCGATGCCACGCCGGCCGGCGACTTCTAACAGCGCGAGCAATTCGGGAGGCGGAATCAAATATGGTGTCGTGATCCAAATCGACTCCTTCGCCTCCATCAAAAGCGTAATGAGCCCGTCTCGGATTGTGACGTCTTTTCCAGGAGACGTGACGAGTAGCTGTGTCGCCCCGTTGTCCGGTTGCGGGTCGTCGATGAAGTATTCTGGCAAATGTTTGCTGTCGGCGAACAAGTCCCAGCGTTCTGTATCGTCTTCATGACCGGCATACAGCCAATTCTCGACGAACAAACGCTGGAGTTCCCGGACGAGCGGTCCTTCGAGGCGCAGATGGGTATCACGCCAAAATCCAAGTTTTTTATGTTTCCCGAGATATTCATCCCCGACGTTCAGTCCGCCGGTGTAAGCGATTCGCCCATCGATGACAATCAACTTTTGATGGTTGCGGAAGTTGGCGTTAAAGACGAGGAGCGGGTGGACGACCGGGTCGAACGCTTCGACGTGGACACGGGACTCGCGGAGCGGTTCGAGAAACGCTTCGCTAATCTCTTGACTGCCGAGGCCGTCATACAAAAAGCGGACGGTGACATTCTCGTTGGATCGTTTAATGAGAGCGTCACGAATCTTGAGCGAGATTTCATCGGTCCGGAATAGATAATACTGGACGTGGATATGATGGGTCGCTTGCTCGATATCTTTAATCACCGCATCGAATTTTTCCTCGCCGTTGACGAGCAGTTTCGTCGACGTGTGACCATCCGCACCGGTCGCGCCGAGCTTCTCGAGTGTGCGCGTGAGAGGAAAGCAATCCGACACGTCGTTTGCCGTCTCGATCCGTTCGGCCTCGATTGCTTGCCGGAACATCCGAATTTCGGTCGAGGTCCGTTTGATGCGTCGGTGTCGTCGAGGTGTTCGGCCGAACAGTACCCAGGCGAGGGCACCGAGGAACGGAATGAACAAGACGGCGAGCAGCCAGGCGAGCTTGGCCTGCGGTTGGACATGGTCAAATAAGATATGCCAGCCGACGATGAGTGGAATGAGAATGGCGGCCCCAATTAGGAACGGGATGAGCCCATCGATCGAGTAAAGCAAACCAAGAAGGAAGATGCCGAGTACAATCATGATGAGGAGTTGCCAGACGCGTCGTTTCAACAAGTACACCTTCTTTCTGTTCAGTTGTCATCACTAGATTCATTCCACCGTTTACACGTTCTTAACCTAAAAAAACGTTTCAGCATGAAGCGCGAGGGAATTAACCGTACTGTACGACACAACGTAAAAAGGGGTGTTCATGATGAAAAAGAAAGGTGCATTGGCCGCGTCGCTGTTGGCGACGGGCATCATCCTCGGGGCTTGCGGGGGAGCAGAGGAAGAACCGATGAACAATGAAGATACAGAGATGCAAGAAGACATGGACGAAGAGGAAGACGAGGATTAAAAAAACGGCCTAGAGCGGGTGCTCTAGGCCTTCATTGCGTCAAAGCGCATAAGGAGACGGTTTACCGAAATAATAGCCTTGGGCGAGGTCGAACCCGAGTTCGCGACAGACGTCGACTTCTTCGGGGCGTTCGATGCCCTCGGCGAGGATGGTGATGCCCATTGAGCGCGTCAATTGACGTACGTTTTTCAAGAACGCTCGTTTCTCGGCGTCTTGGTCGCAGAAGGAGATGTACGACCGGTCGATTTTGACATAGTCGGGCTCAAGTCGCTTCAACATATCGAGCGTCGAGAAGCCAGCGCCGACATCATCGAGGGCGACTTTCATACCACGCTTCTTATATGTAGAGAACACATGTTGCAAATGGGCGACATCTTGGACTTTCTCCGTCTCAACGACCTCGAAGATGAAACGATCGGGACTGAGTCCGTACCGGTCGATAATCTCGAACGTGTGTTGGAGACAATAGTCTGGGTTATAAATCGTCGAGGGCAAGAAGTTGATGAACGTCTTCTCGTGCGGCTCGACGGCGTGATACGTCGCTTTGATCGCTTCGGCGCGAGCACGTTGATCTAGCTTCGAGTGAAGCCCGAATCGGTTCGCGGCCCGGAACAGTTCGCCCGGTGAGACGTTGTTCTGGCTTCTGAGAAGAGCCTCGTAGCCGAACCGTTCTCCGGTGTCGAGATGGATGATCGGTTGCAAGTGGCTCTCGAAGTCACCGTGTTGAATCAATTCGATCGTGTCGCGGTTGGCGATTTGTTCGAGCAGGTCGCTCGCCGAGACGACGGCAGTCTGGCGTTTTGTGCCCGGGTCGACACAGTATACGTCTTCCTCGACGGCGGCGAGGTGTTCCGTCAATTCGTCAAACGAGTCGTACGGGTGGGGCTTGTCATTGACGACGACGAGGCCCCGTTCAAAAAATGGGATGGTCGTGGAGCAGGCGGTACAAGGAGACCACATAGGATCCCTCCTTTCAAATAATCGAAATACTCTCTAATCAGTTTATCGGACAAAACTCACCTAAAACTCACACATCGAGGTAAATAAATAAAAAAATCGTGCAAAATGGGTACAGTTTTTGTATACTTCCTATCGTATGAATAAGAAGCGCCTCAAAACGCCACTCGCATACGAACAACTTTTTGAACAGAAAGGGGTTCTATCGATGGACCAAAAATTAAAATTATGGTTTACGGAGCACCAAACAGAAGATTACGGAATCACGTTCCGTGTAAACCACGTTTATGAGAGCGAACAAACGGAGTTTCAACGACTAGAAATGGTCGAAACGGACGAGTTCGGAACAATGTTGTTGCTTGACGGAATGGTCATGACGACGGATAAGGACGAATTCGTCTATCACGAAATGGTGGCTCACGTTCCACTCTTCACACACCCGAATCCGAAGCATGTGCTCGTTGTCGGTGGCGGAGACGGCGGCGTCATCCGTGAGATTATGAAACACCCATCAGTCGAAAAAGCAGTTCTCGTCGACATCGACGGGAAAGTCATTGAATATTCGAAGAAATACTTACCAAATATCGCAGGCGAACTCGACAACCCGCGTGTTGAAGTCATCGTCGGTGACGGCTTCATGCATATCGCCGAATCAGAGAACGAGTATGACGTCATCATGGTCGACTCGACAGAACCGGTCGGCCCAGCGGCCAACTTGTTCACAAAAGGATTCTACGCCGGCATCTCGAGAGCGCTCAAAGACGACGGCATTTTCGTCGCGCAGACGGACAACCCATGGTTCACGCCAGAGCTCATCCAAACGGTTCAACGTGACGTGAAAGAGATTTTCCCAATCACGAAGCTCTACACGGCCAACGTACCGACGTATCCGAGCGGCATGTGGACGTTCACGATCGGCTCGAAACAGTACGACCCAGAACAAGTGCCGGCCGAGCGTTTCCATGACATCGAGACGAAGTACTACACGCCGAAGCTTCACAATGCGGCCTTCGTCCTTCCGAAATTTGTGGAGGACTTGACGAAATGATTAAACGTTTCGATGAAGCCTACTCAGGCAAAGTGTTTATCGCGAGCTTGCCGGAAGTGACGGACGCGAAGACGGTCCTTTACGGTATGCCGATGGACTGGACGGTCAGTTTCCGTCCAGGCTCACGCTTCGGTCCGAACCGAATCCGTGAAGTCTCGATCGGACTCGAAGAATATAGCCCTTATCTTGATAGTGATTTGACGGAAGCAGCCGTCTATGACGCCGGTGATATCCCGCTCCCGTTCGGGAATGCCCAGAAGTCACTCGACATGATCGAATCGTTCGTCAAAGACATCATCAAAGAAGGCAAGTTCCCACTCGGTATGGGGGGAGAACACCTCGTCACATGGCCGGTCATCAAGGCGATGCATGATGCGTACGGGGATGATTTCGTCATCTTGCACCTCGATGCGCACACGGACCTCCGTGACGACTATGAAGGTGAGCCGCTCTCGCACTCGACACCGCTCAAAAAAGCGGCCGAACTCATCGGACCGTCGAACTGCTACTCGTTCGGAATTCGTTCTGGGATGAAAGAAGAGTTCGACTGGGTCAAAGAAGTCGGCTATAACATGTATAAATATGAAGTGATTGAGCCGCTCAAACGCGTGTTGCCGACGCTTGTCGGGAAGAAAGTGTACGTCACGATCGACATCGACGTCCTCGACCCATCGGCGGCCCCGGGAACGGGTACGCAAGAAATCGGCGGCATCACGACGAAAGAGTTGCTCGAAGCAGTGCACGCCATCGCGAACGCCGACATCGACATCATCGGTGCCGATCTCGTCGAAGTGTCACCAGCATATGACCAATCGGACATGACGGCCATCGCCGCCGCGAAGATCCTTCGCGAGATGATGATCGGATTCGTGAAGTAACGATGCCGAAAAAAGGTCAGCTCGAAATGGAACTGAGTGCTCGCATCACCCAATGGGAGAAAGAGTATCTCGGGCGCGGCTCATTGACGTGTAAAGCAGACCTGCTCCGCGACTTGGCCATCGTGACGCTTCAGGGCGTCTTGACCCCGGCCGAGTACGAACTGGCCGCCAAGTCGGCCGGTCGTGAGCAATTGAAGAAATATCGCAATAACCTCGTCGAATCAGGGCGGGCCCAACTCGAGGCGATTTTACATGACGTGCTCGGTCGGCGTCTCGTCTCGCTTCACACGGATATCAGCACGAAGACAGGGGAACGCCTCATCGTCTTTCGACTTGATGCACCGTGGGATGGCGGGATTGACAAGCCGTGACGACATTTTTACACTAGAAGCAGAGACGGTTCAGGATTGGGAAGTGTCCGTGCGACATTCCCGTCGTCCTGTCCCGGAGCTGACGAACTAAATACCCGACAGTTGTCGGCTAGACGGAGCGAACGTGTTCGAGCCGTCGGCATGCAGCGCACACCTTTCTTTGGTGTGCGCTTTTGTCGTCCAGGAGGAAAAGATGGAACAATTGATGTTTTTATTGACGAGCGCCCCGGTGCTCCTATTCGTGACAGGTGTGATTGCCGCTCTCGGCAAATCGAATTTGAAGATTCCTGAGTCACTCAGCATCACGCTCAACCTATACTTACTGCTTGCCATCGGATTGAAAGGAGGGATGGGGCTCGCCTCGGTATCGATGGACGAGTTGGCGTTCCCGCTCGCCGTCACGCTCGTGCTTGGTCTCGTACTTCCGCTCATCGCGTTCGGCCTTGGAGCGTTCTTGAAGTTCACGTTCCCGGAACGCATTGCCATGGCCGCGACGTTCGGTTCGGTCTCGCTCGTGACGTATGTCGCCGCGACGGCCCAGCTCGAGCGTCTCGGCATCAGTTATGAGCCGTTCATGACAACGCTCGTCGTCGTCCTCGAGATTCCGGGTCTCGTCGTCGCGCTGTTGTTATACAATCAAAGCCGCGTCCTCGGCATCACGGCCGCACCGACCCAATCGCTCACCGTCATCCGTGACAGTCTGCTCTCGAAAAGCATCTTGCTTTTGTTGGCTGGTCTCATCGTCGGGCTGGTCACCCCGGATACGTCGGCATTAACCCCGTTTTTTGTCGATTTGTTCCCAGGCGTGTTGCTGTTGTTCTTGCTCAGCCTCGGCGTAAAGGTCGGTCATCAGCTGAAGACGCTACCGTCGTACGGGATGAAGTTTTTAGTCGTCGGGATGACGTTTCCGCTCGTCGGCGCGGCCATCGGTTTTCTCGCTGCCGGAATGGCTGGACTGTCTGATGGGGGAACGATTCTGCTCATGACGCTCGCGGCGAGCGGGTCGTACATCGCCGCACCGGCCATGCTCCAAGCATCGGTCCCGGAGGCGGAGCCGTCGTTTTATTTGACGCTCGCCCTCGCCGTCACGTTCCCGTTCAACTTGCTCATCGGCATCCCGCTATTCATTTCGATCGTCACTTGAACAAAAGCCCTGTCTCACGATGAGACAGGGCTTTTGTTATTGGGTGATCGTCTGTTCTTCCATGCATTTCAATGCGGCCGTCCAACTGCCGAAGAGGGCGTTGATGGTCGACGTGCTCGGCACGTTGCGTCCCTCGGCCCATTTCCGGTAATGGAGAATGCTGAAGTGTGACAATTCATGTTTCGCGACGCGGAGGGCTTCGATGACATCTTCTTCGTCCCATTTCCGTTTCGGCGGGGCGATGTCGAGGACGAACAAGGCGTAGCTCCAAGATCCATATTTCCGGGCGATCGTCGCGACTGTCGGATAACCGCGTTCTTGGGCCCAGATGGCGTAGTGCTGGGACGTGAGACGTTCGAGTTCTTCGGACGCTTCAATCAAGGCTTGGATGATGCGCTCTTCATTGTTTTTCGCGGCGGTCGTCTGAAGTTTCGCTTCCCGGAGCGCGTTCGACCAAGAACCGAAACGGCTGCTGATCAACGTGAGCGACGGTGAGCGTGTCACTTTCGACCATTCCCGATACGTTTGGCTCGTGAAGAGCGGTAACTCCTCGGCGGCTTGATTCAACGCGCGGAGGATGTCTTCATCCGAGTAGTAATGGAACGACATTTGGATTTGGGCAGCGGCGAGCGCCTCGCGCCAAGACCCGAACTGATGGATGACGGTGGAAAGGGACGGGACATTTTTGGTTTGCGACCATACACTATACCGTTTCGAATCGAGCTCGGCATGTTCTTGAGCAGCTAACTGCAACGCTTGTACGATTTGAGGGCGTGTCCATTTTTTCATCTTGGTGTCTCTCCTTTGGAGGGAGACGCAGCGAGCGTCTCGGAAGGTCTCTTGGTGTGAATGAACAGCATGTATTGGTTGAAGAGTCAACGAGCTAGTCAAAAAGGATGCTTACGATCGATTTCTACCTCCTTATGTGGCGTTTTAGCTAAGTTCAAAATAATGTAAACGATACCCAATTCGGGTTATATGTATTTCCATTTCCCGTTTGTCCGACAATTATTCATTATGTGAATGAAATCATGATAATAATTTCGTGAACTCCTTTTTCGCATCTATGTCGTTAATGAGAAAAAGCTCGTTTTATCTTTAAACTTGTTGAGGATAGTCGGGTAGTTTACTAGCATCGACGCATCTTTTGCGCATTCCAACTTACACCACGAACGAACAACTCAGACTCTTGGAGGTGCGAACTACCATGGCAACACTCGTGAACGTCTATCGGAAGAATCAACGCAATTTGCTCTTTTTATGTCTCGACATCTTGATCGTCTCGTTTGTATTGTACGCGACGTTTGAACTGATGTTCTCCACGATCACGTCGTACGCGGCACTCGAATCGAGCGAGATGTTGATGATGGTCGCCATTAAAATCGTCAGCTTCAGTCTCGTCGGGAGCGTCTTGAAGATTCATCGCATCGACTGGCGCTACGCCTCCATCCATGAGATGAAACAAGTCGCCGTCGCCTTACTGAGCAGTGACTTGGTGTTGTACGCCTACAACCAGTTCCACTTCGGGGCTGGCCTTGGGATGATCATCGCCGTACAAGGTTTGCTTGCATTCAACCTCATCTTGTTCACCCGCTTCTTAGCCCGCAACCATGTGTTTGACGTGTTCAAACCCCATTCGAACCATCCGGGACGAAAAGCACTCATCATCGGAGCCGGGGATTCCGGCCAGTTGATTGTCCGCGAGTTGAAGGAGCATCGGACGACCGTCCTCTGCGTCGTCGGTCTGCTCGACGACAACCCGCAACTGCAGGCACTCTACGTCCACGGCGTCCCGGTCCTCGGGATGACGGACGATTTGGAACGCATCATTCAAGAACATGGCATCGAAGTGGTTATTTTGGCCATTCCAAGCTTGCCTTATACACGGCGTCTCGCCTTGCTGAAACGAATCGAGAAGACAGGAGCCGAATCCCACGCCTTGCCGATGATTTCGGAACTAGCGACCGGAAAAGTCTCCATCAACGAGATTCGCGAAGTGAAAATCGAGGATTTGCTAGGACGTGAGCCGGTTCAATTGGACATATCTGGAATATCTCGCCATGTCGAAGGCGCGACCGTGCTCGTCACTGGCGCCGGCGGCTCCATCGGTTCGGAGTTGTGTCGCCAATTGATCAAATTCGCCCCGGCAGAAATGATTCTCCTCGGTCATGGGGAGAACAGCATTTACTTAATCGAGCGAGAGTTGCGTGGGCTCGGCACGGAGACAATCCTGCACCCGGTCATCGGGGATGTGCAAGACGAAGCTCGGCTCGAAGATGTGTTCCGCACGTACCAGCCGGACATCGTCTATCATGCCGCCGCTCATAAACATGTGCCGCTCATGGAAGACAATCCGCTCGAAGCCGTCAAAAACAATATTTACGGGACAAAACATATGGTCGATGTCGCGGCCCGGCATAACGTGAGCCGCTTCATCATGGTCTCGACCGACAAGGCGGTCAATCCGACGAACGTGATGGGCTCGACAAAACGAATCGCCGAGATGGTCGTCCAAGAGAAAGCCCGAACGAGCGAGACGATCTTCGCAGTCGTACGCTTCGGAAATGTCTTAGGCAGTCGCGGCTCGGTCGTACCGCTCTTTAAAGAACAGATTCTCCGGGGCGGACCGGTCACCGTCACCGACCCTGAGATGACCCGCTACTTCATGACCATCCCGGAAGCGAGCCGGCTCGTCATCCAAGCGAGCGTCTTGTCCAGAGGGGGAGAGATTTTCGTGCTCGACATGGGCGAGCCGGTCAAAATCATCGACTTGGCGAAAAAAATGATTGAGTTGAGTGGTTTTACGACCGAACAGATCGGCATTGAAGTCACCGGTATTCGTCCGGGTGAGAAGTTATATGAAGAATTGCTCGCCGCGAGCGAACTCGGTCCAGAAGCGAACGTCTTCCCCAAAATCTTTGTCGGCCGGACCCGTCCCTTCACGACCGTCGCTTCCGTGCTGCATCTGATTGAGACGTTACGAGACGACCAAGAGGCCCTGACCTACCTGTTGCTCTTTATCGCCAATAGTGACGACCTCGACCGAGACATCGATCGTCTCTTTACACATGGCGTGAAGCGAATGCGTCCTCATATCGCCGGGACACGCCTCGCTGACGGAAATTGAAGGTCATAACGAGTGAAGAGGGGGAGAATGATGGTCGATCAAACAGTTCTTATTGTCGGGGTAGCCAGTTTCCAAGGGTTTCATATCGCACGTCGGCTATTGCAGGAAGGGTTTGATGTCGTCGGGATTGACGATGAAGGGCGGCATAAGACGCGAATCGCCAAACAGCGGCTCTACGTTCTCACCCACCCGCAGTTCCATTTGATCCGTTCAACGCTCGCGAACAAGACAGTCATGCGCAGCGTCTTGAATCGACACGAACCGAGACACATCATCTTATGTTCGACCCGTCGCCATAACGGAAGTGAAGAGCCGCTGGAACGTTACGAGTTGATGAAACGCTACATCGCCATCCAAACGAAACGGGTCCCGGTTGAATCGTTCATCACGTTCGACTTGCCTGTAAAACAGGAAGACGGGGAACGTCCGGTGATCCATCTGTTCACAGAAGACGTCTTCGGACCTTGGGACGATGCCTCGACGCTAGTGTCAAAGGCCATTGTCGCCGTCGACCGCGGTGTCCGACTCTCAGGGTATTACGCGACGGATATCATCAACGTCTCTTATATCGATGATGTCGTCGAATCGGTCGTCCGCTTGCTTCGCTTGATTCAAACCGGGATGTCGCCAGTCGGATATTTCCAAATCCCGGCCTCCGACTACGTGAACGTCCAAACGTTACTGTCCGACATCGGACATATCCTCAACAAATCGGCGAAGACGTCGTTGCCGATGCGCGAGTCGGTACTCCGGCAGTCGGCCGTCCCGACGCTCGACACGCTGATCGGCTTCAGCCCGAGCACATCGCTGTTTGAAGGACTCGAGCAAGTCGTCGATTGGTATATCTCGTATAAAACCATGATGAAGGAGGGCATCAAATGAACATCCTATTATCGAAGCCCCATATGTCGGGCCGTGAGATGGCCTACATCGAAGAGGCGTTCGCGAGCAATTGGATCGCCCCGCTTGGGCCAAACGTCAACGCGTTTGAGGCGGAAGTCGCCGCTTACGCAGACCATCCGTACGCCTTGGCGACAAGCTCAGGGACGGCTGCCCTCCATTTGGCGCTACTTACGCTCGGCGTCGGGACAGGGGACACGGTCTTCTGTCAGTCACTCACGTTCGTCGCATCGGTCAATCCAATCCGTTACGTCGGCGCCATTCCGGTCTTTATCGACTCGGAAACGACGACGTGGAATATGTCGCCAGACGCGCTTCGGAAAGCGCTCGTCCAAGCCGCGACGAAAGGGAAACTTCCGAAAGCGGTCATCGTCGTCCACCTATACGGCGTCGTCGCGAAAATCGGTGAGATTCGCCACATCTGTCGTGAGTTCGGTGTCCCATTGATCGAGGACGCGGCCGAATCACTCGGCTCGACGTGGCACGGGCAAATGACGGGAACCATTGGGGACATCGGGTTTTATTCGTTCAACGGCAATAAAATCATCACGACATCAGGCGGCGGCATGCTCATGGTGCCGAATGAGGAAACGAGACAGTTGGCGCTCAAGTTGGCCACGCAAGCTCGGGAAGACGCACCGCATTATGAGCACGAACAAGTCGGCTATAACTATCGATTGAGCAACGTCTCGGCCGGGATCGGTCGGGGACAGCTCGAAGTGATTGAGCAGCGCGTTCAAGCACGACGTCGCGTGTTCGCTCGCTATGAGCATATGTTCCGTCAGCTCGGGACGACGTATCAGCAAGAAGTCCCACACTCACGGGCCAATCGTTGGCTGACCGCCATGCAGTTGGATCAGACAGACTTGCACCGAGACACGGTGATGGAGCGACTCGCCAGTGCCGGCATCGAATCCCGTCCTGTCTGGAAACCGATGCATCTGCAACCGGTGTATCGCGATGCCGAATATGTGACGGTCGATGGAGAAGATGTCAGTCGGCGTCTGTTCGAGAATGGGATTTGCCTTCCATCGGGATCCGACTTGACCCTCGGGGAACAACAGCAAGTCATCCAGACCGTGCTCGATACGCGCTCGATCGTCACGGAACAAAGTGTCTGAGGAGGACGAACGATGAACCGGGAAGCAGAGATCATTCAAGCGCTTCGAGCCGCTGCATCTCTGACTCCGACCCTCACGGTTAAACAATATCAGCTCTGGAGCCGAGACCGGGACGTCCCGACATTTCTCGACGTTCTCAATTTTTACGGGTCATGGACCGGCGCCTTGAAAGCAGCCGGCCTCTTAGAAGCCCGAAAGCACTATACCCAACAAGAACTCGTTGCAGCGCTTCGGCTCGCACTTGAACAGGAAGGGAAGTTGACGAGCACCCATTACCAACAATGGGTCAAAGATCATCCCGGTCCTTCCCTAGGTGATATTATTTCCCATTTCGGGTCTTGGAGTCTGGCCGTGAAAACGGTAGAGCGTCTAGAGGAGCTCCATTTTACCGTCCAGCCAGAACGTGAAAAAGCAGAAATCGTCCAATCGTTGCTAGAAGCAAGTCGGGTCGTCGTGCCATTCAACGCGATCACCTATCAAAAATGGGCGAAACAACATAGACGACCAAGTGTCGCCAAAGTATCCCGTCGATACGGCTCCTGGAAACGGGCGCTCGCCGAACTAGAGCTTCGTGAGTCGTGTGAAGGAAAGAAGTGAAGACAGAGGAGGGGTCTCGATGAACGGAGCGTTTGTCATCTCACTAGATTTTGAATTGAACTGGGGCACGTTTGACGGTACGACGATTGAGGCGTATGGCGAGAATCTACTCGGGGTCCGGCAAGTCGTGCCGAGCTTGCTCGACTTGTTTGCCGCGCACCAGATTCATGCGACTTGGGCGACGGTCGGATTCCTGTTCTATGAGACGAAAGCAGAGCTATTGAAAGACTTGCCGACGATTCAACCGGCGTATCGGCATCCCGAATATTCTTCATACAATTGGATGCAGCACGTCGGGGCGGACGAGGCGGTCGACCCGTATCACTTCGGGAAATCACTCGTCGATCAAATCGCGGCGACGCCTGGTCAAACCATCGGGACGCATACGTATTGTCATCTATCTTGTTTAGAAGAAGGAGTGACCATCGAGGCGTTCAAGGCCGATCTCGAGGCGGCGAAGCGGGTGGCCGCACGTCGCGACTTACCCATTCAGAGCATCGTCTATCCGCGCAATCAATCGAGCCCTGAGCATTTCCAAGCGGCGCAAGAAGTCGGAGTCGATGTCTATCGCGGCAATGAGACCCATTACATTTATCGGGCCGATGCGAGAGGGGATGAGGGCTTAGGACGACGGGCTCTTCGTCTGCTTGATGCCTACGTCAATTTGACGGGGCACCACACGGTCTCGTGGGCAGCCATTCGGCAATCATCTCCTTATAACGTCCCATCGAGCCGATTCCTTCGACCTTACGTGCCGGCGCTTCGCTTCCTCGACCGACTCAAAGTGCGGCGCATCAAACGGAGCATGACGCATGCGGCCAAACGGGGGGAAGTGTTCCATCTTTGGTGGCACCCGCACAACTTCGGCAAACATGTATCCGAAAACATGGCCTTGTTGGGTGAAATCATCGCCCATTATGAAACGTTGCATCAAACGTATCAATTTGAAAGTTTATCGATGGAAGAAGTGGCGGACCGTTGCCGCCCGGCCGTCGTCTCGACGCAGGAGCGACACGGATGAGAGGCGTTCGGAGGAAGAGAAAGGGGAGGGACAAAATGGGCCGACCGATCGTACTACTCATTGGAGAACACCGGACATCTGCCTACGTCTATCATGCGATCCGCAACTTAGGGGTGACCCATGTCATTCAGGAAGATGGACCGAGCGAGCATCGTCCGGAATCCATCAAGCATTGGCTGACGCATGTATACGTCCGGCTGACGTCGCCTGTCATGCGCCTTTCGAGCCGGGCGCGGATTCGAGAACTGAAAGGTCGCTATCCATTGAACGATGAGCCGATTCCGTTCCACCACATTCTACGTGTCACCTCATTGAACGATACGAAGACGACGATGTGGCTCGATCGTCTCGACCCGCAGCTCATCGTCACCCATGAGACGGGGCCGATTGACCCGAGCGTCCTCGCCCGATTCGACTGCCCGGTATTGACGGTCGCACCGATGATGGCAGAAGGACAACTCCAAGCGTACTGGGCGTTCCGAGCCAAACCGGACGTCTGTGAGGCACGAATCGAACAGTGGACCGAGCGGGGCTGGACTGTAGCAGACCGGGCTGTGCTCTACATCGGCGGGACGGATAATTTTGCCACGTATCCGTACTTGCAGCTCACGACGGCGCTCCCGCTCTTGAGACGTCAAATCGAGTTATTGCTAAAGGAAGATGTGTATGACCGTCGAACGGCAAAATAACGGCCAAAGCGCGATGCTTTGGCCGTTTAGCTTTGGGTGATGCAATAGTGTTGGATGGCGTCATTATAATAGATGGCCAATCCTGGCGCGTACTTGTCATAGAACGCGGTGAAACGTTCGTCCATGACGTACATCTGCCCGAGTCCGCTGAACATGTCGAGCGAGCAGTCATAAAACTGGTCATTGATGAACAGGTGGTTCGCCCGGACGGCCGCTTGGACACGCGGGTCTTCGACCGGGACGCCGGCCATGAACAAGTCGACGAGCGGCTTGACGAGATCGACTTGTTGTTGACTGAGCGCTTCCCAGTCCTCTTTCGATCGCTTGTCGGCGCGCGCACGTGACGTCTTGTACGCCTCGCTCTCGCCCCAACGTTCTTCTGTCTCCGCCTCGTGCTTCGCTTCATGGGCTTTCAGTTCGTCAAACGATAATCCCTTGAACAACGATTTGTCTTCCATTGGAATTCCTCCTCTCAGTGAGGTGAGCGTCGATTCCGCCGTCTCGGCGAGTGTCGCAAAATAGGCGGCTTTCGCGCGCAGGGCGGTCACTTGCTCTTCGAGGGCACGGGTCCGATCGAACGGTTCGGCTTCGAGTAAGCCTTGAATCGTCTCGAGCGGGAAGTCGAGCGAACGATACAGCAGAATCGTCTGCAACCGCTCGGCATCATGCGACGAGTAGCGCCGATAGCCGTTGACGTCACGTTCCGGGACGAGCAGACCGACGGCGTCATAATGACGCAACGTCCTTGTGGTCGTGCCAGAGAGTGTCGCGAGTTGTTGAATCGTGTACATGTCCTCACCTCCTTGAAGTCAGCGTACACGTTGACGTCGCGTCAAGGTCAAGCCTCTTTTTCGAACAAAGAGAATCCATCTCGTTCGCCGACATAATTGAAGCCGAAGCGGGGATAATAGGCGTTCAAGAAGTGATTCGTGGCGACGCAGTCGAGGCGAACTCGATCCGACGTCGCTGCAAGCGCATAACGCATCAACTGTTCACCGACTTGTCGGCCTTTCATCCGGTCATCGACGACGAGGCGATGTAAATAGACGGCCGCGTCAGGATCGTCCCACAAGTTTTCGTCCCAAGACGTCGGTGGGATCAAGCTGACCGACCCGGCGATGTCTCCGTTCACTTCGTATACATAGACGGTTCCGTTCGTGACGTCATGGGTCACAAAATCGGTCCGACTCGGCTCTAAATATTTTTGCCATTGCGTTTTTCCAGCGGCCCGAAACGATTGCGCTTTCGTTAAAATGAGTTGATCGATTGCCGAGAGATCGGCCTGTGTGGCCAAACGAATCATGTAAGTCGCCTCACTTTCATTTCATTTCAAATTCGTGTAGGGTACACGATGAGTAAGCTGTTGAAAACATCTTTGTGTCGTGGAATGATTTTTGGTAAGATAAACTTACTGCAATCGTGCAAACGATTGCGCTAACGAGATAAAGAGACAACAGCACTGATATTAGTATATAGGATGCGCAGTGAGTTTAGGGACAAGGGAGTATCATTGACACATGCAACTTTTACAACGTGACCAACACACACAAACGAAAACACTGAAACGAAACTGGTGGAAAGAAGCTGTCGCTTATCAAATCTACCCGCGCAGTTTTTATGATGCGAACGGGGACGGGATTGGCGATATTCAAGGCATCATCGACAAACTCGATTACTTGAAAGACCTCGGCGTCGACGTCATTTGGATTTGTCCGATGTACAAATCGCCGAATGATGACAACGGCTATGACATTAGCGACTATCAAGCCATCATGGACGAGTTCGGGACGATGGAAGATTTCGACCGTCTGTTGACGGAAGTCCATGCGCGCGGCATGAAATTGCTGTTAGACCTCGTCGTCAACCATACGTCGGATGAGCACCCATGGTTCATCGAATCGAAGAGCTCGAAAGACAATCCGAAGCGTGACTGGTACATTTGGCGTGACGGCAAACCCGACGGCTCGAAACCGAACAACTGGGAGTCAATTTTTGGCGGGTCGGCTTGGGAGTTTGACGAGACGACGGAACAATACTTCTTGCACGTCTTCTCGAAGAAACAGCCGGACCTGAACTGGGAGAACGCCGAGATGCGCCAGACGGTGTACAACATGATCAACTGGTGGCTCGACAAGGGGATTGACGGTTTCCGTGTCGATGCAATCAGCCACATCCGCAAACACCCGTCGTTCGGCGACTTGCCGAACCCGGAAGGCCTCGACTTCGTGCCATCGTTCGAGATGCATATGAACGTCGACGGGATTCACGGTTATTTAGAAGAACTTCGCGACGAGACGTTCAACAAGCACGACATCATGACGGTCGGCGAAGCGAACGGCGTCTCGCCTGACGATGCCCACCTTTGGGTCGGCGAGAAGGAAGGCAAGATGAACATGGTGTTCCAATTCGAACACATGGGTCTCTGGCGTGAAGACGCCGAGTCGAAGCTCGACGTCGTCCACTTGAAGAACGTCCTCACGAAATGGCAAAAAGGCCTCGAAGCGGACGGCTGGAACGCCCTTTACGTCGAGAACCATGACCAAACGCGGACCGTGTCATCATGGGGTGATGACGAGCGCTATTGGAAAGAAAGCGCCAAGTCGATTGCGATGATGTATTTCCTCATGCAAGGGACGCCGTTCATCTATCAAGGCCAAGAGATCGGCATGACGAACGTGAAGTTCGACTCGATTGACCAGTACGATGATATCGCGACGCGCAACCGGTATTACATCGGTCTCGAGAACGGCAAGAGCCATGACGAGATGATGGACATCACGTGGAACTCGTCACGTGATAACACGCGCACACCAATGCAGTGGAGCGATGCCCCGAACGCGGGCTTCACGTTCGCGGAGACGCCTTGGTTCGGCATCAACCCGAACTACACGGACATCAACGTCGGCGCCCAGCTCGAAGACGACGACTCGATTCTCAACTTCTATAAAGAGATGATTCGTCTTCGCAAACAAGATGAGACGTTCGTCTATGGAACGTATGACATCGTCTTGCCGGAGCACCCAGAGATTTACGCGTACACACGCACGCTTGGTGACTCGCAATACCTCGTCATGACGAATTTGACAGGAAAAGAAGCCATCTTTGCGACGGAGATCACGCTTCGCTCAGAAGACGTCGTCTTGAAAAACATGCCGCTCGAGCCGCATGACGAGACGACACTGCTTCATTTGAAGCCGTTCGAAGGTCGCGTCTATAAGCTAAGTTGATTCAAAGACAGGGGGAACCCTGTCTTTTTTGTAGTGTGAACGGTCCGCGAACCGGGAAAGAAAAAGTTACCGATTCCGGACCATTCGCGAGATATGGTACGATGGGACAGCGGAAAGGGGAATCACCATGGCAATTGAACCGAAACGCGTACGTGTGCGCCAAAAGACAATGATCAGTGAAATCGAGGAGCCGATTGAGCTGCAAGCCGACGGGCTCTATTATGAATTGAAGACCGGCTTCGTCTTGACGTTCGATCAAGAACGAGAAGACGGCGTCGTGCCGACAACGATCAAATATACGACGGGCCGGCTCGCACTCATCTGTAAAGGACCGATTGAGATGAATCATTCCTTTATTGAAGGGCGCTTGACCCAAAGCCTATATAAAAACCCATACATGTCGATGACGATGGCGACGACGACGGAGCGGCTCGATGTCGCGGACGGACGTTGTCGCTTCGCCTACGAGTTGTCGATGAACGATGACTTGGCAGGTAACTATGTAGTCGACGTCACGTGGACGTTTGAAGGAGGAGACGAAGCATGAACTTTGCAGAACGCGTGAGAAAGATTGAAGAGATGTTGAACGAGGATTGGTTCGAGATGCTCGAGACGAATGAGGACGAATATGAAGAGTGGCGCGGCCGCCTCGAGGACCACGCCGAACAGGTCGTCGGGCACTACGATAACGAGACCGGCGTCGATATGGACTCGGTCGATAAATTGCTCCAATTGAACGATGAGTTCCCGCTTCTTTATGGGGAAGACACGGTCCGGCTCTATATTGCCTTGATCGAGGCGCGACCGGAAGATAGATCGGTATACGACCGCTACATCGACTACTTGGCGGCGATCGGTGACGCGACGCACGAGGAGTTTTTACGGTTCCATACGCTCGTCGAAGCGGGCCGTCTTGACGAGGCACGTGAGCTCGCCCCGCAGATGCCAAAACGATTAGGACTCGAAGATTAAGGCCGCTTTGCGGTCTTTTCTATACATAAAAATAGGGGGAAGCGTTATGTTGCGACTAGTGAAGACATCCATGGAGCAGGAAGCGAACGTGCTCGATTTTTTAAAGGAATGGCGGGAACGCTCCGAGACGATCGTCCCAAACGCCGTCGACCGCGACGCGTCCGATTTTGCGACGTACGTCAAAGAAATTCGTGATAAAGAAGTACGGGTGAACAACGTCAGTTGGGTGCCGAGCACGACGTATTGGCTGACGGATGGGGACGAGTTGCTCGGGGCGGCGAATATCCGTCACGAATTGAATGACAACCTCCTCAACTTTGGGGGACACATCGGGTACGGCATCAAGCCGAGTGCCCGCGGACGTGGTCTCGCTACGAAACAGCTCGAGCTCGCACTCGAGAAAGCGAAAGAACTCGGGATCGAGCGGGCGTTGATTACGTGCGACCGGACGAACGAAGCGTCACGCCGAGTCATTTTGAACAATGGCGGCGTGCCGGACACGCCGTTCACAGCGGAAGGCGGGAAAATTGTCGAGCGGTTTTGGATTGAACTGAAGGGGTGACATGAGATGGCGAACTGGATCGTGGTCTATTTAGCGCTCATCAATTTTTTCGGAATTTATCTGTTTCCGCGAGACCGGGTGCCGTCTCAAAAATGGTTCTCGTTTTCGAGCGGGATCGCCATCACATACTTTTTCATGTATCTCTTGCCGTCCTTGAACAAGCGGCAAGACACGCTTCAAGTCGATTGGCTCGACCTGGCCTTGCCGTCGGAGATTTATGTCATCAGCCTGCTCGGTTTCACCGTCTTTTACGGGACGATGCGTGTCGTCCGAACGCCCCATTTCAAAGACGAGACGATTGACCAAAACGTGTCGTATTGGCTCCAAGTGACGCTGTTGACGGCATATATGTCGTTCTCGGCTTACGTCGTCACGGCGTCATCCGTCACGTTCGTCGCACGCAGCTTCTACGCGACGGCGCTCGGCGTCCACTTCCTCGCCGTCGGCCACGACTTGTATCGCCATTACGGGGAACGGTACATCCGGCAAGGGCGTTATTTGTTGAGCGGTGGGATTCTTGCCGGCGGTTTCTTCTCCCGCTTGATCGACCTCGCCTCGCACGTCGAGGCCATCTTGTTCGCGTTCGTCGCCGGGGCGATGATTCTGAATATCGTCAAGTTCGAGCTCCCCGCCGACCGCAACCTCCACTTCCGGACGTTCGTCCTCGCGGTCGTCGGGTATGGCGGCATCCTCTTATTCTTGAAGCATGTGCTCAATTTTTGACCCCTTCGATAAAAATGAATGACTGTTCATTCATTGTTTGATATACTGAACTCAAGATTGAATCCGTTTTCATAAGGGGGAGTTTTGGGGATGTCTACATTTTTAATCGTCAACTGGATTCTATTCTTGCTCGTCCTCGGCTATGGACTATATTTGTTCGCATCGTTGGTGTACCAGCGCTATACGTTCATCAAGCTCGGGAAAAAGGCAGAGTGGAGCCAAACGAATAAGGAACGGCTTGAACAGGTCATGATCAACGTGTTCGGCCAAAAGAAACTGTTGAAAGACAAGAAGAGCGGCATCATTCACGTCATGATGTTCTATGGGTTCATCCTCGTCCAGTTCGGGGCCATCGACTTCATCTGGAAAGGGCTGGCCGTCGGGACGCGTTTCCCGCACATCCCGCTCGGTCCGCTCTATCCGATTTTCACGTTCATGCAAGAAATCGTCATGCTCATGATTCTCGTCGCGGTCGTTTGGGGATTCTACCGCCGTTACGTCGAGAAACTCGTGCGTTTAAAACGAAACTTTCTGGCCGGTCTCGCCCTCATCTTCATCGGTGGGTTGATGGTATCGGTCTTGTTCGGGAACGGGTTCTATCTCGTCTATAAGGAAGAGCTCCCGATGTGGGGCGAACCGGTCGCGACACTCATCGGTTCGGCGTTCGCTTGGGTACCGGGAGGCGTCGCCTTCGCCTTGTTCGTCGTCTTCTGGTGGCTTCACCTCTTGTTCTTGCTCAGCTTCATGATCTATATCCCGCAAGGCAAGCACGCCCATTTGATTGCCGGGACGCTCAACGTCTGGCTCGGACGGACGCACCAAGTCGGTCGTCTCGCACCGGTCGACTTCTCAGCGATGGAAGAGGCCGAGGAGTCGGATGAAGAAATCGTCTTCGGCGTCAATAAGATCGAAGACTTCAATCAAAAACAACTCGTTGACTTGTATGCCTGTGTCGAATGCGGACGCTGTACGAACGTCTGCCCGGCGACCGGGACTGGTAAAATGTTGTCGCCGATGGATCTCATCGTCAAACTGCGCGACCACATGAACATGAAAGGAGCCGCCATCACGCGTAAATCGCCGTGGGCACCGGCGCTCATGTTCCAAAACACGCAAGGGGCCGAGATCGCGGCCGCGGCTCAAGACGGGCATATGCTCGTCGCCGACGAGTTGATTGGCAACGTCATCACCGAAGAAGAGATTTGGGCATGTACGACATGTCGCAACTGTGAGGACCAATGTCCGGTCATGAACGAGCACGTCGACAAGATCATCGACCTTCGTCGTTACCTCGTCATGATGGAAGGCAAGATGGATCCTGAGGCGCAACGTACGGTCGCGAACATCGAACGTCAAGGCAATCCGTGGGGGATGAACCGGAAAGAGCGCGAGAACTGGCGCAAAGACCGGGAAGAACTTGTCATCCCGACGGCGAAAGAGAAGAAAAAGGCCGGCGAAGAGTTCGAGTTCCTCTTCTGGGTCGGGGCGATGGGCTCATACGATAGCCGCAGCCAAAAAGTCGCCCAAAGCTTTGCGAGCGTCTTGAACAAGGCCGGCGTCTCGTTCGCCATCCTCGGGAACGAAGAGAAGAACTCAGGGGACACGCCACGCCGCATCGGGAACGAGCTGTTGTTCCAAGAGCTCGCCGAGGCGAACATCAAACTGTTCGAGAAGTATGGGGTCACGAAAATCGTCACGGTCGACCCGCACGCGTACAACACGTTCAAAAACGAGTATCCGGACTTCGGACTGAGCGGTGTGAAAGTATATCACCATACCGAGCTCCTCGCCGAGCTGCTCGATACGGGACGGGTCAAACCGGACTTCTCCGTGAACGAGCGTGTCGTCTATCACGACTCGTGCTACCTCGGGCGCTATAACGGTATTTACGACGCCCCACGTTTCGTCTTGGAACGCATCCCAGGTGTCGAACTCGTCGAGGCGGAGCGGAACCGTGAGAACGGCATGTGCTGCGGCGCCGGTGGCGGTCTCATGTGGCAAGAAGAGAAAGTCGGGACGCGCGTCAACGTGGCCCGGACCGAGCAGCTGCTCGAGACGAAGCCGACCGTCATCGGCTCGGCGTGTCCGTACTGCTTGACGATGCTCTCGGACGGGACGAAAGCGAAAGAAGTCGATGAGACGGTCGGCACGTTCGACGTCGTCGAATTGCTTGATCGCTCCCTCGCTCCGATTGAAGTACCAGAACCACTCGTTCAATAACAAACAAGGCACGGTCCGCGGACCGTGCCTTGTTTTGTCGTCAGTGCATTTCGGACGTAGCTAGTAAAGAAGACGTCAAGTGCGATAAGCCTTGCGTCGTCTCGTTGATGGCTGAAATCGTCTCGACCATTTGGCCGAGGTCTTGCTTGTTTCGTTCGAACGACAGGACGTAATTGCCCATCTCGTCTTTGACGGTCGAGAAGCCAGCTTTGACGGCACCGAGTTGACGCATCGCCTCGTCGTTCGTCCGATGCATGTGTCCCATCTGGTCGAGTAGGGCGGCGATGTTCGTCTCATTCTCATGGATGAGGACGTTGATTTGGCTGCTCAGCTGTTTCGCATTCTCGGCGAGCGTGCGCACTTCGGTCGCGACGACGGCGAAACCTTTACCGTGTTCACCGGCTCGGGCCGCTTCGATTGATGCGTTCAACGCTAACAAGTTCGTCTGGTTGGCGATCTGTTCGATGCTCCGGGTCATGCTGACGATGTCTTGTGAACCGTCCTTGAGGGCGGTGATCCGTTCGAGCGAGGCATCGACGTACGTCGCCGATTGCTTGAACTCGGTCTCCATCTGTTCGATTTGTTCGCCGTTCGTATGCGTCAAGTTCATCAAATGTCGGCTCATCTTCTCCGTCTGTTCGGTCTCGGACAAGACTTGATGGGCCCGCTTGCTCGTCTCGGACATGGCGTGACCGGTCTGTTCCATCGTCGTCGCGACTTCTGTGCTGACGCGGCTCACGTCATGAAGTAGCGCCGCCCGAGCGAAGTTCGCCGATTCGATTTCATCGAGGCGGGCGTCGACATATTGTTCGGTGACGATTTGAGCGTCCAAGTTCATCGCGTGAGACAAAGCGAGGAGCGACTCAGTCATCGTGGCCGGGTCGTGTTGATACGCCTCGACGATTTTTGGGATGAGCAACGTGTTGAAGGCGGAATACGTCGCGAGGAACCAGACGACCGGTACCGAGAAGTGATGATGCGTTTGCCCCATCCGCTTGCGCATGGCGAGGAACTTGTCATCGATCTTTCCGGTCAACAGGCTACGGAAGTAGTCGGCGAATACCTTTTTCAGACGCTCACGCGTCGATGAGGCGTTGGCGAGTTGGACCATCTCGGGTTGCAACATCAAGTGGTCGAGCACGTTTTCAAGGACGTCATCTAACACCGCTTCGACGAGCGGGGCCATGTTTTGAAGTTGTTTCACTTGCGACGCCGTATAGCCCATATAATGGGTGCGTCCGTTCAAATTTGGGTCGTTTGGTTGCGCGATCGTCGCCACATCGGGAAAGCCGATCGACGCGGCATAGGCGGCAGGTTTTGCTTTACGGAACAGTGCCATGATTCATTCTCCTTTTTCTCATACAGCTAAAATAGCGTTCTCCTTTATATCGGCAAACATGTGAAAAAACTGAGAAATCGATGTGCGATGAAGCTGGTTGTTTTCGCACTAGAAGCGGGAAAGAGGAGAAAGAGAGATGGATTCGGCCATTTTTGAGAAATGAGGTGTTCCGTTTGAAGAACACGGTCATGTTATTGACGATTGTCAGTGCCCTCAGCAGTCAAATTTTGCCCCAAATCCTATTTTTATCACTTATGGCAGTGGAAGAAGGCTCAGGACGATTGATCCCGTTCATGATTTTTTACGTGGCGAGTATGTCGGGACTGCTTCTATGGGTGTATATCATCGGTCGCCTTGGCTCAAAACAGACATTTTTACTGGCGCTGACCGTCTTGGTCGCGGGCCTTGTCTGCTTCTTGTGGCCGTTTGGCTGGGCCATCGAATTGAGCGCCTTTCTTGTCGGTGTCGGATCGATCGGTGTCGGGTCGATTATGACGACGATTTTGTCACAGCTAAAGGAACTGTCCACCGCAGACGAGGCGACGAATCAGAAAGGGAGTTCGCTCCCGCTCGTACTCGCTCTCGTTGCCTGGATCATCGTTTTCTCTTATGTGTTGAGTCGATCATATGACGAGGCTGTCATCCTCTTCCTCATCAGTCTGATCCTGCCGTGGCTGTTCGTGAGAAAGTTGCCGCTCGAGAAAACGGCGACGTGGACGTGGGAGACCGGGAAGTTCGTGCTTGCCTTCATCACCGTCACCGTGTTCACGTTGGTGAGCCGTCTCCTCAGCCTGTTGGAAGGGGCGAGCGGGTACGTGGAAATCTTTTTATTGATGATTATTCTGCTCGGGTACGTCGGATGGGTATTGTTCCAGGAGCGGACGAGAACGTATGTCAGTGCGACCAAAACACGGCAAGTCCAGTTGCTCGCGTTCGTCGTTGGATTGTTCGGCGGTTGGACGTTGATTGGCGCCGTATTCGTCAGTCTGGCCCTATATTCGTTTCAAGTGCTCTTCTTCTATGTGTTCATGCCGTTCTTGGCGGGCGTCATCGGCTGGATATTATTGAACCGTGTGTTCGACGTGGCGCGTCATCCGTATTACGTCCTGCTCGCCACGTCGTTGCTATTCTTCCTCGGATTCTTGGAGCCGCTCGTGTTCATCCCGGTCTTGTTTGTGAGTGGGTACGTCCAGACGATGTATGCGAGTGCGGGTCACGTCTATCTATATGCATCGTATGGGGGCAATAAAGAGTTTGCCTCGTTGCTGCTGCAGCTATGGAAACGGTTCGGGATGGTCGTCGCGTATTCCGCGCTCATGGTTGGATTGCTCGCCTACGGCCTATATACTGGCCAGTCCGTCAATGCGGAGTTGTCCTTCAAAGTCCCACGCGATTGGATGCTCGGGGTGCTCGGTTTGACGTGGATCTTCAACGTTGGATTGATTACGCTCTATTGGTTAAGCATCCAAAAAACCGTTGAAACTTCAAAATAATTTCCTCTAGCTTTTTCATATCGGTTTTGTTTATAATGAGGAGTGATGTTTAACTAGTGACGGAAAAGGAGTGTCCTTTAATGAATAAATCGTTGATCGATTTCGTTTACGAAATTCTTCAAAAGACTGGCGAGCAACCAGTGTCATTTGATGAGATCCGTGAGCTGATCAGACAAAACTATACGTTCGCAAGTGAAGAGGAAGAGCTCGAGAAAATCGCGCAACTCTACACGGACATGAACATCGACGGACTATTCGTCAACTTGGGAGCTAACCGTTGGGCGCTTCGTGTTTGGTATCCGTTCGATAAGTCAGACGAAGATCTCGTCATCGAAGCACGCCAACGCGGTGAGCTCGATGAGTTCGAAGAAGAGATCGATGAGACAGATGAAGGCATCGTCGACATTGAAGACGACCTTGACGTCTTTGCAAAAGGTGAAGATTTTGACGCATCTGAGTTCGATGCCGAGGATGAAGCCGAAAAAGTGGAAGGCCTTGACGAGTTCGAGGACGAAGACTTGGACGACGACCTCGACCTTGAAGACGAGGATGATTTATAAGAGACCGCAAAAAGCCGGGCATTTGTCCCGGCTAGGCGTGTCTCTTTTTCTTTTTGATAGTTGAAAAAAAGAAAAAATAATGACTTGACGACTGCATCGTCTCTGACGTAAATTAGTCATGGGCTAGTTTAGCACGTAACGATGCAGCAAAAGTGTCCTCCATTTCAGTGGGGGCACTTTTGCTTTTTTTGTTTTTTCGTTTCCCGTTGTGGCATTCAAGAGAGGAGAATGATGATGACAAAGTATATTTTCGTAACAGGTGGGGTAGTATCTTCACTCGGTAAAGGGATCACAGCCGCTTCGCTCGCACGTCTACTCAAAAACCGAGGTTTGAACGTGACGATTCAAAAGTTTGACCCATATATCAATATCGACCCAGGGACGATGAGCCCGTACCAGCACGGCGAGGTGTTCGTCACAGATGACGGCGCTGAGACGGACCTTGACCTCGGTCACTACGAGCGCTTCATCGACATCAACTTGTCGCAAAACGCCAACGTGACGTCAGGTCGCATCTACTCGACGGTCTTGAAAAAAGAACGCCGTGGCGATTATAACGGGGGTACGGTCCAAGTCATCCCGCACATCACGAACGAGATTAAAGACCGTGTCTTCCGCGCCGGTCGCGAGACGAATGCAGATGTCGTCATCACAGAGATTGGTGGAACAGTCGGGGACATCGAGTCGCTTCCGTTCATTGAGGCCATTCGTCAAGTGAAGAACGACATCGGCAAAGAGAACGTCATGTACGTCCACTGTACGCTCGTCCCTTACCTTCGTGCTGCCGGTGAGATGAAGACGAAACCGACGCAACACAGCGTCAAAGAGCTTCGCAGTTACGGGATTCAACCGGATATCATCGTCCTCCGTACCGAGCACGACATCCCGGAAGATATGCGTGAAAAGATCGCCTTGTTCTGTGACACGCGCAAAGAAGCGGTCATCGAGGCACAAGACGCATCAACCCTTTATGAAGTACCGCTCAACCTTCAAAAACAAGGGATGGACCAACTCGTCAACGACTACTTCGGCTTCAACACGCCAGCTGCGGATATGACGGCTTGGAAAGAACTCGTCCATACGGTCACGCACCTCGAGAAGAAAGTGAAAATCGCCCTCGTCGGGAAATACGTTGAACTTCGTGACGCGTACATCTCGGTCGCGGAATCGCTCAAACACGCCGGTTACGCCTTCAACGCGGACATCGATATCGATTGGGTCAACGCAGAAGACGTGACGGCGGAAAACGTCGAGACGATTCTCGGGGATGCTGATGGGATTCTCGTCCCAGGCGGATTCGGAGAACGCGGAATCGAAGGGAAAATCGAAGCGACACGTTATGCCCGTGAGAACAACGTCCCATTCTTCGGGATTTGTCTCGGCATGCAGCTTGCGACGGTCGAGTTCGCCCGCAACGTCTTGAAGCTCGATGGCGCCCATTCGGCGGAGATCGATCCGACGACGGACTACCCGATCATCGACCTTCTCCCAGAGCAAAAAGATATCGAGGACCTCGGCGGCACGCTCCGTCTCGGCCTTTATCCATGTAAGCTCGAGCCAGGTACGAAAGCACATGCGGCGTACAATCAAGAGCTCGTCTACGAGCGCCATCGTCACCGTTACGAGTTCAACAACGAGTACCGTGAGGCGTTCGAGGCGGAAGGGTTCAAGTTCTCAGGAACGAGCCCGGACGGCCGTCTCGTCGAAATCATCGAGATTCCAGAGCACAAGTGGTTCGTCGCGTCGCAGTTCCATCCAGAACTCATTTCGCGTCCGGAGCGTCCACAACGCTTGTTCCACGATTTCATCCAAGCTTCACTCGGCGAGTGAGTGTCAGGTCACAGTCTCATCAGACTGTGGCCTTTTTTCTCGGGCAAAAGGCTGATACATTCCGTAGCCCCAGATGGATACATCGAGGCAGGAATCCGGGTACACTAAGAGTAGAACGGGGAGAGGGCGATGCGACATGCAGAAACGAATGATGGTGTATATCGGATACGGAGGCGCGCTCGTCGCGCTCAGCCTGTTGCCGTTCGTCGTCTTGCCGACGCTATTGCTCCCATATCAACTTGGATGGACCGGGATCGTGTTGCTCGCACTGTCGATCGGTCTGTTGCGGTCGATTCGTGAAGGGTCGAATACGTACTTGAAACAGATGCTCAAAGTCACGTTCACGTTGTTCCTATTGTTCGTCTTCGTGTATTACGTCTCGTTCGGTCTCGTTTTATACGATTCTTACGGGCTCGAGCGTCTGCTCGAACAGTACGAGGACCAGGCGATGTGGTTGTTCGCCGCCTTCAGCTTCCTGCAACCGATCGCGCTCCCGGTCCCGGAGGCGGTCAGTGTCCCGATCGGCAGTGTCGCCCTTGGGCCGCTCCGAGCGGCCTTGATTGGAAGCGTCGCGACGACGCTCGGCATTCTCGTCATGTACGGACTTGCCCGGTTCGGACGAGAACGAATCATGCGTCTCATCGATGCCGACAAGCTCGCGACGTATGACCGGTACGTGGACAAATATGGTCTCGGTGTCTTACTTGTCTTGTTCATCATTCCGATCTTGCCTGACGAGATCATTTGTCTCGCGGCTGGGTTCAGCCGAGTACCGTTCCCTCGATTCGCGTTGATTGCGATTGGGGCGAAGCTCGTCACGTCGTTCGGTCTCGCCTATTCGGTCTCGCTCGGCGAATTGTTCATCACCGGTGCGAGTCCGTTCGCCATCGTCTCGGTGACGGCGAGTCTCTTGCTTCTCATCTTGGCGCTCGTCTGGCGGAAACGGAAAAAAGGGAATTCGAACTGACAGCTTGAAAGAGTATAGCAGCACAGATAGAGAGGACGAGGGTATGATTCGTGATGAGGAGTTACTGATTCGACCAATTGAAGTTCGCGACTTGGATCGGTTATGGGAATTGATGTATAGGGATGAGGCGCCAGAATTTAAAAAGTGGGACGCCCCGTATTTTGAACATCGGGCGCAAACGTATGAGGTGTATCGTGAGAGCGCCGACGAGCACGTCGGCCGTGACGACATGTGGGTCATCGAGGTCGATGGGACCGTCTACGGGACGGTTTCCTTCTATTATGAAGACGCCGGACAGAACTGGCTCGAGGTCGGGATCATCCTCCATCAAGCCGATCGCTGGAATCGGGGCATCGGGACGCGGGCGCTCAAGCTGTGGGTCGGCCATCTGTTTCAGACGTTGCCGACGGTCCGGGTCGGATTGACGACGTGGTCGGGCAATGAGCGGATGATGAAAGTAGCCACGAAGGTCGGCATGCGACTCGAAGGTCGGATTCGTCAGGTGCGCGTCGTCGACGACGTGCGTTACGACTCGATTCGCATGGGCATGTTGCGAGAAGAATGGATGACAGAAAGCGCTAAGTCTCGGTAGAGGCTTAGCGCTTTTCATATGTGGAACAGTTGGCGGTATTGGAGCGGGGTCATTTGTTTATATGTCTTGAACGTATTGATATAGGCCGTGCACGAGGCGAAACAATATTTCTCACCGATGGCACAAATCGGTAAGTTCGTCCCGAGCAAGTCGGCGATGGACGCGTCGATGCGTCGTCGTCGAATCCGTTCGGGCACACTCTCGCCGACCTCCTGTTTGAACAGAGCCGACAAGTAATTGTTCGACAACCCGGTTTGCTGGGCGATCCACGGGAGTGACAACGTCGGTTCTTTCAAGTGGTCTTCAATCAAATGGATGGCCGTCGTGACGTTCGGATTGGTCGAGACGGGAGGGGAGAGAAACGCCATCATTTTCGTCAAATGGTCGACAATGACGGGAATGGCGTAGAGAAAATCGAGCGTCGTCGTCAGTTCATCGATTAAGGTGAGAAGTGCGCTCGTGTAATTGAGTGCGGTCTGGACGTTCGGATTATCTACCGGGATCAAGCGGATGACGTGATAGACGAGACCGCGGTAATAGAAACGGACACTCATATATTCATCCGCGACCGGGAGTTTCAGCAGGTCGAGTGTTAGCGTCTCGAGCAGTTGCTCGGCCCGAATCGGGTGGGCGCTGCGGAGCGCGCTGACGATTTGTTGGTCGAGCGTATAAAAGTTATCCACATGCTGAAAATCATCGAACAAATTTTTGTCACGATGCAGGTGATTCAGAAATTGGCGCTTGATTTTGTTTTCCACCGGATGATTCACTTCTTTCGTCGTACAGTTCGGAACTGTTTATTTATCGCGTGGAACGTTCCGCTTGGTCGCTTGTTTCAACTCGGCGATTTCTCGTGCGAGCGTTTCTTCACGGGAACGAGTGGATGATTCGAGGTGGTGTTCGAGTTCCTTGCTTTTTTGTCGATACGTTTCAGCGATTTGTTTCGTCCGCTGTTGGTGTTGATTGAGCTGTTTGTTGTACGCATCGAGATCGATTGGCTTTTTTGTCATACATCATATGCCCCTTTCAAAAGACGGTCAAACAGACAGGCGTGGCGCAAGCGTGGCTTGTCCAGCAGTCTCATGGAGGAAACGGTTCCTGTCCTTAGCTTACGAAGGGGGAGAAGGCTTGCAAAGTTAGGTCAACACGAAAGGAGTGGTGAAAAAGATGAAAAATGTGACGGAATTGTGTCCGTGGCACATCTTATTTCTCACACCGCTCGATGGATTGGGTGGAAACAAAAAAATCCGCAGACGTGAAGTCTGCGGATCGTGGTTTATTTGACGGCTTGGTCTTTGATTGGGAACCAGCCGGCGCGTGTCGTGATGGCGTTCCAGAGCGGAGCCGGTACGGCGAGTTCGGCTTGCTTGTTCAAGTCGAGTTCGGTCTCGATTTCGTCTTCTCGGTCGTCTTTCACTTTCTCGAGCCAATCCGGGTCGATGATGAGTTCGCGGCCTAGCGCGGCGAGGTCGATGACGTTCAGTGCGTCTTCGACTTGACCTGGGCGCTGGAGCTGTCCGACTCCGATGAGCGGGATGGCACCGTTGATGCGTTTGGCGATGCGATCAATCGACCGCTCCGTCACGTTCTCGTTCCGCATTGAACCGATGTTGAAGTTCCAGAGCGAGGCGTGGAGGTAATCGAGGTTTTCTTCTAGCAACATATCGATCAATACGTCCGTATCGTCGAGCGTGATACCCGGCTCCTCGACTTCTTCCGGTGAGAAGCGGTAACCGATCAAGAAGTCGTCTGTGCCTTCGGCCGCACGTTTCACCGAGCGGATGACTTCACGCGGGAATGTGAGACGTGCGTTCACGTCGCCGCCGAAGCGGTCGTCGCGTCGGTTCGAGTGGGGTGAGAAGAACTGCTGAATCAAGTATGTGTTCGCCCCATGAATCTCGACACCGTCAAAGCCGGCCTCGATGGCACGACGTGTCGCATCGCCGAACGCCTCGATGATGGCTTCGACTTCCTCGGTCTCGAGGGCACGTGGAGTGGCGGCCCCTTCACGGACCGGTGCGACGGCACTTGCGCTTACCGGTTGTTCGTTCGGTACGAGTTCCGGAGGAGACATGCGTCCCGCATGGAAGATTTGGAGAATCGCTTTCGCGCCTTCCGCTTTTAGACTTTCGGCGAGCTGGCGCAGCCCTGGAATGAACTTGTCGTCGTTCACACCGAAAGCGTTCGGGAACCCTTTGCCGTCCTCGGTCACGTAAGCACATGCCGTGATGGCGAGTCCGACGTTCTTGGCCCGCTTCCGGTAGTAGGCGAGTTCGTGCTCTGACACTTCACCCGTCGGTTCAGACGAATAGTGCGTCATCGGCGCGAGTACGAGCCGGTTGTGGAGCTCGACGCCGTTTTTAAATTGGAAAGGTTGTAACATGCGTTTCATAAAAACTCCTCCTTGTTGGTGATACCTTGAAGTCTAGTCGTCTCTTTTCGAAATTGCGAGCAGGACGCTTTCTGAGGAGCACGTTGCACACTTGGTGAGCGGGTCGATGGTTGAAGACGTGAGAATAGGGTATAATACAGGAGAAAAGTTGATAACCGGTTGGAGACTACAGAGAGACCACGACATGGGGGGCGAAGCCTTGTTTTGTTGTGGTCTCTTTTCATATACATCTGACCGGATTCATTATAGGAGGGGACAAGATGGAAATCAGAAATTTCTCAGCGAAAGAACGTGCCAAACGATACGAACAATTGACGGGGGAACGCCATGATATTCTCGTCGTCGGCGGAGGCATCACTGGTGCCGGGATTGCGCTCGATGCCGCATCCCGTGGGATGAAGACGGCCGTACTCGAGATGCAAGACTTCGCGGCCGGAACGTCGAGCCGCTCGACGAAACTCGTCCACGGAGGTTTACGTTATTTGAAACAGTTCGAAGTCGCACTCGTCGCCGAAGTCGGTAAAGAGCGGGCAATCGTCTATGAGAACGGGCCACACGTCACGACACCGGAGCGCATGCTGTTGCCGATGCATAAGGGCGGCACGTTCGGACCACTTTCGACCGCGGTCGGCTTGATGGTGTACGACTTCTTGGCCGGCGTCAAACGCGCAGAGCGCCGCTTGATGTTGAAACCGGATGAAGTCATTCAAAAAGCACCGCTCGTCAAAAAAGACGGTCTTGTCGGTGGCGGATATTACGTCGAATATCGGACGGATGACGCTCGGATGACGATTGAAGTTGCGAAAGAGGCGGCCAATCACGGTGCCCTCTTAATGAACTACTCGAAAGTGACCGGTCTCATCTATGAACAAGGCAAAGTCGTCGGCGTGCACGTCGAGGACCAAATCGACGGTAAGACGTATGAGGTCTATGCGAAGAAAGTCATCAATGCGACCGGACCTTGGGTCGACGTGCTCCGCGAGCAGGACGGCTCGAACAAAGGGAAGATGCTCCGCTTGACGAAAGGGATTCACCTCGTCATCGACCAATCGAAATTCCCGCTCAAGCAAGCGATTTACTTCGATACACCGGACGGACGGATGGTATTCGCGATTCCACGTGACGGCAAGGCGTACGTCGGGACGACGGACACGTTCTTCGATAAGGATAAGGCTCACCCACGTATGACGACCGAGGATCGCGACTATATTTTAGAGGCGATCCACTATATGTTCCCAGATGTCAATGTGACGGCAGACGACGTCGAGTCGAGCTGGGCCGGGATTCGTCCGCTCATCTATGAAGAAGGCAAAGACCCGTCTGAGATTTCACGTAAAGATGAGGTCTGGCAGTCAGAGAGCGGTTTGATTACGATTGCCGGCGGGAAGTTGACGGGTTACCGCAAGATGTCAGAGACAGTCGTCGATTTAGTGGCGAAACTGCTCAAACAAGAAGAAGGTATCGTCTTCCTCGCCTCGCGTACGAAGCATATGCCGATGTCGGGCGGCCATGTCGGTGGCTCGAAAGGGTTCGATGACTTCTTGACGAAGAAGAAGGCTGAACTGAAAAACCTTGGTCTCGATGACGTCAAAGCCGAGCAGCTCGTTCGTCTATACGGATCGAACATCGATCGTGTCATCGAGCGGATGGACTCGAACGCGTACGACCTTCCAGAGTACGTCTATGCACAACTCATGTACGGCATTGAAGAAGAGTCGGTCGTTCGGGCCATCGACTTCCTCGTACGCCGGACCGGGGCGATGTTCTTCGACATCGATTTCGTCCGCGACTATAAAGACGGCGTGCTCCGTTGCATGGCTGATGTCTTCAAATGGTCGGACGCTCGTCTCGCCGAAGAACGGGCCGAAGTCGAGAAAGAGATTGATCTCGCCGTTGTCCCAGTGACCGTTGAATAATGAACCAAAAGGAACCTCGCCGCGGCGAGGTTCCTTTTCATATGCCCAGTTCTTCATAGTACGCCATGATGCGTTCGTCGAGCGCCTCGACGACGTCCGGTTCGCCGAGCAAATAAAGATAAAGATATATACCGTCCTCACGGTACACTTCTGTTTCGAGTGTCAGCGTGGTCGGTCGTCCTTCGAAGATCACATCGATTGTGCCGAGCGCGTGCACGTCCGCTTCGTCGAGGTCCGGGTTAGAAGCCAGCTTTTTGATGCGGGCGATGTCACTGTCTGCGATTGGCTCATCGAACGTCTCGGACAAGACGGCGAACGTCTCCGGCAATTCCTCGAGATTGGTCTCGATGGCCGCGGCGAGCGGTGTCTCTTCTTGGTCTTCCCCGAAGACGTTCACCACAAGTGCGACCATGCTTCCAAGCGCCAAGACGAACAACACGTATAACAAATATTGTTTCATGATTTAGCTCCTATTCGTTTCATGTGTTCAGTATATCAGCGTGCCGAGTGTTTAGAAATGGGGACACGATGGTATTGAACAAGATGGAAACGAGGAGAGTGGGGGATATGCGATGAAACGAGGACTTACGATTAGTGGCATCGTTCTCATCTTATTTCTCGGCTGGCAATTCGTCGACACGAATCGGCTCTTTGCCGACGTCTACTACGCGAAAGTACCGAGTGCGGAAGTGATCGACCGAGGAACGACATACACGTATGAGATGATCGGCTATGACGAAGATGGGAAAAAACGCCCGATTACGTTCCAGGACCCGACGCGCTTGGCTGAAGGTGATTTTTTGAAAGTATATGTCAAAGATGAGGGACGGGTGACCGCGTACGAACCGGTAGCCGAGTCGGAAGTGCCGGCCCAGCTGAAGGACGAACAGACCGATGAACCGGTAGCGATACCGTTGCCTTGATTTCAAAATAGTCGCGTCGCCAAATGAAATTGGATTTGGTATGGTTAGAGTATTGCAAAATATGGAGAGAAGGTAGATGGATGTCACGGATGTTGATCGCAGACGACCAAGACGGGATTCGGTTGATGTTGGCGCAGGTGTTCCAAAACCTCGGCATTGAGGTCGACACGGCGAATGACGGACTGAGCGCTTGGGAAAAGCTTGAACAGAACGGATATGATTTAGTATTGCTCGATATGAACATGCCGCGCATGTTCGGCCATGAGGTGCTTCGAAACATGCGTCAACGAGACATTGATACCCCGGTCATGATCATGACCGCGTTCGGCGAGAAATCGACACTCGAAGAAGTGCAACGCCTGGGCATCACCGCGCAATTTGAAAAGCCGTTCGATATTTATGGCATGATTGAAAAAGTGAAAGAAGTCCTAAAAATCTAGTGATTCGTCACGAAGATGACATATGTAAACGCTTGCGCAGAGCCATTTCTATGCCCGAATAGCATAGGCACACGTTTCGACGTGTGTTATAATGGGAACGAATTGCACGGGAGCACTTTTCCCATAGTGCACAATAGCGAACAGACAGGAGGATGTCATTATGCCATTAGTATCAATGACAGAAATGCTTAACAAAGCATTCGAAGGCAAGTATGCAGTCGGCCAATTCAACATCAACAACCTCGAGTGGACGCAAGCGATTCTTCGCGCTGCGGAAGACGAGAAATCACCAGTTATCCTCGGTGTATCAGAAGGTGCAGCGAAGTACATGGGTGGCTTCACAACAGTTGTTAAAATGACTGAAGGTCTCATGCACGACTACAACATCACTGTTCCAGTTGCAATCCACCTCGACCACGGTTCATCTTTCGACAAGTGTAAAGCAGCGATCGACGCTGGTTTCACGTCTGTTATGATCGACGGTTCACACCACCCGATCGAAGAGAACATCGAAATGACGAAACAAGTCGTTGAATATGCACACGCTAAAGGCGCTTCAGTTGAAGCGGAAGTCGGCACAGTCGGCGGCGAAGAAGACGGCGTTGTCGGCGGCGTACAATACGCTGACCTCGACGAGTGTGTACGTGTCGTTAAAGAAGCGAAAGTTGACGCTCTTGCGGCAGCACTCGGTTCTGTACACGGAGAATACCAAGGCGAGCCAAAACTCGGCTTCAAAGAGATGGAAGAAATCGCAGAAGCGACTAAAACTCCACTCGTTCTTCACGGCGGTTCAGGTATTCCTGAGCACCAAATCAAAAAAGCAATCGAGCTCGGTCACAGCAAAATCAACGTTAACACAGAGTGCCAACAAGAATGGACTCGTGCCGTACGTGAGAAGCTCAACACGGACTCGAAAGTATATGACCCACGTAAAGTCATCGGCCCTGGTGTCGAAGCGATCTACAACGTCGTTACTGGCAAAATGCGTGAGTTCGGTTCAAGCAACCAAGCATAATCCTGTCACATCAGTCGGTTCTCCCTGTGAGAACCGGCTTTTTTTATTGAAACGTAAGCGGTTAGGGTACCGTATATAGATGAAAAGGGGGAGTTTGCATGAAGTATCAAGAACGTTCGACAGAATCATTTTGGCGCATTTTTTATATCGTCGGTCCCATCATTATAATTGGTATAACGTTGGCCTTTGCCGCGCTGCCGGTCATTCTCATCCTCATGAATCCGAAACCGTGGTTGATTCCGCTGTTGTCACTCACTGCACTCGGCGGTTACGGCGTGTATCGGTTCTTGCAACTGTTTCGCCAGCTGTTCTGGAAAGAGCGGCACCAATCGCACTATCAAGTGACCGCGACACATATTGAGGGGACGACGTATCGGCACGAGCCAGGTGAGTCAGTCGAGCAATCGTTCCCGCTCGATGCGATCAAGCAAGTCGTCTTCTTCCCGGCCATCGTCCGAAAGACAGAAGCGGCCATGCCGCATCCCTATAGACGACGGACGATTGAGTTGTGCCCGATGCTCGCCATCATGACCGAGGAGGATTCAATGGAAATCTTGTTCGACCAACGCGATCTCGCCGCGTTCGAACAGTGGATTCAGTATTTTATCGGAGATAGCGTGCCAGTTTTCTATACACCGAAACGGCTCTACTGGATCGGGGCGAACATCGCGACACGGCGGGAGCGGTTCGACATGCTCCGTCGACCCGAAGAAATCATCCCGTTCACGTATACAGGCAACCTCGTGACCGACGAAGAGACCGCGGTCGGACTTTGGATCGAGACGCATGGATCGGAGCGCTTGAAGAAAGGGCCGTATCAAGAGTATGAGACAAAACAAAAAAACGTGAAACGATGGACGGCAGTGGGGACGCTTGTCGGCGTTGGTTTACTCATCGGATCGATGTTCGCCATCGCCGCATTGACGTAAAGGGTGTAGCAATTCCATGACAATTTCCTCATAATAAGAAGTGTAAGCGATCACAACACCATTCGAGGAGGAATTGTACATGCGTTTTTTCATTGATACGGCAAACGTGGAAGACATCAAGAAAGCTCATCAGATGGGCGTCATCGGGGGCGTGACGACGAATCCATCGCTCGTCGCCAAAGAAGGCGTCGATTTCCATACACGGCTACGCGAAATCTGTGAGATCGTCGGGGATCTCTCAGTCAGCGCGGAAGTTATTGCGCTCGACGCAGCGGGTATGGTGGAAGAAGGAAAGGAACTTGCGGCCATCGCGCCGAATATTACTGTCAAGGTACCGATGACGCCAGCAGGCATGGAAGCGGTCAATACGTTTTCACAGCTCGGCATCAAGACGAACGTGACACTCATCTTTAACGCCAACCAAGCGTTACTTGCGGCTCGGGCCGGCGCGTCATACGTCTCGCCATTCATCGGTCGTTTGGATGATATCGGTCAAGATGGCCTCGACCTTGTCGAGACGATTGCCAATATCTTTGCCATTCATGGGATCGAGACGGAAATCATCGCGGCTTCCGTTCGCCATCCGGTTCACGCGACGAAAGCAGCCCTTCTTGGCGCTGACATCGCCACGGTACCATATAAAGTCATCGAACAGATGATGAAACATCCGCTCACTGACAAAGGGATCGAGCAATTCTTAGCGGATTGGAACAACGCTCAATCCAAATAAGTTTGTCGCAGAAAGGTTTGATCATCGTGGAAATTCTCCATATCGTAGGACAGCAAAAGCTTGAAGGAACAGTCGACATTAGCGGTGCCAAACAGAGCGCCTTGCCTTGTCTCGTCGCAGCACTGTTGACGGAAGAACCGGTGACGATTGAAAACGTCCCCGTGATCGAGGACGTCGAAGTGATGCTCAGTCTATTACAAGAACTCGGGGTCGCGATTGAACGGGACGGGGAGCGGATGACGCTTCATGCGAAAGACGCTGTCGCCATGCCGCTACTCGGCTCAGAAACGCGTAAAGTCCGAGCCGCTGTCTATTTGCTCGGGGTGTTTGCGGCTCGTTTTGGGAAAGGGGCCGTCGGGCTTCCCGGTGGATATGCGATTGGTCCACGACCGATCGATTTACATTTGAAAGCACTCGAACGTCTCGGGATTAAAGTCGAGAACGAATCGGGACTCTATCATGTGAACGCTGAAAAGTTGGAAGGGAATCGGATTTATCTCGACCTTCGTTCGTTCGGGGCGACGGTGAGCGCTATGCTCGCGGCCGTACTCGCAGACGGGACGACCGTCATCGAGAACGCGGCCATCGACCCGGAAATTGTCGACGTCGCGACGATGCTCACTTCGATGGGGGCACATGTCATCGGGGCAGGGACCGACGAGATTCGCATTAAAGGGGTCGACAAATTACACGGCTGCACGCACACACTCATTCCTGACCGCTTAGAGGCCGGGACATTTATGATTTTTGGTGCGGTGGCAGGGGAAGTGACGGTTCGAAACGTCATCCCGACCCACTTAGAAGGTGTCATCCAAAAGTTGATGGATTACGGGGCTGAAGTCGAAGTGGGCGAGGAATCGATCACAGTACGGGCGAACGCCTTCCGTCCGATCGATATTCGCGTCTTCCACTATTCGGGATATCCGACCGACCTGCAACCAATCATGTCGGCCGCGCTGTTGAAAGCAGACGGGACGAGTGTCGTCACGGATAAACTGTACGCCCAACGCTTCCGCCATATCGCGGAAATGCGACGGATGAACGCACAGATCACGCTCGAGGACGCTTCGGCCGTCATCCGTGGTGGGTCGACGCTCGCCAATGCGGAGATGGAATGTGCGGACGCACGGAGCGGGGCGGCACTCGTCTTGGCAGGACTTCAGGCGAGTGGCGAATCCACGGTGATCCATGCGGAAAAATTGAACGATTCTTATGTCGATTTCGTCGGCAAACTAAAACAACTCGGCGCCCTCGCCTGGGTCGATGAGGTGTCCGAGTAACAAAGGGGAGAATTCGGGTGGAACGTAGTTTATCAATGGAATTGGTCCGGGTCACAGAAGCGGCAGCGCTGTCTTCGGCTCGCTGGATGGGTAAAGGCTTGAAAGAAGAAGCGGACGACGCGGCGACGACCGCGATGCGTGAAGTGTTCGATACGATCCCGATGAAAGGGGTCGTCGTCATCGGTGAAGGTGAGATGGATGAGGCGCCGATGCTCTATATCGGTGAGAAAGTCGGGAATGGATACGGCTCACGTCTCGACGTCGCCGTCGACCCGCTCGAAGGGACGAGCATCGTCGCGACCGGAACGTGGGGAGCGCTCGCCGTCCTCGCTGTCGCCGATGCCGGTGATTTGCTCCACGCGCCGGACATGTACATGGACAAGATTGCCGTAGGTCCGGAAGCGGCTGGATTGATCAGTCTCGATAATTCGATTGAAGAGAATATCGCCATCGTCGCCAAGGCGAAGAACAAGAACGTCGAAGACGTCGTCGTGACGATCTTACATCGTGACCGTCACGAAGAGATGATTCAACGCGTCCGGGCGACGGGTGCTCGCATCAAGTTGATTCCAGACGGTGACGTGGCCGCGGCCATCAACACGGCGTTCCCGAAAACGGGGGTCGATTTGTTGCTCGGTTCGGGCGGAGCGCCGGAAGGCGTCATCGCGGCCGTCGCGATGAAGTGCCTCGGCGGTGATTTCCAAGGCCGTCTGCTTCCTGAAGACGAAGCCCAAGAGAAGCGTTGCCAAGACATGGGCATCGCCGACACGGGCCGGATTTTGCTTCTAGACGACCTCGTCAAAGGTGAAGACTGCATCTTCGCGGCGACGGGCGTGACGGACGGGGAGTTGCTCCGCGGCGTACAGTTCACCGGACAGGGCGGTCAGACGCACTCGGTCGTCATGCGTGCCAAGTCAGGGACGGTCCGCTTCGTCGAAGGCATCCACTCCTTGAAGAAAAAACCAAAAATGGTCATGAAACCTTAATTCTCTCGAGTCGCGGACGTGATGTCCGCGGCTTTTTTGATGTGTTCCTACATATTTATAATGCACGCAGAACGGGAAAGGAAGGGCAGGAGGTGTGTGAGGATGATTGAAGTGGAGTCACTCGTCAAGACGTACGGAGATGTCCCTGCCGTCGATGGCATCTCGTTCTCGGTCCAGGAAGGGGAAATCTTCGCATTTTTAGGACCGAACGGGGCCGGGAAGTCGACGACCGTGCAAATGTTGACGACACTCGTCCGTCCGACCGAGGGTAAGGCGCGGGTGAACGGATTCGATGTCGTCAAACAAGAGAAAGACGTTCGCCTATCGATTGGGGTCGCCCTACAAGAGACCGGGATCGACAAAGTATTGACCGGGCGGGAACTGCTCGTCTTGCAAGGGCGGTTGTTCAAGATGACGAAACAAGAGGCGGAGACGCGCGCCGAGGAACTGCTCCGTGTCGTCTCGCTCACCGAGGCGGCCGACCGGAGAAGCGGCACGTATTCGGGCGGGATGCGGCGCCGTCTCGATTTGGCGCTCACGCTCGTCCATCGACCGACCGTCTTGTTTTTAGATGAACCGACGACCGGGCTCGATCCCGCGAGCCGCATCGAGATTTGGAACGAGGTTCGACGGCTCAACGAGGAGTTCGGCACGACGATTTTCTTGACGACCCAGTACTTAGAAGAAGCTGATGAACTGGCCGACCGGATCGCCATCATCAATCATGGGAAAATCGTCAGTGAAGGGACGGCCGAAGCGTTGAAACGACTCGTCGGCGGCGAGACGATTGCGATGACGTTTCACAGCAATCAAGAAGCGGCCGCAGCCGCTGCGCTGTTCGGTCATGCGGCGACCGGGCAACACGTGGCGTTCGAGCTCGTCGACCATACGTTGATGGAAGTCGTGCGCCAACTCGATGAGCGTTCGCTTCAACCGGAACGTTTGACCGTGAAGCAACCGTCGCTCGACGACGTCTTTTTGAAAGTGACCGGCGAGTCATACGAAGGAGGTGTGCCCGATGTGGACTGAGACATGGCTCTTCACGAAACGGAGTCTCGTCACGACGATTCGAAATCCGTTCTCATTCATCCCGAACTTGATCATCTCGGTGTTCTTCTTACTGGTTTACACGAGCGGACTGTCGAGTGTCGCTTCGCTTCCTCAGTTTGATGGGAGCGCCTATTTGAACTTCATCTTGCCCGTCTCCATCGTCTCAGGGGCGGTCGGTGGGGCCGGTGGGACGGGACAAGCGCTCGTCCGTGATATCGAGAGCGGGTACTTCGCCCGGTTGCTCCTCACGCCAGCGACGCGGACGGCAATCGTGCTCGGACCGATGATCGCCGGCATGTTGCAACTGCTGGTTCAGACACTCCTCATTTTCGGCGTCGCGTTCTTGCTCGGCTTGTCGATTCCGGTCGGTCTGCCTGGCTTTTTGTTCACGGTGTTGCTCGCCATCGGGTTCGGTCTTGGCTTTGCCGGGTATTCGGTCGGTGTCGCGCTGAAAACACGGAACGCTCAGGCTGCCCAGGCCGGGACGCTCTTGTTCTTCCCGCTCATCTTCTTGTCGACGACGTTCGTCCCGAAAGAGTTGATTGAGGCCGAGTGGCTGAAAGTGGCGGCGACGTTCAATCCGACGACGTATATTTTTGAAGGGATGCGTGCCGTCTTGACGCAACCAACGATCGATTGGAGCGCCTTATCGGCTGGACTTGCCGTCGCCGGGGCGATGAGCGTCATCATGGTCGTATTCGCAGCGACGAATGCGCGCGGCGCCTTAAAACAAAAATGACGAGCAGGGTTTAACCCCGCTCGTCCTGGTCGATCATAAACGTGACAATCAAAAACAGAATGAAACTGATCAATGAGACCGTGCCCCCGATAATGAAATAGACGAGGGTGACGGTCTCATTCCATTGGAACGGGTTCATCGTATAGAGCCACATTCCGCTCGTCAATCCGATTGATCCGATGACAGCCGTCCATCCGTGAATCGTGACGAGTAATTGGTTCCGGACCGCATACAAGCGATAGAAGACGCCCCAGGCGAAGACCGATAGCCAACCGGCGAGCAAGATATGGGCATGAATCGGACGAAAGGCATAACTGCCGGCACCGGACATATGCGACCCGAGCGCCGTCCCGATGACGCCGAACAGCGCAGCGAGGCGAATCAAACGAAGACTCCAAATCTTTTCCATGACGTAGAACAACTCCTTCAAGGTGATGGCTCCATCGTAGCGAATCCAGATGAACGGAAGATGAACAGGGATTGAATCGATGCGCTTCGTGGAACAGCAGTAGAGAAGGAGGGAGACGATGGACCAACTGCGAACGATGCTACAAATCATACTGACCGGGGTGGGAGCCTATTTGGCGATCATCCTCATCTTGCGCGTCTCCGGCAAGCGGACACTCGCCAAAATGAACGCTTTCGATTTTATCGTCACCGTGGCGCTCGGATCAATTTTGGCGACGACACTCACGAGTCGCCAGACGCCGCTGCTGAACGGACTGACCGCGTTTGCGACGCTTGTGTTCATGCAATACGTCATGGCCAAATTGGCGACCCGCTCGAAACGTGTGAATCAACTGATCAAGTCGACGCCGGCACTGCTTTACTATGACGGGGCATATTTAGAGGAAACGATGCGCCGGGAACGGGTGCTCGAGATCGAAGTGTTGCAGGCGATTCGATCGAGCGGGACGGATTTCGAACAAGTCGAGGCTGTCGTCTTGGAGACGGATGGGACGTTCTCGGTGTTGACGAGCACGGATACGGTATTACGAAACGTTGAGACGAAAAAAACGACCTAGTTCCTATGAACCGGGTCGTTTGATCGTTTGAATTAGAGGTACGTGCCTGCACCGACATAACGTGGTGCCCAGTAACCTGATGTGAAGCTCGCGTATTTCACGCCGCCAGTTTCAGAGTTGATCATTTGTGTTTTGCTGAGTGCCATTCCAACGTGTTGGATCGTGCGGCCGTTGTGTGAGAAGAACACGAGGTCGCCGGCTTGAATCGCTGACTTCGAAACTTTTTTCGAGTTTGCGTATTGCGAACGTGAATCACGTGGGATCGATTTGTTGATGGCTTTCTTGTAGACATGACCTGTGTAACCTGAGCAGTCAAATCCTGAAGTTGTCGTTCCGCCGTAACGGTAAGGTGTACCAAGGTACTTCTTCGACTCGGCGACGAGTTTCGTACGAGCGCTTGATGTAGAAGACGTTGTTACTTTCTTCGCAGTCGCTGTTTTCGTGTTTGGCTTCAAGTACGTATATGTCGATGAAGCTGAGATATAACGGTGAGACCCTTTGTAGTTGATTTTGTAGAACGAACCAACTTTACCGAGGTATGTATAGCGTTGGCCTTTGTTCATCGTTGTCGTGACTTTCGATTTGAGCGACGGTGCTGTGCGGATGTTCAAGCCGTTAACTTTCGAGTAAGCGAATGTTCCAGTAGCGGCTTCTGCTTGTTCACCTGTTGTGAAAGCAAGACCCGAGAAAGCGAGAGTGGCAGCGACAATGATAGATGCGAAACGCTTTAACATAATATAGTTCCCTCCGTTTTTTAAAATAAAACCCTAAGTGGCTGTATATGATCGATGTGTATAAACAAGATTAGAGCACAAGTTACGTATGTTACCCGGTTTCCTGTGCAAATAAACTATATCATGCGCAAGACCGATGGCATTTTTCAATCGCGAGACAAAAACGGTTTTCTTGTAACATATTTGAAACAATATGCGAGAATAGAGACTTGTTTGTTACATAGAAAGGAAAAAGACTGTTATGTTTTCAACAACAGGGGAATAGACTGTCATGAAGCCGTTTTTCAAACAGTGACGGCTCGACAAAATTGTGATTAGATGAATGAGGATTGAACGTTTATTTTTGAAATATAGAATCATGAAAGACAGGTGACTTGAATGAGTCAAGCGACAGAACCGGCTAAAAATTACACGCTTCGGGAACTCGAGACGAAGACGTTGAAAGAATTATATGAGATCGCGAAAGAAGTGAACGTGCCCCAATATCGAGAGGCGCGCAAGCGCGAGCTCATGTTTCGGATTTTAAAATCACAGGCTGAATCGAAAGATCTTTATTTCCTCGAAGGCATCCTTGAGATCATCCCGCCAAACCCGCAGTCCCAAAATGATGGAGGCTTCGGTTTCCTCCGACCGATCAACTACTCTCAATCGTCTGAAGACATCTACATCGCCGCCTCGCAAATCCGGCGCTTTAATCTTCGCAACGGGGACCTCGTGACGGGGAAAGTCCGGAAACCGAAAGAGAATGAACGGTTCCAAGGGCTGCTCAGTGTCGAAGCGGTCAACGGTGAGACGACCGACTCGACTCGGAATCGGGATTACTTCCCGGCGCTCACGCCGATTTACCCGGAACAGCAGATGGTGCTCGAGACAGAGCCGAATCACTTGTCGGTCCGCGTCATGGACATGATCGCGCCTGTCGGATTTGGACAGCGTGGGTTGATTGTCGCCCCGCCGAAAGCCGGGAAGACATCGCTTTTAAAAGAGATTGCCAACTCGATCACGACGAACCATCCGAACGTCGAGTTGATCATTCTCTTGATTGACGAGCGGCCAGAAGAAGTGACGGACATCCAGCGCTCGGTGCCGGGCGCAGATGTCGCCTACTCGACGTTTGATGAGACACCGGAGAACCACGCCCGGATTTCAGAGCTCGTCTTAGAGCGGGCGATGCGTCTCGTGGAACACAAGAAGGATGTCGTCATTCTGCTCGACTCGATCACGCGTCTGACACGAGCGTATAACTTGTCTGTCCCACCGAGCGGACGGACGCTTTCCGGCGGAATCGACCCGGCCGCGTTCCATAAACCGAAGAAGTTCTTCGGGGCGGCCCGTAACATCGAGGACGGCGGCAGTTTGACGATCCTCGGTACGGCGCTCGTTGACACAGGGTCACGCATGGACGACGTCATCTATGAAGAGTTCAAAGGGACGGGCAACATGGAGCTCCATCTCGACCGGAAGCTCGCGGAACGCCGAATCTTCCCGGCCATCGACATCCGTCGTTCGGGAACGCGCAAGGAAGAATTACTGCTCGGCAAAGGCGAGCTCGACTCGCTTTGGACGATTCGACGGACGATGAACGAGTCGCCAGATTTCGTCGATCAGTTCTTGCGGCGGGTCCGCGAAACGAAAACGAACCTCGACTTTTTTGCGGCGCTTGAGGCCGATAAGAAAAAGAGTCGACGCCCGGTGAAAAAAACGAAAACAGACTTGTAAATCCGTGAGCCGGGTGCTATTATATTCTAGTGAACTTTCTCTAGGTTGAAAGAATACTTAGGGCCGAAGGAGTTGAAAAGCAATGAAACAAGGAATCCACCCAGAATACCGTAAAGTCGTATTCATGGACTCGACGACTGAGTTCAAATTCATCTCTGGTTCGACTCGTTACTCTAACGAGACAATCACGATGGAAGATGGTAACGAATACCCACTCATCCGTGTCGATGTATCTTCTGACTCGCACCCGTTCTACACAGGTCGCCAGAAATTCGCATCTGCAGACGGTCGTATCGAGCGCTTCAACAAGAAGTACCAACGTTAATCGTCAACTTGTATGCACACCGCTTAGGGATTGCCCTTGGCGGTTTTTTGTTGTCTTCTGATGGGTAAAGAGACGAAAGACTGACGTGAGGGGGCTTTTATGGAATTCATACTGATTAGTATCAGTTTATTGATTGGCGTCGGTATTCTGTCACAATGGTTGGCCTGGCGCTATCAAATCCCGGCCATCATCGTCATGACGGTCGCCGGTGTACTGGCCGGGCCGATGCTCGGATTGTTCGACCCGCGAGAACTGCTCGGTGAACTGTATAGCCCGATCATTTCTTTTGCCGTCGCTATCATCTTGTTTGAAGGGAGCCTCGGCCTCCATTTCAGTGAAATCAATCAATTTCGCCGCTCCATCGTCCGCATCGTGACGATCGGGGTGACGCTGTCGTTCGTCGGGGCCTCACTGTTGATTCAATACGTCGGAGGTCTCCATTGGGTTGTCGCTTGGACGATGGGCGCACTTTTCGTCGTCACCGGTCCGACGGTCGTCATCCCGTTATTGCGCCAAGCGCATTTAAAGGATCGGGTCGGTGCCATTTTGAAATGGGAAGGAATCATCGTTGACCCGGTCGGCGCCCTGCTCGGCTTGTTCGTCATCCGCATCGGTTATATCGTCTATGAAGGAATGGACTTGTGGATGCAACTCTTGTTCGCGGGCGCTTGCCTCGTCGGCATCGGTCTCGGTTACTTGTTCGGGCACGTGTTGATGGGCTGGTTTGTCGGTGAGAAAATCCCTCGCTATCTCCGGGCCTCGGTCACGTTGACGGCCGTCTTGATCTTGTTCTCATTGAGTGAATTCATGATGCACGAAGTCGGTCTGCTCGCCGTGACGGCGATGGGAATGACGATGGCGAACACGAAACATCGGGATGAGGAAATCATCGAGGAGTTGCAATCATTTAAAGAGGACATCTCAATCTTGCTCATCTCGTCGGTGTTCATCCTGTTGACGGCGTCGTTATCACGCGATGAACTGCTCAACATCTTCCAATGGCCGCTTCTTTTGACGATTGCCGGCATTTTGTTTCTCGTTCGTCCGCTCGCGATTTATGGATCGACGATCGGCGTCGGGCTTCCGCTCAGCGAACGTGGTTTCATCGGATGGATTGCACCTCGTGGAATCGTCGCCATGACAGTCGCCGGTTTCTTCGCAGAAGAAGTGGCGCATCTCGGGATTGACGACGCGTCGCAAATGCTACCGCTCACAATCGGACTGGTCTTTATTTCTGTGACACTACACGGGCTGACGATTCGACCGCTCGCTCGAAAATTGCATTTGATTGATAATAAAAAAGAAGAAGCGGCAGACGAATGAAGCGAAATCGGGACGGGAGCATGCCGTTCCGATTTTTGTCAGAAGTCAACCCTTTTCCTGTGACCGAAAGATGGTTATAATCGGAAAGCGATTAACGAAGGAGAGGGCGAAGTAGAATGATGCATGTGACGAACCGTTACGGTTGGATAGAAGTGATTTGTGGGAGTATGTTTTCTGGGAAATCGGAGGAACTGATCCGCCGTGTCCGTCGGGCGCATTACGGGAAAATCCCTGTCCAAGTGTTCAAACCGGCGATTGACGACCGTTACCATGAGGAAAACGTCGTTTCCCACAGCGGCAATTCGGTCGTGGCCGTACCGATTCAATCGAGTCAAGATTTGTACGATGCGGTGCACGAAGAGACGCAAGTCATCGCCATCGACGAGGTTCAGTTCTTCGACGAAGGGATCGTCGATGTGATTGAGCAATTGGCGTCAGAAGACAAACGTGTCATCTGCGCTGGACTCGACATGGACTTCCGAGGCGAGCCGTTCACAATGATGCCGGAACTGTTGTCACGTGCCGAATTCGTCACGAAACTGCAGGCAATCTGTCTGTCATGCGGGGCGCCGGCTTCCCGGACGCAACGATTGATTGACGGGGAACCGGCCCGTTTCGAGGATCCGGTCATCTTGGTCGGTGCCTCGGAGTCGTATGAGCCGCGTTGCCGCCATTGTCATGACGTCCCGAATAAACCACGCCCAGTCCGCCATACAGTGGCCGACTGACGTCCACGGACCGCCCTCGGCGGTTCGTTTTTTGCTATAATGAAGACAGTTCGATTTGACGGAGAAAGGACGGATCATCATGTTTGACCGTTTGAGCGTATTAGAAGAACGCTATATGCAATTAAATGAGATGCTCGCTGACCCTGAAGTGCTCAGCGATGCGAATAAATTACGACAGTATTCAAAAGAACAGTCCCAACTCGAGGAGACGGTACAGGCATATCGCCACTATAAAGAAACGAGCACGGCGTATAAAGAAGCGAAACTCATGCTTGAAGACCGCACACTCGATGCCGACATGCGGGAGCTCGCCAAAGAAGAGATGGCGCTCCTCGAGCCGGAAGTGAAGGCGCTCGAGGCGAAACTTCGCGTCTTGCTGTTGCCGAAAGACCCGAACGACGACAAGAACGTCATCGTCGAGATTCGCGGAGCGGCCGGTGGGGACGAAGCGGCACTGTTCGCAGTCGACCTGTACAAGATGTACACGCGTTTCGCCGAGCGGCAGAACTGGAAGACCGAATTGATCGACGCCAACTATACAGAACTCGGCGGCTTCAAAGAAGTGACGTTCCTAATCAACGGGACCGGCGCCTACTCGAAATTGAAGTTCGAGAATGGGGCGCATCGGGTTCAACGCGTCCCATCGACCGAGTCGGGCGGACGCATCCATACATCGACGGCGACCGTCGCGGTATTGCCGGAAGCCGAAGACGTCGAAGTGCATATCGATATGAAAGACGTCCGTGTCGACACGTTCACGTCCTCCGGACCAGGGGGCCAGTCGGTCAACACGACCCAATCGGCCGTGCGGTTGACGCACATTCCCTCGGGACTCGTCGTCTCATGTCAGGATGAGAAGTCGCAACATAAGAATAAAGACAAAGCACTCAAAGTGCTCCGGGCTCGGCTCTATGACAAGATGCAGAGCGAACACCTCGAAGAACTGTCAGCGCAGCGCAAGTCTGCCGTCGGGACAGGGGACCGCTCGGAGCGGATTCGGACGTATAACTTCCCACAGAGCCGCGTGACCGATCACCGCATCGGACTCACGCTTCAAAAGCTCGACCGCGTCCTCGCTGGGGAACTCGAGGATATCATCGATGCCCTCGTCATGGACGAGCAGGCCCGTCTCATGGAGGACGTGGACTGATGCGAATCGCCGCGAGATTGAAGCAAGCGGAGCGGGAACTTCTTGACGCGGGGCGCGATGCCTCGACCGCGGAGTGGTGGCTCATGCACGTCCTTGACGTCGACCGGACGGGACTGCTCATCCGTTTATCCGACGAATTGACAGATGATGAGGAATCTAAATTCCGAACAGGATTCGAGCGCCTGCTCGCAGGCGAGCCGGTCCAGCATTTGATTGGTCACGCCCCGTTTTACGGGCGGATGTTCGAGGTCAATCGGGACGTCTTGATTCCGCGCCCGGAAACGGAAGAGTTGATCGAATGGGTCGTTGAGCACGTGACCGACGTGGCCGATGATGACATCGTCGATATCGGGACCGGCAGCGGGGCCATCGCCGTCACGCTAAGTCTCGAACTCGGTGTCCGCGTCCAGACGGTCGATATTTCCCGGGAAGCGATTGCTGTCGCCAAGCGGAACGCAACAGCGCTCGGGGCGGACGTGTCCTTCCATGAAGGTGATTGCCTCGCCCCGATTGCCGACGACTCGATTCGTGTGCTCGTCTCAAATCCGCCCTATATCGAGGCCGACGAACTGCTCGATGAGACGGTCGCAGGCTATGAGCCGCACCTCGCCTTGTTCGGAGGAGCAGACGGGCTCGATTTTTATCGGAAGATTATCGCCGACTCGATGCGCGTCTTGTGTGCCGATTGGCAATTGATTGCATTTGAAATCGGGTATAATCAAGGACAAGTTGTGAAATCGTACCTGTCCGAACGTTATCCTGAAGCAGAAACGGGTATTTTAAAAGATATAAACGGCAAAGACCGAATCGTCTACGCCGTGAGGGAAGGGATTGCGCATGGAAACGAAATGGATCAAGCCGACAGAAGTTGAGGAAGGGGTACGTCTCTTGCAGGCGGGCGAGGTGATCGCCATGCCGACGGAGACCGTCTACGGACTCGCCGGAGACGCGACGAACGACGTCGCCATCAAAAAGATTTTCGAGGCGAAAGGAAGACCGTCGGACAACCCGCTCATCGTCCACGTGGCCTCGGTCGAACAGGCCGAGCATTTCGCGCAAACCATCCCGCCGGTCGCCAGACGCTTGATGGAAGCGTTTTGGCCTGGTGCCTTGACCATCATCTTACCGTCGAACGGCCGAGCGTCTTCGTTCGTGACGGCTGGTCTTGATTCGATCGGACTCAGAATGCCGAATCATCCGGCCGCGCTGGAATTGATTCGTACGTCCGGTCTTGGACTGGCGGCACCGAGCGCGAACCGTTCTGGACGTCCATCACCGACGTCAGCCCGGCACGTGGCAGATGATTTGACTGGCCGGATCGCGGGTATTATGGATGGGGGACCGACAGGCATCGGTGTCGAATCGACCGTGATCGACTGCACGACGGAGCCGGCGATGATTTTACGTCCGGGCGGCGTGACGAAAGAAGCGATTGAGGCGGTCATCGGCCCGGTCATTCTCGATGCCAACTTGAGCGATGAAGCAGCTGCGCCACGATCACCAGGAATGAAGTACACCCATTACGCCCCGAGCGCCCCTCTTTATTTAGTCGAAGGAGGACGCGATGACCTCGTCCGTGTCATCACGACACGACAGGCGACGGGCAAGCGAGTTGGCGCACTCGTATTCGATGAAGCGACGACCCCGGCGGACGTCACTCTCTCCCTCGGTATTTCGATGGAGACAGCGGCCCAGCGTTTGTATGAGGCGTTGCGAAAGTTTGATGAGACGGATGTAGAAGAGATTTACGTGAATCGGATTGAACCGACGGGAGTCGCTCTTGCCGTATATAACCGCCTCTACAAGGCGGCAGGCGGTAAAGTCATCCGTCCACAGGAAGAGGCTTAAGGACATAGAGGAGGATCACGCGATGTCAATGAAACGCGTATTATTCATATGTAGTGGGAACACATGCCGAAGCCCGATGGCGATGGCCCTGCTCCGCTCGAAAGTGACGGGGGACGAGTTCGATATTCGTTCGGCCGGGCTGCGGACGATGCAAGGGTTCGACGCCTCAGAAAATGCACTCCAAGTGTTGCGTGAACGAGGAATTGAGCTCGATCACGTGACCCAGACATTCGACGACGTCCTCGGACGTTGGGCGGACGTCATCTTGACGATGACACGGGCGCATCGTGAACAGATTCGGGACACGTACCCGGATTTGGCCGACCGCACGTTCACGTTATACGAGTTCGTCACCGGACTCGAGCGCGACATCAATGACCCGTTCGGAGGGTCGATGAACGTCTACCGCCAAGTCCGAAACGAACTCGAACCACTCGTGAATCGACTTGTGCTAAAATTGACGAATGACGGGTCAAAGGTGACAAAACCACCGAGACGCCTACCAAAGAAGACGGGGGAATGAACGAATGAAAATCGCAATTGGCGCCGATCATGGCGGATTTAACTTGAAGAAAGACATCATCGGACTATTGGAAGAGCTTGGTCACGAGTATAAGGACTTCGGGACACACTCGGCCGAGTCAATCGATTATCCAGACGTGGCGATTCCGGTCGCTGAAGCCGTCGCGGCTGGTGAGTTCGACCGTGGCATCTTGATTTGCGGGACAGGGATCGGGATCGGCATTGCCGCCAACAAAGTGAAAGGCATCCGGGCGGCACTCGTCCATGACTCGTTCAGCGCGAAAGCGACACGTCAACACAACGACTCGAACATCATGACGATGGGCGAACGCGTCATCGGACCGGGTCTTGCACTCGATTTAGTGGCGACATGGCTCGATACAGATTTCGAGGGCGGACGCCACTCGAACCGTGTCGATAAGATGAGCGCTTACGAAACGAAGTGACGACGATGAAGGCGGAGCTTTTGAACTTATTGACGGAGTTGCACGAACGGTTTCCGTTAGATGAGGACAAGATTCTCGTCATCGGTTGTTCGACGAGCGAGGTCGTCGGTAAGACGATTGGGAAAGCGGGCTCGATTGATGTGGCGTCGGACTTCATCGAAGCGTTTCTGACGTTTCGCGACAAGACCGGCGTCCATCTCGCCTTTCAAGGCTGTGAACATATTAATCGGGCGCTCACGGTCGAACGACGGACGCAGAAACAGTTCGGTTTGACAGAAGTGACGGTCGTCCCTGTGCGTGCAGCGGGCGGGGCGATGGCGGAGAAAGCGTACGAAAGCTTCGATACGCCTTGCGTCGTCGAATCGATTCAAGCGGATGCAGGGATCGACATCGGGTCGACGCTGATCGGTATGCATTTGAAACCGGTCGCGATCCCGGTCCGCTTATCAGCGAAGCAGCTCGGTGAGGCGTATGTCACGTTCGCCGTCACGCGGCCGAAACTGATTGGCGGCCCCCGGGCCCACTATCCAGCGAAATAAACGAAAGCCGGTCGCGAGGACCGGCTTTTTTTGTATGTTATAACTCTTCACTGAACAAGTAGGAAAGGACCATCGGGAACCGTTCACGCCAAGCGAGCTCGTTATGCACGCCTTCCTCGATGACCTCGAAGCGGATGTGGTCGACTTTGTCGCGGAGGAGCGCATAGACACGTTCGCTCGACTCGAGATACATCTCGTTCGTCGGACCGTCCGCTGACGGTTGTTCGACTTCTTTCCGACCGACGTCCATATATAGACGTTCGACACCGCTCAAATCGCTCGACTCGATCAATTGCTCGAGCTCGGTCTGATTGAACCAGAACGCCGATGATAACGAGGCGACGCGTTTGAAGATGTCGGGATAGACACATGCGGCGTAAATCGAGATCAAGCCGCCCATCGAGCTGCCCATCATCGCCGTCTCGTCCGGATTCGTCCGATAGTTCGCATCAATCATCGGTTTTAACTCTTGGGCGATGTATTCGATGTAGGCTGACCCTTGGCCGCCGAGCGTCACATCTTGACCGAGCAGGCTCTCACCGATGTATGGGTTTTCCCACGGTCCGTATTCGTCGAGTCGCATCTCGCCGGGGGCACTGTCGATGCCGACGATAATCAAGTCGCGTTTCGAGGCGTCCACATACTCGCCGGCGCGCCAACTCATCTTATAGCTCGCGTCCTCGTCGGCGAACACGTTCTGGCCGTCATGCATATAGAGCACGGGATAACGTTTGTCCGTCGTGTCGTAATCCGCAGGTGTATAAATCCGAACCGTCCGCTCGCGTTCAAACGGGGTAATCGTGATCTGTTTTGTCTCAATCATAAACATCCTCCTCTGATCGTCTTCTTCATTATGATACCCAACTTGACCTCTGATTAGACGATACCCAAAAAAAGAAGCATATGTTACGATGGGGGTGTTGATTTTTAGACATTCAGAGGGGGTTTCAACATGGTAAACACGACGAAGTTGAAAGTACAGGATGCGGAATTGTTTGAAGCGATGCAACACGAGCTCGGTCGCCAACGCGAGAACATCGAACTCATTGCCTCGGAGAATTTTGTCTCAGAAGCAGTCATGGAAGCGCAAGGTGGCGTGCTCACGAACAAGTACGCGGAAGGTTATCCAGGCCGTCGCTACTACGGTGGTTGTGAGTTCGTCGACGTGGCCGAGAACTTGGCCCGCGACCGTGCGAAAGAGCTGTTCGGTGCAGAACATGCCAACGTGCAGCCGCATTCGGGTGCCCAAGCGAACATGGCCGTTTACTTTACAGTCCTTGAAGCCGGTGACACGGTGCTCGGCATGAACTTGTCGCACGGTGGCCATTTGACGCACGGAAGTCCGGTCAACTTCTCTGGCGTTCAATACAATTTCGTCGAATACGGTGTGGACAAAGAGACAGAACACATCGATTATGACGTTGTCGCAGCCCTCGCGAAAGAACATAAACCAAAACTCATCGTCGCTGGTGCCTCGGCTTACCCGCGGACAATCGACTTCGCCAAGTTCCGTGAGATCGCCGATAGCGTCGATGCTTACCTCATGGTCGACATGGCGCACATCGCCGGTCTCGTCGCGGCCGGGCTTCATCCGAACCCGGTCGAGCACGCGCACTTCGTGACGACGACGACACACAAGACGCTCCGCGGTCCACGCGGCGGCATGATCCTCTGTAAAGAGGAGTTCGCCAAGGCGATCGACAAGTCGATCTTCCCAGGGATTCAAGGCGGTCCGCTCATGCACGTCATCGCTGCGAAGGCAGTGGCGTTCGGAGAAGCGCTTCAACCTGAGTTCAAAGATTATCAGGCACAAGTCATCAAGAACGCACAAGTGCTCGCGCAAGGATTAGAAGAAGAGGGACTCCGTATCGTATCGGGCGGCACGGATAACCACCTTCTCCTCGTCGACCTCCGTGGCATCGATATCACCGGGAAAGCGGCCGAGCATGCGCTCGACGCGGCCGGCATCACCGTCAACAAGAACACGATCCCATTTGATCCGGCCTCACCGTTCGTGACGAGCGGGATTCGACTCGGGACGGCAGCGATGACGACACGTGGATTGAAAGAAGACGATATGCGTGAAGTCGCTCGCTTGATCGGACGCGTCTTGACGAATCATGAAGATGAGGCGGTGCTCACCGAAGCGCACGAAGCCGTGCGCGCGTTGACGGCGAAGTTCCCGCTCTATCCTGAACGAGGCTGACGAATGGACGTACGGACACTCGCAGATCGGGAACTCGCGGAACTACCGCTCATCGATATGACCGAATGGCTCGTCCGAAAAGGGGAGCACGACCCGACGTTTCGCCTCGTCGCGAACGAGTTCGAGGTCGTCACGACGCTGCTCAATCATGGCTATTATATCGAGGCAAGTGAACGGATCGTACCGCTTCTCGGGATGAAAGTGCCGGCGGCGTTTCATCGGCTCGGGCTCGCGCTCGAAGTGAAAGCGAACGGAAAGAAGGCGGCCAAGCGCCGCTTTCGTTCGTTCTCGCCGGCCGTCATCGGTCATGCGGACTTGTCAGATTGGAAGAACGCGTTCAAGTGGGACAAGACATGGCTCGGCCTGCCGCTCGTCGTCGGGCTCGGGCTGGTCGCGCTCATCTTTTGGCCGGACCCGGCGCCACCCCCAGTGACGCCGTCCGCTTCCGACGAGCGGGTCGTGACGGTGACGGAAGAGGAGGCACTCGCGAAACGGTTAGAAGAACTCGAGAAAGAAGTTGCCCGGCTTGAAAAAGCGAACGAGGCGCTCCAAACCGAGGACGAGACGACCGAGTCGCCTGAGGCACCGTCCGTCATCCCGCTCGCTAAAGTCGAGACACTCGTCTCGGACAAACGATACGAGGAAGCCGATGCGCTCCTCGTCGGCAAGGCGAAAGCCGGTCAAGAACAGGCGGTCGGATTTTATCGCTTGCTCGTCGACAACAAGCTCGGTGAAGCGGAGATCCAAGACTATGCCGCCTATGTCGAGACGTATCCCGAATCAGGGTATAAAGCGGACGTCTTATGGATGAAAGGCATCGCCGAGAAGAAGGCCGGGGACGACATGTACCGGACGACGCTCGCCGAAGTCGCTGCCATGGATGGAACGTATTGGGCGCCGATCGCCAAATCGGTGCTCGAGGAAGAATGAGGTCGCAGCGTGCTGTGGCCTCTTTTTCTCATCAAATTCTAATCTGTTTCACCGCTCTTTCTCAGCTCGCTCCCGTACAGTAAAGAAAGAAAATAGACAAGGGAGAGGGACATATGCGCTCAACTAGCAGAGGAAAGATTGGAAGAATGATTCGAAGAGTGGCCGTCGGTGCGCTCGCATTGACACTCATGGCGGCAGGGGTCGCCGGGTTCCTATTATTCACCTTGACCGGTAACGCTTGGCTCGACCAAATCGCTCAAGTCGGGACTGATTTGGCGTTTCAGGCGGAAGGGATTGAAACGACGTTTGACCGGATGGGCGATTCACTCGAATTGCGCATCGAACAAGCGATTCCAGAAGCAGTTCGTCCGTTTTTTGACTGAGGAATCCGGGAACACTTAGAATGATGCGTCGGGCGGACTGCTCGGCGTTTTTTTTAAGAAAGGATGAATGAAATGCCTACGATTCTCGTCGTTGAAGACGATGCTAAAATTGCCAGATTACTCGAACTTGAACTTATGCATGCCGGTTATCAAGTCGAGGTCGCTCATGACGGGCGGGCCGGGCTCGACCGGGCACTGACTGGAGGGATTGACCTCATGTTGCTCGATGTCATGCTGCCGCAGATGAGCGGACTTGAAGTCGTTCGCCGCGTCAAAGAAGAGCAGCCGCTTCTCCCGGTATTGATGGTGACGGCACGTGGGGACCGTTACGACAAAGTGAGCGGGCTCGACCTCGGGGCCGATGATTACATCACGAAACCGTTCGAGATGGAAGAGTTGCTCGCACGGATCCGGGCGTTCTTACGGATGCGGCAACACGTCCAAGTCGATACGAGTGAACGGGTCTTATCTTATGAAGGGCTGACCGTCGACGTCAATCGTCACGAAGTAATCTGCGAGGGGCAAAAAGTCGACCTGACCCGGAGAGAGTTCGATTTGCTCGTCTATCTGCTCGAACATTCGGAACGCGTGCTCACGCGCGACCAACTCGTCGAACACGTCTGGGGCTTTGACTATTACGGGGACACGAACGTCGTCGATGTGTACGTCCGCTATGTCCGCAAGAAACTCGGAGGCTCTTGGATTCAGACGGTCCGAGGCGTCGGCTATATGCTGAAGCGTGGTGAATAAGGTGAAGCTACGGACGAAGATTGCCTTGGCGATGGCAGGGTTCATGTTGTTCCTCCTGATCACCTCGTTCGGTGTCGCCTGGCTCGTCTCGCGTCAACAGATTGTCGACGCCCGCTATGACGTCTTGCGCCAGGCGCTCAGCTTGCTCGAGGAGGACGAGCGGAATCGCCAGGCCGTCTTGTCGTTGCACGAGGACAGTGTCGTGCTCGAGCGACAAGCGAACGGCGACTGGGGCATCATCGGCGGAGAGGCCGAGGAAGGATTGCGGTTTCCCGTCAATTTCGGCGAGCCGGCCCTCGTCGACGACTGGTTCGTCATCGCGACGTCGAACGGGCTCGGCTACGCGTTTCAAGACGCGGCCGTGAGTGAGACGCTCCAGACGCTCGCCACGATCTTTCTCATCATCTTTTTGATCGCCGTGGCGATGACGTTCATCGGCAGCCTTTGGATCGTCAGGCAAGGGCTCGACCCGCTCCGCCGGCTCGAGACGACGATGGAACGGATCACGGAATCGGGAACCCTTGAGACCATCGATGTCGGGACGAGCCAAGACGAAGTGTCGACACTTGCGACTGGCTTCAATCAAATGATTGGACGGGTCGAAGGGTCGATGGAGCAACAGCGTCGTTTCGTCGCCGATGTTTCACATGAACTGAAGACGCCGCTCACGGTCATCGAAGGGTACGCCAAACTGCTCCGGCGCTGGGGACAAAGCGACCCGGCCGTCCGTGACGAGGCGATCGACCATATTTTGACCGAATCCCGGCAAATGCGCGAAGACTTGATTGAACCGATGCTTGAACTGAGCCGCTTCTCCTCACTTGAAGAAATCGAGGCTGAAGCGATTGAATTAACCGAGCTCGCCGAACAATTGATCGAGCGGTTCGAGCGTTCGCATGGCGTCCGGGTTCCAATCGAGGCGACAGGAACGTGGTACGGGCACCGTGATTCGCTGCAACGGCTCGTCGTCATCTTCATCGACAACAGCTTGAAGTACGCGACTGATACGCACGTGACGATGACACCGAATCGGATTGAAGTGCGTGACCATGGGACGACGCTGAGCGATGACGCCAGGGCGCGTCTGTTCGACCGCTTTTATCGACTCGATGAGGCGCGGGACCGGAGCGGCAGCGGACTCGGTCTCGCCATCGCCAAGGAAGTGGCCGACATGAACGGTTGGTCGGTCGGCAGTTACGCGAACGCGCCGGACGGCAGCGTCTTTTTCGTCGCAAAATGACAAACCTTTCGCAGATTCTCATCATTTTCTAATGGAATCCTCGTGGTGCTCTAAGGTCACCGTTCTATGATGAAGATGTAGAACAAGTTCACCACATGAAACGAGGAGGAAACATCATGAAACTAATCGGATGGATTTTAGGCGTCGGCTTGGCAGTCCTCGCCGTCGCAGGGATCGGGTTGTATGTCGCGAACGACAACACGGACACGGTCATCGTCCCGCGGTCGGTCGACAGTGTGAACAGTGGGACGGATGATGCCGCAGATGACGCACAAGACGATGCGAACCAAGAAGCGGCCGCGTCGACAGAAGGAACAGCCTCGAGTGATACGCCGGTCCGCTCGGTCGATGACGATGATTATGAATTGTATGGTACCCTCGTCAACCTATCAGACCGGGACGTGACGATCAGCTTCAGCGGCAAGGAAGCGACGTATCCGCTCGCGGCCCGTCATGAGATTGATGACGACACACCGAAAGCCGGTGACCGCGTGAAATTGGAATTCAATCAAAACGAGGAAGTGAAGGAAGTTGACCGCGAGAGTGACGACTTTGACATCTACGGCACGTTCGTCAGCCTGTCGGACCGTGACGTGACCATCGAGCGTGACGGCAAGTCAGAGACGTTCAAACTCGCGAGCCGCTACGAGCTTGACGACGAGGCGCCAAAAGCCGGTGACCGCGTCAAACTCGAGTTGAACCTTCAACAGCAAGTGAAAGAGATTGAACGTGACGATGACCGGGATGACCAAGACGATCAAGATGATCAAAACGACGATCAAAATGATGACGACCAAGATGACGATCGGGACGATGACCAAGACGACGACCGAGATGACGACTAAAAAAGTGCCACGCAAGTGGCATTTTTTGTTTGTTCTTCTAACTATATAAGTAATTATTATTGTATGATAAAGTGAAAAAGAAAATTTTAGGTGATAGTACCCAAATAAATGTGAAAGGAGGGGGCGGAATGAAACACGTCTTATGGATGATAATCGGTGCCATCATCTTTTTAAGCGGATGTGGCGCAAACGAGACGAACGCGCTCAACTTGCGGTCATTGTCGACGTATGCGATTCACCAAGACCGAGACATCCCGTTGACGTCTGCGCTGAAGTCGCGATTATTGAACTACTGTGAGCAAAAACCGACGGACGTGTTGCCGATGCGGCGGGCTGAAGTGGCCTCCATTACATTCCGTCATCCTTTCTACGACGAATTAGGCAGCAAGACCGTCAAATATTGGCGGAGCGGGGAGTCGCACTACGTCTCGTGCTTGAACAGTGACGAGCAAAACGCACGGGTCTTCCGCACGGACAAGATCGCAGCGTTCGAGGCTGCCGTTACGGCGAATTCTGTTGAAATCGAAGTCGGAGATACGCTGTCGTTCATTCCTGAACCGAACGTCGAAAATGTGATACAGTCCTTCTCGGTCAATAAGGCACATGAAACGATCATCCCAGGATCGGTCTTCCGGTATGAGACACCGGACCGAGGGGCGCTCCACGTCACGTACCAAGTCTTTCAGGATGGGGCAGCAAAAGGGCAAATGATTGAGCCCGGATTGTTCGTCTTTGAGAGCGGAAAGAACGATGGGGTCGCCTTCTTGACTCAATTGGCCGACAATCGAATCACGTTACAGATGGGGAGGGAAGAAGCATGGGAACGTACCGTGCTACCGGCCGTCTTCACGGGCGAATATGTCGCCATCGACTCAACGGAAGCCGTTTTTGCATCAACTGCGAATGAGCGCAGGCTGTTGAAGCGGGTCGTCCTAGCGGATGTGCCCATCCGTGATTTCACTGAACGGGCATCGGTCGAGTTGTCGGAACGTTACGGGACCGTAATCGAGGTGTGGGGCACGGTGAAACGGCCTAGCGCCGGGGAATTGACGATTGTATCGGAGCCAAAAGAGACGATGCGTCTGGCGACGTATGAGACGGAGACGAAAATCGCCCATCTCGGTGGACCGAGTACGAGCGACCTATTTGAATTGTTATCCCACGTGAAGCCGAGTAGTGGACAGCCGACCGGGGAACGATGCGGGACGCTCGCGCTCTATGAACAGTTGACCGAACAACGGTTTGACGTCTGGATGGAGGAAGGGCAAGACACCCTTCAATTGATGGACGTCGAGACGGAACGAGTCTATTTGATTGATCGTCTCGAATTAGAGTCAACGCTAAATACTTACATATGACCAAATAACTTATTGTTTTACCCGTTTCATGACACTTTCATGTCGTGAAGCGGTTTTTTGTTGTCAAATTGACACTATGTTTTCGTGAAAAACTATCCTATAATTTTTTTTGCGAAGGTTCAACATTACATACACGAATCCGATACATCCATAAAACACACAGCACTAACCTTCTCGTCATTTGAATAGAAAGAAAAGGGGGAGCAACGAGACACAACTCCATTCAACCATCATCGTCCGTCACCACGTTTTGTCAGTCATCAGGAGAGGAATAGGTAGTGAAATTGAAAAAGTTAATTATGTCTCTAACGGTAGTGTTGTTAATTGTTAGTCTGAACATGTCTAAAACGGGGGCACAAACCATGAACCCACTCGACGGTGTGAAGAACTATCAAGTGTATTATGGCCATCCAACGGCAGCGATTCTAAAAGATATGCAGAACTACGATCTCGTCATCATTGAGCCGCTCCACTACACGAAAGCACAAGTGGAGCAAATCAAAGCACGCGGGACGAAAGTGCTCGGTTATATTAGCGTCATGGAAGTCGCGACATGGAACACCGGTCTCATGTCAAAACTTCAATCAGGTGACTTCTTTACGCGTAACGGACAACGTGTCCATTACTCAGAATGGGATTCGTACTTGACGAACATCGCCTCGCCGCACTTCCAAGGGTTACTCCTTACGGAAATCCAAAACCAAGTCATCGCCAAAGGCATCGATGGCGTGTTTATGGACACGGTCGGTGATATCGATAACGAACATTTGAACAACCCGACGGTGCTCAAGCAACAACGTGACGGCCTCGTCAACTTCTTGAAACAAGCACGGGCTCGCTATGGGGATATCGCCATGGTCCAAAACTGGGGTTTCGACACACTTGAAACATCGACGGCGCCATATGTCGACGGCATCATGTGGGAGAGCTTCAACGCCGACACGATCAAGAGTGACGCATGGTCACAAAACATGATCAAGAAACTACAAGCGGTCGACGCGAAGCACTCGGTCAAGACGCTCACGATTTCGACACGTCTTAGCGCGGACAGCCACAAGCTCGCCAAAGATTCTGGTTTCATCCACTTCCATGAAGCGGATGCTTACGTGAACTGGAACGCGGGACTTGTGACACGTACGAAAGACACGGCGCCGACACCAGCGCCAGTCGCGGTAGCACCGGCGACAAAGCCAGCTGAAACGACAACTACGACGAAACCGGCTACAACGACGACAACAAAGCCAGCCGAAACGACTACGACGAAGCCGGCTACAACGACAACGACGAAGCCAGCCGAAACGACTACAACAAAGCCGGCTACAACGGCAACAACAAAGCCAGCTGAAACAACAACAACAAAGCCAGCTGAAACAACAACAACGAAGCCAGCTGAAACGACAACAACGAAGCCAGCTGAAACAACTACGACAAAGCCGGCTACAACAACGAAGCCAGCCGCGACCAAACCTGCGACAGAAACGGCAACAACGCCAGTCGCTAAGCCAACGACAACGACGAAACCGGCTCCGTCGACGAATGACCAGACTGCGTCAAAAGAGAAGTCGACACAAAAGACAAAAGCCGAGTTGAAGCAAGAGAAGAAAGACAAGAAGAAGGCAAAAAAACTTGCAAAGAAGAATGCTAAAAAACATGCCGCCAAGCATGAAACGTCAAAACACCATCAGGTCGCCAAAGGCAAGATGTGTGGAAAAGTGAAACACAAGACGGCCGGTTTTCTGAATTTCTTCAAATTCTGATCGACGTGTCACCTGAAGCCCGAGGGATCGATTCCGTTCCTTCGGGTTTCGTCTGACCTCTTAGAAAACAGAAGTTGACCCTACCTTTCTCAGAAAAGTTAGGGTACAATGCTCAAGAGAGATTGAGAGAGGAGTGAAGCATGATGGGCAAAGTACACGTTTATGACCACCCATTGATTCAGCACAAGATGACGATTATGCGCAAAGTAGAGACGGGGACAAAGCAGTTCCGTGAACTCGTAGACGAGGTCTCGTCACTCATGGCATACGAAATTACACGCGACCTTCCGCTTACTGATGTAGAAATCGAGACACCGGTCTCTGTATCGACACAGAAGATGATCGCCGGCAAGAAATTGGGAATCGTCCCAATTTTACGGGCAGGCCTCGGCATGGTGGATGGCTTCCTCAAAATGATGCCGAACGTCAAAGTCGGTCACATCGGTCTATACCGTGACCCGGAGACGCTCGAGCCGCACGAATACTATCTCAAGTTGCCGACGGACGTCACAGAGCGTGACTTCATCGTCGTCGACCCGATGCTCGCAACTGGTGGTTCGGCCGCTGATGCGATTGCCGCGCTTAAAAAGCACGGTGCCAAGTCGATCAAGCTCGCTTGCCTCTGCGCAGCCCCTGAAGGTGTGGAACGTGTTCAAGCTGAACACCCAGACGTCGAAATCTATCTCGCCGCACTTGACGAGAAGTTGAACGACCATGGTTACATCGTCCCAGGACTCGGTGACGCGGGTGACCGTTTGTTCGGAACAAAATAAGCACGAACCCGTACAGAGAGGATCCGAGTGATCCTCTTTTTTTGTGGAATGTGCCGCGATCGATTCAAAATAGTTGAGGTGAAACGAGTCACGACCGATAGTAGAAAAGGAAGGGACCGTATGGCGGTCCGATCATGAAAAAGGGAAGAGACGCCGTGAAGACTAAATTCTCACTACTACAAAGATATTTGCTCATTTCTTTGATGGCGCTGTTTTTGACGAGCATCTGGAGCTATAGCGCGTTTCAAGATATCGAACGAGAGAACCGTCGCATCGTCGAAGAGGCGATCCCGATTGCGAACGCCGCCTCAGAGCTGCTCCGGTTGTTGCTCGATCAAGAGCTGTCGGTCCGAGGCTATACATATAATCAAGACACCCTGTCACTCGAACAGTATGAAGCGACGAAGCGCTCGTTGTCGGAGACGATTCACGTCATCCGAGAACTCGATCATCGTCACCCGATCATGCAGGAGTTGATTCAAGAAGAGGCGTTGCCGCTCATCCGACAGATGGAAGCGTTCCACGAATCGCAAATTGAGCTCGTCGAGGCCGGAGATATTGAAATGGCGAACGCGCGACGCTATAGTGGCATCGGCTACATCAATCGATTTAGGGACGTCGATGCGGCGATTCGTGAGGATATCGACAACATTATTCAACAGGCGTCAATCCGGAGTGATACCGCCTCGAGCTCGGCGAAGTGGGTGATCGTGATCGTCGTCGGGATCGCGTTGTTACTGTTGATGACGTTCATGCATACGTTCCGGCTCGAGCGCAGCAAACAAGCGCTCATCCATCGCTCGTTGCATGATGCGTTGACCGGTATTTGGAATCGACGCGCCTTCGATGAACGATTCGAGCGGATGTGGGATGAGGCTGCGGAGACCGGAGACGTGCTCGCACTCCTCTTGCTCGACATCGATGCGTTCAAGGTGTACAACGATACGTATGGTCATTTGGCCGGAGACGCTTGTCTCGAACGGGTGGCGAACGCGATCGACAAGGCGGTCGGGGGAGACGGGATGACCGCTCGCTACGGCGGAGAAGAGTTCGCGGTACTGCTCAAGCCACGTCACGCCCGCCAACCGAAAGAGATTGCTGAACGCATTCGACAAGCAGTGCTCAAACTGAACATCCCGCATGAAGGTTATCATCCGCTCCGGAAAGTAAGTGTCAGTATCGGTGTCGCCGAACAAGCACCTGCGCCGGGTAGCGAGAAAGGTGACTTGATTGAGGCGGCCGACCGGGCACTGTATCAGGCGAAGCAGAGCGGGCGCAATCGCGTCTCGGTCGGGAAAGCCGTTTGAATCAAGGAACGCCAAAAGACGACCATTCCGTTAGCTACGGGATGGTCGTCTTTCGTGTGCTTATTCTTCGATCAATCCTTCTCGGATGAGGAAGTCGCGGGCGACTTTCTCCGGACGTTGTTTTTCGACGTCGGCAAGGTAGTTGAGTTCTTGCATCGTCTCATCCGTGATTTTCCCGCTCAGCAAGTTCAATACGTCCGCGAGCTCAGGATGCTCGGCGAGCGTCTCTTCGCTGACGATCGGGACCGCATAGTACGGTGGGAAGAACTGTTTGTCGTCTTCGAGGACGGTCAAGTCGAAACGCTTGAGCAATCCATCGGTCGAGAAGCTGTCGATGGCGTTACTCTCATTGTTCATGAGTGCCGTGTAGCGCAGTCCGCCGTCGACCGGTTTCACGTCTTGGAAGTTGAACGGGTACGCCTCTTTCAATCCGAGGTAGCCGTCTTCCCGGTTCGAGAACTCGATCGTCGGACCGAAGACGAGCTCGTCACTCACTGCGGCGAGGTCAGAGACGGTCTTTAAGTCGTACGTGTCGACGTCTTCTTGTTTGACGGCGATGGCATACGTGTTATTGAAGCCGATCGGGTCGAGCGTCCGGATATCAAACCGCTCGTTCACTTGCTTCACGACTTTGTCGTAAACGACGTCGGGGTCGTTCTCGACTTCTTGCTTCAAGACGTCGACGAACAATGTGCCCGTATATTCGACATACGTGTCAATCTCTCCGGTGCGCAAGGCGCTGAAAGCGACCTGTGTGCCACCGAGGTTCAGTTGACGTTTCACATCGAGGTCGGTCTTGTCCTCAATCAAGTCGGCGACCATGTTCCCGAGAATCAATTGCTCGGTGAAGTTTTTCGAACCGACGACAATCGTATCGTCTTCACGGGTGAAGGCGTAAATCGAACCGGCGAGGAGAAGCGTGAACGCCGTCGCGATGACGATGAGCGGCTTCGTCACTTTCTTCGCAGAACGACGTGTTTTCTTCTTCATCCGTCCATCCGCGAGGACGATGCCGTTCGGGGCTACTTTATACTCGATGCGACTGACGATGAAGTCAATCAACAAGGCGAGCAGTCCGGCCGGGATGGCACCGGCGAGGATTTGATTGTTGTCGACGGTCTGAATCCCAGCGAAGACGAGGTAACCGAGACCACCTGCTCCGACGAACGCCGAAATCGTCATGAGCCCGACGGCCGTGACCGCCGAGATCCGAATCCCGGCCATGATGATTGGGAGTGCGAGCGGAAGCTGGATTTTACTCAAAATCTGGCGGTCGGTGAGCCCGATCCCTTTGGCCGACTCAAGCGTATCGCCCGGGATGCTCGATAGTCCCGTATACGTGTTTTTCACGATCGGGAGGAGCGAGTACAAGACGACCATGATGATGGCCGGGGTCGATCCGATTCCGATGAATGGGATCAAAAATCCGAGGAGCGCTAAACTCGGTACGGCTTGGACGACGCTCGTCAGACCGAGAATCGGCTTGGCGAGACGCGGAATCCGTAAGATGAGAATCCCGAGTGGTACCCCGAGTAAGACCGCGAGCGAGACGGCAAAGACCGTCAGCTGTAAGTGTTCGAGCAAGAGCGTCCCGATTTGGTCGGTGTTGCTCGTGAAGTAATTGAAAAACGATTGAATGGCATTCATATAGTTTCCTCCTCTTGCATGAATTGCTCACTGAGGACGGAAAGCAAACTGCTGCGTGTGATCAAACCGTGAAGCATCGAACCGTCGACGACCGGGAGATACCCTTGGTCGCTCGTGTTCATGACGTCTAAAATGTCGAGGAGCGAGTCCTCGATTGAGACGAAAGCATAATTCGTGTTCATGACTTCCTCGAGCCGCTTCGTCTTGTCTTGGATGCCGTGGACATCTTTCAATTTGATGAGTCCTTGAAGGACACGATCACGGTCCGTGATCAACAAGCTGTCGACCTTGCGGGAGCGCATGATTTCAATCGCTTGAAGCACCGTCCGCTTCCCGCTGATCGATACCGGGTCGGTGATCATGATGTCTTTCGCTTTAATGAATTCAGGGCTGTTCCAAATCCGATTCTTCCCGATGAACGACTCGACGTATTCGTCTTTCGGGTTCCGGAGAATTTGTTCCGGAGTATCGAATTGGACGATTTCCCCGTCGCGCATGATACAAATGCGATCGGCCAGCTTGATCGCCTCATCCATATCATGGGTGACGAACACAATCGTCTTTTTCACTTCTTCTTGAAGATTGAACAGCTCTTCTTGGAGATCGTTTCGAGTGACGGGGTCAAGGGCGCTGAACGGTTCATCCATCAAAATGACTTCCGGGTCGTTCATGAGGGCACGGGCGAAACCGATACGCTGCTGCTGACCGCCGCTCAATTCGCTCGGATAGCGATCGATGAATTGGTCCGGGTCGAGGCCGACCATGCGGAGGAGGTGTTCGGTGCGCGCATCCATGTCTTGCTCGGCGTGTCCTTCGAGACTGGCGATCAATTGAATGTTTTCACGAATCGTCATATGCGGAAAGAGGCCGGTCTGTTGAATGACGTAGCCCATCTGGCGACGCAGTTCAATCGGGTCCATCTTCCGGGTATCCTGTCCGTTGACGATGATCGTTCCTTCCGTCGGCTCGATCAAACGGTTGATCATTTTGAGTGATGTCGTCTTCCCGCAGCCGGATGGGCCGATAAAGACGACAAGTTCACCTTTGTTGATGGTGAGGTTCATCTCTTTCAAGACGGTCGTGTTCTTGAATGTTTTTTGCACTTGTTTAAATTCAATCATGCATTCACCCTTTTCAATAATTATTTTCACATAACCTTATATGCCCGTTGTCGAAGAATTGTAAACATTATTTTTGAAAAAAGCGTTTAAAGGTCGAACAAAGCGGGGATTATTATTTCTATTTTTTTATAAAAGGAGAAAAAAAGAGGAACAGCACCCGGATAAGCGGGCCGTTCCTCTTGATTGGTCAGGATGGCATCGCCTCGACGAGCAGGTCCGCCAAGTGGACGGCGCGCATCGATTCAGTCCCATGCTCTTGAATCCCGAGTTGCATTTGCATGTGGCAACCCGGATTTGACGTCACGATCGTTTGTGCTGCCGTGGCGTTCACGTGCCCCATCTTCATCTCGAGGATGTCGTTGGCGATATGGGGCTGCAGAATGTTGTACACACCGGCCGAGCCGCAGCAGTGGTCGGCGTGCTTCTGCTCGATATAGACGGCCCCTTCAATCGCCTGGAGCAATACCCGCGGGGCGAGTGCCCCTTTTTGCACGTTGCGAAGGTGACACGAGTCTTGGTACGTGATGAGTTGCGCCGGCAGCGTGAGCGGCACGCGGTCAAGGAAGGCGACCTCGAGTAAGATCGAGGCGAAGTCTTTGATCTTGGCCGTGAATCGTTCGGCGCGTTCGGCCCATTCCGGGTCGTGCTTCAACAGATGATCATAACCGACGAGGAACGCCCCGCAACCACCGGCGTTCGTGATGATGTAGTCGACGTCCTCGGCCTCGAACGCCGCGATGTTCTGTTTGGCGAGCGTGACGGCGCCCGCCTGTTCACCGGCATGTCCGTGAAGTGCCCCGCAGCACTGCTGCGCTTTCGGGATGACGATATCACACCCTGCCGCTTGGAGCAGTTTGATCGTGTTCGCGTTCGTCTCATAAAACATCGTGTCCATCAGACAGCCGCTGAAGAAGGCGACCCGGGCTGTCGTCGCACCCGTCGCTCGAATCCGCTCGGGACGACGTCTGCGCTCCGTCTTCGCCGGGACCGTCGGTAAGATCGTCTCCATCTTTTGGAGTTGGTCTGGGAACCAGTCGAGGATGCGGAGTTTATGGGTGAGCGTCTGGACGCCGGACTGTTGATAAAAGCGAAGGAAGCCCGTTGCCGTCTCCATCTTCGCTTTGTTTAAGAACAGCCCGTCAAAGACGACTTTCCGGACGAGCCGCTCGCGGACCGGCATCTGCCCGGTCGCGCGTTTATGCTCGGTGATGGCGGCGCGGGCGTCCTCGAGCAGAACGCTATAGCGCACCCCGGCCGGGCATGCTGGCTCACAGGCGAGACAACCGAGGCATTCGTTGAGCGTCTTTTCGACGCCCTCGTCCGGTTCGATCAACCCGTCGACGACACCTTTCATGATGGCGATACGCCCGCGCGGGGAGGCCGACTCGTCTTTCGAGCGGATATACGTCGGGCACGTCGGCAGGCAAAAGCCGCAGCGCATGCAGCCGAGCATCTCTTCATAGTCGAGTTGTTCGGTCATGCGGGTGGAAAGTTCGGTTCTTTGCTTCATGATTGGCCTCCTTGGACGATACGTTTCTTCGCCGCTTTGGCGAACATCTTCTGCGGGTTCATGATGCCGTGCGGGTCGAAGGCGAGCTTGATGCCTTTCATGACGTCTATCCCGGCCGGTCCGAGCTTCCATTCGAGATACGGGGCTTTCATCGCCCCGACCCCATGCTCGCCGGTGATCGTCCCGCCGAGATCGAGCGCGGAGGCGAAAATATCGGCGAACGCGGCCTCGACGCGCTCCATCTCTTCGTGGTTCCGGGCATCGGTCGCGACCGTCGGATGCAGGTTGCCGTCCCCGGCGTGGCCGAACGTGGCGATTTGAATATCGTACGCCCGCCCGATCGCTTCGATGCGCAGGACCATCTCGGCGATCTCGCTCCGTGGCACGGTCGCATCCTCTAAAATCGTCGTCGGGCTGAGGCGGGCCAGGGCGGATAAGGCGATGCGCCGCGCATAGCGCAACGTCTCGGCGTGCGCTTCGTCCCGGGCCACTTCGACCGACAAGGCCCCTTCCTCGAGACAAACAGCGTGCATCGCATCGATATCGCGCCGGACGACGTCACGCGGTCCGTCCTGTTCTAATAGAAGGAGAGCACCGACGTCTGTCGGCAGTCCGATGTTCGCATACGCCTCGACAACCTCGATTGTCTTCTTGTCCATGAACTCGAGCGTCGCCGGGATGATGCGGTTCTCGATGATGCGGCTCACCGTCCGGGCCGCGCTGTCCAAGTCCTCGAAATAGGCGAGCATCGTCTGTTTCGTCTCGGGGAGCGGGATGAGCTTGAGCGTCGCTTGCGTGATGACGGCGAGCGTCCCTTCCGAGCCGACGAGGACACGGGTCAAATCATAACCGGCGACGTCTTTCGCGAGCTTCCCGCCCGTACGGAGCACTTCGCCGTTCGGGAGCACCGCTTCGAGCGCGAGCACATAATCGGCCGTGACCCCGTATTTCAGCCCGCGCAAGCCGCCGGAGTTCTCACTGATGTTGCCGCCGATCGTCGAGATTTTCATCGAGCTCGGGTCCGGCGGATAAAACAGGCCTCTCGCCTCGACGGCTTGTGCCAAATGGGCGGTAATGCAGCCCGGTTCGACCGTCACCGTCAAATTCTTCTCGTCGATCTCGACAATGTTGTCCATATGACGGAAGTCCATGACGACACCACCGGAAAGCGGCGTCGTGCCGCCGGCAAGATTTGTCGCCGATCCGCGTGGGACGACGGGGATCCGGTGTTCGTGGCACAGCCGCAACACGGCCTGCACGTCCTCGGTCGAGCGGGGGGCGACGATCGCGTCTGGCATCGCTTGATAGTTCGGCGTCGCGTCAAATGAATAGGCGAGTCGGGTCGTCGGGTCCGTGAAGACGACATCGGCGCCGATCTCCTCGCGTAGTTGGGTCATCCAATCCATTCTAGTTCCTCCTCACACGCATCAACATGCATTCGATGCGGGCGTCGGTTTCGAAAGTCACAAAATCGACACATTTTTAGATAGCGCTTACATCGTAATCGTAGCCATTCGAACTGGTATTGTCCACCCATTTCGGGTTGATAGGAAGGGCTTTCCAGGCGATTGACCGCTCGGAAAAGGCGGTGTGATATTCATCACTACAAATTCGTCAGAACCCCTCGACATGACAAAAAGATAATCGGTATACTGATACAGGACGATGTAAACGATTTCAAAATCGGGTCAACGTTTGTTTCAAAACCTTTTGTGAACGTAAGCCGTTTTGCATTGTAATTTCCAAAACGTGAAGGTATAACTGAACTATTCTTCATCTGGTTCGTAATGTGAAATGTTATAAAGTCAACATTTTTATTTCACCGTTTCTTCATACTTTCTTAAAATTTGATGATTTTAATTTAGTTTGTGAACTGCGTAAAAGCCTTGATACGACTTGATTTAAAGCGCTTTTATAATTGTGAAATCAATTGACTTCTTATGCCATTTCCAGTACTCTGAACTTGTGTGACTTTTGATGGTCACGCGAGTGTGAATCCGATGGAGAAGATGCATGGCTTGGCAGCTCGAAAGGGGGATGGGGATGACGAAAAAAGATAATCGTTACCTATCTTATGCCTCGCTCGCCTCTCAAATCTCGACCGCGCTCGCTGGACCGATCGTCATCGGTTATCTCGTTGGCCAATACGGGGCGAGACGTGAAATTTGGGGCACGTTTGGTTGGAATGTGTCAGTGCTTCTCGGAATGGCTTTCGGGATCACGGCGCTAGTTCTCACCCTTCGAAGTTTACTGACAGGAGAGGACGAATGAACTTACAACAAGTGCAAGCAGACAGAAAAGCACAACAGCAGTTGATGAAACGCTATACGAAGTGGTTTATCGGATGGTTCGCCATTCTCCTCATCGGAGCGCTCATCGTCCCTATGTACAAACCGGTATTTCTCGGCTTGTTCTTAGGCGGGGTCGCCAGTCTCATCATTCTACATATGCAGAATCGAAGCGTCATTCGGATGTTTGACGTGATCGAACATGGACGACGCCCGAAGTCGCACGGGACTGTTTCAAGGATGGCAGTCGGTGCACTAGCCGTGATAGTCGGTCTCTTTTATGAGGATCGAGTATCGCTGATAGCGGTGGTAACTGGTCTAATCGCCGGCCACATCATACAATTTGGCGAGTTCACACTTGCCCAGCTCAGCAGGAAAAGAGGTGAATACTAATGGGTCATGAGTTTCCCACATATTCTCTACAACTCGGAGATTATACGTTATATGGGAGCTGGACGAACGTCATTACGGTGCTGATCGCATCACTACTCGTATTTACGTTTGCCGTTTGGGGAACGCGACGCTTGGCTATGAAGCCGACTGGTAAGCAGAACTTAATGGAATTCTTCGCAGAATTCACACGCGGGATTATCTCGAGTGCGATGGACTGGAAGACAGGTGGCCGTTTTATCGGGTTTGGAATGACGTTGATTTTGTTCATTCTCTTCTCAAACTTAATGGGTCTACCGTTTAACGTCATTTCTGGTCACTATCTATGGTTCAACTCACCGACGGCCGATCCTTACGTCACGTTGGCATTGTCGACACTCGTCGTTGCAATGTCGCACTATTACGGCGTGAAGCTACACGGTTTGAAGCACTACTCGGCGGAATTCGTGAAGCCGGTCTGGTTCTTATTGCCGATCAAGCTCATCGAGGAGTTCGCGAACACCTTGACGCTCGGTCTGCGTCTTTACGGTAACATCTTTGCCGGTGAAATCATGATTACCATCATCTTGGGACTCGCAATTACCGCAGAAGGGGCACTTAACCCGCTCGGTGCTGTGTTCGCAATTCTCCCAATGATTTTATGGCAAGGTTTCTCAATCTTTATCGGGGTTATCCAATCCTACATTTTCCTGACGCTTGCAATGGTGTATATCGGGCATAAAGCTTCTGCCGAGCATTAATTCGGGCAGGTCTCGCCAAAGCGTTGAACAAAAAAACTATTTACTTAACTTTTAGGAGGAATATACACAATGGAACAAATGAATCTTCTCGCAACAGCACTCGTTATCGGTCTTGGAGCACTCGCGGCTGGTATCGGTAACGGTCTCATCGTATACGGAACAGTACAAGGACAAGCACGTCAGCCAGAACTCAAAAACGAACTTCGTCAAACAATGTTCATCGGTATCGGTTTGGTTGAAGCCCTCCCGATCATCGGTGTGGCTGTCGGTTTCCTTCTCCTCAACTCTTGATTACGAGTTAACGAGAACAACGTAAGAGGGAGCGTGTCTCCCTCACTTATTTAGTCAAGAGGAGGGTATGCATGGATACGATGATGATTGCAGCTGGTGCTGGCGGCGAAGGCCTCCGCATCCTGGATATGATCTTTACACTTTTCACATTCCTCGTACTCTTGGCCCTGTTGAAGAAATTTGCTTGGGGACCACTCCTTGGAATGATGAGACAGCGTGAAGAGTATGTAGCGAACGAAATTGAGCTCGCTGAAAAGAGCCGCAAAGATGCGGAAACATATGTAGTCGAACAACGTGACGCGTTAAGCGCAGCACGTACAGAATCGAAAGAAATGCTTGATTCAAGCCGTCGTCAAGCAGAAGCGGAACAAGCACGCTTGGTGGAGCAGGCGCGTTTGGAAGCCGAACAAATCAAGATCGAGGCGGGTAAAGCGATCGAACGTGAGCGTGAGCTCGCGAAGCAATCGCTCCAGACCGAAGTCGTCACACAGGCGCTCTCGGCCGCACGCCACGTCCTTCAGTCAGACCTTAAAGGCGACGAAGTGAAACAACGTGCCCTCGTTACAGACTTCCTGTCTAAAGCGAAAGGTGCTAACTGATGAACACATCGTTAGCAAAACGCTATGCCAAAGCGCTCTTCGACTTAGCGCGGGAACAAGGCACGCTCGACCAAGTCGAAGCGGAAGTGCGTCTGCTCGATGAAGTGCTCCACGCGACTCCTGAACTCACGGATCTCTTAACGAATCCGGCGATCAGTGACAGCGAGCTTGCACAGCTTTTAACACATAGCTTTGGTGACATGACAGATATCGTGCTCAACACACTTCTCGTCATGGTCGAAAACGACCGTGCGAGCGAAGTTCGCGGCTTGTCGCGCTACGTCCTTGATTATATCAACGACTACCGTGGCATCGCCGAAGGGTTCGTCACGAGTGCTTACCCGTTGTCGGCAACAGAGTTGAAAGAAGTCGAACTCGTCTTCGGTCAGAAGATGAACAAGACGCTTCAATTGAAGAACGTCGTCGATGAAGACGTCATCGGTGGACTCCGTGTCCAGATCGGCTACACGACGTATGATGACACAATCGAAAACAAACTAACACGCCTCGAGCGTGAATTGTTGAATGCGTAAGAAATAGGGGTGAATTCAATGACGATCAAAGCTGAAGAAATCAGCGCCCTGCTAAAAGAGCGGATCGCTTCGTACGGTTCTGAAATCGAAGTCAGTGAGACAGGTACAGTCATTCAAGTAGGTGACGGTATCGCTCGTGCATACGGACTCGATAACGTTATGGCGGGGGAACTCGTAGAGTTCTCTAACGGCGTAATGGGCTTGGCGCAAAACTTAGAAGAAGGTAACGTCGGGATTATCATCCTTGGCGACTACAAAGGCATCAAAGAAGGCGACTCGGTGAAACGTACGGGCCGCATCATGGAAGTTCCAGTCGGTGAAGCGCTCCTCGGACGCGTCGTCAACCCGCTCGGACAACCAATCGACGGTCTCGGACCGATCGTGACGGACACATACAACCCGATCGAGCGTAAAGCTTACGGCGTTATGGCCCGTAAGTCAGTTCACGAACCGCTCCAAACTGGTATTAAGGCGATTGACGCCCTCGTACCAATCGGTCGCGGTCAGCGTGAGCTCATCATCGGTGACCGTCAAACTGGTAAGACTTCGATCGCAATCGATGCGATCATCAACCAAAAAGAAGAAAACATGGTCTGTATCTACGTCGCAATCGGTCAGAAAGAATCGACTGTCCGTGGCGTAGTTGAGACGCTCCGTCAAAACGGCGCCCTCGATTACACGATCGTTGTTTCGGCATCGGCTTCACAGCCAGCCCCACTTCTTTACCTCGCACCATTCGCTGGGGTATCGATGGGTGAGTACTTCATGGACCGCGGACAACACGTCCTCGTCGTGTATGATGACCTCTCGAAACAAGCGGCAGCTTATCGTGAGCTCTCGCTTCTTCTCCGTCGTCCTCCAGGCCGCGAAGCCTACCCAGGGGATGTCTTCTACCTCCACTCACGCCTTCTTGAGCGTGCGGCGAAGTTGAACGACGAACTCGGCGGTGGTTCATTGACAGCACTTCCGTTCATCGAGACACAAGCGTCGGATATCTCGGCTTACATCCCGACGAACGTAATCTCGATCACAGACGGTCAAATCTTCCTTCAGTCGGACCTCTTCTTCTCAGGGGTACGTCCAGCGATCAACGCCGGTCTCTCGGTATCGCGTGTTGGTGGTTCGGCTCAAGTGAAAGCGATGAAGAAAGTTGCCGGTACACTCCGTCTTGACCTCGCGTCATACCGTGAGCTCGAAGCGTTCGCCCAGTTCGGGTCGGACCTCGACAAAGCGACACAAGCGAAGCTCAACCGTGGACAACGGACTGTTGAAGTCTTGAAACAAGACTTGAACGCACCGCTTTCGGTCGACAAGCAAGTGATCATCATCTACGCTCTCACGAAAGGTCATCTCGATGACGTCCCAGTCGAAGACATCCGTCGTTTCGAAAAAGAAATGAACGCATGGCTCGACCAAAACCGTGCGGACCTCTGCCGTGAAATCCGTCAAACAGGAAACCTTCCTGCTGACGAGGCGATGGTCGATGCACTTACGGAATTCAAAAAGACGTTCTCGCCATCGGTTTAATCCGGTGACGAGCGTCTATTAAGGTGGTGAATCGAAATGGCATCATTACGTGAGATCCAGATGCGGATCACCTCGACCCAAAGCACGAAGCAAATCACGAAAGCGATGAACATGGTGTCGGCCTCGAAATTGAACCGCGCTCAAGGGAGCAACGCCAACTTCAAGCCGTACATGACCAAGTTGCAGGAAGTCATCTCGTCGATTGCCGGCGGTACTTCAGGCGCAACACACCCGATGCTTCAAGTCCGTCCCGTTAAACGGACCGGCTATATCGTCATCACGTCAGACCGCGGACTTGCTGGTGGATACAACGCCAGCGTCCTTCGTGACGTGTATCGCGAGTTGAAAGCCAAACACGGTTCAACAGACGAATACCGTCTGTACGTGATCGGGAAGGTCGGCGTTCAGTTCTTCAAGGCCCGTAACGTTCCGGTGTACAGTGCCATGACAGGACTCAACGACCAGCCATCATTCGTTGAAGTCGCAGAGATCGTCAAACAGACGGTCGGCGCGTTCAGTGAAGGCGAGATCGATGAATTGAAGCTTTGCTACAACTCATTCATCTCTGTCATCAGCCAAGAAGTGAAGATCGATCGATTGCTTCCGCTTGGGAATATCGAACAGACCGCATCTAATGTGATGTATGAATACGAACCAGAAGAAGAAACGATCTTAGCAGCGCTCCTCCCGCGTTACGCGGAAGGACTCATCTATGGCGCGCTCCTCGATGCGAAAGTATCGGAGCACGCGGCTCGGATGACGGCGATGTCGAACGCGACGGACAACGCGGATGAACTCATCCGTGGACTCAAGCTCAAGTTCAACCGCGCGCGTCAAGCGGCGATCACACAAGAAATCACAGAGATTGTCGGAGGTGCGGCTGCGCTTGAATAAGCGCACGCCCTCTAGATTGTAGGAGGCTAACACGATGAACGAATACGGCATGAAAGGCCGCGTAGTCGCAGTCATGGGCCCAGTTATCGACGTTAAGTTCGACAACCACTTACCGAACATCTACAACGCCCTCAAAGTCACGCATGTGGCTGAATCGGCGCAAGATGTCAGTGTCGACTTGACGCTCGAGGTGGCGATTCACCTTGGGGATGACACGGTCCGTACGATTGCGATGGACTCAACGGACGGCGTTCGCCGCGGCATGGAAGTACTTGACTTAGGTTCACCGATTTCAGTACCGGTCGGAGAAGAGACGCTCGGTCGTGTCTTCAACGTACTCGGTAACCCGATTGACGATAAAGAAGTATCACCGACTGTCCGTCGGTCACCGATCCACCGTCTCGCACCGACGTTCGATGAATTGTCGACAAAAGTTGAGATCTTGGAAACAGGGATCAAAGTCGTCGACCTTCTCGCACCTTACATCAAAGGTGGTAAAATCGGCCTCTTCGGTGGTGCCGGTGTAGGTAAAACCGTTCTCATCCAGGAACTTATCAACAACATCGCGCAAGAGCACAGCGGGATTTCTGTATTCGCAGGAGTCGGCGAGCGTACGCGTGAAGGAAATGACTTGTTCCACGAGATGACGGACTCAGGCGTTATCAAGCAAACGGCGATGGTCTTCGGTCAGATGAACGAGCCGCCGGGCGCGCGTCTTCGCGTAGCCTTGACGGGTCTTACAATGGCAGAATACTTCCGCGATGAGCAAGGACAAGACGTTCTTCTCTTCGTCGATAACATCTTCCGTTTCACACAGGCAGGTTCGGAAGTTTCGGCCCTTCTCGGTCGGATGCCATCTGCCGTAGGTTACCAACCGACACTCGCGACGGAAATGGGTATGCTTCAAGAGCGGATCACGTCAACAGCTAAAGGATCGGTTACATCGATTCAAGCCGTATACGTACCAGCCGATGACTATACTGACCCGGCTCCAGCGACAACGTTCGCTCACCTTGATGCAACGACTAACTTGGAGCGTCGTCTTTCGGAGATGGGGATTTACCCAGCCGTTGACCCGCTCGCATCGACTTCACGTGCCCTCTCGCCTGACATCGTCGGACCAGAGCACTACGAAGTAGCCCGTAACGTCCAGCAGACGCTTCAACGTTACAAAGAGCTTCAAGATATCATCGCAATCCTCGGTATGGACGAGTTGTCTGAAGACGATAAGCTCACGGTTCACCGTGCACGTCGCATTCAGTTCTTCTTGTCACAAAACTTCCACGTGGCTGAGCAGTTCACAGGCCAAAAAGGTTCGTACGTACCAGTTAAAGAGACAGTCCGCGGCTTCAAAGAGATCCTCGATGGTAAACACGATGATCTTCCAGAAGATGCATTCCGTCTCGTTGGTCCAATCGAAGACGTCATCGAAAAAGCGAAGACGTTGGTCTAAGACCTACACGGAAGGGGGAAACTAGACGATGAATACTCTTCACGTCAACGTCGTCACCCCGGATGGTGCAGCCTATGAGGGCGAGGCACGGATGGTCGTCGCAAAATCGGTGACTGGTGAACTCGGTATCTTACCGAAACACATCCCGATGGTGACACCGCTCGACATCTCAGTTCTCAAACTGCGCCACGAAGATGGTGGACGCACGCTGATCGCACTCAGCGGCGGTTTCATGGAGGTTCGTCCCGACACGGTGACGATCTTAGCTGAAACAGCCGAAATGGCGGATAAAATCGACTACGACCGCGCTTCTGCGGCGAAAGTTCGTGCCGAGCGTCGTCTCCAAGACACGAAGCTCTCGGACCTCGAATTCCGTCGCGCGGAGCTCGCGCTCAAAAAAGCGATCAACCGCTTGAGCATTCGCGATATCAAAGAATAACCAACATCTCTCCTGCAGCCGCAGGGGAGATTTTTTTGCGTCTAGACCGAATGGATTACATTCCTTCTATATATATAGGTCAAAAGCATCAGAAGTTTCACGCCCAAATAGTGGAAGGAAGGGGCGCCTTATCCGATAATATAGGTGGGAACTACGGTAAAGGAGCTAAAGGGAATGAAAGTTTATGTTGCGCGCCAACCGATCTTTGATCAGAAATTACGCGTCTGTGGCTATGAACTGTTATATCGCCGCAGCGAGAAAAATATATTTGAACAAGTCGATGACGCACTCGCGACCGCCGACGTGATTCATAACGCCTATCTCGTCTTCAACTTTCGGGAGTTGACGGAAGGGACGCGGGCGTTCATCAACTTTCCGCAAAATTTGATTGAGAGCGAAGTGCCGGCTTTGTTGCCACGGCAGACACTCGTCGTCGAAGTGCTCGAACACGTCGAGCCGACAGAGAAAGTGTTGGCCGCTTTGCGCTCCTTGCGCCGGAAAGGCTATACGATCGCGCTCGATGACTTCGTGTTCGAAGAGAAGTATCGACCGCTCATCGGGCTCGCCGATATCATTAAAATCGATTATCAAGCAACGCCGATCGACCAACAGAAGCGGTTGATTGATGCGCTCGGGCATCGCGTCGAATTTTTAGCGGAAAAGATTGAGACGCCGTTTGAATATGAGATCGCCAAAAAACTCGGCTATCACATGTTCCAAGGCTATTTCTTCAGCCGGCCGACGGTCGTCCACGGTGCCGAGGTTCATCCGCTCCGGCATACGCTCGTCGAAGTGTTGAAAGAGCTCGACAAGCCAGAGCCGAACTTCCGCCGCATCGCGAGCCAAATCGAACGCAGTGTGGATTTGTCGTATAAGATGTTGCGTTCGGTCAACACGGTCTATCAGAAAGGTCGTCATACGATTCAATCGATTGAGCAGGCCGTCGCACGAATCGGTCTCGATGAGATGCGACGCTGGTCGTACTTGATGCTGCTTCGGGAGCTGCAGACGTCCGAATCGAAAGAATTGATTAAACAGAGTGTGATCCGGGGCAAGATGATGGAGCTGATCGCCGCCGAGACGTTGCCGCAAGTGACGGCGTTCGATGCGTTCATCACCGGGATTTTCTCGTCGCTCGATGTGATTTTGGATGAGGAGATGCAGACGCTCGTCTCGGAGTTGCCGGTCGAACCAATCGTCAAGGCAGCGCTCCTCGGAGAAGACAACGAGTTGCGGGGTTTACTCGACACGGTCCTCGCCTACGAGCAGTTGACCGTGCCTGTCGAGGAGACAGCGCCTGACTTGTCACGTTACTATGTCGAGGCGATTCGATGGAGCCAAACCTATGATGGCGAAGTGAATAATGTTTGAAATGTTGAAGGGACGTCAATTACTGTACTAAGGCCATGCGCCGATTGACGTTCCTTTTTGTATGCGGTTTATGGAGAGAAAGCGAGTTGATCGGATGAACCCATTCCACCACTCACTTAAACGCTAAGTCTTTTTTTCTCTGACGTGACATGCTATGATTAAAAATGGTACGAATTTTTGAAAAGAGGGGAATCGTCGATGTTGAACACCGTGTTATCGCTCGTCATTTACGTCGTAGCGATCTACGTCGCTTGGTGGGCACTCATGCCGGTCAAATGGGACCGCTTGCTCAATCAAGTGAGGAGTCCGCAAGCAGCAGTCTTGCGTGTCCTCGTGGCCGTCGTCTTCGGTTCACTGATCGCCCAGTTCTTTTTGGAGTATATCCGATTGGCCCAGGCGCTCGCACCATTACAGTAGGCAGGGAAACGATTACTAAACTGTAATCCTGCTGTAACGTTTCTTATATGTTTATCGTGTAGGATAAATTCGTCTGACATGACGAATTTTTCATCAGAATTTTATGAGTGCTTTTATTATTATTTTTCTCTCTGATGAAGCGTCACGTGTTACAAACCATCGTAGTAATCGACATAACCACATCCGGTAGCGGATATCGACGTATAAAACAAAAAAACAACGAAGTTGGAGGACAAAGAGAGATATGAAGGATTTGATTGTAGTCCGTGGAGGACGTAAATTGTCAGGTACTGTGCGTGTTGAAGGAGCTAAAAACGCCGTACTCAAAACATTGGTTGCCACTCTTTTAGCAAGCGAAGGAAAGTCGGTACTTCAAAACGTGCCACGCCTCGCTGATGTGTACACGATTAACAAAGTACTTCGCCACCTCGGTGCAGAGGTTGCGTTTGACGAAGCAAATAACGAAGTCACTGTCGATGCGTCGGGCACAATCAAAGACGAGGCGCCGCTTGAGTACGTCCGCAAGATGCGTGCCTCGATCCTTGTCATGGGTCCTCTCCTTGCTCGTCTTGGGCATGCGCGTGTCGCAATGCCAGGCGGTTGCTCGATCGGGTCACGTCCGATTGACCTCCACTTAAAAGGCTTCGAGGCAATGGGCGCGAAGACGGTCATCGGCAACGGTTTCGTCGAAGCTTCGGTCGACGGTCGCTTGAAAGGTGCGAAGATCTACTTGGACTTCCCATCTGTCGGCGCGACAGAGAACATCATGATGGCGGCAGTCCTTGCTGAAGGAACAACGGTCATCGAAAACGTCGCCAAAGAACCTGAAATCGTCGACCTTGCCAACTTCTTGAACGGTATGGGCGCACACGTCCGCGGTGCCGGTACAGAAACGATTCGAATCGAAGGCGTGGAGAAACTCCATGGTGCCGAGCATTCAATCATCCCTGACCGCATCGAAGCCGGTACGTTCCTCGTTGCTGGAGCGATCACAGGTGGCGACATCGAAGTCATCGGCGCTGAGCGCGAGCACCTTCGCCCACTCATCTCGAAGATGGAAGAAATGGGCGTCAAGTTCGAGGATACGTCAGAAGGCATGCGTGTCATCGCACCGGATGTGTTGAAGCCGGTCGACGTGAAGACGATGCCACACCCTGGTTTCCCGACTGACATCCAAGCACAAATGATGGCGCTCGTCTTGAAAGCTGGCGGCACATCGGTCATCACCGAAACAGTGTTCGAGAACCGCTTCATGCACGTCGAAGAATTCCGCCGCATGAACGCAGACATTAAAATCGAAGGACGCTCGGCAATCATCAAAGGCGGCGTTCGCCTCCAAGGTGCTGAAGTCGTCTCGACTGACCTTCGTGCCGGAGCAGCCCTCGTCCTCGCGGGACTCATCGCGGACGAAGAGACACGCGTTGGCGATCTCTACCACATCGACCGTGGCTACGTCGACTTCCACAAGAAATTGCAAGCGCTTGGTGCTGATATCGAGCGGATTCAAGGGAACGTCGAAGTTGCCGAAGAAATGGTCAAGAACTAATTAATAGACTCATAGGAGCGAGGAGAGACTCTTCTCGCTCTTTTCAATGAAGTAACGAACGGAGGAACCTACACACCATGTTTTCAAAAGATATCGGGATTGATTTAGGAACAGCAAACGTCGTCATCCACGTCAAAGGTCGAGGCATCGTCCTCGACGAGCCATCCGTCGTTGCTATCAAGCGTTCGACAGGGAAAGTACTCGCTGTCGGAACGGAAGCGTATCAGATGGTCGGACGTACGCCAGGTGACATCGTCGCCATCCGTCCACTCCGTGATGGGGTCATCGCTGACTTCGCGACAACCGAAGAGATGCTTCGCCATTTCGTCGAGAAGATCCAAGTCCGCGGTTTCTTTGGCGGCATCCGCATGCTCATCTGTACACCGGCAAACGTGACACCGGTTGAAGCGAAAGCGATCCGTGAGGCGGCCGAGAAGGCCGGCGCGAAAGAAGTCTTCCTCGCCGTAGAACCGAAGGCAGCAGCGGTCGGTTCGGGCATGGACATCTGGAAGCCGGTCGGCCATATGATCGTCGACATCGGTGGCGGGACGACAGACGTTGCCATCCTCTCGATGGGCGATATCGTCTGCGGTGAAACGATTAAAATCGCCGGGGACCGTTTCGATACGGACATCCTCCGCGCCATCAAGGACAAGCATAAGCTCGTCATCGGTGAGCGGACGGCCGAGCAAATCAAGAAAGAGATTGCGACGGTCTTCCCAGGGGGACGTAACGAGACGATGGATATTCGCGGTCGTGACATGGTGCGTGGGCTTCCGCGTACGGTAACGATTACGTCGGAAGAACTCCGTGAAGCGATGGCCGAATCGGCGAATGAAATCGTCGAAGCGACGAAGCGCGTCCTCGAACAGACGCCTCCGGAACTTGCGGCCGATATCATCGACCGCGGCATCATCATGACAGGTGGCGGCTCGCTCCTCCACGGCATCGACCAGCTCGTGGCCGAGCGTGTCGGGTTGCCCGTCATGATCGCCGAAGAGCCGACGCTCAGCGTCGCACACGGCACGGGCATCATGCTCGAGCATTTAGATCGTTTGAAGTAATACGAGATAGAGGTACGACGTCTGCAGGCGTCGTGCCTTTTTTTGCATTCAAGACTGTCCGAATTTCCTGTAAATGGATAGACTAAAGGGGGAGGGGTGCAGATGAATCCATTGATTGAGCGATTGACGGCGAAAGGGGTCGAGGTCACAGAGGTTGAAGACCGGGGCCAAGAAGCGCGTCAGACATGGGTGGCACACTTCATACGACCAGAACAGCCGACACGGCTTTCTCCTTATTTGTGGGAGGATATCGTGGCAAGGACTGACAGCTATCTCGTCGGAACGGCTGCTGATCACGCGTTCGAACGGGCCGGAAAGTGGAAAGCGATCCTCTTTTTTCAACACTCGAACGATGTGCTCGAGCTCGATTTGACGCAAGCAAAACCACTCACTAGGAGAGACTTGATTGTCGAGACCATGGACTACGCGGATATCTATATCGTCGACCCGGCTTATACGTGGACGTATGTCATCCCGCACGAAGCGGACTGGGGACCGTATTTTCTCACCAATTAAGGAGTAAAGGGGATGATTGAATGACACGACCACTCACACTCATTACCGGTGTCAGCCGGACGCAAGGCATCGGGGCGGCCATCGCGCGAAAACTGGCTATGGCAGGCCACGACTTGTATATGACGCACTGGAGCCCGTTTGACGGCACGGAAGGCGTCGGAGCGGAACCAGACTTCATCGACGGCTTTGTCGACGAATTACGGGCCTCAGGGGCCCGTGTCGCACACGAGGCGTATGATTTGTCGTCTGGAGACGCAGAAGGGCTGCTCGACCGCGTCGAAGCGGCGCTCGGTACGCCGAGCCGTCTGATCAACAATGCGACGTATGAGCGGCACGTGAGTGTCGATACGTTCACGACCGAGACGCTCCGTCGCCATTATCTTGTCAATAACGAAGGGACGCTCGGCCTGACGTTCGCCTTCATCGAACGGTACAAACGAGCGGGGCATACGGACGGACGCATCCTGTTCATGGTGTCCGGCGGAGCGGATGCATCCAACCTGGCCTACATCGCCACAAAGGGCATGTTGATTGCCATCACGCCGGCACTGGCCAATGGGGTCGGGCAGTACGGAATCTCTGTGAATGCGCTCGACCCGGGCCCGACCGATTCGGGTTGGATTGGTGATGCGCTTCGTCAACAGCTCGTACCGCTGTTCCCGCATGGGCGTGTCGGGACACCCGAGGACACGGCCCGCTATATCGCGTTCCTCATGGGGCCGGACGGGGCGTGGGTCAACGGACAACATCTTCACGTCGACGGTGGCTTCGTCGGACGCTAAAAAGAGTTTGTCCTATAGATAGGGACAAGCTCGGGTTGTGAACGAACCGATTCGCCAAACAGCGAGTTGGTTCGTTTTGAATGGGGGCGACGGTGTATAGTTGCCGTCTCTTGTGTTCAATGATCGTTATGTGAATGAAGAGCGATAGACATGAAAAACGGCCGCCTGAAGGCGACCGTTTGCGTTGCTCGTCAAAGGCGCCCCGACTCCGACAGGAAAACAATCCGACGGAGACCCAGCAGCGACGTGAGTCGCGATGCGGCTCCGGGATTGCCTGCGGAAAGCGTGGGCGCCGAAAGGATGAGCGTATAAGATGATGTTGGTCGACAAGCTCTTTTTCAATGCCACGTATAGTCTTTGTCGACGAAGAGACGGGCGTTCAAATCTGCTTGTGGGAACGGTTTGTGCTTCGCGTCCAGCCAATCATGGTAATCGCATAGACAGACGTCGTCCAAGTGAAGCGAGTAGCCGTTATTGATCGTCTGGACCGAGATGCTCAAATCGTACTCGGCGAGCGTCTTCTTCAACCGATAGACGAGATTATAGACGTTGTGGAGCGCACGTTGCGGCTCGTCGATGTCCGGGTACAGCTTCTCGGCGATCAGCCACTTGTTGACGACTTTATCGCGATGGTAAATCAAGTAGGCGAACAGCTCCTCGGTCTTCTGTGTCGGCCATTTGACGAGGTCGCCGTCTTGCGTCTTGACCGAGAAGTGGTCGAGACATTGAATCGTACACGTCCGGTGATGCTCGATTGATAGTGTCTCCGCGTATCGCTTCGAGACGCGTGGAATCAAATCGTGAATCATCTGTTCGGTAATCGGCTTGAGCAGATAGTGCGTCGCCTGCAGGTTGAACGCATCGACCGCGTATTGGCTGTGCGCCGTCGTGAAGACGACTTGTGTCGTCTCGGGAAGGCGCTTGGCGAAATCGAGGCCGTTCATTTGGGGCATCTCGATATCGAGGAAGACAAGATCGACTTCCTGGTTTGCTAAAAATTCAAGCGCTTGGAACGGATCGTGGAACGACCCCATCCATTTCAAATTCGGTTCGGCTTGGATGAGGCGCTCCATCATCCTTAAAATATGGTGTTCATCTTCAATCAAAATCGTGCGCATGTTGCTCGTTCATCCTCTCTCGTTTTGGGAGTCGGATATGCACATGCGTGCCGACTCCTGGTTCAGAATTTAATTTAAATGTGGCGCCAGGCAAGAAGTCGATCCGATTCTTGACGTTCGAGATGCCGATTCCAGTCGATCGTCTCACGTGCGGACTCGGGTTGAAGCCAATCCCGTTGTCGGCAATCCGGATATCGATCGCATCATCTGAGGACTGGACCGACAACATGAGCCGTTTGATGCCTGATTGTTTCATCAACCCATGCTGGACCGCGTTCTCGACGAGCGGTTGCAATAACAGCGGTGGAATCGAGGCGTTGAGGACGGATTCGTCGATATCTTTCGTGATGGTGAACGCATCATTGAAACGAGTCTGCTCAATCATCAAATACGAGTCGATGACGTCGAGTTCTTGCTTGAGCGAGATGTCGTTCTCGGTGCGCCCGTTCTCGAAGATGAAGCGGACATATGTGCTCAAATGACTGAGCAAACGTGCCGCCTCGGTCGGTGCTGTGTAACAGAGGGCGATGACGTTACCGAACGTGTTATACAAGAAGTGCGGTTTGATTTGCGCGTTGAAGAACGAAATCTCACTTTGGTTGGCGAACGTCTGCACCTCACGCTTTTGCCGTTTATCCGTCGACAAGTGAATCGGGAGCAACGTGAACATGAGCAGGAAGTAAATGAGCGACATGACGCTCGTATACAGTTCTTGGTTCGGGTGGTCAATCAGAACGTTGATCAACTGGCCGACATAGCCGATGATGAGTGAGATCGTGAACACGAGAAATTCGAACGGATAGCCGTCGTTTTTTCGTTCGAACAGCCAATTGATGTTCAGCCCGGTCCAGAAAAACGTGATGAACAGGACATACACCCAAGGGAATTGGTCGAACGTCGCGTGCGCACCTTCTGGCAGCACCAAGGCGATCAGGCTGAACGCATAGAACGGGTAGGACGCGTATTTCAAAAAGTGCCGAAACGGGACGCGTTCGAGACGTAACGCAAAGTTGATTAACATCGCGACACTCAGTAATGCCGTAATCAAATTTAATTTATGGGCCAAAACGTAAGACATCATAGGGACGATTTCGAATACAATCATTTGATCACTCGTCATAAGCGAGACGCTGACGAGGAAAAAGAAAGCAGCCCCATATAAATAGAGCGATTCCTTACGATGGAACAGCCAAACGATTGCGTAGAATGAAAAAATGAGGAGCGAGATGAGGATAATCACGAACTCATAACTGAAGTATTGATTATGATAGGTCATCATATTGCTCGTTGGACCGATGAGCAGGCTATCGGAAATTCCAGTCGAGAGCTCATTCGTCTCAGCCGTTTGAATCGTCAGACGGAACGTCGGGGTATGCGTATCCAGAAGAACGAGGTAGGCATGCCGAAGGTCTTCATCTGTCGATGCGTAGACGGGTGAAACAGCTTCTCCATCAATGAGAAGGTTGACATGTGGGTGGTTACGCGGCACACGCAAAGCGTATTGTCCGGGAGGTAGTGAAATGTCAGCTTCATAAGTAGCCATCTTGTGTGGTGTCACATGCGGGAGTTGTCGATAAGACTCGCGGTCGACTCGCTCGAGCAGGCTCGATTGAAAGCGCCACGTCCCATCGAGACGCATGAGTTGTTCGGTCACACGAGAATCAGTCAAATCGGCCGTTCCTTGTGTGACGGTGACTGAATCGTCGATCGTCTGTCCGCGCGTCAAGGCGAAGCCGCCAACGAGCGCGAAGAAGACCATCAACACGACCAGCCCAATCGATTTAGGGGTCATCTGCATATTCCCTTCGTGGTTTGTGAGTTTCTTGTGAGAAACGAACGATATACTGACACTAATCGTTCACATATTAACGTGACGAATATTTTCTTATCGTACACGAAACTGACTTTTTTGAATAGCCGAACATACTGACTTATCCAATCCGATCAATCCCCGATATGAAAGAAGGCCACATATGAAGCGCTGGATCGAACAACGAATTAGCCGCCAAGTCCTCACTGTGTTTTACGTATTGATCGCCTTAATCACATTGACGTCACTCGGCACATACTTTTATACCCAACAGGCAATCCGCGAAACGACAGTCGAGCTCGAACGGATCAGTGAACAAAGATCGCGGGCGACCGATTTGTTTGAAACATGGCAGTCGATGCAATACGAGATGCGCGGTCACGTCTTGCTCGGAGAAGACGCGTTGCTAGCGGAAGTCAAGCAAGCCCAAGACCGAATCGACGACCAGACGAGCTGGTTCGAACAAAACGCTGCGACGAACGAAGAGACGACGTTCGCGGAAGAGGCACGCCTATTGTTCACAATCTATACATCTCGCGTCATGCCCGGACTTGAGCGTTACGTTGTCGCCAAAGCAAACGGGGAAGTCGATGAGCCGTTCTTACAGATGGCGACTGTCGGCCAACTCATGCCGAGCAACGCATCATCGAATCAGACGCGATTCAAATTTAATTCAAATAGTGCGGCCGATATGAGCGCGAGCATCGTCGATATGGAATCGGTGTTCACAGACTATCGGTCTGAGCTCGATTATCAAGAGACGGGCCTGCGTGAGCAACTATCCGAACAGCTCGCAAAAGCCCAATGGATGTGGCTGCTCATTCTACTCGGAGCTTTGTTTGTTCTGTTCATCAGCTTGCAACCGTATATCGTACGGTTGACGAGACAGCTCGAGGCGCTCATCACGAACAGTGAACGGCTCGCGGTCGACCCGCACGCCACGCTCATTCCAATCAAACCGCTCCAAAACGAGGTCGGTCAACTGTCGAAATCATTCACGGAGATGTCGAGCTCGTTGATTCACCAGCACGACGAACTCGAGAAAGAGCGCGAGAAGACGGCCCGGATTCTCCATACGATGCGCGACGCGATTGTCTTTGTCGAGGTGGACACAAATCAACGTTTCGCCAATGAGGCGCTGTTCGAACTGTATGAGCAGCCGTTCCCGTTCGGCGACCGTCAGAGCCTGTATCCGATTGATGCGTTCTATGAGCCGTTCATGGATCAAATCGATGACCAAGACGGCCTCAACCGGTTCACACACCGGGCGAAGAACTGTGGAATCTTCGATGAGACGTTTACGTATTCGATGCAAGGGGGAAGACGTATCATACGGATGTACGCCGAACCGATTGAACTGCAGGACGAACGTTTCGGCGTGATGTTTGTGTCACGGGACATTACGAAAGAGATTGAGATCGACCGCTTGAAGACGGAACTCGTCGCGACGGTGTCTCATGAACTTCGGACCCCGCTCACATCGATTCTCGGTTTTACCGAACTGCTTGAACATCGTCACGTCGACGAAGAGAAGCGGAAACGCTACTTGAGCATGATACACAGTGAGACGACCCGGCTCGAGCGGCTCGTCAGCAACTTGCTCGATGTTCAGAAGATGGAGGCCGGTAAAGCGGAGCAAGACTTCAAAGTCGAGAGTTTGTTCGAACTGTTGTCGGACGTTCTCGAGATTCATGCCGGTTCGACCGAGTTGCATGCGTTCCATTTCGATTGTGATGAAACGCTCCGTGTCTCAGGAGACCCGGCGCAACTGCGCCAAGTGTTCTCGAATATCTTGAACAACGCCATTAAATATTCACCCGACGGCGGTAATATCGCCGTTAACGTCTTGTGCGAGGACGATGTCATCCGGATCGCCATCGAAGACGAAGGCATGGGTGTGGCACCCGCAGATGCCGAACGACTGTTTGAGAAGTTTTACCGTGTCCAGAATGAGCAGAGTCGCAATATTGGAGGCACCGGCCTCGGACTCGCTATCTGTAAAGAGATCATTGAATCGCACGGCGGAACGATCAGTGTCCGTTCGGAACTTGGGAACGGGACGACGATGATGGTCGAACTCCCGATCGTCGCTTGATGCAAAACCACTTCATCATCGTGAAGTGGTTTTTTTACTTTTTTTCAAAAAACGGTGAATGAAACATTCATTTGGTACGATATACAGAGTGAAGACTTTGAACGATGAAAGGAAGACGACCATGCTACGCGGATTATATACGGCGGCGGGCGCGATGAACGCGCTCCAGCGCCAACAAGAGATTTTGAGCAATAACCTCGGTAACGTCCGGACACCAGGATTCAAGGCGTCCAACGGCGTCGTTCGCTCGTTCCCGGAAATGTTGCTCGCCCAAGTGAGCCACCCTGGGAATGCGCGCTCACGCGTCCAAGGTGAAGTTGGCACGTTATCGACAGGTGTCTACCTTCAAGAGACGATGCCTCGGTTCTCGAGCGGGAGCATCTCGGAGACGGGCAGCCCGACCGACGTATATATGAAGGTGCCGGCTGACGCGACGGGTGCCGCCATGTTCGCCGTCGAACAGAACGGCGAGACGCTCTATACGACGAACGGACGCTTCGCGGTCGATGAGGAGCGTTTCTTACGCTCGGCGGATGGCGGTTATATCCTCTCTGACGCAGGCGAGCGCATCCAGCTGCCATCAAGTGAGTTCACGCTGTCGGTCGATGGTCAAATCACGTCGCTCGGCGAGAATGTGGCGACACTCGGTGCCGTCCAAGTTAATGACTTAGCGACGCTCGAACAGGTCGGGAACGATTACCGGGTCAACGGAGACGCACCGCCAGCAGCGAACGTCCAGTTCCAACAAGGATTCATCGAAGAGGCGAACGTTGACCTCGATCGGACGATGGCCGACTTGATGACGACGTACCGCCAGTTCGAGGCGAACCAAAAAGTCGTTCAAGCGTATGACAAGAGTGCCGAGCGGGCCATTGAGATCGCTCGGATTCGTTAAGGAGGAAGCCCATGCAATCGATTTATAACTCGGTCTCGTCGCTCACCCAGCTTCAGCGTCAACTTGACGTGACGGGCCATAACATCGCCAACGTCGATACGGCCGGCTATAAGCGGGAACAGACCCACTTTGCCTCGCTCTTGTCGCAGGCGTATGACAATCAACCGCGTGCCGAACTTGAAGTCGGACGCGACACCCCGAATGGGATTCGCATCGGCGTTGGCGGCCACGTCGCTGACATCAGTCAACAGTTCAATATCGGCCAAATCCGGAAGACGGACCGTGGCCTTGATGTGTTCTTGAAAGCGAGCCGCCAGTTCTTCGCCGTCGAGACAGAGAACGGTGTCGGATTGACCCGGAGCGGGAACATGCAGCTCTCGGTCGGTGAACAAACGACGCTCGTCGACGTGAACGGGAACGCCCTTCTTGGTGCGGACGGCAATCCGATCGTCATGCCGAACGAGGCGACGGCGCACCGCGTCCGTCAAGACGGCACGGTCGTCGCCAGCGTGAACGGCGTCGAGCAAGAGTTCGGCCGCCTCGATATCGTCGAGGTGCGTAACACGTCGGCGCTCCGCCCACTCGGTGACAACGTCTATGCTGCCGACTTGGCGGTGGACGTCGATCGTCCGCTCGGCAATCTGTTGATTGAAGGCACGCTCGAATCATCGAACGTCGATTTGACGAAAGAGATGACCGACATGACGATCACACAGCGCGCGTATCAGATGAATTCACGGGCGTTGTCGATGAGTGATCAGATGATGGGACTCGTCACGTCACTCCGTTAATCACAGACCGTTCTTCCTCGGAAGGGCGGTTTTTGCGTTACACTGAATAGGAGGAGGGATGGACATGCGGATTGTCGTGGCGATGGATTCGTTCAAAGGGTCGCTGACGAGCGTGGAAGCGAATCGGGCGGTTTGTCGGGCACTCGCTGGACACGATGTCATCGAGGTGCCGATTTCAGACGGAGGCGAAGGATTTTTAGATGCGTGGCTCCTGACACATCCACATGCCGAGACCATCACGCAAGACGTCATGTCGCTTGACGGGACGATGCGACAAGCGCGGTACGGTTGGTTAGAACTGACGCGAGAAGCAGTCATCGAAGTCGCCGAGGCGTCCGGGCTCACACTCGTCGATACACTCGACCCGTGGCGCTACAGCTCCTATGGGACGGGGCTGCAAATTCGGCATGCGCTCGAGCGCGGGGCGACACGCATCACCGTCGGCCTCGGCGGGAGTGCGACCGTCGACGGGGGAAAAGGTTTGCTCGAGGCGATCGGTGTCCGCTTCTTCGATGAGTTTGGACATGTCATTGGACCGTTCCCGCATCATATCGAGCGCGTCAGTCGGATTGACTGGTCAGGGCTCCTCCCGGAAGCACGTCAAGTCGAGTGGCGGATCGCCTCGGACGTGACGAACCCGTTGCTCGGACCAATGGGAGCGGCCGCCGTGTTTGGACCGCAGAAAGGGTTGGCGCCAGAGGACGTCGTGCGCTATGACGAACTGCTTGCCGCGTACGCCCGTTGTTTCGAACGTGATTTGGCCACGCGGTCTGGGGCGGGCGCAGCCGGAGGCATCGGTTTCGCGCTCTATCAGCTCGGTGCCCGGTACGTGAGCGGCATTGAAGAAGTCATACGCTGGTCGAACCTGGAAGAGAAACTGCGCACGACCGACTGGTTGATCACGGGAGAAGGTCGCTTCGATGAGCAATCCCTTCATGGGAAAGCGCCTTACGGTTTGGCTTGCCTCGCCCACGCATATGGTGTCCCGACGCTCGTCTTCGCCGGGCAAACAGACGTAATCGCCGTCCCGGACGTCGGGATTCAGGCCGTCTTCCCGATCATTTCCCGGGTAATGACGCTCGCCGAGGCGATGCACCAGGCAGAACCGCTTCTCACGGACGCCGTCAGCCGAGTGATGTCGATTCTCGACAAAAACGCCTGAACCGACTTCGGTTCAGGCGTTACTACGTTATGGACGCTCTTTTAACAAGTCACGGATTTCAGATAGGAGCTGCTCTTCACGCGACAGTTCCGGTTCTGGTGTCTCTTCGACCGCTTTCTCACGTTTCAGACGGTTCAACACTTTGACCATCATGAACAAGGCGAAGGCGATGAGGAAAAACTTGACGATTTCTTGTAAGAAGTTGCCGTACGTCACGTTCACGCCGAGCACCGACACCGCGAGCGTCGAGAAGTCGATCCCGCCGATAACGATGCCGAGGAACGGCATGAAGATGTCATTGACGAGCGACGTGACGATGGCCGTGAAGGCGGCCCCGAGGATGAAGGCGACGGCGAGGTCAATTACATTGCCTTTGATTGCAAACTCTTTAAATTCTTTCCACATAAAAATAAACCCTCCTAAATGATGAATACTCTTACGGTAGCACAGCATAGGTGGAAGCGGGCAGTATTTTTCACAGAAGCGTCGCCCTTGCCCTAGGCCGGGCGCTTGTTCGACGTATGGTAGATACGTTACACTTATATAGAACTCATGCAACAGTTTTAATACCTGGTACTAATATGTTATAATTAATTCAGCTGAAAGGATGTATGGACGTGGCGAACGAAGAACAAAACGGCTCGGAACAGACCGAGTCTAAAGAGCGGACGGAGCGGAAACGATTATCGAACCATCGACGTTTCCCAATCTTGTTACGCGTCATCGTTGTCCTGTTGTTGGCTTTCGTGATGCTTGCGATTGGGGCCATCATCGGGTACAGCGTGATTGGCGGAGGCGAGTGGAAGGACGTGTTCAACATCGACACGTGGCGCCATATCACCGATTTTTGGCTAACATCATAAGGGTGGTGGAACCATGTACACGATTGAACAGATTAAAGAAGTGATCCCGCATCGGTACCCGTTTTTGCTCATCGACCGGATTCTTGAGGTCGAAGAAGGCAAACGGGCCGTTGGATTAAAGAATGTGACGGCGAACGAAGAGTTCTTCAATGGACATTTCCCAGACTATAACGTCATGCCTGGCGTGTTGATCGTCGAGGCGCTCGCGCAAGTCGGCGCGTTCGCGATGCTCAAGCAGGAGTCGAACCGCGGCAAGCTCGCGTTCTTCGCAGGTATCGATGGATGTCGCTTCAAACGTCAAGTCGTCCCGGGCGATCAATTGCGCCTCGAGGTCGAGATTTTGAAAGTGCGCGGACCAATCGGTAAAGGGCGCGCCGTGGCGACGGTCGATGGAGAAGTTGCTTGTGAAGCGGAACTCACTTTCGCCTTGAAGTGAGGAGAGAACGAGATGCGCGTATTGGTGATTGCCTTGATTCTCGGATTGGCGACCATCGTCGGTTGCCAACAAGTGCAAGATGACCCGGCCGAAGAGAACGTCGTGTTCGAGCAGGACGTCGAAGATGCGATGATTGAAAAACGGGCCGGTCAATCGGAATCGATTGCGGTCTCGCTCGAGCGGACGAACAGCTCGACGATGCTGTTCACGATTCGGATGCTCGAAGACCGTCGCCTCGATCCGACGACGATCATCAGTTATGAAGTCGATGGCACCCGTGTCCCAATCCCGTTCGGTGAACTCGTCGCGGAACGCGAAGGGGACGTCCGGACGTACGTCTATCAAGCGGATTTGAACCCTGACCTATTCGTTACCGAGACCCTCCCGCTCTTCCATATCGGAGAAGAAGGCGAGGCCGAGGTGTCGATGCCGCTCGAGGTTGTAGATTCGACAAATGAATGAACGAACGGATGATTTTTGTCGAAAATCATCCGTTTTTTTGTGGACTCTTCGCGACAGTCGTCCGATATAAGGAGTAAGGACGAATGGAGGGAATCACATGAAACGAAATAAACCACAGTCACTGCAGACACGGATTTTGGCGATGATGTTGGCATTCATCACGCTGCTCATCGTCATGTTCGGCGTGCTGCAGTACGTCAGCACGAAGCATACGGTACAGAGTTCGATGCAAGCGGTCCTGTTGGCGGATGGGGCCCGCATCAGCGAGGCAATCGACACGGAAGCGTATGCGGCCTTTTTACAGAACCCGACGAAAGATGAACGGTTCGAGCAGTTTCGGGAACAGCTCGACACGTATCGGACGCAAATCGGGGCCATGTATGTGTACACACTCGCAGCCGACGGCGAAGAGCTTCAAATCATCGTCGATGGGATGAGCGCGGCCGACGCGGTCGATATCGGAACGCCGACGACAGCGACGTCGTTTGCAGATGCGAGAGCGGCGTTTGAAGGTGGGACCGTCACGACACCGATTGTCGAGGATCCAGAGTACGGGGACTATATGACCGTGCTCGTTCCAATCAAACAAGGCGGGGACGTGATCGGTGTCCTTGGAATCGATAAAGGGGCGAGTGACGTCGCCGCGGTGACGGAAGACGTGTTGCAAGAGAGCTTGCCGCCGATTCTCATCGGACTCGTCATCTTGCTTGGGATCGCCTCGGTCATCATCTGGCGCTACCTTGGCTGGAAACTCCGACCGCTCCGTGAGCTCGAACGTGTCGCGACCCATATCGCGAGCGGCGACCTGGCGACAGCGGCCAGGGAGATGGACAACATCCAGTTGAAAGCGAACGATGAGATCAAGCGGCTCACCGCCTCGATGGATCAGATGACGAAAATGCTCCGCGACTTGATCTCGGGATTGCAGACGTCCGCTCAGACGGTACGTGACGAGAGCGGCAACGTGGCGAGTATCTCGGAAGAAGTGAACGATGCCTCGCGTCAAATCGCGTTCACGATGGAAGAAATCGCGGGCGGTGTCGAGAATCAGAGCGTGCTCACGATGAAACTGTACGGACACATGAACGAGTTCTCGGGACTCGTCGATCAGACGGCGCACGACGGGAACGGCGTGAGCGAGCAAGCGGAAGTCGTCAGTCGTGTGACGGCCGAAGGACTCGGACTGATGGAGGATGCCGTCGGCAAGATGACGAACATCCATCTGCAAGTGCGCGAGTCGCAAGGACAAGTGAAAGATTTCGAGCAACAGGCGGACGAAGTGACCGCACTCGTCACGATGATTCGTCAAATCTCGGAGCAGACGAACTTGCTCGCCTTGAACGCGGCCATCGAGGCGGCCCGTGCCGGGGAGCATGGAAAAGGCTTCGCCGTCGTCGCTTCTGAGATTCGCAAGTTATCCGACAGCGTCGCCCGATCGGTCAGTGAGATCTCGGAAATCGTTGGCAGCGTCAAACGAAACTCGATCGCGCTCGGCGAGACGTTCACGGACAGCATGCACGCTGCCGAGGACGGCAAGCGGACGCTCGAGGAGACGAAGCGCGCCTTCAATGAGATCGAGCAGAGCGTGCGGGAGATGCAGCGCCTGACGAACTCGATGCAAGGGCAGCTCGGACGCGTCAAGACGAACCAAGACGACATCAAACGTGGTCTATCGGATATCGCGTCCATCTCGGAAGAGAGTACGGCCGGCAACGAGGAAGTGGCCGCCTCGACCGAACAGATGTCGGCGACGAGCGAGACGATGAACCGGCTCGTCAAAGACTTGTCGCACACGGCTGAGGACATGCAACGCATGAGCCGCCAGTTCAAGTTGTGAACAGTCTCAAGTCAGACATACCTCCGTTGCGTCCGTTATACTAGGCGCAAGGGAGGTTTTTTCATGCAACGTGTCTCAAGTGAACTCACACAATTCCGCGGCAGTCACTATGACTTTGGCCGCTTTCAAGGTACTTATATTAAGCGCAGCAAGCTGCTCGAGAATCGGACCGACCAATGGAAGCTCCGCGTCCCGCGCTTTGAGATTGATGAGCGCGAGGCGAAGCAGGCGTTCGATCGATTCGCCCCAAAGATTTGGGAAGAACTGCTCGGTCTGCAGGACGAACTCGAGTTGACGCTCGCCGACACGCTCCTTCACTTCGGTCATTTCCGGGTCAATAACCCGGTCAGCGGCTGTTCGATTTTGACGGGGGACAACTTCCTCGTCCGCAACTATGACTACCATCCGATGACGTACGATGGACGCTATAACGTGTTCCAGCCAGATGAGGGTTACGCCGTCATCGGTCCCGTTTCGCGCGTCACCGGCCGGATGGACGGGATGAACGAGAAAGGGCTCGCCATGGGCTATAACTTCATCAACCGCCGCCGGCCTGGAGATGGGTTCGTCTGCCAGATGATCGGCCGAATGATTCTCGAGACGTGCGCCACGGTCGAGGAAGCGGTCGATCTGCTTCAAGAGATTCCGCACCGCGGCTCGTTCACGTATGTCGTCCACGACAAGTCGTCGAAGACACGCGTCATCGAAGCGACACCGCGCGATATTCGTGTCCGCGAGTCGAACATCTGCACGAACCATTTCGAGCTGTTGCAACACGAGAACCGTTACCATCTCGACGATTCAACACGTCGGATGATGGAAATCAAGATGTATCAACATATCGTCCAGGACGCCGAGAGTGCGTTCCGGCTCATGAACGACTCGGACAAGGGCGTCTTCTCGGAGCTGTATAAGAGCTGGGCCGGCACGATTCATACGGCCGCCTATTTCCCAGAGACGCTCGAGACGTGGTTCGCCCTCGGCGGCGACCGCGACCCGGTCATCTTCGATTTTCAAGCGTGGCTTGACGGCGAAGACTTTGACTTGCACGCCCTCGACGGGGAAATCGCGACCGATATCGAGTTCGCGAACACGGTCCAACTTTGGCGGTAACGAAAAACAAGCAGCGGCTCATAATGAGTCGCTGCTTGTTTTCGTTCGTCTAACGCACGTTAGCACGTACTGTTTTCTGTAAAACCGGGAATACTCATAGCAGGAGGGATTTATGATGAAACGAATCGGATTATTGGCCATCATGCTCAGTTTGATTGTCGTCCTCGGCGGCTGTGTGCCGGGCGACGGGACGTACACGACCGACCCGGCCGGCTTCTTTTGGGGGATTTGGCACGGTTGGATCGCACCGGTGTCACTCATCTTAGGCTTATTCAATGACACGTATCGCGTCTATGAAGTGAACAACACCGGCTGGTTCTATGATTTGGGGTTCTACATCGCCATCATCAGCGGGTTCGGCGGGATTGCGGTCACCCGGAAGAGTCGGAGTTGACGTTAGACGGGCTTTCGTCCGGACACGGCGACTGTATGATAATCACGCGAGTCAGGACCTCGTGTCTCGATGACGTCGGTCAGACCGAGAGCGGTAGCGGCGGGGATGAACTGTTCCCGCACGATAGACGCGATGCCATCCCACGTCACGTCAGCTTTCCCATCGCAGTAAGTGATGACGAATGACCCACCTGGTGCGAGAACGCGATCAATCTCGGCAAGCACCGCCGGCACGTCTTCCCAAAAGTAGAGTGTGTGGATGCTGAAGACGCGGTCAAACCGCGCGTCCGGAAACGGGAGCGTCCCGAGGTCGCCTTCGACGACTTCGGCTCGCCCAGCTTGCACGTCCATTCGATTTCGTCGAAGCGCCGAGCGGACGATGGTCGGGGAACGATCGAGTCCGGTCACATGCACGTGATTATAGCCACGTAGCATCTGCGCCAGTGCGTCGCCGGCCCCGCAACCGAGGTCGAGAACGCGATTATCGGGCTGAATATGAAGTTGCTCAATCGTCCAATCGACTTCGACCCGGTGTTGCCTGACCATCTTCTCACCGATATACGTGCCGACGATGCCGCGTGGATTCTCGTATTGACTGTCAATCCATGTTTGGAGACGCGTGAAGCGCATCGAACCATTCCTTTCCAAATAAAGTCGAGGTAGATTGAGTGTAGCATAACCATTTTGGGAGGGGAGTTGAATCGATGCGTTCCTTTTGGATCTTCGGCAATCAACTGTCGCATGAGCTCGAGCTGTTCAATCACATCGAGGAGGATGACGTCATCGTCATGATCGAGGCGACATCACGGGCGACGTGGCGGCCGTACCATAAACAGAAGCTCGTCCTCATCTTCTCGGCGATGCGTCACTTCGCTGAGGAACTGCGAGAAAATGGCTATACCGTCGACTATCACGAGGCGGACTCGTTCCATGATGCGTGGGACGACCACTTCAAACGGTACGAACCGGAAGAAATCCATTACACGGCCGTCACCGACGCTGCGATGGAGAAGAAGTTGCAACAGTTGGGTCAGAAGCACAAGCTCGTCGAACATTTGGACGTGCCGCTCTTCTATTTAACGAAGGAGGAAGCGGTTGACACGATTGGCAGCACGCCGTGGCGGATGGACCGCTTCTATCGCCAGATGCGGAAACGGTTCGATGTGTTGCTCGAGGACGGGAAGCCACGGGGTGGCAAGTGGTCGTTCGATGCGGACAACCGCCAGCCGCCGAAAGCAGGACTCACGTTCCCGCCACCGATCCATTTTCGACCGGACGCGATCACGAAAGACGTTATCCAAAAAGTCGAGACGGGCTTCGCCGACCACCCCGGAGACATCACCCCGTTCGTCTGGCCGGTGACGCGCAGTGAGGCACGCCGTGCGCTCGCTCGTTTCGTCGAAGCGCGTCTCGAGACGTTCGGTCCGTATCAGGACGCGATGCTGTCGGACAATCAAGACATGTCGCATAGCCTGTTGTCCGCGGCCATCAACATCGGGCTCCTGACACCGGATGAGGTCGTCCAGGCGGCGGTGGCGTCGGACGCGCCGCTCGCCTCGGTCGAAGGATTCGTCCGTCAACTCCTCGGCTGGCGCGAATATATGCGCGCCGTCTATGTGGCGTCGATGCCGGGTTATGAATCGGTCAACACGTTCAAGCATGAGCGCGATTTGCCGAGCTACTTCTGGGACGCTAAGACAGACCTGCACTGTGTCCATCAAAGTGTGAAGCCGGTCATCGAGCGGGCGCACAACCACCACATCCAGCGGCTCATGGTGCTCGGCAACTTCGCGACGCTGTTCGAAGTGTCGCCGCAACAGACGAGCGACTGGTTCAACGAGATGTATATCGATGCCTACGACTGGGTCGTGTTGCCGAACGTGCTCGGGATGGCGCTCCATGCCGATGGCGGGAGATTGGCGACGAAGCCGTATATCGCCTCGGGGAAGTATATCGACAAGATGAGCGACTATTGCAAAGGCTGCAAGTATAACCCGAAACATACGACCGAGGACGACGCCTGTCCGTTCAACGCTTTGTATTGGAACTTCATCGACAAGCACGAGGACCGGTTCGCGAAGAATCAGCGGATGAAGATGATGGTCCGTAACTGGCAAGGCCGGGATGATGCCGTCAAAGCCGACATCTTGGCGAAGGCGAGACAGACGCTCGACGACACCGACTCATTATGAGTCGTTTTTTTTACGTCGGCTTCACAAACTTTTGCACGAGCTTCACGGACGCTTTACATTCATCCGGTACGATATGACTTGTGAGACCCCTCATGCCAAGTGAATAGCAACTGGTAGAACATTCGAGAGACCAACAGAAGCCCGTACGTCGATGACGTCCTGTTTCTGTTGGTCCTTTTTTCTAGGGAAGGATGATTCAAGTGAATGAAACACTTCGCACAATCGGACAAGAGAAGATGATCGCCTCCATCAAATCACCGAAACAACTCGAGAAGTTCCTGCAGTCGGACGTGACGACGACGTTCCTCATGATGGGGACGCTCAGCACGCTCGACCGCTACGTCGCCCATTTGAAGCGTGAGAATCGGACCGTGTTCCTGCACGCCGAACGCATCAACGGCATCAGCCTCGACCGGGACGGCATCGACTATTTGGCGAAACGGGTCGGCGCCGACGGGGTTGTGACGACGAAGGCGTCTGTCATCCAACACGCCAAACGGGCCGGCCTGATGACGGTGCAGCGCCTGTTCCTCGTCGACTCGGACGCCATCACCTCAGGCATCAAGATGGCGAAAGACCAACAGCCGGACGCGCTCGAACTGATGCCGGGTCTCATCCCGAGTGTCATCGAGCACGTCGCGGAACACGTCTCGTTGCCGATTGTGACAGGCGGGATGATCCGGAAACCGATTCACGTGCATGAAGCCCTGTCCCACGGGGCGTTCGCCGTCTCGACCGGGGACGAGCGGCTTTGGGCGTCGCAAGGAATGAAGGAGGACATCATATGAAATCGATTCAACTGCAGAACATCAAAAAGTCATACGACGAGACGGAAGTCATCCGTGGCATCGACGTGACGATCGAGGCGGGTGAGTTCTTCGCCCTCGTCGGACCGTCGGGCTGTGGCAAGAGCACGATGCTCCGGATGATCGCCGGGCTCGAATCGATCACGAGCGGGACGCTCCGCATCGACGGCGTCGCCGCGAACGAACTGAAACCGAGCGAGCGGCAACTATCGATGGTATTCCAAAACTATGCGCTCTATCCGCACATGACCGTCGAGAAAAACATCACGTTCGGGTTACATACGAAAGGACTGACGAAGCTCGAGCAGCGTGAACGTTGCTTGGAAGCGGCCGATACGCTCGGACTGACCGACTATTTGAAGCGGAAGCCGCGCGAACTGTCGGGCGGGCAACGGCAACGGGTCGCACTGGCCCGGGCCATCGTGACCGAGTCGCCGATTTGCCTCATGGACGAGCCGCTCTCGAACTTGGACGCGAAACTTCGGGCCAAGATGCGCTCGGAGATCCGGCAGCTGCAACGCAAGCTCAAACTGACGATGATTTACGTCACGCACGACCAAGTTGAGGCGATGACGATGGCCGACCGGATGATGCTGTTGAACGATGGCCAGGTCCAACAAGTCGGTCAACCGCTCGATTTGTACAATAAGCCGGCGAACACGTTCGTCGCCTCGTTCATCGGGTCACCGCCGATGAATTTGACGTCGGTGCAACGGAGTGACAAGGGCTGGGTCGCCTCGGACGGGCGTCTATTCCACCCGAACACGCTGACGCGAGAAGATACGGCGACGCTCGGCATCCGGCCGGAACAAATCACGCCGGCGAAAGACGAGATCACGTTCTACGCCGAACTGAAAAATATCGAAGTGCTCGGCACGGAGACGATTCTCGCCTTTGACATGGGCGGCGTCGAGTGGCTCGCCAAATGGCCCGGACAATGGCCGCTCGCGATTGGGGAGAAGATTGCCTGTTACGTCGACCCGAAACAGATGTCACTGTTTGACGCGACGGGGAATCGCATCGAACCGCGGCAACCGAAACTGTTCGAGGCGTTGGAGGTGTTCCAATGACGGTCGCCCTTCCGAGACAACGCGTCCGGACCCGATTATCAGACGCGACGAGCGGACTCCTCTACTTGTCCCCGTCGATCGCGTTATTTGGGATCTTTCTCGTCTATCCGTTGTTCCGGACGATTTACTTGAGTTTCTTTCAAACGGACACACAAGGGACGCCGCTCAGTTACGTCGGCGGCGAGCATTACGCCAAACTGTTCACGAGCGCCTCGTTTTGGCAGAGCATCCAGGCGACGGTCGGCTTCGTTCTGTTGACCGTCCCGCTCACAATCATCATCGCGCTCGGGCTCGCGCTCCTCGCCAACGAGAAGCTGCGCGGGATTGGCATCTTCCGGACGGCATTCTCGGCGACGATGGGGATGAGCGTCGCAGCCTCGTCGGTCATTTGGATGTTCATGTACAACCCGTCCATCGGTATCTTCAATCGCTTCTTGGAAGCGGTTGGGGCAAGCGGGGTGCAGTGGCTCCTTGACCCGCAGTACGCGCTCTTATCCGTGTCGCTCGCGACCGTCTGGATGAATATCGGCTTCACGTTCTTGATTCTCCTCGGCGGGCTGCAAAACATCGACCGGACATTGTATGAGAGTGCGGACATCGCCGGAACCGGATATTGGACCCAGCTCCGGGCCATCACGATCCCGATGCTGTCCCCGACGCTCTTCTTCGTCGGCATCATCTCGCTCATCAATGCGTTCCAGACGTTCGGACAAATCGATTTGCTCACGAAAGGCGGACCGACGAACTCGACGAACGTCATCGTCTACGCCATCTATAAGGACGCGTTCATCAACTATAACGTCGGCGGGGCGAGTGCGCAGGCCGTGCTCTTGTTCTTGACGGTCCTCCTGTTGACGTGGCTCCAGTTCAAGCTCGTCGAAAGGAAGGTGCATTACCAATGACGCTCCGGAAAGTAGTCACGTATACGCTCCTCGTCTTGAGCGCCGTCGTCATGCTGTTCCCGATTGCCTACGCGTTCTCGATCAGCCTGATGGACGGGAGCGAAGTGTTGAAAGGGAACCTCATCCCGCGCGACGTCACATTCGACAACTATGTCGCCGCGTTCGAACGAATCCCGCTCATGACGTACTTATGGAACAGTCTCGTCGTCGCACTCCTCGTCATGGTCGGCCAAGTCGTCTTGTTGAGTCTTGCCGCCTTCGCGTTCGTCTTCATCGACTTCAAAGGAAAAGGGCTCATCTTCATGCTCTTCCTCGCGACGATGATGGTGCCATGGGAAGCGACGATGGTACCGAACTTCTTGACAATCCAGTCGCTCGGCTGGCTCAACTCGGTGTGGGGGCTGTCGGTGCCATTCTTCGCGCTCGCGTTCGGGACGTTCCTGCTCCGGCAACAGTTCAAGACGATTCCGTACGAGATGTACGAGGCATCACAAATCGCCGGCATCAGCCGTTTCCGTTTCTTTTGGAACGTCGTCTTGCCGGTCTCGAAGACACCGCTCGTCACGTTGTCGGTATATAGCTTCTTGACGACATGGAACATGTACTTATGGCCGCTCCTCGTGACAAACACGGAGCAGGCACGCACGGTGCAAATCGGGATTAAACAGATGCAGTCGAACGAGGTCGCCTCGGATTGGGGCGTCGTCATGGCGGCGGTCATCTTGATTATCATCCCGACGCTGATGCTGTTATTCGCAGGACAAAAGCAGTTACAAGAAGGTTTGACACAAGGCGCGATCAAATAATAGGGGGAATATACGATGAAGAAGAAAGCATTATTCGCAGGGTTGGCCAGTTCGGTATTGTTGCTCGGGGCATGTGGTAGCGAAGAGGCGGAACCGGCCGCTTCGGCGACGGAGGACGGGAAGACGGAAGTCGTATTTTGGCATGCGATGAGCGGGGACTTAGAGACCGCGCTCAACAACCAAGTCGACGCCTTCAACGAGTCGCAAGAAGAGTATGAAGTGAAACCGGTGTTCCAAGGCACGTATGAAGAGGCGCTCACGAAGTTCAACGCCGTCGCGGGGTCACCGGACGCACCGGCTATCATGCAGACGTTCGAGGTCGGCACGAAATATATGATCGACACGAATAAGATCACGCCGGTCCAAGAGTTCATCGACAAAGAAGACTTCGATACGGGCGTCTGGGAAGAGAACATCTTGAGCTATTACCAAGTCGACGGCAAGCAGTACTCGATGCCGTTCAACTCGTCGACACCGGTGCTCATCTACAACAAGGATGCGTTCGAAAAAGCGGGACTCGACCCGGAGAAAGCGCCGCGCACGTATGACGAACTGAAGCAGGCGGCGAAGGCACTGACGACCGATGGGCAGACCGGCTTCACGATGCTCAACTACGGTTGGTTCTTCGAACAGCTCGTCGCTGCGCAAGGCGGGCTCTACGTCGATAACGACAACGGGCGCAGCGGTGCGCCGACGAAAGCGGTATTCGATGGGGAAGAAGGACAGAACGCCTTCAACTTGATCAAAGAGATGTACGACGACAAGACGTTCATGAACGTCGGCCAAAACTGGGACGACATGCGCGCCGCCTTCCAATCAGGGAAAGTCGCCATGTATCTCGACTCGTCGGCCGGGATTCGCACCGTCGCGGATAATGCCGACTTCGAGGTCGGGGCATCATACTTGCCGGTGCCGAACGAAGCGGAGCGTGAAGGCGTCATCATCGGCGGGGCCTCGCTCTGGATGGGTGACGGCATCGCCGACGAGACGAAGCAAGGTGCATGGGAGTTCATGAAATATGCGGCGTCGAAAGAAGCGCAGGCCAAATGGCACGTCGAGACGGGCTACTTCGCCATCAATCCGGAGGCGTATGACGAGCCGATCGTCAAAGAGATGTGGGCCGAGTACCCGCAACTGAAAGTGACGGTCGATCAATTGAGTGAGACGACAGCCTCACCAGCGACACAAGGCGCGCTCATCTCGACGTTCCCGCAATCCCGTCAAAGCGTCGTCAACGCCATGGAGAGCCTATACCAAGGCGTATCGGTCGAAGAGGCGTTGAAGCGCGCGGCTGATGAGACGACTTCCACCTTGGGGCAGTGACATGTTGATTTACGCACATCGCGGCTATAGCGCCAAGTATCCCGAGAACACACTAAGCGCGTTCAAGGCGGCGTTACCACATGTCGACGGCATCGAGCTCGACGTCCAATTGACGCGCGACGGACGCCTCGTCGTCATCCATGACGAGACGGTCGACCGGACGACGAACGGGAGCGGTTTCGTCAAAGACATGACGCTCCGGCAGCTCCGCTTGCTACGGACGGAGAGCGGGGAACGGATCCCGACGCTCGAGGAAGTGCTCGTCTTGCTCGAACCGACCGACGTCACGCTCAACATCGAGCTGAAGACGGACCGGTTCGACTATGACGGGATCGAGTATCTGACGTGGCTCGCCGTCACCGAGTTCAAGTTAGAAGAGCGCGTCGTCTTCTCCTCGTTCAATCCGGACACGCTCGTCCGGTTACGGGATATCGCCCGCGAGGCGAGGATTGCCGTCCTGACAACTGATGGGCATCCGAATCTGGTTGAATTTGTGGAACGAGTCGGAGCCGAGGCCGTCCACGCCCAGCCGGAGTTTATGGGGACAAGAGACTGGATGACGCTCCGCGAACAAAATCGGTCACTTCGTCTCTACACAATCAATGTCCCGAGCGAGTTGCCGGACATGACTGGTGTCGACGCCATCATGACGGACGAGGTCGAGCGGTTTCAATCGATGTCGCGTCATTAAACAACACCCGAGACCAGTGTCTCGGGTGTTGTCGGTTAAAAACGGTGTAAGATTGCTTCTAAGTCACCACGTAGTTGATGGGTGCGTGAAGACGTTGGATAGACGCGGCTCGAGAAGACGAACTCGCCATCGTTCACGAATACCTCCATAGAAGACGCGTCGACGAAAATCCGGAACGTCGTGCCTGTTGCCTGTAGCCGGCGGACATCTGTGCCTCGTGTCAATTCGAGCCAATCGCCTGTTTTCGAGAAAGTAGCGGCGTTCCCGAAACAGTCGAATTGAAAATCGTTTTGCGTCTCGAAGGACAATTCGAACGCATCTCCTTCAAACTTCGGACCAGCCAACACATGACTTTGTTGTCGAAGCGAAATTATCTCTTCAATCGGTGTCATGTATAAACGATTATCCCGAAGCGACAGTTCACGTGGAATCGTCATCTGGTTCGTCCATCCCTCGGCTTGTTCAGGCCACTCGCATTCCCACATCGCATTCCATCCGATTAAAATACGCCGGCCGCGCTCGTCGAGGAACGTTTGAGCCGCGTAAAAGTCATGACCATAATCGAGTTCAGTGAAGGCACCATGCGTAAAATGCGGGAGTTCGAGATCGAGTGTACCCACGAAATACCCACATTGATGTAGGTTATGATACCGGTCACCGTCTGGCTCCATTCCTTGGGGTGATAGGAGCAATACGTCTTGACCGTCAAGCGAGAAGACGTCCGGGCATTCCCACATCCAACCGTGGCGTCCGGTTTTTCCGGCAATGACGCCACGCTCGGACCAATGGATGGCGTCGTCCGATCCATACAAGACGACTTTCCCGTCCGTCGCGTCACGCGTGCCGAGTACCATGTAGAAACGGCCGTCCGCTTCCCATACCTTTGGGTCCCGGACATGGGCGTTTCCCTGTTGCGGGATTTCAGAGATGATAGGATTCTGTGCGGACTTCACGAATGTCACTCCATCGGCGGAAGTGGCGAGACACTGGACTTGACGCAATGTCTCCCGTTTCTCGTCGAGCCATGTGTTGCCCGTGTAGTAGAGATGAAGTACCCCATCTTTCACTAAGGCGCTTCCGGAGAAGACGCCGTCGCGGTCATAGTCATGATCTGGCCGAAGTGCAATCGGTTTATGTTCCCAATGAAGGAGGTCGGTCGATGTGGCGTGTCCCCAGTGCATATCGTCCCACTCCACACCGAACGGATGATACTGATAAAACAAATGATAGACACCGTTGAACTGACAGAGTCCGTTCGGGTCGTTCATCCAACCGAAGGGCGGAGCGAAATGGTAACAGGGACGATAGCTCATACGGACAACACTTCACTTGTGAACGTATCCGTGATTTCTCGTTGTTCGCCATATACTTCGATGATGAGCGGTTCGGTCGATGGTGTTCGACGCGTGATGGTGACTTGCTCTTGTGACGCGTGAACGTCAAGCGTCTCACCTTTCCAATCGATCGAATACGCGAGGGCGTTCCATGCTTTCGGGAGCATTGGCGAGATGCGCAAGTTTCCGCCTGTCATCCGGACGCCGCCGAAACCGTTGACGACCGCTTGCCAAATCCCACCGAGCGACGCTGCGTGGATGCCTGCGTCGGATGTCTTCATGTTCGGCCCGAGATCGATTTCAGATGCGCGACGGAACAAGTCGTAGGCGAGTTCTTGATCGCCGAGATCAGAGGCGAGGACGCTATGTGTTGAGAGAGAGAGCGACGAGTCATGTAGTGTCTTCGGCTCATAGTACTCCCAGTTGACACGTTTGACGTCTGCTGGGAACAAGTCTTCGAGCAGGTACATCAAAATCATGACGTCTGCTTGTTTCGATACTTGAATCTCGTTCACTTGCTCAAGGTTGTAGTCGTAGAACATCGAGCCGACGTTTTCTTGATTTTTGTATTTCGTCAAATCGATGATTTCTTTCTGCAAATACGTATCATCTTGTGGCAAGACACCGTCTTCACGGACTTGTGGCAAGTAAATCAAATCGAGGACGTGGCGGAACCGTTCGTCGGCTGTCCTAAGATCTAGTTTTTCGTTCAACCGCTCGTATAGTTCTGGTTTCTCATTGCGGAGCAGTTCCACGTATTCAATCGCTGTTTGGATGTTCCAGTGCGCCGTATAGTTCGTGAACGCGTTGTTGTCGACATGTTCCTTATATTCATCGGGACCGACGACTTGATTGATTTCATAACGACCCTCTGCTTCATCCCACTCAAGTCGGCTCGCCCAGAACTTGGCCGTATCGATGAGCAATTCATAGCCGTAACTGTCCATGAAGTCTTGGTCACCCGTGACATGATAGTATTGCCAAGCCGCGAACGCGATGTCGGACGTGATATGTTGCTCGATAAAGCCAGACCATATTTTTGTGGCTTCCCCGGTCACGATGTCGGCTGCACCCCAGACCGGTGTCACTTCACCGTCGTCGAGCCATGCCGATTCCCAAGGGAACATCGCGCCTTCATATCCGTTCTCTTTCGCTTTTCGGTGCGCTCCTGGCAACGAGAGATAACGATATTCGAGCAAACTACGTGCGATTTTTGGGTTTGTGTACGTGTAGTAAGGCAAGATAAAGATTTCTGTGTCCCAGAATGTATGCCCTTTATAACCTTCACCTGATAAACCTTTCGCCGCGACGTTCATCCGATTGTCATGTTTCGGTGTCATGACTGCCAAATGATATTGGGCGAACCGAGCGGCCAACTGATCGAACATTTCTTCTGATTCGATGGTGATCGGTGCGTGCGACCAGACGAGATTGTCCCAAGCATTGACGTGATCGATAAACAAACGGTCATAGCCACGTGCTTCGACTTCGCGCGTCACGCTCAACGCATAGTTTGCAAGTTCTGCTGTTGTGTCCACTGGCAATTCTTGATCACGAGAAGTGAAAACAGTCGAGTATTTCTCGATTGTCAGCGTCTCGTTAGCCGGGATGACGATGTTTGAATAGTCGAAGAAAATTTGGCGACGGTCCATCTTGATGATGGATTTCGGTTCGAATAATTCATGTTGACTGAATCGGTGGACGCTATGGAAAGCAAAGTCGATGCCGGATTCTGTCGTCGTTTGGAGCTGTTGCATGAAACGGCCGTCATAGAGACGTTTGTCGCCTTCTAAAAAGTGTTGGACGCCACTGTTGGTCATTTGTCCATTAATGCCGGATGTCATCGTCAACACGCTCTCTTGCTTTGGTGTGACAGTGACGCGTTGGGCAATGACATGCAAGTTGGCCATCGACACGAAACGACGGAAGACGAGGTCATAGACGTCACCGTCAGGACTTTGCCACGTCACTTCACGTACCAGTTCAGCCTGTTTCAAGTTGAGTGTACGCCGATACGTGAGAATTGTACCTTGGGTGAGGTCAAACCGAATCCCGTTCAATGTAAACTCCATCCACAACACATCCGCCGCGTTCGGAAGTTCCGTCACTTCGTTATTAGCAAATTTATTGAATGTTCCAGCGACGAATAAATTTCGTTGCTCGTTGGCATAGTGTTCCTCCGTAACCGAACGAAGTCCCATATAGCCGTTTCCAAGTGAAAAGACGGCTTCTCCTTTACCGAGCCATTTTGTGCGGAACCCGTCCTCTGAGACGAGCCAATGTTCTAACTCTCCAGTACCAGTCGTATAGTTCATCAGTGTATTCGTCACCTTGTAACCTCCTGTATAATAAAGCGCTTTCTTGATTCGACCCCATTCTATCCGAAACGTTTCGGATATTCAATACCAATTTTCCTTTAATTTCTTTCCTTAGCTTCGAAAACGTGATTAAATGGGGTCAGAAACGTTTTAGAAAAGAGGTTTGACATGGAGCAGGTGATTGCTAGTCTGGGGTTTCAATTCGAAAAGGTACAAGCGTGGAGAAAACAATCAATCTGGAAGTCAATCTTCTATGTGATCATCGCGGTGATGTTGGCGAATGCGTTCGTATTTGGTTTAAGGTGGGTGAACCAATCAAACGAAACGCCAACGAATTTGCCGGCGTTTACAGTCACAGAGGACGGAATTCAATACGAAGAGCCATTCCTATTCAACATGGAAGTGCTGGATTTGGCAGTGATGGTAGGAGAGGAACGTGAAACGGATGCGTTGCAGACGCTCTTGTTGGATGATTCGGGCTGGGTATTCAAACGTAGCGGTGTCTCGACTGAGTTGAAGGAATACAGTAGCTTACTCGAATTTTTAGGCGAGACGGAATTAACGGAACGAGATGTCGCACGGATTCTCGACGATTTGGAATGGTTCTATCCGCTCTACATTTATGGGGCGATCGTGGTAGACGTATTGATTCATCTCGTCGTCATTTCCTTCCTCGCGCTCGCAGGACTCGGATTTCGTCGCTTCGTGCCGATTCGCTATAAAGAGGCGTGGACGATTACGGCTTATGGCATCACGGCACCTCTGTTAGTGCGAACGGTCATCGCTTTATTGCCGGTCACCGTGCCGATGCTAGCTGTTCTATATTGGGCGACCGTCGGCATCTTTGCGTTTATGACGATACGAAAAATCGGCGATGAATGATCATCGCCGATTTTTCGCGACCGATTCTCTTAGAATCAGCTCGTTATTGACGAACGCCTCGTGCGGCACGTCTTGTCCCTCGACGATATGGACGACCATCGAAGCTGCCTTACGGCCCATCTCATACGGCTGTTGGCCGACAGTGGTGAGGGGCGGGGACACATATTGAGACAATAAGATGTTATCGAACCCGATAATCGACAGGTCTTCCGGCACATTCAAGCCGAGTTCGCGTGTGGCCTGAAGGACACCGAGCGCCATCACGTCGGAAGCGCAGAAGAACGCGGTCACCTCGGGATGGTTCAGCAAAAACGGCAAGGCCGCGCTTTTTGAGGCGAGTTCTTCGAAATCACCGTTCAATACGTAATCGTCACGAAACTCGATCCCGTTCTCTTGAAGCACTTGACGATATGCGTCATATCGGACCGTCGAGACATACGCGTGGGCCGCACCGTTCATGAAGGCGATGTGACGGTGTCCGAGTCGAATCAAATAGCGGACGGCCTGCTTGGCGCTTTCGAGTTGGTTTGAAGTCACGTATCCGGTGTTCACACCTTCGACGGGAATGTCGACTAATACGCAAGGGACTGTGCTCTCGATGGCTTCAAGCAAGTACGGATCATCGCGTTTCAACCCTTGGATGACGACACCGTCAAGCTGGCGTTCGGCGCACATCTGGCCGTATGTCTTATTTTTTTGTTTAGAAGTCGTCGTCGAGAGGAGGACGAACTCGTAATCGAGCATGGACAGCTCGTCCGATACGCCACAGAGCGTCTCGAACAGAAAATTATCTTTCACACTCTCTCGTTTTAAGTCGGTGACGAGAAAACCGATCGTCTTCGATTGTTTCTTAACTAAGCTACGGGCCAGGATGTTTGGGCTGTAACCGAGCTCTTTCGCGACGCTCATAATTTTGTCCCGCGTCTCTTTGTTCACATCGTCATACCCGTTCAACGCCCGGGACACGGTCGTGACGGAAAAACCTGACGCTTTGGAGACATCTTTCAAAGTGGCCATGGTGGTAAACTCCTTCTCTATGAAAACGTTATGGGTAATGTTCGATTTATGATTTGATATCTATAGTCTAGACGGAGAGTGTAATGTCTGTAAACCTCTAAAAATAAGGGTTTTAAGCCTGTTTAAAAATAACACTTGATTTCCGAAACGTTTCGGGTATAAAATCAGGTTGTGAGTTGAAAGCGGTTACTTTAATTCGAGTTTGATCATCCATAAGGAGGAAATTACACATGAATAAAAAAGTATCAAAGCCATTATCTGTTTTCATGCTATCAGGTCTTGTGTTCACTGCCGCGTGCGGCGGAGAAGAGGAGGCGCAAGTTGCTTCAGACCCGTCTGAGCTTGAAGGGAAAGAAATCACGGTCGGGACGTGGAAAGGGACAGACGCTGAAGTCAAAGCGTTCGATGAATTGCTAGCGGCTTTCACGGACGAGACAGGCATCAAAGTGAAGAAGAAAGTTTATAACGATTATCAAACACAACTTCAAACTGACCTTGTCGGAGGAACGGCACCAGATGTCTTTTATGTCGATGCTTTTCTTGCCCCTGAACTTTCGAAGCAAGGCGTGCTCGAGCCACTCGATCAATATGTAGACCAAACTGAAAAAGATTTGGGCGACTTTTATGAGCCGGCCATCAATGCTTTTAAATCAGAAGATCAGTTGTTCGGGCTACCGAAAGACTATTCAACGCTCGGTCTCTATTATAACAAGAAGATGATTGAGGATGCCGGATTCACAGCGGACGATATTCCGACGGAGATGGAAGAACTTCCTGGGTTCTTGAAAGAGTTACAGGGGGAGCTCCCATCTGGTGTGACGCCAGCCATCACATCATCTGAGTTAGCGCGTCATATGTTCGTACTTCAGTCAGGTGGCACAGATATCGTCGATGGAGATGGGAAAGCGGTCTTGTCGCAACAAGATCAAATTGCTGCCTTGCAGCCACTTGTGGATGCCTACCAAGATAAACTTGTTCAACGTCCAGCTGACCTTGGTCAAGGTTGGGCCGGTGACTCGTTCGGGGCTGAAAAAGCTGCCATCATGATTGAAGGGAACTGGGCGATTTCACATATCCAGCAAAACTTCCCGGATGTCGAAATGGGAACGAAAGAAGTCCCGACAATCGGTGGCGATAGCGGTTCAATGATGTTCACTGTATCGTACTCACTCAATAGCGATTCGGAAGAGAAAGCCGCGGGTTGGGAGTTCATTGATTACGCAACATCGAAAGATGGTATGAAAATCTGGTCTGAAGGGGCAGGCGTCCTTCCGTCACTCAAATCAATTGCAGAAGAGCTTAACCTTCAAGACGATGAGTTGAAAGCACCGTTCGTTGCAGCTGGAGCGTATGCGACTCCTTGGCAAAAAGGGGACTCCCTCTCAATCGTTGCCCGTGAATACAACAACTTGTTGCCGGCAGCTCTAAAAGGCGACATGACGCTTGAAGAAGCGATGAAAAAAGCAGAAGAGACAGCGAATAAAGACATCGAGACGCAATTGCAATAAAGAAACAATTGGGCTCGCGTAACCGCGCGAGCCTCGTTGTGTTCGGAGAGGGAGGATCATATGGGCACACAGCTCGAAATCAATCGGCGTACGGATGCGGCATCGCAAGCACCACCGCCTAAAAAGAAAAAAGGTAGTGAGCGCAACCGTCGTGAATCGATGCAGGGCATCACGTTCATGTTGCCGACGCTGATCATCTTAGTGACATTCACGTTACTTCCGATTGCGTACTCGCTGTTCTTGTCGTTTACGCGCGTCAATTTATTTGGCGGCATCGATTTCCAATGGGTCGGCTTTGATAACTACGTCAACGCGTGGAACGATGACCGGGTCTGGACAGCGTTAAAGAACACGTTCCGATATGCGTTGTTCGTCGTCCCGATTCAAACGGCGATTGCCCTGTTGATGGCTGCCGTCCTTAATTCAGGGATTCGGTTCCAAAACACGTTCCGGACGATTTACTTTTTGCCGACACTCACATCGAGTTCGGCGCTCACGATGATTTTTATGTTCTTATTCAGTTTGAACGGTCCAATCAACAACGTCCTCGTCAGCCTTGGGTTTCTCGAGGCACCCGTCAACTTCATCAACGAGACCGACTTTGCGCTCACGACCATCATGGTCATGAACATCTGGTCGACGGTCCCATTCTTCATGACCATTTATTTGGCGGGACTGCAAGATATTCCATCGTCACTCTATGAAGCGGCGTCACTTGACGGGGCGAACGCATGGCAGAAATTGATGAAGATCACGGTGCCGAACTTGACGCCGGTCACAAACTACGTCTTATTGATGGGGATTATCGGTTGCTTCCAGTTGTTCGACCAGGCATATATCATCTCCGGAGGGACCGGGGGACCGAACAATGCGACGCTCACCTTCTCGCTCATCATCTATCAATATGCGTTCAAGACGATTGGGACGATGGGCTATGCGTCAGCGCTCGCAATCATCTTGACGGTCATCATCTTCACAGTGTCGATGCTTGCCCGTAAGTTGAACAAGGAAGAATCCAACTATTAAGGAGGAATGGATATGAAAAAGAAAAAATGGCCGCGTATCGTGATGTACGTCATTCTCATTTCCTACGCGCTCGTCACACTGTATCCATTCCTATGGGCAGTGCTCGCATCGTTCAAACCGTATAGTGAGATTGTGGCCGGGGGACTGACGCTTTGGCCGGAAAACCCGACACTCGCCAATTTTGAACATATCTTTACGAAAGATCCACTGTTCCCGCGATGGATCCTAAACTCGTTTTTAATTGCGACGGTCGGGACAATCGTGAACGTCATCTTCAACACGATGGCGGGTTATTCACTCGCGCGGCTTCGGTTCCCGGGACGGAACTACTTATTCCTCTTGATTCTCGCAGTCATGATGGTACCGGGACAGATTTTGCTCATCCCGAACTATTTGATTATGCGCTCGCTCGGGATTCTCGATACGTATTCTGCCTTGATTATTCCCGGGGCAATCAACTTCGCGTACATCTTCTTGATGCGACAGTTCTTCATCAACTTCCCGCGCGAAGTCGAAGAAGCGGCACAAGTCGATGGCCTTAACCGGTTTCAGACGTTTTGGCGCATCGTTTTCCCGATGGCGAAAGCCTCGGTCGCGACGCAAGCCGTCTTCGTATTCCTTGGCTTCTGGAACGAGTTCTTAAAACCGCTCCTCTACATCACGTCGCCCGAGAAATACACGCTTACGCTCGGACTACAGTCGTTCCAAAGTCAAAACGCGACACAGTGGAACTACATCATGGCGGCTTCAGTCGTCAGTATCATTCCAATCATCATTTTGTATATCCTACTGAATAAGTACTTCATGCAAGGGTTGCGAATCGGTGGGGACAAATAAGGAGAGTTACAATGAAAGCTTTTATTTTTGATTTAGACGGTGTGATCACCGATAGTGCCGAATATCATTATTTGGCTTGGAAGGCACTCGGCGAAGACCTCGGCATCCCATTTGACCGTGAGTTCAATGAGACGCTCAAAGGCGTCAGCCGGACCGAATCGCTCGAACGGATCCTTCGCCATGGAGGCCGAGAGAACGATTTTTCACCCGAAGAGAAGGAGCGACTCGCTACGAAAAAGAATGAACATTATGTCTCGCTCATCTCGAAGATTACGAGCGATGATATTCTGCCAGGAGTCGAGGCGTTTTTAAGCGAACTAAAAGAGGCAGGCTATAAGATTGGGATGGCGTCGGCGTCAAAGAACGCTCACATGGTGACACGCCAACTCGGTTTGCTCCATGCGTTTGATCATATCGTCGATGCGGCAACCGTCGTGGACTCGAAACCACATCCAGAAGTGTTCTTGAAAGCAGCCGAAGCGCTAGCTGTCGAGCCGAAGGACTGTGTCGGTGTGGAAGATGCGGTCGCGGGGGTTGAAGCGATCCATGCGGCTGGGATGTTTGCCGTCGGCATCGGAGATCCGGCCGTGTTGACCGAGGCCGATCTCGTTTTCACAGACACGACCGGTCTCACGCTCGACAACGTCTTGACACGGATTTAAAAAAACAAAGCCTCGAGTGGTGATGCTCGAGGCATTTTTGATGAGGAGGAGATCGAATGAAGCGAACATGGTGGAAAGAGGCCGTCGTGTATCAAGTGTACTGGCGTAGTTTCCTCGACACGAACGGGGATGGATACGGTGATTTAGAAGGGGTGCGCCGAAAGTTGCCGTACATCAAAGAACTCGGGGCAGACGTCGTGTGGCTGAACCCATTCTATGTCTCACCGGATAAAGACAACGGCTATGATATCGCCGACTACTACCAAGTCATGAACAAGGCGGGCACGATGAAGGACTTCGAGCTTTTGCTTCAGGAAGCACACGCCATCGGGCTCAAGGTCATTCTAGACCTCGTCGTCAATCATACATCTGATCAGCATGCATGGTTTTTAGAGGCGAAAGCATCGGTCGACTCACCAAAACGAGACTATTACATCTGGCATGACCCTGTAGACGGAAAAGCACCAAACAACTGGCGCTCGTACTTTGCGCCGTCGTGCTGGGAGTATCATGCGGAGAGCGGGCAATATTATTACCATTCATTCGCCGTCGAACAACCGGATTTGAACTGGGAAAACGCGGAGTTGCGACACGAGATTTATAAGATGATGCGCTTTTGGCTCGATCAAGGCATCGATGGGTTCCGGATGGACGTCATCAACTTGCTCGCGAAACGGAAAGATTTGTCGGATGTCGCTAATCCATATGACTTGAGTTACTTGGCGAATAATCCGGGCATCCACGAGTACCTTCAAGAGATGCATGAGGAAGTGTTGCGGCACTATGACTGCATGACAGTTGGTGAAATTCCATTCGTGACGCCAGCAGAAGGAGCACTCTATGTCGACGAGGCTCGCCATGAACTCGATACACTGTTCCATTTCCAAATCGCCGACGAAATGCCGACATGGGATATGTTGCGGTTCAAAGCGATTCAACGCGATTGGTATGAAGGGTTGAAAGGGCGGGGCTGGAACTCGCAGTTCTTGAACAACCACGATCACACGCGGCAAGTAACGCGTTACGGGAATGACGGGGAGCATCGTGTCGCCTCGGCCAAGCTACTTGCCACGCTCACGCATACACTCCCGGGCATGCCGTACATTTATCAAGGGGAAGAGATCGGGATGACCGGCGTCACGTTCGAATCGATTGACGATTACCAAGATATCGCCATGAAGAATCGTTATGTGGAAGAAGTAAGTAAAGGAAGAGAGGCAAAAGAGGTGTTGGCGAGCCTGCAACTGCTCAGCCGTGATAACTCCCGGACACCGATGCAGTGGAACGCCCAGTCCGAATCCGGTTTCACAGACGGCACCCCATGGATGACGGTTAACCCGAACTATGTCGAACTGAACGTCGAGGCGGACTTAGCGCGAGAAGATTCCGTCTTCCGTTACTATCAACAGCTGATTCAACTGCGAAAATCGCATGAGGCACTCGTGTATGGCGACTTTACAGACTTGCTCCCGCAAGACGAGTCGTTGCATCTGTATGAACGTACATTAGGGGACGAACGGTTCGTTATCGTCCTGAATCATTCGGATGATTCCCATGCACTTCCGATTACGACAGAGGGATACGACCTCGTGTTGCATAACCTCATCAATGACACTAATCAACTGTTGCCGCACGAGGCGCGGGTATACATGACAAAGCCCGCTCAATGAAGCGGGCTTTGTTATGTTTTCTTCGGCGAATCACTAAAAGCAAAATATATCCCGACGCCAATCGCGAGCCCGATCAAGTAGTTGTCGAGGGCGATGGCTAACGAGATACCGATTGCGAGTGCGAGCGGAAAAGCGTAGCTGCCGGTCGTCTGTTTGTTGGACATGGAGAATGCCTCCTTTGTCCAATAACTACGGGCGCCGCCTCAAAAAGTTTCAAGCCTTCTTCTTCGTCCCTTGGAACGCGAAGAACATCGCGATGCCGATCCCGAGTCCGAGCCACCAGTTATCGAACAACAAGCCGAAGATGAGGACAAAGGCGACGGCGACCGGGAGTGCTAAAAATCCACGTTGACGTTTCATAAAAATCATCCTTTCTACTTCTCTCTGTTCGACTGTTCCCGGTTTGGAATCGATTCATTCTAAAAGTAAACGTTTTCATAAAAACGGCTCAACGGCAACGTTTGTCTAAACGATGAACAGTTATATTTTCATGTGAAATTGTGAGCAAATTAATCTATTCAACAGACGAGGACCCTGCTATATTAATCATGTGATATATTTCACATGGAGAAATCATAAATCACTTATATATAGGAGGACCACCCGATGGTTACATTTTTCATTGCTTTAGGATTATTATTGCTCGGTTATCTCGTCTACGGCCGGTACGTCGAGAAGACGTTCGGGATCAAAGAAGAGCGAACGACGCCCGCCTATGCGTCACAGGACGGCGTCGACTACGTGCCGATGGGGACGAAGCGCAACTCGATGATTCAACTGTTGAACATCGCCGGTGTTGGTCCGATCTTCGGTCCGATCATGGGTGCCTTGTATGGCCCGGTCGCGTTCCTGTGGATCGTGCTCGGTTCGATCTTTGCCGGCGCGGTGCATGACTATTTGACTGGTATGATCTCGCTTCGCAACAACGGGGCGCACTTGCCGCAGCTCGCCGAGAAGTTCCTCGGTCGGTCGCTCCGTCACGTCGTCAACGGCTTTGCGCTACTCTTACTACTCTTAGTCGGGACCGTGTTCGTCACGTCACCGGCCAATATGATTAACAACTTGTTCGACGGCAACGGCTCGACGCTTGCCATCGTCACGTTCGGCATCTTTGCCTACTACATCTTGGCGACACTGCTCCCGGTCGATAAAATCATCGGGCGCATCTACCCGTTCTTCGGGGCGCTTCTGTTGTTGAGCGCCGTCGGCATCGCCGTCAGTCTATTCACGCAAGGCTATCAAATCCCGGAGATGACGTTGACGAACATGCATCCGGACGGCTTGCCGCTCTGGCCGCTCATCTTCTTCACCATCTCGTGCGGGGCACTGTCAGGCTTCCATGCCACGCAGTCGCCGATTATCTCACGGACGACGATGAAAGAGAGCAATGGTCGCAGCATCTTTTACGGCATGATGATCGTCGAAGCGATCATCGCCATGATCTGGGCGGCTGCCGCCATGGCCATCTTCGAGCCGGGTGAACTGCTCGCCATGATCAATGCCGGCACGCCGGCGCTCGTCGTCCAAGAAGTGGCGACGCTCATGCTCGGCAGCATCGGCGGCACGCTCGCCATCCTCGGTGTCATCGTCTTGCCGATCACGTCAGGCGACACGGCGTTCCGGAGTGCCCGCATGATCATCGCTGACTACTTGAACATCGTCCAGAAGAAGTTCACGTCACGGTTGTGGATCGCGCTCCCGCTCTTCGTCTTGTCGTTCATCTTGACGAAAGTCGACTTCCGTCTGTTGTGGCAATACTTCAACTGGGCCAACCAGACGACGGCGGTCATCGCTTTGTTCGTCGGTGCGACGTACTTGTATATCAAAGGACGGAACTACTGGATCGCCTTGTTGCCGGGGACGTTCATGTTGTATGTCGTCTGGTTCTACATTTTGACGGCACCGATTGGCTTCAAGATGGACGGGGTGCTCCCGTATATTTTGGCCACAATCGGCACGGTCACACTGTTCGGCTTGTTCTTCCGCCACGCGAAAGCGATGCGTGAACAAGGGCTCGAGTGCGACATATCAAGCGATCAAGCAGCATGACAAAAGGGTTTGGCCTCGGCCAAACCCTTTTTAGTCGGTTGTCTCTTGTTCCGTGAGCAGTGTCGTACTCGTTGTGCTGTGGGAATACAGATAGATGGAGAACGTCGTTCCTTCTCCGTACACCGAGTCGGCGTGAATGCCCCAACCGTGTGCCTCGGCGATCCGTTTGCATATGCGGAGGCCGAGCCCGGTCCCTTTGATCGGACGGTGGGCGTCCGAGTCGACGCGGTAGTATTCGTCGAACACGTACGGGATGGCGTCGCTCGGGATGCCGATCCCCGTGTCCCGTACCGACAGGACGTACGTGTCGCCCTCGGTCGTCATCTCGACATAGACCGTGCCGCCGTCCGGAGAGTACTTAATGGCGTTGCCAATCAAGTTGTGAAGCAACTGCAACAGTTTTTCCTCGTCGGCCTCGATCGTCACGTCGTCGGCTGACAAGATGACGTCGTGCTGGGGAGAAGTCGCCTTGTAGTGGGCGACGACGTCCTCGAGCACCGGTCGCAAGGCGAACGTCGACATCGATAACAGCTCTTCGGAATAGTTCACCCGCTGATAGTCGAGGAAGTTGTCCACGAGGCGCTCGAGCCGCTCGGCTTCCCGTTTGACGAGCGTCAACATCCCGTGCGTCTTGTCGTTGTCGCTATGCTGGTACATGAGCAGTTCGGCGTAGCCGTTGATGGCTGTGAGCGGGGAGCGGAACTCGTGGGACAGCTCGGCGAGGAAAGCATCCTTCTGCTCCTCGAACCGAATGGCGTCGGTGACGTCCCGCCACATGATGAAGACGCCACGCGGGGTGTGCGTGAAGTTCAAAATGACTTGCATCGTCCGCTCGCCGATGCGGAGCGACTTCGCATCCATGCTCGGGCAACAGCCGAACCGGTTCGTCAACAGCTCATCCCAAAACAGCGTCACGTCGGTCATATCGGCCCCGTTCCGCTCGAACGTCTCATAAAAGAAACGGGTCATATCGTCCATGCTTGGAAAGCGACGGGTCTCCATCGATGGACAGATGACGCGGAGCTGTTCATTCGAATACAGATGGTTCCGTGTGAAGTCGATATAGCAGACGGCGTCCTGCACCTCTTCGACGAGCGAGGCGATCGGGAAGGCGTGAGGGGAGCGGGCGCGCTTCGTCACGACGGATCGACTGCTCGCGGACCGTCCATGATTTCGCCGTGCCGGATAAAATGACTTTCGATTCATGAGAGAACCTCCTTTCCATCAAAGGTTATATTATGAAAGTAAGTAAGTGCGTAGCATTCCCATTCATTATACGATATTCCGGCTTAATTCCCTATACCACCCATGGGCCTAGCTAAAAACCGGTCATGATCGGGACACTTGGACGATTCGGTCTCGATTCTAGGAAAAAACGCCTCCCTCGAGGATGCGAGGAAGGCGTCAGGCTTAGAAGAACGTGTATGGGTTGACGCTATTGGCAGCCGTTGAGCTGCTATAGACGTATTTGTTTTTATGGACCTCGAAGTGGAGATGGTTCCCGAACGAGTTGCCGGTGTTGCCGACCGTACCGATTTTCCCACCCTTGGCGACCTTCTGTCCTTTGACGACGTTCAAGCGGTCCAAGTGGGCGTAGACGGTCGTATAGGCTTGACCGTTGATCGTGTGTGAAACCATGACGTGGTTGCCGTAGGCGCCGTAGTTCCGGGCGACGATGACTTGGCCGTATGCTGCCGATTGAGCCGTCGTGCCTTTGGCGGCCGCCAAATCGATGCCATTATGGAACGTGTAGCCATATTTTCCGCTCGCCGGGCCGTACCCTTGCGTCAACGTACCTTTTGTCGGCATGAGGAGCTTGCCCGCTGTCGCCGTTTGGAGTGATGTGCTGCTATATTTTTTTACATATGTACTCGAGACGTATTTTGTACTGCCGTTATAATTGATTTTCGTCCATGAACCGGTCGCGCCGAGATAGGTGAACGTTTGGCCGAGTTTGGCACTGCCGACTTTTTGGTAAGACGTCGATGGGCCGCTCCGCACGTTCAGGACATTCGTCGTGACTTTGACTTTATACGATGTAGCTGCCTCTACCGGTGTCGAAGCGGGAAGTGTCAAGCCGGAAACAAGAAGGGCGCCTAATGTAATCGTCATCAGTTGTTTTTTCATAGTATGGTAAATCCTTTCAATTATGTAACAATGCGACAGAACAATGATAATTACCTTACAAAAAAATTTTACCATCAAAAAATAGATTCTAATATGTCATTTATATTTCAAAAAAGTATAATCGTCATGAAAACGACAGTGTAGTGGGAAAAGTCGAGTTATACCAACGTAATTGAGACATACAACGTTTTGTTGGTAAAAGAATATATGCCTAATATTCAAAAAAACTCCGATTTCTCATAGTTTAGCTTTTGAAAAACAGGGTAATTTTAATTAGTTTGGCCTAAATAAAAAAGACCGATGAGAATCAGCCGCTTTTGTCAGTCCTTTCCTTGAAGTGCTTCCTCTATACATAAGAAAAACCGAGGCATGCGCCCCGGTTTAGCGTGTCTGCCCTTACGGAGAAGGCGTGATCACGTTCAGATGAATATTTCGATTATGGTGCCGACAGTTCTTCCTCGGTGACCCATTTATGATTGGTCACTTCTTCACCTGATTCTAACGTGAAGTCGACCATATAGACGGTCGTCTTTTCAGCCGAATCGACGGTTGCCGTCGTGCCGCCCATTCCTTCCATATGTTCAGCCTCGACATCGATCTCATCGCCGACCTCATATGGTTCGGTCGTGGCGTTTTTGACTTCTTCATGGATAATCCATTTATGGTCTTCGATACGTTCACCCCCATGCGTCGGATCATACGAGATGCTGTATACGACCGTGTCGTAAGCACCGACAATCGTCGCTTCGGCTCCTTCCATACCTGGCATATGGGCTTCTGTGATGATGGCCGTGTTACCGACCGCGAACGTCGGGTTCTCCGCTGACTTCAAGCCTTCGGGGACGTCACCAGACCCGGACATATCCATTCCTGAATGGTCGTTTCCGTCCATCGTCTCTTCCATCTGGTCATTCATGTTCGTGTCATTGTTCGTCGTTTCATCTTCGCCGCAAGCAACGAGCAAACCGCTCAGTGAGAGTGCCATCGTCATCATTCCAAGTTTTTTGTTTATCTTCATTCCTATTCCCTCCAATTAACGTGTGATTAGTTTACTTTCAACTGTCCCATCATCCCGTTTTCTTCATGTTCCAGGATGTGGCAGTGATACATGAACGTCCCTGTCTCCCGAAACGTCATTTCAATTTTTACTTTTTCGCCCGGTGCGACAGCGACCGTATCTTTCCAACCGCGTTCGTTGTCAGGCGGGGGTTGGCCGTCCCGTTCAAGTATCCGGAATTGGACGCCGTGGACGTGGAACGGGTGGGTCATCCCGCCCATCATGTCTTCTCGATTATAAATTTCCCATATCTCGGTCGAACCTTGTTGGACATTGATGTCGATTCGATCGGAGTCGAATTGTTTGCCGTCAATCGACACCATGTTGCCCATCCCGAACAACGTGAGGCGTCGGTCGGCAACGCTTGATTCGTTAGACGCAGACGTTCCGTCAAAGGCATCGCTCCATTCGCCGTCTTGATCGACCTCGTCACGCACCGTGAACGTCGTGAACGGAATCCCATCCGCTTGAAGAGCGAGATCGTCTCCGAGCGACAAGTCTGAGAAGTCGATTAATATCTCGGCACGTTCGCTAGGTGTGAGCGTCAACGTTTTGAGTGGTACGGGTTTGTCGAGCAACCCGCCGTCCGTCGCGATTTGAGTGAATGACGATCCGTTCGATAATGAGAAGTCGATGTTCCGAGCGTTAGAGCCGTTAACGAGACGGACGCGTAACGTGTTCGTGGTCACGTCGAACGTCGTATTGATGGCACCGTTCACAATCAACGTATCGCCGACCGTCCCATCGACGTTCATCTGGCGATCGTAATCGAGTTGTCCGTCGTCTGTGAAGAGACGGTCTTGGACGATGAGCGGAATGTCATCGACACCGTACTCGTTTGGCAACCCGTTCTCCGCTTGGTCCGTTACGTACAAGAGTCCGGCCAGACCAAGGTATACTTGTTCGGCCGTTGCGCCCATCGGATGCGGATGGAACCAAAGCGTGCCCGGTTCTTGGTCAATCTCGAGACGAACTTGTTTTTGCTCACCGGGGCCAATCAGGTGGTGCGGTCCGCCGTCTTCTTCTCCAGGGATGACGAGACCGTGCCAATGGAAAGAGGTCGGCTCGGCGAGCTGATTGATTGTGTCGATATACACGGTCTTCCCAGCCGGCAACTCAATCATCGGGCCGAGTAAAGTCCCGTTATAACCAAGCGTCTCGGTGTTGACGCCTTCGTCGAAGAAGCGATGCTCGCCACGTTCAGTGCGGACCGTATAATAAAGCGCCTCGTCTGTGACGCGGTCAGGTTGTAGCCGTTTCGGAATCGGAAGCGGTTGAGCTGGTTCGTCGGAGGTGATGAGGTCAATCGTGTTCCCACGTCCCATCCCACCATTGCCGTGCATCATGCCGCCATTGTCCCGATCTCCCATGAATGATCCGTTTCCCATCATCCAGCCTCCAGGAGCGAACGTGAACAACAGGAGGAGCAGTCCAATCACGATACTTACGATACCCATCCCGATAATCCATTTCATGACGCGGTTCATAAGGCATCATCCTTTCTAGTTAAAGCGAGAGCCTATTTAGTTATACCAACAACTTATGAAATTTTTGTTAAACGGGAAATTTAGTTTTTATATACTTCATAGGGGTATATGGTATACATAGGAGGTGGTCAACGTGGAACATTCACACCACGCGTCATCTCATCATGAACACGGAGAAGCGCATGACTCGCACGCCGGCGGACATGAAGGGATGATTGAAGAGTATAAGCGTCGATTCTTCGTCTCGTTAGGACTGACGATCCCGATTCTCATCTTGTCGGATATGATTCAAGAGTGGGCCGGGTTCGAACTTACGTTTCCTTATGAGAAGGAGACGCTATTCGTGTTGGCGACGATCGTGTACGTCTACGGGGGCTGGCCGTTTTTGAAAGGGAGCATCGATGAGCTGCGTCAACGAAATCCCGGGATGATGATGCTGATTGGACTTGCCATCAGCGTCGCGTACTTCTATAGTGTCGCCATCGTGTTCGGGTATGGACAGGGGCATGATTTCTTTTGGGAGTTGGCGACGTTGATTGTGATCATGTTGCTCGGGCATTGGATTGAGATGCGTTCCATCATGGGCGCCTCGAACGCGTTGCAACAGCTCGTTCGACTCTTGCCGAGTGTGGCGCACCGCATCAACGGGAGTGACATCGAAGACGTTCCCGTCTCGGCGCTCGCTGCGGGGGATTTGATTCTCGTCAAGCCGGGCGAGCAGATCCCTGTCGACGGGGAGTTGCTGAAAGGACGGACGACGGTCGATGAGTCGATGCTAACGGGTGAATCGATGCCTGTCGAGAAAGAAACGGGAGATGTCGTCATCGCCGGGTCGATCAACCAGGAGGGCAGTATGACGATCGCAACGACGAGCACGGGGGAGAGCACATACTTGTCGAAAGTCATCGACTTGGTCAAAGAAGCGCAGGAATCCAAATCGAAAACGCAAAATTTGGCCAATCGGGCCGCCAAGCTGTTGTTCTATATCGCCGTCGGGGCGGGTGTGCTGACGTTCGTCATTTGGCTCGCTCTCGGTTACCCGGTCAGTATGGCCATCGAGCGAATGGTCACCGTCATGGTCATCTCGTGTCCGCACGCGCTCGGTCTCGCATCTCCGCTCGTCGTGGCGGTCTCGACGGCACTTTCCGCGAAGCGAGGGCTATTGATTCGAAACCGGACCCAGTTCGAAGAGGCACGTCATCTCGATGCGGTCATCTTCGATAAGACGGGCACGCTGACGCAAGGCGATTTCGGGGTGACGGACATTGAAGCCGCATCCTCGTATACGAACGATGAAGTGTTGCGTCTGGCTGCCGCCGTCGAGACGGCGTCGCAACATCCGCTCGCACGAGGGATTCTTCGCGAAGCGGAAGAGCGAGGTTTGACGTTACCTGAGGTCGTCGATTTCGACTCCATCACCGGCGTCGGTCTAGAAGGTCGCGTGAATGGGGCACACGTTCAAGTCGTCAGTCCTCGTTTTATTCGCGAGCACGAGCTCTCGATCGATGAAGCGGCGTTCGATCAGTTGTCCGCCGCCGGCAAGACCGTCGTCTTCGCGCTTCGCGACGGAGAGTTGGTCGGCATGATCGCCTTGGCGGACATGGTTCGCGATGAAGCGAAAGAGACGGTCCGAGCGTTGAGAGAGCGCGGTGTGCGCTCGATCATGCTCACCGGAGATAATCGAAAAGTGGCTGCTTGGGTCGCGTCGCAACTTCACATCGATGAAGTGTACGCAGAAGTGCTACCGGATGATAAATCACGGCAAGTCCAAACCGTCCAAGCCGATGGCAGCAAAGTGGCGATGGTCGGGGACGGCATCAATGATGCACCGGCTTTGGCCCAAGCGGACGTCGGCATTGCCATCGGGAGCGGCACCGACGTCGCCATCGAGACGGCTGATATCGTCCTCGTCCGGAGCAACCCGAAAGACGTGCTATCGATTCTCGACTTGTCTCGCAACACGTACAACAAGATGATTCAAAATCTCTGGTGGGCCGCCGGCTACAACATCGTCGCCATTCCGCTCGCAGCGGGTGTGCTGGCACCGCTCGGCATTCTCTTGTCCCCGGCCGTCGGTGCCGTGCTCATGAGCCTCAGTACGGTCATCGTCGCGCTCAATGCCCGGACGCTCAAGCTTTAACAATTCTTTCATTTTTAGTCTCTATAATGAGTAGGATGCTAAAAATGGAGGGAACTAGAATGAAACGAAAGCTATTCGTACCGATGTTCGTGACGACCGTATTACTTGCCTCGTGCGGTGCGGATCCGACAGAGAATCAGACCACTGCACCGGTTGTTGAGAAAGAGAAATCGACAACCGAACAGACGACAGATCGCTGGGAAGCGACAGCAGCAGGCACCGCCGTTTCCCATATTCACGGTGCCGGTTTTTGGCAAGACGGACGCCCGGTCATCGCGACGCATACGGGACTGATGGAATTCAGGGAAGACGGCTGGTACGAGTTGTCGTCGAACCGGCATGACTATATGGGCTTTGAGCTCGTCGCGGACGGCTTTTACGCGAGCGGTCACCCGGCGCAGGATTCGCCGTATAAGAATCCGCTCGGCGTCGTCCGTGGAACCGAGAAAGGCGAGACGCTCGAAATTCGTTCGCTAGAGGGCGAGGCCGATTTTCACTATATGAGTGCGGGCTTCGAATCCGAGAGCCTTTACGTGTATTTAGAACAAGCGACAAAAGAGCTCGCGCCAGGTTTTTATCGTTCGCTCGACGGCGGTGTCTCGTTTGAGTCGATGAAGATGGACGGGATCGAAGGTCGTGGCATCGCCGGTATCACGGCCGATGCGAGCGAAGCGAAACGTGTCTTCGTCTATGGACCGGATGGCATCCTCGTTTCAGACGACGGGGGAGATACGTTCGAACCGTTCAATGATCAAGGGAATATCGTCACCATGACCGCGGCAAAAGGACGACTGGCGTATATCGCTAAAACAGGTACCTCGTTCGATCTTGTGGTCTCGGATTTGACCGACGAGACGGAGACGTCCGTCGACTTGCCGTCGATGAGCGCTGACAACGTCCCGATTGAACTCGTGATGGAAGCGGAACGATTGTTGCTGGCGACGTCGGACAACAGTGTGTACGTCTTCGAAGACGAGGGATGGACGCAACTGTTGAAAGCGGGGAAGGTGAACTGAAAAAATGGTCGGCGCCTGAGTCAGGGGCCGGCCATTTTTAGTGGAGTGGAAGCGTGATGGTAAACGTCGTCCCAGATTGGTCGGAGGCGACGGTCAACGTGCCGTCATGCAGACGAATGATTTGATGGGCGATGGCGAGTCCGAGGCCACTGCCTCCTGTCCGACGGGAACGTGATTTTTCGACCCGATACAGACGATCGAAGATGTAAGGCAGGTCCTCTTGTGGGATGCCTTTCCCGTCATCTTGAATGGTGAAATGAAGCGACTCATCCGCAAGCTGCATATCAAATCGGACGTGGCGTGCCTCGCTGTGTTCAATCGCATTGTGGGCGATGGAACGGAACACTTGTAAGATTCGACTTCGGTCCAACTGAAGGATGACGTCTGTTGCGCCGCAATCGGTCTGAGTTTTGAAGGCGATCGGCGTCACCCGGAACATCGTATCGAGCACTCTGCGTAAGTCTTCGCATAACTCACCTGCAGGCACGGTTTCGCGATGCAACGTGAACGTGTTCTCATCCAACTGGGCGAGTTGGAATGCATTTTCGACGAGTTCCGTCAGCGCTTGGCTCTCCTCAAGAATCGTTTGAATCGACTGTTCTTTTAACGGTCCTGGTGTTTGTGGTTTTGACGCGATCTCGGCATAGCCTTGCAGATACGTGAGCGGCGTCTTGATCTCATGGGCGAGGTCGGATAAAAATTGATTGCGCTCTTTACGAAGACGAACGAGTTCGAGCGACATCGCTTCAATCGAGCGGGCAAGTTCCCCGATCTCGTCTTCTCGAGTCGTCGGAAGCGTTAACGTTTCAGGATTCGTCAGTACGTTCTCGGTGGCTCGGCGCAACAGCTGGATCGGATTTGAAATCAAACGGCTCAGCAAAACGAACGTCAAAACGGTGATGACGAGCGCGATCCCTGTGATGTAGAGAAATCGGAGTTGGAGGCGATGGCTGATCTCGTGAATGATCTCGGTCGGGAGAAACATATACACATATCCGAAGCGGGTGTCGTCTTCCATGGCGTCAATCGGGGTCCGCACCGCGAGATACGGTTCGTTCTCCCAATCATTTTCGAGCACGATCGTTTCATTCATGTCCTCTCGGCTCGCTTCATCTTGAACGAGCGTCGCGAGCGGGTCGGGAAAGCGATTGGACGTCTGCAAAATCGAATGGTCGGGAGCGGTGATGGCGACTTTCGTATCGGTCTCACTTTCCATCGTCGCGACATGACCGATCGTCTCGGCATCAAAGCTCATCGAGAGTACGTTCGCATGACTCTCGGCCCGCGACTCGAGGCGATCGATTTCTTCGACGACGCGCTCACCGAGCAACGTGTGGTAAAGCAGTAAGAACAAGACACCTTCAATCAGCAATGTCGTCAACAAAAAAATCAGGCTGATTCGGAACGGGAGGCTGTTGCGTCGAAACGTCATGAGTCCGCCCGCTCCTCGCTCCAGCGATACCCGCGGCCCCACACCGTCTTCAAATAGTCGTCAATTGGGAAGCCGGCCTCGCCGAGTTTGTCACGGATCATACGGATATGGGCGTCGACCGTGCGCGGGTCCGATTCGGACGAATAAGGCCACACCAAGTCATATAAATCCATCCGGTTGTACAACCGGTTCGGATGTTGCAGAAACAACTTTAAGATGGCCGTCGCTTTTGGCGTCATGACGACTTCTTGCTCTTGATACAGGATGCGTCCGCTCGCTTCTTCATAGCGTAATTGTCCATAATTCACATTCGTGACGCGGCTCCGACGTAACACCGCACGAATCCGGGCCAACAACACGTTGCCTTCGAACGGTTTCGTGACATAGTCGTCAGCCCCGGCGTCCAATCCACGGATTGTCGTCTCGCTATCCGAGCGGGCCGTCAATAAGACGACGGGTAGTTCGGCGTCGAGCGCTTTGATTTGGCGACACAACGTGATCCCGTCGACACCGGGCATCATGATATCTAACATGACCAAGTCCGGACGTGCGGAAAGTAGCTCCATGGCTTCTCGTCCGTCCGCGGCCTCGATGCAAGTGTAGCCGTCCCCTTCGAGGAATAAGCGGAGGAGCCGTCTCATTTTCACTTCGTCATCGACAATCAAGATGTTCATCTGTTGTCCCCCTTTTGTTTTCGTCCATCGTTCCTACCAATTTCGAGAGTCGTGCTACGTTCTCCTTGTAAAGAACTGTCGGACAAGCTCCGATTCGTCGAACGGCACGAGGACGTCTTCGATGCGCTCGACGCGGTCATGTCCTTTCCCGAACAGGACGCCACAGTCATAGTCTACCATCCGCTCACAGAAGAAACGGATGGCTTCTTCGCGCTCGTCGAAACGGGCGAGTTCGGTAGACTGTCCATCCGCTAAATCGTCAAGGATTTGCTGGGGATCTTCATGGCGCGGGTCATGGACCGTCAAGATGAAGTCGGCGCCTGAAACAGCGACCACGTCGGTCATCATCCGACGTTTCATCCGGTCTCGCTCACCGGCAGCACTGAGCAACACGAGCACGCGAGCGTGACGGGCCGTTAGCGACGTCACGACTTTTTTTATGGCATCCGAGGTGTGCCCGTAGTCGATATAGACTGGTGTCGTGATGCCCGTCACTTTCTCGAGTCGACCGCTCGGCAAGCTCAAGTTCGAGAGGTGGGGGACAATCTCTTTTAATGAAACACCGGTTTGAAGAATGATACTGATCGCACATAACGTGTTGTCGAGGTTATAGTCTTCTTGGAACGGGAGTGCAGACAACGTCGTGTTTCCGTCCATACGAATCGCAAAATGGTCATCTTCTGTCTGACCGAATAAGTCGGCTGTAGACGAAGAACGACTAAACATGAACTGCCTCGCGTGAGGTGGTGCGACGGACCGCATAAGCCCGTGATACGGGTCGTCACCATTGACGATGCCACAACCCGCATCCGATAATTGCGCGAACAATTGGGCTTTCGTGTACGCATACGTCTCCATCGTGCCGTGGTAGTCCAAATGGTCGTGAGACAGATTGAGAAACGAGGTCGTCTTGAATGACAAGTTCGCGGTACGTCCCTCCGCAATGGCTTGTGACGAGACTTCGATCAGACAATCCGTCATGCCGGCCTCGACCATGGTGTGGAGGTGGCGGTGGATGGTTAGCGAATCGGGTGTCGTGTTCGGTGTCTCGAACGTCTGACCGGCATAGGTGATACCGAGTGTGCCAATCAAGCCGGCGGATATGCCGAGTCGGTCGAACAGTTGATGTGCCAGGGCGGTCGTCGTCGTTTTTCCGTTCGTCCCGGTGACGCCATGAAGACGAAGTTGCGTCGATGGATGGTCATAGAACGCACTGGCGAGTTCAGCTAAAGCGTGTTTCGTATCTTTACAGTAGATGACAGGTACTCGGGCCTCAATCGGACGTTCGGCGATGATGGCGACGGCCCCGTTGTGGATTGCCTCGTTCACGTAGTCATGGCCGTCATGTCGATACCCTGATATACAGATGAATAAAAAATTTTGTTTAATTTCTTTGGAGGAGAAGGAAATGCCTTCAATCATCGTTTCGGCAGGATTGTCTAAATACGTCCATGTCACAAGCTGTTTCAGCTCTGTCAACAGGTCTTGCAGGTTTTTTAACACGTCTTGATGTCTCCTTTGTCGGCAAAGTCCATTTTGACAGTATAGCCCCTGTTTGTGAAAAAGAAGTGAAATGGTAGGAACGCTCGCTCGACGAGATGGACCATAAGGTTTTAACGAAAAAAGAATAGGCAAAGGAATACGTAGAAGCAAATAAATAGAAAGGCAGGAGAGAACAATGAAACCTTATGCGAAATTCGGAGTGATGATTCTTGTGTCGACGTTCCTCATGTATTGGCTCATGTATTTGAACGTGTTCCAACTCGATCACATCTTCTTCAGTCAGACGCGTCTGTACATGGCGCTCATCATGGGCTCGGTCATGGCGTTCGTCATGCTGCTGTTCATGTGGGGCATGTACAAGAACAAGAAGCTGAACGCTGTCATCTTAGGGGTGAGCGCACTCGTGTTTGGACTCTCACTATGGCTCGTCCGAAGTCAGACGACGGTCGATGACGTCAGTTGGATGCGAGCGATGATCCCGCACCACTCGATTGCCATTTTGACGAGCGAACGAGCGGAGATCGAAGACCCGCGCGTGAAACAGTTATCAGAAGAGATCATCAAAGCGCAAGAACGAGAAATTGCCGAGATGAAGCGATTGATCGAAGAGCTAGAACAAGAAGAAGAGGAAGCGAAAGCGGCTGAAGAAGCCGAAGCGCAAACAAAAGCGGCCGAATGATCGGCCGCTTTTGTTATGTGTCGGTAGGGAGTTGTGTCTCAATCAAGTCGACGGCAATCGTCAACGCCTGAATGCGACGTTTGGCGAGCGTCAGTTGCGCCTTGTAACGGGCGGGTTCGTCTTTTGCTTCGAGCGTTTTTACCGTCTCGTTCAGTTTGTGGAGGATTGAATCGATTTGTCGTTTCGCTTCCGTTAGTTCTATTGCGGAATACTCCATGTGTCCTCCTTAAGGGTTTTCATCCAGTATACATAAGAAAAAACCGAGGCGTCAGCCCCGGCTTAGCGTGCTTGCGGTATATAATTTCTAGTACGGCGGTTTGTCGAGCGCGGAGCGACGAGTAAGAAAATTCCTAACATCACCCATACGGTCAAACATTCGTTACGACCTTTTTTGTTTGCTAGACGAGAGGTTCATTCACAATCGAGAAGTCATTCAGCTGGGAGGCTAGCGCGTCTACTTATGTTGTACGTCCTGAAATAGATTTGCTAAAACAGTCCGAGACAATCCGGAGTGTGAGAAGTGCATGTAGAAACAGCAAATCAAATCGCACCGACGACCGCATGCGGCACGTACGGTTCTTCGAGTGAAGCAATCTCGTCCGCCGTCAGCGTGACAGTCAAAGCACCGACGGCTTCGTCCAAATGACGTGCCTTCGTGGCGCCAATGATTGGAGACGTGATCGTGTCTTGTTGAAGGAGCCAGGCGAGGGCGACTTGGGTTCGGGTGATCCCCCGCGTCTCAGCGATGGCGGCGACCCGCTCGATGATGAGCCGATCGGCGTCCATCGTCGCGTCATACTTCGAACGTTGAATCACGTCCGTCTCAGAGCGGTGGGTCACGGTCAATAGGTCGCGGGTCAGGCGTCCCGAGGCGAGCGGACTGTACGGTGTGACCCCAATTTTCTCTTCCCGACAAAGCGGCAACATTTCACGCTCTTCTTCGCGATAAATCAAGTTCAAATGGTTCTGCATCGACACGAACCGGGTCCAGTTGTTTCGTTCCGCCACGTGGAGCGCTTTTTGGAACTGCCAGGCGTACATCGCCGATGCACCGATATAGCGGGCCTTCCCGGATTTTACGACGTCATGGAGCGCCTCCATCGTCTCTTCGATTGGTGTGTCATAGTCCCAACGGTGGATGATATACAGATCGACGTAATCGGTGCCGAGCCGTTTCAAGCTATGGTCGATTTCCGACAGAATCGCCTTCCTCGACAAGCCGCCACCGTTCGGACCGTCGTGCATTCGACCGTGAACTTTTGTTGCGAGTACGATCTCGTCCCGGTTCGCATAATCCCGAAGCGCACGTCCGACGTATTCCTCGCTCGTGCCTTTTGAGTAGATGTTTGCCGTGTCAAAAAAGTTGATACCGAGGTCGAGTGCTTGTTTGATGATTGGGCGAGTCGCCGCCTCATCGAGTACCCAGTCGTGAATCCATCGGTTCGCGTCGCCAAAGCCCATACAGCCAAGACAGAGCCTTGAGACATCAAGTCCCGTATTGCCAAGTTTTACGTATTCCATGAAAATGCCTCCTTCAAAGTTGATACGTGGAGAGGAATCGTTCGAACTCATCCACGGCGCTGTCGTCGTTGACGGTCAATCGTAATTCGGTATGTGTGCCGATCGGAAGCGCTAGCGCCTCGACAAGTGCCTCCGGCGTCGGTTCGAGTCGGAATGAATCGAGCCGAATCGCCACGTTATGGGCAAGTGCGAAATACGCACAACGGGTGAGCAATGTCGCGAAGCCACGTTCGACCGTCACGTGATACGTCTTTTCCATGTCGATTCCCCCTCCTTTGCCACCAGTATGACGCGAGATGTGGGTCGAGCGTTAGCGCGTTCATGTCGTGTTTTTGCCTAATCCTCTCAACAGGTTGGACAGGGCTCGTCCAAGAAAACAATCTACCGTATACTGAAGGGGAGAATACAGAGGGAGGGTGAACGACATCGAGACACGACTGCAACTGATTGACGTCATCACACGACACATACCGGGGGACGGGGTGCATCCGACGATCGTCCCGGCGATGACGTTCATCCATGAATCGATGGTGACCGAGCCGATCACTCGCGTCAATGAACCGTCATTTTGCCTAATCCTGCAGGGTGGGAAAGAGATGTTGTTCGGCGACGAGCGGCTCGTCTACGAAGGCGGGCATTACCTCGTCGCCTCGGTCGACTTGCCTGTGACGGGCCAAGTGACGAAAGCGAGCGCAGACGTCCCATACGTGGCGCTGAAACTCGAGTTGACGATTGACGACTTGATCGATGCCGTCGGGCACGTCGAGCTGACCGAACCGCGTGACGTGAGGCGGGGCATGTATATCGCCGATGCCGACGAGGCGTTGTTCGATGTCGCGCTCCGCCTCGCCCGTCTCGTCGACACACCGGATCATGTGGCACTCGCACCGCTCTATAAGCGCGAACTCCTGTATTGGGTGGCGCAAGGGTCGAACGGGGAGATACTGCGGCAGTTGGCGTTCGAGGGGAGTCAGGCGTTCCGGATCAAGCGCGTCATCGACCACATCATCGCGAACTTCAACGAGACGATTCGGAGTGAAGAGTTGGCCCGCGTCGCCAATATGAGCGTCTCGACGCTCCACCGTCATTTCAAGGAAGTCACGGCGATGAGCCCGCTCCAGTTCCAAAAGCAGTTACGGCTCCAAGAGGCGAGACGGTTGTTGCTCATGCAGGCGACGGACGTGGGCGAGGCGGCGTTCCAGGTCGGCTACGAGAGTCAATCGCAGTTCAGCCGCGAGTATGCCCGGTTGTTCGGGCTGTCACCACGGGCCGACGTGCGCCAACAACGACAGCTTTGACAAAGGAAATGCGCGAGCGGTATGCTTGAGGGGAAAATCGTATACATCAGGATTGTTACTGAATCATCAGGCAAAACCTAAACTGGGCGCACATGTTGCGTCTGGTTTAGGTTTTTCTTGTTTTCAGGACAAAAAGGAGGATATTATGCAACACATCATCTTTTTAGACGTCGACGGCACGCTCGTCGATGACCACGGCAACATCCCGGAATCGGCCAAAGAGGCCGTCCGGGAGGCGCGACAGAACGGCCATCTCGTCTTCTTATCGACCGGGCGCTCGAAGGCCGAGCTGTTCTCGGATATTCTCGACGTCGGCTTTGACGGCATCATCGGGGCAGCCGGGGGCTACATCGAGCTCGAGGAGGAAGTGCTGTATCATCAACAAGTCTCCGTCGATGATTTGAGTCACCTCATCTCCTTCTTCACGGAACACGGCATCGACTTCTATCTCGAGTCGAACGACGGTCTGTTCGCCGGCGGCAACGCCAAGGCACGGGTGGCGACGATGATTGACGAGTTGATGGCGAACAATCCGGAGGCAAGCGCGACAATCGAGCGCGGTTTAAAGCCGTTTCATGACGCGATGATGGAAGGGGTCGACCTCGTCCGTCCCGATGTGAACAAAATCTCGTTCCTCGGCTCATCCGTCCCGCTCGACGTCATCCAACAAGAGTTCGCATCTCGCTTCACCGTCATCCCGAGCACGGTCGCCGTATTCGGGGCCAACAGTGGGGAGCTGTCCATCCCGGGCGTAAACAAAGCGACGGCGATTGCGACGCTGCTCGAACATCTAGGTCTCGAGCGAGCGCAGACGTTCGCCTACGGGGACGGGTTGAATGACATCGAGATGCTCGAATATGTCAAGGTCGGTGTCGCCATGGGCAACGCCAAGCCCGAGGTCAAGCGCGTCGCCGACGACGTGACGGACGCGTGTGATCAAGACGGGCTTGCGAACAGTTTCAAAAAGTATCGACTCATCTAAAAAAAGCCAAGCAACCTCTCTTCAGGTTGCTTGGCTTTTCGTGGTGACATCGTTCACGACATCGGCGAGGGTCACATGCTTCAACACAGACTCCATCGCCGATTGGGCGTGGATAAAGATTGGTTCGATCGTGGCTTGGATATGTTGGCCGACGGGGCACGCTGGGTTCGGGTTGTCATGGATACTGAACAACTCGTTCTCCTCGACGACACTGACGGCGCGATAGACGTCATAGAGCGAAATCTCGGTCAAGTCTTTCGTCATTTTGGCTCCGGCGACGCCAGGCTTCACTTCAATCAAGTGGGCCTTCTTCAACATGGCCATGATTTTTCGAATCAAAGCCGGGTTCGTGTTCACACTGCCGGCCAAAAAGTCAGACGAGGTGACGCCGTCCTTGTTGACCTCGATCAACGTCAGGATGTGAATGCCGACCGCGAAACGGCTACTGATGGACATAGGCTACCACCTTTCTGCACAGTCGTGTAAGTGAATTGGTTACATCTTCAGTATAACAGGGAACAAACAATTGACAAACGAAGATGCTGTAACTATGATGATTACATGTAACCAATTCAATTACAGGCTAAAGGGAGGAAATGATTTATGAAATATTTAGTCACAGGTGCGACCGGAAAACTCGGTTCGAAAATTGTCGATGTGTTGCTCAAATCGGTACCCGCAAGTGAACTCGCGGTCAGTGTCCGCAACCCTGAAAAAGCAGAAGCACTGAAAGCGAAAGGGGTCGATGTACGACACGGCGACTTCGACAAGCCGGAGACGCTCGATGAAGCGTTCAAAGGTGTCGAACGATTGCTCATCATCTCGGCGGACGGCGACAACGACACGCGCATCCGTCAACATGCGAACGCCGTCGAGGCGGCCGAGCGCGCAGGAGTATCGTTCATCGCCTATACGAGTCTCGCCGATGCGACAGAGAGCCAAAACCTCATGGCACCGCCACACGTCGAGACGGAAGGCGCAATCGAACGGACGGGGATCCCGCATGCGTTTTTGCGCAACAACTGGTACTTAGAAAACGAACTTGGCAGCATCCAAGGCGTGCTCGCCGGTGCACCTTGGGTGACGGCTGCCCGTGACGGGAAGGTTGGTTGGGCGCTACAAGAAGATTACGCTGAAGCGATCGCGAACGTCCTGATGGCAGACGATTTCGAGCAAGACATCTTTGAATTGTCAGGTCCGCTCCATACGCAAGCCGAACTCGTCGAGGCGCTCAGTGAAGTGCTTGGCCGTGAAGTGACGCTCCAAGAAGTGAGTACTGACGCTTATGCTGGCGTCATGCGCGGCGCTGGTGTGCCGGAAGGAGCGATTCCAATCGTCGTCGGCATTCAAGACAGTATCCGCAACGGCTCGCTCGAAGTCGAGTCGAATGATTTCGAGTTGGTACTCGGTCGTCCGGTGACGCCGCTCAAAGAGGCGCTTCAAAAGCTCGTATCAACGTTATAAACGATAGTGACGTCACGTTTTCGAACATCGAGAACGTGACGTTTTTTGATGAGTATTAGTGATTTGTCTTCACATATTTGTGCACACGTCATCCCCCATCCGGTATACTAACAATAAATGGATAATCATAGATGTACATAGGAAGGATCGATTACATGAAAAATATGATGTTCTTAATCGGCGTTGTCCTCGGATTAGGATTATTGTTCGGGCTGAGATATGAATTCAATGTCATCGGGGATATGGGCTTTAGAATCGCAGCCATCCTCATGCTCGTATCGGTACTCATCATTCGGTCGACTGCAAAAATCTCTTTCTTTAGCCATTCATAAAAACAGATCGCGAATTCGAAATTCGCGGTCTGTTTTTTAGTTCGCTCGGGCTTCGAGCTGACCGGTCACGTCTTCTAACGTGCTCGCGGTCGAGGCGAGGCGGTCCGACATGTGGCTCAACTCTTTTTGGATGGCGACTTGTTCCTCGGTCGCGGCGGCGACGTGTTGAATCTGTTGCTGCAGTTCGCTCGCCGCTCGTTTTGTCGTCGCGAGGCGCGTCTCGAGTGTCTCCATTTGAGATGTCACGCGTTGACGCGTCTCTTGAATCGAACTGATTTGACCATCGATCTCGGAAACGTCCTCGGTCAAGCGGTGGAAGACCGCTGTCACGTCGGCCGAGACGATTTGACAGTTCTCGGTCGCACGTTTGAACAACTGTGCCGAATCGCGGACGACGATCGTGTCATCCATCAGTCCGCCGAGGACGCGTGTCATCTCGGCTGCATAATCTCTGGACTGGACGGCGAGCTTGCCGACCTCAGAAGCGACGACGGCGAAACCGCGCCCGGCATCACCGGCCCGTGCGGCTTCAATCGAGGCGTTCAAGGCGAGCATGTTCGTCTGGTCGCTGATTGTCTCGACGTGTTGCAGGATGGCTTGAATCTCGGTCGATCGGTTCGACATCGTCGCAACGACACGTTCGAGCCGCTCCGATTCGCTGATGATTTCTTCGACTTTCGTCTCCATCCGTTGCATGTCACTGTTCCCAGCGATGGCATCGGACGCGATGCGTGACGAGGCGGCAGCCGTCTGGGCCATCCGTTCTTGGATGAGAGCGGTAAGGGAGCGAATCGATTGAATCTCATCGGCCCCATGGTTCATCGACGTCTCTTGCTCGGTCGCGTGGGCGACAATCGGATCGACGGTGACGGCGATTTGTTCTCCAGACTCGAGCGACTGGTTGGCGGCCGTCTCGAGCTCGGTCGCATGGTTTTTGAGTGTCATGACGAGTTGACTCGCATCGGTGACGGCTTGCTTCAGCAAACGACGGGTCTCGTCTTCCTGTGCTTTGACACGCGACGACTCAAGGTTACGGAAGTGGATCTGCGCGATGAGCACGGCGCTCAGTAAGATGAGGTAGACCGCATGAACGAGCAACAAGCTGAACGGATAGTCGGCCGTCCCGCAGATGATCTCGGGGACCAAGAAATAGCCGGCGAGATGTTGTACGGCGAAGATGACGGTACTGTAGACGATTAAGTCGATACGACGCATGAACGACAGAATCGCCAAGACGACGAAAATCGAGAAGTGATATTCGACGAGCCCTTGCCCGCCGGCGACGGTCGAGATGCTCGAAAACGTGAGCGTGAGCATCATCAAGTGCGGGAACAGCTGTGGTTTCACACGTTGGCTGACGACCATGGCGATCAATAGCACAATCGGAACGGCGAACAGGACCCATGTCGCGATGGGATATGCGTAACCGACGGCACCGTTTCGGAGCACGGTGTACGTATAGGCAAAATCCGTGAAGCGGTGGAGCAGATGGACGGTGACAGACGTAAGGACGATAACGAACGTGGTGACGAGCATCAATTGATTGCGTTTTTCAGAACTCATTCAGATTCCTCCTGATAATAGGTCGATATAGCTACTCATTTATCGTCCGATTGGCCCGAATGTTTATCGTTTTTACACGCCGACATAAAAAAAAGAGAAGCGATTGCGCTTCTCTAGTCTGACGTGAGCCCGAGCCACCGTTTGACGGGTTCCCGGAAATAGTAGGTGACGCCGATCAACGTGACGAAGACGAGGGCGGCGATGACGACCAAGGTGATGCTTCCCGAGGCGAGACTCGCACCGAGAAAACTGTAAGCGAGTGTCCCGGGAATCATGCCGAGCACGGTCGCCAGGATAAACGACTTGAATTTGACTTTGGCAATCCCGCCGGCGTAACTGAGTAAATCGAAGCTGACGAGCGGGATGAGCCGCAAAACAAACACGTATAGAAAACCACGTTGCTCCATCTGCGTGAACAGCTTCTCCGACCACGGATAGCTCTCGACCTTGAGCACCGAACGGCCGAACAGTCGGGCCATGACGTACCCGGTCACGGCCGCCGCCGTCGCCCCGAACAAGATATAGAGGACGCCAGGCCACACCCCGAAGGCGAGACCGGCCCCAAGTGACAATACCGACGTCGGCAAGAAGATGATTGGGCCAATCGCATAGATGAGGAAGAAGACGACCGGACCCCACCAGCCGAACGACAAGACGACGTCACGGACGTCAGACGGGCGAAGCTCATAATGGAAGTGCGTGATATAGAAGATGCTCCCGAACACGGCGAGCATGAGACTGAGTTTGAGCCAGCGTGGCACGGGAATCATTCCTTTCGTATCGATCATTCTTTTATTTATCGTAGCGCATTTTTCGTCTGAATGAAGGTGAGCCAGCTTACAAATGGGTGCTGAATGTGCTGATAAGCAGGTAACGGCGCTGAAAATGGAAACTTAGGTCAACGCATGTGCGATCACGCTTCACGTGAACCTGCTTTCCTACGATAAAGCAGATAGGGGGGATGATCATGAAGAATTTAAATATGTCTAAAAAATTTACGGTACTTATCACCGTGTTCATCGCAACGCTCGTCATCATCGCGGCGCTCAGTCATGTCTTGATGGGACGGATGGCCGATGCGGGGGAAGAACTATATGAAGAGCGGTTGCTGCCGATTCGGGCGCTCGGTCAGATACGGACGGACAACCGTGCGCTTGAAGGTTATGTACTCGAGTTGATGTTGGCAACCGAAGAAAGTCGTAACGCGGAACTCCAAGAAAATATTACGGAGCGACGAGACAGCATGGTCGAGAATTTAAGGTTGTTCAATGAGAACTTCGCTTCGACAAATGTTGACATGCAACAACAGGTCGCAGATTTGAATACTTTGATTACGACGTATTTGGAACGGGTTGATATCGTCTTGCAACCGGCAATCAGAAACGAGAATACGGCAGCCTATCGCCAATATGTCAGCGAGCTACGCCCAATCCGCCTCGCGCTCGTCGAAACAGCCACGGTCGTCATGGATGGAATCAATCAAGAAGCGGAGACGGCCAGTCAGACGATGCAGGAAAATCGTTCTCAGTCGGTACTCGTCTTCTGGGTGCTCGTCGCCATCGGGGCGCTCGTCTCAATCGGGCTCGGAATCTACATTACGCGTCTCATCGTGCGACCGGTCCGTGAGTTAAATGGACTCATGAGCCGAGCCGGTGAAGGAGACTTGACGGTCGACAGCACCTACACGTCACGTGACGAGATCGGCTCGCTCGCGGTGTCGTTCAATCAGATGAAAGACAACCTGCGTGACTTGATCAGTAACGTCACGTCGACGGCGGGCCGCGTCGCGACGTCATCGGACGATTTGAAATCGAACGTCGAAGAGACGACGAAAGCGACGGAGATGGTCGCCGTCACGATGGAAGAGATTGCATCTGGATCGCTCCGTCAATTGACGCGGGTGAAAGAATCGAACAGCACATTGACCGAACTGACGAACGGGATTCATCACGTCTCGAATAGCGCCCAACATATGACGGAGTTGTCGGACGGGGCACTCCAAAAAGTCGGGACGGGCAATGAGTTGATTGAGACGCTCGAGTCCCAGCTCGAGGCGATGAACGAGAAAGTGAAAGCGTTGCAGACGGTCATCGGTCAACTCGACGTCCGCTCGCAAGAAATCGGCAGTATCACCGGTACAATCTCCGGTATCGCTGAACAGACGAACTTGCTCGCCTTGAACGCGGCCATCGAAGCGGCGCGGGCCGGCGACCACGGACGAGGCTTCGCTGTCGTCGCCTCAGAAGTGCGGAAGCTCGCCGAAGAGTCGGCGATCGCGACGAAACGGATCTCCGGTTTGATCGGGGACACGCAGACGGAGACGAAACAAGCCGTCCAGACGATGCACGTCGTCGAGAGCGAGATGGGCCATAGCGTCACGAACGTCCAACAAGCGGGCGATGCGTTCGAGGATATCAAGCGGGCAATCGAAGAAGTCGGACAAAAAGTCGAGGAAGTGTCGGGCGCCGTTCAAGAGATGGCAGCCGGGGCGACCGAGATTTTGACGTCCGTGAACGAGATCCAAGGCATCACCGAGACGACCGCGACCGAAACCGAGAACACCTCGGCGGCGACGGAAGAACAGATGGCGTCGATGGAAGAGATCACGGCCTCGGCCCAAGAACTGTCGAACATGGCAGATGAGATGCGTCAAATGACAAATAAATTTATCGTCTGACAAACGAAAGGCAGGTCGAGAAAAAATCGACCTGCCTTTTTTAGCGTGATTCGTACGTAGCAATCCATTGCTCCGGCGTCATCTTCGAGACGAGCTCGCCAATCAAGTCGTACGGGATATGCTTGACGTTGCCGAAGCGGATACAGCTCTTGCCCATGTTCAATTTCGTCGGCACTTGTGCGGCGTAGGACTCCTCGAACCAGCGGAGCAGTTCCGGGTCACTATAGACGCCCATATGATACACGGCGACATGGTTCTTCTGGGCGATGACGCTCAAGAACGGGAGTGGGGTGCCCGGCGTGACGTGATACCCGGACGGATACGTCGATAGCGGGACGACATAATGGATGCCGTTCCCGTCGGTCGTCTTCTCGAACCCGGCCGGTAAGTTCGTATCGATGACGTCAATTAAACGGATGAAAGCGTCGAGCCGCTTGTCATCGACGAGTGTCGTATAGTCCATCAGACGTCGCCTCCTCGTAAAATCTTCGCCATTGCCTTGCCTTTGGCGAGTTCATCGACGAGTTTGTCCAAGTAACGGATTTCGCGCATGAGCGGCTCCTCGACGTTCTCGACGCGGACGCCACAGACGACACCTTTAATCAAGGCGCGGTCCTCGTTCATCTTGGGTGCGGTGGCGAAGAATGTGTCGAAGTCGACCTCGGCTTCAAGTTGACTTTCAAGCCCGGCCTCGTCATAACCGGTCAACCAGCGGATGATCGTATCGACTTCGTCTTTCGTCCGGCCTTTCCGTTCGGCTTTCGCGACATAGAGCGGATAGACGCTCGCGAAGCTCGTCGTGTAGATGCGGTGTGCCATGAGATCCCCTCGTTTCGTGGAATGATACCTTTATTTTCTCACATAATCTAAGCTCATATCTAAAATACTTTTTGTTGCAAATGCAACTAAATGGATTATACTAAACGTAACATATTGTAAATACAACAATCAGGAGGATTGTATGAGAGACCAGTTGCGTGAAATCGGGATGATTGCCCGTGCCCTCGACTCGATCAGCAACATCGAGTTCAAAGAGCTCGAGCTGACGAAAGGGCAATATCTGTATTTGGTCCGGATTTGTGAAGAGCCGGGCATCATTCAAGAGAAGCTCGCCGAAATGATTAAAGTCGACCGGACGACGGCGGCGCGGGCGGTTCAAAAGTTGGAGACGAACGGGTTGATCACGAAGCAGGACGACCCGCACAACAAGAAAATCAAGCGGCTCGTCCCGACTGAACGGGGCAAGGCGCTGTACCCGGTCATCATCCGCGAGCATGAGCATTCGACTAACGTCGCGCTCGCCGGGCTGAGTGACCAGGAAGCCGAGCAGCTGCTCCGGCTATTGAAGCGGGTCCGCCACAATATCGAAGGGGACTGGGACGCGGTGAAGAAAGGAAAGAAACGAGACTACTAGGGGGAACGAACATGATCACCATCAAAGCTTGCACAATCGAAGACGTTGACGCACTTCGCACCATCAGTATCGAGACGTTCACGGAGACGTTCGAGGCCGAGAACGATCCGGCGCATCTGGCCGCGTATCTCGAGCGGGCGTACAACGTAGCGCAACTTAAAAAAGAGCTTTCGAATCCGGACTCACAGTTCTTCTTCGCCATACTTGACGGGGAAGTGGCTGGTTACTTAAAAGTGAACGCCAACAACGCCCAGACCGAGGCCATGGGCGAAGAGGCGTTCGAACTCGAACGGATTTATGTGCGACGCACCTTCCAAGGAAGCGGTGTCGGCAAGGCGTTGTACGACCAGGCCATCACGTGCGCAGGTGAACTGAACAAACGTGAAATCTGGCTCGGTGTCTGGGAACATAACCATAAGGCACTCGCCTTTTACCGAAAGCACGGCTTCGTCCAGACCGGGGCGCACACGTTTTATATGGGCGACGACGCCCAAGTCGATTTGATTATGGCCAAGCCGCTTCGTCCGTGACCCATTCCAGTATCCCGGACAAGTCCTCATAGACGGCGTCAGGGGCCAGGTCGGGCATATCGATCGGTTTGCCGTCGCGGTTGATCCAGGCCGTATGGAACCCGAAGTTCTTCGCACCGGCGATGTCCCATCCGTTCGAGGACAGGAACAGCACCTCGTCCCGCTTCAGCCCGCTGTTCTTGAACCAGTGCATGTAGGCGGCCGGGGACGGCTTGGCTTGTTTGATGCCGTCGATGCTGACGAGTTCATCGAACAGGTCGGTGAACCCGGCGTTGTGGATGAGCGCCTCGAGCATCGCATCCGTCCCATTCGAGAGAACGATGGTCTGTTTAGGTTGCAGCTGTTTCAACACGTCCTCGACTTCTTTGTACGGCGACAGCTCCGCATATGTCGCAATCAATGCGTCCTCGGTCTCGGTCGTCCATGTCACTTCGGCCGCCGACAAGGCATACCGGAGCGCGTCACGCGTGACGACAGAGAAGTCCTCATAGCGCCCCATGATGTGGCGGGTAAAGAAGTAGTCGAGCTGTTTCGTCCGCCACGCTTGGCTGATTTGGTCACCTTTTCCGGGGAACTGTTCGTCACACGCCGCCTTGACGGAATGGACGTCGAACAAGGTCCCATAGACATCGAACACGAACGCTTGAATCGTCGGTTTCATCAAATCCCTCCTAAAGGTCGTCTAGCGCCTGCTTCACTTTGTCTGCATGAATCGATAGGCGCAGTCCCTTTTTGATATACCCTTCTTTCTTCAAGTTAGACATGATGACGCTCGTCGTCTCCCGTGTCGTCCCGACCATGGCCGCGATATCGGCATGGGTCAGTTTGATGTTGATTGTCTGCCAATCCTTTTTGCGCACGCCGTTCTTCTCGCTCAACTTCAGAAGAAGGTAAAGGATGCGGTACTTCACGTCGGTCAAGGCGATCTTTTCACTGAGCGCGTATAAGTCTTTCAGCCGTTCGGAGAGGATGTTAATCAGTTTCAAGGCGATTTTCGGGTTCTTCTCGATGAACTGTTCAAACTCGTCAACCCCGATCGTGCACAAGTACGTGTCGGTCATCGCCTCGGCGTACAAATCGTCGTCGGTCAACGAGAGCGTCGCCGTCTCGCCGAAAATGTTGCCGCTCGTCAAAATATCGACGGTAAACTGCTTGCCATGTTGATTCATCCGATAGAGCCGGACCTGCCCCTCTTTCAACAAGAACAGCGCCGGGATTGGGGCATCCGGTGAGACGATGATCTTCCCTTTTTTGACCGGGCGCATTTGGCTCATCGCGTCGATCACTTTCAAATCTTGCATCGGCAGCTCCTCGAACAAGCTGATGTGCGAGAGCAATGTCAATTTGTCCATCGGTATCACCTCTCTCTTGTAATCTGTCTTACTGTCTCCTTTGATTGTAAACGATACGATATAGAAAAGGGGGGAGTCCCATGCTTCAACTGTATACGATCGACGGCTGTTCCCGTTGTTATCGGGCCAAGCAACGCCTGAACGAATTGGCCATCCCATTCATCGAGAAGAACCTATTCGAGGAGCCCCGTTATGTCGAGGAGCTGCTGCGTCTAAACGGTGAGCTCGTGACGCCGGTGCTCGTCGACGAGGCGCGCGTCTTCACCGGACAAGCGTTATGGGACGAGCTCGAGCTGATGACGTCATGAACGACCGAAAAAAGGGAGCGATGGGGCTCCCTTTTGTCATGACGTGACGAATGCGGCTAAGAACTCGGTGACTTCTCCTGGCGTCTTCGCATTGGCACTATGAAGATGTCCAACCTTTTCACCGTTCTTATACACGAGCAGACTCGGGATACCCATCACTTGCTCACGTTCGGACAGTGAGGGCAGCTCGTCCTTATTGAGCGTATAGAGCGGTACGTCACCAAGTATCGAGGTGACGTCCGGCATGAAGGCGTCGAGCCGTCTGCAGTCCGGGCACCAGTCCGTGTAGAATTTGACGATCGTATGGTCTTTCGATGAGACGAGTTGTTCGAATTGTTGCTCCGTTGTGATGTTCATATGTGTTCCTCCATTAGCGCACGGCTGCTTTCGGTGCGACTTGTTTTTCAGTGCGTAGTTTGAAGACGATGGCTAAGACGAATGAGAAGAATAGATGTGTGACGAGGCTCATCAATTGATCCGGCGCGAACGCGTTCGCGAGGTTTGTCCCCATGCCCATCATGAGTGGCATGACGACGAGCGGACCGACGATCCAAATGCCGATGCCGAACAAGACGGCGAGCGTCCAAAGGTTCGAGATGACCAAATGCCCGAGTCCGAACGTGACCCCGAAGATGACGCTGATCATCATATGAACGATCCAACCGACGACGAGGCTCTCACTGCCGACCATGCCCGCAATCATGCCAATCATGCCCATCATCTGCATGAATAGCCCGAACAAAATCCCGCCGATTAATCCACCAATCACGCCGTTGACCACGTACCGTTTCATCTTCCTCACTCCTTCTAGTTTGATACAATAAGCGTATATCGGATGGGTCGATATTTCTGTAACCGGTCTTACATTCCGAAAAAAATGACGCCTGATCGGCGCCATCTTGTCATTTGAGATTTTTCTTGATGTACTGGACGATTTTCCGGAGCTCGGTCGCAGTCGGTCGGCCAAATGGGCTCGTCTGGATCTGTTGATACAACAGGCGTCCACTCTCGTCGATGAGGAAGTAGGCCGGCTCCCCGTGCTCGCCGTGATCGGCATACGGGGCGTCGGTACCGTGATATTGGACACCAAAGTCGAGCAACGTCTCGAGCGACTCGTCTTGCAGGACCGGGAAGCTGAGCGCATTGTCGTCGGCCATCTGTTTCAAGTCCTCGGCGTTGTCGGTCGAGATTGTCACGAGTCGGATGCCTTTATTTTGGAAGTAGCCTTGCTGGCTCTCAATTTCTTTCAAGTCTTGGACACAGACCGGGCACCAGGCGCCGCGGAAGAAGATGATAAGGTGCCAACCGTCGTGCCGTTCAATCGAGTCCGAGAGCGAGAACGCATCTCCTGAAACGTCCGGCAACGTGAAGTCAGGTGCCTTGTCGAGTAAGTTGAATAATGTAGCCACTGGAATTCCTCCTCTATGTGTTCGGGTGAGGAATCCATCCTAACATGCCATCGCTCTCTTTGTTTGTAAGCCAGCTAACAAGACAGGAGGAATACGATGTACGTCCCAAAACTATACGCCGTGAATGATCCGAAAGAAGTCCATGCATTTTTGAAGGCCCATCCGTTCGGCACCGTCGTCACGCATGACGGACAGAAGCCGATTGCGACGCACGTACCGCTCCGGTTTCATGAAAAAGATGGCCATGCTTGGTTCACGACACACATTGCCAAAAACAATCCGCAATGGCAAACGATTGAAAACCAGACCGTTCTCTTGATCGTCCAAGGTCCGGACGCTTACGTCTCGGCGTCCTGGTACGGACATGAGGACGTATCGACGTGGAACTATCAGGCCGTTCATGCATACGGACAGGCGACCATCCTGAATGCGGACCAACTCGAGGAAGACTTGGCCGGACTGCTTCAAGACCATGAAGGGGACCGCGAGCACGCCGTCGTCTGGGAGGAACTGTCCGAGCCGGTGCAGCGACAGAAATATGGCGTCGTCGGGTTCCGTATCGACATCGAAGAGGTGCAGGCGGCGTTCAAGCTGAGTCAGAATCGAAACGAAACGGATTATATGCGTATCGTCTCCGAGCTCGAGCAAGCAGGGTGTCCAATGGCGGATGTGATGCGAGCACATAAAAAATAACCCTTTCCTCGTCTGCATGACCTAATCGCAGATGGGGGAAGGGTTTGTTTCATGAAGACTTGATGTCGACGTGGCGGCTCATGATGGCGCGGTCTAACTGGTGAAGATACAGTTTCGTCGTTAAAAACACGATGAACGAACAGCCGAACAACAAATAGAGCGGAGAGCGATACGCGAGCATACCAAGTGCTGTGAATAACAAGAGCGCGAGCGCGACAATATAGCCGTATCGCATGATGCTGAATAACGCCAACTTCAAGGCATCCATCGTCTTCATCTCGTAGTGCGTCAAAATCGGAAACAGGAATAACGACAGGGAGATGAAGACAAATCCAATCACGAACAGACCGGTGAAGAGAATCGTCTGCCCGGTGTCGATTTGACGAATGAGCAAAAAGTCGATCAATAAGACGAATACAAACAAGGTCCAGGCTATACCGAGCTTATAATGACGGCGCACTCCTTCATTAAAGAAGCGGAAGTAGGCGCGAAACACGCTGTAATCTTGGTTGACCGACCATTGCCGTGTGACGGCATGTAAAGCGTACAAGGCCGGGAACAACGTGATGACAGGCAGAATGCTCAGTAAGAAGACCACGTTCAGTTGCACCAGGCTGGTGACAAATTCGAGCGCTTGGAATAGCTTGTTGTGTTCATGTTTTAAATTCATGAGGACCTCCAAGAAGTTAGCAGAGAATCAGCCTAATTTAGATTCGAGACGATTATAGGGTGCAGTCGAGTTGCGGACGATCAATTCAGGTTCATACGTATGTGACGGTGGCGTGTCCTTTTTCTCGACGGCTGCGATAATCCACTCGGCTGCGGCACGACCCAATTCTTGCTTCGGGTGGATGATCGAAGTCAGTTTCACCTCTGTCGCGACGGCAAGCACCGAGTCGTCATATCCGACGAGTGAGACGTCTTGCGGGACAGAGAGGCGTAGATTTCTCAACTGGTCCAACACGTTAAGGGCGAGTTGGTCGTTATAACAGACGATTGCACTCGGCCGTTCGTCCGCGTTCTCGAACACTTGATGAATCACGTCATAAAAAGAAGGCACAAGTTCTTCTGTCGTATACGTTATAATTAATTCTGGCTCTAAGGGAAGATTGTATTCCCGGAACGCGCGTATAAAGCCGCGCATCCGATGTACCCCTTGAAGGTCATCTGTTTTGAAGAGTCCCATGATGCGCTCATGGCCAAGTTTAATGAGATGTTCGGCAGCCAAGAACCCACCCTTCTCGTCATCCATAATCAAATAAGGAGGCGTCAACTGCGAATAGTATTGGTTAATCATCAAATACGGCGTATGCTGTTGTTCGAGTTCTAAATAATATTTGATATTTGGATTGTAGCTACTGCTCTTCGTCGGCTCGACGATCAACCCATCAATTTGACGATCTAACATCATCTCGAGGCACTGCCGTTCTTTCTCGACGTTGTTATCCGTACAAGATAAGGTCAACGTGTATCCTTTTGAAGCCAAGTGAGATTCAATCCCCCGGATAATAGACGGGAAGATATAATCAGACATGTAGGTCGTGATGACCCCGATGTTTTTACCATTGCCTAAACGTTCGATCGTCTGGGGAGTCGAGGTCGGAAGGACCGGGGAACAATACGTGCCCGAGCCTTGTTCACGGTAAAGATAACCTTCGTTCACTAGTTCTCCTACAGCTTGTCGAATCGTATGACGGCTCACTCCAAATGATTGGACCAATTCATTTTCAGAAGGAATTTTTTCACCGGGTCTTACCGTTCCGTCTTTTATCCATTCAAGAATATAATCTTTGACCATATTGTACTTTGTGCGTTGTGCCATCTGGCGTCCCTGCTTTCTCTCATGTACGTCGAACAACTCATACGTACAAGATGTGATCTTACTTCCATATTAACAAACAAATGTACCGTTTACTATGAATAAGCAAAAAAAGCATCTGAATTTTCTATGAATATGTACGGATGAAATACAAAAATACATAAAAATCGAATTGACATGTCCGAACGTGTGTAATAGACTCGAATTGTACAGAAAACGCTTTCATTACCAATTATATCGGTTTATTGGCTAGTAAATGTATAGTGTCGTGTGGGCTTCATTATACAGTTTGCTTTTTTATTTAACTCAACATGTACGTACATCTTTATCATGCTTTGCACATGAATATAAATTGATGGAGGAATTCACAATGAATCGTAAATCGAAAAAAATGTTTGCGTTGACGATGTCAGCACTGATGACAACTTCTTTGGCGCTCGCCGGCTGTTCGGGAGACGAGGCAGGCGCGGATGGAAAAGTTGAACTGACATTTATGTTCCGTGGAAATCCAGAAGAGTTAAAAGCCTACCAAGCAACAGTAAAACGTTTTGAAGAAGCCAACAAAGATGTAAAAGTGACGATGGTCCAGACGGCGCCGGATCAGTACGATACAAAACTCAAATCGGCCATCGCGGGTCGCAAAATCCCGGACGTCTTCTTCTATAATCCTGCCCAAGTGAAAGCCTATGTAAACTCGGGTGTGCTACTCGACATCACCGAAGCGGTTGAAAATTCGGAAGACGTCAAGCTAGACGACATTTGGGAGAAGGGTGTCGATAAATATCGCTTCGATGGAGAGACGCTCGGGGAAGGGGCGATTTACGGACTACCGAAAGACTTAGGTCCGTTCGCACTCGGCTACAACAAGACGATGTTCGAAGATGCGGGCATCCCGCTTCCGGATAAAGACAAACCATATACATGGGATGAGTTCGTGGATGTGGCCAAACAGTTGACGAAAGACACGAACGGTGACGGGAAGATGGATCAGTACGGAACTGGCTTCAACGTAAACTGGGCTCTTCAACCGTTCGTCTGGAGTAATGGAGCGGACTGGATCAATGAAGATGGTACGAAAGTGACAATCGATGATCCGAAGTTCATCGAAGCGTTGCAATTCTTCGTCGATCAACAGTTGAAGCACGGTATTACACCGTCAATCGGCGAAACACAGACGCTCGACACGTACCAACGTTGGCTGAAAGGTCAGCTCGCCTTCTTCCCGGTCGGACCGTGGGATATGGCGGCATTTAAAGAACAGTTGAAATTCGAGTACGACTTACTCCCATGGCCAGCCGGTTCTACCGGTAAAGCGTCGGGATGGGTTGGATCGCTCGGGATTGGCGTCGGTTCGACGACGAAACATAAAGAGGAAGCGGCAGAGTTGGCCATGTACTTGTCTGCGGACCAAGAAGGACAACAAGCGCTCGTAGACGCGCAAGTCCAATTGCCGAACAGCATGGAAATCGCAGACAACTGGGCGGCTGATACGTCAATCAAACCAGAAAACAAACAAGAGTTCCTTGATTTAATCAACGATTATGGCCGCGGGTTCCCGGCTGAGAAAACATACACGGCAGAATGGTACGACGAGTTCTTCAAAAACATCCAGCCTGTCCTCGATGGTAAAACATCGGTCGAAGACTATGTGAAGACGGCGCAGCCGAAGATGCAGAAGTTGCTCGATGCGGCGATCGAACAAGAGAAACAGGCGAACTGATCAGAGAGTCGAAACGGGGTGGCGATGTTCGCCACCCGCGTCTCTGACGTTGAAAGGATGGAAGAACAATGAAAACAAAATCGATTTCAAAGTTATATCGAACTGAACAGCGGTACGCCTACTTGTTTGTTGCGGCACCGGTCATTGGGTTCTTCCTCTTCGCGTTCGTACCGTTGATGTATTCTGTTTACGGCGCCTTCACGAATTGGAACGGTCTCGGTCAAATGAAATTTATTGGGTTTGAGAACTTCGTCAATTTGTTCCAAGATGAATATTTTTATAAATCGATGTACAACACGCTCTTCATGATGATTGGGATTCCAATCGGCATCGTCCTCGCGCTTCTGCTCGCCCTCGCGTTGAATCGAAAGATTTTTGGGACGGACACGTTCCGCGTGATTTACTACATTCCCGTCATCTCGTCGATTGCCGCCGTCTCGATTTTGTGGCAATGGGCGTATAACGGGGACTACGGATTGGTGAACCAATTCCTGGCTTTAATCGGGATTGACGGGCCGAACTGGCTTCAAAACACCGATACCGTTAAACCCGCGCTCATCCTCATGGCGATCTGGAAAGGTCTCGGCTACACGATGCTCCTTTACTTGGCGGCGCTCCAAAGTGTCCCGAAATCATTTTATGAGGCAGCGAAACTCGATGGAGCCAACGCGTGGCAAAGCTTTTGGCACATCACGCTCCCGATGGTCAAACCGGTCACGTTCTTCATCATCGTGACGAACATCATCGGTGGAGCGCAAATCTTCACGGAAATTAATGTCATGACACCAACCGGGGGTCCGGAGTACTCGTCTGCCTCTGCGGTCTTCTACATTTGGCAAAAATCGTTCGGGAACTTCCAACTCGGTTACGCTTCGGCGATGGCGCTCGTCCTCGGGCTCTTCATTTTCATCGTCACGTTGCTCCAATTCCGGATGAATGAAAAATCATCGTTCGATCTTGATTGAGCGATACGCGTATAGGAAAGGAGAATGACCATGCAATTAGCTCTCTCACGGAAAAAAGAGAACGTGGAAACGATGTCGGTGAAGAAGAAGGACCGGATCACGGATTTCTTCATCTTTATCTTCCTGTCCATCGGAGCGGTCGTCATGATCGCGCCGCTGCTCTGGATGGTATCAACGTCGCTAAAATCAAAAGAGGATGTGTTCGCACTCCCGCCGGTATGGATCCCGACCGATATTTCGTTTAGCAAGTACACGGAAATTTGGAGCATGGGCCCGCTGTTGTCCGGGATATCGAACAGTTTGATCGTCGCGTTATCCGTCACGATCGTCGGGACGTTCACGTCGAGCTTGGCGGCGTTCGCCTTCGCGAAGTTGAACTTCAGAGGCAAGAATAAAATCTTCCTGCTCTTGTTCGCTTCCGTCATGATCCCATACCCGGTGCTCATGATTCCCCAGTTCATGATGTTCTCGAGCATCGGCTGGGTAGATACGCTGTTACCGTTGATCGTACCGGGACTGTTCGGGAACATTTTCATGATTTTCTTCTTGCGCCAATTTTTGAACAGCATCCCGAACTCGATTATCGAGGCGGCCAAGATTGATGGCTGCTCGTACTTCCAAATCTTCTACAAGATTATCTTCCCATTGATCAAACCGGCCGTAGCCGCGCAATTGATTCTTTGGTTCATGGCAATCTGGAACGACTATCTCGGACCGATTCTGTATTTGAACTCGCCGGAGAAACAGACGCTTCAACTTGTCATCGCGAACTTTAACGCATCGTATGCAATTCAAAGTGATTATCCGTTAATCATGGCCGCGTCCGTCGTGGCGTTACTCCCGATGTTAATCGTCTTCATGATCTTCCAAAAACAGATCATCGAGTCGATTGCAATTTCTGGTGTGAAGGGCTGAGGTGTGACAGGACAAAGGCACCCGTCTTTTTTAGGCGGGTGCCTTTTTGATGGAGAAAGGAGATTGACATGAAAAAAATGATGGTCTGGATGGCGTTGCTCATCGTCGCGGTCGGAGGTGTTTTCTTTTGGCAGACGACGAGTGCATCAATCGATGAGTTGCCACTCCCGAAAGCGCCGTTTGATCAAAAAGTGGAAGATGTGACGCCAGACGTGCTCAACAAAGAGAGCGAGTGGACGACGAACTTTACGCATGACGGGGCGATCTTTAAAGATGGTGACACGTACTACGTTTTCTCGACGGATTACATGGTGGGTAGTCCTCCGACGCCCGGCATTCAAATTCGTAAATCGACCGATCTCATTCACTGGGAGTTCGTCGGTCGTGTGTTCGATCAAGTGTCTGAAGAGGCGTTCGCTTGGGCCGGTGGGAATACGTTCTGGGCCCCGGCGATCACAAAAATCGGAGATCGGTTCCACTTGTACTATTCCGTATCAGGGGTCGGGAGCCGCACGTCGTACATCGGGCTAGCGACCGCGTCAACGATCGATGGGCCTTGGGAAGACGAGGGTGCCGTCGTGACGTCTAAAGATGGGGACGGGGGTGTCGCCAATGCGATTGACCCTCATGTGACGCAAGATGCGTCAGGCAAATGGTGGATGACGTATGGGTCGTACTTTGGTGGGATCTTTTTGACGGAGATTGATCCAGGCACCGGGAAGCGAGTGGACGAATCGTCAGAAGGAACGTTGCTTGCCAAACGGAAAGACATGTCGATGGGCATCGAAGGACCGGAAATCTTGTATAACGATGAGACAGGCTATTACTACTTGATGGTGTCGTATGGTTGGTTAGAAGATACGTACAACGTCCGAATCGGTCGCTCGAAGTCGATCGCGGGACCGTACGTCGACTCGCGTGGTCGCGACTTACGGGACGAATCGGATGAGTCGTTTGATACGGGCGTGAAAATCGTGGGTCCGTACCGTTTCGAAGGAGATGACGGATACGTCGGGACCGGGCACTCGGCATTCTTACAAGACGGGACCGACACGTTCGTGTTGCATCAGGCGCGACCGAGTGAGGACATCTATTGGTCACAGTTGCACGTCCGAAAAGTGTATTGGACGAAAGACGGTTGGCCGGTCGTCTCGCCCGAGCGCTATGCAGGTGAAGGAGACGTCGAGGTCGACGACGCCCATCTGGTCGGGGACTGGGACGTTATCACATTCCCGCGATTCGACGATGGACAGCAAGCCTCGAGCACGTTGACGTTGAAACGAGACGGGAAGCTCGAAAACGGGGACGGGTCTTGGCGATTGAACGGCTCGGTCCTCGAGGTCGAAGTCGGGCAAGAGACGTATGAGACGCAAGTCGGAGCGGCTTGGGACTGGGAGAATTGGCAACCGACGATCATCTTCACAGGTCTGAGCGAGGACGGCACCGCCGTATGGGGCAAAAAACGATAAAAGGAGAAACGGAAACATGCAAAAATTGAACGGTCCGAAACGAGAAGAACGTTATCTGCTAGAGCGATTGACGAACGAAACGATGTGGGGCACGCACAACGCCCACGATCCCGCCTCGATCAAAGTCGGGGACTGGTATTACGTGTTCTCGACGGATGCCGCCCACGGGCATCAAATCAACGGGGGGATTCAAGTGCGCCGCTCAAAGGATTTGATCCATTGGGAATACGTCGGCTTGGCGTTTGAAGAACTTCCGCACGAGGCTGTGGAATGGACGGGGGCGCCGGGGCTTTGGGCGCCGGAAGTTGTGTTCATGGGTGGTCGCTATGTCATGTACTATGCGGCTTCACAATTTGGACAGACGCAGTCGTATATCGGTGTCGCCAGTGCGGAAACGATAGACGGACCGTGGCAGGATCACGGGCTCGTCGTGAAGAGCGAGGCTGGGACGTCAGGACCGAACGCGATCGATCCGAATATTACGTTCGATGCGCATGGAGAACCTTGGCTCGTCTACGGCAGCTTCTTCGGTGGGCTGTATGTGTTCCCGGTCGATCCGGAGACCGGGAAGAAACGTCCGGGGAGTGAGGAGACGTTGATCGCGAAACGGCATCAACGTGTCGAAGGGGCAATCGAGGGACCGTATATCGTCTACCGGGAGGCGGATCGCCATTATTACTTGTTCGTCTCGTACGACTCCCTATTCAAGGACTATCACATCCGTGTGGCCCGCTCGACTTCAATCACCGGACCGTACGTCGATTTTGACGGGAACGTCATGACCGACCTCGAGATCGACCCGCAACAAGTCGGCATGAAGATTTTAGGGGGCTATCGGTTCGGGGCTGGGGAAGGTTGGGTCGGTCCCGGTCATAACTCCGTCTTGCATGACGGGGACAAGGATTATCTCGTCCATCACGTCAGAGGTGAGCAGGACCCGCACTGGCACGAACTGCATATCCGCAAAATTATCTGGACGGAATCGGGCTGGCCGCTCGTATCTCCGCAACGATATGCCGGGGAAGAAGAACGGCCCATCGAGATGGAGGAACTCGTCGGGGAGTGGGAGTGGATCTACATGGACCGGACGAAACATGACGTCCTGCCTTCAAGTAAGATTCAACTTCTAGCGGACGGGACGTTCGTGACAGAGTATGGCGAACGAGGTCATTTTGAGAAGCTGACAGATATGATTGTCAAACTCTTCGGGCCAGAGGAAATCACCTGGTACGTGTTACCGGGCTGGGACTGGGAGAATTGGCGAGAGACGCTCGTGTTCGCGGGATTGTCTGACCAAGGGCACGTCGTTATCGGCAAACGACTGTAAATATCCGTACAACTTATCGTGTTCGCTTTAAAGATACGTGTCACAGTTTTTTCAGAACTAACGCAAAAATGTTCGAATAAAATACTGAAAACAGTTGATTAATTTAAAATAGTTGATACAATCAAGGTGTAAGTTATACGTACAACTTGATTGTATTTTTTTGTTTTCTGTACGAGTCAGACGTGTTGTTTGAATAGTTGTACGGATGAAAAGACAAGAGTGCCCACACACTTTATTTTTTTCATCCTATATGTAAGCGCATTCTTTTGAAGGTAGGGTGATGAATATGGCCAACTATACAATCGGCGTCGACTACGGGACACAATCAGGACGTGCGGTCCTCGTCGACGTAGCGACAGGTCGAGAAGTGGCGACGGCGGTCAAACCGTACACACATGGCGTCATGGATGAATATTTACCGGACGGGGTGACCCGTCTCGAGCACGATTGGGCGCTCCAACATCCGCAAGACTATTTAGAAGTGTTAGAACTTACGATCCCGGCCGTCGTGAAAGAGGCGGGGATCACGCCGGACCAAGTCGTGGGAATCGGCATCGATTTCACAGCCTGCACGATCTTACCGATTGACGAACAAATGAACCCGCTTTGTTTCCGCGAGGAACATCAGCAAAATCCACACAGCTACGTGAAGCTTTGGAAACATCACGCCGCGCAAGACGAGGCGGACGAGTTGAACCGCATCGCAGCGGAGCGGGGCGAAGACTTCTTGAAACGATATGGCGGGAAAATCTCATCGGAATGGATGATCCCGAAAGTGTGGCAAATCCTGAACGAAGCACCGGCCATTTATGAAGCGGCGGATCAGATTCTAGAAGCGACGGATTGGGTCGTCTCCCAGATGACGGGACACGTCGTTCGGAACAGTTGCACGGCTGGATATAAAGCCATTTGGCATAAACAAGACGGCTACCCGTCAAACGAGTTCTTTAAAGCGCTCGATCCGCGGCTAGAGAATGTCGTCGAAGAGAAACTAACGCGCGACATCGCACCAATCGGGTCCAAGGCGGGTGAACTGACAGAGGCGTTCGCCGCGCGGATCGGACTCCTTCCAGGCACGGCCGTCGCGGTCGCGAACGTCGACGCCCACGTGGCGGTACCGGCTGTCGGAATCGCCGAACCGGGCAAGATGTTGATGGTCATGGGCACATCAACGTGCCATATCCTACTCGGTGAAGACGAACAAGTCGTCCCGGGCATGTGCGGTGTCGTCGAAGACGGCGTCATTCCAGGATTGATGGGCTATGAAGCTGGCCAATCGTGTGTCGGGGACCATTTTGAATGGTTCACCGAGACGTGTGTCCCAAGACATTACGTCGAAGAGGCCGCCTTGAAAGATATTGGCATCCATCAGTTGTTGACGGAGAAAGCAGCCCGGCAACGTGTTGGGGAGAGCGGTCTCGTCGCCCTCGACTGGTGGAACGGGAACCGATCGACGCTCGTCGATACGAATTTGACGGGTGTCCTGCTCGGAGCGACATTGCTCACGAAACCAGAAGATATTTACCGGGCATTGATTGAAGCGACAGCATACGGGACGCGGACGATCGTGGAAGCGTTCCGGAACAGCGGTGTCCCTGTGCATGAAGTATATGCAGCCGGTGGGATCGCCGAGAAGAACGCCCTCATGATGCAAATCTATGCGGACGTGTTGAACATGGAAATCAAAATCTCAGCCTCCTCGCAAACGCCTGCCCTCGGGTCGGCCATGTTCGGGGCGGTGGCGGCTGGTGCGGAGCGAGGCGGTTACGCCACGATCACGGAAGCGGCAGCGAAGATGGGCCGTGTCAAAGAAGAGACGTACAAGCCGATCCCGGAAAACGTCGCGACGTATGACGCTCTGTTCGCCGAATACACGAAACTATACGACTACTTCGGTCGCGGTGAAAACGATGTGATGAAACGCTTGAAAAAAATCAAAGCCGACGCGTCACGCGTGAAGGAGGAGCCGGTATGGTAAGTCGTCATTTGAAGGAAGCCGTGCTCGAAGCGAACTTGACCCTCCCGCAACACGGCTTGGTCACCTTCACATGGGGCAACGTCAGCGGCATCGACCGGAACGCCGGATTGGTCGTCATCAAGCCGAGCGGTGTCCCTTACGAACGATTGACCGTGGAAGACATGGTCGTCGTCGATTTGGAGGGTAACGTCGTCGAAGGCGAGCTTCGTCCCTCCTCAGATACACCGACCCATCTCGCGCTCTACCGGTCTCTCCCAGAGATCGGCGGAGTCGTGCACACGCATTCGCCATGGGCGACGAGCTGGGCCCAGGCGAAGCGGGCGATCCCGGCGTTCGGAACGACACACGCCGATTACTTTTATGGCGAGATTCCGTGCACTCGAGAATTGACAGACGAAGAGATCGCAACGGCGTATGAGCTCGAGACCGGACACGTCATTTTAGAGACGCTCGACGAGTTAATGCTCGAAGCGGTCGCCGTACCCGGTGTGCTCGTGGCCAACCACGCACCGTTCTGCTGGGGCAAAGACGCGAATGAGGCGGTCCACAATGCGGTCGTCCTCGAAGAAGTCGCGAAGATGGGACTTCACGCCTTGAACTTGAACCCGGGCCTGACACCGATTAAACAGAGCATCTTAGATAAACACTATTTGCGAAAACATGGGGCGAACGCATACTACGGCCAAAAATGACCGAGACTTCGCCCTCACATTAGGGGGACTTTGGATGTTGACAGCAAAAACATATGAATTTTGGTTCGTGACAGGAAGCCAAATGCTTTACGGCGAAGACGTGCTTCGACAAGTGGAGGATCATTCAAAAGAGATGGTGGCCGGACTCGATGCAGCCGACGTCTTCAGCGACCGGATCGTCTTCAAAGGCGTCGTCAAAAACGCAGAAGAGATCCGTCAGATGATGCTTCAGGCGAATGCGGACGACTCATGTGCGGGTGTGATCACTTGGATGCACACGTTCTCGCCATCGAAGATGTGGATCAGTGGCATGCGCGTCCTGCAAAAACCGCTGCTCCATTTCGGTACACAGTTCAACCGTGACATCCCGTGGGATGCGATCGATATGGACTTCATGAACTTGAACCAATCGGCGCATGGCGACCGAGAACACGGCTTCATCACGAGCCGGATGAACGTCAAACGCAAAGTGCTCGTCGGGCACTGGGAAGACGAGACGACACGCGGGAAGATGGCGAGCTGGATGAAAGTCGCTCATGCGTTGGCCGAAAGCAAAGTGTTAAAAGTGGCTCGTTTCGGTGACAACATGCGCAACGTCGCCGTGACGGAAGGTGATAAAGTCGAAGCGCAGATTCGCCTCGGTTGGACGGTGGACGGATATGGTGTCGGTGATCTCGTCGCATATATGGATGCCGTGACCGACACAGATCTCGACGCGCTGATGGACGAATACGCGTCTCGTTACGAGCTGACGAACAAAGGGATGGCCGAAGAGGAGTTCCTCGATTCGGTCCGTTACCAAGGCCGGATTGAACTCGGCATGAAAGCTTTCCTCGAGGCAGGCGGCTATACCGCATTCACGACGACGTTCGAAGATTTGCACGGCATGAAGCAGTTGCCGGGTCTCGCCGTCCAACGCTTGATGGAACAAGGCTATGGCTTTGCCGGAGAAGGTGACTGGAAAACGGCAGCGTTGGTCCGTCTCATGAAAATCATGTCGAACAACGAACGGACCTCGTTCATGGAAGATTACACGTACCACTTCGAGCCGGGCAACGAGATGGTGCTTGGCGCCCACATGTTGGAAATTTGTCCGACGATCGCGGTCGATCAACCAAGAATCGAAGTCCATCCGCTCGGTATCGGCGACCGGGAAGCACCGGCCCGAATCGTCTTTGAAGGACAGAGCGGCAAGGCGTTGAACGCGAGCATCATCGATCTTGGCCATCGCTTCCGTCTCCTCGTCAACACGGTCGAAGGCATTCAGCCGGAAGAGGCGATGCCGAACTTGCCGGTCGCACGCGTTCTTTGGAAAACAGAACCTTCGATGGCGCAAGCGGTCGAAAACTGGATTCAAGCCGGTGGGGCGCACCACACCTGTTATTCGTATGAAGTGACGACAGACCAACTGCGGGACTTCGCGGAACTGCTCGACGTTGAAATCGCGGTCATCGACGCCAAGACGGAGACGGTCCAATTCAACAACGAACTACGTTGGAACGAACTTTACTATCGACCATAATCTAAAGGGCCACTTCGTTGGCCCTTCTTCATGGAGGAGATACAATGAACAACCAACTCATCAAACCGACGCACGTGACGACAGGGACGACACAGCTCATCGTCAATGCCGACTTAACCAAAGGGACGATCAGCAAGCACATTTATGGTCACTTCGCCGAGCATTTGGGTCGTTGTATTTATGAAGGGCTCTGGGTCGGTCCTGAGTCGCCGATTCCAAACACGGATGGCATTCGCAACGACGTGCTCGCCGCCTTGAAGAAATTGAATATTCCGGTCCTCCGTTGGCCGGGCGGCTGTTTTGCCGACGAGTACCACTGGAAGGACGGGGTCGGTCCGAACGAGAACCGAAAACGGATGGTCAACACACATTGGGGCGGGGTCGTCGAAAACAACCACTTCGGCACCCATGAATTCATGCGCCTCTGTGAATTGCTCGAGTGTGAACCGTACATCTGTGGGAACGTCGGAAGCGGGACGGTGCAAGAGATGTCGGAATGGGTGGAGTACATGACGTTCGGTGGCGAGTCACCGATGTCGAACTGGCGACAAGAGAACGGCCGGAACGAGCCGTGGGAACTCACGTACTTCGGCGTCGGGAATGAGAACTGGGGCTGCGGCGGTAACATGCGCCCTGAATATTATGCGGACCTGTATCGCCGCTACCAGACGTACGTCCGCAACTACGACGGTAATAAACTTTATAAAATCGCCGGTGGGGCGAACATCGACGACTATAAATGGACAGAGGTCCTGATGCGGGAAGCAGGGACGATGATGGACGGGCTCAGCCTCCATTACTACACGATCCCAGGTGACTTCTGGTTGGGCAAAGGCTCGGCTCTCGATTTCACGGAGGACGAATGGTTCATCACGTTGAAGCGCGCCCTCCATATGGACGAGTTGATCACGAAGCACGGCCAGATCATGGACCAGTATGACCCAGAAAAACGTGTCGGCTTGATCGTCGACGAGTGGGGCACATGGTTCGATGTGGAGCCGGGGACGAACCCAGGTTTCTTGTATCAACAAAACTCGATTCGAGATGCACTCGTGGCTGCGGTCCACTTCAACATCTTCCATAACCATAACGACCGCGTTCATATGGCGAACATCGCTCAAATGGTCAACGTGTTGCAGGCGATGATTTTGACAGAAGGAGACCGATTCATCCTCACGCCGACATACCATGTGTTCGAGATGTACAGTGTCCACCAAGACGCCGAACGCGTCGAACTCGCCGCGCATACACGTAACTATGTGGCCAAAGATGAAGCCATCCCGGCCGTGAACGCCACCGCTTCGCGAAATGCGGATGGTGTGCTCCACATCAGCCTCTGCCAACTCGACCACGAGCAAGGCGATACGGTCGAAATCGATTTACGGGGAGTCGGCGCCATCTCTGGCGTGTCGGCCCGGATTTTGACGGCAGACCATTTAAACGCTCACAACACGTTCGAACAACCTGACCTCGTCTCACCACGGGACCATGACGTGACCGTCACGGAAGACGGCAAGCTCGTCCTCGACGTGCCGGCGATGAGCGTCATCACCATCGCGGTCCGCTGAGATGACGGTGGCGGAGACGCGGCGATGTCGGATCTGTCCACCGCAAGCGACAGACCAAGACTGGCTGTTGACCATCGATGCGGAAGTCATGGAGCAGGTGTCGGATACGGAATACGAGGCGCGCCTCACCCATTGCGCGGCTTGCCCGTTCCAGCAACAAGATACTTGCTTGAAGTGTGGGTGTTACGTCTCGTATCGGGCACGACTTGCGGTGAAGCACTGCCCAGTGAACGTTTGGTGAAAAGGAGTGGATGTCATGAAGCGGCAACTAGAAACAGCGATTGACGAGTCGACGATCACGCTCGAGAACGATGTGTATCGATTGAACATATTGACTTACGGAGCGACGTTGCAAGAATTTTCGATTCAGGACGATGGCTGGAAAAATATCGTCTTGTCGTACGACACAGTCGAGGCGTACATGCAGGACACGTATTATTTGGGTGCGACGATCGGACGGGTCGCCGGACGGATCGACCAGAGTACGTTCGACCTGGATGGTGTGACGTATCACGTGCCCGCAAATGAAGGTGTCCATCACCTTCACGGCGGAGAAGGATTGCACCGTCGCGTCTGGACGATCGAACAGAGAACATCCGGCCGTGTGACACTTCATTGCGTCAGCCCCGACGGAGAGAACGGATATCCCGGGACACTCGATGTCCGCGCCACGTTCGAACTGGTCGACCACGGCGTCACCATCACATACGAGGCGACCTCTGATCAAGATACGGTGTGTGATTTGACGAACCACACGTATTTCAACTTGAGCGGAGGCGAGCGGGACATCTTGAACCATGAGCTTACGTTGTCCGCCGACACGTTCGCTGAGCTGCGGGATGATTTGATTCCGACGGGTTGCTTGCTTGAAGTCGCTCAGACAGCGTTTGATTTCCGCTCTGGTCGTGTCTTGGCGGACGGTCTCGAGTCACCCCATCCACAAAACGAATTGGTCAACGGTTATGACCATCCGTTCGTCTTCGCGGAGCGACGGGAAGCGAGACTCTATGAGCGAGCGTCACAGCGAGAGTTGACGATCTCGACGACGGCCCCCGCCATCGTCCTCTATTCGGGCAATCAGATGAACGAGACGACTTCATTGCGTGAAGGGACGTCGAGACGTCACTACGGCGTCTGTCTGGAACCGCAACACCTCCCTGATGCGGTTCACCAGGAGACGTTCCCGTCGATTCGCTTGAAGGCGGGAGACACGTACCGTTGGCAAACGACATATCGTGTCGAGACAGGAGTCAGCCGATGAACCTCGAACAGATTAACGAACACGTACAAGCTTGTGATTGCGGGAATCCCCATCACGCGATTACGATTGAACGGATGGTCGCGTCTGAACACGTCTGGGTCGAATTGGCTGCGTTCGTCCACGAAAAAGAGTGGAGCCGTCTCCTCGTCGTCGCCGACACGAATACCGAACGCGTCGGGTTTCTCCCGCTACGAGAAGCCTTGATGGATATCGGAGTCGATGTGTCGCTCGTCTCGCTCCAAGCGGATGAGCAAGGCGACGTGTTGGCGGAGGAGCGCTCGGTCGTACAAGTATTGCTTCAGCAAGATGAAACCGTTGACGCGCTCATTGCGCTAGGGGCCGGCACGATTCATGACGTCACTCGGTTCTGTGCGGCTAAAACGAAAGTACCGTTCATCTCGGTGCCGACCGCTCCGTCAGTGGATGGCTTCACGTCGAAAGGGGCGCCTCTCATTGTGAGAGGCAAGAAAATCACGTACCAGCTCGTGTCCCCGATTGCCGTATTCGTCCCGAGTCAGGTGATTCGAAAGGCGCCGGACGCGTTGATCGCGGCCGGGGTCGGCGATATGCTCGGGAAATACACGTCCTTGTTGGACTGGCGGTTCGGAGCATTTGACGGCGGTGAACCGTTTTGTCCGGTCGCCGCATCGCTGACGGAACAGGCGTTACAATCGTGTGTGGACGCCTTGCCTGCCATCTATAAACGAGACGCGGACGGGTTGGATCAACTGATGGAGTCGCTATTGTTGTCCGGAGTCGCCATGTTGATTTTCGGTCATTCACACCCGGCTTCCGGTGGTGAGCATCACTTGTCCCACTACTGGGAGATGGACTTCATCGCCAACCATCGTCCGGCGGTCCTTCATGGAACGAAAGTCGCCATCGCCACGATGGAACTCATCGATTCCTATAAAACAATGATGCTTGAATGGTCCGACACGCCGGGCGCGCTACGAGCGTGGGCCGAGCAGATGCCGACGCGGCAAGAGCTCGAACACATCTTCCATGCGTTACAGGCACCGCTTCGTCCGGACGAGATCGGGGTCTCCTCGCTCCTGTTAGCGAGTAGCAAGAGAGAGGCGTACCGTTTGAGAGAACGACATACACTGTTAAAACATATGAGTTTGAACCGAACAGAATCTGAGATAGGGGAGCGTTCTTTATGAGAGAGACGATCACGAATCCGCTAGTGGAACAACGAGCGGACCCATGGATCATGCGCCACACAGATGGCTATTATTACTTCACGGCCTCGTTGCCGGACTTCACGGGCATCCCGCTCCGTCGGGCGAAGACGCTCGCGGCCTTGACCGAGGCGGAAGAACGAGTCGTCTGGACCAAACGTGGGACGGGCGTCATGAGTGCGAACATCTGGGCTCCGGAATTACATCACATCCAAGGGAAATGGTACCTCTATTTCGCGGCCGCGCGAGAAGATCACGTCTTCGATCATCGGATGTATGTGCTCGAGAACAGCTCGGCGAATCCGCTCGAAGGGGAATGGGTCGAAAAAGGACAGGTCCGGACTTGGTGCGAATCGTTCGCGCTTGATGCGACGACGTTCGAGCACGAGGGGCGCCTTTATTATGTGTGGGCCCAAAAAGACCCGGCCATCGATGGCAACTCGAACCTCTACATCTCGGAGATGGCGAACCCGTGGACACTCACGGGGCCACAGACGATGATTGCGACGCCGGAGTATGACTGGGAGAAGGTAGGGTTCCTCGTGAACGAAGGGCCGGCCGTGTTGAAGCGGAATGGTCACATCTATATCACGTTCTCTGCGAGTGCGACGGACCATCACTACTGCATGGGCCTTCTGCGCGCCGAAGAGACGAGCAATCTATTGGATGCGGCGAGTTGGACGAAGCATCCCGAACCGGTCTTCGGAACCGATGAAGCGGCCAGTCAATTCGGACCGGGTCACAACAGTTTTACGACGCTAGATGACGGGACGGACATGCTCGTCTATCATGCTCGTAACTATAAAGAAATCGTCGGGGACCCGCTCTGGGACCCGAATCGACATACGCGTGTCCAACCGTTCATGTGGGATGAAACTGGTCCGGTGTTCGGCCGACCGATTCGTGACGAGGAGGCTGTACGATGAAGCAAGTAGAAGATCGACATTTGATAGTAGAACAGCGGGCCGACCCGTGGGTATATTTGCATACGGACGGTTACTACTACTTCACGGCGTCGGTGCCTGAGTATGACTTGATCGAGCTACGCCGCGCCAAGTCGCTTCAAGCGCTTCGGACGGCCGAGCCGGTGACCGCATGGGTGAAGCACGAGACGGGTCCGATGAGCGACTTGATTTGGGCGCCTGAACTGCACCACATTCATGGCAAGTGGTATCTCTATTTTGCGGCCGCGAAATCGAGGGACATCGTCAACGGTCTGTTCGACCACCGCATGTTCGTGTTAGAGAACGAATCGGCTAATCCGCTCAAAGGGGAGTGGGTCGAAAAAGGGCAGGTCCAGACCGAATGGGATTCGTTCGCCCTCGACGCGACCGTGTTTGAGCATAAAGGGACTCACTATTTGGTGTGGGCCCAAAAAGACCCGTCTATCGACGGAAATTCAAATTTATACATCGCCGAGCTCGAAAACCCATGGACGATCAAATTGCCACAAGTCATGCTGACGATGCCTGAGTATGACTGGGAGACTCGCGGTTTCCTCGTCAATGAGGGGGCGGCCGTATTGAAGCGGAACGGCCACATCTTCATCACGTATTCGGCGAGTGCGACCGATGAGAACTACTGTATGGGTATGTTGTGCGCCTCGGAAGACGCTGATTTGTTGAACCCGGCATCGTGGTCGAAATCGTTCCGGCCGGTGTTCCAGACGAATGCCGACGTGAATCAATTCGGACCGGGTCACAATAGCTTTACCGTGAACGAGAAGGGAGAAGATGTTCTCATCTACCATGCTCGGACGTATACGGAAATCGAAGGGGATCCCCTCTACGACCCGAACCGTCATACGCGCGCACAAGTGTTCACGTGGAATGAAGAAGGGCGCCCGGAATTCGGGAAGCCGCTATAATCAATCAAAAACAGACGCCCACAACGTGTGAGCGTCTGTTTTTATGTAACGAGAGCGGACGTCACGAACTACGGTTGATCAGATGCACCACCCATTCTCTGATTTTTTCACTGAATCCACTCCAATCCTGCATCAACGCGCACAGTTTTGTATAATTGAAAGCGAGAGCTAGGAAGGGAGAAACGATTCGATGAAACCAAAAATTGAGGACGTAGCCAAGTTGGCTGGGGTTTCTCCGACAACCGTGTCACGTGTGTTGAACAATCGTGGCTATATCAGTGAAAAGACTAAAACAAAAGTTGAGGCGGCAATGCAAGAACTCAACTATTTTCCGAACGACGTGGCGCGGTCACTATTCAATAAGCGCTCGCACTTAATCGGCTTGATTTTACCGACAACGGCCAACCCGTTCTTCGGGGAGCTCACGTTCCATATTGAGAACTACTGTGCAGCGAACGGGTACAAAGTGCTCTTATGCAACAGTTTGAACCAAGTCGATAAAGAAGAGCGTTATTTGGAGATGTTGCTCCGAAACCAAGTCGATGGCATTATCGTCGGGACACATAACCGTGGGATTCTCGATTACCATAAACAAAATTTGGCGGTCGTGGCAATTGACCGTTACTTATCTGATACGATTCCGGTCGTTAGTTCGGATAATTATCAAGGGGGCAAACTGGCGACCGATTATTTGTGGACAAAAGGCTGTCGTCGCATCGCTTTGATCGATGGGGAAGGGTCACTCGAGACACCGGCCCGCCTCAGACGGCAAGCCTATCTCGACGTGATGAAAGCACACGGTCAAGAACCGATCGTGTACGAGGTCGAAGAAGTCTTTGATCGTACGAGTCAAGAAGCAGTCATGCAAAAGTTGATTGAAGAACAACCGGAGCTCGATGGGGTGTTCGCGACGAACGACTTGTTCGCGGCTTCCTTCATGCGCGTGATGAAAGCTTCTAAACACTCGTCACGAAAAATCGAAGTGGTCGGCTATGATGGGACCGAGGCAGTCCGCTCGCTCTTGCCAGAACTCGCGACCGTACAACAACCGATCGAAGAGATTGCGAAGACGGCCATCGATCTTCTGCTGAAAGAAATCGACGGAGAGTTTACGGACGAAGGTAGAGAAATTCAACTCCCCGTCCGTATGATTCAAGGCGCCGACGCTTAAAGATGGACCCGCTCTGTACAAGGAGCGGGTTTTTTCAATCCAAGAAAAAAAGTGACAACAATATGTCAACCGGTTGACATATGAAAGCGGTTGACATATTATGATTTTGAAAGTGCTTTCAATTTGTAGTTCATTCTATTTTTGAGGGAGACACCATCATGAAAACGTCAAAAATCTTGTATTGGAAACTCAGTGCCTATTTCTTCTTCTTCTTTTTCACTTGGTCGTCGAGTTATTCACTGTTCTCGATTTGGCTCGGTCAAGAGATGCAACTGACTGGCGCCCAGACTGGCTTGGTCTTTTCTGTAAACGCTATCTTTGCGCTATTGATGCAACCGCTCTATGGATTCATCTCCGATAAGATTGGTCTAAAGAAAAACATTTTGTTCTTCATCAGCATGCTACTCGTATTTGTCGGTCCGTTCTATATCTATGTATACGGACCACTCCTTCAGTACAACGTCATCATCGGTGCCGCTGTCGGGGGGCTCTATCTCGGGACGGCCTTCCTTGCCGGGATTGGTGCAATCGAGTCGTATATTGAAAAAGTAGGACGGAAATACGATTTTGAGTACGGGAAGACGAGAATGTGGGGTTCTCTCGGATGGGCTGCAGCGACGTTTTTCGCAGGGCAGTTGTTCAACATCAACCCAAACATCAACTTTTGGGTGGCGTCGGTCTCGGCCATTGTCTTGGTCGCGATTATCTTGTCAATCAAGGTAGAGGTCACGGACGTCGAGATGGAACGGGCGGCCTCGGTCACATTGAAAGACGTCGGTCATTTGTTCACATTGAAAGATTTTTGGTATTTGATGCTGTATGTGATTGGTGTCGCTTGTGTATATGGCGTGTATGACCAACAGTTCCCGGTCTATTACTCGTCGCTCTTCCCGACAGAGGCACAAGGGAATCAGGTGTTCGGCTACTTGAACTCACTTCAGGTATTCTTAGAAGCTGGGATGATGTTTGCCGCACCGTTTGTCGTCAATAAAATTGGCGCGAAAAATAGCTTGATTCTTGCCGGTTACTTAATGGCGTTCCGGATTGTCGGGTCGGGACTTGTCGAGGGACCGATTGGGATCTCTTCGATGAAATTGATTCATGCCTTGGAGTTGCCGATTATGCTCGTCGCAATCTTCAAATACTTGGCAGCCAATTTCGATACGCGTCTATCGTCGGTGCTGTATCTCGTCGGTTTCCAGTTCGCCAAACAGGTCGGGGAGTCAATCATGTCACCGGCTGCCGGATACTTCTATGACAGTATCGGATTTAGACAAACGTATTTAGCGATGGGAGCCATCGTTCTCGCGTTCACGGTCATCTCGATGTTCACGTTATTGAACGAGAAGAAGACCGATCTTCAAAAACCAACATCAAAAGATATGGGACAAGTCATTTAACTTAAAGGAGCGATCATATGTTAACGCACACAACACAGACAGAGGCAGACAAAGCGGTGGCCGAAGCGAAAGCGAAACTAGACACGACGTATCGGCTCGGCTATCACATTATGGCGCCGGCCAATTGGATCAATGATCCGAACGGACTGATTCACTACAAAGATGAGTATCATGTTTTCTATCAACACCATCCGTACGACGAGAATTGGGGACCGATGCATTGGGGACACGTGAAGAGTAAAGACCTCGTCCATTGGGAGCACCTCCCGATTGCGATCGCCCCGACAGAGGAATACGAGCGGGACGGTTGCTTCTCTGGGAGCGCGGTCGATGACAATGGTGTCCTCACATTGATTTATACGGGCAATCTCTTCATCGACAAGGAGAAAGACATTCTTGACCAATCTCAATGTATCGCCACGAGCACCGACGGCATCCACTTTGAGAAGCATCCTGGAAGTCCGGTCATCCCGACGCACCCGGAAGACGGTTCTGGTCATTTCCGTGATCCAAAAGTATGGAAGCACGAAGACGAATGGTACATGGTCCTCGGTACCCGAAAAGGTGACATCGGGAAGGCGATCCTCTACAAGTCGGCAGATTTGAAGGAATGGCAGTATCTCGGTGTGCTCGGAGAGAGTGATGGGACGGAAGGATACATGTGGGAATGTCCGGACTTCTTTGAACTCGACGGCGAGCACGTGCTCTTGTTCTCACCGCAAGGGATGGAACCAGAAGGTGACCGTTATCAAAACCTATTCCAGACCGGATACATGACGGGGTCGTTCGACTATGAGACGAACACATTCGACCGGGGCGCATTTAAAGAACTCGATTATGGACATGATTTTTATGCCGTGCAGACGTTGCTCGATGACAAAGGCCGGCGCATCGCCATCGGGTGGATGGACATGTGGGAATCGGAGATGCCGACGAAAGAACATGGCTGGGCCGGGGCGTTGACGTTACCACGTGTGCTGACGCGGATGGAGGACGGCCGCATCAAGATGGAGCCGGTCGAAGAGCTGACGGCCCTTCGTTCGAAACGATTTGACTTGAACCTATCGACCATCGAGGACACAGAGATCGTCACCGACGTCACAGAGGAGTTGCTCGAAGTAGAAGTTGAGTTTTCCTTATGTGATGTGACGGCGGAGACATTCGGCATCAAGTTGCGTCGCAGTGAGGACGGGGAGCAAGAGACGGTCATTCGATTCTCGACGAAGACGCAACAACTATCACTCGATCGGACGAAGTCAGGTGTGGGCGTCGATGGGGTGAGAACGGTCGAGGTCGAAGGGGAAGATGATGTGCTCAGTTTGCGTCTCTTCTTGGACCGCTCATCAGTAGAAGTATTCGCCAACGGTGGGACGACGGTGATGACGAGCCGAATTTATCCGGATCCGACAAGTCTCGGTCTATCGTTCTATGCCGAGGGGGGACGTGTCGACATCAAATCGTGCCGTGTTTGGAGTTTGAGCGATGTGTGGAACGAACAATAAACATGCAGAGCCAAGTATCCATCTTTCGAGGTGGGGCTTGGCCCTTTTTATGAAGATGAGAAAGGATGGAAATGAACATGAGACAACTTCATTGTATGGGTGAGGCGCTGATTGATTTGATTGCGCATACGAAAGGACAATCATTGGACCAAGTAACGACGTTTGAACGGGTCGCAGGAGGGGCCCCGGCAAATGTGGCTGCCGTCGTGGCTTCATTAGGAGGACAATCTTCATTGATCACAAAGTTAGGAAATGACGCGTTCGGGGATTATTTGGTTTCCACACTGAAAGCGAAAGGGGTTGGCGTCGAACACATCTTCCGGACGAGTGAAGCAAATACAGCGCTAGCGTTCGTCTCGGTAAAAGAGGACGGCGATCGAGATTTTTCGTTCTATCGAAATCCATCGGCTGATTTATTACTGAATGAGGATGAAGTGAAGAGAGAATGGTTCAATCAACAGGATATTTTTCATTTTGGGTCGGTCGACTTGGTCGAGAGTCCGATGAAATATGCCCATCGCCGTGCAATCGAATGGATGACACAAGCCGGTGGCATCATCAGTTTTGACCCGAATGTACGCACCTCACTTTGGAATGACTTAGACGTCTACAAACAGACGATTCAAGAGTTTCTGCCTTTCGCCCATATCCTCAAAGTGTCGGAAGAAGAGCTTGAATTCATCACGGGTATCCCCGAACAAAAACGAGCGATTGCTTCCTTGTTTAAAGGCAATGTGCGTATCGTGCTCTACACGAAAGGAGCGCGAGGAGCCACGATTTATACAAAAGATCACACCTGGGAGGTACCTGCGTTTCCAATCAAGGTCGCTGACACGACCGGTGCCGGCGACGCGTTTATGGGGGGATTTTTATATCAGTTGCTTGTGAATGAGGCGACCGTTTCTACGCTCGAACCATTCATAGGTCGTCATGGCGAAGAGGTCTTACGGTTTGCCAATGCGACTGGCGCACTCGTCGCATCGGTGAAAGGTGCGATTGACGTTTTACCGACGCAAACCCATGTCAATACGTTATTGGACACGCATAGCGTTTAAGGAAAAGCTGTTTCTTGTCCAAAATAGATGGAAGTTCACATTGACAACGTCAAGACATTCATCCTATACTCATAAATGATAATGATTATCAATGTCGGCGTAAAACGTTGTCATACAGAAAAAGGGGACTAGGACATGAACAGCTACAAGAAAATGCTACATATGTTCATCATCATGTCTGCTTTCGTGCTCGTGCTCGCAGGATGCGGCTCGAACAATGAAGATGCAGCCACGACAGATGAATCTGCTAAAACGGCAGAAGGCTATCCAATCACAATCAAACACGCGTTAGGCGAGACGGTCATCAACAAGAAGCCGGAACGTGTCGCAACGGTCGGTTGGTCGAACCAAGACGTGGCGCTCGCGCTTGACGTCGTACCAGTCGGTTTCTCGGCTGCGAACTACGGTGTCCAAGACGGCAGTGGCATGTTGCCGTGGACGGCTGACAAGTTGAAAGATCTCGGTGAAGAAAACCCGAACATCTATCAAGATACGGACGGTCTCGACTTCGAAGCGATTGCTGATTCACAGCCGGACGTCATTCTTGCTGCCTACTCAGGCATTACGCAAGAAGATTACGACACGTTGACAGAAATCGCACCGGTCGTCGCATACCAAGAGACGCCTTGGGTGTCATCATGGCAGGACACGGTTCGTTACGACTCAATGGCCATGGGCATGGAAGAAGAAGGCAAACAGTTGATTGAAGACACAGAGAAACTCATCGCTGACAAGGCAGCTGAAGTACCGGAGATGAAAGGGAAGAAAGCGGCATTCGTCGCGCTCAGCCCAGACGATCTCTCGAAGTTCTACATCTACACGACGGGTGACCCACGCGGTGCCTTCATCGAAGAGCTCGGCATGGAATATCCTGAGAACATCACAAGCCAAATCAAAGATGAGAACAGCTTCTACCTCGAGCTCAGCTCAGAGAACGCTGACATCTTGAACGACGTCGACATCTTCGTCGCCTACGGGAACGAAGAGACGTTGAAAGCACTTCAAGCTGACCCGCTCTACAGCAAAGTGCCGGCCATCAAACGCGGTTCGGTCGTCATGATCGAAGACAACACGCCACTCGCGGCTGCTGGGACACCATCACCACTCTCGATCGAATATACGATTGATGACTATGTGAAACTCGTGTCAGAAGCACTCGCGAAAGTCGAGTAATCAAATGAATATGCCGAAGAAGTTACACACGCCGAAACGGTTCGGGCTCCTCCTCGTAGGGTCGCTCGTCCTGCTCGTCGTCTGTATGCTCGCTTCGCTTGCTTTCGGCTCACGGACAGTCGGATGGGATGAACTGCTTGACGGTTTATTCCGTCCGGCTGTTCAGTCGTATGAAGCGGACATCGTCCGGCAGCGGGTCGTTCGGACGGTGTTCAGTTTCATGTGCGGGGCAGCACTCGGTGTCTCGGGCGCATTGATGCAGTCGGTGACGCGCAATCCGATCGCCGACCCGAGCATTCTCGGAGTCAACACGGGGGCGGCGCTGTTCGTCGTCGTCGGGATCGCCTTCTTCAACATCTCGACCGCGAGCGACTATATCTGGTTCGCGCTCGCAGGGGCGCTCTTGACGGCGGCGTTCGTGTTCGGGATCGGCTCGCTCGGGCGGGGCGGTTCGACGCCACTCAAACTTGTTTTGGCTGGCGCGGCGACGAGTGCGGCCTTGTCGTCACTCGTCATGGCCATCATGATTCCGCGCTCGAACGTCATGGACCAGTTCCGGTTCTGGCAAGTCGGTAGCGTCGGGGCCGGGACGATGGATTCGATCATGACGTTCCTGCCGTTCTTTATCGGCGGTATCATTATCGCCATCTTGGCGGCACCGTCCCTCAACATCTTGGCGCTCGGGGAAGAGCTCGCCACAGGTCTCGGTGTCCGCATCGGCACGTTGAAATTGATTGCCTCGTTCGCCGGTGTCATCTTGTGCGGGGCGGCGACGGCACTGGCCGGACCGATCGGCTTTATCGGTCTCTTGGCGCCGCATCTCGTCCGTTTGGTCATCGGAGCGGATGAAAGGTATATCATCCCGATGTCAGCACTCACCGGCGCGATTTTATTGACGTTCGCTGACGTGGCAGGGCGCTTGCTCGGTAGTCCCGGTGAACTCGAAGTCGGGATCGTCACGGCGTTCGTCGGGGCCCCGATTTTGATCGCCTTGACGATGAAAGTGAAGGTGCGGGGCGTATGACGAACCAATCGATTCAACCCATCATCCATAACAGTCGTAAGCGCCGGCAACGGACCGTCTTCGTGACGCTCGTCTTGTTCGCGCTGGCCCTTACGTTGAGCGCGACGATGCTCATGCTCGGTAACACCATTTATCCGGTCGCGGATGTCATCCGTGTCTTGTTCGGGGAACAAGTACCGGGTGCCTCGTTCGCCGTCGGCACGATCCGTCTGCCGCGCATGCTCGCCGGCGTCTTCGCCGGACTCGCGTTCGGGATCGCCGGGACTGTGTTCCAGACGATGCTTCGTAACCCGCTCGCCAACCCGAACGTCATCGGCATCACGACCGGGTCGAGTGCGGCGGCCGTGTTCGGTATCGTTGTCTTACAGGCGAGCGATACGTTCGTCTCCGTCATCTCGATCATCGGTGGGCTGTTGACCGTCCTCGCCATCTACTTCTTGTCGAAAGGCGCCGCCTTCTCGATCGGCCGGCTCGTCTTAGTCGGCATCGGGATTCAAGCGATGCTCACGGCGGTCATCAACTATTTACTGCTCATCAGCCGCCAAAACGATGTCGGGACGGCGATGCGCTGGTTGAGCGGTAGCTTGAACGGGGTGAAGATGGAGACGCTCCCGCCGCTCATGATTGCGGTTGCGCTCTGCCTCCCGGTCATCCTCCGACTCAGCCGACAGCTCCAGATTTTAGAGCTCGGGGAGATGACGGCAACATCGCTCGGAGTCAAGACGAACCAGACGCGCGTCCTGCTCATTATCGCCTCGGTGCTCATGCTGGCGCTCGCGACGGCGACGACCGGACCGATCGCCTTCGTCGCGTTCCTGGCGGGACCGATCGCGAAGCGGCTCGTCGGGGACGGTCGTTCGACGATCATCCCGGCGGCACTCGTCGGTGTCATCTTGGTGCTCGCAGCCGATCTCATCGGTCAGTTCGCCTTCACGGCCCGCTATCCGGTCGGTGTCATCACCGGCATGGTCGGGGCGCCGTATTTGATTTATCTCTTGATCCGGATGAACCGGAGAGGGGAGCTATAACGAAAAATGAGCCACATCCGGCGTCGGATATGGCTCATTTTTTGGTTTAATAGGCGGTCCAACCGCCGTCGATGGCGACGACTTGACCGTTGATGAAACTCGATTCGTCCGAGCCGAGGAAGAGGGCGAGCTGAGCGATCTCTTCTGGTTGTCCGATGCGTGGGTTGATGGCCATCCCGAGTTGCTGGCGACCGAACCCGGCTTGACTCATGTTCGTCATCGTCGAGCCGATATTCGTCGCGACCGCGCCCGGCGCGATCCCGTTACAGCGGATGTTTTGGTCGGCATACATGAACGCCGTGTTCTTCGTCAATCCGACGACGGCGTGTTTCGACGCCGTATAGGCCGCGCCGGCCCGAGCGCCGTACAAACCGCCGGCCGAGATGTTGTTGACGATGACGCCGTGCCCTTGCTTCGTGAACAAGTCGACGGCGATGCGCATCGATTTCATGACCGACACCGTGTTGACGGCGAAGATTTTCTCCCAACGCTCGTTCGAGATCTCACCGACCGGCTCCATCCCGTCCATGATGCCGGCGTTGTTGACGAGGATGTCGACTTGACCGAACGTCTTCACCGTCTCGTCGAACAACTGCTGCAACGCTTCTTCAGACGTGACGTCTGTTTGGATGGCGAACGCCTCGCCCGAAATCCCCTCGACGACGGCCTGCGCTCCGTCGAGATTCATATCCGAGACGACGACGCGGGCTCCTTCCTTCGCATATAGTTCCGCAATCGCTTTCCCCATTCCTGATGCTGCTCCTGTGACAATCGCCACTTTCCCCGATAACCGCATGACTGACTCCTCCTTTTATTGTACATGTGTTCAATAACTATTATAATGAACGTTAGAAAGCGCTTACAATAATCAAAAAATGAGGAACTGTTGAATAATCAACACTTTAGGCCATATCTGTTGAAAGGAATGTGTGAATCTTGAAGCCTGACTTGCGTGTCATCAAAACAAAACGAGCGCTCCATGAGGCGCTCGTCGAATTATTGAAGAATCGTTCGCTCGAACAAGTGACGATTTCGGAACTTTGTCGTGTGGCAAATGTCAATCGGGGCACGTTTTATTTGCATTACGCACGGGTCGAGGACGTATTCGAGGAGTACTTCCAAGAAATCACGGCCGACCTTGCCAAGTCGTATGAGGAGCCGTATCGACATGTGAAGTTGCTCAATCCGCGTGAGCTCGAGCCGTCGACAATCCGCATCTTTCACCACGTCCAGACGTACGTCGACTTCTATCGCATCGTCTTTTCGAAAAACGTACCGCTCGCGTACTATTACATGTTGTTCGACGAAGTGCGCAAGTTGCTCCTCCGCGACACGGCGGCGCACAAGCAAGACGAGATTGACCATGCGTTGTTCTGTTCGTATCAAGCGAACGCCATCGTCGGGATGATCATTCATTGGGCCGAACATGACTTCGCGGCCACCCCGGACGAGATGAACGAGCAGTTGGCGCACATATTGCGCCTCGATTCCGGCCGCCGTGTTTAGGTGGCCGTTTCCCGTTCATCGAACAGCTCTAAAAATGTGGAGGCGACGTTTGACAGACGACTCCCGCTCTTCCAAATCAAATGCACGGAAGACGTGAGCGGGGGATGGAGCGGGACGAACATCAACTCGGTCCCGTGCGTGTTGATGATCCCGTCGAGGCAGAGCGCGTGACCGATGCCTTCCCTGACGAGGAGCGAGGCGTTATAGAGCAAGTTATACGTCGCGACGACGTCCGCTTCAGTCAAATCGACGCCGAGCCGGGCCGACAAATGCCGGTCGACGAGCGACTGCTCCGACAAGATGAGCGGCAAGTCGAGAAGATCCCCGGTCTCGATGGCACGCTTTTGTCCGATCGGGCTGTCACGACGCGTCAAGATGCCCCAACGGTCGACGTGGGGGAGCTCGCGCGAGGTGTACGTGGCCAGATTAATCGGTTCGATGACGACCCCGAAGTCGAGGATGCCCCGGTCCAACTTGTCGATGACGTCGTCCCCGTTGCCGCTATACAGGCGTAATTTGACGTCGGGATGAAGCTGTTTCATCTGTCGGAACGTCTCGACGACCGAGGTGAGCGTCTCCGTTTCCCCACCGCCGATGTACAATTCTCCGCTGATGGGTGTCGCCGTGTTCAAGTTGACCGAGATCTTATCGGCCAGACGGACCATCTCTTTGGCGTGTTCGGCCAAATAGTAACCTCGTTCCGTCAGCGTGACCCCGCCTTGGCTCCGCTCGAACAACGGACCGCCGAGGCTGTCCTCGAGCTGATGGATTTGTCGGGACAGCGCCGGTTGCGACAGTCGTAAATGTTCGGCCGCGCGGGTGATGTTCTTCTCGCTCGCGACGGCGAGGAAGTAGCGTAGTTGTTGTAGCTCCATGTCATCCCTCCATGCGTTTTCGTTATGGTTCTTAATCAAATAGTAGCATTAGACATGATGCTTGTCCGTTCCTATACTGGAGTCAATCAAAGGAGGAATGGATTATGACCATCAATAAAGTTGTCATCATCATGGGGGCGTCGAGCGGGATTGGCGAAGCGACGGCCCATCTATTGGCCGAACGGGGCGCGAAACTCGTGCTCGCCGCCCGTCGTCTCGACCGGTTGGAAGCCATCCAAGCGCAGCATCCCGAGGCTGACATCGTCATCCGGCAAGCTGATGTCACGGACTACGGAGCCGTCGAGGCGGTCGTGAAGACGGCACTCGACACGTTCGGGACCATCGACGTCTTATTCAATAACGCCGGGATCATGCCGACAGCCCCGCTCGTCGACGGGCGCCGTGACGAATGGCAGGCCATGCTCGACGTGAACGTGACCGGGGTGTTGAACGGGATCGCCGCCGTGCTGCCGATCATGGAGCGCCAACAGTCGGGTCATATCATCGCGACCGATTCGGTGGCCGGGCACGTCGTCTATCCGGAGTCGGCCGTCTATTGCGGGACGAAGTTCGCGGTCCGCGCCATCATGGAAGGCTTGCGCCAAGAACAGCGGGAGAACAACGTCAAGTCGACGATTATCTCGCCGGGAGCCGTCCAGACCGAGCTGTACAACACGATCAGTGACAAACAAGCCGCCCAGGCGCTCCATGAGGCGCAAACCGAGTGGGGATTGACGAGCGAGGATGTGGCGGAAGCGGTCATCTACGCCATCGATACGCCGGACCGGGTCTCTGTCAGCAACCTCATCATCCGTCCGACGAAACAACAGGTGTGATGATGAGTAACGAATTGAGAGAACGCGTGTCCGGTCGAACAATTGCTGCGGGCGAAGCCGTCTTTGAAGAGATTCATCACATTCAACGAGCCATCGAGCCGACGCTCATGCGCCTGAATTATCAGTACTTGCCGAAAGACGAGTTCCAGCGGACGCTCTCGGAGCTACTCGGGCAAGACGTCGCGGACTCGGTCACAGTGCTGCCGCCGTTCTATACCGATTTCGGGAAACACATCACGCTCGGGACAAACATCTTCATCAACCGTGGCGTCATGTTCACCGATCTCGGCGGTATCGACATCGAGGACCACGTCTTGATCGGTCCGTTCGCCAAGCTGTTGACGGTCAATCATCCGACCGACCCGACCGAACGGCGCGGCTTGATCACGAAGCCGATTCGCGTGAAACGTAACGCCTGGATCGGGGCCGGGGCGACGATTTTGCCGGGTGTCACCATCGGCGAGAACGCCATCGTCGCGGCCAATGCGACGGTGACGAAAGACGTCCCGGACAATGTGACGGTCGCCGGGACACCGGCCCGTATCGTTCAGACGTCATGAACGTCATCCGCCTCGGATTGGTCGCTTCCATGTTGTTTCTCGCTGGGTGTGGGGACGACGCGGAAAGAAAGCCGGAGAGTCAGGAAGGAGTGACGTCACAAGTGGAAGAACTGAACGTCTCAATACGTTTCGAAACCAACCCGACAGCCGAGGCGCTCCAAGCCCGACTGCCACTCACGTTGTCGATGCAGGACTTGCATCAGAACGAGAAGTACTTCTATTTCGACGAACCGCTCCCGACGAACCCGGAACGTGTCGGCTCGATTCGAGCCGGGGATGTCATGCTGTATGGCGATGACTGTCTCGTCTTGTTTTATAAGGACGTCGAGACGAGTTATGCATATACGCGCATCGGTCGGGTCGAGGACTTCCCCACGCTTGCACCGCTGCTCGGGAGCGGGACGGTCGAGCTGACGTTTCAAAACTGATAAAAGATTGTGACCGCTTTCAAAAATTCATTGACTTCTCTATCGGTTGAGGTGTATGCTAAAAATCCTGCCCAAAAAAGAGAGGCCGGGAACTGGCATCAGTTCATTTCGAGTCAGAGAGGACCATGATCCCATGAACCAACAACAATTAGTCGAGCGTGCCCGCCAAGTGAAAGAGAACGCCTACTCGCCGTATTCGAACTTCCGTGTCGGAGCGGCGCTTCTCATGAAGGACGGAACGGTCATCGACGGCGTCAACGTCGAGAACGTCTCGTTCGGTGCGACGAACTGTGCCGAGCGTACGGCCATCTTCACAGCGGTCGCGCAAGGTTATAAAAAAGGTGACTTCGAAGCCGTCGCGGTGTCAGGTGACACGGTCGACTTCTTGCCGCCATGCAGCATCTGCCGCCAAGTGCTCGTCGAGTTCGGTGCCCCGGACTTCAAAGTGTTGCTCACGAACGGCAACGCCGACGTGAAAGAAGTGACGCTGGAAGAGCTCGTCCCGCTCGCGTTCACAGAGTTAGAGATGTAATAGCAATGTCCCCACATCCATCGATGCGGGGACATTTTTTGTAGTTAACGATTACCGCCAAAAGTTAAACAGGAGTCTAGGAACGGCGAGCGCGAGTTCGAATAAAAAGTCAGCGGCTAAGTTCGTGCGATCCAACGAGTTGGACTGTTTCGGTCTGACGATTTGACCACGAACCGGATTCTTTCTTCCTTTTAGACGAATCCGAATCGAGGTGGCGGATGCCAAGTCAGGACTGTCCATCACTTGGAAGTGGAGTTGCGGTTCAGACGAATCCCCCGAGTTCCCGCAGCGACCGATCAATTGGCGTGTCTTGACATGGTCCCCGACGTTGACGGCGATCGAGCCGGCCTCGAGGTGGGCGAGGAGACTGTACTCGCCATTGGCATGCTCGAGGATGACGTGATTACCAAAGGGATGGTTCGAATCCGAAACGTCCGGTACATCATCGACAACCACCACAACCGTCCCGTCCAATGGTGTGATGATCCGTTCCCCGAACGCATAAAACGAGTGGTTCCCGGACTTTGTCTTGTTGTATGACCAGTTGTTGTTCACTTTAATGAAGTCGTAGGCGTATCGTTGCGCGCGTTCCGGATAATGCCGATTTTCACCAGGATGTGTACCGCCTGATAGGACGAGCCAGTCATCCGTGAACGGAAGGTGGTATGTATGTTTCGTGAAGCGACGGTCGCCCCTCGAATCGGGTTGATATGGCGTCATGAGTAGTTCCTCGATGAGGTCGTCCTGATTGAACGTCGCGCTCAGCACACGTTCCTTCCGGTCATCCATCCAGACGAGGTGACGGCTACCGTTCAACTTCATGTCATTGACCACACGATAGCGGCGAACACCTTCATTGAATGAAGTGGCGAGCTGGTAGAACGTGTCGAGCGAGGTCTGTTGTTTGAATGAGTCGGTCGTCTGGCTATAAATCGAATCGAATTGACCATCGAGAAATGATTTAGGAAACGTTCGGACGTCGAGTTGCATGTGGGTTCCACCTTTGCTGGTTGTTCCTATTGTATACGGCGTAAAGAACATAAAGTTTCGAGCAAACAAAAAGCTGAGTCCACGTAGACTCAGCATGTGTCATTCGTTCGGTTCCCACGGATTGAAAAAGTTGTATGGGGGATGAACCCCTTCTAATGTCCGGAACTCATAGTCGCGTTCTTTCGCATAGTGGATAATCGTATCGAGCGCTTGCGGTGTCATCGAGTGATCGTGTGCCAAGATGATGGAAGCAATATTCATCTCGTAATTCGCCTCGAGCCGATTGAACACACGCTGCTCAATCGGAGCGTTGTCTTTCTTATAAATATGATCGAGACTGCCGACGTTCCAATCCCAAATCTCAAAACCGGCCTCGTCCATCGCTTGCCAGTGCGCAGGCGTCATGCCTGCGTCACTACCGTAAATCGTACGAGCCATATTCGTATGAATGCCTGTCACTTCATAAATGAGACGTTGCACGTCCTTCATCTGACGCACGGCCGTCATCGGCGATGCGTAAAACTCCTCGCGCACGTGTGTCATCCCATGCAAGGCGATGAGGTGGCCTTCGGCGACGATGCGTCGGATGAGGTGCTCATTCCCCTCGATGTTCTTCCCGAGGATGAAGAAGGTCGCTTTCACCCGATGCTTTTTCAAGACGTCGAGCAGCGCGCCCGTCTTCCGATTCGGCCCGTCATCGAGCGTCAAATAGATGAGACTGCGGTCGTTATAGGCTTTTGGTTTCGGGATTGCCGCCTGAGACAGGGAGCTGATTAACAAAAAGATGGACATGAGCAAAATGACGCGTTTCTTCATTCTCACAAAACTCCCTCGAGGCAAAAAACGGGTGACATGGCATCGGTATGAAGCATAGAATACCACAAACAGGAGTCAAAGATGAAGCTAAAAACGGCCCTGACGTGAAAGGTCAGGGCCGTTATTTCGTTAGCGTGAAATCGTGTCGCCGTCTTCTGGAACGATGAGTTGATCGGCGAAGTTGTGTGATGCCGCATAAGCACGTAAGTCAGGACGCGATAGCTTCCAATGATTGACCGCTTCCATATGGACCGCGATAATCGTCGCGGCTGGAGCCGCCTCATGCACATGGTGGACGTCCTCTTCGTTCATGACGAGCGACCCGCCTTCGACGAATTGGTTGTCCCCGGCGTTGACGACGATGACCGCTGGTTGATGCGTTTGAATCGTCTTGGCGACTTCGTCATACCAAACCGTGTCCCCGGCGACATAGAGCGTCTGTTCCGTAGGGTGGGTGAAGACGACACCGCACACGAGACCGGCCATTTCTAAAATCGGACCGCGACCGTGCTCCCCGGCTGTCTTCGTGAGGTTGATTCCTTCGAATGCTGTCGTGTCGCTCAACACGGTCACGTTCGTGAAGCCGTCGCCTTCGATGACAGTCAAATCGTCCTCGTTTTGCACGAACAGCGGGATCGCTTTCGGAAGAACTTGTTTGGCGACCTCGTCGTAGTGGTCGAGATGCAGGTGGGTCAAGATGACGGCGTCGATGCCTGTCAGAATGTCGTCGATCGCGATTGGCAGGTCGGCCAATGGATTAGCGTCTTGTCGTGCCGAGTTCGGGAACGGGGGATAGGCGCCTTTCTCCCCGAGGAACGGATCGATGAGGAACGTCTTTCCGGCGTATTCGACGCGGAGTGTGGCATTACGGATCAGTTGCACGTGCATAGAAAAATCTCTCCTTTTAGCTATAATGTATGTACAGTCTAACAAGCAGCCGTCGTTTCATACATAACACGAATCAAGTGTTTGGACGGATTGGCTTGAATCGTGAAAGGAGTCACCTATGCTCGATCCAACAGACCGCCTCATCATCGAGGCGCTACAGGCGAACAGCCGGATAACGATGAAAGAACTCGGGGCACACGTGCACTTGACCGGGCAGGCGACGGCGACGCGCGTCAAGAAGCTCGAAGACCTCGGCATCATCGAAGGATATACGATTCGCGTGAACGAGGACAAGCTCGGGTTACCGGTTCACACGATGATCACCATCTTTACGTCGAGCACGTTCCACGACCCGTATCTCATGTTCCTCGAGGAGCACCGGCCGTACGTCCGCAATAACTACAAGGTGAGCGGGGACGGCTGTTACGTCTTGGAATGCCGCTTCCCGTCGAACCAAGAGCTGAACGCCTTTTTGGACGGGCTCAGCAAGTACGTCAATTATAAGTTGTCGATCGTCATTAACTGACGAAGGACCTGTGAATCGCTGTGATTCACAGGTCCTTTTTAATGTCTTCGTCCGGCGCGGATGATGAAGCGGTATTCTTCACTCTTGAAATACGTTTCTGTGAACTCAAACCGACTGCCATCCATAAGAAACGAATAGAGTTCGACTTTGAGTACGGGCGTTCGTTCACTCACTCCGAGCATCTCGGCAATCTCTTTTGTCGGGAGCACCGGGATGAACTCTTGGACGCTGTCCGCAATCTTGAACTGTTTGACGTCTTCGATATAGGCGTACTTCGATTGCGACATCACTTCGTACGTCAAGTCGGGGAACAGCTTTAGCGGCAAGTATGTGTCCTCGACGATGAGCGGTTCGCCGTCTGCGAATCGTTGGCGCCTCACGTAGAAGACGAGCTCGCCATCTTCGAGTTCGAGTGCCTCTCGCACTTTCTCACTCGGTGGCTGCAACGTGAAGGTGAGCACTTTGTTCGTCACTTCTTTCCCTTCTCGTTTCATGTCTTCGGTGAAGCTTTTTAATTCGTACATGTTGTGTTCAATCTTTTCGGACTGGACGTATGTGCCGCTGCCCTGTCGTTTCCATAAGAGACCTTCCTCTTGGAGCAATTTGACCGCCTGGCGGACAGTCACTCGACTGACGCTGAACTCTTCGACGAGTTGAGCCTCGGTCGGGATCGCCTCACCGGGCGCCCACGTGCCGGACTCGATAAACGTGCGCATTTTGTGGGCGACTTGTTGGTAGAGCGGTGATTTTGCTTTCATGACTGACCCTCCGATTTCGACCTGAATTCATACTTCCAGTATACACAAAGTAAAACATTTTCAAAAATATTGTTGACGTTTAAAATAATATGTATTAAATTTGTATTGTAATCAATAAGATATGTATTCGAAAGGGGAACGCACACATGAAACAAGGACAACGCCTCGTCGTCGTCGGTGGCGGCAGCACGTACACAATCGGTATGATTATGAGCTTGATTGAAGAGAAAGCTCACTTCCCACTACGTTCAATCACGTTTTACGATACGGATGGTGAGCGCCAGGAGCGTGTCGCCAAAGCGACTGAAATCATCTTGCGTGAGCATTACCCAGAGCTCGAGCTGTTCGAGTATACGACGGACAAAGAATACGCCTTCCGCGACAAGGACTTCTTCTTCGTTCAAATTCGAACGGGCGGCCTGGAGATGCGCGAGAAAGATGAACAGATTCCGCTCCGTCACGGCGTGGTTGGACAAGAGACGTGTGGACCGGGTGGGATGTCGTACGGGATGCGGTCGATTGGGGACATGATTGATCTCGTCGCAGACATCCGCCAAGGCTCACCGGACGGTTGGATCTTAAATTATACGAACCCGGCCGCAATCGTCGCCGAGGCGTTGAAGCGTGCCTACCCGAATGACAAAAAGATTTTGAATATCTGTGACATGCCGGCCGCAATCATGGTGAGCTACGCGAAGATTCTTGGCAAAGAAATTTGGGATCTCGTGCCGGAATACTTCGGCCTCAACCACTTCGGTTGGTTCACAGGCATCTATGACAAAGAAGGCAACGAATTGACGGAAGACATCAAGCGCACCATCTTAGAGGACGGGTTTATCCCAGAAGACTCAGAGATCGCAAACGACCCATCTTGGATCAAGACGTTCAAGCAAGTCGAGAAGATGCTCACCGACTTCCCGGAATACTTGCCGAACACGTACCTTCAGTATTATTTGTATCCGTCCGACATGGCGGAGAAGGAAGACGTAGAGAACACGCGGGCCCGTCAAGTCATCAACGGCCGCCAACAACGTGTCTTCTCGATGTGCGATCAAATCATCGCTGACGACTCGCTAGAGAACGTGCATCTTGAAGTCGACATCCACGGTTGCTACATGATTCGCGTCGCAGCGTCACTCGCCTACAACAATGGCGACATCTTCATCGTCATGGTGAAGAACGACGGCATCATCGCTAACTTGCCGGATGATGCGATGGTCGAAGTGCCGGCGATGCTCACGAACCGTGGACCGAAACCGTTCGCTGTCGGACACATTTCTCGCTTCTACAAAGGGATGATTGAAGGACAGCTCGCCTACGAACAGCTCGTCGTCGACGCCTATTTCGAGAACAGCTATGAAAAGGCACTCCAGGCACTCACGCTCAACCGGACCGTCGTCGATGCGCCGGTCGCCCGTCAAATCCTTGACGATTTGATTAACGAGAACGAAAACTATTGGCCGGCCCTCAAACAACGGGAGACGGTCGCACGCTAAAGACGAAGGGGAGTCACTCCCCTTTGTTCGTTTTGAGAATTGATAACGCTTACACATGAGGAGTGAATCAAATGAGTCAATGGTTCGGGGTATTTCAAAAATTCGGGAAGGCGCTCATGGTACCAGTCGCGCTCTTGCCGGCGGCCGGTATTTTACTTGGTCTCGGCGCGGCGCTAACAGGTCCGCTTGCAGAAAGTTGGACGTTTTTACAGAACGGGACGGTCGAAGCGATCAGTGCCGGGATGCTTCAAATCGGGTTGAGTATCTTCGCCAACTTGCCAATCATCTTTGCGATTGGCGTCGCGGTTGGTCTGTCCGGCGGGTCGGGAATTGCGGCACTTGCCGCACTCGTCGGCTACTTCATCATGAATACGACGATCTCGATTGCCCTTGGGATCACACCGGAAATGGCGGCTGAGAGCGGGGAGTACGGCATGTTGCTCGGTATCCCGTCACTTGAGACGGGTGTGCTCGGTGGGATCGCGGTCGGCTTGCTTGCGGTCTGGGTGTATAAAAAATTCCACACGTTCAACCCGCCAGAGATGCTCGGCTTTTTCGCCGGAGATCGTTCGGTCGGTATCGTCATGGTATTCTTCTCCATCTTGCTCGGTTTCTTTATGATGCTCATTTGGCCGCCGATTCAGACCGGCCTCACAGCGATGGCGAACGTCATCGCGAGTGATGCGACGAATCCGGCTTACGTCGGGTTATACGGAATGCTCGAACGGTTATTGATTCCGACCGGATTACATCACATCTGGTACGCACCGTTCTTATGGACGTCACTTGGCGGCACGGCGACGGTTGGCGGTTCGATTGTGAGCGGGGACCAATATATTTTCCTCGCTCAAATCGCAGAAGGTGTCGACGTGACGGCCGGACGCTTTATGGCCGGCAAGTTCCCGATCGTCATGTTCGGTCTTCTTGGAGCGGCGTTCGCCATGTACCGTCAGGCCGACCCGGACAAGCGTCCCGTCGTGCGTGGCCTCTTGCTCGCAGCGGCAGGGACGGCGTTCTTGACCGGGATCACCGAACCGATCGAGTTCACGTTCTTATTCATTGCACCACTTCTTTACGTCGTGCATAGTGTGTTGACAGGGGTGTCGTTTGCGCTCATGTACGCTCTTGACGCCCATATCGGCTGGGCCGGTGGCTCGGGATTGATTGACTATGTCTTGGTGAATGTGTTGCCAGGGACGCCGCGCTGGTGGATGAACCTCGTCGTTGGGGCCGGATTCTTCTTCGTCTATTACGGCATCTTCACGTTCGCGATTAAAAAATGGAACTTGGCGACGCCGGGCCGAGGGGGACAAGAGACGAAACTGTTTACCCGCAAAGACTACAATGAAAAGAAATCAGGAAAGACATCAATCCAAACGACGGCACTTGCCATTCAAGAGGCGTTCGGTGGCCGTGACAACATCATCGATATCGATGCCTGTTTCACACGTCTTCGTGTCGAATTGAAAGATGTGTCCCAAATCGATGAGGACGAGTTGAAGGCACTCGGGGCAGCCGGGGTCGTGAAAGTGAAAAACAACATCCAGGCCATCTTTGGAGGACGCTCGGATTTGTACAAGAATGAGTTGCTCAAACTGCATAAAGAGATGGACCAAGCGAATTGAAAAAAGAGCTCAACCGATTTACGGTTGGGCTCTTTGTCCGAGATGAGAAGGTTAGTTCGTAACCGACGAGGCACGATAAAATTGAGCGCCTTTGATGAGTGTCGAAGCGACGAGACCGATAGCGAGCGGCAGCGTGATGACGCCAATCCCTTGCTCGGTGACGATCATGTTGCCTTCCTCATAATAGCCTTTCAAGTAGAACAGCCCTGAACCGATCGTCTCGTTCAGTTCGAGCGTCGAGACGTTAAGGTACACCATGATAGCGAACAATGAGATGACACTGATTGAGACAAATAATTTTGAAAACGATAGCTTGGTCATGCGAACGCTCCTTTACATGTAGCAATATGGACTCATATTACCATATAAAGACAATTCTTACATGAGGACAAAGCATCGATTTGATTAACGATACCGGTTCCATAACCGCTCCGCTTGCTCCCGCATCATTTCCCGTAATTCAATCGGCTCCACGACCTCGACTTCCGCTCCGGCCGCGAGCAATTGCCGCGACAAAAACGGGAGCTCGGCTTCCGGCACGTCCCACTCATTCTTTTCCACGATATCGGGTAATACGTCTTCAAGCAGACGACGGCCGAGTGAGGTGAGATTGAGCCGAACCGTCACGCCGGTTCGTTCGTCACTTGCCTCGAGAAGCGTCGCCAAGTCGTCCGCTTCGAACGTCTTATCAAGGAGACGCATCGCTTCAATTCGGTCGATGCGATATTGGCGCAGTCCATACTCAGAGAGGCCATACACATACCATTTCATATCGAGGAGCGCCATCCCGACCGGTGCGACGGTGAAGGTGCGTGATCCTTTCGTCGTCGCGTACGTCACCTCAATGTTGCGTCGTTGCTCGACCGCTTGAAACACGTCTTTCGTGAACGGCGCCGGTGGGACGGTCTTATTCCCGAGCCAGAGGATGTTGTTTTCGAGCCGGGCGATTTTCGTCTCGAGGTCGTGCGGCAATTCGTTCACGTACCAATCGGACAGTGTATCCCGCATGTCACCGAACGGCACGTCTGGAATCTGTTCCATCCATTTGAGGGTGAGGTAGAGCGCGACCGCTTCCTGTTCTCGGAGCTGGAGCGGTGGCAAGAGCCGATTCGGCAACATCTCATAACCGCCGCCCGTGCCGGGGACGCTCCAAATCGGATAGCCGAGTTCTTCGAGCGTCAACATGTCGCGCTGAATCGTCCGAACCGAGGCACCTGTCTCAAGAGCGAGTTCGTTCGCCGTGAACCGGCGCCCGCGATTCAATAGTCGAATCAAGTGAAGATGTCGCTTTTTCATCTCATCCATTCCCGTCATATTTTGTCGTGTTTACCAGTTAAGCTGAATGTATCACGAATCAAGGAGGAATTCATCATGGCAAACGTCGTCTTATATATCGCGACGAGTTTAGATGGAAAGATTGCCCGCACGAACGACCAGCTCGATTGGTTGTTCGCGGTCGAGGGAGAAGGGGACAACGGGTATGCCGACTTCTTCAAGACAGTCGGTGCGGTCATCATGGGACGGAAGACGTACGAGGAAGTGCTCGTGCTCGAGCCTGACGGTTATCCGTACGACAAGATTCCGAACTATATTCTGACGCGGAGTCCGGACCGGAAAGCCGAGCACGTCACGTTCACGGATGAGCCGATCGAACAGCTCATCGGACGGTTGAAGCAAGACGTCGACGGCGACATCTGGCTCGTCGGGGGAGGCGAGGTCATCAAGGCGGCGATGGCGCACGACTTGATCGATAGCTATGAGATTGCCATCGCCCCGGTCGTATTAGGAGAAGGGATTCCACTCTTCCCGGAAGGCACGAAAGAGACGAAGTTGAAACTGACGAGCCAACGCGCGTCCGGACAGTTCGTCATGGTGACGTATGAGCGGTAAACGAAAGACCAAGTTCGCAATGAACTTGGTCTTTTCTCATACATGCTTCCGTTGGAACGCGGCAATCGCTTCATACTCTTCCGCGAGATGACGAGAGAGTCGGATATAAATCGGCAGCAACTCCCGGTAAATCGTGGTCGCTTCATGGTTTGGCGCATGCTCATGCGTCACTTGCGGCACGGCCGTGAAGTCGTCGATGTCCCCGAACGCATACTCTCCGAGCATGACCGCACCTAAGCACGAGCTTTCATGGCTCTCCGGAACGACGACCGGCGTATCGAAAATGTCGGCCATCATCTGGCGCCACAGGCTTGACTGGGCGAACCCGCCCGTCGCGTGAATCCGGTTCGGCGCGCCCGTCAATTCGTCGAGTGCCAGCATGACCGTATACAAGTTGAAGATGACACCTTCGAGCACCGATCGGATGAAGTGCTCGCGCTTATGGTGAATGCTTAAGCCGAAGAACGAGCCGCGTGCGTTCGAGTCCCAGAGCGGGGCCCGTTCGCCCATCAAGTACGGGTGGAACAGGAGACCGTCCGAACCCGGTTTGACCGTCTCGGCGATGCGCGTCAACACATCGTACGCATCCATCCCGAGCCGTTTCGCCGTCTCGACCTCGCTCGCCGCGAACTCGTCGCGGAGCCAGCGCAAGATGATGCCGCCGTTATTGACCGGCCCGCCGATGACCCAATGCTTGTCGGTCAAGGCGTAACAGAAGATACGTCCTTTCGGATCCTCGACCGGTTCACGGACGACCGTGCGGATGGCACCGCTCGTGCCGATCGTGACGGCGACGACACCTGGTTCGAACGCCCCGACACCGAGATTGGATAACACTCCGTCACTCGCCCCGATGACGAGCGGGAAGTCCCAGCCGAGCGTCTCACCAACATCCGGTTTGAGCGTCACAATCTCCGTCGTCGGCACGAGATCGGACAATTGCTCTGGTGTGACACCGGCGACATCGAGCGCCTCCGCATCCCAGTCGCATTCTTTCAAATTGAACAGGCCCGTCGCCGAAGCGATCGAGTGGTCGATGACGAAACGACCGGTCAAGCGATAAAAGACGTACTCCTTGATCGAGACGAACTTGGCCGCCTGGTTGAACACGTCCGGATGCTCGGCTTTTAACCAACGCAGTTTCGACAGGGGCGCCATCGGATGGACCGGTGTGCCGGTGCGCATATGGAGCGCGCTCGCGTCGAAGTTCCGTTTGATCTCTTGCGTATACGGGTTGGCCCGGCTGTCGGCCCAGGTGATGCTGTGGGTGAGCGGGCGACCTGATGCGTCGAGCGCGATCAGGCTATGCATCGCCGAACTGAACGCGGCGAAGCGAATCGGGCCATCGGCTCTGGCACGGACGGCCGAGATCGCCTCGAGCACGGCCCCGTAGATGACGACCGGGTCTTGCTCGGCCGTCTCCGTGTCCGGGGTGAGGAGCGGGTACAACACGTTATGTACCGCGAGTTGTTGCTGGTTATGGAACAGGACGGCTTTCGTGCTCGTCGTCCCGATATCGACGCCAATCGTGTACACACACATCACTTCCTAACTTAAATAATGAACAAGCTGATCAAGAAGACGACCGCGAAGCCGGTCAATCCGATAATCGTTTCCATGACAGTCCACGACTTGAGTGTATCTTTCACGTCAAGCCCGAAGTAGCGGTTGACGAGCCAGAAGCCTGAGTCGTTGACGTGAGACAAGACGGTCGCACCTGAAGCGATCGCGATGACGATGAGGCCGAGCGCGGCACCGGTGATATTCTGGATTTCGAGAAGCGGGGTGATGAGTCCTGCCGCCGTGACCATCGAGACGGTCGCCGATCCTTGGGCGACACGGACGACGGTCGCGATCAAGAAGGCGAGCACGATCGCCGGCAGCGGTGACCCGGCCATCATTTCCCCGAGTACGTCACCGACACCTGAGTCGATCAACACTTGTTTGAACACGCCACCGGCACCGGTGACGAGAATGATGATCCCGGCCGGTTCGAGCGCTTTCGTCGCAATCTCTTGCACTTCGTCACGCGTATAGCCGCGGCGTGTTCCGAGGAAGATGAACGTGAGCAACGTCGCGAGCGTCAAGGCGACGAACGGGTGACCCATGAACGTGAAGAACGTGCGGATGCTGTTGCCTTCTTCTAATAAGACGGCAGACAACGTGTTCGCGAGAATCAAGACGAGCGGGATCGAGATGAGCGAGACGATCATCTTGAAGCTAGGCAGCTCTTTTGACGTGTCGATCTCTTCGAATTCCATATAGTCTGGAATGTTGACTTGAATCTTGTTCGCGATATATTTTCCGAAAACCGGACCGGCTAAAATCGCGGCCGGAATCCCGGCGATGACCCCAAACAAGATGACCCAGCCGAGCTCGGCCCCAATCAAGTTGGCGACGGCGATCGGACCTGGTGTCGGCGGGATGAAACTGTGCGTGACAGCGAGACCTGCAAGCAGCGGAATCCCGTAGTAGAGGAGCGAGCGGCCCGTCTTTTTGGCGAGACCGTAGACAATCGGCACGAGAATGATGAAACCGACGTCGAAGAAGACCGGCACGGCGACGATGAAGCCGGTGATGGCGAGCGCCCATTGCGCCTTGTCTTCGCCGAACTTATTGACGAGCGTCTGGGCGAGGCGTTCCGCGCCACCCGATACTTCTAACATCTTCCCGAACATGGCGCCGAGACCGACGACGACGGCGACGAAGCCGAGCGTGCCGCCCATCCCGTTCTGAATCGAGGCGATGACGTCCCCGAGCGGCATGCCGGCCGCGATCCCGACGAGTAGACTGACGAGGAGAAGTGAGACGAACGCGTGAAGCTTCGTCCGCATGACCAAGAATAAGAGCAAGAAAATCCCTGCGACTGCGATTAAAATGAGTGTCGAACCCGACATATGTATTTCCCCCTTTACCTTATGTGTAACCGTTTACAAATATTACCAAAGGAAAAGGCCACCCCTGACCTTTTCCTTGCGGGTTATTTCTTGACGACCGCGTGGCCTCCGAACTCGTTACGGAGTGCGGCGACGACTTTCCCTGAGAACGAGTCGTCCTCGAGCGAGCGATAGCGCATCATGAGCGACATGGCGATGACCGGAGCCGCCGCCTGCAACTCGAGCGCTGTCTCGACCGTCCATTTTCCTTCCCCTGAGGAATGCATGACGCCACGGATGTCGCCGAGTTTCGCGTCTTTCGAGAACGCGTTCTCAGTGAGTTCCATGAGCCATGAGCGGACGACCGATCCGTGGTTCCAGACGCGGGCGACTTGCTCGTAATCGTAATCGAACGGGCTCTTCTCCAAGATGTCGAACCCTTCGGCGATCGCCTGCATCATGCCGTACTCGATACCGTTGTGAATCATCTTCAGAAAGTGGCCGCTGCCGGCCGGTCCCGTGTACAAGTAGCCGTTCTCGACCGAGAGGTCTTTGAAGATCGGCTCAATCGTCGGCCAGGCGTCCGCGTCACCGCCGACCATCGTGCAGGCGCCGTTGCGGGCACCTTCCGTGCCGCCGCTCGTCCCGCAGTCGAAGAAAGCGATGCCTTTTTCGCTGAACTGTTCGGCGCGTGCGACCGACAGCTTGTAGTTCGAGTTCCCGCCGTCGATGACGATGTCACCCGGCTCGAGCTTCTCGAGCAGTTCTGCTAGCACGTTCTCGGTGATGTCACCGGCCGGCACCATCGCCCAGACGACGCGTGGCGTCTCGAGCGAGTTGATGACGTCTTCGAGCGTTGGTACGATCTCAAACTTCGATGTCGCCTCGACGTTCCCGGCGTCCGTCCCGACGACCGTGTGGCCATGGTCGCTCAAGTTGAGCGCCAAGTTGTATCCCATCTTGCCTAATCCAATCAAACCGATTTGCATATCGTCACCTCTAAATCGAATTTTTTTCCATCTCTCCACTATAATATCAAATTAAATTCGATTTTCAATAGAGATTGCGGAATTTTTTTCGAAAAGGTATCGTTAAAAGAAAAAAGGGTGAGACATATGGAATCGATGAACGGCCTGGCCCGGATCCGTGGGGCCTATACGACACTGAGCAAGAAAGAGCAACGTATCGCCGACTATATCTTGAAACAGCCCGAACGCATCATCCATCATACGATCAACCAAGTCGCTGACGACCTAGACGTCGCCGAGTCGACTGTGTTCCGCTTCTGTCAGCGCGTCGGTTTCAAAGGCTATCAGGCGCTGAAGATCGCACTCGCCACCGACGTCGTCGCGCCGCTCCAAGATATCCATGAAGACATCTCGAACGAAGACACGCCACATGAGATCGCCGAGAAGATTTTCACCTCGAACGTGAAGACGCTCGAGGCAACACGGCAAATCTTGGACGCGGCCTCGCTCGACAAGTCGGTCGCCCTGCTGCTGTCGGCCCGCCGCATCGAGTTCTTCGGGAGCGGCGGTTCGGCCGTCATCGCGCTCGACGCCTACCACAAGTTCGTCCGGAGCGGCCTGTTCGTCACGGCGAACCTTGAGTCGCACATGCAGCTCATGTCGGCGTCCCAGCTGACGAAAGACGATGTCGCCGTCCTCATCTCACACTCGGGTGCCTCGAAAGACACGCTCGATGTGGCGAAAGTGTTGAATGAGCGTGGCGTCCCGACGATTGCCATCACGAACTACGCGAAGTCACCGCTCTCGAAGCTGTGTGACGTCGCCCTCTATACGGTGTCGCAAGAGACGGAGTTCCGCTCCGAGGCGCTCGCCTCGCGAATCGCTGAGCTCAGCCTGATCGACGCCTTGTTCACCGTCGTCATGATGCGACGCGGGGAAGAGGGTAGAGAGTCGCTCCAGAAAATGCGCGAAGCCATCTCGCTCCGGCGCATGTGAAAAGGCTGACCCACGGGCCAGCCTTTTGGTTATTTGCCTTTGATTTGATCCGCGACCTTCTTGACGACTTTCTCGACACTGCCCGGGGCGTCCAAATCGTGATGGAGCGTCTTGTCCGGGATGTCCATGACCGGCTTTTGGCCTTGCGGGTCCGGGTCACTCAAGTAGACGAAGTCGCCGGAACCGTCCGGCGCGCTGCCGGTCGCCCATTTGCCTTGGCTCGACTCGTTGCCTTCCGATAAGTCCCAGAACTCAAGGCCGTGTTTTTCGGCTTCCAACTCGTCTTTCGCTGGGAAGCTCGCCGGCACGATGACGCCGTTCTTCTCTTCGAGCTCATCGATGGCGGCCATCCATTGATATTGGTGGTAGCGATCACGGGCAAGCATCTTGCGGAACACTTTCCGGACGCCTTCGTCTTTTGTCATATGGTAGAGACGGGCGACTTGGAGTCGGCCTTGCGTCTCGGCGTGTAAGTTCGAGCGCATGTCGGCGAGTAAATTCCCGCTCGCGACGATATACGACCCGTTCCAAGGCACCCCGTTCGAGTTCGTCGGCAGTCCGCCGAGCCCGCTGACGATTAGATGCTGTGGGTTCATCCCGCCAAGAATGGCCGCCGTCGCCGGGTCTTTCGCCGCCTCGGCTTGGTCGTCCGGTGACGCGCCGTCGAGCAGTTGCGAGATGAGGGCGCACAACATCTCGACGTGCCCAATTTCCTCGGTCCCGATGTCCATGAGCATGTCCTTATACTTTTCTTCTCCGCGGCAGTTGAAGCCTTGGAACAAGTACTGCATCATGACGGTCATTTCCCCGAACTGACCGCCGAGCACCTCTTGGATTTGACGGGCGAGCTGTGGGTCGGGCCGATCGACTTTCACTTCGAACTGCAATTCCTTCTGATGACGAAACATGGAACTCCTCCTTTTTTGAACAACTGGCGAATGAACGACAAGGATATAGTTCCACTATCAAAAAAAAAAAAACCTAAAATTTTGAAAAGATTTGGCAGATACAGGTGGGGGTATGAGCATCGTCAGAGGGTTATAAAGTGCAAAAGGGTGGAATTAGTATAAACAGATTGATTTTTGCTTACACAGAGAGGAACGACAGACATGAATAACCTTAACTTCTTGACGACCGAGCACTACGACGTGTTCAAACAGTTGGCCCAGCGCCTCATTAATCCCGGAGACGTCAAGAAAGAGTATTTCTCCGCCCTTTATGTGATCGCCGGGAATGAGCGGGTGCGGAATCTATTGTTGCCGTATATGGACCTCGAGCAAGGCAAAATCAGTACGGCCACCATCATCGACGACAACACGTTCGAGAAACAGGATTTCATTCTCGTCAAACTCGTCATCCATTTGTACAACAACAAGGAGTGGGTGCTCCCGACCGAGCTGATCACATTGCCGGAAGTGGACTACCAGCTTGCGATGCAAGCCATCACCCTTTGCCGTGACCAACAGTTCGATGAGATTGTCATCCCGAGCGACCAAGAGACCTGAGAAAGGTCTCTTTTTTTGTGGTCGATTTACCTTGTTCACAGCTCTCGCCACTGAAAGATGGACGTGATGTCATCGATTTGTAAATGTTTGTAGAAAATGTTCGCCGCAAAACGCTTGTCTTCGTTTAGAGGAAGCCAGGTCTTATCCTTGAAATGAAGAGTCAGGCAATCGCTATAGCATGATAAAAATGGAAAATTTTCTCGTTTTTGATTTGAACGGGAGGGAAACATAGTCTAAGACACGAGTGGTAGAAAGGAGGAGTCTCCGATGGAAGTGAATCATTTGAAGGCATTGACCGTGAAACACGTGGCGCTTCTCGTCGTCTTTCTCGCTGTCTTGACGTTCGGGTTCAACGTCCCATGGTATCACGCCGTGTGGATATCATTCATGGTCGCGATCATCGCCTATTGGTTGGGGGATCTGTTCGTATTACGGAAATTCGGTAACTTGATTGCGACAGCGGCCGATTTCGGCCTCGTCTTCTTCTTGACGTGGTTCTTCCTGTGGATTCTCGATTTCGATATCGGGACCGATACGAGTTTCGTGTTGCTCGCGCTGTACACGGCACTAGTGACCGCGGTCGTCGAGTTCGTGTTCCACGGTTGGCTGCTCAAGCATAAGCGCGAAGAAGCGCACATTCATTCGACACGCTAAAAGGAGGAACGGACATGGCTAAAAACAAACTCGCCATCCATGAAGTGTTAGAGATTCATGAGATGTTGACGCTGAAGCAAGCGGGGCTCGTCAAAGGATACGTGAGCGAACCGCTCATCAAAGACGAGAAGTTGCAGAAGATCGCACGCAAACATTTGAAGAACACCGAGCAAGCGATCAGTGAACTGAAACAACTGTTGCCGAAGAAAGCGTAAGGAGGAGAGACGGATGGGAATCACGGAAAACTTGAAACGGGCCAGCAAACAACGGGACGAATTGATCGCGACCGATCTGCTCATCACGGCGAAGTCGGCCGTCCGCGCCTATGCGGTGGCCGTGACCGAGACGGCGTCACCCGAGGTCCGGAAAGTGCTCATCAAACAATTGAACCAAGCGATCGAAGACCATGCCGAGATCGCCGACTACATGATCAAGAACGACATGTATATGGCGTACGATATCGAGAAGCAATTGAAACACGACAAAGAGAAAGTCGATAAAGCGAGCGAGTTGATCAAGAAGTAAGGGCCGACGGAAACGTCGGTTTTTTTCGTTTCATCAGGAAGGACCCGTGGTATCGGATAAGGACTATACGTGAGGGAGGAACCACTCATGTCCGTGAATACGACGTTGCTCGCCATCGTGCTCGTCCTGATGGTATCGACGATTGCCGCCCCGTTCCTGTTTATCTTGTACCTCTGGCGGAAGGACCGCCACCAGCGCGAGCATTCCGTACTCCGGAACTTCCCAATCCTCGGCAAGGTGCGCTACATCTTAGAGAAGGTCGGACCTGAGATGCGCCAATACTTGTTCTTGAACGACAACGAGTCAAAACCGTTCTCGCGGAACGACTACGAGGCGGCCGTGATTTCCGGAAAATATAAGTCGCGCATCATCGGATTCGGCTCGGAACGGGACTTCGAAGGCGGCGGCTTCTATCTGCAGAACGTGCTCTACCCGACGAACCGGGACGAGCTCCGCATCGACAACCGGGACACCGTGTCGACGCGGCTGTATCAAGTCGAGGAGGACAACCTGTTCACACGGAAAGAGCGGATCGTTGAACGCGACGTCGGTCCGTCTTTATTGATGGAAGAAGACAGCATCGTCATCGGAAAACAGACGTGCCGGGAACCGTTCCGGATTCGCAGCCTCGTCGGACAGTCGGCGATGAGTTTCGGCTCGCTCGGTGAGAACGCCATCACGGCGCTGTCGATCGGGCTCGGCCGGGCCAAAGGCACATGGATGAACACCGGGGAGGGTGGCCTATCGGACCATCACTTGAAAGGCGGTGTCGATCTCGTTTGTCAAATCGGGCCGGCGCTGTTCGGCGTCCGGACCGAGGACGGGGCGTTCTCGGAGGCGGCGTTCAAAGCGAAGAGTGACATCCCGCAAGTGCGCGCCTTCGAGTTGAAGCTCGCCCAAGGCGCGAAGACGAGGGGTGGCCATATCGAGGGCTCAAAAGTGACGGAAGAGATCGCCCGCATCCGGAGCGTCAAAGTCGGCGTGACGATCGATAGCCCGAACCGCTTCTCCGAGTTCAAGACGGACCGGGAACTGTTAGACTTCATCGAGCGTTTGCGCGACATCGGCGGCAAACCCGTCGGCATCAAACTCGTCGTCGGTCGGCTTTCAGACGTCGAGGCCCTCATTCAAGAGATGGCGTCATCGGGGAAACATCCTGACTTCATCACGGTCGATGGTGGGGAAGGTGGGACCGGGGCGACGTACCAAGAGCTCGCCGATACGGTCGGATTGCCCTTGAAGGCCGCGCTCCCGTATGTGCATCAATTACTCTTGCAATATGGGATTCGTGACCGGATCACTTTGTTCGCCTCCGGTAAGCTCGTGACGGCCGATAAGATTGCCGTCGCCCTCGCGCTTGGGGCCGACTGCGTCAATATCGCCCGTGGCCTCATGTTCAACGTCGGTTGCATCCAGGCGCAAGTGTGCCATACGAACCGATGCCCGGTCGGCGTCGCGACGACCGACCCGAAACTGCAGCACGCCCTCGTCGTCGACGAGAAGAGTTTCCGCGTGACGAACTACATCATCTCGCTCCGAGAAGGGCTCTACAACATGGCGGCCGCGGCCGGGCTCGATACGCCGACGAAGCTGTCGCTCGAGCATGTCGCCTACAAGTACCCGGACGGCCGGGTGAAGCGGGGCGAAGCATTATTCGATGGACAAGCGAAAGACGGATGACCGCGGTCATCCGTCTTTTTACTGTGTCGTCTTCGTCGCCTTAAAACTGCGGGCGAAAAATTCCTCGAATCGTTTATCGTCTTCCAACAACGTTCGCCCGGTCATCGACAGCCGGCGCGTCGGAAAACCTGTCGACCGGCTCGGTGTGACGAAATAATCATCAGGATAGGCGGTCAGCGTGGAGCGGACGAGCTCGCGTAACACCGTTTCGTCCTCTGCAATCCATTGTTCCGACGGGCCTTCGAGATTGTCGCGTGTGAGCAAGATGCATGACCCGTCCCGGATGAACGGATTGAAACTGAGCCGTCGCGTCTCTGGACCTGTGAATGGTCGAAACTCGTGTGTGATCCCTGAAGGAGTGACCTCCCCGATGACATAGCCGGTCGGCCACGCCTTGCCGCATCCGTCCCACACCGAGAAGACATGACCGGGATAGACGAGGTCGGTACCGCCACGTCGAGTGACCTCATAGCGATGATGATGACCGAGAGCGTAATAGCTGAACCCGAGCCGGGCGACGACGGATGCGGGAAATCGTTGTCGATCCCCGTGACCAAGGAAGATATTCGGGTACAGGTCGTCTCGCATCGGCGTCCTTGCGACATCCTCTTTCAACCCGGTCTGGTTCGTCTCACAGCTGAGCCCATAAATCGCGGCACCGAGCGCTTCATCGAAGACATAACCGGGTCGAAGGAAACTATGCACGTGCTCAATCTGACGCCAACAGTCGTCGTAAGCGAACCGATGGATATCATGGTCCCCGTATACCAAATAGACGGATGCACCGAGGGCGGTCCACGTCTTCAAATACGGGACGAAATCTTCCGGGTCGCTCACTTCGATGTCACCAGCGATGAGCACCGCCTTGATGTTTTCATGTCGAATGACTTCCGCGATCTGGGCGAGCTTCTCGGCTTGGATGGCAAAACTCGTCCGTTCAGTTGTGATGGCGTTCCCGGTATGTCTCGCATGGTGCAAATCAGCAATATGAATGAAACGTGTCATTGGCAAGTCCTCCTGAATCTGCTCTATCCTAATTTTCCCATGTGAAGGCAAGCGTGTCGACGAGATTAATCTTTCTACGGGCGGGGAACACCTAACTGTCTACTATAAGGAGGGATTCGATGAAAGCCTTATTCTTGAACTGTTCCTTGAAAGGCGGGGACACGACCTCGCATACGGAAGGATTGATGAAGGATATCATCCCGCACTTCGATAAGCTCGGGGTCGACTCGGAGATCGTCCGCGTCGCCGACTACAACGTCGCGTTCGGCGTGACCGAGGATGAAGGGGACGGGGACGCATGGCCCCAAATTTTTGAGAAAGTCAAAGCCGCCGACATCCTCATCATCGGGACACCGCTTTGGCTCGGCGAGAAGAGCAGCGTCGCCACGCAAGTCATCGAACGGTTGTATGGGGGCAGCGCCTTGACGAACGAGTTGGGTCAGGCCATCTACTACAACAAGGTCGGCGGTGTCGTCGTGACGGGGAACGAGGACGGGGCGAAGCACGCCTGTGCGTCAATCTTGTATGGCCTGTCCCATATCGGTTTCACCGTCCCACCGAACGTCGATGCCTACTGGGTCGGCGAGGCCGGCCCCGGTGACTCGTACATCGATGCCGGGCGCGACAACGCCTTCACGAAAAAGAATGGACGCGTCATGGCGTACAACTTGTACCATTTCGCGAACCTATTGAAGCAGACGCCGATCCCGGCCGAAGGCAATACAATGGAATGAGAAAGGCGGCCTCGGCCGCCTTTTTTGATGCTTATTCACCGAAGAATGGACGAGTGTCGCTTGGATGCACAGGCTTTCCGTAGCGTTTGATGCGTTTCTCGATCAACGTTTTCTGCTTCATCATATAATCGATGATGTGTTCAATGAAATGCTCGTTGATTAAGCAAGGCTCGAACTGGAGGACGTGTTGATAAGTATGCGGTCCGGCGCACAAAAAGCCAGGCGGTAACCAGGCTGTTTTCAAACGACTTATGTAATCCAATACACGAATGACAAAATAAGCCTCGTCTACTTCCTGTTGATACATCATTTGGAACGAGATCTCCCCACCATCCGGGAACGTGCGTGTTAATTTGAGTATGGTCATCGGTCCATACAGCATCGTCTCTCCTTCGAATTGAAAACGATGATCTTGTTCACTGATGCGAAGCGCTTGGTCGGCGATTCGATTGAAGGTGTAATCGACATCTCGCCAATCGTTCGTCTGTTGGCGATAAAGGATTTCCCTTGTGGCTTTGTGTAGATTTTTCGAGACGTTTAACGGATATTCATGAAGTTTCAACATGTTTTTCCACTCCTTGTTCAACACAAGATATAGTGCTCCTTTCATCATAAGCTAATTTTAAAGGTTAGAATTTTACAGATTATAGTATATTTAAGAGGTTAATCGCTGTACTTTCCATTAGTAGTAACATTTTCCTTGAAAATTATAAAAGAGACATTTGTCACAGTAGAAAATATTGCACAAAAAACAAAAAGATTTCAGTCGAATCGTTGACTGAGATCTTTTTTTACAATCAACAATTCAAACATAAAAAAGACGCTCGAAGGCGCCTTTAAAAGATTTGCTTACGATCAGAGCGAATACTAGTTTGATTTCACTATTTTTTCTCCACCGCATGCCCACCGAACTCGTTCCGCAACGCAGCGACGACTTTCCCGGAGAACGTGTCCTCTTCGAGCGAACGTTGCCGCATCATGAGCGACATCGCGATGACCGGAGCCGGCACGCCGTACTCGAGCGCCGTCTCGACTGTCCACTTGCCTTCCCCTGAGGCATGCATGACCCCTTTAATCTCGTCGAGCTTCGCGTCCTTATGGAACGCGCTCTCGGTCAGCTCCATCAGCCACGAGCGGACGACCGAGCCGTGGTTCCAGACGCGGGCGACTTGCTCGTGGTCATATTCGAACGGGCTCTTCTCAAGAATCTCGAACCCTTCGGCGATCGCTTGCATCATGCCGTACTCGATGCCGTTATGGATCATCTTCAAGAAGTGACCACTGCCGCTCGGTCCAGCGTACAAGTAACCGTTGTCCGTCGACACGTCGTGGAACAACTCCTCGATTTTGCCGAACGCCTCCAAATCCCCGCCGATCATCGTACAGGCGCCGTGTCGCGCCCCTTCCATGCCGCCACTCGTCCCGACGTCAAAGAAGTAGATGAGCTTGTCTTTGAACTGCTCGGCCCGTCGTATCGACTCTTTATAGTTCGAGTTCCCGCCGTCGATGACAATATCCCCTGGAGACAAGAGCGCGTGCAGGTCGTTCAAGACGTGCTCGGTCACGTCGCCGGCCGGCACCATCACCCAGATGGCGCGCGGCGCCTTCAGCCCTTCGACGACTTCTTCGAGCGACTGTTTTGTCTCGAACTGGCTTGTCGACACGTTGCCTGGGTCGTATCCGAGCACACGGTGTCCACTGTCCGTCAAGTTGAGCGCCAAGTTCAACCCCATCTTCCCAAGTCCGATCATCCCTAATTCCATATCGGTTCACCCCGTTCGTTGTAGTGGTTTCCTTATAAGGGTTACCCGAAATGGATGGACTTCAAAAGAGGGGCTTCACTTCATCGATGCGGTAGGCGAGGATCGACCCGACCTTCACTTGCTTCCCGTCACTCAAGTTGACGAAGTCATTCAAAGGACTCGCGACCTTTAACGTCTTCTCGAACGTGGATGATGCCTCATGAATCGAACCTCCATACACGATAAACGAACAAAGCTCATTTTTCTCTAAAAAGCACGTGACGACATAACGCATCTGCCGATTCCTCCGACCATTAAATGGATTTATTTTTACAGTTTTAATACGAACAATACAATTATTACAAAAAATCATCCATTTGTCCTATGATGCTTTTTAAATATAAGGAAACAGACCTAAAAAAACACACATTCGACTAAATATTGACATGAAATTGCAGAAGTCCTACTCCAAAAACAGGACCTTATACATATGAGTGAAAAGTGAGAACGGTTTCAGCTATACCAAGGCGTGGTACTCTTACAAAGGAATGTTGGCAGAAGACTAAACTATTTATGAGGGAAACCCGATATTAAAAAACGAACGAATATTTCGACACTTGCCGACAAACATTTACCTTTTTTACAAATTTCATAAAAAGTCGAAATTATTTGCATGATAAAATAAAACCTGGTCTTATTCATTAAAAGGTTCGAGAAAGGTGCTATGTCATGGAAGAGCAAAAGAAAAAGAGAGTCAAGAAACGCCGGAGAAAGAGTTCACCCGTAAAACGCATCGCGATCATCGCGGGAATCGTAGTAGGGCTGTTCCTGCTCATCGGAGTCGGGGTGGCTACATATCTATACAATCAAGTCGATTCGACCGTCGAACGGTTGAACGAGTCCACTGGGCTCAGCCCGGAACGGATGACGACGGAAGCAATCAAAGACAAGAAGCCGATCTCGGTCCTTCTCCTCGGCGTCGACCGTCGTGCCGACGAGCAAGGGCGCAGCGACTCGATTATCGTCATGACGCTCAACCCGAACACGGATCAAAGCGCGATGCTCAGCATCCCGCGTGACACGAAGACGGAGATCGTCGGTAAAGACACATCTGACAAAATCAACCACGCCTACGCGTTCGGAGGGGCCGAGATGGCGCTCGACACGGTCGAGAACTTGCTCGACATCCCGATCGATTACGTGGCAGAAGTCGACATGAAGGGCTTCCAAGACACGGTCGACCTCCTCGGCGGCGTCAACGTGACGAACAACTTGGCGTTCACGTCAGGTGAGCACACGTTTGAACCGGGCGCACTCACGCTCAATGGCCCGGAAGCGCTCGCGTATACACGCATGCGCTATGACGACCCGAGCGGGGACTTCGGTCGCCAAGAGCGTCAACGTGACGTCATCACGGCGCTCGTCAATAAAGGCAAAGATGATTTCTCGATCTCGAAGTTCAACAACATGCTCGACGTGCTCGGCAACAACGCCAAGACGAACATGACGTTTAAAGACATTCGGACGCTCTCGAGCGACTATATGGCTGCTTTCAAAAACCAGGACGTCCTTCGCCTCGAAGGAACGGGCGGGAAAGAAAGCGATGGCATCTATTACTGGAACCCGGACGCCGCTTCACTCGAAGACGTGAAGTCGTATCTCGGACAATTGATGGAACAGTGACGCATCGCCTCATCCAATCGGATGGGGCGTTTTGATTTGTGTCATAATAAATAAAAAAGGAGTGACCCGAGTGCTTGATCGCCTATTCCGCCTCGTCATCGACGTCCGCCATCGGTTCAAGGACCACCATATTAACGACTATAGCGCGACGCTCGCGTTCTTTTGGTTTCTCGCCATCTTCCCGACGTTCGTCCTCTTGTTCACCGTCATGGCGTGGCTCGGGATCGACGACGCCTTGTTGATCGAACAAATTGAGATCCTCATCCCGGGTTCGAGCGTGCGGGACATGCTGTCGATTGTCTATGACGTCAGCGGCAACATCAACGCCGGTCTCGTCTCGATCGGGGCCATCATCGCGGTCTGGTCGGCATCGAACGGGACGGCCCGCCTCGTCAAGCTGACCGTGTTCGCTTACGGGGAGACGGAAGCTCGGAGCTATGTCGTCCGTCGTTTGATCGGTTTGCTCACGCTCATCGCCTTCAGCGTCGGTGCAGTCATCTTGATCGTGTTCCATATCTTCGGCCGTGAGTTCGTCGAGCTCGTGTACACGTGGTTCCCACAGCTCGAGGATTTCGACCGATTGGCGACTTTAGCGCGCTACACGTTGTCGACCATCATCCTCATTTTCGCGTTCTCGCTGTTCTATAAGATCGCCCCGCAACAACACGTCAAATTCACAGAGACGCTCCCTGGTGCCGTCTTCGCGGTCATCTCTTGGCAGCTACTGTCGACGGGTTATAGCGTCTATGTCGACCAGTTCTCGATGTTCGGGGATACGTACGGGACGATCGGCATCGTCATCTTGCTCCAAATTTGGCTCTACTTGACGGCGGCGACGATGTTGCTCGGGGCTGAAATCAACGCGGCCTGGCCCGACCATATGCGGCGTGCCCGCTATAAGACACATTTCCCATGAAAATTGAAAAGATATGGTTAGCATTTTTTGACAACGTGCTATAATACAACACGTGAAGCGGGAATTATATCCATATCTAACGATTTTGAAAGCAGGTGCACGCATGGCGAGACATAAGAAGAAATCACGCTGGAAAAAAGTGTTGGCGATCACGCTCGGCGTCTTGACGGTCTTCCTCGTCGCTGGGGGCTTGTTCGTCTGGTCGATGTACCGGGACGTCAATGAGACGGTGACGAAAGTGAACGACAATTTGGAAATCAGCGAAGAACGGAAACAAGTCGAGACGATTGAACAGAAGGAGTCGGTATCGGTGTTACTGCTCGGGATTGACCGCCGTGACGGGGAGCAGGGACGGAGTGACTCGATCATCGTCATGACGCTCAACCCGACGACCGATGAAGGGGCGATGCTCAGCATCCCACGCGATACGAAGACGGAGATCGTCGGAAAGGACATGAATGATAAGATTAACCACGCCTACGCGTTCGGTGGGGCCGAGATGGCGATGGATTCGGTAGAAGCGCTCTTGGATATCCCGATTGACTACGTCGTCGAGGCGGACATGGAGGCGTTCACCGAGGTCGTTGACGCACTCGGCGGCATCACGGTGACGAACAACTTCGCGTTCTCGTCGGACGGCTACTCATATCCGGTCGGACAGGTCGACTTGAACGGTGCCTCGGCGTTGTCATACGCCCGGATGCGCTATGATGACCCGAACGGGGACTTCGGTCGCCAAGAGCGGCAACGCGCCGTCGTCGCGGCCATCGTCGAGAAGGGACGTTCTGACTTCTCGGTCGACAAAGTGACGAAGCTGCTCGACGTCGCCGGCAACCGGGCCAAGACGAACATCGAGTTCAACGAGCTCGTGGCGTTGTCGACGGACTATATGAAGGCGTTCCGCAACGCCAGCACGCTCCGCATCGAAGGAGCGGGCGGTCTGGAGTCGGACGGCATCTATTACTGGCATCCGAATGAAACCTCGCTCGCCGATGTCCAAGCCGAGCTACAGCGCTTGATGAACTGAGTCGTCCTTAGGGACGGCTTTTTTTGCGTTTGAAAATCGTGTATCGGTGGGAGTGATAAAGAGACACTGAGGAGGGATCACATGCTTTGGGAAACTGTTGAACCGATCATCAATCGATTAGAGGACGACCATACATCAGAGGACTGGCAAGAACTGTTCGCGAAGTGGGACGGTCATCATTGGCATGACGGGGAAGGTGTGAGCGAGAAGACGAGCGTGCTCATGATGGACGCGAATGCCGTCACGACGGATGGGAGTCCGGACTTGGACGCGCTCCATGACCTGTTGAAGGAACACGTCCAGGCGTCGATCAGCGACTTATATCTTGTCTCGCTGTTCCCGTACCCGGCCAAACCGACCGATACGGCCATCAATCCGCGCATCCGATTATATGAGGACCTCGGACGCTTCAAGCATGAGTTCGAGCTCATGTACGATACCGAACCTGACGTCTATAACGAGCTACAGTTCAATTTGCTCGAGGAAACGGACGCCTTCATCGAGCGGCTCGCCCAAGGCGCGACGAAGTTACGCGTCCACGTCCAGTCGTTCCGCGGCATGCCCGAGGAGAGCATCCAACGCGTCATTGAGCTCTGGCACGCGGTGCTCCATCATTATAAGCCGCATGGGCAGTTGATTCTTGCCTATGAAGGAGACGTTCAGGCACTCGGTTCATACATCAGCGTTGCCGATGCCATCTGTCACTTTGACCTCGCGTCGCACACGATGCTCGCTTTCGCACAAGGGGATGCCAAGAAGCTGTCCGACTGGGCGAATCGAATCGAGGCGCCAGGAGAAGGAAAGACGTACTTCAACTTCTTGTCGATTCATGAACGCGACCCGTTCGAGAAGAACTTGATTGAACCGAGCGTCGACATGATTCTCGCGGCCCACAGCATCTTGTTCTCGCTCCAAGGCATACCGGCTGTTGATTACCGGACACTGCTCGGTGTCCAGACACCGGTTGACCATGACGCGCTCATCCAGGAGCTGAAGACGGACCCGTATCGCCTGCAAGTGTTCTCGGGGATCATCAGCCAGTTGAACGTCAAACGGACGCACCCGGCGTTCTCGCCTTATGCCGAGCAGCGAATCGATACATCTGATAAGCGCGTCTTCACGGTCGAACGGAAGCGTGAAGGGGAGACGCTCCTGCTGTATACGAACGTCAGCAATGAGCCGGTGACCGTGCGGACAAAAGGGACGAACCTATTCACAGGTGAGCCGGTCGAGACGATTGACCTCGATGCGTATGGGTTTGTTTGGGTGAAATCTGAATAGGACTTTTGATTCAAAGTTGAATTGTGTGATTTAGGTGTATTGACTCATGATTCATTTGGTAGGAGAATGGATATAGAAGGAATTTCCATGACAAAATCCTACATACACCTAAGGAGCGAATTCCGATGAATCAGTCACTATTTATGCATGTCTTGAGTCTTACGTTCCATTCATTTTCGTATTGGATGTTCGCGACGTTGTTCATCGCATTAGCGGGCTTCGTATTTTTCTACATGTGGGACCGTGAGTTTGCGATCGAGTACCGGACGATTTGGCGCAAGTTTTACTACTTGATGTTCGCAGCGTTCGTCTTGTTCGGATTAATCGTCGGCGAGTTCACGTTCGACGCCGCGTGGGCACTCGCGGGCATCGCCATCGTGATTGCCGTCCTTGACTTTGGAGTGCTCGTCACACCAGGCAAAGAACCAGAAATCATTGAAGTCGACATGACAAAACGGCTGACAGAAGAACCTTAAGGGTTCTCGTGTCAGCCGTTTTTCTTATGCCCGGTAACCGTTCGGGTTGTTCGATTGCCAGTTCCAAGCGTCGCGGCACATGGCGCGGACGTCATGTTTCGCTTCCCAGCCGAGCACCTGTTTCGACTTCGATGGATCGGCGAAGCACATGGCGATATCGCCCGGTCGGCGTGGCGTTACTTTGTATGGAACAGCTTTACCACTCTCGGCCTCGAACGCATGGACGAGGTCGAGGACGCTATAGCCGGTCCCGGTCCCTAAGTTGAACGCTTCGGCCCCGGTATGGTCCATGACGTAGTCGAGTGCTTTCAAGTGACCTTCGGCCAAGTCGACGACGTGAATATAGTCACGGACGCCGGTCCCGTCCGGTGTGTCGTAATCGTCACCGAACACACTCAGTTCGTTCAAGCGGCCGACGGCGACTTGCGTGATGTACGGCATCAAATTGTTCGGGATATCGAACGGGTCTTCGCCGATTTGACCCGATTTGTGGGCGCCGATCGGATTAAAGTAACGCAATAGGGCGATGCTCCACGATGGGTCGGCGACAGCAAGGTCGCGCATGATGTCTTCAATCATCAGTTTCGTCCGTCCGTATGGATTTGTCGCGCTGAGCGGGAACGACTCGTCAATTGGTGTCCGTTCCGGCATGCCGTAGACGGTCGCCGATGAGCTGAAGACGATCCGTTTCACGTCGAACGCGTTCATTACTTCAAGTAATACGGTCGTGCCGACGACGTTGTTGTCGTAGTAGCGGAGCGGCTCCGATACCGATTCACCGACGGCTTTCAAGCCAGCAAAGTGAATGACGGCGTCAATCGTATGTGTCAAAAAGATTTGTTCGAGCAGTTCGCGGTCGAGAATGTCGCCTAGATAGAACGTGACCGTTTTCCCTGTCAACGCCTCGACGCGATTGAGCGCCTCGCGACGGCTGTTCGACAAGTTATCGACGACGATGACGTCGTGACCTGTTTCAAGCAATTGTAAGACGGTATGGGTACCGATATAACCGGCACCACCTGTGACTAAAATAGTGTTCATATGAATGACCCCTTCCAAAAATCCTCTATTGATTACTTCTCAGTTAAGCGCACCCGGGTCTGTCCGTTTGTGCCTTCAAATAAGCGAAGTGAATACGTCTTACTTTCATAAACCATTGCATCGTCTGTCTCGAGCACCGGTTCGCCAAGCGGGCTGAACACCTCGCGCGTCGTTTGTGTGTTCGTCCAGTCGATGGCGTGTACTTTGTCTTGTTGAATGACGAAGAACCCACCGTTATAGAACGCATAGGCGTTCAACGCATCCGTTTCCCGGCCGTACGGCGCGCCGATTGTCTCTGTGAGTGTTGCTTCGTTCATAGCGAAGAAGTCAGGAATCGATTCGCCGAGCCAATCGTTGTTCAAGTTCGTGTTCACCCAGTCGAGTAGGGCGCTATCGGTCAAGTCGCGTGTGGGCCAGTCGGTCGTGACCGAATCGAGGGGGACCCACGCTGTCGTCTCATCCAAATTCACTTCAACATGGTCATCTTGTTCCTTCACAATCTCGTAGCGATCGCCGATATCTCCTATATAGGTGACCGTCGTGCCGTTCGGTTCCGAGACGAGGTTGACGTTTTTCGAGGCGAGCCAGACATAGTTCGTTTCTGGTTCTTGGGCGACCGGATCAGGGTCCGGCTTCGGTGTTTCCTCGACGACTTTGGCTTCTTGTTTTGGCTCCAACAAGTCCATTACATATGGATACCCGATATAGCCACCTCCTATGAGTAAAGCGAGGAGGAAAAGGACACCAATCCATTTTCCGGATTTACGGCGTGGTCGGGCTGGTTCGATCGTTCGTTGATATTTGGCTCGTTCCGCGCGTGAGGGAACTGGAATTTCAGGTGTATAACGCGGTTTTGCGGCTGTGGCTCGTTCTTCCTGTTTTGGAGTTTCAACTACGGTTGGTTCAGGAGTGGATACCGATGCTTTGTCCGCAATCTGTGTTTCCTTGACGACTGTCTTGTCAATTGATCCAGATTGAGGTACCGTCGCTTCTTTGTTTAATACATTCTCATGCATCTCGAGTAAAGACACATAGTATGGAAGGAACATGGCATCTTTCTTGCCGTCTTTGATCCAAGCAGCGAAGTCAACCGCCGATTTTTCATCGGTCGAAAGCGTGATATTCGTCGTACCGGTCAATTCTTCAAAGGACATGGTTAACGATTTTCCGTCCCCTAAATTTTGTTTAATGACATCTTGTAGTTTTGTACGTGTTGTCGCATTCGTGTCTGCGTACAACTGGAGTAGGCGCTCACTAACGTGCACTATTGTCTCCTCCTTTTGTTAAGTTCTTCCTAACAAAGTTTATCAGATTTACATACCAAAAAACCCAAATTTTAAAAAATGGGTCATCAACTGTGAGGATTTTTGCTATAATGTTTTGGTATTGGCATTGTTAAATATTATCTGCGGAATTTTTCCAGTAGTGACTTTAAAGAACAGAGGAGAGAAAACACGAGCATGAAAGAAGAAACAATTTCCCTTGGAGAATTATTCTCCATCTTAAAACGGAGCAAATGGCTCATCGCAAGTTTAGCAATCATCGCGGCACTTATTGCCTTTTTAGTTAGCTCGTTCCTTATCAGTCCGACATACGAGGCATCGACGCAAGTATTGGTCGCTCCGAAAGAGACACAAAACAATATGATTGATAGCAGTCAAGTCCAGTCATCTGTCGCTCTAGTCAACACATATCGCGTCATCATCCAAAGCCCAGCGATTTTAGAACCAGTTCAAGAAAATGTGGTTGGTGCACCTGATAACATTAGTAACTTGATCACAGTCAACAGTGAACAAAACTCGCAAGTCATCAATATCAAAGTCCAACATACAAACCCTGTTCTTGCAGCAGATATCGCTAATGAAATTAGTACCGTATTTGCGGAAGAAGTGAGCGAATTGATGAGTGGTGTAGATAACGTCAAAGTTTTGTCAGACGCATCTGTCCCAATGACCCCTGTCAGTCCGAATATTTTACTCAATACAGCCATTGCAATCGCACTTGGATTGATGATTGGCGTCGCTATTGGATTCCTTAAAGTTGTGTTGGATCGTCGTATTAAGACAGAACAAGATGTCGAGAGTATTCTTGAGCTTCCAGTTCTCGGATCAATCCCTGTGATTGATAAAGTCGAAATGATGCAACAACGTAAAGCTAACGTGAAAGGTGAACAAGTCCATGTTTAAGTTCGGAAAAAAGAAGAGTAAACACATTAAATATGATAAAACAGGCCGTGATTTAATTACGGTTCATAAACCGAAATCGCCTATTTCGGAGCAATATCGGACAATTCGAACGAATTTAGAGTTTACGGCAGTCGATGACGACTTGCAAACGATGGTCATTACGTCAGCCTCGTCAGGTGAAGGGAAATCAACGACGTCATCGAACCTCGCCGTTGTCTATGCACAGCAAGGAAAGAAAGTGTTGTTAGTGGATTGTGACATGCGTCGCCCGACAGCCCACTTCACATTCCGTCTTTCAAACGGGATTGGTCTCTCAACTGTGTTGGCTAAGAAGACGACCGTTGAAAAGGCGACACATTCGACTCAAATCGAAAACCTTGACTTGATTGCAGCAGGCCCGATTCCACCAAACCCGTCAGAGCTGTTGTCTTCGAAAATGATGGATCGCGTGTTAGAAGAACTAAAAGCGAACTATGACATCATCATTTTAGATGCGCCTCCGATGATGCAAGTAGCCGATACACGCCTTTTAGCTCGCAAAGTTGACGGTGTAGTTCTTGTTGTCGGTTGTGATAAATCGGATCGTCAGATGGTTGTCAAAGCAAAAGAACAATTAACGCTAGCTGAAGCGCATATCCTGGGTGTTGTCTTGAACAAACGTGAGCCACAAGGCAGCGATGATTACTATTACTATTACGCATACGAATAAAAGGAGAGCGTGCCATGATTGATATCCACTGTCACTTATTGCCGGCCGTCGATGACGGACCGGAAACAGTCGAACAAGCGGTCGAGATGGCGAAGCGCGCCGTTAGTGAAGGGGTGACCGCAATCGTGGTCACCCCCCACGCGTTTCACCCGCAGTTTGATACAAGCCAGCTCGACGTAGCAAATGCTGTCACAAGGCTACAAAACTTTTTGCGGCAAGAAGGAATCGACCTCGATTTATATACTGGGCAAGAAATCCGAATTTTTGGAGACCTTGTTGAGTCGCTAGAGCAAGGAAAAGCGTTATCACTTGCTGGATCACGTTACGTTCTCGTGGAGTTCCCAAGTGACTCAGTGCCAGCCTATGCGGAACAACTCTTCTTTGGCCTTCAAACGGAAGGCTACACGCCCGTCATCGCTCACCCAGAACGTAACAAAGAATTCGCCACCAATCCGAAACGATTGATGGACTTCGTCTCATCTGGTGCGCTTTCGCAGATTACGACGAGTAGTTTAACCGGAGAATTCGGTCAGAACGTGAAGGAACTTTCATTCACTTTCCTTCGTAACGGTCTCAGCCATTTAATCGCATCAGACGCCCACAGTACAGGCCGTCGAACATTTTATTGGACGGAAGTCGAAAAGGTTGTCCGTGAAGAGCTTGGTCAAGAGAAGTGGGAGAATTACGTCGTCAATGCAGAAGCCGTTATGAAAGATGAGTTTGTGTTTATTGATCCCCCAACATTACCGACTAAAAATTGGCGAGGAAAATGGAAAAAATAATTCACTTGTTATTAAAGACTAATTATTGACAATTTATCTATAAATATGATTCTTTTGTCGACAACTGTCGAACGATTTTAGGTTTATTTTACTCCCCGTATGTTTTTATATTAGGTCGAAAGTGATACCCTTAATTTATAATTTTGAAAGGATGTAAGTTACATCCTTTTTTCTATGAATCAGACATATAATATATATTTATCCATAGAGGAGGAACATCATGGCAAGCAAAATAGTGAAAAAAGCTGTGATTCCAGCTGCAGGGTTAGGTACACGTTTTTTACCGGCAACGAAAGCAATGCCGAAAGAAATGTTACCAATTGTCGACAAACCGACGATTCAGTACATCATTGAAGAGGCTGTTGAATCTGGGATTGAAGATATTTTAATTGTAACTGGTAAAGGTAAACGAGCAATTGAAGATCACTTTGATTCGGTTCCAGAACTTGAGCAAATCTTAATTGAAAAAGGAAAATCTGAATTCTTAAAGTTGGTTGAAGAAACGACCAATATTAATATTCATTTCATTCGACAGTCAAAGCCGATGGGACTTGGTCATGCCGTTTTGCAGGCAAAAGCGTTTGTGGGGAATGAACCATTTGTCGTTATGCTTGGAGACGATATTGTTCAGGCGGAAACCCCCTGTACAAAACAACTGATTGAACAGTACAAGAAAACGGAGAGTTCAATTATTGGGGTACAACCAGTTTCGAGTGATGTAACTCACCGTTATGGGATTGTTGATCCACAAGCATCACTTGAAGGTGGTTTACATAAAGTTGAATCATTCGTGGAAAAACCAGCCCCAGGTACAGAACCTTCAAATTTAGCGATCCTAGGACGCTATTTGTTTACACCGCAAATTTTTAAATTTTTAGAGACGCAGGTACCTGGTGCGGGTGGCGAGATACAGTTGACCGATGCAATTACACGCTTAAATGAGGTCCAACGTGTCTTTGCATATGAATTTTCAGGAAAACGTTATGATGTTGGCGAGAAATTAGGTTTTATCCAGACTACGTTAGAATTCGCATTAGCTCGAGAAGATTTGCATGACGACGTGCTAAAGATGATTACACAACTAGTAGAAGAAAATACTTCTATGAATGTAGTCAACTAAAGGGAGGGAAAGTAATTGTCGATTCCTGAACTAGGTCGAAAATCATTTCGGACAAGTGTATTAGTAGTTCTTGATATTATTGCGATTTTATCTTCTATGTTCGTAACATATTTCTTTTTATATCCAATTGAATTTATTGAAAATGTGGATCGCAATCATTTTGTAGAGTCTGCTTTACTATATAGTGCATTATTCATTCTTATGGCTGGCATCAGTCGCCTTTATCGAGTCGCATGGCGATTCGCGAGTATGTCGGAAGCTATTCGTCTTGCGATAACTCTTTTGATGAGTACATTGACCTTATATGTTCTTCAATTTGCTGTTTACGGAGAAGCGATGGAAAGAATGCTATTCCTTAGTTTTTGTCTATCGCTTCTACTCTTAGGTGGCATTCGTTTAGGTTCAAGGATTTATGTGACGTGGAAACAGGATCGTCGCTTAATCCTAGGTGGAAGAAAGATGAAGCGTCGTAAATCTGAAAAGCGGACATTGATCGTGGGCGCCGGTCAAGCTGGCCGCATGCTCGTCCGCCAAATTAATCAATCCGATAATCACCGTATGAATCCAGTCGGGTTCATTGATGACAATAGTCACCTTCAAAATCTTACTGTGAATGGTGTCAGAGTATTGGGGACGCTTGAACAATTAGAAAGTGTTGTCGAGAGTCATGCGATTGATAAAATTGTGTTTGCTATTCCATCTATGAATTATCAGGACCGACTTGCCGTTATCAAACGGGCAAAAGCACTTTGTACAAATGTACATACGCTACCCATGATTGAGGAAGTGGCAGCGGGTAAAGTCGCTGTCAATCAAATGCGTCAAGTATCAATTGATGACTTGTTAGGCCGTGAACCGGTGGAGCTAGATATTTCAGGAATCCAGTCAGAAGTCGAAGGTAAAACGATTCTTGTAACGGGTGCAGGCGGTTCGATTGGATCAGAGATTTGTCGCCAAATTTTAAAGTTTAAGCCAGAGCGTCTGTTACTACTCGGACATGGTGAAAACAGTATTTATTTGATTGAGCGTGAGTTACGTGAGTTGAACTTAGATGTAGAAATTATTCCAGTGATCGCTGACGTTCAGGACGTTGAACGGTTGCGTAACGTCTTTATGACACATTCACCACATCTAGTTTTCCACGCAGCAGCACACAAACATGTTCCATTGATGGAAGCAAACCCGCACGAAGCGGTCAAAAACAACATTTATGGTACGAAAAATGTCGCTGAAATGGCGGATGAGTATGGAGCGGCGCGATTCGTCATGATTTCAACGGACAAAGCCGTTAACCCGACGAACGTGATGGGATCGACAAAACGAATCGCTGAAATGATTATTCAAAATTTGGCCAAGAAAAGCCGGACAAAATATGCAGTCGTTCGTTTTGGAAACGTACTAGGGAGTCGGGGCTCAGTCATTCCATTATTCAAGGAGCAGATTGAAAAAGGTGGGCCTGTTACGGTAACACATCCTGATATGACGCGATATTTCATGACGATTCCTGAAGCGAGTCGTCTCGTCATTCAAGCTGGTACTCTTGCGGACGGCGGGGAAGTATTTGTTCTCGATATGGGAGAACCCGTAAAAATTGTTGACCTTGCACGTAACATGATTAAATTGAGTGGTTTTTCAGAAGGTCAAATAGCAATTGCTTTCAGTGGGATTCGTCCAGGAGAAAAGATGTTTGAGGAGTTACTGAAAGAAGGCGAAGTTCACCCGGAAGCAGTTTATCCTAAAATTTTTACTGGTATTGTGACGGAAGAGACAAACATGGCTGAGAAACTAGAACGAATGAATGAATTGAAGACAAGTGAAGCACTTGGATTATACCTTGTTAACTGGGCAAACGATTGTCTGGATCTGAATGATCCAAACATAAACAAAGATGTACAAGAGACAGTCTAACAAATGGAGTGTGAATAATGAAGTATAGCGAACAAAAACGGAAATTGGACTTTATTCTTTCTTTAATCGGATTGATTGTGCTGTCACCATTATTTATCGGAATTATGATCGCGATCAAATTAGAATCAAAAGGTCCAGTTTTTTTTAAACAGAAACGTGTCGGAATTGATCAAACGCATTTCAAAATTTTAAAGTTTCGTACGATGCGAGTCGATGCGCCTAAAGATATGCCGACTCATCTATTAACAGATCCAGAGCGATACATTACCAAAACAGGTGTGTTCCTTCGTAAAACAAGTCTAGATGAGTTGCCTCAAATCATAAATATTTTAAAAGGTGATATGGCAGTGATTGGACCACGTCCAGCGCTTTGGAACCAATATGATTTGATTGAAGAACGTGAAAAGTATGGAGCGAATAACGTACTACCCGGTCTTACAGGATGGGCTCAAATCAATGGTCGTGATGAACTTCCTATAGAAATCAAGGCTAAGTTGGATGGTTACTATATTCAGAAGCTTTCATTTTGGATGGATTTTCGCTGTTTTATAGGGACACTTCTAAGTGTCGTTAAGAGTGAGGGTGTTTTAGAAGGTGGCACTGGAAAAATGGCTAAAGAGATTGCTATTACTAAACAGCCAGAAGATAAAGAAATATAGTATTAGTAATAATACACTCAAATAATTTAAGGCGGAAAATCATATGGGATTTTCTAAAGGTAGGTCATGAGGATGATACAAAATAATATAATGTCAGAAAATAAGGTTTCAATAATAATGCCTGCTTTTAATTCACAGGAATTTATAGTAGAGGCGATTGAGTCGGTTATAAATCAAACATATACTAACTGGGAATTAATAATAATTGACGATTGCTCACAAGATAGTACATTTGAAATAATTGAAAAATTTTCTTCTTTAGATTCTAGAATATCTATAATTAAAAATGTTAATAATTCAGGTGCAGCTATATCGAGAAACAAAGGAATTAATTATGCATCAGGCGATTATATTGCTTTTTTAGATAGTGATGATATTTGGTTTCCTGAGAAATTAGCTGTCCAAATTAGGTTTATGGAACGCTATGGACATAATTTCACATGCACAAGTTATAATAAGATTAATGAAAGAGGAGAATCACTAAATAAAACCATCCTAGCAAAAAAATATAGTGACCATTGGGGATTATTAAAAACTTGTCCAGGAAATTCTACGGTTATCTACAATGCTAAAGTATTAGGGAAATTTGAAATTCCAGATTTTAAAAAAAGAAATGATTATTTAATGTGGTTACAAATAATTAAAATAGAGAAAAAAATAATAGGGATTGAAAGAACGCTTACAAGCCATCGAATACGCATAAACTCAATTTCGAGTAATAAAGTCTCTTTATTAAACTATCATTGGAAAATTTATAGAGATATTGAAAAACTTTCATTCACAAAGTCTATGTATCTTTTAATTTATTGGGTTTTCATGACTTTTTTTAAATTGAGATAGAGTTTGATCTGATATAAATCATTGATGCAAGTAAAATGAGGAAGGTATTTTTAATGAGAAAAGAGCATAAGATGTTTTTAAAAAAGCTATTTATGATTGTAGTACAGACTAAATTATTACTAACTGCAAATGAAATTGGGAAAAATTGTTTTGTGGGAAAAAGACTCTCAATAAATAATGCAAGATACCTCACTCTAAAAGAGGGTGTTAGGATTGGAAATGATGCAAGAATAAGTTTTTATGAAAATTTTAATGGGCAAAAATTATATCCGGAATTAATGATTGGGGAAAACTCATATATTGGCAATCACTTCACAGTATTAAGTGCGGATAAAGTTAAAATCGGAAAAAATGTTCTTATCGCAAGTTACGTAATGATTAGTTCTGAGAATCATGGAATTGATCCAGAATCAGATTTAGGATATGGAAAACAGTCACTAATTACGAAGCCAGTAATTATAGACGACGGAGTGTGGATTGGTGAAAAAGTATCGATTTTGCCTGGTGTTACTATAGGTAAAAAATCTATCATTGGTACAGGAAGTGTGGTGACAAATAGCGTACCTCCTTACACAATAGTAGTGGGGATTCCTGCAAAAGTAATAAAAAAATATAATTTCCAAACTAAAAAATGGGAAAAAATAGGAGATGTTGAGAGATGAAAGTTGTTATTTTAGCTGGTGGTTTTGGTACAAGAATCAGTGAAGAAAGTCATTTAAAGCCAAAGCCAATGATTGAGTTAGATGGGAAGCCAATTCTATGGCACATTATGAAATATTATTCTTCCCATGGATATAATGAATTTATTATTTGTTGTGGATATAAGCAATATGTCATCAAAGAATTTTTTGCGAATTATTATTTACATATGGCGGATGTAACTTTTGATTTCTCATCGAAAAATGAAATGAGTGTCCACACTAATGGAACAGAACCTTGGAAAGTTACTTTAGTGGATACAGGTTTGCACACAATGACTGGGGGGCGCATAAAACGAGTTAAAGATTATATTGGTGATGAACCGTTTATGTTGACATATGGTGATGGAGTATCAAACGTTGATATTAATAAACTTGTAGAATTTCATGATTCCCATGGGAAAATGGTAACGTTAACTGCAATTCAACCTGGAAGTAGATTCGGAACTTTGGATATAGCTGAAAATGGTCAAATAAATAAATTCAAAGAAAAATCTAAAGAGGATGGCGGATGGATTAATGCTGGATTCATGGTCTTAAATCCTGACGTATTTAACTATATAGAAGGTGATGATACGGTATTTGAGCAACATCCTCTAGAGAGAATTGCTGAAGAAGGAAATTTAAAATCTTTTAAACATTCAGGTTTTTGGCAATGTATGGATACACTAAGAGATAAACAATTACTAGAAGAATTGTTAGAAAATAATGTCGCTCCATGGAAGGTATGGGAATAAAATGACTCAAGATATAAGGGAGTTTTTTAATAACAAGAAAGTACTCGTAACAGGGCATACAGGTTTCAAAGGAATCTGGTTGACTAAAGTTCTAGTGAGTTTTGGTGCGGATGTAGTAGGTTATTCTTTAGAAAATCATCCTACAATAAATTTGTATAACTCAAGTGGCATTTCAGAAAAAATTCAGTCTGTAATTGGGGATATTAGAGATTTCGATAAATTATATAAGGTTTTCCGTGAGACATCGCCTGAAATTGTTTTTCATTTAGCCGCTCAACCACTAGTCATCGAGTCATACAATAACCCTGTTAATACTTACGAAGTAAATGTAATGGGTACAGTGAATATCTTAGAATGCATCAGAAAGACTGAGAGTGTCAAATCATTTCTTAATGTAACAACAGACAAAGTATATGAGAACAATGAATGGGACTGGGGATATAGAGAGAATGATAGATTAAATGGGTTCGATCCGTATTCAAATAGCAAATCTTGTTCCGAGTTGATAACCGATAGCTATATAAAATCTTTTTTTAATGAAAGAGAAATAGCTATTTCTACAGCCAGAGCAGGAAATGTAATTGGGGGTGGGGATTTTTCTCCAAATCGAATAATACCTGATTGTATTAGAGCTGTTAGTAATAACGAAACAATTGTAGTTAGAAATCCTAGATCAATACGCCCTTACCAGCATGTACTTGATCCAATCTATGCATACATGTTGATTGCAATGAAGCAACATGATGATAGAAGTAATATGGGCTTTTATAACGTAGGACCAGATGATAAAGACTGTGTGACCACGGAAACTTTGGTTAACCTATTTTGTGATCGGTGGGGTCCGGAGGCCATCTGGATGTCTAAAAATATAGAAGGACCGCATGAAGCAAAATTTTTAAAACTAGATTGTTCAAAAATAAAAAACAAATTAGAATGGGAACCAAAGTTAAGTATTGATAATGCAGTTGCAATGTCGATAGAGTGGTCAAAAGCCTATGAAGCAAATGAAGATATAACTGAAATTATGGATAAGCAAATTAAAAATGTGTTTTCAAGGTGAGTCAATGATAAAAGCCGAAAAAATAAAAAGCGTAGTTATTACAGGAGCAAATGGATTTGTGGGCTCGTGGTTGTGTAAAAAATTTAGTGACAATAAAATTGATGTATTTGCAATTGTCAGAAATGAGAACTCTGATATTTCAAATATAGATAAGCTTCCTCAAGTTAAAGTAATATATTGTGACCTAGAAAATATTAAATTATTACCTCAACTGATTCCCGAAGAAAAGGTAGATTTATTCTACCATTTAGCTTGGGAAGGAGCAGGCGGGGATTTAAGGTCTAATTATTCTGTGCAACTAAATAATGTACGTTACACATGTGACTGTGTAGAGGTAGCAAGTAAATTAAAGTGTAAAAAAATATTAGTTTCAGGTACTGTTTCTGAACACATAGCAGCTAATTACAAAGAAATAAAGAATATATCACCAAATATAATTTATGGAGCATGCAAAAAATTTGCTTTGGAATTATTAGATATTCAATGTAAAAAGTATAATATCCCTTATGTATGGATGAGGATAGCTAACGTCTACGGACCAAATAGTAATAATGGAAATATCGTAGAATATACATTAAAAGCCTTTATGAATGAAGAAATTCCTAGCTACTCACCAGGTGATCAATATTACGATTTAATTTATATCGAAGATCTTGCAAACGCAATGTATTTATTGAGTATAAATTCTTTAACTAAAAATATCTATTATATTGGAAGTGGGGAACCCCAAAAATTAAAAGACTATATATTAAATATGAAAGATATATATGGAGGTAATTCAACTGTAGATTTGGGATCAAGACCAGATGACGGTGTAAAATACTCTAAAACCTGGTATGAAATTGAAGATTTATCTAACGAAACCGGTTTTGAAACAAGAACTTCATTCAAATCAGGAATTACTAGTACATTAAATTGGATGAAAAGGAGTAAAGAATATGGGATTTAATTTTTCGGAAACATCAATTAAAGGATTGGTATTAATTGAACCTCATTTTTTTATGGATGATAGAGGTTACTTTATAAAAGATTTTGAAGAAGAAGAATTCAGAAGAGCAAATTTGCCAATAGTATTTTCTGAGACAAATGAATCTAAATCTAAAAAAGGTACGCTCAGAGGTTTACACTTTCAAGAAAATAATCCTCAAGGAAAAATAGTGAGAGTAATAAAAGGTGCTGTGTACGATATTGTTGTAGATTTAAGAAAAGAATCAGAAAGCTTTGGAAAATGGGAAGGTTTCTATCTTACTGAAAGTAATAGAAAAATGCTTTATATTCCAGAAAATTTTGCACATGGTTTCTTAACTTTAGAGGACGATACAATTTTCAATTATAAATGTACTAGCAAATATATTCCTACAGATGACAGTGGGATACTTTGGAATGACGAAACACTTCAAATTAAATGGCCACTAAACTTAATAGGTGAAAATTTAATCATTTCAGATAAAGATCGAAAACTTCAAAAATTTAATGAATTTGTATATAAACAAAATAAAAAGTATCAGGAGGATAATTTTGGAATCTGAAAAGAATTTTAACAATATGGCTATAGTCATCGTGTCTTATGATGGCTATAGTGACCTATGGAACGATTTTTTTCAACTTCTTGAAGTAAATTGGCCAGATAATCCATTCAATGTTTATTTAATTAACAACGAAATGCAGCCTACCATTGACAATGTAAAGATTGTGAATACAGCTAAAAATGCTGAATGGAGTACTAGGGCTAGAATGGGTCTTGAAAAAATCGAAGAAAAATATATTTGTTTATTGCTTGAAGATTTTTATATTGGCTCTAAGATAAATACTCATCAAGTCATTGAAACTTTAAAATTCATAGAATCTAAAAAGGTAAATTATTATAAATTAAATAGCTTTTCCAATATTCGAAGTCGTAAATTTGAAAACAAGTCTCATATTCAAAAGATACCTTCAACTTTGCATTATGGAATTAGTTTACAGGCTGCAATTTGGAATAAGGAATTTCTCTTAGATAAAATTGGAGGAGGCAGTTATAATGCTTGGCAATTTGAAATTGATCGAATTGAAGAAGTGCCAAGTAATCAGGATAAATATTTAGAAAATTGTTTCTACGATAATAGAAACATTTTAAATATTTGTCATGTAGTTGTGCAGGGTAAGGTATTACCTTCGGCAGTCAAATACTTTAAGAGAAAAGGAATGAGTTTACATAGCAATCGTGAAGTCATGAAAAAAATCGATTATTATTTTTATAAATCTAAATTCTTTGGTGTTAATTACTTCCCTTTAAAATTTAGAAAAACGCTTAAATATTTTATGGTGAAATTTGGAGCAGATTTCGTAACTAAAAAGTGAATAGTGGTGAAGAAATGAAAATTGGCATAGTAGGTGTCTATGGAGAGGGTCAAGACTTCTCAGGAGGACAGCCTGTAAAAACTAATTTGATAATAGAAGGAATGCAAGAAATTTACGGTGTTGATAATGTAAGCACCGTTAATACATTTGAATTAAAGAAAAATAAATTTAAATTTTTAAAGGGAATATTTTTATTGGTTAGAAATTGTGAGAATATCTTAATTTTGCCAGCTAGAAATGGCATTCAAATTCTTGCTGTCATGTTATTGATTTTGAATCTATTTTATAAGCGAAAACTACATTATATAGTAATTGGAGGATGGATTGGAGAGCTATTATCTAATAAAAAAATTTTGATAAAAATGCTTGATGAATTTGTTGGTATTTATGTTGAGACAACAAAAATGAAAAAAGATTTAAATGAACTAGGACTAAATAATGTTCATGTTATGTACAATTATAAAGTTTTAGAAAGAGTACCTATTGAAGAGATAAACTACAATCTTGCTACGCCGTATCAGTTGTGTACATTTTCAAGAGTAGTAAAAGAAAAAGGCCTTGAAGATGCTATTGCTTCAGTAATGGAAGTGAATAGAACATTAGGCTACGAAGCATTTTGTTTAGACATATTTGGTTATATAGATTCTTCTTATAGAGATAGATTTTTTGAAATAATAAAAGGGGCGCCAAAGTATATCAGGTATTGTGGCACTAAAAAACCAACAGAGTCAGTTGAGGTTATTAAAAACTATTTTATGCTAGTTTTTCCTACACGCTATAAAACGGAAGGCATTCCTGGGACGATTATTGATAGTTATTTTGCTGGTGTGCCAGTCCTATCATCGAGGTGGGATAGTTTTTCAGATGTAATTGAAGAAGGCGTTACAGGATTAGGTTACAACTTCAAACAAAAAGAAGATCTTGTTTGTAAATTAATAGAAATCGAGAAAAACCCCCAAGAAGTAATGAAAATGAGATTAAATTGTAGGGAAATAGCCCAAAAATATACAAAAGAACATGTGTTAGAAAAATTTGTGGAAAACATACACTAATGAGGTTTACATCAAATGAAAAATATTAATATCTATAATTTAAAAAGATGGTACAAGATGTTTATTGGAAAGAGTATTTTTCATGTTCAACAGAACCGAGGATTAATATATTCAAAAAATGAAGTAAGAGGTTACTATAATGATTTGACTCAAAAAGTATTAGTGTTAGATAAGGAATTGGTTTCGAAAGTACCGACTATAAAACTAGAAGATAATAGCGAAATCATATTTCCGATTTCTGTGTTTCAACACGGTTTAGGTGCATACGATTTATATCTTTTAACACAAGAAAGAAAGTATTTACTTTCTTTTCAAACAATGGTGAAATGGGCAATTATGAATCAACAAGAAGATGGTTCATGGAATAATTTCTTCTATGTCTATCCAAAACACCCTTACTCATCTATGGCTCAAGGCGAAGGTGTATCTTTGTTAGTAAGAGCCTATGTTGAATTTGGAGAAGAAGAGTATTTGATAAAAGCAAAAAAAGCTTTAGATTTTATGTTACTATCTATAAAAAATGGTGGAACAACACTATATAGTGATGATCTTAATGATGTTTTTTTTATGGAATATACCCATAAACAACCTGTTCTAAATGGATGGATATTTTCTATCTTTGGATTACATGATTATTGGTTAGTCACGAAAGAAGAATCTTATTTAAAAATTTTAAAAAAATCGATGTTAACTTTGGAAAGAAATATTCATAAATTTGATAATGGGTATTGGAGTATGTACGATTTAGATTCACATGTAGCCAGTTCCTTTTATCATAATTTGCACATTGCACAATTAAAGGTACTCAATGACTTTTACAATTCTAGTGAAATTTTAAAATACTTAAATAAATGGACAGAATATCAAGTTTCAAAGAAAAATAAATATAAAGCTTTTATTATTAAGGCTTCCCAAAAAATATTAGAGCGTGACTAGAGGGTCATGCTTTTGAGAGGACAGTTCATTTAAATGACTAATAACCCAAAAAGGATTTTATGTATTGTGGGAAGTATGGATGCTGGTGGGGCGGAAACTTTTTTAATGAAACTATATAGAAGTTTCGATCGTACTCAAATCCAGTTTGACTTTTACGTATCTTCTCCACATAAAGGACTTTATGAAGATGAAATAGTTGAGATGGGAGGGAAGATATTTAGATCTTTTCCTAAGTCAAAAGGTGTTTTTAAGTCCTTAAACCGTTTGAAGCGTGTAGTTAAACAAGAAGAATATCACTATGTCATGAGGGTTTCACAACACTCATTATCCGCTTTAGATTTAATAGTGGCAAAGATGGGTGGGGCAAAACATTTAATTTATCGTTCTAGTAACTCAAAAACTGGTGGCGGATCAATCAATCAAATTTTGCATAAGGTTTTTAAGTTCCTTCCAATGTTCGTTCCTACATTAAGAATAGCACCTTCTACTGAAGCTGCGGAATTTATGTTCGGAAAAAGAATGGTGAAGAAAAATAAGGTTCATATTGTAAAAAATGGAATTCCGTTAGATATTTTTGATTTTAATTTAAACACAAGAATTCTTATGCGTAAAGAGTTAAATATAAACGACAGTACCCTTTTAATTGGTCATGTTGGTAGATTCGTAACTCAAAAAAATCATTTATTCTTAATCAAAATATTTGATGAAATTTTGAAAAAAAATGAGGATAGCATATTGATTTTAGTAGGTATAGGAGAATTAGAAACTAAGATTAAAGATACAGTAATTAAACATGGCTTAGAAAAGAAAGTCAGGTTTCTTGGAGTGAGAAAAGATGTTCCTGATTTAATGATGGCTATGGATTTATTCATATTTCCTTCTTTTTATGAGGGAATGCCTAATACTGTAATTGAATCTCAAGCTACAGGTTTGCCTTGTGTCATTTCTGATCAAATTACTAAAGAGGTTCAAATTACTCCACACATTAAATCTCTTTCTCTAAGTTCGCATCCTAAAAAGTGGGCTGAAGTCTCTATCTCACTGGCAGGAGACGAGAGTAGAAGTAATAGTAAAATTTACGTTGAAGAAAAAGGATATAGTATAAAAAAATCTGCTGACAAATTTAAAGAATTAGTTTTTTAAAGTGACTTCTGTGGACAAGGTGGGGAGATATGAAAGATATTAGAGTTGAAGAAGTGGTGTCTAAAAAGCAAAGTAATTTACAACGGAATTTTTATTTTTTGTTTACTGTATATGTTTCTTCGATTTATGTATTCTCTTTTAGAGCTGAATACAATACTATATCTAACGCTCTTTTCTTAGTTATATTAGGTTATTCGGTTTTGAAAATCATTCAATCTTTAACTATACATTTAGATAAATATTTTATTGCGTTAATTTCATTCGTTTTATATTCTTATATATCTATACTATGGACGCCTATACAAGCTAATGGAATAATTATAAGTAATACTCTCTCAACTCTTATGCTATTGAGTTTTTTAACTTTTCAAGGGTTCATTAACGTACAAAAAGGTCTTGAAAAGCTATTAATCTCTCTATATATTTCGGGTATGATAATGTGCGTATATACTATATTCCTATATAATCCTATAAACTTTTTAAACTCTATATTCAGTGGTCAACGTTTAGGTAGTGAAGTGAATCAGGCCAACATTTTAGGTATGTATGCGGCGTATACTACAGTTCTAAATGTGTATTTAGGAATTACGAAGAAGAACATTATAATTGCTGTACTTTCTATAGTGCCTTTTCTTGTAACAGTTTCAAGCGGGAGCAGGACAGGTATACTTATATGTTTACTAGGAATTGCTTTATTTTTGATATTAAAAGATGGAATGAAAGAGTTTTTCAAAGGTACAATATTTGGCGTATTTTCCCTTTTAATTATGTATGTGATAATTAATATGTCAATTTTCAGTAATATAACTTCTAGATTTCAGAATTTGTTTAATATTTTTGGAGATAGTTCTTATGTAGACTCCTCAACCAATATTAGGATTTTTATGATTCAATATGGATTGGATTTGTTTTTTGAAAAGCCGTTTATAGGATATGGTGCAAATAGTTCTCAACATTTGTTATCCTTAGTCTCAAGTTATAACTCATATTTACATAACAATTATGTAGAGTTGTTAGTCAACTACGGAGCAATTGGTTTTTTATTATTTTACTCTGTTTATATTTACGTATTTGTAAAAGCTATACCACTTTTGCAGATGAAAAATCCTCATTTGGCTGTAACAATTACTATACTATTAATGACTTTGATGGCTGATTTTGGAACAGTTTCTTATTATAGAAAACTTACATTTATTCTCTTAACATTAGGTGTTATAGCTGTGAATTATAAAACTAATGAATCTATAAGACGTGACTGTAATAAGAAATTACAAGGAGGATAACTATTGCATGAATATATTAAAAAGGGTTTACTTGAGTTTAATATTAAAATTTGCTTCACCTGTAAAAAGAGGTAGTTTAATAAAAAATAAAATATTAAAGGATACGAAAATCGGATCGAATTTTCAAGTGCATCAAAATGTGAATTTTGGGAGTGAACCATATCTTATAGAGCTTGGGAACGACGTTCGAATTACTTCTGGAGTAACCTTTGTAACTCATGATGGAGGTATGTGGGTGCTTAGAAACAACGGAATGTTAACAGATGCAGATCTTTTTGGAAAAATTAAAATTGGAAATAATGTCCATGTAGGTATAAATTCAATCATTATGCCTAATGTAAACATTGGACATAATGTTGTAATAGGTGCTGGATCTATAGTAACAAAAAATATTCCATCAAACTCTATAGCGGCTGGTGTTCCAGCTAGAGTACTTAGCTCAATTGACGAATATTATTCAAAATATAAAAGTAAAGTTGATGTGACTAAACAACTAAATTCACAAGATAAAAAAGAATATTTACTTAACAAATTTGATGGAGAGGAAAAAAAACATAGTGAAATTTAGTGTCTTAATACCAGTATATAATGCGGGGAAATATCTTGAGCATTGCATAGAATCGGTGTTGAATCAATCTTATAAAAACTTTGAAATAATATTAGTTGATGATGGATCAACAGACAATAGCTTGAATATCTGTAAAAGGTATACTGATGATTTGAAAATTAAAACTATCACTCAAAAAAATAAGGGGCAATTTTTTGCTCGCCAAAGAGCTTTAAGCGAAGCAAAAGGAGAGTACTGTATTTTTTTAGACTCGGATGACTACTGGCATAGCAATTTACTATTAAGAGTACATGAAACTATAAAGACATATGATAGTGATCTTGTGATTTTTCGATATACAAAAGTTTCAGATAATGGAGAGGTATTATTTACTTCTCCATCTACTTTTGAAAATCATACTTTATTTGATGTAAGTAATAAAGAAGAATTGTTCAAGGTGATGTCAAATAGCTTTGATTTAAATAACCTGGTTTGCAAAGCATTTAGAAGAAATATTGTTAATAAAGATTTCTTTAAATACTACAATAATATTAGGATTCGAAACGGTGAAGATTTACTACAATCGTTATCTTTGATTTCTAATGCAAATACCATTTGTTATGTAAATCAAACCCTGTATTTTTACAGATACAATACATCGAGTGTAAGTAATACTTTGAACATTAACATATTAAATGACATTACTACTGTAAGAAAGTCACTTTTAAAATATATGACAGTTCACCACTGTGATTCGGAAGAAAATAAAAGAGAATTATATACTTTTTATCTGAAAATATTGCTCAAAAATCTACACGTTGTGTATCTTTCGAATCATAAATTTTATGAAAAAAAACAAGCTTTAGAAGCAATTAAAAAAGAAGATTTTTATATTCAAGCTATCAAATATGTAAAACTAAGAAATCTGAACTCAAAAGAAATTCTACGTTTTTTATTATACAGAAGTAATTTGACTGCATTGTTTTTGCTAGAAAGTATTATGGAATCAGGTCGGAAATTCAAATGATATAAAAATAAACTTTCAGTTTAGGCATGTTAAATTTTGGAGGGGAAGAATAGTAATGCGCAGTAAAAAAGCAATAATTAATGTAGGAGTTACATTATCGCTTCGGCTTGTAGCTATTGTTGCAGGACTTATAGTTCCCCAACTAATAATAAATAATTATGGGTCTAGTACAAACGGATTAATAGTCTCGATTACTCAGTTTATGGGTTATATTGTGTTATTGGAGGCCGGAGTAGGTGGAGTTGTAAGAGCGGCTCTTTATAAACCACTGGCACAAAGAGAAATGAGAGAAGTCACTTCCATACTCAAAGAATCAGAAATCTTTTTCAGAAAAATTGCTTACATTTTTTTAGTTTACATATTAGCCTTGGGATTGATCTATCCAAGACTTGTTTCAGATGAATTTGAAGTAATTTACACAATAAGTTTACTTCTGATAATAGGAATAAGTGTTTTTTTTCAGTATTATTTTGGTATTACATATCAAATTTTACTTTATGCGGATCAGCGCCAATATGTTATCTCTTTTTTACAAATTGTAACTCTTATTATTAATACACTTATGACCATAATACTAATAAAATTAGATTTCACAATACATTTGGTACTTTTAATATCTTCGATTGGTCATGTGATACGTCCGCTTGTTTTATATTATTACGTAAAGAAAAGCTATGAATTGTCTAACTTTAAAGAGGTCTCTCCACAAAAAATCACTCAGAAATGGGATGGTATAGGCCATCATTTAGCTTTTTTGATTCATAATAATACAGATGTAGCGATACTAACGATTTTTACTGATATTAAAGAAGTCTCCGTGTACTCTATTTATTTTTTAATTATTTCTAGTGTACAGTCTATCACAATCACTTTTGCCTCTGGAGTAGAAGCTTCGTTTGGAAATATGATTGCTAAACGAGAAATTGAAGCATTAAGGAAAAATTTTAAAGTATATGAGTTTATAACTTTCACAATCACCACAATACTGTTCACTAGCTTATTTATACTTATCCTGCCGTTTGTTAATCTATATACGGAAGGAGTAGATGACGTAAATTACTATAGACCATTATTTGCGTATACTTTAATTTTTGCGGGTTTATTCTATTGTATCCGGTTACCCTATAACTCAGTTACTTTAGCTGCAGGACATTATAAAGAGACGAAGAGAGGCGCTCTTTTAGAAGCGATTATTAATGTTTCGATATCAGTAATTTTAGTAAACTATTATGGGATTGTTGGTGTAGCTGTTGGAACACTTATTGCTATGTTGTTTAGGACTTTGCAGTATGTTCATTATTCTTCAAAATTCATTTTAATTAGTAGTCCAGTCCAGTTCTATAAAAACTTATTTCTTTACTTTTTGACCGGATTAATAACAATTCTTACTATTAATATTTTTGACTATGAGGTTAACGATTATGGTGATTGGATTTTATACGCAATATTAACAGGATTAATTTCATCTATATTTACCTCTTTTACAGGGTTGTTATTTTACTTTAGTGAATTAAAGTATGTTATTTACACGTTAAAACGAGTGTTTAAAAAATAAAATTAATAATTAGAGGAAGAGGTTTTTAAAATGATGAATATTGCTGTGGCTGGAACGGGCTACGTAGGTCTTGTAGCAGGTGTTTGTTTTTCGGAAATGGGTTACCATGTAACTTGTGTTGATATTGATGAAGAAAAAGTAGCATTGATGAAATCTGGATTTTCTCCGATTTATGAAGAAGGACTTGAAGAACTAATGCAAAAAAATCATGCTAACGGAATGCTTGATTACACAACAGACTATAAAACAGCTTATAAAAAAGCTGATGCAATTTTTATCGGTGTTGGTACGCCCGAACAACCAGATGGGTCTGCAGATCTTTCTCATATTGCGACTGTTGCACGCCAAATTGCTGAAACCGTTGAAAAAGATTGTCTCGTTGTTGTTAAATCAACAGTTCCAGTGGGTACAAATGACAAGGTTGAACAGTTTATCCAAGATTTCCTTGTTCATGATGTTAAAATCGAGGTTGCTTCGAACCCTGAGTTTTTAGCACAAGGTTCAGCAGTTCATGACACATTATACGCTGATCGAATCGTTATCGGCACCGAGAGTGAATGGGCTAAAAATCTATTATTAAAAATTTATGAACCATTTAACTTGCCGATTGTTTCAGTAAATCGTCGTTCCGCTGAAATGATTAAATATGCATCAAACGATTTCTTAGCACTAAAAATCTCGTATATGAACGATATCGCGAACTTATGCGAATTAGTTGGAGCTGACGTTCAAGACGTAGCTAAAGGCATGAGCTTCGATGATCGGATTGGTAGTAAGTTCTTGAATGCAGGTATTGGGTATGGAGGGTCTTGTTTCCCTAAAGATACGAAGGCGCTTGAATACATTGCCAAACAGAATAACTATGAACTTAAAACCGTGAAAGCTGCAATTGATGTGAATACAGACCAGAAAACCTTACTTTACAAAAAAGCTAGCAAGCGTCTAATCACTTTTAATGGTCTTAAGGTTGCAGTGTTAGGATTAACATTCAAGCCCGGTACAGATGACTTGCGTGAAGCGGCTTCTTTAGAGAATGTACCGTTACTCTTAGAGCAAGGGGCTCAGGTTTTTGCCTTCGATCCTGTTGGAGCAGATAACTTTGCTCAAGTTCATCCTGAGGGTAAGCATGATAGAGGCAGCATCACGTATGTAAATAGCGTTGAAGAAGCTTTAGAAAATGCTAATGTCTGCTTCATCTTCACTGAATGGGGAGAAGTAAAAGCAATTGAACCTACTGTTTATAAAGCTTTGATGAGAACACCTTTAGTGTACGATGGTCGAAACATTTATGCTATTGAAGAGATGGAGTCGACAGATGTTGAGTACCATTCAGTAGGTAGACGTCCCGTCCTTCGCGATAATAATAAGGAGTTGAAAAACGTTGGACTCCACAACTCTTGATACAACAAAAACGTATTTAGTGACTGGGGCAGCTGGATTCGTTGGGTATTTTTTATCCAAGCACTTACTTGATAATGGCTGTACTGTCCTTGGATTAGACAACCTCAATGACTACTACGATGTCGATTTGAAGCATGAACGATTGAACCAACTGAAACCTTATTCGAAGTTCACATTCATTAAAGGTGATATCTCGGATAAAGACTTCATCCTTGAATTGTTTGAGGAGTATCGTCCCGCTTTTGTGGCGAACTTAGCGGCTCAAGCTGGAGTACGTTATTCGATTGAAAATCCGGACGCGTATATGCAGAGTAATGTCATTGGCTTTTATAACGTATTAGAAGCATGTCGTCAGTATCCGGTGGAGCACTTAGTCTATGCTTCTTCGAGTTCGGTTTATGGTTCAAATAAGAAAGTGCCGTTCGAAGAGACTGATTTCGTGGACCACCCAGTATCTCTATACGCTGCCACTAAAAAGTCTAACGAGCTAATGGCTCACACGTATAGCCACCTCTACAAAATTCCGGCAACCGGCTTACGTTTCTTCACCGTCTACGGTCCACTAGGACGTCCAGACATGGCTTACTTTGGCTTTGCGGATCGGTACTTCAACAATCAGGTGATAAAAATTTTTAATAACGGTGATTTCGAGAATGACTTGTATCGCGATTTCACTTATATCGATGACATCGTAGAGGGAATCAAGCTTTTACTTCAAACTCCTCCATCTGGAGCAGTTCAGCACGAAGTATTCAACATCGGAAACAATAATCCTGAAAAGTTGATGACGTTTATTGCTTCGCTTGAAATCGCATTAGGGAATGCTCTTGACCGTCCTGTTGAGTTTATTAAAGAATATGAACCGATTAAGCCAGGCGATGTCCCTGCTACTTACGCTTCAACAAGTGCACTTCAACAAGCTGTAGGATTTAAACCTAAAACGACAATCCAAGATGGTTTACAACAATTTGCTGATTGGTATGTGTCTTATTATGACAAGAAGTAATTTATAATCGAGAGCTATCAAGTACAACTATGACAACGAGGTAGTGCAAGGTAAATACACTTGTGCTACCTCGTTGTCTTATACATTGTTTTAGTTTGAATTACTAAGATCTAATCAATCATCTAGACCGTCAACCACATTTCGGACTTCTTTGTCCGTCACATGCAAATAGCGCTCAGTCGTCTGGATATGCTTATGACCGAGCAATTGACGGATCACCATTAGGCTGGCTCCGTTCCGGTAACATGAGGTGGCAAAACTATGACGCAACATATGAGTCGTCAAATGTACGTCGAGGTACTTCTCCGAAATGCTTTTTAAATCCTCGTTGACATAGTTGGCACGTACTTGTCGGCCACTCTTCATGAGAAACACGTAAGGTGAATTCGGGAACTTAGGCCGGTCTCTTTCGATATAGTCTTTGAGCTCTTTTGCTAGACGCGGTCTCATCGGAATGATGCGTTGCTTCTCACCTTTGCCTTTGTTGACGTACAAGACGTTGTTCTCAAAGTCGAGGTGAGAAATTTCTAAATCGAGGATTTCGCTAATCCGCAGACCAGCGTCACCCCCGGCTAAATAGATGGCATATAACGTCGCATTTTTAGCCTGATACAATACTAGATTTAACTGCTGTCGGGTGATGACGTTCGGTTTCTTTTGCACTCCGTCTTTCGTGATGATTTGTGCGAACGGATTATCCATGACCCATTTTTGTTGCACGGCAAACGTGAAGAGGGAACGTACTGACATAATATAGGCGCGCACCGTACAATTCGATAGACTTTTCTCTTGGAGCGACAGTTTGTAAGGTAACGCATGCTCGAGGTAGGTCACGTCCTGCAAAAAGAAGACGTGGCGTTCGGTAACAAAATTCTCAAATCGGCGCAACGTGTTTCGATACGTTTTAATAGTCGTCTTTGGCAATTCTCGACGAACAATCAGGTCTTGCATATACAGTTCGATCGCGTCTTGCAACAAAATGGTTTCCATGTTGATCACTCCTTCATTTGGATGGCCTCTCGAAGTTCTCGTTGGACATCTGCCTTATAGGCCCGAAGCCGGCTTGGAGAATAAGGCAGTGTCGATTCGGTCCCGTCGATGAGGTGGCAAAGGAGCTCGAAGTGGCGAGGCGATAGCAACTTCTTTTGCTCATCGAGCCAGTCGTGGAATCGACGTTCTGACTCGATGCATGTTTCTGGGATTCGTTCAGCTGCGACTTCATGCTTCAAATGACGCGCGTTCTTTTGTTGGTGGTTGAGTATGGCTCCCCGGATGCGTTGGAAGCAGTACGTCTTCGATAAGGTACAGCCGCGGTTCAAGGCTTCCCATAATGCGATCCGGGCGATTTGGGCACAGTCCTCCTGTTCATTAGGGTGGATGGATAGGTGGCGAACGACATAATGGATCATCGGCTCCCACTCCCGAATCTGTTCGTCAATCGTGTTCATCAAGTTGCTCTTTCCTGAGCGCTCGGTGTAATTCCTAGGTAAGACCGAGTATAATCGTTGTTCTTCCCGATACACCAATGGCCTTGTGCGATCGAAATAGAGGAGATTATCTCCTCGAAGACGCAATGATAAAGAGAGGAGCCTTAGAGGCAAGGGATATCAACACCGAAAAAGGTAAAGAACAACGATTATTCCCCGTTCAAGGTGAGTAAATTAGTTATAAATCATAGGAAATACATAGTTAATTTTTTATGGAGGAGGGCTATACATGAAAAAAGTATTAATCACGGGAGCGAATAGCTACGTCGGTAATGCATTCAAACAATGGGTGGAGGCACATCATACGAACTCTGTTCAAGTCGATACAGTGGGTATGCGAAACGGAGAATGGAAGAACATCACGTTCGATGGATATGATGCGATTTTACATGCTGCGGGAATTGCTCACGTCTCGACGGACAAGAGCATGGAGGACTTATACTATAAAGTGAACACAGATTTGACGGCCGAGGTTGCTGAGAAGGCGAAGCTTGAAGGTGTGAAACAGTTCATCTTCCTCAGCAGCATGATCGTGTACGGGGATGCTTCGAATGCTCAAATGATTACTCGAGATACAGTACCGAAGCCGACGAATTTCTACGGAAACAGTAAGCTTCAAGCCGAGAAGAAACTTGAAGTGCTAGCGGATCGAGATTTCCTCGTCGCGAATATCCGTCCGCCGATGATTTATGGGAAGGGGTCGAAAGGAAACTATATCAAGCTGGCTGGTCTGTCGAAGAAAATCCCGTTCTTCCCGAACTATCAAAATCAACGTAGTATGATTCACATCGACAACCTCTCCGAGTTTTTGGTTCAGGTTATTCTCCACGAAGATAGTGGCACTTTCCATCCTCAAAACAAGGAGTACGTCTGTACGTCAGAGCTCGTCTCTGTGATTGGTTCTGTACACGGTAATAAGGTCAGAGAATTAAGTTTGTTCAACGGTGTCATTCGTCAGCTGGTAGACCGTAACGTGACCATCAATAAACTATTTGGTGATTTCGCATATGACAAAAAATTGTCGACTTACGAACACGAGTACCATGTTCATGGTTTTAGAGATAGTATCGTTGCAACTGAAGTTTGTTAAAGATGGTCGTTGGGAACAATAAAATTTTCTGTTGCGTCCCGAAGTCAATTTGAATAACATCTTGGAAAATAGCTAGAATATCGAAAATCATTAATCGTATGAGAGTTACAGAAGAGATTGTAGTTGTAAAGGAGGACCCAAAAATTTCTTATTACAACGACAAAATAGTGTTCATTTAAAGGTTTTCTAATCACTACCCTTGAAACGCTCTCCGTAATGTCTCAAATCCTTCTCATTACATAGTGAGTGGAATTCAATTTTTCTGAAAAAACATATAGGAATCTATAGAAATACCCCCATAAAAATCCGGACATGAAAGTTCGAATTTTTATGGGGGTATTTCAAATTGAATTATTTTATAAATATTTAAAATATACATCTTGAAGATATCATTATTTTTACGTTTAACTATATTTAAGATATCATTTTTGAATTTTCATTTTCTGAAATCTGTCGACTAGTTGAAAAATATTTACCCATTTTAATTGAATTTACTTCAATAAACTTATAAGAAATAGTGGATATAATTAAACTGAAAATTAAACTAATTAATAATATTGTAATAAATGATAATGTTTCATTAAAGTAATAAAAACTCGCCAACATAACTGGTAAATGATAGAGATATAAACTATAGGATATATTGCCTAAAAACTCGATTGGTTTTAAAGACAGAATTTTTGATGTACCAGATGAAGTGAGAGCAAAAATAATAAATATACATGCCCCGAAGGCAACAAACCACTCTCGAACGAACAAAGAACTATTGTTGTTCAAAAAATATCCTAAACCGATTTGAAGAGTGTATGACATGAATCCAATAGTTAAAATCATTAATCGAATATTAAATGATATATTTTTGAATACTGTAGTTAATTTATTTAAATGAATAGCTAGTAATGCTCCAATAATAAACATGGCGGTGTAATGAATTGAATGAGCGTAAGAATTAAGGTATCCAGAAGATAAGCTAATTTCGTAAGTATTTAGTGCCCATCCTATAAAAGAAAGAAAGAAAGAAAGAAGTAAAGATTTTTTCCAATCAATTTTTAATATAATGTACATAATAATTGGAAATATTAAAGAGATTCTCATTTCATGAATTAATGACCAAATGACCGGGTTTAATTGATCAGAATTAAAATTGGTCACTAACAAAAAATGATTAAATATTGAGAAAGTGTCTCGAGATAATGTCCAAAAATTATTTAACCATCTAATATCTTCAATTGGCTCTTTATAAGTGATATTTATTAAAATCAAAGTAATTATTATAGCGCAAATATAAGGTATATAGATACGGAAAAATCTTTTTATTAAGAAAGTTTTGTAATTTATATTCTTTCCTTTTATAAAAGGAAGAGATAATACAAATCCACTTAAAATAAAAAACAAAATTACAGATTCGTGACCCGCCCATATGATTCTTAAAGGTGAATAAAGTAAGAAATTAGGGAGTGGTGGTATTATGTTAATTATATGAGCTAAAACCACAATTAATGCCGCGATTCCTCTTAAAGAATCTAATTCATGAATTCTTCTAGTCAATTTTTTTCCTCCTAATTTAAAAATCCTTACTAATATATCACAATAAAAACCATTTATGTTAAAGTTAATTAGTTATTCTGTTGTGATACATGGATTTTTAAGTGTCGAAGGATGTAATGAATCATCAGGATGAGTTCGACTAACTATCCTATATTTCATTTTCAGCGCAGCCGCTAAAGAATTGATTTTTCATATTTTTTCAGCCAACCCATGACCGGTTTCCCCGACATGCTATACTAAGAAAAAAGCAAAGAAATGGGTGGAACAGTTATGGGGAAGACGACACCACGGAACTCGAAATGGATGCGGACGTATAACCGCTCGCTCATCCTCCGGCTCATCCGGCTCCATCAGCCGGTGTCCCGGGTCGAGCTCGCCAAGGCGACGAGTTTGACGAAGCCGACAATCTCGAACATCGTCAATGAACTGAAAGAAGAAGGGCTGATCAACGAGCGTGAGCTCGGCGTCTCGAGCGGGGGACGACGCCCGATCATGCTCGAACTTGCGGCCAGTGACCGCTTCGTCATCGGAATCGACGCGACGCAACGGCGGCTGCACGGAGTCGTCACGAACATCCATGGGGAGATGTTAGGCGAGGCGTGGCATGACGAGCGGTTCGATACGAACGAGGAGTTCATCGAGGCCATCGTGACGCTGTACATAGAACTGGCTGGCAAAGCCCAAGGCGACGTCATCGGGCTCGGTGTGTCCGTCCACGGGATGGTCGAGGCGGGGAATGGGATCGTCTTGTTCGCGCCGCGTTTCCACTTGCATGACATCCCGCTCAAACAAGAGCTCGAACAACGCTTGAACCAGAACGTCTTCGTCGAGAACGACGTGCGGACGCTCGCCTTGGGCGAGCTCTATTTCGGCGAGGCGATCGGCATCGACGAGTTCTTCTACGTCTACGCCGGTTACGGGATCGGGGGAGCCTACGTCCATGGCGGTGAACTGATTGACGGGGAGCACCATATCGCTGGCGAGATCGGCCATATGCGGATCATGCTCGACGGGCCGATCTGCTCGTGCGGCAACCGTGGCTGCTTAGAGGCCGTCGCGGGGGAACGGGCCATCTTGAATGAGGCCCGGCAGCTCAATCACGAGCTCAATCTGAACGACCTGCGTGACGCCGTCGGCACGAACGCCGACATCCAGCAGCTGTATGAGCGGGCCGGGGAGTATATCGGCATCGCGACACTCAACATGATTCACTTGCTCAATCCGAACCGGATCCTGCTCGGGGGGCCGCTGTTCAACTACGCGCCGAACGTCGTCGCGAACATTCAGGAGCGGGTCGCCCAGACGGCGCTGACGATGGACGCGCGTCAGACGGACATCCGCGTCGTCCCATGGAACGCCAACCATGGCGCGCTCGGTGCGGCCGCCTTGATCACGAACCAACTGTTCGGCGAGATCCAATGATTCAATCGCTCTCACAACGAGGGCGATTTTTTTGTGTCGAAAAATAATTTATATGAAACCGTTTACAAGCCTAAAAAGGATATGCTATAGTCTGTTTGTAGTTAGATAATAAATTTAATTTACTAAGTAAGGGGTGACACTCTCAAACGGGAAAGTGGAGGGGTAGACATGGACATAGAGACACCATTGCTGAAAGACAAGTTTCACGATATATTCGGTCGCTACGGGGCGACCCGGCTGTTCACGCGGGACGGTTCAACGTTTCATGAATTGGAAGCGTTCTCAAAAGCGGACGGTGTCGTCGTTACCCGCTCACGGCGGGACGGCATCTTCCGGCTCTACGATGAGGAGGCCCGTGACATTCGCCTGTTCCGCGTCTCGGACTTGAACGAGGCCCGCACGAACGACTTCGACGGACTGTTCGAGATGCTTCTATGGCGGTTGAAGCAACAGGACGCGCTGCCGTTCGGGGCCGACCTATACGTCGTCGGATCGTACATAGACGACCATTGGCAGTTTGATTTGGAACTGATCGCGTACACGCTCACCCGGCTCGGGGATCAACCGATGCCAGACCACTTGATTCGGGAGCTTTGCCTCAAGCTGGTCGCATAACATCTAAAGGAGAATGAACATGAAGAAAACGACAATCGCACTCGCATCATCGGTACTCGTCTTGTCATCACTGCTCGCTGCTTGCGGCGGCAAGGAAGAGGCGGCCGCGACGACGGAAGACGGCAAGCCGGTCATCAATTGGTGGGGCTGGGCGCCACAACCAGAAGTCGGGGAAGCCATGGCCAAGGCGTTCAACGAGTCGCAAGACGACTACGTCGTCAAGTTCAAACGTCTCGAGGACTATGAACAGCAGCTCCAAGTCGCCATGCTCGGTGGAGATGGCCCAGATGTCATCGGCCTCAAGGAACCGATGATCCCGCAATACAAGGACCGCCTCGTCCCGGCGAAAGACTATATGGACAAAGCGGCCGGCGCGGGCTGGAAAGAGAAGTTGATCGAGCTCGGCGTCGAACAGACGACAGTCGACGGCGAACAGATGGCGGTACCGGTCGGATTCACGGGCCAGGCGTATCTCATGTACAACAAGACGATGCTCGACAAATACGGCGTGACGCCGCCGAAGACGTATGACGAGACGATCGCGGCAATCGACAAAATCAACGCCTCGGGCGACAAGGTCATCCCGATGCAGCTCGGCGCGAAAGACGCCTGGGTCGGCACCGACGTCTTCAACGTCTTGAGCCACCAGGTCGCACCAGGGTACATCCAAAAAGTACTCGAGGGTGAGGCGAAGTGGACGGACAAAGAGATGGTCGAGACGGCAGAATTGTGGCAGCAACTGTTCGAAGACAACGTGTTCCAAGAAGGTGCACTCGGTCTCGCGACATACATGGACGGCATGAACAACTTCTTCGACAAGAAAGCGGCGATGTGGGTCATCGGCTCATGGGAAGCCCACTCGATGACGACGGTCGAGAAGCGTGACAAGTGGAACAACTTCGAAGACGAGATCGGTTTCGTCCCGCTCCCGAACCTCGCGGGCGGCACAGAACAACCGGTCATCGCCTCGATCGACATGGCGCTCGGCGTCAACAAGGAGTCGAAACAACAAGACGGAGCGGCCGCCTTCATCGCCTACATGACGCAAGGCGAAGGCCAAGCGCTCTACATGGAGAAGTTCGAGATGGCACCAGCCGTCAAGGACATCGAAGTGGCGTACGAAGACAAGTTCACGTCTGACGTAGAACGCGAGTCGTACAAAATCTTGAACGAGACGGTGAAGAACGCCGTCGCGGGCCGCGGCATCCGTGACCCGAAAGTATACGACACGCTCGGCAAAGAACTTCAAAACATCGCCGGCGGTCAAGACGCGAAAGAAGCGCTCGCGCGCATCCAAGCCATCGCCGATCAAGGTAAATAATCGAACGAGCGCCAGTGGCCAGCCTGACTGGCGCTCGATTTTTTGATAGGAAAGTGAGGGAACCTTATGCAACACGCAACCGAGTTACCGGAAGAACAGCCGAAGCTGTCGGCGGTCCCGCCGCAACGACCGGATTCGACGAAGAAGAAAGCGCAGCTGAAGAAGAACTTGATCGGCTGGGCGTTCGTCGCCCCGACCGTCCTGTTCGTCATCGCCTTCATCTATTACGGCATCTTCTATAACGCCTATCACTCGCTGTTCTCATGGGACGGCATCTCGTTCGAGAAGACGTACATCGGCTTCGAGAACTTCGGCCGCATGTTCAGCGACCCGGAATTTTATAACGCGCTCAAGAACACGGGCATCTTCACCGTCTTGACCGTGACGATCCAAGCCGGGCTCGGGCTCGTCTTGGCGTATCTGCTCCACACGAAAGGCGTTGGCCGCACGTTCTTCAAGTCGGTGTTCTTCTTCCCGGTCGTGTTGAGCCCGGTCGTATTGGGCGCCGCGTTCTCGCAAATCTTCGACTTCCAGTTCGGCTACATCAACGAATTCCTCCGGATGGTCGGTCTCGGTGCGTTCGAACAGAACTGGCTCGGCGACCAGGACGTCGCCTTGTACGCCATCATCTTGATCAACATCTTCCAATGGACGGGCTCGTCGATGATCATGTACTACATGGCGATGCTCGCCATCGAACGTGAAGTGTTCGAGGCGGCCAACATCGACGGCGCCGGCTTCTGGCGCACGCTCTGGAGCGTCGTGTTCCCAAACTTGAAAGGGACGACGTTCACGCTGACGATCCTCGGGGTCATCGGGGGACTGAAGACGTTCGATATCGTCTGGATCTCGACGCAAGGCGGACCGGGTAACTCGACCGAGGTCATCTCGACGTACCTGTTCCGAAAATCGATGTTGCACCAAGAAGTCGGCTACGCCAGTGCCGTCGCCATCATCTTGCTCATCATCGCGCTCAGCATCACGTACTTCCAGACACGCGTACAGAAGAAAATGGACTGAGGAGGGATACCCATGGAAATCCAAACGAAAAAAGGAAGATGGCTCACCAATCTCGGCTTGTCGCTCATGGCGGTCATTTGGTTGTTCCCGATCTTCGTCATGTTCAAAGAGAGTTTACGGGTCAACGGCTTCAGTAACTATATCGCGACGTTACAGAACCCGAACTTCCCTCAGTTCGTCTTCAACAGTTTCATCGTCGCGTTCTTTATGATTCTCATCTCAATCTCGTTTCTCGCCTTCGCGGCGTTCGGCTTCTCGAAGCTCGAGTTCGCGGGGAAACGGTTACTCTTCAACCTCGTCTTGGCCGGGCTCATGTTGCCGGTCGCATCGCTCATCGTGCCGCTCTTCTTCACGTTGCGCAACCTTGACGGCTTGAACAGCTACTGGGGTTTGATCGGTGCCGAGGTGGCGTTCTTCCTCCCGTTCGGTCTGATGCTCATCAAGAGTTATTTCGACGAGCTGCCGAACGAGCTGATGGAAGCGGCCCACATCGACGGGGCTACGACGTTCCAAATCTTCTATAAGATCATGATGCCGCTCGCCAAGCCGGCACTTGCGACGGCGACGATTTATGCGTTCCTCAACTCGTGGAACGAGTATTTGATGGTCCTCACGTTCATGACGGACCCGGCCTATCAGACGGTGACGATGGCCCCGACGTTCTTCACGGAAGCGCTCGGTGGTGACCCAGGTAAACTGTACGCCTCGCTCGTGTTGATCAGCTTGCCGACGATGGTGTTCTATATCTTCTTCCAACGCTTCTTACAGAAAGGCATGACTTCGGGAGCGGTCAAATAATCGATTGAGGTGAATCAAATGTATGTAGGTGTAGATTATTACCCAGAACAGACGGACCGCGCCCTATGGGATGAGGACGTCCGCTTGATGAAAGAGCTCGGTGTCAACGTTGTCCGCATGGCGGAGTTCGCGTGGACGATGATGGAGCCGGCCGACGGCGAGTTCGACTTCTCGTTTTGGGACGAGGTCGTCGACACGTTCGGCAAGGACTTCGACGTCATCCTCGGTACGCCGACGGCGACGCCACCGGCCTGGTTGATCGAGAAGTATCCGGACATCTTGCCGGTGACGGCGGACGGGGTCCGCATCAGTTTCGGCGCCCGCCGCCACTATACGGTCAACAGCCCGGTATACCGCGAGTATTGTGAACGAATCACGCGGAAGATGGCGGAACGTTACGGGAAGCATCCGGCCGTCATCGGTTGGCAGACCGACAACGAGTACGGCCACGAGAAATCGGACCGCTCGTACGGCGACGTCGACCAAGTCGCGTTCCAAGCCTGGCTACAAGACCGCTATGAGACGCTCGACGCGTTGAACGCGGCCTGGGGGACCGTCTTCTGGAGCCATACATACTCGGCATGGAGTCAGATTCCGGTCCCTCGCACCGTGTTCCAAGAGCACAATCCGTCGCTCCTCGTCGACTTCGACCGTTTCTGCTCGGACGCGTACCGTTCGTTCAACAAGCTCCAAGTCGACACGCTCCGTCCGCTCATCCATGACGACGCGTTCATCACGCATAACCTCGTCTATAGCGACATGGCGATCAACCAGCAACAGATGGCCCAAGACCTTGATTACGTCTCGTTCGACAACTATCCGGTCTGGGGCGGGTTGCCGGAGCCGAACCGATTCGAGAAGACGGCACACGACCATGACTTGTGTCGCTCGTCGAAACAAGGCAAAGGCTTCTGGGTGATGGAGCAGCTCAGCGGCGCGCAAGGCTGGAGCCGGATCGGCTACTTGCCGCGACCGGGCCATATCCGCCTGTGGACGCATCAGGCCGTCGCTCGCGGCGCCGAAGCGATCGTCTATTTCCGTTTCCGGGCCGCCCATTTCGGGACCGAGGAATTCTGCCACGGCATCATCGACCACGATGGCAAGCCGAAACGAAAATTTGATGAAGTGCAGAGCGTCATGAAAGAGCTGACGACGCACGGCGACATGATCAATGCGGCCGAATATAAGGCCGACGTCGCCGTCTACTTCGACCAAGAGAACCTGTGGGCGTGGACGCACCAACCGCACTCGGACGCGTTCAACTTCAAACAGGAGTTCGTCCGCTTCTACGGGGCGGCCGTCCGCCAAGGTGTCAACACGGACATCGTCTTCCCGGGGGATGCGCTCGACAAGTACAAACTCGTCGTCGTGCCGCTCTATTTCCTCGGAAATGACACGTTCGATGCCTCGCTCATCGACTATATCGAGAACGGGGGCCACGTCATCTTCACGTACCGGACGGGCGTCAAAGACCCGATCAACCGCTGTCACTTTGATACGCTCCCGGGCAAGTTCGCGAAATACGCCGGCATCGAGATTGACGAGTATGAGAGCTTGCAGGCGGTCCAGTCGAACCAGGTCAGACTCGGTGACTATGTGTCCGAGGCGAACATCTGGTGCGATTTGATCACGCCGAAGGGTGCCGATGTGCTCGCGACGTATGAGCAGGCGTTCTATAGAGGGACGGCCGCCGTCACACGCCACACGTACAAGGGCGACGTGACGTATATCGGCTCATCGGTCGACGATGCGATGCTCGATGTGATTTACAACGAGGCGCTCACGCGCGCCGGCATCGAGGCGAACCGTCTCCCGGACGACGTCGAGAAAGTCGACCGCCATGGCGATGGGTACGTCATCCGCTTCTACATGAACCATTCGACGGACGTGACGTCTACGGTCGACGTGTTAGGCGACTGGAAGACACTCGGTGGGGATGCAGTGTCGGGCACGCTCGAGCTCAAGCCGCTCGATGTCGTCATCTTGAAGCAGGAGGTGGGGGCATGATTTACCGCTTCGAAAACCGCTTCGTGATTGAAGGAACGAACCTCGCCTACGTGTTCGATGTCGATGCACGCGGACGACTCGTCCATCAATACCTCGGTGGCCGGCTCCTTGAGTCGGATTATGCCGAGTTGCCGGACGCACACATTTTGCATTCGTCATTCGAGACACCAGAAGGCGTCGCCGCGTACGAATTCGCCTCGTTCGGTGACCTCGTCTATACGGAACCGACGTTGAAGAGCCATACGGAGCGTGAACGGCTGCACGCCTTCACGTTCCAGGATGCCCGCATCGATGGCGACACGCTCGAGATCGACTTGGTCGATTCGATTCAACAGTTGACGGTGACGCTCCACTTCACGGTATATGCGGCGTATGACATGATCGAACGCAAGATGACGATTCAGACAGGTGAGACGGTGACGCTCGAGAGCGCTCAGTCGTTCAGCCTCGGCTTGACGGAACGCAAGCTTCGCCTCAGTCATTTCTCAGGGGCGTGGACGAGCGAGTTTCAGCTCCAGCAAGGCGAGTTGCTCCCAGGCAAGAAGACGATCGAGAGCCGCCGCGGTTTGACGAGCCACCAAAGCAATCCGTGGTTCGCCCTCGACCAGTCGGCGACGGAAGAAAACGGTGAGGTCATTTACGGCTTCCTCGGTCACTCCGGTAACTGGGCGCTCCACTTCGAGCGCGACCAGTTCGGTTTCACGCAAGTGACGGGAGGGCTCAACTCGTTCGACTTCGCGAAGAGACTTGAAGCGGGTGAATCGTTCACGACACCGACTGGCTATATCGGTTACACGCAACAGGGTTTTGGCGGCATGAGCCGGAACGCGCACGATTTCGAGCGCGACGTCATCATGCCGGAACGGACGCGCGAGACGCTCCGCCCTGTCTTGTATAACTCGTGGGAGGCGACGTATTTCGACGTCAGCGAGGACGGGCAGAAACGGCTCGTCGATGAGGCAGCCGCGATTGGCTGCGAGCTATTCGTCGTGGACGACGGCTGGTTCGGCGAACGGAACTCGGACGCGGCCGGTCTCGGGGATTGGCACGTCAACACGACGAAGTTCCCGAACGGGCTCGAGCCGCTCATCCGTTACGTCGAGGACAATGGCCTCCAGTTCGGCCTCTGGGTCGAACCGGAGATGGTTAACCCGGATTCGGATTTGTACCGGGCGCATCCCGATTGGATTTACCAGACGGGCGGACGCCCATCGACGACGTCGCGCAACCAGTTCGTGTTGAACTTGGCGCTCTCGGAAGTCGAGGCGCACGTGACCGGTCTATTGGACGAGCTGCTGTCGAAGCATGCGATTCGCTATATCAAGTGGGACATGAACCGCGCCTTCTCAGAGCCGGACAGCCCGCAATTACGCGACGCGAAAGAGCTGTGGCTCCGCCACACGGAAGCCGTCTATCGCATTCTCGATACGCTCCGGGCAAAACATCCGGACGTCGCCTTCGAGTCATGTGCCGGCGGCGGGGGACGGATCGACCTCGGTGTGCTCACACGCGTCGAACAAGTCTGGACGAGCGACAATACCGATGCGCTCGACCGGCTCGAGATTCAGGAAGGTTTCTCGTACGCCTATAACGCCAAGATGATGAGCTGCTGGGTGACGGACGCGCCGAACTGGTTGAACGGACGCTCGCTCCCGCTCAGGTTTAGGTTCGTCAGCGCGATGCAGGGTACGCTCGGCATCGGCGGTAACTTGCTCGAATGGAGCCAGGACGACCTTGCTGAGTCAGCACAATGGATCAAGACCTACAAGTCGATCCGCCCGCTCGTCCAGCACGGCACGAGCTATCGCCTCGCCTCGCTCAAGACGGACGGGGTACATGCGATGGGTTATACGGACGGGGAGGATTACGTCGTCCTCGTCAACGCCGACCGCCGTCATTACGGCAAGAACCGATTGCGCGTCAAACTCGCCGGGCTCGACCCGGAGCGTGTCTACGTTTACGACGACCGACGCGTGAGCGGACGCTATTTGATGGAACAAGGCCTCACACTCACACAACAACAGGACTATGACGCGTATTGCCTGGTCATCCGCCCGGCATGAGCAAAGAAAGGGATGGAGTCGTATGCTTTCAATTGATTCAGCACACCTGAACGAACAGTTCGAGACCGTGTTCTCGGCAAGCCCCGAGCGAAGTTTCTTCGCACCGGGCCGCATCAACTTGATCGGCGAACACACCGATTACAATGGAGGCCACGTTTTCCCATGTGCCATCACGTTCGGCACGTACGGGCTCGTCCGGAAGCGTGAGGATGAATTAATCCGTGTCTATTCGCTCAACTTCGAGGACGTCGGCATTGTCTCGTTCCCGGTGACGGACGGAACGTATGACGCGAACCACGACTGGGCGAACTACGTCAAAGGCGTCGTCGCGCTCCTGCGCGCGGACGGGCACGCGGTCGGAGGATTCGATTTCCTTCTCGCCGGCAATATTCCGAACGGCGCCGGCTTGTCGTCATCGGCCTCGCTCGAACTCGTGACGGCGCTTATGATCAATGAGGTGTACGGACTCGGTCTCGAACGGATTGACCTCGTCCATCTCGGACAGCGCGTCGAGAACGACTTCATCGGCGTCAACAGTGGCATCATGGACCAGTTCGCCATCGGGATGGGAAAAGCGGATCACGCCATCCTGCTCGACTGCGACACGCTCCATCACGACTACGCACCGATCAAGCTCGACGGCTATGACATTTTGATCATGAACACGAACAAGCGTCGTGAACTGGCCGACTCGAAATATAACGAGCGCCGCACCGAGTGCGATACGGCACTCGGCCTCCTGCAACAGCATTTCGACGTCGCCTCGCTCGGCCAACTGTCGGTCGAGACGTTCGAGACGGTGGCGGACGAGCTCCCGGAGACACTCCGCAAGCGGGCACGTCACGCCATCTCGGAGAACGAGCGGACGAAGCTCGCCTTCACCGCGCTAGAGGCGGGTCAGCTTGACGCGTTCGGTCAACTGATGAACGAGTCGCACGCGTCACTGAAAGATGACTACGAAGTGACGGGCCACGAACTCGACACGCTCGTCGCCGCGACGCAAAGTTGCGACGGTGTCATCGGCAGCCGGATGACCGGTGCCGGCTTTGGCGGCTGCGCCATCGCCATCGTCGACAAGACGGCGACGGAGGCGGTCATGCAGACCGTGTCGACCGTGTATGAAGTAGAGATCGGCTACGCGCCGACATTTTATATCGCGTCCGTCGGGGACGGCGCGCGTGAACTCGTAGAGGAGGAAGTGAAATGAGTGTACTCGTCGTCGGAGGGGCCGGTTACATCGGCTCCCATGCAGTCCGCGCCTTGCTCGCGCGCGGGGAAGACGTCATCGTGATCGACAACCTTCAGACCGGCCATATCGAGTCGGTGCCGAAACAAGTCCGTTTCTATGACGGGGATATCCGCGACCGTGCTTTCATGGATCGGACGTTCGCGAACGAATCGATCACCGAGGTGCTCCATTTCGCCGCCAACTCGCTCGTCGGTGAGTCGATGGATGAGCCTTTGAAGTATTACGACAACAACGTCTTCGGGACACAAGTGTTACTCGAGACGATGCGCAAACACGGCGTGACGCGAATCGTTTTCTCCTCGACGGCCGCAACATATGGCGACCAAGACGAGATGCCAATCCGCGAGACGGCCGCGACGAACCCGACGAACACGTACGGGGCGACGAAGCTCGCGATGGAGACGATGATGAAATGGTGCGACCGCGCCTTCGGTATCCGTTTCGTCGCGCTCCGTTACTTCAACGTCGCCGGTGCCGACCCGACCGGTGAAATCGGTGAGGACCATATGCCGGAGACGCACCTGATCCCGCTCGTGCTCGAAGTGGCAAACGGGAAACGGGACGCGATCACCGTGTTCGGCGACGATTACCAGACGCCGGACGGGACATGTATCCGCGATTACATTCACGTGCAAGACCTCGTCGACGCCCACGTACGCGCGCTCGATTATTTGAAACAAGGCGGCGCGAGCGACGTGTTCAATCTCGGAACGGAGACAGGACTGTCAGTGCTCGAAATCATCGAGGCGGCCCGTCGCGTGACGGGACATGCCATCCCGGTGCAGATGGGCTTGCGCCGTGCCGGTGATCCGGCGATGCTGATCGCGTCACCGGACAAGGCGAAACAAGTGCTCGGCTGGGCGCCGGAACGGTCGACGGTCGATGTCATTCTCGCCGACGCCTGGAACTGGCACAAGCATCATCCGGAAGGCTATAAACATGTCGAAGGGGTGAGACGATGATCGAATCTACGATTGAAGCGCTCGTCGAGGCGGCGATTCTGGAGGAACTGATTACGGAACAGGATCGCGTCTATGCGCGGAACCGTATCCTCGCCCGAATCAATCAGCTCGACTTCACGAAACCGACGTTCGTCCCGCACGACTCGATTCCGAACTTGCTCGAGACGTTGACGGAGTATGCGGTCGAACGCGGGCTCGTCGACGACTTGCTCGAAGAGAAGGACCGGTTCATGGCCGAGGTCATGGACGTGTTCGTCTCGAAACCGTCCGAGGTGACGCGCACGTTCAACGCGCTTCGGGCGACAAATGTCGAGGCGGCGACGGATTTCTTCTATAAGATGAGTCAGGCGTCGAACTATATCCAGACGAAAAGGATTGCCAACAACATCACGTACAAGTCACCGACGCGCTACGGCACGCTCGATATCACGATCAACTTGTCGAAGCCGGAGAAGGACCCGCGCGAAATCGCGCGGGCCCGCCTACAACCGACGCCGGAGACGAACTATCCGAAAGGGTTGCTCGCGATTGAGAACGAAGGCTACGGCGGTCACTTGAAACATCCGGCCCGGGCCAATCACCGCATCATCCCGCTCACACTCGGCGGACAGGCATGGTCGTTCCAATACTCGCCGTACTTGTATTACAACGAGCACTCGATTTTGTTGTCGAACGACGTGCGCGACATGGTCATCGACCGGGGCGCGTTCGAGCGTCTGCTCGATTTCGTGTCGCAGTTCCCGCATTACTTCGCCGGGTCGAACGCGGACTTGCCGATCGTCGGTGGATCGATTTTGACGCACGACCATTATCAGGCCGGCCGCTACCGGTTTGCGATGGACGATGCCAAGGTCGTCTCGACGTATCGCTCGGACCGTTACGATCAAGTCGAAATCGAGACGCTTTATTGGCCACTCTCGGTCGTCCGGCTCCGCTCACGTCAGAAAGAGCAGCTCGTCATGTTGGCGAATCAACTGCTCGGTCACTGGCGCGAGTATGCCGAAGGTGACATCGTCCCGTATTCGGGTGAGACCCGTCACAACACGGTGACACCAATCGCGCGCCGCCGCGACGGACGCTATGAATTAGACCTCGTCCTTCGCAATAACCGGACGAGCGACGAGCATCCGGACGGCATCTTCCATCCGCACGCCGACGTCCACCACATCAAGCGCGAGAATATCGGCTTGATCGAAGTGATGGGACTCGCCGTATTGCCGGCCCGATTAAAGACCGAACTCGAACAAGTCGTCCGCTATGTGGCCGGAGAAGACGTCGAAGTGGCGTACATGCACCGCGCGTGGGCGGATGAGTTGAAGACGAAAGAAGGCGACGCGAAGACGATCGTCGACCAGGCCGTCGTCGACAAGTTCGTCAAAGGGCTCGAGGACGCGGGCGTGTTCAAACAGACGGTGGAAGGACAGGAACGTTTCACCGCATTCATGAACGCGTTTTTGAGTCACGTCGATAAAGTGGAGTACGGGGCGACGACTACGGGAATGAACAGGTAAACGAATCAAAGTAGGTGAGCCAGTTGAGAGAAGCAACGATTGAAAACAAGAACGGCATGCGCTTGTCTGCCATTTCATACGGATGTGCCATGACCGAGTTGACGGCACCGGACCGTAACGGGAATATGGACTCCGTCATTTTGAAATATGACAGTCCCGAGCAATACCTCGAGAACCCGGTTTATCTCGGTTCTGTCGTCGGACGAATCGCCGGACGGATCCGCAACGCGGAGATTGATGGCGTGGCCTTGACCCCAAGCGAGGCCCCGCATCATATCCACGGTGGAGACGACGGCATCACGGCCCGGCATTGGGACATGGACGTCGAGGGACAGGTGATTACGTTTACTTATCTAAGTCCGGACGGGGAAGAAGGGTACCCCGGCAATGTCACGTTCAAGATCGTCTATGAGTTGACGGACGACAATGAGCTCGTCGTCACGATGACGGCCCAGACGGACGAACGGACGTGGGTCAACTTGAACCATCACAACTATTTCAATCTCGGCGGACGTCCGACGATTCACGATCACGTGTTGACGCTACCGGCCAATCACGTCGCGAAGCTCGATGACGAATCGCTACCGACGGGCGAGTTGCTTGAAGTGGAGGCGACACCGTTCGATTTCCGTGATGGGAAGCGAGTCGGTGAGGCGATTTCGTCGGAGGACGAAGCGATTGTAAAAGCTGGAGGACTGGATCACCCGTTCCTCTTGAAGGACGGGGTGACCCGGCTGCATGATCCAGTGAGCGGTCGCGTCATGGACGTCGAAACGAACCAACCGGTTATGGTCGTCTATACGGCGAACTTCCTCAGTGAAGAGACGCCGGTCACGCTCGAGGGACGGCAGAAGCATAGTGCGATTTGTTTAGAAGCCCAAGCGTTCCCGGACGCACCAAACCATCCAGACATCGCCACATCGATTGAATTGAACCCCGAGGAGTTGTATCACTCAAGGACGGTTTATCGGTTTGGGGTGGAATAAAATCAAGGCCATCGAAATTGTCCTAGACAAGTTCGATGGCCTTTTGCGTTACGCTTTGACAGTATACAAGTCAGCCAATACGTCGGTCACTGTCGCGCTGAACGAGCGGAACGACGAATCGTCGATGAGTGACATCATCGCCTCTTTCACAGTCGTTGCGTTTGTCCAATCGGAGACATCGGTCGTCTCAGTATAAATGCGAGTGAACTTTTTGCCTTCTTGTTTCCCAGACTTCCAAAACGAGATATTCTTCGCTTCGAGTGCTTCTAGCAGCGGGAGACGTTCGGTATAGTCAATCGGTCCAACTTCCACATAAAGCTTGAGACGTTTGCTGCCTTTTCGTTCGAACCAGATGATCAGTCCATAGTTGAGCCAATAGCGATTCAACCGCTCCATCTGTTCTAAGTATGGTAACCAGTCGTCCATGACGAAGTTAGGCACCCGAGTATGTGCAGAGTAGGTCGTAATCGCCTGCTCGTTCACAAATTCGAAGAACGCTTGGTGAACGATGTTGCCACCAGTCTTGAAAATGTAGTCGATGGTTTGTCGCTTCCGGTTATAGATGAGCAGTAGATGCCGTCTCGTCTCCGCGTCGAACGTCTCAAGCGTTTTGACCGCTTGCCGTAGCTCGATTTGTTTATGCTTTGCTGGATTGGCGTTCGCGTAAAGTAAATGAATCGCGGAGGCATAATCTTGATAAAGCTCGAGCGCCGTGTTCATCGTGTCCTCGTCATCGACGAGGCGCTCCTCTAGTAGCGCAATGTAATACGTTAGAAAATCGTAAATATTGTCGGCGATTGTCGCACGGTTCAACTCAAGTTCTTGCGTGATCATCAGACGGACATCCTCATAGTCGAGGAACCAATAGTCGTCGTGGGACGGGGCATCACTCGAGAGCGTCAAATAGACAGGCAAGATGGTGCGGTTTGGGAATGTCTTGTGGACGTGGTCAAAGTAATGACTGAGTTGGCCGGCCGACTCGCTCGAATGAAACTTGTTTTCGATGAGTAGCATCAAGTTCAGCGATGGAATATCGATCAATAAGTCGATGGCGCCATTCCCGGTCCACCATTCGCGATGGACCGTCACGTCCGAGAGTGGGGCGTGAAGGAATGGGAGATAGTCGATGCCGACAATCTTTTCTTCATTTTCCGGCTTAGTGATTAAGTTCATCAACACTTTTCGTAAAAAAAAGCTACCAAGCCGATGGTTTTCGTTCGGATCGAACAGCCAGGCGAGGACGTTTGAGTGACGTATCTCGTACTGATCGACACGGAGGACCTTGAGCGGATTGAATTGATGGAACTGTTGGTGGAGACGATTGAATTCGGTCGAATTTTCGAGTTGTAAGATGGTGTCGAGTGAGTAGTGCATATAGGCCTCCTAAGAAGTGTTGATAAGATAAGTAAACTACAAATAAATGAAGAGGGCTGTATGAAAAATAAACGTGGTCAAAAAACATATCGGGATAGCAGAGGTGAAAACGGTAATATCGAATCGGGAGGTGTTTTGATTTACGAATGAGTATTTGTCGAAAAGATGTCGAACGATTCAAGGGCAAAAGCACATACATCCTCTACCTCTTTTATAGAAACTGACAGTATGTAAGCTATTTCTTATGTAAAATCGACCGAGAGGCATGTAAAAAGTTGTGAACATCATTTCGAACAACTATATAAAATGGAGGGTCTAGAATGGATACAACATTTGACTTTAATGGAATGGATAAAGAGGAATTTGAACAAGAGTTTGATCAAAATTATGAAGAGCAACTCAAACAAACAAATGATCAATTAGAGAATGATATCTTGATTGCGCTTGTCGGGGATGTGAACTGTGGAAAGTCATCTACGATTAACAAATTAATGGATGGTGAATTCGTATCAACCGGTGCGAAACCAGGTGAAACGGTAGAAATTAAAGAAATCCAATACACTGATAAAATTGTATTCGTCGATACTCCTGGTCTTGATGACATCAATAAAGAAAATTCACAAGTAACACTAGATTATTATAAAAAATCAGATGTCATCTTGTTCTTCACGAATGCTGCTGGTACTGTTTTATCTGAGAACGAATTGAAAAATTTAAAAGAAATCGAGAAAACGAACAAAAATATTATCATCGTCTTAAACAAAATTGATGCAGCTGAAGACATCGGCGGCCTTGTACAATACATTCAACAAGCGACAAACTATACCTATCCAGTCACTCCTATCTCATCGCGTACAGGTGAAAACATTGGTATGTTGCAAAAAGAGCTCTTAAAAATTTTAGAGGAGAAGCAAAAAGATATTTTGATGGCTCGTGAATTGAAGGATAAATCAACTACTGCCAATCGTTGGATTAATAGTGCGGGCCTCGCTTCAGCAGCAATCGGTGCCTCTCCAATTCCTGGATCGGATATTATTCCATTGACCGGGATTCAAGTAGGATTGATCATCAAATTATCCATGCTTTATAACAAGCCTGTATCGAAAGAAAGTGCGAAAGAATTGTTGCTTGCGACAATTATCGGAAATGCAGGCAAAACAGCATTTCGTCAATTAGTCAAACTAATTCCTGGTGCAGGTTGGGCAGTTGGTGCTGGTGTAGCAAGTGCTACGACCATCGCCTTAGGCTACGCTGTGAAATACTTACACGAACACAATATTGAATTGTCGGCTGAACAGTTGAAATTTGTATACAATATGTTTTTGGAGAAAGAAAAAAGCAAGTGATGATTATGCAAGAAAATGGCCACTCCGATTCATTCGGAGTGGCCATTTTATATAATCGATGAAGCAAAACGAATTAGTTAGCAGTCTTATTCGTCGCTGACATTGCCTCTTCGAACCGCGCCGTAATCTGTTGTGGCCGCGTGATGGCCCCACCGACGACGACGGCGTGGGTGCCGAGGTCCATGCATCGTTTCGCCATCTCAGGCGTCAAGATATTGCCTTCGGCGACGACCGGTTGGGTGACGTGGTCGAGCACGTCCTTCAAGAACTTGAAGTCGTCGTGGAAGAGGAGCGAGCCGTTCGTCTCGGCCGTATAGCCGTGGAGCGTCGTCGAGATGTAGTCGAAGCCGAGTCGATCCGCTTCGATACAGTCCTCAAGCGTCGCACAGTCGGCCATCAACAGTTGATTCGGATAAATCGAACGGATGGCGTGGACGAGTTCTTGGAGTGTCATGTTGCCGGGACGTAAGCGGTGCGTCGCATCAAGGGCGATGACGTCGACGCCGACTTCAATCAACTCCTCAACTTCTTTCATCGTCGCCGTGATGAACACGTCACTGCCCGCATAGTCGCGTTTGACGATCCCGATGATCGGGACGTTCACTTGCTGTTTGATTTCACGGATGTCTTTCGCCGAGTTGGCACGGATGCCTTTGGCGCCGCCTTGGACGGCCGCGATGGCCATCCGGCCCATGATGTAGTCGCTATGGAGCGGTTCATCCTCGAGTGCCTGACACGAGACGATCAATCCGGTTGGTAAATCGGTCATCATTAATCACTTCTTTCCTTTAATCGGTCGAGCGCTTTCAGTGTTTTTAGATAATGCGCTTTTAAGTCTTCATTCGTTTCCATCAACGTCTTCGTCACCGCGTCCGCAGTGAAGAGGAGCGGGAGTTGTGTGTTGATTAAGAACGCCTCGCCCGACGCACCGGCCGTCAACAGTCGATGGTCGACGATCTCGGCGAGCGGGGAGTGCTGGTAGCCGACGAAGGCGATGGTCGTGCAGCCCGATTCTTTGGCGAGCTGGACGGCTTGGACGACCTCACGGCTCTCGCCGCTGTTCGAGAAGGCGATAATCAAGTCGTCTTTCGTCGCAATCGAGGCGTCCATGACCATGCTGTGGCTATCGAACGCCGTCGTGGCGAGCAGTCCCATCCGCCGCAAGCGATATTCCATCTCTTGGGCGACGAGTCCTGCGTTCCCGAGCCCATATAGATGGACCGAACGGCAGCGTCGGATATGATCGCAGATGGCGAGTAGTTCCTCTTGGTCAATCAAGTGGGCGGTCGTCTGAATCAATTCAATATACGACCGCTGCATCGGTTCGAGGGACGTCGCCGTCTGGGGCAAGTTCGTTTCCGTCAATGTCTTTTGCATCATGAGCTTCAGTGCCGAATAGCTCCCGACCCCAATCGTTTTACAGAACCGGGTCACGGTCCCAGGTGACGTCTGGATGGCTTGCGCCAACTCGGTGATCGTCAACTCGATGGCGTCGTTCATATTCGTCATGAGGTAATCGGCAATCTTTTTCTCACTGTCCGTCATCTCTGGATAGACGTCTTTCATTTGTTCCCACACGGCTGTTCCCTCCAACACAATTCGTTATTCGCCCCGGCCTAACGCCTCTTGGACTTCATTCTTAATAATTGTAACAGAAGGACCGTAAATTACTTGAATCCCATTTCCTTTTTGCACGACCCCGTGGGCGCCCGTCGCCTTCAACAAATCCTCACGGACGTGTTGGTGGTCGTTGACGGTAACGCGGAGACGTGTCGCACAGCAGTCGACCGTGTCGATGTTGGCACCGCCACCGAGTGCGGCGATGATGGCTGTCGTGCGGTCTGATGCGTCGACGTCGGCTGCTTTCACAGCTGTCTCGTCTGAACGTCCCGGCGTCATGAAGTTGAACTTCGTGATGAGGAAGCGGAACGTCACGTAGTAGAGCAAGAACCAGAAGGCACCGATGACCGGTACGAGCATCCAGTTCGTCTTGTCATTTCCCTGTAAAACCCCGAATAAGATAAAGTCGATGAACCCACCCGAGAACGTTTGACCAATCGTAATCTCGAAGATGTGGGCCATCATGAAGGCGAGCCCGTCAAAGATGGCGTGGACCAAGTAGAGGACCGGTGCCACGAACAAGAAGGCGAACTCGAGCGGTTCCGTGATCCCCGTCAAGAACGACGTGAGCGCCGCCGAGAACAAGAGACCGAAGACAACTTTCTTTTGTTCCGGTTTCGCGCAGTGATACATGGCGAGCGCGGCACCTAGCAGACCGAACATCATCGTGATGAAGCGACCTGACATGAAGCGGGCCGTACCTTCATAGAACTGCGCCGTGCTCGGGTCGGCGAGCTGGGCGAAGAAGATTTTCTGCGTCCCTTCGATCAACGTCCCGTCGATGACCATTGAGCCCCCGAGGCCGGTCGTCCAAAACGGGATGTAGAAGATGTGGTGCAACCCGAACGGTCCGAGCATCCGGAGCACGAAGCCGTAGATGAACGTCCCGATATAGCCCGTCTTGTCGACAAGTCCACCGAGCGAGAAGATCCCGCTTTGAACTGTCGGCCAGATGAAGTAGAGCGCAATCCCGACACCGATGGCGACGAACGACGTGATGATCGGCACGAAGCGCGATCCACTGAAGAAGCCGAGGAACTGCGGAAGCACTTGCTTGTTGTAACGGTTATGCAAGAGCGCCGTCACAATCCCGATTAGAATCCCGCCGAAGACGCCTGTCTCGAGCGTTTGAATCCCGAGCGCCATTCCTTGGCCGGCACTGGCGAGATCGGTCTCCATCAACTCACCCGTGATTTGAAGCATGGCGTTGATGGTGGCGTTCATAATCAGATAGCCGAGCATGGCGGCGAGTCCGGCCGTCCCTTTGTCCGACTTGGCGAGCCCGACCGCGACCCCGATCGCGAAGAGGACAGCCAAGTTGGCGAAGACGATCGACCCGGCGGCGGCCATGATGGTGAACAGATGCTGGAGCCAGGTGATGTCAAGGAATGGATACGCCTGAACCGTGTTCGGGTTCGAGAGCGCACCTCCGATCCCGAGTAATAGTCCCGCTGCCGGTAAGACGGCGATGGGCAACATGAATGATTTCCCGAATTGTTGTGCCCGTTCGAATAGACGTGACATGAGATAAATCCTCCTTAAAATTATTTTCACCTGAATCATAATATGAAAAATATTTTTATGCAAGCGGTTACTATAAAAATCTTTTTAATAAAAAATCGAACCAGTCAACGGGACCGGTTCGATTCGCATGCTTATGTGGTTTTGACGGGAGGTGTCACTTTTTCGCCGTTCGTTGTGATAACTTGCTTGTACCAATCAAAGCTCTTCTTCTTCGAGCGGGTGAGGGACCCGTTACCTTCATTGTCTTTGTCGACGTAGATGAAGCCGTAACGTTTCTTCATCTCGCCGGTCGAGGCGCTGACCAAGTCGATCGGGCCCCAGCTCGTGTATCCGAGAATCTCGACACCATCCTTGATGGCCTCATGCATCTGTTCGATATGTTTCGCCATATAGTCGATGCGGTAATCGTCCTCGACGTAGCCGTTCGCGTCCGGCGTATCGACCGCACCGAGTCCGTTCTCGACGACGAACAGCGGTTTCTGGTAGCGGTCGTACAGTTGGTTCGCCGTGATGCGGAAGCCGGTCGGGTCGATCGTCCAACCCCATTCCGACTTCTCGAGGAACGGGTTCTCGAGCGAGCTGAAGATGTTGCCTTCGGTCGATGCGTTGATTTCCGGGTCCGTGCTCGTCGTCCGGCTCGCGTAATAGCTGAAACCGATATAGTCGACCGTGTGCTGTTTCAACAGCTCGAGGTCGCCGTCTTCCATCTCGAGCGTGATTCCGTGTTCATCGAGATAGCGTTTCGCATAACCTGGGTACTCGCCACGCGACTGCACGTCGATGAAGAAGAACGATTCACGGTCCTTGTCCATCGCGTCCAGGACGTCGTCCGGGTTGCACGAGTAGGCGTACGTCTGACCGGCTGCGAGCATGCAGCCGACTTGCATGTCGGGATTGATGGCGTGCGCCGCCTTGACCGCTTTCGCGCTCGCGACGAGCTGATGATGCGCCGCCTGGTATTTCACTTGCTGCTTGTCCTCTCCGTCCTCGAAGACGAGACCGGCGCCGATGAACGGCAAGTGCAACAACATATTGATCTCATTGAACGTCATCCAATATTTCACTTTGCCGTTATAGCGGGTGAACAGCGTCGTCGCGTACGTCTCGAAGAAGTCGACGACGCGACGGTCGCGCCAACTGCCGTAGTTTTTGATGAGGCTGACCGGCACATCGAAGTGGGCGATCGTGACGACCGGCTCGATGCCGTGCTTCAACAGTTCGTCGAAGACGTCATCATAAAACTGAAGACCGGCCTCGTTCGGCTCCGCGTCGTCACCGTTCGGGAAGATACGGGCCCATGAGATGGACAGGCGGAGCGCCTTGAAGCCCATCTCGGCGAACAGCGCGATATCTTCTTTATAACGGTGATAGAAGTCGATCGCTTCGTGTGACGGATAAAACTCACCCGGCACCGGCTCGAGAGACGGCAAGTCGCCGAACATGACGTCGAACCGCTTCTTCCCGGTCGGCAACAAGTCGACCGTCGTCAAGCCTTTCCCACCTTCTAAGTACGCACCTTCAGCTTGGTTCGCGGCGATGGCGCCGCCCCATAAAAATCCGTTTGGAAAACTCATCAAATCCATCCTTTCTAAAGTAGGGGAGGGACGGGCCCTCCCACAGTTATTCGTTGATGACGAAAATCGGTTCGCCCGTACGGACGTGTGACGCTTTGTTCGGAGAGATCACTTTCCGGTTCGTGACGATGACCGGTGTCGTAAGAGCACGGCCAGAGCGTTTGATCGCGTCGAGGTCGAACTCGATCAACAGCTGTCCTTTCTCGACAAACTCGCCTTGCGTGACGTGTGCTTTAAAGTGTTTGCCTTCCAACTGAACCGTGTCCATGCCGATATGGATGAGCACCTCGGCACCCGTCTCGGTCGTGATGCCGATGGCGTGATGCGTCGGGAAGAGGGCGGACACCGTACCAGATACCGGGGCGACAAGTTTGCCTTCCGTCGGTTCGATGGCGACGCCTTGGCCGAGTGAACCGGATGAGAAGGCGACGTCCGAGATGTCTTTCAAGTTGACGACGTTCCCGGCGAGCGGGCTGAGGATCTGTTCTTGGCCGACTTTTGTGGCCGATACTTCTTCTGCGACCGGTGTGACTTCTGGTTGTGGCGTTGCGGCGACCGCTTTATTGACGCCACCGAACAAGTACGTCAAGACGAAACCGACGACGAAGGCGACGGCCGTCCCGATGAGTGATCCGTAGAAGCCGGTCGTGAGTCCTTCCGGTGAGATGTTCGACGGGTAACCGAAGACGCCGAGTCCGCCGATCATATACACTTGTGTACCCATGATGCCCATGATTCCACCACCGACGGCACCACCGATACAGCTCATGATGAACGGTTTCTTAAGTGGAAGCGTGACCCCGTAGATGGCCGGCTCGGTGACACCGAAGATGCCTGAGATGAAGGCCGGGATACTGAGCGTTTTGATCTTTTGATTTTTAATGCGGAGGAAGACTGCGAGTACGGCACCGATTTGCGCGAATGAAGCCGCGAAGACGAGTGCGAGTACAGGGTCCGAGCCGAGTGACGTCAAGTTGTTGATGGCAACCGGGACGAGTCCCCAGTGCAAACCGAAGATGACGAACACTTGCCATAAGCCACCGAGGAAGAGACCGGCGACGAGCGGGCTCAAGTTGTAGACGGCGACCGTGGCGCTACCGAGCAACATACCGGCCCATGTCGCGATTGGTCCAATCAAGATGAACGTGAGCGGGACGATGATAAGTAATGTAAGAAGCGGGACGATGAACATTTTGACGACGTCCGGAATGACCGTCTTCAAGAAGTTCTCGAGCTTCGCTGCGAAGAACGCCGCGATGATGATCGGGATGACCGATGTCGAATACGTCATCAAGATGACCGGCACACCGAGGAACGTGATGTGGATCGGTGACTCGAACATGGTGCCGGCGAAGACGGTGTAGAGCGGGTCACCGGCCGTGAGCGTCGACAGCGTCGGATAGACGAGCGCCGCCCCAATGGCCATCCCGATAAACGGACTGCCGCCGAACTTCTTAATGGCCGTATAGCCGAGGAAGATCGGGAAGAAGTAGAACAACGAGTCGCCGATGGCGTTCAACAGCTGATACGTGCCGGATGTGGCGTCGAGCCAACCGAGGGCGACGAAGAGGGCGTTGAACCCTTTGATCATCCCGGTCGCGGCCAAGACGCCGAGGACAGGGGTGAAAATGCTAGAGATGATATCGATGAACCGACTGAACAATGATCCTTTCGGGCCGTCCTCTTCTTCAACAGGTGACTGGTTTTGGAAGCCGCCGACTTCAACGACCGCTTTATACACGTCCGGGACGTGGTTGCCGATGACGACCTGGTATTGGCCGCCACTCTTCATGACGGTGACGACACCGTCCATGTTTTTGATGGCTTCCGTGTTGGCCTTGCGTTCGTCTTTTAATTTGAAGCGCAAACGGGTGATACAGTGGACGACGCTGTTGACGTTCTCTTTGCCGCCGACGTGTTGGATAATGTCGCGTGCGAGCTGTTCATATTTCATGTCCATACCTTCCTTTTCCATTGGATTTTGGCATTTGCGTCAAATAAAAAACCTGACCCGTGTCAGATGAGATACGTGAAATCACGTCTACCATCTGACTCGAGTCAGGTTATGCCCACTAAAGGTAACATTCCTGCGCAGGAGACCATTCAGTTGTTATTTGATACTTGAAATGTAGCATGTGTCAAAACAAAATGTCAACGCTTACATTTAGGAATTTTCAGATTTCTTATTTTAGACAAAAATCTTAAAAAGATGAGATATAAGGATAGGATTAGGCGTATAGTTGCACATTGGAATAGAGCTATACACCTAAATATTGACCAAACATTGAAAAATCACATCCTCTTTATGAAACATTTTTTTATGATGGACGTATTGTACTTGAAATCATCATTACAGAAATGAAAGGAACATCATATGAAATTCTATTCATTCATATCCTCAATATTAGTCAGTATGGTTCTCCTCGCGGCCTGCCAAGATGAGAAAGTAATTGAAACAGTGAAACCATCGCTTGAGATTCCAAAAGCATCACTTCCGGCTCTACCTCCCCTAACTACAGTACAAACGACAAATCCTTCTATTGCACTCACATTTAATGGCTTAGCAGACGATCAGACGATGATGGAATTATTGGACGCGTTGAAACGTTCAAATATCACAGCGACTTTTTTCGTGCCGGGCATGCAGGCAGCAGAAAATCCGGAATTGATTGAGACGATTATTGATGCTGGTCATTCCGTTCAAAACAATACACTCAATTTAGTAGCACCCGACAAGCTATCTTACGAAGAAGCATATCGTGAAATATTTCTAGCTGACCAAGTGTTACGGGATCGGTTTTCACTTGATCCTGAATACGTCCGTTCTAAATCAGGCGATAGCACAGAATACTTTGAACTGGCCGCCTCTCAATTGAACCAACGGGTCGTTACGTCGACTATTAATCCGAAAGATCGAATGATGCAGTCTGCGGAAGAGATGCTTGCCTACATTGACCGGTTTGTTTCTCGAGGAGCAATCATTGAGTTAAATACATATTTGAATCCTGAAATTATCCCATTGATTGATTTGTTAGCAGAAAGAATGAATGACCGAAAATATGTGTTCTCCACGTTAGAAGAGCTAGAGAATATGAGCTATGTCACTGGACGTACGATTCCTTCGAATGGGCTTAAAGAACAATCGTTTGATGAAGCTACACAGCCAAAAGTGATTCGCCAATTTCAAACAGACGAACGAAAAGTTGCGTTGACATTTGATGATTGGGCGAGTGAAACGAGAACATTAGAATTGCTTGATGTATTAGACCGATATAACGTAAAAGCAACATTTTTCTTAATTACGCGGGGCGTGGAGCAGAATCCGCAACTTGCCCGGCTGATTTTAGAGCGAGGTCATGAAATCGCAAGTCACTCTTATCACCACCAAGTGGTCACAGAGATGACGACCGATGAACTACAACAAGATGTGGTGCGTTCTGATGAAATTTTGACGGAAGCGCTCCAAGAGAAACCACTGAATTATTTCCGCCCAGCTCAAGGCATCATGACGGATGAAGCGGCTCGGGTGATTACAGCTACGGGCGTCGATTATATTATGCTCTATGACATTGCCTCGTGGGATTGGAATATGGAGATTGAGCCTGAAGAAGTATATGACCGGATTATGACAGCTGTCGAACCAGGTAGCATCATCACGATGCACCTGCTTGACGAGTCACACACCTTAGACGTTTTACCGGATGTGATTGAAACCTTACATCGAGACGGTTATTCTATTCAACCGATATCAAAGATGTTAGAAAAGGAGGGAGCTGTCAACGACAGCGAATGAGATGAACGAACAAAAAGAGACTATTCTTCAGCCGCTTCAAGACAGACGAATCCTATCGAATATCCCAGACCCAGAAGGTGTACGACGGTCAATCGATCGCAGAGGATTTCTCGAGCATGGAGTCAGCGAGAATCCGAATGAGATGTATAAGAAAAAATTAGAAGGACAGCGGTACGTGGTTGACTTTCCTGTGACAATTAAATACAACAAAAAATCAGCGACGCTACGGTGTCATAATATCTCAACGACGGGAATTTTACTCGAGTTGCCGGCAGGGGAGCAAGAAACATCTTTCGATGCGGCAGTGCATTTAAAATTCACAATTCCTGATGGCGCGATGCCAGAGGGGTATGAAGCGAAAGTTAGTATATCCGCGAAGAAAGTTCGAACATTTGTTGAACTTATAGAAGGCGAAGAAATCACATTCATGGCGTTCATATTTGAAAAACCGCTCGACCTTTATTTCAAGCGACGCCGTTGGGGTTTATCGATTTTCATGGCGAGTGCTTTTCTCCTGTTCATCACGTTGCTCGTTATTTTGATGAGGGCAGAAAGTGTCATTTATTTTCGATTTAACAAGTTTTTATATTTTTACAGTTTGTTAGCGGCTACTTTCTTGCTTAGTCGTTATCTATTTGGACTCTTGTATCGGAATGTGCCGATTAACTTGGACTATGAACCGGGTGTGTCGATTATCATTCCGGTATTTAACGAGGAGGAGTGGATTGAACGAACAATCATTAGCTGCATCGACCAAGCTTATCCAATTGACAAGATTGAAGTGATTGTCGTCGATGATTGTTCAACTGATCAAACTGCTGAACGCGTAAGACGTGCTTTTGAAAAAATTGATGCCAATGGAGAGCGCTTCGATACAAAAGCAAGGATGCGTTTTCACGTTCTGAGTGAAAACGCCGGAAAACGAGAAGCACTCGTCGTTGGTGTCAAGATGGCCAAACATGACTTAGTAGTCTTCGTTGATTCTGATAGTTTCTTAGAACCGACAGCAATTCGTAACTTGGTTCAACCGTTTCAAGATCCAGAAATGGGCGGCGTAGCCGGACGCACTGAAGTGGAGAATAAATTCACGAACGCACTCACAAAACTACAGACTGTCCGATATTACGTAGCTTTCCGAATTATGAAAGCGGCCGAATCGTGGTTTGACTGTGTGACATGTCTATCAGGCCCCCTCTCATGCTACCGAAAAGATCTCGTCCTCAAAAACTCGGAAGATTGGTTAAATCAACGCTTCTTAGGTCATCCGGCAACATTTGGTGATGATCGCAGTATGACGAATTTCATCTTGAAAACCCACCGAACAAGTTATCAAGATCTTGCTGTTTGCTCGACAATTGTTCCATCTAAAACAGGCGTATTTTTACGTCAACAAATGCGTTGGAAACGTTCATGGTTGCGTGAATCACTCCGCGCTCTAGGATTTGTTTGGCGTAAGGAGCCTTTTATGGCGGCATTCTTTATCGTCGGTCTAATTGTCCCGATTGCCGCTCCAATCGTCGTTACTTACAATTTAATTTATGTGCCGGCGCGATATGGCATTTTCCCGACGACTTTCTTACTCGGGTTGTTATTGATGGCATTGATGATGAGCTTCGCGCATCTCTTCTTCCGCAAAAGTAAACTTTGGTCTTTCGGCATTGTCTTTGTTCTTTTTTATGAATTTGTCCTCCTCTGGCAGATGCCAGTTGCGTGGGTCACATTCTGGAAGTCGACATGGGGAACTCGAGACACGCCTCAAGATGTACTGGAACAGAATAAAAAGCAAGAACGACGAACGAAACGACGGCCATTTCCGTTTTTCGCAATGAAAGGGGATAGTCGAGACGATGAGCAGTAAGTCATTTAATGTCGCATCGAAAAATCGACGAAAGCGTATCAGTACGGTGATACAAGCAGTTATTCTATTATTGCTTGTCGTCACCTTAATACGCATCGTATGGATTACGGATCGGTACGATCCTTCCGATGCAAGCAAATATACGAATACGAAAGGGTTTGTGGCGCTCTCTTACTTCGGAGTGGCTAGGAATGAGTCTTCTAAATATGTTGGTCGTGACACCCTTCGACAACAGTTAACCCTTTTAAGAGAGCAAGGGTTTGAAACAATCTCTCAAGATCAAGTGACGAACTTTCTAGAAAACGGAGATGCACTTCCCGAAAAAGCATTATTTTTATCATTTGAAGATGGTCGAAATGACTCCAGTATTTTTGCGCAGCCTGTGCTTGAAGCCTTAAATTACCGAGCTACGATGTTCACATATGCGGACAAGATGGAGAGCTCTGATACTAAATTCTTGAAACCGCGTGATTTGAAGCCGATGATACGCAGTGGTTATTGGGAGCTCGGTTCAAACGGGTATCAACTGACTTACATCAATACATTCAATGATCAGGGTGAACTTTTAGGGGTGATTCCGGAGAATGATGTGCCTGATAAAACTGATATTGAATACTACAATCATTACTTAATGGACTATTTACGTGACGAGTATTTGATTTCTACAGAGTCGAAACAAGAGATGGAGAACCGGATTACAAAGGACTATGCCAATATGAAGACGATTTATGAATCGTCGTTTGGATTTGTCCCCAAAAGTTATGCGATTATGCATGCGAATTCTTTGTACAATAATATGAATGAATACGTAGAAGAAGTGAACGACAAGAACATTCGAGACACTTTCGGGATTCATTTCAACCGTGATCAGACAGCTTATAATGACAACGAGTCAGACATCTATAATTTGACGAGAGTTCAAGCAATTCCAGCATGGTCGGTCAATCATTTGTTGATGAAGCTCCAACAAGATTCTCCATATGACATTTCTTTCTTTGAAGGAGATGCTACACTGTCTGCTCGTTTCAAAACAACAAATGCTGTGTTAGAAGCTGGGAAAGAGTCCCTGATTGTCACGACCTATCCCGGAAAAGAGGGGATTGTGACGCTACAGGATGAGATTCCTACAGACTCCACACTGACAACGCGAATGACTGGGGCAGTGATGGGTGAACAGAGCATTTCACTCCAAGATTCGAGCACTGGAAAGACATACGTTCTCGCGTTAGCTAAGAATATATTGTCTCTTTATGAAGACGAATTAGGAGAGAAGAAAAAAATTAAACAAGTCATGCTTTCTCCTATTGACTGGGAGGGTAAAGACTTTTCGTTCAATAAGGCAACCCAATATACGTATGAAGATACACAAGCTGGCTCCCGTATCGTAGAGGGAGAGTATCCACGCACGTTACCGAATGATCGACAATTGAAGTTGCATCTAGATGCTGAGGAGTTGTCCGTTTGGATCGATGGAAAACAAATGTTGAGCGTGCCATCTGACATTAAAGACACGTTCTATGTGAAACTGGGTGGGCAATCGCTCCAATCAAATACCGGTTTTCAGAAAGATGAAGGAACGATTTATGATTCCACGTTTGAAGGATTGAGAATTGAGCAAAGCGATCAAGTGATTTATGATACAGCTCCGACACGGTCTGAACGAATCATCGGGCAGTTGAAAACACGTTGGGACCGGACCGTTGATTACTTTATCGAGACGTTTTAAAAGGGAGTACGCTTTATGAAAAGAGTTATTTATCCACTGGTATTCATGACGTTGTTAGGGCTGTATGGATGTGACGAGCCTGAATTCACTGAACCGACTAAGGAAGTTTCAACTGATTTATCTTGGTGGCTTGTAGATTGGGCTAGTGAAGCGAGTGTGGCTGACACAATAGCGATTGACGCTGAATTAGATCGACTATTTTTATTTACAAGTTATGTGGATGAGGCGGGTCACCTTTACCAAACGGAACAAAGTAAGGAGCTTATCGATACGGTATTCTCTAGCAAATCGATTAATGATAAACCGATTTATTTAACTCTAGTCAATGATCGGTTCGTAGGAGACACAGTCACCCAAAAAGATCCGAATGTCATCACGAGTATGCTTCAAAATCCTAATCTCGAAGAAGTATATTGGGATCAAGTGTTTGACGTGCTTGATCAGCATCCCTTTGCAGGAGTCGAGCTTGATTTCGAAAAAATTCCTGTAACAAGTTTTAACGAATATACGGCGTTTTTAGAGCGCGCTCGCGAACGACTAAAAGAAAAAGGGATGGCTTTACGGGTTGTCTTGGAACCGAGCCTATCGTTTCAAGACATCCATCTTCCTTCCGGAATCGAGTACGTGGTCATGGCGTACAATGTCCATGGTTTTCACACGCCAGACGAGCCAGGTCCAAAAGCGACCTATGCATTCTTTGATCAGTTACATGAACAACTGGGGCAACGTCACGATTGGACGATTGCTCTTGCAACGGGAGGCTTTCGTTTTAAGGAAGGAACGGTTACGTCTCTAACCGAGATGGACGCTCAATCTATGATTCCAAAAGGGACCACGGTAGTGCGTGACCCAAGTAGCAGCGTACTTCATGCCACTTTCATAGAAGATGGGGTCTCAACTTCTATTTGGTGGGCCGATGGGCAGACAATCAAGGATTGGATGGACTACTGGGAACAAACTTACGATTATCATAAGTTTTCGCTTTGGCGAGCTGGGGAGTGGTCCGCTGATTCACTCAAAGCGATATCAAGATGATGAAGGGAAAGTAGGCGCGATTATATGGAATTAAAAGAAACGATAGGCGTCATTGGATTGGGATATGTCGGATTACCGCTAGCGATTGAATTCGCTAAATTTTTTGATGTTGTCGGATATGATACGAACCACGAGAAAGTGGCTTCTTATCTAAAACAAGTTGATGTCACTCAAGAGGTAGGGGAACAGGCCTTGCTAGAGACAGCGGCTACACTTACAACTGAAGAGGAAATGCTAGCGGCGTGCACTACCTATATTGTCACAGTCCCAACACCGATTAACGCAGATAAAACCCCAAATCTTGATCCCATCATTCAAGCGACTCGAAAGATTGCCCAAGTCTTGGAGCCAGGGAATTTAGTTATTTTTGAATCTACCGTTTATCCCGGTACGACAGAGGAGATTTGTGTTCCCATTCTTGAGGCCGGAAGTGGACTTGTATTTCAAAGTGATTTTAAGGTAGGCTACTCGCCAGAACGTATTAATCCAGGTGATAAGGTTCATAAACTGACAACGATTCAAAAAATTGTATCTGGCTCTGACGAACAAGCGCTTGAACGTATAGACGCTTTATATCGGACTATCATTCAAGCAGGAACTTACCGCGCCCCGTCCATCAAAGTGGCGGAAGCAGCAAAAGTAATTGAAAATGCTCAACGTGACATCAATATAGCGTTCATGAATGAGCTCTCGATGGTATTTGATCGCATGGAAATCGACACGCAAGAAGTCTTGGCGGCTGCTCGTACAAAGTGGAACTTCTTGCCGTTCCAGCCTGGTTTAGTTGGTGGACATTGCATTGGAGTAGATCCTTACTATTTTATTTACAAAGCAGAGCAACTTGGGTATCATTCACAAATTATTTCAGGGGGACGAGCTGTCAATGATTCGATGGGAGAATTCGTTACCCAACGAGTGATCAAAAACTTGATTCGTCAAAAGCGTTTATCAGGTGCGATTCGAGTAGGTGTCTTAGGTGCCACGTTCAAAGAAAATTGCAGCGACGTACGGAATTCGAAGGTGTTTGATATTGTGTCGTCTTTGAACGATTATGGTATAGAAGTAATTATTCATGATCCGGAAGCGAACGCGTCAGATGTAGAATTGTATTATTCACAACCTTTAGTATCGCGGGAGAAACTAAGAGAACTAGACGCAATCATTATTGCAGTCGGACATGATGTATTTCGCGCTAATTACCCCCTTATCGAGTTGAGGACGATGTTAAAACCGCAGGCGAATTCCATCTACGACTTGAAAGCAATCTATTCAAAAGAAGACGGAGTAGGTTTAGGGTTGGAAATATGGAGTCTATAAATAGACTAAACAAAAAGGAATACGACTGCTTCTGATCCAATAAGTGTTGAAACCAGACAGGTTTGGTTTTCGTAATATAAAAAAAGCGAGAATCAGGGAGGTATATCATGAGACGTGAACAACATATCCGCCGCCTCGTCGACTACGCAAAACAAAGTCAGCGCTGGGCCATCATTTTAGCAGTCGCATCGTTCATCATCACCGGGACACTGATCGATAAGGTCGACCAATCTGAATATCTCTTGCTTGGTTTCGGTTTTCTTGGCGTCATTCCGCTCCTCGTCCGTGAGTGGCGGTTCGGCACGATTCGAGCCTCGTTCAACGATAATGCGACGTATCAACGGCTCGTCCGGTTGCCGTTCTGGATGACGTTGTCCGGTTTAGCGATTCTTTACTTAATCTTGGGATGGTACGATTTTGGTTTACCGGGACCATCCATTTTCCTAACACTCGCCGTTCTCGTCGTCGGGATGTACCTGCTCCAACGCTATTTCGAGCGGATTATTTTGAAACTTGAACCGGACTATATCACCGACCGTGAGCTGCATCGCGAGCTGAAATGAAAAAAACGAGGTCACCCGACGCGGGGAGACCTCGTTTTTGTGTTCACAAGTATCGTTCGTTCATGATCCGACCCCTAATCGGTTTGGCCGGGGAGCCGTAGGCGACGACGTGGTTCGGGATGTCTTTCACGACCGTGGCACCGGCACCGATGACCGTGTCGTGGCCGATATGGACGTTGTGGATGACCGTCGCACTCATGCCGATGAACGTGCGGGCGCCGACATGGACGTTGCCGCCGAGATGGGCACCCGGGGCGATTGAGGCGAACGGTTCGAGCACACAGTCGTGATCGACCGATGCCATCGTGTTGATGATGCTGTGCGGACCGATGACGGCGTTCGGATTGATGACGCTGCCGGCCATGACGGCCGTCCCTTCACCGAGCGTCACGTTCTTGCCGATGACGGCGCTCGGGTGGATGGCGCTGACGAATTCAAAGTTTGGTGTCCGTTCGCGGATGGCACGCGCGAGTGACTCGCGCTGGACGTTGTCGCCGATTCCGATGATGCCTTTCTGGGCGACGACGTTGGAATGGACGAGACCGAGCACGGGGTACCCGGCGATGAACTTCCCGATTAAGGCTGGGTTGTCGTCATAAATTCCTGCGATCCGGTAGAGTCCCATCAATTCAAGAATATCGATGATGACTTGTGCGTGACCGCCTGCACCAAATATCACAATCCATTCCATGATTGGTCACCCCTTTTTTGCCGAAAACTGTCGAAAATATGGTTCTGTACGTTACTTATTTCCGATTCCCCGCATTTGAAACAAAACAAAAAGGAAGTTGCGAACATGATTTGATGTCAAAGCATATTCGAAGGGAAGAGGTGTGACTTTCTATAAAGGGATTTGTTCAAAAATCTGTAAACTTCCCATTTACAATCCAAAAGCATTATCCGCATTTCCGTTTTGTTGTTTTTCGGACGGGCTATTTTCCTAAGGTAATCTACTGATGGGAGGAGTGCTCGCCATGCCTTTGAAACTGATGTATATCACGAACCAGCCGGATATCGCGCTGCTCGCGGAACAAAACGGGGTCGACTGGGTGTTCGTCGATTTGGAATTGAACGGGAAAGAGGAACGGCAAGGCCATCTCGATACGGTCATCTCACGCCATGCGATTCGCGACGTGAGCCGGTTGCGCGCGGTCTTGAAGCATGCGGAGCTGCTCGTCCGCGTCAATCCGATCTTCCAAGGCTCGCGCTATGAGATCAATGAAGTCATCAATCGCGGGGCCGACGTCGTCATGTTGCCATACTATAAGACGGTCGACGAAGTCGCGACGTTCATCGAGCTCGTCGATAAGCGGGCCGATGTCTGTCTGTTGTGTGAGACGAAAGAGGCCGTCGCCTGTATGCCGGACGTGCTCAAATTACCGGGTATCGACTACGTCCATATCGGATTGAACGACCTGCATCTCAGTTACGGGCAGAGTTTTCTGTTCGAGCCGCTCGCCGACGGGACGGTCGAGACGGTCACGCGTCAAATGCAGGCGGTCGGCATCCCGTATGGCTTCGGGGGCATCGCCCGCATCGGGGAAGGGAAACTTCCGGCCGAGAAGGTGCTCGGGGAGCACGTCCGACTCGGCTCGGCGCTCGCCATCTTGTCGCGCAGCTTTTGCAACATCGGGTCGACCGGAAAATTTGACGCCAGACAGGCACAAATGTTCCAAGAAGGGGTATGGAAAATTAGAGCGTACGAGCAACAGCTCGAACACGCGACACCGGAGTGGTTGGAATTGAACCGGTTGAGCCTCGTCTCGACCGTCGATGCCATCGCGACGGAAATCCAGAACCGGAAGGGGATCTTATCTTGAATTTGCTGTCGACAGGAGTGCGGTTGACTCCTGAACAACTCGCAAAACTCGAACAACTTGGCTATACAGTGACGACGCTCCGTGAAGAGGCGGATGTCACAGACATCGACGTCTCAGAAGTCGAGGGCTTGATTTGTAACAACGTGTTCCAATATTGTCACGTCGACGATTTTAAACAGCTACAGTTCGTCCAAGCCGTCAGTGCCGGACTCGACCGTCTCCCGCTCGACGAGCTCGAAGATCGAGGCATCCGTGTCTACAATGCCGGTGACACATATGCCGTGCCGATGGCCGAATGGGTCGTCTGGCAGCTGCTCGACTTTATGAAACAGGGGGCGGCGTTCCGAGAGAAACAGGCGAACCGGTATTGGGAGAAGGAACGTCGTTTACGTGAACTGACTGGGAAGACCGTCGCCTTGCTCGGCCTCGGTCACGTCGGGGAGGCGATCGCGACTCGGCTCCGTGCGTTCGATATGACAATCATCGGTGTCGGTCATCGTGAGAAACGGGTGCCGTTCGTCGACCGTTACGTGTTGATGGATGAGTTGCCCGACGTGTTGGCAGAGAGCGACGTCGTCGTCATCGCCTTACCGCTCACCGACGACACGTATCATGTGATCGATGCCGAGGCGATTGCGGCGATGAAAGAAGATGCCGTCCTATTGAATGTGGCGCGCGGGTCGATCATCGATGAAGAGGCGCTCATCGCGGCGCTCGAGGACGGCAAGTTCTTCGGGGTCGCCTTGGATGTGTTTGAGACCGAACCACTCCCGTCGGATCATGCGCTCTATAACTTCGAGTGGGTGACGCTCACCCCGCACAATTCGTACGTGTCGGACCGAGTGAAGGAGCGTTTGTTCGAGAACATCTTCCGCAACTTGCGGCAAGAACAACTTCAGTGACATGCGAAGCTGACCGAAGGGTCGGCTTTTTTCGTTTTTTATAATTCACGAAAAGATTATCCACGGCTCATTCCGTTTGTGAGTTACCAGAAAGAGCTTACGGGAACAACGAGGATAGAATCATCCCCATTTCTCACTCACATCATGAAACGACAACCTAGAAGGAGTGACCCACATGCCAAGCCTCACCCCGCTCGTCAGTCTCGTCGTCCCGGTCTACAACGCGAGCGCCTACGTCCGTCAGTGTCTCGACAGCTTGACGCAACAGACGTATCCGCACGTCGAGATCATCTGTATCAACGACGGCAGTACCGACGACAGCCACGACATCTTGATGGAATATATTCATGACCCGCGTGTCCAAGTGCTGGACCAAACGAACCGGGGCTGCGCCTTTAGCCGCACCCGGGGGCTTGGCATGGCCACGGGGGAGTACATCATGTTCATCGATAGCGATGATTGGCTCGACCTCGATGCGGTTCGTGTCCTCGTCGAGCATGCCGAACGGGAACGGGCCGATGCGGTCATGGGCACATACGTCCGGGAGTACAAGGGCCGATCGCTACCGAAGAAAATCTTTGATGCGGACTTTTTGTCGTTCGATACGGACGAGACGAAGCGCCACGTCCATCGTCGCTTGTTCGGATTGGTCGGGGAAGAGCTCGCCCACCCGGAAAACGTCGACGCCCTCAATTCGAACTGTTTCACGCTCTATCACCGTGATCTCGTCAAACACCTCACGTTCGGGTCCGGTCCGTACGGTACGTTCAACGACCTCTACTTCCAAATCGAGGCGCTCGAGAACTGTCAGCGTTTCGTCTATGTCGACTACCCGGTCTACCATTACCGGAAGACGGACGCGGGTTCGATGTCGAGTGCGTATAAACGGGATCTCGTCACATCGCGGCTACAATTCTTCCACATCTTGATGCGCTACATCGAGACGCACCACCTCGGCGAGGAGTATATGCAGGCCCTCCACAACCGCATCGCCCTAAGCATGATCGGCATCGGCTTGAATGAACTCGCGGCACCGAAGTCGCTGTTCGCTCAGGCCGAGTCGCTCAAACAAGTGCTCCGCCAGGACGAATATAAACAGGCCTATTCGCAGATGGAGCTCGAGCATTTCGATGTGAAGTGGCGGACGTTCTTCCAGCTCTGTAAGCACGAACGGACCGTCCCGCTCGTCTTGATGTTGCATGGGGTCGATTATCTTCGGAAACGTGTGTGAGGAGGAGAAAACGATGAAACGAGTGCTCATGGTCGCCTCGGTCGTCTCGATGATCGAGAGCTTCAACCGCGATAATATCCGTATGCTCCAAGAGATGGGGTATCAAGTCGATGTCGCCACGAACTTTGAATGGGGCAGCATGTATTCGCCGGAGAAGATCGCCCGCATCAAACAGGACTTAGAAGCGAACGGCGTCACACTGTTCCAAATCGATTTTGAGCGCGACATCAAGAAGATGAACGGCCACGTCCGCGCCTATCAACAGTTGAAAGCCGTCATGACGGCGAACCGCTATCACTTCATCCACTGCCACTCGCCGATCGGCGGGGTCGTCGGCCGGCTCGTCGCGCGCCAGACGCACACCCCATGCATGTACACGGCGCACGGCTTCCACTTTTTCAAAGGCAGCCCGTCGCTCAACTGGATGCTGTATTATCCGGTCGAACGGACGCTCGCCCGCATGACCGACACGATCGTCACCATCAACGAAGAGGACTTCTCGCGGGCGCAGACGTTCAAGACGTCGCACACGTTCCGCATCCCGGGAATCGGCGTCGACACGAAACGGATCGAGGCGGTCATCATCGACCGTCCCGCCAAACGTCGAACGCTCGGCATCGACAGCGACACCGACTTCGTCTTGTTGTCGGTCGGCGAGTTGAACGAGAACAAGAACCACGAGACGATCATCCGCGCCATCGCCTCGCTCAAAGAACCGACGCTCCGCTATTTGATCGCCGGGACGGGTGACAATAAGGACCATCTCGAGCGGCTCATCCGGGAACTCGGACTCGAGCGGCAAGTGACCTTGCTCGGTTTCCGGGACGACGTCATCGAAGTGATGAAGGCGTCGGACTGCTTCGTCTTTCCGTCGAAACGGGAAGGGCTCGGCATGGCCGCGCTCGAGGCGATGGCTGCCGGACTCCCGCTCATCACGTCGAACGTGCACGGCATCAATGACTATTCGATTGACGGGGTGACCGGTTATAAATGTTCGCCGGAAGACGTGGCCGGATTCGCCCGGGCCATCCGGACGATGCAACTCGATTTCGATTTGTCCCATCAGATGGGGCTCCATAACAGCGAGTCGGTCAAAGCGTTCGACGTCGACCGCTCGAAGACGGAGATGCGACGCATCTATGAGAGCTTTGATCGACCGATCGCCTGAAGAGAGGAGGGAGACGCATGAAACTCGATACCGAGGTCGGCGTCGTCAAGTACTTGGTGTTGTTCTATTATCTGCTCGCGACGACCGTCTTTTACGCGCTCGCGATTTACGCGACCGGGAACGGCGTGTCGTACCATTTGTTCGGGGAAGGGGATGACGGCGTCTTCTACTGGGAACAGGCGATGAACGTGTTTTACGACTTGTCGTGGATCCGGACGTCAATCTATCCATGGGTCATCGGTAAGCTGATGCAGTTGATTGGCACCGAGAGTGTGTTCGCTATCCGGCTGTTCAACTTCGTCGGCATGGCGCTCCTTATCCACTTCGCCTTGAAACTCGTCGCTATCCAGCTCGCGACGGCAGAGCTCGGGGAAAAGGAAGAACGCATCCGCCACTACGCCTATCTATACGCGCTGTTCAGTTTCATCGCCTATATCAGCCTGTTCATCAACATCACGACATCGATTTACCGGGACGTCTGGATTTACATGCTCTATATCGCCGCTACGTATCTCGCGATCCGTTGGCTGTTCGAGAAGAATTGGACATACTTCTTGCTCTTGATTCCGACCGTCTGGCTGCTCGGTGAGTTCCGGACATATGCGCTTCTGTCGTTCGTCATGGCGACCGTCCTTTGGCTGTCACTTCAAGCGGTGCGTAAAATCGCCGGACCGTTTGTCATCCTGACGCTCGCCCTCGTCATCTTCGGCATCATCTATACGTTCTTCATGGACGTACAAGTGCCGATCGTCGACAAGACGCTCCGCTCGGCGCTCCAGTATCGCTCCGACGGGATCGGCTTCCTCGCCGGGGGCAGTCAGATGGGCATCCGGCTCGACGCATCAAACTACTTCGGTTTCTTAGTCAATTATGTGCACAGTTACCTCGGCAACCTCGTCGGCCCGCTCCCATGGGACGTACGCGGCCTCACCATCTTGCTCGTCTTCTTCATCGAGGCGTTGCCGATGACGCTCATCCTGTTGTTCCTTTGGTCACGACGCGCCTACGTCACGAAAGTGCAACAGTTCATCTTGATGCAGGCGTTCGTCTGGAACGGCTTGATCGCCATCACGAACGATAATATCGGGACCGCGCTGCGGCTCCGCGCCATCGCCTATCTGTTGATTTTGCTCGTCTTTGTCGTCGCCTATAGCCGACACCGGGCCGAACAAGCGAAACAGCCCGTTCCGCCTGTCGTTACGACGTAGACAAATCTTTCAAAAAAATGATAGGCATCTCCTTCCTGTTTGTATTTGACGGGAAGCGGGACGGGGAAATGGTCATTATCCAACAACGCATACAACTTTGAGTCGCACCAATGAAGGAGGTTAGGTTGCCGTGAAAGACATCAACGCATCGATTCGCGATATTTGGTTCATCCTGAAAACGAAGAAATGGGTCATCCTGTTCACCATGGTCCTAGTCGGGGGCATCGCCTATTCGCTCAGCCGTTACGTCATCCCACCGACGTACGAGGCATCGACCCAGATCCTCGTCGTGCCGAAACAAACGGGGACGGAGACGCTCGACAGTACGCAGATTCAATCGTCCCAAGGGCTCGTCAATACGTATCGAATCATCATGAAGAGTCCGATCATCTTGAACGAGGTGCGCGAGAATATCGCCAGCGCCCCGGAGAAACTCGAGGACCAAATCGTCATCGAGAGCGAGGAAAACTCGCAAGTCATCACCATCCGAGCAACGGCTGACTCGGCAGCGCTCGCGTCCACGATTGCGAACGAGCTCGGACGCGTCTTCTCGAACGAGGTACCGAAATTAATGAATATCGACAATACGCAAATCTTATCGCCGGCGTTCATCCCGGCCGAACCGGTCGAACCGAATATCCCACGAAACACGGCACTCGGTGTCTTGGTCGGTTTCATCTTGAGCAGCGGCATCGTGCTCATGCGTTACTTGTTCAACAAACAGATTCGTTCCGAGGCCGAGGCCGAAGCCATCCTTGGTATCCCGGTCATCGCGTCAATCCCGTTGTTTGATCGCCAAGTCGCGAAACCTGAGAAACGGAAGCCGCAGGAACCAAAAGTCGTAAAGGAGGGTGAACCGTATGTTCCGAAAACGCAACGAAAACTATCATAACCGGATGACAAAAAACTTGATCACCATTTACGAGCCGAAGTCACCGATCTCGGAGCAATATCGGACGCTCCGGACGAACCTCGAGTTCACGTCGCTCGGCTCGAAGCTGCAGACGCTGCTCATCACCTCGACGTCGATGGGGGAAGGCAAGTCGACGACCGCGAGCAACTTGGCCGTCGTCTACTCACAACTCGGCAAGCGCGTCCTACTCGTCGACTGTGACATGCGTCGCCCGACGATCCATCAAATCTTCCATATCGACTCACGGATCGGGCTCTCGAACGTGCTTGCCAAGCGCTCGACGGCCGAGGCGGCCATCCAACCGACCCAGCTCGACAACTTATACGTCATGGTCGCGGGCGTCGTCCCGCCGAACCCGTCGGAGTTACTGGCGGCCCCGGCGTTCCGGGAAATGCTCGATCATGTGAAGGACGACTTTGATATCATCCTGCTCGACGCACCGCCAATCATGCAGGTGGCAGACAGCCGGATTATTGCCCAGGAAGTCGACGGGGCGATCCTCGTCCTCAGCTGTGAATCGGCCGACCGGGACGAGGTCGTCAAAGCACGCGACCAGCTGCTCATGACCGGGGCGAAGATTCTCGGCATCGTCTTGAACCGCCGCGAGTCGCGTCAAGGCAAGGACGCCTACTACTATACGTATCAATGAGGAGGCTCTACCATGGCGACCAAATATGCCATCGAACCGGAACAGGCGAGTTCGAATCAAATCAAATACGGCGCCTTGGTCTCGTACGGATCGATCGGGTTCAACATCATCTCGGGGCTCCTCTACACGCCGTGGATGATCAGCAAGATTGGGCAAGGGGACTATGGGTTATACGTCCTGTCGTTCTCGATTATCGCCATCTTCGCGTTCAACCTCGGGCTCGAGGTCGTCGTCGCCCGTTTCCTCAGCAACTATCGGACGCACGGTGACCGTGCTGGAGAGATTCGCTTTCTCGGCATCGCCTATAAACTGTTCTTCTTCTTGACGCTCTTATTGACGGTCGTCCTCGTTGTCCTCTACTTCCTGCTCGACGTCATTTACGGCAATTTGAGCGCGAGTGACATGGAGAAGTTGAAAGTCATGTATCCGATTGTCGGTTTCTATATTTTGATCACGCTGCTCGCCAAACCGATCGACGCTGTCTTTATCGTCAACGAGCGTTTCATCCAGCTGAACACGTTGCTCTTCCTCGAGAAAATCCTAATCGTCAGCTTCACGATCGGGGCGCTCGTTATGGGTTATGGGGTTTATGCCCTCGTTGTAGTCAACGCGGCGATGATTTTGCTGATCAACTTGTGTAAGTTGCTGTACGTCTGGAAAGGAACGGACACGGAAATCGACTTCACCGCGTCGGGAAAAGGGATGTATCGTGAGATTTTCGTCTTCGCCTCATGGCAGACGACCGTGTCGGCGACGCAAAATTTCTTGATGCACATCATGCCGACCGTGCTCGTCATCTTCGCGAGTGGTGTCGCCGTCGCTATCTTCTCGATCGGGATGGTCATTGAAGGATACGTCCTGTTGATCGCCACGGCCGTCAACTCGCTGTTTTTGCCAAAAGTGACCCGGCTCAACCACTCGGGCGGTTTGAAAGATATCGAGAACTTGATGATTCGGGTCGGTCGCATCCAACTGTACGTCATCGGGCTCATCACGATGGTGTTCATCGCGATGGGCGCGGAGTTCATCCACTTCTGGGTCGGGGACGACTTCAAAGAGTCGTATGTCGTCGCGGCCTTGTTGATCGCGATGGGGATCATTACGCTACCGCAAGAGATTGCCAACATCCATCTCGTCGCGACGAACCAGGTCCGTTACCGGGCGTACGGGATGGTGATGTCGGCGGTGATCGCCTTGATCTTCTCGGCATTCCTGAGCGGTCCGTTCGGGGCGACGGGAGCGGCGCTGTCGGTCATGATTGGATACTTGAGCGGCAATACGCTGTTCATGAACATCATCTACGCGAAAGTGTTGAAGCTCGACGTGTTCCGATTTTTCCGAGAGTGTCATGTGAAGCTCGCCCCGGGATTACTGTTCGTTCTCGGACTCGGCTTCATCGTCCAATATCTGTTTCCAGCTGACACGTTGCTCGGCTTCGTCTTCAAAGGAATGGGACTCGTCCTCGCCTACGCCATCTTTATGTGGGTGTTCACGGTCGATGCATTCGAGAAAGACTTGGTCCGGTCGATGATCCCAAGCAAGCGATTCGGAAAGGGGGAAGTGTGATGGGGGTGTATGAGACGTACGTCAAACGGCCACAAGACGTGGTGCTCGCGTCGGCCGCGCTCGTCGTATTGAGTCCCGTCCTCGTGACGGTCGCGGGTCTCATCAAGTGGAAGCTCGGGGGACCGGTGCTGTTCAAACAGAAACGTCCCGGGAAGGACGGCGTCATCTTCGAGATGGTGAAGTTTCGGACGATGACCGATGAGCGGGATGAGCACGGCGAGCTGTTGCCGGACGAGGTGCGCTTGACCCCGTTCGGTCAGACGCTCCGGTCGCTCAGTCTCGATGAACTGCCCAGTTTGCTCAACATCGTCAAGGGCGACATCGCCATCGTCGGACCGCGTCCGTTGCTCGTTGAGTATTTACCGCGTTATAACAAGGAGCAGCGTCGACGACATGACGTCCGTCCTGGACTGACGGGCCTCGCGCAAGTGAACGGACGGAACCGGTTGTCGTGGCCCGATCGCTTCGCGCTCGACGTAAAGTACGTCGACAACGTCACGTTCTTCAATGACTGGAAGATCATCTTGCAGACGGTCGGGAAAGTCGTGAAGAAGGACGGCATCTCGTCTGATACAGCGGCGACGATGGAGGCGTTTATGGGGAATGAAACTAGGAGAGAACCTCAAAAAGAATTGCACTTGAGTTAGAAAAACTCGGGTTCAATTCTTTTTGTCGTTTTTTGTCATGCTGAATTCACCTGTTCTATAAAAGTGAAAAGATAAACATTTGAAGGAGGTGATATATTTTATAAGGATTTAATTCGAATAGAAAAAGGCGGCAAGAAAATGAGAATCATGAAATCGAAAATCGCTATGCTTACATTCATTATGTGTCTAGTGATTGGAACATTTTCGTTCTATCCAATGGGCGAAAGTGTACACGGAGCAACAACGTATAACATTGATCCTTTTAGCAAGGACAGTAAAGTAATCACCGGGAAAGCAGAGCCAAACACTCAAGTTCAGTTAAACGTGGACGGTCAATTAGTGAACCTCCAAACGAATACGACGGGGCAGTTTACGTATACCCTTACTAACAAAATGACGAGTTCGGAAATCCATTTGTATCAAATCACAAAAGAAGGTTATGCAGAATGGAAGTGGACGGCTTATGCTTCACAAGATGCATCCATTGTCGTTTACCCGGCGCAATATCTTGGGATTAACACAAGTAGCAACGAAATGAAATTTTCATCACGAGAAGATCATACGATTGTCGCTGTATATGATGGACGTTCTTACAGTGGTGTTGGTACCTTATCAATTCCAGTAAAAGCAGCAAAAGAAGTTAAATTTTATACACAGTTTAATAGCAATCGTAGCACTACGATGACTGTTCCAGACGTCAATGTAAAACCAAATTATCTTTATCAATCAAATCAATTTGGATTTGAGTCAGGTTATCTTTCTGGAAAAACTGTCCCTTATCTAAAGATGAATTTAGTAATCAATCAAGAAAAAGAAGTTGAATTTTCAGCTGATGAAAACGGAGAATTTAATCACTATATTTCGTTAACAGAACATGACGTGATTTCAGGATTCGAATATAAAATTTTAGAGCCTTTGACGGGTCGTGTATTAGTAGCTTCGACCAGTGTAAAACCATTTCAAGCCTCAGGAGATCATCCATTCTATTCTTTTGAAGAATTCGGTAGCAATACTTTAGACGGATATACGTTCCCGAATGCGGATCTCACAGTTGATGGACAACTGATTACTACATCAGATGAGCAAGGTAGATTTCTAACTTACGTGGAAGGTAATGAATCGCCGCTACGTACAATTGAAGTATCTAGAGATGAGAAAACGCTTGCTACATTCACGCGTGAAATGGCATTTGATTCAAGTCGATTTAAGTTTGAACTCACGAAGAAAATCACTTCTGAGCAAAATGAATTATCAGCGAAGACATATCCAAATCAAGCATTTGTATTACAGTATCAAAATCAGAATCATGGAGAATTGAAATCAACTTCAGACAATCAAGGGGATCTAAAGTTGATGTTGCCGAAATTTAATTCGGGTTCATATAACGTATATGTAATTCAGAAGAATGGGAATTGGCAACTCGTTAAAACGATTGAAGTAGAAGATGAACGTCCGTTACCGAATCCAATTATCAAAATGATTGATAATAGTCTTTCAATTTCAAGTGATTTTTCTACAACGGAGCAACTTAATGCAGAAGTCCAAATTGAGAAAAAAAATGGAGAGATCGAAGTTTATGTTGATTCGGTATCTTTCTCAGCGTTGCAAATTAATAATCTTGAGTTAGGCGATAAATATAAAGCAAGAGTATATATAAACGACAAACGTACTTCAGATTTTGTAGAGGGAACTTTTAAGCCTATTATAAAACCGGAATTTGAGAATTTTAATGAAGGGGAAAAGATAATCAAAGGTAAGACAGAACCAAACGCAACTATCGAAATAATAGAATATCAGTCTGTTATAAATAACTATCATTTTCCGATTCAACGGATTAAGGCAGATGGGGAAGGGAACTTTACTTTCACTAGAAAGTCTGGGGATAAGTTAACAGTTGCGTTTATTGTTAAAAGAGTGAATCAACTTGATTATGCCAAATTTGAAATTATTCCGAACGACATCACACCACCGAAATTCAGTTCGGGGTATACAAACAAGATTTCAGAAGATAGTCGCGTCATTGGATTGTATACAGATGACTTGTTGGAAAGTCTTAGTGTTTCGTATTTTTCAAATGGAAAATTGATTAAGAAAAAAGATATTGATGTAACTAAGCATGAACATTACAACGAGAAGCAATATATTATCACGTTTGAAAATATAGAAGATAAAACATTTAAAGAACTAGGAATCGATAAAATTATGGTAGAAGGTGAGAATGTTGCTGGATTAGTGGCTGAACCGACCACTTTCATCGTTAAAGACATCACGCTTCCTAATTTTAATGAAACGTATCCAATTCTATATGGAGATCAAACGGTAGAGGGTAAAACTGAACCATTTGCTAAAATTCAAATAGGAAGCGGCGGATTGGCAAAAAATACTACAGCGAATTCAGAAGGATATTTTAAAGTGAAGTTGGATTATCCATTATCTATATTCTTCAGTTACGTGAAAGTAATGATAACTGATTTAGCAGGAAATAAGAGTATGGCAAACTTGTATGCAATGGACCATCGTGTCGAAGATATACGAGTTAATAAAGATGGGTCTAAAATTTGGTTCGCTAACGACAATCGGAAGTTGTCTTATAGATATTATGATATCTATATAAATGGTCAAAAATGGACAGAAAATGAATTGAAATATGGCCAATATAGTAGTCTTATCCAAATGAATAAAAAGCTTTCATTCCCATTGGACATAAAACTCGTAATGAAAAATCCAGATGGCACGACTAAGTATGAGTTCTCAAAACGTTTGACTGGCCCATCTAAAGTAATCGCTCCAAATAAACTTGAATCTTCTAATAACAGAAAGAGTCTTACAGGATATGCAGACAAGTTCATTACAATCGATGTGTATGATACAGCTGGTAAAAAAGTTGGTACAAACCGTGCGAACAAAGATGGGAAGTTTGCGGTCGTCTTGTATCGCTATCCGGTAGCAAACGAAACACTTAAGGTTGTAGCCAAAGACGCATTCGGTGGAACTAAAACTTCGACGTTGAAAGTTAAGGATCGTGTAGCGCCGACGAAACCGACTGTCTCGACGCTCACAAACAAATCGACGTATGTGTCGGGGAAAGCCGAGAAAGGCGCGACCGTTTATATTACGTATAACGGTCGCACATACACGACGAAAGCATCGAGTGGCGGTTCATATCGCTATAACGTGAAGACGACGAAGCCAGGAGCGACCGTCTCGGCGCGCGCGAAAGACGCGGCCGGGAACATGTCGAGCACAGCATCGAGAAAAGTCCTCAACACGTTCCGGACGTTCAGCGTCAACTCGGTGAAGTCGACGTCTAACGTCATCACCGGGAAAGGGAACAAAGGGGCGACCGTCAAGGCGTATGTCGGGACGAAGCTCATCAGCAAGACCGCGAAAGTCGATTCGAAAGGAAACTACAGGCTGACGTTTTCACGCCAGAAACCAGGCGTGACCGTCACCGTGAAGATGACACAGAGCGGGTACCAAGAATTGAAAAAGACGACACGCGTCGTCAAATGAAGCGAGCGGGCCATAGGGTCCGCTCGTTTTCTTATGTGTCGTTTCTTATGATGAACTTCACGATAACGTCACTCGAGTCTGCCGGGCAGACATGGTATAACTAAATATGTGAATTGATGAGCAAATGGAGGTTTATACATGAAACGATTTTATCTACTATTCGTCGGACTCATCCTGATCCTCTCTGCCTGCAGTCAAAGTGAGGCCGTCGAATCGACGAAGCTGCATACATACACGAAGTACGAGCTCCCGCTCGAGGACAAGGTCGCGCTCGGGGAAGGCAAGCACGAGATTGTATTCGTCTTCGACTACAGCTGCCCGTGGTGCAAGAAGTGGATGGAAGAAGTACTGCCGGAGATTGAGGAGCGCTGGATTGAAACGGGCGAGGCGACGTTCAAAGGACAGCCGCTCGTCCTGTTGAACGAACAGTCGCAATTGCTCGCGAACGTGGACTATAACGTGGAACGGCTCATCCCGGACCGCTACTATGAGGTGCAGCGCGCCATCGGACTCGACTCCGGGTCTGACGGGTTCGGGACGGAAGACTACGCCCGAAAACTCGCGTCCGAGTTTAATCTCAATGCGGACGAATTGCTTGAGAACCATGTCGACATTGGCATCCAAAACTCGCGCCTGTTCACGCGTGACTTCGGCGTCGCCTATGTGCCGACGGTGTATGTCGACGGCATCCAGCTCGTGGACGCGTTCAGCTTAGACGAGATGAAACACGTCATGGATGGAACCATCGAGGCCGGTGATCAAGTCGAACTCCCCGAGAACTAAAACAACCCCTCGTCCGGCGACGAGGGGTTGCATCATCAATTCTCGAAATACGGTTTGACGAAGAACTCGAACAGTTCGGTGTCGAGCAAATACCGATTCATGTAAAACGGGTCGTTGTCCGGCGTGATCGGGTTTGGGCTCAAGATGAACGCCTGCTCAAAACCGAGGTCTTGTACCGTTTCGGTGACCGCATCGTTCGTGTTGCCGAACGGATAGGCGATCGTCGTGACGCGCGTCCCGAGCTCTGACTCGATGGCGGCGACACTCGTCTCCAAATCTTGCCGCAGCTCGTCTTGCCTGTCTTCCGGCAAGAACACGGCGCCTCCGTCTTCGACGTAATGCATGTCGTGCGTATGCGTCCCGAAGTCGGCGAGTCCACTGTCCTGCATATCCTTCAGCTCGGTCCACGGGGCGAGGTCCAAGTTTTGGAACGCCTCGCCGACGTGACCGGTGATGATGAACAGCGTGAACGGGATTTGTTTGTCTCGTAAAATCGGGAACGCGTTCTCGTAGACGGTATGATCGACGTCATCGAACGAGAGCCAGACACATTTGTCTGGAATCGGTTCACCGGCAAGGTAACGTGATAGGTCAGTTTGCGTCGCGAAATGGACGCCTTCGTCTTGGAGCCACGTCATCTGCTGCTCGAACTCGTCGGCGTAGACGTTATAGCGAACCAGTTCGGAGGCACCGGTCACGGACTCGACGAGCTTGTTCCATGCGTTCGGCTGTTTGACGCGGTGGTAATTGAGACCGAGACAGACGTTGTCTTTGGGGAGGAGCGCCGCGTCGGGCACTTCTTCATGTGTCGTCGAGGACACATCATATACTTTCCAGGCGATGCCCCCAATCAATAGGAGCGCGAATATCCATTTGAAGTAGCGCATCATTTCAACTCTTTCACCGGGTTTTTCTCGAAGACGATGACTTTATCGGACTGGAGGCGATGGATGTCCTCGGGCTCCATCAAGTCGAGGGCGAGCCAATCGTCGAGCGTTGTGTCTTTCGGCATCTGACGCCGGTTGAGCGGTCCATATTTCCGTTTGTTGTACGTCCGCCAAATGAACAAAAGGAGAGCGGCGACGAACGAGGAGACGAGCCCGAAGAAGAGCAGCTCGCGGATGTCGGCGTTCGTGACGTTCAAGGCGGTCTTGAGGATGGCTATATAGCGGTCGTTCACGTTCAGGACGGCGCTCAAGAAGAACCACGTGACGATGAACGTGTACAACCAGAACACGGCCGTGAGCAACAGCTCGATCCCTTTGCGGAACACGTTCTGTTTCGTCTTGACGAGAATCTCTTGCTCATAATCGTATAACTCACTTACAGGCTGCTTCTCCGTGTCCCCCGGTCTGGTGAAGTCCATGTCGCATAACCTCCTTTCACACGGGCCTTGATTGCTTTCGGCGTCGCCGCGATGACGACGAACGTGTTGAGCATCCAGTAAATGACCGGATACCAAGCGGCCCAGACGTAATATTTGAACACTTTATCGTAACGGGCGTCGTTCCAGAGCGAGATGATCAACTGGACGTGGCTGACGAGAACGAGCGCGAACGAGTTATAGGTAAACCAAATCAATAGATCTTGCATCGTGTCGGCCGTCACGAACAGGTACACTGTGACGATGAGCCAGGCGTATGCCCAGAGGACGCTGACGACCTGCTCGATATAGACGGGCCAAATCCGGCGCTGGCGCCAGTCTTTGAAGATGTCGAAGTGACGCAAGACGACTTCCTGTCCGCCTTGCGACCAGCGTACGCGCTGTTTCCAAATGCCGGAGATCGACTCGGGGACGAGCATCCAACAGAGGGCGCGCGGCTCATAGCGGATGTCCCAGAAGTTCTTTTGGAGCTTCCACGAGACGGCGATGTCTTCCGTGATCATGTCGCGGTCCCAGAGCCCGACCGACAGCAGTGCTTTCTTGCGGAACATGACGATGACGCCGGAGACGGTCATGATTTTCCCCATGACGCGCTGTGTGCGTTTAATCGAACCGATGATCGACGAGTATTCGACGAGCTGCATCCGGCTGAGGAGCGTGTCGCGGTTACGGATGCGCGGGTTTCCGGTGACGGCCCCGACGCGTTCGCCGCGGTTCAAGAAGTGACGGACGAGGTAGTACGGGGCCTCTTCGCTCAGGAACGCGTCCGAGTCGACGCAGAGCAAATACTCGGAGCGGGCGGCGTGGGCGGCCATATGTAACGCGTTCGCCTTGCCCCGGTTCTCGTGACAGTCGATGACGCGCAAGCGCTCGTACTCATCGGCGAGCCCGACGAGGATGTCACCGGTCTTGTCACGGCTGCCATCGTTGACGGCGATGATTTCAAAATTCGGATAGGTGAGGCGGTCCAAGTACTCGATCGTCTCGGCGATCGTCTCTTCTTCGTTATAACAAGGAATCAAGATGCTGATGAGCGGCCATTCCCGCTCGTTCAAGTTGAGTTCTTCCTCTTTCTCTCGCGTCAAGCTGAACAAGAGGGCGCCCGAGATCCAAAACAGCGCCATGAAGAACGGATACCAAAACACGAACTGGGCCAGTGGTTCGATCCAAGGTGCGATGTCGAGCCCGTAAAAAGTCATAATAGTCTCCCCTTATTTTCAAAAAAACAGTGCGATGCAAGTATGATAGCATCAAAAAAATACTTTCCCATCATTCTTAAAAAAGTTATGTGGCAACTGAAAAAAGCACTCGACGTCGCTGTCAAATGCTTTGTTGCTTGTTTTGTTTCTTTTGTCTGTCTTTGCGCCACTTCCAAACGAACAAACCGATGAGCGCGAGGACCGGGGCAGCGACCCATGGACGGGCTTCGATGATCGCGACGAGCTCGAAAATCGACAGCCAACCGCTGATCATGATCAAGATAAGCAGGAAAGTCTTGAGTCCACCTCGAATAGGAAACCAGTAGAACACGAACAGCGAAATCAAAAAGAAAGCGAGCAATCCCATGCGGTTATTCCTTTCTAGCCTCATTTTGACTCATTATAGCAGAGAATATTCACAGAGTGTTAGAGCCTTCCCTTGCTCGCCGCTTTTCGTTACTGTTAGGAGAAGACTATTGAAGGAGGAACTATCGTGAAATTTGGAATCATCGGCCTTGGCTATGTCGGACTGGCCACCCTGTGCGGACTGGCGAAAGCGGGGCATGAGGTCATCGGTGTCGAGAAAGATCAACCGAGACTGCTTCGTCTCATGAGCGGGGACGTCCCGTTCCACGAGCCGGGCATGGCAGACGTGTTACGTGACTATCCCGGCTCGATCACGTTCACAGACTCGATCGCCGACACAGAAACGGTCGACTACCTCATCCTTGCGGTCGGTACGCCGAGCAAGAGCGACGGCAGCTGTGACTTGACGTTCGTCGACGCGGCCTTGTCCGAGGTGAAGTCGAAACAAAAGATCATCATCCGCAGCACCGTGCCACCGGGGACGACCGACATGCTGTCGATCATGTACCCGGCTCACACGTTCGCCGTCGTCCCCGAGTTTCTCCAAGAAGGGCGCGCGCTCGCCGACGTGTTGAAACCGCACCGTGTCGTCATCGGCAGTGACAACCTTGAGATGTGCGAGGAACTCGCGGGCATCTATGGACGCCTCGGTGTCCCGCTCGTCTGCACGTCGCCGATTGACGCGGAGTTCATCAAATACGCCTCGAACGCGTTTCTCGCCACGAAAATCAGTTTCATCAACGACTTGGCGCGTCTCGCCGATAAGGCGGGAGCGGACATCACGACAATCGCCGATGGGATGGGTCTCGACCCGCGCATCGGACGTTCGTTCTTGAACGCCGGCCTCGGCTACGGGGGCTCGTGCTTCCCGAAAGACATGCACGCGCTCTTGAACGTCGCCCACGAGAACGAGCTCGACTTGCCGGTCATCAGTGCCGCCATGCACTCGAACGACGCCCAGATGGGTTACGTCGCCTCGAAAGTCGAGCACAAGAGCGGCCTCAAGGTCGCCTTCCTCGGTCTCGCCTTCAAACCGGGTACGGACGATATGCGTGACGCACCGTCGGTCACGCTCGCTCGCCACTTGGCACTGCGTGAAATCGACATCATCGGCTATGACCCACTCGCCAAGTGGGACTATCCACAAGCGATGACGGTCGAGGCGGCGCTCAAAGGAGCGGACGTCGCCATCCTCGTCACGGAATGGGACGAGCTCGTCAACTTGAAGCCGGAAGCGTTCGACGGGATGCGGGCAAAACGGTTGATCGACGCTCGTAACGCGTGGAAATATGCACGCGACCCGGGTACTGTCCAATACGAAGGGATTGGTCGGATGCAAAACAAGGCGAATACGCCGTCATCGATGTGACGAAAGGCGAGACCCCGCGGGGCCTCGCCTTTTTTCAGGCCTTCATCTGTTCTTTCGTCGGGCCCATGACGCCAGGGACCGTGAGTCCGGCTTGACGGAGGAGTACCGTCATCTGGCCGCGGTGGTGCGTCTGATGGTCGATCATCATGCGCAAGACGGCACCGCGCGGTTGCTTCGCGCCGTGGACGTCGACTTCTTCGAGCAGGTACTCGTCCGAGAACTGTTCGGCCGCCTTCGCGATCTCATCGGCGTAACGCGCATATTGATCGGCGATCAGTGCCGCGTCGGTCGGTTGTGTCAAACTCTTCAGGGCCGACAGCCGGAAGCCGAGCAAGTTCGTGAAATAACCGAGCGCGGTCGTCACGTGCCAACCGATCCAGCCGAGTGAGTTATGACCGGGAACGATCTCCTGGCCGAGCGCCTCGTCGGTGACGGCGCGAAGCACGTCGAGCGTGCCGGTCGAGGACTTGGTCCAATCTTGTAGAAAGTCTGCTTTTGTCCGATACATCGAATTCCTCCTTGAGCGTTCTGATTCCAGTATAAGATATCGTCCAAGTCATTGGCACGCCTTATGATTTTGAAACATTTGGTCCATTTTTCTCGTACACTATAGAAGAAAGGGGGACACCTCTATGTGGGGACTCGTCATTGCAGCACTCATTTTATTCTTGCTCGGATTTGCCGTCCATCGCTTGGGCTGGCATTTCCTCATCTCGGGATATAACACGATGAAGCGTGAGGACAAGGCGCGTGTGGACATCAAGGCGGTGGCACGATTGCTCGGCTTCATGTGTTACGGCATCGCAAGCATCTTTCTCGTCATCGCCGCCATCGACATGTCTGGTCTCGACATCCCGCTCGAGCCGTTCTTCCTGCTCATCGTCTTGCTCGTCGTCGTCACGCTTTGGCGCAGCCAAAAGTATGACGGGAATATTTTTGATGAGCGCGGGAAACTTCGTCCCGGCGGCAAAAAACGGCTCATCCCGCTCGTCCTCGTCTTGACGCTCATCTTGGGCTTTGTCGGAGGTCTCTTGTTCTGGTTCAACCAACCGACCGAGGTGACGTTCACCGACTCGGCGCTCGTCATCGAAGGCAGTTACGGGGAGACGGTGCCGTACGATGAAATCGAAACCGTCACGTTGACGTATCGGCCGAGTCTCGACCGCCGGACGAACGGTGCCGCCGTCGGCTCACGCTTGACCGGTCACTTCCGGACGACAGGCGGGGAAGATGTGCTCGTCTTTCTCGACCGAGATATCGAGGCCGCCGTTCGCATCGACTGGAGCGGCAAGCCGATCTACGTGAACGTGGAGTCGAACGAAGCGACGGAGGCGTTGTATGAGGAGGTACGATTGAAATGACCCAACCCTGGTACACACGGCATATGCCGTTCTTCTTCTTGACGTTTTTGTTCGCGCCGCTGACGTTACTGCTTCTCGTCTGGCGCTGGGAGAAGTTCGAGGGCCACGAGCGGGGCGTCAAGCTGTTCTTCGCCATCGGGATGACGGTGTTCATCGTGTTCGGGCTGTTGCCGCGCGGTTCGCTGCCCGTCATCTTGCCTGTCATCGGACTGTTGATCGCGTTGAAGCTCGTCTTTAATCTCCTCAAACGAAAAACCGGCTGACATGTGTCAGCCGGTCGAACGGGGCCCTCGCTTAGGCGAGACGGCCTCTTTTTTGATTCACCCACGCCTCGAACGCAATCGTGTCGAGGGCCGGGGCGTAGTAGTAACCTTGGCCAAGCTCGACGCCTTCGGCGAGGATGCGGTCCAAGTCTTGCTTCGTCTCGATCCCTTCGGCGAGCGAGGTCAGTTCTTGTTCGCTCGCGAATCGGGAGACGGCGCGGAGGAACGACGTGCTGTCCTTCGCTTTTCCGCTGACGTACATGCGGTCGATCTTCACTTCTTGGATCGGCAAGTGCCAGATCGCTTCGAACGAGGCGTAGCCGGTACCGAAATCGTCGATCGACAGGCAATAGCCGAGGTCGGCGATATCTTCGAGCCGCTCGAGCTCGTTCGTGTGTGACATGATGTCGGCCGACTCGGTCAGCTCGATTTTCAACCGGTCCGGGAGCCATGGATACGTCTCGACCAAGTCACGCAGCTTCGTGACGATCGACGGGTCGACGGAATGGGCCGACAAGTTGTACGACAACGAGATGTCGGCGAACGGGGTATCGCGCCAGGAAACGAGCTGTTGCACGACCAAGTCAAGGATCGAGTGCGATAACCAAAGGATTTGGTCGGACCGTTCGGCGATGCGGACGAACTCGTTCGGCGGCACATAGCCGATGTCCGGGTGCTGCCAGCGCGCGAGCGCCTCGGCCCCGACGACACGGCCCGTCTTCAACTCGACTTGCGGCTGATAGGAGACCGTGATATGGCCTTGTTCGATCGCCTCCGGGAGCGCCTGTTCGATCAAGGCGGCCCATTGGAGCTGGGCGAGGATGCTCGAGTCGTACCAGACGAACGGCGTGCGCGTCTCTTTGGCGTGTTGGAGCGCCTTCGTCGCCTCGAACAGGCAGTCGTTATAGTTCGACGTCGTATGCGTCGCCCCGATTTGAAGATGCACGGTCTGGCGTTTCTGGTTGATCAACAGCTCGGTCGGGAAGAGCTCCAGCAACTCGGTCTCGTCGACGTTACGGAGCCCTTTCACATACAGCATGAGCGTATCGTCACGGTAGCGGCCGAACAAGTGGTGTGCGTACTTCTCGAGCCGATCCTCGACGTGCCGGGCGAACTCGGTCATGAGCAGGTCGGCATACGTCGGGTCGTACCAGTCGACGAGGTGATGGAAGTCGTTCAGTTTGATCAACAGGAACGTACCGTCGATGTCTTGTTTCTCCCAAGCCCGCAGGAAGCCGTACTCGTTGTAGAGCTCGGTGGCGAGGTCGAAGCGGACGAGGCGGTCGACTTTGCGCTCACGCTCGACGCGCTCGGTCTCATCTTCGAGGATGAGGTAATACGTGAGCGTCTCGCCGCGCTTGAGCGGGATGATTTTGACGTTCAAGAAGCGGACGTGCTCACCTTTCAAGTGCAAGATGAACTGCGCGCTCGTCCCGTTCTCCGTCACCCCGGCGAGCGCCTCGCGCAACAGGCGGCGTCCCGTGTCGGTGAACAGTTGGTTGATCTCATACAAGTTGCGTTCCCCAAAGAACTGGCGGAACACATCGTTTCGTTCGATGAAGTCGTACGTGTCATCGATCAAGGCGATGGCGAGTCCCGTCTCGGAGAAGAGCGACGACCAGCGCTCGTGATACCGGAGCAGGTCGTCCGATTGTGTCTCGAGCGTGTGCACCGTCGAGTGGACGCTGACGGCGATCTCGCGGAGTTCGTCCTCGATGCCGCGGAAGTCATGATTCGGCGGGAACGATTCCGCGACCGGTTCCGTGCTCGGGTCGATGGCGAGGGCACGGGCCTTCAAGTGCGCCAAGTCGTGGGCATACATCTTGCGTGTGTAGCATAGGGCGAGCAGGAGCCCGGCCGACAACAGCATCGTGATGAGAAGGGCGGCGATGGCGAGCGTCCCGTAACGGTCACGCTCGGCCATGAGCGTGTCATCTGCCGTCGACCGCACGGTTTGAAGGGCGGCGTGTGAATCCTCATAAAAGCTCGTCCCGTTGACGTAACGGGCCTCGAGCGTCGAATTGGCGGCCGTCACCCGTCCGAGTGCGAGCGCACTCTCGATCAAGTCTTCGACCGATTTGGTTTTCAGCGACGGGTCGGTCGTGACGATGTCTTCGATCAACCGTGCCTCGTTCGCGATCGTCGAGACCTCGAAGTCGAGCTGGTCTCGGTCCGGCGTCTCGGCGAGCAGATTCGTCACACCTTCGACGAACGCCATCTGCATCCGCATGACGGCGTCGGTCAATTCATAGGCGGTGTTCGCCTGGGCGGTCCGCTCGAGACCTTGGTAGAGCCAGCGCCGATTGATCGACTCGATGACGTCGAACGGTACGGCCTCGAATCGGCTCGATCCGTCTTCGTTCAACGTGTCCTCGAGCTGTTCGGAGAAACGGAGCAGGGCGTCCCGTTCACGTTCATCGACCCCGGTCTCGAAGTCGTCGAGCAATTGAAGATTGTATTGGAGCGCCCGTTCACGGTACGGGGCCGACAACAAGGAGGTCGGTTGCTCGGAGTTCGTCTCGTACAGTTTGGCCGCGTGATGCAAGACGAGGTACGACTCGACCCCGGCCAAGTCAGAGGCATGATTCAAGTCGCGCACCGTTTCATCGACGGCGACGTGTTTTTCTTTCCAGTAATAGCTCAGTCCGAGCCCGAATAACAATACGCCGATGAGACAAGCGACGGCGAGGGCCATCGTGTAAGTTCGGTACGGAATTTTAGCGAATCGATTATTTCCCATCGGACACCTCCTTCTTTCTCTTCCCATTCTATCTTTCGTGTTCGAGTCTTTCGAGGGAAATCCTGCCCCACGAAAAAAAACCCGACAAAGGTCGGGTCTTCCAATGCGCCGAAGGTCACGGTCGTTTGTAGCCGATGACGCGTGATTTCCAATATGGCTCTTTGCTGATCGTGTTGTAGCCGAGTCCGTACGTCCCGGCATGGATGAACGTGTCCGAATCGATCATGATGCCCATGTGTGACGGGCCGGCCGTGTACGTGTTCTCGAAGAAGACGAGGTCGCCTGCTTTCGGGACGAACGTCTTGCTGAGCTGTGTTCCGAAATAAGACCCGGACCAATACGTGGCGACGTTCGTGCGGGGCACGCTGTAGCCTGCCTGATTGTAGGCGTAATAGATGAGTCCAGAGCAGTCGAACCCACCGTTGGCCGGGTTCGAGGACGCCCAGATGTAAGGCGTGCCGACATATTTCTTGGCGACCGCGATGGCGGCAAGACTCTTCGCTAGTCCGTCAGACGAGCCTGACGGTGCCGTCGTAGAACCTTTCGGCACCGCTTTGACGTATGACGCCGCGACGAAACCGGTCGTGTTGCCGATATAGATTTGATGCCAGCCGTTCGACGTTTGGACGACGCGGAGCGTCTGTCCGGCCGTGACACTGCCGATGACGGCAGAGCTCGTCGAGGCCGAGGCGCGGACGTTGAGCGATGGCGTATTGACGACATAGTCGAACGATTCGTTGCCCGCACCGCCATCTCCGGCGTTCGGAGTGACCGGCGCGCTCGGTGCCGTCGTCGTCTGTTTCAAGTAACCGGTGCTAACATAACCGCTCTTGCCGTTATACGTGACGTACACCCACGTACCGCTCTGTTTCGTCGCTTTGACGGTCGTACCGTTCGGGATGTTCGTGACGAGGGCGTAACCGATCCCTGGGCCTTTACGGACGTTCAAATTCGCCGTCGTGACGTAAGACTGGTTGATGCTCTCTTCTTTGATGGCCGGTTTCGACGGTGCGACCGGTTGGCTCGGCGTCGTTGGAGTAGTCGGTTTGACGGATGAATTCGTCAAGTAACCGTTATGTACCCACCCAGTCTTCCCGGCATAGCTGACTTTCGTCCAGGCACCGCTCGTTTTGATCGGTGTGAGCGCTTGACCTTTCGGGATAGTGACGAGTACGTCGTGCCACGTCCCTGCGGCGCGGCGCAGGTTCAAGTCGGCTGTCGTCACGGTAGTGTCGCTTGATGTGACCGGTGTAGAAGGTGTGGCCGGTTTGACGGATGCGGTCGTCAAGTAGCCGTTATGTACCCACCCGGTCTTTCCGCCATAGCTGACTTTCGTCCAGGCACCGCTCGTTTTGATCGGCTTGAGCGCCTGGCCTTTCGGGATCGTGACGAGCACTTTATGCCATGTGCCTGCGGCGAGGCGCATGTTCAAGGCGTCTGTCGTCACTTGCGTCGAACTTGACGTCGCCGTTGTAGCGGCGGGTTTTAATGTGCTCGGGGCGCTCCCGCTCAATTTGAGCGTTTGGCCGATGGCGAGACGGTCAGAGCTTAAGTTGTTGCTTGCTTTCAACTGGGCGACCGACACGTTATGTGTTTGGCTGATCGACCAAAGTGTGTCACCGGCACGGACGACGTGTGTGCTGGCTGCTGCGACTTCGTCGGCCTGGGCGATGATGCTTACGGCGGCGATGGCTGCGAATGAGTACATGAGGCCGGACTTAGGGGACATGGGGTCACTTCCTTCTCTTCAATTTCAATTGACAATTATCGACAGGTAAAACGATACAAGTTTATTGTAGGGTTTACACATACGGCAAGCAATGGTGGAAATGGCTCAATCAGTGGATTCCGTTGAAAATAAGGTCAATAATTTTGGGCGTGGACGAAGAAGAAGTACTAAAGAAACAGGGTAATCGAAAATTGACTTTCTGTTGAATTTTGGAAACCTATTTATATATCTTTTCGTGCTATCATGAATGCAAAACGTTTGAACGAGAGTAGGGGACTTATGAACGAGGGGAACAATTCATCACAAACATACCGACAACATCAAGAGAAACTGTTCGAACTCGTCCGGATGCCCGACGTGACGGAGGAAGCGGTGCGACAGACCCTTCATTACATGTGCGAAGTCGTCTCCGATATGCTCAACGTCGATACGGTCTCGATTTGGCATTTTGACGAGACGTACGCATCGATCAGTTGCCAAGTCGCCTATTCGAAAGAGAGTGGCCCGAGTGAACCGGCATTGACGGTCATGCGTGGGGACGCACCGGTCTACTTCGACGCCCTGCGGACGAACCGGGTGTTGCCGTTTGAGAACGTCCGGACCCATGAGTGGGTGAAGGACTTGTACCAGCAACATTTCGTGGAAGGGCAGCGGGTCTACTCGATGCTCGACGCGCCGATCTATGCGAACAATCGGGCCAAAGGGGTCATCTGTTGCGAGACGTTTGAGCCGCGGCAATGGACGTTCATCGAGGAATTGATTGTCAGCACGCTGTCCGATTTTATCGCCATCCTTTATCTCCGGCTCGACCGTCAAGAGATTGACGACCATCTCGCCAAGCTCGCCTATACGGATGAACAGACCGGACTCATGAACTTGAACGGCTTCATCGAACGGGTGGACGCGCTCCGGGAACAGACGCCGCATCAGCTCGGGTCATTGATTTATTTGCGGGCGGACGAGTTCCGCTCCGTCGAGACGGCGATCGGTATCCAACGGGCAGACGAGATCGTCATCGAACTGTCAGAACGAATCCAGCAAGTCGTCGACGTCTCGCTCTTGGCGCGGATTTCTCAATCCGGTTTCTTGCTATGGACGCCTTACGGGGACCGAATCAAAGTCAAAGGATACGCCGATTTGATTTGCGAGACGGTGACGAACGAGCCGTTCGCGGTCGGGGAACTCGATGTCGTCTTGACGATGAGCGCCTTCATCTCGATCGAGGACAAGTCACGTTCGACGCTCGAGATGATGGATACGACTCGGATCACGGCCAATGAGCGTCACGTGCAGCGTGGAGGGATCGCTTTTTACGAAGAAGAGATGAGCGAGAAAGCGACGGCACGCCTGACGCTTGAGATGAACCTCCGTAAAGGGCTCGCCTTGAACGAGTTCACACTCTACTATCAGCCGAAGATTGAAGCGGCGACCGAAAAACTGAATGGATTTGAAGGATTGATGCGTTGGATTCATCCGAAACACGGGTTGATCCCACCGCTCGACTTCATCCCGATCGCCGAGTCGACGGGCGTCATCATCGCCCTCGAGGAATGGGCACTCGCCGAGGCTTGCCGTCAGTTGAAAACGTGGCACGCCTCGGGACGGATGTATCAACTCGCACTGAACTTGTCGGCTCGTCATTTTCTATCGGACGGGGTCGTCGAGAAGTTGGGCCAAATCGTCAAAGAGATGGACGTCTGTCCGAACTATTTGACGTTCGAGATCACCGAGAGCGTCGGGATGGAGAATCAACAGCACGTCATCGAACGCTTCATCGCCTTCCGGGAACAAGGGTTCTCGATCTCGATTGACGACTTCGGGACCGGATTCTCGGCGTTCGTCTATTTGAAGCACTATCCGATCCACGAGATCAAAATTGATCGTCAGTTCATCCAAGTGACGGATAACGACCCGACCGGCAACGTCATCGTCCAGTCAATCATCGAGCTCGCTCGCGGGCTCGAATTGAAGACGGTATGCGAAGGTATCGAGACGCCGGAACAGCTCGACACGCTCCGTTCGCTCGGCTGTGACGAGATGCAAGGGTATTACTTCTCGCGTCCGCTCCCGATCGACGAACTCGAGATGTGGATCGAGGACTATGAAACGACAAAGAAGGATTCGCTCCGTTGAGCGAATCCTTCTGAATGGACCGTAGACATATCAAATGTCTGCGGTTTTTGTTTGTCCGCCCAGACACGACTCGCTTTTCTGGGGCAATCAGGGGGCCGCACCGCGACTTTGTCGCTGCTGGGTCTCCCTTTGCTTGCTAATCCCCTAGAAGTCGATCCGTTTCCTTGGTCGGGCTAGCTGTCTGTAATTGATTGTGTCATGCTGGCAACTCGATGCGAATCGTCGTCCCAGACCCGCGTTCACTCGTCACCGTGACGGTGCCGCCGTGCGCTTTGATGATGTCCCGGGAAATGGCCATCCCGAGCCCGCTCCCGAGCGCATCGGTCGTGTTCGTGCCCCGATAGTAGCGCTCAAAGATGTACGGGAGGTCCTTCGCATCGATGCCGGTGCCATCGTCTTGAATCGTGATCGTGTCGTGCGCGACGGTGACACGGACCGCGACCGTGTCGTCGTTATGGAGCAGGGCGTTATACAAAAAGTTGAGCAGCGCCCGCTTCATGAAGTGCCGGTCGATGGCGCGCGTGGCCGCATCCGTGCTCGCGAATGAGATGTCACGCTCAGAAAACCGGGCATCGTTCAACACGTCGATGACGAGCTCACGGACGAACGGCTCGAGTCCGGTCTCAATCGTTTCGAGCGGGAAGTCGCCGTGCTGGAGCCGCATCGTCAAATTGAAGTCGTCAATCAGTTCTTTCATATACAAGGCTTGGCGTTCGATGACCTCGGCGTATTGGATTCGTTCCGCTTCCTCGAGGTCACGATCGTCGAGCAGCTCGGCGTAGCCTTGGATCGAGGCGAGCGGCGTCTTCAAGTCGTGCGAGACGTTGCTCATCCATTCTTTCCGGCGCAGCTCGAGTTCTTCCCGTTCCGACTCGTACGTCGTCAGCGTCTCGGACACGTCGTTCAAGTTGGCGAAGACGGGCCGATATATACCGGGACGTTTCGGTTCGACGGTCGAGAAATCACGCGCCTTCAACTGGGCGATCCGTTCGGTCAATCGATAGACGGGTTTCGTCAAAATCGAGCTGAAGGCGAGTCCGATCAGCGCGGCGACGGCGAGATCGACGATGAGCAAGATGAGTCCGGCCTTCGACAAGTAGGCGAGCACGGACTGGGGATCGATCATCGTGACGATGCGGCCCTCGGTCGCCTCGGGAAAGCCGACGAGATAGCTGTAGTCCTCGAACTCGCCGATGAAATAGAGGACGAGGTCGTCGTCCTTATATTTATAGATGTGAATCAATTCGATTGGCGAGTACGCGTCCGGTGCCGTCGTCGGCGCATCGATGTCACTGACGACACGGCCCGACTCGTCGAGCACTTGCAGGAAGGCGTTGTTTGCCTCGAGCGCCCGGACCCCGTCCGGACTGACGACCGGTTCGCCGTCCTCGAGCGTCATATATTGGTTGAACGTGCGTGTGAACGTCTCGCCGGAGTTGCTCTCGACGTCATCGATGCCGGTCCGTTGATTGACGAGGAGTGTCACGAGGATGACGACGTTCAAGATGACGACGATGGCGACGATGGCCAGGATCGACACCAAATAGTTGCCGGTCAGTTTCCATTTCACGTGTGAGCGCCTCCTATGCCTCGAACTTGTAGCCGAGCCCTTTGACCGTCTTGATGTAGGTCGGTTGGGACGGGTTCGGTTCGATTTTTTCTCGGAGTCGGCGCATGTGTACCATGACCGTGTTGTCGGCACCATAGAAATCTTCGCCCCACACTTGCGTGAACAGCGTCTCTTTACTGAGGATTCGGTTCGGATTGCGCATGTAGCAGGCGAGCAAGCCGACTTCTTTGGCCGTCAGCTCGAGCCGGATCCCGTCGCGATCCACTTCGGTGCCGTCCGCGTTCAAGCGGAACGGGCCGACGACCGTATCATTAGGGAGCTCGGGTGCGTCATAGAGCGAGACGCGACGGAGCTGCGCCTTGACACGGAAGGCGACTTCTTTCGGGCTGAACGGCTTCGTGATATAGTCGTCGCCGCCGATGGCGAGGCCGAGAATCTTGTCGACCTCGTCGGATTTGGCCGACAAAAATAAGATCGGGATGTTCGACGTGTTCCGGATTTGTTGGCATAGCTCGTAACCTTCGCCGTCCGGCAACATGACGTCGAGGATGGCGAGATGGGGTGCGAACGCCGTGAACGTTGCGAGTCCGTCTCGAATCGTGTGGGCCGTCCGAATCTCGCGGAAGCCTTCTTTCTCTAACGCTTTTTGGATGAGCGTACATAAGTCTCTCTCGTCATCGACGATTAAGATACGTGGTTGTTCCATGATCATCACCTCTCGTTCAAGCATAACATTTAAGCTTTTTGTAAGGTACGCGTGATTTTCAGTTAAGGTATGGCTTGTATCGTTGTATTCAGAAAGAGGTGCTGAACAATGAATCCATTACTACAAGTTGATGCCATTAAAAAAACATACGTGACCGGGGGCAACGCCTTCCATGCACTCAATGGGGTGTCGTTCACGATTGACCACGGCGAATTCGTCGGGATCATGGGGCCGTCGGGCGCCGGGAAGTCGACGCTGTTGAACGTGCTCGCGACGATCGATACGCCGACGGACGGGGACATCCTCGTCGACGGCGAGAATATCGCCAAGCTCGAAGAAGAGGCGCTCTCCGACTTCCGCCGCGACCATCTCGGTTTTATTTTCCAAGACTATAACCTGCTCGACTCGCTCACGGTCCGGGAGAACATCTTGCTCCCGCTCGCCGTCACGAAGACACCGGTCGAAGAGACGCGGTCGCGCGTCGACGCGCTCGCAAAACGATTCGGGATCCAAGCGATCCTTGATCAATACCCGTACCAAATCTCGGGCGGTCAGAAACAGCGGACGGCGGTGTGCCGCGCGCTCATCTCCAATCCGAAGTTGATCTTTGCCGACGAGCCGACGGGTGCGCTCGACTCGAAGTCGGCGACGGATCTGCTCCAGACGCTCGCCGGGCTGAACGAGGCCGAGACGACGATCATGATGGTGACGCACGATGCCTACGCCGCGAGTTTCTGTCGCCGGGTCCTCTACATCCAGGACGGACGGTTGTCGAAAGAACTGATCCGCGGCACGACGTCGCGCGACGCCTTCTATCAGACGATTCTCGACGAGCTGAAGGGCGGTGCGTCCGATGACGCTGTTTGATTTGGCGAAGAAGAACGTCGCCCGGAACTTGTCGCGCTATGCACTCTACGTCGGGACGACCATCTTTTCGATCATCATCTATTTCACGTTCGCGACGCTCAAACATAGCGACGAGATCAGCGGCATGGCCGAGACGTCGGGACAGATCCGCAGCCTGATGAGCGCCTCGACGTTCATCTTGCTCGTCTTCGTCGCCTTGTTCATCGCCTACTCGAACGCCTTCTTTTTAAAAGGACGGAAACGCGAGGTCGGGCTCTATTCGCTGCTCGGGGTGCGCAAGAAACAAATCGGGACGCTTCTTTTGTTCGAGAACCTCGTCATCGGAGCGGTGTCGCTCCTCATCGGGATCGGACTCGGTCTGCTCGGTTCGAACGCGCTGTTACAGCTGTTGCTCCGCTTGATGAACAGCGATTTGTCGATTGGCTTCACCGTCTCGACGTCGGCGCTCATCGAGACGACGCTCGTGTTCGTGGCCATTTTCTTGTTCACGTCGTTCCAAGGCTATCGGGTCATCTATCGCTTCAAATTGATCGAGCTGTTCCATGCCGACCAGAAAGGGGAGGACGTCCCGGAAGCGAGCCCGTTCATGGCGCTCCTCGGGGTGCTCGTCCTCGGTGCGGCCTATTGGCTCGCCTTGCAAGACTTGGCGACGTCACCGCTTTGGGGATACCTCACAGCAGCGATGCCGCTCCTCATCATCGGTCTCACAATCGTCGGGTCGGGCCTATTGTTCCATAGCGTCCTCATCTTCATCCTCGGCCGCTTGAAAGCGAATGAGCGTTGGGCGTGGCGTCGGCTCAACTTGTTGACGACGTCACAGCTGTTATACCGGATCCGTGGCAACGCGAAGACGCTGACGCTCATCAGCATCATCAGTGCGACGGCGATCACGGCCGGCGGTGCCATCTTCAGCGTCTATTATTACGCCGAGCAACAAGTCACGTCGTACGCCCCGTACACGTTCGCCTGGCAAGGGGAGACACGTGACATCGACGCCGACGTGCTCCATCAGACGACGGTCCTCGAGAAGACGGTTCGTGTCGCTGGAGAGATGGGAGAACGCGAATATGGCGTCATCGACGAGTCGACGTTCCGTGACGTCGCGTCCAATCTGGGCTGGGATACACCTGAAACGCTAGCCTCCGACCAGGTCTACTTGATCGATCCGTTCTATGACGAGCGGTTCTCAGAAAACGTGACCGAGATCGAGCTTGATGGCGTGACGCATGAAGTCGCCTCCCGCTATGAGGAGACACCGCTCAACGTCATGACGTTCGGTGGCTTGCTGCTCGTCACGCCGGACGACGTGTTCACGGCACTGCCGGGAGAGGCGTTGGCGTATCAGGCCGTCTCGGTTGCCGATTATAAAGAGCAGACCGCCTTATCCGAGTCGTTGTCGATTGAGGCGAACTTCTCGAGCGCGACAGCGTTGTATAGCGAGGCGATGGCCGTGCACGGCGCGCTGTTGTTCGTCGGCAGCTTCCTCGGACTCGTCTTCCTCGTCGCCACCGGCAGCATCATTTATTTCAAGACGATGACCGAGGCCGAAGAGGACCGGGCCAAATACGCGGTGTTGCGGAAAGTCGGCATCTCGAAGCGGGATGTGAAACGGACGATCCGTCAACAGATTGCCGTTGTGTTCCTGGCGCCGTTCTCACTCGGGATCGTGCACGCCTCGGTCGCCCTCGTCGCATTCTCACGATTGCTGGCGATGGATTTCACGTTGCCGGTGCTCGTCTGGATGGGTGTGTACAGTGCGATTTATGCGCTCTACTACGTGTTGACCGTACGTCGGTTCACGAAACAAGTGATATGAAGGAGAGAACATCATGAAAAAAGGAATCATCGCGAGCCTCGCGCTCATCGTCGTCATCATTGGGCTCGTCAATATCGATTGGCAACGGATTGGGAAGGATCATGTCTATGTGCAAGTCGGGGAGGTCACGGAAGTGGAAGAGACGACACTCGACTCGGGTGACGTCGTCCGCCGCTACGTCTACTCGACGGAAGCGTTGACGAAGGACGGGGACTCGCAAGCGGTCACGTTCACGGCGGCGAAAGAACTTCGGAACGGGGCGTACTTGAAGCTGTACGTCAAAAATAAAGATGAGGTTACGTCATACGACGAAGTGTCTGTCGCGGACGTCCCCGAAGCGGCACGAGAGAAGTTATAAAAAATAAAGCACGATGCATAACCCGTCTGTGGGAATTGAGGTGTCGTGCTTTTTCGCATGTGTCATGAATTGGGGCGTCCCATCGAAATCGACTTGCTCTGGGTAACAAGCGTATAATAGAATCACTAACACTTTAAGAAAGGAAGCGGGCTATATGTTTGAGCAACTGACGAATAAAAAAGAGCAACTAGATCAAAGCCGACCGCTGCCGACGTATACGCTTCAAAGTTTGAGAGCAAAACTCTTTTTAGAATGGACATACAACTCGAATGCCATTGAAGGAAATACGTTGACAATCAACGAGACCAAAGTGGTGTTGGAAGGTATAACGGTTGGCGGGAAGACGATGCGAGAACATCTAGAAGTGATCAACCACCAAGATGCCATTTCCTACGTAGAAGAAATTGTTCGACGTGAAGAGCCGCTGACGGAGTGGCAAATTAAAAATTTGCACCGTCTCGTCTTGAAAGGCATTGATGATGCGTATGCAGGCGTCTATCGGGATCAGCAAGTGTTTATTGCCGGAGCCGCTCATGTGCCGCCGCCTCCTTATCTCATTCAAGAACAGATGGAGCAGCTGATAAATTGGTATGAAACAGAGACGAATACGATGCATCCAATTGAACGGGGTGCTTTATTGCATGCTAAGTTCGTGGGGATTCATCCGTTCATTGATGGAAATGGTCGTACGTCTCGGTTATTGCTCAATTTGGAGTTGATGAAGTCCGGTTATCCGCCTGTCGTCATCAAAGTCGAAAATCGCCTGAGTTATTACAATGCGCTAAATCGGGCGCATACGACAGAAATGTACAACGACTTTATCAATCTGGTCGCTACAGAGGTCGAAACATCGCTTGATTTGTATTTGAGCGCCATCGCCCCTCGTCCATCCAAAAACAGCCCTTCCTGAATCGTCAGGAAGGGCTGTCTCATGTCCGCTCATTCATGCGGCAGTTTGGTTTTTAATTCTAACTGGAGTATGTACGCCAATTCTTTATGGGCCAACTCGGAGAAGTTCGTCTTTTTGACGTGTGTCCGGGGCCGTAGTCCGCATTCCAATGCGATGTCGACGATAGTCCGAATCTGATTTTCCGTATAGAAGCGCTTGCGTCCCATCGTGAACGGGGTCGGTGGCAAGACGCCGTCGGTTTCCCATTTGATCAGCTGTTGCTGGCTACGGGGAATCCCGGCGACGTGAAACGCACGGCTCAGTTCTTTTAGTGGATAGACGGTCAATGGGCGTTCGTTGTACAGGAACGGCTTCGCGTTTTCAGGGCGATAATCATCCCAGTCGGTCGCGTAAAACGTCAGGTCGGTATGGTCGAAGTCGAGTTGAGCGGAAGGAATAGAAGTGTTGAGTGCGAAGTCTAAGCTGTTCATCTAGAGTATCTCCTTCTTCAAGTCAAACTGGTCATTTCGAAAATGCCCTCCTCCGTATAGTACCCCATTTTCAAGTAATTAACTGTCAGTTTTTTCAAAGTGGGGAAATGAATTCGTGGGACTTTAGGCGTGTTTTCAAAATTCGGTTGACGCCTATTAAGATACCCTAATTGGTATGTAAATTCAAGGAATAAAGCCGATTCGAGACGATGAATGCGCCTTCATTCAGAATGGGTCTATAGTCGTTACAAAAAGGTAACAAGGAAATATGAGCAAACATTCACCAACTTCGGTTAATAGGGGCGAAGGAGGTGAGACATATGGCAGTGTATCGAGAATACGCAAGCGTCTTTTATCTTGACACGAAGCGGCTCGTTGACGGCAAAGAAAAGCGTCAGCTCGTCCGGTTCGGTCCACTCGGTGCGCGGATGGAGACCGAGGAGATCAAGCAGTTCGGTGATCTGTTGATCCCGCTTCTTGCGGTCGAATCCGCCGCATACGTCGTGTCGCGTGAGTTCCACGTGACGTTCTAATTGGAGGAACCCCTGATGCGTGTATTAAAGCGTTCCGCCGGAGCCTGTTCCGATGAGCAGGTGGCCGCATGAGCTGGCCCGAACTCATCTCGAATCTCGGCTTCCCGATCGTCGTCTCGCTCTATCTGCTCCACCGGATTGAGACGCGCCTTGAGCGCATGATTCAATTGCTCGAGCGTCTCGACTCGACCTATCCATCCGAATCGTAATCCATCCCTGAAAGGAGCCATCCCCCCATGGCCGTATTGACTGAAAAGAAAGCGACGCTCGTCTTGACGACGCACCATGATTTGAACAGCTTGAAACCGACGAAGAAAACGCAGCGCTTCGGTCCGATCCGGGCGGCGCTCACGGCTGATAACGCCGAGGCGTTCGGCCACCTCATGCTCGACTTGACCGAGCAAGAAGATTTCACCGTGTCGGTCGTTCGCGAATACGATCTCGTCTAATCACACCCACATCCAAGGAGGACTAACCCATGACTGAGACTAAAGTAGAAATCGCATTTTTGGATATGTTCAATAAAGTATCACGCTTCCGTTTGAATAACGTGAAACAACCGGTCGATCCGTTAAAAGTTCAAGCACTCGCCGACTTCATGGTCGCCAACGACCCGCTCGGCAAGAGCGTCGTCAAATGGACAGAAATCAAGATGATTGAAGGCACGCAAACCGTGTTGAACGTCCAATAACGAATCAAGAGATGACTGAGTTTTCAGTCATCTTTTTTTATTTTGGTCAATTTCCTTTAGATTCCTCGACGTCAAGACGATATAGGAAGAAACGTTGCACGCGAGAGGGGAAAATACATATGTCAGTGAAACAGAAGTGGAAGGCGTTGCGGAACCGTTTGAACGTCCGGCGCTTTCAATGGAAACCGAAGTGGCGAAAGTCGAGCACGCGTGAAGGGAAGCGGGTGACCGGCAAGAACCTGACCATCCGTCAAAAGCTGTGGGGACTCGTCATCCTCGCGCTCCTCATGGTCGCAGGGGTCGGCGGCTATTCGCTCTTGTCGCTCGCCGATGCGAACCGGCAAGGCGATGATATCGTCAACAACTGGAGCAAAGGGCTCGACTACGCCCATGAACTGAACACGCTCGCGGCGAACTATCGCGCGCTCGAACTCGAACACATTGTGACCGACGACGCGGCCGCGAAAGAAGAATTGATGACCGAGATGAAAGACATTCGGACGCGCATCAATGAGATCGCCCCGAAATACGAACAGACGGCGACGGGCGAGACAGACAAAGAGCTGTTCGCCAACTTCAGTCGGCAGTGGGAGATGTATCAGCGTGTATCGGACAACATGCTCATCTTCAGCACGTCCGGCAATAACGGCATGGCCCGTTCGTATTATGACGCCCAGTCACAATCGACATACGATAACTTCACGCAACGCCTGAACGAACTCGTTGCTTATAACTCGGAAGGATCAGAACGCGTCGGCGCCGACATGGAACGCGAGTTCGGGCAGTCGCTCATCGCACTACTTGCGGTAACGATCGGAGCGTTCGTCCTTCTCTTGTTCCTCGGACTGAGCTTATTGCGCTCGATCATCAAACCGATGCGGGTGCTCCAAGAGAAGTTTGACGAATTGGCCTCGCAAGGCGGCGATTTGACGATGGCCATCCCGGTCACGTCGAACGATGAGATCGCTCAAGTGAGCCGCTCGTTCAACACGTTCCTCGCCACGCTACGTGACATCATGGTCGATGTCGACAAGACGGCGAAAGTCGTCCTCGTGTCGTCGAAAGAAGTGGCGACGGAAGTGACACAATTGAGCCGTTATATGGAAGAGACGTCAGGCACGGTCGAAGAATTGACGGCCGGTATGGAAGAGACGGCCGCGTCGTCGCAAGAGATGAGCGCGTCGACGACCGAGATGGGCAGTTCCATCGATACGATCGTCGACTTGTCGAACGAGAGCGCCAAGACAGCGAGCGATGTCGAGCGTCGGGCCCATGCGCTCCGTGAGCAAGCCGTCGCCTCGAAGACGGAAGCGAACGCCATCATCGACAAGAAGCGCATCGAGCTCGACGACGCCATCAAAGGGGCGCAGTCGGTCGAACAGATCCGTGTCTTGACGAGTGCCATCTTGACCATCGCCGACCAGACGAACTTGCTCGCCTTGAACGCATCGATCGAGGCGGCCCGGGCCGGGGATGCCGGTCGCGGCTTCGCCGTCGTCGCCTCGGAGATTCGTAAGCTCGCCGAGAACTCGCGCCAGACGGTGAACGAGATTCAAGCGGTATCGCATACGGTCATCGACTCGGTCGCCCGGCTCAACACGAGCTCGGCTGATATGTTGACGTTCCTCGATACGAAAGTGCTCGCCGATTACGACCGGCTCGAGGAGTCGGCCACGCAATATGAAGCGGATGCGACCGTATTTGGGGAGACGGCACAGACGTTCGAGACGAACGCGCTCCAACTCCGCCATATGACCGACAGCATCCTCCACGTCATCCAAGAAGTCGCGACGACCGTGACGGAAGGGGCGGACGGGACGCAATCGATTTCGGAGAAAGTCCAACTGTCCGTCGAGCGGTTCAACGACGTCCAAACTCGGATGCAGGAAACCGAACAACAAGCGATCGAACTTTCGAATCGCGTGTCACAGTTTAAACTATGATGCTAGACCGTAGCCCACAGCTACGGTCTTTCTTGTGGCAAAAATGTGGAATGAAAACTAGGAAATGAGGTCAATGTTCAAATAAATGTGCGAGAAGATTGGAAAACCGGTTCCGACATCCGATAAAACCCATGTAGTTCCAAAAAAAGAGAAATAGAGGTGGGGGAGGACACGGTCCTCGAAGGATTATGAAACGATTCAATCAACTGTCATTGACTCAAAAATTATTTAGCGGCATCGGATTGATTTTGCTGTTTGTCACTGTCGGCATGGGTTATAACCTATGGACGTTGCAAAATATGACGACCCAGTATGAAGACATGATTCGTCATGACGTCATGAAGATGAAAGCTGCCGACGACTTGTCGCTCGGCATGACGCGCCAAGCCTACGGTGTACGAGGATATATTCTCGTTCAAGATGAAGAGCGGCGCGAACAAATCGAACGAGGTGGCAAAGAGAAGAAAGAGGCGCTCGAACAATTGCTCGCACTCGCGAAGACAGAAGCTGAAAAGAAAGAGTTCGAGAGCATGCTCTCCTACGCCACTGGCTATGACGATTTGGCGCAAGAAGTCATCGTCGCGGCTGATAATCAAGACCAGGACAACATCGACCGATTGACGCTCCGCCTCATGCCGGACGTGACGGCATCGATTACAGAGACAGGCGAACGGCTACAAGCAGAGACGGAAGCGACAATCGTCGAGAAACAACGAGAGCTCGAGCGGCTCGGCGGACAGGCGTTCCTTTACTCGACAGGGATTGCCCTCCTCATCTTGCTGCTCACGCTCGGGGCCGGCTATATGCTCCAGCGCATGGTGACGGTCCCGCTCCGTCAATTATCGGACGAGGTCGGCATCGTCGCCGACGGTGATTTGACACGCGCTGACCTTCAAGCGCTCACGCGCGATGAAATCGGCGAGCTCATGCTCGGTTTCAACCAGATGAAAGGCAATCTCCGCGAACTCATCGACGAAGTGAGCCGGAACGCCCAAGAAATCACGGCGCAGTCGGAAGAACTGTACGCGAGCACGGAAGAGATGTCGTCGCAGACAGAGGAGACGACGCGGATGATTGAACAAGTCGTCGGTGAGACGGTCAACCAGGCGGCGGCTGCCTCGAAGAGCGGACAGGCGGTCGCGGCGGCCGACGAAGGCGTCGAGCGGATCGCCACGTCGATCGGGACGATCAGTCAAGACGTCCAGACGAGTCTGAAGCTCGCCGAACGCGGGGAACAGACGATTCAACAAGCGAAGCAAGAAGTGCTCGCGCTCGAATCGGAGACGGTCGTGACCGGCCAGTCGATCACGGCGTTGAAACAACAGTCAGACGAGATCGCCCTCATCACCGAGGTCATCCAGTCGATCACCGACCAGACGAACCTGCTCGCCTTGAACGCGGCCATCGAAGCGGCCCGGGCCGGGGAACAAGGGAAAGGCTTCGCCGTCGTCGCCGAAGAAGTGCGGAAACTCGCGGAACAGTCGAAACAATCGGCGTCCCAAATCGCCGGCTTGATCGAATCGATTCAAACGCAATCGAATGCGGTGCTCGAACGTCACGCCATCAGTGCCCGCCGCGTCGAGACGAACACGGCGTTGCTTGAAGAAGCGACGGCGTCGTTCCAACAAATCGTCGGACAATTGCACGCCTCGGTCGAGAACACGGAACAGATTCGGGTCGCCTCGAGCGAGATCGCGACGACGACGAAACAAGTCGCGACAGCGGCAATCCATATGGCGAGTGATAGTGAAGGCACGGCCGAGACGATGCGTAGCGTCGGTGAGACGGCCGACGCCCAGCTCGCGATGATTCAAGAGTTGAACGGTGTCGCCGAGTCGCTCGGCAATATGACCGGAGACTTGCAGACGCTCATCGGGCGTTTCCAAACATAAGACGGACCGTCCTTTCCCGTTCAGGGGAGGACGGTTTTTGCGTGTTCCAAGGATTGAGTGGGCAGGGTTAGGGGAATTGCGGAAAAGAGACAACATCTCGATCACAGTGAAAAGGGGACAGGATTATGAAATATACCGTCATCACCGGGGCAAGTTCAGGCATTGGCTATGAAGCGGCGAAACAATTCGCCAAACAAGGGAAGTCGCTCGTGCTCGTGGCGCGTCGTCACGATGAACTCGAGAAGCTGCGGAGTGAGATCAAATCGATTTCACCGAAGAGTGACGTCATCATCAAAGCGAAAGACTTGTCTTATAGCGAGAACGTGTACGGATTGTATGAGTCACTCGCCGATCTCGATATCGAGACGTGGGTCAATAACGCCGGGTTCGGGGACTCGAATCTCGTGAAAGACGTCGAGGTCGGAAAAATCGAGAACATGATCCGCTTGAACGTGGAGGCGTTGACGGTGCTCTCGAGCCTATACGTCCGCGACTATCACAACGTCGAAGGGGCGACGCTTGTGAACGTCGCGTCTGTCGTCGGCTATCACATCGCCAAAAAAGGCGTCACGTACAGCGCGTCGAAATTCTTCGTCAGTGCGTACACGGAAGGGCTCGCCCGAGAGCTCATGAACGACGGGGATAAGCTGCGGGCGAAAGTGCTCGCACCGGCCGCGACGGAGACCGGCTTTGCGAACCGTGCCCGTGAAGAAGAGGACTTTGATTATAGCCAAAACGTCGAGAAGTATCATACGGCCGAAGAGATGGCCGAGTTTTTGCTGCAGTTGCTCGAAAGCGACCAGGTCGTCGGCATCGTCAACCACGAGGACTACTCGTTCGAGTTGCGCGGACCGATTCATCCGTATATGGGATAAAAACAAGGGGTCCAGTCACCGACATGCGGTGGCAGGACCCCTTGTTTGTTTACGACGAACGCATCGAGTCCCCGTAACCCCCGGTCAAGCGGTGCGTGAGCCGGTGGTACCAGTAGCGAAGACGTAAGCGATATACATACAGTCTGGACGTGTTCGGCAAGACCACGTTGTCGATATAATCGGCGAACATGGCGCGGAACATATGGTCCTCACTGTCGTCATATGTCGCACTCCACATGCCGTGCTCTTCGACCTCGAGCAGCATCGCGATCGTCTCGTCATCGAGCTGATGATTGTCTTCCGGCAACCGCTTGACGAGCATCTCGACCCGATGGCTACAGATGGACGCATAGAGCGAGTGGGCGCGCGGGTTGCGCGGGTTCGCGTTCAAGTACCCGATGGCCACCTTGAGGAGCTCATCGTTCATCTCGAGCGGAATCTCATCGAACGCTTGGAAGAATTCGAGAAGCATCGGCACGGTCTCTTCGTTGAACCCGGCGAGCCGGACGTAATGCATCAAGTGGAGACCGGCCTCCCCGTAAAACTTGCGGTTGAAGTAATGGACGGCAATCGCGCGTTGGACCATCGGCACGTCCGGATAGCGTTCGACGGCGCGAAGGAAATGCTGCTCGGCCTCGAACGTGAAATTCGTATCATCGCTCAAGAGGCCATGGAGGCAGTGGATCATGTAATGGTCGCCTTTTTCGCCCGCGGCTTCGAGCACGGCGCGGGCCCGGCCGAATTCGCCTTCGCGGATGAGCGGATACGCCCGCATCGCCGGGAAGAACGGGTCCTCGGGAAAGTGCGTCTCGCCGCGGACGATGAGCGACTCGATGGACTCGGCGTTATAATCGTCAATCAGTTCTTCAAGGAGCATCATCTCGAGGAAGGTGCGTTGAAAGTCTGGATGGTGTAAATCGATGGTGTGTTTCATGAGGGTCCCTCCCAAGTTCATGAGTGTGGCTTCATTATACCGAGCAATTGGACGGACGAGTAGATTAATTTCAAAAAATGGGAAAAGAAAAGGGAAGGATTTCCGAGGAAATGGAGGAATGGAGATGGTCACATTCACAGGGTATATCGTCGAGCTCGAGCCAACGCGGATTCGAGTCGCACCGAACTTGGATGCCGAGCCGTTCGATGGGATCGTATTTCACTGGGAAGAGCCGCTTCGAGAGGACGAGACACCGCTCGCCGTCGGGCAGCGGGTGCGCGTCGAGCACGATGAGAAGATGACCCGCTCGCTGCCGCCACAGGCGACGGCGCATCGAATTGATGTGCTATGATGAGGCTGAGGTGAAACAAATGGGACAGTCGAATTTTTTGTGGATGGGCGTCGTCATCGCCATCAGTGCGCTGATTGTCTGGTTGTTGCAGGACGTGATGCCGTTTTGGATGTTGTCGATCATCCTGCTGTTGTTCGGGGCCGCGGTCGGCAACGTGCAGCGACGCTCTCGAAAAGACACATGAAAAAGCACGTCATCATTCAGATGGCGTGCTTTCTTCGTCTTCTGCCGGCTCGTCCGGGACATCCTCGGTCGCGTCAGTTGCGTCCGGTTTCTCCTCGGTGACGGGCGGTGGTACCGGTTTATCGGTCTTGTCTTGTTTCGGCTTTGTGTCGGGCTGATCTGTCTTTGGTTTTGTGTTCGGTTTGTCTTGCTTTTTGACCGGTGCCGGTGCTTCCGCTTCTTTCTCCTGAGCGGCTGGCTTCTCTGGCTCGACCGGTTCCGCCGGTTCGGTCACAGGGACGTCAGGTTCGGTCGGTTGTTCTGTGACGGGAGGCGTCTCAGGTTCTTCGGCCGGTTGTTCCGGCTCGGCTGGTGCTTCCTCTTCGACCGGAGCCGGTTCTTCTGCTGGCTCCTCGGTTTCAGTTGGAGCTTCGGGAGCAGCTTCTGGTTCCGGTGTCGGTTCGGGTTCTGGAGCCGGAGCGGGTTCTGCCGGGTCCTCTCGTTTTGGGACCGGTGTGATCGGTGCGACCGGTGCCAGTTCAGCGGCCGGCGTACTGCGTTTTTTCGTCGGGGGCGGGGCCGGCGTGTCCGACTCGAGGAACGACAACACGTCTTGTTCGAACAAGGCGACCGGGAGCGTCTTCGTCACCAAATGGATGCCGAGCACCCGGCCATTGGCCGTGACGATCGGACTGCCGACGGCGCGGTTCGGTAAATCGAATTCCCGCTTATAGCTGTCTTCTTCGAACGTGAGCGTTCCTTCGATCTGCTCGTCCGGCGCGAGCGTTAACACCGGCTCGTCCGGTCCGACAATCGCGTGGCTGAACGAGAACGGTGTCGCCTTCACTTTCTCGATGCGGATGACGGCGATGGCGTCGGTCCGCCCGACGACGGTACCGTTCACGGTCGCGTCACCTTGTTTCAATGTGACGCGAGTGATGCCGGCGACGTTATGGGCCGCCGTCAATACGTCTTGCGGGCTAATCAAAAAGCCGGAGCCCGTTCCAATCGTATATAAGCTATCTTGCAACGTCTTAAGGTCGACGGTGGTGGCCCCGTCGGCCGAGACCGTATCTTCGGTGATGTTTAAATCGACTTTGTCGGCGAGCGATTCACTCGAGCGCGGAGTGTCGGTGAGATAGGCGTTCGTTAAAAACGAGACGAACGCGATGAGTGCGATGACGATAGGGACAGCAATCCATTTTAAGCGACGCGGGCGATGGCCACACGTCGGACAAACAGTAGTTTTCGAGCGGGTCTTCGCTCCGCAGCGTGGACAAGTCACGGGATGACACCTTCCTTTATAAACATAGATGATATGCCTATTCCTCATATGAAGCGGGGGTAAACAAATATTTGTCGGGGGCACATACAAAACAGGTAGGTGGACTGAACTTGTTCAAAACGGGAAAGAACTAATGTAACGTTTCAGAAAGGGGAAACCGACATGCAGCCCTTTTGGACGACCCGTGCGTTTCGTAATGGGATTTGGGTGTTGCTCATCTTGACGATCGTGTTCATGGCCAAGCAAGTCGAGTTCTTGTTTTATCCGATTGGAATCTTTTTCGCCACTGTCCTGACCCCGTTTTTATTCGCCGGCATCTTGTTTTATTTGACGGTCGGTCTCGTCGATTGGTTGGAACTGAAGTTCAAGCGCCGGTCGCTCGCGATTTTGGCGATTCTACTCTTGTTGCTTCTATTGACCGTCGTATTCGTTCTGACGCTCGGTCCGCTCATCACGCGGCAACTGCTCGCCTTGCTCGATACGTTCCCGCGCTTCGCCGAAGAGAGTTATCGTCAATTCCTGTTATTGTACGCTCGCCTCGAAGAGTACAGTTGGTTCCGTGAGTACGCCGAACAGAACGCGACGTCCGTCGAGACGTGGGTGCGCCAATTGGCCGATGCGCTCGGAGTCGTCATCGGTTCGGTCGCCGGGTCGCTCGGCCGTCTGCTCGCCCTCATCGTCTCCGGACTGTTCACGTTGTTCATCGCCTTGTTCTTGTACGTCTTTATGTTGATTGACGGCGGTAAGCTCTCGAGCGCAATCGTCCGCTGGATTCCACCGACATATGAACAGGACGCCCGTCACATCCTGCACGACATGCACGAGACGATTAAACGCTACGTCCGGGCCCAGCTCATCGTCTGTACGTTCGTCGGTTTTTTCGCGACAATCGCTTTGTGGTTGCTCGACGTCCCATTCTTCCTGCCGCTCGGTCTGTTCATCTTCGCAACGAACATCATCCCGTATTTCGGCCCGTTCCTCGGGGCCGCACCCGCCGTCCTGATCGCGTTCATCGATGAACCGGTCAAAGCCATCTACGTCATCATCGCCATCACCATCGTCCAACAACTTGACGCCAACGTCATCTCACCGCTCGTCCAAGGCAAGTCACTTCGTGTCCATCCCATCACCATCACGCTCGTCCTGCTCGTGGCGGGGCGTCTCGCCGGTATCGTCGGTATGTTGCTCGCCGTCCCGCTCTACGCCGTCCTCAAAGTCACGTTCCTCAACATTCAAAAACTATATGCGCTCCGTAAACAGTCGAAGTACTCCGGTGATTCAACTCGTTGATGTAGGACTCAATCCTGAAAGGGGATTCCGGCATGAACTCCTTACTCGCCTTCACGATCGTCATGCTGATTTGGACGATTAGCGACTATGTCTCAAAGAAGACGAAAGCGCTCCTGTCGTCTCTGTTCGTCGCCTCGGTCATCTTTCTCATCGGGTTCAAATCGGGATTATTCCCGGAAGATTTGTTGCCTTCCTCTTCGTTACTGACGCTCGGTCAGACGGTCGTCGGTCTCGTGATTGTCCATCTTGGGACGCTCATCAGCCTCGATGAGTTCAAACGACAATGGAAGACGTTCGTCATCGGGGTGTCCGCTGTCCTCGGGATTGCTGCTTTCCTATATGGCATCGGTCAGTTTTTCCTCGACACGAACTACGTGCTCAGTGCGATCGCAGCCATCAGCGGCGGAACGATCTCCATCATCCTCGTCCAAGACGCGGCCGTCAATGCCGGGCTCGTCTCGGTCGCCGTCTTCCCAGTGTTGATTGCGGCGACGCAAGGGTTGATCGGGTTCCCGCTCACATCGATCATCCTACGGAAAGAAGCACGTCGCATCCGGACGGCGCATCGCGACGGCACGCTCGTCACACCGGAAGAGCACGCGGTCGTCCATGACGAGACAGACGATTCGATTTTACCGGCCGCGTTTCATACGACGGCGGGGACGCTGTTCGTCATGGGGGTTGTCGTCCTCCTCTCGACCGTCTTGAGTGGCTGGACGAACGGCTACTTGAACACGTTCGTCATCGCCTTGATTCTCGGGATTGTGTTGCGCCGCTTCAAGATTTTGAAAGCGAACGCGTTGAACGGGATTGATGCCTATGGTCTCATCATGATTGCGATTCTTCTCATCATCTTCGGTCCGCTCGCGACGCTGTCACCGAGTGCTTTGTTCGAGTTGATTGTCCCGATTACCATCTCGTTCGTCCTCGGGGTATCTGGATTGCTGTTGTTCGCACTCATCGTCGGACGCTTCCTTGGCTATTCGAAAGAGATGTCGATGGCAATCGGGTTGACGGCGCTGTACGGATTCCCGGGCACGCTCATCTTGAGTGAAGAGGCCGCGAAGAGTATCGGGGAGACGGAAGAGGAGGTGCATATCATCGAGGATGAGATTTTACCGAAAATGATTGTCGCCGGGTTCTCGACGGTGACCATCACATCCGTGTTCATCACGGGGATACTTGCTGCTTTCATTTATTAAGAAGGAGGAGACAACATGGCATTATCAACTGAACTAGGCAAAATCAAGCAACTTCACAATACGGAGGCGGGGGTGCTCAGTCTGTACTTGAGCACGAAACCGAGTGAGCTTGGCAAATGGGAGATCAACTTGAAAAACGAGTTGCGCCGGCTCGAGCAAGAAGTCGAGGCGAGCGGAGATGAGGCGAAACGGAAGGCGTTCAAACAGCTTCGCGAACGGGCCGAGCGAGAAATTTTAGGGAACGAACATAAGCTGTTGCGCAGCATCGTCTTATTCGCGGAAGGGAATGACGGCTTGTTCGAACTGCACTTCCTACAGCTCGATGTCGATAACGAGTTTCATTACGGGGACAAACCGAACTTGGATCAAATCGAGAAGCTCGACGCCGAGTTCCCAAACACGGGTATCTTGCTCGCCCAGCTTGACAGCATTACGGCATATGACACCAGACTCGGTGAAGTCGAGGACGTCGTCGTGTTCGATCTTGATTTAGACACTGACCAATGGAGACGCTATCAAGGGCGCGGTGCGGGCGGTAAGGCTTCATCGAGCAGCCAAGTGGATCAATTCGATAGCCGGAAAGAGAACCAAATCCATCAATTCTATCGGGACATCGCCGAAGAGATTCGTAAACTGCATAAGCATTACAAGTGGAGTGAGGTCGTCATCATCGGCCAAGATCGGAGCGCGAACTTGTTGAAAGATGAACTCGGACTCGACGTCGAGCGGGTTGTGAACCGGAACTTAGGACATGCCGAGGAAGAGGAGGTATTGCGGAGGGCGTTTGAAGCGTGAAGAAAGTGAGCGACAGGACATTGGTACTTCTGAAGTAGGCGCCCATCGTGTCACCAAAAAAACGCCTGACCTCATAGGAGGACAGGCGTTTTTGAATTAAAGTGATTTGTAGCCGAGGAAATGAGGGCGCCACTGCGGATCATGAATCGAGTTGATTTGGAGCATCTCACCACCCGCATGAATGAACGTCTCTTTGTCGAGCATGATGCCGATATGAGATGGTCCGTTGCGATACGTCCCGTGGAAAAAGATGATGTCGCCTCGTTTTCCGCTCGAAATATTCGTCCGGCGGTTCTTGAAATGGTTGCTTTGCCAATAACCGCTCACGTTCGTCCGTCCGCCGACTTTACCGGCTTGGTTGGTCGCGTAATGAATGAGTCCGGAACAGTCAAACCCGCCATTGAGCGGAGACTGCGAACCCCATGTGTACGGCGTCCCGAGATGTTTCGCAGCCGCCGCAATCATGCGCTCGGCTTGTGTGTTGCCACGTGACGCGAGTAACGGGTCCGATTTCATACGGATGTCCTGCTTCTTCACGTAAACCGGTCGCCAACTGTCTTGAATCAAATACGAATCGCCGTGAAGGGACCGCGGATAGACCCGTCGGTTCGAGTCGAGGTACCCGATCGGTTTCGTATCGTACGGATTCGCATAGAACGGTGTGCGTTTGAACGTGTGATAATGCGCTTTGACGTTCACGCTTTTCGCCGCGACCGCCTTCGGTTTCGTCTTGGCAATATACGGGTTCAAGACATATACTTTTTTACCGGATGCGAGCCGGACTTGCCAAAAGTCGTCATCGATCGAGCGAAGCCCGACGAGCTTGGCGCCGCGTGCTAACTGTCCGGCTGGACGAGTATAGGCGATATCGTTCGAGAAGTACGGTGTCCCGCTGAGTTGGGTGTAGAAGACGGTCCCGACTTTCGGTTTCGGAAGCGGCTTGTTTAGACTCAAGTACGCAGTGGCGACGAAACGATAGCTCGTCCCAATTTTGACGCGTGTGTAATGTCCGCTCGTACCGTATGTCTCAATCAACCGTCCGCGATTGAACTCGGTCACTTGTTTAGAAGACGTGGACGCGGCCTGATATACCTCGACCTCATCGAACTTGACGTAACGTTTACCTGTCGTGTCATAGAGCGGCGGCTTCTTCGTGCTCGTCAGGCTGGTTGCGACAAAGCGATATTGTCCGCCCGTGAACACGCGCGTGTACTTCCCGTATGTCCCATAAATGTTCACGAGTGCTCCGCGCTTCAACGTCCCGATTTGTTTGAACGATTCGCTGTAAAGAGTGGCGTTTTTTGTGATGTAGCGTTGACCGGTCTTCAATGGGGCAGGTTTGGTCGTGCTCGTATGACTCGTTTGAACGAATCGATACTGCCCGCCTGTGAAGACGCGCGACCGACTCCCGACTTGTCCGTAAATACTGATGCGTTGACCTCGCTTGACCGTCCCGACACGAGTGGATTGGGTCGCATCGGCGTACAAGGACGTATCTTTTGAGATGTACCGTTCCGTCGTTTTGACGGGGCGACTTGAAAGGGCACGCGCCGGTACATAGCGATAGCGGTCACCCGATTGGATGCGGAAATATCCGTTCGTTTGTCCGAACACGGTGATGGTTTGTCCGAGTGGCAATTGCCCCACGACGGGACCCGTGCGCGGCGATGCATACAAGTCAGTCTTCGATTTCACATAACGTGTTTCCCCAAGAAGTGGAGGCGCCGTATCGGCAAGCGCAGCACGTTGGACGAATCGAGCCGTCTCGCCGACGACGCGCAGGAGTGTGGTCTCGTCCCCTAAATCGTAGACGCTCACGGTCGCACCGTATGATAAAGACTCGACCGCATTCCCTGCTTCATCCAGCAGGTTCGTTTCAGCGATGACGGTTTTCGTGACCGGTTCGGCGAGGACTTCGTTCGGGACGTACCCGGTTTGTTCACCTACTGATACGAGGGCGTGGGTATCGGACCTATCGAAAACAGTGACGGCTGTGCCTTTCGGTAACACGGTCAAGCTATCACTGTCTTCCATCGATACGAGGAGTGGTGTGTCGACCTTGATTAATAGGACGGTCGCTTCTGCGGAGACGGAAGCCACCAAGAAAAAGCTGAATAAGACAAGCAAACTGAATACGCGTTTGTACATTATGTAGCACCTCAAGTCTATAGTTTCATCTGTTATTATATCGACTTAGAAAAGGAAAATGTTAGAAAATGAGGTGGGATATTGTATCTTGTCTCCGATATGGCATGCTAGAATAACAAAAAGCATCCGGAAAGGAGGGCAATCATGAAATTTGTAGTCTTATTTGGTCCACAAGCCGTCGGCAAGATGACGGTCGGGCAAGAGCTCGCACGAATCACCGACTTAAAACTGTTCCATAACCATATGACGATTGATCTCGTCAGTCCGTTCTTCAGTTACGGGACACCGGAAGGGCGTCGGCTCGTCCAGCTGTTCCGCCATGAGCTGTTCGACGCGGTCGCGAAAAGTGATTTGGACGGGATGATCTTCACGTTCGTCTGGGCGTTCGATTTAGAAGAGGACTGGGCGTATATCAAACAAGTGACCGACCTGTTCGAGTCGAACGGGGCCGACATCTATTACGTCGAGCTCGAAGCGGACATCGAAGAGCGCCTCATTCGCAACCAAACGGAGAACCGGTTGACCCATAAGCCGACGAAGCGGGACATCGCCTGGTCGGAAGGTGAGTTGAAGCAGACGGCGACGCTATACCGATTGAACTCACAAGACGGGGAACTCGACGTCGACAACTACTTGCGCATCAACAACACACAGCTCGATGCGGCGACGGTCGCCGAACGAATCAAACAACATTTCCAGCTATGACGAAAACGAGCCCCGTGAAGGAGCTCGTTTTTGTTATGCCCACCACTCGGGGCGTTGATACGATGTGAGCAGGTCTTTCTCGATGAGACGTTCTGCGAGGTACGAGGTGACACCTCGTAACGTGTCGTCCATGTCGGCCGGGTGGACCATCACCTCGATCGAGTCGCCTGGTCGAAGCGCGTCGAGCGTCTCATGTGTCACACCGTCACCGTAGAATTGGTCGCTGAACCGTTCGGTCACCCACAAATCCCGGCGTGCATCGAGTGTCGTTAAGGCCCGAAACGTCGTGCCATATTCTTCGGCGAGACGGACGATGACGTCTTGAAGCGCCGGCCAGCCGTGGACGTGGTGATGACTGTCGAGATGATGGAGCGGAAGCCCTGTCGCACGAAACGCTTCGATTTGTGCTTTCCATTCGAGGTAGACGAGTTCCGGGTCCGGCGCCGCTTCCGTCAGAAAACGGTTCGTGTAGCGGAACGTCCCGTCTTCTTTCGTGAGCGGTTGACTCGTCTCGGCAATCGGCCGGCCCCACGTCAAGGCGAGATGCACCCCGACGTGAAGACTCGGATATTGCTTCGCGAGCAACACGCCCTCTTCGACGGCGTGACCGTTCATGATCATCGTCGCCGAGTTGACGATACCGTGGACGTGGCTGTCGATGATGCCACGATTCACCCCGGTCGTCAGCCCGAAGTCATCGGCGTTGATTAAGACGAACGTCTTATGCATTTTGAACGAGACCGAGCGCTTGGTCGAGCACTTGATCGCCTTTCATGAGACCGTACGCCATGTTATCGATGACGGCGACCGGTACCGACACCGACGACTTAATTTTGCTTTCAAGATAGCGGACTTGCGGTCCGATCAAGATGACGTCGACGTTCGTTTGTTCTTTGAGACGTGACTCAGGAATCGCATCGATGGTCGCTTCTAACCCGCGGGCTGCGGCCTCAGTACGCATTTTTTCAACTAGGATTGATGTCGACATGCCTGCCGAGCAGACGAGTAAGATGTTCATTTCGTTTCCTCCAATCGATTGAGTCGAGTGATCATGTCGATCATCTCGATGGCGAGTTCTTTGACGGTCATCGCCGTCATGAGGTGGTCTTGGGCGTGGACGAGCAGAACACTCATCTCACTTGATGCGCCGCGAGCTTCTTCTTGCAACAGCTCGGTCTGCATCTTGTGTGCTTCGAGAAATGCTTCGTCCGCTTCCTTCATTTTTGCTTCGGCCGTATCGACCTCACCGCGCTTGGCGGCAGCGATCGCCTCGAACGCCGACGAACGGGCGTTGCCGGCGTGCAAGATGATCATGAATGATAGTTGTTGCATCGTTTCAGTTTTCACGAAATTTTCTCTCCTTCGTTGGTAGCAGATTGGTTCTTATTGATTTCGGCCGTCATCGCCTTGGCTCCTGCCATGACGAACGGGATGTACATCGCCGTCGCAATCGTCAAGTTGACGAGTTGGAGCAAGACGCCGCGGACGCTACCGCCGGTGACGAGGTAACCGCTGATGATCGGTGGTGTCGTCCATGGCACGATGGCAACCGTTTTCGGTACCATACCAGTCGTCAAGGCGACGTACGATACAATCGTGAGCGTGACCGGGACCAAGATGAACGGGATTAACATGACCGGGTTCAACACGATTGGAAGACCGAAGATGACCGGTTCGTTAATGTTGAACAGTCCAGCCGGGGCCGACAGTTTCGCGACTTGATGGTATGGGTGATTGCGCTGCTTGCGGACGACGATGAAGATGGCGAGCAGAAGTGCGAACGTCGTACCCGATCCGCCCATGAAGACGAACGTATCGAGGAACGGCTTCGTGACCGTGAACGGGACGTCATATGCCGACGCACCTGCTTGGAACGCGGCCAAGTTTTGTTCGATGAGCGGCAGATAGATCGGTTCGATGACCGAGCCGATGATGTTCGTGCCGTGCAACCCGAAGAACCAAAGGATATGGTTCAAGAACGCGATGACGAGACCGGCCGCGAGCGAATCGCCGAACCCTTGGAGCGGTTGTTGGATGACTTTGAAGATGACTTCGAAAATGCTGAGCTCGATTTGGAGCGTCATGAACAACTGCACCGCAGCGACGAGCGTCAAGATGAGCATCGATGGGATGAGCGCTTGGAACGAACGCGTGACCCCGCCCGGTACTCCATCCGGCATCTTGATTGTCAATTTCGTGTTGATGAGGTAACGGAATAGCTCGGTGACGACGATGGAGACGATGATGGCGACGAACAACCCTTGCGCGCCGAGCCAAGCGAAGTTGAGTCCCCAGTCCTCGGTGACCGGGACGAGCATGATATACGACGCGACCGAGAGAATCCCGGCAGCGAGTCCGTCGACCCCATACGACCGGGCCAAGTTATAGCCGATCGAGAAGGCGACTAACAGCCCTAATATGGCGAACGAGGCCGTCCAAATGTTGCCGCCGAGCCCTTGCCAATTTCCTTCACCGAACGCACCGTTCATCATACCGACGAAGTCGAGCGAGAGGCCACCTAAGTTGATGGCTGGGAAGTTGTTGATGAGGACAGCGAGCGAGCCGACGATGATGAGCGGCATGACCGATACGAAGCCGTCGCGGATGGCGACCAAGTGACGCTGGGAGCCGATGCGCCCAGCGATTTCGATAAATTTGTTCACGAATAAACCTCCTTCTTGAATTGTGGTAAGTACGCTTCATGTGCATCGAACAGCTCACGGAGGAGCGGATCGATTTTTTTCTCATCTTGGATGAGCGGGTTCATCAAGCAGGCGAGATAGGCATCGTGATACGAGCCCGAGATTGCCGCTTGAATCGCGAGTTGTTCAAATGTCTTCAAATTGGTGATGAGTCCTTTGATCGGGAGCGGAAGCGAACCGATTGCGATCGGACGCGGTCCCGACTTCGTGATGACGGCGTTCACTTCGATGACGGCGTCGTCCGGTAAATCGCGGATCGTGCCTCGGTTCAGCGTATTCACCGTCTGGATATCGCCGCGGTCGTTGTAAATTGAGTCCATCAAGTTGCAGGCGGCGTCCGAATAATAGGCGCCTCCGCGTTGTTCGAGCTCCTCGGGCTTCACGTCGAGCTCGATGTCCTTGTACTTCTCGAACAGTTGCGCCTCGACTTGTTGCACGACCTCGGCCCGCGTCCCGTTCTGTTCGTAGGCGGCGAGATCTTTCTCGAGCACATCTTTCGTCTGGAAGTAGTACTGGTGGTACGGGTTCGGCAACATGCGGAGTGACTTCAAGAACGATTCGCTCCAACCGAGCCCAACGATGTTCGCCGGCGAGTAATCGGTGCCGTCGTTCAAGGCGGCGAGCACGTCATCGGTACGGTCAATGCCATCGACCCAGACGTGGCGGCCGAAGACGAAGTGGTTGAGTCCGATGAATTCGATGCCGACGCGCTCGACCGGTGTCTGTAAAATCTCGGCGACCGAGTTGCGCATGTTGAACGGGATGTTGCAGACGCCGATGACCTTGTTGTGGGCCGAATGCTTCAACACGGCCTCGGTGACGATACCGGCTGGGTTCGTGAAGTTGACGAGCCAAGCGTCCGGGCAAATCTCGGCCATCTCGTTGGCGAGTTCGATCAAGACCGGAATCGTACGGAACGCCTTGAACAAGCCGCCGGCACCGTTCGTCTCTTGGCCGATGAAACCGTGCTTGAGCGGGATGCGCTCATCTAACGCACGTGCCGCGAGACCACCGACCCGAATCTGTGTCGAGACGAAGTCCGCCCCGTGCAGGGCCTCTTTTCGATCGAGTGTCCAACTGAGCGAGATGTCCGCTCCTGCCTTTTGAATCATCCGTTCGGCGAGACGGCCGACGATGTCTAATTTGTCTCTCCCTTCCTCGATGTCGACGAGGACGATCTCCCGGACCGGGAACGTCGCTTGCCGCTGAATGAATCCTTCAATGATTTCGGGGGTATAACTTGAACCTCCACCGATGATGACAACCTTGACTGCCATAGTGACAACTCCTCCTTTTGTGAAAGCGATTTCTTTTTGTTGTAACAAATATAACAAATGATACAACTTGCCGCAATATAAAAAGTACAAATAATACAAATTGTTTTTTGTATTTGCATTTGTATGTTTCCTGTATCAGAATAAAGGAAAGAAGGACGACAGAAGGGGTGACAGCATGTCGCAATCGACGCTTCAAACCGCAATTAAAGAAGAACTACTATCCCGCATCAAGAGCGGCCATTATACAGAAGGGGAGAAATTCCCGACCGAATATGCCTTGTGTGAGGAGTTCGACGTCAGTCGGACGACCGTACGCGGTGCGCTCAACCAATTGACGACGGAAGGATATCTCGTCCGCCAACAAGGGCGCGGCACGTTCGTCGCCGGCAAGAAGGTACGTCAGACGTTATCGCACACGCCGAACAACTACGCGGCCCAGCTCGCCGTCCAAGGCAAGCGCGGGCAAGTTTCGCTCATCGACTTGTCCGTCGTCTCGGCGACGAAACAACTCGCAGACGTGTTCACCGTCGACGAACAGGCGCCGATTCAAAAAATTGAGCGGATCCGTCATGCCGACGGGGAGCCGACGCAGTACGAGGTATCGTTCATCCCGTGGCAGATCGCACCGGGCATCACGAAAGACCAGGCCGAGCATTCGCTCTTCCAGACGCTGTCGCAAGTCCATGACGTCCATGTCGCCAAAACGACGGAGTCGCTCGAAATCGCGCTAGCCGATGAGAAAGTGAGTGGGTTGCTCGACTGTCCGCTCGGCACACCGTGTTTCTATATCGAGACGGTGACCGAGGACGCCTCGGGACGTACGATCGAATATTCACGGTCCTACTTCAGAGGGGATAAGACGAGCTTCGTCATCGAGCGGAGCTACTCATGAAAAAACACGCCGAGAAGGGCGTGTTTTTTTGTAGGGATTAAAGGGGGTTCACATCCGACAGTCATGGATGCGTCTCATTCATTGAAACCGAGGGATATGTTGCGTAAAGTTGAAAGTAGAAAGGCGGGATACAATGTTATTCAAAAAGAAAACAGCAGAAGAAGCGGCGGGAACGAAACGGTTTCACGTCAAGTTGACGGAACAACTGCCGGAACTCGGTCAAATCACCATCCTTGTCGACACGGCCACCGGCGTGAACTATATCCAGACGTGGGTCGGGACCGGTGGCGGCATCACCCCGCTACTCGACGCGAATGGTGATGTTGTGGTCGAGGAAGGGTATAGACTGTGAGTTCAGAAAACTTATACATGTATTTTTGAGACAGACAGCATGACATGATGGGAGGCGACGCCGATGCATATTATTGAATTCAAGAACGTGAGTCATGGAGACATTTTACATAATGTGACGGGATATTTCCGGCAAGGACGCATCACGACGTTCGTCGGTCCGAGCGGTGCCGGCAAGACGACGTGCCTGAAGCACATCAACGGCCTGTTATCACCGGACGCCGGTGCGATTTATTTCAAAGGGGAGAACATCGATTCGATTGACGTCATCGAACTGCGCCAACGAATCGGCATGGCGTTCCAAAGCGCGCCGATGATTGACGGGACGGTGTACGACAACATGAACCTGCCCAAAGCCATCTTCGGCGAGACGCTCGAACGGGAACGGGCGGCGGACCTGTTGCAGAAAGTCGACTTGGGCGGCATCTCGCTCGATCAACCGATCAAGACGTTGTCGGGCGGGGAACGCAGTCGCGTCGCCATCGCCCGGACGCTCGTCAACAAACCGGACGTGCTGTTATTGGATGAGATCACGGCGAGCCTCGACTATCGGACCGTGAAAGAAATCGAGCGATTGATTGTCAGGCTGCAAAAAGACTTCGGGGTCACCGTCGTCTGGATTACGCACGACCTCGATCAAGCCCGTCGTGTCAGTGATGACATGTGGTTCTTGCGAAACGGGGAACTGATTGAGTTCGGCGACGCGACGTTCATCGACGAGTCGGACAACCCGATGATCGGTCGTTTCGTGAGGGGGGAAGAACTATGACGTTCATCGAACTGATGACCTCGTTGGTTTTCGTCGCCATCCCGCTCGGTTTGGCGCTGTTCTTAAAACTCGGACTCGAACGCGACATCTTGATTGCGACGGTGCGGTCGATTGTTCAGTTGCTCATCATCGGCTATATTTTGACGTTCGTCTTCGAGAGCGACAGCCCGGTGTTCATGTTGCTCATGATCCTGCTCATGATCGGGGCGGCGACGCAGAACATCATCAAGAAAGGGGACGGCATCCCCGGCATCACATGGATGATTCTGCTCACGCTCGTCACGGTCGAGACGTTGACGATGGGTCTCATGCTCGGGCTCGGCATCATCCCGTTCGAGCCGGAGAAAGTCATCCCAATCAGCGGCATGGTCATCGGGAATTGTATGGTGTTGTCGCTCCTGTTCTTGAACAAGTTCAAAGACGAGGTCGAGCGGAGCGATGAAGTGATTGAACTCATCTTGTCGTTCGGTGGCACACCGAAAGCGGCGATCGAGCGCAGTTTGAAGAGTGCCATCCGCACGAGCATGATTCCGACCGTCGAGGCGCAGAAGACGATGGGGCTCGTCCAACTCCCGGGTATGATGAGCGGTCTCATTATCGGTGGGGCCGACCCGATGGAGGCGGTGCTCTATCAATTACTCATCTTGTTCCTCATCTTGACGACCGCATCCATCTCGGCGGTCATGGTCGGTTATCTCGCGTATCCCCGCCTGTTCAACCAAAAACTTCAGTTCGTCGGCTTGACGTATCGAAAGGGGAAAACGACATGATTCAAGGCATCCATCACGTGCAAATCACGATCCCGAAAGGCGAGGAAGTCCGTGCCCGTGCGTTTTATTGTGGCGTGCTCGGTCTTCAAGAAATCGAGAAACCGGCGTCGCTTCAAGGACGGGGCGGTTTTTGGCTCGAGGTCGGCGACCAAAGCGTCCACGTCGGCACCGAGGACGGGTTTGACCGGCTGTCGACAAAAGGACATGTCGCCTATGCCGTGACCGATTTAGCGGAATGGGGACAGAAACTTGAGGCGGAAGGCATCGAGCGGCTCACGGGCATCCCGATTCCCGGATTCGACCGGTTCGAGTTCCGCGACCCGTTCGGCAATCGAGTCGAGATGATTCAAGCCATCTAAACGGAGAGTGCCCACAGTGGGTGCTCTTTTTTTCGTTCAAGAGATGCCGAACAGTTCGATGACAGCTTTCCAATTGGAGGGATAGGCGTTGCTGCCACTATGCTGGTGCAACAGTTTGCCGTGACGGTTCACGGTGAAGTTCCATTGCGTCCCGTCCATCGTGAAGCATCCTTTCTCTTCGAACACTTCAGGCCAGCGATGGGAGACGAGCGACACGAATCGCTCATGGACGCGGAAGGCATCTGTTTCGTTGTACCAACCGGAACGGGGGATCGCCGTGCTCAAGTCGAACTCTTCGCGCCAGATGATTTCCCGTTTGACCGCGCCATCTTCAAAAAACGTGAAGGTGGACTCGTTATGGACGCCGAAGCCGCCGACCGTGAACGTGACGGTGACGGTCGGTCGTTTTTTACGGATGGCATCGAGCGGGATGGTCGGCTCGAACGTCAATTTCGCTTCACGCGACGCTTTGAGGGCCAGCTGTTCTTCTACGGAACGCCTCGGACGAACGGAGTGAAACCATTGCTTTTTTGTGTGTTGACTCATGTTCATCTTCCTTTCACCTCATCGGATGGCTTGATTATAAGCAAAATGAACATGAGAGGTATGTACAAAAATGAACCAGGTATGATGAAAGGGAGTGTCGATTGGGACACTCCCTTTTGAGGTGACGTATTTAGTGTCAAGAAGGCGGAACGATTGTCCCTTGATGGAAACGCATCTTCCACTGGCCATCGACGTTCACCCAAATCGAACTGCGCAAGGCGATGCGTCCAGTGGAGTGGTCTTCGGTCCGATACGTGGCCAGGACGACGTCGTCTTGAACGCTATCCAGTGAGAAGTCGGATAAGGTGATGTGAATCTCGCCGAGGTCCATCGTGGCGGCAGATGCCGTCCGATATAACATGCGCCCCGAACTGCCGATTTCAAAAAAATCATCCGTGAGTAGACGGTGCAAGTGCTCAGGCGATGTGCGTACTTCGGTCGTCAGCAATGCCCGTTCCTGTTGTTCGATCAAGTCAGCCAGCATGTGGTTGCTCCTCCCGTTTTCCAAAATTCATGACGATGACGCCGAGCACGATGACGATCAGGCCGATGCTGTTCAACGTCGATAGCACTTCCCCGTACACGAACACCCCGATCAGCCCGGTCGCGACCGTGCCGAGTCCGGCCCAGACGCTATAGGCAATGCTGAGTGGGATGCTCTTCAAGACGATGCCCATCAACGTGAACGAGATGGCGAAGCTGATTAAGAGAACGAGACTCGGGAACAGATTGGTGAATCCGTCCGACAGCTTCAACATCGACGTCCCGAGCACTTCGAACGCAATCGATAACAGTAAGATTCCATAGGATTTCATGATTTCCCTCCTCATAGTTTCATCAAGACGAGCCCGACGATGACAAGCCCGATGCCGACAACGGTCTGAACTCGGACTTGTTCCTTGAAGACAAGAAAACCGATCAGCGCCGTCGCGGCCGTGCCGACCCCGCTCCAAAACGCATAAGCGAAACTGAGCGGGATGGAAAGGAGGGCGAGCGACAACAAGTAAAATGCCGTCACGTAACCGAAGGCGACACCGAGAACGGGCAGGCGGCTCGTTGTCGTCGCGTTCAGCTTCAGCATGCTCGAACCGAACAGTTCAGAGACGATGGCACCGACGAGATAGACGAAGCCCATATCAACGCATTCCTTTCATTGGAGCGTCGCCTAGATTGCGAATCATACGGATGGTGGTCCGGAATAAGGAATTAATTCTTAGCATGTGCTTCCTCCTCGTTCTATTGAAAATCAATAAAGTCATTGTAGTCGAGATTTGAACGTGAACACAAACAACGCGCCCCTCTTCGTAGAGGAGCGCGCGCATGTCAGTCGGTTTGCGTTGCAGGTTGTTTTAATTGTTGGAGCAAAGCCATCAAATCTTCACGAACGAATGGGGCAAGCGTCTCATTGAACGACTTGGTCATATGGTTACTGTCGACATAACCGACGACGTTACCGACGACCGGGCGGCATACGTCTTCTTCACAGATGTAATCCGAGTAGTCGTAATAGTAGACGTTGGACGGCTTGTCGGCCAGCTGATCCCAGTCACTGACAGCCGGTAACGTCTTCTCGCGGTCAACGCTACATTCATCGGCGTTACGGCCGAACTCGGCGAGACAGGCCGGGACTCGATTGTCGAAAAACGGCGTGTCCCGAATCGCAAAGATTGGAATATCGAGCGCTTCGAGTTGTTTGAATCGTTCGACGTAACCTTCCGGCACACCGATGTTCTCCTGATGTCCGATATCGGCCATCGTGATGACAAGGTCGACGTCCGCCTCGACGATAGCATCAACGATTTTCGTGTTCCATTCGTTACATTCCGGGTAGTTACCGATGATGCCCGTGCTGAAGCGGCAAGCGCTCTTCGTCATATTGACGAGGTGAATCCGTTCGTCTTTGATAAACGTATTGAGCGCCGGATGCCAGTGGCTCGAGTGCGAACCGCCGACGAGGGCGACTTTATAGAGTGGGTCTTCCGTCTCACCGTAATCGCACGTCAACACGTTTGTCTCCGGTACGGGAGCGTGACAGCCGTCCCAGAACGGTTCTGAGCGATCGTTGACAATGTCCGCATCAAATGGGATGTACGGGAGTTCTGGTGTGTTTGCGAACGTATCCGTGAAGACGAGGCCACCCGGATAGTCCGGTGACGTGGCGAGCGAGAGCTGTTCACTCTGTTCGGCCTCGATTTTGGCCTGCCAAGCGACGTTCATCACGAGGACGGGCAACATGAACGCGATGAGCGTCCCGACGACTTTCGGATGATAGTTCGTCTTCGTCTTGAGCGTCCGGACCGGGCGCTCGATGATGGACGTCGTCACGTAGGACAACGCAAGCGAAATCAATATGATACCGACCCCGTCCGCAAGCGAGACGTCGGTCGCCCCTTTCCAGACGTAATAGAACGTCAGGAGCGGCCAATGCCATAAATAGAAGCCGTACGACAGGCTGCCGAGCTTCGCGAGCGGTTTCGAGCCGAGCAAGCGCTCGACACCGTACGCACTCCCGTTTTCACCTGCGACTAAAATCATGACCGCGGCGAACGTCGGCAAGAGGGCGACGTAACCCGGGAAGACGCCACCGACGTCCAAGAGGAGACCCGTCGAAACGAGTGTGGCCAGCCCGAGCCAACCGACAATCGTCGAGGCGAGCGGAGCGAGTCGGATTTTCGAGATGACCAAGAACAGGATACCGCCGAGTGAGAACTCCCAGACGCGAGCGAACGTGTCAAAGTAGGCCCATGGTTGATTATGACCGGTCATCCAAACCGAATACGCGAACGATGGGATGAACACGGTGATGAAGATGGCTAGTAGCTTGGGTCGAATGTCTTCTGTTTTGCTACGCTTCACCCAAAAGATGGCGAGGGTGATCAAGAAGAACCAGATCACGTAAAACTGGGCTTGAATCGACATCGCCCAAAAGTGTTGGACCGGACTCTTGTCATTTCCTGCATCCAAGTAGTCAACGGCACTGAAGGCGAGCTCCCAGTTTTGAAAATAGAGGGCCGAGGCGAACAGTTCTTGAATCGTCTGTCCCCAACGCACGCTCGGTAAGAAAAAGTAACTAGCGATGGTGACGGCGGCCAAGACGAAGAACGCCGCCGGAAACAGCCGTTTGAACAAACCAAATAAGTAATCAAAGAAGTTGACGCTCCCAAGACGACGATAACGTGACAAGAGGGAGGCCGTGATGAGGAAGCCGGAGACGACAAAGAAGACGTCGACCCCACCAGACACTCGTCCGAGCCAAATGTGATAAATCGCGACGAGAAGCGCCGCGACAGCACGAAGCCCCTCGATTTCAGGCCGAAACTTCTTCGGGCCTTTGCCCGCAGTGTCAGCAGCGACAGGTGTAGTGGTATGTGACATTGAAAAACTCCTTATCCCTATATCAAAATACGACGTGGTTATTTTGCACTATTTCCCATAGTACCATAATGGATAGAAGTGGCAACTGATTTTTAGAGCCGAATCGGTTTTGGATGATTGATTGAAAAAAGAGGGAGGGGCACGAATGGGTTCTCATCTGATGCATCTCGTCATTGCGAACGAAGTATGGCCATATTTAGAGGGTATCGATCAAACGACATTTCTGTTAGGGAATCTTGCACCCGATGCGTCAACGGCGAAGGAAATCACACATTATTATGCGGGGCGACATGAGGATTTGACACGTCGGCTCGACATCGAACAGTACTGGGTGGACAGTGCGAACGAGAATCCATCGTTCCGGCTCGGTTATTATTGCCACCTCGTCGCGGACGAGATTTGGCTACAAGGTTTCTACAAGGGATGGCTCAAGCAAGTCATCACGAATGACCCGGAAAAGCAGGCGATGTATTATGCCGATTTTGATGCGTATAATGCACGCCTGGCTCAACGACTAGGTGTCTTCGATTTCACTTCGTTGAAAAATCATGCGACGAATGAACTACGTGAACTCGTCGTGAAAGTCGAGCGGGATGCGGAGGCAACAGAGGAAGGGACGTATACGATGTTTTTGCCACACCAGCTCGATGGTTACGTCGAGACGTGCATCCTTCGTTGCCGACAGATGGTCCAACAGAAGAGTGAGGTGATTACATGATTCGACGCCACTATGCGCCGCTCTACGTAACGTTTGGACTTTCGATTCTGACAATCGTGGCGCTGTTCACCTTGAACGCTCGTTTTTTTCCGAATTTGGACTTGATGACGGCTATCTGGGTGTACATCGCTTTAGATATCGTCTTGATCGCCACATTGATTTGGGGCCTATTCTCGAAAGAGAAGATGGTACGCGTGTTCAGCCTCGTTGGGAATCTTGGGTTAATCGTGCCGCTATCGATTTGGATTTTTCTGTTGTTGCTTGCTAATGGGATTTCGGAGGCGTAATCGGACAAATGAGAATGAATCAATGAACTCTATTACCCAGAAAGTGGACGGACGGTCCGCTTTCTTTTTTTGTTTGCGTTAGATAGAAAGAATAATATTTCCATTTCCAATTTGAAAATTTGGCATTGCACAACCTTTTTTTGTTTGTTATGCTTCTCAATGAAAACGACAATGATAATCATTATCAGTGAGGAAGCATCAGTATTCCTTACATAGAGCAGAAACGTGGACTAGTCGCGGACTCACTGAGAAGGTCGTCATTCAAAAACAGATACATAGGGAGATGGAAAGAATGGGGAAATGGAAAGCAGCAGTTATGCTCACATCACTCGTCTTCACGCTAGCCGCATGCGGTAGCACGGACGAGACAAAAGACGCAGGAAGCGCGGAAGCGGAGACAGCACCGAAGACAGTTGAAATCACGGACGCACATGGAACGATCGATGTGCCGGTCAACCCGGAGAAGGTCGTCGCGCTCGATAACCGAACGTTCGAGACGCTCTCAGATTGGGAAATCGACTTGGTCGCCGCACCAATCGGATTAATTCCAGCGGACTTGCCTTATAAAAACGACAAAGACATCGTTGACGTCGGGATGCACAATGAACCGAACTTAGAAGCGATTGCCGGTGTGGATCCGGATGTCGTCATCGTCGGTCAACGATTCGCCGACTACTACGACGACATTAAAAAGTTGGTTCCGGAAGCGGCCGTTATCGATTTGGACATCGAGCTCCCAGAAGATGCGGGCACGCCAGGTGAAATCTTGGTCGAAGGCTTTGAGACAACGACGCGCTCACTCGGACAAATCTTTGAAAAAGAAACGGAAGCAGATGAGCTCATCGCCAGCTTCGAAGCGTCGATTGACAGTGTGAAAGAGGCGTACGACAGTGAAGACACGGTCATGTCAGTCATCGTCTCAGGCGGAAATATCGGCTTCTCGGCACCGAACACAGGACGTGTCTTCGGACCGATGTATGACATCTTTGACTGGACACCAGCCCTCGAAGTAGCGAAAACGACAGGGGACCATCAAGGGGATGAGGTCTCGGTCGAAGCGATTGCCGAGAGTGACCCGGACTGGTTGTTCGTCCTCGACCGTGATGCGGCCATTTCAAGCATGGAAGACGCAGTGCCTGCAGCGGACGTGATCGATAACGCACCGGCGCTCCAAAATACGAAAGCCGTGACAGACGAAAAAATCGTGTATGCGCCGAACGATACGTACATCAACGAGTCGATTCAAACTTATTCTGAACTATTCAACGATATCGCAGCCGCGCTTTCGAAATAAGGGAGTCACGTTGTGCAAAAACCAATGACAGCAAGGGTTGAGACATTGTCTCAGCCCTCCTTTTCTAACATATGGACGAAGTCCTTTATCGTAGCAATGCTCGTGGTGTTCATATTGGCGGGCCTTTCGCTCGTGACCGGCGTCTATGACATTCGTCAAGAAGGCGGATCGGACATGTTTTGGATCACCCGCGTTCCGCGCACGGTCGCCATCATGTTGACCGGTGCCGCCATGGCGATGTCGGGGCTCGTCATGCAACTGATCACACAGAACCGTCTCGTCGAACCGACGACGACAGGTACACTCGAATGGGCGGGGCTCGGCCTGCTCGCTGTGTATCTGCTCGTCCCGGCTCCGACGCTCATGATGCGGATGACGGGGGCAATCGTCTTTTCATTCATCGGAACGATGGTCTTCTTCTGGTTTCTGCGTTCGGTCAAACTCCGCTCGTCGTTGATTGTCCCGATTATCGGACTCATGCTCGGGGCGGTCGTCTCGGCCGTGTCGACGTTTCTCGGTCTATTCTTTCAAGCCAGCCAGACAATCGAAGGTTGGTTCGTCGGGTCGTTCGCATCAGTTCAGGTCGGACGGTATGAATACTTGTGGCTCATCATCCTCGTCACGTTCTTCATCTTCATCCTCGCGAATCGGTTGACGCTCGCTGGTCTCGGCGAGGACATCGCGACGAGCTTAGGCGTCAATTACAATCGTCTCATCTTGATTGCGACGGGATTGATCGCGCTCGCGGTCGGGGTCGTGGCGACGGTCATCGGTAATCTGCCGTTTCTCGGGCTGATCGTCCCGAACATCGTCTCGATGTTTCGCGGGGACGACCTCCGCAGCAACTTGCCGTGGGTATGCGTCATCGGGATGGGAACGGTCCTCGTCAGCGATTTGATTTCGCGGACGATCATCATGCCGTTCGAATTGCCGGTATCGCTCATTCTCGGCACGGTCGGGTCAATCGTATTTATCGTAATTCTCTTGAGACAACGGAAGACGGGAGGGGTACGATGAGCACACTTATTGAAAATAAGACGAAGCATCGGGAAGCATACGATGTTGATGGTCGGTCCGTGCATACAGACGATCGGTGTGCGACGGCGTTCCGTTCGAAACGAGAACAGCGCCGCTATTGGTTGTTCCTGGCCTTCTTTATCGTCGGGGGACTGCTCTGTGCGTTCGGGTTACTCGTCTACAACAATCCGGTCCCGTTCGACTCACCGTCGTTCGTCCCGGTCGTCGAGCGTCGGGTCGTCGCTGTCATCACGATGGCGATCGCCGCGCTCTGTCAAAGCTTGGCGACGGTCGCGTTTCATTCGGTGACGAACAACCGCATCATCACACCATCCTTGCTCGGGTTCGACGCGCTCTACTCGACGATTCAGACGAGTATGATCTTCTTCTTCGGTGCAGGGGCATTAATCGGTTTTTCGGGAACCGGTGCCTTTTTGACCCAAGTTGGCCTCATGGTGCTCATGAGTCTGCTCTTGTACGGCTGGCTCTTGTCCGGGAAATACGGCAACCTGCAACTGATGCTTCTCGTCGGGATTATCATCGGGACGGGATTGAATTCGGTGTCCTCGTTCATGCGACGCATGCTCGCCCCATCCGAGTTCGACGTCCTGCAGGCCCGTCTGTTCGGATCGGTCATGCATGCCGATGCCGCCTACTTCCCGATCGTCATTCCGATTGTGATTGTCGTCGGGACGTTGTTGTATAGTTTCTCGAATCGCTTGAATGTCGTCGCACTCGGGAAAGACGTGGCGACATCGTTCGGGGTGAACCATCGCCGGAGCGTCATCTTTACGCTCGTCTTGATCTCGCTTCTCATGTCGGTATCGACGGCGCTGATTGGACCGTTGACGTTCTTTGGATTCTTGGTGGCGACGCTCAGCTATCAAGTGGCAGCGACGTACGATCATAAATACGTGTTTCCGATGGCGTTCGCGCTTGGATTCTTCGTGTTGACGAGCGCGTATTTCTTTATGTATCACATTCTCAATACACCGAGTGTCGTGTCCGTCATCATCGAACTGTTCGGCGGCATCATTTTCTTGGCAGTCATTTTAAGGAGAAAATCGCTATGATTCAATTGGAACAAGTACAAAAATCGTATTCGGATGATGTCCAAATCGGACCAATCAATCTTGACATCCCTAAGGCCGGGTTCACGTCGTTGATCGGACCGAACGGGGCTGGGAAATCGACGACGCTCATGATGATCGGCCGTTTGCTCGATTTAGACGCGGGTCAAATCCAAGTCGCCGGGATGGACGTGTCGAGCACGAAATCGAAAGATTTGGCGAAAATCGTCACGATTTTACGGCAAGAGAATCATTTCGTGACGCGTCTCACCGTCCGTCAGCTCGCGGGTTTTGGACGTTTCCCGTACTCAAAAGGGCGGTTGACGCAAGAGGATGAACGGATCATCTCGAAATATATCGACTTCCTCGACTTGACGTCGCTCGAGCATCGCTATCTCGATGAATTGTCGGGCGGACAGCGCCAACGGGCGTACGTCGCGATGGTGCTCTGTCAGGAGACGGAATACGTGCTCCTCGACGAGCCGCTCAACAACCTCGATATCGCTCGCTCGGTCCAGATGATGGAATACTTGCGGCACGTCGCCGACGAGTTTGGACGGACGATTGTCACGGTGCTCCATGACATCAACTTCGCGGCGAAATATTCGGACCGCATCTGTGCGATGAAAGACGGGAACATCGCCGCCTTTGGTACGGTCGAAGAGATTATGGACGCCGACATCCTATCTGACATTTTTGAGACGAAACTGGAGATCATTCAAGGACCGTATGGACCGATCGCGGTCTATTAATAGAAGGAGGGGATCAGCATGCAGATTTATTGGACACCAATTCAACAAGTCGTGCAGGAAGCGCGAGATACATACACGTTCAAACTGGAACTGCCCGAGGGCTTCACGTGGGAAGAAGGGGCGCACACACACTTCGCGCTCGAGGGATTTAACAAGGAAGATCGACCGAACCGGACGTTGATTCGGCACATGTCGATCTCGACGTTGCCGCATGAAGGCGCGATCGGTATCACGACTCGGGTCAAACCGGAATGTTCGACGTTTAAATCAATCTTGCGTGACATGAACATCGGGGACAAGGTCGCCATCTTCAAGACGCATTCGAACGTGCCATTGAAGCGGGAAGGGAAGAACGTCTATCTGTTATCGTGCGGGGTCGGCATTGCGACGTTCCGCCCGCTCGTACTCGCGTATTTGGCGAACGGGGAAGGTGTGCCGCACCTCCACTCGTTGAACGTCGACTCGTCGAAAGAATATTTGTTTAACGATGTGTTCGCGTCAACGAATGGTTTCACGGCCGAGTTCGTCGACAATCGTCCGGACTATTACCAGCTGGTCGAGACGCTCGCCGCAGACAAAGACGGACTGTTTTACCTTGTCGGCAGCGATGACTTCTTGCATGAGACGATTGCCAAATTGCGTCAAAATGGCGTGACGCCGGACCAAATCATGCTCGACAAACATGACTTCCAAATGGAAGATTTCTTGAAGGCCTGACGCTCAGACCGAGGACGCGTTCCTCGGTCTTTTTGCATGGCACAAGTCGACGAAGCGCTTGAACACGTCACGTCCGTTTGGCGTTCCAATCGATTCGGGATGGAACTGGACACCATATGTCAGGTGCTCGGGATGTTCGAGCGCCATGATGACCTCGTCATGCGTGCGAGCGGTCACGACGAGGTCCGTCTCCAAGACGACGAGCGAATGATAGCGCATGACCTCGCTCGGGTTCCCGTCGAACAAGACGCTCGGGGTCGTCTCAATCATAGACGTCTTCCCATGTATGACCTGTTCAGCCCGTCCGACCGTACCGCCGAACGCCTCAGCGATGACTTGATGTCCGAGACAGACGCCAAGAATGGGGATGGTGCCGGAAAGAGAGCGGACGACGTCGAGCGAGACACCGGCATCCAGTGGGCCACCTGGACCCGGAGAGATGATGATGCCAGCCGGATTGAGGTCGCGGATCGCGTCGATTGTCAGTTCATCATTACGGATGACCGTCACGTCGCTGAACCGGGCGACATCTTGATACACGTTGTACGTGAACGAGTCGTAGTTATCGATGAGTAGAATCATGCGAACACCTCCAAAAGGGATTTGGCTTTATGCAACGTCTCTTCATATTCTGACACCGGGTCCGAGTCGTAGACGATACCGGCGCCCGCTTGTACGTAGGCCGTATCTCCTTGAACGACCATCGTCCGGATGGCGAGAGCGAAATCATAGCCGCCCCGGACGTCGAGATACCCGACGGCCCCGGCATATACTTCGCGTTTCACCGTCTCCAATTCGTCAATCAGCTGCATCGCTCGAATCTTTGGGGCGCCCGAGACGGTACCGGCCGGGAGACAGGCCCGCAGCGCGTCAAGCGGATTCAAGTCGTCGCGCAGTTCACCTTCGACCTCGGAGACGAGATGCATGACGTTTTTGAAGCGCTCGATTTCCATCTGTTTCGGAATCGTGACCGAGCCGACTTTGGCGACCCGGCCGATGTCGTTGCGACCGAGGTCGAGGAGCATCCGGTGCTCGGCGAGTTCTTTCTCGTCTTGAATCAGATCAGCGGCGTGACGGACATCCTCTTCGACCGTTTTGCCACGGGGGCGGGTGCCGGCGATCGGGTTCGTCGAGACACGATTGCCCTCGACGCGGACGAGACTTTCCGGGGACGCCCCGAGGATGATCGCCTCGCCGAGATCGATATAGAACAAATACGGGCTCGGGTTTTGTTTCCGAAGCGTCCGGTAAAAGTGGAACGGATCGCCGGTGAACGTCGCGTCGATGCGTTGGGACAAGACAAGTTGGAACACCTCTCCGGCGAGGATGGCTTCTTTCGCCTGCAAGACGCGTTCGACGAACTCCTCTTTGCCGGTCAACACGCGTTCACTCGTGCGGACGACGGGGGCAAGTTCGTGTGTCTTCGCTGTCTCGAGGGCTCGTTTGACGTGGTCTAGCCGATTTGTAGCATCATCATTTCCAGTGTCGATCACGATGACCTGCTCTTCGACATGATCATAGAGAACGACCGTCTCATATCGTTGGAACAAGGCGTCCGGCAAACCACGCGTCTCGCTCGGGGTATTCGGGATCGGTTCATAGACGCGCTGCATGTCATAGCCGATATAGCCGACGGCACCGCCGATGAACGGATAGGGGGCGTCCGGTGTGTCCCGCGCAACCAGTTCCGACAACAAGGCGAGCGGATCTTCCGTGTGCATCGTGCCGGATGCGTCGGTCACTTCGTTGCCGTTGGCGCGAATCGTCTCGACTGGGTTCGAAGCGATGATCGAGTAGCGGCCGTGCTTGCCTTCGGCGCGACTCTCGAGCAACACTTTCCGTTTACCTTCTAAGCGGTGGAAGATTGCCACCGGTGTCAGTTCGTCGCCGTTGATGATGAGTTGTTTCATATGATCTCCTCCTTGAAATAAAAAAAGTCCCCCGCCCGACATGTCTAAAAAGACATGAAGGACGGGGGACCCGTGGTGCCACCTTCGTTTGGGGAGCTCCCCCACTCATCGCGAACCATCATTCGCTATCCTCGGTAACGGGAGGACCCGTCAGAGCCTACGTATCGGTCTGAACGCTCAAAAGCCCATTCACGTGCAACACGTCACCGGTTCACATCGACCACCGGCTTTCTGGAGACGTATCTTCACGCTACTCTTCTTTCTCATCGCGAGTTCGTATGAATGTTATCGTTACTTTAACGGGCTGAAGTCAGAATGTCAATATCGAAACTGTCAGAATGATTAGGGCTCAGGAATGTTTTTCTATCTGGCGCTCGGTCTTCCGTTTACTGAGAAACGTATAGGCGATGAGAAACGTGGGAATCGGGAAAAGCCAATTCCAAGACGATGGAGAAGTGAGCGTCCCGTAGTACACGAGGCCCATCGTCATTTCAATTGCGAGATTGAGCACCAACGTGATGAGCGGGGCGATATAAGCCTTGTCGAATCGTAACGCGATGAGGACACCGGTCCCGATGGTGAGGATAGGGACGATGACGAGTTGTCAGATGAACGGGTCGATCAAATCCATGAGCATCGTCCTTTCTAAATGGGATAAATTGTATATTGATAAGTATACAGGGAATAGGGGATAAGAAACAGAATAGTACCGATGTGGTTACGTACAATCAAACAATTGAGACGACCATTACGAGTGGGACGACTCGAGCATACGAGTATGTTATGATGGACGCGAAAGGTAGGTACATCAATGGAAACAATCAACTTAAAACAACTTTCTGACGAACGGGCCGCGCTTCAAGTCAAGGGCGACCTGGACGCGATGCGCGGCATCATGCACGACGAGTTTCGTTACGTCGACTCGAGCGGACGTCAGTTCGATAAAGAAACATTTTTAGACCAGTTCGTCGACCCAGCGTCGGTCCAGTGGATCACGCAGGAGACCGTCACGTTCGACGAGACGGTAGCAGGCGAGATCGCCCTCGTGCAACTATTGCTTGAAGAGCGTTTCATCCTCGGAACGAACGCCTACGAAGGCCGGTTCTGGGTGCTGCATGTCTATGTGAAAGAGAACGACACGTGGCTTTGGCAAGGCGGCCAGGCGACGATGATTCATGAAGTATGAGAGGGAGGACTGCTTTGGTACATCCAAAGCAGTTTTTTTTATGAAATCATTCACCTGATGTTTAAAAAAACGAACTTTTTCTTAGAGATGTTATTACAATAAAATAGGGAAACCAACCAAAATAATGATAAACCTAGATAATGGAGGAAAGTCATGAATCATTCATCGTATTTAAAGTTGTTCTTAGCCGGTTCGCTCATCGTCTCGCCACTCTTGCCGCTTCAAGCACAAGCAGAAGGCTCGACGACAGAAGAGCCACCGGTCGTCGAGACGGTCGACGTCACGGCGCCACTTGCACCGGTCGTCTCGATACCGCTCCACACGTCGAAATCAATCGTCATCGAAGGTGAGGCCGGTACGACAGCTTTGATTGGCATCAACAGCAAAGTGTATACGCGCGTCGTCACAGAGGCAGGAACGGCTCAATTCAACATGAGCCCGCAGTCGGTCGGAAAAGTCATCTCGGTCAGTTTGCGTGACGCTGCCGGAAACGTCAGCGAGACGACACAAGTCGTCGTCGCGGTCGATCCGGCCGCACGTCCGGCGACGCCGAAAATCGGCACAGTCAACAGCACGGCCCGTCACATCGTCGTGACCGGCACACCGGGTGCAAAATTGACGCTTCAAGTCGGGAACGCGACGTACACGGCACGTTATGACGCGAAAGGCGTCTATCGCCGCACGACAGCGGTCCTTCCAATCGGCACGGTCATCCGGGCGACGACAGTCGACGCGAAGGGGGCGACGAGCCTCACGCGCTCGACGAAAGTCATCAAAGACGGTCGTGCCCCGATGCGTCCACGCGTTACGCAGAGCGTGACGACGACCGCAACGGCAATCACTGGTACGGCCGAAGCGTATGCAACTGTCTATGCGAAGATTGGGACGAAGACGTATAAAGCCCCAGTCATGTCGACCGGGAAGTTTGCCATCAAGATCCCGAAACAAAAACTCGGACAACCGATTGAGTTGTATGTAGTAGACGGAGCCGGCAATAAAGGCGGCGCCCTCAAGCTCGGCGTGCAACATGCGCTATACAACAAGTTCTATCGTTTGCCTGGCCAAATCACGCTTCATAAAGAAGTATTCGATAGCGAAGGGGACGTCCGCTACGCTGAGACGTTTGCGCCTGTCTTCTTCGGGAAGCCATCAAAAGCGAATATGGCGTTTCTCGTCGACATCGAATCAGACGAAGGTTACCTCGATATGGAGACGCTCCGCATCCAAGTCGGCAGCAAGTCATACAAAGTGAACATCGACCCGGAAGAGGTCGAGTACATGGAGTATGAGGATGGTTCGGTTGGGGAGTGGTACATCTTTGAGCCGGATGCGAAACTCATTCAGTTCATCAAAACGAACGTCCGTCCGCAAAACCGGATCATCGTCACGGTGGAAGGCAGCGAAGGTGTCGTCAAATGGCCGCTCTACGCTGGCGAGAAACGCGCCTTCATCGAATCACTCAGCTACGCTGGATATTAAAAAGCAATACTTCAGATCGCCCTTCTCAGGAAGGGCGATTTTTGTGTGTGATCATTTAGCAAAATGACAATACAAGAACCATACTCCGATTTCTCGATAACCATTTACTGGATATTTTCTGTCGTATTGAAGAAAAAACGTCTCACCGGCTATGAATCGTCCATATTCATCTGACCCAAAAGTCCTATTCGAAAAGCGTAATTCGTGTCGGACGAATCAGTAGAAGTTCTGAATTGGTAATGAATTGGTTTATTAAAAAACATTACTCACATAATTGTATGGTAATTAAAGGTAATATAGGTTTATTAAATGTAAAATCCAAAACGATAACTGGAAATTATATTTTAATCATTCATTTCATAAAAATCGAATCCGATGACAGAAGTCTGATCTTGACTAAAAACATTGATAGCGCTTACTTTGTTGATTTTATGCGATTATAATCACACTGGTAATTCTAGATTGGCGTCTTGGATATTCTAAATAAAAATACAAAAATGCATTATCATTTCCCTTTTTCGACAAAAAGTCGCTTGTTTCAATTGGAAACGTTATGTATATTATGGATGTAAGCAATCTGGGACGATGCATAGGCTAAAAGTCAATGTATGGTTTTAGATACCTGTTTTTGTATGACCCAAGTCCTATCGATGCTATACATAACTCATGGCAGTAAGGGTGCCTTGAGGCGTGATCGAGAGGACGAGGGGGAGTCGAAGACGCAGAAATCGCATTTTACCAAAGGGAGGATTTAAACAAGATGGCAAACAAAAAACAATTTGTCACGGCAGCGGCAGCGTTTGCAGTGACAGCGGCAGCGGTCGCACCAGCAATGTCGGCTTCAGCGGCAATGCCTGTCGTCAAGCTCAGCTCGGACTATGTACGTCAAGGGAACTTGGATGCAGCGCTTGACAAGACGTATCACGGATCAGAGATCCACTGGTACAAGTCTTCAGTCAACATGAACAAGCTCGGTGTCTTCCAAACGGCGGTAGGTTTCGTCAAAGGGAAGGGCATCAAAGTTGAGAAGCGCGTTCGCGTTTTGAACTACGCTCAAGAAGTGATCGGACCGAAAGAAATGCTCGTCTTCGAAAAAGGACAAGCCGTCTCAGGTATCCGCTCACAGCCGGTCAAATTTGCAGACCGCGTCTATATGAAGCCGGGTTCATGGTCTGGCATCGACACGTCGCAAGTCGGCGAGTTCACTGCGACGTTCACTTACTCGAACAAAGCGTATGGAACGGTTTCGAAATCGTTCAAGTATAAAGTCGTCGAGTCAGCACCGATGGTATCAAGCGTCGAGTTGCTCAACGCCAAAGAACTTCAAATCAACTTCTCGAAACCGGTTGATGCGAGCACGCTTCTTTATAACGGCATGCTCAAAGATGGAACGGTCGAAATCGATCACATTCCAGATGCACAACGCCTCAAAGGACTTCGCGGCACACTCTCGAAAGACGGCAAAACGCTCGTCGTTCGCGCCGAGAAGACATTCGACGGCCGTTACGCCGTGCTTGCCAGCTCGAAGATCAAAGGTCTTGACGGCAAAGATCTCGTACCGTTCAAAGGAATCTACACGCTCACAGATAACGTGCGCCCAGTCCTTAACGATCCTGAGTACCTTGAAAACAACCGCGTGAAGTTCACGTTCTCTGAGCCGGTCAACGTTGACTCAGAAGAAGCGCTTGAGAAGAAACTTGAGTTGACAGACGCTTCTGGCGCTGGCTACAAAGTTGATGTCGACAAGCTCTCGTGGGACGGTAAGTCGTTCATCCTTGACTTGTCAGACGCTCAGTTTGTCGCAGGCAAAGACTACAAGTTGACACTCGTCGGTCTCCGTGACTTCGCTGGCAACTTCATCACACCAAACCCAGTGACGAAAGTCGTTCAGAAGAAAGTCGTTGACGGTGTAGCACCTGCAGTCGTCGGCATGTCGTCTTCGAAACCGGGCTACCTCACAGTGACATTCTCTGAGGCTGTCTATGTGGATCGTTACAACCATGTTGCGAAAATCACGCTTACAAACGGTGACATCGAAGCTGACCTTGACGACAACGCATGGCTCGACGAGTCAGGCAAAGTCCTCACTGTCCGTGACAGCACGTTCATCGGTCAAATCGACGTGAAAGTTTCTGAGTTCCGCGACCTCGCTGGCAACTACGGCGCAGCGTCAACGAAACTCGTCAACTTCACAAACGATGCGACTGCACCGACCGTGACTGGAGCAGAAGTGAAAGTCATCGACGGGAAGAACCACCTTGTCCTCACGTACTCTGAAGAACTCAAGTATGGGGATTACAGCGACGGTAAGATGGTTGGTTCGTACATCACGCCGAACGGTGTCGAGAAGGACGTAAAAAATGAATGGACTGATGCTTCTTACTACTCGAAAAACCAAATCAAGACGCCGATTTCGGATCTTGAGCTGGGAAGCTACTCAGTCAAACTTCCGGCTGGTCTCGTAAAAGATGTAGTCCTTAACCCGAGCCTTGAACAGTCAATTAAGTTCTCAATCGTCTCGAGCCCAATCGAGAAAGAAAAACCTACTCTTGTTGAATACTATCTCCAAGAGGACGACAACAGTACATTCACGTTGGCGTTTAGCGAGAAGCTTGATCCATCGTCACTCAACTTAAGCAACTTCTTGATCGAAGGCAAAGCGATCGCTGGGAAAGCTGTCTTCACGAATGATAATCGTGACGTCATCAAGTTGACGCTCAATGAAGCATCAATTCCTAACTCTGGTAAGTACGCGTTCACAGTCCAAAATGTCAAGGACGTGGCAGGTAACGTCATGGATACGGTAGTTCTCGATAAGAAATTGGCTGAGAATGATCTTCCTGGATTGACGTCTGCGGTCCTCACTTCAAACAACGTCTCAGGCGACTCCGCGGTCATCACGCTCACATTTGATGAGTCGATCAGCGCTGCTTCAATTGAGGACTACGAGGAAGATTTCAAAATCTTCATCGGCGATATTGATGTGACTACGACGAAAAATGATGATACTAATGCAAAAACTAAAGTCACAGAAGTCATGGGCTCGAAATCGAATCAAATCCAACTCACAATTGATCGTGTCTTGGAGGCGGACGAAACCTCTAAAGTATTCACACTCAAACCGGGTAAACAGTTTGACGTTCGTGACCTTGAGGGCAACAAACACCCATTGTTCACTTCAGTGAACATCAGCAAGTAATCAACACCAACCTTCATTGACCCTCCCTTAGGGTTAAATAGAGCAAAGCCTACGGGCTGCGCCATCTTGAAACCGGTAGCGTTTAACGCTGCCGGTTTTACTATGTAGTAAACTGAAAAAAATACATATTAATCCCAATAAATTATGGAAATTTAAAACAAATAAGGTATTATTATATTGGTTCTATTTTCTTTAGGGATAATATATAATTTGGAGGGGTATTATGAGTCGAGCACAACGGAAACAGAGACGAAAGTTCCAATTCCTCGTCAGGACGTTCGTCTTGGTCTGTCTGATTTTATCTGGAGTCATCTATCAACAAAACCAAGAAGCCGAGGCGAAAGTGAAGCTTCATGCGTCTACCTTGGGAAACGATTTGCGATTTAGCGGGATGGCGCTACGGTTAGATGCGAAAGGCCTATACATACACTCGAACAGCAGTCATAAACCGATGGGCTTCACAGGGGCCGAAATCGACCCGAAACGTGGGACGATCATCGTCCGTCGTGATCGCGGCGATTCGGTCGTCTCTATCATTGCCGAACCGGACGAGACGCTCACGAAACGAGGCATCACGATCGGGGCTTCTGGTGGCGGGAGAGTGACCCACTTGTATTTATATCAAAACGGTGTTCAGCTCAATTTGGCTAAACCGGCTGACTATGCAAAAGCAGCGGGTTCTACCTCTAATATTTGGATGACCATCATCAGTCAATCTCGATGAGTTACCGGCACGTCCGGTGCTCATCTTTTTTCGAGTCGAGGCAAGAATTTACTATAGAATGAGGGAAAACGATGCAAGCTTATCAACGTGGATTTTTAATGACGCCGACACAGACCACACGTGACGGGTGGGATATGGTCACTTTGCCGAACGGTGACTTCTTTTACTATGACCCAATCACCCCGGTCGACTTGATTCAAAATGGAAGTCGGTGGATGCTCGCTATGGGGGATGTCGTTGACATCCGAGCGATGAAGCGTGACCGGATGAACTTGCTTGCGCGACTGAGCGCAGAAACGACGGAAGCGTTCCACGAATCACTCGACTTCATGGGCGGTCGTTATGTGCTCATTCGTGGCGACGAGGCATCCGTCCGGCTCTACCACGATGCGACAGGGATGCGCGGCGTCTACTTCACGACAGAAGCGCCGCTCCGGGCCGCCAGTCATTTAGAGCTGTTGCAAGAAGACGTCCAGTCCGCACCGCACCCGCTCTGTTCAAGCGAGTTGCGTCAACACAACCATTACCACTTGCCGGGTCACTTCACGATCTATGAGACGATCCGGATTCTCGTTCCGAACCATTTCGTCGATGGGTCATGTGTGATGACCCGTTATTATCCACGGCGTCCGCTTGAATCGCTACCAGTCGAGGCGGCGATCGAACCGCTCCGGACCTGGTTCGACAACCAGTTGCATCAGCTGTTCGAGACAGACGAACGCATCATCTTCTCCCTCACGGCCGGGATCGACAGCCGTCTGTCGCTCGCGCTCCTGAAACCGTTCCTCGCTGAGATCGAGGCGTTCACGTACCAAAACGTGGCGCACGTCGAGTCGCTCGATATCGATGCGGAAGTCGCCACGATGATGGCGCGCGACCTCGGATTCGCCCATCGTATCATCCCGGTCGACGGCCGAGCGTTCGAACAAGCGGACGAGGCAAAACCGTTTCGCGATATGATGCGCCAAAGTGTGACGTCAAATCACGGTCATGCCCACGCCTATGAATATATGAAGCTGTACAACGACCGGCCGACGCGACATCTACGGTCGAACATCCTCGAGATCGGTCGTGCCTTTTACCGGAAAAACCGTACCCTCCCGGCCGAGTTCACCGTCGAAGGCGCGATTCGTTGCTATTCATGGAAGTCGCGGGAAGATGACCGTGTCGTCGCGTTATGGACGTCTTACGTTGAAGCGGTCGGGTTGACCGAGGCGACGCTCCACGGGTATGACCCGTACGACTTGTTATATTGGGAGTACCGGATGGGCATGTGGCACCAGCAAGTGCTCGCCGAGAGCGACGTCGCTTTCGAGACGTACATTCCGTTCAACGCCCGGGCCATCCTCGAGTTGTTCCTCGCGCCTGAATATGGGGACCGTCTATACGCAAAGCTGTTCTATGAAGTGATCGGTCATGAGTGGCCGGTGCTCGCGTTCTGGGGCGTGAACAAACGCGACACGATGCGCGATTATCTGCATCCGACGCTCGACCAAGACTGGATGCCGTTGAACGGGGTGATCACGAGCGGACGGTTGGACGAGTCGACGATCCCGTTGAACGTACGTCGCTTGACGACGAACGTGTCGTATCATCTTGAAGCGAACGCGATGAAAAAAGGGGACCACATGGTCTACTCGCAAATCTTGACGACGAAACCTGGTCAGACATATCGTTTGAACTTGAACGTGCTCAACCCGTTCGAAAAGCGGTCGTCCCTTGGCCTAGGACGGATGCGCTACGAGATTTGGGTCGACGGGGTCTTGTACTTGTCCGAGGATATCGCGGCCTGGGGCGGCCCGAACCAAGTATGGGTCGAGTTCGATGCGACGGCTGAGACGACCGAGTTCATGGTCCGGACGGTCGCCCTCCGTGACTGTGGACCGAACAAATGGGGCGCGGCCTCAAAGATGCAACTTGAGGCGCTGCGTCTTCAAGAAATCGAGCACGGTCATTTGAAGGCTGGGGCATCAAGCCCATTCACACAAGTTCATGAGCTGATTGAAGCGGAGTAAGGCTTTTTGCCTAACGTGTTTCAATTTCCAAGGAATCCCTCGATGTTGCAGTCGGGGGATTTTTTGGAAAAGATACACGGAATTAACGAAAAATTAATTGTATTTACTAGTGGAATTGGATATGTTTAGAGAGGAGAGTGGTCTCTGAAACGATAGGTCTGAAGACGGAATAGGGAGCAAGGCCAATTGTACTCCGTCAGACATTGTAAGCGCTATCATTCGTTTTAGTTCTGCTTCACCACATTTGAAAGGGGAAAATCAAATGCTCACACGTAAAACGAACAAGTTGTACGCTTCACTCGCTGTGGCGGCCATCACCGCTTCATCGATCGTTCCGGCAGCGACAGCTGACGCGGCACCGAAAGCGAAGACGGTCAAACTGAAAACGGACTTCGTCCGCGGAGGGGACCTCGACGCGTCACTCGACAAGACATACAAAGGGGCCAAGATTCACTGGTACAAGTCTTCGGTCAAGATGAACAAACTCGGTACATATCAAACGGCGAAAGGAATCGTTCTCGGCAAGGGGTTGAAAGTCGAGAAGCGCGTCCGCGTTTTGAACTATCCGGTCGCCATCGAGCCGGCTGAAGCACTCTCGTTCAAACAAGGGGAAAACGTGCCGAGCGCACTTCGTCTCGATGTTCGCTTTGCGAACGGTACAGTCGAGCGTCTCGTCCGCGTCCAAGGCATCGATACGTCAAAAATCGGATCGTTCACGGCACATGCGAAGTTCACGAGCAACGGCCGCACAATCGAAGCTGAGCTTCCATATTCGGTCGGTGGGAATACAGTATCATTCATGCACACGAACGACACGCACGCTTCACTCGACTTGGCGCCGAAACGCGCGACAGCCGTTAAGCAAGTTCGTGCCGAGAAGCCGAACGCTCTCTTGATCGATGCGGGGGACGTATTCTCAGGTTCGCTCTACTTCAACAAGTTTGAAGGTATGGCTGACTTGAAACTCATGAACTACATGAAATACGATTTGATGACGCTCGGAAACCACGAGTTCGACCTCGGCGGCGACGAAGACGGCAACGCAGAGCTTGCCAAGTTCATCCGCTATGCGAACTTCCCGTTCGTCAGTTCGAACCTCGACTTCTCAGCTGATGCGAACTTGAAATCGCTCTACCGCGATGCGGTGACGGACAAGCCATACAACGGTCGTCTCTATGAAGGTGTCATCAAAGAAGTGGACGGCGTCAAAGTCGGATTCTTCGGTCTCACAACAGAAGAGACGGCTGACATCGCCAGCCCAGGCGACACGCAATTCCAAGACTACATCGCGGAAGCAAAAGCAGCCGTGGCAGCGTTCGAGGCAGCTGGCGTCAACAACATCGTCGCGGTCACGCACTTAGGCTATGATGACAACCCAGCGGTCGACAACGATCAAATCCTTGCAGAAGAAGTTGAAGGAATCGACGTCATCATCGGCGGACACTCGCACTCGTTGCTTACGAAACCGGTCGTGAAGAACGCGGATTCGGATAACCCGACCATCATCGTCCAAGCGTACCAGTACAGCCAATACCTCGGCACACTCGACGTCACGTTCGACCATGACGGTAAAGTCGTCGCACATGAAGGTTCGGTCATCGACGTGTCGAAACTTGAAGCAGACGCGAAAGCGACGCAACTCCTCGCGCCGTTCAAAGAAGATGTCGACGCCTTGAAAAACCAACCGACCGGCGCTACAGCGACGGCAGCGCTCACGAACCCGCGTACGAGCGACATCGGTAACACGACAGGTGAGAGCGTCCGTAAAAACGAGACGGCGCTTGGTAACTTGATCACAGACGGTATGCTCGCGAAAGCGAAGACGTTCAACGCGGACGTCATCGGCGCGATGCAAAACGGTGGCGGCATCCGTGCAGCCATCGATGAAGGGGAAATCACGATCGGCGAAGTGCTCACGACGCTTCCGTTCGGTAACACGCTCGCCATCGCTGACCTCACTGGGACAGAGATTTACCAAACGTTCGAGCGCAGCGTCGGACCGCTTCCGAGCGAAAACGGCGGTTTCCTTCACGTGGCTGGCTTGAAAGTGACGTACGATAGCTCGAAACCGTCAGGCGAACGCGTGACAAAAATCGAGTACTTGAAAGACGACGCATACGTCCTCGTTGCGAACGACACGACGACATATAAAGTCGCGACGAACGCCTTCACGGCCAAAGGCGGCGACGGCTTCGAAGAACTAGGCAAAGCTTATACAGAAGGACGCGTTCAAGACCTCGGTCTCTCGGACTGGGAAAACTTGCGTGACCATGTGGCCGGTCTCAAAACCGTTGAGCCGAAAGTGGAAGGTCGCATCGTCGACACAGCAGCAAACTAAGCAGTTTCACTCTCCTGATTTTTTCAGGGGAGTGTTTTTTTGTTAATGGTCGTGAAAGTCGGGTATACGACAAGAGGGACGGGTCAATGGATTGTCATCTGACTGAAATTGCTTGCCTATCTGATATTTGATACTATGACAGAGGGTGTAGGTGTGAAGCCTACGATACGACATGATGAAAGAATGAGGCGAATTTAATGGATGTAAGACGATTATTGTCCGACGTTCAAGCGCACACGAAATGGGTACGTGCCGAACGGGAACGGATTTCACAAAAAGAACCACTAGATGAAGGCGATGTCGTTCTCATCAACGACTTGCCGTCTTTGACGAAGAAAGCCCAGCTCCCGTATTGGGACGACGCCAAACTCGAAGCCTACCACACGGCTCTCGAACAAGAATGGGACACGGCGTCCGAGCGATTCCCGAGCGACGTGGCTTCATTCCCGTCGTCGAACGGAACCGCGTATTACTATAAGAAGAAACTCATCGACGTGGCGTTCGTCGGACCGGTCGAACGGGCCGAGACGTGGCGTAACGTCTGCAACATCCATACGTTCAGTACGGTCACCGAGTTTTTAGAACTCATCAATGCCGGTGTGAACATCGAGTTCCTGATGATCAGCCCGATTCTTCCAGGAGAAGCGGCGACAAGTTTTGAGCATATGGGGACACCACGTTCACATTCGCGCGAATGGCTCGAAAAACTGATCAAACAAGCGAACTATCGGGACATCCCGACCGTGTTCCACACCGAGGCCGATACGAACCATTACGCTCGTTTCGCATCACTCGCGGCAAAATGTGATGTCGTCTTTACGGCCAACGAAGAACGGGTTCAAGATTACACGGAACTGTGCAACCATGACCGTGTCTTCGTCATCAAGCCGTTCGTCAACCAACTGCTCCACAATCCGATCGGGATGACGCGCCCGCGTCTGAACGATGTGCTCGTCACGAACGACTTCCCGATGCGCAACGTGTTCATGGACGACGTCAACAAATTGATGGACGGTGTGCTAGAGACGGACCATCAACTCTTTGTGACGAAGTCGAACCGTGATCAACATACAGAAGTCGCTGAGGCGTATCGTCCATATCTCGTCGCCAGCGAGACGAACATGGGTGACTTGAAAAAATCGGTCGACTGGATTCTTCATGTCAACGAAGTGAAGAACAGTCCGACTTACTGCGCCCAAGAGATCTATGATGCACAGGCGCGCGGCAATCTCGTCTTGACGAACTATAATATCGCCGTCAACAACGATTTCCCAAACGTGTTCATCGCGACGGGGCGGTTGGACGCAAAACAAATCTTGAGCATGTTCAAGACAGAAGACGAGATGGTCCGCCAGCAACTGTCTGGTGTTCGCACGGTTATGGGCGGCCATACGCTACACGACCGGTTTGAAGAGATGTTGTTCGCGCTCGGACTCGAGACGGAGGCACTCGGGGCCCGCCCTGTCCTCGTCGTCGGCTCGGGTGACGAGTCGCGTCTCCAAGCGATGATCGACGCACAGACGTATGCAAGCATCCGTTTCCGCATGGCGGACGCCGTGACCGAGACCGATTTACAAGAAGCGGCGTTCGTCGCATTCTTTGACTCGGCCTATACGTATGAGGCGTACTACTTGGAAGACATGATTAACGCCTTCAAATACACGGACGTCTCGTTCGTGACGAAAGCGGCCTACTTCGACGGCGAAACGTTCGTCACGGGCCCGGAACATGACTATGTGACGGACGTGACCGACGTCCACCGTTCGGTGTTCGTCGCCGAACAGTTGTCGCTAAAAGAAGTCGCGACGCGTACGCTCAAAACACGCACGTTACCAGGTTATGCGATTGACCGATACGAGCTCGTCAAAGGCGAGGTCGTCGTGACGCCGAACGCACCACGTGACTATAAACTGTCTGTCGTCGTGCCGGTATATAACAACGGCCGTTACTTGTATAACAAATGCTTCTTCAGTTTGAAGCGGAGTTCGATGTTTGACGACATGGAAATCTGGCTCGTCGACGATGGTTCGACCGACAACGAGACGGCTCGTTACGTCGAGCGCTTGGCACGTGAGCATGCGAACGTCTACACGTACTCGTTCGCGGATGGCGGCAGCGGCAGTGCCTCACGCCCCCGTAATAAGGGCGTCGAGCTCGCGACGACTCCGTATATCGCGTTCCTCGACCCGGATAACGAGGCGGTCAACGACGGCTATCATGAGCTGTATCAGTTGATGACGCGCGAACCGGGACTCGACCTCGCCGTCGGCAGTATGTTGAAGCTGTCGAACCGTGAGGCGATGATTGAACTCGAAGGGCTTGAAAAAGATGGCATTCGCATGATCGAAGATCCACGCGCCTACTTGCTCGAGCACAACTTCAAAGTCCAAAGCATCCAGGCGATGGTCATCCGCCGCGACTTCATCGTCGAGAACGGATTGAAGCAAGTCATCGGTGCGGTCGGTCAAGACTCGCTCTTCTTCCAAGAGATGTTCTTGTCGGCAGAACGGGTCGCACTCGTCGATTTGACGATCCACGATTATTACGCGGCCGTGGCCGGGTCGACCGTCAACACGATCACACGCCGTTACTTCGAGAAGTGTCTCTTGCGTGAGACGGCCCGAGCGAAAGCGTTCGAACGTGAAGGTGTGCTCGACGTTTACCGCGAGACGCGCTTTGAACGGTTCTTCGAGCTATGGTATCTCCAGTTCATTCGCCGGTCGCGGGAAGAGGACTTCCTCGGCAATGCGGACCTGTTATATGCCATCTATGAGCAGTTCAAGCCGCTCGAACCGAGAAGCCCGCGCTTCAAACAGTTCATCGATCTGTACGAGAGCGGTCAAAAAAATGAATTGAAACGTCTATATTTCGACGTATTCCGTTGAGGTGACAACCATGAGTGAACAATTGAAACAAGAAAAGAACCTTCTCGAGATGCAGCTCGCTGAACAAATCGAGGAGAATAAACGACTTCAACGTGAATACCGGATCAGGGGTCAACAATACCAACGTCTCTTGCATCGTTACGCCGAACTGCTCTATACGGTAGAGTGGATCTCGAAAGAAGTCGAGAAGGCCGATAAACGCTATCACCAAATGAGTCGGAAATTCACCCAAATCAATCGTAAATATCAAAGTTTGACACAGTCTAAAGTCGGCAAAGTACTCCTTAAAGTGCGGGCCATCCGAAGCCGCGTCGGCAAAATCGTCAAACGAAAATGACCAACCGGGAGCGACATGTGATGTGTCGCTTCCTTATTAGTGAAATCGAGGGGAACATCCCCGCAGTTTGGAGGAAAGACATATGGGTTGGCAAACGAAAGCACGTCGTGCGGCACATCTTGGTTTACAGCGCTCACGTCGCGTCGGGAAACGAATCATCAATAAGACGCGCAATCGCGTGATTTCCCGTAAAGGGGGACCGATCGTCCCGAATTGGTATACCGCATCGAATGCGGTGCACTTAGAAGGAGCGGACGTCATCGTCTCACGGCCGGAAGCGGTCGCACTCGCGTACCGAGCAGATGGGAAAGAAGAGGCGCTTGACCTCAAGCAAATGTTCTCAAAATCAACTCGTCATCTGCACGTCCAGTTTCGGGCGAAGGCGACAGGAGACGTCAATCCCGTCGTCAAAGTGTCGCTCTACCAACGGAACAAGCACTCACGTGACGTGTTCATCTACAATCAGGCACCGACCGACATCGCCTTGCTCGCGAACGAGACGCGAGTCCGCTTCGCCATCGAGACGGAAGGGAAAGGCTCTTATAGCGTCATCGAGTTGAACGTCAACGGTGTCTCGCTCTGGGATGTCGAAGGTATGGCTTACCATATGCAAGACGCTGATTTCGACTATCGCATCGATTTGACACCAAAACAGCTCGAGTTGATTTCGGCGATCAACCGCGTCGTCGACTTCGAAGACGATAAACTGTTGCTTCACGGCGTTGGCAGCCAGTACGTCCATTTCGGCGTCGGCGAGTCGGCGCTCCCGCACGTGAACACGAAACGTGCCATCGATTTCCCGCTCGGGGACATGGACGATGACGTCTATCGTTTCTATTTAAAAGGAGCAGTGACCGGCACGGCGAACGCTTCCCTGTTCGTCGTCACGTACACGGCGGACGGCCAAGACCAGATGATCGAGGTCCCGCTCGGGCTAAGCGGCATTATCCGCCTGACACCGAGCCATACAACGGTCCGCTATTTCGTCCGTTTCTCAGGTCACGGTGAGCTCCATGGATTGAAGCTCGGTATGGTCCGCGAGAAGAGCGTCCGGCGCGAAGAAATCCTGTCGCTCAAACCGTCGATGTGGACGGTGCCGACGCCGGATACGATCAAACTGAAACATAAACACGACCAGCTCGTCGTCAAGTTGAAGACCGGGGAAGGCAATCGCCGTTACATCTCGTATGCCGAGACGAACAACAGCTTCAAACTGTTGCCGGTCGACTTCTTGTTCGACGTCAAATCGAACAGTCGTTACCGGGTCACGGTCGATGGGGAGATGGGCGAAGGGACGAACGTCGTCCTCTATATCATCACGTATTCGACGGAAGGCCGATTGAATATGCAGCAAGTCCAACTCGGTTCAGAGAAAATCTTTGAGTTCGAGAAAGAGGCGCGTCGCCTCCGTTTCGCGCTTCGTGTCGACGGGGACGGGGAAGCGGTCATCGACCGGATTCGTGTCACCGAGGAAATCATCAGCGACCGGACGCGCAGCCCGGAATGGCTCGACGTGCGTGAAGCCCGTCTTTTCCGTGCCGTGCCGCGTGAGTTGCACGAACTGAAAGTCGCGGCCATCTTCGATGAGTTCACGACCGCATCGTACCGTCCGGAATGTGATTTGATCACGTTCACACCGGACAACTGGACGGCCGTCCTTGCCGATGAACAGCCGGACTTCTTGATGGTCGAGTCGGCGTGGAAAGGGAACGCCGGGGCGTGGGAGAAGAAAATCGTCAAATACGGCACGAACACGTGGGAAGAACTCGACGGCCTGCTCGAATGGTGCCGTCATAACAACATCCCGACCGTGTTCTGGAACAAGGAAGACCCGATCCACTACGATCGCTTCATCGAGACGGCCAAACGGTTTGACTACGTCTACACGACTGACGAGAACCGGGTCGAGGATTATATCCGCGACTGCGGTCACGACCGCGTCGGCGCGCTCCCGTTCGCCGCACAACCGAAAGAGCACAATCCGATTCGCTTGCCGGGTACGCGTGAACCGTACGCGTCGTTCGCGGGCTCGTATTATGCGAACCGTCATGAGTCGCGTCGTCAAGATATGGACCGTCTGTTCGCCGCGGCGAACCGTTACGGCCTCGTCATCTATGACCGCAACTATGAGATGAACCAACGCGGCGAGACGGACCAGCTCCAATTCCCGGAGCAGTTCCGTGACTCGATTCGCGGCAGTTTGAAATATAACCAGATCGCGAAAGCATACAAAGGCTTCAAAGTCATGCTGAACGTCAACTCGGTCAACGATTCGCCGACGATGTTCTCGCGTCGTGTGTTCGAAGGACTCGCCTGTGCGACACCGGTCGTCAGCACGCGTTCGATTGGCGTCAAGCAGATGCTCGGCGATTACGTCTTCCTCGATGAGGGCGATGCCATGCTCGACGAGACGTTCAAGAAGCTGTTGACGGATGACGCCTTCTATGAGGACGTCGCCATGCGCGGGATGCGTCACGTGTTGACGTATCACACGTACACGCAACGACTCGCCCAAGTCGTCGGTGCGATCGGCATCCCGTATCGGGTCGATCACGCCAAAGTCGCCATGGTCGCCATCGTCCGCTCGAAAGAAGAGATGGAGCGTGTCGTGTCGATCTATCAAGCGCAAGACTATGCCCACACGCATCTCGTCGTGTTCCTCGACAAGTTCGACGGTTACATCGACGTCTATAACGAGTACAACACCGAGGAGATCTCGACGTTCATGCTCAGCTATTTGACGCAGTACAACGCCTTGTCCGAGATTTTGGACGGCTTCGAATGGATGGCGTACGTCAACCGGGAAGACTACTACGGCCCGTCGTACGTGTCCGACTATATCTTGGCGGCGCGTTATGCCGACGCCAACATCTTGACGAAAGGCGACCATTACACGTTTGACGGGACGCTCGAGAAACAAGACACAGATGCGAGCTATCGCTACGTGTTCGACGCTGTGCCGACACGTTCGCTCGTCAAACCGGCGGCACTCCGCTTCTATAGCGTGAAAGAGGCACTCGACGTGTTGACGAAAGATGCGTCACTCCAAGAACTGGCCCAGTCCGGGGAGCGCATCTTTAGCATCGACCCGTATCAATACGTCAAAGGCGGAGCTAATCTCTCCGACGCAATGGTCCAGGAGGTAACGTTATGACGAAAGCACCGCTCCGCGTCCTCGTCTATGGGGACGTGAACTTGAACTTGATCGACGGGTCGGCCATTTGGCTGACATCCGTCGTTCACATGTTGAAACAAGACCCGTCGATTCACGTCGATATCTTATTGAAACGCTCGATCGTGAAGCCGGAAGTGACGGCGTCGATTCGTGAGTTGCCGAACGTCCGTTTCCTCGACGTGTTCAGCGAGACGTCACCGAAGAAGGACGAACCTTATTACGAGAAGAAAGTGCTCGAGCCGTCTGAGGCGGCCCAGCTCATCCATGAGCTCATGATGAGCGGGTCGTACGACTTGGCGTTCATCCGCGGCTTCCAGCTCGCCTACAACTTGTCAGCATATGAAGACACGATGGCGAAGACGTGGACGTATATCACGGATTTCACGCACGACCATACGCAGGCGTCGGACGAAGAATTGGCCCGCTTGAAACAAATCGCCTCGCGCTCGGCTCGCATGCTTTGCCAGACGTCGGCGATGAAAGATTATTTTGAGACGTTCCTTCCGACAGAGCGTCCGTTCCTCATCTTGAATCCGATGATTCCGAACGTGAAAGAGGCGACGCCATCGTTCACGAAACCGAACGACCGCCTCGTCTATACCGGCAAATTCGCCCCGCTCTGGTATTCGAGCGAGATTTTGACGGCGTTCGCGAAACTGCGTGGCACACATCCGGCGGCCGAGCTTCACGTCGCCGGGGACAAGTTCAATCAAGACCCGAACAACCCGAACTTCCGCAAAGACGTGACACACCGGCTCGGTCACGACCCGGGTGTGACGTGGTTGAAAGGTATCCCGCGCCGCGACGTCGAGACGTTAATCGAGTCGAGTGCGGTCGGCGTATCTTGGCGCCATCCGGAACTCGACGCCTCGCTCGAGCTGTCGACGAAGCTGCTCGAATACGGGGCGCTCGGAAAACCGGTACTGCTCAACCGTAACCCGATGCACGAGCTCATTCTCGGGGCGGACTATCCGCTCTTCGTCAACTCGGAGACGGAGTTCATCGACAAGGCACGCCTCGCACTCACGGACGCAGGCATCTACCGTGAGGCCGCCAAGCGCTTGTACGACATGGCCCAGTACTACACGTTCACGAACACGTACGCGCGTCTGCGCGACGAGTTGTGGGCGATGAAGAAGTTGACGATCGTTTTCGCCGGTCATGACTTGAAGTTCTTGAAGCTTTTCATGAAGCAGTTCTCGGAGAACCCGCGCTTCAACGTGCTCGTCGACCAATGGGATGGCCATAAGATTCACAACGTCAACCATAGTAAGGCATGTCTTGAGCAGGCCGACATCATCTTCTGTGAGTGGGGACTCGGCAACGCCGTCTGGTACTCGGAGCATAAGCTGCCGCACCAGAAGCTGATTGTGCGGATTCACCGTCAAGAGAAAGAGACGCCATTCCCGCGCCAATACAATTTGCACAACATCGACAAAATCATCCTCGTCTCGCCGTACATGCTCGAAGAGATGTACCGTCTGTTCCGCATTCCGCGCCATAAGATGACGATGATTTATAACGCCGTCGACGGCAAGCGTTTGGCGCAGCCGAAAGTGAAACAAGATTTGACGTTCCACCTCGGCATGATCGGCGTCAACCCGAAACTGAAGCGGCTCGATTTGGCGCTCGATTTGCTCGAGCAGCTGTTACAACAAGACAGCCGCTATAAACTCTTCATTAAAGGACATCACCCGAACGAGATCTACTGGATCAACAAGCGGGAAGAGGAGCGGGCGTATTACGACAAGTTGCTCGCCCGTCTCGAAGAGCCGCAATTCCAATCGAGCGTCCAGTTCGACGGCCACGGCGACGACGTGCCGGAATGGTTGCAAAAGATCGGTTTCGTCCTCTCGATGAGCGATCTCGAGAGCTTCCATTTGGCTCCGGCCGAAGCGATGACGTCGGGGACGTATCCGCTCATCCGTCACTGGACGGGAAGCGAGACGATTTATCCGGACGACGTATTGCTCGAAAATGTGTCCGACGCCGTCGACATCATTCGCTCGTACGCCGACGATTCAGACCGTTTGCTCGAAGCCGCAAAACCGCTTCAAGCCTATGCGTTTGAGCACTTCGCGGTCGAAACACTTGCTAAAAAGCTGGAACAGCTTATACTAGAGGCGTTGTCCGAAACGGAAAAACATTGATTTGTCATTAAAATGTAATTGCTCGGCTGATTTGTTCAAGAGTATAATGAGTATTGTTTTATTGTCGAAACTGAAATAAAATGATGGACATGCTCGCACTGAGAAATCGCAGGGCACACACACACTTGGAGGTTACTACAAATGAAAGTATGTACAGTAGGTCTTGGGTATATTGGTTTGCCGACATCGGCAGTCTTCGCTAAATACGGCGTCGACGTCGTTGGGGTAGATATCTCTCAAAACGTCGTAGATAAATTGAACCGTGGTGAAATCCACATTGAAGAGCCAGGTCTCGGCGAAGTCGTAGCCGACGTCGTCGCAAAAGGTAAATTCCGTGCGTCACTCTCACCGGAGAAAGCGGACGCCTTCATCATCGCCGTCCCGACACCAAACAATGATGACGAGCACAAGTCGTGCGACCTCACTTACGTTTTGGACGCGACACGTAAAGTCCTTCCATTCGTCGAGAAAGGCAACGTCATCATCGTCGAGTCGACAATCGCGCCACGTACGATGGACGATTTCGTCAAGCCGATCGTTGAAGAAGCTGGATTCGTCGTCGGCGAAGACATCTTCCTCGTTCACTGCCCAGAGCGTGTCCTTCCAGGACAAATCTTGCATGAGCTCGTGCACAACAACCGTATCGTCGGCGGCATCACGCCTGCCTGTGCGGAAGCTGGCGCACGCGTCTACGGCACATTCGTCGAAGGCGAGATCGTCAAGACGGATGCGAAGACGGCTGAAATGTCGAAACTCATGGAGAACACGTTCCGCGACGTCAACATCGCCCTCGCGAACGAACTCGCTAAAGTGTGTAACGACCTCGACATCAACGTCCTCGACGTCATCGAGATGGCGAACAAACACCCGCGCGTCAACTTGCATAGCCCAGGTCCTGGCGTCGGTGGTCACTGCCTCGCGGTCGACCCGTACTTCATCGTCGCGAAGTCACCTGACCTTGCTCAAATCATCAACTTGTCGCGTGAGACGAACGTCTCGATGCCAGCTTACGTGGCCGACAACGTCGAGAAGCTCGTTGCGGGCATCGAAGACGCGAAAGTCGCTGTCTTCGGCGTGACGTACAAAGGAAACGTCGACGACATGCGTGAAAGCCCAGCCGTCGACATCTGTGAGCTCTTGCTCGACCGCGGCGTGAACATCTCGGTTCATGACGGTCACGTCGAGAAGTCGACATCGAGCCGCTTCGACCTCGTATCGAAAGAAGAAGCGATTCAAGATGCGGACCTCGTCCTCGTCCTCGTCGACCACAACGAATTCAAGACACTCGATTTCGCTGAACTCAGCGGAGCGATGCGTCGTCCGATGATCTTTGACACGCGTAACATCGTGAAGCCGGCTGGCGACGATGTGGCTGTCGTAAACTACGGCAACTTGTACAAATTTACAAAGGAAACGAATCTCGTACGTTGATTCAAGGTGAATTCACATGTTTAAATCCGCGAAAGCTATTCTTTCAGAACTGCAATCGAGTAAGTATCTGATCATGCGTCTCGCGACGTATGAGACGAAGAGCAACTATTCAATGCAGTACCTCGGATTTTTATGGGAATTCGTCACGCCATTGCTGCAAATCGCAGTCTATTGGTTTGTATTTGGATTTGGTATTCGAAGCGGCAGGCCGATTGATGGCGTGCCGTTTCTGCCATGGCTCGTTGCGGGGATTGTCGTCTGGTTCTTTATTGCCGCGGCAATCACTTCCACGGCTCGGTCTGTCTATTCGAAGATTGGGTTAGTTTCTAAGATGAGCTTTCCAATCTCAACGATTCCTGCGTACGTCCTGTTATCGTTGTTTTATCGCCATGCCATTTTAGTGGCGGTATCCTACGTGTTAATGTGGGCGTTCGGCTATCCGATGGGGCTGCATTCGCTTTGGTTCATTTACTTGGCGATCAGTGCTCTTGCCTTACTTTACTCGCTAGCGTTAATCACGTCCGCACTGACGACCATCGTGCGCGACTTACAAAACTTATTGCAATCGCTCATGCGAATGCTCATGTACTTGACGCCGATTTTTTGGGTTCCGACCGGCCGTCTCGCAGATATTCTTCAAGTCAACCCATTGTATTACTTGATTGAAGGCTATCGTTCGATGTTCCTCGGTACCGATTGGCTCGCGAACAACTGGGCGTATGGTCTCTACTACTGGGCGATCGTGCTCGTCCTCTTCTTTGTTGGTTCGATGATCCATATGCGCTTCCGTCGATATTTCATCGATTACATTTGAGGAGGCTATCATGTATCAAGTTAAATTTGAGAACGTGTCAAAACGTTATACGTTATACAACAAGCCGACCGACAAATTGAAGGAGATTTTCCTCAATAAAACGAACGGGAAGCAATTCTATGCGCTCCGGAACGTCACGTTTGAAGTGCCGCCGGGCGAAGTCGTCGGCATCATCGGCATCAACGGGTCAGGGAAATCGACGATGTCGAACCTGCTCGCGGATGTCATGCCGCCCACCCACGGTCAAATCCAGTTAAAAGGCAAGACGGCGCTCATCGCGATCTCGTCTGGCTTGAACGGGAACTTGAGCGGGATGGAGAATATCGAATTGAAAGGGCTCATGCTCGGGATGACGAAACAACAAATCGCCGAGCTGACGCCACAGATTGTCGAGTTCGCCGATATCGGTGACTTCATCTATCAACCCGTCAAGACATACTCGAGCGGGATGAAATCGCGTCTCGGATTTGCGATTTCGATCAATATCGACCCTGATATCCTCGTCATCGATGAGGCGCTCTCGGTCGGTGACCAAACGTTCACCGACAAGTGTCTCACGAAGATGAACGAGTTCAAGGATCAAGGCAAGACGATTTTCTTCATCAGCCACTCCGTGTCACAAGTCCGGCAGTTCTGTACGCTCGGACTTTGGCTCGAGTTCGGCGAGGTCCGCGAATACGGACCGGTCGAAGAAGTCGCACGCGAATACAACAAGTTTTTAAGATGGTTCCGTAACTTATCGAAAGACCAACAAGACGCGTTTAAGGCGGATAAGTTGAAACGCCGGACAACCGTTGTCGAATCTACAGAGCTCGGCGAGACGTATATCTTGCCGCCGCTCACAGAAGAGGAGTTAGCGAATCGATGAAAAAAGTAATGACTGTCTTCGGGACACGCCCGGAAGCGATTAAAATGGCACCACTCGTCCTCGAGTTGAAGGAACGTGAAGGGGTCGAACCGATCGTCGTCGTCACGGCGCAACATCGTCAAATGCTCGACCAAGTGCTCGAGTTGTTTGAGATCAAGCCAGACTACGACTTGGATATCATGAAAGACAAACAAACGTTGTATGACGTGACGTCACGCGTGCTCAAAGGCATGGGTGAGGTCATCGCTGAAACGAAACCGGATATCGTCCTCGTCCATGGTGACACGACGACGACGTTCGCGGCATCGCTCGCGGCGTTCTATAACCAAGTCGCGGTCGGACACGTCGAAGCGGGTCTTCGCACGTACAACAAGTACTCACCGTTCCCGGAAGAGATGAACCGTCAGCTCACAGGCGTGATGGCCGACCTTCATTTCGCACCGACGGAAACGTCGAAAGAGAACTTGCTTCGTGAAAACAAACCGGAAGACAAGATTTTCGTCACGGGCAACACGGCCATCGACGCACTCAAAACGACGGTCCGTGAAGACTACACGAACGAGTTGCTCGACTCAATCCGTGAATCAGGCCGCCGTCTCGTCTTGCTCACGGCCCACCGTCGTGAGAACCTCGGCGAGCCGATGCGCAACATGTTCCGCGCCGTCCGTCGTTTGATCGAGAAGTATGACGATATCGAAGTCGTCTATCCGGTCCATATGAACCCGGTCGTCCGTGAACTCGCTAACGAGATCTTGCACGACATCGACCGTGTTCACTTGATCGAGCCGCTCGACGTCTTCGATTTCCACAACTATGCGTCAATCTCGCACTTGATCCTCACGGATTCAGGCGGCGTGCAAGAAGAAGCACCGTCACTCGGTGTTCCGGTCCTCGTCCTTCGTGATACGACGGAACGTCCGGAAGGCGTGGCCGCTGGTACGTTGAAACTCGCTGGTGTCGAGGAAGAAGTCATCTTCGGTCTCGCTGATGAGCTTCTTTCGGATGCAACGGCTTACGAGAAGATGTCGAAAGCCTCGAACCCTTACGGTGACGGGGAAGCGTCACGACGCATCGTCGACGCCATTTTGGCAACGGATTTCTAATAACTTAATGTAAAAGAATAAGAGTTGTCTCGTACATGCGTACGGCGACTCTTTTCTTATAAACGGAGGAAACGATATGGCAGTCAAACGAATTCGCCCTGCGATTTATCATTATTATCCGCGCGGCTTTCAAAAAGACCATTTACGGATGCGTGAAGAAGGGTATAAGACAGAAGTTACGTTCATGCCGGAGAGTGAGTCCGACTCGATTTATGTGCAACTGTTCGATTTGAAATTTGAAATCCCGCCGTCACAAATGTTTTTACCCGACGCCAAGATGGACCCTTGTAAGACAATTGGCCTCGATACACAGATTCACGTGCTCAGCGATGCGACCGTGAAGCTCGAGATGTATTTCATGCAATATAAAGATAAGGAACGTGTCTCGAACAAACGCTTCAAGTTGACGCTCAACCCGGGCGTCAACCAGATCGAGGAGTCGATTCCTCAAGTCGAAGGTGCGGAGTATTTCAAACTCTCTTACAAGTATGTGATTGAGACGACGGAGCCCCGGACCATTCGACTCGACGATTTATATCTCTCGTTTGAGGAGTAATCTTGTAGGAAGGGACTAACTCAGATGCTATTTAGTTCAACCGTCTTTTTATTCTATTTCTTGCCGATCGTCATCGGTTTGTACTTCATCTCGCCGCGTCCCGTCAAAAATATGATTTTGCTTGCCGCGAGTCTATTTTTCTACGCGTGGGGCGAACCGCGATTCGTCTTGATCATGCTCGCGTCGATCGTGATGAACTACGTCTTCGGACGGCTCGTCGATCGTGACCGACAACATGAAAAGAAAATCAAGTTATGGATGACACTCATGGTGCTCGGGAACTTAGGGATGCTCGGGGTGTTCAAATATGCGAGCTTCTTCGTCGAGAACGTCAACAGCGTCCTCGGCTTCTCGCTGAACGACCCGGAAATCCCGCTCCCGCTCGGCATCTCGTTCTTCACGTTCCAAGCGATGAGTTATGTCATCGACGTGTATCGCAAAGATGGTCAAGTCCAGCGCAACATTTTCGACTTGGCACTTTACGTCTCGTTCTTCCCGCAATTGATTGCCGGACCGATCGTCCGCTATCAGACGGTCGCCGATGAAATTGTCGACCGGCGCGAGACGATTGATGACTTCGTGTCTGGGATTCAGCGCTTCGTCATCGGTCTCGGAAAGAAGATGATTTTAGCGAACAGTGCCGGCTACGTCGCCGACCAGATTTTCGGCATGCCGGCCGGCGAGATGTCGACGACACTCGCCTGGATCGGGGTCATCGCCTATTCGCTCCAAATTTACTTCGATTTCTCAGGTTATTCGGATATGGCCATCGGGCTAGGGCGCATGTTTGGGTTCCACTTCTTAGAGAACTTTAACTACCCGTATATCTCACGTTCTGTTTCGGAGTTTTGGCGCAGATGGCACATGTCCCTCGGAAGCTGGTTCCGAGACTACGTCTACATCCCGCTCGGCGGAAATCGCCAAGGCGAGTGGAAGACGTATCGTAACTTGGCCATCGTCTGGCTCTTGACCGGTGTATGGCACGGGGCGAGCTGGACGTTCATCGCCTGGGGTGTATACTATGGGGTATTCATCATGCTCGAACGTGCATTTCTTGGGAAATGGTTGAAAGCGATGCCGTCTTGGCTGTCGCTATCGTTCACGCTGTTCGTCGTCATCATCGGTTGGGTGTTCTTCCGAGCCGACGATTTCCCATATGCGATCAGTTATTTACAGGCGATGTTCGGTCTTCACGGCGGTCCGCTATTCGACCAACAAGCGCTCTACTACTTGGTTCAATACGGTGTCGTCCTCACGATCGCCATCATAGGGGCAACGCCAATCCCGCGCATCGTCGTCGGGAAACTATTGAGCCAAGAACTCGATGAGACGAAATCGATGACGACTCGTCGCATCGTCGGACTTGTCCGTGTGACGGGCGTGACCGTGCTCTTCTTCTTATCGATTTCGTATATCGTGTCGAGCACGTTCAATCCATTTATCTACTTCCGCTTCTAAAGAGAAAGGAGCAATACGATGCAGAAGCCGTTAGATTCTCGAAAGCCTGGTCCACGCCCGATCAAAGAAAAACCGAAGGGGCTTGAAAAGTCCTGGTTCGCTGATTTTCTATTGCTCGGTGTGTTTCTAGGCGTACTTTTTCTCGGTCTGGCCACGTATTGGTTCGGTCAAGATCGGGAAGTGTCCGTGTTAGAAGGGCGTGAACTCGCACAACAACCGGAAGCATCGGTCAAGGCCGTGCGCGATGGCTCCTATATGGAAGCGTTTGAAACCTATTCGAGTGACCAAGTGTTCCAACGTGACCGTTGGATGGGGCTCCAGGCCGGTTTCCAAAAGAACATTTTCCGACAACAAGTCAATAACGGGGTGCTCGCCCTCGATAATGAGGTGCTCATCAGTCCAGACGAACCGGTGCGCGGGTTTGACAACATGAAGCGCCTGTTCCCGGAATTCGGGGCGGCGATGCAAGAACAGGACGTCCCGGTCTACTTCGCCTCAGCTCCAAGTAAGCCGGCTTTCGCCTCTAAAAATGAGTTGATTCCGGATTACGTCATGAGCGGGGACTTGGAGAGCCGCGGCAATTTACATGACGCGGTCGAAGGGGCCGAGTTCGAACTCATCGACCTCGGCGAGACAATCTTCAATCAACCGATGGAAGACATCTATTTCTATAACGACCACCATTGGAACGTCCACGGGGCTTTCCTCGGGTATCAACAAATCATCGAACGGCTCCAAGAAGACTATGCGGACGTGCCGAAACTTGAGGCGTCCGATATGGAGACGTTCAAGATCGACCAACCGTACTTCGGCTCGCACGCCCGTGAAATCTCACTCCCGTACGTCGAGAGACTCGACTACTTGGAATGGTTGGAACCGAAAGATGGCTTCACGACCGAGGTCTGCCGGAACGGTGATGACTGCGGCCACTCTGTCGTCGTGCGCGAAGAAGCCGAAGAGACGGCTCGGTTCTCTGACTTCTATCGTGTATTCATGGGAGACAACTATGGACAGCTGCGCATCGAGCAGAAAGATCCGGTCAACGACTTGCACGTGCTCGTCTTGAAGGATTCGTACGCCAACCCGGTGCTCGGCTTCCTCGGTGAATCGTTCGGGACAGTGTCGGCGATTGACGTCCGCTACGCGGAAGGCAAAGTCGATATCACGGACTACGTCGAAGAGAACGATGTCGACCTCGTCTTGTTCATGCATAACGACCGCATCTCCGGGATGTCTGGGGATTACGAAGATTCGTTCTAAGCTGTATATCACACGAAATTGAGAAGGGATCAATCAAATGAGGATTCTGTTACCTGTATTTTTCCACTCGGCGATGGGTGGGCTGCACCTTCACATTTTAGCGTCGGTCCGCCATTTACGTAAACATGGACACGATATCACGGTCGTCTCGAAACCAGGTCCGTTTGCGGATGAGATTCGCTCGCTCGGCGGGACCGTCATCGAGACGGACTATACGAACGAGAATGTCAAAGACGTGATCGAGCAGTTGATTGAATTGCCGTTCGACGTCGTCTATGCCCACCCGTTCAACTCTCGCCAACTCGGTGTCGCGGTGGCGGAGGCAAAGAATATTCCGTTCGTGCTCGTCATTCATGGGATGTATCACGATGACATCGATCAGTACCATACGAGTATCTCAAAAGTCATTGCTGTGTCTGACAAAATCGCGGAGTATTTGGTGGACCATTGTCCACAGATTGCCCCGAAAGTAGAAGTCATCTTGAACGGGGTATCGGATTTGTTCCAACCGAAAAAACCAGCGCGTAAGAAAGAACGTCTCGTCGGGATGTTCTCATCCCGCATTGACCCAGATAAGCTGTTTATTTTAGACGTCTTTTTAGACGGTTTGAAAGATGAGCGCGTCCAACAAATGCCGATTGATTGGTATGTGATTGGAGACGGGACTCAGCGCGAGAAGTACGAGGCTCGGTATAAAGAGACCGTTGAAGGGACGAACCAAAAAATCGAATGGCTCGGCTGGCTCAGTCAGGAAGAGCTTCCAGAGACGATGAGCGAAGCCGACTTTATTATCGCTCCAGGTCGAGCGGCACTCGAAGCCATGGCTGTCGGAAAGCCAACGATTGCCGTCGGCAGTAAAGGCTACCACGGCTTGATCACTCCAGAGTCATGGCGTGACGCTGCCAAAATTAACTTTGGCGGTATCGGGAAAAAGTATGACGGCTATAAGAGCGGCTCGATTGGTGATGAAATCAAGCGCCTACAGGACGAGTCGTACCGGGCTGAACTCTCGACATTCTCAGCCGAGTTGGTCGACCAAGAATTCCGAGACGTGGTCCCCCAAACTCGTCTGGAGCAATTGCTCCAAGAAGTGATCGCCGATGGCGGGCCTGCTGTCGAAGTGGAGGCGGTGTATCCGTACAGCCGTTACGAACAGCTCAACTATTATCGGGCGGCCCAATTGCTAGAAGGGAAGCTCGATAAGAAAGAAGCGCTCCGTAAGCAAACGAAAGAAGAACGAGATCAAGCCCGTAAGAACACGAACCAAGTGAAACGTGACTTAATTGCGGCGAACCGTTCGAATCGTGACAAGGACAAGCAAGTGTCCACCCTTGAAACGACGGTGAAGCAACTTGAATCTGAGAAAGAAGGTTTGGCTAAAGAAATCGAGACGTTGAAGCAACAACTCGACAAAGCGAAATCACATCCGATTGGTAAGTTCTTTATGTGACTTGGCGGCTATAACGAAGGACCGGTGGAAATTCCATCGGTCCTTCGTTGTCCCTCGATTTTAAAAAGATTGCTATAATCATCCCGAGGCAGGTGAGAGAGATGGCACAAAGAAACGCTGACGGCACGTATCGCTACGTCCTCGTCCTCGGTGCAAAAGTGAACGGGATTCAACCGTCCCGTGCCTTGTTGCACCGGATTGAAGCGGCGGCTGAATACGCGAATCAATATCCGCACGTCGAACTCATCGCTTCTGGGGGACAAGGACCTGATGAAGGAATGGCGGAGGCCCGCGTCATTGCCCGGGAGTTGACGGCACGTGGCATTGATGCGGCGCGAATCCATATCGAAGCGGAGTCGACGTCGACGTACGAGAACTTTCTGTTCAGCCGTCCGATTTGGAGTGGGGAGTCTGGTCTGACCGTCGTCACGAACGATTTTCACGTCAGGCGGGCCCGGCTCGTCGGTAAGCTGTATTTTGGCCTTGCGATCGATGCGCTCTACGCAAAGACGCCCCCGGCAACGAAATTGAAGTACGTCGTCCGCGAGCAGCTGGCGTACGTGAAACTATTCATCAATTATATGCGCTGGAAATGGCGGCCATGACAAAAGGGACTTCGCAATGAAGTCCCTTTTTCGTGTTATAACGTGCCGATGATCATCCCGCCGATGACCCCGACGATGACGAGCGCCCAAGGCGGCATCTTCCAATACGCGATCATGGCGAACAAGAAAGCAGCGAAGACGAAGTCGACCGCACCGTTCACCGTGCTCGTGAAGATCGGCTGATAGAAGGCGGCAATCAAAATCCCGACGACGGCAGCGTTGACACCGATGAGCGCACCGGCGACTTTTGGGTTGCGACGGAGTGCATCCCAAAACGGCAAGGCGCCGAGGATCAACAGGAACGCCGGCAAGAAGATGGCAAGCGTGGCGAGCAGACCTCCCGGCACGCCATTGATGACCGTCCCGAGATAAGACGCGAATGTGAAGAGCGGTCCCGGTACGGCTTGGGCGGCCCCGTAACCAGCGAGGAACGCCTCTTCACTTAAGAAACCGGCCGGTACGAGTTCGCGCTCGAGGAGCGGCAAGACGACGTGGCCGCCGCCGAAGACGAGGGCCCCGGCGCGGTAGAAGCTATCGAACATGGCGACCGATTGACTCTTGATCATCTCCCGTAAGATCGGCAAGATGACGAGGAGCGCCCCGAACAGGCCGAGAAGCGTCGCCCCGAGCCGTTTCGAGAGCGGGAACGAAGCCGACTTGACGTCGAGGTTTTGCGGTTTGAACAGCAAGAATCCGGCAAGTCCGGCGAGCAAGATGACGAGCACTTGGCTATAGGTCGTCTGCCATAACAGGACTCCGGCGAGTGCGAAGAACGCGATTGTCCGTGTCTTCGCGTCCGGCGTCAATTTACCGGCCATCCCGAGAATGGCGTGGGCGACGATGGCGACGGCGACGACTTTCAATCCATAAAGCCAGCCCGCGTCTGAGACGTCGAGTCCCGATACCAATAGGGCGAATAAGATGAGGGCGATGACGGACGGGGCCGTGAACCCGATGAACGACGTGATCCCGCCGAGGATGCCGCCACGGACGATCCCGATGCCGATACCGACCTGGCTGCTCGCCGGGCCCGGCAAGAACTGACAGAGGGCGACGAGGTCGGCATAGGCGCGTTCGTCCATCCATTTGCGACGGCGGACGTACTCCTCATGGAAATAGCCGAGGTGGGCGACCGGTCCGCCGAACGAGGTCAGGCCGAGCCGGGTCGATACGAATAAAATCTCAAGTAACGTTTTGAACGTTACGCGTTGGTTGGACATGTGCTTCACTCCTTAATTTCTTTGAATAGTTCATACGCTTTTTGACGGGCTTCCGCCAAGACGACGAGGCCTTTTTCGGTCGTCGTGTAATTCTTCCGGATATGACCCTCGACGAGCTCGTTCGTCCGGACGAGCAGCCCGTCTTGTTCCATCGAGTGCAAAATCGGATAGAGCGTGCCGGCGCTAATCGAGTAGCCGTGCTCGCGGAGCTCCTCGACCATCCATGCTCCGTACACCGGGTGTTCAGAGGCGTGGTGCAAGATATGGATATGGATAAAACCGAGAAACAGTTTTCGAAGAACGCGGTCTTCCACGTGCATCATCTCCTTAAAATCGGTTTTCGATATCGGTTTTCGTAATCATACTAACAATCGAGATGGGGAGGTGCAAGCCGAGAGGTGTCATTTACAAAAACTTAATGTGCGCATATTGGCGAGAATCGATTCGGAAAATATAGGGAATTTGTAAGAAATGAGGTAAACTGAAAAGTAGAATTGAACGGAGGAGGGACCGACGTGGCAGACTTAGACCAGACCAAATTTCAATCCTTGTTGCGCCATATGCCCCAAGGCTACGTCGAGTTTAAAGTGCTCTACGATGAGGCGGGGGAGCCCGTCGATTACGAGTTTCATGAAGTGAACGAAGCGTTCGAGCGCATCATGAAAGCAAAGCGCGAACATTTTCTCGGTGGACGGATCACCGACAAGTTGAAAGATTTTGAATACAGCGAACGGGAATGGATCGTCCAAGTCGCGCGGGCCGTCGGCAGTGGCGAAGCCATCACGTTCGAACATTTCTCGCGTCGCAACAAGGCCTGGTATGAACTGTCTGTCTTTAGCGAGCGTCCGGGTTATGTGTCGACGCTGTTCCACGACATCACACCGCACGTCCAAGAGAACAATGCGCTGAAACAACTCGTCAACGTGTCGCACCGCTTCGTGACGACCGGACGAGAATTGTTGATGAACCAACATTTCCTCGACCAGATTCGAGGGTTCACCGGTGCGAAGGCCGTGACGCTCAATTTAGTCGACGATGATGGACAGACGTACTCGACCGTGGCGCTCTCGGGCATTGATGAACTGCTCGAGCGCAGTCTCGATGTGCTAGGCTTCCATCCGGTCGGCCGCAAATGGCCGATGAGCCCGAAACGGTCCAAGTTACTCGAGGCACCGAGCCCAATCGTGTTCGACGACATTTTACCGCTCGTCGACGGGGTGTTGCCGAAACGACTGATCAAAAATATTTTACGGATTTTTGACCTTGGCCAAGTCGTCTTGTTTAAAATCGAGAAGGACGGTGTCTTTTACGGGGATTTGACGATTGTCATGCAAGGAAATAAAGAGGCGAGCCGCCTTGGGCTCGTCGAATTGTATATCGTGCACATCCTCGAACAGATGACGAAAGCGGACCGGCAAATCGGGGATGCAAAAGAGTCGATGTTCGAAGGGTTCGCGACCGTCGACTTGGAGTGCATCATGTCCCTGACCAATCATGAGATTTTCCATTTGAACGTGGCGTGGGAGCGTGTGCTCGGGTTTCCGCTCGAAGAACTCGAGAACATGGACTTCACGAGCCTGATTCATCCCGATGACGTCGAGAAGACGAATGAAGCGTTCGCCTTGCTCGAAGAAGGGAAGGACATCTTCCGTTTCGTCAACCGATACCGGACGATCGATGGAGACTATCGATCAATCGAGTGGCATTCAAAAGTCCAAGGCAACTATATTTACGCCGTCGCCAAAGACGTGACGGAACGCGTCCAACTCGAGGAAGAACTCGCCGAGCGGGACCGATTGCTCACGAAGCTGTCCGATCAAGTGCCCGGTGCCATCTATCAGTTCGAGCGGCGCCCGGACGGCAGCTTCCACTTCCCATTCTTTAGCCGAGGATTCGAGGTGCTGACTGGTATTACGTTCGAGGAGATGAAACAAGACCCGGGTCTCGTGTTCTCAAAAATCCATCCCGAAGATTATCCGAACGTGATGGCGAGCATTGAGACGTCGTACGAGAACTTGACGATTTGGGATGCGGAGTTTCGTGTCCTGACGCCCGACGGCCGGACGACGTGGATTTTAGGATCGTCGCGTCCAGAGAAGCTTGATGAAGGGCACGTCCTTTGGCACGGCTATATCGGTGACGTGACCGAGAAGAAGAAATATGAGATGGAAATCGAGTATTTGAGTTATCACGACCAGTTGACCGGGGTGAAGAATCGCCGTTACTTCGATGAGGCGCTCATCACGTACGACGAGCCGGACTATTATCCGCTCGCCTTGATCGTCGTCGATGTCAATGGGTTGAAGCTGACGAACGACGCGTTCGGTCATCTCGTCGGGGATCGTTTGTTGATCGAGGCGACGATGACGCTCAAACGTGAAATTCGAGGGAAGGATACGGTCGCTCGAATCGGTGGGGATGAGTTTGTCATCATCATGCCGAATACGTCACTTGAAGAGGCGAATCGGCTGTCCGATCGCCTGAGCCAACTGTTCCTCGCCAAATCGATCGAAGGGCTGCCGATTTCGGCATCGTTTGGGGAAGCGGTGAAGGACGATGACGCGCTCTCCATCGCGGAAGTGTTCAATTTGGCCGAGGACCGGATGTATCACCATAAAGTGTCGGAGAAACAAAGCCGACGCCACCATTCGATTCAGCTCATCATGCGAACGCTCTACGAGAAAATTCCACGCGAGGAAGCGCACTCGCAACGCGTCGCCGAGCTGTCACGGCAACTCGGACGGGCGATGGGCTTCACGAGTGCCGATGTGAACGAACTCGTCACGGCAGCGACACTGCATGATATCGGCAAGGTCGCGATCAGCAATGAGATTTTAGACAAGCCGGGCACGTTGACCGAGGCCGAATGGCGTGAAATCAAACGTCATCCCGAAGTGAGCTACAACATCTTGAGTACGGTGCCGGAGTATGGTCCACTGTCGGAAATCGTGCTCGCCCACCATGAACGATGGGACGGGAACGGTTATCCGAAAGGCATCAGCGGAAAGCAGATTCCGCTCGCGTCACGCATCATCTCGATCGCGGACACGTTCGACGTCATGATGACGGGACGCCCATACCGGAAAGCGAAGACGCTCGACGAAGCGCTCGCGGTCATCGCAGAAGAAGCAGGCCGACAGTTCGACCCGGAACTCGTCGAGGTGTTTTTCAAGAAGGTCGTGCCGACGTTACAGAGGTGATTGAAGCATTATAAAAAGGAGAGCCATCGCGGCTCTCCTTTTTCATGTGAGCGGCCGTTTCTTCAACGTCCAGGCGCTGAGGAGGAAGACGGTGAGCGCCATCCCGAGCATGATGAGGACGGATTGGAGTGGGAAATGGTCCTCGTACATTTGGGCGACCCCGTAATTGAACCAGTACGTCGGCAAGAAGCGTCCGACGACCTGGAGCGTATCAGGCAGCCACGTCAGACTGATGAAGGCGCCGCCGGTGATGGCAGCGGCCATCGTGACGGACGTCTGCCAAATGTTCGCTTTCTCCCGGTTCGTCGCCAGGATGGCGATGAGCGAACCGATGGCGAGACAGACGAATAAATAGACGATAAACAACAGCGTGAGGACAGGTAGGTGCGCGAGTATGTCCTGTCGATAGAGGACAGCGCTGAAGGCGAGCAACATGAGCACGTAGAGCAGCCCGACCGCGCAAAACGACACGAACAGCGAACCGATGTAACGCCGGGGCGTGACCGGGGCCGCAAATAAGCGCGAATAAATCTTCTCGTCCCGGTCGTCGGCGACGAACAACGGAATGAACTGAAGGAACGCCGACATCATGACGAACGACAAGAGGCCGAGGAACGCCTGCGTCCGCGCCGTCGTCGCCACGCTCTGTTGGAACGGCTCGCTCGAGAGGGTATAGCCGTTTTCCGTCTCACGTTCGGCGAGCTCGGTGAACCGTTCCTCGTCAAACTCACTTGCGATCAATAGTTGTCGCTCACGGGACAAGTGTGAATTGAGCGCTTGTTCAATCAACGCGGCATCACTCCCTTCGGTCGCACTGAACGACAATCGCGGCGTCTCGCCATCCAAGAGCGCCTCGGAGAATCCGTCCGGAATCACTAAGACGATATCTTGTCCTTGTAGCAACGCCTCGTCGGTCTCATCGGTCTCAAGCGGTGTCACCTCTCCGAACCGTCCCGCTTCTTCAATCACGCGACCGGCGAGTGTTCCGCCGTCGCGGTCGAGAATGCCAATCGAGGCGTTCAAGGCGGACGTCGAACTGAGGAACGACAGGATGAGGGCGAACCCGAACACGGAGACGAACGTGAACACCCATAGCCCTTTTTTCCGAAGCATACGCTTGGCGACATGTCTAAATAGCACCACGGCGGTTCACCCCTTTCCATAGCAGCAGGCTGATCCCGGCAAAGACGAACAGATGGATGGCGAGCCAACCGAGACTTTGCCAAAACACGGACGTGTCTCCGCCGCGCAAGAGCACCTGAAGCATCCCTTCCCGCATGAAAATCGGCATGAAGACGTACTTAGCCCACGGCACGACGCTCAGCGTCACTTGGTCGAAACCAGGGACATAGCCGCCAGAGAGAATCATGATGATGGCCACGAACCCGTTGACAATCGCGTCTTTCGTCGCGCGCGAGATACGGGGTAAGCTTGAGATGAAGAAACCAAACGCCGTACCGTATAAAGCGAGGGCGAGCCAAGATAGGAACAATAGACTGAAGTGAACGTAGTCGAGCGAGAAGCTGCGATACACGAAGTGACTGAACCAAAACACGAGCACAAGTTGCAGGAAGATGAGCGTGTATCGGCTCAAACTGCGGGCCAGGCGATATTCGATTCGTTTGACGGGAGCGGCTTGGATCCGAAGATAGCTCCCCGTCATCGGTTGCTCCTCACTGAGCATGCCCGTGATGTAGAACGCACCGAACAGCGCTGTCATGATGGAAATCGTGACGGTGAAATATTCGAGTGACGTCGGGGTCCGACCCGACAAGTCGACGCTCTCACTGTCGATGAATGACTCAGGCGTAAACGGGGCGGAGACACCCGTCTCAGCGAGTGTGATTTGCTGATTGGCGACGTCCGTATATTGCCGGAGCACGGCCTCGAGCACATCGAACTCGATCGTCGACGGTTCCTCGTACAGTAAGCGCACGTCAGGACCGTCCAAGTGGAGAATGACGTCGGCATCACCGTCATTCACGCCGGTCTCGGCCGCGGCCAGACTGTCATACGGGACGAGACGGATAAACTCTTTTATGTCATCGTCGGCGAGGAACGTCTCGAGCGGTACTCGATAGTCGTCGGTCGACTGTTCGACGTAGGCGACGTCCGTGACCGGGAGCGAGAAGTTGCTGTTGAAGATGGCCGACAACATCGTGCCGAGTCCGAAGATGAGAATGATTGGGAAGATGAGCATCCAAAAGATGGTCGAGCGATCACGCAGTTGCTGTTTGACATCGTATTTGATGAACGTCCATAGTTTCATCGGACTCACTCCCTAAGTGTCTTGCCGGTCAGAGCCAGAAAGACGGTATTCAAGGACGGACGGTCGACGGTGATCGAGGTGAAACGGACCCGTTCGTCATGGAGCACGTCAAGGAGCGGGGCGAGCGGGGTGTCTTTCTCGAGCGACACTTCGAGGAACGGTTCCTCGTAATCGACTTTCTTCACTCGCTCGAGCGATTCGAGCCGTTCGAGGAGGCCTGGGGTGAGAGCGTCGACTTTGATGCGGGCCGTCTCGAGCGTCATGACTTGGTCTTTCAGTTCGTCTTGCGTCCCTTCGGCGATAATCCGCCCTTCATCGACGATGGCGACGCGGTCGCAGAGCATCTCGACTTCTTCCATGTAGTGGGACGTGTAGATGATCGTCGCCCCGCGTCGATTCAACTCGCGGATGTTCTCGAGGATGGTGTTGCGCGACTGTGGATCGATGGCGACGGTCGGTTCATCCATGAAGATGAGTTCGGGCTCGTGCACGATGCCGCAGGCGATGTTGAGACGACGAAGGAGCCCCCCGGACAGTTCCGGCGGACGTTTCTTTTGGTGCGCGGTGAGTTCGACGAAGTCGAGGGCAGCCTCGGTCTTTTGTTTCGCTTCAGACGGCTTGAAGCCATATAGCTCAGCGAAAAATTGGATGTTTTCAAAGACGGTCAGCTGATCGTACACGGAGACGTGCTGCGGCACGATGCCGACGCGCCGTTTGATTGTCAGTTCGTCCTTCGGCATCGCGTGGTCGAAGATTTTGATTGAACCGCTGTCGGCCGGATATAGGTTGAGCATGACCGAGATGGCGGTCGTCTTGCCGGCCCCGTTCGGTCCGAGCAGGCCGAACAGTTCGCCGGCCTCGACGTGAAGTGAAAAGTCGTTCAAGGCAATCGTCTCACCGAACCGTTTTGTGACGTGATCGAGGGCGATGATGGACACGTGGACGCAACTCCTTTCAACTCCAGAACGTGAAATAGCGTACAAGGTTTTGTTCCCGTTTGCAGGAACTTCCGAACCCGTTGCCGAATGAAATATAATAGTCGAATTATTCAGACAATTAATGGAAGTCGAAGTGAGGGATCGCGATGAAAAAGTGGCAGTTCAATAAAGAAGAGTCGAGTGAGAAGTTTCCGGACGAGATGGCGTTGGCGTTGTTTTGTACGGTCGAGCCGAAACGGATGGACACGACACTCCCGTTTTATTACGACGAGTCGGTGTTCCGTTTCTCGAACGGGGCAGAGTCGTTCTACTTCAAAATCTCACCAAGTTATCACGAGTTCGAGGTGAACGTGAAAGACGCGACGGGGGAGTTGCTGTATTATCAGCTCCTCCGCACGGTCGGGAAAGTCGAGGTGCTCGAAGATCGTCGCGACCACGGTGAGCTATTGATCGTCATGAACGAGGATCGTAACCGCACGGTGACGACGATCGAGCTGACCGTCCGACCGCGTTTCCGGGTGCTCGTCAAAGAGCACTATGTTTGAGTTTTTCTCACAGTGGTACATGAATTAGACATGATATCACGAGGAGGAGATTCACATGAAAGACGGACTTAACAAAAAAGTCGATGGCTTAATCGATAAGGCGGCAGGCAAAGCGAAAGAAGCGGTCGGCAAAGCGTCGGACAATCAATCGCTCAAACGTGAAGGACAAAAAGACCAAGTGAAAGGGACGGCCAAAGAGAAGACGGGCCAGGCCCAACAAAACCTTGAAAGCCTGAAAGACGAACGCCGCTAAAAAAACCGGGAAATCGCGATCAATGCGACTTCCCGGTTTTTCATTTCGTCAAAAAGACTTGGACGTGAATCGTCGACCCTTGTGCGTTCTTGGCGGCGCCGACACCAAGGTGGGTGAAGTTTCCGTTCAAGATGTTGGCGCGATGACCTGTCGAGTTCATCCAGGCACTGACGGCTTGCGTGGGGTCGCTCGACCCCATGTAGATGTTTTCACCCCAACCGCGATAGCTGACGTTATAGGCGTCGAGCGTATTCCCTGGGCTTCCGTTCTCACGGAGCTGGTGGGAGAACTGTCCCGTCCGTGCCATCTCGTCGGCCCGGACCTGGGCGACGCGGTTCGCCTCGCTCGACGCGGAGAGCGCTGACAAACCGGCCGCCTGGCGCTCTTCATTCGTCTCACCCAAGACGCCGCTCGCCGGCGCTCTAAATGTGATGTGCTTCGCTAAGATATAACCCATCTTCGTCCCGACGCGCACTTTGTACCAACGTGTCGTGCCCGTGTATCGATACGAGATTGTCTCAAGCTTCATCCCTTGGCGCAGGAAAACGACGTTCGGCGAGGTCGTGAGCGGACGTGACTTCAAGTAGACGCTCGACGGGGCGACGTACGTTGTCTTCGTGAACGCGACTTCGGCTGTCGATAGCTTGACGTATGCGGCCGGAACGTATGCGTAGCCCGTGCCCCATTGGATTTTGTACCATCGGGCCCCGTTCGTCGTGAACGATGTCCGGACCATCATCGTGCCATTGCGAACAAGTTTACCTAAACTTGTCGCTGAGCTTGATGGTGTTTTCCGGACGTTGAGTTGACTGATCCCCGTGACGGAACCTTTCGTATTGACGGCCGTCTCACGATAAGACGCCTCGACCGTCGTCGGATTGACGGTGAGCGGAGTGGTCGGCGGGGTAAATGTGAACGCGGTCGCCAAGGCGGCAGCGAGCAAGACTGAGGCAGGTTTTTTCAAAATGGGAAGCTCCTTTTTCGATTATATAACCATATAATATATTGAGTAGGGCGATGATGGGTATTACCGTTTGATTACAAAAAAAGGCAGACTCCATTGAGCCTGCCTGGTTGTCATTTGTACAACAAATACTCTTTTCGAATCGGCAAGAACGCATCGCGCTCGGCGTCGACTTTGTCCATGATCGCCTCGAGCGACTCACCGGCGAGGATCATGTCTTTCACGTAGGCGTTCCCGGTCAGCTTCGTGATGAAGTCGTTGGCGAGGAACTCGAACTCGTCCGGATACAGGTCGTGTGCCGTCTTGACCATGGCGATGCCGGTCTTGACCGCTTCAAACTTCGACGGCTCGGTGACATACACTTCGACGCCGTGCGACAGTTTGCCCGCGTTCTTCGAGAACGTCGGCGTGAACGAGGCAGCGCGGAACGTGACGCCCGGAAGCTCGAGTCCGTTCAACGTCTTGGCGTAGTCATGCGCCTTCACGTAAGGGGCACCAATCAACTGGAACGGCTTCGTCGTGCCACGTCCTTCCGACAAGTTCGTTCCTTCGAACAGACCGGTCGCTGGATAGACGTTGACCGTATCCGTCGTCGGCATATTCGGGGACGGCATGACGAACGGGAGTCCCGTATCTTCATACAGCATCGAGCGCTTCCAGCCCTTCATCTTGACGACTTCGAGGTCGGCCTGAAGCTGATATTCTTTGTTGAACAAGCGTGCCAGCTCACCGACGGTCATGCCGTGCTTGAGTGGAATCGGATAGAGGCCGATGAAGCTCGAATAGGCCGGGTCGAGCACCGGTCCTTCGACGCGGAGCCCGCCTTGCGGGTTCGGCCGGTCAAGGACGACGAACGGGATGTCATTCTCGGCCGCGGCTTCCATCGCATACGCCATCGTGTAGATGTACGTGTAGAAGCGGGTGCCGACGTCTTGAATGTCAAAGACGAGCACATCGACGTCTTTGAGCATCTCGGCCGTCGGTTTCTTCGTCGCGCCGTACAGGCTATACACCGGAAGCCCCGTCACTTCATCGATGTATGAGCTGATCGTCGATCCGGCTTGTGCATCACCGCGGACGCCGTGCTCCGGTCCGTACAGTGCCGTCAGTTCGAAATCATCGGAGTTGTGGAACAAGTCGACGATGCTCGTCATGTTGGCATCGACCCCGGTCGGATTCGTGATCAGTCCGACTCGTTTACCCGCCAAGATTTCAGGATTGTCCATCAACCGGTCGACCCCGAGCTCGACTTTCGGCTTTTTCGGGACAGACTTGGCATCGGCATCGAGCAATACGACTGATGACGTGACGAGCGTGAGGGCGGCGAGACCGCCAATCCATTTCTTCATAACAGTTCCTCCTCTAAAATGTAAGCGCTTCACTACTTACTCGAAAGTGTACCATTTTGTATTTTTAATTCAATGATATGTAACATAAATAGGAAATTATATTTCTTAATTTGATTCGTTGTACCTAAAAAGCCATCGGAATTTTCCGATGGCTTTCACATGATGCTTGCAACTCAAGATGAACGGCTGATGAACAACAACCGTCTCGAGGCGATGAACAACGTGGCGGCGATCAACAAGATGCCGCTGACAATCGGCCAAACGAGTAAGCTCTCGCCCATGAGCACTTCGGCCGATAACGAGCCGAGCCGCCATGGCATCCAATCCCATTCGAGCCAACCGAGGAGGAGCGACATGATGAAGTGGAGACCGAGCGTGATGACGAGGGCGACGAGTCCGCTCTCGAGCAACGCCGCAAGCATGAAGAAAATCGACAGCTGGACGACGAAATGGAGCATGAGCAGTCCGGTCGCGAGCAAAAAATCGGTGACATTGAACGAATCGAACAAGACGATCGTGTAGTAGGCGGCACTCAGTTGGGCAAGTCCGATCGCGATCACGGCGAGTAGCGAATAATGTCCCCATTTGCTGAGGACGATCCGCGTGGCCGGAATTTTCAGTGATTTGAGCCAGGCGAGCGTGCCGAGCGACCGTTCGTGGCTGAACGTATGCATGGCGGACAAGAGGACGACGAGCAGTCCGATTTGCCGCAACTGTTCGCTCGCCGACATGAGCACTTCTTCCGGTGACGGGGTCGGGATCTCGATGACCGCACCGTCCGGCAAGTTGCCGCCCGAGGCCAATATGTCCGGGAGGAAATAGAGCGTGAGCGGTTGCATCGCCGCAAGCAACATCAAGGCGATCGGTACCCAAATCATCCGTTTATTGCGCCATGACTCTTTCCACTCTTGTTTGAAGATGGCCAGTTTCATCAGGCGTTCACCTCCAAAAAGAGTGACTCGAGCGATGGGTGTCCGACGTGGAGCGATTGGAGTCTTAGACCGCGCTCCAGCAGCAGCTGCAGCATCGCTCGTTCCGTCACGTCTTTCGCGTCCGTCTCCAGTTCCCATGTCGTCCCGGAGCGGGTGACGTGACTGACACCGGGGAGCGTCCGCCATTCCTCTTCCGTCAAGACGTCGTTGAACAGACGGACTTGGATCGAGGACTTCGAACCGAGCAAATCGGTCACCGTCCCTTCCATGAGCAGGCGCCCTTGCCGGAGCAGGAGCACCCAGTCACTCGCTTCCTCGGCGTCAGGGAGCACGTGCGTCGAATAGAGAATCATCCGCTCCTGCTTCAAGTCGCTCAATAAGTCGAGTACTTCCCGACGGCCGCGCGGGTCGAGCGCCGACACCGGCTCATCGAGCAGTAACAACTCCGGGTCATGTACGAGTGCCTGGGCGATGCCGAGCCGTTGCCGCATCCCGCCGGACAAGTGGGCTGCTGGCCGATCGACGGGCTCGAGTCCGACCCGTTTCAGCAGATTGACCGGGTCGACACCCGTTACCCCGGTCAACTCGGCCGCATAACGGATCGTCTCGACCGGGGTGAGCGATGGATAGAGCGCTGGCCGCTGCGGCAAATAACCGATGCGAATGGCGTCGTGGCCGACGATTTGACCCGACGTCGGTGTCGTCACGCGGGCGATCATGTTGAGCAATGTCGTCTTTCCGGCCCCGTTCTCACCGAGGAGCGACGTGCAACCCGGTCGGAGCGAGAAGCTGACGTCGTCGAGCGCGGTGAACGTGCCGAATCGTTTCGTCAGTTGGGTGACGTTCATCGCTTCGTCCGTCCCCATAGGAAGTAGACGATTGGCCCGAGGATGTTGATGAACAGGATGACGAGAAGCCACACCCATTTCGGTCCGTTCGTCTCTTGTCGCTTCAGTAAATCGATCAAGGCGACGACGAGCAAGATGAGTTGTAGGATGAGGAGCGGCAATAAAATGAGCAATAAATTTGAGTCATTGGCAATGTCCAATTATGTTCCTCCTTCATAAATGAGTTCACTATCCCATTCCACACCTAGTACTTATTTCCTGTATGGAACAGAAAAAATCCCTTTCTCGGCTGAGAAAGGGTGACCATCATTTGACGATGATGACCGGGGCGAGAGCGCGTTTGGCAAGCTTATGGCTGACGCTGCCAAGCACGAACTCTTGGAACGTGTTCAGTCCGCGTGAACCGACGACGACGTACTCGTACGGCTGATGGTTCGCGTATTTGACGAGTTCGACGTCGGGTTCGCCGCGAAGTTCGATATATTCATATTCGAGCCCGGCCGCGACCACTTGGTCGAACAGGGGTTGTAACATCAATTTTCGCTTCGCTTCGAGATCGAGTTTTCCGGTCGAGTTGAGCGCGGCTTCTTTCGATTCTTTGGCGCTGACGACATGGACGATGTCGATCGATGCGTCTGATGCCTTGGCGAGCTGAATCGCTTTCTCAAGCGCCCGCTTCGAGTGGGCAGATCCGTCTGCCGCTAAAAATACCTTTCCCATAAAAACGTCCTCCTCTTTCACACAATCTACTTTTAGTATATGCGATTTTGTAGAGCCATGGATAAAAAAATGGGAGTGAACGCGAATGTCCACTCCCGTAGAGACCAAATCAATGGCCGGCGTTTGCTTCTTGTTGTTTCAAGTGAAGCGCGAGCGTATTGAGCAGTTTCTCTGAATCTTTGTTCAAGTTCAATAGTTCCGGCTCGATCCCGACTTCGCGATACTTGAAGACGACTTTATCGATGGCACCGATGGCCGAGTCGTCCCAAAGATGGGTGTTCGAGAAGTCGATAGTGACGTGTTTGACACCGGCTTCGGCGTCTTCGGTCACATCGAACTGATTGACGAACTCAGACGTCGAAGCGAAGAAGAGCTGACCGTTCACGATGTAACGGGCACGATCGGCGTCTACACTGCGATCGAGTTCGACTTTCGAGATTTTTGCGGCGAAGAGGATCGCTGCCGTCAAGATCCCGGCGAATACACCGAGTGACAAGTCGTGGGTGACAACCGTGACGAGCACCGTCACGAGCATGACGACCGTATCCGATTTTTGAGCGGTACGCATCGCTTTGAGCGAGCCCCAGTCAAACGTCGCATACGAGACGAAGAACATGACACCGACGAGAGCGCCGACCGGGATGAGCATCAATACATCACTCATCGTCATGATCATGATGAATAACGCGAGTCCGGCGACGAACGTCGACAGTCGGCCGCGAGCACCTGACGAGACGTTGATGACCGATTGGCCAATCATCGCACACCCTGGCATCCCGCCGAAGAAACCAGCGATGATGTTGGCGATCCCTTGACCGCGCGACTCGCGATTTTTGTTTGAATCTGTTCCTGTCATGTCATCGACGATTTGTGCCGTCAACAGTGACTCAATCAATCCGACGAATGCGAGGGAGATCGAGTAAGGAAGGATGATCATCAACGTGTCAAACGTCAACGGGACGTTCGGGAATAAAAATTCCGGTAGCGTTGCTGAGATCGTTCCCATATCACCGATGTTTTTCGTATCGAGACCGAGCGTGATCGCGAGCACCGTCATGACGACGATGGCGACGAGCGGGGCCGGGATCATTTTCGTGACACGCGGGAATAAGAAGATAATCGCGAGTGAACCGGCGACGAGCGCCCAGATGATCCAGCTCTCGCCTTCAAAGTTCGACAATTGCGCTTGGAAAATCAAAATAGCGAGCGCATTGACGAAGCCGACCATGACGGCGCGCGGGATGAACTTCATCAACCGGGCGATGCCGAAATAGCCGAGCGCGATTTGGAACACTCCGGCCAACATCCCGGCTGCAAGCAAGTACTCGAGTCCGTGGTCCGCGACGAGCGAGACGATGACGAGGGCCATCGCACCGGTCGCGGCCGAAATCATGGCCGGACGACCGCCGGCGAACGAGATGACCATGGCGATGATAAAGGACGCGTATAGCCCGACCATCGGGTTGACTCCCGCGATGAGTGAGAACGCAATCGCTTCAGGGATGAGTGCGAGCGCGACGACGAAGCCGGCTAGGACGTCAGCTCGGACGTTGCCGAGCCAATCTTGTTTAATCGTATTCAATTTTTCCAAAAGAACACACCTCTCTATATATTTTTGACTTTGACCTCCGAGTCTCACGAAGATCAAACGCCGCATTATATGAAAGAAGTCGTTCGACCGACACATGGTTTCACAACGTGTTTCATCATACCGAACTTTTTCTGAAATGACAATTGCCTCGATTGAAAAACTATGGTAATTTCATAACGTAAAGGTTATATAACGGATTTGTTATACAGAGAAGGAGAATGACGATGCATACGGTAGATGATTTAAGTAAAGTGCTCAAAGTGCTCGCCGACCCGACCCGCTTGACGATGCTCAAGCAAATGCAGGCAGGAGAGCAGTGCGCCTGCAGTTTTGTCGACTGTTTCGACATCTCGCAGCCGGCCATCAGCCGTCATTTGAAGATGATGCGCCAAGCGGGGCTATTGTTAGAACGCCGCGACAAGCAGTGGATTCACTATCGGTTGAATGAGACGAGCCCGTTCTATGCGATCGTCGTCGAGTTGCTCGACAACATCGAGACGGTCGATGCGAGTTGTGACTGTGACGCTGAGTGTGCGATTTAAGGAGGAGTCAACGATGAAACTTGAAGTGTTCGAACCAGCCATGTGCTGTCCGACCGGACTGTGTGGTCCGTCGATCGATCCGGAACTGACGCGGATCGCGACCATCCATTACGTATTGAAACAACGCGGCTTTGATGTGGCCCGTTATAACCTCGCCTCCGAGCCGAACCGGTTCGTCGAGAACGCCCATGTCCAAGCTGAAATCGTGAACGGGCTTGAGACGCTTCCGCTCACGGTCGTTGATGGGGACATCGTCAAACGGGGTGCCTACATGACGAACGAGGAGATTGCCGAATTGACAGGACTCCCGGTCGAGTCGTTCGCCGCGCAAGACGGCGAGAAACCGAAAGTTCGCATCACGCTCAAAAAATAAGGAGGCGCGTCAGAATGAATCGCTTTGACTTCACGACAATCGAGCCGACTCGTTACGTATTTTTGACCGGGAAAGGCGGTGTCGGCAAAACATCGACGGCGTCGAGCCTCGCCTTGACGCTCGCTGACCGCGGGAAACGTGTCTTGCTCGTCTCGACCGACCCTGCGAGCAACCTTCAAGACGTGTTCGAGATGGAACTTGACGAGACACCGCGCCTCGTCCCGGATACAGGTCTCGCTATCGCGAACTTCGACCCGGAAGAGGCGGCGCAACAATACATGGAACGTATGGTCGGCCCTTATCGCGGCGTGTTGCCGGACGTGGCCATCCAGTCGATGGAAGAGCAACTGTCCGGCGCCTGTACGGTCGAGATTGCGGCGTTCGACCAGTTCACCGAGCTGTTGACGTCCGAGTCGGCACGTGAGACGTACGATCACGTCATCTTTGACACGGCGCCGACTGGTCACACGTTACGGTTGTTGACGTTGCCGAGCGCGTGGGATGAATTTTTAAAGACGAACACGACTGGTGCGTCTTGCCTCGGTCCGCTCGCTGGTTTGGCTGACAAGCAACTGCAGTATAAACGGGCCGTCGAGACGCTCACCGATGGCGAGGAAACGACGCTGTTGCTCGTCGCCCGTCCCGAGACGTCGACGCTCGTCGAGGCGGCGCGAGCCGCGACCGAACTTCACGCGATCGGGATCGAACGGATGCAACTCGTCATCAACGGCATCGTCGCAGTCGAAGAAGGGACGGACCACTATACGAAACGGTTCATCGAGCGTCAACAACAAGCGCTCCGCGAACTTCCAGACGGCGTCGCCGGCCTCGAGACGTTCACGCTCCCATATGCCTATGAGAACCTCGTCGGTGTCCCGGCGCTCCGCCGTTTTGTGAACGGAGAGACGGTCGCCGTCCCGGACACACGTTATGACACGAACCGTTACGGATCCATCGATCGTCTCGTCGACGAAATCGAGATGGACGGACCAAACGTCATCATGACGATGGGGAAAGGCGGGGTCGGCAAGACGACGCTCGCCTCGCTCGTCGCCGTCGCGCTCAGTGAGCGCGGGCACGCCGTCCATTTGACGACGACGGACCCGGCCGCGCATGTCGCCTTTACGATCGGGTTGGACGTCCCGGATACGTTCACCGTCGATGCGATCGACCCTAAAATTGAGATTGAGAAGTACCGGATGGATGTGTTCCGGGAAGCGGGGGAAATGAACGACGAGCAGCGCATGATGCTCGAAGAGGACTTGCGCTCGCCGTGCACCGAAGAGATCGCCGTCTTCCGCGCCTTCGCCGATCAAGTGGCGAAAGCGAAAGACCGCTTCGTCGTCATCGATACGGCGCCGACGGGTCACACGCTTCTCCTCTTGGATGCGACCGAGAGCTATCACCGCGAACTCGAACGGTCGACCGGGGTCGTCCCGGAAGCGGTCCGCGAGCTGTTACCAAAACTGCGCGACCCGAAACAGACACACGTCGTCATCACGACGCTTCCTGAAGCGACCCCAGTGTATGAAGCCGAGCGGCTCGTCGCTGACTTAGAACGGGCTGAGATTCAACCGTTCGCCTGGGTCGTCAACCAATCGTTCACACCGCTCGACGTGACGAGCAAGCTGTTTACGGCGAAAGTCGCGAGCGAGGCGCCTTGGCTCGAGCGTGTGAACGCCTATCCGCGCCCGACGTTACTCGCCTGGCAAGAACAGCTGCCGGTCGGTTATCCGGCACTGTCACAACTACTCAAGGAGGAAGTTACATGAACGTTACGAATGAAGCGATCGATTTTATGAAAGATGCACTGATTGAAGAGGAAATAAGATCGGTTCGCATCTGTACGGAAGCCGGGTGCTGTGGCCCGACACTCGGTCTCGTCGTCGCGGCTCCGGAAACGACAGATGATGTGAAAGATTTTGACGGACTCACGTTCGCCGTCGCGAAAGATGCCGAAGCGATGGCGGAGAACGTTACGCTCGACGTCGAGTCGACAGGAGACGGCGTCAGCCTCGTGCTTCGCGGCTTACAACAGACGTGCTAAACAAATAGAGAATTATTGGAGGAACTCATTGTGCAGTGGATTGCTAGTTTGATTTTTTTGGTGACGCTCTTCCTCATCATCAAGCAACCGAAAGGCCTCGGCATCGGTTACTCGGCGATGGGGATGGCGGTCATCGCCTTACTCACCGGGGTCGTCAATTTGGACGACGTCGGTACCGTTTGGGGCATCATTTGGAACGCGACGTTCACATTTATCGCCATCATCATCATCTCGCTCATCTTGGACGAGATCGGATTTTTTGAATGGGCTGCCTTACATATGGCCCGCATCGCCAAAGGCGGCGGCGTGAAGCTGTTCGTCTATATCACGTTGCTCGGTGCGCTCGTCGCGGCGTTGTTCGCCAACGACGGAGCGGCGCTCATCTTGACACCAATCGTGCTCGCCATGGTGCGAGCGCTCAAGCTGCCGGACGCGGTCGTGTTGGCATACGTCATGGCGTCCGGGTTCATCGCCGATACAGCGAGTCTGCCGTTCGTCGTCTCGAACCTCGTCAACATCGTCTCGGCCGACTTCTTCGGCATCGGTTTCGCCGAATATGCGGCGCGGATGGTGTTCGTCAACGTATTCGCCGTAGCCGGAAGTTTGCTCGTCTTGTATTTGTATTTCAAAAAAGACATTCCGAAGCAATACGATTTATCGAAACTCGTCGAGCCGGCCTCGGTCATCAAAGACCATCAAATGTTCCGTTTGTCGTGGGTCGTGCTCGCACTTCTCGTCATCGGATACTTCACGAGTGACGTCATCGGCATCCCGGTCTCGCTCGTCGCAGGCGTCATCTCGTTGTTCTTCCTCATCATGGCGAACCGTTCACCGGCCGTGCCGACCCGGTCCGTCCTACGCGGTGCGCCTTGGGCGATCGTCTTCTTCTCGCTCGGGATGTACATCGTCGTCTATGGTCTGCAAAACGCGGGACTGACGCAAGTGCTCGCCAACTTCATCGACTGGTTCGCCGTGAACGCCTTCAGCGCCACGTTCGGGATGGGCTTCTTGGCCGCCATCTTGTCATCGGTCATGAACAATATGCCGACCGTCATGATTGACGCGCTCGCCATCGATTTGACGAATACGACCGGTCAGATTCGGGAAGCGCTCATCTATGCGAACGTCATCGGGTCCGACCTTGGTCCGAAGATTACACCAATCGGGTCACTCGCAACGTTGCTTTGGCTCCATGTGCTCCGTACGAAAGGGCTTAAAATCGGTTGGGGTCAATACTTTAAAGTCGGCATCATCTTGACGATCCCGACGCTCGCCATCACGTTGCTCGGACTATATATCAGCCTAATACTTTACTAAGGAGTGTTTTTTATGAAATTGGTCATCATCGGTTCAGTCGCCGCCGGTACGTCGGTCGCGGCAAAAGCACGTCGTAACAATGAAGACGCACAGATTACGATTTACGATCGCGATTACGATATCTCGTACTCAGGTTGCGGCATCCCGTATTACGTCGGCGGCGAAGTCGAGTCACGCGACGATTTGACGCCTCGTGACGCGGCGTTCTTCAAAAAACGTTATCAACTTGACGTCATGACACGACATAACGTGACGGCAATCGATGCCGACGCACAGACGATCACGGTCGAGAACCTCGAGACAGGCGAATCGTTCACGGACAGCTATGACCGCCTTGTCCTCGCGACAGGCGCCTCGAGCATCATCCCGCCGATCCCGGGTGTCGACTCGGACAACGTGTTCCCGATCCGTAACATCCAGAACGCGGAAGCGACACGCAACTTCGTCGACGCAACGAATCCGAAGCACGCGACGATCATCGGCGCCGGCTTCATCGGCCTCGAGATGGCCGAGCAGCTCAAATTGCGCGGCATCGATGTGACGATCATCGAGCGTTTCCCACAAGTGATGCCGCCGCTCGACAAAGACATGGCGTGCCGGGTCGAAGATCACCTCGAGAAGAACGGCATCGAGCTCATGCTCGGTGAGACGGTGACGGAACTCATCGGTGACGGTCACGTCGAACGCGTCGTCACAGAGAGCGGCAAGACGATCGACACCGACCTCGTCATCCTGTCGGTCGGCGTCCGTCCGAACACAGAACTCGCCAAGTCGATCGGGGTGACGATCGGGGAGACGGGTGCAATCGCCATCAACGAGCGCATGGAGACGAACGTGAAGAACGTCTATGCGGCCGGCGACGTCGCCGAAAGCTTCTCGCTCGTCACGGGTAAACCGATTTGGCGTCCGCTCGGTTCGACGGCGAACAAGATGGGGCGCGCTCTCGGTGACCTCATCACGGGCGGCGACCTCGAACACCGAGGCATCCTCGGGACGGGCATCTTCAAAGTGTTCGGCCAAGCGGTCGCGCAGACCGGTCTATCGGAACGTGAGGCACGCGAACTCGGATACGACATCGAAGTGCTCCATAACACGAAACCGGATAAGCCGGCCTATATGGGCGGGAAAGACATGACGATCAAAGCGATCGGTGACCGGGCGACACGCCAATTGCTCGGCGTTCAAATCGTCGGGTTCGAAGGTGTCGACAAACGCATCGACGTGTTCGTCACGGCGATTACGTTCAAGGCGAAAGTCGATGATTTGTTCCATCTCGATCTCGCTTATGCGCCACCGTTCTCGACGACGAAAGACCCGGTCATGTACACGGGCATGGTGCTCGCGAACAGTATGGACAAAGCGGCTCGCCTCATCACGCCGGCCGAACTGCAAAAGCGGATTGATGCGGGTGAGGACATGCAAATCATCGATACACGCAAAGCCTCGCAGTTCGAGAAGGCGTGCGTTGACTGTGCCGTCAACATCCCGCTCGGTGATTTACGTGCGGCCGCCAAAAATATGGACAAAGACAAGCCGACCGTCGTCTATTGCAACGGCGGTGTGACGGGGAACGCGGCCCAAAACGTGCTCCGCAACCTCGGGTTCACTGATGTCTATAACTTGTCAGGCGGAAACAAGAACTATCAACTCTTTAAAAAGTACGGGAATTAACACAGACGACGTCCGAATCAATCGGGCGTCGTTTTTTGTGTGCTGAGAAGTACGGGGAACAGGATATTATCGGGTGTTGCATGAGAAGGACGAAACGTTCAAGCTGAGCTATCGTTGGTCCTTAGAGGCGTTAGAAGAATGGAAGAAACTATCATGAACCCCTGATGCCGCGCATCAGGGGTTAGTTCGCTTTCTTTTCATTCCACTTGCCGAGCCGGTTGCGTCCGCTCCGTTTGGCGACATATAAGCCGACGTCGGCTTTTTTAATCAGTTGGCTCGACGTGGCGATTTTGGACTCTGACGTGCTGGCGATGCCGATGGAGACGGTGACGTCAATGAACGATCCGTCTGGCAATAAGAACGGCGTTTCGGCGATTTGCCGCAAATAGCGTTTGCCGATGACGAACCCTTGCGACAACGTGCAGTCGGCCAATAAAACCGAGAATTCTTCGCCGCCGTTGCGGCAGACCATGTCATCGGTCCGGGCGGTTTTCGTCAACCGGTTGCCTAATTCGATCAAGATGGCATCACCGGCATCATGGCCGTACGTATCGTTAATCGATTTGAAATGATCGATGTCGAGGAAGAGCAAGGCGACGTCTTGCGTTCCATTGATCACTTCTTCGTCGACGCGCTTCATCTCTTCCTCGAAGCGGCGGCGATTGCCAAGTCCGGTCAACGCGTCGGTGAAGGCCGCTTCTTTATATTTCGAGATGAGCCGTTCCGAGCGTTGGATTTTATGGATGCCCCCGTAGACGATATGGAGCAGGAATCCGGCCGAGTACCCGATGGTGATGAAGGCGAGGAGCGTCATCACATACGTTTCGATTTGATTATAATTGCTGACGTTTAACAATGAGAACAACGAGATGAATCCTAGGCTGATCGCATTGACGATTCGGATGTCCCGCGCCGGCTTGATTCGTTCACGGAACCATAGGAAAGCGACAGCAATCGACGCGGCGAGCGTGTAATCTAGAAACGCAATCAACAAAAGCGTCTCGGTCAAGATGAACGGCAAAACGAGAATGCTCGCGACATATGTGATGCGTACACCCGGCAGGCCGAAGTAGAGCGCCGACATGATGATAGGGACAAACCCGTATTGAAAGTCGGCTTGCGCGTTCCACAACACGCCGTGGAGGGTGATCACAATCGACAGCCCGGCAAGTAAGAAGGAGATGGTGACTTGACGCCGGAGCGGGAGCTTCGTCGTCACGCCAAGCTTCGTGAGGCGCGAGATGATATAGAGGCCGACCAGCAACAGACTGGCGTTGGCGATCAAGTTGTTAATGAGGTTCGTAAGTGACATATATTTAAAATTCCTCCCCTAACTTCTATATACAGTCCAATCGACCAATAATGCAATCGTTTTTCAAATGGAAAATAGAGGGGGTTTCCCAACCGATGGCGCAAAGTGGAAGGGGTTAGGTGTTTGTCTAGAAAAACATTGAATTCCGAAAAGGAAACGTTTACAATTTTTGTGTAAGCGTTTTCCTAAATTAATGCTACAAGGAGGGACCCACATGGTCAACAAGCGATGGAAACAGGTATGGGCAGTTGTGCTAACGTTTGCACTAGTGTTCTCAATGTTTCCGATGTCATCGTCCGCTCTCGATAAAGGCAAATCGACGCTCGTCGTCGTTCACTATCAAGAGGCCCCGGACAATCAAACGGATTGGAACTTATGGCTTTGGGCGAATAACCCAGATTATTTCCCGAATAAAGCCTTCGCCTTCAACGGCGAGGACGACTTCGGAAAGGTGGCGGCCTACGAATTCCCGGTCGATTCACCAGAAAAGCTCGGTCTCATCGTCCGTACGGACAACTGGGAGAAGGATAAAGGGTCTGAGAACGACCGCTTCATCACGAGCGATATGATCAAAGACGGCGTTGCCGAAGTGTGGATCAAGTCAGGCGACTCGAAGATCTATACGTCGAACCCGGACGGGGAGACGGCAGCAACGGACGTGGATATGAAAGTTCATTACTTCCGTTACGACAATACATATACCGACTGGGGTCTTTGGACATGGCCAGACGGTGGCGACGGGCAAAGCATCAACTTCGATGAGACGGACGCATACGGTGGCGTGGCGAACGTGAAGTTCGCGAACCCGGACGCGAAGAAACTCGTCGGGCTCGTCACGAAAAAAGGGGAATGGGCCGAAAAAGATGGGGAAGATCGGTTCGCGCTCAGCACAGCGAAAGAGATTTGGCTCGTCGAAGGCGATTCGACGATCTACTACTCAGAACCAGAAATCGATCGCTCACCGAAAATCGTCTCATTCGAAGCGGACACGTTCCGTCAAGCGGAGCTCACGCTCAACCGCGTCATCGATGAGACGTTCTTGAGCGAATTGACGGTCGAAGGTGCGACGGTCGAGTCGGTTGAGAAATCAGGCGACAAATCGGTCACGGTCCGCTTCAGTGCCGATATCGACTTGGCGGCGGTCATCACGGCGAAACATCCGACGTTCGGAGATAAAGTGCTCCAAGCGGGCGACGTCCTCCGTTCACCGGAGTTCGATGCGAAGTACGCCTATGACGGCAAGCTCGGCGTGACGTACAAGCACTCAAAATCACAGTTCGTCCTGTGGGCCCCGACGGCTCAAGACGTCAAGCTCGAACTATGGAACATGCCGAAAACGCGTCCTGCTTCAGATAAAGACTTGAAGAAGACGATTTCGATGAAGCGTGGCGAGCGCGGCACGTGGGTCGCTGAAGTACGCGGCGACTTGGATGGCATTGGCTACACGTACAACGTCAAGCACGCGTCAGGCAGCGTCCGCGCGGTCGACCCGTACGCGACGGCGGTCGGTGTGAACGGGGACCAAGGGGTCGTCGTCGACTTGAACGAGACGAAGCCGAAACGTTGGAACTCGATGAAACCGAAATTGGCGAAACGGACAGATGCCATCATCTATGAGACGCATGTCCGCGACTTGTCAATCTTTGACGTCACGTCAGACAAGTATGACTCAGGCATTACGAACAAAGGCAAATATCTCGGCGTCGTCGAGCCAGGGACACGTCTCCTCGTCAACGGCAAGAAGACAGCGACGAAGACAGGCCTCGACCATATGAAAGACCTCGGCGTCACGCACGTCCAGTTCATTCCGGTATACGACTACAACACGGCCTCGGTCGATGAGACGAAACCGGATGCATCGTACAACTGGGGGTATGACCCGAAAAACTATAACGCACCGGAAGGCTCATACTCGACGAACCCGTATGACGCCAAAGTCCGGATTCGCGAGATGAAACAAATGATCCAAGGCCTCCATGACAACAACTTACGCGCCGTCATGGACGTCGTCTATAACCACATGTTCGATGCGCAGGCGTCGAACTTGCACAAGATCGTCCCAGGATACTACTATCGTTACACTGAAGGCGGCGACTTCGCGAACGGAACGGGCGTCGGCAACGACACCGCGTCGGAACGCAAGATGATGCAGAAGCTCATCGTCGACTCGGTCGTCTATTGGGCAAAAGAATACCATTGGGACGGGTTCCGTTTCGACCTCATGGGCATCCATGACGTCAAGACGATGAACCAAGTCCGTTCGGCGTTGAACAAAGTGGATCCTTCCATCCTCGTCTTCGGCGAAGGGTGGGACCTCAGCACGCCACTCGACCCGGCGAAGAAAGCGAACCAGAAGAACGCATACAAGATGCCAGGCGTCGCACACTTCAACGACAACATCCGCGACGGCTTGAAAGGCAGTGTCTTCGTCGACACGGACAACGGCTTCATCAATGGTAAAGCCGGCCTTGAGAACCGCATCAAGACGGGAATCGTCGGCGAAATCGACTACAGCGCCGACATCAAAGGCTTCACGAAAGAACCGACGCAAGCGATCACATACGTCGAAGCGCACGACAACCACACGCTCTGGGACAAGCTCGAACTCACGAACCCAGAAACGTCGGAAGCGGACCGCACGAAGATGCACCGTCTCGCGTCGAACATTCTCTTGACGAGCCAAGGAACGACATTCATCCATGCCGGTCAAGAGTTCATGCGCACGAAAGAAGGCGATCACAACTCGTACAAATCGCCGGATCGCATCAACCAAATGGACTGGAAACGGGCCGCCGACCGTAAGGCGGACGTCCAGTACATGAAAGGCTTGATCGAGATGCGTAAAGACAACCCAGGTCTTCGCATGACGAAAGCGGTGGACGTGAAGAAAAACTTGAAATTCTACAAAGCCGAAGCGAACGTCATCAGCTACTCGATCGATGACAAAGCACCAGGCCAGAAGAAAGACTTGTTCATCACGCACAACGCCAACGCCAAGACGGTCAAAGTGAAATTGCCGAGCGGGCAATGGAACCTCATCGTTGATGGGAAACAAGCGGGCACGAAGACGATTAAACGCGTCTCGGGCTCGGTCGATGTACCGGCTTATGGCTCGGTCGTCGTGAAACAACGCTAAAACGGGAGACCACGGCTCAATCGAGTGCGTGGTCTTTTTTAGCGCTTAAAATAATGACATTAATTTGAAAATATGTACAAAAGAGAGATTGTTCCCCTTATTTTCAAAAACAGAAGCGTATCCGTCTGGCCTCATCTTATATAATCAAGGTAATACGATATTCGTGTGACGTTCGTCACACCGGGGAGTGGTGGAAATGGGCTTCTTCCGACAATGGAAGCATGCATTGGAATCAAACGTTGAACAATTGGAACGTGGGGAACGGATCAATATCGATCCGTTGCTGCTCGATCAGTATCCGGACGCCGTCTACGTCCTAGACTGTGACTTGAGACTCGTCGACTCAAATGAAAAACTGTCGCTTCTGTTCAACGGGGAAGAAGAGCGGTTCGTCCATCCGGCCTCGTGGCTGCCGAAGGCCGAAAGTGAACGGGTCCAAGCATTCCATCAGCGGTCGCTCCAAGGTGAGACGGTGCATTACGAACTGCAAGCGCGGAACGCGGACGGACGCTCGATTCATCTGTCGATCACGAACACCCCCCTCTATACGGGACGGGTCATCACGGGTCTTTACGGGGTCGTCAAAGATTTGACGACGCAGACGGAGTTGCGGGAACGCTACAATCGGATGAAAGTGAGTCGCTCACTGTTCGAGCGAATCCCTGGGCTCATTTTGATTGAGCTCGACCTCGAGACCGGGACGTTCTATCATTCCCCGCAGACTGGGAACCTGCTCGGTTTGACGAAGCGACAGCTCGCCGACATGAAGCGGGAGGACTTCCGAAACCTGATTCATGAGGACGACCGGGGCGCGTTCGCGGCGGCGATCGAGACGTTGCTTCACGATCACTCGCAATTCGAGTATGAGACACAACTGCGCGCCTTCAACCCGAAGATGAAACAGTATTTGGAGTTGATTGTGAAGGTCGGTGTCTCGAAAGACCGAAAAGCCGTCACCTGGGCGATGTTCGACGTGACGAACTTGGTCACAGCCGAAGAAGAACTGACGAAGGAACGATCGAAAGTGAGGCAGTTGTGTGAAATCGTCGACTCGGTCATTTTTGAGCGCTATTTCGAATCGAAGCAATTCAAGTTTTTGACGCCGGGCTTCTCGCTCATCTTTGGTTATACGGAAGATCAATTCAATGCCCATCCGGACTATTGGCAAAAAGTCGTCGTCCCGGACGACGTCCCGAAAATCAAGCAGGCGCGGGAAGTGACGCTGAGCGGCAAACCGTCGACGTTCTCGTACCGGATTTTCGCCAAAGGGAACGTCAAATGGATTGAAGAGAATCGGGAACCCATTTTTTCTGAAGGCGGCCATGTCGTCGGATTCCGGACGCTCGTCAAAGACATCACGCAGTTGAAAGAGCAGCAAGAAGAGATTTGGCGTCTCGCCTCGCTCGACCCGATCACGAACATGCCGAATCGCGAATCGATCACCGAATCGGTGTATCATTTGACCCGGAAGCGCAATCCGTTCACGTTGTTCTCGCTGTCGTTCAACCGGATCGCGGAGATCAACCATACGTTCGGTTACGAACTTGGCGACGAGTGGCGTGTCGCGACGGTGAACCAATTGATTCGTCTCTTGCCGAAAGACGCGCTCCTTGGACATCTCGATGCGGATAACGTGCTCATCGTGTTGCCACGGCGCTTGGAAGACCCGGAAGTGCTCGCGCTCGGCAAGAAGCTAGGCACACTCTCGACCCACCGTTTCCGCGTCGATGTGTACGACTTGTTCGCCCGTATCTCGATCGGGGTGAGCCGATATCCGGAGGATGGCACACAGGCGAGCGAATTGATTAAGCACGCCTGTATCGCCATGAACCGGGCCGATAAGAAGATCGGGGCCCAACTGGAACTGTACTCGTCACAAATGGACATCGAATCGTTGAAGCGGTATGAACTGCTTCGGGATATGCGCGGTGCCCTTCAAAACAAAGAATTTTATTTGATGTATCAGCCGAAAGTGAACGCATGGACGGGGCAAATCGTCGGGGCCGAGGCGCTCATGCGGTGGACGCATCCGACGTGGGGCTCGATCTCGCCGGCCGAGTTCATCCCGCTCGCCGAGGAGAGCAGCCTGCACCTCGAACTGACGAACTGGTTGATTGAAGAAGTGTGCCGGTATTTGATGACGCTTCCGAAGAAAGTGCCGATCTCGATCAACGTATCGGCCAAATACTTGTACCAAGAACATTTCGAACATGTGCTCGAAGACACGCTCTCCCGTTATCACATCCCGGCAAGCTATCTCGAGGTCGAGATCTCGGAGACGTCGCTATTAGAAGACGCCCAACAGATCACACAAGCGTTCGAACGATTGAACGACCTCGGCATCCCGATCGCCTTCGACGATTTCGGGAAAGGGTACTCGTCGCTTGCCTATTTGCAGGCGTATAGCGCTCAGACGATTAAAATCGACCGGGTGTTCGTCCATAACGTCAACCAAAGCCGAAAGGCCCAAGGCATCATTCGGAGCCTGCTCCTCATCGCCGAGGAGTTTGGGATGAACGTCGTCGTCGAAGGCGTCGAGATGATGGACGACTTGCTCCGCCTCCGCGAGTTCGGCTGCCACGTCATCCAAGGATTCATTTTCAGCCGTCCGCTCAAAGAGTCGGAGTTCGAACAGGCGCTCGAGGCGGGCACGCTGACCCCGATCGAGGAATACGTCGAGACGATCCCGTCCTCGAGTCGCTTGATCCACGCCGGTATTACGATCACACGCCTGCGCGACCAAGACGTCGCGGTCGGCACGTCACCGATCGTCATCATGCGGCGCGGCTTCAAGACGATCGCCTTTTACGCGTCGATCCGCCTGCCAGTCGACAGTGACCTGAGCCTCGTCATCTTGCTAGATGATGGGATGGCACCGCTACCGATTCAAGTGACGCGGCTGACCGAGCTCGCCAACGGGCTTTACCAATATGAGGCGTCGTATGAACAGACGGTTGAACTCGAGAAGCGATTGACCGCTTTAGAGAGCGAAAAACCGCGAGGATTCACGATTCAAAAAGCGAAAGACTTGATCGATCAGACAGACTGAAGGCGAGCCAACACCGGCTCGCTTTTTCTGTACGCTAAAACTAGAAACCCGTAGCGATTTTCTCTAAGATGAGAGGGACAGACTACATAGAGGAGATCGACAACATGGACATGCAGGCAATCCGACACTTTTTCTCACAACTAGAAGGCGATTATACAGATCGGCTCGAGGCGATCGCCGTCGAGCTGGAGCAGACCGGGACGTACACGCTCACGACAGACGAGTTGATGGAAGGTGCGAAACTCGCCTGGCGCAACTCGAACCGATGCATCGGCCGGCTGTTTTGGCAGACGCTCACTGTCCGGGACGCCCGGGGCGTGACGACGTTCGACGAGGTGTTTGAGGCGCTCGTCGGCCATCTGCGCTACGCGACGAACGACGGGAAAATCCGTTCGACGATGACCGTGCTCCCGAACGAGTTCCGTTTGCTGAACGCGCAACTCATCCGCTATGCGGCATATGAGACGGAAGATGGGATCGTTGGTGACCCGCTCTCGCTGTCCATCACGAGGCAAGCCGAACGGCTCGGCTGGATCGGGGCCGGGACCGCGTTTGACGTCCTGCCGCTTCTCATCACCGACGGACGTGAGGTCCAGCTCTATGAACTGCCGGACGATGCGGTGCTCGAAGTCGAGATTCGACACGAGGCGTATGACTTATTCGACGGACGAACGGTCAAATGGCACGCCGTCCCGGCCATCGCCGATATGGAGCTCGAAATCGGCGGCTTGCGCTTCACGTCGGTCCCGTTCAACGGCTGGTATATGGAAACCGAGATTGGGGCGCGCAACTTGGCCGATACGGACCGCTATGATTTATTGCCCCTCGTCGGTACGTCGCTCGGGCTCGATACATCGAAAGAGCGGACGCTTTGGCGCGACCGGGCCCTCGTCGAGTTGAACGTCGCCGTCCTACAGTCGTTCGAGCGGGCCGGGGTGACGATTGTCGATCACCATACGGCGGCGAAGCAGTTCAAACGGTTCGAGAAGAACGAACAGGACGCAGGTCGTGAGGTGACCGGGCAATGGGGATGGCTCATCCCGCCCATGTCACCGGCCGCGACGCACGTGTTCCATCGTCACTACAATGACGAAATTGTGACGCCGAACTTGTTCGCCCGCTCGGGTTGTCCGTTTTCTGCGTTTCAAGCGAAGTCAAAAGAGGAATCAAAAGGCTAGACCCGAAACGAGAGGATGATGAACGTGGCAGTCCCAATTTGGAAACGCGCCGTTGCCAGTCAAATCGATCAATTCATTTTTCAAACGCCGGCGAAACTCGTCGAGAAGATGATTCGGAAGAAGCTGTTTCCTGGAAAAGATGTGAAACGGTATTACTTGCCGACGCTCGTGACGATCGCCGGAGAAGTGTATTTCTTGCTCAACAAAAATGGGCAGACAATCGGCGACCAAGTCGTCGGCATCAAAGTCGTCAGCCAAGACGGACGCCCGCTCTCGCTCGAGCAAGTCGTGAAGCGGACGCTTTATAAAGACGTTGTCTATCCAGCGACGCTTGGGCTGCCGCTCTTGAAGGCGCTCCAACAGATCAAGGCAGGAAAAGAGACGGAGTTGCCGCATGACGAGTTTGCCCATACGAAGTTGATTTCGACACGATGAGTCGAAGCCGAAGACAGTGCGACGATGAGTCTCGCTGTCTTTTTTCGGCCAAATCAGTCAAAAAGGAACGAATCCGAAAAATGAGGTATAATGAATTAGGAAAAAATTGAACGACCAATGGAGGATTTTTGTTATGACCAAAATCGCATGGATTACCGACAGCATGGCCAATTTCTCGAAGGAAGAGGCGGCCCGGCTCGGTGTCGATATCGTTCCGATTCAATTGATCGTCGACGGTAGCGGCTATAGCGAAGTCGATTTGTCACTCGAAGACTTGCACCGCTATATGATCGACCAAAAGAAAGAGGCGAAGACGTCGCAACCGATTTTTGGCGACTTCATCGCGCGCTATGAGCGCTTGAAAGAGGAAGGGTACGACTGTGCCATCGCCGTCCACTGTTCGAACGGGTTGAGCTCGACGGTGAAAAACTCGAGCGCAGCGGCAGAAGCAGCCGGCTTCAAAGTATACACGGTCGACTCGCACGCGGCGCTTGAAGCGCAGCAAGAGCTCGTCCGACTCGGGCTCGCCGCCGAGGCCGAAGGCAAATCAGCCGAAGAGATCGTTGCCTTGCTCGGAGCGTGGCGCGACAAGAAGAACTTCTTCATGATTATCGGGAATATGGAAACGATGCGCCGCGGCGGTCGCGTCTCGTCCGGTGAGATGTTCCTTGCTAACATCTTGAACATCAAACCGATCATCACGCTCGATGAGACCGGAAAAGTCATCCCGTTCAAAAAAGCACGGTCGCTCAAAAAAGCGTACGCTGAGATGGTAACCGAGCTTGAACGCCGCCACGCCGCGAACGGGATTCACCACAACCGTGTCTTCGTCCAGACGGCACTCGCGCCGGAAATGCAAGACAATCTCGTCGCGCTCATCCAGGCGAAATTGCCAGACATTGAAGTCGTCAAGACGCGCTTCTGCCCATCGATCGCGGTTCACGCCGGCTTTGAGACGGTCGGGGTGCTTTGGCTCGACGCGTAATCAAAAAAGGAGGGAGTTCGATGGAAGCTGTCACCACACTTTCGGCACTACACGACCGGATCGCGAGCACAGACCAATTGCTCGTCTACGTCTCGCATCCGACCTGTAGCGTCTGCCACTCACTCAAACCGCAAGTCGAGGAGATGTTGACGGAGTTCCCCGATATCGAGGCGGTCGCCATCGATTCGGATCAGGTGCCGGAGATTGCCGGAGCCTACTCAATTTTCACCGTCCCGGTCGTCCTGTTTTTCCTCGACGGCAGAGAGACGCTCCGCCGGGCCCGGTTCGTCCCAATCGGCGAGCTGACCCATCAACTCGAGCGTCTCCAAGAGATGCGCGGTTAAATCCACAGACACTCGTCTGTGGATTTTTTTTGGTTGTTTGCGTCGAGGAAGGGGAATCAGGAGAGTAGCTGCGTCACTTGTTCGAATGAAGAAATGAGGAAACGCTGATGGAAATCATACGCCACTCCGAATGGGCGGACACGAAGCTCACGCTCCATCTCGTGTCGCAAATTCTTGGGAAAATCAAACTCGGCCTCGCCCCGCAAGAACCGCAGTGGGCCCACGTCATGTTACCGCTCACCGTGAATGGATTTTCGACAGGACCTCTCTGGAGCGGGTGGACGCTGTTCGAGATTGACATCGACGTCGCAGCCTCGGTCATCACGGTGCAGGTCGAAACCGCTACGACCGTGATTCCGCTGACGGACGGGAAGCCGATCAAGTCCTATTATGAGGCGATGGTCGACGCACTCCATGCATCCGGCATCACCGTCACCATTAACCCGAAATCGCAAGAGATGCGCGACATCTGGTGGCTCGACCGCGATGAGACCCCGCTCGCCTATGACACATCGACGGCCCTGAAAGGGGTGCGCCTGTTCCAGTACGCGGCGCGGGAACAAGCGGCGTTTCTCGCCCCGCTCCGATGCCGGAAAGTGAAGCCGGCCTTGTTTTGGGGAACGTTCGACGTGTCATCGCTCATCGTCTACGGAAAATTCGAGCCGTTCCCCGAGGACAAGGTGATCGAGAAGGCGGCGTTCGACGAGCACATGATTGAGTTCGGCTTTTGGCTCGGTGACGAGTCCGTCGACGTGCCGACGTTCTTCATCTTGCCGTATCCGTTTCAATACACCGACCTCGGCTCGGAGCGGCTTCAACCTGTGGACGCCTACTACGACGCCAAGATGAGCGAATGTTTTTTGTCGATTGAGAACGTGAGTCGGGCAGATGACATCCAAGCCTTCTTCCGGACGTCGTTCGACCTGTTGAGTGATCAACTCGGGTGGGAAGGGCGCGCACATTATTTCTTGCCGCTCGATATGCCGGCGCAACCAAAACAAGAGCCCACAGACGAAAGTCTGTGAGCTCTTGTTTAGTTTAACGTACGGTAGCGCGTCGTTCGACCGTTTCCGACACGGGTCACTTTTCGTTCGGCTATCAACTGTTCGATCAGTTTTCGGACAGTCCCTTTGCTTTTATTCAAATAGGCTTCGAGTTCTCTTGTCGTAAATTCGGACTGTTGACTAAGCCATTGTTCGAGTTCGTTTTCGTCAGAGTCTGGTGTCGTTAGCTGTTGTTTAGGCAACGTCACGACAAAGGCGTTCGGACTCGTAGTCCAGAATGGTCGTTCGAGACTTTCTTTGTAGCTTTCTTTGATTCGTTGTAACCCGGTACCATAACTTTCAATCCATTTCAGACGATACAATACATTGGCTAGTTTTGGATTACGGCTCTGAGAAATACCTAAATTGATATCCTCGATCGTTAAGCCCTTCACGAGTCCGCCGACCGAGACGATTTCGATTCGGTTTTGGAATAAATGAATCAAGATGCTACCGCTAAAACTATAATCGCGATGTGTAACGGCATTTACAAGAGCTTCTCGCAAAGCAGGACTAGGATAACTTTCGGTCTCGAGCCGTTTTAGACCGACGAAGCGTGCTGACGTGGCATTGTTCAGACTAAGGTATTCATAGACGGATTCGACTTGCGCGAGAATGGAGCCACTAAATTCTTTACGATCTTGAAATTCAAGCTTGTCGTTCCCTAAATAGCGGGCGCATTTGATTGAGTGTTCGCATTGGTCAGAAAGAAGGAGCCCTAAATTTGTGTAATAACCATCATCTGTCATCAGGCCAAGTGTACGTTGTTGCTCGACACCAAATTTGATGTTCGTTTGAGCAAAAAAGTGAGAAGCTTCCTCGAAAGTCAGTTCCTGTTTCAAACTACGCATCGTTTCAAAGTTCGTCCCATCTGATTCGATAATCATTTGGCGGATGTTTTCTTCAGAGGCATTTGTGACAGACGTACCGTACCGAATGAAAACACCCGATGATTTCATGCCTTTTCTCTTCAAATGATAAGGGCGTCTCGTTCCGCGGGCCACAGCTATCTTTATGACCTCTTTTTTGTCGAGCTCAACCACTTCTAAATATAAATGGACTAGAATAGCTGGTTGAATGTTGTCATGTAGCTTGTTTGATACTGCTTCGAGTTGTTGATGTGCGTTAGGGACACCGAGGACGGTACCATCATCTTCTATACCGATATAAAGAACACCACCTTGCGTGTTGGCGAACGCAATCACTTCGTGAACGACAGCGTCTGTAAGTTCTCGCTTGAACTCAACCGTAGGCGACTCTTTCATATGATTCACCTCTAATCTATTATTTGTATAGATTAATTATAATCGATTAATCAAAAAAAGATCGATTTGGACGGGAGTCCGAATCGATCGCCATGTTCAACCTTCAGTTGTCTGTGGCACGAGGTAAATCAAGCCGAACGGGTTATGGAGCAAGTTGTCGATGGACGTCCGCTCGTCTTCACCCATCTCGACCGTAAACGTTTTGCCGTCCTCGAACGTGAAGCTGTCCCCGTCCCCGAACATCGATCCACCCGAAATGAGGTGGAAGTTGAACGAATGGACGACGTGAATCGCGTCTTCAATTTCGAGCGTGGCCGGTACGGCGACGTCGGCGTGACCGAACGCTTTCATGCCCCACGAGACGTAGGCGTCTTCTTCTTCCGTGATGGCTGTGAGAAGCGAGTAATCGAGAGCGAGGTCTTCTTCTTTCGACTCTTGCCATTCGTCTTTCGAGTAGGCGACCCCAGCCGTCTCGACCATGACGCCGAGTCCGCCGGCGTTCAAGATCGCATTGGCCGCACGGCGGGCCGCCGCGATGTCCGTCACGTCATTGACGTCGACGATCAAATAGACGATGTGCGTGTGGCGGGTAAGCCCTTTCGCGATTTTCGGCGTGAAACCGCCCGAGCTGGCATGAATCATCGCTTCGGCGAGAGCCGGGTCGCGCTCGACGACTTCGACCGTGAACGCTTTTCCGGTCTCATCTTCTAACAGCAGTAGGCCAGCCATCGTGTAGCCTTCGCTATGTAAACTAATTTGTTCGCTGACTGCCTCGGCCGATGACCAGTTTCCTGGGATGGCGAGCAATACTTGTGTACGGTTCATAAGAATCATCCTCTTCTTCAAATAGTCAGGCCCCTCACAGGGAGAGGCCTGGTCTCTTCTCTTATTATGCCCTATTTGGCGAAAAATTATTCTTGATACGTCTTCAATACTTCTTGGAGCGGAATCTGATCGATCTTGCGACGGCTGATGAACGTGCTTGCAAAGAAGAGGAGCGTCACCGCACCGAGTGTGTAAAGCAGATAAATCCACTCGAACTCGAGCGGCAAGACGAGTCCATAATCTTCCGCGAACACGACGATGATGACCCGCAAGATGACGAGGGCGATCGGGATGCTGAGCAGGGCCGAGATGAGCGCGTAGATGAAGTAGCTATTGAGAATCATCGAGCGGACCTCGCGCCGGTCGTAGCCCATCACTTTCAAGAGCGAGATGACGTAATAATTTTTCTCGACCGTGAGTGCGGTCAAGACGAACAGGATGCTGAAGGCGATCAAGGCCGATCCGCCAATCATGACGTTCATCATCAAGTTCATGTACTCATTGATCGATTGGGACTGCTCAATCAGACCGCTTCGTGAGATGACCGTCGGATAGTCCGTCTCGTCCGGCCGTTCGGTCGCATAAATCCCGTTGAACAAATCACGTTTCGTCCCGCCCGATAATTGTTCGCTGAGCGTTGCCCGAGGCAGGTAGACGACATCGCCCGCATATTCGTCGGCGATACCTCCGATCGGGTACGACAACGTCTCGTTGTCGAGTTCGATGTCAAGCGTGTCCCCGGTCTCGAGGCCGAGCTTCAAGGCGAGTGAGGCGTTGACGATGATCTCATCCGCTTTCGGTACCAGTTCGTTCCCGTCTTCGTCTTCGAGAGGGTAGAGTGTGTTCGTCGCATCGAGCCCTTTCAACGTGACAAGGTTGTCTTGAGCGAAGGCGAACGGGTAGGTGAGGAACGGCTCTTGTCCATCTTCGAGCACGGGTTGCGTCGTCGTGTACGCCTCATATTCATAGTCGGCCTCGTTCAACTCGCCGACCGTCATCCGGTCGACCGCCCCGTTCATCATGAGGGCGAAGACGATGAGGAGCGTCGAGAACAGGATACCGAAAAAGAAGATGATGAAGCTGCCTGTGCTTTTGACGGCGTATAAATATTTGAATTTCGTCTTGCCGCGGGCGTTCCGGAGCAGACGGCTGACGATGCGGCTCAGTCGATTGAGTGAGGCGTTGTCTCGAGGCGACAGCAAAGCGAGAGCGCTCTCGCCCATGATTTTGTAGATGACGGCTCCCGCCACGAGCGCGAAGAACAGGAGCGGGGCGAAGACGGCCGTGAGAAACACGAGCGGACTTTGGGCGATGGTGATGGACGGCAACAGATAAAAGTCGAGATACAGATTTTTGAGCGGCTCGGCGAAGTAGAGCCCGAGGAAATAGCCGATGACGAGCATGAGCGTCGCGAACAACAAGATGAAGACTAGGTACGGGACCGCGATTTGGCGGCGGTTGTAGCCAATCGCTTTCAAGAGCCCGATTTGTCCGCGCTCGGCCTCGAGCATGTTCGAAATCAGGATGGCGACGATGATGACGGCAATCGAGACGATGAACAGGCTCAAGCCGAGCGCCATCGCTTTACCAGATGAGATCTCGCTATAGATGGCGCCGCTGCGCATGATGTTTTCCGTTTCCATGACCGAGATGACGAACGGGAGCTCGACGTCGGTCACGACCGTCCCGTCAGTGACACCGGCAAGGCGGAACGATTCGGTTCCAATCACCTCGTCGTAGGCGGCGTCCGTCATCAAAAGGAGTGTCTGCGTGCCGGGATCCAAATTGAAGAAGTTCTCATCAAACAGCGGGAGCGTGTAGTCCGGGAACAAGACGAATCCGCTCACCGTGAAAGGGGTACCGAGGTCGAGCGAATCACCGATTTCAATCCCGTTCTTCTCGGCGTATTTCGCATTGATGGCGATCTCATCGTTTTGCTCAGGCCGCTTGCCAGCCTCGAGATAAGACACGTTGATCGTGTCCGCTTCTTTCAAGACGAGTCCGCGGTGTTCGCTCGAGCCGAACGGGTAGGTCAATAGCTTCGAGGCGCGGAGCTCAAGCGTCGCGCCGTCCATCTCGCCCTCGACGGCGTCGATGCGTGCCGCGATCAAGTCATCGAACGCCGCCTCGTCGACACGTTGCAAGTCCGAGAGCGTGTAGCGGCCGGAGGCGATGAAGTCCGCCAACTCAGGCAAGGCCGCCTCTTCTTCCGTGACCCGGTTCAGCATCTCGACGGCAAAATCCTCTTGATTCGATGAGGCGAGATACTCCTCGGTCGGCACTTCGATGCCGCTGATGCCATAAAACATCATCGTATACGTGAGCGAGCTCATGACGATGATGACGGCGATGGCAAGGAGCTGCATCCATTTGCCGGCGAGCGTCTTCCATACGTTTTTATACAGCATCTGTCTCACCCCCAGTGGATGTCGCGAGCGGCTTTTCGGACCGGGTTGTGCGTATACTCCACGATTCGTCCCGAGTTCATTTTGATGACGTCATCGGCCATCTCACTGATGCCCGTGTTGTGCGTGATGACGACGACCGTCTTGTTGTACGTCTCGTTCAAGCGCTCGAGCAGTTCGAGCACCCGTTTTGAATTGTCCTCATCGAGCGAGCCCGTCGGTTCGTCGCAGAAGATGATGGACGGATTTTTGGCGAGACTCCGGGCGACCGAGACGCGTTGTTGCTCGCCGCCCGACAATTGGTACGGGTATTTGTCACGGGCAGCCGCTAACCCGACTTGATCTAACAACTCTTCGATTGGGAGCGGGTCGGTCGATAAATCGGCCCCGATTTGAACGTTCTCGTAGACGGTCAAGTTTTGGAGTAGATTATATTGTTGAAAGATGAAGCCGAGATGGTCGCGTCGAAACGCTGTCATCTGCTCGGACGATAAGTCCGTCAAGACGGTGTCACCGAACGTGATCGTCCCGGACGTCACCGTGTCGAGGCCGCTGATGACGTTCAACAACGTACTCTTGCCGCTCCCGCTCGGGCCGAGGATGACGACGAAGGCCCCGTCATTGATTGTCAAATCGATGTCTTTCAACGCCGCGGTCTCGACATCCCCGGTCTTATAGATTTTATTGACGTGCTGAATGTGAATCATACCGATTCCTCCTTTGTCCGATGTTATCTTTTACCCGTTTCGAGCACATCGCGGACGGGAATATGTGAAACTTCATAGGATTTCAATTTTGAAAAAATAGTGAAACCGCTTCACCTGTGATAAAATAATATTACCAGGTACTAATCTTGATTGAAGGAGAATCCTACTATGAAAATTGCTTATATTACGGACAGCACGGTCGTCCTTCCTGATTCGATTCAACACCACCCGGACATCCATATCGTTCCGCTCTACGTCGTCAAAGGCGACCAGCCGTATAAAGACGGGGTCGAGGTCGATGCCAAGACTGTGTACGAATGGATCGACGCAGGTGAACGCGTCTCGACAAGCCAACCGGCCATCGGCGACTTCGTCACTTTGTATGAGAGCATCAAAGACCAATATGATATGGGCATCGCCGTCCACTTGTCGTCGGACTTGAGCGGGACGTATTCGGCATCGGTTCAAGGCGCAGAGATTGCCGAGTTCAAACTGCTCGCCATCGACTCACGTGCCGGCATCTACACGATGGGGCTCATGCTCGAAGAGTTGATTGAACGCGTCGAGCGTGGAGATACACTCGAGGACGTCGAAGCGTATATGAAACAACGAGTCGAGGACGTCCACATCGAATTGATTTTGCAAAACTTGACGCAAATGCAAAAAGGCGGCCGGATCTCGAAGTCGAAAGCGCTCATCGGGAATATGTTGCAATTGAAGCCGGTGCTTCGCTTCGAAGACGGTCTTATCGTTCCGTATCAAACGGTTCGGACGTATAAGAAGGCGCAAGCCCAGTTGTTCGAAGCGCTCCGTCAAGTCATCGATTCGGGTGAATGCACGGACGTCTCGATTTTCCACGGGAACGTGCCAGAACTGGCCGAGTCGTGGAAACGTGAACTCGGCGACAAAGCCAAAATTCGGGTCGACACACTCGCACCGCTCCTTGGGGCCCACACGGGGTCAGGCTCAATCGGTTTTTCGTTCTTAAAAGCAAAGTGATGACAGGATCGTGACGCGAGTCGCGATCTTTTTTTATTGTCACAACTTTCAAACAACGGCTGGAATCTTCCGCCAAAACCCTTCATACTATGTAGGAATGATAAAGAAAAGGGGGGAGACGATGCGATTTCGGAAGTACCTCATCAGAAGCTGGTTCTCGTGGTCGCTCGTCTTCATGGGAATCCTCGCCTACATGTGGCTCGGCATCGATACGTTTGATTGGTCGTTATTTTGGTTCATCTTCACGCTCGGCGCCCTGTTCGTCATGAACCCGCTCAAGCGGCGGCACCTTCACTTTACGTTCCATGAGATGTTCGTCTTCATGACGTTCTTCTTGTACGGCCTGTTGCCGGCCTTGTTGATGGGACAGCTCCTCTTACTCACGTTTCAGGCCCGGACGTTCACGAACAAAGTCGGACGTCGGCGTTTTTTGCATTTCTATCCGCTCAATACGTTGATCGAGGCGATGCTCCTCGTCTTGCCGGGGCTCGTCTATTTGCGGCTCGGCGGACAGATTGGACCGAACGTTCATCTGCTCGAACAAGGTACGGCGCTGATTGGCTTCTTTGCCGTCTTGTTCCTCGTCCTCGGCTTCAGTTTCCTGCTATCGCGGTTCTTAATTGGGGAACGGATCCCGCTCCCGATCATGTGGCGTTTGCTCCGTTTTGACTGGCTCGTCATCTCGCTCGAGCTGTTGTTCACGATGGTCGCCATCGAGGCGTTCCAACTGTTCGGATACACGGGGCTGATGGCGACGTTCCTCATCCTGTCGCTCCTCAAGATGGGATTATCGAAAGCGACGGAGACCGAAGAGACGCAGTCGAAGATCGATCAAGTCGAACGGTTGAAAGAGCAACTGTACCGCGTCGACAACGAGCAACTGCTCATCGAGAAGTTTTGGAACGGGCTCCGGGAAGTCGTCGAGCTCGAGCGCGGCTGGCTCCAAGTCAATCGGGACGGGCACCGGACGTTTTATGATATCAGCGGCCGTACGTCCACCCCCGTCGCCGACGCCTACACACTCGAACGGCACCGCGACGCGGAAGAACCATACTTTGTGTATGATTCGCTTCATGAGTGGCATCCCGACCTGCAGGCACATCAAACCGAGCTCCATCATTCGGCACTCGTCATCCAACCGGTGTCGAGCACGACGAACGCGGTCAGCTGTATGATCTCGACGACGGCGAACGGGGCTTACGACGGGGCGATTGCCGTCGAGCTCCATCGCCTGTTGAAGACACTGTCCTGGTCGCTCGAACGGATCGACGAACGGAACCGTCTCCAACATGAAAGTTTGACCGATCCGATGACGGGACTCCCGAACCAGCGGGCGCTCAAGCGGTGGACGAAAGAGCGGTTGAACGATGTCGCATCGTATCCGTTGTCGGTGTTCTTGGTCGACCTCGATCATTTCAAGGCGATCAACGACACGTACGGTCACGCGTTCGGCGATGAGGTGTTGATCGAGGCTGGGACGTTGTTCACGCGTCTCATCCGAAGCGGGGATCTCGTCACGCGTTACGGCGGCGAAGAGTTCGTTTTCGTCTTCCCACGCATGGATGAGGCTGCTGCCATCGTGACGGGGGAGAAGATTCGCCAAGCGCTCCGCAACCATCCGTTCGGCTCGGAAGGGATTCGCGTCCAGGTGACGGCGAGCATCGGCATCGAGACGATCCACGAGTACGAGGATCTCGATACATTGCTCCGCCACGCCGACCGGGCCATGTACGTCGGTGCGAAATTCAATGGACGGGACCGGGTCGCCCATTACCGCGACACGTCGACGGAACGGATTCAATGATGAAGGAGAACACAGGCTCATCGGTGTTCTCCTTTTTTGTCTGATCAACATGAACGATGCTTGGGCCGATGCCCTCCGTTCCTGGGGCGATGCGGATGCCTCCGCAGCGCGTGCCGCGCTTTACGGGGTCATCCTTACATCGCTCTCCCCTAGGAGTTCGGGCACCGGCCTAGGCGCCGTTGAACGAATATTAAATCGAATTCGATTCGCTCGTCCCTCGGCGCCCCGACTCTTGCAGGACAGCAATCCGACGGAGACCCAGCAGCGTAAGCGATGCGGCTCCGGGATTGCCTGCAGAAAGCGTGGGCGCCGAAAGGACGAGCGACAACGGTACACCTACAAAATAAAGGAGGACACCGGATACCCGGCGTCCTCCTTATGAATGAAAGATTATAATTTCTGATTGAAGATTTCTGACTCGACCGCGTGAATCGCAGCCGACCACGAGCCGTAACGATGAAGGATGGCTTTCGTGGATGGTTTGTTGTTCCGTTTTGCCCATTCGCGATACGCCTCGAAGGAAAGAGAGAAGCCCATCTCGTGAATCGCTTCACGGAGTGCGTTCGAGAGCTCGGATTTGGAATAGGTCACACTCGCTTCAAGTCCGGCCTCGGCACAGGCGTCATGCCACGAGCCGAACGTCTTGACGATATGGTAATGGCTCGGTGCTTTCGGATGAAGCTTGCGCCATTCCTGATATTTTTTGAGTGTGATGATCGATCCCATGTCGCGCGAGTAGAGGGCGAGCGTCTCGATGATATCTTCGCGCGTGTACTTCGGCATTTTATCTGGGAGGTCGACGGTCGCCTCTCCATGCCATTCGTAGCCGGCGATGGCGAGCGCCTCGGCCCATGACCCGAACTGTCGGATAATCGACTCGGGAGATGGCCAGCTTTGTTCCATCGCGAAGCGACGATACACAGAGCGACGTGGACGTTCCTTCAGCAAGTCGCCGAGTAGACGGATACAGTGAATCATCCTCTGCTGCTCGGTGGACAAGTGGTGGGATTTAGTGGATAGCGTTTGACTCAATGATGGTTCCTCCTTCCATGGACTCATATCTGAACCGACAAAGATGACGAAGTTGCTTCTACAATCATACTATCGGCCAGTTTTTACAATTTATAAGTGCATTCTTCAAGTTTTTTTAAACCGATTTTATGAACCGATAGGTCTAAAGCCCTGGTTACACTTTGAAAAAATGGTAACAGTTCTATTACAAATTTAATATTAAATGGGTTCAATTGTAAACAAAAAGTTTTATGATGGCGTAAATGTCATATTCTGTACGAAAAAGTACCCAACTGGCCAATGGGGTCATCACCGTTGCACCAGTTGAGTACTCTTCTATAATAAATTTAATTTTCAGACTAATCAATGAAAGTTTTGAAAATAACGAATTTTTTTTGAAAGGCTGGTCAGTGAAACAGACGGTCTGCTAAAATAATGGAATTGATGTAAAAAAGAAAAGAGGATATTACGATATGACAATATGGTTGTTCTACTTACTGCTCGGTTTGATTCAAGGCTTCACGGAGCCGATCCCGATTTCGTCAAGCGGTCACTTGGTCATCTTCCAAGAGCTGTTCGATATCGAACTGCCGGGACTCTCGTTCGAGATATTCGTGAACTTTGCCTCGCTGCTCGCCGTCTTGACGATTTATCGGAAAGACGTCGTCCGTCTCGTCGTCAGTCTGTGGACGTTCTTATTTAAGAAAGATCGCAGCGACGAGACGATGATTGATGTTAAGTTCATCGGGCTCTTGCTCGTCGCGACCGTCCCGGCTGGTTTGCTCGGTGTCTTGTTCGGTGATTGGATCGGGGAGACGCTCGGTGGAGTCGCCACGGTCGGTTACACGCTCATCTTGACCGGGCTTGCGCTCTGGTTCATCCGCAACATGCGCGGGAACAAAGGCGACGGCGGCATCACGCTCCGCGACGCGATTTTGATTGGACTTGCTCAAGCGGTCGCACTCATTCCAGGGATCAGCCGCTCCGGCGCCACAATCGTCATGGCGATGCTCCTCGGCATCAAGCAAGAGTCGGCCCTCCGCTTCTCGTTCTTCTTATTCATCCCGGTCAGTCTCGGGACGATGATTTTAGATGGACCGGCGCTGTTCACGAATCCGGAAACGCGTGAACTGTTCGGACCGCTCATCTTGGCGTTCATCGCCTCGTATGCGCTCACGGCCATCTCGCTCAAATGGTTCCAACACATCATGGCAAAAGGCGAACTCAAATATTTCTCGTTCTATTGCTGGATCGTCGGTCTCCTCGTCGTCCTATTCTTGGCATGATTCTGAAGGCGCTGCTCAAACGAGCGGCGCCTTTTTGCGCATTTCGTTTTGCCATCGATTTATTTTTGCGCTAAAGTGGAAGCGTACAAACAAATATTCCTTCGGGGTCGGGTGAAAGTCCCAACCGGCGGTGATAGGCGCGAGCCTCAAGTCCGTGACCCGGGCGCACGTGTGCGAACGGTGGATCTAGTGCGATTCTAGAGCCGACAGTATAGTCTGGATGGGAGAAGGAAACAGAACAGGTCCACGCGACCTGTAGTTCGTCGTACGTTTTTCTGTAAAGAAAACGCTTATTTGGCTTGCCCAAATGACGACCGACACCTCCCACCGAGACCTTGAGGATCATTCCTTGAGGTCTTTTTGTTTGTGCGAAACAAGGAGGGAGATTATGAATCAGTACATGCAACAAGCCATCCAATTGGCCAAGTTCGCCTCATCGACCGGCATCAACCCGCGTGTCGGCGCCGTCGTCGTCAAGGACGGCCGGGTCGTCGGGTTCGGCGCTCACTTGAAGGCAGGGGAAGCGCACGCCGAGGTGCACGCCATCCGCATGGCCGGCGCTGCCGCGTACGGTGCGACGATTTACGTCACGCTAGAACCTTGCTCGCATCATGGCAAGACGCCGCCGTGTGCCGATCTGCTCGTCGAGTCCGGGATCAAGCGTGCCGTCATCGCGATGGAAGACCCGAATCCGCTCGTCGCAGGGCGCGGCATCGCCCGGTTGAAAGCGGCCGGGATTGACGTCGAGGTCGGGCTACTCGAGCGTGAGGCGCGGGCGCTCAATACGGCGTTCTTGCGTTCACTCGAGACGAAGCGGCCTTATGTCATCTTGAAGACGGCGACGAGCCTCGACGGCAAAGTCGCCCTCGATACTGGTGACAGCAAGTGGGTGACCGGGACAGCAGCGAGACGGGACGTCCATGAATTGCGGGCGACGGTCGACGCGATCTTGACCGGCGTCGGCACCGTCCTCGCCGACGATCCGGCACTCACCGTCCGGCTCGACCGTGAGACGACACAACCGCTCCGAATCGTGCTCGACCGTGAGTTGCGTACGCCGCTCTCGAGTCAGCTCGTCCGGACGGCGACCGACGTACCGGTGCTTCTGTACACGACTTCGGACGACCAAACAAAACGTGACGCGCTGACAGCGAATGGCGTCGAAATCGCCGACTACACATCGCTCGAAGCTGTCCTGCAAGACGTCTACGCACGCGGCATCGGCCGCCTGCTCGTCGAAGCGGGAGCGACACTCGTCACTTCACTCTTGGACGGACAGTTCGTCGACGAGTGGGTCATGTACCAGTCGCCACGCGTATTCGGCGGCAAGGGCGGTTTTTACCGTTCGCATCATGATGGGCCGCTCGATGCGGTCGAACGGTATGAGGTTCAATCGGTCGAGACGGTCGGCACCGACATCAAACTGATCATGCGAAAGGAGGAGTCCGATGTTCACGGGAATCGTTGAAGAGATTGGCAGTGTCAAGGCAGTGAAACGGAACGGTCCGTCACTTCGGCTCACGCTGAGCGGGAAGGTCGTCCTCGAGGACGTGAAGCTCGGTGACAGCATCTCCGTCAACGGCATCTGTCTCACGGTGACGACGTTCGACCGTGACAGTTTCTCGGTCGATGTCATGCCGGAGACGCTCAAAGCGTCGAGTCTCGACAGGGTCCGCCCCGGCACGAACGTCAACTTGGAGCGGGCCATGCCCGCGAACGGACGCTTCGGCGGCCATTTCGTCTCGGGTCACGTCGACGGGGTCGGGCGCATCGTGAAAAAACGGGCGCTCGCGAACGCCGTCTATGTCGACATCAGCTGTGAGCCGTCGCTCCTCCGCTATATCGTCCCAAAAGGTTCGATTTCGGTCGACGGGACGAGCTTGACGGTATTTGATGTCACCGAACGCGGGTTCACGTTGTCGCTCATCCCGCATACGTACAGTGAGACGGTACTCGGGATGAAACAGGCAGGAGACGCGGTCAATTTGGAATGTGACATGTTGGCTAAATATATGGAAAAACTCGCAAGTCAAAAACCGATGACGCTTGAATCTCTGGCGTCGCAAGGGTATGGAAAGGCGGGATGGTAATGTTCCACACGATTGAAGAAGCAGTCGAAGATTTGAAGATGGGACGACCGATTATCGTCGTCGACGATGAGGACCGTGAGAACGAAGGAGACTTCGTCGTGCTCGCGGATAAAATGACCGCAGAGACGATGAACTTCCTCATCACGGAAGGGAAAGGGCTCGTCTGCGCCTCCCTGGCCGAAGAAGTGGCCGTTCGACTCGATTTGCAGCCAATGGTCGCAAACAGCACCGATCCACACGGGACGGCGTTCACGGTCAGCGTCGATCACGTCGATTCGACGACGGGCATCTCGGCGAGCGAACGGGCCCATACGGTTCGCGAACTCGCGAACATCAACGCCCGTCCGGCTGATTTCCAACGTCCGGGACATATTTTCCCGCTCATCGCCAAAAAAGGAGGCGTCTCGGTACGACGCGGACATACAGAAGCGTCGGTCGACTTGGCGCGCCTCGCCGGAAGTGAACCGGTCGCCGTCATCTGTGAAATCATCCGCCCGGACGGCGAGATGGCCCGGGTGCCGGACCTTGAACGCGTCGCGGAAGCGCATGGTTTAAAGTTCATCACGATCGAGGCGCTCGTCCGCTATATGGAGACGGACCTCGTCAGTCGAGAGGCGGACGTCTCGCTCCCCTCGGTGAAAGGGGACTTCCGATTGATCGGGTATCGGAACGTCCTCGACCGGGAAGAACACGTCGCACTCCTAAAAGGTGAGCTCGAACACGCACCGCTCGTCCGTATCCATTCCGAGTGTCTGACCGGCGACGTGTTCGGCTCATATCGTTGCGACTGCGGGCCACAACTCGATACAGCGATGGAGAAAGTCGAAGCCGAAGGTGGTGTCATCTTGTATATGAGACAAGAAGGGCGGGGCATCGGTCTGCTCAACAAGTTGAAGGCGTATGAACTACAAGAACAAGGGCTTGATACGGTCGAGGCGAACGTCGCGCTCGGTCTGCACGCCGATTTACGCGATTACCGGGTCAGCGCGGCGATGCTTCGTGACCTCGGGATCACGAAAGTCCGGCTCATGACGAACAACCCGGAAAAAGTCGACGCCTTGGAAGCGTGCGGGATCACGGTCATCGAACGTGTCCCGATTATCGTCGGCGCCCATGCGGCGAACGAGAAGTACCGAATGACGAAACAACAAAAAATGAACCACTTTGGAGGAGAAGAATCATGATGCATACATTTGAAGGAAACTTAGTTGGAAAAGGCTTGAAAGTCGGAATCGTCGTCGGACGGTTCAATGATCTCATCACGATGCGCTTACTGGACGGCGCGAAAGACGCGCTCAAGCGCCACGGCGTCGAACAAGACGACGTCGAGATCGCGTTCGTCCCGGGCGCGTTCGAACTCCCGCTCGTCGCCAAAAAGATGGCGATGAGCAAGAAGTATGATGCCGTCATCACGCTCGGGGCGGTCATCCGCGGCGCGACGCCGCACTTCGATTACGTCTGCAGCGAAGCGGCAAAAGGTGTCGCCCAAGCGAGTTATCAGTCAGAAGTACCGGTCATCTTCGGCGTCTTGACGACCGAGACGATCGAGCAGGCCATCGAGCGCGCCGGCACGAAAGCCGGGAACAAAGGCTGGGAAGCGGCAACGGCGGCCATCGAGATGGCGAACTTGATGCGCTCGTTTTAATAGGATGGAGGAGAGCGAACCGGCTCTCCTCTTTTTTTGTCGTTAGCAACGCGTGTGTCCCGGGAAAAGAATAAGGTGAAAAGGGGGCGACGGTGATGTGGGAATGGGTGGCTCAACTGAGCCCGGCCATGCAGGCACTGCTCGGGACGATGTTCACGTGGGGGATGACCGCGCTCGGGGCGGCCATCGTCTTTATGACGAAGTCGATCAACGCGCGGTTGATGGACAGTATGCTCGGGTTTGCCGGCGGGGTCATGATCGCCGCTAGTTTTTGGTCACTCCTTGCGCCAGCCATCGAGATGGCGGAGCAAGACGCGATGCCGGCTTGGTTGCCGGCGACCGTCGGCTTTTTAGCGGGCGGTCTGTTTTTGGCGGTCGTCGACAAACTGATCCCGCACGTGCATCCCACATCTCCGATTGAGGACGCGGAAGGTATCCGCCCGCAAAAACGAAAGCGGAGCACGTTGCTCGTCTTGGCGATCACGCTGCACAACATCCCGGAAGGACTGGCCGTCGGCGTCGCCTTCGGGGCGGTCGCGGCCGATTTCCCGTCCGCTTCGCTGACGGGTGCCATCGCCTTGGCCATCGGCATCGGCATTCAAAACTTTCCGGAAGGTGCCGCCGTGTCGCTCCCGCTCAGACGAGACGGCCTCTCCCGGCGCCGAAGTTTTTTCTACGGTCAGTTATCGGGCATGGTCGAACCGGCGGCTGCCTTGGTCGGTGTCTGGGCCGTGCTCGTAATGGAGCCGCTGTTGCCGTTCGCGCTCAGCTTTGCCGCCGGGGCGATGATTTTCGTCGTCGTCGAAGAGGTCATCCCTGGGTCGCAAGAGAACGGGCATAAAGATATGGCATCGATGGCATTGATGCTCGGCTTCACGATCATGATGATTTTAGATGTAGCGCTCGGGTGAGGGCATGACAAAAGGAGCGCTGACGGTTGCGTCGGCGCTCCTTTATGTGGTGAACAGCCCGGCTCAAATGAGCCGGGCTGATGGATTAAAACGTCTCAGACGTCGTTTTTGCTTGCATGTGGAGTTGGATATAATCCGGTCCGCCTGCTTTTGAGTCTGTGCCTGACATGTTGAACCCGCCGAACGGCTGATAGCCGACGATGGCGCCTGTACAGCCACGGTTGAAATACAAGTTCCCGACGTGGAAGTTCTGACGCGCGTACTCTTGGTTCGAGCGGTCACGCGTGAGGACGGCACCCGTCAAGCCGTATTCCGTGTTGTTGGCGATGTCGATCGCTTCTTTGAAATCTTTCGCTTTCGTGAAGGCGACGATCGGTCCAAAGATCTCTTCTTGCATGAGACGTGCTTTCGGTGCGACGTCGGCGACGACCGTCGGCTCGACGAAGTAGCCTGTCGAGTCGTCAGCTTTTCCGCCGGCGACGATCTTGCCTTCTTCTTTGGCGACGTCGAAGTATGACGTGATCTTCTTGAACGCGGCCGCATCGATGACCGGTCCCATGAAGTGTTCGTTCTGCTCCGTGTTGCCGACCGAGAGTTCGTTAGTCAATTCGACGACGCGATCGAGCACCGTGTCATACACGCTGTCGACGATGACGGCACGTGAACAAGCCGAACATTTTTGACCTGAGAAACCGAATGCCGATTTGACGATCGATTGGGCCGCGAGTTCGAGGTCCGCTGATTCGTCGACGACGATCGTGTCTTTTCCGCCCATCTCAGCGATGACACGTTTGAGCCAGATTTGGCCGTCGTTCAATTTCGAGGCGCGCTCGTTGATGCGCAAGCCCACGTCACGTGAACCTGTGAAGCTGATGAAGCGTGTCTTCGGATGGTCGACGAGGTAGTCACCGACTTCAGCGCCTGGTCCCGGGATGAAGTTGAGGACACCTTTCGGCAAGCCTGCTTCTTCCATGACCTCGACGAATTTCGCAGCGACGATCGGTGTCGTCGAAGCTGGTTTCAAGAGGATCGTGTTACCGGCGACGATGGCCGCGACGGCCGTCCCTGCCATGATCGCGAACGGGAAGTTCCAAGGGCTGATGACGATCCCGACCCCGAGTGGGATGTAGTCATAGCGGTTGTATTCGCCCGGACGGCTCTCGACTTTTTTACCTGGTTTGAGTTCGAGCATTTGACGTGCGTAGTACTCCATGAAGTCGATCGCTTCCGCTGTATCCGCGTCTGCTTCGTTCCACGGCTTGCCTGCCTCTTTGACGAGGTAGGCCGAGAACTCGTGCTTGCGCTTGCGGACGATGTTCGCCGCTTTGAACAAGACGTCGGCACGGACGGCCGGGTCGACGTGACGCCATGAGTCGAACGCAGTGAGCGCTTCTTGCATCGCACGCTCCGCGAGCTCTTGGTTCGCTTTCGAGACGTGTCCGATGACTTCTTCTTTGTTAGCTGGGTTGTAAGACGTGATTTTGCTTTCCGTCGTAACTTTTTCCCCACCGATTACGAGCGGATAGTCTTTCCCGAGCTCACCGTTCACTTTCTCGATTGCCGCTTGGATGGCTGCGGCGTTCTCTTTGTTTGTAAAGTCTGTGAATGGTTCATGTTTGTATGGAATCATTCTCGTTCCCCCTTAAAAAGTGATCAAGCAGTTAAGCGCTTACGTCTGTATTGTATCGAAAATCTTGGTGAAATCCTAGTGAAACAATTTTCCAAAAAAGCTTGTCGTTTTCGCTCGAAATCGAGTCGTGGTAGGATGGGGGTACAGGACGTCTTGTGAAGGGAATGATTCGATGAAACAGTGGATATTGCCACTCGCCCTCACCGCCCTGCTTGCGGGGTGCGGCACGGGAGAAGAGGCGCCGGTCGAGGAGACGACCGAAGAGACGAAAGCGCCGCTCCCGGAAGCGGTTGAGACGGTGTATGCGTCGTATCAACAAGCACTCGAAGACGGGGATGCGGCCGCGCTTAAAGCAATCGATTATGCGGGCGAGTTGACCGCCATCCCGGCGACAGGCGCGAAGACGCGCGAGCTCACACCAGGCGATATGTACGAGAGTTGGGTGAACGAGGACGGGGACGTCGCCTTCATCGTCCACGAGATGGAAGACGCGGACGGCAATGAACTGCCGAACCGGCTCTCGAAAGTCGCCATTAAAGAAGAGGATGAGTGGAAGCTCGTCGTCACACCGGCCTTGCTCCCGGCCGACGTGATCGGAGAAGTCGGAGTCATGCTGACGGGCATCGAGGCGAACGAGTACGGGGTGAATCCGGAAGCGAACGCCCGTCTCGCCGACGTGCCGGAAGATGAGGCCGGTCCGATTTACGACCGAGTGAACGCCCAAACCGACTATATGGCGCTCGAAGCCGACAATAACGTCTTCTTGCTCATGTCTGAGACACTCACCGTACCAGAGAATCAAGACACGATGACCGACTATTTCGAGGCGTACCGGACGTGGTATACCGACAATGAGGCGGAGCTCCAAAAAGCGGCCGCGACAGAAGACCCGGTCGAGTATCTCGAAGTGCTCGAACCACTCAAACAAAAATTAGAACAAGCGATTGACGGTTATGACGAGAACCTCGTCGACCCGTCGTTCGGATAAGGAGGAAACAATATGTTAGCACCGACATTCACATTACCGAACCAAAACGGGGACATGATCTCGCTCGAGGACTATCGTGGTCAGAAAGTCGTCCTTTATTTCTACCCGAAGGACGCGACGCCGGGCTGCACGACCGAGGCGTGTGATTTCCGTGACGCGACACCAAGATTGAACGGGGCCGTCGTCCTCGGCATCTCGGCCGATAGCCAGAAGAAGCACCAAAACTTTATCGCCAAACACGAGCTTCCGTTCGATTTGCTCGTCGACGACACGCATGAGGTGTCGGAGTTATATGGCGTCTGGCAGTTGAAGAAGAACTACGGGAAAGAGTACTACGGCATCGTCCGCTCGACGTTCCTCATCAATGAGGACGGTTATATCGAACAGGAATGGCGCAGTGTGAAAGTGAATGGGCACGTCGACGAAGTCGTCGCGGCGCTCACATAATAAATGGCGACGGCTTCCTTGAGGGGAGGCCGTTTTTGTTTATAGTTTCTCATTACAAATTTATTTCAAATACTAAATTTAGAATCAAGGTCATTCAAAGCGTCAGAGAGGTATATTACAAAAATATTACACGGCAACGTCTCGGTTTCATGCCCCGTCAACTTGACGAAGTTGAGAATGTTCTGAAAAATATGAAGGAACAGTGAATTCAAGAAATACATAGGGGGCATAACTAGCATGGAGCAATTTGAAGCGGTCTTGACGAGTCTATCGAATCTCGTCTGGGGACCACATTTGTTGATTTTATTGATCGGGACCGGGATTTACTTGACGTTCCGGCTCGGATTTATCCAAGTGACACGTCTCGGTGTCGGTTTGAAAGAAGCGTTCATCCCGAAACAGCAGACGGACGCAGAGGTCGCGAAACAGAAACGGCAGCGCGGGGATATCTCACATTTCCAAGCACTCATGACGGCGCTCGCGGCCACGGTCGGGACCGGCAACATGGTCGGTGTCGCGACGGCGGTCGTCCTCGGGGGTCCGGGGGCCATCGTCTGGATGTGGCTCTCTGGTTTTATCGGGATGGCGACAAAATACGCCGAAGCGATCCTTGCCGTCAAATATCGCGTCGTCGATGAGCGGGGAGAAATCGCCGGCGGACCGATGTACTATTTGGAGCACGGGTTGAAAAAACGGTGGCTCGGAATGACGTTCGCCTTGTTCGCGTCAATCGCTGCGTTCGGGATCGGCAACGGCGTCCAGACGAACTCGATCAGTCTTGCCTTGAACACGTCGTTCGGGGTACCGATGATCGCGACGGGAATCGGCATGATGGTCTTGACGGCGTTCGTCATTCTCGGTGGCGTCAAATCGATCGGGAAAGTCGTCGGCATTTTTGTACCGGTCATGATCTTCGCATACGTCGGAGGCGGTCTCGTCATTCTCGTCACCAATTACGAGTTGATCCCATCGGCGTTCGCGACCATCTTCTCGAGCACGTTCAGTGCGGAGGCCATCGGCGGCGGGGCGCTCGGTGCGGCCATTCGTTACGGGGTTGCCCGAGGCGTGTTCTCGAACGAGGCGGGTCTCGGTTCGGCACCGATCGCAGCTGCTGCCGCGAAGACCGATTTCCCGGGACGGCAAGCGCTCGTCTCGATGACGCAAGTATTGATCGATACGCTCATCGTCTGTTCGATCACCGGATTGACGATCGTCATGAGCGGTCAATATACGGGCGGGCTCCAGGGCATCGAGTTGACGCAAGCGTCGTTCGCTTACTTCCTCGGCCCGATTGGGGAACTCATCGTCACGATCTCGCTCGTCTTCTTCGCTTTCTCGACGGTCATCGGCTGGTGTTATTACGGCGAACGGTCGGTCTATTATCTGCTCGGGGAGAAAGCGATCGTTCCGTATCGGATGATGTATATCCTCGTCGCTGGACTTGGTGCGATGACGACGAACTTGAATCTGATTTGGGCCATTTCGGACGTCTTCAACGGACTGATGGCAATCCCGAACTTGATTGGTCTCTTGTTCTTGTCGGGTGTCGTCGTCGCCGAGACGAAGCGCTTCGAATTGGAGCGGAAAAAAGAATTGAGGGAAGCAGCCGCCTAATCAAAAGGAAGCATCCTCACGCGAGGACGCTTCCTTTTTTTCATACTTTGAATTGAGCGATCAACTCGTTCAACTCATCCATTTTTTGTTGGGACATCTCGGTGGCCCGGTTCAACTCGCTGAACCGGTCGACGGACATCGTCACTTTCTCGGCGATTTCTTGTGTGCCGAGCGCCCCGTTGTTGACCGTGACGGCGACATCTTGGATGACCCCGATCATGTTCGACGTCAACTGTTCGAGTTCGACGGCGGCATCGGCGAATTCTGATGCGGTCGTCTCGAATCGGCCGGCGTCCTCACTGTAATGCTCGGCCGCTTCCTCAAGCTGATCATAGTCTTTCAACACGTTCGTATCGAGGAAACCGAGCATCTCGCTCGACGTGTCATTTAAATGGTCGACGGAGTGGAGCACGGTCGTCGAGATGGCTTGAATCCGTTCGACGGTCGTCCGGCTCGTCTCCGCCAGTTTTCGAATCTCATCGGCGACGACGGCGAACCCGCGTCCCGCTTCACCGGCCCGAGCGGCTTCGATCGAGGCGTTCAAGGACAGGAGATTCGTCTGGGCGGCGATGTCGAGGATGTCATTCGTGAGTGTCGCGATTTCCCGGACGGCTTTGGCGTCCTGCATCGCTTTCTCTAAATTGACACGTGTCGATGACAGGACACTGAGTGCGGACGCTTTCGCCTCGACGGCATGGTCACGCAGGGCGACGGCACGGGCATCGACTTGTGCGGCCTCGGCTTTTCGCTCGGCGGCCATCGTCACGATATGGTGGAGCGTCCGTTCCATGTCGGAGGCCGACGCGTTCATCTCTTGGGCACTCGCGGCCGTCTGTTGCATGCCGGCTGTCAAGTCCTCGGTCGTCGCGGCGGTCGTCGTCATATACGTATCAAGCGCTTTCAATTCGTCGTACATATGTGTGGACTGTTCGGTCACCCCGCGTGACACACCGTTCACTTGGAGAATCAGTTGACGGAGGTTGGCGAGAAATTGGTTGAAGTCGCGGGCGAGTCCCGAGAACTCGTCGCGTCGCTTCACCGGGATGGCGGTCGTCAAATCGCCTTGACTCGTGGCGAGTTCGCGCATCTTCAGTTTGAACTCGTTGAGCGGTTCGAAGATCGAACGGAAGATGAATACCATCATCAATACTGTGAACACGACAGCCGCGGCCATGATGACCATGAGTGTGAACTGGACTTGTTCGAACAGCGCCGCACCGGATTCCGTGTCAGACCGAATCGCGTCGCGGTTCAAGTTGACGAGCAGACCGAGCGTGTTCGAGAGGGCGTCGGCGGCCGGTGTCGCCGTGTCCCGGATATAGGCATCGGCTACGGCTTGACCGTCCGTGTTCGAAATGCGGACGAGCTCTTCGATATTCGTTTTAAATGTCGTCCATTGGTCCGTCGCTTGATCGAACAGCTCCTGGTCGGCTTTCGTGATGATGGTCGACTCATAACCGCTCATCTGTTGCTCGAGAATCGTGATGCCCGTGTCGAGGTTCGTTTCGACATTTTGCTTCGTCACCTCGTCTTCGACCAAGGCGTGGCGCATCATCTGTTGGCGAATCTCAAGCAACTGTTTATCGACTTGATGAATTTGGTCCATCCCCGGCACCCACGAGACGTTCATATCTTGCTGGGTGGCCTTGGACGCGTTCAGCGCATAGAATGAGTAGCCGCTCACCCCGAGCAACAACACGAGCAAGACGGTGAAGGCGACGATCAGTTTGTTACGGATTGACATAGGGATCCTCCTCGAAAAAAAGAATGCTTCTTTCTAAGCATAATGAGATTGAGGGACGGACCGAATAGGCGTTTTTGGAAACGAGTCAATATTACAGGGACATTCCCTAACTTTTCAAAAAAGACATCAAGATTGGTGAGATGGGATTTTCTTTTTTGTCTTATAAAAAAGTGGTATGATAATGGACGATGTATTGAAAACTGTTGGAGGTGGAACCTTTGGCTCGAATCACAGAAGCTGAAGTTCGGCACGTCGCCGGACTCGCCCGACTTGCGATCACAGAAGATGAAGTGACGCACTTCACGGAGCAATTGACAAAAATCCTCGAGTTCGCCGAGCAACTCGATGAACTCGATACGACGGGCGTCATCCCGACGACCCATGCCCTAGATTTGAAAAACGTACTACGCAAAGACGAGGTTCGTCCTTCACTTCCACGCGAGGAAGTCGAACGGATGGCACCTGATTGGGAGAACGGCCAAGTCCGTGTCCCAGCGGTCTTTGAATAAGGAGGCCCTTCATGAGTTTATTTGATCACGGTGTAGCCAAGCTGCATACGCTTATAAAAGAAGGCGAAGTCACGGTATCCGACCTCGTCAAAGAATCATTTGACCGCATCGAGGCGACCGACGAGAAAGTCGGTGCCTTCTTGACGCTCAACGAAGACGCGTTCGAACAAGCGAAACGGATGGACGAGCTCGCCAAGACATCGGACAACCCGCTCTTCGGTTTGCCGATTGGCGTCAAAGACAACATCGTCACGAAAGGGACACGCACGACGTGTGCCTCGAAGTTCCTCGAGAACTTTGTCCCGGCCCATGACGCGACGGTCGTCGAGCGTCTCCATGATGCCGGTGCCGTCACAATCGGGAAACTCAACATGGACGAGTTCGCGATGGGTTCATCGAACGAGAACTCGGCGTTCAAAGTCGTCCGCAACCCGTGGGACACAGACCGCGTACCAGGCGGTTCGTCAGGCGGTTCAGCGGCAACGGTCGCGGCCGGTCAAGTCTTGTTCAGCCTCGGCTCGGATACGGGTGGCTCGATTCGTCAGCCGGCGGCCTATTGTGGCGTCGTCGGGATGAAACCGACGTACGGTCTTGTTTCACGTTACGGTCTCGTCGCATTCGCCTCGTCGCTCGACCAAATCGGTCCGCTCACACGTACGGTCGAAGATAACGCCTACTTGTTGAACGCGATTGCCGGTCATTGCGACATGGACTCGACGTCAGCGACGGTCGACGTACCGGATTACACGAAATCACTTCACGGCGATATCAAAGGTATGAAGCTCGCACTTCCAAAAGAGTTCATGGCCGAAGGCGTGTCAGAAGGTGTCCGTAAACAGATTGAACAAGCGGTCGAGACGCTCAAGTCGCTCGGTGCGACGGTCGAGACGGTCTCGCTCCCGACGGTGAAATATGCGCTCCCGACGTACTACTTGCTCGCGTCATCAGAAGCATCTTCGAACCTCGCCCGGTTTGACGGCATCCGTTACGGGCGCCGCGCCGAGGCCGATGCGCTCGAAGAAGTGTTCACGTATTCGCGCGAACAAGGTTTCGGGGAAGAAGTGAAACGCCGCATCATGCTCGGGACGTACGCACTCAGCTCGGGTTATTACGATGCGTTCTATAAGAAATCGCAACAGGTCCGCACGCTCATGAAGCAAGACTTCGCGAACGTATTCGCCGACTACGATGCAATTATCGGACCGACTGCGCCGACGGTCGCGTTCAAACTCGGTGACCAGCTCGAAGATCCGCTCACGATGTATGCCAACGATATCATGACGATTCCGGTCAACTTGGCGGGCATCCCGGCCATCTCGGTACCGGCTGGCTTGTCAGAAGGCCTCCCGGTCGGTTTACAGATCATCGGGAACCATTTCAGTGAACCAACACTCTACCGCGTGGCCCATGCTTTTGAACAAGCAAACGGCGGTTTCAAGATGCCACAGCTCTAAGGAGGACGTACGATGAACTTTGAAACGATCATCGGGATCGAGGTGCACGCCGAGCTGAGCACGAAGTCGAAGATTTGGTGTGGCTGCTCGCGCACATACGGTGCCGAAACGAATACACAGACGTGTCCGATTTGTCTCGGACACCCGGGCGTCTTGCCTAAATTGAACGAAGAGGCGGTCAATCTCGCCATCAAGGCCGCGATGGCACTCAACTGCGAAATCGCGACCGATACGAAATTCGACCGGAAGAACTACTTCTATCCAGATACGCCGAAAGCGTATCAAATCTCGCAGTTCGACCAGCCGATCGGTTTCAACGGCCATGTCGACGTTGAAGTCGATGGTGAGATGAAACGGTTCCGCATCGAACGCGTCCATCTCGAGGAAGATGCCGGGAAGATGAACCACACGGGCGAGAAACACTCGGTCGTCGACTTCAACCGGACCGGGTCACCCCTCATCGAGATCGTCAGTGAGGCTGACATGCGCTCACCGAAAGACGCCGTCGCCTACCTCGAGCGCTTGAAAGAAGTGCTCTCGTTCGCGGGCGTCTCGGACGTCAAGATGGAAGAAGGGTCGCTTCGTTGCGACTGTAACATCTCGGTCCGTCCGTTCGGTCAAGAGCCGTTCGGCACGAAGACGGAGCTCAAAAACTTGAACTCGTTCTCGAACGTCTTGAAGGCGCTCGAGTATGAGGAAGAGCGTCACCGCAAACTCCTCATCACGGGCGGCGTCATGCGTCAAGAGACGCTCCGTTTTGATGAGGCGGCGAAGAAGACGATCCTCATGCGTGTCAAAGAAGGGGCGGCCGATTACCGCTACTTCCCAGAGCCGGACCTCGTCCGTCTCGAGATCGATGAGGAATGGAAAGAACGCATCCGCGCCACGCTTCCGGAACTTCCGGTCGCACGTCGCGAACGTTATATGAACAACTACGGCCTGTCGGCTTATGACGCCAAGGCGCTCACGTCGACGCGGGAGTTCTCGGACTTCTTCGAAGCGACGACTGCGGCCGGTGCCGAACCGAAAGCGGCCGCGAACTGGCTCATGGGTGAAGTGCTCGGTCACTTGAACAAATCGGACGATACGATCGAGACGATGAAATTGACGCCGAGCTCGCTTGCGGAGTTGATTCGTTTGATTGGAGAAGGTACAATTTCTTCGAAGATCGCCAAACGCGTGTTCACAGCCATGATCGAAGAAGGCGCCGAGCCGAAGGCGTACGTCGAAGCGAACGGTCTCGCCCAAATCTCGGACGAGAACTTGCTCCGCGGTTACATCCTCGACTTGTTCGAAGCGCATCCGCAGATGATTGAAGACTTTAAGAACGGGAAAGACCGTGCCAAAGGCTTTATCATCGGGCAGATCATGAAGCAGACGAAAGGGATGGCGAACCCGGCACTCCTCGATGGCTTGTTCCACGAAGAGATTGCCAAACGCTAAACAAGCGGCGAGGCACTTGTGTCTCGCTTTTCGCTCGACTTGAGCATGGGGAGAGAACATTATGCAACGAAAACGCGCACGGGTCATCTATAACCCGACATCTGGAAAAGAAGTGATCAAACGGGAACTCCCGTACATTTTGAACCGCCTCGAGGATGCGGGTTATGAGACGTCGACGTACGCGACGAAAGCGATTGGCGACGCGACGCTCGAGGCCGTTCGGGCCGCAGAGGCCGAGTTCGACTTGATTATCGCGGCCGGTGGGGACGGGACGCTGAACGAGGTCATCTCGGGACTCGCCCCGCTCGACACGCGTCCGACAATCGGACTCATCCCGGTCGGAACGACGAACGACTTCGCCCGGGCGATGCGAATCCCGCTCAACGTCGTCGGTGCCCTCGACGTCATCTGTGACGGTTTCGAGATGCCGGTCGACCTCGGTGAGATTGAAGGGGAGAAAGGCGACATCCATTACTTCATCAATATCGCTGGCGGAGGCATCATGACGGAGCTGTCGTACGAGGTCCCGTCGAAACTGAAGACGGCGCTCGGTCAGCTCGCCTATTACGTCAAAGGGATGGAGAAGCTTCCACTCATCAAGCCGACGTATATCGAGCTCGAACATGACGAGGGCACGTTCAGCGGCGAGGTCATGATCTTCCTCACGTCGAACTCGAACTCGGTCGGTGGCTTTGAGAAGATCTCACCGCACGCGTCATTGAACGACGGACTGTTCGACTTGTTCATCTTACGCAAGTGTAACTTATTCGAGTTCATCCACGTCGTCCGTTTATTGCTCCGCGGCGAACACTTGTCGAGTCCGCTCGTCGAGCACGTCAAGACGGGACGCGTTAAGATGAAGACGACGACGGAACCGATGAGTCTCAACATCGACGGTGAGTACGGCGGCGAATGCACAGGCGAGATGCGGAACTTGTTCCGTCACTTGACGGTGCTCGCGCCGAACGCGCGCATCCGTGAGATGGAAGACTTGAACGCCCAGTATGAACGCGAACAGATGATCAAACAGCTGTTCAACGTGTCAAACGAGAAAGCAGAATGAGTCGGCTCGGCGTGGCGCACACGCCGAGCTTTTCGTTCGCTTGGAACGGGTATGAACCAATACACACTATTTTTTGAATCGGGAAAGGAGAGACTCATGTTACCAGTCCAAAAAAATGACCGTCTCGACGTCCACATCCATGACCTCACACACGAAGGCGCGGGCGTGGCACGCGTCGACGGTTATACGTTGTTCGTGCCGAACGCACTTCCGGGAGAGACCGTGGAAATCGTCGTGACGAAGACGAATAAACAGTACGGGTTCGCCCGCTTGATCGATGTGAAAGAAGCGAGTGCGGACCGCGTTGAGCCACCGTGCCCGATTTTCTATCAGTGCGGGGGCTGTCAGCTCCAACACTTCAGCTACGACGGCCAGCTCCGTCAAAAACGGGACCGTGTCGTCGAGGCGCTCCAGCGACTTGGCCAATTCGATGTGCCCGTCCACGAGACGATCGGCATGCCGGAACCATGGCGTTACCGCAACAAGGCGCAAGTGCCGTTCAAAGACGAGGCCGGTCGCCTCGTCGCCGGATTCTATCGTCCACGTTCGCACGACATCGTCGAGATGAAGGAATGCCTCATCCAAGACGAGCGCAACGATGAGGCCGTCCAAGTCGTCCGTGACGTGCTCGCGGCGCACCGTGTGCCGGCGTACGATGAGAAGACCGGACGCGGCGTCATCCGCCACGTCATGGCCCGTTACGGGTATCATTCGGGTGAATTGATGATTGTCCTCATCACGAAGACGACGAAAATCAAAGGCGTCAACGAGATTGTCGCCGACATCTTGAAGCGTCTACCGGACGTGACGTCGATTATGCAAAACGTCAACCCGGACAAGACGAACGTCATCTTAGGGTCGACGAACAAATTGTTATATGGCCATGAGACGATTGAAGATAAGATTGGTGGATTGACCTTCACGATTTCCCCGCACTCGTTCTTCCAAGTCAACCCGGTCCAGACGGAGAAGCTATACGGTAAGGCGCTCGAATACGCGCAACTCACCGGGACGGAACAAGTCGTCGACGCCTATTGCGGCATCGGGACGATCAGTCTGTTCCTCGCCCGGAAAGCGGCGCACGTGTACGGCGTCGAAGTCGTGCCGGAAGCGATTGAGGACGCGAAACAGAACGCACTCGTCAATGAGATCGACAACGTGACGTACGCGTGTGGCGCCGCGGAAGATGTGTTGCCGCAGTGGAAGAAGGATGGCATCAATCCAGACGTCATCGTCGTCGACCCGCCGCGTAAAGGCTGTGCCGAGTCGTTCCTTGAGACGATGGTCGAGATGGCACCGAAGCGGATTGTCTACGTATCGTGTAATGTCGCGACGCAAGCGCGCGATATGCGTTACCTCGCCGATCGTGGCTACCGACTTGTCGAAGTCACACCGGTCGACATGTTCCCGCATACGGCGCATGTGGAGACGGTGGCGTGGATGGAGAAAATTGAAGAGTAAGTGAAGCAATCGAAGGATAGACGCTGAGTCGAGCGTCTATCCTTTTTTGTATAGGCTTCACCTATGACGAAAAAGTGCATAGGTCAATCTCGGGTTTCTTGTAGACTGTCTCTAGTGAGTGAAATCGATTTGAACGGGAGTGCGGAACATGGGCAATCAGCGATGGATGAGACGGATGTGCAGTAACGGATTGAAACTATTCAAACGAGAAGCTTTAAAAGAAAATATTCAAGTGTTCACCTTGGAAGAAACGAAGCCAGATCAAAAGTACAATCCATTACCAGCACGAGAAATAAAAACAAGAAGCTACAGGGGTATCGGTTGGAGAATATCATATGACAATCCTGAAGGAATCATCGAGGGTTTTTCCAAGCTTCATATTAAGACGGAATATAGATTGGCTGCTTATCAATATCAAGAAGTAGATAACGGAAATGGCATCGTATGGGCAATTCCAATCCATAATAGTTTACCGGAACCGGACGAATGTAGCCGGTTAAACAATCAATTTCTCTCACCTCCTAAACCAAGTTTCGCTTGTGACGAATTCATGGAGGCGATTGATGGAGACTATATTCCTTTGTCTTACTTACAGGCGGCGATTGCTTATCATAAGCTTAAAGAGTTTGGTGCGATGTGGCATGGGATTAGTTGGGGAGAGGATCGACTGTTAACGTCTTTAGACTCATCTGAATGGGATTGGGTAATAGGGGAAATAATTCCGAAATTGATACAACCACATTTTTATTATGACAAAAAGAAAAGACCGGTCATTGTATTTCATACGATGAACTCGATTGGAACTCTCACGCTTAATCGTTATGAACATACATTCGAGTCTCAAGGTTATAGATTGACGTGCAAAAAAACTGTTTTGGCGACAGATCAAGATGGAGGAGATCTGATTTTCTAGTAAATAAAAAATATAAAAAGAATCATTTTTATGGTCATATTTTATGATTTTACGAAAGTTATATTTAGTTGAAATTATTATTTTAATCGGGGGTATAAACTATGAGGAAAATACGAGGTATTCTAGTGTCAGCTGTATTGATTACTACTTTAGCAGGGTGTGGTGAGGGAGCAAATGACCATAAGGGTGAAGCGAAGACGCCTTCAGCATCAAGCGCTCAAGAGGGTAGGAACTACAAAGAAGTAGTCGATGAATTCAAGAAAAAAGGATTTACAAACGTCAAAACAGAAAAAGTCGAAGATTTGATTACAGGTTGGATTACAGAGGATGGCGAAGTCGAGGAAGTAGCTGTCGGAGGCGACGTCGAGTATGAGCCGGACACATGGATGGCTGAAGATACTGAAATTGTGATTACTTATCATACGTTCAAAGAAGAGGAGACTGAAAAAGCGACGGAAAAACCCGAAAAGACAGATACAGAAGACGAGTCTAGCAACCAAACGGATAAAGATGCAGAAGAAAAGAAAGAGCCTGAAGTATTGACTGTAGATAATAGTCCAGACTTGAAACAGGTGCTGAGTGTGAGCTTTGAATCGGATCCTTTGATTGCAGCGTTCGCTAACGAATATGAAGGGCGCACGATTGAATTCGATGCGCACACAGCCTACGTCAATAAGCACGATAACTATGATACCCGATTTGATTATTTAATTTTAGTCGGGGATGACACTCAAGATGAACCGCCCGGTCCTAATTTCCAACTGCGAGATGTAAATTATTATGATTTGAACTTAGAAGGCGACAATATTCCGGATTCGTTTGGGAGCGGCCTTCATATCCGCATTACTGCCGTAGTAGACCAGTATGAAGAAGCTTCAAATCTATTCCTCATCAATCCCGTATCTATCAAAATGAGATAAGCGTACACACGAAATAATCAAGAAGTAAACCGATGGAATCGAGAACGAATAGATTTAAAATGATTATTGCATTCAATGAATCACGTATTTCATTTTCCAATAAAAATCGATGAATTGGAGTGATTGGAATGAAGTTAGAAACTGTAACAGCCTATGGATCATTCGTGAAGCGAAATGGTCATATTTTTCGGACATCTGCTTATTTGCAATGGGGGGATTCTACGGATTCTTTAGGCGCTTGTTTATTATTAAACCCGGGTTCAGCAAGACTAATTGAGGGGTTGGATAGAGAACTTGATTCACAAGGCTTAGCAGAAGGAGAAATCAAAATGGATCCGACGATGGAAAGTCAACTCGTCAAAATTGTAGAGAGGATTCATCAGCAAAACGGACAATTATCGGGACGGTTCTATATTTATAATTTGTTCAATTTACGAGAAGGGAAAAGTGAAAAGGCAATAAACGATTTCGAAACGCTTTGTGGCTCTAATCTCTATAATATTGAGGATTCTTTAGCATCAGTCGAAGAATTGAAACAGCATCCTTGGATTCTATTAGGATGGGGAGTAAACAAGAAACAAAGATGGATTCATCTTCAGACAAGTAAAGAAAGATGGTTACATCGATTATCACAAGCTCAGATCCCTATCATTGGAAAACTAAAAGTAGAAAATGGCGAATACTATCATCCACTTCCACGGCTAGTAAAAAATCGAGCTGGATATATTGAAGATATCTTAAAGCAATATCAACAACAGAACGGATGAACTTGAGCGAAGAATCCCAGACATCTAATAAAGGAGAAAGTGAAAATGAAATCGGAATGGGAGAAAATCTTATCATTAAGCGGAGAAGGAGGTAGAATCTGTTTGGCAGGACGAAGATTGGAGACAAATGCGTGGGAGTTTGTCTTAGTGTCTGATGAGTCTACGTTGGTTGATACAATTCAAGATGAAAAGTTAGAATCGATTCGTCGCTCGCACGTCGTCAGTCATTGGTCTGAAGCTCTCCAACTGCTAGGAAGATATTGGATGCGTCTTAGTCCAAAGTATGTTCATCCTGAATTTACAGAACGATTTTTAACGGAGATAGAAAATTCAGATGCAAAGAATATGTTGCATAGATGGAAACGAGTGTGTTCAAAGTCACCGAATCAAAGGTAATGTTGAGTAACATTCAATCACACCTTTCGAAGGAGGAAACTCGGTTTGAAATCATTGAATGAGTTAATTCGAGCGTACACATCGACCATCAAACAAGGAGACGTACCGCTTGCTTATCGAAGCATTCTTGAGTTCATGGGACGGTTGAGATCTCGCTTCATGAAGAGCGGATACGAGGTGAGTGGTCTCTACCCGGGCTATATGGATATGTCGTATATCGCTGTGAACACATCATATTTAAAGGAGCACGGACTGAAAATCGCCGTCGTCTATCTACATGCGACCGGACATTTTGAAGTATGGCTGTCCGCTCGCAATCGAGTGTTAACGGAACAGTACGCGACCACGTTTCAAGCACTGTCGGGTTTTCATGATAATCAAAACCGAGATGCCATCATCGAGCGGACGTTAACGTCGGCACCGAATTTTGATGAGCCGGAACAGTTGGCTGAATTGATTGAACGGGAAGTCGAACAGTTCATTCAAGATGTGGAAGCAACACTTGAGGGAGGGCGCTGATGGATTGGATGGCCGAAGTAGAAATGAGACTGAAGCGAGGCAATCAACTTCTATTTGCGAAAGACAGTGCGCTTCTAACCGATTTGAATGCGTTGATTCAAGAGCAGAACCGGCGCACGCTGTCGTTATGGGCGTTCGAATTGGCCGATGCAACCGTTCAAACGCTATCTGAACGTTATCCGGATGAAACGAGACTGAAAACTGCGGTCCAACTGTCTAGAGAGTGGGCTGCGGGTAACGTGAAGATGCCCGTCGCAAAACAATCGATTTTGCAGGCCCATGCGGTGGCGAAAGAACTTGATTCACTTGAAGATCAGGCCTTGTGCCATGCCATCGGGCAAGCCTGTAGCGTCGTTCATACACGAGGACACGCGCTAGGGTTTCCGATCTATGAGTTGACCGCACTCGTTCGTCGTCACGGTGTACGGGTGTGTCAACCAATCGTCGAAGCACGCATGAAGCACTATATGGAGCGGATTGAATTTTGGCGCGAGCATACTAGTGAATATGAATGGGCCGCGTTCATGATGAAAGACTAAAGACTCCTCAAGAATGAACCCTTCAATCGGTAGATTGGAGGGTTCTTGCTTCGTCATGACCGGAACGCGCGTACGAAGAGACTGCGTTTTACGGCTAGTAGTGTCAAGCCGCTCCGCTTAGCGATTTCCTCGACGACCTGTTCGACTGTAAGGTGATTGGTCTCGATTTTGTCATGTGTGATGTCGTGATGAAAAGCGTGGAGGCAGCGGTCGATTTGTATCTTGCCCCACGAATTGAACCATTCGAAGCGTTTATTTAATCGTCTTACGAGTGTCCGTTTATCGGCGTGAAGAATATAATGGTCGACCCGAATCCCGTCACATTGTAAGGCTCCGATGATTTCATCGTAGTAGAGCTGGTCCACGAGCGTCATCGGGACGATGATTACGCCATCGTATGACCGGGCAATCTTCGCCAACATCTCAACATTGAATGCCCGCCATTCCGGATGATGTTGGAAATCGGCAAGTTGCATGTCTTTGGGCAGATTGTCGCGAATGAAAAAGCCGACTTGTTCCGGGTCATAGATAAACGCGTTCGGTAACCGTTGTTGCAATTGTTTGGCGGCTGTCGTTTTTCCTGATCCGAAAGCGCCGTTGATCCAAACGATCATCTTTATCCATCCTTTCAAAATACTTTCTGTATTACCATTCTGATTGGTTTGATGATTGTCCTGTAAAAAATAAAAAAGACGGACTATCACGCAGTCCGTCTGTCTCATATTTACAGCACTCTACTGGCCGCAGTTTCCTGTTCAGAAACAGTGTCTTCACGCATCGCGTTGATTTCTTTATATTCGTTCGTATCTTTCCACAATTCATCTTTCAATGGATTGAGTTTATATTTGACGATTCGCGTCACTTGCCAGACGGCGAGGACGACGTTCAGTGCCAAACTGAGCAGGGCGATTGTCCAGTTCGCTGCCGGATTGTAGGACACACTCACATTGAACGTACTACCGACAGCAAAGAAGTAAGGGAACGTCATGACCCACATCATCCAAAACGAAAGCGTCTGCGCCCGGTTTTGCATCCATGTGCCTTTTGCCCAAAGCAAGGCGGGAACCGTCGCGGCGATGTTCAAGGCGAAGCCTGAATAGAACGCGTTACCCGGTGCGCATGAATAGACGTAAGCGATGTTCCAAATGCCGTAAGCGACAATCCAAAGTTTCGTCTGGTCCGGCCAGAGCATGTCTTTTTTCTTACCAGATGTGGCAAAAATACCGACCCAGCCACAGATGAGGACCAAGTTCAAGATTCCCGCGACGGCGTTCACGTAGTTCCAACCGCCCGAGATGTAGTACATCCCATCGACCATCCCTTCAAATCCCATGATACCGACTTGGAACTCTCGAACGACGGCCTCAGCGATGTTGAGTGCCAAAATACCTGGGACGAGCATCAAGTACCATGGATGTTTCTTATGATAATCCGTGAAGCGGATGACCATGTAAATCAAACTTCCGGCTAATGCTGAATACACTTTCACCCAATGGAACCACGAGGTGATTTCAGGATCGGCGGTGAAAAACCAAATCGGGGTCAAGGCGATTGGTACGGCCATAAACATGAAGATACTCGCTTTTTTGCTAGATCGGACGATTTCATTCAACCCGATCAATAGACCGAAGACGACGAACCACATCACGACATTGTACCAAGGGATAGACTCAAAGAAGAACATACGATAACGCCCCTTTCATTTCTAAAGGATAGTGATGAAGCAACGACAAAAGATGATGTCTTCAAACATACCGAACGTTCGTTATGTTTATGTGAAAAGTGTAACAAACTAGTGAAAGCGATGTCAATACGGTTTGGTACGTCACAGGGACATGTCATAAATCAGACAAATCATTATGATATAATTAGCCATTATTACGTGAGGAGCGTCGGGCATATGATGAACGAAGGAAAACAAAAGATATTAGAAGCGGCGCGAGCGACGATTATCGAAAACGGGATTCAAGGTACGACGCTTCGAGGAATCGCAAAAAAAGCAGGCTTTAGCACGGGCGCGATCTATCATTATTACAGTTCGAAAGAGGCTATTCTGTATGACGTGATGGACGAAGGATTAGGTGAGATTCGACGAATCGCGACCATCTCGATTGAAGATAAGAAAGAGGCCCGCGAAATCATTCAAGAAATCTTTGATGGGATGCAAGACCGACTCAAAAAAGATGCGGAAAGCCGTTTGCAGTTTTATTTGGCTCATGAGGCGATGCTCGGGAATGTGGAGTTACAAAATAAGTTTAAAGAAAAATACGAGGATTGGATCAATCGCGTCGAAGCTATCTTTGTGAGAGCGTACGGCGTTGAACGCGGACCCTCGACGAGAGCGGTCGCCGCGTGGACGATGGCTGCAATCGATGGGATGGTGCTCCAAACGCTGTTGAATGTTCAAGTTGTCGAGTCTGTTCATACGAATCGTATACTGGAGTATTTGCTGCAGGACGGGTTTGCTCACTTCTTTAAACTCATCGAAAAGGAATAGCGCATAGATTCTTGAAGTATTGTCAGTTGATACATTCCCGCGTCCATAATAAGATAGATAAAGTGATTTTGTTGGATTGACTACGAAAGGGAATGATTTGACATGAAAGAAAACTTCTGGCGCGACCTTCCGCGTCCATTCTTTATACTTGCCCCGATGGAAGACGTGACCGATGTCGTCTTCCGCCACGTCGTCGCCCATGCCGGCCGACCTGACGTCTTTTTCACTGAGTTCGCGAACTCGGACAGCTACTGCCACCCGGAAGGGAAAGGTAGCCTGCGCGGACGCTTGACGTTCACCGAGGACGAACAGCCGATGGTCGCCCACATTTGGGGCGATAATCCTGACTACTTCCGCGAGATGAGCATCGGGATGGCCGAGATGGGCTATAAAGGCCTCGACATCAACATGGGTTGCCCGGTGCCGAACGTGGCGAAGCGCGGGAAAGGGAGCGGGCTCATCCTCCGTCCTGACGTCGCAGCGGAACTCATCCAAGCGGCGAAAGCGGGCGGGATCCCAGTCAGCGTCAAGACACGTCTCGGATTCGCGAAGCTCGACGAGTGGCGCGACTGGTTGACGCATCTCTTGAAGCAAGACATCGCCAACTTGTCGATTCACTTGCGCACACGCAACGAGATGAGTAAAGTCGACGCGCACTGGGAGATGATCCCGGATATCGTCAAACTGCGTGACGAGATCGCACCGGACACGCTGATCACGATCAACGGTGACATCCTCGACCGTCAGATGGGATTAGAGCTTGTCGAAAAGTATGGCGTCGACGGCGTCATGATCGGTCGCGGGATTTTCAAGAACCCGTTCGCGTTCGAGAAAGAGCCGCGTGAGCATTCGATGGAAGAGTACCTTGACTTGCTTCGTCTCCAACTCGATTTGCAGGACAAGTTCCAAGAAGAGGTGCCGCGTTCGATTTCGAACTTGCACCGCTTCTTCAAGATTTACGTGAAAGGGTTCCGTGGGGCGAGCGACCTCCGTGTGAAGCTCATGGACACGAAATCGACAGACGAAGTGCGGGCGCACCTTGATGCGTTCGTCGAGAACTATCATAAAGAAGAAGCTGCGCTTGCCGAGGCAGCATCGACAGTCGAATAATGTTTTACCGGGATTCAGTGTATACTGGGTCCCTTTTTTATATGAAAAATAGTAGATGGGCGATGAAACGTTTGGTCGGGCTGCTTCGTATGAAGTGGGTGGAAGGGGAGGGTAAACATGAACGAATGGCGTGAATCTGCGGTCGGTCTTGGCCTTGCGTTTGGAACGGCTGGCGGACTACTCATCTCTGTCTTACTCGATTTTCCGTCCATGTATGGTATTGTCATCGGTTCAATCATTGGATATTGGATTGGACTCCTCATTTCCATTCGTGCGATGAAGCGATAACGAGCAGGATATCAAAGATCAGGAGGTTTTTACATGAGTGAATTTCAATTTATAACGAGCGATCGACCACTGAAAGAAGTCGAAAATCCATATATCGAGTTCTTATCGATCAACGAGGCCATCAAAAAAGGCGTCATCTTGCCTGAGATGCTCACAGACGACGAAGACCTTGACCGTGATGAAAAGATTTTGATGAACGTCGAGTTAGAAGAGCAGCTTGATGAAATCGAAATTAAGCGAGACCTATATTATGACGTGGCGAACGTCGAGGCTTATTCTTCAAAAACGCACGTCGTGGAGTTGCGTTGGCGTTATTCCGATGTGAGAGCCGAACAGCTCATCGAGTATATAACCGACCACTTGAAGACAACGGATGAAGTCGAGATTTGGAAAGTGTGGGTCGATGAACAGACCGAGCCGAACGTTCAATCGATCACGCTCGACGAGTTGACGATTGATGCGCTACGCTTTTTAGGTGCAGACGGGTTCGAACGACCGGAGTGCCTTCGTGTGACAACATCCTAATCCAAGCGCAAACGAGACGCCTGGCCATCCCGAACGAGTCATCTCGTTCGGTTTTTTGTTTTGTCTCCTCACTTGAAAAAGACTGCTATATTATGAAGAGAAGAGTCAGGAGGGAATCAGATGCACATTTTAATCGTTGAAGACGACCGGACAATCGCCTCCGGTCTCCAATATTCGCTCGAACAAGAACAATTCACGACGACGTTGTGCCAGAACGCGACCGACGCGACACGTTTGATTGAACAACAGTTACATACGATCGATCTGTGTCTATTCGACTTGTCATTGCCGGACGGGAGCGGCTATGACTTATGTCGGCTCGTGAAGCAAAAACAGGATACGCCCGTCATCTTTTTGACGGCGTTCGATGATGAAGTGAACGTCGTCATGGGACTCGATATGGGAGCGGACGACTATATCACGAAACCGTTCCGGGTCCGTGAGCTTATCTCGCGGATTCATTCGGTGTTGCGCCGCTACCATAAACAGGTCAGCTCGCCCGTTTTGACAATCGGGTCGGTCGAAATCAACACGCAAGACGCGAAAGTCAAAAAAGATGGAAGCGAGATCCTGTTGACAGCGCTCGAGTATCGTTTACTGCTCATCTTCGGGAAACATACGGGCCAAGTGTTATCACGGACCCAGCTGCTCGACCAGATTTGGGACATGGGTGGGGACTTCGTGAATGACAATACGTTGACCGTCTACATCAAACGGTTACGCGAGAAGCTCGAGGATGACCCGCAGCGGCCGACGTTGATTAAGACGGTTCGCGGGATTGGCTATAAGGTGGAACGCTGACATGTTGCGCAATCGAGAAATCCGTATCTATTTAGTCAGTCTGTTGCTGCTGATTGGAGTGGCTTCTATCGTCGCAGCTTTGTTCCTATCGATGGAGGCCGTCATTCTCGTCCTCCTTTTGTCGGTCGTGTTCTTGATCGTGACATATCGGTTCACGGCGTGGCGCTATCGGGAGATCGATCAGCTGTCGAGTTACCTCCAAGAAATCAGCAACGGTAACTATAAACTCGATGTCCGCGACAACCGTGAAGGCGAGCTCAGTCTATTGAAGAGCCAAATCTATAAAGTGACGAAGATGCTGTCGGAACAAGGGACGCATCTCGAAGAAGACAAGCAGAAGTTGACGGATGCCATCTCCGACATCTCCCATCAGTTGAAGACCCCGCTCACCTCGATGACCGTCATGGCGGATTTACTCAGTGACCCGCGGCTGTCGGATGACAAGCGTCAAGAGTTCACGCATAACGTGCAGGTGCAGCTCGAGCGGATGGAATGGCTCGTCTCGTCACTGCTCAAGCTGTCTAAAATCGATGCCGGGACGATTCATTTCAAACGGGAACCGGTGTCCGTCCCCGTGCTCGTTCAAGCCGTGACGGAACCGATGCTCGTGCCGATCGATATTAAAATGCAAAGGCTCCAAATCGCGGGTGAGGGCGACGTCACGTTCGAAGGCGATTTAAAGTGGACGACCGAGGCGCTCATCAACATCTTAAAGAATTGCGTCGAGCATACACCGGAACAAGGCGAGCTGTTCATCGATTACAGTGAGAACACACTGTATACGGAAATCGTCATTCGCGACACGGGGAGCGGCATCGCCAAGCAAGACATCCCGTATATTTTCCAACGTTTTTATAAGGGTATGAATGCGAGTGACGACAGCGTCGGCATCGGGCTCGCCATGGCTCACAGCATCATCACGAGCCAGCAAGGTGAACTGACCGTCCGCAGTGAACGCGGAGCTGGGACTGCGTTTCAAATTCGATTCTACAAAGCAATCGTCTAATCGCTTAAGTGACGAAACAGTCACTTTCGAGTCACGGACGTGTCACACTCGCTCGGTACACTCAAAGTAGATCAAGTACTGGAGGGTGCAACCATGAATATATTAGAAGTGCAAAATTTATCAAAAGTATACGGGAAAGACGAGATGGAAGTCCGGGCGCTCGATGACGTATCGTTCACCGTGAAAAAAGGTGAGTTCGTCTGTATCGTCGGACCGTCGGGCTCGGGAAAGTCGACGTTGTTACATTTGCTCGGCGGCGTCGATGTCCCGACGAGTGGACAGGTGTTGATCGACAACACGGATATTTATAAATTGGACGAGACGCAGCTCGCCATCTTCCGCCGCCGTCAAATCGGTTTGATTTATCAGTTTTACAACTTGATCCCGATTTTGACGGTCGAGGAGAACATTACGTTGCCGATGTTGTTGGACGAGCAAAAAGTTGACGCCGCCCATTTGGAGCGCATCATCGGCATCCTCGGGCTATCGAACCGGTTGACGCATCTGCCGAACCAACTGTCTGGCGGGCAGCAACAACGCGTCTCCATCGGTCGGGCGCTCATCAGCAACCCGGCCATCATCTTGGCCGATGAGCCGACGGGGAACTTGGACAGTCAAAATAGTGAAGAAATCATGAGCCTCCTGAAACTGTTCAACAAAAAGTTCAATCAGACGCTCATCATCATCACGCATGACGAACGGATCGCCTTGCAGGCTGACCGGATCATCTCGATCGAGGATGGGAAGATTGCGAAGAACGAGGTCGTCCGCTCATGAACATCATCAATAAAATGACGCTTCGCCACTTGCGTGAAAACAAGCGGCGCTCGCTCGTCACCATCATCGGGGTCATCATCTCGGTGGCGATGATCACGGCTGTGACGACGCTGGGTTCGTCGTTCCTGGACTTGATGATCCGTCAAGACATCGCGGACAACGGGGAATGGCACGTCCAATACATCAACACGAATGAGGAGCAGGTCGAGGCAATTCGAAATGATGCATCGACGAAGGACGTCATCCTATCAAGTGACGGCTATGCGGAATTAAAGGAATCGCAGAATGCGTATAAACCTTACTTATACGTCCGGAACTATAACACGTCGGGGCTGAAAAACTTTCCCGTCAACTTGACGGACGGACGCTTGCCGAACAAAGAAGGCGAAGTCGTTATTTCTGAGGCCATCCGTCAAAATGCGCAAGTCACGTACAACATCGGGGATCAATTGACGATTGAGATCGGTGAGCGCGTGGACGAGTCGTCTGGTCGGCTGTTGACCCAAAACGATGGATTGATCCGCGACGGGGAGACAATTCTTGAACAGTTGAAGGTCGAAGATACGGTAACGTTGACCGTCGTCGGCACAATGACGCGCCCGGCCTGGGAGCCGACTTGGTCGCCGGGGTATACGGTCGTCGGATACATTGACGACAAAGCGTTGAACGGTGCGACCGTCGATACGTTCGTTGCCTTGAACGATGTCGATAACTCGATTTACTCGGATACGGAACGAGTGATGAACGAACAGAAAATTGAAGGGGTCGCCTATAACTCATCGTTGCTTCGCTATTACGGGGTGACAGACGACGGCGGATTGCGTAAGACGTTGTATGGTTTCGTCGGGATCATCATGACGGTCATCGTCATCGGCTCGATTTCGCTCATTTATAACGCGTTCGCCATCAGCGTATCTGAGCGCTCGCGTTATCTCGGGATGCTCGCGAGTGTCGGGGCGACGAAACGGCAAAAACGAAACTCGGTCTTCTTTGAAGGATTGATCATCGGAGGGATTAGCATCCCAATCGGTATCATCGCCGGGGTGACCGGGATTGGGGTCACGTTCCTATTCATCAACTCGTTCGCGGAAAAGGCGCTCAACGTGACGGAGAAGTTTGAGGTCGTCGTCACACCAATCACGCTCCTGTTGACGGTGCTCATTTCGAGCGTGACGATTTTCATCTCGTGTTATCTGCCGGCTCGCCGCGCATCAAAAATTTCTGCGATTGACGCGATTCGTCAGACCCAGGACGTGCGACTGACGTCGAAGAACGTGAAGACGTCGAAACTCGTGCGCCGCATCTTCGGTTTGGAAGCGGAAATCGGGCTGAAAAACACAAAACGCAACCGGAAACGGTATTTGGCGACGGTGTTCTCGCTCGTCATCAGTATCGTGCTGTTTTTAGTCGTCAGTTACTTCACGGATCGACTCGAACAGTCACTCGAGATGTCACAAGACACGTATGAGTTCGATATTCTCGTGAACGGATCGAATCTCAGTAAAGATGACTTACGTCGCTATGAGACGTTGGACCATGTGACGAGTGGGACGTACTTCGAGAACACGATCGTCCAGACGATGGTCGACGAAGCACGGTTACCGAGCGCGGTCATCGAGAACGAAGACTTGGCATTCAACTTCGGTGATGGGAAATTCATGTATTATGTCTCCCTTTATCAATTAGATGATGAAAGTTTCGATGCGTACTTGAAACAGATTGGGGCAGCCGCCAGCAATTTTGAAGACGGAGAAATGCCGGGTGCCGTCTTGATTGATGAAATCTCATATCAAGACGTCGAAAAGAAGAAATTTGTGAATTCGAAGACGATTGAGACCAAAATCGGCGATACGCTTGAACTCCGGGACGAGAACGCAACGGACGAGACGGCACCGCTCAAAACAATCAAAATCGGCGCCATGACCGACGTCGCCCCGACCGGTGTGATGACGAGTTCGCTTGGATGGCTTGATGTGATTGTTCGGGAAGGGACGTTTAAAGAGGATGAGATCGGTCAATTGATGAAGCAATCAAGTCCATCGATTGCCTTGAACACGAGTAATCCTGATGCGACGCAACAAGTGATTGAAGCGGAACAAAACATGGACCAATACATCTTCAACGTGTCGGAGCAGCGTGAACAACAAGAGCAAGTGTTGTTGCTGTTATCGATTTTCGTATATGGATTCATCGTCTTGATCTCGCTCATCTCGGTGGCGAACATCTTCAACACAATCTCGACGAGCGTCTCGCTCCGACGCCGCGAATTCGCGATGCTACGGTCGGTCGGGATGACACCGAAAGGGTTCAACAAGATGGTGTACTATGAGAGCATTTTCTACGGCATGAAAGCATTGGCGTATGGGGTGCCGATCAGTATTCTGATCATGTACCTGATTTACCGGGCGCAAATCAACACGTTCGAAGCAGCGTTCACGTTGCCGTGGGGCGATATCTTATTCGTCACGGTCGTAATCTTCCTGATTGTTGGTTCTTCGATGCTGTACGCGATTTCGAAAGTAAAGTCGGATAATATCATCGATCGGTTGAAGCAAGAGAATAACTAATATGCATGCAAAGGGATTCAGTGTCTACTGAGTCCCTTTTTCTGTAAAATGAGAGAGAAGAAAGAGGTGGGAGAATGGACATCCGAGAAGTATTGAGTGGTGGGGATTTGCGCTCGGTCGGCCACGTCGATGAGGTCGTCACTTTCGTCGGGAACGACCCGGACCGATTCAGCGAATTGATGACCTGTTTGACCGATGACCGTCCCGTCGTCCGGATGCGAAGCGCAGACGCGATGGAAAAAGTGACACGCCGTCATCCAAAGTTGCTGCAAGCGCATCAAGCGTCCTTGTTCCAGCAGATACATATCACCACTCAACAAGAAGTGAGGTGGCACTTGGCGCAACTCATGCCACGCCTGACGTGGACGGAAGACGAGGCGGCCGCCATCGTTCATGTGCTCACCGATTGGATTGACACGGAGACGAGCAACATCGTCATCGTCAACTCCCTACAGGCGATTTTCGACTTGAGCGCCATGCATCCACGATTCCGGGACGAACTGAAAGTCTTGCTCGAGTCGCAGCTCGAGACAGGGAGTCCGGCCGTGAAGAGCCGCTCCAAAAAACTTTTACAGAAGTTGTGACCGATGGACTTCATTTCCGGTCTATAAAGATGTAAGTACATCGAGAGGGGGATTCGATTGGACGATCAAGCGATTATCGATTTGTATTGGAGACGTTCTGAGCGGGCGATTGAGGCGACGGCGCAAAAGTACGGCGGCTATTGTCGTACGATTTCCTATAACATTTTGAACAGCCGAGAGGACGCGGACGAGTGCGTCAATGATACGTATATGAAGGCGTGGCAAGCGATTCCGCCGACACGTCCAGCACGACTCGCCGCCTATTTGGCGAAGCTTGTTCGTAACGTCTCGCTCCATAAGTATGAGAAGGCGAACGCCAAGAAGCGCGGAGCCGGGCAAGTCCCGCTCATCGTCAGTGAGCTCGAACACTGTCTCGCCTCCTCCGTCGCGACCGATTCAGAAGTCGTCGAGTTGTTGAACGATTTTTTGGACCAGTTGTCGCAAGAGACCCGGCAGATTTTCATGGGACGTTACTTTCACTTTCAATCAATCAAAGACATCGCGAAGATGCGCCAGGTGAGCGAGAGCAAGGTCAAGATGGTGCTGCTGCGGACCCGTAATGACTTGAAGCAAGCGCTCGAAGCGGAAGGGGTGGCGCTATTAATGGAGATCGACTTACACGTTTGATGGGGGACGTCGATGATCGTTTCGTCGAGGAATCGATGGAAGTCGAGGTAAAGAAACGAAGACATTGGCGTTGGATGGGCGGTCTCATCGCAGCAGCCGCTGTCACACTCTTTGTCGTGACATGGGACGGTTGTGAACTACTCACCACTTATTTGCTTCGCGAATTGAAGTGGGAGCTTCTTGGGAAGACCGTGCTTTGACCAGCCACGGTTATGGGCCAAGCTCGTCGGGCAGTCCCTGCCCTGAGGTGTTTCGGTCGGCGAGGCGCAACAGGTTGAGGCTCGCGTTGACGTCGCGGTCGTGGTGTGCGCCGCACGCGGCACACGTCCACTCGCGGATGTCCATCCCCTTCTTGCCGCCGTTCTCGCCACAGCTCGAACAGACCTGGGTCGAGGCGAACCACGGGTCGGCCTTGATCAGCGTCCGTCCGTAGAATTTACATTTATATTCGAGTTGGCGGACGAACTCGCCCCACCCGGCGTCCCCGATCGACTTCGCGAGGCGGCGGTCTTTCATCATCTCCCTCGGCTTCAGCGTCTCGACCACGACGACTTGGTTCTCGTCGACGATGCGTCGCGACAGCTTGTGGAGGAAGTCATGTCGGCGGTTCCGTACTTTTTCATGCTTTTTAGCCAAAAGGATCCGGGCCTTCTCGCGGTTCTTGCTGCCGGGCTTCTTGCGGGCGAGGGCGCGCTGCGCTTGTTTGAGCCGCGCCTCGGCCTTTCGCAGGTTGCGCGGGTTCGAAATCTTCTCCGTGATGAGATCGTCGTTCGTCATGGTGGCGAAGTGTTCCAACCCGAGGTCGATGCCGACCTTGTGCTCGGCCGGGATCCATGGCTCGTCGTCCTGCTCGACGAGGAGCGACACGAAGAACTTGCCCGCCCTCGTCATCGATACGGTCGCCGAGCGGATTTCCCCGTCGAAGCCGCGATGCTGTGTGAACCGGATGAACCCGACCTTCGGGAGCCGTATGCGGTCCTCCTCGATGCGGACCGTGCCGTGCTGGTTGTTCGTCGTGTAGGACGCGTGCGCCTTCCGTCTCGACTTGAACACCGGGAAGCCGGCCGTCCCGGCGAAGAACTTCGCGAACGCCGCGTCGAGGTGCAGCTTCGCGTTCGCGAGCGCGAGGCTGTCCGCCTCGCACAGGAACGGGAACAGCGGCTTGTAGGAGGCCGGTGTCGGTGGTTTCCGCCTCGGCCCGCCGCTCGCCATCGCCTCCTCATGGATGGCGATGCGGTCCTCGAGCAGCTTGTTGTAGATGAAGCGGGTGCAGCCGATTGTCTTGATCAGGAACTCGGCCTGTGAAGCCGTCGGGTGGAGCCGGTATTTGTAGCCCTTCAGCATGTCCGTCCCTCCTTTGCCCGGTGCCAGGATGAAGCTCGTCCCATTCCGATACCCGCGGAGGGGGCGAGGAAATCTGACGGAATCGCGAACTTTTGTTCGTCGTTCTGTCACAGCGGTGGCCGAGGGCGTCGGGGACGGTCGATTCATCTCCCACCTACGCTGGGATGTGCCCCGAGACACTTAGAGGTGGGAGAATTCTCGCCTAAATCAGTTAAAGAATTGATTCCGCTGTCGGACAGCTCGAGCAATATGTCGGTCGCTTATATCGATGAAGAGGACATCGATGTCGGGATGTCGTCGGCAAACCTTGTCGAGATGAGTGAAGACGAGCTGTTCTCGAAATGGGAACCTGCCGTGGTACGGGGCGTCGTGCAACAGATTGACCACATCGAGCTCGACTTCAACGGACAAGCGGAATATCAGTCGATCGTGACGATTGGCGTGACAGACGTCTATCGGGGAGACATCGAGCCGGGCAGCACGATTCAAGTCCTCACCGTTGCCGGTGCCGGTTCTGAAGTGCTTCAGTCGGATGCGGACGTCATCTCTGAACTTCGCCTCGGTATGGAAGGGGTTTTTATGCCGAGACGGCATGATGCTTCCCACATCTGGTCACAAAACGGGGCCACGCTTCAAGTGATGGATGTGAGTGATTACGGATTTCCGGACGGTGAGCGGTACATGTTCTTGAACACGGACGAAGGACTCGTCTTCAGTCGAGATGCCTATCCGTCGCTACGTGGCGCTGAAACACTTGATGATATAGAGGCGTTCATGATGACTAAATTTAAATAAGTCACATTTCATGTCTATTTGATTTTTAAAAGCTGATATATTATTAAGTCAATATTATAATAAATATGACTTAAAGGATGAGTGTCATGGCGATACAAGGATTAACCAAATTACCTGTCAAAATAGAAATCACACAAGCCATCAAATTACTTGAACGTCTGGCGCATGTGAATACGCTACTTGGAAAACTCGATGTTGAATTGACGCATTCGAAAGCAAGTAAGCAATTAATGCAACTCTTATCGCTTCAAGAATCCGTTGAATCAACGAAAATCGAAGGATCACAAGTGACGTTCACGGATATGATGGAGTCTTCGCTGAAGAAAAGTGACGATTCCGATATTATCGAAATTCAGAACTATATGAGGGCCTTGCAGTTTGGGTATGAATCTGTCGAAAATGGTTATCCGGTGACGACGCGATTGATCAAGCAGTTACATGAGATTTTGATGAAAGGAAGTCGAGGCGAAGTCAGTTCAGCCGGTGAGTTCCGTAAAATTCAAAATTTTATCGGGCCGACGAATCGATTAGAAGATGCTTCTTATATTCCGGTAGAGGCTCATTTAATTACCGAATACATGGAGAACTTAGAAAAATTTATCAATACTGATTCTTACGGACGATTGCTACCGCAGAACCACTTAAAGTCAGACGGATATGTCATTAATGAACAAGCGGCTCCACTTCTTAAAACAGGAATTATGCATGCTCAATTTGAATCCATCCATCCATTTTTGGACGGGAACGGGCGTTTAGGGCGGATTCTAATGGTGCTTTACCTCCTGCAGCAAAAAGTGATTACGCACCCAATCTTTTTTGTGAGTGAAGAACTTGAGAAAGAAAAAGCCCGCTACTACGATTTGCTCAACGGTGTTCGTGGAGACCAGTCGGATTGGGGGAAGTGGTTACTGTTTTTCGTTGATGCTTCAGAACGAATGGCGACAAAGTTGTTGGATCAATTGAATAAAGCCAATCGCTTGCTGTCAGAAGGTGAACAGCTAATTGAAAACGAAGCGGAACGTAAACTATGGATTACGAGCTTTGAACAACCAATCTTGACGGTGGCGAAAGGTGTCGAAATGACAGGCTATTCACCGAACACGGTTCGAAAAGCACTTCATCAACTTGTGGAGAAAGAACTTTTATACGCTTCGAACACAGAGCGGAGAAATCGTAAATATCGAAATTATGCGTTATTGCGCATTTTCGTGAACTAAAAGCAGTGTGCCGTTTTTGAATCGCCAACAATGAAGGAGGAAATCATATGGACCGCACCATCACTGTTAAAGGCACAGGGAAAGTATCGGCCAAGCCTGATTTGATTGTTGTGAGAATGGATTTGACGTCAAGAGCCGTCCGCTATGAGGAGACGATGAACGGGGCGGCACTCGCCGTCACGCGGCTGCAAAAAGCGATTGAGCAGGCTGGTTTCGCGAAAACGGATTTAAAGACGACCGACTTCTCGATTGACACCGACTATGAGAGCTACCGCGACAAACAAGGTAACTACAAGTCTCGGTTCCGGGGTTACGTCTGTCAGCAGAAGACGAAACTCGAATTTCCGCTCGATACGAAACAACTGTCAGCGGTCATCGAACATGTCAGCAACTCGCTAGCCGAGCCGAAGCTGTCCATCTCGTTCACAATCAAAGATGCGGATACGATTCAAGACGAACTGCTCGCGAGTGCGGCGGCGAACGCGCGCCATCGGGCCGAACTGTTGGCGAAAGGGGCCGGGGCGACGCTCGGTGACTTGCTTCAAATCGATTACACGTGGGGCGAGCTTCATCTTTATTCGCCGACGCGTCTCACGCTCCATGACGAGGTTCTCTTCTCGGAGGCGGCAATGCCAGAACTCGAGCCGGATGAGATCGACTTGAGTGACTCGGCGACGTTCGTGTGGGCGATTCGATGAGGCGTATCATCGGATTGGTGCTGCTGTTCCTATCGGTTTCAATGTCAGCCCAAGCCTTATCTTGGGCGTATGCGTTCGTCGTGTTGGATGGACGGGTGTATGAAGTGATGGACGTCGCGGTATTGGATGCTGACTTGGGAGAAGTCGTCGGCGAGGTCAAGACGATGGCCGACGATATGGATGGCAGCTATTATGGGGACGCCTCGAACATGTATCCGGTCGGGACGACCTATCGAAAAGTGAACGGGGAAGCGACGGAGGACGTGCTCGCGGTCGAGGATGGGTCTGGGTGGAAGCGGGCCGAATATCGGCATGACGCCCCGTTCAGCATGCGTGACCATTTGGATAAGATAGCATACGCTGCCGTAGGGATTGGGGCCGCATTGTTCATTTTCATTAGAGTGAGGAAACGACAATGAATTTATATGATTTTGTAGACCATATACCAAATCGCATATTGGATCGTGGCTATGAATATTGGCTCGATGGTCGGGTCGTCGTGGAGTCAGAACGAGAATCGACATATCATCTTACAGCGGAAGGGTCGGAAACATACGAACTCCTCATCACGTTATCAGGTATTGATATTGTCGATTCGTCTTGCGATTGTCCATATACGAAAGGGCACTGTAAACACGAGGTCGCCGCCTACTTTTTGTTGCGGGAAAAGGTGGCAGTACCTTCGAACCGTAATGTGCGACAGCAGCTCCAAAAGTTAACGAAACAACAACTTGTCAATCTCCTTGTGGGATTGGCAAATGATCCGGAACTGTATCCACGAATCGCGCGTTCGTTTGATACAAATCATAAGTCGTTCACTCAAGTCATCAAGGAAATGCGACGTCGATTCAGTGATAGATTCCCCATGTTCGAACTTGATTATAGCTCGTTGTCGAGCTTCCAGTCGTTCGTTGATGCACGAGTTAGTGATGTGCTTATTGTTCAAGATCATGAGATAAGGTTGAAACAAGGCATCGCATTGATGCTCGGAATGTCAGACTATGACTTTGAAGAGTTAAGCGAAATGAGTCTGGAGACGGCAAATGAACTCGATCCGGCTATCTGTTCTGCTATTAACATGTTATCGAATGATGTGGTGTATCTCGAACTATTAGATCTCTTGAAATCGGTAGATACATGGAACTGGGCAGATTTACATCTAGAAATTCTGAAATCACTCACGTTTGAGATGAAGGACGGGTTGGATGTGTTGCGCACATATATCGAGACGTACCGTGAGACCGAGGCGGATGACCATGAAGTCGAGGAGTTAGAGGTGCTTTTGAGGATTATTGAGAAAAGAAGTGATTCATGATGAACGCTTCACCATTAAGGGAATAGTTCTGTGTAGATAACAGAGGCCGTTCATTTATGGGAGGGGAAATCGCATGAAAATTCTCATCATCTTTGACTCGATGTACGGGTGTACCGAAAAAGTCGCATATGCCATCAAGGACGGGTTCGGCGACTTACACCGCGTCGACATCATGCAGATCAGCCACGTCGGATACGGCGACCTCGCCAACCTTGATTTGTTCATCGTTGGTTCGCCGACGCATGGCGGGCGCGAGACCGAGGACGTGAAAACCTTTTTAGACGGCCTGTCGGATCATGCGCTCCGAGGCATCCGGGCTGCGGCGTTTGATACGAGCATGGCTGAAGAAGACCAAGGCTTTTTCGTCGGGAAAATCGTCAAATGGTTCGGTCACGCCTCGACCCGCATGGAGCAGTTACTGCTCGAAAAAGGAGCGGAACCGGTCCTGAAAGAATCGTTCATCGTCCTTGATAAAGAAGGACCACTTAAAGACGGAGAGCTCGAGCGGGCGACCGAATGGGCCCGTCACTTGATGGACAAATAATCTGACGTGTTCCTTACGGGACGCGTCTTTTTGACGCAGAATTGTCCGAAGCGTTCGCAAAACGGGTAAATATAAGGGTAGCTCTTTTGTGTGGAACGGAGGGAGAACGATGAAAAAATGGGAACGTGACGTCCTCATGGGTTGGATTGTCGTCTTATTGGTGCTCGTTGCGCATTATGTGATCACGGTATCACTCGGCAACACGTATTTTGCCGAGTCCACGATGAACCGAATGCTTTGGCTCAGTAGCTTCCCGGCCTTTTTGATCGCCTTTCTCGCGGCCCTCTTCCAAAAAACGAACACGCTCACGCTCGCTGTTCGTCGTAGTGTCATTTGGACGGCCGAACTCGTCGTCGGCTTCTCGCTCGTCGCCTGGTTTTTCCGGGCGTTCGAGATGTTGTTTGTGAGCCCGGGCGCATATTGGGTGTTCGGCGCCGTTCTGCTCGCTCCGCTCGTCTACTTGTTCGAGTTCCGGCGTCAAAACCGTGGGACGAAAGCCGGGGCCCACTAAATTTAGAAAACGTCTCCGTCAGGGAGGCGTTTTTAGTCTGGTCTGGAATGGGAATGGGATACAGAAGATTAGAATGGAGGGAGTCACTATGAGTCAGTATTTTTCATCATCATACGAAGAGTCGCGCGAGAAGTTTCTCGCCTTACTCGACAACGTTAAAACCTATTATCCGACGGCCCGCGTGATGTCCCACTCGATCGGCGAGGACACGATCGACTTGATCATCGGTGAGCCGGCGGGGTCACGCGAGGCGGTGCTCCTCATGACAATCGGCGAGCACGGCATCGAAGGGTATGCCGGTGCCGCTGTGACGCATCAGTTCGTCGAGACGCAACTCGAAAACCTTCGGCACGAGTCGACAGGAATTTGTCTCATCCATGCGGTCAATCCGTGGGGGATGAAGCACTTCCGCCGCGTCAATGAACATAACGTTGACTTGAACCGCAACTACGTCATCGACCGGGAATCACTCCCGCGTAACGTCAATAAAGAGTATGAAGTTATGCGGCACTTGTTCGTCCCGGACGGCGTCATCGATGACTACCATGAATCGCGCGAACATATTTACTCGTTCCTCGGTTCTGGTATCAAGCTCGACGGCTTCGAGGCGATGACCGAGGCGAAAGGGATGGGACAATATCAGTTCCCGAAAGGCGTCTATTATGGCGGTGAGTCGGATGAGCCGTCCGCCATCTTTTTGAAGGAGATTCAACATGACCTGCTTGATCGCTATGACCGCGTCGTCCACATGGATTGGCATACGGCGCTCGGTCCGACGAACGAAGTGACGATGGTCATCAGTGAGCGCGACGGGCGTGACGTCGACGAGTTGAAGCGGACTTACGGGTTGAAGAACATCCAGACGTATGACCCGACCGATGTCCTCGGGGACTCGACGAACCACTTCTACTATGTGCGCGACACGCATCACCCGGACAAACGGCTCGTCTCGGCGTTGTTCGAGTTCGGGACGTTCGGGACATCGACGAAAGCGACGATTCGCGAGTTTTTGACGATCATCCTCGAGAACCGGCTCTACTTTGAAGGGACGAAAGATCCCGAAGCACGGAATGGGATTCGAAAAGAGTTCATGGCGATGTTTTATCCGGAAGACGAGTCGTGGCGGACGTCCGTATTACGCGAAGGAGCGGCGGCGATTGAGCATGTCTTGAAAGGCGAATCGCTCTGGCGCGACAGTTGATAGGTTTCCACTTCGGTCAAACGGGAAAAGTTGGGTTGTGGGCAAACAAGCATGCCGCTCAACAATCCAACTGGGGGTTTTGACCAATGGGGAATTATATTACCGCACATGACGGAACGAGTATTTACGTGGAAGACGTCGGGACAGGCGATGCCGTCGTCTTCTTGCACGGCTGGCCGGCGAACAACAACATGTTCGAGTATCAAAAGAATGCGTTGCTCGAAGCAGGCTATCGCTACGTCGGGATCGACTATCGTGGCTACGGCAAGTCGGATGCACCGGCGACAGGTTATGACTATGCGACGATGGCGTCGGACGTGCACATGGTCGTTGACGGGCTTGGCATCAAAGATTTCACGCTCGTCGGCTTCTCGATGGGCGGGGCCATCGCCATCCGCTATGCCGTCGATTTCCCGGATGACGGGTTGAAGAAACTCGTCCTCTCAGGCGCGGCGGCACCAGTGTTCACGCAACGTCCGGACTATCCGTACGGGATGACGCAAGCTGAGGTCGACGCGTTGATCGAGGATACGCTGAAAGATCGTCCGAAGATGCTCGAAGGGTTCGGCGAGATTTTCTTCGAGAAAGAACATTCGAAACCGATGCAAAACTGGTTCCATCATCTGTCGCTCGTCGCGTCGAGCCACGGGACGATTGCTTCGGCGAAAGCGCTCCGTGATGAGGATTTGCGCGAGGACTTGCCGAAAGTCAATGTCGAGACGCTCATCATCCATGGCGTCCATGACAAGATTTGTCCGTTCGAGTTCGCGCTCGAGATGGAAAAAGGCATCCCGAACTCTCGTATCGAGCGGTTCGAGGAGAGCGGTCACGGTACCGTCCTCGACGAGATGGACAAGTTCAACAAGACGTTGCTCGGATTTATTTGACTGTGTGCCAAGCCTAGGAAGATTCCTAGGCTTTTTTTGATGGTCATCTGTAGCATGTTTGTTACGGATTTTGAGGCTAGAACGACTTGTACACGGGTATAGCTAAAATGAAGCACTTTGTTCGAGTTGAGATTGAACAAGTTTGCTGTATGTCGAGGTTTTGACATAGAGTCGTTGGTGTTCGTCACACGGTCAAGGATGGCTATGGAAAAGCCGCTCGGGACCGTGCCTGTTTTTGTGTTCTCACATAATTCGAATAGCTCGTCTGGAAACGCTTCACAAGAAAAAAGAAATAAGCCTCCTTTTGCTAGAACGGATGACATTTAGATGGTCAATTTGTGCTGACTAGACCTTAATACATGGTACAATGGAGAGGTGGATTTTTAGATTGAGGAGAGATTGTACATGAATATCGCTTTCTTTTTATATCCGAAAGAAGACGTCAAATATTTAGACCCGGAATCGACGGTGCGTCAAGCGCTCGAGAAGATGAAACATCATCGCTTCACCTCGGTGCCGCTCGTATCCGAGAACGGTTTTTACGCCGGGACGATGACGGAAGGGGATTTGCTCTGGGCACTCGCCGAACAGCTTCGCGGGGAAGAAGACTACGAAAAAGTGCTCCGGACACGCCTGAAAGACATCAAGCAACGCGTACGGTATAAACCGGTCGCCATCACGGCTCAAATCGAGGAGCTCGTCGATGCGATCACGGATCAAAACTTCGTGCCGGTCGTCGATGACGGGAAGTATTTCATCGGTATCATCCGGCGCCGCGACATCATCGAATATTACTCGACGAAGTTGCAACAGCTCGAGAATAAAGTGAACTGAACGAATGGACCAACCTGTGAAAGCGGGTTGGTTTTTGTATGTGTGAGTACAAGCAACGGGGAGGCGAGCTATAGATGGAAGCACAAGTCATTGAATCGATTGAGCTATGGTTTCAAGAGGCAGGGTCTGAGGAAGCGGTGAACTTCATCGACTTTATGTTGTTTTTGAATGAATCCGCCTATTCTTTGCTTCACCGAGACACGTTACATGGCATCTTCACCTATCAGGTCCGCTACCAAGATGGGACTTCTCAGTCCGTCTTGTACGATAAAGACGAGTGGGTCGCCCATGAACGGAATGAATGGCAAACCGGTATGAGCGGCGGTGAGTGGGTATGGTGGCTCATCGAACGATGGCGTTTTGTCGTGGAGTGGCGCAGTGGTCGAGACTTCCGGACAGGTGACGAGATAGAAGAGAACTTCTATGGGATCATCCCTTACGGTGAAGTTCAACCACTTGACGTTCTGTTGTATTCAATTATTGAAAATGATGCCCACAACACAGAAGCGTTAATCAAAGAGGGATATTACCATGACCCGCTGCTGCAGAAATGGATTGTCATTCCCGATTCGACGGACAGCCTACGACCGCTCGTGTTGGCCGTCTGTTACAACGAAGGAATCATCGAGACACCCCGAACTATCGAGCGGATTGAAGTGACGTTCACCGATTTGACGACAGGAGCGGTCCAATCGCTTGCGAGTGCACTCGAAGCGTATGAGAAACCGGCAGACCTCGATTTAGATGACATCGAGTATCGCGATGACATGTTTTATCGCGACGAGTCCATTCAAGGGACGATTCGTTACGAGGTGACGTATCAAGGCGGAAGGGTCCAATATGTCGAACATGACAAATCAGAGATGTTTATGGATTGGGACATGGCGATCATCAAGTGGTTTTTCGAGCATTGGCTTAAGCTGTACGAAGCGTATGCCGAAAAGTCGTTTCCGTCCGGTCAACCATTGCAACGCTTTGAATCGGGCTATGATTATTGGAAAGCCAGACTGTCACCGGAAGCGTGGGACGAGCTCATTCATTCGACAGACCCTTTCGACCAACAACTTTTAACGGATAAGGAACCCCATGACGAGATTCGAGACGCAAAAGAGCAGTTCGAAATGATGTTCGATCAAGCAGCGGAACTCTATCTCGAAGATTTGCGTCACGGATTTTATGTTGATCAACTGTTGGAACAACGAATCGACGTCGAAAGCTCGTTCGATGCCGTGATTGCTCTTTACAAAGAAATATCCGAGGCAGAGCAGAAAAGGCGAACGAGGGAGCAACTGCTTTATGGGGAAAAGGATGAAGGTCACGCTAATTGATTGAATAAAGGCTATGGAAAAAATAGGGACATTCTTTATACTTGTACGTATAGAGTCAAGACATACAAGGAAGGAGTGACAATGAATGGCGATGCCGGATTTACTTATGCTGCGGGAATCGCTCAAACCGGGTTGTGCGAATTGTTTCGGTCTCTGTTGTGTGGCGTTCCACTACTTGAAATCTGAGGATTTCCCCATGGATAAACCCGCAGGACAGCCGTGTGTCCATTTGGCAGATTCGTATGCCTGCAACATCCATTCCGAACTGCGTGAGCGGGGCTTCAAAGGATGTACGGTGTACGACTGTCTCGGGGCCGGGCAATTCGTGTCGCAAGTGACGTTTCACGGACGAAGCTGGCGGGAGGCGGATGTCGACGATACGCGCATGTTCGAAACGGTACCAATCATGAGCCAAGTCCATGAGCTGTTGCTCTACATAAGCGACATCCTGAGCCGAGTAATCCCAAAGCGCGATGCACGAGTACTCGAGACATTATTGGAAGACCTACTGGCTTTCCGTGAGTTACCGCCTAAACAGTTGAGCGGTACGGCACTGATGGCATTCCGACAACGGGCCCGCCCATTGTTTGTCCGACTCAGTCGGCACATTCGAGCGGAAGGGTTGAAACATAACGGCCTGACGTTGACGTCACGCCACAAGCAAGACCGGGCCGATTTGATTGGTCGAAACGTGAGTCAGCATGACGTGAGAGGGACGTGTTATCGAGGCGCCTTGTTGATTGGTGCTAACTTACGTGGGCAAGACCTGTCCTATGTCGATTTCATGGGGGCCGACGTACGAGATTTGGATGTGCGAGGAGCAACGTTGACCGACAGTCTGTTTTTGACACAGATGCAAGTGAACGCGATGAACGGGGACCGGAATACGAGACTGGCGCCCGTTTACACGCGACCGAGCCATTGGCTGTAACGCAAGAGACGACTTCCACAATGGAAAGTCGTCTTTTTGATGTGCTTGTGTTACGAGAGCGGTGGGAAATGGGGGAGCACATATTCCCCGAGCTCCTCGATGACCTCGTCGGCCGGACGTTGCCCGTCGAACAAGGCGAAGAACAGATGATTGACGCCGATGGCCCGATACGCCTCGAGCAATTTGATCAACTGGTTGCGGCCGACACGGAAGCCGAGCCGGATCGGAGTCGGAAGCTCGTCCGCGTCATGCGCCAAATCGAGATGCATCGGCATCGAGAACGGGCGGAACCCTTTTCCATGCGTCTGACCTGATTCGCGCCAATCGTTCAGCACTTGCTGTTGGGCGAATGGGGCCTGCGGATAATACATCCACCCGTCCCCGTGTTGCCCGAGCCAGTCCATGTCCTGCTGCGCGAACCCGGTGATCATCGTCGGGATGCGTTTTTTCGGACGGGGCACGAGCGTCGCCTCATGGACCTCGCCGTACGACGAATCGATGGTCGGATAGTTGTGGTAGAGCGCCTGTTCCATGACACGGAGCGATTCTTTGAACTGCTCGCCCCGTGTCGCATGGTCGACCCCGAGTCCTTTGAAGTCGGCCCGACGGTCGCCGGACGAGATGCCGAGAATCAAACGTTCCGGGAACAACGCTTCAATCGTCGCGACTTCTTTCGCCGAACGGAGCGGGTGCCGGAGCGGCAAGACGAGGGCGGACGTGCCGAGGGCGATGCGCTTCGTCTGACCGAGCAAGTGTGTCCCATAGATGAGCATGTCGTAAATCTGTCCGACGGCCGGGTCCAAGAAGTTCGGGTCTTTCAGCAAGACGTCTCGGAGCCAGAGCGCCGTGAAGCCATAGTCGTCCGCTCGTTTGGCGAGCTCGACTTGACGTTCGAGCGTCGGGGTGCGCATCTTGAAATTTTCTAACGGGATGTGGAGGCCGAGCGTGAGCTCGCCCTCCCGATACATCCGATTGTAGCTGACATGATTGTTGAACATGGTGTCCTCCTTAGCTCGCTTCCAAACGACGTGAGACGGCGGTCAAGATGACAGCGATGATGACCATGATGCCACCGACCCAAGGCGTATGCACGAGACCGATCGAGTCCGCGACAATCCCACCGATGGTCGCACCGAGCGCGATACCGATATTGAAGGCGGCGATGTTGAGCGCCGACGCGACATCGACCGCGGCCGGTACATACTTCTCTGCCAACTGCACGATATATAGTTGAAGGCCAGGTACGTTCATGAAGGCGAGCAGTCCCATCAAGACGATGGCGATGAGTCCCGCGACTTTGAACGGAATCATGAACGACATGACGATCATGACAGCGGCGTGGACGATGAACATATAGAACAACGCCTTGGCCGGGTCTTCATTGGCAAATTTTCCGCCTGCCCAGTTGCCGATGGCGACGGCGATCCCGTAGACGAGTAGGACGATACTAATCAAGCTCGGACTGATGTTCGTCACGTCCTGCATGATTGGCGTCAAGTACGTGAAGGCGACGAACGTTCCGCCGTAACCGAGTGCGGTGATCAAGAAGCCGAGCATGATTCGGCCGTTCGTGAGCAATTTCTTCATATCGGAGAACTTCGCTGGTGGCGACTGTTTCAAATCTTTCGGAATCAAGAAGAAGCTGGCGATGATCGATACGATCCCAAGTGCGGCGACGGCGAAGAACGTGGCGCGCCATCCGAACGCTTGACCGATGAACGTGCCGAGCGGGACGCCGGTCACGGTCGCGACCGTCAAGCCAGTGAACATGAGTGCGATGGCACTCGCTTTTTTATGCGGTGGCACGAGCTGTACGGCAATCGTCGCCCCGATGGAGAAGAAGACACCGTGTGCGAACGCGGTGATAAATCGGGCGGCAATCAACAGTTCGAAACTGGTTGATAAGGCGGATACCAAGTTCCCGCCGATAAAGACGACCATGAGTGCCATGAGTAACGTCTTGCGATTCATCCGGTTCGTGAGTGCCGTCAAGATCGGCGCACCGACGGCGACGCCGATGGCATAACCGGAGATGATAAGACCGGCGAGCGTGATGCCAATATTCAAGTCGCTGGCGATTGAGGCGAGCAGGCCGACCGGGACGAACTCGGTCGTCCCGATGCCGAAGGCGCTAATGGCGAGGGCGAGCAGTGCCAGCCCTCCGTTTTTCGGTGCCTGTTCGTCGACGGGCTGGGTGTACGGTTGATTCATGAGTAATTCCTCCTAAGAATGTTTGTTGAGATGAGGGCCCTTCATCTCGAGGCAGCTCGAGCATCTCCCATCTTCTCTATTGTCCAGTACGGTCGAAAAAGATCCTTACTGTCTCAAGAAGCGGTTACTGGTGAGATGAACTTGTATAACTGAGCTACAGTTGCTATCATAAGTCCATCGAATTTAATTGGGAAGTACGCACTTTCAAGTACGATAGGCACCGAAAAGTACCTATCCCGGTCTATAAGGAGGAACCATCATGCCATACAACATCCCGGTCGAGGCGACGCTCGACGTCATCGGCGGCAAGTGGAAAGTCGTCATCATGTGTCATTTGATTAAAGGGGAACGGCGGACGAGTGAATTGAAAAAGCTCATGCCGAACATCACGCAAAAAATGCTCACGCAACAGTTGCGCGAGCTCGAGGCGGACAGTGTCATCATCCGCACGGTGTATGAGCAAGTCCCACCGAAAGTCGTCTATTCCCTGTCCGACTACGGCTGGTCGCTCCAACCGATTTTGGATGCGATGTGTGCCTGGGGAGAAGGGCATATTGAACAGACCGGGGAAGACGTCATCTCCTAAATCAGAAAAGACAGCGGCTCTTCAATGAGAGAACCGCTGTCTTTTTATCGTTATGAGGCGGATGCGTCTTTTGAGACAGCTTGTTTGCTGCTCCATAACGTCTCCATCTCTTCGAGCGTTTTGCCTTTCGTCTCCGGTACGAGCTTCCAGACGAACAAGGCGGACAATACGCTCATCACCCCGTAAAATCCGTATGTCATCGTACCACTAAATTCCATCATCATCGGATAGGTCGATGAAATGAAGTAGTTGGCGGTCCATTGAGCGGCGACGGCGATTGCGACCGCTTGCCCTCGAATTTTATTTGGGAAGATTTCCGAAATGAGTACCCAACAAATCGGTCCCCATGACATCATGAATGAGGCTGTGTAGATGATGATGAAGATGAGTGTACCGATTCCGATTGCATTCGTGTAGGCCATCGAAGCGACACCGAACATCCCGATTGCCATGCCGACCGAACCGATGATGAGCAGTGGTTTTCGACCGACTTTATCGACAAACAAGATGGCGACGATGGTGAAGACGACGTTGACGAGCCCCATGACGACGGTCTGCATCATGGAAGCATCTTTAGCGGCACCCATACTTTCAAAGATTCGTGGGGCATAGTACAATGCGACGTTGATGCCGACAAATTGTTGGAACACCGATAAGAGAATCCCGATGGTGATGACCAGTTTTCCGTAAGTGAACAGCTTGGCTGAAGAATGACTGACAGACGATTTGATGTCTTGCATGATTGCTTCGGCACGTTCTTTGCCATTGATTCGACTGAGGATGTGGAGAGCCTTTTCTTCCTCGCCTTGGAGCGCCAAATACCGTGGTGTTTCCGGAACAATCAATAAGAGCGAACCGAAAAGGAGGGCCGGGATGGCTTCAGAGGCAAACATATACCGCCAACCGATGTCATCGATCCAGGCGACCGTTTGCCCACTTGTGACCGACCAGTTGACGAAGTAGACGACGAGCATCCCGAGGATGATGGCAAATTGGTTTAGCGACACGAGCCGTCCTCGAATCGCAGCTGGCGCGACCTCACTGATATACATTGGCGTGATGGCCGAGGCAAGTCCGACGCCGATTCCGCCGATGATGCGATACAAGTTGAACGTAAGTAGAAGGGCAATCGTCGGTTCGCCTCTCGTAAAGAAGAGGACTTCGGGATAAGCCGATCCCAGTGCGGACAAGAAGAAAAGAGTGGCCGCGAAAATCAATGATTTTTTACGACCAAATCGGCTTGCGAATATACCGGAGATGATCCCCCCGATGATACAACCGATCAATGCCGAGGAAGTGGTCGCCCCGTGTACGAGCGAACTTAAATTCAGCCCGTCAATAAAATACTTCTCCAATGATTTCTCTGCGCCTGAGATGACAGCAGTATCATAACCGAACAACAGGCCACCTAATGTCGCGACGAGTGTGATGGTCATGAGGTATAGCGTGTTCTGATTTTGTTTCATCACGTTTTGCCCTCCTTGGAATTGGTAACGCTTACAATATCGAGTGAAAAAATAAGTTAGTTTGTTTGACGGATAAACTAACTATCCTTATCATACAAAATGAGGCTCGAATTCTCAACTATATTTTTGGAGTTTTTGTATAATGAATTTGAGAGTAAAACGGAATGGGACGAAAGTTAAACGATGGATGAGACATCACTTCGTATAAAGGGGAGACAAAGTCATTGGCAAAATTAGATGTGACCGCTGATCAACAGCTTGTGAAAAAAATGAATAAAACCGTATTGTTGAATGAAATCATTCGTAGTTACCCAATTTCACGCGCAAAACTGTCAGAAGTGACGGGATTGAACAAATCGACGGTATCTGCGCAAATTGGCGCTCTATTGAATGAAGAACTCATCTTTGAAATCGGACAAGGCGATTCGAGCGGGGGGCGTCGCCCGGTCATGCTCGTGTTCAACCAGCAGGCAGGATTCACGATCGGAGTCGATTTAGGCGTGAAAGCGATCAATGCGGTATTGACCGATTTAAAAGGCAACGTTGTGGAGTCGTTGACGACCGAGTGGGCCGAGGCGGACCAGGAGGCAGAACCGAAAGTAAGAGCTGCCATCGATGTGTTGCTTGGTAAGATGCCGTCCTCTCCATATGGGCTCATTGGAATCGGTGTCTCGGTGCCTGGACTCATCAATCGCGAGCAACAAGTCATTTTTGTCCCGAACCTCCGTCCTGACGTGACGAGTTTGAAGCAAGATTTAGAGAATCGTTATGATGTACCCGTCAATTTAGAGAACGAGGCCAATGCGGGGGCTTACGGAGAACGACGGTTCGGGGCCGGGAAAGACCATGAGGAGATGGTCTTCGTCAGTCTCGGGACCGGTGTCGGTACGGGCATCATCTTGCATGGGGAACTGTATCGAGGCGAGGACGGGTTCGCTGGCGAGTTCGGGCATATGTCGATTGAATACAATGGACCGAAATGTACGTGTGGCAACCGAGGGTGTTGGGAGTTGTATGCCTCGGAAAAAGTGCTATGGGACAAGTATTTGCCGGGGCACACGGTCGAGACGCTCCAACGAAGTTTACAGGCCAATGAGGCATCGGTGTTGAATGAACTACAAAAATGGTGCTTTTACGTCGGGGTCGGGTTGAACACGGTACTGAACGTCTATAATCCGAAAGTGATCGTCATTCAAAGTCGGGTCATCGAGTCACATCCGATGGTTCTCAACATGATTCGTACGGCGATCTCATCGCGGGTGTATGCGCAAGCCGATCATTCGTTCGAGCTCATCCCGTCGAAATTGAGCGACCACGCTTCAGCGATCGGGATGGCCTCGCTTGCCATCGAGCAGTTTTTACAGCGTCGAATGATGCAATGACGAATAGCCCGTCACCTTCAGGTGGCGGGCTATTGTTATGGGGCAAACGTCCACGTCGTCTCGGAGACGTATGTCTCGGCGGGACGTAACACACTACGAGGGTCCAGCAGGTTCGGTGCTTGTTGCGTCTCTAAACAAAGGCCGGTCCGTCTCAGCTCGTTCGGAAGCATATTACCCGAATAGAAGACGACACACGGCTCGGTCGTATGGACGGAAAGCCTGCGGCCGGAAGCATGACGAAGATTGATTTGAGGACGTTCCGTTTGGGACAGGCAAAACGGGTGGTCGAAGCCTCCGGCGAGGTCAAGTTGCGCATCTGTATCATTTAGACCATCTTCGATTCGTTTCGCCTCTCTAAAATCGAATGCCCGAGAGGTCATGACAGATTTCACGCGGCGCGGAATAAGGGTCTCGTCTAGTTCATAGAACGAGTCACTCATAAGCTGAAGCGTATGGTCAGAAATCGGCAGGGACGTCCCTGATAAATTGAAGTATGTGTGATTCGTCATGTTCATGACGGTCGGCGCGTCGGTCTTCGCCTCATAGCGAATCGCCACGGCGTGGGGAATAATCGTGTATTCGACCAAGACGTCAATATTCCCAGGATATCCGTGATGGCCATGCGGAAACGACCGTTCAAATCGAATGGTCACGCCATCATCCGTCCGTTCGATGGATGGAGTCCAGACCACCTTATGGAAGTGATCACCGTGAAGGTGGTTGGGACCGTCGTTCAAAGGCAGGTGAACGGTCTGGTCGTCGAGTGTGAACTGACCGTTCTGTATCCTTCCGGCCACCCGTCCGACCACGCAACCTAGATAATAATCGTGACGGACGTAATCCTCAAGCGAATCAAGCGCTAATACGACGTTCTCGATGTTCCCCAGTTGATCGGGGACGGCAATTTCCGTGATGGTACACCCATAATCGATACAAGAAAAGCTGAACGAGTCTGTCGATACGCGGTGACGCGAGACGGGGATACCGTCCACGGTCCCGTAATGGTCGGATGTATAGTTCATCGTCGTCTCACTTTCTCCGAAATGCGGACAGGCCATGAGAGAGCTGTTTCGTGGCCGGATAGACTTGTTGGTAGAGTGCGAACAAGGCGTGGTAGCGTGTGACGTTTTCTGGAATCGGTTCGTATCGCTTCGCCTCCTGAATGAACGCCTCACTGCAGGCCTCGAGACTATCAAACCACCCACAGCCGTAAGCAGCCAACATGGCGGCACCGAGCGCACAGCCTTGCTCGTTGGAAAGCTTGATGATGGTGGCGTCGAAGATGTCTGCCTGCATTTGCAGCCACGCCTCGTTTTTGGCGCCCCCTCCTATCGAAACGATCGACGTGATCACTTTCCCTTCCGCACGGAACAGCTCGAGTGACTCTTTTAAGGAGAACGTGATCCCTTCTAGCACGGCCCGTGAAAAATCGGCGAGGCGATGGGTGGAGTCCATCCCGATAAAGCTTCCTCGCACCATGGCATCCGCATGAGGGGTCCGTTCTCCGACGAGATAAGGGGTGAACAAGAGGCCGTTCGCCCCGATCGGTACGTCTTTCACTTCGGCGAGCAGCGTCTCGAATGATTGGTCCGGTGCGAACGTATCCTTGAACCAGGATAAGCTATGTCCTGCTGCCAAGGTGACACCCATCGTATAATAGGCACCTGGCTTAGCATGATTGAAATAATGGACTTTCCCTTTAAAATCGAGCAGGGCGGTTGGTTCATAGGCCAAGACGACACCCGACGTGCCGATGCTGCACATCGTTTGTTGATCGTTCAAAATACCGGCCCCGATGGCACCACAGGCATTGTCCGCACCTCCGGCGAACACGCTGACGCTCGAAGATAGGCCGGTGCGCGTCGCGTAGTAAGAGCTGAGCGTCCCGATTTGATCAGACGACTCGACGAGTGGGGGACAGAGGGATTTCGGCACACCGACCCGTTCACAGATTTCATCGCTCCATTCCTTTTTAGCGATATCGAGGAGAAGCGTTCCGGCCGCATCGGAATAATCCATGTGCAGTTGACCTGTCAACGCATAGCGGACGTAGTCTTTCGGGAGCAGGAAGACGGCCGCTTGACGGAACAAGTCAGGCTCATGCCGTTTCACCCATAGTAGTTTCGGGAGCGTGAAGCCCTCGAGCGCAGGGTTTTTAGTGAGGTCGAGGAGTAGCGGTCCGAGTCGATCTTTGATCTCCTCACATTCAGCCGTCGTCCGCGTATCGTTCCAAAGAATCGCATTGCGAAGCAACTGATGTTGCGCATCGAGTAAGACGAGCCCATGCATTTGTCCCGAGAAGCTGATGCCTTCGATGTCTTCAGGACGTCCTTCGAACTGTTGAACGAGCTCGGCCAAGGCGTTGACCGTCTGTTCGACCCAGGCCGACGGATCTTGTTCGCTGTAGCCTTCTCGTTCTTGGATGAGGGGGTAGGCGCGACTCGCTTCCCCGCAGAGTTGCCCGTTTTTGTCGACGAGGATGGCTTTGACCGCACTCGTCCCTAAATCGATTCCGATGACGTATTTCATTAGGTTCATCCTTTCCGGTTTGATTTAAAAGCCCAGACCCCATCATGGAGTCTGGGCTTCGCGATTAAGGGCGTTGTACATCCAACAAGTATTGGTTGAGGATGTGACGGAGCTGTTCTTGACGTCCCGATTTATTTTGGATGTCGGTAAGCGTGAACGCATGGGCCTCAAGTTTGTGGAAGTCGGTTTGACCGGAGACGATGTCTTTTCCGATTCCCTCATTGTAGCTTGCGTAGCGATCTTGGATGACGTTCTCGAACACACGGTCATCAATCAAGCGTTGAGCGACTTTCGCACCGACGGCGAAGCTGTCCATGCCTGCGATGTGGGCATAGAACAAGTCCTCAGGTTCGAATGAACCGCGGCGGACTTTCGCATCGAAGTTGAGCCCACCGCTTCCGAGCCCACCATTCAACAAGATCTCATACATGGCGAGCGTCGTTGAATAGAGGTCGGTCGGGAATTCATCCGTATCCCAGCCGAGGAGCGGGTCACCTTGGTTCGCGTCGACGGACCCGAGCATCCCATTCACGCGGGCGACGCGGAGCTCATGTTCGAACGTGTGTCCGGCGAGCGTCGCATGGTTGGCTTCGATGTTGAATTTGAAGCGGTCCGCCAAGTCATATTTTTGCAAGAAGGCGAGACCCGTCGCCACGTCAAAGTCGTATTGGTGTTTCGTCGGCTCTTTTGGTTTCGGTTCGATCAAGAACTGGGCATCAAAGCCGATCTCTTTGGCATAGCTATCGGCCATGTGGAAGAAGCGGGCCAAGTTATCAAGCTCAAGTCCCATGTCGGTGTTGAGCAACGTTTCATACCCTTCACGACCTCCCCAGAACACATAGTTCTCGGCCCCGAGCTCTTTCCCGACCTCTAATCCTTTTTTCACTTTCGCTGCTGCGTAGGCGTACACATCTGCGTTCGGTGCCGTGGCGGCTCCGTGAATCCAGCGCGGATGCGAGAACATGTTCGCTGTGTTCCAAAGTAATTTCGTCTTACTCGTTTTCATATATTCTTTCATCATCGAGACGATGATATCGATATTTCGGTTCGTCTCAGCGAGGGTGCTTCCTTCAGGGGCGATATCGAAATCATGGAAGCAGAAGTAAGGCACGTTCAACTTGTCAAAGAACTCGAACGCCGCTTCGACACGGGCTTTGGCGAGGTCCATTCCTGAAAGGCGGTCATACGGTCGGATCATCGTGGCTTTGCCGAACGGATCGGTTCCATCGGCTGTGAACGTATGCCAATATGAGACGGCGAAACGGAGCAGCTCTTCCATCGACTTCCCACCAATTTGTTCCTCTGGGTTGTAGTGTTTGAAGGCGAATGGGTTTGTAGAAGAAGTACCTTCAAATTTGATTTGTCCGACACCTTGATAGTATTCCTTTTTCGTTTGAGTTTGTGACATGCGATTCATCCTCCTCATTTCTGTAATCGTTTTCAGGAATAGAATACATCAAACTTTTTAGTTTGTCCATCGAACAAACTAAGTTTTTTGAATTATCTTTTTGAACTTTTTCACCGTGAGTTGGCTCACAGGTTAATCGGGCGTCAACTCGGGTACAAAGACAGAGACAAGGAGGGAACAATATGGATGTGTTGACATATCGATTTGAAGATGACGGCTCGATTCCGAACAATCCGGATTTCCCGGTGTTGTTGTATCGCGGCGTGTTCGATGAGACGGACGGGATGCAGGCGACGTTCGAACATAACGGTTGGGGCAACAGTTGGGTCAACGGGGTGTTCGATTATCACCATTACCATAGCAACACGCATGAAGTGCTCGGCGTGAAGTCGGGCCGGGCGACCGTCCAACTTGGCGGTGCGACCGGCGACCTCGTCTCGCTTCAAGCAGGGGACGTCTTGATCTTGCCGGCCGGGACGGGACATCGCCGTCTCGAGGCGAGTGAAGACTTCGCCATCGTCGGTGCCTATCCGGAAAGACGCGATTATGACACGTTGACAGGGAAACCGGAAGAACGACCGGACAGTGTGCTACGAATCGAACGAGTCGACAAACCGGCGACCGATCCCGTCTTTGGGACGACCGGGCCGTTACATGAACAATGGACGAAGGAGGAGATGGCATGAACCGCATTCCACATACATTAATTTTGGCGACACTGAAACAACACGTGGCTGAACTGCCAGACGGGCGTGAAATGAGGGCCCTCGGGCAAGGCACATGGCGCATGGGAGAAGACGAATCGAAACGGGATGCCGAGATCGAGGCACTCCGGACGGGACTCGACTGCGGGTTGCACGTCATCGATACGGCGGAGATGTACGGAGAAGGGAAATCGGAGTCGCTCGTTGGTGAAGCGATCCAAGACCGGCGGGAAGACGTGTTCCTCGTCTCGAAAGTGTATCCGCATAACGCCGGGGGCGACAAACTCGTCCAAGCTTGTGACGCCACGCTCGAACGGCTCGGCACCGATTACCTCGACTTGTATCTCTTGCATTGGCGCGGGAACATCCCGCTCGAGGAGACGGTCGACGGGCTCGAACAGTTGAAGGCGGACGGCAAGATCCGAGCGTGGGGCGTCTCGAACTTTGATGTCGATGACATGAAAGAACTGCTCGCCTTGCCGAAGGGGAAACATTGCGCCGTCAACCAAGTGCTCTATCACCTCGGCAGCCGCGGCGTCGAATACGACTTGTTGCCATTTTTACAGGAGCAAGGAATCCCGATGATGGCTTACGCCCCACTCGCCGAAGGCAGCGACGTGAAAGAGAAAGTCTTCAACGACGAGACGGTGAACCGGATCGCCAAGGCGTACAGCGCGACACCGGCCCAAATTTTGCTCGCGTGGACGGTGCGGAGCGGAAACGTCATCGCCATCCCGAAAGCAGGGCAGAAAGCGCACGTCGAAGAGAACGGCGCGGCGTTGCTCCTCAACTTGACCGAGGATGACTTTAATGCGCTTGACGAGGCGTTCCCGCCACCGAGCCAAAAAGAACCATTAGATGTGATTTGAAGACACAGGTGGGCTCACGGGCTCACCTGTTTTTGCGTCTCGATGTGGAAGTACACTTAAATCTAGAACGAGAAAACCCACTCACGCTGACGTGAGTGGGTTCGTTTTAGTTCGCGAGCGGATGCTTCAATAGATAGTCTTCAATCTGTCCGACCGTCTGTTTCAATACGCCGTCCTCGAACGGTGACTTGAGACCGGCCAATTCGACGAGCTCGAGGAACGAGCGGCTGCCGCCGGCTTGGCAGAGCGTGAGATAATCGCTCCACGCCGCCTCACGGTCCTCATGCATGCGCACCCAGAACTGGAAGGCGCACACTTGCGCGAGCGTGTAGTCGATATAGTAGAACGGGCTCTGGAAGATGTGTCCTTGTTGGTGCCACCAAGCGCCTGACTCGAGGTAGTCGTTTGTCTCATAGTCACGGTGTGGCAAGTACACCTTCTCAAGGTCACGCCATGCCTGGCGACGCTCAGCGACCGTCATGTCAGGGTTGCGGTAAACGACGTGCTGGAACTCGTCGACGAGGACGCCGTACGGGAGGAACGTGATGCTTCCTGCCAAGTGATTGAACTTGTATTTGTCGACTTGATTGCCGAAGAACAGTTCCATCCATGGCCAGCAGAAGAACTCCATCGACATCGAGTGGATCTCACACGCCTCGTAGGTCGGGAACGCGTATTCCGGCGTCGTCAAATGACGGCTCTCGTACACTTGGAAGGCGTGACCGACCTCGTGCGTGAGCACGTCGATATCGCCGGCTGTCCCGTTGAAGTTCGAGAAGATGAACGGGAGACCTTCCGACGGGAGGTACGTGCAGTAACCGCCGCCGGCCTTGCCCGGTTTCGCCGTCAAGTCGAGGGCGCCGCGCTGTTGCATGAATTGGAAGAACTCGTCCGTCTCTTTTGAGAGTTCACGATACATCGTGTTCCCGCCTTCGATGATGAACGCCTCGTCGCCCTGTGGCGTCGCGTTGCCGTCTGGGAAGACGAACGATTCGTCGTAGTACGTGAGCGAATCGACATCGATCCGTTTCGCTTGCTTCTCTTTTAACGTCGTTGCGAGCGGGACGATGACGTCGCGCACTTGTTTGCGGAAGTTGTTGACGTTCGACTCGTCATAGCCGACGCGTTGCATCCGGGCGTACCCGAGCTCGACGAACGACGGGAAGCCGAGCGCGTGCGCGATGTCGGTCCGGACGCGGACGAGTTCGCCGTAGATGCGGTCGAGTTCGTCTCCGTTGTCGGCCAGATATGTATAACGGGCCTCGGATGCCGCTTTTCGTACCGAACGGTCAGGGGACTGAAGATACGGGCCGAACTGGGACAAGTTGAGCGTCTTGCCGTCGAATTCGATTTGGGCCGCTGACATGACTTTCTGATAGGCGGTCGCCAATCGGTTCTCTTCCTGCAGTTTCGGGATGAGCGACTCCTCGAACGTTTTGAGTGCACGCTCGGCGAGTTCGAACAATTGGCTGCCCCATTCCTGTTCAAGTTGGCTCCGCAGGTCGTGCTCGGTCAAGACGCGATAATACGCTTGAACCTCTTTCTCGTAAACCGGTAACGCATCGTCAAAGAATGTCTGCTCGGCCTCGTAGAACGCATCACGCGTATCGATCGAGTGGCGGATTGCGACGAGTTGACTTTGCGTCTCGAACGCGTTCCGTTCCTGGTTGATTTGGCGAATCAATTCGTTCGCTTCTTCGAGTGTGCTCGCTTGCTGCAATTCGACTGAATAGTCCGACAATCGGCTGTTCAAAGCGTCCAAGTCGGGCCGTTCATATGACAATTTTGTGAAAGTCGTCATTGTAAGCGCCTCCATCATGTGAAATTTTTATAAAGTGTAAAAAGGGCTTGCAAAAGCGATTGCACACTCGTATTCTTACGATGTGTAAACGAATTCGCACTACCTTATTACAACTATACCGTTTATAGGGTAGGGATTGAAGAGGAAGCTTTTCGGGTATAAAAGCTAAGACTTTGATTAACAGAACATGTTGGAGGGATTAAGCTATGGGATTCTTTAAAAAACTATTTGGTGGTAAAGAAGAACAACTTAACGCGGTTTCACCGCTTACAGGGAAGGTCATTGACATCACGAACGTTCCTGACCAAGTGTTCTCGCAAAAAATGATGGGTGACGGCATCGCCGTCGAACCGACAGACGGCAAAGTCGTCTCGCCGGTCAACGGTACAATTGCGACTGTCTTCCCGACAAAACACGCGATTGGGATCAACGCTGACAACGGTGCGGAGTACTTGATTCACATCGGTCTTGACACGGTCAATCTTAAAGGTGAAGGCTTCGAAACGCACGTGACAGAAGGTCAGGCCGTCAAAGCTGGCGACACGCTCGTCACGTTCGACCTCGACTTCATCAAAGCGAACGCGCCGTCGACGATCACACCGGTGATCATCACGAACCACGACAGCTTCGGCGTGAACAAACTCGTTGCTGAAGGCGACACGGTCACAGCCGGTTCTACAGAAGTCGTCGAATTGACGAAAAAATAAGTTGAACATTTTACTCGGAGGCGTATGCTTCCGAGTATTTTTTTATGGATTCGGGAACTATACTAAAAAGAGAGGGGGAGAGAGACATGGATGGAAAAAACGCACCGTACCGGGGTTATGGGGATCGGATTCGAATATTACGTGAGCGGGCCGGCATCTCGGTCGAGGCACTCGCCGACCGCATCGGCGTCGCCCCGTACTTTATTCGCCGGACCGAACTGAGTGAGGTCTACCCGACGATGCCTTACATAGAGGCGCTCGCCGAGGCGCTCAAGATCGACGCGAACTATTTGGCCCGCCATATTTGGACGGGCGAGTCGCTCAAAGTGCTCATGAAAGGGACAGTCCCAGAACTTGAGCAAATGAAGCTCGCCTACGATGAGGCGATGCACGGCAAGTCGACCGAGGACATGCAGCGGCAGCTCGAGGCACGCATGCGCATCTTCGACCTCATGCATGAGGAAGAACTCCGCCGCATCTTCGCCGAGGACGAGGAACCGACGACACATCATGCGCTCGAGGCGCTCGTCGATGCCGTGCTCGACCTGGGTCGCTCGCACGAACCGACGCATCGGATCGTCCCGTTCGCTCGCTATATCGAGCAGCTCGTACCGGACCAGTTCGTCGACAACTCGTTCCAATATACAGAGTTCGGGGTCGTCGCTAAATCGTATAAATTGCAGTGAAGGCCGTGGGGGACCACGGTTTTTCATTATGGATGAAAGGAACAATGTGATGATTGCTGTTCAAGTACTGAAACGACGGTTGGTGAACAACCGGCTCGATGTCCAGTTAGAAGAAGGATACGTGAATCAACTGACATTTTCCTTCAACGGTCCAGCTACTGCGACGGAGTTAGAGCGGTTGCCGAAAGAAACACCGGTAGCGGTCCGTGCATGCTTAACCGAACAGAACGGTGCCAAACTGTTCGAAGACCCGGAATACGGCGGAGCAATCGAATTGTTCTCGATCGAGGACATCCTTGAGCACCAACAATTATGGGAGTGTCCAGCACGTTTTTTGCCGGTCGGGGCAGGGCGTGACGGAGAATGGATGGTTTGTGAATACATAAGTGAGACGGACAATCGGATGTGGATCGGGGAGTTTTTGAGCTTTGACGAAGAGGACGCTAAATTGAACCGCTTGCCGTTCAACTTTTCACAATGGTTGGACTATGTGATTGTGGCACAAGGTGCTTCATTTTGGGATTGGTATCGAGCATAAAAAAGAACGGCCGCCCATTTGGGTGGCCGTTCTGTCGTTCAGCGCACAGAACGTGCGTCATATCTTACTTTCGGTCGTGTCCCGGCAAGTAGGAAGCCGAGCACGATGTTGAGAATCGTGAGCACCCAACCGACGTAACCGAACGTGTAGGCGAGGCTCGCGAGCATCGTCTGCCAGTCGAGTAAGGACGCGGCGTCACCACGAACGGTGAAGCGAATCGCGGTGAATCCGATGAGCGTCGTCGTCGTGATCAAGATGCCGATCCACGCGCCGCCGAAGCGCGACGTCTCTGGACGCCGGCTGACCGGATACCAAAAAGCGAGCGTCCCGAGGAACGTGCTTCCCGCGTATGCGAGCAAGATTTGCCACAGCGCATCGGCGTCCAAGAAGACGGTATAACAGATGAACGTCGTGAGCGTCGTCATGAAAGTAAAGATTAAAGCTGCGAGTAATCGTGATCGCATTGTTCGTTTCCTCCTCATTTTGCACATTCTTTAGAGTATACGAAAACGAAAATGCTGTAAACGTTATTGTCGATTCTGTAATATTTGTCGCCATTGTTTAATCGCGTTGTTGCCGTAGAATAGGACGCCGCCGCGATAAAATTTCGAGCCGACCCACAAAATCACACCGATCGTGGCAATCATGATGCCGATCGACAAGGCGACTTCCCATACCGGCACATCGACGAGCATGACACGAAGGAACATGAGCATCGGCGTGAAGAACGGTACGTACGACAAAATCGTGACGATCGGTGCTTCCGGGTTGTTCAAGCCGAACATGGCGGCGAGGAACCCGGCGACAAGCAGCATGATGACCGGCATCGTCATCTGTTGCGATTCTTCGACCCGGCTGACGAGTGAGCCGAGTACGGCGAACATGGCCGCATAGAGCAAGTAGCCGAGCGTGAAGAACGTCAACAGGTAGACGACGGCCCGGACGTTGCCGGCGTTATCGATGACCGACTGGGCCATCTCGTTGCTGCGGGCGCTGAAGTACCCGAAGCCGAGGAAAATCGCGATTTGAAGCAACGCGAGCGTCCCGATGGCCGAGATTTTGGCGAGCATGTGCGTCACCGGATGCGTCGTCGAGATGATCAGCTCCATGACGCGTGACGACTTCTCGGTCGTGACCTCGGTTGAAATCATCGAGCCGTACGTGATGATTGAGACGTAGAGCAACATGAGCATGACGTAGACGAACGCGAACGATGAGAACAGTTCGTCCGAGTTCTCTCCGCCGCGGCCGAGATACGACTCTTCGACCGTGACAGGTTCATTCAACGCCGCGAGGACGGCCGGGTCGATGTTCGACGTCTCGATCAGTTCGGCGTTCCGGATTTCGCGGAGCGCCGTCTGGAGGACCGTCGTGAAGTCCGGTTCTGGCCGTTCCGATAGAACGCGGGCCGAATCGCCCTCGATGAAGGCGACAATCTCATAATCCCCATTGTCGAGGCCAGCACGCGCCTCGGACTCGGAGATCGCGGCCGATTCGATATCTTCATAGCCGAGCGACTGCATGAGCGTCGTCAGGTCGTTGTTTTCAGTGACGAGGATGGCTTGGGCCTGGTCGGTATCCTCAAAGTTCGCGAGCAGACGGTCGATGTTCGTGAAGCCGAGGATGAACAAGATCGTTAAAATCGTCGAGATGAGGAACGCCTTTGAGCGCAGCTTCGAGCGTAACGTGAACGAGTAAAGTGGTCCGAAGTTATGAAACATGTTGACCGACCTCCTTGATGAAGATGTCATTTAATGAGACGGGTTGGCGCATGAACGTCTTGACGGCGGCACCGTTCGAGACGAGGGCGCCGAGCACCGCATCACTGTCTTCAAATGAGTCGAGTCGGACGAAATGGCCGTCTTTATGCGGCTCGATCGCCCGGACGACCGGGAGGGCTTGGAGCACGTCAGGTCGGTCCGTCTCGATAAAGAGCACCGGTTCAGCGTAACGTTCCTTGATCGTCGGAACGTCGCCGCTGACGACCGCGCGGCCGCCTTTCAAGATGCCGATGTGTTGGCACAGCTCCTCGACGTGCTCCATCCGGTGGCTCGAGAAGACGATCGTCGTCCCGGCGTCGCGGAGGGCGAGCACTTCACGTTTCAAGATCTCGACGTTGACCGGGTCGAGCCCGCTGAACGGTTCATCGAGGATGAGCAGCTCCGGGTTGTGGAGCAGGGCGGCCACGAGTTGAATCTTCTGCTGGTTCCCTTTGGACAGTTGTTCGACGCGCATCGTCTCATACTGCGGGATTTCGAGCCGTTCGAGCCATGACTTGACCGACCGTTTCGCCTCGGCTTGGCGCATTCCTTTCAAGCTTGCTAAAAAGACGAGCTGGTCCCGGACGGGTGACTTCGGATAGAGGCCCCGTTCTTCCGGCAGATAGCCGACGATGCGGTGGTCGACTTTTCGGCCGTCCCAGAGGATCGTCCCGTCACTCGGTTTTAGGATGTCGAGAATCATACGGAACGTCGTCGTCTTCCCAGCCCCGTTCGCCCCGAGCAGGCCAAACATCTCGCCTTTCGGGACGTGGAAGCTCAAGTCGTCGACAGCGGTGAAGTCACCGAACTGTTTTGACACACGATCGATTTGTAACGTCATATATGTACCTCCTTATAGGTGTCTACTATTAGCGTACGCCATATTGAGCAAAAAGTTTCACATTTCTTCGAAAATGATTTATCTTGAAATCAAGATAATAAAAGGAGGACATGAGATGACGAAGCAATCAGCGGGTATCCATCACATCTCGGCGATGGTGAAAGACCCACAACGCACATTAGACTTTTACGGGAATGTCCTCGGACTCCGGTTCGTCAAACAGACGGTCAACTTCGATGACCCGGGCACGTACCATTTCTACTTTGGGGACGAGCAAGGGTCACCGGGGACGGTCATCACGTTCTTCCCGATTCCAGGGGTCGGCAAAGGCAGCGTCGGCAGCGGACAAGTCGGGGTCACGGCTTATCTCGTCCCGGAAGGCAGTCTCTTATTTTGGGAGAAACGATTGAACGACCATGGCGTCGGCACGGTCGCGACCGAACGGTTCGGCGAGCCGTCGCTCTTGTTTGAAGACCCGGACGGACTCGTCGTCGAGCTCGTCGCCCGGGCGAGTTCGAAACAGACGAGTTGGGTCGTGCCGGGTGTGACATCAGCTGAAGCGATCACTGGTTTTGCCGGGGCGACGCTGTTGTCGAAAGACCCTGAGGCGACGGTCCGCTTGTTGACGGGACTGTTTGGCTTTGAGACGGTAGGGGAAGATTCAGAATGGATTCGCCTACAAGCCTCGGCCGACTACGGCAACGTCATCGACGTGAAAAAGACCATCCTGCCGAACGGGGTGCCCGGTTCGGGGACGGTCCATCATATCGCCTGGCGCGTCAATGACGGGGAAGACTACACGACGTGGCAAGACGCCATCTTCGAGCTCGGGCTCCGTCCGACCGAAGTGAAAGAGCGCCATTACTTCCGCTCGGTCTACTTCCATGACGCCGGCCGAATTCTACATGAACTGGCGACCGATGCGCCCGGCTTTTTGATCGATGAGAGTTTGGAGGGCCTCGGCTCGACGCTCCAGCTCCCGGCATGGTTCGAACAAGACCGTGACGCGATCACCCGTACGTTACCGACAATTACAATCCCGAGAGGAGACATGACATGATACATCAATTCATTCAAGGCACGACCGAGACGACACTCGTTTTATTGCACGGCACAGGAGGGACGGAGCAGGACTTGATCCCGCTCGCACGAAGACTCGCTCCCGAGGCGAACATTTTGACGCTCCGAGGGGACGTGCTTGAGAACGGCATGTCTCGCTTCTTCCGCCGTCACGCGGAAGGCGTCCTCGACCTCGAGGACTTGAAGAAACAGACGGAACGGTTCTTGACGTTCTTGGATGATGCGGCGGCGGAATATGGCATCGACCGCGACAAGATGATCCCGCTCGGCTATTCGAACGGCGCCAACTTGATCGGATCGGCGCTTTACCGGCAGAATGCGTTCCACGCATCACTTTTGTTCCACCCGATGGTGCCCGACCGTTCACTCACGTTGCCAGACCTTACGGGGGCGAACGTGTTCATCTCGGCCGGGGAGCGTGACCCGATTTGCCCGAAAACAGAAACAGAAGAGCTCACATCGACGCTCCGAAGTGCCGGAGCGGACGTTGAACTCTTCTATCACGAAGGCGGGCACGAGCTACGTATGGAAGAAGTTGAGGCAGCGCAGACCTGGCTGGCGCCGTATCTCGGTTAAGCCATCTTCTTCGGTTTCGATGGTCTCGAGTAGACGACGAGCACACCACGATCAATCAAATAGGCGGCGAACAGACGCTTCGCCTCTTCAGAACGGACAGTTCGGTCGATTTGGATATACAATCGTCCGAGCTTTTTTTGTGACGTGCGGGTCAATAACCAGATGGAGTCGAGCGTGTACTGCCAGCTACGGAGTGTGTCGGCCCCGATGTACATGTATCGGTTCGATGTGCGTTCGAGCAGGTAGTTGAGCCACCAGACGTCACGCGCGAGTTTCATGGCGACACCGATGAAGAACGAAAGGAACACAAAGGACAGCACGGACAGAATCGGATGGATGGCGGTGAATCGTTCCCGGATTGGTTCGAAGGCGACGATGAGCAGTCCGACGGAAAAGGCGCCGGTGAACCACCAAAATCCGAAGTTAGAGAATGAACGTTTCGGGTCATGTACCATGTGGTGACGGTTACGAATGACGGAAGCCATTCTCCACACCTCCTTTTATTAGAATATTCTGATTATTTGGTAAGACTACTATACTATACTGTACCCACTCTCGTCTATTTGAATACGCTTGAAACATGCTGTCGGATGAAGATTTCTTGACGTTTCGGCTTGCGAAGGGCAAATCCGGGGAATGATGACAGTGACGTCATCATTTTTTTGTGGAAACGTAATTTCACCAGTTCAAAAAATCGGCTATGATGAATGAGGCAAAAAATGAAGCGAGGGAATTGGATGAAGAAGATGAAGGTGGGCGAGTTGCGGGCCGAGCTCAAGCAATTCGACCAAAACGAGTTGATTGAGCTCATCGTCGGTCTGTATAAACAGCACGCAGACGTGAAGACGACGTTGAACCGTTATTTCAGCGAAGGCTTCGAAGCTGAAGAGATGCTTCGGCTCATCAAAGAGATTGTCCGACTAGGGGACAAGGGAACGAATCGTTTTTTGATGAACTTTAACATGTTGCGTGAAGGGGCGGCCATCGTCAAAGAAGCAGAACGTTTCACGGATCCGGTGCTCACGGAACGGGTGCGCATCTTCTATCTCACTTATTTTGGCGGATATGTCGCGGAAGCTGGACAGCTGCTCGAAACGCAGGCTCCTCGCGAACTCGAGGTGTTCTTTACGCAGTTTGAAAAGATTATGCGGTGCGCTCAGGAAAACCCCGGATTGCTGTTGCCACTCGAAGACGAAGTGGGGGAGATGCTCGAGGAGTTTCCAATTGAACGGAAGAAAGAAACGATTGCTTTTTGGAATCGTCAAAAAGAATTGGCTAAACAACAATATTGATTTATAGAACTTGAGGGAATATCATGCGAAATCATTGGTACGATAATATTAAAGGCGTGCTCGTCTTACTCGTCGTGTTCGGTCACTTGTTGACCGATGTGCGCGGTGCTTATGACGACATCTTGCCGAAATGGGTCTATTTATTCTTATACACGTTCCATATGCCGTTATTCATTATGCTGAGCGGTTACTTCTTCCGGGAGAACCGCTATTTGCGCGTCATCCAGTTGTTCGTCGTCTACGTCATCTGGCAAGTGATCCTCGGCTCATGGTTTGCCTTCACCGAGGGCATCCCGCTCTTGTCGCTCGAGAACCCGGGACTGATTCTATTGAAGCCGTATTGGGCGCTCTGGTACTTGATGGCGATCATCATCTGGTACGTCATCACCCCGTATGTGACCCAGTTGAAAGGATACGTGCTGTACGCGCTCCTATTCGCGCTCTTGTTCGGCTTCCAAGCTGAATCGACCGGGTTCTTCGCCCTGCGGAAAGTCATCATGTTCTATCCGTTCTTCTTGATCGGGAACTGGATGAGCGCGCGGAACACGATGAACTTCTTCGAACTGCCGAAGCGGGCCGAGCAACGGAACCGGTATCGGATCGGCGGATTTGCCGTCTTCACGACGCTCACGCTCGGGCTGCTCGCCTCGATGAGTCTTCAGAACGAGAGCGCGTTCTATCATATCGGCAACTTGTTCAAGTTCCGGTTCGCCTATGAGACGGCGGTGCCGGAGGCGATCTGGAGCGGGCCGTTCGCCTTCTTGATCGTCTATACGGTATCGATCCTCATGGCGATCAGTTTCGCACTCATCATCCCGGGGCGCGAGCTACCGGTCATCACTCGGGCCGGAAAGTACAGTCTCTACATTTATCTGGTGCACGTCTTCCTCGTCGTCGCCTGGAAGGCGTTCGTGCCGGCCGGGTTCATGCCGACGTCATGGCTCCAATTGCTCGTCTTGTTCGGTGTCGCCTTCTTGATCGTCCTATTGATCATCAGCCCGCCGGTCGTCAAGCTATTGAAGCCGCTCGTCGAGATCGACGTCCGCCGTGCCCAAGATGTGAAAGATGCAAAACCGTAAACCCTTTTCTAAACGGACGTTTTCCGCTACACTTTATAAAGGGAAGCGAAACTAGAGTTAAGGAAGTGACACCATGCCATACGAAAATGGAATGCATAGCACAGAAGGAGACGTCAACGTCTCACGTCACGTCGTCGAAATGATCGCCGCAGTCGCGGTCAAAGAGACGAAACACGTGTCGTTCACGCAAGAAGATACGAAACTGTCGGAGCGCGCGCTCATGAAGCACGTCAAAGTCGACGAATCGTCAGAAGGCGTCACGATCAACTTGTCGCTCTACATCGCTTACGGTCAATCGATCGTCAAGACGGTGACAGCCGTACAAGAACGCATCACGCAAGACATGGATACGATGCTCGCGATGACACCGCTATCGGTCAACGTGAAAGTCGTCGGCATCCAGTTGTAAGCAGTGGGAGAGGCGAATGCTTCTCCTGCTTTTTTATTTTTTTGCGAAAGCGGTTGCATGATGATGGCTTTTTCATTTATAATAGAAATCGAACAAGTGCAACCGTTTGCATCAATGACCAATCGTGCAACGGGTACTTGTCAAGTTCCCTTAATGTAGTCTGACGACAGAAACATTAGAAGGAAAGGCGGAAAGCATGTATGTCGACGATTGAAGCAGTCATTTTTGATTTGGACGGTGTCATCACTGACACCGCGGAGTACCATTACCTCGCTTGGAAACAACTCGGAGAAGAGCTCGATATTCCGTTTGACCGCGAGTTCAATGAGACGCTAAAAGGCGTGAGTCGGACGGACTCGCTCGAGCGCATCCTCGCGCTTGGTGGGAGACAGGACGATTTCACACCGGATGAAAAAGCGGAACTCGCACAGAAGAAGAACGAGCATTACGTTGAACTCATTCAACACATCTCTTCAGACGATTTGTTGCCGGGCATCATTTCATTCCTCGATGAAATCAAAGAGGCTGGTCTCAAAATCGGAATGGCCTCGGCTTCTAAAAACGCATTCGCGGTCGTAGACGCACTTGGTGTCCGTCATTACTTCGATCACATTGTCGATGCAGCAACTGTCGCCGAATCGAAACCACATCCCGAAGTGTTTTTGAAGGCTGCCTCTGCCCTTGGCGTGAAACCCGAACATGCCATCGGTGTTGAAGACGCAGCCGCAGGCGTGACTGCAATCAAAGCGGCAAACATGTTTGCTGTCGCCGTCGGGGAAGAATCGATGCTTGGTCATGCAGACCTCATCGTCGCTTCGACCGACGAACTCTCGCTCGCACGCATCCTCGAACGCGTCGGCGCGTAAAGACTACGATCATCTTCCGTGAGATGACGACTGCCCCGAACAGTCGTCATCTTTTTGTGTTGGGTCAAAAGGCCTAAATAGATAAAAGTGCCTAAAAACAGATGACAAGCACATTACAAAACCGTTACACTTTTAATTGGGAATAAGTAATAACTGGCAATAATTGATGAAATTGGGTAATGGGGAACATCAATTAAGTGTAGAGGAGGACTTGTGCATGGAATCTACGGACGTCAATGAGAATATCTATCGGGAACTGATGGAGATCGAAGAGTCATATCGTCAGTTGCAACGCCGGGCGGAATACTTGATTTCAGAGTTGAACCGAAACAAGCGCGAAGAGGAATCACTCCTCGATCCGGCGAAACGACTGCGCCCGCGTCGCGTCAATCAACGTTATCCGCTCGAGGTCTACGTCCATCAGGTAACAGACCTGTTGAAAGAACGGAAGACGATGAGCGTGCGGGACATCCAAATGGAGCTCGAATTGCGCTATCGGCATCACATTAGCAATATTTACCAATTGATGGTGAAAATCGAATCGGTCAATCCTGACATCAAAAAGATTGGCCGCGGCTTGTATACATACGAGGCCACGGATGAAGTGACGACGCATCCGGCCCACGCCTGAACGTGACCCGACGAGACGACCTCGTCGGGATTTTTTCGTTGTAACATTTCTGATACGTCTCGCCTCAAGGGAAATATGCTATAATTCGCCAGAGTCTATTTTTTTATGAGAGAGGAACGTTGGCCCATGCTATGGATTGCCATGTTGGTCAGTTTTGTGATGGCCATCTTGATCACGCCGCTCGTTCGCCGGTTTGCTTTTCTGATCGGAGCGGTCGATCACCCGAACGCCCGAAAAGTACATTTACGGACGATGCCACGGATCGGCGGCCTCGCCATCTTCATCGCTTTTTTCATCGGCTATGCCTTGTTGCTGCCGACGAGTCGATATAACGATGCCATCTTGATCGGGGCGGTCGTCATCATCTTGACCGGCTTCATCGATGACCGGTTCCAGTTGACGGCCCGCGTCAAGCTGATGGGGCAGATGATCGCGACGGTCATCGTCTTGAACGCCGGTATGCGCATCGAATTGATTAACCTCCCGTTCGACCAGCAGCTCTATCTCGGTTCATGGAGCATCCCGGTGACGGTGCTCTGGCTGATTGGGATCACGAACGCGATCAACTTGATCGATGGGCTCGACGGGCTCGCCGCAGGCGTGTCAAGCATCGCCCTCGGGACGATTTCCCTGCTCGCCATCATCCAAGGCAACGTCTATTTGACGATGATGGCCTTGTTGCTCCTGGCGAGCACGCTCGGTTTTCTCGTCCATAACTTCTATCCGGCGAAGATATTCATGGGAGACACCGGGGCGCTCTTCCTCGGTTATATGCTCGCCGTGTTCTCGCTCATCGGGTTCAAGAACGTGACGTTGTTCTCGCTCGTCGTGCCGGTGCTCTTGCTCGGTCTGCCAATCTCGGACACGATCTTCGCGATCGTCCGCCGGCTCGTGCAAGGCCGTCCGCCGATGTCGCCCGATAAGTCGCACATGCATCACCAGTTGATCGACATGGGCTTCACGACACGGCAGGCCGTTCTGCTCATGTACGGGATGACATTCTTCTTCGGCATCGCCTCGATTCTGTTCGCCAAGACGACGATGCTCGGGGCGGTCATCACGTTCGTCATCGTGCTCATCGTCATCGAGCTGATCGTCGAATCGACCGAGTTGATCCATCCGAACTATAAGCCGATCATCCAGACGTCACGACGCCTGCTCGGCCGGCCGAAGGCCTGATGTGACCATATGAAAACGACCGGGGACACGCGTCCCCGGTCGTTTTTTGGTATCAGTACGTCGTCGTCTCGCTGAGACCGTCTTCCGTTTCATTCAAGCCGTCGCCGGTTCCGTTGTCACTGTCTTCCGCAGTCACCGGCAGGCCGAGCTCGCTCTTCAAGAGTGTGCGTTTCTCGCTCAAGTCGGCCGGGTCGAGTTCGTAGTAATACACACCGCCGAGCGTCAAGTCACCGCCTGCGAGCGTCTCTTGGTTGAACGACCGGAGCGACTTCGTGTACGGCTGCAGCTGTGACGCCTCGGACAAGGACATATTCGTTCGGATGTTATCGCCGACCGCATTCATGATCCGGTTGAGCTTCGTGAACGAATTGATCGTCGTCGCCTCGTTGATGATGGCCTCGAGCACCTGCTGTTGACGTTTCGCCCGTCCGACGTCACCCTCGGGGTCGTCCTTGCGCATGCGCGCGTAGGCGAGTGCTTCTTTTCCATCTAACATTTGGACGCCGGGTTCGAGCTCGACGTTACCGGTCGCCCGGCCCGAGATTGGGACGAGCACATCGACCTCGACGCCGCCGACCGCATCGACGAGATCCTCGATGCCGTCAAAGTTGATCGTCGCGTAGTAGTCGATCGGAATGTCGAACAGCTTCTCGACCGTCGCGATCGTCGTGTCGATGCCGCCGTAGGCGTAGGCGTGGTTGATCTTGTCTTTGAACTCGCCGTCCGTCGTCACGATGTCGACGTATGAGTCGCGCGGGATGCTGACGAGCGTCACTTGGCGCGATTCCTTGTTGAACGTCGCCACCATGAGCGAGTCGGTCCGTCCTTCCTCGAGCGAGGCACCGCCATCGACGCCGGCGAGTAGGACGGAGAAGTGATCTTTCGTCAGGTCGACCGTCTCTTCCCGACGGTCCGACTTGTCACCTCGTGTCAGCTCGCTGTTCGTGTTCTCCGCCGTCTCGTTCGCCTTAAAGACGAAGTAGCCGAAGGCCGACCCGCCAATCAACAGGACGAGGCCGAGCACGAGCAGGACGATCTTCCACACGGGGCGTTTCTTGCGGGAGTCTTGTTCCATGTCGTCTCCTCATTTCATTCGTTTCCTTTAGTATACGTGACCTACCGCACAAAATCACGTTCGATGATGCGCTGGTCCTGGGTCTCGAGTCCCCCTTGTCCGTTCGTCAAATCGACGAGCCATGCCATTGCGGCCTCGGTCTCTTCGACCGGAACCGAGATGTGGAACGTGACGGTGTCCGCGTAGACGATGTCGTCGAGGAGGTACGACGATTGCCGCAGTTCGTTCTCGACCTTGCCGATCCAACCGTAATCGACCGTGAGCGTCAAGCGTTGCATCGGGATGCGCTCGACGATGCCGACCGCGTCGAGACCTTCGCTCACCGTGCCGCCGTATGCGCGAATCAGTCCGCCACCGCCGAGCTTGATGCCGCCGAAGTAGCGGGTGACGACGACGACCGTGTCTTTCAACTCGCGTTTCCGGAGCACCTCGAGCATCGGCAGTCCGGCCGTCCCGCTCGGCTCGCCGTCATCGTTCGCTTTTTGGAACTCGTTCCGCTCGCCGATGATGTAGGCCGAACAGTTGTGATTGGCGCTCCAATGCGCTTTCTTGATGGCTTGGATGAACGCCTGTGCCTCTGCTTCAGAGGTGACCCGTTTGAAGTGGGCGATAAATTTTGACTTTTGAATGACGACCTCGTATTCTCCGTCTTGTTTTATAGTATAATTTTGTTCAGTAGACATTTCTGAAAATTCTCCTTTCTATTTTTGAATATTTTTTTTAAAATTCAAGTAGGCGTCAACGCCTGGTGCGGCGAATGGGAAGGAGAGCCTCCATTTTTTACTGTAAACGAACGTTCCGCAGTCGATAATAGGAATAGATGAAGACTTACTACCGAATTATTAGGGGATGGCATCGTGAATCATATTACCGATCGTACAGCTTTAGAACATATCATAACAAATATGATTGATACGGTGACGGAAAGTAAAGAGGAGATCGTCCGGATTACCGAGAGTTCGGCCAACGAGTATTCGTTGATTCAAAACGAACTGAAAGAGTTGACGCAAAAGATCGAGTTTTATATCGAGGAGTCGGAACGGCTCGACCTGCTCGTGAAAGCGGCGAAGAACAAACTCGTCCAAGTGAGCAAGAAGTTTCATATACATAGCGAGCAAGAGATTCGAGAGGCGTACGAACGCGCCAATCAAATGCAGCTCGAACGCTTTCTCATCCAAAAAGAAGAGATGGCCGGCCAACAGCGTCGCAACGACCTCGAACGCCGCCTGCTCGTCCTCGAGGACACGATCGAACGGGCCGACAAACTAGTCAGCCGCGTCTCCGTCGTGCTGAACTTCCTTCGGGACGATCTGCAGCAAGAGTATTCGGACATGATGAAGAAGCAGGAGATGGCGATCAGCGTCTTCGAGGCGGCCGAACGGGAACGGCGCCACCTCGCCCGTGAGATGCACGACGGACCGGCGCAATCGCTTGCTCATATTTTGATTCGAGCCGATTTGATCGAGAAGACGTTCGACAAGCGCGGGAAAGACGAGGCGTTCGCCGAACTGCACGAGCTGAAACGCCTCATCCGCGGCGCGCTCGTCGACGTCCGGCGGCTCATCTATGACCTTCGTCCGATGTCACTTGACGACCTCGGCTTCTTGCCGACGCTCGAACGATACCTCCATCAGACCGAGGAATATACGACCATCAAGACACGGCTCAACTACCGGGGGTCTCGGGCCAGATTGCCTGAGAAACTGGAGATCAACGTGTTCCGGCTCGTCCAAGAGGCCGTCCAAAACGCGATCAAACACTCGAAGACGGCGGAGATCATCGTCAACGTCGAGCAAGCGCACGACGCGATACATATTCATGTACGGGACCATGGGGTCGGATTCGTGCCGAGCACGATTGGCGAGGAGTCGTTCGGGATCGTTGGGATGCGGGAACGGATCGAGCTGGTGAACGGAAGCATGACCATTGATTCGGAAGTCGGCAAAGGGACGGTCGTCCGCATGTCGATTCCAATCACGTAAGACAAGAACAAGGGGGAGTATCCAGATGGAACAATTACAAACACGCATCGCGATCGTGGATGACCATGAGCTATTTCGAGAAGGCTTGAAACGGATCTTTGATTTAGAGGATGAATTCACGGTCGTCGCCGAAGGGCGGACCGGCACCGAGGCGATTCGCATCGCCGCCGACCACAAGCCAGAGATCTTGATTCTCGATATCAACATGCCTGAACTGAACGGGATTGAGGCGACGAAACAGTTGTCGGTGCTGTCACCGGACACGCGTGTCCTCATCCTGTCGATCCACGACGACGAGTCGTACATCACGCACGCGCTCGAAGCGGGCGCATCGGGTTTCCTGCTCAAAGAAGTGGCCTCGACCGAGCTCATCTCGGCGGTCCGTTCGGTCGCGAAAGACGGGGCGTACCTGCACCCGAAAGTGACGACGAACGTCTTGAAGGAATACCGTCGCTTGCTCCAATTCAAAGGGGAGCAGGCCGGCCGTAACGTCGAGAACCGCACGGACGATCCGGTCTACCAATTGTTGTCGCGCCGTGAAGTCGAAGTGTTGCACTTGCTCGCCGAGGGCCGCTCGAACCGCGACATCAGCGACATGTTGTTCATCAGTGAGAAGACGGTCAAGAACCACGTCTCGTCGGTGCTTCGTAAGATGGAAGTGAACGACCGGACGCAAGCCGTCGTCGATGCCATCCGCCGCGGATGGGTTGAGATTTGACCTCTACCGATGCAATACATCGTTTTTATGCTACAATATGGAATGGAATCCACATTCAATTGGAAAACGAAACGATGTAAAGTGAGGATATAGCATGGGAAACATAGCCATTTTGACCGACAGTACTGCCTATTTGCCGGCCGAATTTTGTGAGCGGCACGACATCCACGTCGCCCCGCTCAGCGTGATCTTTGACGGGGAGTCATTCCGCGAAGCCGTCGACATCACGACCGAGGCGTTTTATGACCGGATCGAGGCAGGGAACTTGCCGACGACTTCCCAACCGAGCATCGGGGAAACGATCGAATTGATTGAACGTTTGCCGGACGAGGTGACGGATGTGATCGCGATCACCCTCTCGAGCGGGATCAGCGGCACGTACCAGTCGATGATCGCCTTGAACGGTATGGTCGACGTCAACGTCCACGCGTTCGATTCGGAGATCTCATGTATGCCTCAAGCGTTCCTCGTCGAAGAAGCGATTCATCTGCGTGACGCAGGCGCGTCGGCACAGGAGATCATGGCTCACCTTGAAAAGATGCGCGAGTTGATTCGCGCGTACTTTGTCGTCGATGACCTCGACCACCTCCAACGAGGCGGACGACTCAGCGCGGCACAGGCGCTCGTCGGATCGTTCCTTCAAATCAAGCCGGTGTTGCATTTCCAAGACCGGTTGATCGTCCCGTTCGAAAAGATTCGGACGTACAAGAAGGCGGTCCGCCGTATCGAAGAGATGATGGAACAATCGATCGAGGGCGACGGTGCAGGCTACTGTATCGGCATCATCCACGCCAATTGCCCGGACCGTCAGGCCGAGGAGATCGCATCGATGAAACAGAAGTTTCCACAGGCCCATGTCACGGGCGGTCATTTCGGACCGGTCATCGGGACACACCTTGGACCTGGTGCGATCGGCATCACGTGGTATCGCCGCGAGTGGTAAACAAAAGACGGCCATCCGGTCGTCTTTTTCGATAGAGAGGAGTGAGCCTGTGGCCAAATATCGTCAAATCTATGAGCGCCTCGCCGAGCGGATGAAGACCGGGGAATATGCGGCGGAGTCGAAGCTGCCATCCGAGACCGAGCTCATGCATGAGTATGAGGCGAGCCGAGGCACGGTCCGGAAAGCGCTCGACCTGCTCCAAGAGCACGGGTACGTCCGGAAGCATCACGGGAAAGGCGTCTTCGTGCTCCGGCGCGACCAAATCGAATTCCAATTCAACGGCATCGTCAGCTTCTCGGAAGTGTACGCTTCCTTGCTCGGCCGCTCGATCCAGACGTCGGTCGCCTCGTTCGAGGACATCGAGGCGCCGACTTGGCTCGCCGACCGGATGAACCTGGAGCCGGGGACGCGGATGTACCGGATCGAACGGGTCCGAAACTTCGACGGGGAGGACGTCATCCTAGACGTGAACTATTTCGTCAAAGACCTCGTGCCGGGACTGACGGAAGAAATCGCCGCCCGCTCGATCTATGAGTACGTCGAGCATGAGCTCGGGCTCCAGATCAGTTACGCCAAGCGGAAGATCGCGGCCGAGGATGTGACCGAGCTCGACCGGATGCGGCTCGACCTCCACGATTACGAGTACGTCATCGTCATCACGAACGACACGTTCCTCTATGAGGGCAGACAGTTCGAGTATACCGAGTCCCGCCACCGGCTCGACAAGTTTCAGTTCAGTGACGTGGCGCGCCGCTAGTGCCCCTTCTTTCGAAGGGGTCTTTTTTTTTCGTTTTGAATCGAGGGGAGAGGGAACAAAAATAGTGAACGCCTGTCACGAATTTGTCACGCATAACTTATATAGATAAGTTGTTGACAGAACTCGTCTATATAAGTTAAACTTTGTTTGTACTCATAAGTAACCGTTTTCAACAAACGCTTTCAAACAAAGGAGGCCAACAAATATGAAGGCAGATTATCGTCAAATCGCCGCGGATATCCTTGAAGCCATCGGGGGCAAGGATAACGTCGACAAAGCGGCACACTGTGTCACGCGGCTCCGTCTTTCGTTGAAAGACCAGTCGCTCGTCAATGAAGCAAAAGTGAAAGAAGCTGATCTCGTCAAAGGGGCATTCGAAAACTCGGGTGTCTATCAAGTCGTCATCGGGGCCGGTGACGTCGAACGCGTCTACGCCGAATTCATCAAACTCGCCGGGCTCGAAGCAGCGACGGTCGCCGAGGTCAAATCGGCCGGCGGCAAGAAGATGAACCCGCTCCAAAAACTCGTCAAAGTGTTCTCGGACGTGTTCATGCCAATCATCCCGGCCATCATCGTCGCCGGTCTATTGATGGGGATCAACAACTTGCTCGCGTCGGAAGGGCTGTTCGTCGATGATGCGACGCTGATCGAGGCGTACCCGAACCTGCAAGGACTCTGGGACCTCATCAACATGATGGCGAACACGGCATTCGTCTTCCTCCCGGCGCTCGTCGGTTGGTCGGCGACGAAACGGTTCGGCGGCAGCGAAGTGCTCGGGATCGTCATGGGTCTCTTGCTCGTCCACCCGGACCTCTTGAACGCCTGGGGTTATGGGCAGGCGGCGCTTGAAGGCGACATCCCGACGTTCAACATCCTCGGCTTGTTCGAAATCGAGAAAGTCGGCTATCAAGGTCAGATCCTTCCGATTTTGGCCGCGGCCTTCATCTTGAGCCATATTGAGATGTTTTTGAAAAAACACGTCCCGAACGCGATTCAATTGCTCGTCGTACCGATCACGACCATCGTCGTCACCGGTTTCCTCGCGCTCGCGATCGTCGGACCGGTCACACGTGGAATCGGGAACGTCATCGCGACGAGCCTCGTCAACGTGTTCGAAGTCGTACCGGTCGTCGGTGCGCTCTTGTTCGGATTGTTCTACGCACCGCTCGTCGTCACGGGGATGCACCACTTGTTCATCGCGATCGACCTTCAGCTCATCGCGGAAACAGGCGGTACGTTCATCTGGCCGATGCTCGCCTTGTCGAACATCGCCCAAGGCTCGGCTGCACTTGCCATGTTCTTCGTCTATAAGCACAACGCGAAACAAAAGAGTATGGCGTCGACATCAGCCATCTCGGCTTACTTCGGGATCACCGAGCCGGCCATGTTCGGGGTGAACTTGCCGAACAAGTTCCCGTTCTACTCGGCAATGATCGGGTCGGCGATTGCCGCCGTCTTCATCACCTTGAACGACGTTCAAGCGATTGGGATCGGGGTCGGGGGTCTACCTGGCTTCCTCTCCATCTTCACCGATAAGATCTTGCTCTTCATCGTCGGGATGATCATCGCGATCGTCGTGCCGTTCGCGCTCACATTCGTCTTGTCGAAGCGCTATATGAAGAAAGGTGAAATCGAAGAAAATAAAGTTGCATAAGAAGATGACTGACAAGGGGAGGGACGGAGGTTCTTCCCCTTTTCCTGTACAAATGAAAACTCTTACAAAAGGAGACTACACCTATGACACCATCAAACTGGCGCAAATCTGTCGTCTATCAAATCTACCCGAAAAGCTTCTATAGCCCGGAAGGCAATGCCACCGGCTCCATCAAAGGCGTGACGGCCAAGCTCGACTATTTGGCCGAGCTCGGTATCGAATACATCTGGATGACGCCGGTGTACAAGTCACCACAAAACGACAACGGCTATGACGTCAGCGACTATTATGCGATCGACCCCTCGTACGGGACGATGGATGACCTTGACGAGCTCGTCCGTGAGGCCGAGGCGCGCGGCATCGGGCTCATGATGGACATCGTCGTCAACCACTCGTCGACCGAGCATGAGTGGTTCCAGAAGTCGCTCGCCGGCGACGAGCGCTACCGCGACTATTACATCTGGCGCGACGAGCCGACGAACTGGGAGTCGAAGTTCGGCGGCAACGCCTGGAAGTATGACGAGAAGAGCGGCCAATATTATCTCCACTTGTTCGACGTGACCCAGGCCGACTTGAACTGGGAGAACGAACAGATGCGCGAGGACGTCTATGAGATGATGCGCTTCTGGCGTGACAAGGGCATCAAAGGGTTCCGCCTCGACGTCATCAACTTGATCTCGAAGCAGCAGGACTTTCCGGAAGACGACTCGGACGGCCGCAAGTTCTACACGGACGGGCCGCGCATCCATGAATATTTGAAAGAGATGAACCGCGAGGTGTTCGACGGACATGATGTCATCACGGTCGGCGAGATGTCATCGACGACGCTCGACCACTGCGTCCGCTACTCGAGCCCGGACGAGCGTGAGCTCAGCATGACGTTCAGCTTCCACCACTTGAAAGTCGACTATCCGAACGGCGAAAAGTTTGTCGCCGCGCCGTTCGACTTCATCCAACTGAAAGACATCATGTCGACGTGGCAGGAAGGGATGCACGGCAAGGGCTGGAACGCCATTTTTTGGTGCAACCATGACCAGCCGCGCGTCGTCAGCCGCTTCGGCAACGACACCGACCACCGCGTCGAGAGCGCGAAGATGCTCGCGACGGTGCTCCACGGCCTGCAAGGGACGCCGTACATCTATCAAGGCGAGGAGATCGGGATGACGAATCCGGGCTTCGACTCGCTCGACGAGTATCGCGACATCGAGACGCTCAACGTCTACAAATTGAAGCGCGAACAAGGCGTGTCACATGAGGACATGATGGCCGCCATCAAACAGAAGTCGCGTGACAACTCGCGGACGCCGATGCAGTGGGACGCGACACCGCACGCCGGTTTCACGAACGGGACGCCGTGGATCAACGTGGCGCCGAACTATACGGACGTCAACGTCGAGACGGCGCTCGACGACCCGAACTCGGTATTCTACCACTACAAGAACTTGATCTCGCTCCGCAAAGAGTTCGACGTGTTGACGGACGGGGACTATACGCTCCTCACACCGGACGCGCTCGATGTCTGGGCGTACACGCGGAAGACGGCAGACGAGGAAGTGCTCGTCGTCGCGAACTTCTACGGGCCCGAGACGACGTATGAGATCCCGGCAGGTTTCACGCAGGCCGAGGTCGTCAGCCACAACTATGACGTGCCCCAGCTCGACGGGACGACGTTGTCGCTCCGGGCGTATGAGGCGATCATGTTCTACAAGCGTAAATGATAGGCATGATGAAGCGGATGGTGCGGTCTTTCGAGACCGTGCCGTCTTTTTTTATCAGAACAATCACTCCTGTGAACAACAAGCCGGTTTGAGCGAGGGCGAGGTCGATGGTAGCTTCAGAGTAAAAACGGAGGAATCGTTATGGGACAACTCATCATCCGCGACACCGGCACGCCCGCCATCCGCTTCGGAATCTGTCAACGCTGTCTGAGTACGGACACCCGTTCGTTCACGTGCCACCACGGCGCGTGTCGCTATTGCCGGAATTGTCTCCATCTCGGCCGTGTCTGTCAGTGCGACCGTCTCGGCGAAGAAGACATCACGACACCGGTCGAACCGACGGAACTCGTCATGCCGTTCGAACTGTCGGCCGACCAGCAACACATCAGCCGGCAGTTGCTCACCTGGTGGGAATCTCGGACGAGCGGGCTCGTCCATGCCGTCTGCGGGGCCGGGAAGACGGAGATGACGTTCCCGGTCATCGCGCGCGTCGTCAATGAAGGGAAACGTGTCCTCGTCGTCTCGCCGCGCCGTGACGTCGCCATCGAATGGGTCGACCGGCTCGAGGCCGCCTTCTCCGTCCCAATCACCCGGCGTTACGGGGGCGGGGACAAGGACACGATTGGGATGATCACTGTCGCGACGGCGCCGCTGCTCGTGAACTTACGATATGTGTTCGATTACGTCCTCGTCGATGAGTCTGATGCCTTTCCGTTCGCCTTCGATCTGGCACTTTGGTGGACGCTCCGCCGAGCCGGAAAAGGTCTATTTTTGTTCGTGACGGCGACGCCGACCGTCTGGCAGCGCCAGTTCCCGACCGTGCATCTATCGCGTCGCTATCACGGCCACGACTTGCCGGTGCCGCGACTCGTGCGTGAGACGGGGCAGGCCATCCTCGACTTCTGTCAGCGTCATGAGTCGACGCCGCGCCTGTTGTTCGTCCCGACGAAGCCGGACCTTGCCCGATACAGGGAGCTGCTTGAGACAAACGGCTTCCCCTGCAAAGCCGTCTCGGCCGATACGGACGAGCGGACGGATACGCTCGAATGGCTCGAAGCGACGAACGGGATCGTGCTCGCGACATCGATTTGGGAGCGGGGCATGACCGTGACCGGGGTTCACGTCGCTGTCCTCGACAGCAGCCACGCCTTGTTCTCGTCCCGCGCCCTCGTCCAGATGGCAGGGCGGGCCGGTCGGAAACCGACCGCGCCGACCGGGGATGTCGTCTTCTTCTACCACGAGCGCACGTTCCGGCAAGACCGGGCCATCCGCGAGATCGAGGAGGCGAACCGGAGATGAACTGTCTCGTCTGCCGAAAACCGTTCGCTATTCCGTGGAGCCCGGCGACGCTCTTGAAACGGGACTGGGTCTGCCCGGACTGCGAGGGGAGACTGACCCCGATCATCTCGGGCTGCCCGCGCTGCGGCCATCCGACCGGGGACGGGGCGACATGCGACGATTGCGTCCGGTGGCTTGCCCTCGGTCTCGATTTGACCGTGCGCTCGCTCTACCTATATGACGAGGCGGGCGTGAACTGGCTCCACCGCTACAAGTTCGGCGGTGACGTCGTCCTGGCCAATCAGATGCGCCCGGTACTAAGGCAGCTGCGAGAGCCGGACGTCGTCTACGTGCCGATCCCGCTCAGCGAGGAGCGGTTACGGACGCGGCGTTTCAATCAGGCCGAGGTGCTCGCCCGATTGATCGGACCGATGGAACGGACGCTCGTGAAAGCCGAGGTTTCAAGTCAGCGCGAACTTGGGAAAGAAGAAAGGCGGCACCGTGCGAACCCGTTCACTGTACAGCGGTTACCGCGCTGTGGCAAAATTGTCCTCGTCGATGACGTCTACACGACCGGGACGACGTTGCATCAAGCGGCGCTCACCTTGCGCCGGGCCGGGGCGGAACAAGTTTCTGCCGTTTGCCTGTTCCGGACGCTAAACAAATCAAAAATGCGTCCGATATAAAGGGCAGAGGTGAATGACTGTGGAAGCAACAACTTGTCAAACATGCGGACGGCTGTTCATGAAACAAAGCCGCTCGCCTTACTGCCCATCCTGCGCGGAAGTCGATTTCCAAAACTTCTTGAAAGTCCGGGACTTCATCCGCGAACCCGCCAACAAACAGACGACGATCGGGGCCCTTGTCGAAGCGACAGGCGTCTCCGAACTTGATATCACGCGATATATCCATGAAGGACGCTTGATCATCAAGGACAACCCGTCTCTGAACATCGCCTGCGTGCGCTGCGGCAATCCGACGAACCAAGGAAAGGTATGCGCGGACTGTCAGACCGACATGCAGCAAGAACTGAAAGGGCTACAAGCCACCGTCACGAAACAAAGCGTTCGCGCTTATCGTTTGGACTAACAACTGAGAAGAGGGGGGACACGTATGCGCATCGATTCTGCAAAGTGGGTACACTTACCGAACACTTATGAGAAGAAAACGCAACCTGAGACGAAGCCCGAGCTGACACGCCAAACGGACCAACTATCGATATCGGCCGAAGCCCGCGCCCGGTTTGAAGAACCGGTGAAACATCCGGAGCGCCTGGAGAAGATTAACGCCTTGAAGGCGGAAATCAACGCCGGGACGTATTCACGGGACGCGCGCGAGATCGCCAAACGCTTTCTACAAGGATGAATGAAAGCGAGGTCCGAGGGAGACCTTCGCATAAATATGATGGCACGGAAGCTGACTAAACAAGGGACACCCTTTCTTTAGTCGGCTCTTTTTTTGGACAAAGGAGAGACTTATGCTCACATTACATACACGGTTACTCGAAATCGCTTATGAAAAAGAACGACTGCTCGTCAACGGGGATATGCCCGCGTTCAGCGCGCTCGTCAAGGAAGAGGCGACGCTCGTCCGACAAATCAAACAAAAAGAGGCGGAACGACTTCAAGGAACGTACATTTTGGACGATGAAGAGAAAGAAGCGTTACGACCGGTCGTCCTCGAGCTGAAACGGCAAAATGAATTAAACGCCGTCTTGCTCGAACAGTCGCTCCGGTATATCGAATGGCATTTGGATATGCTCCTGCCAGAGGCAGATGATTTCACGTACGGTCAACAGGCGCTCGAGACGCGCTCGTTCAGCCGGGATGTATAAGGAGGAAGTTTAATGGGCTCAACATTTATGGGATTAGAGACGGCGCGCCGCAGTTTGACGACGCACCAGTGGGCGCTCCAGGCGACGGGGAACAACGTCGCCAACGCCTCGAACCCGGGTTACTCACGCCAGCGCCTATCGCTCGGCATGACCGAACAGCTCAGCGTCAACTTCGGCGGAACGAAGGCCGGGCAGTTCGGAACGGGTGTCCGCGGGGAGACGCTCGCTCGGATTCGTGACTTGATGATCGACCAGCAATATCGTGACGAATCGGTCAAGAACGCCTACTACGCCACGAAAGAGGCGGCGTTCGGCCGGATGGAGGACATCGTCAATGAACCGTCCGAGACGGGCCTCGCCAAATCGCTCGACTTGTTCTGGGCCTCGCTCCAAGACTTGTCGGTCAACCCGGACGACGCAGGCGCACGGAGCGTCGTGCGGCAACGGGCGATGACGCTCGCGGAGACGTTCAACTACATGTCGTCCTCGCTCCAAAAAGTGCAGGCCGACTTGGCGTCCGAGGCGGACGTCGTCGTCAAGAAAGTGAACGACTTGATGACGAAGATCAGTGAGGTCAACCGTCAAATCGGTGACGCGGAGCCGCTCGGCGTGCTTCCGAACGAACTGTATGACGAGCGTGACCGCTACATGGACGAGCTTGCCCAATATATGGACTTTAAACGCGTCCCGGTCGACTATACGAACGGGGAATCGCGCGGGAACTCTCAGAAAGTCGCGGAAGGACGGATCGACATCGTCGTCACGGTCGGTGGCGTCGACCATAAGCTCGTCGATGGGATCAACGGCACGGTCGGCTCGTTCGACGGTCTCGACATGACCGATGCGAGCGGAGCGGACGTGGCCCTCACGCATGCATCAATGCCAAACGGTAAATGGAAAGCGCTCGTCGAGATGTACGGTACGGACACGCCCGAATCAGGCAGCGTGAACGGCGCGTACGCGACGATGTTGAAAGACTTGGACGAGATGGCCAGCCAGTTCGCCTCGGCCTTCAATACGGCCCACAGCAACAACATGGACGCCAAAGGCAACGCCGGCACGGCGAACTTCTTCGAAGGGACGGCGAGCGCCGCGACGATCAAAGTGAGCGACGCCGTCATGAACAACCTCGATTTGATCGCCGCGTCTCAAGATGGAAACATCGGGGACGGCAGCGGGGCACTTGCCTTGGCGAACTTGAAGTCGGCCACGCTCAGCTTCGACGGATCGGTCCAGACAGAGACGTCGATTGGGAAGTACTATCAAAACGTCATCGGGAACATGGCTGTCGCCGCCGACCAGAGCGGACGACTCGCGACCAGCACGTTCGCCCTCATGGCGAGCTCGGACCAGCGACGCCAGGCAGTGAGCGCCGTCTCGCTCGACGAAGAGATGACGATGATGATTCAATATCAACACGCTTATAACGCGGCGGCCCGAAACATCACGGCCGTCGATGAGATGCTCGACAAAATCATCAACGGCATGGGTGTCGTAGGGAGGTAATGCTTGATGCGAGTCACACAGACGATGCTCACACAGACGAACTTGAAACACTTATCGAGCAGCTATAACAAGCTCGCCCAAGTGCAAGAACAGCTCATCAGCGGGAAACGGATTCAACGGGCCTCGGAAGACCCGGTCGTCGCCATGCAAGGCATGCGCTACCGGACCGAGGTGCGCGAGGTCGATCAGTTCCGCCGCAACGTCAGCGAGGCGACGAGCTGGATGGACTTGACCGACTCGACGTTGAACGAAGTGACGGAAGCCGTCAAACGGATTCGCGAACTGACGACGCAGGCGGCGAACGACACGTACGAGTCGTCGCAACGTCAAATCATCCAAAGTGAGGTCAATCAGTTGATCGAACATATCGGCTCACTCGCGAACGCGAAGTCGGGTGAGAAATATATTTACAACGGCACGAAGACGGACAAACCGCTCGTCGACATGGACGCCTTGAAGGCGTTCCTTGCCGACCCGAACGGGGACGTCAACAGCATTTACCCGGACGGGGCACCGGCAGCGAGCGGGAAAGTCGCCTTTGAAGTGTCGAAAGGCATCACCGTCCAAGTGAACATGCAGCCGGAGACGGTGTTCGGCAGCGACGTGTTCGCCGGACTCCACGACCTCGTCTCGAAACTGGCCGACCCGAACACGACCGGTGAGGTTCTTTCGAACGAGCTCGCCGACCTCGACGTCATCGCCCAAAACTTGATCACGGAACGGGCCGAGCTCGGGGCGCGCGCTAATCGGCTAGAACTCGTCGACAACCGCCTGCAAGAACATGAGATCATCGCCAAGACGATTATGTCCGATAACGAAGACATCGACATCGAAAAAGTCATCATGGAGCTCAAGTCTCACGAGACGGTGCACCGGGCCGCGCTATCGGCCGGCGCCCGGATCATTCAACCGACGCTCCTCGACTTCCTCCGGTAAGCGATGAACATCGCCCGGCTTGAGATGCGGCAGACGCAGGCCGCCATCCAAATCACGTCGAACCGGCCCCACCTCGAGATGAGGCAAGGTCGGGCCGATGTGTCGATGACGCAAGGCAAGGTCGAGATGACCCAACAGACGACAGGCGGCACGCTCGAGGTCGACTCGTCGGTCGCGCGCAGTGAGAGCAACTTGAAGGCGGCGCTCGAGCTCGGGCGCCACTTCGGTCAGCTCGGGGAACAGGCGGCCCGGGAAGCGACATCGACCACGGCCCGGGACGGGGACCGGCTCATGCGCATCGAGAACGGCAACCCGATCGCCGCGATGGCCGCTGAGAAGACGAGCGCCCCGTACCCGGTCGTCGACATGGACTTCATGCCGAAGTCGCTCGACCGCGTGAAGTTGACGTATACGCCGGCGGATGTCAAAATCGAGTGGAACCTGACGCCGGCACAGATTGATGTATCACTCACCCCGGCCGACATCTCGTTCACGCCATGGACGACGGACATCTCGCTCCGTCAGCAGGCGTCGCTCGAGATGTGGCCGGTCGGTGGCATGTATGATGAGACGCGTTGAAAGTGAGGACAACCCATGTTCATTGAGACAGACTATTTTGGCAAAATCGAAGTAAATGAAGAAGAGACGATCTCGTTCGTCAGCGAGATTCCCGGATTCCCGGACTCGAAGACGTTCACCCTCATCCCGTACGGCGACGAGCTCCCGTTTTGGTCGCTCCAGTCGCTCGAGGACCCGGCCTGCGCCTTCGTCGTGACGAACCCGTTCTGGCACAAGCCGGACTATGCGTTCGAATTGACCGACGGCGCGAAAGAACAGCTCGGCATCGACGAGGCGGAGCACGTCTCGGTATATGCCATCGTGACGCTCCGTGAGCCGTTCGACGCCTCGACGCTCAACTTGAAGGCACCGATCGTCATCGAGACGAAAGAGCGCCGCGGGAAGCAAGTCATCTTGGATGACGTCTACCCGGCCCGGTTCCCGCTCGGCGGTCAGAAAGAAGAGGTGCGCTGATGCTCGTATTGAAACGAAAACAAGGCGAGGCGATCCATATCGGGGACGATGTGACGCTCACCGTGCTCGCCATCGAAGGCGACCAGGTCAAGCTCGGCATCGACGCCCCGCGCCATATCGATATCCATCGCCATGAGGTGTACGTCCAGATGCAAGCCGAGAACGAATCGGCTCGGGACAGCGCCAACTTGATGAAACAGATGATGCAAAACAAGTCGGAGGCGTGAGCTTCCGGCTTTTTAGCTGTCCTAAAATTTGGATAGGGTGACATGCGTCACTTTTGTACGATAGGATAGGGGGAAAGAAACGGCGGGAAAGGACGAGGTAGTTTGGGTCAAGTCATCAATATCTTTTTTATCAATATCAGTATCATCTATCTCGTCTTGTCGCTGACGTTGTACCTCATGCGCCAATTGTTGCCGATCCAGACGGGTTCTCCTTACGCGGTCCGCATCTGGTTCGGTCTCGCCATGGGGCTCGCGGCCGTGCTGTTGACGGTCAACTCGTTCCAAGTCGGGGAAGCACGAGTCGATTTACGAATCATCCCGCTCGCGCTTTCAGCGGCCTATGCCGGACCGATCGGTGTCACTGTCACGACGGGCTTGACGCTCCTCGGTCGCTTCGCCCTCGATGGCATGACGGAGCAGTTCGTCAGCTCGTTCGGTACGCTCGGCCTGTTTCTTGTCTTGTCGCTCGTGTTGAATCGATTGGTGCTGCGGCGCGGCCACTTATACTCGGCCTATCTCGTCTTCGGGACGGTGCTCGTCTTGTTCCGCATCGCCGGCAACGTCCCGATGCATGCGTTCACGACCGTGTTCTTGCCGTATTTTGCAATCACGTTCCTTGGCGGCTGGATGTGCTACTGGGTCGCGAAACAGATCGAGACGCACTTACGCATGTTCCGGCTCCATACGCAGCGGGCGACGATCGACGAGCTGACCGGGCTTCCGAACCGATACATGACGCTCGAGCGGTTGAACGAGGTCGAGATGTCGGGTCTCCCTTGGGCGCTGTTCGTCATCGACGTCGATCGCTTCAAGCAGTTGAACGATACATATGGACATCGGGCCGGTGACGCGGCGCTTCACCACATCGCCCAAACGTTACAGGCGAACTGTCCGGAGGGCTGCTTCGTCGGCCGTTACGGCGGGGAAGAGTTCTTGATGGTGCTCGAGGATGTCGGAGACGTGAGGTCGATCGCCGACGACATCGTCACCGTCGTCCGGGATACACCGTTCTCATTTGAAGGGACAATGATTTCGATGACGGTATCGCTCGGGGCCTCGCTCGCCGGGGCCGAACCGGGCACCCTCGTGTTCGAACGGGCCGACGCCGCCCTTTATCACGCCAAGACGAGCGGGCGTGATCAAGCTAAAATCGGGTAAATAAAAAATCGGTCCCAAGGGCCGATTTTTTTAGTGGATATTTTTCTTTTTGAACTGGCCGCCCCGGACGTCATGAATATTGCCGATGGCGAGGAACGCCTTCTCGTCATAGTCGTCGAGGATGTCCTTCAGTTTCGTCTCTTCGAGTCGGCTGATGACGGTGAAGACGACTTTCTTGCCGTCGCCCGTATAGGCCCCTTCCCCGTGCAAGTACGTCACACCCCGGCCGAGCCGGTCCATGATGGCCTGACCGATGTCGTCCGGCGCCGTCGTGATGATCCACGCCGCCTTCGACTGGTCGAGTCCCTCGAGCACGATATCGATCGTCTTGAAGGCGACGAAGTACGTGATGAGCGAGTACATGGCCCGGTCCCAGCTGAAGACGAAACCGGCCGTCCCGAGGATGAAGATGTTGAAGAACATGACGATCTCGCCGACGGAGAACGGTAAGCGGTCCGTGAACGACACGGCCAAAATCTCGGTCCCGTCGAGCGACCCGCCGGCCCGGATGACGAGACCGATGCCGGCCCCGAGCAGGAAGCCGCCGAAGACGGTCGACAACAGCAGGTCATCGGTGAACGGCTCGATCGTATGGAGCAAAATCGTGAAGCCGGACATGAGCATGATGGCGATCAACGTGACGACGGCGAACGTCTTCCCGATCTGACGATAGCCGAAGTAGATGAACGGCAAGTTGAACAGGACGAGCCAGATGGCGAGCTTCGTCTCCGTCAAATACGACGTGATGATCGAGACGCCGACGATGCCGCCGTCGATGATTTGGTTCGGGACGAGGAACGCCTCGAGCCCGATGGCGAAGATGAAGGCACCGATCAACAGGAGCAGCCCCTTGGCGAGGAGTTCGGTCGGTTTGATCGGATTGTGGACACGTTTCAAACGGAGCACTTCCTCCGGGGTCGGGGAAGGCATCGGTGGACGCTGCATCGGGGTTCACTCCCTTTTTTCTTTTTAGTATAGCAAACCTCACACGGAATTTAGTGGTTGAGGCAGGAAATCTGACACAAGTTATGGAACACATGGGGATTCGGAAAGGAGAGTACATATGCGTCCGCTTCTGTTAGGTGTGCTCGCCGCCTTGTTTTTTGCGAGCACGTTCGTGTTGAACGAATCGATGCAAGTCGGAGGTGGTCACTGGGCGTACAGTGCCTCGCTCCGCTTCCTGTTCATGATCCCGCTCCTCGTTTTCGTCGTCTACGTCCGGGGCGGGATGACCCGGGTGCGCCAGGCGCTCGTCGAACAGCCGTGGCCGTGGCTCGTCTGGGGAACGGTCGGGTTTGGTCTGTTTTACGTCCCGATTTGTCTCGCCGCCGAAGTGGCCCCGCCTTGGCTCATCGCGGGTACTTGGCAAGTGACGATTATCGCCGGGGCACTGTTGTCACCGCTCTTCCGTCGTGGTGACGGGACGCGGGAACAGATTCCGTGGACGGCGCTCCGCTTCTCTGGACTCATCCTGTTCGGCGTCGTCTTGATGCAAGTCGAGTTCCTCGCCGACTTCGAGCCACGTTTCTTGGCGGTGGGTGTGCTCCCGGTACTGATTGCCGCGTTCGCCTATCCGCTCGGAAACCGGAAGATGATGGCCCACACCGACCTCGACGTGTTCGAGCGCATCCTCGGTATGTGTATCGGTTCGCTCCCGGTCTGGCTCTTGTTGTTCGGTTACGGGTTGACGACCGGGGCGCCATCGAGCTCGCAACTGACGCAGACGCTACTCGTCGCGCTCTTGTCGGGCATCGTCGCGACGGTGCTCTTTTTCAAGGCGACCGACCTCGTCAAACACGACATGGGGAAACTGGCGACGGTCGAGGCGACGCAGGCACTCGAGGTGTTGTTCGCGCTCATCGGCGAGCTGATTTTCCTTCAGGCGCATCTGCCGTCCGGGCTGTCGCTCGTCGGCATCTCGCTCGTCATGATTGGGGTCGTCTTCCACAGCCGTAGCCAGTTCCGTGTAAAGGAGAAGACGAGGCCGGCGGCGAATCGATACGACAAGGAGGGATGAAGATGAAACCGTATGGATTGCTCGGCAAATTGACGGCCGTTCCGGGCGAGCGTGAGATGCTGCTCGCCATCTTGCTCGAGGCGGCCGAGGCGATGGAACGAGAGGCGACGTGTTGCGTGTATCAAGTCGCGGCGTCGCTCGACGACGAGTCGATCGTCGTGTATGAGGTATGGGAGAGTGTCGAGGCGCATCAACAGTCGCTGTCGCTTGAGACGACGCAGACGTTGATCGGGCGGGCGAAGCCGATTTTGGCCAACATCGAACGCTTGGCCGTGTTCGAGCCGAGAAGCAAAAATTAAAAAATCCACGTCCGAGGACGTGGATGGCGGGTCAAGCTTTCGTCAAGCTGCCTTTGACTTTCTCATAAAACTCGTCCATCATCCCGGTACGGCTACCGAGCTGGCAGATGAGTTCGAGTGTCTCTTTATAGAACTTTTTGACGAGTCCTTTGTTTTTGATTCCGTCCATCGACGCGAGCGTCTTGTCGAGGTTTTGGAGGATCTCTTCGATTTGGTCGTCCGAGTCCGGCTTCACGACCGTCATGTTGTCCGGGATTTTGACGACTTTGTCTTGTTCCTGGTGACGGAACGAGGCGCCGAAGCCGAGGTTCTCGATGAACAAGTGCGGCATCACTTTTTGGCCGAAGAACTGTTTATGCCACTCCGTCGCTTTCATCGTGTCCATGTCCTGCTTGAACGTGGACGCCGTCGAGACGTACTTTTTAAATAGGTCGGTCATGAACTTCTCGATGACCGGGATTTGAAGGGCGAAGACGTTTTTCAAGAGCGCGTCGAGCTGTGCGCGTGTCAATTGTTGTTCGTTTGACATGTCGGTTCCTCTTTTCTATAATGCGATACTTTTATCGTATGGGATTGCGGAACGTGCGTCAACGCATCGCTAAACATTTTTTCAGAATATTTAATGATTTAAGGGCATTTTGTGCGATAATCGTCTCATGGCAAGACTAAAGAGGAGTGAATCCACATGAACAAAACAATGAAATGGGCCGTCGCGCTCGGCGTGACGGGTGCCCTCGTCGCAACGGTCGGTGTCGTCTCGTCCCGGGGACGGACTGACGATACGACGCAGACGATTCGTGACCGTGAGCTCGGTTATGAGATCATTCTCCCGTCGAAAATCGTCGAGGCGATTGAGCGTGGGGACGTCTATATCGAGAAGGCGCAAGACGTCGTCGATATCGGCGATCAGAACAGCTACGGCACGTTCGACCTCTACTATAACGTCGAGGACGGCGACGACCAGTTGTTGTTCCATTTGGACTTGATTGACCGTGAACTATCGGAAGCGGCGTTCGCAGAGGAAGTCGGCTACGGCAACTACCTCGGAGCGAGCGACAAGACGTTCTTCTGGGTCGAACCGACCGAGGCCGTCCCGGGTGCCGAGGCGCACACGGATGAGATCGCGGAGCTGCTTGAGACGCTTCCGGAGCTCGAGTTCCGTACGTTATGAGCCTGCCCGCTACGGCGGGCTTTTTCGATTATGCTACAATATGACGTGAGGTGATCACATGAATTGGACAGTAGAAGAAGTGAGACAAGCAGAACAGGTGGCGGCGCTTGAGGCAGCGGTCAATGACTTTGACAAGATTGACGTGAAACTCGGACACGTGGCGGTCGGTCAGAACGACTACGCCGTCTATGACAATGATACGCTCATCGGGTATATGGTACTTTTCCCATATCTCCCGAACGAGTACGAAGTGAACGCGCTCGTGCATCCGGACTATCGGAAGCAAGGAGTCTTCACGGCACTCTTTGAAACGGCGAAACAGGATGCGAAAGAGAACGGCTGTGAGGCGTTCACGTTCGTCATCGACCGCAAATCGAAGGACGGCAAGGCGGTCATCGATCGTCTTGGCGCGGCGTATCAGTTCTCGGAATACAACTTGGTACTGAAAAAAGCCGAGCTGTTCTTGAAGCCGGACGAGGTGTCGCTCCGCGAGGCGACCGATGCCGACCGTCCGCTTATCATCGAGACGCTCTCTGAAGCGTTCGGCGATCCGGTCGACGTGACGGAGAACATCTATCAACAGATCGACACACCGGACCGCGTGACGTACATCGGTGAAGTCGACGGTCGTCCGGTCGGAATCATCCGTGCGCTCCTTTCGGGTGAAGATGCCGGCAGCATCCACGCGTTCGGCGTCAAGGCGGACGAGCAAGGCAAGGGATACGGCACGAAGATGTTGAAACAGATGGTCCAGCAACTGTTCCGCATGGGCCGGACGAAACTCGAACTCGACGTCGAGACGGAAAACAAGGCCGCGCTCGAGATTTACAAGCGGGCCGGGTTCGCTGAAAATGGCGGCTATGAGTTTTATTTGTTAGAACTGTGAGGTGAGACAAATGGTTCGAAATTTGAAATGGATGGGTGCCGCCTTTGAGGCGCTGCTCGGCATCCCGGCGCTCGGTGGGCTGTTCATCATCAGCATGGGCTACACACCGCTCGGGTTCATGCTCGTGTTCCACATCGTCGTGCTCGTCTTGTCGATCACGCGGCTGAAGCGGATTTCGGTTGGACCGATTGTCGGCATCACGGCGTCGGTGCTCGGGTTCATCCCGTTCCTCGGCATGATGTTGCACTGGGCGGCCGAGATCGCACTCGCAATCGACGCGCTTTTGACACCGCGCGAACAGGTGCATATGACAAAAGAAGACGACCGATTTTGAAATGAACGCTCTCGGAGACGGGGGCGTTTTTTCATTGACCAAAACTTCAACTGAAAACGCTATACAAAACCTGGCAATCGGACGATATAGTAGGTGATGAATTACACAGAGGAGGAACTCATAGTGAAGCTATTCAAAAACTTTACGACCCAACTGCTCGCTTGGATTTTGGTCACATCCTTTATTACGGGCGGAGCGGTCGGCTGGATCACGCTCTTGCTGCTCACCGAGCTTGAGATGGCGAAAGGACAGGTCATGCTCGTCGGGACGGCCGTGGCGTTGCTCATTTCAGGTTTAGGTGGAGCTGTCATCTACTTGATCGCCCGTCGCCCGCTCAAGGCGATCGAATCGGCGTCAGATAAGGCGGTCGAGGTCGGCAATGGCGATTTGACGGTCGTGTTCGCGAGCGAGACGACGACAGACCGTTCGGAGATGGGACGTCTGCTTCTCTCGATGGACAACATGGTCGGACACCTTCGTGAACAAGGGACGAACATGCGTTACACGGCGGACCAGCTCACCGGTTCGGCGCAAGAGATTGCGGCAGCGGTCCAAGAAGGCAATGTCGCCGGCGAGAACATCCGCCAAGCGATGGACGCTTTGAACAAGATGCTTGAAGACAACGTCAACGCGACGTACAGCTCGATGGACCTACTCGGTGCCGTCGCCCGGACGATGGAGAACATTCGTCAAGAGATGGGCTCGGCGCTTGAATCAGCGAGTGAGATGCAACAAGAGGCCGAGAGCGGCAAAGGCCTCGCCTCGTCGTCGGTCGATGCGATGCATGCGATTGCCGGCAAAGTCGAGCAGTCATCGACGCTCAACAGCAAGTTGACTGAGATGACAGGTGAAATCTCGCGTATCACGGACGTCATCAGCGACATCTCGGCGCAGACGAACTTGCTCGCCTTGAACGCCTCGATTGAAGCGGCCCGGGCCGGCGAACATGGACGCGGCTTCGCGGTCGTCGCGGCCGAGGTCAAAAAGCTCGCCGAACAGACGGCGAACTCGACGCAAGAGATCACGGATTTGATCGTCGACGTCAAACGTTTGGTTGGCGACACGTCGTCATCGATGGCGAACGTGAAAGCGGAAGTGGAGACGGGCGTTGGTCTCGTCGAGAAGGCGGGCGGTGCGTTCGCGTCGATTCACAACTCGGCGAACGAAGTGTACAGCCACGTCCATTCGGTCGATGCGCTCTTGGATGAGTCGCGTGGACAGATCGACTCGGTCGTCACGAACTCGGCTGGCATCGTCGGCATGGTCGAAGAGGCGTCACGCTATGCGACAGAAGTCACGTCAGCGGCGAGCCAACAAGCGGCAAGTCTCGGGGAAGTGAACGGTGCGATGACGGAGCTCGTCCGTGTCGCGGAGAGCTTGCAGAATGAGACGGAGCAAGTGAAGGTAGAAGCGTAAGGAGGAGCGACCCAGCGATGGGTCGTTTTTCTATTCAAAACTAAGAAACTACGGAAAATGAGTAGAAAGTTGATAAAAACACTAAACAGATTCGAGTTGGCTCCGATATAGAGTATGGAAACGATAAAACGTTCCAACTAATACAAGGTGAGGGGCCGGCCTAAGCCTTGTATGCTCGGACAAATGGATTTGGAAGAGCGGAAAAAACTCAAACCTATGGAGGGAAATTACAATGATTATTAACCACAACCTTAACTCAATGAACGCACACCGCAACATGTCATTCAACACAGCACAAACTGGTAAAGCGATGGAGAAATTATCTTCAGGTCTTCGTATCAACCGTGCTGGTGACGATGCAGCTGGTCTTGCAATCTCTGAAAAAATGCGCGGACAGATTCGTGGTCTCGATCAAGCTTCACGTAATGCTCAAGATGGCATTTCATTGATTCAAACTGCTGAAGGTGCATTGAACGAGACTCATTCAATTCTTCAACGGATGCGTGAGTTAGGCGTTCAAGCATCAAACGATACTAACCAACCTGAAGATAGAACAGCAATTAAAGAGGAAGTTTCACAGCTCGAAGCTGAAATTACTCGTATTGCGGATACAACGCAATTTAATGGAAAGAACCTTCTAAAAGGGACATTTGGCGTTTCAGTTGATGGAGCAACTACCACTGCGATTGCTAGCAACGGGATTGTTGGAGTTGACGTTTCTGGAGCAAAAGCTAATGAAACTTTCACTTTAACAGGTGCTGCTACTGAACTTACATTAACAGACAGTGAAGGAAACGCCCAAGTATTAACTGGATTGACTGATGACTTCAACGGCACTCTCAATTTCGATAAGCTCGGAGTTAAGTTGGAAGTGAACAACTTCCAAGGAGCAACAGGTGTTACCTTTACTGCTGGCGTTGGTAGTGATGATACAATCACTACAGGAGCAAACTCTGGGGCGACGTTCCAAATTGGTGCAAACGAAGGCCAAAAAATTCAGCTCAACATTGCTGATATGACTTCATCTGGATTAGGCGTTAACAATGTAAACTCACAAATGAGTTCGCATGCAGACGCAACAGCTGCAATTACTACTATTGATACTGCTATCAAAACTGTTTCTGAGCAACGCTCAAAATTAGGAGCAGTACAAAACCGTTTGGAACATACAATCAACAACTTGAATGTTGGAGCTGAAAACCTTCAAGCTTCTGAATCACGTATCCGTGACGTAGATATGGCTAAAGAGATGATGAACTTCACGAAGAACAACATCCTTAACCAAGCTGCACAAGCTATGATGGCGCAATCGAATCAACAGCCGCAGGCAGTTCTTCAATTGCTCCGTTAATTGGCTCTATAACAAGATTTATAACTCCCACGACTCCTCAAGAGCCGTGGGAGTTTTTTAACTTACATACACAGCCTCGACTTCTCTTAATCTGTTTTTCTTAATGTCTTGCCATTTGTACACGACAGACCAATATGTTCTACCTAACACATCTGCGATTTCTTGATCCGTCTGTCCACGTAACTTCGAAGTGACGATATACTCGATGTCTTCCTCCGTATAATCATTTTTAGGCTTAGAGGTAATCACTACTTTATCAGGATTTTCGTCTTTCTCTTGTGACAAACGATAGTCCCAATCCAACTTCCAAGCCATAGACGGGATTTCAGTGGCATATGATTTTGTGAACTCGAGAAAATTGAGAGCTTCTTGGGTCTTCTGTATTCGGAGGATATAGTTATGTCCGTCATTCCGTCGGCTTAACACAAATTGGTGTCCAAACGTATCGTGAATAAATTGGCTTAAATAGTTTAACTCAGATGGATGGAAAGCTTGGAGGTATAAAGCGATGTGTGGGGTCAAAATGATTTGATTTTTATTGGAGCGACTCGACCTTGTTAAACAAAGACTGCCGTCATCAAGATAGAGTGCTAACAAAAAGACTGGATCGGTACACTCTCGTAGTAGATGAAGCGGGACGCTTTTTTTACCGGCAATATACAGTTGGTCACGGAGCCAAGTGAATAATTCATCGTATTTAGAAGTTAGCGATGCACTTGTCCCATTATTATTCTTGATGATACTTGAGAAAATACGAGGTGTCTGTTTCAATTTCCATTCGCGATATTCCAATTGTTTGATGGAAAAGTGTTCACCATACCGCAAATTCGCATTCGGATATTTTTTCTTATGAATGCTGATATGGCCGTCTCCTAGCAAAGTCCCCAACAATAAACTTTTCTCATAAGTTGTTAACTCGTCCCACTTCAAAATTAACCCCTCCTAATAAGAATGTACGTTCGTATATTATATACCCAGCTAGTTTCACAGTATTCTTTAGTTTCTACTTAAGATTAGACGAATTAGTGAACTCGATAACATTGAAGATTATGAATCTGATGCCGATATACATAATGAAGAAATCATAATGAGGTGTGATAGCTTATGAATCCAATTATCTCTGAAGTCCGGCTTCACCTACCTTCTTCTGTCTTGCCGTATGAACAAACGAAAAACGTGTTCGTCGAAGCCAATCAACAAGCTCTCGCCGACGAAGGCATCGTCATTCTCCCGACGCCTCAACACGTGACGAAGTTAGAGGCAGCCGTCGAGAAGGCGAACTTGGTACTCGAACAACAACGTACCGGTTTAAAGTTTATGAAACATGAAAAATTGAACGACTACTATATTCAAATTGTGGACACGAACAACGAAGTCATCCGTGAAATCCCAAGCAAGAAGTCGCTCGACTTTTTCGCTGCTTTTATGGAATTCAATCAGCTCTTCGATAAACGTGTATAAAGGAGGTACATCATGACAACACCTATCCGTTTTGGCGGACTCGCCAGTGGGATTGATACTGATACAATCATCAAACAATTGATGCAAGTGGAAAGAGTACCGGTCGACAAACTTGAACAAAAGAAACAAACGACTGAATGGAAACGAGATGCCTACCGTGAAATCAACCGCTCACTCATGACACTGCGGAACAGTGCGGTCGATCTCATGTTTAGCCGAAACTTTCAGGCTAAAACCGCATCGTCATCTGACACGTCCCGTATACAAGTCACCTCTTCACCATCGAGTGGGAATGCCGCACTCGAGATTCGAAGTGTAGAGAGTTTGGCAACTTCTGCGAGTCATATCGTTCAACTGAGAGATAAGAATAACAATTTGGTAACACGGGAGACTGCTGCTAAGGATTTGGACTTAGACATCAATACAAAAATACAAACGTTTACGGGTTCCCCGACTGAAGTTACTTTAGATTCAAAGATGAATGACGGCGGTAAACTGTTTATTAATAATGTAGAATTGTTGCCGACAGAATATACCTATGATTCAGCCACAGGCAAAGTGATATTCAATTCACCGATTGCCGAAGGAGCCGAATTAAAGTACGAATCCGGCTTTAAAATTGAATATATTAACAAGGACGGCGGGACTCCAGCTCAGCTGACGATTGGAGCAGATGCAAAATTTAGTGATGTTATCACTCAATTGGGTTCAAAAGATACGAACTTCTCTGCTTTTTTCAACGAAGCGTCAGGTGAAATGGCATTGACCCAACGTAATACCGGTAGCAACTCTACTATTGCATTCGCTGGTAAAGCTGAGACACTCTTTAATGCTAGTATTGCGGATGGAATTAAGGGCGAAGATGCAGTCTTCAATGTAAACGGAATTGAGTTGACACGTAGCTCAAATACGGTAACGATCGATAATATGACTATCACACTCAAATCTGAGTTCAAAGCTGTCGATAATCCTGCGCCTGTTACTTTATCTGCCGCAACTGACACTCAAAAAGTATTTGATAACATTAAAGGATTTGTCGATAAATATAACGAAACGATTGATTTGATGAACAAGAAAATCAAAGAAGATCGTTTCCGTTCATTTACACCACTCACGCAAGCACAGCGTGATGAACTGTCTGAAGACGAAATCAAGAAGTGGGAAGATAAAGCGATGAGCGGGATGCTTCGTGGTGATACGATTGTCCGAAGTGCGATGGATACAATGCGTGGTAAGTGGTCAAGTACATCGTCTTCAACAAACGATGATACGATGCAACAGCTATTCCAAATTGGTCTTGCGACCGGTTCAGATTTCACAAACGGTGGGAAAATCGAGCTGAACGAAGAGAAACTTAAAGCTGCCATCGAAAAAGATCCGGAACAAGTGTATCAATTGTTCACGAACGCAGAGAGTGGATTACTTCCACAAATTCGTGATGCTGCGACTAACTCACGTGCTTCTATTACTCGAATCGCTGGTACCGAGGGGTCAGGTGCTCCGACATACTCGATGGGACGTGAAATGACAGATATAGACGACAGGATCAAGAGATTAAATGACTTGTTAATCGATAAAGAAAACGCCTACTACCGTCGCTTTACAGCGATGGAAACGGCGATGAACCAGGCGAACTCGCAAGCCGCCTCACTGCAACAGTTTCTAGGCGGAAGCATGTAAGAGGAGGAATTTAAATGGTAGCCAACCCATATGCAGCATATCAAAACAACGCGGTCACGACCGCAAACCCACAGGAACTGACGCTCATGCTTTACGATGGGGCGCTCAAGTTCATGCGCCTCGCCAAACTCGCCATCGAGCAAGGAAATCCAGACTTGAAGAATACGAACATTCAAAAGACACAAGCCATCTTTCAAGAGATGCGCTTGACGTTGAATAAGGATGTCGCGATTTCGGCAAACTTAGATTCGCTCTATGAGTACATGTGGCGTCGCCTCGTCGATGCGAACGTCAAGAACGACACGACCATCATCGATGAAGTACTCGACTTCACGACTGAGCTCCGCGACACGTGGAAGGAAGCGATGAAACTCGCGAAGCAAGCATGAGACCCATCGATGAAATCATCTTCAAGACACAACGACTAAAGGATTTGTTGGCGAAAGTGCCAGAAGAACCGACGTATGATACATGGATGGACCAAATCCATGAGCTCCTTGACGACCGTGAGCAATTGCTCGCAGCGCACGGACCGGACTTGAAGGACGCCGACCAGACCGTGATCCGTCAGCTCGTCGATGACAGTCAACAAATTGCGCGGTTGATTGAGGCCGAGCATCAACGGCTTGGGATGACCCTCGGGACGGCGCGACAAGAACGGAAGACAGTCAAGTCGTACGTTGATCCCTACGAAAACGTCGATTCGAATTTCTCAGGGTTATTCGATCAACAAACATGAAACAGCTCGAAGGCGTGCCTTCGAGCTATTTTCGTTCATAAAATTTTAGCTTGTCGTCGTGCCTTTTGTATTACATAGGACGTGCTAAATAGAATCAGTCCACTCACATTGAACTTCAAGTAAGCCAATAGGGCATCATGTACCGAAATCACCGGCATAAAGCCGCTGAATATGACGAGCGGAAGGATTGTCACATGCATCGTGATCCAATGGATCAAAATTTGTTTCGGGAACGACCACCGTCTCACTTCATAGATGACACTCGTCAGACCGAGGAAGAACGCCATCCCGCCATAGACGAGCATACTATGTACTCCTTCCATATTTCCATTCCACCACTGATACGTAGCAAGTAATCCGAATAGCGCGAACCACTTCACGCCACGAACGAATCCTGTTTTCAATAAACTCATCTATCTCGTCTCCTCATTCACGTATTGTCTTTGTATAGTATACGATTCGATTTGGAAAAAGTTTCAATATGGATGTAAGGATGCAAAGACGCCTGTTTTCGTATAAAATCGGGTAAATACCACTGTAACCGTTGCTTCTGTTCTGGAAAGGGGAGGGAAACGAGATGAGTGAGAAAAAGGTAAAGCCTAAGTCATCGAAAGATCGTCGTTACTTCGTCTACGGTCCAGAAGGGGCGTATGATGAATATGTGGAACGTGACCCTAAACTTGAAGCGTACATCGAAGACGATGCGCCAATCGAGGACGGTCCCGATCCATATGAAGAAGAAGAGCTCAAATCACGAGGATAAGTCAGTTGAAGTCAAGGTCCAATCGCGGCCTTGACTTTTATTTGTTCAGGGTGACGACCCTATACGTTTTCTTGCACCGGTCAGACTAGACAATCCAGTATGCTCATCTTATCAACCACCATTCATACGAAAAAGGAGAGAACTAAGATGAACATGAAACGATATGGCTTGATCCTCGCTTTACCTTTAACACTACTTGTAGGCTGCGGGGAAGCCGATGAACTGAAGACGACGGCGACCGATACGGAGGAAATCGCAGAAGCCGAAACGACGGAAGAAGCAGTGGCAGACACAACAGAAGAAGTAGAAGTGCAGGAGAGCGAACTTGGGTCGAACCAGATTTACATGAAGAACAAAGCGCTCGACATCAAAGAGACGATTGGCTCCGTCAACTTTGCCATCGATAAAGTACAGACGTCCCGACTCACTGTCAACGAGGCGTACCGCGACTCGTTTGACGGACAAGAAGAAGTGACAGTCGTCGCGATGAATGTCATCGTCGAGAATACGATTGACGACACCATCAGTTTCCATCCCAACCAGGCGACGCTCGTGACGAACACGGGCGAACAAGTGTCGGCTGACTTGTGGTTCTCAGATGATGTCGGCGGCGAGTTCCTCGGGAAAGTGAAGAAGGAAGGGAACGTCCTCTTCTTCGTCAAAGCGATGCCGGAAGAGTTAGCGGACGTGAAAGTCGTCATCGATGGACCGTCGGACGCGAACTATGAGTCGATTGGAGAATCTCGTTACGAATATACAATCAACGTCGAGAAATAAATAATGGCCGCGCCAGGGAACTGGTGCGGCCGTTCCTTATCTTCATTTACAGCAGAAATAATTGATGATTATCTTGAATGTGCTTCAAAAAATGGGGAATAAGATTTATATAAGTTGGAAAAGTCTTGAGGTAAAGGAGAGGATTGGATTGAAGTCGTACGGATTCATCTTAACCATTCCCTTGCTCGTGTTAGTCGGATGTGGAGACACGGAGTCATCATCGACTACTACCGAACCTACCAGTCAAAGTGAAAGCGTTCCGTCGACAGACAGCCAAAAAGAGACGACAGAAGCAGAAACGGTACAAGATGAAGAGTTTGAAGTACAGGAAGATGAGATTGGTCGCAGTCAAATTTACATGAAGAATCGAAATCTTGGGATTGAAGAAACTATTGGGCCAATCATCTTTCAAATCGATAAGGTGCAAACGCTGCGTCTAGAAGTCGCTTCTGATTATCGTTTCTTCTTTGATAATCAAAAAGAAGTGACCATCGTTTCGTTCAATGTCATCGTCGAAAACACGAGTGATGAGACGGTCAGCTTTCATCCAAACCAAGCCAGGCTCGTCACAAACACAGGCGAACAGGTTGATGCTGACATCGTCATCTCCGAGGATGTAGGCGGGGAGTTTTTAGGGAAGGTGAAGAAAGAAGGCGGCGTACTGTTCCATGTCGAGTCGATGCCTGAAGAATTGACCGAAGTCCGCTTTGTTGTGGAAGGGCCTTATAATGATCAGTTCCGTAAAATTGCCGAGGAGCGCTATGAATACACGATCGATGTCACCAAATAAAGAGAACGCGCATCGCCGCGATGCGCGTTCTTGTTATTGTCGTTGATGCGGCAACGGAATCGTCAACACGTTCCAGTTCTCGCCGGCGAATACTTTCGCGAGATAGACGATTTGCCCGACGTGATAGCTGTAGTGCGACACTTGCTTCTCAATCGCCCAGATGACGGTCTTTTCTTCACCGCGGATGAAAACGGTCTTGCCGAGGTCTTCCGGCGTAAGACTCGAGAGCACGTCGTCCAACAGTTGCCAACGTTCGTCCCACGTCGCCATCAATTCGGCGCGAGACTGTTGTTGGTCCTCGAACTCGGCGTCGCGGTTCCGGTCCGGCTTCTCGCCGTCCGTCGTCAAAAAGTCGGTCCAGCGCGACTTCATGTTGTTCGAGATGTGCTGCACGATGACAGTGAGCGAGAGCGTGTCTTTCGCGAGCACGCGATGCATGTCCTCGTCGTTCACTTGCTTCAACGCGTCTTCGGCGAGCTGTTTCTGTTCCTTGAAAATCGAGCGTACCGTTTCGATATAGCGGGCTTCAAACATGGAATGACCTCCTTTGGATTCCTATTAAGCATACCCCAATCTGAATGTGATAAAAATAATAGTAAAATAGTGAAAACCAAATTATAATGATAATGAACCGTGCAAGACGCCACCGCGCGATCGGTTCTTGGGTGCCCTGTTTAGGTTTTGACATGAGTCATGTCGTGTCTATCTCCTTTCGGTTTGGGGGTTCATCCGTCAAGAGAACCGACCGCGTTTGTCCGTGAGTGGATGAGCGCGGTTTTTTTTGTATGCGAAAAGGGAGAGCCGCGGCCCTCCCTTTTAGGCGTTTTCGATTCTAAAGTCTTCCCAATGTGACCGCGCCTGGGTACGGATCCGCTCCGATACTTCCTTACTGCCGAGCAAGATGCCGTACCAACGCCTTGCATCCTCATATAGACCGAGCGCGGCCGACAAGTCGGCGATCCGCAGCATGAGCTGGTCGTACGGGAGGCCGGTCCGGATTTGATCCGTGTACGCCTCCTGCACCTCGTTGTACTTGTCGAGCGTCCGTTTCATCCATTCCTTCTCAGACGCCTCATTCCCCGTCAGGCGATACATCCAGACGAGCCGCATGCCGAGCATGGCGACGACGGACGGTTTCTGGCCGCTCAATTGGGCCGTCACGACGGCGAACTTGTAGAGCCGGATGACGTGCTCGGCCGAGCGGTCGCCCGTGAGCGCCTCGGCGTTGACACGGTCGAAGTAGCCCGACTCGAGCGCCTCGCGATTCGTCTTCCGCACCTTGTCGAATGAGTCGTGAAAGACGAGGTGACAATGACTACAGACGGTCGGCTCATAAAAGTACGGGTTGGCACCGTCGTACGTCGTGTATCCGTCCTTCGCGACTTCCTGTGGCCGGATGTGGCGCGACAAGACACGTGGCGTCTCACTCTGTTTCAAGCAATACGGGCATTTCACTTTTTTCGAAAAGATATGTTCTGCCATCATCTCACCTCACACGTATACGTTGACGAGCAGGCCGCGAATCTCACCGACTTGGTCAAGGAGCGACAAACGTGACGCTTCGCCCGAGATGACTTGATCGGTCAAGGCAAGTAGCTTCTGGTCGACTTGTTCGACAATCTTATAAATCTTGGCGCGACCACGGCGGTTGAAGCCGCGTTTGTCCTCGAGGCGGAGTGCCGCGTCAACGGCGTCTTTCATAAAGTCTTTAATGAGTTGCTTATATTCGGCGAGCGACTCGACCGTCTGGCTCTCGGCGAGGAGCTCGCCTTTCTCGTGGATGGCCGCGATTTGGCGCTGGAAGCGCTCGTGCTCGCGGTCCTCCCGTTTTTGGCCGATGACGTTCTGGAACGAGACGCCAGGCTCAGCCTCGGGGCGTTTCGCCTTCCCGGCGCCGTGAAGCGACTGCGTCTCCATGATGCGACGAATGTCCATAGGATCCGTCCTTCCTTAAGTTAGTTCAACAATTGTAGCACGCCTTGCGGCAATGCGTTCGATTGGGCGATCATCGCCATGCCGGATTGGTTCAAGATGTTGAGGCGGGCGAAGTCCATCATCTCGCGCGCCATGTCGGCGTCGCGGATGCGTGACTCGGAAGCCGTCAAGTTCTCAGACCCAATCGTGACGACGCTCACGTTCGCCTCGAGCCGGTTCTGGATGGCACCGAGTTTCGAGCGTTCGAGCGAGACCGTTTGGATGGCGGCGTCAAACTTGGCGATGGCGTCATTGGCGCCATCTTGCGTCGTCACATCCAGTCCGTCGATCCCGAGCGCGGCGGCACGCATGTCGTCGACGTTCAAGACGACGCCTTCGCCGCTGCCGGCCCCGAGTTGGAAGAAGAGCGTCTCATTGCCGGCGATAAAGTCACCGTTCATGATCTTTTTCGAGTTGAACTCGGTCGTCTCGGCGATCCGGGTCACTTCAGCAGTGAGCGCCGTGATCTCGTCTTGGATCGCTTTGGCGTCATCACCACTGAGCGTCCCGTTCGAAGCTTGGACCGACAGCTCGCGCATCCGTTGCAGGAGGGAATGCGTCTCGCTCATCCCGCCTTCAAGCGTCTGTGTGAGCGAGATGCCGTCGAGCGTGTTGCGTTCGGCCATCGACAGCGAGTCGAGGCGGATACGCATCTTCTCGGAGATGGCGAGCCCGGCCGCGTCGTCGGACGCCTTGTTGATGCGGACGCCGCTCGAGAGGCGGTCCATCGTCTTCTTCATCGTCGCCTGGTTGAGCGTGAGCGACGAGTACGCTTTGAGCGCTTGCACGTTATTGGTAATTTTCATAACGGTTTCCTCCTGAAGGTACGGGTTGAAGTCGAGCATTCTCGATCGCCTCGCCCCATGTCTTGTCGAGCTCACTTGCGAGGCCGTGGAGCTCCTCGATTTTGTCCATGTCTTGTTCGATCAACGCCTCGAGGCTCGATTTCGCCATATACAAGTAAAGCTCGTCGAGTTGGGCCGAGATGATGCCGCCGCCGTCGTGAAGTCCTTGGTGGAGCTTCGCGAGCAGTTCGCGTGCTTGACGCAAGTGGCGGTTGCGTTCGGCGATCGTCGCCGTCCCGGCTTGTTCATAGTGGTAGACGAGCGCGTGGAGCATCGCTTGGGTCAGCTCTTGCGGGCTCATTTCGTATAGTCGGTTCGGGTTCATGATGGGTCTCCTTTGATGGTATCGAGTTCTTCGATCAGTAATAGCACTTCGGCCATGACGTCATACAGTTGTGGGGGGATCGCATCCCCGAGGTCAAGGTCGAGCAGGTGGCCAAGGAGCGAGTGGTCGTGCTCGATGGCGACGCCGCGCGATCTTGCCTCATCTAAAATTTTATCGGCGACGGCGCCTGTCCCGCGGGCGACGATGACCGGGGCCCGGTCAATCGTCTCATCATAGCGGACGACGGCGGCCGTCTTGCGTTTCGTCAAATCCATACGTTGATACATAACAGCCTCCTAGATGCGGAAATCATAGCCGGTCGTCTCGAGCGTCGGACGCTCGATCTCCGGTCGGTCCGTCTTCGTCAGTGGGCGGAACTGGGTCGTCACGCTCCGGTAACCGATCGCCTCGAGCGTCGTCTCGATTTTGCCGAGAAGCGGCTTGGCGAGCGTCTCAACGACCGGGTCATCGTGTTCGAGCGTGAGCCGAAGATTCCGGTCAATCGCCTCGAGTTTGACACCGATCTCTCCGAGACGTGGTGTCTCGAGCCGGATATAGAGCACGCTGTTCTCCCAGTCGACGACGTCCCCGGCCTCACGGTTTTGGATATGGACGTGGATACCGGTGTCGATCTCTTGGACTTTCGCCGGCAAGGCGAGGATGAGCTGCTGGAGCTGCCCGCCGTCGAGCCGGTTCAGCGTCTGTTGGACTTGGAAGAACGAGGCGAGCCGCTGCGCTTCAGGTGTCGCCGCGTCAGCTTTCAATGACAATGTTGACGCCTGGACGCGCTGCGCCGTCTCTTGGATGACGCGACCGGATAAGTTCGGATCGACCTTGAACGGCGTGACGCGCGGCAGTTCGCCGGCGCGGGTCGCCTGGTGCGGGATGTATTCGAGCCGGACATGGTTCGGCACGTAGCGGAACTCGTTCAAGCTGGCGCGCACTTCTTTAATGAGCGCAGCGCTCTCGGCAGGTTTCGTCGACAGCAGCCCGAGGGCGACGTCGAGCTTCGCCGTCATCGCGACGAGCGCCTTCTCTTGGGTCGCGCTCGTATGTAGCAAGGCGTCCGTCTTCTGGATGAGTTGCGTCAGCCGGGTCGACACCGTCTCGAGCGCGGGTCGCGCCTGATGCGGGTTCGTCTCGACGAGGGCGGCGACTTGGCCGAGCTGTTTCGTGACCGTCACTTGCTCGTTTCGGAACGTATTCGTCACGGTCGCGAGATGTGTCGTCACTTCTTTGACGAGCACCGGTCGTCCAAGGACGGGCGGTAACGCCTCGCGCGGCTCGATTCGCGTCGGGCGCGGCTCCGGCAATTCATTGATGAGTCGGTCGACCGTCTCCGGTGTCGGCGTCAAACGTTCGCTGACGGGACGCGACAAGTTGACGTGCTCGATGAAGCGTTCTTTCTGCGGGTACGGGGCGTCGGGCGCCGGACGAGTCACCAGTTGTCTCGCTTCATCTAATGACGCGACGGCGATGTTGCGGGCGACGTCACGCGGGAGCGTCGGTGCCTCGATCGTCTTTAGCCAAAGGACCGCATCGCGCAGGTCGCCTTTAAAGACGGTTTCGAGCAGTCGCACCGTGTCCTCGTTCATCGGTAACCGTCCTGATTGGAGCAAACGGCTGACGGCGCTCCGCACCTCGGGCGGTAGCGACGCGAGCAACGTCTGGATTTTTGTATCGAGTTTCACCGGTTGGCCGCTTGGCATTTCTGTCGTCTCCGGCTCAGGCTTGACGACGATCGTCCCGATCAGCTGGCCGTCTTGTTCGGCGAGCGTCAATTGGAACGGGTTCGTCTTCGGGAGCCCGCCCTCGAACGTGACCTCGACGTGCTCGCCGTTGATTTTAACGATGCCGGAGTCGGGTCCGGTCTGTTTGACGAGTTCGGCCTTATAGACCCGGTTCGTTTGGATACCGGCCGTGACCGCGACGGCCGCGGTCAAAGGGGCTTGGATTTGCATAGTTGTCACCTCGAACAATATATCGACCTCTTTTTCAAAAAGTGAAGCGAAACCGACAGAAAAAAACCTCCCGTCGGACGACGGAAGGGTCAGGATTCGAGCAAGGCGTTCTGGTTCAATTGTTGAAACCGGGCGACGAGTTCGCCCGTCGCTTTCAGCTGGTTGCGGAGGACGTACGCGGTCGCGTTCGTTTGGATCCGGTGACCGTCCTGAGTGACGACCGAGCCGTTCGGCTCTAGCGGGTCACTCGAGATGTCACGGATGTGGGACCAGGCGTACCATTCGCAATCAGGGCGCTTCGGGGACTTCGTCGGGAAGAAGACGAGCCCGGACGTCGGTTCGATGACGACAGGCACTTTGCCTTTGACACCGGCGACGCGCTTGGCAACGAAGATGCGTTCCTCGATCGAACTGCTGTACTGGCGGCACGAGAGCTGCAACAGCTGGTAGGGCCGGAGCGGCGTCATGATCTCAGATCCGTCCTCGAGAATGATCCGCGATTGCATCGTCATGTCTCGACATGGCAAAATCGCCACCGTCCGTTTCGTGATCCGGTATTTCTCCTCGGAATGGTAGGGGCGCATACAGCTGCACCGTCCTTTTCGTATTGGATTTTCAGGCTCGGCCATAACAGATGGAACACAAACCTAAATCATCCCTTCCATGATATATCACAAAATATGTAAATTCAATAAGACGATATGAAAAGTAGGGAAATATAATTCCAATGTAAGCCAAACGCGAATTCGTTTGCAAAAATTTGAGAAAGTGTTTGTCACGCCTGCAAGAAGGTGGTAAGATTACCGATAGAGGGAAAGCCTCTGTATTCTTCAATGGTGAAAGGAATGGATTTACACATGGTAGGTAAAGTAAAATGGTTTAACTCAGAAAAAGGTTTTGGATTCATCGAAGTAGAAGGCGGGAAAGACGTATTCGTACACTTCTCAGCAATCCAAACTGACGGCTACAAATCACTTGACGAAGGTCAAGAGGTAGAGTTTGAAATCGTTGATGGCGAGCGTGGCCCACAAGCGGCTAACGTTACAAAATTATAATTTCGAACCACGAGTCGGCTCCTAACGGGGCCGACTTTTTTGTTTTTCTCACATAATGTCCTTACCAATCAAAATCGCGTTTAAGAACGGGTAGAACGGGTAGTTTGTTTCTATACCACCGATTCACGTGGAAGACGGACCTGTCGGAACAAAATTGTCATTATTTTCTGATGATAACGTTTTCAAACGATTCGGATTCGGGGTATACTATATATGAGCCACCTGGTTCCACTTTCTTTTCAGAAATGAAGCAGGAGATTCGGTCCAATCTGACGAATCATTGGGTCAAGCGGTTATTTTAAGGAGGAGTTCAGATGATTTATAACATTCGCGGCGAAAACATTGAAGTCACACCAGCCATCCAAGACTATGTCGAGAAAAAGCTGGACAAATTGACTCGGTATTTCACAACTCCTACGGATGCACAGACGGCTTACGTCAACTTGAAAGTGTACAATGAGAAACAAAAAGTGGAAGTGACGATCCCGATGCCGAACTTGTTGCTCCGTGCTGAGGAGACCAACCTCGACATGTACGCGGCAATCGACCTCGTCGTCGACAAATTGGAACGTCAAATCCGTAAACACAAAACGAAACTCAACCGTAAATCGCGTGCCAAAGATGGCGGTATCGGCGAGTACTTCAAATCACTCGAAGGTCCCGAAGACGTGGTCGTCTATGACGAGGACGAGGCAGAACTCGAACTCGTGCGGACGAAGCGCTTCACGCTCAAACCGATGGACACGGAAGAAGCGATTCTTCAGATGGACATGCTCGGTCACAGCTTCTTCGTCTTCTCAGACGCAGAGACGGGCAACACGAACGTCGTCTACCGTCGTAAAGACGGCAAATACGGCTTGATTGAACCTGAATAATTCAACCTTGAAACCACACGGCCCTCCGACTCGGAGGGCCGTTTCCTTTTGCCTTTCCTTGAAAGCAAGGGTCACTTCGGTTAAACTGTACATTAGGGAAAAAACATGCATTTTTTCAGTGAATGCAGAGGAGATAAAGCGTATGGCGAACTTTTTGAAAGATTTATTTGCTCCACAGAAACGAGTATTGAAAAAAGCAGAAAAAGCGGCCGACCTCGTCGAGTCGTTCGCCGAACCGATCAAGGCATTGTCTGATGAAGCACTTCAGGCGAAGTCGATTGAGTTCCGGGAGCGTTTGGACAAGGGCGAGACGCTTGACGATATTTTGCCAGAAGCGTTCGCGGTCTGCCGCGAGGCGTCCGAGCGCGTGCTCGGCATGCGCCACTACCGTGTCCAGCTCATCGGGGGCTACGTGCTCCATAACGGCGACATCGCCGAGATGAAGACCGGGGAAGGGAAGACGCTCGTCGCGACCCTCCCGGTGTACTTGAACGCGCTCACGGGCCGCGGCGTCCACGTCGTGACGGTCAACGAATACTTGGCCCGCCGTGACAAAGAACTCATGGAACCGCTCTACTTCGCGCTCGGTCTCTCGGTCGGCCTCAACGTGTCGAACATGGACCGCGTCGAGAAGCAGGCGGCATACAACTGTGACATCACGTACTCGACGAACAACGAGCTCGGTTTCGATTATTTGCGTGACAACATGGTCCTTTATAAAGAAGACCGTGTCCAACGCGAACTCTACTTCACAATCGTCGATGAAGTCGACTCGATTCTCGTCGATGAGGCGCGGACCCCGCTCATCATCTCGGGATCGGCTCAAAAATCGACAGAACTCTATACACGGGCCGACGCATTTGTGCGGACGCTCAAGATCGAGGACGACTACACGGTCGACGTGAAGACGAAATCGGTCCTCTTGACGGACAAAGGGGTCGACCTCGCCGAGAAGTTCTTCGGCATCGACAACTTGTTCGCGATCGAGCACGTCTCGGTCAACCACCACGTCGGACTCGCCCTTCGTGCCAACGCCGTCATGCATCATGACGTCGACTATATGGTCCGCGACGGCCAAGTCATGATCATCGACCAGTTCACGGGTCGGGTCATGGACGGACGCCGCTACTCGGAAGGGTTGCACCAGGCGATCGAGGCGAAAGAAGGCGTCGAGATTCAACGCGAATCGATGACGCTCGCGACGATCACGTACCAGAACTACTTCCGTATGTATGAGAAGCTGGCCGGGATGACCGGGACGGCGAAGACGGAGGAAGAAGAGTTCCGTAACATCTACAATATGCAGGTCGTGACGATCCCGACGAACAAACCGATCCTTCGGGAAGACCGTTCGGACCTCATCTTCAAATCGATGGAAGGCAAGTTCAAAGCCGTCGTCGACGAAATCATGGCAGCCCACGCGACGGGACAACCGGTCCTCGTCGGGACGGTCGCCGTCGAGACGTCGGAGTATTTGAGCAAGCTCCTCTCGAAGAAGAAGGTCAAACACGAAGTGTTGAACGCGAAGAACCACGCCCGTGAGGCCGAAATCGTCGAGAACGCCGGACAAAAAGGTTCGGTCACGATCGCGACGAATATGGCCGGACGCGGTACCGACATCAAGCTCGGCGAAGGCGTCATCGAGCTCGGCGGATTATACATCGTCGGGACCGAGCGCCACGAATCGCGCCGGATCGACAACCAGCTCCGTGGACGGGCCGGACGACAAGGGGACCCGGGTAAATCCCAGTTCTACTTGTCACTCGAAGACGAGCTTATGCGCCGCTTCGGTACCGACAGCCTCCAGAGCATGATGGAGCGCCTCGGCATGGACGACACGCAACCGATCGAGAGCCGCATGGTCTCGAAAGCGGTCGAGTCGGCTCAAAAACGTGTGGAAGGCAACAACTATGACGCACGGAAGCAGCTCCTCGGCTACGATAACGTCATGGCCGACCAACGGAAAGTCATGTACAAAGACCGGGCCAGCATCCTCGAGAACGAATCGGTCACGGACATCGTCCGTTCGATGATTCAAGAGACGGTCGAGACGGGCGTGGCGCAATATACGCCGCTCGAACTCGTGCCGGAAGAGTGGAACATCGAGGAACTCGCGCACTGGGCCAACCAGACGCTCGCCCTCGAGCAACCGGTCGAAGGCAAGGACTTCTTCGGCAAAGAGCGCGAAGAGATCATCGAGCTGTTGAGCGAACGCACGAACGCGCAGTATGAGGCGAAACGCCAACTCGCGCCGCCTGAACGCTTCAACGAGTTCGAGAAGATCATCGTTCTCCGGGCCGTCGATTCGCACTGGATGGCGCACATCGACCATATGGACCAGCTTCGTCAAGGGATTCACTTGCGCGCTTACGGGCAGAACGACCCGCTCCGTGAGTATCAGGCGGAAGGGATCAACATGTTCGATGCGATGAACGTGGCCATCTCCGAAGAAGTGACCGGCTTCGTGCTCCGTGCCGAAGTCGGCGACAACCTCCGACGCGAGAAAGTCGTCGAGGAGGAAGTGGCGGTGTCTGGCAAGGACGACACGCCGGTGAAGAAAAAGCCGGTCCGTCGCTCTGAAGACCAACGGCTCGGGCGCAACGACCCGTGCTGGTGTGGTTCAGGCAAGAAGTTCAAAAACTGCCACGGCAAACAACAGGCTTAATTTTGAAAGAGGCGAGCCCGCTCGCCTCTTTCCTACGGAAAGGTGACCTACACTATGGAAATTTCAGATATTCGCAACGAACTCGAGGCGATGGCGAAACGCCTCGAGAATTATCGCCAATCGCTCAACCTGACAGAGAAGCAGGCCCGCATCGCCGAGCTTGAGAACGAGATGACGTACCCAGACTTCTGGGACAGCCAAGAGAAGGCGCAAAAAGTCATCGACGAGTCGAACGCGCTCAAAGCGATGGTCGACAAGTATCAACAGCTTGCGGACGGCCATGAGGACGGCGAAGTCACGCTCGAACTCATCAAAGAAGAGCCGGACGCCGAGATGCAAGAAGAACTCGCGGAAATGGTGACGGCGCTCAAGGCCGACTTCGACGCGTTCGAACTCGAGATCCTCTTGAACGGACCGTATGACGCCAACAACGCCATCCTCGAGTTGCACCCGGGGGCGGGCGGTACCGAGTCGCAAGACTGGGCATCGATGCTGCTGCGCATGTATCAACGTTTCGCTGACAAGCAAGGGTGGAAAGTCGAGACGGTCGACTACCTTGCGGGCGAAGAGGCCGGCGTCAAGTCGGTCACGCTCCGTATCGTCGGGCATAACGCCTACGGCTATTTGAAAGCGGAGAAAGGGATTCACCGATTGGTCCGCATCTCGCCGTTCGACTCGTCGGGCCGCCGTCATACGTCGTTCGTCTCGTGCGATGTCATGCCGGAGTTCAATGACGACATTGAGATCGAAGTGAAGACGGAAGACCTCCGCATCGACACGTACCGCGCGTCGGGTGCCGGCGGTCAGCACATCAACACGACCGATTCGGCCGTCCGGATCACGCACGTGCCGACGGGTGTCGTCGTCTCGTGTCAGGCTGAGCGTTCGCAAATCAAGAACCGCGAAGCGGCGATGAAGATGCTCAAAGCGAAACTGTATCAACGCGAACTCGACGAGCAGCAACGCAAGCTCGATGAGATCCGCGGCGAGAAAACAGACATCGGCTGGGGCAGCCAAATCCGCTCGTACGTCTTCCACCCGTACGCGATGGTCAAAGATCACCGCACGAGCTATGAGGTCGGGAACACGGGCGGCGTCATGGATGGGGACATCATGGGCTTCGTCGACGCTTACCTCCGCAAGACAAATATGTGATGCAAGTGGCTCAAGGACTGACGTCTTTGGGCCACGTTGTATGTAGAGGAGAAAACCTTTAATGAAGCAAATCGTCAAAGACTACATTTATTTACTGACCGGGTCCGTCTTCGTCGCCTCGGCGTTCAGCTTGTTCCTATTGCCGAACAACCTCGCCTCGGGCGGCGTCAGCGGGATCTCGATCATCACGTACGAGCTGTTCAACATCTCGCCAGGGGCGTTCCAGCTCGTGTCGAACGTGTTGCTCCTCCTCGTCGGCTGGATGATTCTCGGGCTCGGCTTCGGCGTCAAGTCGCTCGTCGGGTCAATCTTCTTGCCGGGCGTGATCTTGTTTTATGAAGCGATCGACGCGGGAGCGGCCGTCAATGACACGCTGCTCGCAGCCATCTTCGGCGGGGCCGGCGTCGGAATCGGTCTCGGGCTCATCTTCCGGGGACGGGCCTCGACCGGGGGAATGGATTTGCTCGCGCAGATCCTACATAAGTTCACCCACATCCCGCTCTATCTCTGTATCGCCATCCTCGACGGGGCGGTCGTCCTCGTCGCTGCGGTCACGTTCTCGTTCACGACGGGACTGTACGCACTGATCGCGCTGTTCATCACGATCAAGATGATCGACTTCGTCCAGCTCGGCTTCACGCAGGACAAGATGGCATACGTCATCTCGGAGAAGCGGGACGTCATCACGCGCGCCGTCTTCGACGAGCTCGACCGGGGCGCGACGGAGATCCAGGCGATCGGGGCGTACTCGCGTCTCGAGCGGCCAATGCTCCTCGTCGTCGTCCGCCAAAACGAAGTGAGTCGTCTGAAAGAGATCATCCGTCGCATCGATCCCGACGCGTTCCTCATCTTCAGCGAGGCGCACGAGGTGATGGGGCAAGGATTCACCTCCGACAAACGTTATATCAACGTGCCGTGAGTTGTGGAATCTTTGTGTATTTTTCATGAGATTAGGTTAGAAAGCGGTTCATAACGGCTATAATGGTAAAAGTAGGTTATTTCTACAACTTAGGAGGGGAACCTGATTATGAAGAAATGGATGATGGCGATTGGACTTGGCGCCATGCTCACGCTCGGTGCGTGTGGCGGTGGCGATGAAGAAGAGTCGACGAGCAACGGGGACGGCGCGAACACGGCGTCGGTCGACGCGGAAGCGGTCTACGCCCAAAACTGTGCGGCGTGCCACGGCGCGAACTTAGAAGGTATGAGCGGTCCGAAACTTTCGGACGTCGGTTCACGTCTGTCGGCTAGTGAAATCGAAGAAATTATCAAAAACGGGAAAGGTGCTATGCCTGCGAACGTGATCGAGGAAGACGAAGAAATCACAGCGGTCGCGGCTTGGCTCGCTGAGAAGAAATAATGATGGGGACCACGAGGCGACTCGTGGTTTTTTTGTTTCGTCCAGCCCATTTGTTGGTAAGGGATAGAAAGAACAAGTGAATGGAGTGAACGATGTGAAGACAAAACTGATCGACTGGCCGACGTTCATCGGGGCGTTCGTGTTGCTCATGACGGTGACGCTGCCGCTCATCTTTTTCCCGGAGACGGGCAAGGCATGGGTCGGGGCGGCAAATACGTTCATGACGACGAACTTCGGGATGTTGTACTTGGCGATGGGGCTTGGCGCGTTCGGCTTTTTGATCTTTGTCGCCTTCAGCCGGAACGGGCATGTCAAGCTCGGCGGCGAGGACGAGGAGCCTGAGTTCAGCACGTTCTCGTGGGCGGCGATGTTGTTTGCGGCCGGGATCGGCTCGAGCATCCTCTATTGGTCCGTCATCGAATGGGTGTATTACTATCAAGGCCCGCCGTTCGGGATCACGCCGGAATCGACCGAGGCGATCCAGTGGGCGACGGCGTACGGGATGTTCCACTGGGGTCCGATCGCCTGGGCGATCTATACGCTGCCGGCCTTGCCGATCGCTTACTTCTATTATGTCCGTCGTAAATCGGTCTTGAAAGTGAGCGAGGCGGTCCGTCCCGTCATCGGCAAGTGGGCGGACGGTCCGCTCGGGAAAGTCATCGACATCCTGTTCATCTTCGGACTGCTCGGCGGGGCCGGGACGACGCTCGCCCTCGGCACGCCGATGATCGCTGAAGGGGTGAACGAGATCACGGGCATCCCGGTCACGCTCGGCATGCAGGCGGTCATCATGCTCGTCTGTACAGTCATCTTCGCCATCAGTTCATACGTCGGTCTGAAGCGGGGGATCAAACTCTTGAGCGACTTGAACATCTGGCTCGCCCTTGCCATCCTCGGCTTCACGTTCGTCTTCGGACCGACCCGCTTTATTTTGGAGACGACGTTCAACGGGGTCGGGCTCATGCTCGACAACTTCTTCCGGATGGCGACATGGATGGAGCCGTTCGGTAACCGGGGCGGATTCGTCGAAACGGGCTTCCCGGAGGCGTGGACAGTGTTCTACTGGGCGTGGTGGCTCGTCTATGCCCCGTTCGTCGGCCTGTTCGTCGCCCGCATCTCACGGGGACGGACGATCCGGGGCATGATTATCGGGACGATGGTATACGGGACGTTCGGTTGTATCTTGTTCTTCGGCATCCTTGGGAACTTTGGACTTTATCTTCATTTAACCGGCGCGTTCGATGTCATAACGTATATGGAACAATTCGGTCCACCGGCGACAATCATCGCTATCATCGGGCAGTTGCCGTTCGGGAAAGTCGTCGTCGCCGTCTTCACGGTGCTCGCCATCATCTTCCTCGCGACGACGTTCGACTCGTCCTCTTACATCTTGGCGTCGGTCACACAAAAATATGTCGAAGAGGAGCCGCTCGCTTGGAACCGTTTGTTCTGGGCGTTCGCGTTGTCGATCATGCCGCTGACGCTCATGTTCCTCGGCGGGCTTGACACGCTCCAGACGGCAAGCATCGTCGGCGGATTCCCGCTCATCTTCATCATGATCCTCCTCGCCTGGTCGTTCATGCGCGTCTCGAGCAAGGACATCCGAGCCTCGGACGAGTATGAGTCCCCGACGATTCATATCAAGTACCGCAAAAAGAAACGGTCACCGTTCGATGCGCTCAAAGAGCGTCCGGTGGACAAACGAGACGATTGACGGCAGGCACTCGCGGACGCGGGTGCCTGTTTGAATGTGCGTTTCACCGTCTGTGTCGATCTCGTGAAGCCCATCTTCATTTCGACAATTTCCCACCGAACTCAATCCAACTGAAACAATCCTGTAATGGTTATTTAAAAGTTCGATTGTTATAATTGTAGGCGCTTGAACTATCGCCTCAGCGATGAATTGGATAGGGTTGACTGATATATGGTCGCTTGACAGGTTGTCTGATTATCGTGTAGAACAGAGGCTAGGCGAAAATATTCACTTAACGAATCAATTCGATGAAACCAATTCAGAATTCGTCATAGATGCATGGAAAATATATAAAAAGGGTAGGGAATACGTTATGATATCGATGCAAAAAGTCAGCAAAGTATATCCAAACGGTGTCGTCGCAGTCGACGACCTCGATTTGAAGATCGAAGACGGCGAATTTCTATACGTCGTCGGACCATCCGGCGCCGGGAAATCGACGTTCATGAAAATGATTTATCGGGAGGAAAAACCGTCGAGCGGTCAGCTCATGATTGACGGGATCGACGTCGGCAAACTGAAAAACCGCCACGTCCCAAAACTGCGCCGTCAACTCGGCGTCATCTTCCAAGACTACAAGTTGTTGCCGTCTTTGACGGTATATGAGAACGTCGCGTTCGCACTCGAGGTCGTTCAAGCCGACACGGGCACGATGCGCAAACAGGTCATGGACGTGTTGAACCTCGTCGGCCTGAAGCACAAGGCGCGCAACTATCCGGACGAACTGTCGGGTGGGGAGCAGCAACGTGTGTCAATCGCCCGTGCCATCGTCAATAAGCCTAAGCTCATCATCGCCGACGAGCCGACCGGTAACTTAGACCCGGACACGGCTTGGGGCATCATGGAAGTATTTGAAGAGATTCACCGTCGCGGGGCCACGATCGTCATGGCGACGCACAACCGTGATATCGTCGACAGAATCCGTCATCGCGTCATCGCGATCGAGAACGGGAAAGTCGTCCGCGATGAAGAGAAAGGAGCATATGGCTATGATATTTAAAAGTGGAATCCGTCATCTGCGCGAAGGGTTCAAGGGAACACTTCGCAACGGATGGATGACGTTTGCGGCTGTCAGTGCCGTCACCATCACCTTGTTACTCGTCGGGGTGTTCGCCCTCGTCATGTTCAACGTCAATGAGATCTCGGAGAACGTCGAGAACGACGTCGAGATCCAAGTCTTCGTCACCCGGACCGCGGAGGAAGCGAAAGTCGAGAAGCTAGGGGAGAACTTAGAACAGATCCCTGGCGTCGCGTCGGTCACGTTCAGCTCGAAAGAAGATGAACTTGAAAACTTCCGTAACCAGCTCGGGGAAGACGCCAACGCCTATGGAACGGTCGAGAAAGACAACCCGCTCCATGACCGCTATATCGTCAAGGCATCAGACCCGCTCAATACGGAGACGGTCGCCGACGCAGTGCAATCACTCGACAACGTCGATAAGGTCACATATGGACAGGACTATATCGACAAGATGTTCGCTTTCTTCAACGGGATTCGCATCGGTGGACTCGTGTTGATCGTCGGTCTCACACTCATGGCGATGTTCCTCATCTCGAACACGATCAAGATGACGATCTTCTCACGCCGTCGCGAGATTGAGATTATGCGCCTCGTCGGGGCGAAAAACAGCTTCATCCGCTGGCCGTTCTTCATCGAAGGACTTCTCCTCGGTGTGCTCGGCGCGCTCATCCCGATCGCCGTCATCTACTTCGGTTATGACGTCGCATATAGTGCTTTACAACCATCGCTAGATCAACTGAATAGTGATATATTTAAATTGATTGATCCATCGGTACTGACGACACAAGTGTCGCTCGTCCTCTTGGCGCTCGGTGCTTTCATCGGGATCTGGGGCTCGACGACATCACTCGGTCGGTTCTTGAAAGTTTAATCTAATTTAAATATGAGGAGGAGTTGGCGGATGAAACGTTCGCTTGCGCTTGGATTAAGTTTGACGCTACTTGCCTCGCCGGTCATGGCGACGGAGAAAGACACGCTGAAAGCACGACAAGATCGTCTATCCAATCAATTGGAGGAGTCCAAGAAAGCGCAAGACGAGACGGACGCCGAGCTCGACATCACCGAGGCGGAACGCGACGCGGTATCGACAGAGATTCGCGCCGTCAATGAACGTCTCGAGGGATTAAGTGAACAGATCGCCGTCCAGCAGGAAGAAGCGGACGCGGCGCGCACTGAGCTCGAGGAAACCCGTGATCAACTCGCTGCCCAAGGGCAGTACCTCGAAAGCCAGAAGGCGCTCCTTAGTGAGCGTCTTCGTGTGCTTCAAGTACACGAGGACCGGTCCTATCTCCAAGTCGTCTTTGAGTCCCGCTCGTTCGGAGACTTCGTGACGCGGCTGTTGACCGCGCAGACGATCGCGGAGCAGGACCGGGACCTCATACATACCTACATGAATGAAGTCGAGCGGCTCGAAACGCTCGAGGCACGGCAACGGACGCAGCTGTCATTCTTGAAACAAAAAGAACGCGAGCTCGTCGTGACGAAACAAGCGCTCGACGTCGCCGCCGAACAGAAGCGCGACTTGTTGTCGGAGCTGAACGAACAGGTCGAACTGCTCGAACTTGAAAAAATGAGCCGTGCCGAAGAGCAGGCGCTCATGAACGAACAGAGCCGCATCATCGCCGGACAGCTCGAAGCGATCGCCACGGCGGAACGAGAAGCGGCCGAAGCGCAGGCCCGAGCCGAAGCGGGAGCACGGGCGAAGGCGGAAGCCGAGGCGAAAGCACAGGCCGAGGCCAAAGCCGCAGCTGCAGCGGAAGCGAAAGGACAGTCGGACGAGAAGGCCACGGCCTCACCAGCACCGACGCCCCCACCGCCTGCGGAAGCCCCGACGAACGTGTCGGGGCCGGCGACCTCGTTCGTCCGTCCGGTGTCCGGTTACGTGTCGAGCCCGTTCGGTCCTCGCCAAAACCCATTGACAGGCGTGGCGGAGTCGCATCGCGGCATCGATCTCGTCAATGCGACCGGGACCCCGATCGTCGCGGCGGCACCAGGCATCGTCATCAAGGCGGCGCCGGCGACCGGATACGGCAACGTCGTCTTCGTCTCCCACATCGTCGGTGGGGCCGTCTGGACGACCGTCTATGCCCATCTCGACTCGATCACGGTCTCGTCTGGGCAAACGGTGTCCGCTGGCCAGACCGTCGGTACGCTCGGCAACACAGGCTGGTCGACGGGACCGCATCTCCACTTCGAATTACATCGCGGACAATGGGCGCCAGGGCAACCGAATGCGGTCGACCCGGGTCCTTATATCGGTTACTGATGAGACGGACGTGTTCCAAATTTGTGGAACGCGTCCGTTTTTCTGAACTTTTTGCTATACTGAATGAAAGACTGACAAAGAGAAAAGAGGGAATCACCCGTGAAAAATACAACCGCAGGATTACTAGCCGGCGCCACGTTCGTCGCCGGAGCCGGTGCAGGGCTCGCGACGATGGCGTTTACGGATACGGCGCTGCCGATTCAACCGAAGGCAGAAGGCTGGGACAAGGTCGACCAAGTCCGGCAATTGATCGAGACGCATTCGCTCAAGGACATCTCGGAAGAAGACTTGTTGACGGGAGCGCTCGACGGTATGACCGGGGCGCTTGACGACCCGTACTCGGACTTCCTCGACGCCGAAGAGACGTCACAGTTCACCGACTCAATCGAGTCGAGTTTTGAAGGAATCGGCGCGACTTTGGAGAAGAAAGGAGAAGACATCTTAATCGTCGCTCCAATCAAAGGCGCACCGGCCGAAGAGGCGGGACTCCGGGCCGGCGACGTCATCACGGCGGTCGACGGCGAGTCGATCGAAGGGATGGCCGTCGAAGAGGCGGTTCAGCTCATCCGGGGCGAGAAAGGGACCGTCGTCACGCTCACGATCCGCCGCGGCGGACAAGAGGCCGACTACGAGATCACACGTGACACGATTCCAATCGAGACCGTCTACTCGGAAGTGAAAGAACAGGATGGGAAAAAGGTTGGTTATATCGAGGTGACCCAATTCTCCGAGCCGACGGCGGACGAATTTTTAGAGCAGCTCGAGGCGCTCGAATCGGAAGGAATCGATAGCCTGATCATCGACGTACGAGGCAACCCGGGTGGATTGCTCCCTGCCGTCATCGAGATGACCGAAGGATTCGTCCCGACGAACAAACCGGTCGTCCAAATCGAGAATGCGGATGGGGAGCGCGAGTCGCAGAGCGGCCGTGCCCGAGAAGCGAAGCCGTACGACTTGTTCGTCTTGACGGACGAAGGGTCGGCATCGGCGTCTGAAATTTTGGCCGGGGCCCTCAAAGAAGGTGCCGGGGCCACGATCATCGGCAACAAGACGTTCGGGAAAGGCGTCGTGCAGACGGCGTTCGATTTAGAGGACGGCAGCAACTTGAAGCTGACGACGAGCAAATGGCTCACACCGGACGGAAACTGGATCAACGAGAAAGGCATCGAACCGGACGTCGAGGTCGATCAACCGGACTATTTCAATGTCACCCGCATCCTCGCCGACGCGGATACGCTCAAAGTCGGGGACTATGGGGAAGCGGTCTCGAACTTGCATACCGTGTTGACGGGCATCGGCTATGAACCGGGCGGACAGCCGGGCTATTTCGGTGATACGATGGGCCGTGCCGTCAGTGCCTTCCAAGCCGACAACAACTTGCCGGAAGACGGGATCGTCAATGAAGCGACGGCGTCGGCGCTCGAGTCACGCTTGCTCGAGGAGATTCAAGATGAGGCGAACGATGCCCAATTGAATCGCGCGCTCGAAGAAGCTGCAAAATAAGGATTAGGGAAAGGATTGGACAAGTGTGGACGTTCTACGAATGAGTTTTACTGCTTTGTTGACCTTGATCGGTAGTCCGCTACTCTGGGCGACGCTCGTCGCCCTCGCTTACATATCCATGACGCGCATCAAACGGGAGCGGGGCATGTTCCGCTCGCGTCGGCGTTCGCCGAAATCGGACTGGCGCCATTTTCTATGGCCGAGCCTGCTCCTTGCGGTCATCGGTTCGGCGGCGCTGATTCTGCTCGAGACGACCGTCAACTGGGAATGGGTCGTGACGTTCAGCATGCTGTATGCGCTCATCGTCTTGACGATGCACCCGCGTTTCAGTAGCCCAGCGTTCCCGTTTTTGATCATGCTGACGGCAGTCGCGCTTCGTGACGTCATCGAGTATGGCGGACTGACAGGGTGGATGGATCGATTGGCCGAGGTCGACTGGCCGGTGTATGCGCTCGTGTTCGGTGTCGTGACGCTCGCGGAAGCGATCCTCTTACGGTGGAACGGTCCGGTCGAGACGTCACCGACGCTCATCTTGTCCAAACGGGGCCAATTCATCGGCGGCCACGTCGTCAAACGGCTCTGGTTCTTCCCGCTTGTCGTCTTCCTACCCCCGTCCTTCGGTCTCGACGGCCCAGTGCCGATCATCTTGCCGATCCCAATCGGGGTGAGCCTGCTGTCGACGGGAGCACTCCCAGGGACGCTCCTCGGCCGCTTGAGCCTGTATCGAGGCCTGCTCGCGCTCATCGCCATCGGTTTGGTCGGGGCTTCCTACGCCATCGACGTCCCGTACGCGGCCTACATCTTGCTCGGTCTGTTCGTGTTGTATGAGTTGGCGCTACAACTCATCAAGCGAGAGAATCGAGGGACGACGCCGGTGTTCATCAACGGCAACCGAGGAGCGGTCATCATCGACACGCTCCCGGGCTCACCGGGCGAGGCGATGCAGCTCATCCCGGGCGAATCGATCTACAAAGTGAACGGAACCGTCATCACTGGCGGGAGCAGCTTCTATGAGGCGCTCCAGTTGCATAAACCGTACATCAAGCTCGAGGTGCTCAACTTGAACGGGGACATCCGTTTCGTGCAACGGGCGATGTATGAGACCGACCCGCACGAGCTCGGCATCTTGTTCGTCGCCGAACCGGCGAGCCCACGTTTGCGGTTACGGAAACTATAAAAGGGAGCATCCTTGGCGGATGCTCCCTTTCGTGCGTTCAATTAAAGTTCAAGTTTTGATGGTTTGAAGCCCATTGTCGCTTCGACTGCGTGTTGCCAGCCTTTATACAGATTTTCGCGGTGTGCATCGTCCATCTTCGGTTCGAACTGATGGTCGAGTTTCCACTGTTGTTTGATCTCTGCTTGGTCTTTCCAGAACCCGACGGCGAGACCGGCGAGATAGGCGGCACCAAGAGCCGTCGTCTCGCTCACTTCAGGCCGTTCGACCGGGACGTCCAAGATGTCCGCTTGGAACTGCATGAGGAAGTTGTTGTTGACCGCACCGCCGTCGACGCGGAGCGTCTTCAACTCGATGCCAGAATCTTGTTCCATCGCCGTCAAGACATCGCGTGTCTGATAGGCGAGTGACTCGAGCGTCGCCCGGACGAAATGTTCTTTCTCCGTCCCGCGCGTGAGGCCGAAGATGGCACCACGGACGTCCGAGTTCCAATACGGGGCACCAAGTCCGACGAAGGCTGGGACGACGTAGACGCCGTCTGTCGTCTCGACGCGGTTGGCGTACTGTTCCGTGTCTTTCGCCGACTTGAGCATACGGAGTCCGTCACGGAGCCATTGGATGGCCGAACCGGCGACGAAGATTGAACCTTCGAGCGCATATTCGACTTTACCGTTGTATCCCCATGCGATCGTCGTGAGCAGACCATGGTCCGACTTGACGGCTTCTTCGCCCGTGTTCATGAGCATGAAGCAACCTGTACCGTACGTGTTCTTACCTTCTCCTGACTCGAAGCAGGCTTGACCGAAGAGGGCTGCCTGTTGGTCACCGGCCGCGCCGGCGATCGGAACTTCGAAGCCGAAGAAGTGGTACGGGATCGTGTTGGCGTACACTTCACTCGACGGTTTGACTTCCGGGAGCATCGACTTCGGTACCGTCAAGATCTCCAGCAACTCATCGTCCCACTTCTGCTCATAGATGTTGTACATGAGCGTCCGTGACGCGTTCGAGTAGTCCGTGACGTGGGCGTGGCCGCCTGACAGTTTCCAGATGAGCCAAGTGTCGATCGTTCCGAAGAGGAGGTCACCGGCTTCGGCTTTCTCACGGGCGCCTTCGACGTTGTCGAGGATCCATTTGACTTTCGTGCCTGAGAAGTAGGCGTCAATCAAGAGGCCTGTCTTATCGCGGAACAAGTCGGCATGACCGGCTTCCTTCAACTCATCACAAATACCGGCTGTTTGACGCGATTGCCAGACGACGGCGTTATAAACCGGACGTCCTGTCGACTTCTCCCAGACGACGGCTGTTTCCCGTTGGTTCGTGATCCCGATAGCTGCGATCTCTTTTGGATCGATGTCGGCCGAACCGAACGCCTCGGCCATGACGGCGAGGACAGAACCCCAAATCTCATTGGCGTTATGCTCGACCCAGCCTGGCTTAGGGAAGTATTGTTTGAACTCGCGCTGAGCGGTCGTGACGATTTTTCCGTCGTGGTCGAAGATGATCGCCCGTGAGCTTGTCGTTCCTTGGTCAAGTGCTAAGATGTAGCGTTTTTCTTTCTCCATATGAGAGAGCCTCCTTAGAAATTAGAAAGATTATGGTACGAGAATACCGTACAGCAATGCGGCGATGACCGCCCCGATGATCGGTCCGACGACCGGGATCCATGAGTAGCCCCAGTCCGACGTGCCTTTGCCTTTGATAGGAAGGATCGCATGTGCAATCCGCGGTCCGAGGTCACGCGCCGGGTTGATGGCATATCCCGTTGTACCACCAAGCGAGAGACCGATCGAGACGACGAGGAAACCGACGATAAGCGGATTCAAACCGTCCGTGAACGTGTTGGCCCCGAAAGATAAAATTCCGAAGACGAGGACGAACGTACCGATGATTTCTCCGATCACGTTGAACGGTGTGCTACGAATCCCAGGTGCGGTCGAGAATGTCGCCAATTTGGCGCCCGGGTCGTCGGTCGCATCATAGTGCGGCTTGTAATGGACATACACGAGGACGGCCCCGATGAACGCCCCGATGAATTGTGCCAAAATATACGCTGGCACATCAGCCCAAGGGAATGAGCCTGCTGTCGCGAGACCGACCGTCACGGCAGGGTTCAAGTGAGCCCCTCCATAGATTCCGGCTGCGTATACCCCGATCATAACGGCGAAGCCCCAACCGAACGTGATGACGACCCAACCTGCGTTCTCCGCTTTCGAATGACGGAGGACGACGCCGGCGACGACACCGTTACCGAGCAAGATGAGTAGCATTGTACCAATAATTTCGCTGACGAATGCTGACATGTGATACTCCCTTCCTTCCATATTAAATTTGGCTTACCACTTCATTATATGCCCCAAATGAAAGCGTTTCAAAACCGAATATGCAAAAAAAGCCACTTTTCTTATGAAAAGTGGTTTTGATTGGTAATCCGGCGTCTGAAGTCGAGGCCGATCCCGACGAGAAAGATGAGCAGGACCATCAAACTCACGTACGCGAGCGGGGGAAAGCTCGTGGCTCCAAGGTCGAGGAGGATCGAAGCGATGACGGCGAGGTAGAGCCAAGCGAGGCGTCGCGAAATCTCTTTATCGTCGTAACGGTCCGTGAGGGATGCCCCGATCGGCGCGCCGATGAACGCCCCGAGGACGAGGGCAAGCGGCGTCACATAATCGAGCGATAGCGACGGCAGATAGCCGACGAGTCCGCCGAGCGAGATGAACAGGACGGCAGCAAGGCTCGTCCCGACCCCGCGATGCGTCGTGAAGCCGAGCCAACTGACGAGGAGCGGGACGATGATGAACCCGCCGCCGATGCCGAGGAGGGCGGACAACAGTCCGGCCATCGCTCCGATCATCATCCCCGCGAAAACGGTCGATTTTTTCGGCTTCTGCGGTTTCGATGTTTTCTTTAATAGCGTAACGGCAAAATAAGATAGGATAGCCAGATAAAATAAGTTCAGTAACCAATCATACGTGCCCGAGATCGAGAGGACGAGGCGGCTCGACAGCTGTGCCGTGACGGCGCCGGTCAGTCCGACCGTGATGCCGGTCGACCAAGATACGTTGCCGAGCGACGTATGTTTCTTCGCGCCGGACAGGCTCGTCCCGACGACGAACAAGAGCGACGTGGCGACGGCCTCTGCTGCCGAATAACCACTAAAGAGCAGCACCGGGACGATGATGACCCCGCCGCCGATACCGAAGAATCCGGACAAGGCGCCGACGATGGCACCGAGCGGGATGAAGAGAAGTGACCACATGACGACCAACTCGTTTCTACTTAGATTCACTCTCCATGATAACGAAAAGCGGAGCGATTTGGGAAGCGTGTCAGAAGCGAATATTTGTTCGTGTATGTGCTATAATCAAGTCAATATGCAAGGAACAGAAAGCGAGGAATATATATGGATAAGATTAGCGTTCCGTTCGACTTACAATCAGAATATAAGCCGGCCGGCGACCAACCGGAGGCGATTCGACAGCTCGTCGAGGGCGTCAATCGCGGCGACCGGTACCAGACGTTGCTCGGGGCGACCGGCACCGGGAAGACGTTCACCGTATCGAACGTCATCCAAGAAGTGAAGAAGCCGACGCTCGTCTTGGCCCACAACAAGACGCTCGCCGGACAGCTCTACTCGGAGTTCAAGGAATTCTTCCCGAACAACGCCGTCGAATATTTCGTCAGCTATTACGACTACTATCAGCCAGAGGCGTACGTCCCATCGACGGACACGTTCATCGAGAAAGACGCCTCGATCAACGACGAGATCGATAAGCTTCGTCACTCGGCGACGTCGGCCTTGTTTGAACGCGATGACGTCATCATCGTCGCCTCCGTGTCGTGTATTTACGGTCTCGGTAACCCGGAAGAATATAACAGCCTCGTCTTGAGTCTCCGTGTCGGGAAAGAGTTGGGCCGTGATCAGATGCTCCGCAAGTTGATCGACATCCAATATGAGCGGAACGATATCGACTTCCAACGCGGGCGGTTCCGTGTCCGAGGTGACGTCGTCGAGATCTTCCCGGCGTCACGCGACGAGCAGTGTTTGCGCGTCGAGTTTTTCGGAGACGAGATCGACCGGATCCGCGAGATGGACCCGCTCACCGGCGAAATCATCGCCGATCGCGAGCATGTCTCGATCTTCCCGGCATCCCACTTCGTCACCCGCGACGAGAAGCTGCAAAAAGCGATCGTCAACATCGAGGCCGAGCTCGAACAACAGCTCGAGAAGTTCCGCGAGGAAGGGAAGCTGCTCGAGGCGCAACGGCTTGAACAGCGGACGAACTATGACCTCGAGATGATGCGTGAGATGGGCTACTGTTCAGGCATCGAGAACTATTCGCGCCATTTGAACTTGACCGAGGCAGGGGCGACGCCGTACACGCTCATCGACTACTTCCCGAAAGACTTCCTACTCGTCGCCGATGAGTCGCACGTGACACTCCCGCAAGTACGCGGGATGTACAACGGTGACCAGGCCCGGAAACAAGTGCTCGTCGATCACGGCTTCCGCCTCCCGTCGGCGAAGGACAACCGGCCGCTCAAGTTTGAAGAGTTTGAGAAGAAGTTGTCACAGGCGATCTTCATCTCGGCGACACCGGGTCCGTATGAGCTTGAACATACACCGGACATGATCGAACAAATCATCCGGCCGACAGGTCTCTTAGACCCGACGATCGAGATCCATCCGATCAAAGGACAAATCGATTACTTGATGGACCAGATCCGCGAACGCATCAAACAGGACGAACGCGTCCTCGTGACGACGCTCACGAAGAAGATGGCCGAGGACTTATCGGACTATCTGCGTGAAGCGGGCATCAAGGTCAACTATATGCACTCAGAAATCAAAACGCTCGAGCGGATCGAGATCATCCGTGACCTCCGTCTCGGAAAATACGATGTCCTTGTCGGGATCAACTTGCTGCGGGAAGGTCTAGACATCCCGGAAGTGAGTCTCGTCACCATTCTCGACGCCGACAAGGAAGGATTCCTTCGTTCGGACCGGTCGCTCATCCAGACGATCGGACGGGCGGCACGGAACTCGAACGGGCACGTCATCTTGTTCGCTGATAAGATGACCGACTCGATGACACGGGCGATTGAAGAGACCGACCGTCGTCGCTCGATTCAACAAGCCTATAATGAAGAACACGGCATCACCCCGCAGACAATCCGTAAAGAAGTGCGCGGCGTCATCCGGGCAACGGTCGATGCCGAGGAAGAAGTGCTCGAGTCGCTCAGTTCGATGAAACCGGCCGAGCGCGAAGTGGCGATTGCCAAATTAGAAGAAGAAATGAAACAAGCGGCCCGCGACCTCCAGTTCGAACGGGCGGCCGAATTGCGTGACTTAATCTTGGAGTTGAAGGTAGGGAATTAAATGGCTGAAAAGAAAAATGCGATCGTCATTAAAGGGGCGCGCGTCAACAACTTGAAAAACATTGATATCGATATCCCGCGTGACCAGCTCGTCGTCTTGACGGGCTTGTCCGGTTCCGGGAAATCGTCACTCGCGTTCGATACGATTTACGCCGAAGGACAGCGTCGCTACGTCGAGAGCTTATCGGCCTATGCCCGACAGTTCCTCGGACAGATGGACAAGCCGGACGTCGATACGATCGAGGGTCTCAGCCCGGCCATCTCGATCGACCAGAAGACGACGAGCCGCAACCCGCGCTCGACCGTCGGGACGGTGACGGAAATTTATGACTACTTACGTCTGTTGTTCGCCCGCATCGGGAAACCGGTCTGTCCACGTCACGGCATCGAAATCTCGAGCCAGACGATCTCGCAGATGGTCGACCAAGTGATGGAACTGCCGGAGAAGACGCGCCTGCAAATCTTGGCGCCAATCGTCTCAGGCCGTAAAGGGACGCACGTCAAAGTGTTCGACTCGCTCAAAAAGGAAGGGTTCGTTCGTGTTCGTGTCAACGGCGAGACGATCGAACTGACCGATGAGATCGACCTCGATAAGAACAAGAAACATTCCATCGAGGTCGTCGTCGATCGCCTCGTCGTCCGCCCTGACGTCGAAGGCCGTCTTGCTGATTCACTTGAGACGGCGCTTCGCCTCGCTGACGGCCGAGCCATCATCGACAAGATGGACGGCACCGAGCTCCTGTTCAGCGAACATCACGCTTGTCCGATTTGCGGATTCTCGATCGGCGAACTCGAGCCGCGTATGTTCTCGTTCAACTCGCCGTTCGGCGCCTGTCCGACGTGTGACGGGCTCGGTACGAAGCTTGATGTCGACCCGGAACTCGTTATCCCGGACCCGTCGAAGACGCTGAAGGAAGGCGCCGTCGTCGCCTGGCAGCCGACAAGCTCGCAATATTATCCGCAACTGCTCGCCTCGATGTGCAAACACTTTGACATCGACATGGACGTGCCGTTCGAACGTCTGTCGAAGCGTGACCAAGACCTCGTCTTGCACGGGACGGACGAAGAGTCGTTCTTGTTCCGTTACGAGAACGATTTCGGACAAGTCCGGACGAACACGATTTTCTTCGAAGGGGTGCTCCGCAACATCGAGCGCCGCTACAAAGAGACGACGTCCGATTACATCCGTGAACAAATGGAGACGTACATGGCGACACACGCCTGTCCGACATGTAGCGGCTACCGGTTGAAAGAAGAGACGCTCGCCGTCAAAATCACGGGCCACCATATCGGGCAAGTGACCTCTCTGTCCGTCGTCAACGCCATCAAGTTGTTCGACTCGATCATGACAGAGTTGAGCGAGAAAGATATCGCCATCGCCCGTCTCATCTTGCAAGAGATTTGTGAGCGGCTCAGCTTCTTGAACAACGTCGGGCTCGACTATTTGACGCTCTCTCGCGCCGCCGGGACGCTCTCGGGCGGGGAAGCGCAACGGATTCGTCTCGCCACTCAAATCGGTTCGCGGCTCACGGGCGTCCTATACGTCCTCGATGAACCGTCAATCGGGTTGCACCAACGCGACAACGACCGCTTGATTGCGACGCTCAAACAGATGCGCGATATCGGCAACACGCTCATCGTCGTCGAGCACGACGAGGATACGATGATGGCAGCCGATTATTTGATCGACATCGGACCGGGCGCCGGCGAACACGGCGGAGAAGTCATCGCCGCCGGGACGCCGAAGCAACTCATGAAGAACCGAAAGTCGCTCACGGGCCAATATTTGTCCGGTAAGAAGTTCATCCCGCTCCCGGCCGAACGGAAAGTACCGGACGAGCGTTTCTTGAAAATCTTGAAGGCGGAAGAGAACAACTTGAAAGGGGTCGACGTCTCGATCCCGCTCGGAATGTTCATCGCTGTCACTGGTGTCTCCGGTTCCGGGAAGTCGACGCTCATCAACGAGATTCTGTATAAATCGCTCGCCCACCACATCAACCGGGCCAAGGCGAAGCCAGGCAAACATAAGAAGATCGAAGGGCTCGACCATATCGACAAAGTCATCGATATCGACCAGTCGCCGATTGGACGGACGCCACGGTCGAACCCGGCCACATACACCGGCGTGTTCGATGATATCCGTGACGTGTTCGCCTCGACGAACGAGGCGAAGATGCGCGGCTATAAGAAAGGGCGCTTCAGTTTCAACGTCAAGGGCGGACGCTGTGAGGCGTGCCGCGGGGACGGGATCATCAAGATCGAGATGCACTTCTTGCCAGACGTTTACGTCCCGTGTGAAGTATGTCACGGGAAACGCTATAACCGTGAGACGCTCGAAGTGAAGTACAAAGGTAAGACAATCGCCGACGTGCTCGATATGACGATCGAGGAAGGGCTCGACTTCTTTGACAAAATTCCGAAAATCAAGCGCAAGATTCAGACGATTTATGACGTCGGTCTCGGTTATATGAAACTCGGGCAACCGGCGACGGAACTGTCCGGCGGGGAAGCGCAGCGCGTCAAGCTCGCCTCCGAGCTCCATAAACGTTCGACCGGGAAAACGATTTACATCTTGGATGAGCCGACGACGGGTCTTCACGTCGACGACATCGCTCGCCTGTTGAAAGTGCTGCAACGCCTCGTCGAGAACGGGGACACGGTGCTCGTCATCGAGCATAACCTCGACGTCATCAAATCGGCCGACTACTTGATCGACCTCGGACCTGAGGGCGGTGACGGCGGCGGTACGATCGTCGCGACCGGGACGCCGGAAGAAGTCGCCGAAGTGGCCGCGTCGTACACCGGTAAGTATTTGAAGCCGGTGTTAGAACGGGATTCGGCCCGAGCGAAACCGAAAGCAGGAAAACGGAAGTAAGGTATAGAAATGATGAGAAACGGGAACATGATTGACGTGTGACCAAATCGAAGGGGGAAACGAACAGTGAAACAAGAAATGCGTGAACTGATTCTCCAGCAAGTGAAAGACGGGAAGTTGACGATTGAAGAAGGCATGACCCAGCTCGAACGGCTCGAGAAGTTGGAGCCGGAACGTGTCCAAGCGCTCGAGGAACGTCAAGAGACGGAGAAAGTCGATGCCTACTCGGTCGAGTCGCTCACGACGAAACTGACGTCGGCGGTCGAAGGGCTCGTGACGAAACTTCGTGACAGCGACTTCACGTTCAGCTCGAACTTCGGGCCGGAAGTGACGTATTCGAAATCGTTCCCGTTCACCGGGAAAGATATCTCGCTCGACTTGTTCAACGCCTCGGCGACGATCGTCTCGTCGGACAACGACGAGTGTGAACTGATCGTCACCGGACGTCCGCTCCGTCAGCAGGACGCGGACAAGGCGCTCGAACAGCTCCAGTCAGCGGTCAAGCATTCGGTCATCGGTGACCGTCTCGTCGTGTCACTCCGCGACAAGCTCGTCCGGGCGCACGTCGAACTGTACGTCCCGCATCATCATTTCGATCACCTACACGTACAGACGCTCAACGGTGAGGTCCGTGCCGACGGCCTCGACGTCGAGAGCGTTCGTATCCAGACGGCGAACGGCCGGGTCGTACTTCATGAAGTACATGCCTCGGAGCTGCTCCTCAACACGGGGAACGGAACGGTCGAAGTCGAAGCGGTCGAATCTGAACTCGTCCACGTCCGGACCGGTAACGGAGCCGTCATCGTGAACGGCAAATACGACAAGGCGTCGCTCAAGACCGGCAACGGGAACATCCGCGCCGAACTCGCGACGGCACGTCCGGCCAAGTTCGAGCTCGCCTCGCTCGCCGGAAACGTCCGTCTCGTCTTGCCGCACGGCGTCGAGGTCGAAGGAGAACTCGAGACGAACTTCGGTGGTCTCCACTGTAATTTAGACGAGCTCGAGATCATCCGCGACCGGAAAGACGTCGCCCAACGCCGACTCGAATTCTTGTCGGGCCGTGGCCAGACACCGCGGATCGAAGTCGAGGCGGGGACACGTACCGGCACGATCGACCTCGAACACGGTTCGCTCCACACACCGTCGACGTTCCTCGAAGAGGACAAACACGAGCCGGTGGAACCAATCGATCCAGTCGACCCGGTCAATCCGGCTGACTTGAACAACCCGTTCCATCAGCAATGACCGACAACCCGAAGGCCTCTCGCCTTCGGGTTTCTTTTAACTTCAGAGACGAGGAGGAACGGGATGAAGCGATTTTTGTCAGCGTACGGATGGATGATGATTGCGGTGCTGGTGCTTGGCGGATGTGACGACGAACAGCGCATCGTCAATGAGAACGAGCCGGCTGGCGACGAAGCGATTGCTGTCGCCTGGGCGTATGTGACCGCGCGAAACTGGCAGGAGCCCGCAATCGATGCGGGAGCGAGTACCGAGGTACATCGTGTCACGGTCGATGATGGCTATGAACTGTTGGACGATGCGTATACGGGGACCGAGGCGCTCGCCGTCTCGTTCGAAGCGGACCCGAACAGTAGCGTCGGCGTCCCGACGATCTTGGTCGCACCGGAGTCGAACACCGTGGTCGGCTATTTGTCGGGCGAATGAGACATCCATGACAAAAACCCGAAGGCGGCAGCCTCCGGGTTTTTGTCATGTCATAGATTCATTTGATACTCCATCTGTTCCCAATCCATCATTTGACCGTCATACAACGTGAATGAGCCGATGATGAACAGGATGAACAGGACTGGGCCGGCAATAAGCAAGAAAATCCCGAGGTAGCGCATCGATTTCGACCGGTTCCAATAGAAGATGATGGCGACGATCATCGACAAGAGCGACCCGGACAAGAACAAGCCGACGATGTTCAAGATGAACAACAGCAACACCGTCTCGTTTTTCGTCGCGGCATATTCGCGCCACATGTCAAACAGTGATTTGACCAAGTAGACGAGCGCCGCGATCCCGACGATAAAAATAAAGACAATGGCAATCCAAAATAGTGAATTCATTTCATTTCACCTCCCTAATCCTCTATACCCGTTCTACGGAAGCGCCACGAATTAGTTTCAACTCTTTTTTTCGACACGTTTCGGCTCACTTTCGTTGACGCTTCTCAAGAAGAGCTATGATACAATAATGAGCGTGAAAGGGGCAGATTACTCATGCAAAATATCGTACGCACGGCTCAACTCGTTGAGCGCTTCAAACTTCAAGTCATCGCCGGGGAAGAGGGACTTCACCGTCCTGTCGCCACACCGGACCTCAGTCGACCGGGACTCGTCCTTGCCGGCTACTATACCCACTATGCGAAAAATCGGCTGCAAGTGCTCGGCAAGACGGAGCTCACGTTTTATGCGAGCTTGTCGGAAGAGAGCCGCCGCGAGCGGGCGAAGATTTTATGCACGGAATTAACACCGGGCATCCTCATCACGCGCGGCTTCGACATCCCGAAAGAGATCGAAGAAGAAGCCGAGGCGGCGAACGTCCCGCTCATGCGGACGAACGCGGTGACGACGTCGATCGAGTCACAAATCACGAACTTCCTCGAGATGGAACTCGCGCCGATGACGGCGATGCACGGCGTACTCGTCGACATCTATGGCGTCGGGGTGCTCATCAAAGGACAGAGCGGCGTCGGGAAATCCGAGACCGCACTCGAACTTGTCAAACGGGGCCATCGCCTCGTCGCCGATGACTCGGTCGAGATTCGTCAGACCGGGGACCAGCTTCTCGTCGGTTCGGCTCCGAAGCTGATTCGTCACTTGCTCGAGATTCGCGGGATCGGCATCATCGACGTCATGACGTTGTTTGGCGCTGGCGCCGTCCGCTCGCACAAGAAGATCAGCTTGATCATCAACCTCGAGAACTGGGATGCGGGCAAAGTATACGACCGTGTCGGGCTCGACCACAACACGATGAAAATCATCGATAGCGAAGTGCCGTTACTCACGATCCCGGTCCGTCCGGGACGAAACTTGGCCGTCATCGTCGAAGTCGCGGCGATGAACTACCGCCTCCAGAACATGGGCATCAACACGGCCGAAGAGTTCGCGGAACGTCTCGCGAACGCCATCCATGACAACGAAGGGGACATGGAATAATGGTAGAGCCAACGTTTGATCGCGTCGCGTTTGAAATCGGGTCGCTCCCGATCTATTGGTACGGCATGATCATCGCCTTCGGTGCGATGCTCGGCCTCGTTCTCGCCTTGTTCGAGGCGAAGCGTCTCAATTATGATTCAGAACGGGTCGTCGATGTCATCATCTGGTCGATTCCGATCAGTATCGTCTTCGCCCGGATTTACTACGTCATCTTCCAATGGGACTACTACAGTGAGAACCTTGGACAGATCATCGACATCCGCCAGGGCGGGATCGCAATCCACGGCGCCATCTTCGGAGCGCTGCTCGTCGTCATCATCTATTGCATGCGCAAGTCGATGTCGTTCTGGAAGATCACCGATATCCTCGCTCCGTCGCTCCTGCTCGGGCAAGCGGTCGGACGTTGGGGGAACTTCATGAACCAAGAGGCGCACGGTGCCGAGACGACGAGCCGTTTCTTGAAAGAGACGCTCTTCCTCCCGGATTGGATCGTCAATCAGATGTATATCGACGGCGCTTATTACTTGCCGACATTCTTGTTCGAGAGCGTCTGGAACATCCTCGGCGTCATCTTGCTCGTCGTCTGGCGTATGGTCGGTAACCCGCCGCGCGGCTACATCTTCTTATCGTACCTCGTCTGGTATTCGATCGGACGCTTCTATATCGAAGGGCTCCGCACGGATAGCCTCATGGCCGGCGATCTCCGGACGGCACAACTCGTTTCGATCGCGATGATTGTATTCGGTGTCGTCATGATGATCGTCCGCCGCAAAGCGAAACGATACGATGACCCTTCAGAGAAAGGACTGTTTGATTGATGGATACACTTCTATTCGATTTGGATGGCACGTTGCTCGATACGAACCCGCTCATCATCGCGAGTTTCCGTCACACGCTCGGGTACTACTTCCCGGACGAGACGTATCGCGATGAGGACATCTTCCCGTTCATCGGACCGACGCTCGAGAAGTCGTTCAAGGCGCTCAATGAGCCGGAATGGAAAGAGATGCAGGCGTTCTATCGCAGCTTCAATATCGCGATGCACGACCAGCTCGTCGCCGAATATCCGGGTGTGATCGAGGGGCTGTATCGCCTCCACGCCAAAGGCTACAAGATGGGCGTCGTCACCTCGAAAGGCCGTCCCGTCGTCGAGCAAGGCTTGCGTCTGTTCAAGATCGACCATCTGTTCGATGTGGTCGTCACGGCCGACGATGTGGAATATGAGAAACCGCACGCCGAACCGGTCGAACGGGCGCTCTGTGCGCTCGGGTCGACGGCGGACCGCGCTGTCATGGTCGGGGACAACGACACGGACATCTTCAGCGGCAAGAACGCCGGGACGAAGACGGTCGCTGTCGGCTGGGCCATCAAAGGCCGTGCGTTCCTCGAAGCGCTCGAACCGGACGTCATCATCGACTCGATGGAACATTTCGAGGCGTGGCTCGACGAGGTCACGGTTCATGCGTAAGACGGAACGGTTTCGTCTCGACGGGCCGAATCCGCTCTGGCAAATGTATCGGACGATTCGTTTCCTGCGTGTCTTCAAAAACACGACTGTCGTCTTGATCGGCCGGTACTTTCCGTCCGTCAAGGCGAAGCGCTGGCTATACCGGACGTTCCTCGGTATGGAAATCGGGGAGTATAGCGCGCTCGCCCTCATGGTGACGCCGGACGTCATGTTCCCGGAGCGGATTTCGATTGGCCGTAACACGGTCATCGGGTTCAACTCGACGATCCTCTGTCACGAGTATCTCGTCGACGAGTATCGGATCGGCGACGTCCACATCGGGGACGAGGTGTTGATCGGGGCGAACGTGACGATTTTACCTGGCGTGACGATTGGCGACCGGGCCGTCATCGGTGCCGGGGCCGTCGTCCATCGTGACGTCGCGCCCGGAGAGCGCGTCGTTGGGGCAAAGCTCCATACCATCGACACAAAATAGACACAATTTAGCGCGAAATCATTTTGAGGTCAAGACATGTAGGGCCTCATAAAATTACTAGGGCGGTATCACTTTTTTTAAAGGCGATACCGCTTTTTTGTGTCTATGGGCGCTGACATGAAACCTCCATATTTTTGTCGAAAAGCATTTGAACGACCTAGCAAAATATATTCATTATAGAAGGAATATAGTCCCGATTTTTTTTAAGTTTTTCAGTTGCCCTCGTTGTTTGAGTGCGGTATTCTTAACCCTGCAACTAAAAATAGATTTAGAGATGATGTGGAGGATTTAGAATATGGAAGCGAACTATGAAGCAGTAATGACGCTACCCGAACCAGAATCTCCGCTCGCCGCGGAGCTCCACTACTATAGAGGTCGTCGTGCGTTACGTGAAGGTCGCCTAGATGAAGCGACTTTTTTCATGGCTGAAGCCACTGCCGCTGCAGCGCACCGCGTCGACTATCACAAACAGTACGCTGAACTGTTATTTGAAGTAGGGGAGATCTATCACGCCAATGACGTGTGGAAACGGGTGCTAGAACTCGATGAGACGTCAACCGAGGCCTTGTATCACCTTGCGAGCAATTGCGCTTATATCTCTTTATATGAAGAAGCAGCGATGTATGCGAAACGTTACCTCGAAGTCGAGGCACACGGGCGCTATGCGGACTCGGTCCAATCGTTATTAGAACTGATCGAACTCGAGCAAGAACTCGAGGACGAAGATGAAGACGAGTTGATCACGTGGCACACCGAGGCCCAGCAGCATATCGACAAAGGCCGCTTGTTCGCCGCCAAGTCGACGCTCGAACGATTGATCGACCGTTATCCGCGCTTTTGGCCGGCGTTCAACAACTTGGCCATCGTCAATTTTTATCTCGGCAACGATGAAGCGGCGTTCGAGACGCTCGAGTATGTGCTCGATGAAAACCCGGGCAACTTGCATGCGATTTTGAACACGATTTTGTTGTTGCATGAGGCCGGACAATCAGAAGCGGCGCTCCAACTGTCGGTCCCGCTGACACGGGTCCGCCCGCTCCAGTTCGACTTGCGCTACAAACTCGCCACGACACTCGCGCTCGTCGGTCAATACGACCGCGCGTACGAAGAACTCCGCCTCTTGAAAGACCGCGGATTCCGTGGGGATTCACTGTTCGGGCATTGGCTCAGCGTGTCCGCCTACAAGACCGGGCGTCTTGAAGAAGCGGCCACCTATTTGAACAGTGACGAGTTGAAACAATTTGAAGAAGCGAGCCCGTATGACATCCGCGACAACCTCGAGTTCCGTTCGGCACTCGTCCAAGGGTTGCGCCAAGAAGAAGACGCGGCTCGCATCGAAATCATCCGAATCATCTCGAAACTTGCCGACGACGAAGCGTTTGAAGCACTCGCGTTGACAAACGGAATCACCGACAACGAGACGGTGCTCGCCTTCGCCGAGAAATGTCGTGCTGAGATTTGCGGGGCACCGTTCACCGGTGACGCCCGGATCGCTCGGGCGTATGAGGCCCTCGTGCTCGCCGAGACGGAAGTGACGGAAGCGGAACAGATGAGCCTCGACGGCGACTTCTATGAACGGTTCTCACTCCTGCTCCTTGCCGGGGCATCGTTCGAGGACGTCACGGCATCGGCCGCGGCCCTCGTCTGGATGTTCTATGCGAAACGGGATGCCCTCATCCTCGACGACTGCGCCGACACGTTCGGAATCGACGTCGCGACGCTCACGGGGACGATCCGTTCGTTCAAACAGACACTCGAACAAGCATAAAGATAGACGATACCTCCCTAGGTTTCTTATACTGAAGTCAATCAATTTCATGCAGAGGTGGAATCATTATGACAGAAGAAAAAATCTATGACGTCATTATCATCGGGGCCGGCCCAGCCGGAATGACGGCGGCACTTTACGCGTCGCGTGCCAACTTATCGACACTTATGATCGAACGCGGTATCCCAGGTGGACAGATGGCGAACACGGAAGATATCGAAAACTATCCGGGCTATGACAGCATCCTCGGCCCAGACTTGTCTCAAAAAATGTTCGACCACTCGAAAGCATTCGGGGCGGAGTACGCTTATGGCGACGTCCAGAGCATCTCGGACGAAACGGAATATAAAGTCGTCCACGCGCACAACCGTGACTATAAAGCACGGGCGATCATCCTCGCTTCTGGCGCACAGTATAAGAAAATCGGTGTCCCGGGCGAAGAAGAGCTCGGCGGCCGCGGTGTATCGTATTGTGCGGTCTGTGACGGGGCGTTCTTCAAAGGGAAGAACTTGTTCGTCATCGGCGGCGGCGACTCAGCTGTCGAGGAAGGCGTGTTCTTGACACGTTTTGCTGACAAGGTGACAATCGTTCACCGTCGCGATGAGCTTCGTGCGCAGAAGATTCTTCAAAAACGGGCGTTCGACAACCCGAAAATCGACTTCATCTGGAACCACACGCTCAAAGAAATCGTGGAAGCCGATGGTAAAGTCGGTGGGGCACGTCTCGTCAGCACGGTCGATGGGACCGAGTCGGACCACGAAATCGACGGTGTGTTCATCTATATTGGCATGAACCCGATCACTGGTTTCGTCAAAGACCTCGGCATCACGAACGAGCAAGGCTATATCGTCACGAACGAAGCGATGGAGACGAAGATCCCAGGGATTTTCGCAGCCGGCGACGTACGCGACAAGACGCTCCGTCAAGTCGTCACCGCGACGAACGACGGATCGATTGCCGCTCAAAACGCGCAACACTATATCGAGGGGCTCCTCGAGGCGTTGCACGAACAAAACGCGTGACATGAGGCAGAAGGGATTGCGGGCGACCGCAATCCCTTCTCTTTTTTTCGGACGTTCGTTATACTAAGGACAGAAGAGAGCTGCACACACGGCTCGGTTGTCAATTTTAAGGGGGCGTCAGTGACATGGAAGACTTTAAAGGATTAGAAGAATTGATCATCATCAGCGGGATGAGCGGGGCCGGGAAATCGGTCGCAATGAATAGCTTTGAGGATCTTGGCTATTTTTGCGTCGATAACTTGCCGCCGGTGCTATTGCCGCAATTGATCGATGTCATCAGCTCGGTCCGGCCGAAGATCGCCGTCGCGATCGACACACGGACGCGCGACTTCATCGACAGCCTGTTCATCGTCATCGACGACTTGGAACAGAAGAACGTGCACCCGCACTTGTTGTATCTCGACACACGGGACGAAGTGCTCGTGCGCCGCTACAAGGAGACGCGCCGATCGCATCCGCTCGCCCCGGAAGACGCACCGCTCGTCGGCATCGGGATGGAGCGCTCGTTGCTCGAAGGGTTCCGTGACCGGGCCCATACGCTCTACGATACGAGCGACTTGAAGCCGCAGATGCTCAAAGACCGCATCTTGCTCCAGTTCAACGAAGAACGGATCCCGTTCACGGTCAACTTCATGTCGTTCGGGTTCAAACACGGCGTCCCGCTCGACATCGACCTGTTGTTCGACGTCCGCTTCATTACGAACCCATTCTATATCCCGGAACTCCGTCCGCTCACCGGGCAGACGGAAGAAGTCCAGAACTACGTCATGTCGCACCCCGAGGCGCGGGCGTTCTATAAAAAACTGATCGACATGCTCGAATTCCTGTTGCCGCAGTACAAGCGTGAAGGGAAGACGCAAGTCGTCGTCGCCTTCGGCTGTACGGGCGGGAAGCACCGTTCGATCACGTTCGCCGAGAAAGTGTCGGCTCATTTCGCCGAGCGCTATAACGTCAAAACCGTCCATCGCGATCTCGCGCATGCGACGAAGGAGAAATAAGATGAGACGCGATAGAAAAGTGGTGGCCATCGGTGGAGGGACGGGCCTCTCGACGCTCGTCCGGGGCTTGAAGCATTATCCGCTCGACATCACGGCCATCGTCACGGTCGGGGACGACGGGGGCAGCTCGGGGCGCCTCCGTGACGAGTTCCACATGTTACCGCCGGGCGACATCCGGAACGTCATCCTCGCCTTGTCCGAGGTCGAGCCACTCATGGACAAGATTTTGCAATATCGGTTCGACAGCGGTTACGGGCTCGAAGGGCACTCGCTCGGCAACCTCATGTTGACGGCGGCGACGCATATCTGCGAAGGCTCGTTCGTCAAGGCGGTCGACGTCTTATCGCAGCTGTTGAACGCCCAAGGCAAGGTGCTCCCGGTGACGGAGACACTCATGACGCTCGCCGCCGAGTTCGAGGACGGGACGATCGTCAAAGGTGAATCAAAGATCCCGCTCGTCGAGAAACAAATCAAGCGCCTGTTCTTGCTCGAGGAAGGTATCAAGCCGGCAGCTGGTGTCGTCGAGGCGATCGAGGACGCCGATTTGATCGTGCTCGGTCCAGGGAGCCTCTATACGAGCATCATCCCGAACCTCTTGATTCCAGAAGTGCGTGACGCCATCGTCCGCTCCAAGAAACCGGTCGTTTACATCTGCAACGTCATGACGCAGCCCGGTGAGACGAAAGGGTACGACGCGATGAAACATTTGAAATCGATCGAGGCGTATCTCGGCAAGTCGACGGTCGACACGATCGTCGTCAACAACGAGCCGATCGAGGACATCTATTTAGAGCGTTACCTCGAGGACGGCTCGGAAGAAGTCCGCTTCGATCGGAAGAAGCTTCGAAATTACGGCACGAACGTGCTCGCGGGGGACATCGTCGACTATAACCGTGACTATATCCGCCATGACTCGGACGCCATCGCCGGACTCGTCATGCAACGCGTCCTGCGCATCAAGAAACCACGCTCGTTCCAAGAACTTGAGCTGAAATAAGTTGTGATTGAACAGAAAGGAGGGGACCGGCATGAGCTTTGCCTCTGACGTCAAAAAAGAATTGACGCAACTCGTCGTGACCGATGCCGAGGCGAAAGCGGAATTATCCGCGCTCGTTCGGATGAACGGGGTCATTTCGCTCGCTTTAGGGCGAGGGATGACGCTCGACGTCTCGACCGAGAACGCCGCCATCGCACGTCGAATCTATTCCCTCATGAAACGGCTGTACGACCATCATCTTGATTTGTTCGTACGGAAAAAAATGCGGTTGAAGAAGAACAACGTCTATATCGTCCGGGTCGCCCAGCGTGCCGAGACGATGCTTCGAGACCTTGAAATCCTCGGGGAGAACTACGAGATGATCCGCACGCTCAACTCGGACATGACACGTGACGAGAACCTCGCCCGTGCCTATTTACGCGGGTCGTTCCTCGCCGGTGGGTCGATCAACCATCCGAAGACGTCGTCGTATCACCTCGAGGTGTACAGCCTGTACGAGAACCATAACCAGGCGCTCCGTGACCTCGCTAACCGCTTCGGCTTGAACGCGAAGACGCTCGAACGGAAGAAAGGGCACATCCTCTATATCAAAGAGAGTGAAAAGATCTCGGACTTCCTGAAACTCATCGGGGCGACGCGCGGCATGCTCGACTTCGAGGACGCGCGCATCATCAAAGACATGCGCAACTCGGTCAACCGGCTCGTCAACTGTGAGACGGCGAACTTGAATAAGACCGTCGGGGCGGCGCTCCGCCAAGTCGAGAACATCAAGTTCCTCGAGCGCACGGTCGGGCTTGAAATCTTACCGGTCAAACTCCGGGAGATTGCCGAGCTCCGGGTCACCCATCAAGACGTCTCGCTCCAAGAACTCGGCGAGATGCTCGAGACGGGACCGATCTCGAAGTCGGGGATCAACCATCGGCTCCGCAAAATCGATCAAATCGCGGACAAGGTGCGAAACGGTGAAGAAATCAGCTCGTCGTGACCCTGGTTGCACCAAAACCATTCTTCCTATATAATTAGCAATTGTGTATAGGACTTAGAAATGTAACTTAAAGGAGCTTCATGATTATGTCGAATGCAAAGAAAAGAATCTCGCTCACGATCGACGCTGATTTAGACCAGGTCATCACGGAGCGTGCGAAACAAATCGGGATCCCGAAAAGCGCCCTCGTCACGTTCGCGACAAGCCTCTTCCTCAACCAATTGCGCGCGGAAGAAGTATTGTCAGGTGACACGAACGCCATCTATCAGGTCATCCGCAAAGATTATGAACTGCTCACGAGCGTGGATAACTTAGACAAATAATTGCGAAAGGCTGACTGCGGTCAGCCTTTTTTGGTTGCATCCGGCCTTAAAATTTGGAATAGTGGTTATATTGAATTCGAATGGAGGTCGATCCTATGGGGCAAATCTTGCTCATCCTAGTATTACAACTCGTCTACGTACCGGTGCTGACGCTTCGGACCATCATGCTCGTCAAAGGAAAAACGATGATTGCGGGGCTGTTCGGGACGCTTGAGACGCTAATCTATATCTTCGCGCTCGGGATCGTGTTCCAAGATTTGACGACGCTCGGCATGATCGTCTATGCGGTCGGATTCGGGCTCGGGATTCTCGTCGGCGGTTACGTCGAGCGGAAGCTTGCCATCGGCTACAACATGATCCAAGTCCACACGCAAGAGTTCCCGGCCGAGCTCATCCAAAAGATGCGCGACAGCGGTTATGGCGTGACGCATTACCAAGGACAGGGACGTGACGGCATCCGATATCGTCTCGACGTCTTGGCGGCACGGACGCGGATGAAAGATTTGCGGCAAATGGTCGAGGAGTATGAGCCTAAGGCGTTCCTCGTCGCATTCGATCCGATCGACTTTAAAGGCGGCTATATGATGAAAGGGCTTCGACGCCCGAAATGAACGGGACGACTCACGGAAGTGGGTCGTTTTTTCGTGGAACGGGGAATACAAGAACAAAGGAGATGAGCGAGTTGAGACGAAAAGGGTTATGGATCGTCGTGGTTGGGTTGATTCTCGTCGGCGGCGCGTTGTTGGCCACCTCGTTTTGGAAGTCGGAGTCCTCGATCAAACCGCCGCTCCCGACAGTCCGGGTCGGATCGGTGACGGCCGAAGTGAAACAGTCGACGTTCTGCTGGTCCAATGGGGGCGAGGCGGTATGTGAAGACCACGGGTTGCCGGAAGCGGACGACTTGCAGCTCGTGCCGGTCGAGCCGGGTGCCGAGATTGATGTCGAGTTCCATGCCGAGCCGTCGAACGTCTCATTCCATCAAATCATCGATGGGGAGCTCGTACGGTCTGATCCCGTCGTCCCAGACGAACCGGGTGTCTATTTGTTCGAGACGGGCGGGGAGTGGCCGCGTGGGGACAGCCGCTATGTGTTCGGGGTCGAGGTCAAGGAATAAAAGAGTTGACCTGTCCGCTACGGGCGGCTTTATGATCAACGAGAAGGGGGGACGCCAATGATTCAAATCGGAAAAGTGGTCCATCTAACGGGGTTGTCCACTAAAGCAATCAAATGGTATGAAGCGAAAGGACTCGTCCGACCGACTCGTTTAGATAATCAGTATCGGTTATACGGGATGGAAGAAATAAGACGCCTGAACGAAATCAAGTTACTACGCCAAATGGGTATCTCGCTCGAACAAATTCAGACGGCAGAAAGTGTGAGCGAGTTACTCGACAGCAGACTTGATGAGGTCCAACGCGAAATCGAGGCGTTGCGACAAGTCGAGCAACAAATCAAATGGATGCAAACAGGGGGAGATTCAATGAAAGTACGTTATGAGATGTGGGACCGACCGAAAATCGTGAACGGCTATGTATCCGAACTCACCACAATCCCGTTTGTTTGGGAAAAATTGCAACCAGAGCTGACGACAGACGAATCATATGGCGTCTGTTTAGCGAAAGAAGCGCCTTTCCCGGAGTTGGGAAAGGCGCTTTTGGATTAACGCGTCATGACCTTGTCGATGAGACCGTAGTCTTTCGCTTGTTCAGCTGACATGAAGTAGTCGCGCTCTGTGTCGCGCTCGATGACTTCAAGCGGCTGGCCTGTGTTGTCGGCCATGATTTGGTTCAATTTCTCGCGCATCTTGATGATGCGTTCAGCATGGATCTTGATGTCCGATGCTTGACCTTGCGTACCGCCGAGCGGTTGGTGAATCATGATCTCCGCGTTTGGAAGCGCGAAGCGTTTGCCTTTTTCACCGGCTTGGAGCAAGAAGGCACCCATCGATGCGGCCATTCCGATACAAATCGTCGACACGTTCGGTTTGATGAAGTTCATCGTGTCATAAATCGCCATTCCGGAAGTGATCGAACCACCCGGGCTGTTGATGTAAAGTGAGATGTCCTTATCTGGGTCCTCGGCTGCAAGGAAGAGGAGCTGGGCAACGATCGAGTTGGCGACGTTGTCGTCGATCGCACTTCCGAGCAAGATGATGCGGTCCTTGAGCAAGCGTGAGTAAATATCGTACGCGCGTTCCCCGCGACCTGTTTGTTCGATAACTGTTGGAATTAACATTGAATCTGCCTCCTTTATGTAGGTTGTAAACATATCATACCGCTATAGTCAATGTTGGTCAAACGATAGTCATCGTTTTTGACCTATTCCACGGTTTGACGATTCTAAAACGACAAAAGAGGCCAGGCATCTGCCTGACCTCTTTCTTTGATACACCCGGAGAGATTCGAACTCCCGACACCTGGCACCGGAAACCAGTGCTCTATCCCCTGAGCTACGGGTGCATGTTCTCTGACACGATTTATTATACATTTGTTTTTTTAAAAAAGCAATCCTGTTCGTCTCACTTTTTTTTGAGCGCGTTTTCCCGCCTTTCGCTACAATAGGAAACGAGAGGGGTGTGACCGATGCAACGCCAAGAACAACAGCAACTTCAAAAGCAACAACTGACCCAGGACATGGTCAGGCGTCTGCCGGTTCTCGAAGCAGACCGGACCGCGATCGCTTTTCAGCTTGGCCGCTTGTCAAAGCGGAACCCGAACATCGCCATCGGCAGCGGCGCGGTCGAATGGGTGGAGGACACGGCGAGCGGATTCGAGTCCCGTCTGTTCGAACAGATTGAGGAAGGAAGTGGGAACGAGGTCCAACGTATGCTTCAAAAGCGGCTCGTCCTCGCGCTAGACCACCGCGGCCTCTTACCTGATAGTGACTTCGTGCTCGCCCATCGCTTCGAGGTCGATGTGGCGGACGTTGAGGCGGCACGCCAGGCGCTCTTGTTTTTAGAACCGACGGGGATCGGCGCGAAGAATGAGCGGGACTGCCAATACCGGCATGCGATTGAACATGACGACCCGCTCGTCTTGGACGTGTTCGAGGCGCTCGACGCGAACGTTGATGACATCCCGGGCCGACTCGACATCTCGGTGGCCGAGTTCGACCGGGTGACCCGTATCGTGGCGACGTTACCGAAAACACCAATATTATATGAAGGAACCGAGCATATCGTACCGGAACTCGAAGTCGCCCGGCGTGACGATGGGCTTGTGACGACATGGTTCAGCCCAACGCTCGATGCGGCTCGGATCGGGGACGACCGCGAGGCGAAGTGGTGGCACGAGACGCTCGAGATGCGGAACGCGACGCTACATTCGGTATGGACGGTCATCGCGGAACGTCAGGCGGACTGGCTCGACGGCAAGCTCGTCTTGCATCCGTTGACGCGGAAAGAAGTCGCCGAACGGATCGGCAAGCACGAGTCGACCGTCGGACGGGCCATCCAAGGAAAGTATGTGGCGACCGAGGGCGGGGTCATGGCGTGGCGCCACTTTTTCGTCAGGTCCACGGATCATGGGCAATCGCCGTTCATGGTGAAAAAGGCGCTCGCCGAACTGATTCAACAAGAGACGTCACCTTTGAGTGACGCCGCACTCATGCGAGAGTTGGCCCGGATCGGCTATACGGTGACACGACGGACCGTGGCGAACTATCGGGAAGCGCTCGGTTTTGGAAACTCGCGGGAGCGGGAACGACAACTATGGAAAGGAGGGGACTGACATGGTGCTGACATTATACCGGCGTGCCAACTGTTCGCTCTGCGAGGAGGCACTCGTCATGCTCGAATGGCTCATGGAAGACTATCCGTTCGAACTCGAGCAGGTCGACATCACGGGCAACGAAGAACTCGAGGCGAAGTACTTGTTCGAGATCCCCGTCGTCTTACACGAGGGGCGCGTCATTAGTCAAGGGCGATACGATGACAGTAAAGTTGAAGATTTTGTTAAGTATACGCTTACATCGAAAAAAAACGTTTGAAGGGGTTGCAAGACGGAAAGGTCATTGATAAGATGAAGTCGTAGCGGTGGGACGCAAATATAAAAGTGGGACAAAAATTGTCCATGCTTTAAGTCGAGGGGGAATGAGTATGATCCAGCAGCTGATTCAAGTTCAGAAGCAAATCGTTCCCGACATGCTCGATACGCTCCGACATCGTTACGACATCTTACATTATGTCCGGTTGATGCAGCCAATCGGCCGCCGGACACTCGCCACAAGCCTCGGGCTGACGGAACGAATCCTAAGACGAGAAGTCGACTTTTTGAAAGACCAAGGTCTATTGATGGTCGCTACTCAAGGTATTTCCCTTACGGAATCGGGCCGAAACGTTCTCAGAGACTTGCACGAGGTCATGGGAGAGATCCTAGGCATCTCGGAAGTCGCACGAGAACTCGAGCGAAAACTAGGCGTTCGCCAAGTCGTCATCGTACCGGGTGATTCCGACGAGACGTTCTGGGTCCAGCGAGATATCGGTCGGGCCGCCGTCACGCAGCTGAAAGCGCGACTGGCACCTGACGACAATATCATCGCGGTCACAGGCGGGACGACGATGGCATCGGTTGCGGCCATGATGTCGCCCGATAAAAAAGAACGGCCGATGCATTTCGTGCCGGCACGCGGAGGACTCGGAGAGACGCTTGAGTTACAGGCGAACACCGTCTGTTCTCGAATGGCCGACCGGGCCCATGCCGACTATCATTTACTCCACATTCCGGACGAGGTTTCGCAAGAGACGTTCGAGCGGATGGTGGAGGAACCTAGCATAAAAAATGTCCTGGAAATGATTAGAGCGGCGCGAATTGTGGTACATGGAATTGGTGAGGCGGAAACGATGGCGAAACGCCGTCACGCGTCACCAGAGCATTTGCGGATGATCGAACGGCATGATGCCGTCGCCGAGGCGTTCGGATATTACTTCAACGCCGAAGGTGAAATCGTTCATCGGGTCAAGACGGTCGGGATCCAATTAGAGGAGCTCGACGACATGGACACCGTCATCGCGGTCGCCGGAGGGAAATCGAAGGCACAAGCGATTGCCGCATATGCGAAACACACGCCGAACATCATCCTCGTCACAGACGAAGGTGCGGCGACAGAATTATTAAATCGTTATTAAAGAGTTGACCCCCGTTGGCTCTTCAATAAATAGCTTCTACCCTAAGGAGGAAATTAACTATGGCAGTAAAAGTTGGTATTAACGGATTTGGACGTATTGGTCGTTTGGCATTCCGCGAGATCATCAAAAACGAAGGAGTCGAAGTTGTTGCAATCAACGACTTGACTGACACGAAGATGCTCGCTCACCTTCTCAAGTATGACACGACACAAGGTCGTTTCGACGGAGAAGTAGAAGTACACGACGGTCACTTCCTCGTAAACGGCGAGAAAGTCGTTACACTTGCTAACCGCAACCCAGAAGAACTTCCATGGGGCGAGCTCGGTGTTGACATCGTTCTCGAATGTACTGGTTTCTTCACAGCAAAAGAAAAAGCGGAGCTTCACTTGAAAGCTGGCGCGAAAAAAGTTGTGATCTCGGCTCCGGCTACAGGTGACATGAAGACTGTTGTTTACAACACAAACCACGACATCCTTGATGGTACTGAGACAGTAATCTCTGGTGCTTCTTGTACGACAAACTGCTTGGCGCCAATGGCGAAAGTTCTCCAAGACCAGTTCGGAATCGTTGAAGGTCTCATGACAACAATCCACGCTTACACAGGCGACCAAAACACGCTTGACGCTCCACACCCGAAAGGCGACTTCCGTCGTGCACGTGCGGCAGCAGCAAACATCGTACCGAACACAACTGGTGCGGCTAAAGCGATCGGCCTCGTTATCCCAGAACTTCAAGGTAAACTTGACGGTGCGGCACAACGTGTACCAGTTGCTACAGGTTCACTCACAGAGCTCGTAACAGTTCTTGAGAAAACTGTATCTGTTGACGAAATCAACGCAGCAATGAAAAAAGCAGCGAACGAGTCATTCGGTTACACTGAAGACGAAATCGTATCTTCTGACATCGTCGGAATCACTTACGGTTCACTCTTCGATGCGACACAAACTAAAGTAATGACAGTTGGCGACAAGCAACTCGTTAAGACAGTTTCTTGGTACGACAACGAAATGTCTTACACTGCACAATTGGTTCGCACACTCAAGCACTTCGCTGAAATCGCGAAGTAAGTTCGTGAACTAAATAGAATCAAATAGGAGCGGAAACAAGAGATTGTTCTCCGCTCTATTTATGAAATTGACACGCACGACATATGGAGGCGAAGGTTATGAACAAACAGTCTATTCGTGACATCGATGTAAAAGGGAAACGCGTCTTTTGCCGCGTTGACTTCAACGTTCCACTCAAAGATCGCGTCATTCAAGATGAAACGCGGATCCAAGCGGCTCTTCCGACGATCAAACACTTGATCGACGGCGGCGCGAAAGTCATTTTGGCGAGCCACCTCGGCCGTCCAAAAGGCGAGAAGAACCTCGAGTACTCACTCGCACCGGTCGCTAAACGTCTCGCTGAACTTCTCGGCAAAGATGTACCCCTCGTTGAAGAGGCGTACGGTCCAGTCGCAGAAGAAGCCGTTTCAAAACTTGGTGAAGGTGACGTCGTCGTTCTCGAGAACGTCCGTTTCTACCCTGGTGAAACGAAAAACGATCCAGAACTCGCGAAAGGTTTCGCGGCACTCGCTGATATCTTCGTCAACGACGCGTTCGGTGCGGCTCACCGTGCCCACGCTTCAACAGAAGGTATCGCGCAAAACGTGGACCACGCGGTGGCTGGTCTCTTGATGGAGAAAGAACTTGAAGTCCTCGGGAAGGCACTCTCGAATCCAGACCGTCCGTTCACGGCGATTATCGGCGGATCGAAAGTTGCTGACAAGATTGGGGTCATCGACCACCTTCTTGACATCGTTGACACACTCATCATCGGTGGCGGTCTCTCGTACACGTTCTCGAAAGCACTCGGGCACGAAGTCGGAACGTCACTCCTTGAAGAAGACAAGCTCGACCTCGCTCGTCAGTTCATGAAAAAAGCAGAAGACAAAGGCGTGAAGTTCTTGATGCCGGTCGACTGTGTCATTGCGAAAGAATTCGGCGAAGAGACATACGTCGGACCAGTCGATATCGACTCGATCCCTGCGGATCACATGGGTCTTGATATCGGACCGAAGACAGTCGAAATTTACGCGGAAGCGATTCGCGAATCGAAACTTGTCGTTTGGAACGGACCGATGGGCGTATTCGAACTCGATAAGTACGCTAACGGAACGAAAGGTGTCGCTCAAGCACTCGCAGACAGCGACGCATACTCAATCATCGGTGGTGGTGACTCAGCCGCGGCAGCAGCCAAGTTCGGCCTTGCTGACCAAATGAGCCACATCTCGACTGGTGGCGGCGCTTCACTCGAATTCATGGAAGGCAAGAAACTTCCAGGCGTCGAAGCGTTGAACGACAAGTAAAATAGAGGAGGGTTATCGATGCGTAAACCGATTATTGCAGGTAACTGGAAAATGAACAAAACACTCTCGGAAGCTGTCGCTTTCGTAGAGGAAGTTAAAAATAACATCCCGTCAACGGACAAAGTTGACGCGGCGATTGGTGCACCAGCACTTTTCCTCGCACCGATGGTAGAAGCAGCGAAGGGGTCAAACCTTAAGCTCGGTGCTCAAAACATGTACGACAAAGACAGCGGGGCATACACAGGCGAAATCAGCCCGGCCATGGTCGCTGACCTCGGCGTGACATACGTCATCCTTGGACACTCAGAGCGTCGCGAATACTTCGGCGAATCTGATGAGTTCATCAACAGCAAAACGAAAAAAGCGTTCGAACACGGTCTTACGCCAATCGTTTGTGTCGGTGAGACATTAGAAGAGCGCGAAGGCGACAAGTTCGAAGAAGTCATCAAGACGCAAGTCGAAGGTGGCCTCGCGGACCTCTCAGCTGACCAAGTCAAACAACTCGTCATCGCGTACGAGCCAGTTTGGGCAATCGGCACTGGTAAATCAGCGGACGAAGCAGATGCGCAAAGCTCATGCAAATATGTTCGTGACGTGGTAAAAGGTCTTTACGGTGAAGACGTGGCGGCTGCGGTTCGCATCCAATACGGCGGTTCTGTAAAACCTGAGAACATCAAGGAGTATATGGCGCAAGAAGACATCGACGGCGCACTCGTCGGCGGTGCTTCACTTGAAGCTGCTTCGTTCCTCAAGTTGTTGGAGGCGATTTAAATGGCAAGACCAGTCGCCCTCATCATCTTGGATGGTTTTGGAATGCGGAACGAAACGTTCGGTAATGCGGTCGCTGCGGCGAACAAACCGAACTTCGACCGCTACTGGGAGCAGTATCCACATACGCTCCTCAACGCGAAAGGCGAGTACGTCGGCCTTCCGGAAGGTCAGATGGGGAACTCGGAAGTCGGTCACTTGAACATCGGTGCCGGCCGGGTCGTCTATCAGTCACTTTCACGCGTCAACAACGCCATCAAAGACCGTTCACTCTTTGATCGCCAAGCGATGAATCACTTGGCCGGACATGTGAAAAAGTATGATTCGAGCCTCCACATCATGGGCCTCGTCTCAGACGGTGGGATTCACTCTCACATCAACCACATGTACGCCATCGTCGAATTCGCAAAACTTCATGGCATCGAAAAAGTATACATTCACGCTTTCACGGACGGCCGTGACTGTGATCCGAAATCAGGCGCTGGCTTCCTCGAACAGACGGAAGCGAAGCTCGCTGAACTCGGACTCGGTCAAGTCGCTAGCGTGTCTGGACGCTACTATGCCATGGACCGCGATAACCGTTGGGAACGCGTCGAGAAAGTATACGACGTGCTCGTCAACGCGAAAGGCGAAGTCGGTACGAATGCGGTCGACGTGCTTAAACAGTCGTACGCAGACGGCTTGACGGATGAATTCGTTCTTCCGACGGTCATCGAGAAAGACGGACAACCGATTGCGACGATCAAAGATAACGACGCGATCATGTTCTTCAACTTCCGTCCGGACCGGGCCATCGAGCTCGCGAAAGTGTTCAAAGAGAAGACCGGCTTCAAAGGCTTCGAACTTTCGAACACACATCCAGAGAACATCTTGCTCGTCTCGATGACGAAGTTCTCGGATGAAATCGACACGGACATCGTCTTCCCACCGGAAGATTTGAAAAACACGCTCGGTGAGACTCTCGCCGCGCAAGGGTACAAACAGCTCCGCGCCGCGGAAACTGAGAAATACCCGCACGTCACGTTCTTCTTGAACGGACAACAAGAAACACCATTCGAAGGTGAAGATCGTTTCCTCGTGCCGTCACCGAAAGTGGCGACGTACGACTTGCAGCCTGAAATGAGCGCGTATGAGCTCACAGAAGGACTCTTGGAGCGAATCGAATCTGACGAATATGACGCGTATATCATCAACTACGCGAACCCGGACATGGTCGGCCATTCCGGTATGCTCGAACCGACGAAGAAAGCTGTCGAAGTCGTCGACGAATGCCTCGGTAAAGTAGTGGACGCACTCATTGCCAAAGGCGGCGCGGCGATCATCACGGCGGACCACGGGAACGCTGACCTCGTCACGAACCCGGACGGCTCACCGATGACGGCCCACACGACGGAACCTGTACCATGTATCGTCACGAAAGAAGGGGTGGAACTGAAACCAGTTCTCCAAGGCGCGTTATGCGACCTCGCTCCGACGCTCCTTCACCTTCTCGGTGGAGAGCAACCGGCAGAAATGACCGGCACATCAATCGTCACGAAGTAACTCAAAAAACTTTCCAAACAAAAAGGAGCGAATTTTCATGTCAATGATTACAGAAATTTACGCACGCGAAATTTTGGATTCACGCGGTAACCCAACAATCGAAGTAGAAGTCTTCACAGAAGACGGCGGTTTCGGCCGTGCCCTCGTCCCATCAGGCGCATCAACTGGTGAGCACGAAGCAGTCGAACTCCGCGATGGCGACAAGTCACGTTACCTTGGTAAAGGCGTACTCAAAGCCGTTGCTAACGTAAACGACACAATCGCACCAGAACTCATCGGTTACGATGTATTCGACCAAAACGCACTCGACAAGAAAATGATCGAGCTCGACGGTACGAAAAACAAAGGTAAACTCGGCGCAAACGCGATCCTTGGTGTCTCTATGGCAGCAGCACACGCAGCAGCAGACGAGCTCGGCCTTCCACTTTACACGTACCTCGGTGGATTCAACGCGAAGACGCTTCCAACTCCAATGATGAACATCATCAACGGTGGTTCGCACGCTGACAACAATGTTGACTTCCAAGAGTTCATGATCATGCCTGTTGGCGCGCCAACGTTCCGTGAAGCGCTCCGCATGGGTGCAGAAGTATTCCACGCCCTCAAATCAGTACTTTCTGGTATGGGTCTTAACACAGCTGTCGGTGACGAAGGTGGTTTCGCACCAAACCTTAAGTCTAACGAAGAAGCGATCACAGTTATCCTTGAAGCAATCGAAAAAGCTGGTTACAAAGCTGGCGAAGACATCTACCTCGCAATGGACGTTGCGTCTTCTGAGTTCTACGACAAGTCGACTGGCAAGTACGAACTCGCTGGCGAAGGCAAGTCAATGACAACTGCTGAGCTCGTAGACTTCTACGCTGAGCTCGTAAGCAAATACCCAATCATCTCAATCGAAGACGGTTGCGACGAAAACGACTGGGACGGCTTCAAATTGCTCACTGACAAAATCGGTGACAAAGTTCAGCTCGTTGGGGATGACCTCTTCGTAACGAACACTGAGAAATTGGCTGAAGGTATCGAAAAAGGAATCTCGAACTCGATCCTCATCAAAGTTAACCAAATCGGTACGCTCACAGAAACATTCGACGCGATCGAAATGGCTAAAAAAGCTGGCTACACAGCTGTTATCTCACACCGTTCTGGTGAAACAGAAGATGCGACAATCGCGGACATCGCTGTTGCGACAAACGCTGGTCAAATCAAAACTGGTTCGCTCTCGCGTACAGACCGTATCGCGAAGTACAACCAACTTCTCCGCATCGAAGACATGCTCGGCGATGTAGCGAAATACGACGGTATCAAGTCGTTCTACAACCTCAAAAAATAATTGATGTTTTCAGGCTCGCCTCATGGCGGGCCTGTTTTTTTGTGGTTTTGATTATCTTCATCAGACGGCGGGCCGCTTTCCTGGGGTGATGCGGATGCCTCCGCAGCGCATGCGCGCTTTACGGGGTCATCCTTGCATCACTCTCCCCAAGGAGTCGCCCACCGTCTGATTCAGTCCAAGCGGCTCCGTGGATTGCCTGCAGAAAGCATTGGTGCCGCCAGGACGGATAGTATATTCTGGTCCGTTTCCGGGAATAGAAGAGTGTAGGTAAAAGGAGGCGTTCGTCATGATGATCAGCGGTTTTCTCCTTCTTCTCATTGTGCTCGGTGTCGGCGGTTGGTTCCTGTACAAGTATATGGACGACCGGAAATGGTCGTGACGTGCGTCACGGCCGTTTTTTTGTGTGCGTGAACGATGGGAAATTGGGTATAATCATCAGATACAGTATAAAAAAGGAGAGACGTCCATGACACGCGTACGGAAAGCCATCATCCCGGCCGCCGGGCTCGGTACCCGCTTCTTGCCGGCGACGAAGGCGATGCCAAAAGAGATGCTCCCGATCGTCAACAAACCGACGATCCAATTCATCGTGGAAGAAGCCGTCGCTTCCGGCATCGAGGACATCATTATCGTGACCGGGAAGAACAAGCGCGCCATCGAGGACCATTTCGACCGGGCTATCGAGCTCGAACAGAACCTCGAGTCAAAAGGCAAGACCGAGCTCCTCGAGTCGGTGCGCCACTCGTCGAACCTCGCCAACATCCATTACATACGGCAACAGGAACCAAAAGGGCTCGGCCACGCGATTTGGTGTGCCCGGAAGTTCATCGGCGACGAACCGTTCGCCGTCCTGCTCGGGGACGATATCATCGAGGCGGACGTGCCGGCGACGAAGCAATTGATCGACCAGTACGAGCAGTATGAGCGCTCGATCATCGGGGTGCAACGCGTCCCGTATGAAATGACGAATCGATATGGTATAATTGACCCGCTTGCCGTCGAAGGAAAGCTCATCCCGGTCCGGACGTTCGTTGAGAAACCGGCCGTCGGTGAAGCCCCATCGAACCTCGCCATCCTCGGCCGTTACATTTTGACACCGGACGTCTTCGAGGCGTTGTCGGCGCAAGAAGTCGGGACAGGAGGCGAGATCCAATTGACGGACGCCATCGCCCGCTTGAACGAGGTGGAGACCGTCTTCGCCTATGAATTTGACGGGCGTCGCTATGACGTCGGGGAACCGATCGGCTTCATCGAAGCGACGATCGCCCACGCGCTCTGCGACCCAGATTTAAAAGCAAACGTCCACACGCTCTTGAAGCGCTTCGTGGACGAACTCGAACAACAGTAAGGTGTGTTATTTTTGAAAACAATGTTAATGGTCTGTCAAAACTATTATCCGGAGATCGGCAGTGCCGGCAACCGGATGCAAAATATCACGCATCTCATGAAGGAACGCGGATACGAAGTGGAGGTCATCACGGCCGCCCCATCGTATCCGAACTTCAACTTGTATAAAGACAATCGCTTCTGGAACGACAAGGCGCTCAACAACCAGCCGTTCATCAAGCGGCTCATCACGAAGAAGCGCAAACATACGTCGAACATGGTGAGCCGGCTCGCTTTGTTTTTGGAACAGATGATCAAAGGCGTCGCCGCCGTCCAAAAGCTCGACTCGAAACCGGATGTCGTCTTTGCGACGACCCCGTCTTTTTTTATGGCGTTCGTCGGCGTGTATGCGAAACGCAAGTACGGCGTCCCGTTCATCTTGGACGTGCGTGACCTTTGGCCGGAGTCGGTGAAAGGCGTCGGCGTGTTCAAACACGACTGGATGCTCGCCCCGGCGTTCTGGTTCGAGAAGCGGCTCTACAAATCGGCCGATGAAATCATCATCAACTCGGAAGGGTTCCGCAGCTATCTGCGCCAACGTGGTGTCGACAACGAGATGATTCATTACATGCCGAACTCGATTCGCCAGAGCGAGCGCAACCTCGAGCGGACCGTCCCCGAGGACGACCGGATGGAGATTCTGTACGCCGGGAACATGGGCCTCGCCCAAGACGTGTCGCTCTTGCTTGAACTTGCGGAGCGGTTCCGTGACGAGCCGCGCGTCCATTTCAAATTGATCGGTTATGGGTACCGGAAAAACGAGTTGAAAGAGACGATCAAGGCCCGTGGTTTCAAGAACTTCCTCTTCCTCGAGGCGATGCCACGGACGGAGGCGTTCCAAGCCATCAAGAACGCGGACGTCGCGTTCGTCAGCCTGATCGAGCAAGAAGTGTTCGATACGGTCATCCCGGGCAAGCTGATCGACTACATGGCGGTCGGTAAACCAATCGTCGCGGCGGTGTCAGGCCATGCGGCGAATGTCATCGAAGCGGCCGAGGTCGGTTACGTGTCACGGAAGCGTGACATCAATGAAATCGAACACATGCTCCGTAAATTGCTCGAACGTCCCGAGTTACGTGAGAAATATGGCGTGAACGGGATCCGTTATGTGAAAGAGAACCTGTGCTGGGAAAACAATATACACGTCCTCGAAGACGTGATCGAAAAAGTAACGATGGAGGAAACACGATGAAGTCAGTATGTATGTTTGTATGGAACCATTTTACGAATGATGCGCGCGTCTTGCGCGAATGCTCGGCGCTCGCCGAAGCGGGCTATGAAGTCGATTTGATCGCGCTCCAAGACCCGAAAAATCCGTCGCTCCCGAAAGAAGAGATGCGTCCGGAAGGGTTCCGCGTCATTCGCGTCAAACGTCAGCCGTCGATTCTCGCCAACGGGATGAAGGCGCTCAAATCGATTCGGACATGGGTGTCTGAGAAGAAGACACGCCAGCTCGGGGCTGGACTCGTCGGCGCGGGATTGTTTATCCTCGCCCCATTGACGATGCTCGGACTCGGTGCGGCAGCGGGTGCGATTTTATTCCCGCCGGTGCGTAAAAACATCGTCAATGCGAGCGCGATGCTTGAGATGGTGTTCACTTCGACGAAGAAGTCGTACGATTTCTATCACGCCAACGACTTGAACACGCTCCCGCAGGCGCTCATCGCCGGGAAAATCGTCAACAAAGGCAAAATCGTCTACGACTCACATGAAGTCCAGACGGACCGGACCGGTTACGGCTATATCCAAAGTAACCTTGAAGGCTGGCTCTTGCCGTACGTCGACTCGATGATGGTCGAGAACCACACGCGCGCGGCGCACAACGAAGAGCTCTACGGCTTCTATCCGTACGTGCTCCACAACTATCCGTTCTATCGTCCGCTCGACTTCTCGCTCCGCAAAGACTTGCATGCGCTCCTCGACTTGCCGAAAGATGAGAAGATCCTCTTGTACCAAGGCGGCATTCAAGCCGGCCGCGGACTCGAGCAGCTCATCCTCGCCGTCAAGGACTTCAAAGAAGGCACGCTCGTCATGATCGGGGACGGAAAACTCAAGCCGGTCATCAAACGGATGATCGAGGACGAAGGCGTCAGCGACCGCGTCAAGATGATTGACAAAGTACCGGTCGAGGCGTTACCGTACTATACGATGAACGCATATCTCGGTTTCCAAGTGTTGAACAACGTCTGCTTCAACCACTACTCGGCGTCATCGAACAAGCTGTTCGAATATTTGATGGCCGAAGTACCGGTCGTCTCATGTGACTTCCCGGAAATCGAACGTGTCGTCGCCGGGAACGACGTCGGTGTCGTCGTCGACTCGCACGACCCACAATCGATCGCCGAAGGCGTCAACCGCCTGCTCGACGATCAAGCACTCTACGCCCGTGTCAAAGAGAATACGAAGACGGCGCGTGAGCAATATAACTGGGATTTGGAAAAAGAGGCACTCTTGAACGTCTACACGAACGTCGTGGACCGCAAGTTGCCGATTATGAAAGACGGTGCGCCAAAGCCAGCTCAACAGTAAGACGAAGACTGTGGCTTTGTGCCGCGGTCTTTTTTTATGGAAGGGGGAAAATTGATGAAACGTCAGCAACAACATCTACTGCGTCAACAAGTCTGGAAGAAGCTCCAATCGATCTCCTTGAAGGATATCGCCTGGATCATCGCCGGCTCATTCATTCTCTCGTTCGGGGTCAACTACTTCACCGTCCCGAACGACTTCTCGGAAGGCGGCCTGCTCGGGGTCACGATCATCCTGTACTACTTGTTCGGCTGGGACCTCGGTGTCACGTCGATCATCGGGAACGGTCTGTTGTTCATCGTCGGCTATAAGCTGCTCGACCGCCGGACGATGGTCTATTCGGTCGTCGCCGTCATCGCGACATCGTTCTTCCTCAGCTTGACCCATAGTTGGGGCAGCCCGGCCGAGGACAAACTGCTCGCGGCCGTCTACGCCGGGATCATGATCGGGGTCGGCATCGGCATGGTGCTCCGCGTCGGTGGGACGACCGGGGGCGGGGTCATCATCGCCCGCCTCATGGAGCGGTACTTGCACATGAGCGTCGCCGTGTCGATGTTCATCATCGATGCGATCGTCGTCGGGGCGTCGGGCTTCATCCTCGGGGAACAAGTCGTGCTCTATACGCTAATCGCCATCATCATCGGCTCGTGGGTCATCGACCTCGTCGCCGAAGGGCTCAACATCCGCAAGGCCGTCACGATCATCAGCGACAAGCAAGAAGAACTTGCCGTCGTGTTGACGGAGACGCTCGGCCGCTCGGCAACGATTATCCATGGCCACGGCTACTACACGAAGCAGGACAAAAACATGTTGTATATGATCGTCGACAAGCGTCAAATCGGTCCGCTCAAGCGAATCGTCGAAGTGACCGACCCGCGTGCCTTCGTCGTCATCCACCAAGTGAAAGAGGTTATCGGGGAAGGGTTCAGCTACCCATCCCGATAATTTGAACGCTGGCGTTTTGACGCCAACTTCTATATAATAAGAAGCGTGTAAAAAGAAGGAGGAACTGACTACTATGCAAACGATCGCTACAATCAGCCTGCTCGTCGTGGCTGTTTTATTGATTGTCGTCGTACTGCTCATGTCAGGTCGGTCGCAAGGTCTTGGGGCGATTGCAGGTGGCGCGGAGCAGTTGTTCGGCCGCCAGAAAGCGCGCGGCTTCGACGCTGTTTTGAACCGAACTGCAGCTGTACTAGGCACATTGTTTTTCATTTTAGGATTACTAGTCGCATCATTATGATGAAAGGCTGATCGTTCTCGATTTTTACGTGAGGCGGTCGGCTTTTGTTTTTTTCAATTATTTTTTGGGAATAATGGATTGTATGAGGAGATGACGTTAGCAATGAAGATTACAGCACCGAAACCGTTCTTCTTTGAAGGCGGACCACGTGCCGTGTTGATGTTACATGGCTTTACCGGATCGAGCGCGGATGTCCGCATGCTCGGTCGTTTCCTGCAAAAAGAAGGCTATACGTGTATGGGTCCCCAGTACCGGGGCCATGCCGTCCCGCCGGAAGAATTGCTTCAGTACGGACCGGCGGACTGGTGGGAAGACGTTTTGAACGCCTACCAGTCGTTGAAAGAGAAAGGTTATGAGGAGATTGCCGTCTGTGGCCTCTCGCTCGGCGGCGTCATGTCGCTTCGCCTTGCTTCGGAGGAAAACGTCAAAGGCGTCATCCCAATGTGCGCCCCGACCGGAATCGATGCCGAAGATCGGTTATACAAAGGAGTCAAAGCCTACGCTCGAGAATATAAATCTCGAGAAGACAAATCACCTGAACAGATCGAACAGGAGATGGCGGACTTCAAACCGATGCCGACGCTCAAAGACCTCCGTGCCTTCGTCCGTGACACGACGACAAAACTCGAAGATATTTTCGTCCCGGCGCTCGTCGTCCAAGGGGCGAAAGATCAAATGGTCGATCCTGAATCTGCACACGAAATTTACGAGGCAATCAACGCGTTCCAAAAAGAACTGCTCATGTATGAGGAGTCGGGACACGTGATCACACTCGATAAAGAAAAAGAGAAACTGCACCAGGACGTGCTCGATTTTCTCGAAACGTTAGACTGGTCAGTTTGAAAAAGGAGGTGTCACGTTGAATTTACGTGACCAACTACTAGAAATCATCCAAGCCAGTGACAAAGCACTGACGGTGGACCAATTGACCGAGCGTCTCGCGCTCGAGTCGACGGATGCCTTTAAAGAGCTCATCCGCACCTTGAACACCCTCGAAGAAGAGGGCTTAATCGGCCGTACACGGACGAACCGTTACGGGACGCTCGCCGTGCTCGGCCAAGCAGCGGGAATCATCTCGATTCACCAACGCGGCTTCGGCTTTTTATCGGTCGAAGGCGAGACGGAGGACGTGTTCCTTCCGCCCGACCAATTAAAAGACGTCTACCACGGCGACACGATCCTCGTCAAAAAACGCGAGGACAACCGCGGCAAGACCGAGGGCGTGCTCCTCAAAGTATTGAAGCGTGGCTTGTCGGAGTTCGTCGGGACGTATACGCTCCCGAGCGGACGCCTCGACCAGTTCGCCTTCATCGAGCCGGATGACAAGCGCATCAACTTCTGGCCGGTCGTCAACCCGGACAAATCGCTCGGTGCCGTCGATGGCCATAAAGTCGTCGTCCGCATCACGAAATATCCGGACGGACGTTTCGCCGGAGCGTGTGACGTCGTCCGCATCATCGGACACAAGAACGACCCAGGCGTCGACATCTTGTCGATCGTCTATAAGCACGGCATCCCGACGGAATTCCCGGAAGATGTCATCGACCAGGCGAACGCCGTGCCGGACGAGGCCGACGAGAAAGACTTCATGGGCCGCGTCGACCTTCGTAACGAGACGATCTTCACGATTGACGGCGAAGACGCGAAAGACTTGGACGATGCCGTCCACGTCAAGAAACTCGACAACGGCAACTATGAGCTCGGCGTCCATATCGCCGACGTGTCACACTACGTGACGGAAGGGTCACCGCTCGACGTCGAGGCGTTCGAACGGGGGACGAGTGTGTATCTCGTCGACCGCGTCATCCCGATGTTGCCGCACCGTCTCTCGAACGGGATCTGTTCGCTCAACCCGCACGTCAACCGATTGACGCTCAGCTGCGTCATGGAGATCTCCCCGCAAAACGGGAAGGTCGTCAGCCATGAGCTGTTCCCGAGTGTCATCAAGACGACGGAGCGGATGACGTATACGAACGTCCGTGAGATCATCGAACGTGACGACGAAGCGACGCTCGAACGCTACGAGCCGTATATCCCGTTGTTCGACCTGATGGCCGAGCTCGCGGAAGTGCTGCGCAAGCGCCGTAACTCGCGCGGTGCCATCAACTTCGATTTTGCCGAGGCGAAAGTCGTCGTCGACGAGGAAGGCAAACCGGCCGATATCGTCTTGCGTCCGCGCTCGGTCGCCGAGAAGTTGATCGAGGAGTTCATGCTCGCGGCCAACGAGACGGTCGCCGAACACTTCCACAAGATGGACGTGCCGTTCATCTATCGTGTGCACGATAACCCGAAATCGGATAAACTCGATTTCTTCTTCGACTTCGTCGCGAACTTCGGCGTGCATATCGAGCGGTTCAAAGGCCAGAAGGTCGAACCGAAGACGCTTCAGAAGATTTTGAAGGCGATCTCGGGTGAACCGGAAGAGCCGGTCATCAGCACGATCATGCTTCGTTCGATGCAACAGGCGAAGTACGACGATGTCTCGCTCGGTCACTTTGGCCTCGCGACCGACTTCTATACGCACTTCACGTCACCAATCCGCCGCTATCCGGACTTGATCGTCCACCGTCTCATGCGCACGTATGCTTTCAACGGCGACGTGTCAGAGAAGACGATTGCCAAGTACGAGGACCGTCTCGGTTCGATCGCCGAACAGGCGTCGAAACGCGAGCGTCGTTCGGTTGATGCCGAACGTGAGACGCAAGCCTTGAAGAAAGCCGAGTACATGGAATCACGTCTCGGTGAAGAGTTCGACGGCGTCGTCAGCGGTGTCACGAACTTCGGGATGTTCATCGAGCTTCCGAACACGATCGAAGGACTCGTTCGTCTCCAGTCGATGGATGACTACTACCACTTCGACGAGTCGCAGCTCATGTTGCTCGGCGAGCGGACGAAACGTCAGTTCCGCATCGGTGACGCGGTGCGCGTCAAGGTCGACGCCGTCAACTTGGACGAGCGCACGATTGACTTTACCGTCGTCGGCATGCCGAAACGGGAACAGTCGCGCCGTCGCCAACCGACGACAATCAAAGCGACGGAAGGCCGTCCGAAGAAGGACGACAAAAAAGGCCGCGGCCGTGACGACAAACGTCCGAAGCGCGGCAAGCCGGGTAAACCAGGGAAACCGGGTCAAGCCGGCAAACCGTCCAAACCAGGCGAGAAGCCGAAGACGTCGCAAGGACGTTCGGCACTCGACTTGAAAAAGAAAGACGGTCAAAAACGAACAGGCGACGCCAAACGCGGAGCGAAGAAGCGTCGCTGACGGGAGGGGGCGACCCCTCCTCCATATTGAAGTAAAGGACTGAATGTCTATGGCCAAGAAGAAAGATTCGAACGCGCTCGCGCAAAACCGAAAAGCGTCCTTCGATTATGCGATCGAAGATACGATTGAAGCCGGCATGGTGTTGACGGGGACCGAGATTAAATCGGTGCGCCAGTCGAAGATCAACATCGCCGACGCCTATGTCCGCTTTGACGGTGGCGAGGCGACGCTTCATAACTGTCATATCAGCCCGTTCGAGCAAGGGAACCGGTTTAACCATGAGCCGCTTCGTGTCCGAAAGCTATTGTTGCATAAGAAGCAAATCAATCAGCTCATCGGCGCGCAAGGGCGTGACGGGTATACGATCATCCCGCTCAAAGTGTATCTCAAGAACGGCTTCGCCAAATGTCTCCTCGGCATCGGGCGCGGGAAGAAGAAGTATGACAAGCGCGACGACTTGAAGAAGAAAGACGCGAAGCGTGACGTCGACCGGGCACTCCGGGACCGGCAAAAATACTGACAGCGAGACCTGATTGTGGTATAGTTGTTGTAGTACCAATTACCACCTCGGGGACGTTATGGATTCGACGGGGGTAGGTCGGTCGTATGTGGCGTGTCGAGGGGTCGGCCTCGTTAAAACGCAAACGCCTATAACTGGCAAAACTAACACACAACTCGCAGCAGCCTAAGTGCCCTGCGGATCCTGACATCCATCGCTTGTGTGGATGATTATCAGGGTCTCAAACTAAGCAAGCTACGCTTCAACCTCGCCGTCTGAGGGCGCGAAGAAGAGATGAATCAGACTGGATGCGACAACGCCTGTTTATCGGCAGTGTCACATTGAGATTCAATAGATAAACTACACACGTAGAAGCATGCGTTACGATGCCTTCGGACGCGGGTTCGACTCCCGCCGTCTCCATTTTTAAGCAGTTTGCCATGACTGCAATCAATGATTTTTAATGAAGACCTTCTAATTTCATTGAGATTAGAAGGTCTTTTGATGTTTATGGTGCAACTCAATCACAATGAAATGAAAGCAGGTGAACCGAATGGGGAAATATCAATTAGATACGAAAAGTAAAGTGGCTGCCGCCAAGTATCAAGACGGCAAAAAACCAGCTGTGTCGAATAAAAAAGACAAGATCAATCAGATTCGAGAAGCATATTTGCAGAAGAAAAATGAGAAGAAACAAGCTGGGGAATAATCAAGGATTTAGCTGAGTTTAATTAAGATAAAAAAATAAAATGTTATTATCTCCTGAAAACTCAAATGATAGGCATCCAAAAATGCATCGTTTGGGTTTTTTTAAGTATATTTTTATTTTTAAAGTAAGTTTATTTATTCGGATAGAAGAAAAAACTTTGAATTAAAATTTAAACACAATCGTCAATACTAATGAATTTTAGAATGCCTCTAAAAATGTACCTTATCAGATTGTATTCTAATAGCGTTTGCTCCAAAAGGTTAAATATCAAAATTGGTCTCTACTATTTTGGTTTTCCGAACTTAAATCTTAAGCTCACAAAGAAAGTTTTTAGTATTTTCAAATTCAGACTTTTTATATATTAATGAATTTACATAAAAATAAAACTTTATTTTTTATTTTTATATATTATTTTTACTTATTGAATATTTTCCATCCTTTTGAGATTATATAGACAATAGATTTTGTTTATATTTTACTAAAATGTAAACGCTAAAAACTTTTTGGATTTTTAATACCTTTTTTGTATAGTAAATCGATATTAATTTTATAATGAGGTGATTTTATGAATTATGAGAATGGTTCATATTGGAGAAAATGGGATTTACATATACACACTAAATCTTCTTACGATTATGAGATTAAAGAAGATGAGTATTCAGATGAACAATTAGTTCGGAAATGGGTTGAATTAGAGTTTGCAGTGGTTGCAGTAACAGATCATTTTACGATAGATAAAGAACGTATTAAAAAACTACAAAGTTTATGTAGACCTCATGGAATAACACTTTTCCCGGGTGTTGAACTCAGAACGAACCAAGGAGCAAACAATGTTCATATAATTGGAATTTTTCCAGAGGATATAAATATCGATGAATTATGTGGTGTTTTTGAGTACGATTTTCTAAAAAAAGCGCACAATAAAGATAATAATGAAACAATATATTGGGGTATTGATACTATCAAAGAATTTGTTGGAAATAATAAGGGTATTATTACGGTTCATGCTGGTAATAAAGCCAGCGGAATTGATAAGACAATGGATAACGAGGCATTTTATAGAGGTATTAAAGAAGAATATGCCTCAATCATAGATGTTTTTGAAGTAAATAATGAGAATAGTTATAAGAAGTACAAAACAACTGTAATTAAACATTTAGAAGAAAAATTTCTTAAAACCTTTCCTGTTATTATTAGTTCAGATAATCATAATTATGAAAACTACGAATTGTCATCTTATCTTTGGATTAAGGCAGATCCAAATTTTAATGGATTAAGACAAGCGCTATTACACCCTGAAGAACGCATTTTCGTAGGAAATAAACCACCAAAATTGATATCATTAGAAAACAATCCCAAAGTAATTATTAGTTCTATTGAAATTAATAAAAAAGATGAAACAAGCGATGTTCCAAATTGGTTCAACCAAAAGATAACCCTTAACCCATCTCTAGTGGCTGTTATTGGTAACAAAGGGAGCGGCAAAAGCGCTATGACGGATGTGATGGGGATGCTTACTAATTCTGTACAATCTGAGAGTCTATCTTTTTTAACTAAGGACAGGTTCAACAAATCTCCACACCAATATGGTAAAAATTTTAAAGCTACAATAGAATGGTTAGATGGAAAAGAAGATGGTGTAGAATCATTACTGCTAAATGATTATGAGTTCAGTGGTCATTTGTCAAATGCCCAATATTTGCCTCAAACATATATCGAAAAAACTTGTAGTGATTTAGAAAATAAATTTTTTCAAAGTGAAATTAATAAAGTTATTTTTTCTTATATCCCAACTGAGGAAAGATTAGGTTCACAATCATTTGATGAATTTATGTCGAAAAAAACAAAGCCTATACAACTAGAAATAGAAAAACTCATTTCCGATTTGAATGATTTAAATTTAAAAATTATAAATCTTGAGATGAAAAAAACAAATAGTTATAAACAAGAAGTTATAGAAAAGTTATCTCAAAAGATTTCAGATTATGATAGGCAAATCAAATTAAAGCCTATAGAAATTCAAAAACCAACAGATGAAGAAAGTTTAATTTATGATCAAGAGATAGAAGCATTAAGAAACAAATTGACAGAATTAAATAATTCAATTGCTAATTATAAGCAACAGCTAAATGACAAGTCCGTTTATCATCAGAACGTATTAAATACGCAAAGTAAAATATATAAAATTGCAAAAGATATTCATCAAATAAATCAAGAAGTAATTGAGACTCTGAATGTAAAAGACGAGGCGGCATTGATTAAATATAGTATTCCTGCAGAATTCTACTTAGAGTTAATAACTAATATTGTCGATGAGATAAATGAAATATCGTCTCATATAGAAAATTTCCAAATTGAAATTAATAATACTAACAGTAATATTGCGGCTTTAACGGGGAAAACTTCCTTAAAAAATAAAGCATATCAAGAATACTTAGATCAAATGAATAATTGGAATTCTGTTTTAGAGAATATTGTAGGAAAACCTGAAGTAATTAATTCTTTGGAGTACTTAAAAATTGAGAAGAATTATTTAGATAATGAATTAGATTTTGATTATGAAAGTTTAATTCAAAGTAGAAAAGAAATACTAAAAGCAATTTTTATAAAAAAAGAAGAAATCTCTTTAATGTACAATAACATCTACAATCCAATTGATGAGAAATTGACAACTCTATTAGGGGAAATTAAAAACGATATTAAATTTAAAACAAATTTTATCCCAGATTCAAAAATGTTAGTAAATTCTCTTCAACATATTAACAAAAGACCTCAAAGTCTATTCCAAGGTGTGATGGAATCTGAAAATTCTCTATTAAGAATGATAGAACAAACTCAATGGGACGATTTTGAAAGTGTGTATAATTCAATATCTAAAATTGTGAATTGTGGAATTGAAGAAGATTTTGATAAGTTGGAAAAAATTGTCAATGATAAAAAGGGATTTTATAAAAATATATTAGATATGGAGTATCTTAATATAGATTTTCAATTGACTTATGAAAATAATAATTTAACTGAATTGTCACCTGGTGAACGTGGGTTAGTGCTTTTAACATTTTATTTAGCATTGAGTAAAGATAATGCTCCTATTATTATTGATCAACCTGAAGATAATTTGGATAATCAATCTGTGTATAGTAAATTAGTGCCTTGCATATTAAAGGCAAAACAAAATAGACAAGTTATTATAGTTACACACAACCCCAATATCGCGATAGCATGTGATGCAGAACAAATAATAGTTGCGAATATGAATAAAACGCTTAAAGAAATTAGGTATTCTTCAGGTAGTATAGAAAATACGTTTATTAATGCTAAATTAGTAGAAATTCTTGAGGGAACCCGCCCCGCCTTTAGTTTGAGAGAATCTAAATATCTTACAACAGTTTAATAATTTTATTAATAAACGTTGCAAAAATGAAGCTAATGATTTTCATTGCTACATTTAATTCTTTGAATTCACATTATTTGTTTAGATAAATATGAGGTTATGTCTATAAGTTGAAAAGGAGTCGAACCGATGCGTTCGACTCCTTTTCAACTCACCATAAATTCAATAAATCCGCCACAATCGCATCACTGCCGTCTTGGAACATGAACAAGCCGAGTGCAATCAACAACCCTCCGATGACGAGAGTGCCGAACCGCATGAGTCCGCTCGTGTTCTTTTTGAATAGACCGCGAATCACGAGCCCTCCACCAATCAATAGCATCAAGAAATACCAAAACCCCATAGCCATTCCTCCTCCGCCTGTAGTTGAATCTAGTTTACATAAATTTTCCAATACATACTGTAGGGCGCGGGACTGATTTAATCTCAGCCCAAGACGGGTACAGTACCTCTATGTGTAAACAAAGGGGAGAGTGACCACTATGCGGAAAACCATCGTCATCGCGGGGGCGAGCGGCTATATCGGCTCGAACGTGATGGACCATTTAAAAGAAGAATATGACATCATCGCCTTGTCCCGCTCGACGAAAAACAAGGAAGACGAGGACCACATCACGTGGCGGTCGTGCGATTTGTTCTCGTATGAACAGACGCGTGAGGCGTGCGAGGGGGCGGACTACGCCATGTTCCTCGTCCACTCGATGATTCCGGACGGCGGGCTGACGCAGGCAACGTTCGAAGACATGGACGCGCTCATCGCCGATAACTTCGCCCGGGCGACAAAAGCGAACGACATCGAACAAATCGTCTACTTGAGCGGGATCATTCCGAAAGAGTCGAAGACGTTGTCACGTCACTTGAAGAGCCGGCTCGAGGTCGAACGGATTCTTGGTGGACAAGGGGTGCCGGTGACGACGATTCGGGCCGGGCTCATCATCGGTCCAGAAGGCTCGTCGTTCCCGATTCTCGCGAAACTCGTCAAACGGTTGCCGGTCATGATTCTCCCGAACTGGACGAAGACGGAGACGCATCCAATCGATTTGCGTGAAGCCGTCCAGGCCCTCATCTCCGTCGTCGGCGCCGAGGCGCTGTACGACCATCATATCGATATCGGGGGTCCGGAAGTGATGACGTATCGGAAGATGATTGAAGATACGGCTGACGTCATGGGTAAACGTCGCGTCATGATCGACTTCCCGTTCCCGACGATCAAACTGTCCCGATTGTGGGTCATGGCCGTGACGGGTGAGCCGAAAGATACCGTCTATCCGCTCGTCGAGAGCATGGGCCACGCCATGGTCGCGAAAGACACGACCGGCGTCAAGCAAGGTGAGATCCCGTTCAAGGAAGCGGTCGAGCACGCGCTCGAGGAAGAAGAGAAACAGAAGTCAGGTGGCGGCAAGAAGAAAAAAGCGCCGCAACAGTATACTGTCCGCTCGATTCAACGGTTCGGCCTGCCTGAGAACAAGTCGGCGCTTTGGATGGCCGACACGTATTTTGAGTGGCTCGGCCGGCTCGCGTATCCGCTCATCCAGACGACAAAAGAAGACGATGACTGGGAGATTTCGTTGCTTCGTCCATCACTCGTCGCGCTCCACCTGTCGCTCGAGGACGAGGCGACGGACGACATGGCGTCCTATTCAATCGACGGCGGCTTGTTCGCGAAGTTGAGTGAGGATGACAAGACCGGCCGGCTCGAGTTCAGACGGCTCCCGGAGTCGGAAGAAGGGCTCGTCGCCATCCATGAGTTCGTGCCGGCGCTGCCGTGGTGGTTCTATACGAAGACGCAGGCGAAAGCCCACCTCGTCGTCATGTGGCTGTTCGGCCGTCACGTCCGTCTGCTCGGGGAAGATGCGGACGAGGGCGACCAAGTCGTTGAGGCACCAGCGAACTAACGAAGACGCATCCATCGCGATGCGTCTTTGTTTTGTCGATTATGTTAACGTTTTGCCGGAGTCGTTTACAAAGGGCAGGGACAGGCGTACACTGAACTCGTTTTCGACATAATGGAAAGAAGGAATGCAAGAATGGACAACTTCATGACATCACGCCAAGGATGGCAGAAAGACATCTCGGCCGGGATCACTGTCGGGGTCGTCGCCGTGCCGCTCGCGATGGCGTTTGCGATCGCCTCAGGTGTCGGACCGGTGTACGGCCTGTACACGGCCATCATCGCTGGGATTCTCGTCAGCCTGTTCGGGGGCTCGACGTTCCAAATCGCCGGACCGACCGGCGCCTTCATTCCGATCGTCTCGGGCGTCATGCTCGCGCACGGCTATGAAGGATTGCTCGTGACCACGTTCCTCGCTGGGATTCTGTTGTTCCTCATGAGCGTGCTCCGCGTCGGACGGCTCATTCGCTTCATGCCGCGCGCTGTCACGATCGGGTTCACGGCCGGGATCGCCGTCGTCATCTTCGTCGACCAGCTCGACGAACTGTTCGGCATCTCGTTTCAGAAGGCGCCGCACTTCCACGAGAATTTACTGAAGCTCGTGACGTCGTTGAATGAAGCGAGCTTATGGCCTGTCTTCATTGCCGCCATCGGTTTCATGACGCTCTGGCTCGTACCGAAACTGCCCGTGAAATTGCCGCTGTTATTGATGGCGATGCTCGTGCCGACGTTCGTCAGTCTCGTCGTCCCAGGGGAAGTCGCGACGATCGGAAGTGCCTATGGCGGCATCCCGAGCGGACTGCCTGAGTTTAACTGGCTCGCGATTGACCTCGATTTGATTGCGACGCTGTTGCCATCGGCGTTCGCGATCGCCTTCCTCGGGGCGCTCGAGTCGTTGTTGTCGGGTGCGGTCGCGGACGGTATGGCCGGAACGAAGATGAACCCGGACAAGGAACTGTTCGGGCAAGGGCTCGCCAACGTCGTCGTCCCGTTCTTCGGCGGGATCCCGGCGACCGGCGCCATCGCCCGGACGGCGACGAACATTCAAGCCGGGGCCGTCAGCCGCCGTTCCGGCGTCATCCACGGGTTGACGGTGCTCCTCGCCGTGCTCGTGTTGGCACCGCTCGCGAGCTATGTCCCGCTGGCCGCACTCGCCCCAATCTTGATGCGCGTCGCTTGGAACATGTCGGAGCGGCATCACGTCTTCGAGATGATCAAGCATCGGTCGGCCGAATCGCTCGTCCTGCTGATCACGCTCGGGCTGACCGTGTTCGTCGATCTCGTCGTCGCCGTCGAGGTCGGGGTCATCTGTGCGCTCGCCTTGTTCGCGAAACGGATGGCCGATACGATCGACGTCCGCGAACAGACGGAACGGTACGTGACGCGCGACGGCCAAGTCGTCTTCAGCGTCGAGGGACCGCTCTTCTTCGGGGCGATCGAGATGTTCGAGCACGTGTTGCATCATATCCATGACGAGCCTGACGTGTTCATCTTCAACTTCCACCGCTGTCCGGTCATCGATGTGACGGCCGTCGAAGAGATTCGCCGCGTCGTCCGCGAGTTGAAAGCGGCCGACCGTCGTGTCGTCTTCGCGCACTTGTCGACACCGGTGCGCCAGACGCTCGCACATTACGGCGTCCTCGACCACGTCGACACGTTCGAGACGACGCAGGAAGCGATTGACGCGTCTTAACGGACGGACAGAATCTGACCGAACGGGATGCGGCGCACGTCCGTGTCGAACAACTCGACTTCACGCTCGGCGTAATAGATGGCGTGGACGTAACCGCGCATGACGTGGGTCATACCGTTGTCGAACAGCGTCAGCTCGACGGCATCACCTTCCCGGATGGCGCGTTCGAGCTCGGTCTGCCACAAGTAGAGCAACTGCTCATCCAAGTCGGGCAGCTCGATCTTTTGGACGTGGGCATAATATTTCTTTAGCAGCGCCACGTGCTCGGGCATGAGGAACGGGATCCATTTTAATTCACCGCGGTCTTTGTAGCGGGTTTGGCTCATGACGATTCACCTCCTTGTTTATGTCCGCCGATGAGGCGTTGCCGCGTCCGGAGCGGACTGTCTTTCAGTAAACTCGATGCTGGGCGGATCGTGCCGCGGCCGAAGCGGACGTTCAAGCGATCGACGAGGTCGAGGAAGTCGAAGCGGCGCGCCCGGGCCCACTCGTCCTCGAAGAACGACAGCTGAACGTGGTCACTCCGAGGCTCGAGCTTGCCGAGGGCGACCGAGACGTAACGGACCGCCTCCGTCTCATCCCACGCGTCGAGGAAGAGCGTCAACAACACCGGCAAGAACTCGCGCTCGTCCGCTGTGAAGCGGGCGAGTTTTTTTTGTTTGCTGAACCCGCGCCGCTCGCTCGTCCGGGTGTAGCGGACGCCGAGATGGACGCTCCCGCCGACGAGTCCGGCCTGTCGCGTCCGCATCCCGACCTCGACCGCAATCGCCTGCAGGACGAGCCGGATGGCTGCGTACGTCGCATAGTCCTTCATGAGCGTGATGCCGTGGCCGATCGTCCGGGGCCGCTGCCGCTTCGCCCCGAACAGGGAGCTCGGCGGGAGGATCGTCGGCGACTCGTCGATGCCCCAGGCGTGATGCCACAGCTCGGCGCCGATGACGCCGAACTTCTCATGGAGCGTCTCGAGCGGATAGCGGGCGAGGTCACCGATCGTCTCGATGCCGAGCCGCCGGAGATGGACTTCCATCTTCGCCCCGACGCCCCACATCTTGCCGATCGGGGCCGGGTGGATCAACTTCTCGACGTCGTGGAGGAAATAGCTGGCGACACCTGTCTTCTTCCCATGCAGGTCGAGGACGAGCTTGGCGAGGACGTTGTTCGGTCCGATGCCGATTGTGACCGGGATGCCGGTGTAGCGGAACACGGTCGATCGGATGAGGCGGGCGACGTGCGCATCGTTCCCGAACAGCCGCTCCGTCCCGGTCAAGTCGACGAGCGTCTCGTCGACCGAGTAGACGCGGATCGCCTCGGGGGGTGCGAACTGGTGCAAGATGTGGACGATTTGGACGGACACGTTCAAATAGTGGCTCATCCGGGCCTCGGCGTAGATGACGTGCCGTCGTTCGTGCCACGGCAACCGGTCGATGTGGAACCGTCTAGAGCCGGTCTTGATGCCGAGCTGCTTCATCGGCGGCGTCGCGGCGAGGACGAGGGCGCCGTAGTCCTGCAGGTTCGATAAGACGACGAGCTTTGTCTTGTACGGGTTCAACTTGCGGGCGGCGCACTCGCAACTGGCATAGAACGAGACGCTGTCGATACAAAAAATCCGACGTCGCATAGCCACCTCTCCTTTTTTACGAACAAGCGTTCTGTTTTTCTCATCGTATCACGGTCTCACGCCGTCTCAAATAGAAAAATGAAAACAAATTTTGAAAAGAGTTAAAAAAAGGATAGATGGTGAATGAAATTCCATCTTTTTGGAATTTACCGAAATAATAAAGCGAGGCGGAAACAAAATCCGGTATAATGGGAGGGTAGCTAGACAAATATGGTTTCGGACGATGGAGGCTATCCTGTGATTGATTTTGTGAAGCAATTGACCAATGATCAGGCACGACGATTGAAAACCTATAAGAAACAAGTCGAACGCATCAACGCGTACGAAGAAACGATGCGCGCCTTAGACGATGAGGCGCTTCGCCAGTACGCGCTCGAACTGAAACAGCGGCTCACGGACGGTGCGGACGTCCGCGCCATCACGGAGGAAGGGTTCGCCCTCGTCCGCGAGGCATCCGTCCGGACGATCGGGCTCCGTCACTATGACGTCCAGCTCATCGGCGGTCTTGCGCTGCTCGAAGGAAATATCGCCGAGATGCCGACCGGGGAAGGGAAGACGCTCGTCGCGGCTCTCCCGGCGTTCGTCAAGGCGCTCGAAGGGAAAGGCGTCCATGTCATCACGGTAAACGACTATTTGGCGATGCGTGACGCCGAACAGATCGGCAAGATTCATACGTTTCTCGGGCTCACGGTTGGACTGAACGTCCCGGAGATGGAGCTCGCTGACAAACAGGCGGCGTATGCGGCCGACATTACATACGGGGTCGGGACCGAGTTCGGGTTCGACTATCTTCGGGACCACTTGGTCGGCTCGCCGGAAGAACGGGTCCAGCGTCCGTTCCATTTCGCGCTGCTCGATGAAGTCGACAGCGTCTTGATCGACGAGGCGAAGACGCCGCTCATCATTGCCCAGAAGGACGAGTCGCACGTCCGCTTGAAACGTCTCGCCCAAACCGTGTTCGGCCAATTGACGGAAGACGACTATACGGTCGACCTCGAGGCGCGCGCCGTCATGTTCTCGGACAAAGGTATCGAGAAAATCGAGGCGTTGTTCTCGGTCGACAACTTGTTTTCCGCCGAGCACCACGTCTTGTATCACTACATGATGCAGGCGCTCCGGGCGAACGTGTTGTTCGAGCGGGACGTCGACTATATCGTCCAAGAAGGCAAAATCGAGTTGATCGACTTGTTCACGGGTCGGGTCATGGAAGGCAGGAGCTTGTCGGAAGGCCTCCATCAGGCGCTCGAGGCGAAAGAACAGATCGACATCACCGAAGAGAACAAGACGACGGCCGAGATCACGATTCAACACTACTTCCGGATGTACCCGCTCCTCGGCGGCATGACCGGGACGGCGCAGACGTCACGTGAAGAGTTCATGAAGACGTATCAGATGGACGTCGTCCAAGTGCCGACGAACCGGCCGAAGAAGCGCCAGGACCTGCCGGACCGCGTCTTTGATACGATTGCCCATAAATATGCGGCGGTCGGTCAAGAGGTCGCGGCCATCCACGCGACGGGACAACCGATTTTGATCGGGACGACGTCGATCGCCCAGTCGGAGGCCGTCAGCGAGCAGCTTCAAAAACAAGGCATCGCGCATGAACTGTTGAACGCGAAGACGGTCGCCCAAGAAGCCGAGATTATCGCTGAGGCGGGACGGCTCGGTCACGTGACGATCGCGACGAACATGGCCGGACGCGGGACCGACATCGTCTTAGACGAGACGGCACGCGAACAGGGCGGCTTGTATGTCATCGGGACGGAACGGCACGAATCGCTCCGCGTCGACAATCAGCTCCGCGGACGGTCGGGACGTCAAGGCGACCCGGGCATGTCACGTTTCTTCGTCTCGCTCGAGGACGACCTCGTCAAACGGTACGCCGCCGAACGGTTGAAACGTGTCGAGCACAAACTGACGCCGGACGAACACGGAGAAGTCCGCCATAAAGAAGCGGGCGACATCATCGAATACGCCCAGACGACGATCGAAGGTGTCGGCGTGTCGGTCCGTGACTACATGTTCAAGCTCGACGATGTCTTGAACGAGCAGCGCCGCATCATCTATACGATTCGCGATGAGGCGGTCGACGCCAATGCGACGGCCATCTTGAACAACGTGCTCGCGATGATGCGCCTCGCGCTCAACGAGACGCTCGACCGTCATATCGCGGCCGACCTCGTCCCGGAAGAGTGGGCGACGGACGCGCTCATCGAGGACTATCTCTATTTGACGCAACAGGCGCCGACGTGGGATGACACGGTCGGGGACAAAGAAGAGTTGAAACAAGCGGTCGCCCCATGGATCGACGGCATCGTCGCGACGGCAGAACAGCGGATCGAGGGTTACCCGGAAGTCATCGCCTTCGCGCGGCAACAACTGCTCAACCATCTCGATATCCGCTGGACGAACCATTTGACGACGATGAACGCCTTGAAAGAAGGCATCGGGCTCCGCAGCTATGGCCAGGAAGACCCGAGCCGTCAGTTCGGCAAGGAAGGACTCGAGATCTTCCAAGAGACGTATCTCGATATCGCCCGCGACGTGACGATTCAACTGTGCCAGCTAGATCTATACTTTGCGCAACGGGAAGAGGAGGGGCTGTGACATGTTCGGACTATTGAAACGAAAGAAAATCGAGACGATCATCCGCCAAGACGACGAGCGGGCGCTCCGCCTCGTGTTCGATGAAGGGATGGACATCTCGAAAGAAGATGAGTACGTGTTCCGCTATCATGCGACGACGTTGCCGCCGCTCGCGGACAACCAGTTGTCGATCGAGCTGCTCAGTGCGACGAAGAACCCGGGCGGCCTGTCCGTGGTCGCCTTGTTCCGCAACACGGTCGCGACCGAGTTCTCGCTCGACGAGATCCCGGTGCTCTTGTTGAACGAGCGCCGCGAACCGCTCGGCCAAAAGATGCTGAGCCGGATGGATTTGCCGTCGTTCGAGGCGATGACGAGTAAGCCCGTCTATCTCGACTTCTTCGAGGAGGAACTGTTCACCGATGTCGACGCTCTCGACACCGAGTCGCTCCAACTCGCCTTCCAAATGAATCCTACGGCACCGCTCCAAGACATCTCCGACGGCGAACGGGACGCGTTCCCTGACGTGGCGTGGTATCGCCTGAAGCGGATGAACGTCCTCAGCCGTCCGGTCGCCGAAGGCCAGTTTGATCTGTTGCTCGTCCATCTCGACGTGACCGACACGGAAATCGGTGCCTCGCTCCTCGTCCGGAACGGGTACCTCGAGCAGGCTCTCCAAATCCCGCGCCTCCCGCTCGAGTTGATGCAGCGGGACGAGGTCGTCGGCCGGGCCGACGCAACGCTCAACGAGCCGATTTTACCGAAACATGATTATCCGCTCCACGTCCGCTTCAAGCGGCCGGAAGGAGACAGCGACGGACCGATCTCGATTCGCATCCGTTCGTGACGATATGACCATCCCTGACACGCGTCGGGGATGGTTTTTTAGGTCTAATGGACTGCTTGTGCGAAGTCTAGCCACTAAACAAGTCGGGCTAAAAAACCGCTTGAAGCGAAGTCGTCTGTTCCGGTAAATCATACCGTTTCATACCTTTTCCATGTTCTCGGAAAGTCGTCTACAACCAGACCTTTCTTTACCAAATTTTTAAGGAAATAGGACATAGGATTCATTAAAATGAGAGTCCGGCTATGGTATATTTAGTCCGCAATGCACACCACATGAATGGGGAGAAAAATCATGTCTAAATTTACGAAGATGGCCATTGCTACGTCGCTCATCGTCCCAACGCTCATCCCGCTCCAACACGCATCAGCTGCCGACGAGGATGTCGTCAAACTGCGCTTCTTGGAGACGACCGACTTACATACGAATATCACTAACTACGACTACTTCCAGGACAAGATCGACAACACGATCGGCTTGACGAAAGTGGCGACGTTGATTCAGCAACATCGCATGGAAGCCGGCAAACCGAACACGTTCCTATTCGATAACGGGGATACGATTCAAGGGACGCCGTTCGGGGATTACGTCCGTGAACAGCATCAACAAACACCGGGTACGTTTGAACATCCGATGTACAAAGCGATGTCGGCGCTCGAGTTCGATGCGGTCACACTCGGGAACCACGAGTTCAACTTCGGACTCCAGTTCTTGTATGACGCGATGCAAGGCTCAAAAGGCAAGCTCCGCTTCGTCAACTCGAACGTGAAAGACTTGTCGGGTGAGCCGATCGTCTCGAAATATAACGAGGATGGACAAGAAGTCCAAATCATCGAACGCCAAGTCGTCGACGCGGACGGCGAGACGCACACGATCAAAGTCGGTGTCTTCGGGGTCGTCCCGCCGAAAATCATGTCGTGGGACTCAGGCAACCTCCAAGGCAAGGTGACAGCGGATGATATCATCCCGTCGGCACGTGAGTCGGTCGCGAAATTGAAAGAGCAAGGAGCCGACGTCGTTGTCGCGCTCGCGCACTCAGGTATCGGGGAAAGTGCGACGCTCGCCGATCAACAAGAAGACGGGGAAGAGAACGTCGGCTACGCGCTCACGAAAATCGAAGGGCTCGACATGGTCATGACCGGTCACCAACATGGCCGTTTCCCGGACGCGAAAGGCATGTTTGCCACGTTCCCGAACGTGAACATGGATAAAGGGACGATCAACGGCAAGCCGGTCGTCATGGCGAACAACCAAGGGAAAGACCTCGGGGTCATCGACCTTGACCTCGAGCTCGTCGATGGCAACTGGCAAGTACTCGATGCGAACGCGAAACTCGATACGGTCACGGCCGAAACACCGGTCGATGCGACGATTCAGGCGCTCATCGATACGGAGCATAAGGCGACGATCGAATACATCAACCGTTCAGTCGGGGAGATTCAAGACGATATCCAAAGCTACTTCGCGCTCGTCCGTGACGATTCGTCGGTCCAGTTCGTGACGAACGCGCAGAAATGGTACGTCGAGAAAGAACTCGCGACAAACCCGGAACTCGCGGCGTATAAAGAACTCCCGCTTCTCTCGGCCGGAGCACCGTTCAAAGCCGGTAACCGTCAATTGACGGACGCCAGCTATTACACGAACATCCCGAAAGGCTCGATCGCATTGAAAAACGTGGCCGACTTGTACGTCTATCCGAACACGCTCGAAGTCGTCAAAGTGACGGGCGCGGACGTGATGGACTGGCTCGAGATGTCCGCCGGGGCGTACAAACAAGTCTCAGACGAGAACGACGAGCTGCTCAACTTGGAGTTCCGCAGCTATAACTTCGATATCCTTGACGGCCTCACGTATGAGATCGATGTCACGGGTCCAGCCAAGTTCGATGCGGGCGGGAAGTTGATCAACGACAAGGCGAACCGCGTCAAGAACGTCGAGTATAACGGCAAACCGATCACGCTCGACCAGGAGTTCCTCGTCGCGACGAACAACTATCGGGCCGGCTCGACGTCGTTCCCTGGGCTCGGTGGCGGGAAGAACATCGTCTACCGTTCGGCTTACGAGACACGGAACGTGATCTCGGACTATATCGTCAACAGCGCAGGCAGCGTCGACTACAAAGCGGACGACAACTGGAAGATCGTCGCCGATGCGAAACGAATCGCAAAATTCGAGACGGCCGACGCCGGCAAACAGTACGTCGACTTGTATGAAGGCATCGAAGCGACCGAGACGACACGTCCGGACGCGGCGAACCGCTTATTCCGCACGTACACGATCGAGCTCGATCAAGCGGCAGTTGAAATCGCTCTAACGGTGAACACGATCAAACCGGGTGCGAAAGCAGTGACCGGTACGACGACACCGAACGCGACGGTCACGTTGAAAGACGGTGACAAAGTGCTTGCGACAGCGAAAGCGGACAAAGACGGCGCGTATACGCTCGTGACGAAACCGCTCAAACTTCGTCAGTCACTTACCATCGTCTCTGAACTCGATGGGGCGACCGTGACGGAAACGAAAGTCGTCGGAGCTGGCTTCGTCGGCACACCGGCCCTCGCATCGAAGTTGACGTACGCCAACACGAACGTCATTTCTGGGAAAGTGACGCCGGAGACGAAGTTGACGCTCAAGCGTGACGGCAAGACGATCGCCTACGCGACGTCGGACAAAAACGGATCGTTCGAATTCACGAAACGCGCCGGCTTCATCTACGGGGACTATGAAGTCATCGCTAAAGATGTGACCGGAAAAGTCGTCAAAGCGAAGGCGTTCACGTTCAAGAAAGCGGCCATCGCGACACCGAAGAACACGAAAGGCGTGAAGGTCGGAACGAAAGCGCTCATCGGGAAAACGACACCGGGTGCCGTCGTCGTATTGAAAGACGCGAAAGGCAAACAAGTCGCCAAAGTGAAAGCGAGCTGGGCCGGAACGTATACGTTCACATTCAAAAAAGGTCTTGCTAAAGGAAGCTACGCGGTCATCGCGAGCGACTACACAGGCGCAAGTGCGAAACAAGCGAAGTTCGCATTGAAATAAGCGATTCAACCGAGACGGCGTCCCAACAGGGCGCCGTTTTTGCGCGCTCGAAAAAGTGTCAAAAAAGTGAACGAAACCTCTTACGAAAAAAGGGGAACTGCTGTATAATCAATCACGTAAGCGTTTACATTATATGTGTAAAACAACGGGATTCATTTTTTTCGGGGCCGGTGGGGACCGGCTACATACGTTCAAAAGGGGACAGCACACATGATTACATTCTTTATCGCCTTGGCGATTCTATTCGTCGGGTACAAAGTGTACGGCAGCTACGTCGAGAAGACGTTCGGCATCAAGGAAGAGCGGACGACACCTGCCTACGCGTCACAGGACGGCATCGACTACGTGCCGATGGGGAAAAAACGGAACTCGATGATTCAACTGTTGAACATCGCCGGAGTCGGCCCGATTTTTGGCCCAATCATGGGGGCGCTCTACGGACCGGTCGCGTTCCTGTGGATCGTCTTCGGATCGATTTTCGCTGGAGCGGTACACGACTATTTGACGGGCATGATCTCACTTCGGAACAACGGGGCGCACTTGCCGCAGCTCGCCGAGAAGTTCCTCGGCCGCTCGCTCCGCCACGTCGTCAACGGGTTCGCCCTGCTTCTCTTGCTCTTGGTCGGGACGGTGTTCGTCACGTCGCCGAGTAACATGATCAACAACTTGTTCGACGGCAATGCGACGACACTCACGATCGTCATCTTCGCCGTGTTCGCGTACTACATCTTGGCGACGCTCCTTCCGGTCGATAAGATCATCGGACGCATCTACCCGTTCTTTGGGGCGCTCCTCATGATCAGCGCCGTCGGGATTGCCGTCAGTCTGTTCGCACAGGGCTACCAGATTCCAGAGATGACACTCACGAACATGCATCCGGACGGCTTGCCGATTTGGCCACTCCTCTTCTTCACGATCTCGTGTGGAGCGTTGTCTGGTTTCCACGCCACGCAGTCGCCGATCATCTCGCGGACGACGATGAAAGAGAGCAACGGCCGTGAAATCTTCTACGGCATGATGATTGTCGAAGCGGTCATCGCCATGATTTGGGCCGGGGCCGCCATGGCCATCTTCGAGCCAGGCGAATTGCTCGGATTGATTCAAACCGGTACGCCGGCACTTGTCGTCCAAGAAGTGGCGACGCTCATGCTCGGCAGCATCGGCGGCACGCTCGCCATCCTCGGTGTCATCGTCTTGCCGATCACATCGGGCGACACGGCGTTCCGTAGCGCTCGGATGATCATCGCCGACTATATGAAAGTCGCGCAGAAGAAGTTCTCGTCACGCCTGTGGATCGCGCTCCCGCTCTTCGCGATCTCATACGTGCTCACGAACATGGACTTCCAGATGCTCTGGCAATACTTCAACTGGGCCAACCAGACGACGGCGGTCATCGCCTTGTTCGTCGGGGCGATGTACCTCTACATCAAAGGGCGCAACCACTATATCGCGCTCATTCCGGGCACGTTCATGTTGTACGCCGTTTGGTTCTACATTTTGACGGCACCGATCGGCTTCAAGATGGATGGGGTCATCCCGTACGTCATCGCCACGATCGGGACGATCACGTTGCTCGTCTTGTTCCACATGCGCGCCAAAGCGATGCGGGCACAAAACATGGAATGTGACGTCCCGGTGAAGGATGTCGCATAATTCACAGACATGGGTCGTTTCGACCCATGTTTTTGTTTGCAACAAAATCGGGAAATGACCATACTAGAGGAATAGATTTGAAAGGTGGGACCTGAATGGATCAAGAGAAGCTAAAAGACATGCTCCATGCCGACACGCTCGGGGAAGAGATTGCGAGCGCCATCACCCATGGCCTCGGGGTCATCTTCAGCATCGTCGCGCTCGTCTTGCTCGTGAACACGGCGACCGAGACGGGGAGCACGTGGAACGTCATCGCCGTGAGCGTGTTCGGGGTATCGATGATTTTGCTGTACCTGTTCTCGACACTCATGCATGCGATTCCACATCCACGGGCGAAACGCGTGCTCCAAGTGTTCGACCATGCCGGGATTTACTTCTTGATTGCGGGTAGCTATACGCCGTTCGCGCTCGTGTCACTCCACGGGAAGCTCGGCTGGATGTTGTTCGGAATCGTCTGGGGCGTCGCGATTCTCGGTATCATTTGGAAGCTGTTCTCGACCGGGAAGTACATGTGGGTATCGAACGTGACGTATCTCGCGCTCGGCTGGATTTGTATCATCGTCGTGCGCCCGCTGTATGAATCCATCGGACATAACGGGTTCATGTTGCTCCTCGCCGGAGGGATCGCCTATTCGGTCGGGATCGTCTTTTACATGTGGCAGAAACTGCCGTTCAACCATGCGATTTGGCATATGTTCGTCCTCGCTGGAAGTGTGCTCGTTTTCCTCAGTATTTTGCTCTATGTGGCACCGAATACGAGCCTGTAAAATAGACGTCCCACGGGGCGTCTGTTTTTTTCTAAATCTAAGGAAATGAATCGGTGAAAACGATTACAAAATTACAGACGAATGGACGTTTGTATGTCATAATAATTTCAGACATCGTCATAGAGATAGATGGGTGTAAACGTAAGGGGGAAAATCAGATGGAAAAAGTGTTGCGCGATGGATTTATCTACATGTCTCAAAACAAAACACTCAACAGTTTGGCTAAAAAATACGGGCTTCGGTTCGGGGCTTCGCGCTTTGTGGCGGGGGAAGATTTCAAGACGTCGGTGCCGACGATTCGTGAGTTGAACGCGAAAGGATTATCGGTCACGGTCGACCACTTAGGGGAATTCATCACGACGGTCGCAGAAGCGAACCAAAATCGGGATGAAATCATTCGTGCCATCGAAATCATGGCGGAAGAGAAGCTTGACGCGTACATGTCGCTCAAGCTGACGTCGCTCGGATTCGATATCTTGGACGAGTTGATCGAAGACAACATGCGTCAAATCTTGACGACGGCGAAAGAAGTCGGTGTGTTCGTCGCCATCGATATGGAAGATGAGGCACGTTGCGAGAAGACGCTCGACTTGTTCAAGAAATTGAAAACGGACTTTGAGGGCCTGGGGACGGTCATCCAGTCATACTTGTACCGCTCGGAAGATGACATCAATCATCTCGCGCCGCTCAAACCGAACCTTCGTATCGTCAAAGGGGCTTACAAGGAACCGGCGACGGTCGCTTTCCCGGAGAAAGAAGACGTCGACCACAACTACTTGAAGCTCGTCAAACTCCATCTGGCGAACGGGAACTACGCCTCTATCGCAACACATGACGACCATATGATCGATGCGGTCATCGAACATGTGAAACTGAACAACATCCCACTCGACCAGTTCGAGTTCCAAATGCTGTACGGCATCCGGGTCGAGCGTCAACTTGAGCTCGTCCGTCAAGGCTATAAAGTCCGTGTCTACGTGCCATACGGCCGTGATTGGTACGGCTACTTCATGCGCCGCCTCGCAGAACGTCCGGCGAACGTCGCGTTCGTCTTAAAAGGGATGGTCAAGAAATGAAACAAGCACACGAGTTCAACGTGAACTCGTGTGCTTTTCTGTGTTCATATGTTTGTCGAGGATTCGCTCGATTTCACTTTGTTCGACTTCCGTGACTCCGTCTTTCACCTTCGGGATGATTAACGCCTCATCCTCTTCGTAATAGAGGAAGCGATGCGTCTCGTTCTCGTTCACTTTGAGAATGGATGTCCATGGGACTTGCGTCGTTCGGTGGACGTTGCCACGAACGGCATGCATCTCGACGGTCGTGTCAGAAAGCTGGAGCGTGACGTCTTTTGGCCAAGTGTCCTGTTTGTTGAGGGCACGACGGGTTTGCCAAAGGGCGAGCGGGGCATGCAAGTCCTTTAGCAGCGGTCTAAGTAATAGCGCGAACAATAGCCCGATTCCGACTGTGATGAGTAAAGATAAGCCGATCGAATCGGGGTGCGGTACGAGGAAGAATGCAGCCGCATACCCGAGAGCGAATAGCGGGAGATTCATATATTTCAACCATACGCCGCGAGCTCGTTTATATTGATTGGAATGGTGAATCATGTCGTTTTGGAAAGCTAAAAAATCGTCAAGCGTCAGTTGATAGGTGGTGACCATTGCATCCACTCCTTTGAGATTCGTCATAAATACGTGCTGATTGAAGAAGAACTTTGTCGCTTAGAGTGTGATGCCTAAGTGTTTTTGTAGCAGATCATTCATTCGAATTCGCTCCGTCTCGTTGAGCATCTGGTTTTGTTTCGGGACGATAATCGCTTCCGCCGCTTCAATAAATATATAGTGATGGGTCTCGTCCTCGTTCACTCGTTCAATCGCTTCCCACGCGACTTGAACCCGTTTGTTGACGGCATTGTGGAGCGAATTGACTTCAATCCCGTTCTCATGGATTGACAAAGTGACATCACGTGGCCATTTCGAGTCCTGTCGAAGTATGGATCGCAACTGTCTCAACCTCATCGTGAAATACACTTTCTTGAAGAGCGGGAATAAGAGCAGCGCCGGGACCACAGCGGCACTGGCGGCGAGTGCGAGGATGACAGGGGCGGAGAGCGTTTGCGGTAACAAGACAATCGCGAGGGCAAATCCGTAAAAGGCGGTCAGTAACATGAGTATGAGCGTGACAAGTATAGATTTTCGTTTATCGGGAACCGAGTTTTTGATGAAGTTCTTTTGTAACGTGAAAAAATCATCTTGTGTCAATCGATAATGAATCATCCATCATTGGCTCCTTTCTTTCGTCTAAATGACAGGTTGACGCATGCAATAACGCTAACATAGGATGGATTATTTTCCCAACAAAAAGACCCAGTGACTGAACACTGGGCCATCTTACAAAATCATCCGTTGATGACCGTCCCACCGTTGACGTGCATGACCTGTCCGCTGACGTACGTCGAGTCGTCACTTGCGAGATAGACGTAAGCCGGGGCGAGTTCCGCTGGTTGGCCCGGACGTTTCATCTCAGCCGAGTCACCGAACGAGGCGACTTTTTCCGCTGAGAACGTCGCTGGGATGAGCGGTGTCCAAATCGGACCTGGTGCGACGCCGTTGACGCGAATCTTCTTCTCGGCCAAGTTCTTGGCGAGCGAACGCGTGAAGGCCGTGATCGCACCTTTCGTCGATGCGTAGTCGATCAATTGATCGTTACCTTCGTACGCTGTGATCGACGTCGTGTTGATGATGCTTGCGCCTTCGTTCAAGTACGGGAGGGCGGCTTTCGTCAAATAGAACATGCTGAAGATGTTCGTCCGGAACGTCTGCTCGAGCTGGTCGTCCGAGATATCGAGGAGCGACTCCTGCGGATGCTGCTCGGCGGCGTTATTGACGAGGATGTCCAAATGGCCGAACGTCTCGAGCGTCTGTTTGACGACGTCTTGGCAGAAAGCCGAGTCGCCGAGGTCACCTTGCAGCAATAGACAAGCTTGACCGAGTTCTTCGATGCGTTCTTTCGTCGCCTCGGCGTCCTCGAGCTCGTTTTGGTCTTTATAGACGATGACCGTATTCGCGCCTTCGTGGGCGAAGAAGATGGCGACCGATTTCCCGATGCCGGAGTCACCGCCCGTGATGATGGCGACTTTATCTTTCAGTTTATCGCTTCCTTTATATCCTTTACGTTCATAGATCGGGTACGGCTCCATCTTCGAATCGATTCCCGGTTGATGGGCTTGTTCTTGGCCGTCTTTCTTGAACGATTCAAAATCCTGTCGGTTCCCCATTGTGTTTAAACGATTATCACTCATGAATACATTCCCCTTTCTAAAATTGACTCTTTGTGTCTATACCACAGTCACCGAAAAATAAATCGTCCTCGGTGAAATTGGAACGAATTTGAAAAATGAACGCTTGCGAATGAATTGTCATTCATTTATGATAGAAGAGTAAACACGATGGTGATTGCGATTTTTTTTACGCTTGAAATGAATCACTATTCATTCTCATTGAGGGGGGAACAATATGACGAGTCACATCGAACAATCAGCCGACCTCCGTTTGACGAGCAACATTCGTTTTGCGGTCGTCATCGGTTCAGGAGTAATGGGGGCGGGGATTGCGGCTCACTTGGCGAACGCGGGGATTCGTTCGCTCATGCTCGACATCGTACCACGTGAATTGACGGCGAAAGAAGAAGCGAAAGGGCTCACGCTCGAGTCGCCACAAGTACGGAACCGCATCGCTTCTGAGAACCGTCAAAAGCTATTGAAACAAAACCCGGCACCGCTCGCGACAGCGGAGCACTTGAACTTCATCGACGTGGGGAACTTAGAAGATGATCTCGAGCGCTTGAAGGAAGCGGACTGGGTCATCGAAGTCGTCGTCGAACGGCTCGATGTGAAGCAGCAACTGTTCGAAAAAATCGCACCTTACATCCGTGAAGACGCGATTCTCAGCTCGAACACGTCGGGTATCTCGATCGAGGCGATGGCGAGCGTATTGCCGGAAGGCTTGAAGGCACGTTTCCTCGGAACACACTTCTTCAACCCACCGCGCTATTTGAAATTGCTCGAACTCATCCCGACGGAGAAGACGGCACGCCCGGTCATCGATTTCATGGCCCGCTTTGCTGAGGACCGTCTCGGGAAAGGCGTCGTCGAAGCGAAAGACACACCGAACTTCATCGGGAACCGCATCGGCACGTACGGACTCCTCGTCACGTTCGAAGAGATGCTCAAGCAGAACGCCTCGATCGGCGAGATGGACTCGATCACCGGACCGCTCATCGGCCGGCCAAAATCGGCGACATTCCGCACGCTCGACGTCGTCGGCATCGACACGTTCGTCCACGTCGCCGGAAATGTCTATGAGACGCTCGACGCCGGTGAAGAGAAGGATACGTTCAACGTCCCTGCTGAAATGAAGACGCTCGTCGAGAAGGGATGGATCGGTCAAAAGGCCGGACAAGGCTTCTACAAGAAAGACGGAAAAGTCATCCAGGAACTGAATCTCGAGACGTTCGAATACGAACAATTGAAAGCGATTACAGGACCGGAGCTCGACCAAATCAAATCGCTCCCAGGTTCGAAAGCGAAGCTGAAAGGCGCCATCTTGAACAAAGGACGCATCGGACAACTGCTCTGGCCGGTCACGGCGAAGACGCTCGTCTACTCGGCTCGTCTCACAGGCGAGATCAGTGATTCGATCGTCGCCATCGATGACGCGATGAAGTGGGGCTTCGGCTGGAAGTTCGGACCGTTCGAGACATGGGACGCACTCGGTGTCGAGAAGTCGGTCGCCCGCATGAAAGCGGAAGGCTATGACGTCCCGGCGTGGATCGATGAGATGCTCGCTGCCGGACACACATCGTTCTATAAGGGAGACCAGTATTACGACCAAGCGTCACAGACGTACGTTGAGAAGACCGTCAACCCGAAAGAAGTGAAACTCGCCCCGCTCGCCAAGTCGAACGGGATCGTGCTCGAGAACGGTGGGGCCCGCCTCATCGATATCGGAGACGACGTCGTCGCCCTCGAGTTCACGTCACCGAACAATGCGATCGGTGTCGACATCATGCAGATGATTGAACAGTCGATCGACCTCGTCGAGACCGACTTCAAAGGACTCGTCCTCGCCAACGATGGTAAGAACTTCTGTGTCGGTGCCAACCTCGCGATGATGCTCATGGAAGCGGAAGACGAGAACTGGTACGAGCTCGATTGGATCATCAACAAGTTCCAACAAGTCGTCCAGAAGATTCGCTACGCGGGTCGCCCGGTCGTCGTCGCACCTTACGGCATGACGCTCGGCGGCGGAACCGAAATCAGCTTGCCGGCCGCACGCATGCAGGCGGCGCTCGAGACGTATATGGGTCTCGTCGAAGTCGGCGTCGGCCTCATCCCAGGTGGGGGCGGAAACCTCAACACGTATCGTCGCCTCCTCGAGCAGACACCGAAGTCGATGCAAAACATCGAGAAAGCGGCGCAACAGACGTTCGAGAATATCGCCATGGCGAAAGTATCGAAGTCGGCCTATGACGCGAAAGCGCTCGGCTATCACCGTCCGGTCGACGGCATCTCGATGAACCGCGACCACTTGACGTTCGACGCGAAACAGACGGTGCTCGGTCTCGCTGACGGCTACACGGCACCGGTTCGTGAGAAGTTGCCGGTCGTCGGTCAAACGGGGAAAGCGACACTCGAACTCGCGGCGTACGAGATGTTCTACGGTGGCTATATCTCTGAACACGATTTGAAGATCGCGAAAAAACTTGCCCACGTCATCAGCGGCGGCGATTTGGCATACGGCACGATGGTCGACGAGCAGTACTTCCTCGACATCGAGCGCGAGGCGTTCCTAAGCCTCATCGGGGAACCGAAATCGCAGCAACGGATGCAACATATGCTCGTCAAAGGCAAACCACTTCGGAACTGACAAAAGGGGGACTTAACAGATGAGAGAAGCAGTCATCGTGGCCGGCGCACGGACGCCGGTCGGAAAAGCAAAACGCGGTTCGTTCCGAAACGTTCGCTCGGACGAACTCGCGGGTCACGCGATTAAAGCGACGCTCGAGCGGTCTGGCTACACGGGACCGATCGACGACGTCATCATGGGGTGCGCCATGCCGGAAGCGGAACAAGGGATGAACATCGCCCGTTACGCGGCCGTACGAGGTGGCTTGTCGCACGAAGTACCGGCCATCACGATCAACCGATATTGCTCGTCCGGCCTTCAAGCGATCGCCGACGCGGCAGCGAAAATCATGATCGGTCAAGCGACGGCGGTCATCGCCGGAGGTATGGAATCGATGAGCCTTGTCCCAATGGGCGGCCACGTCATCCGTCCGAACCCGACGATCATGGAGACGGCTCCGGAATACTATATGAGCATGGGCCACACGGCAGAACGTGTCGCGGCCGAATATAACATCTCGCGCGAAGACCAAGACCTGTTCGCCATCGACAGCCACCAAAAAGCGGCGGCAGCGATCGCTGGCGGCAAGTTCGAAGAAGAGATCGTCCCGGTCACGGTCGTCGAGCACGTGCTCGGCGAAGACGGGAAAGTCGCGGAACGTGAACTCGTCGTCAAACATGACGAAGGCGTCCGTGCCGACTCGACGCTCGAGGCGCTCGGTAAACTGCGCCCGGCATTCAAGATCAAAGGCTCGGTGACGGCGGGGAACGCGTCACAAGTGTCCGATGGCGCGGCAGCCGTGCTCGTCATGGAGCGCGAAGAAGCCGAACGTCAAGGCTTGAAACCGATGGCAAAATTCCTTTCGTTCGCGGTCGGCGGTGTCCGTCCGGAAGTGATGGGGATCGGCCCGGTCGTCGCCATCCCGAAAGCACTCGAGATGGCCGGCGTGAAGTTGGAAGAAGTCGGATTGTTTGAACTGAACGAGGCGTTCGCGAGCCAATCGCTCGGCGTCATCCGTGAACTCGGGATCGATCCGTCGAAAGTGAACGTCAACGGCGGCGCGATCGCTCTCGGGCATCCGCTCGGTTGCACGGGCGCGAAACTCGCGGTCTCGATCTTGCATGAGATGAAACGACGCAATGAAAAGTATGGGGTTGTGACGATGTGCATCGGTGGCGGTATGGGTGCTGCTGGCGTCTTCGAATTACTATAAGGGGGAATTGACAATGGAACGTACAGAACACGAATTGATTAAAGGCGGTAGCTTCGTCATCGACGCACTCGACGCGGATCGTTTGTTCACACCGGAAGACTTCTCAGATGAGCACAAGATGATTGGCGACACGACGGCGAGCTTCGTCGACGACCGTGTCATGCCAGTCCTTGGACGCATCGAGAAACATGAGTTCGATCTCTCGGTCGAATTGTTGAAAGAAGCGGGCGAGCTCGGTCTCCTCGGCGCGGACGTGCCAGAAGAGTACGGCGGTTATCAGCTTGATAAGATCTCGTCATCGATCATCACGGAGCGGTTCGCCAAGGCACGTTCATTCGCCCTCAGCTACGGCGCCCACGTTGGGATTGGGACACTCCCGATCGTCTTCTTCGGGACGGAAGAGCAAAAGCATAAGTACTTGCCGAAACTCGCGACCGGAGAATGGATCGCGGCGTACGCCCTCACAGAGCCAGGCTCAGGCTCGGACGCGCTCGGTGCGAAAGCGACGGCCGTCTTGAACGAGGCTGGCACGCACTACGTGTTGAACGGGGAGAAGCAATGGATCACGAACGCCGGTTTCGCGAACGTGTTCGTCGTCTACGCGAAAATCGACGGCGACAAGTTCAGCGCCTTCATCGTCGAGCGTGACTTCAACGGGGTCTCGACAGGGGCCGAAGAACAGAAGATGGGCATCAAAGGCTCATCGACACGGACGCTCATCTTAGAAGACGTCGAAGTCCCAGTCGACAACCTCCTCGGAGAAATCGGCAAAGGGCACGTCATCGCCTTCAACATCTTGAACGTCGGTCGTTACAAACTCGCGGTCGGTGCGGTCGGTTCGTCGAAACGTGCGTTCGATCTCTCGGTCCAGTACGCGAACGAACGTAAACAGTTCAAGACGCCGATCAGCCAGTTCCCGCTCATCCAAGAGAAACTCGCGACGATGGCCGCGAACATCTATGCGATGGAGAGTTCGGTCTACCGGACGGGCGGTCTGTTCCAAGACAGCCTCGACGCCCTCGGCGACGACAACATGCGTGACGGCTCGAAAGTCGCCCAAGCGATCGCTGAGTATGCGATTGAATGTTCATTGAACAAGGTGTTCGCCTCGGAGACGTTCGACTACGTCGTCGACGAAGCGGTCCAAATCCACGGCGGCTACGGCTTCATGACCGAATATGAAGTCGAGAACTTGTACCGTGACTCACGCATCAACCGGATCTTCGAAGGGACGAACGAGATCAACCGCTTGATCGTGCCGGGCACGCTCCTCAAGAAAGCGATGAAAGGCGACTTGCCACTCCTCGCCGAAGCACAGAAACTCCAAAAAGAGCTCATGAGCTACATGCCGCAAGAGCTCGACGGCTCACCGCTCGCACGCGAGAAGATGCTTCTGTCGAACATGAAGAAAATCAACTTGATGATCGCCGGAACGGCCGTCCAGAAATATCAGCAAGACCTTCAGAATGAGCAAGAGATTCTCGCGAAGATCGCCGACATCATCAGCGCCATCTATGCGCTTGAAGCGGCCATCGCGCGGACGGATAAAGCCATCGCCCGCACAGGCGTTGAGAAGAACGGACAGAAAGTCCGCTATACCGAAATCTTCGCCGAGCAAGTGTTCAAGCAAGTCGAACTCATGGCGAAAGAAGTGTTGTACGCGGCCGCATCGGGCGACGAGCAGCGCATGCTCTTGTCGGCGATGAAGAAGTTCAGCCGTTATCAGCCAATCAACGTCATCGGCACGAAACGCGAAGTCGCAGCGAGCCTCATCAAAGCGAACAAGTTTATCGTGTAAGCAAGCGAGAGAAAGGGTGGACCGGACGCGGTCGGCCCTTTCTTTTTGCCTTGCCGACACCGTACAATGGACGGAAGGAGGCGAAGTAGATGAGACGTAAGGCATTGTTAGAACGGATGGATGCGATTGGCCGCTCAGTCGCAGAGCATGATGGGACGCTCATGCTCCTCGCGCTCGGTTCGATCGGGCTCGAGACGAACCGGCTCGACGACTATTCGGACCTCGATTTCTTTTTGATCGTCGAGGACGGACATAAGGCCCGCTTTATCGACAATTTGGATTGGCTCGCCGTCGAGCCGCTGGCGTATCAGTTCCAAAACACGAAAGACGGACATAAGGTCATGTATGAGGACGGCATTTACGCCGAGTTCGCCGTGTTTGAAGTCGTTGAGATGCCTGGCATCGCCTACACGCCAGGCCGTGTCGTCTGGGAGCGGGACGAAGCGCTCCACGCCTTCGCGACGCCTAACGTCGTCACAGACGTCCCTGACGCCACGTATTGCTATGAAGAGGCGCTGACGAACCTATACGTCGGCTTGCTCCGGGAGCGACGTGGCGAGCGACTTGCGGGCTTTGAACTCATTCAAGTCGCGGCTGTCAACAACGTGTTAATTGCGTACGGGGAGACGAGCGACCCGTTTAACCCGACGCGACGGGTCGAAGGGACACATCCGGAGCTCGTCGCACGTCTACAGGAGTGGTTACCCGGTTACGGAAAATCGGTCGAGGCGGCCGCAGCCATCCTCCGCCACATCGAAGCGCACCACTCGGTCAATCCGGCGCTCAAGCAAGAGATTGTGCGCTTGCTTGAAACGTGAACCGACGAATCGGAATATGCTACAGTAACAGGAGAGGTGATGAACATGGTGACACTATATGGCTATCCGCCATGCAGTACGTGTAAAAAAGCAGAGAAGTGGTTGAAAGAGAACGGCATCGACTATACATATATCCATATCGTCGAGGCGACGCCGTCGAAAGACGAGTTGACTGAGCTATGGAAACAGTCGGGTCTCCCGCTCAAAAAATTCTTCAATACGAGCGGCCAAGTATATCGAAATGAAGGCATCAAAGATCAACTGCCAAATCTATCAGAAGACGAACAACTCGAGCTTCTCGCGAGCAATGGTATGCTTTTAAAGCGTCCAATCGTGACAGATGGTCAAAAATCAACTGTCGGATTTTCAGAAAAGTCGTTTACAGACGTTTGGGGCGAAGTGCTATAATACTCGTGTGAGTCTAATTCATTTGAGGGGGAAGTTAAGATGAGCAAAGTACCTGCCAATCTACGTTATTCAAAAGAGCACGAATGGGTTGAAGTGAACGGAAGCGTGGCCCGCATCGGGATCACGGATTTCGCACAAAGCGAACTAGGGGATATCGTCTTTGTCGAACTTCCTGAAGTCGGCGGCACGATTTTACTTGATGAGCCGTTCGGTTCGGTCGAGTCGGTCAAAACCGTGTCAGAGTTGTACGCTCCAATCTCTGGGAAAATCACAGCGGTGAACGAATCACTCGCCGATTCACCAGAACTCGTCAACGAAGCACCGTTCGAAGGCGCTTGGATGATCGAAGTCGAGTTGAACGACGCGTCAGACGTCGACAAACTCATGTCAGCCGAAGAATACGAAGCGATGATTCAAGGCTAAACAAAACCCGGTTTCTCTTCACGAGAAGCCGGGCTTTTTTGTTCATTCGAAATCGAGGCGGTAATGATCAGGCTGGATGAGCGACGTCCGGTTGAACAGGCGGTAGAAGATGATTCCGAGCGTCACCGGGATGAGTCCGAACAAGACGATGACGAGCATGACGTTCCAGAGCGCGAAGCCCCCCGGCATCAAATGCAAGGCGTTGATTGGCCCGATGAGGCCGGAGACGCCGAAACCGGCACTGATCGGCGTCCCTTCGATACGAAGGATGCCTGCGAGCGCTCCGAGGATGGCCGCATTGGCGAGCACGGGCAACATCATGATTGGACGACGGACGAAGTTCGCCATTTGAATCTTCGGTGACCCGAGGAAGTGGGCGATCGACGTTCCGGTCGCGTTCATCTGCCAGCCGGCGATGGCGAGACCGAAACCGGCGGCGACGACCCCTAAGTTGGCGGCCCCGGCCGCGACACCAGACAGACTGATCGCTGTGGCGATGCCGACCGTCGAGATCGGCGAGACGATGATGAGCGAGAACGCCATCGCGATCAACATACCCATCACGATGGGCTGCAGTTCCGTCATCGTCATAATGATCGTCCCGACGTATGTGGTGATTTGTGAGATGTAAGTGAGCAGGAACGCCCCGATCCCTCCGGCGACGACGATGACCGTCATCGGTAAGACGAGTACCGTGTATGTCTTCAAGCGTGGCGACAACTGCATGACGAGGAACGTCGCGAGAGCGGCCGTCACACCGGCCGTGATGACGTCACCGATTCCAGCCATGATGAACGCCCCTTCTTCGATGCGGATGGCGCCGCTCCCGACTTGGGTCGCGATGCCGATCGTGCCGGCCTCGAGTGCCGAGCGTCCGAACTGCATGGCGACGGCGACACCGATGATGACCGGTAAGAGACGCATCGCGATTGTCGTTGCATCTAAGATGAACTGCAGTGACGGAACATAAGGTAAGATGGCTTTCGTTAATTCACCGAGCAAGGCGCTCGGGATGAGGGCGATGAGGATGGCAAGACTGAGGCCGTTCAAGACGTTCATCAAAAACTGTTTTCTGGTAAGCTTCTCTTCCGTCATTGGGGATTCACCTGTCCTTTTCTACTGGTATGCTGTTATGTACAAAAGCAATAAAGTTAATGACCATACTATGCCTCTTTCTAGCAAGCGTCAATATAAAATGTTGAAATGTTCAGAATTTTCCATTTGAGCACAACTTTTGAACCGACCGGTCCGGATTCATATACTTAGAGGAGAGGTGAGAACAATGATTACTGACGGATTCTTATATATATACGCCCCGATGTGCGGTACATGCGCCGTGGCCGAGCGGATGCTCTCGGTCGTCGAGGCCGTCGACCCCGAACTCCAGATTGAAAAGCGCGATGCCAACTTTATCCCGAACGAGCTCGAGGCGTATCAAGTCATGAGCGTCCCGGCGCTATTGAAGCTGGAAAATGGCCAAGTTCGCGATCGTTTGTATGCGTTTCAAAACGTCCAGCACGTCCTATCTTTCGTCAAATGAGATAGGATGATTAGAATAATCTGAAAATTTTAAATAATCAGTTGACACAGAAAGTTCACGAATGATATATTCATTACAACATCTTACTTGAACACAACATAGGTCGAGATTTTCCCGTCAGCAAGACGTTTTCGAACAACCGTTGCATGAGCTTACGCGATTTCAGGTGGACCTTCCCTTCGATTGTCCCCCAAAAAAATCAAGCGTCGGGGCACCGGTCGCGTAATTGCATGGTCCGTTCGAAGACCGAGTGATGATCGGGTAAAAATCCCCCATATAAGGATGAATGCTCTGATCGGGCAAAAGAGGTTCATCTATGGGTTGTCCTTCAGTGACTCAAGGTGCTACGTTCTGTGTCATCCTCGGATGGCACCTTTTTTTAATTTGTCTGAAAAAAATAGTTTGACATGAAAATAATGTGTCGCTATGATAAAGCTAATCAAATACGCAACCACTCTTATCAAGAGAGGCTGAGGGACTGGCCCTATGACGCCCAGCAACCGCGGAGCAATCCGAAATGGTGCTAATTCCAGCAAGGTGTAAACCTTGGAAGATGAGAGCAATCGTTGTCCGTACCGATAAAGTACGCACGTTTGCTCAAACGTGCGTACTTTTTTTGTTGTCAGGAGGGAAATGGATTGATTCAACTACGCAATGTGGCCAAATGGTTCGATACGAAAAACGGTCGGGTCCAGGCGGTCGATGATGTGTCGCTTACCATCGAAAGCGGCGAAATTTTTGGAATAATCGGATATTCAGGGGCGGGGAAGTCGACGCTCATCCGCTTGCTCAACCGACTCGAGGCACCGTCTAGCGGTGAAATCGTGGTCGCCGGCAGCGAGCTGACGAAGCTCACGCCTAAGGAACTACGCGGGGTACGTAAAAACGTCTCGATGGTGTTCCAACACTTCAACCTATTATGGTCGCGCACGGTCGCTGAGAACATCAGCTTCCCGCTCGAGCTCATCGGGGTACCGGCCAGCGAACGCAAACGCCGCGTCCAAGAACTTGTCGAACTCGTCGGCTTAGGCGGACGGGAAGACAGCTATCCGTCGCAACTATCGGGCGGTCAAAAGCAGCGAGTCGGGATAGCCCGTGCGCTCGCTACGAATCCAGAAGTGCTCCTCTGCGATGAAGCGACGAGCGCACTCGACCCGAAGACGACCGATTCGATTCTCGAACTGCTCGTCAGCATCAATAAAAAGCTCGGATTGACGATCGTCCTCATCACCCATGAGATGCACGTCATCCAAAAGATTTGCCACCGCGTCGCCGTCATGGAGGCCGGGAAGGTCGTCGAGACCGGACAAGTCGCCGAGGTGTTCCAACATCCGGAACAGCCGATCACGAAAGAGTTCGTCAAACAGATCGGCGCGGTCGAAGACATGTCGCTCACGTTCGAGCACTTGAAAGCGCGTTATCCGAGCGGTCAAATCGTCAAGCTCAAATTCTTGAACGAGACGGCCGAGCAACCGATTCTGTCAGAAGTGTTGAAGCAACATGACATCGGCTTCAACATCATTGGCGGGAACGTGACGCAGTCACAAGTCGGTGCCCTCGGGACATTATTCATCCAATTGATTGGAGAGCCGGCTGAAGTCGAGCGGGCCATCGCCTCAATCCGATCACAGGCAGTGGAAGTGGAGGTAGAAAGCGATGTTTCCTAATGTAGATTGGCAAGTCATGTTAGAACAGACGTGGGAGACGCTCTATATGACGCTCGTCGCCGGAGCCGCGACGTTCGTCATCGGTCTCGCCCTCGGGATGCTCTTATACGTCACGAACGAACCGCTCATGATGAAAAACCGTCCGATTTACACGGTCATCAGCGCAATCGTCAACGTGTTCCGGTCGATCCCGTTCATCATTTTGATCATCTTGCTCATCCCGTTCACGTTACTCGTCGTCGGGACGATGCTCGGATCGACGGCAGCGTTGCCGGCGCTCATCATCGGTGCGGCTCCGTTCTATGCGCGGATGGTCGAGCTCGCCCTTCGCGAAGTCGACCGCGGCGTCATCGAGGCGGCTGAATCGATGGGTGCGACAAAATGGCAAATCGTCTATAAAGTGTTGTTCCCAGAAGCATTGCCGGCCATCGTGTCAGGCATCACGGTCACGATCGTCGCCATCGTCGGTTATACGGCGATGGCAGGGGTCGTCGGGGGCGGGGGACTCGGGAACTTGGCGTTCCTCGAAGGGTTCCAGCGCTCACAGAGTGACGTCACGTTCGTCGCGACCGTCTTAATCTTGGTTATCGTCTTCGTCATCCAGTTCATCGGCGATCGACTCGTATCAGTAATTGACAAGCGTTCCGCTTGATCTAAATAGAAAATTTGGAGGGGTTTTATAATGAAATCATGGAAAACAGTACTCGGATTGACAGCAGCTTCAGCACTCACGATTCTCGCAGCTTGCGGCGGAGATTCAGAATCAGGTTCGGGCGATGACAAGACGCTCGTCGTCGGTGCGTCAAACGTCCCGCACGCTGAGATTTTAGAGCACATTCAAGACGACTACGAAGAGAAGGGCTATACGCTCGAAATCAAGAAGTTCCAAGACTACGTCCTCCCGAACAAAACGCTCGCGGACGGCGAACTCGACGCAAACTACTTCCAACACGAGCCGTACCTCGAGTCGCAAATGGCTGAGAATAAAGACTACAAATTCGCATCAGCCGGCGGCGTCCACATCGAGCCGATTGGTGTCTACTCACAAGACTACAAATCACTCGATGAGCTGCCAGAAGGCGCTGAAATCATCATGAGTTCGTCAGTCGCTGACCACGGACGAATCCTCACGATGCTCCAATCAGAAGGCTTACTCACGCTCGCAGAAGGCAAGACGACGGACGCGACGGTTTCAGACATCGTCGACAATCCGAAAAATTTGGAGTTCAAGACGGACGTTGAAGCGGCACTTCTCCCGCAAGCGTTCAACAACGGTGAAGGGGACGCGGTCCTCATCAACACGAACTACGCGATCGATGCCGGCCTCAACCCGCTCGAAGACGCGATCGCCCTCGAAGGCGAAGACTCACCTTACGTCAACTTGATCGTCACACGTGAAGGCGACGAAGACGACGAGCGCGTCAAGGCACTCCTTGAAGTCCTCACATCAGAAGAGACACAACAGTGGATCTTGGACGAATACAAAGGTGCAGTCGTACCGGTCAAACAATAATTGTCGTCAAGGCTCGGGACATCCCGGGCCTTTTTTGTTTGGAGTAGTTTTGACGCACCAATAGAAGTACACTACATATATGTAGAAAAAGGGGGGATCCGGATGAACATACGACACATTCATCCGCTGACGCTGGGTGTCTTATTTGGTACATTTTTTGCCCGGCTGTCGACATTTTTTGTTATGCCGTTTTTTGCGATTTATCTTGCGACGCTTGGCTTCTCGGCGAGTGTCATCGGGACGGTGTTCGCCATCTCGGCGTTATCGGGGTTATTCATGAGCTTTTTTGGGGGCACGCTGTCTGACCGCTATGGGCGCAAACAGTTGATGCTCATCGGGATCGCCTTGAATGCGATCACGTTCAGCGGGTTCGCGCTCGTGACGGAATTATTTTGGTTTTACATGTTCTCGGTACTTATGGGCGTGTCACGGTCGTTCCTCGAACCGGCGTCCCGCGCGCTCATCAGCGACACGACGCAACCGGACCAGCGCGTCATCGTCTACAATGTCCGCTACTTTTTAATCAATATCGCGGCGGCGATTGGTCCATTGCTCGCGGTCGTGTTGTCGCTCACCGGGGCGAAGAGCGCCTTCTTCGTCGTCACGGGCGTCTATGTGTTATACGGTCTTGTCATTTCGACGTTGTTCCGGAAATATCCGTTCGAGGAAGGGGACGGCGTCAAAGTCCGGCCGCGCTTGACGGAGACGTTCCGTGTGTTACAACAAGATAAGACGTTCCGCTACGTCATCATCGGGATGATTTTCGCCATCATCGGCTATAGTCAGTTCAATGCGACGTTGCCGCAGTTCATCGCGTTCCATGACGGCTTCAGCGATGGCTCACGTTTGTTCGCCTATCTATTGACGGTCAATGCGATCACCGTCCTCATCGTCCAATATCCGATCATGCGCTTCGGGATTCGCGTGTCGCCGATCAAGTCACTCTTTTTCGGCGTCGGAACGTTGTCTACGGGGCTCCTGCTCATCGGTTTTGCGACCGAGACGTGGGTGTTGTTCATCGCGATGGTCATCTTCACAATCGGTGAGGTGCTCATGTTCACGATGACGGACGTATTGACGGACGAATTGGCACCGGCTCACCTGCGCGGGACGTATTTCGGGGCGATGGGGTTGACGGCGCTCGGTCAGACGATCGGCCCTGTCATCGGCGGGGTGTTGCTCGATGGGTTTGATAACGCCGCGTTGCCAGTGTTTGGAAGCTTGGCCGTGTTGACGGCTTGCGGCGCCTTCTTCTTCGCCGGCGCCTTGAAAGAACGGAAAACAAGTTTGGCCTTAATCGAGGAAAAAGTTGGATAAAGTCTTGATTTCCCGATATTCTCATTCTCAACATTTAAGTTTTATTGAGAATGAATAATAAGGTGAGTCGCTTGAAATAAAAAATTGCCTAGATTAAGATTAGAATATATCTAATCTACGCCAAAAATGGCGAGAAAACGGAAGGGGTATCCGAATGTCTAACGTACCACACATGAAAATTGATGACCTCCGCGTCTCAATCGAAGGAAAAGAGATCGTCAAAGGTCTTAATCTTGAAATTAAAGGTGGCGAAATTCACGCCATCATGGGTCCTAACGGGACGGGTAAATCTACACTCGCATCGGCACTTATGGGACATCCATTGTATGAAGTAACAGGCGGAAGCGTCGATTTGAACGGCGAAGACGTACTCGACATGGAAGTTGACGAGCGCGCGCAAGCCGGAATGTTCCTCGCGATGCAGTATCCTGCTGAAATCAGTGGTGTCACGAATGCCGATTTCTTGCGTTCAGCAATCAACTCACGCCGCGAAGAAGGACAAGAAATCTCACTCATGAAGTTCATCCGTGAACTCGATGCGAAGATGGACGTCCTCGAAATCCCTTCAGAAATGGCACACCGCTATTTGAACGAAGGCTTCTCAGGCGGAGAGAAAAAACGTAACGAGATTCTTCAAATGATGATGATTAAACCGAACATCGCCATCCTCGATGAAATTGACTCAGGTCTCGACATCGATGCGCTCAAAGTCGTCGCCAAAGGCGTCAACGAAATGCGCTCAGAAGAGTTCGGCTGCTTGATCATCACGCACTATCAACGTCTCCTCAACTACATCGAGCCAGACTTTGTTCACATCATGATGGACGGTAAAATCGTCATGTCAGGTGGCAAAGAGCTTGCACAACGACTCGAAGCAGAAGGTTACGACTGGGTGAAGCAAGATCTTGGAATGACAGTAGACACAGAAGCGTAAGGAGGCTGTACGATGACCGTACAATTTGAATTGGATGCACAAGCAGTAGCGGCACGTGCAGAGGCGCTCGGTGGACCGGCATTTATGGTCAACCGTCGCAAAGAAGCAGCAGAACTTGCGCCGACTCTCGCCTTGCCAAAAGTTGAAAAGATCAAGATTGATAAATGGGACTTCGTCTCTGGAGACGTCGAGCTCACGAAGCACGACGGCTTGACGCCTGAAATCGAAGCACTTCTTGGAGACCACCGTACAAACGTGCTCGTTGAACGCAACGGTCATGTCGTCTACAACGAACTCGCGACGCCAGAAGGTGTCCTCTTCATGGGCATCAACGAAGCGATGGAACAACATCCGGACCTCGTCGAGAAGTACTTCATGACGGAAGGTGTCCGCGTGGACGAAGAACGTTTGTCTGCGTTGAACGCTGCCCTCATGAACGGTGGTGCGTTCCTATACGTACCGAAGAACGTCCAGTTGAAAGACCCGCTCCAAGCCATCTTCACGATGGAACAAGCGAACGGCGCGCTCTATCACCACACGATCATCGTCGCGGACGAAGGCAGTGAAGTGACGTATGTCGAGAGCTTCCTCTCGAACACGAACGAGCCGCACACGGTCAACGCCGTGACAGAAGTGTTCGCAGCCGCGAACGCGAAAGTCGTCTTCGGTGGCGTCGATCAGCTTGCTGAGTCGGCCCTCTCGTTCATGAACCGCCGTGGTGTCGTCTATGAGAACGCACGCCTTGAATGGGCGCTCGGTCACATGAATGACGGCAACTCGCTCGTCGAGACGAAGACACACCTCGTCGGAGACAACACGTTCTCAGACACGAAAGCCGTCACGGTCGGTCGTGGCGCACAGAAACAAAACTTCAACATCCGGACGGACCATTTCGGGAAGTCGTCAGAAGGGTTCATCTTGATTCACGGTGTCCAAAAAGACTCGGCTACGGCCATCTTCAGCGGGACATCGATGATTCACCATGGCGCTTCGAAATCGAACGGCGTTCAAACGGAACGTGTCCTCATGTTGTCTGAAAAGGCACGTGGCGACGCGAACCCGATTCTCCTCATCGATGAGGACGACGTCATGGCCGGTCACGCCGCTTCGGTCGGACGCGTCGACGACGTGCAGCTCTACTACTTGATGAGCCGCGGTCTGTCGCGTAAAGAAGCCGAACGGTTGATCATTCACGGATTCTTGAACCCGGTCGTCGAGCAACTTGCGATCGAGTCGGTCAAAGACCGTCTCCGTGAAGTCATCGAAGGGAAAGTACGTTAAGATGATCGATGCCTCGATTCGTAAACAGTTCCCGATTTTAGATCAGGAAATCAACGGTCATCCGCTCGTCTATCTCGACAGCGCGGCGAGCTCCCAAAAACCGCTTGCTGTCATCGAGGCGATCGAGGATTACTATCGCCGCATCCACTCGAACGTGCACCGGGGCGTCCATACGCTCGGGACGCACGCGACGGATGCGTATGAAGGGGCGCGGGAGCGCGTCCGTTCATTCATCAACGCCGCCGTCCCGGAAGAGATCATCTTCACACGCGGGACGACGACGGCGATTAACCTCGTCGCGTCAAGCTACGGGGATGCCAACGTCGGCGCGGGGGACGAGATCGTCCTCACGCCGATGGAGCATCACGCCAACTTGATTCCGTGGCAACAGCTCGCCAAGCGTAAAGGGGCCAAACTCCGTTACGTCGAATTGACGCCGGACGGTCGGGTCACGCTCGACGCGGTCCGTGCCGTCTTGTCGGACCGGACGAAAATCGTTGCCATGAGTCACGTCTCGAACGTGCTCGGTACGATCAACCCGATCGCCGACGTGGCGAAGCTCGCCCACGAGAAAGGCGCGGTCATGGTCGTCGATGCGGCGCAAAGCGCACCGCACCGTAAACTTGACGTGCAAGCACTCGACTGCGACTTCCTCGCCTTCTCAGGCCATAAGATGCTCGGTCCGACCGGGATCGGGGTCTTATACGGGAAGAAACAGTTGCTTAAAAACATGGAGCCGGTCGAATTCGGTGGCGAGATGATCGATTACGTCGACTTGTATGAGTCGACATGGAAAGACATCCCGTACCGGTTCGAAGCAGGGACGCCGATCATCGCCGGCGCCGTTGGTTTGGCAGCGGCCATCGACTTTTTAGAAGACCTCGGTCTCGAGAACGTCGAAGCCCACGAACGGGCGCTCGCGACGTACGCCATCGAACAGATGCGGACGATCGAAGGTATCCAAATCTTCGGGCCAGAGGAACGGGTCGGACTCGTCACATTCAATTTAGGTGAGGTGCACGCCCACGACTTAGCGACCGTCTTGGATATGCAAGGCATCGCGGTCCGGGCCGGCCACCACTGTGCCCAGCCGCTCATGCGTCTCCTGAAGCAATCATCGACAGCCCGAGCGAGCTTCTACTTGTACAATACGAAAGAAGAAGTCGACCGCTTCATCGAAGGGCTACGTCAAACGAAGGAGTATTTCAATTATGAGTTTTAACAATCTCGACATGTTGTACCGACAGGTCATCATGGATCATTATAAAAACCCAAGAAACCGTGGCGTCATCGAAGATGGCGTGACGATCGACTTGAACAACCCGACATGCGGGGATTCACTCCGACTCCAACTCCAAGTCGAGGATGGAATCGTGAAAGATGCCAAGTTTGAAGGGGAAGGCTGTTCGATCAGTCTCGCCTCGGCATCGATGATGACTCAAATCGTGAAGGGCAAGTCTGTTGACGAGGCACTCCAATTGGCCAACATCTTCTCGGAGATGGTCCAAGGGAAAGACTACGATACAGACACGTTCGACCTAGGCGACATCGAAGCGTTGTCTGGCGTCTCAAAGTTTCCGGCTCGCATCAAGTGCGCCACGCTCGCGTGGAAAGCGCTTGAAAAGGGAGTCGACGAGGAAGCGTAAGTAGAAGGAGGAGACCGATATGGCGAAAAACATGCCTGACATTGGCGATTATAAATATGGCTTCCATGACCGAGACATCTCGATTTTCCGTTCAGGCCGCGGCTTGACGAATGAAATCGTAGAGACGATCTCGCGCATGAAAGAAGAACCGGCATGGATGCTCGAGTTCCGCTTGAAATCACTCGAACAGTTCCGCAAAATGCCGATGCCGACATGGGGCGGCGATCTCACGGCACTCGATTTCGATGAGATCACGTATTATGTCAAACCGTCTGAAAAGACAGAGCACTCGTGGGACGAGGTTCCTGAAGAAATCAAACGTACGTTTGACAAGCTCGGAATCCCGGAAGCGGAGCAAAAATACTTGGCAGGCGTTTCGGCTCAGTATGAGTCTGAAGTCGTCTATCACAGCATGCAAGAAGACTTCGAAGCGAAAGGTGTCGTCTTCAAAGATACAGACACGGCGCTTAAAGAAAATGAAGACCTCTTCCGTGAGTATTTCGGAAAATTGATTCCGCCGACGGACAACAAGTTCTCGGCACTCAACTCGGCTGTTTGGTCAGGTGGCTCGTTCATCTACGTACCAAAAGGCGTGAAGCTCGAGCAACCGCTCCAAGCTTACTTCCGCATCAACTCGGAGAACATGGGTCAGTTCGAGCGGACGCTCATCATCGTCGACGAGGGCGCATCTGTCCATTACGTCGAAGGATGTACAGCACCGGTCTACACGACGAACTCACTTCACTCAGCGGTCGTTGAGATTTTCGTCAACAAAGACGCGTACTGCCGTTATACGACGATCCAAAACTGGGCGAACAACGTCTATAACTTGGTCACGAAGCGTGCCGTCTGTGAAGCGGGTGGATCGATGGAGTGGATCGATGGCAACATCGGTTCGAAACTCACGATGAAATACCCGGCTGTCATCTTAAAAGGTGAAGGCTCACGTGGTATGACGCTCTCAATCGCCCTCGGCGGTAAAGGGCAGCACCAAGACGCCGGCGCGAAAATGATTCACCTCGCACCGAACACGTCATCGTCAATCGTTTCGAAGTCGATCTCGAAACAAGGCGGAAAAGTCTCGTATCGCGGTATCGTCCACTTCGGCCGTAAAGCGAAAGGCGCACGTTCGAACATCGAATGTGACACGCTCATCATGGACAACGAGTCGACGTCGGACACGATCCCGTACAACGAGATCTTGAACGACCAAGTCTCACTCGAGCACGAAGCGAAAGTCTCTAAAGTGTCAGAAGAGCAACTCTTCTACCTCATGAGCCGTGGAATCTCGGAAGAAGAAGCGACGGAAATGATCGTCATGGGCTTCATCGAGCCGTTCACGAAAGAATTGCCAATGGAATATGCCGTCGAAATGAACCGTCTCATCAAGTTCGAGATGGAAGGATCGATCGGATAATCTTTAATTAGCGAACTCACCGCAAGGGAGTTCGCTTTTTTTGTCGTGAAACGAAGGCGAGTCGGGTATGCTAAGAGAGAGACTGCTTTTAGGGAGGAATGATTGAATGGAAACGATTGATCCAAAAGACATCACCCGCATCGCCGTCGTCGGCGCCGGCTGGGTCGGTATCAGTTTCGCCTATCAACTGTCGATGGCGGCGCTCTGTGAAGAGCTCGTCTTGATCGACTCGAACCACGCCAAGGCCGAAGGGGAGGCGATGGACCTCAACCACGGCATCTCGTTCGCGCCGAGCCCGGTCCGGATTTGGGCAGGGGACTACTCGGACTGCCGTGACGCCGATATCGTCGTCATCACGGCCGGTGCCGCTCAAAAGCTCGGTCAGACCCAGATGGACCTGGCCGAACAAAACGCGGTCGTCGTCCGTGACGTCACGAAACAAATCATAGCGAGCGGGTTCGATGGCATCATCGTCGTCGCCACGAACCCGGTCAACGTCATGGCGCACGTCGCCTTTGAGGCGTCAGGCTTGCCGAAACACCGCGTCATCGGTTCAGGTACGGTGCTTGACACGGCCCGTCTTCGTTATAAGGTCGGCGAGTACTTTGACTTGTCATCACGGAACTGCCACGTCTATTACATGGGCGAGCATGGCGCCGGGGGATTTGTCGCCTGGGACAATGCCCGCATTTATGGGAAGTCAATGAAGCAGTTACTTGAGGAGAATGAATCGTACCGCCAAGAAGATTTGGACGCCATCTATCAAGGGGTCCGTGATGCGGCGAATCAAATTATCGAATATAAGAGCGCGGCGTACTACGCGATTGGGCTCGGGCTCCTTCGGATCGTCCGCGCCATCGTCCGCAACGAGAACTCCGTCGTGACGATTGGTGCTCATCTCGACGGAGAATACGGTGCCTCTGGGCTCCATATCGGCGTACCGGCCTTGATCGATCGGACCGGTATCCGCCAAATCGTCGAAATCGAACTGACGGACGAGGAACAACAACAGTTCGACGCCTCGGTCGGACGGATTCGTCAAGCGATCGACAAGATTGAATCGAGTTCATAAAAAAGGCCCGGCTGCGATTGCAGCCGGGTTTGTCGTTACGAAGCCTTCTTCTCGGCGACGTCTTTCTTATAATATTTCTCGGACGTGAAGAACTCGGTCGTCAAGCGCTTCACTTCACCGCTCAACATCAAGACGGCAATCATGTTCGGGATGAGGATCATCGCGAGCATGAAGTCGAGGAAGTTCCAAATCATTTGGGCGCCGCCGATCGCACCGATGACGATCGAGGCGATATAGACGACTTTCATCAAGAATCCAGCCTTCAACCCGAACAAGTACTCGGCTTGGCGCGACCCGTAAAAGATGATGACGATGATCGTCGACAAGACGAAGAAGATGAGCGAGATCGTGACGAGCAGGCTACCCGTGTAACCGAAGTACTGTTGGAATGCGATCGTCGTCAGAGCGGCCGGGTCGTTCATGGCGCCGGCCTCTGTCCATACACCGGAAGACAAGACGACGAACGCCGTCGTGCTACAGATGATGAGCGTATCGATGACAATCCCGATCACGGCCCAGAAGCCTTGACGGACCGGATGATCCGTTTGGGCGGCCGCGTGGGCGATCGGTGCCGTCCCGAGTCCAGCCTCGTTCGAATACAGACCGCGGGCGAAGCCCCAACGAATCGTCTCGGCAATCGCGGCACCGGCGAAACCGCCAAGGGCAGCCATCGGTTGGAATGCGTACGAGAAGATGAGCCCGAGTACTTCCGGGATTTGCGAGAAGTTCATCAAGACAATGATGAACCCGGCACCGACATAGACGAGTGCCATCGCCGGGACGATGACCTCCGTCACTTTGGCGATCCGCTTCACTCCGCCGAAGACGACGAGCGCGACGAGGCCCGCGACGATGAGTCCGGTCACGAGCGTATTGCCGTCGAACGTCTCGCGGACGGCCGAACTGACGGCGTTCCCTTGGACCATGATACTCGGGATGAGTTCAATCATGAGGGCGAAGGCGAACCAAGAAGCGAGCCATTTCAACTTCAAGCCTTTGGCCATATAGTAGACGGGACCGCCGACAAATTCCCCGGCCTCGTTTTTCTCGCGGTAACGGACAGCGAGGACGCTCTCCGAGAACTTGATGGCCATCCCGACGACGGCGATGACCCACATCCAGAAGATGGCACCGGGACCACCGAACATGATGGCAGCCGGTACCCCGATGATATTGGCGGCACCGATCGTCGACGACAAGGCCGACGTGAGTGCTTGGCGAGGACTGATGTCGCCTTCGCCTTTTGGTTTTTTAAAGACACTGCCTAACGTTTGTTGCAATATGTATAGCGGGTATCGGAATTGGAAGAACCCTAAACGAATCGTCAAATAAAGTCCAGACAAGACAAGTAATGAGATGATTGGCACTCCCCATAGCCAATCCGAAAACGTCGTCACCATATTCACAAGTTGTTCCACATCACCACTCCTATCCATTATTTTACTTAAATATTATTTCCTAACTATAGCGTCATTAAACCTGTTATTTCACATACAAGGAGGAATACATGCATGAAACAAGCACAACATCTCATCGTATCGGGTCGTGTCCAAGGGGTCGGTTTCCGCTACTTCGCTCAAGCGACAGCGCTTGAATACGGCATCACGGGTTGGGTTCGGAACTTGAATGACGGGACGGTCGAACTTCAAATCGAAGGAGACGCGGAGAGACTCGAATCTTATAAACGTGCTTTATATGACGGCAATCGTTTTGTCGGGGTCGAACGCATCGAAGCCGAAGAGGCGACAATCGAATCCTTCCGGAAATTCGATATCCGTTATTGACCATTTCTCTCATAAAGAGCAATCCTTCCTCATTTGCTCGCCGATAATTTGTAAAATGAGGGAACGGTTCCATATGAAAAATCCACATTTCAAAAAAATAAACATCATTTTTAAGGATAGGGTGGTCAAAAAAATGAAAGTGTGTATAATGAAATAGACCAAGCGCTTTATTGTCAGAAAATTTAGTCATTTGATTCATTGGGTAACACGGAAGGTATTACATGTATGTGGAGGTAGTTGTATGAAAAAATCGACATTATTCCCGTTAGCGTTCACGATTTTCGCATTATTCTTCGGGGCCGGGAACTTGCTGTTCCCACCGATGCTAGGTGCGATGGCAGGACAGAACCTCGTCCCAGCCCTAGTCGGCTTCGTCATTACCGGCGTCGGGCTACCATTACTCGCGCTCTTCGCAGTCGCGCGGGTCGGCGGTGGGTCTGACCAAATCGCTCGGTATATTCCGAAGCGTCTTGCTCTCGTCTTGACGGGATTAATGTACGTGGCAATCGGGCCGTTCTTCGGGATTCCTCGGACGGCAGCCGTCACGTATGAGATGGGAGTCGTACCGTTCCTCGGTGCGCCATCTACGCTCACGCTCGCAATCAGTTCAACTGTCTTCTTCGGATTAACGTTCTTCTTGACGTTACGCGCTCAAAAATTGATTGAAATCATCGGACGCATCATCACACCAATCCTCTTGCTCTTGCTTGCGGCAATCGGAATCACGAACCTCGTGGCTCCACTCGGGAAGCCGGTCGCACCAGCAGAAGGATATGAGACATGGATCGGTGCGCTCGGGGAAGGTTTCAAACAAGGTTACTTGACGATGGACGTCTTCGGCGCACTCGTCTTCGGGGCCATCGTGCTCGTCACGCTCAAAGCGAACGGTATGACAGACCAAAAAGAAGCGTCTTCGCTTCTCCGCTCGTCAGGCTTACTTGCCGTCACATGTTTGATGCTCGTCTATATCTCGCTCGGATCGATCGGAGCGAATATGACGGGTCAAACGGGGACGACAGATGGCGCAAGCTTGCTTCAAGCGTTCGCCGGTTCTTCATTCGGACAAGTCGGAATGCTCGCACTTGGGGCAGCAGTCTTCCTCGCTTGTTTGACGACAGCGGTCGGGCTCATCACTGAGTTCTCACGCTTCATCAGCAACACGTTCGAATCACTCAAGTATTATCAGGTCGTTATCGCGACGACGTTGTTCGGCTATCTCATCTCACTCGTCGGACTCGGTACGTTGATTCAAATCGCGGTACCGCTTCTCACGCTCTTGTATCCGGTCATGATCGCACTCGTTCTCGTGTCGATCACGGAACGGATTCAACGCAACCCTCACGTCGCCATGAAGGCGACAGTGTATACGGCCCTCGTGCTCTCGCTCTTTGAGACGACACACGGTTTGGCGCCGTCTGCTGCAACCGAATGGATCACGAACTTGCCGATGGCCGAGATCGGGCTCGCCTGGGCGGTTCCAACGTTGATCGTGTATGTGATCACGCTTTTCTTACCGAAACAACGTTCCAATCAATCACTCGCTCAATCACGCATCTCATAAGCAAGTGAACGAACACCCATCCTCTGGTCAAGGATGGGTGTTTTGCTGTCTTATCGTTTGCTCATTCCATTCATCAACAAGTAAAATGAAAGGATGAAAAGGAAGTGACATACATTGACGACTAAACAAAAGAAACAATTGGCGATTCTCATGTTGAACATGTTCATCGCTGTAGCAGGATTCGGGATCATCATTCCGATCATTCCTGATTATTTGAAGATGATCGGAGAAGGCGGCACTGCTGCCGGTCTCATGATCTCAGTCTTCGCAGGGGCCCAGTTGCTCATGTCGCCGATCGCCGGGAAATGGGCGGATGTTTACGGACGCCGTCTAATGATTATTTTAGGTCTGATCGGCTTTACCGTCTCGATGGGCGTCTTTTACTTATCTGACAACCTGACCGTCCTCTTGATTTCACGGGCAATCGGCGGCGTCGGGGCCGCGCTATTGATTCCGGCGATTTTCGCCTACGTGGCCGACATCACCACGCTCAAGCAACGGGCGAAAGGGAACAGTTATATTTCCGCGGCAATGTCGCTCGGGATCGTTATTGGACCGGGGATCGGTGGCTTCTTCGCTGAGTTCGGTTTGAAGGCGCCGCTTCTCTTGTCAGCGATTGTCTCGTTCGTCGCCGTCATCTCGTCGATCATTCTATTGAAGGAACCCGATCGAGAACCATACGTTCAAACGAGCGAGAGCGAGTCGTTGCCGCGCCAACTCGTGTCGTCGACACGGAAGCCGTATTTCTTCGTGCTCGTCATCAACTTGGTCATGGCGTTCGGTTTGATGGCGTATGAATCTGTCCTCGGCTTGTTCGTCAGTGAGACGTTCAGCGCGACACCGCAACAAATCGCGGTCATGATCACCGGGACAGGCATCGTCAGCGTCATCGTGCAGCTGTTCGCCGTCGACCGTCTCGTTTCATTGCTCGGTGAGATCAAAGTCGTGCTCATCTTCATCATGCTCGCCGCGCTCGGTTTCTTGTTCTCGCTGTTCGCCGGGTCTTACACGATTTTCTTCGCCGTCACGTTGATTATCTTCTTGTCGACGTCGATTTTACGACCGGTGTTGAATACGCTCGTGTCGAAAATGGCCGATAAGGAACAAGGGTTTGCGATGGGGATGAACAACGCCTACATGAGCATCGGCAATATCGTCGGGCCGACGCTCGCCGGGATCGCGTTTGATATCGATATGCGCTATCCGTTCGTGATGGGACTCGTCCTGTTGCTCGTGACGTTCGCCGGAACGTTGAACTGGTCGAAGCGGAAAGCGACGGCCACGTTCGAACAATGATGTAAGGAGGGAACATGATGATTTATGTCGGTGTGACGGGATGGGGCGACCACGATTTGCTGTATACGAACCCGGAAGAACGTAAACATAAACTGTCGACCTACGCGGGGCATTTTCCGACCGTCGAGATCGATTCCTCGTTTTATGCGATTCAACCTGTGAAGAACTATGAGAAGTGGAATCAGGAGACACCGGAAACGTTCCAGTTCGTCGTCAAAGTTTCCAGGGAAATGAGCGGACATGACCGCGAACCGAAATTACCGCTCGCCGAACTGTTCGAACGGTACCGGACCTCGGTCGAACCGTTGAAGCAGGCCGGAAAACTCCGGGCCGTGCTCGTCCAGTTGCCGCCGTGGTTTGACGTCTCAAAGCCGCATCTCGATTATTTGCGGACGATTCGCGACGAGTTGAAGGACTATGACATCGCGATCGAGTTCCGCAACCCGACTTGGTTCTCCGAGGCGTTCCGGGAGCGGACGCTCGCTTTCTTGACGGAACTTCGGTTCATCAACACGATCTGTGATGAGCCGCAGACGAAAGAGAGCAGCATCCCGTTCGTGCCGGTCGTGACCAATCCGGAAGTGGCCGTCGTTCGCTTACACGGGCGCAACACGGCTGGCTGGCTTAGAAAACCAGGAATGACGAGCCAAGAGTGGCGTCATGTGCGTTGTCTGTATCGCTATAGTGAAGACGAACTGCAAGAGCTCGCGGCGGCGCTTAAACAAGTCGACGCAGCGGCGAAGTCGGTGTACGTCTACTTCAACAACAACTCGGCCGGAGACGCGGTACCGAACGCCAAACGGTTGATCGAGATCCTCGGTGCCGAATATGAGCTCGCCCCGAGCCAAATCAGCCTGTTCTAGGAAGGGGAATCGTCTTGAGAACGATCACGATGTATCATTATAATGACTTACATTCGAAATTTCATAACTGGCCGCGTCTCGTCTCGTTTTTGAACGAGCACCGGACAGAAGAGACGCTCGTCTTCGATCTCGGCGACCATGCCGACCGGACCCATCCGGCGACGGAAGTGACGCGAGGACAAGTGAACGTCCGCCTGCTCAATCGCGTCCAACCGACGGCGGTCACGATTGGGAACAACGAAGGCATCACGTTCCCACATGACTGGCTCGCCCATCTATACGAAGAAGCGGAGTTTCCGGTGTTGCTCGCGAACGTCTATCAGGCGGATGGCACGAGACCCGATTGGGCGACGGAGACGCTCGTCGTCGAACGAGACGGACTCCGCATCGGGCTGTTCGGCGTGACGGCACCGTATGAAGAACTTTATCCGGAACTCGGTTGGGCCATCGAAGCGCCGCACGCGGCAACGAAACGTGCGCTTGAAACACTCCGAGACTGTGATATCGTCATCGCCCTCAGCCACCTCGGTTTTTACGCCGATGAGCGGCTCGCCGAAGCGTTTCCGGAAATCGATGTCATCCTCGGGGCCCATACCCATCACGTGCTCGATGACGGGGTCGTCACGAACGGCGTCCTGATCGCCCAGGCCGGCAAATACGGGCAATACGTCGGGGAAGTGGAACTCACCCTCGACGGGAACCGAATCATCGAGAAGCGGGCCAGTTTGCATGACTTGACGGAACGAGAGACAGATGAAGCGACGGTTTCAACCTTACAAGAAGAATACAGCCAAGCCGAGCGGCTGCTCGACGTGACCATCGCTGACACGCCGGGTTATCCGAGCGACTGGTTCGGCCCATCTGCCCTCGGTGAACTGTTGGCAGGCGGGCTGGCGGACTGGTGTGACGCTGAAGTGAGCGTGATCCCGGCAGGCGTCCTATTGGAAGGGTTATTGCCGGGGCACGTCACGCTCAATATGCTTCACCGCATCTGTCCGCATCCGATCAACCCTTGTCTGCTCTCGCTGGACGGAGCCACGCTGATCCGTTTTTTAAACGATGTCCAAGAAGAAGCGTTCACGACGATGCATGTCCGCGGCCTCGGGTTTCGCGGAACGGTGCTTGGCGCCCCGATTGTCCACGGACTCGAGTTGAGGCATGGTCGCTATTACGTCCACGGTCAGGAAGTCGAGCTCGATGAGACGTATCGCGTCGCCACGGTCGACATGTTCACGTTCGGTCCGCTCCTTCCTTACTTGGCCGACCAGACGAAGCGTTACTTCATGCCAGAACTGCTCCGTGATGTGTTGCGGGAAACGATTGTGACACGCCATAATGCCATCCGAAAAGGATAGGGGCGGGGCCGGTCGGCATGATATGATAGGAGAGTGGAGGTGTGAAACATGATTAGAGTGAATCGCCACGGCTATACCGTCATCGAAGAAAAACGGGACGGTTTTGACGAGGAGGCATTCATCGCACGCTATAGCGACGTGCTCGATAAGTATGATTATATCGTCGGGGACTGGGGTCACGGACAACTTCGGTTGAAAGGATTTTATGAGACAAAATCCAAGTTCGCGACATATGACAACCGGATCGACCATGTGATGGATTACGTGTACGAATACTGTAACTTTGGGTGCCCGTTCTTCGTGCTCAAGAAAGAGACGGAAATCGATGAGGCGGAAGACGGTCCGGTCTTCGGCGGCACGAAACAACCGCTCAAACTGAAACGCAAATTCAATAAGTCGGAAGAAGCTGAACCTTCGACCGGCACATGACGCGCTGATGACATCAGCGCTTTTTTTGTTACATTTATTTTCCAAATGTTTCTTTTAGGTGAAAAGACGGTGTGACAGGTTTAGGGGTGGGAAAATTGTGATAACTTATATTTATAGCAATTGTTTCTGTTCGGGTTTTGGAAGTGAGGTGGAAGTATGCAACACGTACAAACGGCGACCGTCGGTGACCGCGATGACGTCCACAACCGAATTCATAACTTCGGTCTGGGCTTACTTGCGATGTTGTTCTTCGGGTTAGGGAGTATCATGACGTTTTACTTCACGGCCGCAGTCCTTCTCTATGAGGTTGTCCACGTATTGCTGATCCGCCGCTTTGAATATCGTCAGGCGTTTCTGAGAAGCCGTCTATTTAAAATCATTTCGTTGGCGGCAGTGGCCACAGGTGTGCTCTTATTTATTTTATCGATGTCACAGTTTTTCATGGGCAATGTGATGTATTGAGGGGGAGGGAAAAAACCTTTTCCCTTTTTTCGTGGTTTTTTGAAACTTTTCTAGAGGCGATGACGTACACTTAGGAAAGACCTCACAAAAAGGATGATGAAAAATGACTGCACAGTTAAAACAACATGCACAAAAAATGTTAACCGGAAAGCGTTGGCTGATGGCCGGGCTATTAATTTTATTCGTCGTCTTGAACGGGATTCCACAATCGTTCGCGCCGCCTGTCCCTGTAGACCCAGAGGCGATACCGACGGCGGCTGACACGGGACTTACGTTCTTGTCGCTTCTTCTCACTTTGTTGATTGCACCGCTCACAATCGGATGGGCGTGGCTCGTCCTTTCCGTTTCACGCGGCGAGCGGCCAGGCGTCTCAAAGTTGTTCGAGCCATTTAAAACGGGCTACGTCAAGCACGTGCTCGCCCCGTTCTTCATGGGATTGTTCATTTTCTTATGGACGTTGCTCCTCGTGATCCCGGGAATCATCAAAGGGTTCTCGTACTCACTGACGTATTACATTTTACGGGACCAACCGGAACTATCGGCCCTTGAGGCGATCACGGAATCACGTCGCATGATGGATGGGCATAAGATGGACGCGTTCAAACTCGTCCTCTCATTCATCGGTTGGTTCTTCGTCGGGGTGTTCACGCTCGGAATCGGTTTCTTGTACGTCTACCCGTACTTCACGACGACGTACGCGACGTTCTACGACTCGATTCGTCAAGCGGAACGACCACAGACAAACCATGCCGGAACGGATTTCGAACAAGGATTCTAAACGAAAACCTCCGCTCATCGAGAGCGGAGGTTTTATCATGCGTTGATTTCTTGTTTTTGGAGGTATGGCTTGAGTGACAACGTGTGCTCGGCGACGACTTTACGAATCGTCTTCGTTTTCGAGCGCATGACGAGCGACGTCGTTTCGACGATATCGTCCGTCAAGAATTTGACGCCGTCGAGCAGTTCGCCTGACGTGACGCCTGTCGCCGCAAAGATGCAGTCATCGCTCTTGACGAGGTCGTTGATTGTGAGCAATTGGAGCGGGTCTTCGATGCCCATCGAGATGACTCGCACCGTCTCTTCTTCGTTCATCGGGTGAAGGCGTGCCTGCATGTCGCCACCGAGCGCTTTGACGGCCGCTGCCGTGATGACGCCTTCCGGGGCGCCGCCCGTGCTGATAAAGATGTCAATCGGATTTGATTTGACGGCTGCCGCGATTCCCGCCGAGACGTCTCCGTCTTCGAACAGCTTGACGCGAGCGCCCATGTTCATCGCCGCTTGACGCAAGTGCTCATGGCGATCACGGTCTTGCATGATGACCGTGACTTCTTCGATACGCTTGCCGTTATAGAGGGCTGCCTTCTCGATGATCGATTCGAGCGGTTCGTCGAGCGAGACTTTCCCTTTCAAATTCGGCCCGACGACGAGTTTATCCATATACATATCCGGTGCGTGGAGGAGGGCGCCCTTATCGGCGACCGCGATGACGACCATGGCATCGCCGAGCCCTTTGGCGACGATTGACGTCCCTTCGAGCGGGTCGACCGCGATGTCGACTTCCGGCCCAAACGTCGTGCCGAGACGTTCACCGATATAGAGCATCGGTGCCTCATCGAGCTCGCCTTCACCAATCACGACGGTGGCGTCCATATTGACCGTCCCGAGGACTTCACGCATTGCTGACGTGGCTGCGTCGTCTGCTTCGTTCTTTTGACCACGACCGATCCATTTTGACGAAGCAAGTGCTGCTGCCTCAGTTGCTCGTACGATCTCTAGCGCTAATTCTCGTTCCATAGTGTTGTACCCTCCACGTGATGTCTATTTAATGTGTCATACTATTTAATGTGTCAATCCGTGGATTAGTGTATCACAATCAGATAAATGATGTAAATAGGTGAGATTCTTTTCTCGAACGAGAAAAAGGATTACTATAGGAGGCAGGGGGGATTCCGATGTATTTTGTGAACAGAGAAAAGATTAGCGAGACGTTGGCCCATATGGAGACGATGCTCGGTCGACTTGATCAACTAGAGGGGAACGCCTTCACGGTCGAACTGGCGAAACAGCGGTTGGCCGTCCATTTGATGGAAGGCGTGATTGATGTCGGCAATTCGATGATTGATGGCTTCATCATGCGCGACCCGGGCAGTTATGAGGACATCGTCGATATTTTGCTCGATGAACGCGTGCTCGATGCCGAGACGGCAGTAGCCGCAAAAGCGCTCGTGGCGCTGCGGGCTCATTACGTCCGGGAGTTCGTCACGGCAGACTCGGACCGATTCGACGCTTGGGTCGAGCGCTATAGAGCGACGTTCGAGGCATTCCCAGAGCAGGTCCGGCATTATATCGAAGTGGAACTTGGACCTGTATCAGCATTTCTACCAGAAAGCGAGTGATTGGATGGATTCGATTAAAGGATACTTATTTGACTTAGACGGCACGATTTATGCGGGGACAGCCCCGATTCAAGCAGCGGTCGATTTCGTGAATCGACTCGAAGCAACGGGCTTCCCGTACTTGTTCGTCACGAACAACGCGTCGATGACGCCGAAACAAGTGGCAGATAAGCTCGTCTCGATGGGTGTACATGTCACACCGGAGCACGTATTGACGAGCGCGATGGCGACGGCCCGTTACATCGAGAAGATGACGCCGGGCGCGACGGTTTACATGATTGGGGAAGACGGCTTGCGTTTAGCGCTTGAAGAACGCGGCTTCCACGTGACGGAAGAGGCGAAGGCGGACTATGTCGTCATCGGGCTCGACCGCCATATCACTTACGAGAAGTTGGCGAAAGGCGCACTCGCGATTCGTTCCGGTGCCCGCTTCATCTCGACGAACGGCGATATCGCCATCCCGACCGAACGTGGCTTTTTGCCTGGGAACGGGGCGCTCACATCCGTCTTGGCTGTGACGACAGAAAAAGACCCATTCTTCATCGGGAAACCGGAACCGGTCATGGTCGATATCGCCCTTGAGATGATCGGTCTCACAAAAGAAGAGGTCGTCATGGTCGGGGATAACTATCATACCGACATCTTGTTCGGAATCAACGGTGGACTCCGGACGCTTCATGTCAATTCGGGCGTACACGGTCCGGCCTTTATCCAAGAACAAGAAAAGCTCCCGACCTATATGGTCGAAAGCTTAGATGAATGGACGCATGCATGAAAAAAAGGGATGACTCACGTCTCCCTTTTTGTTTAGAATACTTGTTCGACTTCAACGATGCCAGGTACTTCTTCGATGAGCGCACGCTCAATCCCGGCTTTCAAAGTGATGGTTGAAGATGGGCAGCTGCCGCATGCACCCATCAAACGAAGTTTGACGATGCCTTCTTCCACGTCTACGAGTTCGACGTCACCGCCGTCGCGAAGCAAGAACGGGCGTAATTTATCGAGTACTTCTTGGACTTGATCAAACATTTCCATGGTATCTACCCCTTTCTGGTTCCCTTTCATTCTAGCAAGTTTGAGATTGTTTCTCAATCATTAACGCTGAGCGTTTTGTGACGATGTCACTTCTTGAATTTTGTATAATAGGAGAGAACAGGGGGAATGGACATGAAAATCACGGTATATGGGGCTGAGGTGCAGTGTGCGAGCTGCGTCGGGGCACCTAGCTCGATCGAGACATATGAATGGTTGCAAAGTGCGCTTGCCCGGAAATATCCGGATCAGGCGTTCGAGTTCGAGTACATCGATTTCGAGACGGCGGACGACGACATCGCTGAGGCGATCAAGCAAGACGAGTGGTTTTATCCGCTTGTCCTCTTGAATGGGGAAGTCGTGGACGAAGGGGTCGTCCAGTTACGAAAAGTCTACTCGGCCATCGAGCAGACGACAGCATGAAAAGAGTCGAGCGACGATTGTCGTTCGACTCTTGTTCGTTACAGAAGGCGGAACGATGACGTCGCCGAACCAGCCGTGTAGCCAGTGAGCGTCGCATCAGCCTTCACTTGGTACGTGCCGCGCTGTGACGAAGAACTTGTCGAGAGCGTGAACGTGATGGCGCCTGTCGAACTTGTCTTGCCTGTCCCTGTGAGCGTTGTGCCGTAAGGTTGTGTGACCGTCACACGGACGTCGGCGTTTGCGACCGGTTGGCCGTTCGCGTCCCGCACCGTCGATGAGATCGATACTTGCTCACCCGCGTAATAAGTCGACTTCGATGTCGATACTGTCGTCGCGAGTGCTTGAACAGGTTGTGACGTCCCACCAGACGTTGGAGCTTGGACGAGTCCGTTTCCGAACCAGGCGTCGCGTCCAACCGCGCCAAGGTCGATCGAGTCTTGTGACAGTTTTGAGCGGAGTTGTGCGCTCGACAACGTCGGGAACGCTTGCTTCATGAGAGCGAGGTTACCAGCGACGTACGGAGTCGCCATCGATGTCCCGCTCATCTGGCCGTATCCGCCAGTTGCGAGTGTCGAGTTAATGCTCACGCCTGGTGCCGCGACTTCGACCGTGCTGCCTGTAGCCGAGAATGAGGCGCGATTGTTGTTGATGTCCGTCGCTGCGACAGCGATGGCCGAGCTGTATCGGGCCGGGTAGTTGACGAGGTCGCCCGATCCGTCGGTGCGTCCGTTGTTACCGGCTGCCGCGACGACGAGGATGCCAGCATTATTGGCACGGTCGACGACTTGTTGGAGCGTTGAGGATGGACTCGTCGTCCCGAGACTCAAGTTGATGACGTCCATATCGTTCGTGATCGACCAATCGATCCCGGCGATAATACTCGATAGGCTACCGCTACCGTTCGCCTCGAGTGCCTTGACGGCGTAAATGCTCGCCTCGTGGGCAATCCCGACGGTCCCAATGCTGTTGTTACGGGCCCCGATGATACCAGCGACGTGCGTCCCGTGACCGTTGTCATCGGCGTACGAGCTCGTGACCGTGCTGAATGAGGCACCGCCCGAAATCGTCAAATCAGGATGCGGCGAGATCCCCGTATCGACGACCGATACTTTCACGCCTTTCCCGGTGTATCCGCTCTGCCAAGCCGATGGGGCTTTCAATTTCGGGATGCCCCAGTCCTGGGTCTGGTTCTCGATTTGTACCGTTTGATCGACTTCCACGTGGGCGACGTGCGGGTTGTTCTTCAGTCCGTTCAGTGCGGCTTTCGGTACTTCAAGCGCTGCGGCTGGAATGTTTTTGTACTGTTGGCGAACTTCCATGCCTTCGATTGAGAGCGGGATATTCTTCGCTGACTCTTTGAAGACGACGATGACGCGTTCTTTCGATTTGTTGGGAGCAGCTTCCGCGGCTTCCGGGACGGTTGACAAGACGAGCAATGAGGCGAGGACGGTGCTACAGATTTTTTTCAACTTGTTTCCTCCTTCGGATTATGTAGGCGAGGTGACACGAAGTCGTTCGGCCGTGACCCTAGAGTAACAAGTTTTGCCAACGGGTAGAATATGTCAATCGAATCAATAATCTGAATATTTAGATAAGGATACAGGGGATTCAGATACAAGACTTTTGGCTCAACACGATGGTGGCTGAACGACAAATGGATTGCTTTACATTAAAAAGGATCGACCGAGATGGTCGACCCAGGCATGTTATTTAATGACTTTATGTTTCCAAAGAATTCCGGACTTGAGCAATCGCGCGACTTTTCCGGTGAGCGACTGCTTGCCCATGAAGACGCCGAATCCGGCCTTCTTCCCAAGCGATCCTAACGTGCCTCGGAGTTTGATATCCGGCAAATCCGGATACCCGACACCTTTCCATTTACAGAGTAGCACTTGGACGATCTGTTCGGCCTGCGCTTCTGCGAGCTGACCCGAAGGTGCATACGGCAGGCTGGCGTTGTCCCCGACGACGAAGATATCGGGCTGTTCCGGGACGTAGTGGTGTGGTGTCAATTTGACACGTCCACCCCCATCGAGTTCCCAACCTTGGTTGCGGACGACGGCGACCGGTTGAATCCCGGCGGTCCACACCGTCAAATCGGAAGCGAAGTGCTGTTCATGGTTCCATAACCCATCGGCGTCGACCCGGACGATGTTCGAGTTATTGATGACTTCGACACCATGTTCCTCGAACCAAGACTGGACATACATCGAGACACGGTTTGATAGGAACGATAGGACGGACGGGCCGCGGTCGAACAAACGAACCGTCAAGTCGGGACGACTCTCGCGCAGCTCGCTGGCGAGCTCGACACCGGACAGGCCGGCACCGACGATCGAGACGACCGATCCCGGAGATAGGCCGTTGATTGCTTGCTGGGTCTTTCGTGATTCTTCTAACGTTTGGATGCTGTACGTGAACTCGGCGGCACCGGGTACGTTATGGTACTTGTCCTCGCAACCGAGGCCGATGACGAGGTCGTCGTACGGCACTTTTTCCCCGCTCGCGAGCAGGACCATTTTGTCCCCCGTATCGATATCGGTGACTTGGCCGTATATGTAGTCGACCTCTTCTGGAAAATCGATGCGGATGTCACGATCCGACACGGTCCCCGCCGCAAGTGCATAATACTCTGTTTTTAATCCATGGTAAGGTAGACGGTCGATGAGTGTGATCGATACGTCCTTCAGCTGATGGCCGAGGACACGTTCGATTACACGCATACCCCCGTAACCGCCTCCCAAGACGACTAATTTGCGCATAAAAATCCCCCTTTGTTACACTTCAACTGTATCATGTTATAATACGCCGTAGAAGAACCATTTTCCTGCTTTGAAGGAAAGGGGAAGGGTGAATGACATGATGAATCCGATCATTGAGTTCTGTGCCTCCAATTTAGCGATGGGTTCACAAATCGCCCGCGCCAAATTAGAGTCCGATCCAGACTTAGACGTCGTCGAATATGGCTGTACGGGCTACTGCGGCGTCTGTTCGCTTGACTTGTTTTGTCTCGTCGATGGTGAGGTCGTGACCGGGGATACACCGGAACAACTCGTGACGAATGTATATGAAAAAATTGAAGAAATGGCATGGTGAAAAAGTTTGAAGGACCTTCAAACTTTTTTTATTTTGACCGTTTTGACCCGTTGCATTTTTAAAAAGGGTCTGTTATATTCAAAGAGGTTCGAATGTAGGTTGTCTGACGTTTAACAACAGAAAAAGAAAGCGTTTCAAACGGTAGGACACATCTCGATTCGGGTATATCACATTATCAGGTTTCCCCAATATGAAAGGAGCACAACACCAATGAATATCATGAGCGTGGTTGGTATTTTGGCACTAATTGGAATCGCTTACATCTTCTCGACCAACCGTAAAGCCATCAAATGGCGCACCGTGCTTGCCGCTTTCGCGGTACAGTTTACGTTCGCCTTCCTCGTCCTCTTCACTACAGTAGGACGTAACGCGTTAGAATGGATCTCAGGAGGCGTCCAGAACGTCTTGAACACGGCGAACGCCGGGATTAGTTTCGTCTTCGGTACAGCTGTCGGCGGAGACAACTTCGTCTTCGCGTTCCAAGTGTTGACGATTATCGTCTTCATGTCGTCACTCATCGCACTTCTCTACTATGTAGGTGTCATGCAGTGGGTGATTCGTATCCTCGGTACGGCTCTCGCCAAAGCACTTGGCACGTCACGTAAAGAGTCGCTCTCAGCGACAGCGAACATCTTCGTCGGTCAGACGGAAGCGCCGCTCGTCATCAAACCTTACCTTCCAACGATGACACAATCGGAACTCTTCGCTGTCATGGTCGGTGGTCTCGCCTCGGTTGCCGGTTCAGTTCTTGCTGGATACGCTGCTCTTGGTGTACCGCTCGAGTACTTGCTCGCAGCGAGCTTCATGGCTGCTCCTGCGGGTCTCATGTTCGCGAAAATCATCGTCCCGGAAACAGACGTACCGGATGACGATATCGAAATCGCTGAAGATGAGGAGAACAAGGCAGCGAACTTCGTCGATGCAGCCGCTCGCGGTGCCTCTGACGGTCTCTTCCTTGCTTTGAACGTCGGTGCGATGCTTCTCGCCTTCGTTTCATTGATCGCGCTCGTTAACTTGATTCTCGGTGGAATCGGTGGCTTGTTCGGTTTCGACGGCCTCACGCTTCAATTGATTCTTGGTTATGTGTTCGCGCCGCTCGCATTCGTGATCGGTGTGCCATGGGCAGATGCTGTTCAATTCGGTAGCTTCCTCGGACAAAAACTCGTGTTGAACGAATTCGTCGCTTTCTCTGAATTCGCACCAATCATCGGTTCTGGTGACCTCTCGGCACGTACGGAAGCTATGATCGCGTTCGCACTCTGTGGATTCGCCAACATCTCATCACTCGCCATCCTTCTCGGTGGTCTTGGTGGAATGGCGCCGAACCGTCGGAACGACATCGCGCGCATGGGTGTCCTCGCGATTCTCGCAGGTACGCTTGCCAACTTGATGTCAGCGACACTTGCTGGTCTTCTTCTCTAATCAAACACGGTATACTCAGAGTGATCACTTCGGTGGTCACTCTTTTTTGGGGAGGAATGACATATGTATGGAATGATAGCGCTTTTTGATGAACAAACGGAGAAACGAATTCAAGAGGTATGGGAAGGCTTGAAACAAGAAGGAATTACTTCTTATGCATATGAAGTCTCGAATCGACAACCTCATATAACATTAGCTAGTTACAGTAGTTTGAATGTTGAGGCGTATATCGAACTGATGGACAGCTACTATCAATCGAAGGAGATTATAAATCTAACATTTAGTACGTTGGGTACGTTCATTCAATCGAGTGCACTTTTTCTTTCACCTACAATCTCATCCGGATTGAGGAGCCTCCACTTAGAGCATCATCGTATATTTGGGGAGTTTAATGATAACGCTGAGTCCTTATATTTGCCGGACTCATGGATTCCGCACTGTACACTGGCAAACAGATTGTCTAAAGAAAAGATGAAAGATGCTTTTGAATATTGTACTGATATTGTAAAACCTATAGCTGGAAAAATTGTAGAGGTGGCATTAATTGAATTAGTAACACCGATTCACGTTCGAGTATTACATAGAGTAAAATTATCCGCACAAAAGTAACAAAGCTAAGTTACTTAGGTGCATTCTTCTGTCAGGTTTGTCATATGTGACTAGGACCGATAGAAGGGATTGACCAGGAAACGGTGGGGGTTTATCGTTCCTGACGAGGTATATCCACTTCTTGGAGTCTCGGCCAAGTGGCTTGCCAATTCTTTTTACTGATCCGGGCTCGATAAATATGATGGTGTGAAGAGTCGTTCGCAAAGGCCGGGGTCGGTCGTAACTGTAGTTTGACTATGTCGTCGATACCGTAAGGGGCGGCCAGCTTCAAGCGTCCGCTCGCATCAAGGCTGACACCGATGGCCGTGACCGTCTCAGGGAAATGGGCCAAGGCGTCGACCGCAGATTGATACGGTGGCAATTGATTGACCAGATGCATGCGGGCCTGGTTTTTGACCGACCAAGGGACGTTCGGTAACAGGTCGTGCAGTTGTGCCTCATACTGTTTTTCAATCGCCTCGTCGATGTGAGATCGGTCAAAGTAGATGACATCGACGTCCTCGGTCGGCGTCGGTACTTCGTAGCCGTGCGCGTCATCCCATATTTTTGCCCGCACGTATCCGGCACAAATCCACCAATCGGGTAAACCGAGCGAAGCGACGATTGTCAACAGACGCATCAGTTCCACATCAGTCTCTAAAAAATGGGTCACATCTTCAGTCGTGTTCAATCCATCTCCTCCTATTCTCTCATTAGCATAGCGTACCTATACAAAAAGCACCTAGACCGGGGTCTAGGTGCTTGTCAGTTACGCTTGAAGTTGCATGCGCTGGCGTTCGATCCACGGCTTCAATTTGAGGAAGAGTGGGACGAACAAGGCGCTGATCAACAAGGCCTTAATGAAGTTGAACGGCAAGATACCGTATAGGACGAGGTCCGTTTTGACTGCCGGTTGCGCCATCTCGGTCATGCCGAAGAAGAACGCGTAGGCTGGTAAGATGAGCAAATAGTTCAAGATCGCCAAGCTGAGTGCCATCGTGATCGTACCGGCCACGAGGCCTGAAGCGAGCGCTTTATTCGTTTTACGTTTATGGTAGAACCATGCGACCGGATACATGAAGGCGACACCTGCAAAGAAGTTCGCGACTTCACCGACCGGAACGCCGCCACCATTGAAGACATAGTAGAGGACGTTTTTTAGAGCGACAACCACGACGCCTGCGAGTGGGGAGAACACGATCCCGGCGACGAGCGCGGGAATGTCACTGAAATCCACTTTTAGGAACGGTGGTAGGAAAGGCAGCGGGAAGTTAAAGAGCATGAGGACAAAAGAAATGGCCCCGAGCATCGATAGCGTCACCAGTGTTGTCAATCGTTTGTTGCGCGTTGTTTTCATCAAAATCTCTCCTTTTGTCGCTCCTTGATGAATGGCACCCGTCGCATAGAAAAACCCGATTGTATCAAACAATCGGGAGAGTTTACGCGCATACGAAATAGATGTTCTCATCGGTGTTTAGACCACGCCGAAGAAAACATCCGGATATCGGTCGGATGCCGCCATCTTCTCCCATCCAGACTTTACTGTCGGCTTTCGAATCTCACGAAATCAGCAAGCAACGCCTTGCTCGCTCACGGGCTGAGAAGAACTTGTCTTCAATACCGCCGGTCGGGAATTTCACCCTGCCCCGAAGATGGAACGATTTAATTTTTTTTGTTACAGTTTAGTTATACAAGATATTTCACAAAATCTCAAGTCAGTTGACTTGAAGTTAAGATAACGAAGGAGGAGTTCAGATGATTCATTTGACAGAATCAGCCGCATTACAAGTCATCGATATGATGAAACAGACCGAACGCCCCGACGACCAGTACTTGCGGATCAAAGTGCAAGGGGGCGGGTGTACCGGCCTGTCTTACGGGATGGGGTTTGATGAGGATAAGACAGACAAGGACGTTCAGTTTGACCACCACGGCGTCCGTGTCATCGTCGCCGAAGCCGATCACGGGGTCGTCGACGGTCTCGAGATCGACTATAAGCAGTCGATGCTCGGAGGCGGCTTCACGATTAAAAACCCGAACGCCATCGCCACGTGCGGTTGCGGCTCGAGTTTCCGGACGGCGTCGAACGCCGGGACACCTGGGGATTGCTAAACGAAAGGCCAATCATGTTCATGATTGGCCTTTTTTGTATTCAGTCTGTCTCTTCAATCAGAATTAATCGAATGAGTTTCGAAGCCGCGTCTAACTCGATTTGATGTTGCCAAGGACGAAACGCTGTGATTTTACACGTGTCGTTCGTGATGCGGAACGAACAGACGCTCTCTTCCTCTTGGTCAAGGACCGAGTAACGGCTGAAGTCCGATAAGCTTTGGTAAATGGCATATTGTGTCGGTAATTCACACGACCATCCTTTTTCTAATGTGATCTGATGCATGCGTCTCGCCTCTTTCTTGTCTATATATATAAGAATAACAAAAATATTCAAGGATGTGGAAGATTAGTCGAGAGGATGCAAGGGAAAATGAAAAGAGATGTCATTTCATGTAGGAGGGGCAGGGACGATGAGAAAAGTATTGATTTTCGGTGGCTCACGCTATTTTGGAAAGCGGTTGGCGCTTCGGTTGGCGGAGGCCGGTGACGATGTGACGATTGTGACGCGTGGACAACTGCAAGTACCCGAGGCGGAGGGCATCCGGTCGATCAAAGGGGACCGGCAGTCGGTGGCGACGATGAAAGATTTGTCACGCGACCATTACGACCTCGTCTATGACAATATTTGCTTTAACCCGTACCAGGCAAAGATCGCCTCGGACGCTTTCATGGACCAGGTCGGTAAATATGTGCTCACGTCGACGATGTCGGTTTATGCGCCAGACGCCGAGTTGAAAGAAAGTGATTTCAATCCGCTCCATCATGACTATCATCTCGAATCCGAACATGATTACGGGCAAGGGAAGCGAGAGGCTGAGTCTTATTTCTTCCATCGCGCCTCGTTCCCGGTCGCGACGGTCCGCTTGCCAATCGTGCTCGGACCCGACGACTATACAGACCGTCTCAAGTTTTATATCGACGCCGTCCGACGGGAAGAGCCGATCGTACTGCATCACCCGGAAGCGAAGATGGGATTCATCTCAAGCTTTGAGGCGGCCGCCTTTCTAGAATGGGTCGGTCGGGCGAACGTGACCGGACCGTTCAACGCGGCGAGTGAAGGGGTCATCTCGCTCGGGGCACTCATGGAACGGATCGGCCATCACTTAAATAAACCGGTCCAGATCATCAAAGATGGCGAGTCGTCGCCGTACGATACGGACGTCGACTATTATATGTCGATTGCCGAGGCGAAAAAGGCCGGTTTCGTCTTCACTCAACTCGACGACTGGCTTGACCGGGTCATTGTGCAAACAATCCGCAAATGAAAAATGGCCCTCATCGTGAAGATGGGGGCCACATCATTATTTCCCGGCAAATACCGAAGTCGAATGTTGCGGGTGACGCGCTGTCGGGTCGACGAGCTGCTTCACCTGGTTGATGGCGATCGGGGCTTCACCGAAGCCTGTCGCAATCAATTTCACTTTTCCTTCATAAGTCGCGATGTCACCACAGGCGAAGATGCCGGCGACCGTCGTCTCCATGCGTGAGTCGACGCGGATTGTGTTCTTCTCGAACTCCATGCCCCAGTTTTTGATTGGGCCGAGCGATGAGACGAAACCGTAGTTACAGATGAGGTCGTCGATTTCGACGAATTTCGATTCGCCGTCTTTGTCCGTCAATTCGACCGACTCGATGTGTGTCTCACCTGAAAGTGACTCAATGTTATATGGTGTCCAGACGTTGATCGTTGAGGCCTTCATCTGTTCGACCGTATGCTCGTGGGCACGGAAGCGGTCACGGCGGTGAACGATATGGACTTCCTTGGCGATGCCTTCGAGCATGAGCGCCCAGTCGACAGCCGAGTCGCCGCCGCCAGCAATCATGACGCGGCGGTCGCGGAACTTCTCCATGTTGTCGACGAAGTAATGAAGGTTGGCATAGTCTTCACAACCATCGAGACCGAGTGGTCGTGCGGCGAATGCCCCGTTCCCGGCCGTGATGATGATGGCTTTCGTATGGTACTCATCCTTGTTCGTCGTAATCTGGAACGTGCCGTCTTCAAGACGTTCGACCGTCTCGACCGTCTCCCCGAGGCGATAGTCCTGCTCGAACTGATCGGCTTGGGCTTTTAATTGGTCAATCAAATCTTGGGCTTTCACTTTCGGGAAGCCGGCGATGTCGTAAATATATTTTTCTGGATACAGTGTCGATAATTGTCCGCCGAGCTGCGGCAAACTTTCAATCAACGCCGTATCGAGTTGGCGCATACCTGCATAAAATGCGGTGAACAGTCCGACCGGGCCGCCACCGATGATGATCACATCTTTCGTCGATTTCATCGAATTCCTCCTCAAAACGTATACATCCATTATAGTGACAATCGTGAATTAAATCCATTCTGTACAAACATCCTATACATTCAAAAAAAATTCAAGAAGATAAGCTTTTCCATTGAGAAAACGAAATAAACAGCGTACAATGAACAAGAAGCAATTGTGAACATTGGTTGAACAAGGTTTAGGCTTTATTGTGAACATTCATGTGAAAAAACACACAACATGATTGTTCAAGAAAACAAAACTATCAAAACAAGGTGGAAATGAACATGAAACGACCTAACATTGTTATTCTTGGCGCAGGTTTCGGTGGACTCATCACAGCGGTGAACCTCCAGAAGACGCTCTCAGCTGGCGACGCGAACATCACGCTCATCAACAAGCATGATTACCATTACCAGACGACGTGGCTCCATGAACCAGCGGCCGGAACGATGAAACCGGAGCAAGCTCGTATCTACATCAACGACGTTGTGAACCCGTCACGCGTGAAATTTGTCAAAGGGATCGTCGATCGCGTCGATACTACGGCTAAACAAGTACTCCTCGCAGACGGCTCGACTGTTGAATATGATTATGTCGTGTTCGCACTCGGCGGCATTCCAGAAACATTCGGAATCCCAGGCCTCAAAGAGAACGCGATGACAATCAGTTCATTGAACAGCGTCCGTAAAATCAAAGAACATATCGAATACTCATTCGCACAATACAAGACGAACGGGTCGGCTGACCGCTCGTACGTGACAATCGTCGTCGGCGGTGCAGGTTTCACAGGTATCGAGTTCCTCGGTGAGCTCGTCAACCGTGTCCCTGAGCTTTGCAAGCAGTATGACGTGCCACGTGAAGCGGTTCGTATCGTGAACATCGAGGCGGCTCCGACCGTCCTTCCTGGTTTCGACCCAGAACTTACGACGTATGCACAGAAATGGCTCGAGCGTAACGGTGTCGAGATGAAACTCGGCAACGGCATCAAAGGCGTTGAGCCTGGCGTCGTCACGTTCGGTCCGCTTCAAGGCGACACGACGGAGACGATCGCAGCGAACACGATCCTTTGGACAGGTGGCGTGAGCGGTAGCCCGATCATCGAGAAATCTGGTTTTGAAGCGGTCCGTAACCGTGTCATGGTCGAGGCGGACAACCGTGCCCCTGGTCACGACAACGTCTTCATCATCGGTGACTGCTCGGCTGTCATGGATCCGGTCTCAAACCGTCCATACCCGCCGACTGCTCAAATCGCGACGCAACAAGCGCACAACGTAGCGAAAAACATCGCGGCGCTCATCAACGGAAAATCGACTTCGAAATTCACGTATGAGAGCAAAGGGACAGTCGCTTCACTTGGCCATAACGACGGTATCGGCATCGTCATGGGCAAAAAGATCTTCGGTCGCAACGCTTCATTCATGAAGAAAGTGATCGACAACAAACACTTCATCGAATTGAAGAAGTACGGTCTCGTCCTCAAAAAAGGTAAATTCTAAGCAATATGACCAAGTAGCCCGCTCATCCGAACGGGCTACTTTTTTTGATGACGCCTCATGGTTCACCTTTGACCTAAGAGAGGGCGATTCGGTATAATAGACAACGGGAAAAGGGGGCAATCGCATGCATATCATCCAGGCTGTCATTGGGGCGATTCTTTATTTGGTCATCTTCTTCAGCATCGGCTTCATTTTGAACATGCTACTTAAAAAAACATGGACGCTCGTGTTCATCTATCCGATTTTCGTCATTATGATGATTGATAACGTCAAGCTCTCGAGTTACATCACGGAGACATCGACCGCGCTCGCCAACGTTTACGAACGGGTGCTCGGACTTCAGTTTTTGGATGTGTTCATGCTCGGTTTCGGACTGCTCGGTGCGATTTTGGCCGGCGTCACGATCCGCTACTTGCGTAAGAGTGGTTACTCAATGTTTTAAAGACGGCAGAAATGTTCGTCTTTTTTGTTTTCTGCCTACTTTTTTAGAAGGCGAACCGATATACTAGATAAGATAACGATTTAATTAGTAAGGGATGCGATGAGAATGACATTACCGATGTATACGATCAAGAAAGTGTTGAATAATAGCGTTGTCATTTGCCAACATGATCCGGAACCGGAAGTCATTCTACTCGGGAAAGGGATTGGCTTCGGCAAGAAAGCGGGCGATCTCGTCGACCCGGCCAGTGTCCCGGAGAAAGTGTATCAACTGACAGATAAAGAAGAACAATCTCAATACCGTGAGCTCGTCAAACACGTCGATGAAGACTTTATTGCCTTCATGCAAGAAATCGTCGGCTTTATCGAGAACAACACAGGTAAAAAAGTCGATCAACATATCCATATCGGTTTGACCGACCACTTGTTCTTCACGATGAAGCGGATCGAACAAGGGATGGAAGTGACAAATCCGTTCTTGCTCGAGACCGAATCGCTCTATCCGAATGAGTACGCCTTGGCTGAACGAATCGTCGATATGATTCACGAGCGGCTCGACGTGCTGTTGCCGGACGCGGAGATCGGATTTATCGCGCTCCATATCCATTCGGCGACGACGTTTAAAAACGTCCTCGAGGTCAACCGGCACAACCAAATCATCGGGCAAATCGTTCAGACGATTGAGAGTCGTTTGAACGTCAAAATGGACCGGAGTTCACTCGATTATAAGCGCTTACTTCGGCACTTAAGGTACGCCGTTGAGCGGGTTGCGACGGGTGAGATGGTGGAGGCCCCACAAAAAATTGAAAAGGTATTGCGCGAAGAATATCCGCTATGCTATAGTACTGCTTGGGAGCTGATGGGCATCATGGAACGCGAATTAAAGCGTCCTGTCCCGCGAGGTGAAGCGACATATTTGACGATGCATCTCCAGCGCCTAACAAGTAGATAACTGATACCACGTATCTTACGTGTTACTGATTCGATCAGGCATGAGTAAGGAGTGGAACGCAACGATGTCTCCATTAGGAGAGGTCTACGTTCTATACCTTATTCATGCCTGTTTCTGTTTTTATAAACGTTTATTATGAAAACGTTTAGATACGTCGGTTGTCTGACATCTACAGTCGTCTTTCCGCACGAAACAATCACAAAAGGAGGATTTATCATGTTTAAGCAGATCTTTGGTGTTCTTCAAAAAGTCGGTAAAGCACTTATGCTTCCTGTAGCGATCTTGCCGGCAGCCGGTCTTCTTCTTGCATTCGGTAACGCGATGCAAAACCCGGCCCTCACATCACGCGCTGGTTGGTTAACGAACGCAGGCGTTGTGAAATTCGCTCAGCTCATGGAGCAAGCGGGTGGCATTATCTTCTCGAACTTAGCACTCTTATTCGCAGTCGGTGTCGCGATCGGTTTAGCAGGGGACGGCGTTGCCGGACTTGCAGCCATCGTCGGATTCCTCATCATGAACAAAGTAATGGGTGTTTGGCTCGAACTCACACCTGAAATCATCGCACAAGGTGACCCGGCTTACGCATCAGTACTTGGGATTCCAACACTCCAAACAGGGGTATTCGGAGGGATCATCGTCGGTCTGATTGCCGCATGGGCATACAATAAGTACTTCAACATCGAATTGCCGCAATTCCTTGGCTTCTTCGCTGGTAAGCGTTTCGTCCCAATCGTTACTGCAGTATTGGCAGTTGTCGCTGGTTTCGTTATGCTTCTCATCTGGCCACCAGTTCAACACGGCTTGAACACGTTCTCAAACTTCATGTTGACTGAAAACCGCACGTTCGCGGCATTCATCTTCGGTTTGATCGAACGTTCATTGATTCCATTTGGTCTTCACCACATCTTCTACTCACCATTCTGGTTCGAGTTCGGCTCGTACACGGATGCAGCGGGTAACATCGTTCGTGGTGACCAAGCGATCTTCTTCGCACAAATTCGTGATGGTGCCGAGCTCACAGCTGGTACGTTCATGACTGGTAAGTACCCGTTCATGATGTTCGGTCTTCCAGCAGCAGCACTCGCTATGTACCATGAAGCACGTCCTGAGCGTAAAGCGGTCGTCGGTGGTCTCTTGGCTTCGGCAGCACTTACATCGTTCTTGACTGGTATCACTGAGCCGATCGAGTTCTCATTCTTGTTCGTTGCTCCACTCTTGTTCGCAGTACACGCAGTCTTTGCTGGCCTTTCGTTCATGGTCATGCACATCTTGAACGTCAAAATCGGGATGACGTTCTCGGGCGGTTTGATCGACTACCTTCTCTTCGGTGTACTTCCTAACCGTACAGACTGGTGGCTCGTCATTCCAGTCGGTCTCGTGTTCGCAGTCGTTTACTACTTCGGATTCCGTTTCGTTATCCGTAAGTTCAACCTTAAAACACCGGGCCGTGAAGATGAAGTCGTTGAGCAATCAACTGCTACAGGTTCGGAACTTGCACAAGATATCCTCGTTGGTTTCGGTGGTTCACAAAACATCAAACACTTAGACGCATGTATCACACGTCTTCGCGTTGAAGTTAAAGATAAGAGCCAAGTCAACAAAGAAGAATTGAAACGCCTCGGGGCAGCTGGTGTCCTTGAAGTCGGTAACAACATTCAAGCCATCTTCGGACCACGTTCGGATGCATTGAAATCAGAAATGCAAGCGGTCATCGCTTCAGGTAACGAAAAGAAAGCAAACTGAATGAAGCTATAAGCCAATCCATTATGGATTGGCTTTTTTTGTATGGGTGAAACGGTTTCAGCCTACTGGCAGATGGGGAAAAGTAAGTATTCTGACAAAAGGAGGGAACCATGATGTGGAAGAAAGTGTTTGGTGTTTTGCAGCGAATCGGGAAGGCACTCATGCTTCCGGTTGCGATTTTACCGGCAGCCGGTCTATTACTCGCATTTGGTACCGCGTTCCAAAACCCTGATCTCGTTTCGCTCTTGCCTTTCTTGGCAAACGATTCACTCGTCCTCGTCTGGCAAGTTATGACAGATGCCGGGGATATCGTGTTTGCCAATCTAGGTCTATTGTTCGCCGTCGGTGTCGCCATCGGGCTAGCCAACGGGGACGGTGTTGCCGGGTTAGCAGCTATCGTTGGTTATTTGATTATGAACAAGGTTATCAGCACGTGGAACGGTATTACCGCGGAAATCGCCCAGGGAGACCCGGCCTATGCCACGGTACTCGGGATTCCGACGCTCCAAATGGGGGTATTCGGAGGTATTATCGCAGGTCTCATTGCCGCATTCGCGTACAACAAGTACTTCAACATCAAGTTGCCGGATTTCTTAGGGTTCTTTGCAGGGAAACGGTTCGTGCCAATCGCGACCGCAGCGTTCAGCTTGGTGATTGGGATTGCGCTCGCCTATATTTGGCCGCCAATCGGAACGGCCATCAATACGTTCTCGAGCACGATCATTGAAGCGAACGTCGCGGTCTCCGCCTTCGTCTTCGGTTTGGTCGAACGTTCTTTGATTCCGTTCGGTCTGCATCACATCTGGTACTCTCCGTTTTGGTTCCAGTTCGGGGAATATACGAACCAGGCGGGGGATCTCGTCCAAGGGGACCAACGGATCTTCTTCGCCCAGCTTCGTGATGGGGTCGAATTTACAGCCGGTACGTATATGACCGGGAAATTCCCGTTCATGATGTTCGGATTACCTGCCGCTTGTCTCGCTATGTTCCACACGGTCCCGAAAGAACGTCGCAAAGACGTCGAAGGACTTTACTTCTCAGCAGCCCTCACTTCATTCTTGACGGGAATCACCGAGCCGGTCGAATTCTCGTTCGTCTTCGTTGCACCTCTACTCTTTGGTATTCACGCCGTCTTTGCTGGACTATCCTTTATGACCATGCACTTGCTTAACGTAAAAATCGGGATGACGTTCTCAGGCGGACTCATCGACTATCTATTGTTCGGAGTATTGCCGAACCGGACAGCTTGGTGGCTCGTCATTCCAGTCGGCCTCGTCTTCGCGGTCATTTATTACTTCGGGTTCCGCTTCGCCATTACGAAGTTCGACTTAAAAGTGCCGGGACGTGAAACCGTCGCTGAAGGAAAAGGAGCCCGAGCCGTAGTCGGAGACGATTTACCGTACGAAGTGCTCGTCGGTCTCGGCGGACCTGAAAACATCAAACACCTCGACGCCTGTATCACGCGTCTTCGCGTCACCGTGAACGATGTCAAACAAGTCGACAAAGACTTGCTCAAAGATTTGGGAGCGGCCGGAGTACTCGAAGTCGGAGATAACATTCAAGCCATCTTCGGACCGAAATCAGATACGCTCAAATCACAAATCGCGGCCATCATCGAGGGCGGCGAATACAAGCCGAAAGAAAAAGCCGTCATCACACCGGAAGCGGCCGAACATGCCGATCATCGCTTCCTCGCCCCGATGTCAGGTGTCATCTTGTCACTTGATGACGTTCCGGACCAAGTCTTCTCGGGCCGCATGATGGGTGAAGGATTTGCCATCGAACCAAGTTCAGGACAAGTCGTTGCGCCGGTCACGGGACAAATCACGACGTTCTTCCCGACGAAACATGCGATCGGTCTACTTGCGGACGATGGACGCGAGATTCTTATCCATGTCGGACTCGATACGGTCAATCTGAAAGGCGAAGGTTTCGTCGCCAAAGTGAAAGAAGGCGACCGCGTCGAAGCGGGGGATGTCTTGCTAGACGTTGACCTCAATTTGATTCGCGACAAAGTCCCATCGCTCATCACGCCGATCATTTGGACGAACGGAGACGGCAAAATCGTCGTCGTCCCATTCGGAGAGACGGTCGTCGCCGGTGAAGCGCTCGACTTCAGAACGGACGATAAAGGCGCCGAGTAAACAAAAAAGAAGCTCTCGCAGCTGCGAGAACTTCTTTTTTTGTTACTTCTTAATATCGAATTTTTCACTGAGGAAGTTCACGACTTCTTCAGCTGTATCCATGTTGAGGACGTCGTTAACGATCGCTTCTGTTTCTGACTTCGTCAAACGCTTCACGAGGCTACGTGCGCGAAGGACGCTTGAAGCTGACATCGAGAACTCGTCAAGGCCAAGTCCGAGAAGGATTGGAATCGCGAGCTCTTCTCCAGCCATCTCGCCACACATGCCGACCCATTTGCCAGCTTTATGTGCTTCTGTGATGACGTTGTGGAGAAGGTTCAAGATGGCCGGGTTGAACGGTTGGTACAAGTACGAGACTTTCTCGTTCATGCGGTCCGCTGCCATCGTGTATTGAATCAAGTCGTTCGTGCCGACTGAGAAGAAGTCGACTTCTTTCGCGAATTGCTTCGCCATGACGGCTGTCGATGGAATCTCGACCATCATCCCTGTCTCGTAGTTACCGACAGCGATGCCTTCTGCTTTCAACTTCGCTTCTTCTTCGAGAAGGAGCGCTTTCGCCGCGCGGAACTCTTCAAGTGTCGCGATCATTGGGAACATGATGGCGAGGTCACCGTGCGCTGAGGCACGGAGAAGGGCGCGAAGTTGTGTGCGGAACAAGTCTGTCTCTTCGAGGCAAAGGCGAATTGCGCGATAGCCGAGGAACGGGTTCATTTCTTTTGGAAGGTCGAGGTAAGACAATTCTTTATCTCCACCGATATCGAGCGTACGGATGACGACTTGTTTGCCGTCCATACCTTCGAGTACTGCTTTATAGGCTGTATATTGCTCTTCTTCCGTCGGGAACGTTTCTGAGTCCATGTAGAGGAACTCGGTCCGGTAAAGACCGATGGCGTCAGCGCCGTTTTTCAACACGCCTTCGAGGTCGTTCGGTGTACCGATGTTTGCCGCAAGTTTGACTTTATGGCCGTCGGCTGTGACCGACTCTTCGTTGACGAGCTGTTTCAACTCTTCTTTGTAAGCTTCGAATGAAGCACGTTTTTCAACGTATTCATTGACGAGTTCTTCAGACGGGTTGACGAAGACGTCGCCTTCTGTCCCGTCGATGACGACGAGGTCGCCGTTCTTGATTTCTTCGAGCGCTATTTTTGTTCCGACGACAGCAGGGATCTCGAGTGAGCGAGACATGATCGCTGAGTGAGACGTACGTCCACCAATGTTTGTCGCGAAACCTTTGACGTATTTACGGTTGAGTTGCGCCGTGTCAGACGGTGTCAAATCTTCAGCGATGATGATGACTTCTTCAGAAATCGACGCAGGCGTCATGAATGTGACACCGAGAATATGCGCCATGACGCGTTTTGTGACGTCACGAACGTCGGCAGCGCGTTCACGCATGTACTCGTTATCCATCGATTCAAAGATCATGACCATCATTTGAGCGACTTCATCGAGTGCTTTCGCAGCGTTCATGTGTTCGCTTTCAATTTTGTCGTTCACTTGTGAGACGATCTCAGGATCTTCGACGATGAGCAAGTGTGCCGAGAAAATCTCTGCCTTGTCTTCACCGAGTTCACGAAGTGTGATCTCGCGAATTTCTTCGAGTTCTGTCTTCGACTGAGCGATCGCCGCTTGGAAACGGGCTTTCTCAGCTGCTACGTCCTCGATTTTGTTTGTCGGGATGTCAAATGAAGGTGTCTCCATGACGAATGCTTTCGCAACTGCGATTCCTGCAGATGCGCCAATACCTTTAATGTGTGACATAAGCGTAGTCCCTCTCTTCAAAGAAATAGTGGTTTCCAACGTTATCTCGTTAGTTCTTACCCGAAATGAAAAAGGAACTAACGAAAACCTGGAAGATTAAAGTAGCAACGGTCTACTACTAGGGGAAGCCTCGACCGAACAAAATGGCCTCGCCTCAACAGGGAGGGATGCCTGATTGCGTACTTTCTTATCCTATCATAAAATAAATCATCGTCACAACGAGGAGTTAACGCCTGAATTCGAAGATTTATTGACTCTTGCGCATACTGTTTCATTATTTGGCAGAAGTTCGTTATGCTAACCATATATAAAGAAGGGAAGTGGCAAACATGTATCAAGTGAAAGACTTAGATTGGAACGGCTCATATGACACAATCGTCGTGGGGATCGGCGCTGCCGACACGATTGAGCAAGGACTCGATTCATTGTTTAATGGACGCGTCAAAGCATTGATTCAATCGGCAGATATTTCAACGAAAACAGGTGAAGTCTCCATCGTCCCGACGTTTGAGGGAACGGTTAAACGGATCCTATTCGTCGGTCTCGGACAACGGAACGAAAATACGGTTGAAAATGTGCGCAATTGGTTCGGGAAAGTCGCCAAACACATCAAAGCCCGGGCCTTCACGGACGTCGCAGTCGCCCTCGACACGTTCGGACCGAATACGGCGAAACTGTTTGCTGAAGCGTATGAGATGGCGACGTATGAGCATCCTACATACAAATCAGAGCCGAAACCGACGAAACCGGACGTAACGATCACGTTGCTCGGAGCTGATGCAGAGGAAGAGGCGCTAGCAGGTGCAGCTTACGGACGTGGTGTGAATGTGGCGCGGTCGCTCACTATGATGCCAGCCAATATTTTGACGTCGGAAACGCTCGCGGACTATGCGGTCGAGTTGGCCGAACGTCACGGCTTTGAACATCGCATCATTGAAAAAGAAGAGATGGAAGGGCTCGGAATGGGCGCGCTTCTCGCCGTCAACCAAGGGTCGACGATCCCGCCGAAGTTGATCGTGCTCGAATATCGCGGAGCTGGAGACGAGGCGCCTGTCGCTGTCGTCGGAAAAGGCATCACGTTTGATACGGGCGGTTACTCGATCAAGCCGAAAGACGGCATCGTCGGTATGAAAGGGGATATGGGCGGCGCCGCGACGGTACTTGGTTTATTCGAGACGCTCGCGACGACGAAACCGAACGTGAACGTCATCGGTGTCATCCCATCGACGGACAACATGATCTCAGGGGACGCATTCAAGCCGGACGATGTCATCACGGCGATGAACGGGAAGACGATTGAAGTGCTTAACACGGATGCGGAAGGTCGTCTCGTCCTCGCCGACGCCGTTACCTTTGCCAAGACGTATGAACCGCAAGCCATCATCGATGTGGCCACGCTCACGGGCGGTGTGCTCGTCGCACTCGGTACGGAAGTGACTGGTTGCCTGACGAACGATGCGTCGCTCTATGGCGCCTTAGAAGCTGCGAGCCGTGACACGAACGAACTCGTCTGGCAGATGCCATACTTCGATGTCTTCATCAACCAAGTGCGTAAGTCGGAAGTCGCCGACTTGAACAACTCACCGGGCCGTTACGGTCATATGATTTTCGGCGGCGCTTTTGTCGGTGAGTTCGTCGGGGACACGCCTTGGCTCCATCTCGACATCGCTGGGACGAGCGAACGTTCGTCGGCGAGCGACCTCGGACCAAAAGGACCGACTGGCGTCATGGTGCGCACACTCGCCTCGATGCTCGAAGGATGGAAACGTTGAAAATTGGATTTGTATTGATCGGTTTGGCCGTCGTCTCCGGTTTCGGATACACGGCTTGGCCAAGCCGTTGGTTGTTAGGAGTGACCGTCTTTTGCGCGGTGCTCGGAGTGTTGTTTTTGATGCAGGAGGGACGCCGTGGTCGGAGTAGGAATTGATGGCGCGCGCGGGGGTTGGGTACGAATCACGTACGACAGCATCTCGCTCTGTTTGACCATCTCAGAGAAGTTGGAAGATTTATTGATCGAAGGGGCCGTGCATTTTGTCGATATGCCGAAAGACTTAGGGTCGATCGACAAGCCGGGCCGAACGTGTGACGCGTGGATGCGGTCGCAACTAAAAGAGCGGAAGTCATCGATCTTCACACCACCGATTCAAGAAGTGGTAACAGAAGCATCGTATGAGACGGCCAACGCGAGAAGTCGCGAACTAGTCGGAAAAGGAATCAGCAAACAAGCGTGGAACCTTGTGCCGCGGATTCGAGAGTTTCAAACGATCGCTGAAACGGACGTCTATGAGTCACACCCGGAAGTGTGCTTCGCTGTCATGACCGGGAACGAGGCGCGTTTCAGCAAGAAGACCGAGGCGGGAGAGCTCGAACGGATCGAGTTGTTGCGCCGCTATTCAAAAAGCTCGCCCTGGAAGTGGAAGATGTCGAACGTACAAGTCGATGATATTATCGACGCCTGTATTTTGGCCGTGGCCGCCTATGAGGCGGGAACGACTGGGATGGTGACGCATCCTGACCAAACTGAAGGAGCGCCGTTCGTGGCGGTACCGAAGACAAAAGAGCGATGACGCGTCATCGCTCTTTTGGTGTCGTCGGCCCGAGGACGAATCTCCACATATAGTGAAACACTTGGGCGTTATAGAGCGCCTTGAGCAGAACGGCCAAGACCGGTCCTAAAATGAAGCCGAGCACCCCGAACAGTTGCAAACCGACAAAAATCGAGATGAGGGCGGCGAGCGGGTCAAGTCCAATGTGAGAACCAACGATTTTCGGTTCAGCCAAGTTACGTTGGACGATGACGACGATATACAAGATGACGAGGCCGATGGCGAGGAACCAGTCGCCGCTCACGGCGGCATAGGCGGCCCATGGCAATAACAGCGTCCCGACGCCGAGGTACGGCAACAAGTCGAAGATGGCCGCTAAAAGTGCGAAAGAGAATGGATTGTCGACCCGCAGGATGAACATGCCGACAAGGACGATCCCGAACGTAATGGAGATAAGCGTCAATTGGGCCCGGACGTAACCGAACAGGGCCGAGCGCAAATTGGTCATGACCAGTTCAAATTCCTTGAAGCCTTTCCGCTCATTCAAGCGCGCGATGGACCGCATGTAGACGTTCCAGTCTTTCGTGATGAAGAACCAGGCGAGCACGATGACGATGAACAAGAGCAAGACAAGCGGTAAGGCGCTGAGGATATCTTGCAACAAACCGGCGACCCCTCGTGACAAGACGCCGATCGCGGCTCCGAGCTGGACCCCGATCTCGGTGATCCCGCCTTCGAGCGAGTTCGTCTGTCCCGGATTGAGCCGCTGGACGCTGTCATACGCATCATTGACGAACGGGGCAATCTTTTCGTTGAACATGCGTTGTATGTATTCGGTGAACGTTTCAATCTGGTCGGGAAGTTTCTCGGCGGCGATCGTCAAGTAACGGATGAGTTGAGTCACCACGATGGCAATCACACCGCTGACGACACTCATGACGATCAACAAGGAAGCGAGCGTCCCAAGAGCCCGGGGCAATTTGGTCTCGCGCTCGAACCAATTGACGAGCGGGACGGTCAACAAGGATAACAAGAAGGCGAACACGAAAGGATACGTGTACGTAAAGAGGACGCTCAGTCCCCAGATGACGAAGACGAGCCCGATAATGACGAGCAGGAAACGAAGTAACTGCCAAAGCCTGGCTGGCGACACGACACATGGCCCCTTTCCTAACGATTGGATTGAGCATAGTATACCACGCAACCGGTAAATATAGAGGATGGATAGGTGATTAAACATGAAGGAATTACAACGACGGATCGATCGGATGATTATTCATTTAGGCGGCTACTGGCGGCCGCTGTCGGGGTTGGCCCGGCTGTTAGAAGAAGTGGGCGAAGTTGGTGGCGCGCTCTATGCCGACGACCGAGTCGCCCTGCGAGAAGAGCTGATGGACGTCTTCGTTATTTCGACGTGTCTGGCGAATCAATATGCCATCACCCTCACGAATAAAACGACAGACCGTGACGAGACGAAAGAAGAACGTAGCTACTACCGCCTCGTGCGCGAGGCGGGGGAAGTTGGCCGCATATTAAATGCCTACGAAGGCGATAAAAAATTGAAGGCGTCCGCGACGCCGGGATCGTTGCAACGACACATCGAGGCCGTTCAACAGGCGGTCATGGAACTTGCCGACATGAATGGATTTGACCTATTCGCGGAGATCGCCTCGTTGATCGAAGACAAGTCGTCCCGAGACTTCGGACGCTTCGACCATACCCCCGACCCGATTACGGAAGATTCGGTCCGCACGTATCGTTCTTATGTGGAAGGACGGTACTGGGGCGGGGTGAAGGCTAAACCTTTCGAAGAAGTGAGCCGATATAGAGAGCGGGAAGGGCACTTGGCGCGGTTTTTAAAGATCGCCGAAGTCGAGGGACTCGATGGGTTTGTCATTCGACAACCTGAGCCGCCTTTCCAAATCGATCGCTCCATCGAGACTGATTTGCAACTAGCGGCCCCTTTCGCCGTCGAGATCGAGCGACATGGCACTGACACGTTTTGGATTGTGCGAAAACAAGGGTAAAAACATTCACCTTTTTTGTAAAAAGTATTCATCATTTTTTCAAATATTTACTTTTTTAATAAAAGCAATGTGCTACTATGAAGGTGTTGTCAGTCGCGATGTGCGTATGAAGAAAGGAATATTTTGGATGAATATGAAGCTTTTTAAACTTGCCCTCATCATGACCATTGTCTTGTTTTCAATCCAAATACCCGCGGTGGAAGCCGCTACTTTGGACGGAGAGACGACAGTCAACTTGAACGTTCGCTCTGCACCAAGTACGAGCGGGAAATTGATAAAAACGCTAAAAAAGGGAACAAAAGTAAAATATGTAATTTATAACAAATCGTGGAGTAAGATATATTTAAACAATCGAACGTACTATGCTTCCGCCCAGTACATCAAGCGAATCCCGTCCCAATCCACGACGGTCACGAAGCAAGCTGCCACTTCGACGGGTGTGACGACCGTCAACTTGAACATCCGTGTGTCGGCCCATAGCAAGGCGACCGTGTACCGGACGCTTAAAAAAGGCACGACCGTTCAATATGCCGTGCATAACTCGTCTTGGGCGAAAGTGTACTTGAACGGGAAGACGTATTATGCGGCCAAGGCATATATTGCCCCGAAAGCCGTCGCATCGACACCAGCCCGTGAAACAGGCTATACGAATCGTGATTTGAAGTTGTTCGGCGAACGGAATCAGCGTTCGGCGGTGTTGAAGGTATTGCCGGCTAAGTCAGCGGTCGTCTCGAGCAAATATAACTCGAGCTGGTCGGTTGTCTACGTTGGCAGTAGCACATATTATACGCCGACGGCATGGATCACGCCGGGAACTTTGAAACCGAACGCGGCAAAAGTAAACGGTCATGCCAACCGTGAGTTGAAGTTGTTCGGCGAGCGCAATCAGCGTTCGAAAGTGTTGAAAGTATTGCCGGTCACGACGGAAGTCGTCTCGAGCAAATATAACTCAAGCTGGTCGGTCGTCTATGTCGGAAGCGAAACGTATTATGCGCCGACGGCTTGGATTACGCCTGGGGCACCGACGATGCCTCCGCCGACGACGAAACCGCCAGTCGTAAAAGTCGATGGTCATGCCAACCGCGAGTTGAAACTGTTCGGCGCGCGCAACCAACGTTCGACGGTGTTGAAAGTGTTGCCGGCCAAGTCGGCGGTCGTCTCGAGCAAATATAACTCGAGTTGGTCGATCGTCTACATCGGCAGCAAAACATATTACACGCCGACGGCATGGATCACACCAGGAGCGCCGCCGATAACGAAACCGCCGGTCATTCAAAAAGTAACAGGATATGCGAACCGAAATGCCAACCTGTTCAAGAAGACGCTTCAATCATCACCGGTCGCTCGTGTGTTGCCGAAGTATACGCCGGTGACGTACAGCAAACATAACTCGAGCTGGTCGGTCGTCTATATCGGGTCGGACACGTTCTATACCCCGACAGCTTGGTTGTCGGCCGGGAAGGCCCCGGCCGCCCCTGCGGCGACGCCTAAAGGGAAAGTGTATACGAACACACCAGGGGACGTCTTGAACGTCCGGGCGAGCGCCTCGGCGAGCTCGACGATTCTCGGCCGACTCGCCCATGGCACTCAAGTCGACCATTACGGCTCGACGAACGGCTTTTATAAAATCAAGTACAATGGTCGCGACGGCTACATCTCGACGGCTTACGCGATGACGCTCAAACCGAGCGCGACGAGCAATGCCGTCATCGTCCTCGATGCGGGCCATGGAGGCGGTGACCCGGGAGCGGTGAATGGATCGCTCTATGAGAAGACGATCGTTCTCGATGTGACGAAACGAGTCGAGGCGTATCTTCGTTCGAAGTATGACTACCAAGTCCGGTTGACGCGCTCGACAGATGTCTACTTGACGCTCGACCAACGCGTTCAGACGGCAAAAACGCTTCGCGGTAACTTGTTCGTCAGCTTGCACACGAATGCTGCGACGACTCAGTATGCTAAAGGTGTCGAGACGTTCTATTCGTCTTATTCAGCCCACAGTTCGAAGAGCCGTGTGCTCGCGACGAACATTCAATCCAATTTGATGGGCAAGATGTCCGGGATGACGAACCGCGGTGTGAAGACGGCGAACTATTATGTGATTCGTTATAATACGATGCCATCGGCCCTCGTCGAACTCGGTTTCATCTCTTCGCCGCAAGACGTCACCCACTTACGGAGCAACGCCTCACGCCAACGGATGGCGGAAGGTGTCGCTGAAGGGATCGCTCAGTACGTACGCGCTTATCATTAAAATTCATCCATTAAAAACGCCCCGACTCATCGTGAGTCGGGGCGTTTTGTGCTTATAGGTCGTCGAAGCCGTTGGCGTCGGTGACTTTTGCGTACGAGCGTGACTTCTGTTCGAAGAAGTCGGATTTCGTGGCATTCAATGAATCGTCTGAGTACGCACGAATCCACGGCATGACGTCTTCGTTGAACCCTTCATACAGATCGTTCAAGCCGATGACGCGGAGGCGCTTGTTGGCGAGGTATTTGACGTAATCGCGCATCTCGCTGACGTCGAGCCCGTCGAGGTCGCGAAGGACGTATTCGCACCATTCGACCTCGAGGTCGACGGCTTCCGCCATCGTGTCATAGACGAACTGGCTGAAGCTGCCGTCGGCGTCGATCTCCGGGTTTTCCGTCAAGACGGCCCGGAGCAACTGGCTGACGAAATACGAGTGTTGCATCTCGTCACGCTGGATGTAGCTGATCATCGTCGACGTGCCGACCATCTTCTGGTGACGGGCCAAGTTGTAGAAGTAGGCGAAACCGGAATAGAAGTTGATGCCTTCGAGAATGATTGAGGCGACGAGCGACTTGGCGAACGTCTCGGCCGTCTGGTCGGCCCGGAAGTCCTCGTATAAGTCCAAGATGAACTGATTCCGTTTCATGACCATCTCGTCGTCCTTGGCGATATCGAAGATGCGATTTTGCTCGCTGAGCGGGACGAGGCTCGAGAGGACGTAGCTATATGATTGGTTATGGACGACTTCTTGTTGGGCGATGACGGCGAGCACGGCGTGCACCGACGAATCTGATGAGAACATCGATGACTCGAGGATATAGCGTGTTTGTACCGAGTCGAGGATCGACAACAACCCGATGATGCGTTTGAAGGCGTCTTGTTCACGCTCGCTCAACTGCGGCCATTGCTGCATGTCTTTCGACATCGAGATCTCATCCGGGATCCAAAAGTTTGAGAGCAATTGTTTATAGATGGTGTAAAACTGCGGATAGGCGATGTCATTCCAATTGACGATGGAACTCGTCTCGCCCCCAATAATGGCAGTCGCCCGGTTAGGATGTTTGGGCGACAGTAGTTTGATCTTTTGAATGGTCATGGACATATACTCCTTCTTCGGTGTTTCTAGCCAACCGTTCGGCCCAATGACGGACGTTGTACGGTTGATTGCGCGGTGACTGCTCGATTTTCAATGTCTCACCGGCGAGGGGAATTCCGTATTTCGAAAGGTGGTAGGCCATCTCGTCGACCGCCCGACAGAAGTGGACGAACATCTTGTCACCTGTCCCAAACACGGCGGCTTGGCGGAGCGGCACATTAAGTTCTTTCAAGACGAGACGGAACGTGTCTTTCATCTCGTCCGGCAAGACGCCGTCCGCCCACGTATACGACCCGAAGTAAACGAGGTCGTACGTGGCGAGTGATTGGGCTTCGCGATGGCCGATGCGGTCCGCTTCATACAGGGCGACGCGGTCGCCCCGATGGACGTGAGTCGCCTGAATCAGTTCGGCGACCTCTTCTGTATTCCCGCTCATCGAACTATAGACGATTGCGACGTTCATGGTTGGTCCCACCTTTCTGTTACGTGACGTTACGAAGCACACGATTCACATTCGTCGACTTCAACAGTCGTCGAACGCGTGTAGTAGATTGATTTCATTCCGAGTGACCACGCCTCAAGGTGCATCGCCAACATTTCGGTCGCCTTCACGTCGTTTTTGACGTATAGGTTGAAGCTGATCGCTTGGTCGATGTGACGCTGACGGGCCGCGTTTTGACGGATGCTCCAGAGCTGGTCGACTTCGAACGCTGATTTATAGAACCAGTTCGTCTCCGGGTTGAGGTCAGGGACCGTCACCGGGATCTTATAGTTTTTCTTCTCTTCCGAGTAGACCTTCTTATAGATTGGATCAATCGAGGCGGTGCTGCCGGCGATAATGGCCGTCGACGAGTTCGGTGCGACCGCCATCATGTAGGCGTTGCGGACACCGTTTTGATGAACCGCTTCCGCGAGGCCGTCCCAATCGAGTTCATCGTGTGAGCGGTAGTTACGGCGTTTGAAGTACTCACCCGTATGCCACTCCGATCCTTCGAAGACACCGAATGCGCCTTTTTCTTTAGCTAATTCCATTGACGCTTGAATCGTGAGGTAAGCAATCTTCTCATATAGCTTTTCCGCGTACTGAACGGCGTCGACCGATTCCCAACGGATGCCTTCGAGGGCGAGCAGGTGATGCCAACCGAACGTTCCGAGTCCGACGGCGCGGTATTTTTGGTTTGTGATCATCGCTTGCGGTACTTCGATTGTATTCAAGTCGATGACGTTGTCGAGCATCCGCATTTGAATCGGGATCAGTCGTTCGAGCACATCTGACTTCACGGCCCGGGCGAGGGCGATCGAGCTCAAGTTACAGACGACGAAGTCACCAGGTGTTTTCGTGATGACGATTTTTCCGTCCGCTGTGTACTCTTCGTCGATCGTCGTCGGTGACATGTTTTGCGCGATCTCTGAACAGAGGTTCGAGCTGTAGATCATGCCGGCGTGTTTGTTCGGGTTAGCGCGGTTCACGGCGTCACGGAAGAACATGTATGGGGTTCCTGTCTCGAGCTGTGAACGCATGTAGCGTTTGACGAGGTCGATGGCCGGTACCGTTACGCGCGAAAGCTCCGGCGTATTGACACACGCCATGTATTTCTCAGTGAACGAACCACCATTTTCCGTCTCATCGTAGAAGTCTTCAAGGCTGAAGCCCATGACCGTACGAATTTCGTGCGGGTCGAACAAGTGCCAGTCGCCACGTGCTTCGACCGTACGCATGAACAAGTCGGGCAAGCAGACGCCTGTGAACAAGTCATGAGTCCGAAGGCGCTCGTCCCCGTTGTTCAATTTCGCATCGAGGAACTCAAAGATGTCCTTATGCCAAATGTCGAGGTAGACGGCGATCGAGCCTTGGCGCATGCCGAGCTGGTCGACCGAGACGGCCGTGTTGTTCAGTTGCTTCATCCAAGGGAGCGCGCCGCTCGAGACGCCTTTGAAGCCTTTGATGTCGCTGCCGCGTGAGCGGATCTTGCCGAGATAGACGCCGATTCCGCCGCCGCCTTTCGAGAGCGTGGCCACATCTGTGTTCGAGTCGTAGATGCCGCGGAGCGAGTCGTCGACCGTGTCGATGAAACATGAGCTGAGCTGCCCGTACGATTTCCCGGCGTTCGAGAGCGTCGGTGTAGCAACCGTCATATAGAGGTTCGATAGTGCCCAATACGCTTCTTCGACGAGTTTCACGCGTTGGTCAGCGTTCTCTTTTTGCATGAGCGTCATGGCGATGACCATGAACCGCTCTTGCGGCAACTCGTACAAGTTTTTGACGTGGTCGCGGCCGAGGTAACGGTCTGCTAACGTCCGGAGACCGATGTATGTGAACATGCGGTCACGTGACGGGTCAATCAACGTCTCCAAGTAGGCGATGTCTTCTTTCGAGTACGTATCGAGTAGTGCCGAGGTGAAGATGCCTTTTGTCGTGAGCGTCTCAATCATTGGATAGAGAGCGCCGTAACGCATCGAGGCGTCATAACCGCGGTTACGGGCCGCTTCTAAATAGAGGCGGTTTAAGTACATTTCTGTGGCGACGAACGTCCAGTCCGGCTCTTCAGCCTTCAACATATCGAGGGCGTGCATCGTCAAGAGTTCATATACTACATCTTGTGTCAGTGTCTTTCCTTCGAGCGCCCGGACGGCTCGTTCTTCGTATCGTTCGACACTAAGCTGTGGGTAGCGTTGTTTTAATGATTGGATCAATGTCGAGACGTCAGTAAGTGTTGGCGCAGCAGCCAACATCGTCTCGTGATGGATAGGGGATGTCAAAACGATCACTCCTTCTTCGGATGTAGATATTATAAAGGTATAGCGGAACTTGTCCGATTCGACGTCAATGATGGATGAACGTGATAAATATCCGTTAACTATATATTGACGTTTTCTTGTCTTTTTAATCATAAATCACCTATATTTAGTTTTGCAATCTTGACATTCGGCAAACTGTCGACGCCTAGATTACTTTTACTCAAAAACGGCGCTATCATCCGATTTGAGATGAGATATGAGATAGAAAAAAATTAAATTGACGTTTGCGTGAGAACGCGTGCAATTTTATGTAAGCGGTCAATCATGAACCGGATGTCCAAATAAACGATAAATTCATTGGATTTCGTCCTATCTTCTATTCATTTTATGATTTGAGCGATTACTATATATAGTGACGACTGTTTTTTCAAAACGAGGGAAATTCGAACGCTCACTAGCATCGAATTGAAAAGTGAGGTAGATTGAGGGAGTACGATTTGAAATCAAGGTAAAAAGAAGGGTTTAACAAATGAGAGCAGAAGACTTATTATTAGCATGGGACCCACTCGGTTACGGGCTTGGGTCGTATGGACCAGAGTTTGACGATATCGCCTTGGCGCTCATTCACGTCGATTCGATCGATCAATTGGATGACGTGATTCGACAGATCTTGACAGACGCTTTTGGCGACTGTCCAAGTGAACCGGAAACACGGGCCATGGCGGCACGACTACTCGCGTCTTCAGAATCTTGTCAACTATAAGGGGGAACCACGATGTTACGTATCGATCCAACACCGAATCCAAATGCAATGAAAATTACACTTCCTGAGAACGTCTTCGGCGCGAAAAGCCAAAGCGTGAAAGCCGGTGAAGAGACGGACCAACCGCTCCTCGCGAAACTCGTCGCCATCGAAGGCGTCGAGAGCGTATTCGCCTATGGCGATTTCGTCACGGTATCGAAAGAAAACGGCGTCAGCTGGGAAGCCATCTTGCCGCACGTCGAAACTGCTTACCGCGGATGAACCCGCTCGTTTCCATCGTCATCCCGGTCCATTCGCGGGAGACGGAACTGACGGAACTGCTCGAATGTCTGGTCGTCCAGACGTTCGGGGAGTTCGAAGTACTTGTGATCAATAATGACGGGCCGCCAAAGCAGCATCTTTTGGCGCCTTTTTTGAATCGATTATCGATTCGATATATCGATCTTGGCGAGAATCATCACGTCAAAGCCCGCAATCGCGGCGTACAGGAAGCGAGCGGCGACTATATCCTGTTGCTCGACGATGATGATTTACTCATGCCGACCCATATCGAACAAGCGCTCGAGGACATCCGTTCGGCCGACCTCGTCTTCACGGACGCGGAACTGTTCCGCTTTACGTGGGAAGATGGGCGCCGTCGCGTCACCGACTGGGAGGCATTCGCCTACGCCCTCGATTTGGAGCGACTTCGCCAAGACTCGACGTTTATCCCGTCCGGTACGCTCTATCGAAAACAGCTCCACGAGACGATTGGATCGTTCGACGAGGACGTCTATAACTACTGGGATTGGGATTTCATTCTACGTGTCAGTGAGGTCGGGACGATTCGTCATCCGGCCCGCGCGACGGTGCTCTATGCGTTCAATGGCACCGACAACTTGTCGGCCAAACAAGACGAGACGCGCCGTCGTTACTTTGATCGGTTCTGTCACAAGCACGGTTTGGTCAATATGGAAATGAAGAACTTCCATATCGTCCAAGCCGAACGACGGGACTATGTGAGACAGACAGAGAGAACGTTCACAGGGGCGTTCCCCGGTAGAACGGAAGGAGAATAACTATGTATACATCGAAAGAACTAGAACTGCTCGAGCTGCTCGAAGAGAAAGGCTACCTCGAGACGAAACTGTTGGCGAACTTGCTCGCGACCGACGAGGCGACTGTCGAGGCGATGCTCGAGAAGTTCAAGGCGGACGGCATCTTGCTCGGCTTCCGGGCGATGGTCAACTGGCAAAAAATCAATCGCCACGATGTCACGGCGTTCATCGACGTCAAAGTCACTCCGAAACGGGGTCGTGGTTTCGATGAGGTCGCGGAACGCATTTATCGCTTCCCGGAAGTGACGGCGCTCTATTTGATGTCAGGGGCTTACGACCTGCAAGTCGTCATTCGGGCGAACTCGCTTCAAGACGTCGCGTCGTTCGTTTCGGACAAATTGTCACCGCTTGACTCGGTCGTCTCGACGACGACGCACTTCAAATTGAAGACGTATAAGCATGATGGCATTTTATTCACCCCACAAGTCGAAGACAAACGGTTGAATATTACGCCATGAAGTCACTATCCCAACAAGTCGTCTCAATGAAGCCGTCCGGCATTCGCCGATTCTTCGATTTGGCGCAAACGATGGAAAACGTCGTCTCTCTCGGGGTGGGAGAGCCGGATTTCATCACGCCGTGGAACGTGCGCGAGGCGAGCTATGCGGCGCTCGAGCAAGGCTACACGGCCTATAGCGCGAACGCCGGTCTCCTCGAGTTACGTCAAGAAATCGCTGGTTACATGGCGGACCGGTTCGGGGCGACATATGACCCGGCCACGGAACTGATCGTCACGACGGGCGCGTCGCAGGCGCTCGATATCGCCTTCCGGGCTCTCCTCAACCCAGGTGACGAGGTCATCGTCGTTGAACCGGCTTTCGTCTCGTACGGGCCGCTCATCGAGCTCGCCGGCGGGACGGTCGTCCCGGTCGCCTGTCGTCCGGAGAACGGGTTCCGTCTGAACCGGGAAGACGTCGAAGCGGCGATCACGGAGCGCACGAAAGCGATGCTCCTCTGCTTCCCGTCAAACCCGACCGGAGCGACGATGACGGGTGAAGAACTCACCGAGATTGCGGAACTCGCGACGAAACATGACCTTTGGGTCGTCAGTGATGAAATTTACGCCGAACTGTCATATGACGAGCCGTTCACAAGCTTTGCGACGCTTCATGACATGCGCGAGCGGACAATCGTCGTCAACGGGTTCTCGAAGGCGTTCGCGATGACAGGCTGGCGGCTCGGGTTCACATGTGCGCCGGAAGTCGTAACACGGGAGATGCTCAAAGTTCATCAGTACGGCATGATGTGTGCCCCGACGCTCGTTCAGTTCGGCGGTCTCGAGGCACTGAAGAGCCGCGACCAGCATGTACCGAAGATGGTGAAGAGCTATCGGCAGCGCCGTAACTACTTCATCCAGGCCCTCAATGACGCCGGGTTACCGACGCACGTACCGGGTGGGGCGTTCTACGCCTTCCCATCGATTCGCCATACCGGATTGACGAGCGAAGAGTTCGCCGAGCGTCTCTTGCTCGAGGAACGGGTCGCGGTCGTGCCGGGCAACGCCTTCGGCGCGAGCGGTGAAGGCTTCGTCCGGGCTAGTTACGCAACGTCGGTCGAACAATTACAAGAAGCGATTCGTCGCATTGATCGGTTCATGAAACAGTTCGAAGTGACGACGACAGTGACAGACTCTCAGCGATGAGGGTCTGTTTTACGTTTTAGTGGTATAATAGATGGGAAAAGACGAGCGAGGTGAGGTCATTGGAACGAGTGGATTTTGTAGCAATCGGATGTGGCCCGTACAATCTCGGCTTGATGGCGCTCAGCGAATCGACCAAATTGACGGGGATATGTTTTGAAGAGCGGACCGACTTCAAGTGGCATGAAGGAATGTTGCTCGAAGCGGCGACGATGCAGACGCATTATTTATATGACCTTGTGACGCTCGCCGACCCGACGAGCCGGCACAGTTATTTGAACTACTTGAAGCAGGCGGGCCGACTGCAGACGTTCATCGTCCAAGAGAGCCCGACGATTCCCCGGACAGAGTTCAATCGCTATTTGCAGGCGATCGCTGCCTCGCTCGACACAATCAAGTTCTCGCACCGGGTCGTCGACGTCCGTCCGGCACAGGAAGGCTTCCTCGTCACGGTCGCGACGCCTAAAGGCGAAGAGACGCTATCGTCGCGACACGTCGTCATCGGGACCGGGGCCGAACCGCTCATCCCAGAGGCGTTCCAAGACGTCATCCATACGAGCTCGTATCGAATGGAGCGGGAACGATTGCTTGAAAAGGACCGCATCGTCGTCATCGGCAGCGGGCAGAGCGCGGCGGAGGTGTATCTCGATTTATTGAGTCGATCCGATAAAACGCGGCAACAAATCGATTGGGTGACGCGCTCGGACGTGTTCGAGTCGCTCGAGAGCGGCAAACTCGGGGAAGAAATCTTCAGCTTGTCGTATGTCGAGTATTTCAATCGATTACCGTACGCGGAACGTGAGCAACTTGGGAAGTCGTTCGAACGATTCCGCAATGGCGTCAACCCAGAGACGCTCCGTGCCATCTATGGGGCGTTATATCATCGGACGGCGGACGGGACGGACCAAGCGACGAACTTGTGTACCCAAATCGAAATCGAGCGCGTATCGCACTCATCGAGCTATATGGTCGAAGGGACTCAGCAGCATAGCGGTGAATCGTTCACGAACGAATATGATGCGGTCGTGGCGGCGACCGGGTATCGACCGCGGATTCCGGAGTGGGTCGAACGATTTGACATCGAATGGGAAGCGGAACGACTATGGCGCGTCAACAACCGCTATCAAATCGCGACGGAGACTCGGTTAACCGGCAGTCTGTTCACCCATACGAACTTGGAACATTCGCACGGGCCGGCGGCAACGAATTTAGGGATGGCCGTATATCGGAACGCGATTATGTTGAATGAAATGGTAGGGGAGACGGTGTTTGAGGTGGCCGCACAGCGACCGTTTACAAGCTTTTGAACAAAAAAAGGGCTAGGCGTTAGCCTAGCGGAATCAGGGGGGAATACTTGAAGTCTTGCTTGATTTGTATTTACCCGACCCGTCGACTTTGAAACACGAAAATAATCCCAAATAATCTTTTTTACTAATTTGTACACTTTATCGAAAAAAGTATGTTATAGTAAGTTGATGAATTTAGCATAGGAGTGTTTGTAATGGCAAAATACGAAAAAGATCAAGTTTTAAAAGGTAAAGTAACAGGAATCCAACCTTTCGGTGCGTTCGTCGCACTCGACGACGAGACTCAAGGTCTTGTCCACATCTCTGAAATCTCACACGACTACGTGAAAGACGTGAACGAGTACGTTCAAGTCGGTCAAGAAGTTGAAGTGAAAATTCTTGATGTTGATGAAGCATCTAAGAAAATCAAGCTTTCAATGAAAGCGACACAAGAAGCTCCAAAACGCGAGAAGTCGGCTAAGCCAGCTCGTCGTGGCGCACCACGCCGCAACGAAGCTTCAAACTTCAAGCAAGAAGAAGCTCCAGGATTCACTGTCCTCAAGGACAAGCTCGAAGACTGGATCAAAAACACGAACTTCAAGAAGTAAGTGATTGAGACGACCTGCCATGTGCAGGTCGTCTTTTTTTTGTACAGGAAATGTCCCGCTCGTTCACGAACAGTACAGAAAAGGAGTGAGGACCATGAGAATCGGAATCATCGGTACGGGTGGAATTGCCAAGACTGCCCATATCCCGCAATACATCGCGGCAGGGGCCGACGTCGTCGCCGTCATGAATCGGACGCGAGAGCGCGGGGAAGCGGTGGCTGAACAGTTTGGAATCAAACGGGTGTATGAGACGGTCGAAGAGATGCTCGTCACAGAACAACTCGATGCGGTCAGTGTATGTACGCCGAACGCGCTCCACAAAGCGCAAGTCATCGCCGCACTCGAGGCAGGATGTCACGTCCTCTGTGAGAAGCCACCGGCCATCTCGGCCCGTGAGGCGAACGAGATGCTAGAAGCGGCCCGGAAGGCAGAGCGGACGCTGCATTACGGATTCCATTACCGGCACCGGTCGGACACACAACTATTGAAACGGATGATCGATGCCGGGGAACTCGGTCATGTCTATGCGGCGACGGCCCTTGCCCTGCGGCGTCGTGGTATCCCGGGATGGGGCGTGTTCACGGATAAGGAACTGCAAGGAGGCGGTGCACTGCTTGATATCGGGGTACATATGCTCGACCTCGCCTTGTATTTGATGGATTATCCGAAGCCGGTCGATGTCATCGGTCACGTCGGTCAATACCTCGGCACACGGCCTGGTGTCGGGCTGATGGGTGATTGGGACGCGGAGGCGTTCTCGGTCGAAGACACGGCCCGGGCGATGGTCACGTTCGACAACGGAGCATCTTTGTTTTTAGACGCGAGTTTCATGGCCAATGTCGAGGCGGCGGACACGATGCGGGTCGAACTACGGGGCACGACGGGCGGGGCGTCGCTCTTTCCTCTCCAACTCCATACGGAAGAGCATGGCGCCTTATTCGATAAATCACCGGCCCATCTGACGCTCCAAGATCCGTACGCCAGTCAGATTCGCACGTTCCTCGAGGCTTGTCGGCACGAGCCATCGTACCTGCAAGCGGAACAGGCGGTGACGCTCCATACGATCATCGACCGCATCTACGCTCAGGCCTGATTGCTTTTCAATCATAAAAAACAGGGTATATAGTGTAGGTGTTACATATTTTCGAAGGAGGATGAAACATGCACAACTTTGAATACAAGAACCCGACGAAACTTATTTTCGGGACACATCAGATTGAAAAACTCGCGAGCGAGTTGAAGGCGCTTGACGCCAAGAAAGTGATGCTCGTCTATGGAGGCGGGAGCATCAAAAAGAACGGCACGTACGATGAAGTCGTGGCGGAACTGAACAACGCCTCGATCGATTTCGTCGACTTCTCAGGCGTCGAGCCGAACCCGCGCATCGAGACGGTACGTCGTGCCGTCAAACAAGCGCGTGAAGAAAACATCGACGCATTGCTCGCAGTCGGCGGCGGTTCGGTCATCGATTGCACGAAACTCATCTCGGCGGCCATCCCGTATGAAGGCGACGCTTGGGACATCGTGCTCCGTGACCACATCCCGACGGAAGCGGTCCCGTTCGGTACGGTGCTCACGCTCGCGGCGACCGGTTCTGAGATGAACTCAGGTTCGGTCATCACGAACTGGGAGACACAAGAGAAGTACGGCTGGGGTCACCCGCTCGTCTATCCGACGTTCTCGATCCTCGACCCACGTTACACGGTATCAGTGCCAAAAGACCAAACGATTTACGGCATCGTCGACATGATGAGCCACTGTTTCGAGCAGTACTTCCACCCGAACCATGCGCCGGTTCAAGAGCGGATGACGGAAGGCGTATTGAAAGCGGTCGTCGAATCGGCAACGAAACTCATCGCCGATTTAGAAAATGTCGACTTGCGCGCCATCATCTTGTTCTCAGGTACGATCGCCTTGAACGGTGTGCTCCAAATGGGTGCCTCGGGCGACTGGGCATCGCACAACATCGAACATGCGGTCTCGGCTGTCCATGACATCCCGCATGCAGGCGGACTCGCGATCCTGTTCCCGCGCTGGATGGAACATGTACTCGATGAAGACAATGCAGCACGTTTCGCACGCTTAGGCACAGAAGTGTTCAACGTCGAACCGGCTGACACAGATTTGGAAACGGCGAAGCGTACGATTGCAGCCGTTCGTGCCTTCTTCGATGAGCTCGGCGCGCCAAGCTCGCTCCGTGACTATGACATCGACGAGTCGACGTTCGACGCCATCTTGGATTCGGCGATGAAACGCGGGGCGTTCGGTCGCTTCCGCACACTCGAACGTGAAGACGTGGCAGCGATTCTTGAGTTGAGCAAATAAGGCGATTTGATGCCTATTTTGCAATAATGATTGAACGAATCCGACGTTTCCGTTTATGATGGGTCATGTATGGCTCTTCAAGGAGCGATTTAAAGGAGGAAATGACATGTCAACTGTACGTTTCGATTATTCAAACGCCCTGTCTTTCGTCGGGGAACATGAAGTCGATCAATTGCAAGAAACCGTGAAAGCAATGCATTCGGTCATCCATGACCGCAGCGGGGCAGGTAGCGATTTCCTTGGGTGGGTCGACCTCCCAACAAACTACGATACGGATGAGTTTGCCCGCATCAAAGCGGCCGCGGAACGAATCCGTGAGAACTCGGACGTCCTCGTCGTCGTCGGGATCGGTGGATCATACCTCGGCGCACGCGCGGCCATCGAGATGCTTCAACATTCATTCTTCAACGTATTGTCAAAAGAAGAGCGCAACGCGCCACAAGTCTTCTTCGCAGGTCACAACATCTCGTCTACTTATTTGACGGAGTTGCTCCAGGTGCTCGAAGGCAAAGACGTCTCGGTCAACGTCATCTCGAAATCGGGAACGACGACAGAGCCGGCGATCGCGTTCCGTGTCTTGAAACAATTCATGGAAGACAAGTATGGTCAAGACGGTGCTCGTGAGCGCATCTATGCGACGACAGACCGTGCCCGTGGCGCCTTGAAGACGCTTGCGGATGCGGAAGGCTACGAGACGTTCGTCATCCCGGATGACGTCGGAGGCCGCTTCTCGGTCCTCACACCGGTCGGACTCCTTCCGATCGCTGCGGCAGGCATCGACATCGATGCCCTCATGGAAGGTGCACGCGACGCACAAAACGCCTATTCGTCACCAGAGCTCTCTGAGAACGAGGCGTACCAATATGCGGTCGTCCGTAACGCCTTGTATGCGAAAGGCAAGTCGATCGAGTTGCTCGTCAACTACGAACCGGCCTTGCACTACGTGTCGGAGTGGTGGAAACAGCTTTACGGCGAATCAGAAGGAAAAGACAACAAAGGGATCTTCCCGGCGGCTGTCGACTTCTCAACTGACCTCCACTCGATGGGACAATACATCCAAGAAGGTCGTCGTGACTTGTTCGAGACGGTCATCCGTGTCACGAACGTCCGTCACGCGATGAACGTGCCAGAAGACGCGCAAGATCTCGACGGCTTGAACTTCCTCGCCGGCGAAACGATCCAATTCGTGAACGACAAAGCGGCTGAAGGAACACTCCTTGCCCACACGGACGGAGAGGTACCGAACCTCGTTGTCGAATTGCCAGAGATGACGCCGTACCACCTCGGTTACTTGTTCTACTTCTTCGAGAAGGCATGCGCGATGAGCGGATACATTCTCGGGGTGAACCCGTTCAACCAACCGGGCGTCGAAGCGTATAAAGCGAACATGTTCGCGTTGCTTGGAAAACCAGGTTACGAAGAACAAAAAGCTGAGCTTGAAAAGCGCTTGAACCAATAATTTCGAGTAGGTCCGCTCCGGCGGGCCTATTTTTTTGTTTGAAACTAGTGGAAGACAAGGTAAAGTGAGAGTAGACAGGGGAAAGAAAGGGATGGACTATGTTGACATTCACGGACTACTATCACAATAAAGTCGAGTTGAGCTTCGCGCACTATCCATTTTCGGATACGCCGCTCCACGTCTGGGTCGTCGCCCGCTATGAGAATCAATGGGTGCTGACGAAGCATAAGCAACGCGGACTCGAGTTCCCGGGTGGAAAAGTTGAGCCCGGCGAACATGAGGATGATGCCGCGATTCGGGAAGTGTATGAAGAGACGGGCGGTGTCGTGAAGACGCTGCACTATCTCGGACAATACCGCGTGCTCGGGCGCGGGGACACGGTCATCAAAAATATTTACTTTGCCGAGATCGAGCGCTTCGATGACCATCCGGCCGTCGATGAGACCGACGGCGCCGTGCTCATGAAAGAACTGCCAACGAATCTGCTCCGGAACAACCGGTACAGTTTCATGATGAAAGACCGGGTGCTCCCGGAAACGATGAAGGTGCTACATGAAAAACGAATGGTTTGACCGGATCGAGGTCCTCCCTCCATATGCCGGTTATGCGGTCCACCGTGGCTGGTACGCGACGCGCGATGGTGAGGATGTCGTCGCCTATACGATCACGCCGACGCGACCGAACGGGCACGTCCTGTTTTATTTGCGCGGCGGAACAGGACGCATCGGGGACGTGCGCTTGCCCCGGTTGATGCAGTTCGCGGCCAAAGGCTTCCACGTCGTGGCGCCTGTTTACCGTGGTAACCATGGGGGGAGCGGGAAAGAAGACTTCGGCGGGGCCGATTTAGAGGATGTCTTGTCTCTTTATGATCGCGTCCATCGAACGGACACGCTCATTCATGCCCTTGGCTTCTCGCGCGGAGGCATGATGGCGTTGTCGCTCGCCGCGGAGCGGCCGCTCACGTCCGTGACGTCATGGGCGGGTGTCACCAATTTGGAATGGACGTACGAAGAGCAACGCTCGATGCGGAAAATGCTCCGCCGTATGATCGGGGGTGACCCGGAAGCGGCTCGTGAGGCGTATGTGGAGCGTTCACCCCTCTACAAGGACTGGGAGGCCCCGACGTTATTGATTCACGGGACAGACGACGAGCAAGTGCGGCTCCGTCATGCGACAGCCGTGGCCGAACGGATGGGGGAGCGGGCCGAACTTTGGATCGTCCCGTTCGCTCATCAACTCCCGTTTTGGGAAAAGTGGAAGACGACCGATGAGGCGATGGACTGGATGTTAGCCGTCGCACCAAAAAAATGACTAGCGCCTAAACCAGGCGCTAGTCATTTTTTATTACACGATGATTGGGCCGGCTGCGACGACCGCCTCACTCGCTTTCGTGAATCGTTTGAAGTTGTCTTGGAACTTACAGGCGAGCGCTGCCGCCTCGGCGTCGTAGCGGGCCCCGTCTTTCCATGTGCCCCGTGGGTTGAGCACGTCGTCTGGCACCCCGTCGATGTGGCGTGGAATCTCGACGTTGAAGATGTCATGGCGCGTCGTCTCGACGTCACGCAATTTCCCGTTGACGGCCGCGTTCACCATCGCCCGTGTATAGGCGAGCTTCATCCGCGATCCTTCGCCGTATGCGCCGCCGGTCCAACCGGTATTGACGAGATAGACGTCGACGTCATGTTTCTCGATCAACGTGCCGAGCATGTCGGCGTAGCGTTCAGGTGCGAGCGGCAAGAACGGTGACCCGAAACATGTCGAGAAGGTCGCCTGAGGCTCCGTCACGCCGCGCTCCGTGCCGGCTAGCTTCGACGTATAGCCTGACAAGAAGTGATACATCGCCTGCTCCTTCGTCAATTTGCTGATTGGAGGCAGGACGCCGTATGCGTCGGCCGTCAAGAAGACGATCGTGTTCGGATGACCGGCTCGTGACGGAAGCATCGCGTTATCGATAAATTGAATCGGGTAGGCGGCCCGTGTGTTCTCAGTGAGTGAGATGTTCTTGTAGTCTGGTGCCCGTTCCTCGTCCAAGACGACGTTCTCAATCAACGAGCCAAATCGAATGGCATCGTAGATTTGAGGTTCGTTCTCACGCGACAAGTTGATCGTCTTCGCGTAGCAACCGCCTTCAATGTTGAAGACGCCGTCAGGAGACCAACCATGCTCGTCGTCCCCGATTAAATGACGTTCTGTGTCGGCCGATAGCGTCGTCTTTCCGGTACCCGATAGCCCGAAGAAGAGAGCCGTCTCGCCGGCGTCCGATACGTTCGCCGAGCAATGCATCGACAAGACATGCTGTTCCGGTAACAGGAAGTTCATGACTGAAAAAATCGATTTTTTAATTTCGCCGCCGTATTCTGTTCCCCCGATCAGAATGGTCCGTTTGGCGAATGAGACGAGAATGAACGTTTCGGAGTTCGTCCCGTCGACTTCCGGATCGGCCTTATAGCTCGGTGCATAGATGACCGTGAACGGATCAAAGGCACCTTGTGTCGGCCATTCGCGCAAGAACAACTGTTTCGCGAACAAGTTGTGCCACGCGTATTCTGTGATGGCCCGCACTGGAAGCGTATAATGCTCGTCAGCCCCGGCAGACGCCTCGAGATAATAGAGCTTGTCTTTCGTCTCGAGATGCGTGAGCACTTTATCGAGCAGTGCCGTGAACTTCTCTTCTGCGATCGGTTGGTTGACCGGACCCCAGTCTACTAAATGATTGCTGACTTCATCTTGCACGACGAATTTGTCTTTCGGTGACCGTCCTGTGAATTTACCTGTACTGACCGATAAAGCCCCGTCTTTCGTCAGTACGCCTTCCCCGTTGCGAATGGCTTCTTCCACCAATTCTGGAACCGTTAAGTTCCGCATCATGTCGGCACCTTTAATTAATTCTTCGATTTTCAGGAGCGTTGTCGCCATCCTGAATCCCACCTTTCCCCTAAATAGATGTGGATGAAATCCGCATACTTCCGCGTTTGATTAGTATGACGTTTTTATTATATGTGACATACTAATCAAAAACAAGCCTTTTTTACCCTTTAAAGTAAGCGCTTTCTTACACTGTCATTCTAACATATTCTGTACCAGGTCATAGTACAAAATCGAAAACCGACAAAAAAATGTTTGATATTTCACAAACATAACTATTGCGAGTTCGTGAAAAGTTTTACGAATTCAGTCGATACGCTTGACAGAACGGGGTGTCATTTATATGATGGTCTTCGTAACGGATACTCTTATTCTGAGCGGTGGAGGGAACAAGGCCCTACGAAGCCCAGCAACCGTCCGATTTGTCATTGTTATTCGGAAAAGGTGCTATCCTGAAGCGAAGCGCAAGCTTCGAACGATAAGAGGGTAAGGAAGAACGATTCAACCTTTCCCATTGAACATGGCGAAAGGTTTTTTTCATTACCGTCCCAAAGCAACGCGTAAGGGGAACGAGTACCGTCCACACATCACCCTTATTATAGGAGGTTTTTCGAAATGGCAAACTTGAACCGTCGACTTTTCACTTCGGAGTCCGTCACGGAAGGACATCCGGATAAAATTTGTGACCAAATCTCAGATGCGATTTTGGATGCGATTTTAGCTGAAGATCCAAACGCCCGCGTTGCGGCTGAGACATCTGTCACGACAGGTCTCGTGCTCGTAGCAGGTGAGATCACAACATCAACTTACGTGGATATCCCGAAAGTTGTTCGTGAAACAGTTCGTGAGATCGGCTACACACGTGCAAAATATGGTTTTGATGCAGAGACTTGTGCTGTCCTCACATCGATTGATGAGCAATCGGTAGACATCGCCCAAGGTGTCGACCAAGCGCTTGAAGCTCGTGAAGGACAAATGACTGAAGAAGAAATCGATGCGATCGGCGCTGGTGACCAAGGTCTCATGTTCGGTTACGCAACAAAAGAGACACCAGAACTCATGCCGCTCCCGATTTCACTCGCGCACAAATTGTCACGTCGTTTGGCAGAAGTTCGTAAGAACGGCACGCTCGCTTACCTTCGTCCTGATGGTAAGACACAAGTGACGGTCGAATACGACGAAGCGAACAACCCGGTTCGCATCGACACAATCGTCATCTCGACGCAACACGCCGAAGACATCACACTCGAACAAATCCAAGCTGATTTGAAAGAGCACGTCATCGACGCGGTCATCCCGTCTGAACTTATCGACGCGGATACAAAATACTTCATCAACCCGACTGGCCGTTTCGTCATCGGTGGACCACAAGGGGATGCAGGCCTTACAGGACGTAAAATCATCGTCGATACGTACGGTGGTTACGCTCGCCACGGCGGCGGCGCGTTCTCAGGTAAAGATCCAACCAAAGTTGACCGTTCAGCGGCGTACGCGGCTCGTTACGTAGCGAAAAACCTCGTTGCAGCGGGACTTGCTGACAAAGCAGAAGTTCAACTTGCTTACGCGATCGGCGTTGCCCACCCGGTATCGATCGCAGTCGACACGTTCGGCACAGGCAAATTGAGCGAGACTGAGCTCGTCGAACTCGTTCGCGAGAACTTCGACCTCCGTCCGGCCGGCATCATCAAGATGCTCGACCTTCGCCGTCCAATCTACAAGCAGACAGCAGCTTACGGCCACTTCGGTCGTACAGACGTTGAACTCCCATGGGAGCAAACGGATAAAGCGGCAGTGCTTGAAGAAGGCGCGAAACGCTTCGCATAAGACAGTAAAAACGACCTTTCTCAGCGAAAGGTCGTTTTTTTGTTAGGCTTGTGTTTTGTTGTCATTCGATGATTCGTTATTGCTTGATGACGTGTCGGATGAAGTTTCTTGCCCGAGCGCCGTATCTTTCGCATCGACGACTTTCTCGCCGATCGATTGAAGATCTGACTTCGCTTCTTGCGCCGTGCCGACGACTTTGTTCACGTCTTCTTTGACCGTGTCGACTTCACCAGCGACTTTCTCGTATACGTTTTGAACGTCAGTGGCAACTTCTTGGATGATTCCAGAAGCTGATTTCACTTGGTCGATGACTTGTGAGGCCTTTCCGGCTGGGTCTTGTTTGACTGTATCGACGAGACCGCCGACCGACGATTTCGCGCTCGAGAACGATTGTTTCGTGTTCTCACGGTTCGACGTGCTAAGTAAGGCGAGCAGACCGCCGACGAGGGCGCCGAGGAGCATCCCGGTCACGACGGTGATTTTAGGGCCACCTGCATTTGCTTGGTCAAACTGACGATTTGGATTGTTGGCTTGCTCTAGTTTTGGATCATGTTGTAGTTTCGGTTCCATAGTAACACTCCTTTTTGTAAGTTGGCATTGATACTCTTATACCCGAGTCAAAATGGAAAATAACGTCTTCCTTCATTTCGACATCAAAAAGTAATGAGCGGGCAGGATATTTTTTTGCTGATGGGGAATGATACTACTAGATTGGCCAAAAGGGGGATGCCGTTATGAAGATCAGGGAAGCCGTACCAGAAGATGCCGCCACCATCCGCGATATTGCGCTCGCAACGGTCAGTGAACAAGACGAGGTTCGTTCAAAAGTAATGGAACGGGCTTATCAGCAAGAAGAGATCGTCCGCGCCATCAGTTCAAGCGAGGAAGCGAAAGAGCAGTTGTTCATTGTCGGTGAAGCCGAAGGCGACGTCATCGGGTTCTATCATGCGATCGACCGCGGGGATACGTGGGAAGTGCTCCGGCTCTATCTTCATCCGACCCATCACCGACAAGGTCTCGGAACGGCCTTATTGTCTCATCTGCGCGAACGTAAAGTTCAACCAATCGAACTGTACGTCGAGAGTTCGAACGAGCAGGCGATCGCCTTTTTGAACCATGAGGCGTTCATCGAATTGAATCGGATTCAAGAGGAAGTGTACGACCAACCGATGGAACTGATTCATTTGCGCTATGACCCGAGCTAAGACCCTAGACGGATTTTCTGACAAACATCAGTCTCGGCTGATGTTTTTTGTTAGTATAAAAACATGGACATAATAAAATGAGGTGACAGTATGACATACGAAGAAGAATCACGAAAAGGGGTCATCGTGATCGTCTATCCGCTCCAGTTCACGTCACGCTTGAGCGAGGCGTTTTTAGGACGGTTACGTGACGAATATGAAGTTCTCGTCGTGACCGGACAGACGGTCGGCTTGACGGCGGAAGACCATAAGCTGTTAATCAAGAACACGCTACGCGAGGCGAGCCAGTACAAACTGCCGATTCACGTCATCGCCTTCAGTCTCGGGGCGTTGTTAACGAACCGATTGCTCCAGGAATACGATGTGCCGCTCGGCAGTTTGACGTATATCTCACCCTTGTTCGATTGGCATCCGTCCCGCCAAATCGGCGGATTGAAACAAGTCGTCGCGAGTGCGGTCGACCGTTTCCGTCCGGATTTGCCGCTCGGCATGATGACGTTCATGGGTGCAGGCGAAGAGTCCTCCCGCTTCGGTGAGATCACCTACGGGCAATACCGGGAAATCGAGGAAGAGATCGTCGAGCACCAAGAAGAGAAGAAACATTTGCCGCGCCTCCCACTCGCTTGCTTCTATGCGCCGGACGACCGCTTCGCCGATGTGAAGCTGACGCTCAACGTCTGTCGAAAAATCGGCGGCGATCAAGTGTACATCCGCCGGCTCGAAGGCTTCCCGCATTTCGGCTATGAACGACTGAACACGAAGTTCGCGGAGACGCTCATCACGTTTTATGAATTGATTCGAGAATGACAAAACAGGCGACTCGCTCGAGTCGCCTGTTTTCATGCACGTTTTTCAATCGCCACGATGAACGGGGGATGATTGATTTGATTGATGAAGCCGTAACGGAGGACGCCGGCCCGCTTTTGGTCGAGTGCCTCGACGTAGGCGAGTACCTCGTCGCGCTCGATTTTGCCGCTATCATGGCCATGATAGATGACGACGACGATGACACCACCGACGGCCATGACGTCGAGCAGTTGCTCGAGGGCGTCGATGGTCGTATTGCCCGTCGTCGTGACCGACTTGTCGCTTCCCGGTAAATAACCGAGGTTGAACACGGCGGCTGTGATCGGGCGTGTCTCGTCCGCTACAATTTCTCGGACGGTGTCGTGGCTGTCGTGGATGACAGTGACGCGGTCCGTCAATGCTGCTTCCTCGATGCGAATGCGTGTCGCCTCGACCGCCGCTGCTTGGACATCAAACGCGTAGACGTGTCCCGTCGCCTCGACGAGTTCGGCTAAAAACAATGTATCGTGCCCGTTGCCGGCCGTCATATCGATGGCGACGGCACCAGGTGTGACGTGTTCACGGAGTAGGTACTTCGCGAACGGTAAGACTCTCATTAATCCCATGGCTCTCATCCTTCTTTTTTCCTTGGAAGGAATCACGACGCACCAGTTCGGCATCGATGGCGTTCAAGACGGCCATCTTGTGCCGGCTCCACGTCGGACCGATCAACAGATCCGGTGGCCCGTCACCGGTCAACCGATGGATGACGATCTCGGGTGGTAACGTCTCAAGCTGGTCGCAGACGAGGGAGACGTAAGTCGTCTCGTCCATGAGCTCGAGCAATCCTTTTTCGTACTGACGGGCGAGTGGCGTGTGCTTCAAGACGTGGAGCAAATGGATCTTGATTCCTTGTATGTCCATTTTAGCAACTTCTCGCGCCGTGTCGAGCATCATCTCTGTCGTCTCGCCAGGGAGACCGTTAATGATATGGACAACCACGTTTATATTGCGTCGGCGGAGCTTGGCGAGACCTTCGAGGAACGTCTTGTAGTCATGGCCACGATTGATTTTTTTCGCTGTCACATCGTGAATCGTCTGTAGGCCGAGTTCGATCGTGAGGGACGTCCGCTCATTCAACTCGGCGAGATAGTCGACGACGTCGTCCGGCAGACAGTCCGGCCGGGTCGCAATCGATAGACCGACGACACCTTCCTCTTTAAGGGCAGGCTCGAACAATTCCCGGAGCCGGGCGACGGGGGCATACGTGTTGCTGAACGCTTGGAAGTAAGCGATGTAGCGGGCTTCTTTCCACTTTCGATGCAACCGAGCTTTCACTTCGGCAAATTGGACCGGGATCGGATCGCAGGCGTTGCCGGCAAAATCACCGCTGCCGTCGTCCGAACAGAACGTACAGCCGCCCTTCGAGACGAGCCCGTCCCGGTTCGGACAAGTGAAAGCGCCGTCGAGCGGTACCTTGAACACTTTCCCGCCGAACTCACGGCGATATGCTTCATTTAATTTGTGGTATCTGGCGTCACCAAATGGATGTTGCATGAATATCCTCTCCTTCTTTGCTCATGCTATCACAAGCTTTCCTCGTGTTTACTTCATAATAAGTAATTTTTCTTGACAGTTATGGGGCGTTCCGTTAGCTTGGAGAAGGACTTATTCTTGATTCGGCCGTCGTGCCGAATTTTTATCGTTAAACGGGAATGAAAGGAGTAACTGGTATGAACAATAAAATGCCGATTTCGGTATGGATTTTGGTCATTGCGATGGCGCTCAATACAACGGCGGCGTCTTTTTTATGGCCATTTAACACACTCTATATAAATGGATATTTAGGCGAATCGATGACGCTCGCAGGGATTGCCCTCCTCGTCAACTCGGCGCTCGCCATCGCTGGGAACTATATCGGGGGCACGCTGTTTGACCGGATTGGCGGGAAGCGGACGCTCATCCTCGCGGTCGGGCTGTTGCTCGCGAGCTCGCTCGGCTTCTTGTTGTTTCATGCCACATTCCTCGGTTACTTGGGCTGGCTTGGATTGATTGGGTTTTCGGGTGGCCTCGTCTTCCCGACCGTGTACGCGTTCGCCGGCTTGATTTGGCCGGAAGGCGGACGCCGTTCGTTCAACGCGATCTATGTTGCTCAAAACGTCGGGGTCGCCCTCGGGACGGCGATGAGCGGGCAAATCGCGCGCATCGACATCGAGTGGATCTTTTACGCGAACTTCTTCTTATCGGTCTTGTTCGTCGTCGTCCTCTTATTCGGGCTCCGTTATTTGAAAGACCCGGCCCGTCCGGTCGTCCAATCGCAGCTTGAGGCTGCGGCGACGACGTTGTCCGGCGCGACGATGAAATCGATGTGGTTCGTCGCCATCGGTTACGCGGCCCTTTGGTTCGTTTACGTGCAGTGGCAAGGCACGATCGCTGTCCATTCGAAAGACCTCGGCGTGACAATCAGCCAGTATTCGCTCCTTTGGACGGTGAACGGCGCCTTGATCGTGTTCGCTCAACCGCTCCTCAACCGGGCCCTTCGTTACTTTGAAGACGATTTGAAGAAACAACTCATCGTTGGCGCCGTTATTTTCCTCGCCGCCTTCGCGGTCGTTCCGTTCGCGGGGGGCTTTACGATGTTCATGGTCGCGATGGTCGTCATGACGATCGGGGAGATGTTCATTTGGCCGGCCGTTCCGACGATTGCCGCGAAACTCGCACCGCCGGGGAAAGCAGGACAGTTCCAAGGACTCGTCAATATCGCGGCCTCGGTCGGTCGGATGATCGGCCCGACCTTATCGGGCCTCGTCTATGACGTATTCGGCATCGGTGCCGTCTTCACAATGCTATTCTTGCTCACGGCCATCGCGCTCGCGTTCTTCATTTTCATGAAAGACATCCGAGTGCCTGAAAAATCAAGTTGACGCTCTAAAACAGATTGGGCTAAAATGAACGAGTGAGATCATACACATGCGTAGAAGAGGAATAGTATCGTGACGTCTGTATTTGTAGAGAGCCGGTGGGTGGTGTGAACCGGTATATGGACTGCGAGAACTCGCCTTGGAGCAGTTCGCCTGAACAAACAGTAGGGTGAACCGGAGTTACGCCTCGTTACCGGCGTCTCAAGTGGCAGAAATGCAACATGGGTGGTACCGCGGAGAGCTTTCAAGCCTTTCGTCCCATTACCGGGGCGGAAGGCTTTTTATTATGCAGAGGAGGATGAATTTTGGATTATTTTAAACATCAAGACATCGAGCCGAAATGGCAAAAACGTTGGGACGAGAAAGATGCATTCCGGACGACAGAAGACCCGGACAAGGAGTGTTTCTACGTCCTTGACATGTTCCCATATCCATCAGGAGCCGGCCTTCACGTTGGTCACCCGGAAGGTTACACGGCGACGGACATCATCGCCCGCATGAAACGGATGCAAGGCTTCAATGTTCTCCATCCAATGGGTTGGGACGCGTTCGGTCTTCCGGCCGAGCAATATGCCCTCGACACAGGGAATGACCCGCGCGAGTTCACAGAGCGCAACATCGGCACATTCCGCCGCCAGTTGAAAGAGCTCGGTTTCTCATACGATTGGGATCGTGAAATCAGCACGACCGACCCGAAATACTACAAGTGGACGCAATGGATTTTCACACAGCTCCATGACCGCGGACTCGCCTACGTCGATGAAGTCGCCGTCAACTGGTGCCCGGCCCTCGGGACGGTACTCGCCAACGAAGAAGTCATCGACGGCTTGTCAGAGCGCGGCAGCCATCCGGTTTACCGTGTCCCGATGAAGCAATGGGTGCTCCGCATCACGGAATACGCAGAGCGTTTGCTCGATGATTTAGAAGGGCTTGACTGGCCAGACAGCGTCAAAGAGATGCAACGCAACTGGATCGGCAAGTCGGTCGGGGCCGAAGTCGATTTCAAAGTCGACGGTCACGAAAAAGTCGTCACGGTGTTCACGACACGTCCGGACACACTTTACGGCGCGACATACGTCACGCTCGCACCGGAGCACCCGTTCGTGAAAGCCATCGCGACACCGGAACAAACCGTCGCCATCGAGGCGTACGTCGAAGAAGTCTCGAAAAAAACGGATCTCGAGCGGACCGATCTTGCCAAAGAGAAAACAGGCGTGTTTACTGGCGCTTACGCGATCAACCCGGTCAATGGTGAGAAGCTTCCAATCTGGATTGCTGACTACGTGTTGTCAACGTATGGTACAGGTGCGGTCATGGCCGTTCCTGGACATGATGAGCGCGACTATGAGTTCGCGAAGACGTTTGACCTTCCAATCCGTGAAGTCGTCACCGGCGGCAACTTGGATGAGGCGGCTTACGTCGAGGATGGCGTCCACGTCAACTCAGGTAGCTTGGACGGTCTCAATAAAGCCGACGCGATCGCCAAGATCATCGAAGAGCTTGAACTTGCCGGCACTGGCCGTGCGAAGACGACGTATCGTCTCCGCGACTGGTTGTTCAGCCGTCAGCGCTATTGGGGCGAGCCGATTCCAATCGTTCATATGGAAGATGGCACGCTCAAGACGGTCCCGGTCGAAGACCTCCCGCTCGAACTCCCGATTATCGATGAAATCAAACCGTCGGGTACGGGTGAATCGCCGCTTGCGAACGCAGACGAGTGGTTGACGTACACGGATCCAGTGACGGGTGAGAAGGGTCGTCGCGAGACAAACACGATGCCACAATGGGCCGGCAGCTGCTGGTACTACATTCGCTTCATCGATCCGCACAATGAAGACATGATCGCGGACCCAGAGAAGTTGAAGCGTTGGCTTCCGGTCGATTTGTATATCGGTGGTACGGAGCACGCGGTCCTACACTTGCTCTACGCTCGTTTCTGGCACAAAGTGCTCTACGATATCGGCATCGTCCCGACAAAAGAGCCGTTCCAAAAACTCTATAACCAAGGGATGATCCTTGGTGAGAACAACGAGAAGATGTCGAAATCGAAAGGGAACGTCGTCAACCCGGATGACATCATCAAGTCGCACGGAGCCGACACGCTTCGTCTTTACGAGATGTTCATGGGACCACTCGATGCGGCCATCGCTTGGTCGACGAACGGTCTCGACGGCGCTCGTCGCTTCCTTGACCGTGTCTGGCGTTTGTTCGATCAGACAGAGCTTCAAGACGTCGCGCCGACTGCCGACTTCGAACGGACGTACCATCAGACGGTGAAGAAAGTGACAGAAGATTATGAGGCGCTCCGTTTCAACACGGCGATCTCGCAACTCATGGTCTTCATCAACGAAGCGTATAAACAAGACACGCTTCCGAAACAAGAAATGGTCAACTTCGTTAAGATGCTCGCCCCGGTCGCGCCACACTTGGCCGAAGAGTTGTGGGAGCGTCTCGGCATGACGGAAGACTTGACGTATGCGGCATGGCCGAAGTTTGATGAGTCGAAACTCGTCAGCGACACGATTGAAGTCGTCATCCAAGTGAACGGCAAGCTTCGTGCGAAGATGCACGTGGCCCGCGACGCTTCGAAAGAAGCGCTCGAGGCCGATGCGCTCGCGAACGAACGCGTTCAAGAGTTCACGGAAGGGAAGACGGTCCGCAAAGTGATCGTCGTTCCAGGTAAGCTCGTCAATATCGTCGTTGGATAAGCAAAGGAATGTGTGACATTGTCACACGTTCCTTTCTTTTGTATGATGTCGTTTTCTTTTCGGGGCGGGTTTGTTACACTAAAGGGCGATACTGCATGTAAAGGGGACGAAACGTCCATGAAACGTTCTTACGTACTATATACGACGCTGTTTGCCGTCGTCGTCGGTGTGATTTTGTGCTATGTGTTCGTCTTTTCGGACGAGGATATTCAAAGCCAAATCGCCTCGACGTTTGAAAAAATAGAGATTCAAACGAGTCACCAAGCGACATCTGTACCTCCCGTCGAAGCCTCGCCGGACGAGGAGGATATCGATACGACCGATGCCCTCGAACAGATTCAACAGCTCGACGAAGTGTACTATAGTGACACGATTGGGTCATATCTCGTCTTGACGAAAAATAAAGAATTTTTCGAAGTGAGCGGGAACGCCAATCGCGTGAACGCGTCACTCATCCTCAGCAACGAAGGACAGCCCTACCGGTTCGGCGAGTTCATCGGTATGCGCATGATTTCCGAGGACAAGATTTATGCCGTCACGGCGAATGGGGTTCTCGTGACAATCGAGCGTGAAGAAGGCCGGTGGACGGAACAACGACGCAAATTGATTAAAGGAATCGCCTCGACAGACCGATTGTTCGGCCTCGGTTATGACGAGGAAACGAAACGACTGATCATCATGAGCCGTTTGGCGGACACGCCGGACGTGGAACTGTTATACGTCCAAGAACGGACGCTCGAGGATGAGACGGCCACCGACGCTGAAGCGAAGCCAGAGACAGAAGAAACAGCCGATGCGACCGAGACGGATGCGACGACCGAAGTGGATTCAGACGCCGATACGGCGACCACGGCTGATGAGGCAGACGCCGAAGAAGCGCCAGCGCCTGAGACGGAGTGGGCCATTGAGTCGAGAAAACCGCTCACGACCGAAGGAATGAGCGCCTCGATTCAACAGAAGTTCGAGAACTTCCGCGGTGTCGGCCTCGTCGAACGCCAGGGACGCATTTACGTCCTCGATTCAGAAGAACTCGTCCTCTACACGATCAACCCGGATGAAGGGACGATGAACGGACAGATGGTCACTCCTCGTGTGTACGGGTCGACCGGTATGTTTTTACAAGACAATGAAATTTTCGCCATCGTGCGACCAGATGTGTTCGACCTTGACGATTTCGTCTCGGTCGACTGATAGGAGAGGATCATATGAGCAAACGCTATTTCTATGAAGAAGTTCGCCAATTCCATGAGACGTTCGGGCACCCGGAAGCGAGTGCGCCACAGCCGCTCGAGTTAGACCGGGCCGTCAAACGTTCGGTCTGGACGGCAGAAGAGGCCGTCGTCGAATTTTTACATCAATCGGCATGGAACGAGGAAGAGTTCCTGCAAGCCGTCGCCACGTTCCAACAAGGATTCGAACAGGCTGTTCAGAAATCGCTCCAGGACGCCCCACCGACAAATGACGTCGAGCGACTCGTCGGACAAGGTGATGCGCTCACGGACGCCCTCTATTTCGTGATGGGCAGTTTCGTCGAGCTCGGGCTCGACCCGGTGCCGTTGTTCGAGATCGTGCAGCGCGCCAATATGGCGAAGCTCGGTCCGGATGGTAAGCCGATCCTGCGCGCGTCAGACAATAAGGTCATGAAGCCGGAAGGCTGGTTGCCACCCGAGCCAGAGCTCGAGGCGGAAGTGCGACGCCAACTTGAAGCGAAACAGTGACACCAAAAAGAGAGCCTATCGCGCGCGATAGGCTCTCTTTTATACGGTTGTACGTACAGCAAATTCTGCGGCGTGCGACCCGGCACAATGCCCGGTCGTGAAGGCGGCCGTGATGTTATAACCACCTGTATAGCCGTGAATGTCGAGCACCTCGCCGGCGAAGAACAGGCCGTCCGCTTTCTTCGACATCATCGTCTGCGGGGCGATCTCTTTGACAGAGACGCCGCCGCCGGTGACGAACGCTTTGTCGAAATCGAGCGTCCCGGTCGCATGTAGCTCAAACGTCTTCAGTCGTGTCGCAAAATCGATGACCGATTGTTTCTTCAACTGACTCGCGTCTTCTTCACCGAAAGCGAGGTCGGCCAACAACAGGTCGAGCATCCGTTCCGGGATAAACCCTTTCCAGACGTTCTTGACGGCCCGTTTCGGTTGTTCTTGGACTTGGTTCCACAGCTCTTGATACAGCTCGTCACGTACCATGTCCGGGAACAAGTCGAGCGAGAGGGCGACGACGCGCTCTTTGCTGCGTTTGCGCTCTTTGATCGTATATTGACTGCACCGGAGGGCGATCGGACCCGAAATGCCGAAGTGCGTGAAAATCATGTCGCCGCGGTGTGTCTTGATCGGTTTGCCTTTTTTGCCGTGAACGGTGAGGGCGACGTCACGGAGCGACAGCCCTTGCAGCTGTTTCGTGCCGATAAACGCATCGTTCAACAAAATCGGCACCTCGGTCGGGAACAGTTCCGTGATCGTGTGCCCGGCTTTCTCGGCCCACGGATATCCATCGCCGGTCGAGCCGGTGTGGGGGACAGATTGTCCGCCGACAGCGATGACACAGGCGCCTGCCTCGATGCGTTCGCCGTCCTCCAGTTCGACCGCTTCAAACTCGTTTGCTTCATTAAAATGGAGCGTCTTCACTTTCGCGTTTTTGCGAATCTCGACACCGAGTGCGTCGATGGCGCCGAGGAGCGTGTTGACGACATCTTGCGCTTTGTCCGTCACTGGGAACATCCGGCCGTTGTCTTCTTCTTTTAATGGGATGCCGAACCCGGTGAATAAGTCGATAATCGACTGGTTGTCGAACTGGGCGAGGGCGCTATATAAGAAGCGTCCGTTCCCCGGAATGAACTGAATCAGTTCGTCGACGGGCTTGCGGTTCGTGACGTTACAGCGCCCGCCGCCAGAAATGGCGAGCTTGCGTCCGAGCTTCGATCCTTTATCAATCAGGAGCGTGTTCGCTCCGGCTTTGGCGGCGGCGTAGGTCGCCATCAGGCCGCTTGGGCCTCCTCCGATGACGATGACATCTTTCATCATGGTATCCCTCGTTTCTCTTCTCAATCTAAACTTTAACGGTTCGTAACTTTATTATCTGCAACAGTAAGAGTATAATGAGAAACGGTTGTTTTGTAAAACTAGGTACATTAGTTGTGAAAGAATAGATGGAGGTATCTCATGTCATCAAGCGTCAAACAAGATTCAGGACGGGAGTCCTTCGTCAAAGGCACGCTGCTCTTATCAGCCGGAAATTTGATCTCGCGTGCGCTCGGACTGCTCTATACGTTTCCCTTCCAAGCGATGGTCGGGATTGCCGGCGTCACGCTCTATCAGGCGGCCTACACCTATTATGCGCTCATGATCGCCATTTCGACGGCGGGGATTCCTGTCGCCGTCTCAAAATTTATCGCCAAGTATAACGCGCTCGGTGAATATGGCACGAGTCAGCGCTTGTTCCGTCAAGGGATGAAGCTGATGCTCGTGACCGGCGTCGTCGCTTTTTTATTACTGTTTTTCTCAGCACCGTGGTTATCAGAACTCATGGTCCGCAACTCGGAGAACAATCAGCAATATATCGACTCGTTGACGCTCGTCACGCGTAGCGTCAGTTTCGCCCTCCTGCTCATCCCGGCGATGAGCATGGTGCGCGGCTATTTCCAAGGACATCAGGATATGGCCCCGACGGCCATCTCGCAAGTCATTGAGCAAATCGTTCGCATCATGTTCCTGCTCAGCGGAACGATGCTCGTCTTGTTCGTTTTCTCGGACTCGGCACTCATTCGTCCGCTCGCTGACTCGCTCGGTGGGACCGCTGCCGTGGCGACGACCGAGTTGAACGGGTTGAAAGTGCTCGCCGTGACGATTGCGACGTTCAGCGCCTTTATCGGGGCGATCGGAAGTATCGTCGTGCTCGCCATGTATTGGCGCAAACGGAAAGACATCCATCGTCAGACGGATAATCCGGCGGGTACGCCGGTCCGTTCGATGAAATCGCTCTTGCTCGAGTTGCTCAGTTACTCGATCCCGATCGTCATGGTCGGCTTGTCGACGCCGCTCTATCAGTTCGTCGACCAGTTGACGATGGTCAACACGTTGCTCAACTCGGGCAAGTCGGTCGCTGAAGCGACGTCCGCGTTCGGGTTCTTGACCGGGAACGCCCATAAGATCGTCTTGATTCCGGTCTCGATCGCGGCAAGTGTGTCGATGGCGACGATCCCGCTCGTCACGAAATCGTTCACGCACGGCGACATGAATAAAGTCCGTAATCAAGTGAACCACATCTTCCAAGTGTCGTTCTTTGTCACCATCCCGGCCGTCATCGGGTTGGTCGCCCTCTCCGAGCCGTTGTTCGGGACACTGTTCCCGGGTGACCGGGAAGGGTGGGTCTACTTGCTCCACTATGCGCCGAGTGCGTTCTTCCTGGCCTATTACTCGGTGGCAGCGGCCATCCTGCAAGGGATCAATCGTCAGTACTTCACCATCTTCGCGACGGCGATGGGACTATTGACGAAAGCTGCACTCAACGTACCGTTCGTCTATGCGCTCGGCGGCATCGGCGCCGGTTACGCGACGATCGCCGGCTATATTGTCGCGATCATCCTCATGGTGTGGAAAATTCAACGGACGCTCCAGTTCCCGTATAAGCAATTGTTGCGTCGGACGATGCTCATGTTTGCCATGGGTGGGGCGATGTTTATCGCGGTATACGGCTCGTTGTTCGTCACGCTCCGAGATGAGCCGAGCTGGGGGAACGATATATTGGCTACGGTCGTCGGTTTCGGAATCGGCCTCGTCGTATACGGCTATCTCGGTTGGAGAAGTCACTTGGCCGGAAAACTACTAGGGAAACGATTCCAATATCGGAGGAAAGCATAATGCGAATTGATAAATTATTGGCGAACATGGGATATGGTTCGCGTAAAGACGTCAAGATTTTATTGAAACAAGGGGCCGTCCGGATTGATGACCAGCCCGTCAAAGATGCGAAACGACAAATCAACTTAGAGGCGGAACGTGTCACCGTGCACGGGGAAGTCGTCGAGTACAAACCGTTCGTCTATTTGATGATGAACAAGCCGGCTGGTGTCATCAGTGCGACCGAGGACAAAGTCGAGTCGACGGTCGTCGATTTAATCGACCCGGCCTATGCCCATTACGATTTGTTCCCGGTCGGACGCCTCGACAAAGATACGACCGGCCTGTTGCTATTGACGAACGATGGGGCGTTCAATCACGCGCTCATGTCGCCTCGTAAACACGTCGACAAAGTATATATCGCCGAAGTCGATGGGGAGATGACGGCAGATGATGTCCGTCGCTTCGCCGAAGGCGTCGAACTCGAGGACGGCTACACGACGAAGCCGGCACGACTTGAACTGCTCAGCAAGTCCGGTCGCCGCTCGACGATTCGCTTGACGCTCTCGGAAGGGAAGTATCATCAAGTGAAACGGATGGTCGCCGCGGTCGGAAAACATGTGGAGCGGCTCGAGCGCGTCCAAATCGGTGGCCTCGAACTCGATCCGACGCTTGAACCTGGTGCATACCGTGAGTTGACAGAAACGGAAGTCGACTTGTTCCTCATATGATTCGGAAGTACGTGTCAATCGGCACGTACTTTTTTGTGCAAAAAAAGGGACCCGCGTGCGGAATCCCTTGTAACTTGTTATTCAATTTGCCGTCTTGAGTGAACGTTTTGATGACGTCCACGTGCCCCGACTCGGACTTTCAACCAGATTGTTGTATTCAAGAACGTTCAAATCACGTTGTACGGTGCGTGACGTGATCCCAAACTCCTCTACTAGTTCTGAAGTGGTGACGCATTCCCTTTCGTTAATGAACAAATAAATGGACTTGATGCGGGTTAGCATACGATCTGTTGAACCTTTCATTGGATGACCTCCCAATGCGTAGAATGATGAAAGACAAAACCTACGGACGACAAATGAAATATGAAATTGTTATTTTCTAAAATTACACCTTTAGTATACCGCTCTCAAATAGAATTGCAAGTGAAAAGAACGAACAATCGAAATGTAAAGAACATGTTATGAACGTAAATATCGAATGAACATCGTGTAAATGGATAATAAAACTTCTAAAAGACGAACGAAAAAATATTTTCGAAATGAATGTTCGTCTTTCTAACATTTGGATATACTAATAAGGGAGAGAACATTCGCAAAGGGGAGATTGAGATGAATTGGAGACAAGAAGTCGACGCACGAACAGACGCGTTTTTAGAAGATTTAAAAGGGTTGTTACAAATCCCGAGCGTCCTCGATGAAGACAAGTCCGGACCGAACGAGCCGTTTGGCCCTGAAGTCCGTCGCGCCCTCGATTATATGTTTGCGTTAGGAGAGCGTGACGGATTCGTGACGAAAGATGTCGGCGGTTACGCTGGCCATTTGGAGTACGGGTCAGGCGAAGAAATCGTTGGGATCCTCTGCCACTTAGACGTGGTGCCGGCCGGAGACGGATGGACGTATGGGGCGTTCAATCCGACGGTCGCGGACGGGAAACTGTACGCCCGCGGCAGCAATGACGATAAGGGTCCGACGATGGCTGCTTATTACGGGTTGCGCATCGTGAAAGAGCTCGGGTTGCCGCTATCGAAACGTGTCCGCCTCATCGCCGGTTGTGACGAGGAGAGCGAATGGCGCTGTGTCCGTGAATATTTTAAGCAGGAAGCGATGCCGACATACGGTTTCGCACCGGATGCTGATTTCCCGATTATTAACGCGGAAAAAGGTTTGTATGACGGTGTCTTGAAGCAACTCCCAATTCAGCGCGTACCCGGCTCGAAACATCACTTGGTCTCGTTCGTGAGTGGAGAACGTCCGAACATGGTCCCGGATTTCGCGACCGCGGTACTTGAGACAGAAGATGTGCTCGAAGAAAAATTTGAGGCCTACCTTGCGAAATATGAGGCCGACGGGACGTGCACATGGGAAGCGGGGACGTATACGTTCACGATGAAAGGTGTCGCCGCCCATGCGATGGAGCCGGATAATGGTGTGAACGCGGCCTACGTACTTGCCGGGTTCCTACTGACGCTTCCACTCGATATTCAAGGGGAGCGCTACATCGAGTTCATCCGCCACGTCTTTGCTGATTCACGCGGGATTTCGCTCGGCATCGAAGCGACCGACGAGACCGGTGACTTGACGATTAACGGTGGCGTGTTCCGCTATCAGGGCGAAGAGCGGACGGCGACGGTCAATATCCGTTATCCGTATACCGCGAAGTTTGAAGAACGATTGCAAAACTTGAAAGAGATCGCCTTGTCGTTCGGGTTCGAGCTGTCGACGCGTCACCATATGCCGCCGCACCACGTGGCCGAAGACCATCCGCTCGTGAAAACGTTGGCGGATGTGTATGAGCGTCAAACCGGCGAATCGGCACACTTGATGGCCATCGGCGGAGGAACGTATGCCCGTTCGCTCGAGGCTGGTGTTGCCTTCGGCGCATTGTTCCCAGGAGCGAAAGATGTCGCACACCAAGTCGATGAATACATGGAAATTGAAGATTTACTTCGCGCCGCCGCCATCTATGCGGAAGCGATTTATGAGCTCGCTAAATAATAATCCGTGAGAGCTGACTGATTCGGTCGGCTCTCTGTCTGTTAGGAAGGAAGTTTACAGTGAACCAACAAAAACTATCGTTTCAATCAATGTATGTCGCTATCTTTTTCGCACAAGGGGCCCTCATTCCTTACATGGCACTTTTCTTCTCGCAGGCACGCTTTGATTTGTCTCCGGGTCAGGTCGGGACGATTGTCGCCATCATGCCGATCCTCTCGATTGGTGTCCAGCCGTTATGGGGCATGCTGGCCGATCGGACGGGCCGTGTCCGGGCGTGGCTCGGTATCGCCATGATCGGGGCGGCCGCCCTTTCCATCACGTTCTTGTTCGCGACCGATTACGTTTGGATCGTGCTCTTGATGGTCGCCTGGTCGGTGTTCCAATGCGCGCACATCCCGCTTATCGATATGATGACGCTCGATTATACGGCCCGTGTCAAAATTGATTATGGAGCCATCCGTCTATTCGGATCGGCCGGTTTCGCTATCGCCGTTTTCATGATGGGACGAATCGCGGATACGACGTGGGGTCTTGCGAGCACATTTTTGCTCAGCGCCATCGTACTCGTGGCCGGCAGCATCGTGTTAAGGACGATTGCCGAACCGGTTGCAACGCGCGCGACGACGGTCGCCCCGTTCGCTTGGTCGGCCGTCTGGAACGCCCCGTTCATCGCCTTTTTGATTGGGGGCATGCTCGTCTTCGGTCCAATCTATGCGAACAACTATTACTTCGGGATATACGTGACGAGTATCGGCGGCTCGACGACGCTCGTCGGGACGTTGTTTTTAGTGGCCGTGCTTTGTGAGATCCCGTTCATGAAAGTGGCGTATCAAATCGTCGAACGTCTTGGGACGGTCAACGTACTTGCGGGAGCGGCGTTAGTTTCAGCGCTCCGCAACGGTTGGCTCGCACTCGAACCAGAACTGTGGATCGTCTGGCTGCTCGCCATCGTCCAAGGGCTCGTCGTCGGCCTGCTCATTCCGGTCGCGCTTCAGTTTGTGCGAAGCCTTGTCAGCCGAAACGTCACCTCGACGGCGATTGGCGTCTATATGGCAGTTACTTCAGGTTTGGCGACGGCCGCGTTCAATCAGTTGAGCGGAATCATCATTGAAGTGAACAGCATTATCGGTGTATTTTGGATGTACACAGTCGTCAGTGTGATTGGCGCGATTTTATTCTTAGGGTTGAGACGGTTTCGTGAGAAAGGATGATTCCGATGTCGACACATTACTTTATAGCGCTACCGATGGAGGAGGCGGAGTTCGAACGCGTTCAACGGGCCATCTTGCCGTTTTATTCGTATCGCCGGACGTATCGGCCGGAAGAATTCCATTTGACGCTTCAGTTTCTTGGCGCATTGGACGATGATGAAGTCGAGGCGGTCAAAGAGATCACGCGTGACGTGACGGAAGTGACGGCTCCGTTTTCACTGATGTTCCAACAAATTGATCACTTCGGGAGACCAGATCGTCCTCGAGTATTGACGATCGTCCCGGATTCGTCTGCAGAATTGACGGCGCTCACCGGGACGCTTCGGCGCAAGCTGTCTGAAGAGATCGCGTCACTCGACCGGAAACCGTTCGTCCCGCACGTCACGCTCGCCAAAAAGTGGGACACCGGAACGATCATTCCACACATCCCCCCGACGTTCAAGATCGAAGAGTCGATTGAAGCCGTCATCCTTTATCGAATCAATCCGAACCACACCCCTGCCTATGAGGCAGTTGAAGTATTTCCGTTACAGCGGTCAGAGGAGGACACATGGCGATCCCGATTAAAATTTTTGACGTGACATCTAAATATGAACGAAATATGCTCGATCAGTTCAATCGTTTCCAAGAATACGTCGAGTCCGATGTCGCCCGTATGCGCCGCCTGCATGAGTCCAATCGGTTGAACCCACCCGAGATCATGGAGTTCGAGAACCCGTGGTGGAAATTTTGGCGTCGAACGGAACGTATCGAGCTCGAACCGACCCCGCTCTCGGAGACGCAGTTCCAGGCGCTCCTCGCGAACCGTCGCCACATCCAGAAGTTGCAGTTCGCGTGTGAAGGGGCGACCGAAGCAGACATGCCGTTCTTGCCGTTCCTTCGTGAATACGGTTATCGTAAGATGGTGACCGAATGGAACGACCAACACTTCTTCATGTATCGTCCAGTTGTCGAATGGAACGGGGCAACTGTCGAATTGAGCCATCTTATCATCGGACCGTCACATCTGTATTTGGTCGAATGGCTTGACGGCGATCGGAGCATCTATCACATCTCAAAGCAGAAGACATGGATTCATCAACCGCTCAAAGGGGAAAATAAACGTGTAGTCAATCCGCTCATTGCATTGACGCGCACTGAAGAAATCATTCGACAGTTTCTTCCGTCCTATGACGGGGTCATCCAAAAAGTCACGGTGGCCCCAGAAGGCTATTTCGATCACGTGCCCGAGACAAGGTCGACTCAGTTCATTTCACGCTCTGATTATGAGTCGTGGCTGAAACAAGTGAACACGAGGGCACCGATCGTCAAAGCCCAACAAATTCGAGATGTGGCGAAACTACTAGATGCGACAGCCCAGATGCCGTTTCGACAATTTTTGGACCAGTAGGTTGGAGAGGATGGAACGCGTATGCATCACACACCAGAGCAGCAAACGACGTCACATGTGACGATTGAACGGGCATCTTTGCTCTCGTTCGAGACGATTCGACTGGAAGTCATCGCCGAATATGAATCCGTTCCAGTACAGATTGAACAGAACGGTCGACCGGTCGACTATGTGGTGCTCAATGAATGGACGACAGAGGCCGGTACGATTGAGCGAGATATCCGATTGGCGCGACCGGTCACGCTTGAAGCGGTCTATACTGTATTTCACCCCGGACATAAAACGATTGTCGTCGTGCCACGTGAAATCGTGCATACGGACGAGTTCGAACGCCGTTATGCCTATGACGGACCGCTCGGCCTCACTTTTTCCGAACACTCGATCGAGGCATACGTTTGGTCTCCCGTCGCGTTCTCGATTTGGCTCGTCATCCACGACTCGACGACACATCGTGAAATCGAGCGGTTTCGTATGTCTAAAGAGAGCCGTGGTGTCTGGCATGCTGACGTGCCTCGGTTTTATGAAGGTCACTATTATCGACTGTACGTCAAGACGCCGGTCGAAACGAACGAGGTCGTCGATCCTTACGCGAAAGCCGTCAGCCTGAATGGCGAATTTGGCGTATTGATCGATGTCGAGGCGCACGTCGCCGCCCATGTCACGCCGACGGAACGGCCGCCACTGCGGAAAGCGACCGATGCGGTCATCTATGAACTGAACATCCGGGACTTCACGAGCCATCCGTCCTCGATGAGTCAGATGCGAGGTTTGTATGGCAGCATCGTCGAGACCGGAGTGAGAACGAGAGGCGAGAACAGTGCCGGCTTCGATTATTTGAAAGAACTCGGGGTCACCCATCTGCAACTGTTGCCTGTCCATGACTTCGGCAGCGTCGATGAGTCGACCCGGATGCCATACAATTGGGGATACGACCCGATTCATTGGTTCGGGTTAGAGGGGAGTTACGCCTCAGACCCAGCCGAGCCGTTATCGAGAATTCTAGAATATGCTCATATGGTCGAGGAACTGCATCGTCACGGGATGCGGGTCGTCGTCGATGTCGTCATGAACCATGTCTTTATCCGTGAACAATCCTCGCTCGAAGCGCTCGTCCCTTACTACTATTTCCGTTATGAACATGACGGGACGGTCGCGAACGGGACTGGGGTTGGGAATGACACGGCCTCGGAACGATACATGATGCGGCGGATGATTGTCGATTGTGTGACTTTCTTTGCCGAGGCGTATCACGTTGACGGCTTCCGGTTCGACTTGATGGGGATCCATGATGTCGAGACGATGAATCAAGTCCGGGCTTCGCTTGATAAGATTGATCGTTCAATCTTGATTTACGGGGAAGGATGGGATTTGGCGACACCGCTCAGCCCATCGTTAAAAGCCTCGTCCCATAACGCCGCCTTTATGCCTCGAATCGGGCACTTCAATGACATGATGCGGGACGCGTTAAAGGGGTCGACGTTCAATGACCGCGAACGCGGTTTTGTCTCTGGTAACGAATGGCGGGAATGGGAGCTTCGAGAGTGCATCACGGGAGCGGTTCAAATCCCGAACGTCACCGTCGGACGATTCCCGAGCCCGCAATATACAATCAATTACGTCGAGGCGCATGACAATTATACGACCTACGATAAATTGCTCTTATCGTGTGAGGATATGGACGAGGCGGTGCGATTACGTATGCAACGATTCGCCACGGCCATCGTCATCACGTCGCAAGGCGTCCCGTTCCTCCATGCAGGCCAGGAGTTCGGTCGGACGAAACAAGGGGTCGAAAATAGTTACAACGCACCGGACCGAATCAATCACTTCGATTGGGATTTGCGGGACGAGCGTCAGAGTGAGGTCGAATTCGTGAAGACGCTGCTGAAATTGCGGCGCCGTCATACGTGTTTCCGTTACGATAGTCGGCAGAAAGTCGTGGAGCAATTCAAGTTCCTTCCGTCGCCTCCAGGCGTGATCGCCTACGAGTTGACGGCGAGCCATTCCTACGATGCGTGGCAACGCGTCCGTGTCTATTTGAACGGAACGTTCGGTGACGTGACGTTTCATGCCGACGGAGACTGGAACGTTTATGTGCAAGGGGAAACGGCGAGCCTCGTCCCGATTGCACGAAATCCGCGTGAGATTCAAGTCGAGTCGTTGTCAATGACGATTATCGCGTGTTAATATGGTGATTGTATCTTTGTAATTCTTAATGAGATTTGAGCGTGATGAATATGTATTCAGATATAATCGGTGCGCTCGGTGAAGAGTGGACGGTGGCTTCCGCAGGCGGGATTACAGGCGAAGCGTACGTAGCGACGACGCGCCAACAAAAAATCTTTGTCAAACGGAACTCGTCCCCGTTTTTAGCCATTCTTTCCGCCGAAGGCATCGTCCCCAAATTGCTGTGGACGAAGCGGATGTTCAACGGCGACGTCCTCAGTGCCCAACAGTTCATCGAAGGTCGTGAGCTATCGCCAACCGATATGAAACGGTCTGATGTGGCGGCACAGCTTGGGAAGATTCATCATTCGAAAGAGCTATTATTCATGCTGCAGCAATTGAATCATACACCGGTCACGTCGACGCTATTGCTTCGGCAATGTGCCGCCTATGAGCAAGACGAGGCGGATGTGACGATTGATGAAGCGGTCCGTTGGCTCACTATGCATCAACCGATTGATGACGAACGTGAACTTGTCGTCTGCCATTCGGACCTTAACCATAATAACTGGATCGAGGACGAGACGGGTCTATTGTATTTGACCGACTGGGATGACGCCATCATCGCCGACCGTGCCTTTGACTTGGCGATGGTCGTTTACAGTTATGTCGATGAGGCGGAGTGGGAGACGTGGTTTAGCCATTACGGCATCCGTTACACGTCAGAGCTCCATTACCGGATGCACTGGTATGCGATTGCCCAGACGGTTCTCACGTTGTATGGGGAACAGAACGGTATCGCCCGGGCAGAAGGATTGACCGTGCTCCGTGAACTGCTCGATGAGGCAGATGAACGGACACAATGAAAAAAGGGATGGATCACGAGCGTGAGCCATCCCTTTCCATATGCATTAGACATCATCAGGTTTCATGAAATACGCCCAAACGAACGTGGCGATGACGGCGCCGAAAAACGTCAGCGGGGCCGCGTAAAAGATTAAAAATTGATCCAACGTGCTCATCGATATAACCTCCTTGTGAAGGATGATTCATGTTCATTAAACAATGATTTCGTGTATAATCGCAAGGGGACTGCTCGCACGAAGCGGCTAGTCAGCATAAACTTGAACATTTCTTGAACGAAAGGTTGGAAAAACATGCGTTTACGTCACAAACCTTGGGCCAAAGAATATATGGAAGCTCAAGAACACGTCTTTATCACTCATCCCGAAACGTTAAAAGGGAACTGGAAAGCAGAATTTAAGAACGACAATCCGCTCTTCATCGAGGTCGGTTCGGGGAAAGGGCAATTCATTTTAGGGATGGCCCAACAGTTCCCGGACGTCAACTTCATCGCCATCGAGTTATTCGAGAGCGTCGCCGTATCGATTGTGCAAAAGCTCGTCGAGACACCGATGCCAAACGTCCGCGTGTTGACTGTTGATGCCAAGCAACTCGTCGACTACTTCGAAGCCGGTGAAGTCGATCGCGTCTATTTGAACTTCTCCGATCCATGGCCGAAGACACGCCATGCGAAACGTCGTTTGACGTATAAAACGTTCCTCGCCACGTACGAGGCTGTGTTGCCACGCGGAGGCGAGATTCATTTCAAGACGGATAACCGGGGGTTATTCGAATATTCGCTCGAAAGCATGAGCCAATACGGCATGTACTTCACAGATATTTCACTTGATTTACATGTGAACGAACCGGCGGATAACGTGCGCACCGAGTACGAAGAGCGCTTCAGCGCCATGGGACAACCGATTTATCGGATGGAGGCAGCTTTCCGTCCGAAAATTTGACACGCTTTTTTCTTATTTTAATAGCATTTTCTTCACACTTTTTTCTTTCTTCTTGGTACAATAGGAATGACGCTAAACTGGAATTAGAGAAGGGGGAACATGGGGATGTTGAAAAAAGCATGGGCAAGCCTGCTTGCACTAATCTTCATTCTAACAATCGCACCACTTAATACCTCGGCAAACGAGGCGTTCTTGGACGCCCTTGAAGAGGATCTGAAAGCCACGCATTATGACTACAAAGAAGGAACGGCTGAAATCGTAAAAGAAGAGACGCTCCGTCATTCGAATGGCAATGAAGTCATCGCGGCGGTCGTTGAAATTGATACGATCCGTGACGGCATCTTCATCACACGTAAGACCGAGTTCCATTACTATGATGCGACGGACAACAAAATCCTCGCAACAGCTGACCTCGCAGAAGTCGAAGGCGCGACTGAATTTGCGGATGCGAACATCGACATGCTCGGACAACAAATTGTCTATTGGTTGCCTGTGTTGATCTTGCTACTCTTAATCGCGATCCCGGTAGTCATCTTGTTCGTGGTTGTTCCACGTTTCTACTCGACGACCGAGTTCATGAACCCGATTTATGAGAAAAACGATAACCCACGTTAAAAAAAGAGCCGCGAGGCTCTTTTTTTATGCCATTTTCAATTGTTCGACGATTTGAGCGACATCCATGCCGTTACCGGATGAGACGGAAGCGACGAAGGCACTCTCGACGATCGGACCGTCATAGAACTGAATCGTTTTATCGCCTTCATACATATCGACAGCGAGTTCTGCGTTCATCGTGGCCGAACCGATATCGGATAAGATGAGCGCTTCTTTGTCGACGGCCTCGATTGCCTCGAGGATACGGGTCACATCTGTCCCGATGCTGCCGTCCTCAAGCCCGCTCGCTAAATGAATCGGAACGGCGGGGGCCATCTCTTTCATCAAGTCTTGAATCCCTTCAGCGATTTTAGCGCTATGGGATACGATGATGAGCTCTACGATGTCACTCAACCTCCTTCATAATCGCTTTCAACACGATGGAACTCGAGAGTGCGCCAGGGTCGACCGTACCGCGTGAGTTTTCACCGAAATAAGATGCCCGTCCTTTCGTGGCGATCATATCTTCGGTCTCACCGACGAGGCGGTCGAGTTTGGCATCAAAATCGTCAGCCTCGCTCAAGTCAGACAAGAACGGTTCCCACACATCGACCATTGTCTTCTGGCCAACTTCTGACTTCCCGCGCGCCTTAATCGCTGTCGACGCTTCAAGAAGCGCTTCTTTAACGAGCTTGAAATCGGCCTCCGTCGCGTCACCAAACTTAGGTGCAGCCTTGACGAATGCCGACCCGTATAGCGGACCGGCTGCGCCGCCGACTTTCGACATGAGCGTCATCCCGACTTTCTTGCTCAAGTCGCCAAGGCTGGCATAGTCGTCATCGAGTACGGCGACGACCGCTTCAAAGCCGCGCGACATATTGATGCCGTGGTCTCCGTCGCCGATGGCGCGGTCGAGGTCGGTCAGTGTATCCTTGTTTGCCTCAATCTCGGATTGGGCGTGTCGTAATGCTTGCTTGAACCCATCAATCGTCAACATTGCATAAACACCTCATTCATTGGATTAGAGTTTGAAACCGAGTGCCGCCGACGGTGCATCGAGATAACCCGTCATTTCTTCGTCGAGCGGCAAGAGCGTGATCGAGAACCCGTGCATCTCGAGGGATGTCATATAGTTGCCGACGTATTTCCGTTTCAACGTGTAGCCGGCATCTTCTAATTTTTTCGCGACGAAATGATACGTCACGTACAATTCAGACAATGGCGTACCGCCCATACCGTTGACCATAACGGCAACTTCGCCAGGACTCACTTCTTTTTTCAAGTGGTCGAGCAGGTCATCCACGATGGCATCGACGTTCGTCGTCGGCTTCCGTTCGACGCCGCGCTCCCCGTGAATCCCGATGCCGATTTCCATCTCTTCTTCATTCAAATCAAAACCTGGCTTGCCGCTCACCGGCATGTAACAAGGTTCGACAGCCATACCCATCGAGCGAACGTTTGCCGCGACCTTCTCTGCAAGCGCTTTCACTTCGGCGAGTGATTTCCCGCTCGCTGCAGCCGCACCGGCAATCTTATGCACGAACACGGTCCCGGCAACACCGCGACGATCTTCCTTGTTCGAGATGGCGACATCGTCTGCGACGACGACGTGGTCGACTTTAATTCCTTCGGCATCCGCAAGTTCGGCGGCGAGCTCGAAGTTCATGACGTCACCTGCATAGTTTTTGACGACGAGTAATACCCCGTTTCCTCCATCGGCCGCTTTGATGCCTTCGAGCACCATGTCCGGGGTCGGGGACGTGAACACTTCACCGCATACAGCGGCATCGAGCATCCCGTCACCTACATAACCGGCGTGGGCCGGTTCATGACCGCTGCCTCCACCCGAGACGAGTCCGACTTTTCCGGACTTGGCCCCGTCAGCACGACAGATGACGTTGAATCCTTCCACACGACCGTACAGTTCAGGATGGGCATGGACCATTCCTTCGACCATTTGTGACACGAGCTCGTTTGCTTCACCGATCAGTTTCTTCACGTGGGATCACTCCTTTTTGAGTTTGAAAAGTACCATATTCAATTTTCCACTCTTTCGCCCAGATTAAACAAAAAAAGTCGGCGAATGTCATCGCCGACCCCACATCATGCATATTCAAGTAAAGCGCCAGTCTCTGAATCGACTGTAAATTGGTACGTCTTCTCTTCGTCGTTCTCGAGAACCGAGATGCCGCCTTTAAAGACGTCATACTCACGTCCGTCATACGTGTAAATCTCAGGTGATGCCGAGATCCATGCGCCTTGAACGTGACCTTTGGCTGAGAATGCCCGTTTCGTGTACTCGAGCGCGTCCTCGGCCGATAAGCTTCGTTCATCTAACACTTTTTTCGTCATAAGTGCGGCCGCGATGGCAACCCCGATCCCAACTAACCAATACCTTTTCTTCATATGACTACCTCCCCTTGAACTATGGCTATCATGTACATCGTACCAAAACCTGTACCCCATTGGAACGAAAACCATTCGCATCTGCCGAAAAGTTCTGTATATAATGAAACAAGAACGGTTGAAGGGATGGATGGAAATGGAACAAAAAACGAGAGACTTATTCAAGACGTTGACAGAACTTCCGGGCGCACCTGGATTCGAATCAGAGGTTCGTCAGTTTGTTCGTGACCGAATCACACCGCATGTCGATGAAGTCATGACGGATGGCATCGGCTCAATCTTTGGGAAACGGGTCGGGGACGAGGCGGGACCACGCATCATGGTCGCTGGACATATGGACGAAGTCGCGTTCATGGTCACCCGGATCACAGAAAACGGGATGCTATACATACAGCCGCTCGGTGGATGGTGGAGCCAAGTGCTCATGGCGCAACGATTTGATATCGTGACGAACGATGGATTGATTCCGGGCGTCGTCGCATCGACACCTCCGCACCTGCTCGGACCGGACGCAATGAGTAAACCGATGGACATGAAACAGATGTTTATCGACATCGGTGCCGATACGAAAGAAGAAGCCGAATCATGGGGCGTCCGTCCGGGTCTACCGGCTGTGCCGACAAGCGACTTCACGCCGCTCAAACATCCGAAAAAGATTATGGCCAAAGCATGGGATAACCGTTATGGGGTTGGTCTGGCGGTCGAGTTGCTCGAAGAGACGACAAAAGCCGATCATCCGAACATCTTGTTCTCGGGTGCGACTGTCCAAGAAGAAGTCGGACTCCGTGGAGCGCAAACGGCAGCCGAAATGATTCGTCCGGACGTCGCGCTCGTCCTCGACGCGTCACCGGCCAACGATGCGTCTGGCAATAAGACGGAGTTCGGCCAACTCGGGGAAGGGGCGCTTATCCGAATCCTTGACCGGGTCATGGTCATGTCTCCAGAGATGCGTGACTTCCTGCTCGACACGGCGTCTGATGAAAACATCAAAACGCAGTACTTCGTCTCGCCAGGTGGAACGGACGCAGGCCGCATCCATATGAGCGGGGAAGGGGTCCCAACGGCCGTGATCGGTGTCGCGGCGCGTTACATCCATACACACGCCTCGATTCTGCATACGGACGACTATGATGCGGCGAAAGCGCTACTCAAGGCGCTCGTCAAACGCCTCGATCGTTCGACGATGGAGACGCTTCGAGCTTCACGCTAAAGGTAGGGAGAACGTCACTCGTGTAGTGGCGTTTTTTATATTGAAATTTCCCGAGAAACGCTTATACTGATAAAAGTGTGAAGACAGAAACTTTACGACTGACAAGACAGGAAAGAGGGATTTCCATGTTTAAGAAAAAAGGGATCACGCTCAGTCCGTCGCTTTATTTTGTGACGGCACTCAGTTATATGGCACTCGGCTTATTCAGTACGCTCATCATCGGCTTGATTATGAAGACGGCGGGTGGGCAATTGCTCGAAACGAGTCTGTCCGGTTTCGGGTCGACGCTCATCGAGATTGGTGATGTGGCCATCGGCTTGACCGGTCCGGCCATCGGGATTGCAATCGCCTATGCGCTTCAAGCACCGCCGCTCATCTTGTTCTCGGCGCTCGTCGTCGGGGCGTTTGGTTACGAGTTCGGGCCAGCCGGCAGTTATGTGGCGACGTTGCTCGCCGTCGAAGTCGCCAAGCTCGTCTCGAAGTCGACGAAACTCGATATTTTGGTCACGCCGTTCACGACGATCGGCATCGGTTATTTAAGTGCGACCTATATCGGTAAATACGTCGGGTTGTTCATGACACAGCTCGGCACATGGATCGAATGGGGAACGGAACAGCAGCCACTGTTCATGGGCGTCGTCGTCGCGACGTTGATGGGGCTCGCGCTCACGGCTCCGATCTCGAGCGCGGCCATCGCCCTCATGCTCGGTTTGAGCGAGATTGCCGCCGGCGCGGCGACGGTCGGGTGTGCTGCCCAAATGGTCGGGTTTGCCATCACGAGCTATCGGGACAATGGCATCGGAGGCGCCATCGCCCAAGGCATTGGTACATCTATGCTCCAAGTCGGCAATGTTGTCAAAAACCCATGGATTTTGTTGCCGCCGACCGTGGCCGGCGCCGTGCTCGCGCCGATTGCGATTCTGTTGTTTGAACTCGAGAGCGTCGCGGCAGGCGCTGGCATGGGAACAAGTGGACTCGTCGGACCGATCGTCATGCTCGAAACGATGGGCTTCAGTTGGTATACGTTCATCGTCGTCTTCGGCTTTTTAATCGTCGGGCCAGCGGTGCTCAGCTACGCCGTCTATCAAGTGTTGGTCCGGATGAACCGGATTCGACCGAACGACATGAAAATCGAATATTGAACATACGAAAGAGAGCGTCCCGGCAAATAAGCGGGACGCTCTCTTTCGTTCACCACCCGAAAAAATTCCGGACGATTTCGACCGTTTCCCGCGGGACGCGGAAGCTCGCGAGGAATAGTACGAGCAGGACGGCATAAACGGGGAGTAAAAAACGTTTTCGAATGATGGGCAGCCTGCGCACAAGACGCTTGCCGACGCGTTCAAGTATGTAAATCACGGCGAATCCGACGACGAGCCAAATGAAAATCTCGCCTCGTGATTTGTCCGTATCGATGAACAAATAACCGTAGCGTAGAATCGCCAACATGCCGATGACGCCGACGAGTTGTTCAAGTGGATGCTTCATTTCTGGATTCAACTGTTCGCGTGTCCATTTTGTCATGACTTCACCTTTTTCACGTAGTCTTCACTCCCGACTATCATAAAACACGAGAGCGGAATGTGACAACGGACTTATGCTATCATGAATGAGGAAAAAAGAACAGGAGTGGTGAAGATGAAACAACTGACAACGATGAACGAATATACAGCAGCGAAACAAGGGAAGAGCGTCCTCATGTTTTCAGCAACATGGTGCGGCGATTGCCGTTTCCTCGACCCATTCATGCCGGACATTGAAGCGAAGTTCTCAGACTGGTCATTTTATTACGTCGATCGTGATGAATGGATGGAGCTTGCGCAAGAACTCGACATTTTCGGAATTCCAAGCTTCGTCGCTTTCAACGGCGGACAAGAAGTCGACCGCTATGTCGGACGCGAACGGAAGACGCCGGAGCAAGTCGAAGCCTTCCTTCATGGGTTAGGGTGATTTAAATGGAGCGGAATGAATTACGTCGTCATCTCGAAAGTAAGTTCACTGACGGATACCGGACCTCGTACGACCGCGAGAATGAGGTGTTGCGCATCGAACGGGCGACCGATCGTTTCGGCGTCAACATCCGTCTCGCCCCGCTCGTAGCGAAAACAAAAGTTCGAGGGGAAATCGCTGTCGATGAGGTCGTAGACTACATCAAGACAGCGCTCACCGCGGATGATGACATCACATTAGCGGGTAATGAGGCCAATCTTTATCCTGTCATCCGTTCTGCTTCGTTCTCGACCGAGACGAAACGGGGCGAGACATTGGCGATGACGCCGCATACAGCTGAGACTGCCGTCTTTTACGCCCTAGATTTGGGTAACGGCTATCGCTTGATTGAAGAGCGACATTTGGGCGGGATGACGCTCGAACGCCTTGATGAGTTGGCGCGGGATAACGTCAAAAAATTACCGACCGATTTAAAAGAAGATACCGTTGCCGGCAACACGTTCTATTTCCTGGCGGCACGGGACGGCTACGAGGCGTCACGTATCTTGAACGATGACTTTTTACGAGTTATGGAACGCCGTATCGAAGGCGATATGCTCGTCGGGGTACCGCATCAGGACGTGATGATCATCGCGGACATCCGCAACGATCAAGGTTATGATGCGATGCAACAGCTCATGTTCGACTTTTTCACGAATGGGCGGATTCCGGTGACGGCTCTTTCTTTCCATTATGAGGACGGCGTTCTCGAACCAATTTTCATTGTCGGAAAAAAGAACCCACCAACGGACGCATAATCTGCTAAACTATTTGTGTCTAGTTTGAAAGAAGGGGCGTTTTTACGTATGCAAATCAATGCTTTTTATAACCGTGAAGGAATCGGCGATGTCCTCATGGTCTTGTTAAGAGAAGGCGATCGCCACCACCAAGTCGTTGAACGGAAAGATGATGTCGCCATCGTCAAATCGACGACGGGAAAAGTCAATGGCTATAACATCTTCAATGCCAGTAATTATTTTGACGTCAGCGACTGGCACGGGCCGGTCGAGTTGACGGCCGAGTTGATTGAGACGCTCGGTGTCATCTTGCGTAAACAAAATATCGAAGCCGAGCTTTCGGGCGTGGACTTCACCCCGAAATTTGTCGTTGGCTACGTCAAAGAAGCTGAGAAGCACCCGGATGCGGACAAATTGTCGATCTGTCAAGTTGAGACCGATCAAGGTGATGTCCAGATTGTCTGCGGCGCACCGAACGTCGCGGCCGGCCAAAAAGTCGTCGTCGCGAAACCGGGAGCGGTCATGCCGTCTGGTTTGATCATTCGTCCATCGAAGTTACGAGGTGAAAGTTCACACGGGATGATTTGTTCAGCACGAGAATTGAACTTACCTGATGCACCGCAAGAAAAAGGGATTCTCGTATTGGATGACGAATATGAAGTAGGGAAAGCATTTGAAATCGGTCGCTAAATTCGACCGATTTTTTGCTAAATAGGATTGAGTGAAAAAGCGAGGAATCAAGTATGGATGCATATGAACGTTCATTAAAACAACAAGCAGACCGAATTCGACGCGAACTATCCCAGGAAGGGAAGAAAGGTGCGCCTGCACCGAAGCCCGAGCCGAAGGATGAATTTGTACCGTCGGATGTGCCATCTCCGATTTATGGATACGCCCGACCGAAACCGAAAATCATTCTGCCGACTGAACATTCTCCGGAGACGCGTGACGATTCAGCGATCCGCCAAGCAAAGCGAGTGGCCGTCCCGGTAGAGGAAGTGTCAGAAGCGGTGCCGCCAATCGTAGAGCCTGAGCCTAAGAACGAACCGGTAATTGATTCCGTAGATGAACCGATGGTGGAGTCAGTAGACGAATCCGTGATGGAATCAGTGGATGAACCCGTGGTTGATTCAGTAGACAAATCCGTGCCGACCGTCGATGATGCGCCGACGTCACAGCCTGACCTCGATGTCGCAGCGGACGAATCGCCATCAGCGGAGACGCTTGAGGAAATGGTGTCCGAGCACGCGGATACGCCAAGCGAAGAGACGATTATTTCCACGGAAACGATCGAGGAAAGCCCGTTCGTCTCTGAAGACGAGACAGCTGAACAAGATACTAAACCGCTCCTCGGGGAAGTCTCGATTGTAGAGAGCGGGTTCGCCTCTGTGTTCATGGGTTCGACCGATTTGAAATCATCGAAGATTGCCGTCCGAGAAGAAAAGCAAGACGTGACCGAAGAGGACGTTTCGCTCGATGCGCCGGTTGAGACGGTGGCCCCGGTTGTCGAAGATGTTGCGAAAACATTACAGACTGATGAACCGATTGAAGTGCCTGACGAAGAAGAGTTGACGCCTGCGATGAGCGTCTCGTATAAAGCGGAAGGCCCTCCGCTCAATGTCATGATGACACCGCAAGACCGGATGGCGATGTATAAGAGTCGTCGTTTGGCGAAAAAAAACAATAATCTGTAATAGCATGACTCCTGGAGTTTTGCTATAATGACAAAGGTTTGTCGCATTTTTTCAACAGACCGCAATGAATTAGGGGGGCTATTTACAGATGAACCGTTATCACTTCGTCGGAATTAAAGGAACGGGCATGAGTCCTTTAGCTCAAATTTTAAATGACATGAACAATGAGGTCCGAGGTTCGGACGTTGACAAAGCATTTTTTACTGAAGAAGCATTGAATCGCAAAGGAATTGAAATCCTTCCGTTTGATCCTGAAAATATTACCGAAGGGCAAATCGTCGTACAGGGCAACGCCTTCGCTGACGATCACCCTGAAGTCGTTCGAGCGCGCGAGCTCGGATTGACGATATACAAATACTATGAGTTTCTCGGCGAATTGGCCGACCACTACACGAGTGTCGCCATTACGGGATCTCATGGTAAGACATCGACGACAGGTTTGTTGGCTCACGTCATGCGCGGCATCGAGCCGACGTCGTTCTTGATTGGCGATGGCACAGGAGAAGGGGTCGAAGACTCGAAGAACTTTGTCTTCGAAGCATGTGAGTACAAGCGTCACTTCTTATACTACCGTCCAGACTACGCTATCATGACGAACATCGACTTCGATCACTCGGATTATTTCTCGGGTCTCGATGACGTCATCGATGCGTTCCAAGAGATGGCGAAGCAAGTGAAAAAAGGCATCATCGCTTGTGGCGATGATGAGAACCTGCAACACATTCAAGCAAACGTGCCAATCGTCTATTACGGTTTCGGTGCCCATAACGACTTCCGTGCCGAGAACGTGAACTCGACGGACAACGGAACAACGTTTGACGTCTACTTGCGTGACGACTTCTATGGGACGTTCCGCATTCCGGGATATGGCAACCACAGCGTCTTGAATGCCCTTGCCGTCATCGCGACGTGTGACTATGAGAACTTACCGAAAGAATTGGTTAAAGACCGCCTCGAGACGTTTAACGGCGTGAAACGTCGTTTCAGCGAATCGACGCTCGGAAACCAAGTGTTAGTGGATGATTATGCCCACCATCCACGGGAAATCAGCGCGACAGTCGAAGCGGCACGTAAAAAATACGCCGGCCGTGAAGTTGTAGCCATCTTCCAACCACACACGTATACACGCCTGAAGTCATTCATGGATGATTTTGCTGCGGCATTAGCCGAAGCGGACGCTGTGTACTTGTGTGACATCTTCGGTTCGGCTCGCGAACAAGAAGGTACCGTCACGATCGAAGACTTGCAATCGCGTATCGAAGGCGCGAACGTCTTGAAGCGGGGCGGGGTCAGTGTCTTAAGTCAACATAAAGACGCGGTTCTCCTGTTCATGGGAGCCGGAGACATTCAAACGTACCAACGTGAATACGAGAATCACGTCCAACTCGAAGCGTGAATCGAGAGCGAATGGCTTAAGCCGTTCGCTTTTTTGTGTTTAACATCAAGTCAAGACGGTAATAGTATTAGCGACTGAATTTGGAAAAGGAGATGTTAATGATGGCAAGCCAAGGCGCATTGAGCACATTGAACAAAGAGGTGGCCAACTATGGCCTCTTATTCGTCAAACTGCATAACTACCACTGGTACATTAGCGGACCTCACTTCTTCACGTACCATGAAAAGTTGGAGGAACTGTATAACCTCGTCGCTGAACTGTACGATGACGTGGCGGAGCGGCTCTTGATGAATGACGGCGAACCGTATGCGACGATGAAAGAATATCTCGAACATTCGACGTTGCAAGAAGGGGATCGCCATGCGGATACCGATCAAATGATCAAGGACGTGATCAGTGACTTCAAACAGATCCGTCAAGAGATGCAAGACGCGATGGAAAACTTCGAAGACGGGGACGAAGCCATCGAAGACACGTTCGTCTCTCATATCGAGCGACTCGAGAAAGAGATTTGGATGATGTCGGCAGCGCTCGGCAAAAAGACGAAGCTATAATGAAAACAAGCGTGCCGATTGCGGCACGCTTGTTTTTTGTTATTTCAAATTTTCTGGATTGAGTGGCAAGAGCGAGTCGACGACAAAGCGTCCGTCCTTGCGAATCAATACGTCATCGAACCAAATCTCGCCGCCGCCATAATCAGGACGTTGGATGTTGACGAGATCCCAGTGGATTGAAGAGTCGTTCCCGTTATAGGCGTCGTCATATGCCTGGCCTGGTGTGAAGTGGAAACTACCGTCAATTTTTTCATCGAACAAGATATCTTTCATCGGGTGTTGGATGTACGGGTTGACGCCGATGGCGAATTCGCCGACGTAGCGTGCGCCTTCATCCGTATTGAACACGTCATTGATTCGGTCGGTGTCATTCGCCGTCGCGTTGACGATTTTTCCGTCTTGGAACGTCAACGACACGTTCTCGAAGGTGAAGCCATGATATGGAGATGGCGTGTTATACGTGATGACGCCGTTGATCGAGTCTTTGACCGGCGCTGTGAACACTTCACCGTCCGGAATGTTCATCTGACCGGAACACTTGATGGCCGGGATATCTTTGATCGAGAAGCTGAGGTCCGTTCCTGGCCCTTTGATCGTGACACGGTCGGTCTCGTTCATGAGCGTGACGAGTGCGTCCATGGCCCGGTCCATCTTGCCGTAATCGAGCGTACAGACGTTGAAGTAGAAGTCCTCAAACGCCTCGGTCGATTTGCCGGCGAGTTGCGCCATCGATGGGGACGGGTAACGCAGCACGACCCATTTCGTTCCTTTGACGCGGTCCTCGGTATGCATTTTACCGATGGTGGCCCCGACGAGTTTTTGTTGCTCGGCCGGAACGTCTGATAACTCGTTAATGTTGTCACCGGCCCGAAGTCCGATATAGGCGTCCATGGCCTGCATTTGTTTGCGCTCGATGTCGGCCATGAGCTCAAGTTGCTCTCGGCTTGCTCCGCTGTAGAGCTTACGCAAAATACGGCTCTCTTTCAACAAGACGAACGGATGCCCCCCGGCTTCGTACGCCTTCTCGACAAGCGCTTCGACGAGCGACTCCTCGACACCAAAATTTTCGATTAGAACGCGTTCCCCTGGCTTCAATTCGACCGAATAATTGATCAATCCGTCGGCGAGTTGCGTGATTCTTGGATCTCTCATACGTCCACCCCTTTAACTTTTTTAAATTTATTTCTATTTTAGTGTAATCGAAAACATAAAAACGGGTAAAGGAATAATCAGACCGGATGGCGAAAACGGTTGTGACAAATCTTTTCAGTCATAATGGTGCTATAATGAAAACACCACATTATCGAACAGGAGGAATGGATGCATGGAAATCACATTAGGAGGCATTGCAGGGCTCATCGCGGCACTCGCATTTGTCGTACTCGTATTTTTCTTGGCACGTGTCTTGTCGAACGTCAATCGGACACTCGGCAGCGTCGCCAACACGACTGAAAACTTAGAACGTCAATTAGACGGAATCACAATGGAAGTGACGGCGCTCTTACATAAGACGAACCGTCTTGTAGATAACGTCGAAGAGAAAACAGAATTGCTCGCACCAGTGGCTCACGCGCTTGATGAGCTCGGCACGTCGCTTAACGAAGTGACGGAGTCGGTACGGACGGTTTCTTCTTCTGTTCACGTGGCAGCAGACGAAAATAAAGAACAGATCGCCCAAGCGGTACGATGGGGATCTGTCGCTGTAGAATTATTTAAGAAAAATAAAACCGAGACCTCTTCTGACGAACGACCATCACGTCGTCGCGGACGTCGAGACCGGAAACAAGAACAAGAACCGACAACGGTCTCACCAGGCTTGATTGCGACAGACGATACAATCAAATCATAACCATCACAAGGAGGAAGTAACGATGACATACGACAAGAACAAAACATATAACAACGAACAACAACCGAGCGGTGGATTTTTGGCAGGTGTCGTTCTTGGCGGCGTAATCGGCGCGGCCGTGGCCCTCCTCACATCACCGAAGAGCGGTCGTGAAGTGCGTACGTATTTAGACGAGAAGACGGCGACGTCGCGTGAGCGATTGACGGTCAAATCGAAAGAAGTACGCGAGAAAGCAGAGCCGGTCGTCGGCGAATGGATCAAAGTGGCGAGCGATAAAGCAGCGCCTGTCTTGAACCTCGTCAAAGACAAGGCCCGTGAAGCAGCCGAATTGAAGCAACAAGTCGACGAAGACGAGTTGTCAATCGAAGAAGCGATGGAGAAAGCCGATCAACTCGTAGCCGAGGCAGAAGCCGAAGTGAAAGAACAACTCGACCGCGCTTCAGAAGATCAGTCGAGCGAAACAAAAAAATCGAACGACTCAAACGATTCATCGAAAGCAGACGCCAAAACGGATGCTTCATCTGATAAACCGAAGTCATCAGAAAGCAAGTCGAACGCGAACAAAGCAAACACAAACAAATCGGCGGCGAACAAACAAGAAGCATCAAGCAGCCGTGATCAGTCAGAAGACTATGAATCGGATTTTGAGGCCCCTGTAAAAGACTTACTCGACGATGAGTCGAAACAAGAATTAAAGGACTTGAAAAACGATCTTAAAAACGGCAACAAGTAATGCGTCGAGCGTCCGGACCATCCGGACGCTTTTTTTTGTTGATTTTGTGTCGCTAGCCCATTTCCCTATGACAAAGCGGTTAAAGTTCGATATAATTAGGTTTCTGGAAAGAACGGCTTAGAAATGAGAGGGTATTTATGAGTCCACAAGATCAATTGAATCGTTTACGTCGCGAGATGGATGAGTTGAATCGTGAGATGCTCGACTTGCTCAGCCGCCGCGGCACGCTCGCTGTCGAGATCGGTAAAGTGAAACGTCTGCAAGGCGTCGAACGGTACGACCCGGTCCGGGAACGAGAAATGTTAGACTTTATTGCGGCATCGAATCCTGGTCCTTTCGAGACGGCTCGCTTGCAGCACTTGTTCAAAGAGATGTTCAAAGCCTCGGCCGAGCTTCAAGGAGAAGACCGTGATAAGACGTTGCTCGTCTCGCGTAAGCGTCAAGCCGAAGATACGATTGTCACGCTCGATGATGTCACGATTGGGAACGGACGTCCGCAATTGATTGCGGGACCGTGTGCGGTCGAATCATTCGAACAAGTGAATGCCGTCGCTGAAAAGTTAGCGTTGTCTGGTGTCAAAATTTTGCGCGGCGGGGCGTATAAGCCTCGCACCTCCCCATATGATTTCCAAGGACTTGGGTTTGATGGATTGCAGCTGTTGAAACAAGCAGCGGATCGCCACGACTTGCGGGTCATCTCGGAGATCATGACACCAGGTGCGGTCGAGTCGGCCCTCCCTTATGTGGACATCATCCAAGTCGGCGCGCGTAACATGCAAAACTTCGATTTGTTGAAAGAAGTCGGGAAGACCTCGAAACCGGTCTTGTTGAAACGCGGTCTCGCGGCGACGATCGAGGAGTTCATCTATGCGGCGGAGTACATCATGGCGAGCGGAAATAGCCAAGTCATCTTGTGCGAACGCGGGATTCGGACGTATGAGCGGGCGACACGCAACACGCTCGATATTACGGCGGTACCGATTTTGAAGCAAGAGACGCATTTACCGGTCATGGTCGATGTCACCCATTCGACGGGACGACGTGATTTGTTACTGCCGGCGGCCAAGGCGGCGCTTGCGGTCGGAGCCGATGGCGTCATGGTCGAAGTGCACCCGAATCCGGCGATTGCCTTGTCGGATGCCCAGCAACAACTCGATTTCGACCAATTCGATCAATTCGTGGACGGGCTTACTGCCCAGTTCCCTCAACTTGATTTGGTGAAAAAGTAAGCTTTCCAATTGGAAACGTTTTATATAGCGTGAAGACAGGGTAAAATGATGACAGATACCTGTCTTCCTTTTTTGACACGTTTTTTGAAAATCGTTTGAAAATCATTGCTTGTAGGAGGAGTTTTAATGAATAGTAATAATGTAACCATCTATGATGTCGCACGAGAAGCCGGGGTGTCGATGGCAACCGTCTCACGCGTCGTCAACGGAAACCCGAACGTCAAACCGACGACCCGTAAGAAAGTCCAGGACGCCATCGACCGTCTTGGTTATCGTCCGAACGCCGTTGCCCGCGGACTCGCCAGCAAGAAGACGACGACGGTCGGCGTCATCGTCCCTGATATCTCGAACATCTTTTTCGCAGACCTCGCGCGTGGGATTGAAGACGTGGCGACGATGTACAAGTACAACATCATTCTCGGGAACTCGGACTCGAACCGTGACAAAGAAATCCATTTGTTGAACACGTTGCTCGGCAAACAAGTCGACGGCATCATCTTCATGGGTGGACGTCTGCACGAAGATCTCGTCAACGAGTTCAAGAAGTCGCCGGTGCCAATCGTCCTTGCGGCGACGCTCAACCAAGGATATGACCTTCCGGCGGTCAACATCGATTACGAGCAGGCAGCGTACGATGCGACCGAAATGTTGATCGGCCACGGCCACAAACAAGTTGGCTTCATCACAGGACCACTCGAGCAACAAATCAATGGCGAGAAGAAATTCTCTGGTTACCGCCGTGCCCTTGACGACGCCGGACTTCCGTTCCGTGAGAGTGACGTCGTCCTCGGGAATTACACGTACGCATCAGGCCTTGAGGCGATGCAGAAGATGCTCGAACGTGACGATTGCCCGAAAGCGATTTTCGCCGGTACGGATGAGATGGCACTCGGTGTCATTCACGCGATTCAAGACGCCGGTTTCTCGGTCCCGAACGATTTTGAAGTCGTCGGCCATGATAACACGCGTCTCGCGACGATGATTCGTCCGAAATTGACGACGGTCGTCCAACCGATGTATGATATCGGTGCCGTTGCCATGCGTCTCTTGACGAAAATCTTGAACGCCGAAGAAATCGAAGAGAAAAACGTCGTCTTGCCGCACCGCATCGAACGTCGCGATTCGGTACGTCAAGACTGAATAAAAATCCCCTCGCCAGTCGGAGTCACTCCGCGGACGAGGGGATTTTTTTAGACATATATTGATTTGCGATCGTTCGAGATGAACGGCCAAAAGGCGCGTTTTGACACTTCCCAATTCTTCTCCTCGATTTGTTGCTTTCGTGGAATGTGTTGGAACGTGTACGTGTGGTCATCCCACCGCGTCGGCAACGTTTGATCGGCTTTGGCCTGCCATTGTTCAATCCATTCGACCGGAATGTCACCGCGATACGGCGCCTCACGCGTCAGGCCGGCCCATACTTGGGACCAGGCGCGCGGCACCGTTCGATACCAGTCATACCCGCCGCCGCCAAGGGCGACGAGGCGACCTTCCGTGTACTCATCGGCGAGTCGAGAGGCGATTTGTGGAATCTGTTCGAACGTCCGAATCGTCGAGGCGAGGTGTGTCAGCGGGTCGAACGCATGGGCGTCGGCGCCGTTCTGTGTCAGGATGATATCGGGTTTGAACCACTCGCACGCTTCCCGGAACACGGTCTCGTAACAGCGCAGGAAGGAATCATCTTGGGTGAACGCATCGACCGGGACGTTCCAACTGTATCCATAGCCGTTCCCGTTACCACGCTCCGTGACCGATCCTGTCCCAGGAAACAAGTAGCGGCCGGTCTCATGGATGGATAAGGTCATCACATCCGCATCGTCATAAAACAGCCATTGGACGCCGTCACCGTGATGGGCATCGGTATCGACGTACAAGACACGCGACCCGTACGTCTGACGGACGTGAGCGATAGCGACGGCCGCATCGTTATAGACACAAAAACCTGACGCTTTTCGTCTCATCCCGTGATGCAGACCGCCTCCGACGTGAAACGCACGCTCGACTTTTCCGCTCGCGACCAAGTCAAGGGCGTGCATCGTCCCACCTACCAGCCGGGCCGCCCCTTCATGGATGGTTGGGAAAATCGGAGTGTCTTCAGTACCGAGCCCAAATTTGTTCGCTTTCAACGTCGACAGCTCACCTGCGGCAGCCGCTTGGACCGCCTCGATATAATCGAGGTCGTGCACGAGCGCCAGCGACTCGACTGAGGCGAGGGGAGGAGCGATACACTCGGAGGCCTGAAGCTTGCCTGAGGCGATCAGGAGAGACGTCGTCAGCTCCAGGCGAATCGGATTGAACGGATGATCTTCGTGAAAGCGGTACGAGTTCTCGTTCTCGCCGAATATGTAGGCCGGTCTCATGGGGACATCTCCGGACCGAGCACGTCGAAGCCCTCACGCTTCAACCGTTCGATGATGCGGAGCGGATTCATCGTCTGCACGCGGAACGAGATGATCCGTTTATATGGGTCGGCCGTCGGGTGGACGAACACGTTGATGATATTCACGTTCGTCTTGGCGAGGAGACGTGTCACTTTCTCAAGCGTGCCGGTCGTATTCTCGACTAAGATTTCAATTTGTGAACTTGGCTCGAGTGCACCGGTCAATTGGACGAAATAACGCAATAAATCTGTCTCGGTCAACACGCCGACGAGCTTTCCTTGTTCGATGATCGGAAGACACGTCAAACGATATTCATAAAACAAGGCGGCCGCGTCTTCGAAAAAATCGTACGGGTGCGCCGTCGTCACATCTTGACGCATGATGCTCGAGACGGGGTTTTTAAAGTCAGCGCTCTCGCTTTCGGGGTGGAACACACTCGTCGCACCGCTCATCTCGAACTGGCCGACGATTCCGACGACTTGACGGGCCGGATTTGTGACGATGAGATGGCGTACTTTGTGGTCGCGCATGAGCTTGGCGGCATGGGCAATCGTATTGGTCGGTTGAATCGTCACGACATGACGGTTCATCATTTGTTCAATCAGCATCCAGATCCCTCCTCAGTCATACATGAACCGGCGTCGCAGCCGGAGTGAATCGAAGTGGTCAATCGTCTCTTGCCGGACGTTCTTGCCAATCCGTGCCATGAGACAGTTGGCCGGGTGCGAAGCGATTTCCGGGTCGTCGGTCGGGAAGAAGACGAGCCCGCCGTGGTTCATCATCTTCTCCATCACTTTCCGATAGTCCCAAATGGAGAGTCCGCTTCCTTTTAGATCCCAGTGCCAATAATATTCCGTCGTCAAAATCAGGAAGTCGTCCATATGTGGATCCATCATCGACACTTCGAGCAGCTGTTTGCCGATTCGTTGACCGCGGAAGCGCGGACTCACTTCGATGGCGCCGAGCTCGAGAATGTAAGGGTCGTTCCCTTCGCTCCAACGTTCATACGGGTCTGGATATAAATACGTCACGTAGCCGATGACGAGATCGTCGACGCGGGCCACGATAATGCGACCTTCTTTCAAGTCAGCGATTTCAACGAGGGCCTTATGTTGGTCCTCTGGTTCACGAAATGCGGTCAATCCCTCATCGAGGCGATACGTCGCCAGTACATCGCTTTCGATGGGTCCATCGATGATTACGGCTCCGAGTGAGGTTTCCCACACCTTTGAATGATATTGTTTTTCCATGGAGTCACCACCTTTTCCACCTTCTATTATAGCGCTTTCATTCTCCTTCTTTCACGCTCTTTTGGAGATTTTGGAAATTCATTGATTTGTCACAATATTAACACTATACTGAAAGTGGTTATACCATTCATTACAGGGGAGGCGAATCTTTAGCGATGGAAAAATTGAAAGCGTTATCAGGGGAACATCAATTGGCGTCGTATGAAGAGGCTTGTCAGTCGTTCGAGTGGACTCAAGCAGAAGCACTATTTTCTTGGAATTTGACGGGGAACGTCAACATGGCGTACGAAGCGATCGACCGTCACGCCGAAGGTGAACTTGCCACAAAACTGGCATTGCTCTATTTCGATGGGGAACGAGAAGAGCGCTATACGTATGAAGATATGAAACGAGAAAGCAATCGGTCCGGAAACGTTCTGAAATCGGTTGGAGTGGAGAAAGGCGACCGCGTCTTCATCTTCATGCCGCGGAGTCCAGAACTTTATTTTATTTTGCTCGGCACACTTAAATTGGGCGCCATCGTCGGTCCGTTGTTCGAGGCGTTCATGGAACAAGCCGTTCACGACCGTCTGCTCGACTCGGAAGCGAAAGTCATCGTGACGACCGAGGCGCTCTTGCCGCGCATCCCGGTCGATCAGCTCCCGCACTTGGAAACGATTTTGATCGTTGGCGACGGGGTAGAAGAAGCCGGGAAAATCATCGACTATCGTAAATTGGCGGCTGAAGCTTCGACTGACCTCGACATCACATGGGTCGACCGTGAGGACGGCATGATCTTGCATTATACGTCAGGGTCGACCGGGAAGCCGAAAGGCGTCCTGCACGTCCATAACGCCATGGTGCAGCACTTGATGACGGGAAAATGGGTGCTCGACTTACAACCGGATGATATTTACTGGTGCACGGCCGACCCAGGCTGGGTGACGGGCACGAGCTACGGGATTTTCGCTCCGTTCTTGAACGGGGCGACGAATGTGATCGTCGGAGGACGATTCAATCCGGAGTTCTGGTATTCGGTCATCGAACGGTTCGGGGTCACCGTCTGGTACAGCGCGCCGACGGCGTTCCGGATGCTCATGGGTGCCGGCGAAGAAGCGTTCGAGAAATATGATCTATCATCTCTCCGCCATATCCTCTCGGTCGGTGAACCGCTCAACCCGGAAGTCATTCGTTGGGGGAACGAATCGTTCGGGTTACGGATTCATGATACGTGGTGGATGACAGAGACGGGTGCGATGATGATTTGTAACTATCCGACGATGGATATCAAACCGGGTTCGATGGGGAAAGCCATCCCGGGTTGTGAAGCGGCCATCTTAGACGACCGTGGTCAACCGCTCCCGCCACATCGGATGGGCAACTTGGCCCTCAAGACGCCGTGGCCGTCGATGATGCGGAAGATTTGGAAGAACGACGCCAAGTATGAGAGCTATTTCTGGGGTGATTGGTACGTCTCAGGCGACTCGGCCTATATGGACGAGGATGGTTACTTCTGGTTCCAAGGCCGCGTCGATGACGTCATCATGACGGCAGGCGAACGGGTCGGTCCGTTCGAAGTCGAGAGTCGTCTCGTCGAGCACCCGGCAGTTGCCGAGGCCGGTGTCATCGGGAAACCAGATCCGGTCCGTGGAGAGATTATCAAGGCGTTCATCGCGCTCCGTAAAGGCTATGAGCCGTCAGACGAGCTGAAGACGGAGATTCAAAAGTTCGTCAAAGAAGGGCTCGCGGCCCATGCGGCCCCGCGTGAGATTGAATTCAAAGACAAGCTACCGAAAACACGAAGCGGGAAGATCATGCGTCGCGTCTTGAAAGCTTGGGAATTGAACCTTGAGACAGGTGACTTATCGACAATGGAAGATTGAACGACAAAAGGTCGACACGCGATGTGTCGACCTTTCTTGTCGAGTTAGGCGCCGTCTGCTTCTTCGGCGTCTTCTTTCTTCTTATCTTCCTCAGCCTTTTTCTCAGCCTCGGCTTTCTTTTTAGCTTCTTCTTCAGCTTTCTTCTTGTCGGCTTCAGCTTGTGCTTCAGCTTTTTTCTGCGCTTCCGCTTCAGCTTTCGCTTTAGCCTCAGCATCTGCCTTTTCTTTCGCAGCAGCGTCAGCTTCTTGTTTTTCTTCAGCCTCTTGTTTCTTCTCTTCAGCTTCTTCTTTCTTCTTCTCTTCAGCTTCTTCTTTCTTCTTCGCCTCTTCTTCGGCTTTCTTCTTGGCTTCCTCCTCCTTCTTCTTCTCTTCGACTTTCTTCTTCTCCGAGAATGAGCCAGAGTCTTTGAAGTCAGCGGCAGAAACGCTAGAAGGTTGGTTGAAGCGCGCCCCAGTGTTGAAGATTTCAGGGTTGTCGGCGTATACGCGGTTGGCCGTCTGTGACCAGATCCGTTGCGTCCGTTGATAATACTGACCTACTTCATAACTGTTTTGCATTTCACCGAATTGTGAGTCAAAACCAGACCAAACAGCAAGCGTGACGTTCGGATTCGAGCCGACCAAATACGAGTCGCGCCGGTCGTTCGTCGTACCAGATTTACCCATCCAATCGCCAGGGACGTTCAAGAGTGATCGAGCGTACGTCGCTGTTCCTGACGTATAGACGTCACGTAGCATGTCGATGACGAGGTAAGACGTACGATCGGTATAGATGCGCGTCTTTTTCGGTTGTTTCTCAAAGATAGTTTCACCGTTATATTCAATGCGTTCGATAAAGTATGGTTCCACATGCTCCCCATAGTTCGCGAGCATTGCATAAGACGCGGCCAAGTTGACCGGGCTGACTTCTCCGACCCCTAATGCCATCGATGAAGCGTTTCGGTTCGCTTCCGACACTTCGATGCCCATGTCGACAAGTTTTTGCGTGTCGGCCGGTTTTTGGTTCCGTTCTTCGTAGATCTTAACAGCCGGAACGTTAAGGGAACGTTTCAGCGCTTCGCGAGCCGTTACTGGGCCGCTGTGCGTTCTACTCTCGTTTTCAACTTCTTTTTTCGGTTGACCAGGACCGGTGAATCGGTAGAAGTATTCTTCATCTAAAATCGTCGTTTCGGGCGTAATCATCCGAGCTTCAATCGCATTGGCATAAACCAAGATCGGTTTTGCTGTCGACCCGATTTGACGTTCCATACGCATGGCGCGGTTCACTTCGTCGGTCTTCCCGTTAATATAGCGGCCGCCGACGAAACCTAAGATACGCCCTGTCTTATTCTCGATCATGATTGACGCTGTCTGTTCAGGCAACGTGCGATCTTCTTCTTCGATGTATTGATTTTTATCAAAGTTATTGGCATTTTTAGCGGGTTGTTGCATTGCCTCGTGAACTTTTTTATCAAGCGTCATATGAATCTTGAATCCGCCCTGGCGCAGCATATTGTGGGCGCGTTTGGCGTAAGTCGTTCTAATTTCATTTTGTTCTTTCGTTTTTAAATCTGCCAAGACGATGCCGTCCTGTTCGAGCAAGTAGTTCGTGACAATTTGTCTTGCTTGAAGTTCAGCTTCTTGCACAACATACGGATAGCGATCACGCGGCTTCGATTGCGTCTTCATGAAGTCTTTTGTGATGTCATAGTTGTATGCAGCGTCATAGTCTTCTTTTGTGATTTTCCCAGCAACGTACATCCGGTTGAGTACCGTTTTCATCCGGTTGATGGCCGGTGACACGTCCTCTTTAATGACACCACCTTGATAATACGGTGTATACAGGAACGGGTTTTTCGGGATCCCGGCGAGGAAAGCGGCTTGTGGCAACGTCAACTTCTCAGCCGATGTATTGAAGACACCTCGAGCGGCTGCTTCAATCCCTGAGATGTTGCGTCCCATCGAGTTTCGTCCGAATGAGACGACGTTCAAGTACGCGTTCAAGATCTCATCTTTGTTCATTGCTTTCTCGAGGCGAAGGGCGAGTAAAATTTCTTTCGCTTTTCGTTCGAACGACACTTCGTTCGTCAGCATTTGGTTTTTGATGAGCTGTTGTGTGAGCGTAGAACCGCCGGTCCGGTCTTCCGATCCGGTCGCTTCCTGTAAGATGGCACGGAGCGTCGCTTTCGGCACGACACCATCGTGTTCGTAAAACTCGACGTCCTCTGTGGCGAGTAACGCGTCGACGACGAACGGAGAGACTTTCTCGACGGCGACGGGAACGCGGACTTCATCCGTCGTATAGTTTCCGATGCGTTCACCGCTTCCAAAATAAATGTCAGAAGTCGATGAGTAGGTGTTGATTTGCGACGTCATCGTCTTATATGCGGGTGCCGGCATATCCTTGACGAGGGAAGCGAAATAACCCGCTCCGATCCCGGCGCCTAAAAATCCAATGAGAACGACCGATATAATCGTTAAGAGCAGTACGTTCCACGATACATCGTAAAATACATTGGCATAACGGCGGGCTTTCAAGGACTTTGGTTGGTTCCATGTGTCTCGAATCTTTTGCAGCATGACAGCCTCCTTAATATGGTGTAAAACTATTTTTGACAGTAATATATACGATTATAGCACAAGTCCTTCCTGACCTTACCCCGAATCGACTACCGGATGCAAGTTTCCATATTCTCGGTTGACAATTTGGAAATGGAACTTATAAAATGTAAAGCATAGTCCATAAACAAAGATGCTATGAAGAAAGCGAAGTAGTCGACTGACCGCTTGTCCAGAAAGCTAGTGGGTGCTGTGAACTAGCCAATGTCAGCCGATGAATTACACTTTTGGAGCGTGCCGTTCGGCCGGGTCGAGACCGTTATCTCTCGCTACAAGTGGCCACAGCTGTGGCAATTAGGGTGGTACCGCGGAATCTCCGTCCCTTCTCATATGAGAAGGGACGTTTTTTTATGTCAATCGAAGGAGTGGAACAGATGGAATTATTGAAGGATTTAGAATTTCGAGGTCTCGTCAACCAAATGACGGACGAAGCAGGATTGAAAGAACAGTTGAACAAACCGACGACGCTTTACACCGGGTTCGACCCGACGGCGGACTCGCTTCATATCGGGCACTTGCTCCCGATTTTAACACTCAAACGTTTCCAAGAGGCGGGACACCACGTCATCGCCCTCGTCGGTGGGGCGACCGGCATGATCGGTGACCCGTCAGGTCGTTCGGACGAGCGTTCGCTCAACACGCTCGACACGGTCAAACAGTTCTCGGATCGAATCAAAGACCAATTGAGCCGCTTCTTGCCGCTTGAAGGAGAGAATCCAATCTCAATCCGCAACAACTACGAGTGGACGGAAGAGTTGTCGATCATCGACTTCTTGCGCGACATCGGCAAACACTTCCCAATCAGTTACATGCTCGCCAAAGACTCGGTCGACTCGCGTTTGGAGAACGGGATCTCGTACACGGAATTCTCGTACATGCTCTTGCAATCGTTCGACTTCTTGAAGTTGTACGAAACTGAGAACTGCCGTCTTCAAGTTGGGGGCAGCGACCAGTGGGGCAACATCACGGCCGGTCTCGAACTGATTCGTCGCTTTGGTCACTCGGAGAAGGCGTTCGGTTTGACGGTACCGCTCGTGACGAAGTCGGATGGACAAAAATTCGGTAAGACGGCCGGTGGTGCGGTCTGGCTCGACGCCGATAAGACGACACCTTACGAGTTCTACCAGTTCTGGATCAACGTCGACGACGCCGACGTCATCAAGTTCATCAAATACTTCACGTTCTTGTCGCATGACGACATCGTGGCGCTTGAAAGCGAAGTGGCGTCTGCACCGGAAAAACGTGTCGCCCAACGTCGCCTCGCCGAAGAGATGACGAAACTCGTGCACGGTGAAGCAGGTCTCGATCAAGCGCTCCGCATCACGGCGGCATTCTTCAGCGGTGATTTGAAGACGCTCAAGCCAGAAGATATGGATGCTGCATTCAAAGGCATGCCTCAGTTCGAACTTGACGGCGAACGTAACCTCGTCGATCTTCTCGTCGAAGCGAAGATTGCGCCATCAAAACGTCAAGCCCGCGAAGACGTTCAAAACGGGGCGATCTACTTGAACGGGGAGCGCGAACAAGCGCTCGATAAGACGGTGACACGTGCCGATACACTTGGTGAGTTCACGGTCATCCGCCGAGGCAAGAAAAAATACTTCGTGATCCGTCACGTCTGATGCATTCGTCCATGTCCCAAATGTTGCGGACATGGACGTTTTTTTTATATCTCAAATTGGTTTCGGTCTGATACGATGGCAAGTATAGACGATAAGGAGGCTTTCCTATGGAAATTGAAGAGTTTTTTGGCGAACAGTTCCACCAATGGCGGGAGCGGTTCCGCTACTATGAGATGGCGATCACCGAGCTTGAGAGCGACCTCGGCATCATCGACCTCGATTGGCAGACGCGGCTCGGTTACTCTCCGATCGAACATGTGAAGACGAGGATGAAGACGTTGCCGTCAATTATCAAGAAGATGAACCAAAAAGGGCTCCCACTTGAAGTGGAAGCACTTTGGGACAATATTTATGACGTCGCAGGAGTCCGGATCGTCACGAGTTTCCGCGATGACATTTACGCCATCCTCGATCATTTGAAGAAGCGGGACGATTTACAAATCGATGAGATCAAAGACTACATCAAAGATCCAAAGCCGAGCGGTTATCGGAGCCTGCATCTCATCGTCCGGACGAAAGTCTATTTGGCGGAACGCGTCATTTGGGTGCCGGCTGAGATTCAAATCCGCACGCTCGCCATGGACTTTTGGGCGGCGACGGAGCATAAGCTTCATTATAAATATCAGCACGTCGTCCCGGAGGCGTCGAAACTCGAGTTGATTGAAGCGGCCAAGATGGCGGACGCGCTCGATACGCAGATGGGCCGGATTCGCGAACAAATACTAAAGTAAAAAAAATCCCCTTTCCTGACAAAGCAGGGAAGGGGATAAAAGCATTAACGTGAGTAGTACTCAACGATGAGTTGCTCTTTGATTTGGTCGTTCAATTCAGCACGCTCAGGAAGACGTACGAATGTACCTTCGAGCTTCTCAGCGTCGAATGTTACGTAGTCTTTTGTAGCTGGTGCTACTTCGAGAGCTTCAGCGATCGCTTTGAAGTTTTTAGACTTCTCGCGGACTGAGATGACTTGACCTGGTTTTACACGGTAAGACGCGATGTCTACACGTGAACCGTCAACTTGGATGTGACCGTGGTTGACGAGTTGGCGCGCTCCACGACGTGTGCGAGCGAGACCCATACGGTAAACGAGGTTGTCAAGGCGTGACTCGAGCAAGAACATGAAGTTCTCACCGTGGATACCTTGCATTTTCCCTGCATCGTTGAAGATGCGACGGAATTGCTTCTCGTTGATTCCGTACATGTGACGGAGTGCTTGCTTCGCTTGAAGCTGAAGACCGTATTCAGAGATTTTACGACGACCATTTCCGTGTTGACCTGGTGCGTAAGGACGTTTTGCTAATTCTTTACCCGTTTCGCTAAGCGAGATGCCTAAGCGACGCGAGAGTTTCCAAGCTGGACCTGTGTAACGAGCCATGTTTGGACTCCTCCTTGTTGTTCATGTATTTTGCACAAAAGAACAACGGTGTCAAAGACTGGTGACGCCCCTTTCATAGGTTCAAGCACCTTCACTTGATAGCGAAGCTACGAGATGCTCCTCCGACTCAGTCGAGGCCCGAAAGGTGGATACGTCTGTCAATGACTGCTATCGTCATTTCATGCACAAAAATCAGTATACGACGAAATGATTCGCTTGTCAATCAGATGAAGCGAAGTAATGTTTGGCAGAATTGCTCCAACCCTTGACGGTCGACATCCGAGAAGCGATCGAACTCAGGGCTGTCGATATCGAGCACGCCGATGGTCTTACCGTCACGGACGAGCGGGACGACGATTTCCGAGTTCGAAGCCGCGTCACAAGCGATATGGCCCGGGAACTGATGAACGTCTGCGATGAGTTGTGTCTCTTGCGTCGAGGCGGCTGTCCCGCAGACTCCTTTGCCGAACGCGATATGGACGCAAGCCGGCAGACCTTGGAACGGTCCGAGGATGAGGGCGTCTTCGCCTTCTGTTAAATAGAAGCCGACCCAGTTGATCCGGTCGAGGAATTGGTTGAGCAACGCGCTCGCGTTTGAAAGGTTCGCGACACGGTTCGTCTCGCCTTCGAGTAGCGCGGCGAGTTGTTTGTTTAGTAGGTCGTAACCGGCGGCCAAGTCGCCAGAGTAAGTAGTCGTTTGGAACATGGGATTCCCTCCTAATGAATGAAAGCAAGATTGATTAGCATTATGGTACACGCATTTTTTTATTTTGTCTTCTTAAAAGATTCATGTGAAAAATAACATTCTCTCCCTAAACCGTTGGAAAACCTATGCAAATCATTGGTTCTATAATATGATTAGTATTATCTATACTCATAAAATACTTCATTTATTCATTCAGATACATAAGTCCACGAAAGCGGCTTGGAGGTTGTGACAGAGATGGATTACGGAATCTACGGAATTTTAATTGGAATCATTGTCATCGCATTAGGGGCGATGCTGGGAAGCATGCTCGTGCGAAGGAATTTTTACCAGAAAATTGATGATTTAGACATGCGCAAACAAAGCGTGCTCAGCGCCAGCGTCCCGGCCGAACTGCAGAAGTTCAAACAGTGGCCGATGGAGGGCGAGACGAAAGAAAAGTTCGAGCGTTGGCATCAGTCATGGGACGAACTCGTCAGTGTACATACCGGGCAAATCGATGAGGCGCTCTATCATGCCGAAGAAGATTTGGACAAATATCGCTTCCTCAAAGTCAAATCGGATTTGAATGCGACGGAACAGTTGATTGAAGAGCTCGAGTCGATGGTACACGCCATGCTCGACGAGATGGATGAGTTTAATCAGCATCATTCGTCGCTGCTCGATATCGTCAAAAAAGACGAGAAAGAGCTGTACCAATTCCGGAAGACACTCGTCGCGCAAAACAGTGCGTTCGGCCCGACGTATGAACTCGTCGAATCTGAGATTGCGGCAGCGGAAGCAAAACGGACCGAGATGATCACGTTGAAGCAAGAAGGCCAAGTATCGGAGGCGTACGTCGCCGGCCAAGTCTTGTCTGAGAAAGTGACGAAGATTCGTGAACTCGTCAGTGTCATCCCTCAGTTCGTCCGCACGGTGCAGGTTGACTTGAAACAACAGCTCAACCAGTTGCGTTCGGGGCATAAAGAGATGCAAATGGACGGCTACGCGCTCGAACCGCTCGGTTTAATGGAAGAAATCGAGCAGGCGGAAGATCGCCGATCGGCTCTTATGGACCGCATCGAACAGCTCGACTTCGATCATTTCGAGATGGACATGCAACAGCTCAGTTCGGACATCGACCAGTTGTTCGAAGCGTTCCGGACCGAAGTCGACGCGCGCCAATACGTGAAGAAAGAATTCGCGAGTGTGAAAGACCGTGACCGCCAGACGAGCGAAGTCATGGCGCGACTCCATCAAGAGATGACTCGACTCGTCAGCAACTATGAGATCAACGCTCGAGTCGGTGAAGAATTTGAACAGCTTGAACGTGAGCGGGCGACGCTCACGGCGAACGTGCTCGATATCGAACAGGCGCTCGTCGCCCAAATGATCCCGTTCAGCATGATCAAGTCGAAAGTACAAGAAGCAAAACGGTCGCTCGACCAGTTCAGTGCCATGCATGAACGCTTCATCGAGAATACGAACTCGCTCCGTAAAGAAGAGCTCGAGGTTCGTAACAAGCTCGAGTCTTGGAAGAAGGAATTGTCGGCCCATCGCCGACTCCTTACGAAGAGCGCCATGCCGGTCGTCCCGACGGATTTGACGAGCGATATGCGCCAATTGCAAAAAGGCGTTCAATCGTTGGACGAACAGTTCGAGAAGGCGCCGTTCAATATGACGTATATCGTTGGACTCAGCCACGACGTCGAAGAGACGATGGACAACTTCCGCGACCGGGTCAAAGCGCTCTTACGCCAAGTCACGTACGCCGAGCAGCTGCTGCAATATGCGAACCGCTATCGCCGGCGTGACAACGAGGTCCATATCGCCTTGACGCTCGCCGAGAACAAGTTTTTACACGGAGAGTACGGCACGGCCGTCGAAATCGGTGAACGCGTCCTCGGGCGCTTCGATGAAGGCGCGGCCCGCGAGATTCGTCAGCGTGTCGAAAAAGGTTTGGAGCAACAAGAGCTATTACGAAAATAATGATGCATGAAGATTGACGTAAACGGGAATTAACGTAGACGTCAATCTTTTTTGAATCGAGGAGGAATTTTGTGATGGGAACGCTATGGGTAAACGGAAAGATCTATACGATGAATAAAGAGCATGAACAGGCTCGCGCCATGTATGTCGAGCACGGTCGCATTCTGAAGCTAGGTGAGGAAGGCCACCTTCGTCGTACATACGCCGGAAGGATCAAACAGATTGTGAACCTTGAAGGGAAGAGCGTTTATCCGGCGTTCACCGACTCGCACATCCATTTGATCGGATACGGGGAAGCGCTCGACCGCATCGATGCGACCGAGACGACGGATTTGCAAGCTCTGCTCGAGTCGATGAAACAAAAGGACGGCAGTGACAGAAGTGACGATTGGCTCGTCGCGGAAGGGTTCAATGACCGTCTGCTCGGAGAGATGCCTACGCGTGAGATGATTGATGCCGTCATCCCAGACCGGCCCGTCGTCTTGAAGCGGGTCTGTCGCCACGTCGCCGTCGTCAACTCGAAAGGATTGGAACGACTTGGCTTGATTCACCATACCGTCATCGAAGGCGGAAAGCTCGGACGCGACGCGGAAGGAAAACTGAACGGGGTGCTATACGATGCGGCGCTCGATTTGCTCCATAAAGAACTGGGGGGGAATCGCGAGAAAAATGTCGCCTCACTCCACCGGGCCATCGACTCGCTTTTCGCCCACGGGATTGTCGGCGCCCATACGGAAGACCTGTTCTATCATGGCGACCCGCTCGAGACGATTCAAGCGTATGAGGACGTGTTAGCAGATCTTCCGTTCCACGCCCATCTACTCGTCCATGAACAAGTCGTCGATCAATTAATCCGTCACGATGCGCTCGCGAAACGACCACGTTTCGATTTCGGGGCGATGAAACTGTTCGTCGACGGGTCGTTCGGGGGACGGACGGCACTCTTATCGGAACCGTATACGGACGAACCGGGTCAGCGCGGAATCGAGGTCCATCGTCCAGACCATCTCGAGGCGCTCGTCAAAAAGGCGCGGTCGTATGGTATGAACGTGGCAGCTCACGTCATCGGGGATGCCGCCGCCGAACAGTTCATCACGTTGCTCGAGAAGTATCCGGCCAAGCTCGGGACGCGGGACCGAATCATCCATGCCTCGCTCTTGAACGATGCATTGTTGAAACGGATCCAGGCGCTGCCGGTATTGATTGATGCGCAGCCAATCTTCTTGTCGGACGACATGAACTTGTTGTTCGATCGGCTCGGAAACGACCGGGTCGATAACGCCTACCGCTTCAAATCGATGCTCGACACGGGAGCGCTCGTTCTCGGGGGCAGTGACGCCCCAATCTCTTCGGTCGATGTACGAAAAGGCCTGTATGGTGCCGTCACCCGTCAATCGTTCGAGGAGTCGGGCGCGCTCAATCCGCCGGAACGCCTGTCGATGTATGAAGCGCTCCGTAGCTTCACGTATGCCCCGCGTGTCGCCACAGGCACGCACGGACGTGACGGCTTGTTGATTCAAAGTTATAACGCCACGTTCACGGTGTGGGAAGAAGACTTCTTCGAACTTCGCGGGCGCGACATCCTCGACAACCGACTCGTCATGACGGTCGTCGAAGGGTCGCCGGTGTATGAGGCCGACGTCGTCAACGCATAATAAAAAGGCTAGCCGTCTAAGTAAAATGGACGGCTAGCCTTTTGTCGTTTAGAAGAATGAGCGTTGTACTTTGTGCCAGAACGAGTTGTTTTTCAACTTGACCGTTTTGACGACTTGATCAGAGAGCTCGATATCGATTCGGTCGGTATATTTGAGGCTGAGCGCCTCGTTATCCATCCCGATGATCGGATAGTCGTTCCCGTCTTCGACGATGCGAAGCGACAGTTTGCGTGAATCATGGACGATGAACGAGGAACCGAGTGTACGGTAGCGGTTATTGTTCACCGAAGCGATCTCGCTCACTTGCATGCATGGGATGAGCGGGTCGACGATCGCGCCGTCGAGTGATTTATTATAAGCCGTCGAGCCGGTCGGCGTTGAGACGACCATCCCGTCGCCGCGGAACGTCTCGAAGTGAAGATCGTCGATGTATACCTCAATGGCGAGTGATTTGATGATACTCGATTTGATCGAAGCTTCGTTCAAACAAAGCATTGGTGTCGATTCATTGATTGAAGCCGATAAGAGCGGATATTTCCGTACCTCGAGCCCGGCTTCGATCCGAGCAGAGTTATCTGAGAATAAACGATCGACTTCGTCGAGCTTATGTATGTCGAAGTCGCAATAAAACTCATTCAATCCGCGTCCGAACCCGACGTAGATGGCGTCTTGACGGAAGCCTGTATAACGGACGGCCTGTAAGAACGCGCCATCTCCCCCGATGGCGACGATGATGTTGGCGTCTTCCGGACGATTCACGACGTTGAAGCAATGCTTCTCACCGATCTCGATTAGTTTCTTTACCTCTTTAGTAAAGTCGTTGACGTTACGATGGTACAAATAAACGTTGTTTCTCATCCATGTCATCCCCTTTGTCAATTGAGTCTCTTTCATTATACAGCGTTTTAGACGCTCGATATAGGGAAAATCACAATCAGGCCGTCTGAGGCAGGAAGTTTGTCATCGAGACGGCACCATCGATATGATGAAGAAGTATAAATCAAACCAAAGGGGATGAAACGATGCCAACATTTAAAGGCAATACCGTTACACTGCAAGGGAATCCGGTCAAAGTCGGAGATGCTGCACCGGACTTTACAGCGCTCACGACGGCACTTGAAGAGGTGACGCTCGCGTCATACCCAGGGAAAAAATTGATTAGTGTCGTCCCGTCGATTGATACAGGCGTCTGTGATGCACAAACGCGTGCGTTCAACGAGAAAGCGGCAACGCTTGGAGGGACAGTCTTGACCGTGTCGAACGACTTGCCGTTCGCACAACGTCGCTGGTGTGCGGCCTCGGGCCTCGATAACGTCATCATGTTATCGGACCACCGCGACCAATCGTTCGCGAAATCTTACGGCGTGTTGATGGAAGAGCTCCGTCTACTCGCACGCTCGGTGTTCGTCATCGACTCAGAAGGTACGGTCCAATACGTCCAGTACATGGATGAGATGACAGACGAGGTCGATTTCGATGCGGCGCTCGAGGCGTTTGATAAAGCGAACTGATTCGCTTGGCGAAATGACCACGAATCGCTTACACTAATAGAAGTGAACCGACCGGCTCTCCATCAGAGGGCCGGTTTTGTATGGAAAGGATGATCGAAGATGGAACGATTTGAACAATTGTATCGGGATTGGAAGAAAGAGGCGAAGAAGCTGACGACCGACCTTGATTTGTTACCGCTCGAGGCGTTGATTGAAGTATTTGAAAGGGTCGATGTCGAACAAGAGAAGACGGATGATGTCCGCAAAGCCGTCAGTCTGCTCGTCCTCGAGGAGACGACGACACTCCCGCCGAACCATCAACCGACGCCGGACGCCGTCAGCCTGTTCATCGGGTACTTGGCAACGAAGCTCGTCAAAGACGGGGCGAGCGTGCTCGAACTTGGGAGCGGGACGGGGACACTCGTGCATGCCGTGTTGACACAATTGAAAGACGCCACCGCACAAGCCGTCGAAGTCGATGAGACGATGCTACGTCTGTCTTACGCGATCAGTAACTTACTCGGGAAACCGGTGTCGTATTTCCACCAGGACGCGCTCGCACCGTTGTTCGTCGAACCGAGCGATTTAGCGCTCGTCGATTTGCCGATCGGCTACTATCCGAACGATGAGGTGGCGTCAGGCTACGCCTTGAAACGTGAGGAAGGCCATTCCTATTCCCACTTCTTGTTGATCGAACAAGCGATGCGCCACCTGAAACCGGGCGCGCATGGCATCTTCGTCATCCCGAACAATTTGTTTGAACAGGATGACGAAGGGAAATTAAAACAGTGGATGGACCGTGAGGCCGTCGTCAAAGGAGTTCTGCAACTCCCGACGACGATGTTCAAAGATGAGCGATATGCGAAGAGCCTATTGATGTTACAAAAGCTCGGGGAAGGCGTCAAACGCCCGAAACAAGCGCTCCTCGTCGAATTGCCGTCGTTCACGGACGTACGTGCGGTTGCCAATATTGTGAAACAGATTGACGATTGGTTTAAAACAACATAATTTTTATTGGGCAAAAGACTTGAAAAACATATGCCATATCAAGTATCTTCATTATGATACAGTTATCGGTTTTTAAGAGAACAGATAAAGACTCGTGTTTAAATCGAAAGGTAAGAGGTGTATGACATGACAAAAATTATGGCAGTCAACGCAGGTAGTTCGTCATTAAAGTTCCAGCTTCTCGAGATGCCATCTGAGAAGATGCTCGCCGTCGGGCTCGTCGAGCGTGTCGGAAAAGAAGATGCGATCTTCACGATTAAATATGGCGAAGGACAAAAGTTCCATATCGTCACACCGCTTCATTCACATAAAGAAGCGGTCGAGCTCTCGCTCGAAAAATTAATCGACCTTGATATCATTCAGTCGTTCGACGAAATCGCAGGCGTCGGTCACCGTGTCCTTCACGGAAAAGAGTTGTACGCGGATTCGGTCGTTATCGACGATGAGGTCATGAAGAACATCGAATCGTTCGTCGAACTCGGACCGCTCCACATCCCGCCAAACTTGACGGGGATTCGTGCGTTCCAAACGATTTTGCCGAACGTACCGCAAGTCGCGGTCTTCGACACGGCGTTCCACCAGTCGATGCCGGAAGAGAACTTCTTGTACAGCCTTCCGTACGAGTACTACACGGAGCACGGCGTCCGGAAGTACGGTTTCCACGGAACGAGCCACAAGTACGTCACGCAACGTGCGGCAGAGCTTCTCGGTCGTCCGCTTGAAGACCTTCGTTTGATCTCATGCCACCTCGGTAGCGGTGCATCAATCGCAGCGGTTGCCGGTGGTCGTTCAATTGACACGACAATGGGCTTCACGCCACTCGAAGGAATCACGATGGGAACGCGCTCGGGATCACTTGACCCGGCTCTCATCCCGTTCTTGATGCAGAAGACTGGCAAGTCGGCTGAAGACGTATTGAACGTCATGAACAAAGAGTCAGGTGTCTACGGTCTCTCGGGTATCTCGAGTGACTTGCGTGACATCGAGCAAGCAGCGGCTGAAGGCAACCACCGTGCCGAAGTCTCGCTCAAAATCTTCTCGAACCGCATCCACGGTTATATCGGTCAATATGCGGCAGAGATGAACGGTGTCGATGCGATCATCTTCACAGCTGGTGTCGGAGAAAACTCTGACGTCATCCGTGAGCGCATCCTTCGTGGCCTTGAGTTCATGGGCGTCTACTGGGATCCATCACTCAACAACGGAGCACGCGGCAAAGAGTTGTTCATCAACTACCCGCACTCACCAGTCAAAGTCATCATCATCCCAACGAACGAAGAGTTGGTCATCGCACGCGATACCGTACGCATCGCCAACCTCGTTGAGTCACACGTTTAAGTTATTACAAAGTCCGTCCCGCAACCTTGCGAGACGGACTTTTTTAGTGCTTTTGACGCATGAAGGGGGAAGGGATTGTGACAATGGACCGAATGAATCCAGCTCGTTTGTAATATTCGACGTAAGGAAAGCAGGTTTTCGTAACAATCCAGATATATTAATTCCTTTAAATGGTAATTAATGTGACAAAAACTAAAGATTATTATTAAAACCGTCATCTTTCTTTAAAAGATGGCGGTTTTGTAATCTAACCGTAACTTTGATGACACTCAAATGAATTTTAGTTGTAAACGCACGTCGTCATGTTTCGTCATATAGTTATCTGGACGAAACATTCAGCAATAAACGCGAAATGTGACAGTGAATACGGCACCACAGATTCGACACCATGAACTTACAACTCACAAACCGACTAGGAGAGGACAAACCACATGCTCAAAAAAATTGGAACGGTCTTACTACTGACGGTCATGACACTCGCTATGCTCTTGCCACAACAACAACAAGTTGAGGCATCTTCAAAAGTTTACGTTCAAAGCCAAGTTAACGGATTAAACGTCCGCTCGGCAGGTTCACTCAACGGAAAAGTCATCGGCAAGATCAACAAAGGACAACAATTACAGCGTACCGGCTCAAAAGGGGCTTGGATTCGCGTCAACTACAAAGGCAAAGCAGGTTGGATCGCTACTAAATACTTACGCACCGTGAAAAAGACGGTCGCGAAGGCTAGTGTGAAAACATATACGATGAACGCATCGGCTTACACACCGTATTGCAAAGGGTGTTCAGGTGTGACGGCATTAGGCTGGAACGTCCGGGCCCAAAAACGCAACGTCGTCGCTGTCGATCCGCGCGTCATCCCGCTCGGTAAGAAAGTACAAGTGTACGTCGGCGGGAAGTTGATGGGCACATACACAGCGGCCGATACAGGCGGCGCCATCAAAGGCAACAAAATCGACATCTTGATGTACTCACAAAGTGCGGCCCTCAACTTCGGTCGTAAGACAGTAACTGTCAAAGTATTATAATCAGGCATACAAAAGGGCCATCGCATTTGCGATGGCCCTTTTGTGAATCATGTTATTGGCGGACGATGAGAACGTCACACTTCGAATAGCGAACGATGCTTTCAGAGACGCTACCGATGAAGAAGCGTTCGACGGCGTTCAAGCCGGTCGCTCCACAGATGATGAGGTCAATGTCGTGATTCGGTGCGATTTTTTTAGCGATCGTCACTTTTGGAGAGCCGTACTCGATGACCGTCTCGACTTCTTTGACACCACGTTCTTTCGCGCGATTGACGTAGTCCTCGAGCAATTCCTTCGCATACGTTTCAGCACGCTCGGTAATCGTCCGGTCATATGCTTCGACCGTGGCGAACGTCCGTGTATCGATGACGTGACCGATATACAGCTTGCCATCGTTTCGAAGGGCGACGTCGATTGCTGTTTCAAATGCGCGTTCCGCCTCTTTCGAGCCGTCGACGGCAGATAGAATATGTTTGTAGACAATTGCCATGTAAATCCCAACCTTTCGCTTGAAATGTACGTGCGGCTTACATGTATAGTATACCACTTCTGCCTAAATTCACGCCCGGTTCTTTCAGAAATGTGTGAAATATTCACAACTTTCTCACCGAACAGGTTGAAGTTTGGAAATGAGCAGACGGAACGGGTAAGATGATACAGAGGAGGGATGACGATGAAACACGTAGTCATCACGGCCGGTGCGAAAGGAATCGGCCGCATTGTGACGGAACGACTGTTAGAAGAAGGTTGGCACGTCAGCGTATTGCAACGGAAGCCGATCAATTGGAACCACGAGCGGTTACATATGATTGAGACGCCGTTGACGGACCGCCAGGCCGTCTTGAGTGCCTATGAAGAGGCAGTGGCCAAGTTCGGAGAACCGGACGCGCTCATCTTGAATGCCGGGCCATATATCTTTGAACGGAAATGTCTCGTCGACTTGTCTGACGAAGAATGGGACGAGGTGATCACGGGTAACTTGTCAGCCTCGTTTTGGTTGATGCGCCGAGCCATCCCGAGCATGCGGTCGAAACAGTTCGGCCGCATCATCACGTACGGCTTCCCGGAAAGTGCGACGGCACCAGGCTGGATTCACCGGTCGGCGTTCGCGGCAGCGAAAACGGGACTTGTCAGTTTGACGAAATCGGTCGCGCTTGAAGAGGCGGCCTACGGCATCACAGCCAATATGATCAATCCAGGCAATATTGTCGGGGCACAAAAAGAGATGCGAATCGAAGCGGCCGAACCGGATGATCAAACACCGGTCGGCCGGCACGGGACGGGCGGAGATATCGCACGAATGATTCTGTTCTTGCTCGCTCACGATTCTGACATGGTCACGGGTGCTGTCATTGATGTGACCGGCGGTGTCAACGTCGTCCATCAATACCGGAAATAAGGAGGGGTCTGCATGAAGTTGGCCATATTGACCGATATCCATGGCAACGTCCAAGCGCTCGATGCGGTGCTTGCCGAACTGGACCGGCAACGGATCGATCAAATCTGGAGTTTAGGGGACATGATTGCGATGGGACCCGATTCGAACGAAGTGATGGCGCGACTGCTCGACCGCGGCGTGCACATGATTACGGGCAACCATGACGAGGCCGTGTTGTCGCTCATGGCTGGGACAGGGCATCCCGAAAGCTACGCACACACGCGCCCGCATCATGAGTGGGTGGCGCGTACGTTGAAACCTGCCTATGCGGAGGCGCTCTTCAAGCTGCCGCGCACGATTGAACGTGTTGTCGAAGGGACTCGCGTATACGGCATCCATTACCATATCCCGACCGAGAAACGGGAGACGCCGATCACCGAGGAACCGTTCCACGACATCGTCGAGGCGACACTTTCGAACATGCAGTCGCTTTACGCGGCGTATGAGGCGGATGTCATCTGTTTCGGGCATCATCATCCGGAGCACATGTTTCGGGATGACGCGAAACATTATTTCAATCCGGGAGCGCTCGGTGTCGCCCGTGACGACTTGGCCCGTTACGGCATCCTCGAGTGGGGTGAGGCCGGCTTCTCGATTCACCCACAAGCCGTGCCGTATGACAAACGCTCGTTCCTTGAGACGATGGAACGCCGTGACGTGCCACAACGAGACGTCATGTTCCGACTCTTTTATTGACCGTGAAAAAGACCAGCCGCGCGCGCGGCTGGTCTTTCTTTGTGACTCAATCGATTTCTTGGAGCGTTTTCGGATAACTCGTCAACAGAATCGGGCCACTCTCGGTCATGACGATGTCGTCCTCGATGCGGACGCCGCCGACGCCAGGGAGATAAATCCCCGGTTCGACGGTGAACGTCATCCCGACTTGGGCCGTCATGTCGTTATTGGCGGCCATTGACGGGAATTCGTGTACTTCGATGCCGATACCGTGTCCGACACGATGCGTGAAGTATTCCCCGTAGCCGGCCGTCGTGATGACTTGACGGGCCGCGATATCGATCGAGCCGAGCGTCGTCCCGACGTTCGCCATCTCGATCGCAGCTTCTTCGGCCTTGAGGACGGTCTCGTAAATCTCTCGTTGTTTCGTGCTCGCTTCTCCATAGACGACGGTGCGAGTGATGTCAGAAGCGTATCCTTGCCAAATGACACCGAGGTCGAACAAAGCGAAATCGCCTTTCTTCAAGCGATTGTTGCCGGGTACACCGTGCGGGTCGGCGCTATTCTCACCGAACAACACAAGTGTGTCGAACGACATCTCCCGGACGCCTTGCTTCTTCATCGCATACTCGATTTCCGCGATGACCTCGAGCTCGGTCACGCCTTCACGCAATGCGCGAATCCCTGCCTCGATCGCCATATCGGCGAGTTCGGCGGCGCGCTTCATCAAGCGGACCTCGTCCGGTGACTTGATCATGCGAAGTGCCTGCAACTCTTCCGTCAAGTCGATGATTGACAGTCCCGCGAAACCGGCGCGGAGTTGCTCGGCGCGATTGTACGTCAAATGCTCGCCTTCTACTCCGATTCGCTCGGGGATGATCTGTTGGTCGAGGAACAGTTTGACGACTTTGTCCCATGGGTTTTCATGATCCATGTACGTGACGATATCGCCGTTCCACTCGCTCGCTTCGACGATTCCTTTTTCAAGTGCTGGACAGACGATCGCGGTCGTGCCGTTCTTCAAGACAAGAATGGCGATGAGCCGCTCATGAGCCTCGGCGTATACTCCTGAAAAGTAGAAGACCGATGCTTTCGATGTGACGAAAGCGGCGTCTAACCCTTTCGTGGCCAAAGATTGTGCAATATGGTTGGTTCGTTGATTCAACTCGTTTCCCTTCCTTCTCGTTCATTGGCGTTCTTTCTCATTATAACGTTTTCCAAAACGGAAAGGAAATGTCACCATTTCAGTAGTACAGTTTGAAGAAGAACGACTGATACAGTATACTGAGGATGACAGAAAATGTATTGAGGAAAGGGACTCGTGACATGACAACAAAACATGAACAGATCATAGCACATATCGAGTCGCTCGATGTCGGGTCCAAAATTTCGGTCCGCCAAATCGCGAAAGAGTTGGCGGTATCAGAAGGAACGGCGTATCGGGCCATCAAAGAAGCAGAGAATTTAGGATTTGTGTCGACGATCGAACGGGTCGGGACGATCCGAATCAAGCGTAAGCACAAAGAGAATATCGAAAAACTGACGTTCGCTGAAGTCGTCAATATCGTGGACGGGCAAGTGCTCGGCGGCCGTGACGGGCTGCATAAGACGCTCTCGAAGTTCGTCATCGGGGCGATGAAGCTCGAAGCGATGATGCGTTACATCGATGTCGACTCGCTCGTCATCATCGGAAACCGGGAAAAGGCGCATGAACTCGTGCTCCAGTCTGGCGGTGCCGTCTTGATCACAGGTGGATTCGATACGACCGACGAAGTGAAGCGGATGGCGGATAAATACCACATGCCGGTCATCTCGACTTCCTATGATAGTTTCACCGTCGCGACGATGATCAACCGTGCCATCTATGACCGTTTGATCAAAAAAGAGATTCTACTCGTATCGGATATCGTCATTCCGCTCCACGACACGTTCTATTTAAAAGTGGACGATACGGTCAAACGCTGGCATGAGCTGAATGAACGGACGAAACATAATCGCTATCCCGTCATCGACGAACAGATGAAAGTCGTCGGGGTCATCACGGCGAAAGACTTGATTGACCGCCCGCATGACACCGAAATCGAGAAAGTGATGACGAAGAGCCCGATCACGGTCGGCGTTCAGACGAGCGTCACCAATGCCGCCCATCAAATGGTATGGGAAGGTATCGAGATGTTGCCGGTTGTCGACAACTACGGCCGTCTGCTCGGAATCATCAGCCGCCAAGACGTCTTGAAGGCGCTCCAACTCGCCAACCGTCAACCGCAAGTCGGCGAGACGTTCGACAATATGATCACGAACCAATTGAAAGAAGATCCGAACTCGAACGGGACCGCGTTCACCGTCGAGGTCGCGCCGCAAATGACGAGCCACATGGGGACGGCGTCGTCAGGTGTCTTGACGACGTTACTTGTCGAAGGGGCGACCCGGAGTCTGCGTCATATGAAAAAAGGCGACCTCGTCGTCGAGAATATCACGGTCTATTTCATGAAACCGATTCAAATCGAGAGTCAAATTCGAGTCTCGGCCAACGTGTTCGACCTCGGTCGGAAGTTCGGGAAAGTCGACGTCGAGATGACGCAAGGCACGCAACTCGTTGCCAAAGCGCTCGTTACGGCGCAATTGATCGACCGTTAACTAAAAAACGAGCTGATGATGTCATCAGCTCGTTTCTGTCTGCCCTTATGCTTGTTTGATCGGCTCTTCGTTCGCGAGCGGATAGATTTTACGGTACCGGATGAACCCGACGACGGCATTGCCTAGCCCTAGGACGAGCATGGCGATGCTGACGATCCAACCGATTGTCGAGCCGAGCCCGAGGCCGCCGATCATCTGGTTGACGGCGAAAAGTGCGAGGAACAGGCTCAACCAGATGAGCGCTTGCGTGTTAAAGAGCGCTTTCCGGTATGGTGTCTTCGTCAAATAGGCGCGTCGTTTAGAAACGAAATAGGCACCTAACGAAAACAAAATGAGTCCGATCATAATTAATTGACCCAAGTGAAGAAACCCCTTTCAGACGTGTAATCTGTTATCATCATACCATAGAATAGTGTTCAAGAAAGCGAGGAATGGCGATGGCACACTGGCCAGAGGCAGCAACGATATTGAAATTGATTGAAGCGGCGGATACGATCATGATCCACCGACACGTCCGTCCTGACCCTGACGCGCTCGGCAGTCAGCTAGGGTTGAAGCGGATGTTAGAGGTCGCTTATCCGGAAAAACGAATTTACGTCGTCGGCGGCATCGTCCGCGACTTAGAATTTTTAGGCAAGATGGAGCATGTTGAAGCCGACATGTACAAAGACGCGCTCGTCATCGTGCTCGACACGGCTAACCACGAACGAATCGATGGGCCACACGCCTTAACAGGCAAGACGGTCGTCAAAATCGATCACCACCCTGATGAGGACGCGTATGCGACCCATCAAATCGTCGACACGACGGTCAGTTCGACGTCGGAGATGATTGCTGAACTTGCGGGAATCTGGGGGCTTGCCCTTGACGAGGCGTCCGCATTCTTGTTGTTCGCCGGAATCGTCGGCGACACGGGACGGTTCCAGTTCCGCAATGCGACGCCGCGCACGTTTGAGGTCGCCGCCGAATTGATCAACTACGGCATCGATACGAATCGGTTGTATCGTCAAATGTATAAGACGAACTTGGCGACGTTACAGCTCCAAGGCTATGTGCTTCAAAACGTCAACGTGACAGAAGCGGGTGTCGGCTATGTCAAGATCGATGCGGACGTCTTGCGCACGTTCCACGCGACACCGGAAGCGGCATCGTTGCTCGTCAACAGTTTCTCAGGACTCGAAGGATTGAAGTGCTGGGTCATGTTCGTCGAGAACAAAGATGAGATTCGGGTCCGAATCCGTTCGAAAGGGCCGGTTATCAATGAAGTGGCGAAACGCTATCGCGGTGGCGGCCATCCGATGGCAGCCGGTGCCACGATCGATACATGGGAAGAGATGGACGAAGTGATTGCGGCACTCGATGAAGTCGCGGCGCCATTCACGTTCGAAACAGAAGAGAGCTGACCCGTTGGTCAGCTCTCTTCAGCTTTTGTCCTGATCTTGTGGGATGAACCATGTGCCGCGGTCGGTCACGTCCTCGACGACGTCGAGTTGATACTCGGCGATATAGCGGCGAAGTCGGTCGATAATCTCCGGGCTATCGGCGAAGACGGTCTGGCCGTTCTGTAAATTTTCGAGCTTGTCTCGTGCGATTTTACCCCGATTAATAATCATACGGTTTATACCCCCTTTTAGGAGAAGTTTTGTCTATAATTATTGTATCAGACAAGTGCCGGAATGAGTTTGACAATTGTGAAAAAAAGAAAGGGGGGATCTTGTGATCCACTTGAATGTACGATCGGCTTTTAGTTTGATGCAGAGCACGATTCGACTTGAACAATACGTCGCGCTGATGGCTGAGAGAGGGAGTCGGGCCGTCGCGCTCGCTGACGATGCATTATACGGCTTGCCGCAGTTCGTCCGATTGTGCGAACGCTATGCGGTCAAACCTGTCATCGGGTTGCGGACCAAGCTGCGGATGGACGGGTTTGACGTGTCTGTCCTCGTCTACGCGTTGACCGAGGAACAGTTGCCGGAACTGTATCGCCTTGTGCAGGCCGATGGAGTGACCGAGACGACCGAACTGGCGGTAGTCGTCTTACCGGAGAATTGGAAGACGAACGACCCAGTTCACCGCAGGCGCTTGTATAACCATCTGCTCGGTTACGTGAACGAGGAGAAACTATGGCTCGGATTGCCGGCGCCCCAAACGACGGAGCAGACGTTGATGCTCAGGCAGCTCCGCGAGATGCGGGAGGAGCTCGGCACGAAGCTCGTGCCGGCCCCCGAGACGTGTTACATGCGCCCAGAAGATTTCGAGGCGTATCGTGCCATCGTCGCCATCGGCGAAGGAGAGCTCATCTCGCAAGAAGACGTTCACCAGAAAGGGAAATACGTCCGCCTACCGAGTGAGATGAACGATTGGTTTGAACCGATCGAACTCGAGGCACTCGACCGATTCGAATCTCTCGTGTCCGTCACTCGGTTGCCGCAAGCGACAACATCCATCCCAGAATTCGAAGGTGCCATCGACCGGTTGAAGCGACTCGTCGCCGACCGCTTAAAGGCGCTCGACCTATTCCAAGAAGATTATATAGAACGGGCCCGCTATGAACTCGATATCATCGCGCGGACGGGTTTCGCCTCTTACTTCCTCATCGTCGAAGATATCGTTCGCTATGCGAAGGAACAAGGGATCGAGGTCGGTCCGGGTCGTGGTTCCGCGGCCGGGTCGCTCGTCAGTTTCGCGCTTCACATCACCGAGGTCGACCCAGTCCGGTTCGGTCTCTTGTTCGAACGATTTTTGAATCCGGAACGAATCACGATGCCGGATATCGACTTGGACTTCGAGGATGAACGACGCGATGAGGTCGTTCGCTACGTGTTGGAGAAGTATGGTGAAAACCATGCGGCCCAAATCGGTACGCTCGCCACGTTCGGTGCAAAGGCGGCGTTACGGGATGTCGCGCGGGCGCTCGGTCTGACGCTTGAAGAAGGACAAGCGGCCAGCAAACAAGTAAAAGATGACGGGTTGGCCGGGATTTTGGCCAACCCTTCGAAAGTGAAATGGTTCGCCGGCAGTCAAAAGCGCTCGCAGCTCTTGAAAATCGCCTCCGAGTTGGAAGGGTTACCGCGCCAAGCTTCGGTCCATGCGGCCGGCCTTGTGCTCAGCCGGGAGGCACTTGATGCGATCACACCGTTGCAGCCGACGACAGGGGAGCAAGTGACCCAATATAATATGAAGGATCTCGAAGCGCTCGGTCTGTTGAAAATCGATTTGCTCGGCCTGCGCAACTTGACGAGGCTCCGGCAGATGGAGGCGCTGATTCGGGAGACGGATGAACTGTTTTCGCTGAAGACGATCCCATTGAATGACGCCAAGACGTTCCGCGTGCTCGCCCGGGGTGACACGGACGGGATCTTCCAATTTGAGTCGGAAGGGATGAAACAAGCGCTTCGGCAAGTGAAGCCGACCGAGTTCGAGGATATCGTTGTCACGATGTCGCTCTATCGTCCGGGGCCGATGCAGTTCATCGATACGTATGCGAAGCGCAAGCATGGGATGCCTTATCAAGCGGTCCATCCGGTCGTCGGCGACATCATGCGGACGACGAACGGCGTGCTCGTCTATCAGGAACAAGTCATGCGCTTGTTGCGGGAGCTCGCGGGGTATTCATACGCCGAGGCGGATTTGATACGCCGCGCCATCGCCAAAAAAGACGTGGCAGCGATTGACGTCGAGAAAGCCCGCTTCTTAGAACGTTCGTCGGAGCGGTTCAACATTGACTCGATGCGGCAAGTGTTCTCGTGGATCGAGAAGTTCGCTGGTTACGGCTTCAACCGTTCCCACGCCGTCGCCTACAGTTTGATCAGTTACCGTCTAGCTTATGTGAAGGCGCACTTTGAACGAATCTTCTACCTCGTGACGTACGACAAGACGAATCAGCTCGTCCGCATGTTGCGGAAAGGAAAAATCCCTGTCTATCCGCCCGACGTTCTGCACGGACAAGCCGCCGCCTTTTTAGAAGGGCCCGGCGTGCGTCTCGGACTGAAGGCGGTCCAAGGGTTGACGAAACGCGATGTCGAGCGGTTGATTGAGCATCATGCCGAGTTCACGGATGTGAAGCGTCTGCTTGAACTCATGGACTGGGGAACGAAAGACCATATGAAACTGCGACGCCTGCTCGGTGCTGGGGCGTTGGATCGGATGTACCACGGTGAGCGTCGACGTGCCTTTGAAGCGGTCGAACGGCTTCGCGAGGAGACGGAGACGCATCTGCTCCCGGATGAGTTGTCCGCGCTCGGATTAAAACGATCCGCGCCGATTGAGCCGAATTGGTCCGAGGAAGAACGAGAGGCGCTCGGGACGTGGATCGTCCATTCGCCATTGACGACGGTCGCGCCGCTCTCGATCGAGACGGTGACGATTGATGAAGTGCTCCATGGCGAACGCGGATTCATCGTCGTCTATGTGGACGCGATTCGGACGTTCAAGACGAAGAAGAACGAAGAGATGGGTGTCGTCATGGTCGATGACGGTGTGTCGCAAGATGAGGTCGTCATCTTCCCGCGGGTGTTCGCGCAATTTTCGCGCTCGCTTTACGTCGGGAACGTCCTCTTGCTCGAGGTTCATCCAAATGAACGGGACGGACGGCGTCAACTCGTCGTCGAGCGGGTCCGGCCGCTCCATGGACAAGCGCTCTTTGTCCGTCTGCGCTTGGAGTCGTTCGCCGACCTCGAAGAGTTGCTCCATACGTCCAAAGGGGATGTGCCGGTTATTTGTCGGTTCTCGGATTCAAAGGAAGTGAAGCAACTTGCCTCGGCGTATGCGATCAATCCGACGGAGTCATTGCTCTTGGCGTTGAAACAACGGTTTGGTGAAACGGATGTCGTGTTGAAGCGGGTCGACTCGAAATTGCCCGGTACGAAAACTAGTACCAAGTCATAAAAAGTGGTATAATCTGATTAATTGGTCTGACCACTTTAGAGAAAATGCCATCCAAAAAGGGAGTTGAACGGTCAGATGCATGGAAAACACGCATCCTCATTTCACGAAAACATTTCAAAAATTAGAACGTTGATCGTCCAGGCCTCACTCGAGCCAGGCGACCGTCTCCCGTCAGAACGGGAACTCGCCGAGACGCTATCCATCAGCCGTGCCTCGGTCCGTGAAGCGTTACGGGCACTCAGCTTCCTTGGAATCGTTGAGACGAGACATGGCGGCGGCACGTTTTTATGTGAGCAAGATCGGCATCGGTATATTGAGATTTTGTCAGAGTTTATCGTCACGAAACAGACGAAGGCGTCGGACATTGTCGATATGTTGCGACTGCTCGAACGCTTGGCGTTGACGGAAGTCGAACCGACCCCGGAACGCATCGCGTTGCTCGAGGGGAGTGTGGAGACGGACCGTGCCTTCCGGCAGCATCTCATCTTCGGGTTGAAGAATGAACTGTTCATTCGAATTTGGAGTGAAGTAAACCGATTTTATGACGGGACGGACGCGGGCGACTTGTATACTGAAGATGAACGTAGACGATTGTTGGAGATGTGGCGTGAGGCGGGGATGCCGGAATGAACGAGGGGGAAGCGATGACTGCTTTTTTCAAGAAACCGAAACGATATATGCCTTTGCGTCAACGAGAACCAAAAATTGACGCACCACAAGGCTTGATGACAAAATGTCCATCCTGTAAATATATGCATTACACGAAACAGTTAAACGAAAATCATAAAGTGTGTGATTGCGGCTACCATTTCCCGCTCAGTGCAGATGAGCGGATTCACATGTTGGTCGACGGTCAATCGTTTGAAAAATTTGCGGGACCGCTCGTCAAAGAGAACCCGCTTGATTTTCCAGATTATGAAGATAAATTGAAAAAAGACAGGGAGCGAACTGGGATTGAAGAAGCCATCGTCTGTGGCCGCGCCACGATCGATGGGCTCCCGGTCGTCGTCTGCGTCATGGATGCCCGCTTCCGTATGGGATCGATGGGGGCGTATGTCGGAGAAGCGATCGCCTCGGCCGTCCGGACCGCGACGAAAGAACGATTGCCGGTCGTCCTGTTCACCGCTTCAGGCGGAGCGCGCATGCAAGAAGGCATGGTCAGCTTGATGCAGATGGCCAATACGTCGATTGCGTTGAAACAACATGACGAGGCCGGTCTCTTGTACGTCGCCTACTTGACGCACCCGACGACAGGCGGCGTATCAGCCAGTTTCGCGATGCTCGGTGATGTGAACGTCGCCGAACCTGGGGCGTTGATCGGCTTCGCCGGGCGCCGCATCATCGAACAGACGATTCGTGAGAAATTGCCAGACAACTTCCAAACTGCCGAGTTCTTGTTAGAAGCGGGGCAACTGGACGCCGTCGTTCACCGTGAACAGATGCGTTCGTTCTTGAAGAAGATGATCGAGTTACACGGCGGGGAGGTCCATCATGTTTGATCCAATCAAAGAAGTAAACGAACAGCTCGGGAAGTTGCGCGAGACGGCAGAGACGAAAGGCATCGACTTATCTCGAGAAATCCGTCATCTTGAAGCAAAGCTTCATCGATTAGAAAAAGACATTTATGGGAATATGAAACCGTGGGATCGCGTGCAACTGGCGCGTAACCCGAAACGGCCGACGACGCTCGATTATATCACCCAACTGTTTCCAGATTTCATCGAGTTGCACGGTGACCGTCACGGCTATGATGATGCTGCCATCGTAACGGGATTGGCCACACTCGACGGGACAGCGGTGACAATTATCGGCCATCAACGAGGTCGTAACACGAAAGAGAACATGAAACGTAACTTTGGGATGCCGCATCCAGAAGGCTATCGCAAAGCGCTTCGCTTTATGAAGCAAGCGGAAAAGTTCAATCGTCCTGTCATCACGTTCATCGATACGAAAGGCGCTTACCCTGGGAAAGCCGCCGAAGAGCGTGGACAAAGCGAGGCGATTGCGCGCAACTTGTTCGAGATGGCGACGTTGAAAGTGCCGATTATCTCGATCGTCATCGGAGAAGGCGGGTCGGGCGGAGCGCTCGGGATTGGTGTCTGTGACCGTCTGCTCATGTTAGAGAACAGCACGTATTCGGTCATTTCACCAGAAGGCGCCGCCGCGCTCTTGTGGAAAGACGCGAAGCTCGCAGAACGCGCAGCGGAGACGATGAAGATCACAGCACAAGATTTGCTGAATTTAGGGATTGTCGATGAAGTCGTCACCGAGGTATTCGGCGGCGCCCACATCGATGTGTCATTACAGTCATCACTCTTAAAGCCTGTATTAGCACAACACATGACGGAGTTGCGAGGCCGGACTCAAAATGAGTTGTTGCAAGGGCGGGCCGCCAAATATCATCAAATTGGCACAATTGGCTCGTGAAAACGTTAACAACCGCTTCGGGTTCACGTTCATTCACTCACGAGATGACTGGTTTTGAGCACACCCCATGCTTTTTTTTCACATACTTGTGTTGTAAAACAAAGGTCAGACATGGTATTTTATTTTCAGATTTCGTTAAAACACATAAGAGGTGAGTGACGTGAATTTAAAACGTATTGCGGTATTGACAAGTGGGGGAGACGCCCCTGGAATGAACGCTGCAGTCCGTGCCGTGACCCGAAAAGCAATTTTCGAAGGTCTAGAAGTGTACGGTGTGTATAACGGCTATCAAGGTCTAATCGAAGGAGATCTCGTCGAATTGAACCTCGGTTCGGTCGGCGATATCATTCAACGCGGAGGAACATTCTTACGTTCGGCCCGTTGCCCTGAGTTTAGAACGGAAGAGGGTCGTGCGAAAGCGGTCGAGCAGTTGAAGAAATTCGACATCGACGCGCTCGTAGTAATTGGTGGAGACGGTTCATACCGTGGCGCCCAAAAGTTGACAGAACTCGGTTTCCCAACAATTGGTCTGCCGGGAACGATCGACAACGATATCCCGGGTACAGATGCGACAATCGGATTCGACACAGCGCTCAACACGGCGCTTGACGCGATTGACAAAATCCGTGACACGGCGTCGTCGCATGAACGGACGTATGTCATTGAAGTGATGGGCCGTGACGCAGGTGATATCGCACTTTATGCCGGTCTTGCCGGCGGTGCCGAGTCAATCCTCGTCCCAGAACGTCCAGAAGACTTGAGTGCGATCGTGGAACGCATCAACCATGGTGTGGCTCGCGGTAAGAAACACTCGATCGTCGTCGTCGCTGAAGGCGCCGGCAGTGCGGAAGAGATCGGAAAGATGATCGCTGAGAAGACAAACTCAGAGACACGCGTGACGATTCTTGGACACATTCAACGTGGCGGTTCCCCGACTGCTGCGGACCGCGTGCTTGCGAGCCGCATGGGTGCTTACGCTGTCGAGATTTTACTCGAAGGCAAGGCAGGACGTGTCGTCGGCATTCGTGCCGGTAAGATGATGGATCTCGATATCGACGAAGCGCTCGATCACAACAAGCACACGCTCGATATGCAGTTGATCGATCTTTCGAACCAACTTTCGATTTAACGAGTACCAGTGAACTCCACAGAGACGGGATCAGGTCGGTTGACCCCCCGTTTTCTGTGTGTAAATGTAATACATCCCCTAGGAGGTTTTTATTTATGCGTAGAACGAAAATTGTATGTACGATTGGACCAGCTTCAGAGAAACGTCTTCCGGAAATGATTGAAGCCGGTATGAACGTCGCCCGTCTCAACTTCTCACACGGTGACTATGAAGAGCACGGCGCACGTATCCGCGACATCCGTGAAGCAGCAAAAGCTGCCGGCAAAGTCGTGACGGTTCTTCTTGACACGAAAGGTCCTGAAATCCGTACACATACGTTTGAAGACGGAAAAGCACTCCTCGAAAAAGGCAAAGAAGTCATCATCGTCTCAACAGAAGAAATCGTCGGAACGAAAGATCGTTTCTCGGTCACATACGAAGGTCTCTACGAAGACGTTGAAGTCGGTTCACGCATCATGCTCGACGACGGACTCATCGGTCTCCTTGTCGTTGAGAAGCTCCCGAACCGTGACCTTCGCTGCGTCATCGAAAACGAAGGCGTCATCAAGACGAAGAAAGGTGTCAACTTGCCTAACGTCAAGGTAAACCTTCCTGCCCTTACAGACAAAGACATCGCGGACATCGAGTTCGGGATTTCACAAGACATCGATGTCATCGCGGCATCGTTCGTCCGCCGTGCGTCTGACGTCGTTGAGATTCGTCAACTTCTTGAACGCAACAACGCGTCACACATCAAAATCTATCCGAAAATCGAGAACCAAGAAGGTGTCGACAATATCGACGAAATCTTGGCGATTTCTGACGGTTTGATGGTCGCTCGTGGTGACCTCGGAATCGAGATCCCAACGGAAGAAGTCACACCAGTTCAAAAAGAATTGATCAAGAAGTGTAACGACCTCGGGAAACCGGTCATCACGGCTACACAAATGCTTGATTCAATGCAACGCAACCCGCGTCCAACACGTGCGGAAGCATCTGACGTTGCCAACGCCATCCTCGATGGTACGGATGCGGTCATGCTTTCAGGTGAGACGGCAGCAGGGGACTACCCAATCGAGTCAGTTCAAATGCAAGCAGCAATCGCTGTACGTACTGAGCAAATGCTCGACTACAAAAACTTGCTTAAAGATCGTCAGAAACGCAGTGAGCACACGGTCACGGATGCAATCTCACAAGCGGTTGCCCACACGGCAATCAACTTGAACGCGAAAGCGATCTTGACACCGACACAATCAGGTTACACGGCTGCTCGTACAGCGAAGTATCGTCCAGAGGCGAACATCATCGCGGTCACAGAGTCAGAGCGTGTGGCACGTCAATTGAACCTCGTTTGGGGCGTGTACCCGATCATTGCTGACACAATGCCGAACAACACGGATGAGATGTTGGTACAAGCTTCAGAAGCGGCTCGTCACGCTGGATTCGTCACAGACGGTGACCTCGTCGTCATCTCGGCTGGTATCCCGGCTGCGACTGCGGGTACGACGAACATGATGAAAGTTCATATCGTCGGTCACGCCCTCGCAAACGGCCGCGGGATCGGTGAGCGCGGTCTCGTCGGTGAAGTCGTCATTGCGAACAATGCAGACGAAGCGAATGCGAAAGCGAAAGACGGCATGATCCTCGTCGCACCATTCACAGACAAAGAAATGATGCCAGCGATTGAAAAAGCAGCTGGAATCATCACTGAAGACGGCGGATTGACGAGCCATGCTGGTATCGTCGGGCCATCACTCCGTAAACCGGTCATCGTCGGTGTCGAATCAGCGACATCAACGTTCCGTGACGGACAGATGATTTCGATCGACCCACTTACTGGTAAAATCTACAACGCGTAATCGAATGCCAATCGAACCGACTCTCTCATGAGTCGGTTCTTTTTCCATTCAGAAAGAGAGTCTATAATGAGTGCGTATTTGTTCTTATTGCTGCTCGTGTTGATCGGCGTCATTGCCCATAACCAATCGATCATCATCGCCAGCAGCGTCCTATTGATTATTAAAGCAATCGGATTCGGTGATCAACTGTTCCCGACGCTCGCCTCAAAAGGCATCCATTGGGGCGTGACGATTATCACGATTGCCGTGCTCGTCCCGATTGCGACCGGTGACATCGGGTTTAGGGAATTGTGGAATAGTATTAAAGGGCCGGTCGGCATCATCGCTTTCGGCTCAGGAATCTTCGTCGCGCTCGCCGCGGCCCAAGGCGTTCAATTGATGCGAGTCGAACCCGTCGTGACGACGGCACTCCTCGCGGGCACCATTCTAGCCGTCGGTTTCATGAAAGGTGTGCCGGTTGGACCGCTGATTGGAGCCGGGATCGCCGCTTTGATTTTAGGTGGATTTAGCCTGTTAGAAAAATGGTTCTGACATTTTTTGACGGCTGGATACGCTTACATTTCTTTTTTTCAGTAAATTGTTTATACTAGATAAAGGACAGGGTGGAGCGAGCTCGAAACGGATTGGGGAAAGTGTTCGACTTCCCGCCCTTATTCCCTACACAACAGACTGTATGATGCGGTCGATCACTTTTAAAGACTGAGGGGGAGTTATTGATGTCAACGACAAAAGGATTAGAAGGAATTGTGGCAGCGGCCTCAAAAGTCAGTTCGATCATCGACGGACAATTGACTTACGGAGGATACACAATCGACGATTTGGCGGACCACGCCACTTTTGAAGAGGTTGTTTTCCTATTATGGAACGACCGTCTTCCAAAAGCAGATGAATTAACTGAGCTCTCTGAAGCGCTCGTGAAAGAAGCCAAATTACCAGAAGAAGTCATCGCGACGCTCGAACGGGCGCCGAAATCGGCCAATGCGATGGCGACGATTCGGACGGCCCTTTCACAGCTCGCGCTTTATGATGAAGAGGCTGAAGATATGAGTACAGAAGCGAACATGCGCAAAGCGATTCGTCTCCAAGCTCAAATTGCGACGATTGTAACGGCGTTCGCTCGTCTTCGTAAAGGCGAACAACCGGTTGCGCCGAAACCTGGCTTGTCGTATGCGGCCAATTTCCTATACATGTTGAACGGAGAAGAACCAAGTGAGGTAGCCGAGAAGACGATTGATAAGGCACTCATCCTTCACGCCGACCATGAATTGAACGCTTCGACGTTCACGGCCCGCGTCTGCGTTGCCACGTTGTCTGATATTTACTCAGGCGTGACGGCAGCGATGGGAGCGCTCAAAGGCCCGCTTCACGGCGGTGCGAATGAGGCAGTCATGAAAATGCTCCACGAGATTGGTTCGGTCGACAAAGTCGAAGACTACGTTCGCGGCAAGTTCGAGCGTCGTGAGAAAATCATGGGCTTCGGTCACCGTGTATATAAGGACGGCGACCCGCGTGCGAAACATTTGAAAGAGATGAGCCGCCAACTGACGGCCCAAATCGGCGAGCCGGAATGGTACGAGATGTCTGAGAAGATCGATCACCTCGTCGAGACAGAAAAAGGCTTGAAGCCGAACGTTGATTTCTATTCAGCATCGACTTATTATGCGCTCGGTCTCGATGAAGAGTTGTTCACACCGATCTTCGCCGTCTCACGCATGTCGGGCTGGATCGCCCACATTCTCGAACAGTATGCGGACAACCGCTTGATTCGTCCACGCGCCGAGTACGTTGGCGAGACGAACCGGTCATACGTCCCGGTGAATGAGCGTTAATTGACGCGACACGAGAAGATCGAGTCACAATTTAGACATAAACTTTGGTAAACTAACAATTGACGTAGGTCGGCGTTCGCGTCGGCCTACATAAATGTACTTAGGGGGATTCATTATGTTGACACAAAACGAAAAAATCACAGTTGAAAACGGTGTATTAAACGTACCGAACGTACCGACGATTCCATTTATCATCGGTGACGGCACAGGACCAGACATCTGGAACGCATCGGTGCGCGTCTTTGATGCGGCTGTCGAAAAAGCATACGGTGGCGAGAAGAAAATCGAATGGATGGAAGTGTACGCTGGGGAGAAGGCCTTCAACCAAAAAGGCGAATGGCTTCCAAACGAGACACTCGATCAAATCCGTGAATATTTGATTGCCATCAAAGGTCCATTGACGACACCGGTCGGCGGCGGAATCCGTTCACTCAACGTAGCACTCCGTCAAGAACTTGACTTGTACACGTGCTTGCGTCCGGTCCGTTACTTCACAGGCGTCCCATCACCGGTCAAGCGCCCAGAAGATACAGACATGGTCATTTTCCGTGAGAACACAGAAGATATCTACGCTGGGATTGAGTACGCGTCAGGCAGCGACGAAGTGAAAAAATTGATCTCATTCTTAAAAGAAGAGATGAACGTCAACAAAATCCGTTTCCCAGAAACGTCTGGAATCGGCATCAAACCGATCTCGTCTGAAGGAACAAAACGCCTTGTTCGCGCGGCTCTCGAGTACGCGATCGCGAACAACCGTAAATCGCTCACGCTCGTCCATAAAGGGAACATCATGAAGTTCACAGAAGGCGCCTTCAAAAACTGGGGCTATGAGCTCGCAGAAGAAGAATATGGCGACAAAGTCTTCACATGGGCTCAGTACGACCGCATCAAAGAAGAGTCAGGCGAAGCGGCTGCAAACGAAGCTCAATCGAAAGCAGAAGCGGAAGGCAAAATCATCGTAAAAGATTCGATCGCCGATATCTTCTTGCAACAGATTTTGACACGTCCACGTGAATTCGATGTCGTGGCAACGATGAACTTGAACGGGGACTACATCTCGGATGCACTCGCTGCCCAAGTCGGCGGAATCGGGATCGCGCCAGGAGCGAACATCAACTACGTGACGGGCCATGCGATCTTTGAAGCGACACACGGTACGGCACCGAAATATGCCGGCCTCGACAAGGTCAACCCGTCATCGGTCATCTTGTCAGGTGAGATGATGCTTCGTCATATGAACTGGAACGAAGCAGCTGACCTCATCATCAACTCGATGGAGAAGACAATCGCCTCGAAAGTCGTCACATACGATTTCGCCCGCCTTATGGACGGCGCGACAGAAGTGAAGTGTTCAGAGTTTGCAGATGAACTAATCAAAAACATGTAATTCATCAGTTAAACCAAGGGGGAGAGCACAATGATTCGTCGCAATAAAATTTCGGTGATCGGTAGCGGATTCACGGGAGCCACGACTGCACTTTATCTGGCTCAAAAAGAGCTCGGTAACGTCGTCCTGCTCGATATCAAAGAAAACGAGAACCCGACGAAAGGAAAAGCGCTCGATATGCAAGAGACGGCGCCGATTCAAGGGTTTGACTCGTGGATCACGGGGACGTCGGATTACGCCGACACGGCGGATTCGGATATCGTCGTTATCACGGCCGGGATTGCCCGGAAACCTGGCATGAGCCGGGACGACCTCGTCTCGACGAACGCCAAAGTGATGCGGGCCGTCACGAAAGAAGTGGCCCGCTATTCACCCGATGCGATTTTAATCGTCTTGACGAACCCGGTCGATGCGATGACATATGCCGCCTTCAAAGAGTCAGGCTTCCCGAAAGAGCGCGTGATCGGTCAATCCGGTGTGCTCGATACGGCCCGGTTCCGGACGTTCGTCGCTGCGGAGTTGAATATCTCCGTGAAGGACGTCTCTGGATTCGTGCTCGGCGGGCACGGGGATGACATGGTCCCGCTCATTCGTTACTCGTACGCGGGAGGCATCCCACTCGAGAAGCTATTGCCGAGCGACCGAATCGATGCGATCGTCAATCGGACCCGTAAAGGTGGCGGCGAAATCGTCCAGCTACTCGGGAACGGATCGGCCTACTATGCGCCGGCAGCGGCCATCGTCGAGATGGTCGAAGCGATCTTGAAAGATCAACGACGTATTTTACCGGCCATCGCGTATCTCGACGGTGAGTACGGCTTCCACGACTTGTATCTCGGTGTCCCGACGATACTTGGCGCGAACGGGATTGAACGTGTGCTCGAACTTGAATTGACGGAAGAGGAGACGGCCGCGCTTGAGCGCTCGGCTGAATCGGTCCGCTCCGTCTTGAACGTCCTTAACTGATTCGTCACCTCGTCTGCTGAGCAGGCGAGGTTTTTTGTACGCTTGGTTTTTGAGGGTCGCGTGCTACACTGAAAGAAGAACGTGGATTTGTTTTGTTTTTGTAAAGATTTGCTTTGATGTTGGTCGGACGTGGCATTGATTTGTAAAATAGGTAGTGTACGTGACAGAACAGATAGATTAGAGGAGGAACTAAGCGTGGCCGAAAAAGTGATTGTTGTCGATGACGAGGTGTCGATTGCGACGTTATTGAAATTTAATTTGGAGCAAGCCGGTTTTGAGGTTGAGACGGCCCATGATGGGAAGACCGGTCTCGAACTCGCCGAGAAGCAGGATGCGGTATTGATCGTCCTCGATTTGATGTTGCCCGAGATGGATGGTCTCGAAGTTTGTAAGCGACTCCGCCAACAGAAAGTGAACACGCCGATCCTGATGTTGACGGCAAAAGACGATGAGTTCGATAAAGTGCTCGGACTCGAACTAGGGGCAGATGATTATTTGACGAAACCGTTCAGTCCGCGTGAAGTTGTGGCCCGGGTCAAAGCGATCTTACGGCGTTCGGCTCCACAAGAGGTGCCGGCGGTGGACGCGGACGTCATTGAAATCGGTGACGTGAAAATTATCGCTTCGAACTATGAAGTGTTCAAAAACGGGGAGCGGCTTGAGTTGACCCCAAAAGAGTTCGAACTGTTGGCCTATCTTGCTAAAAACAAAGGCCGTGTCTTGACGCGTGATCAACTCTTATCGGCTATTTGGAATTACGATTTCGTCGGCGATACGCGCATCGTCGATGTCCATATTAGCCACCTTCGGGAAAAGATTGAACCGGTGACGAAAAAACCGACATATATCAAAACGATTCGCGGTCTCGGCTATAAGATGGAAGAGCCGATGCCCGAATGAAGACGTACCGCTCGCGTTTTTTGACGACGCTCATCCTGCTCGTGACGGGCGTCTTGTTGACCCTCGGGATCGTGCTTGGTCAATTGTTCAAAGACTTCTATTTGGACTCCGAACGCGATCGTTTGAAAGAGGACACGGAGCTCGCCGCCTTATATTTAGAAGGGGGCGACCTCGAGGCGATTCAAGACTATGTCCGGCAAATCGATGACGAGAGCAGTTTCGACATTCTGCTCCTCAATCGCCGAATGGAAGTGATTGCCGGGACACCGTTTCGGGTCGGTTCGTTCGATTTTCGGATGGACGCTGCTTCAATCCCAGACGACGGGACGTTTGGGAACGAGACGCGCGATGATTTGATTCAGTTCACAAAACCGATCGAACTCTCCTCGGGTGATACGGTGTATCTCAGTTTCATCCGCTACGTCTCCGATCTAGAAGGGGTATATGACCGGATTTGGCTGACGATTGCCTTGGCCTTGATTTTCTCATTCTTCTTGATTTTGTTCGTGTTGCATAATTTGACGAATCAGTTTATCCGACCAATCGATGAGGCGACAATCGTGTTACGTGAACTTGCCGACGGAAACTATCGGGCCCGTGTGTACGAATTGCGCAATGATGAAGAAACGGGCAGTCTGGCCGGGTCGATCAACGTTCTCGCCCGTAACTTGGAGACGATCTCACTTGGTGAATCCGTGCAACGGGCAAGGCTCGAGTCACTCATCGAATACATGGGGGCAGGGTTGCTTTTGGTCGACGAACGTGGCATCGTGACGCTCGTCAACCGCTCATATCGTGACATGTTCCAATACGACGACTTGATGATTGGTCAATTTTATCACGGCATTTTACCGAGTCCGGATGTCGAGACGTTGATCGAGGACGTCTATTTGACCGAAGAGCCCCACCGCCGTCAATTGTCGATTCGAACTGGATTCAACCAAAAGACGTATATGGTGTCGGCCGCACCAATCTTCAGTGATACAGGCATGTTGCGCGGGACGACGCTCCTGTTTAACGATATTTCTGAATTGAAACGACTCGAGAAGATGCGGAAAGATTTCGTCGCGAACGTCAGCCATGAGTTGAAGACGCCGCTCACATCGATCCGAGGTTTCAGTGAGACACTCCTTGACGGGGCAAAAGAAGTGCCCGAGTTGCGCGATCAATTTTTGGATATCATTCAAAAAGAAGCGACGCGCATGCAGATGCTCGTTGAGGACTTACTCGAGCTGTCACGGCTTGAACGTGAAGATTTCCATTTGGACTTCACCCCGGTCCAGCTCAATCAGCTCGTTGAGGAAGTGTGTCTCGTGTTGAGCCAGAAAGCGGAGCAGAAGTCGATTCATTTGGAGTCGCGCCACGACGGGGAAGTCGTCTTGCAGGCAGACATGAACCGAATCAAGCAAGTCATCTTGAACCTTGTCGCCAACGCCATCAACTACTCGCCGGAAGGCAGCCGTGTCGAAATCGCGGTCGAAAAGAGAACGGACGGATCATATTTGATTGTCAAAGACAACGGGATTGGCATCGCGCCGAAAGAAGTGAGCCGAATCTTCGAACGATTCTACCGGGTCGATAAAGCGCGAAGCCGGAACTCCGGAGGGACAGGTCTCGGCCTTGCCATCGTTAAACATATCATCGATCTTCATCACGCGACGATTCACGTGGATAGTGTTGAAGGCGTCGGGACAACGTTCACAATCAAATTCCCAATCGCTTAACATGGAATTTATGTCGGGTTCATACCGGCTTTACAAAGCGATGCTACTCTATAGATGAGACCTCTTCATCATCTCGTGTCCCGGCCGGTGCTCATCTCCACTCGGTCAGGAAGATTGACCCTTTTCTAGCTACTAGAAAAGGGTCTTTTTTTTCGAACGCATGTGCCCGTATGATATGATGGAATCAGATAGAATGGAGGTTGACCAATGAATAAACTACTACTTCTTGATGGAAACTCACTCACATATCGTGCGTTTTTCGCGCTGCCTCCGATGACGGATGCGAGCGGTCGAAATACGAACGCCGTGTACGGGTTCACCATGATGTTGTTAAAACTGATGGAAGACGAGCAACCGACGCATTTCGCGGTCGCATTTGATGCGTCGAAGAAGACATTCCGGCACGACACGTATGCTGACTATAAGGGGGGACGGCAGAAGACCCCGGGGGAACTCCGCGAGCAATTCCCGATTGTCCGCGAGATTTGTGAGGCGTTCGGGATCAAAGTGCTCGAACTCGACCAGTACGAGGCCGACGATATTATCGGGACGCTCTCAAAAAATGAGGCGTTCGATCAAGTGACGGTCGTCACTGGGGATAAAGATTTACTGCAACTGATTGACGATCGCGTCACCGTCTATTTGACGAAGCGTGGGATCACCGATGTGGAGACGATGGACGCGGCGGCGTTCAAAGAGCGCTATGACGGTCTCACCCCGCTCCAAATGATCGATTTGAAAGGCTTAATGGGGGATAAGTCCGATAATATCCCCGGAATCCCGGGGGTTGGTGAGAAGACGGCGCTTAAACTGCTCACGGCTTACGGATCTGTCGAAGGACTATATGAACATACGCATGAATTAAAAGGGAAACAAAAAGAGAAAGTCGAGGCGAACGAGCGGGAAGCACTCATGTCGAAACAATTGGCGACAATCTATACGGACGTCCCGATCGATATTAGCACGGACGACCTTACGTTCCATCCGTATGACGCTGGAAAAGTGAAGCCGTTGTTCATGAGCCTTCAGTTCAAATCGCTTCTGAGCAAACTGAACCTTGAAGCGTCGAGCGAGGAAGCGGTCGAAGCGCGTGAGGTGAATCATATCGCGATCGACGAGCAAGATTTGACAGAAGCGGTCCTCATCCTCGAGCAACTCCGTGACGACTATTTCGAAGAACCGGTCATCGGTGTGGCCATCGCCTCGAAAGCCGGCGTGACGGTCGGCGATGTGTCGCTTTTAGACGTCCCGGCAGTACGAGACTGGTTGGCCGACGAGAACCGAGCCACGATTTGTCTCGATGCGAAACAGACGATCGTCCAATTGAAGCGACATGGTGTGACGCTCCGAGGCTATGACGATTTGCTCGTCGCCGGATATTTGCTGAACCTGTCGGGCGGGACGACACTCGATTCGATTGCCGCTCATTTCGATTACACGTTACCGGAAGACGAGGCGGTTTATGGTAAGGGTGCGAAGCTGCACGTCCCGGAACAGGACGTGCTCGAGCAACATCTCGGCGAGAAGGCGATGGCGATCTTGACGCTGTTCGTAAACGTCGGCAAAGAACTCGACCAAAACGAACAGACGTCGCTGTATGAAGATTTGGAACGTCCGCTCGCCTCGGTGCTTGCAGAGATGGAGTGGGCCGGGATTCACGTCGACGTGGCGACGCTGAAAGTGATGGAAGACGATTTGCGGGAACGGTTGCTTCAACTCGAGGCGGAGATTCACAGTCTCGCCGGTGAGGCGTTCAATATCAACTCGCCGAAACAGCTCGGCGTCATCCTATTCGAGAAGTTGGCGTTGCCACCGGTCAAAAAGACGAAGACCGGTTACTCGACGGCAGCGGACGTGCTCGAGAAACTCGCGCCGCTCCATCCGATCGTCGAACATATTATGCATTTCCGTGAGCTCGGCAAGTTGCAATCGACATATGTCGAAGGCTTGCAAAAAGTCATCAAAGACGACGGGAAGATCCATACCCGCTATACGCAGACGTTGACGCAGACCGGACGGTTGTCCTCGGTCAACCCGAACTTACAGAACATCCCGATCCGCCTGGAAGAAGGGCGGCGCATTCGCAAGGCGTTCACCGCGAGTGAGGCCGACTGGATGCTGTATGCGGTCGACTATTCGCAAATCGAGCTTCGGATCATGGCCCACATGTCGCAAGATGAGAAGATGCTCGAGGCGTTCCTCCATGATGAGGATATCCATACGTCGACGGCTGCCAACGTGTTCCGAGTCGCCAAAGAAGAAGTGACATCGCTCATGCGTCGCCAAGCCAAAGCCGTCAACTTCGGCATCATTTACGGCATTAGCGACTATGGGCTGTCGCAAAACCTCGGCATTAGCCGAAAAGAAGCACAGACGTTCATCGATACGTATTTCGAGCAGTTCCCAGGTGTGAAACGGTTCATGGATGCCGCGATCGAACGGGCGCGGGAACACGGTTATGTTGAGACGATGCTGAAGCGTCGCCGCAATATCCCGGACATCCATTCCCGCAACTTCAACTTGCGCGGTTTCGCGGAACGTACAGCGATCAACACGCCGATTCAAGGGACGGCCGCCGATATTATCAAAAAAGCGATGATTGATGTCGACGTGGCACTCCGTGAGTCAGGACTTCAGTCGAAATTATTGCTTCAAGTCCACGATGAACTTATCTTTGAAGGACCTAAAGCAGAAATGGACTCGCTCGAGACGATCGTTAAACAAGCGATGGAACACACGGTCACCTTGGACGTGCCGCTCCGCGCGGACGGTTCGTTCGGTGAGACATGGTTCGACACGAAATAAAGACGAGAAAGGAAATCGATATGCCAGAATTACCAGAAGTGGAGACAGTCTGTCGCCGATTGCGGCCATTCGTCTCGGGAAAAACAATTGCAAATGTCGAGGTGCTCGACGCAAAAATCATTCGAGGTCACGAACCGGAGATTTGGAAACAACAGTTGCTCGACGAGACGATTCAAGACGTCGAGCGACGCGGCAAGTTCATTTTGTTCAAATTGACGAACGGCTATCTCGTTTCGCATCTGCGAATGGAAGGGAAATTCTTCCCGCATGACGAAATGGTCAGTCCGGTCAAGCATACGCATGTCGTCTTCACCTTCACGGACGGGACGACGCTTCATTATAACGATGTCAGGAAGTTCGGGACGATGGAGTTGAAGACGAATGAAGAGTTGTTTGTGACACCGCCATTGTCGCTGCTCGCCCTCGAACCGTTCGATCCTGAAGTGACAGCGGAGACGCTTCACAGCCGTCTGAAGCGGATGAACGTTCGTGCGATCAAGACGGCGCTGCTCGATCAATCGATTTTCGTCGGGCTCGGCAATATTTATGTCGATGAGACGTTATATCGGGCCGGTGTCCATCCGACCCGTCCGGCAGCGACACTCTCGCTTGACGAGGTCCGTCGGGTGCATCAAGAGGCTGTGGCCGTATTGACGGAAGCGATTGAACGAGGCGGAAGCACGATTCGGAGCTATACGAATCCGGATGGGGCGAGCGGGACGTATCAAGAGACACTGTATGTATATGGACAGACCGGGGAGCCATGTAAGCGATGCGGCCAACCGATTGAAAAGATGAAATTAGGCGGACGGGGCACCCATTACTGTCCGCACTGCCAACAGTAAGAGGTGGACATGATGTTGAAGATTGGTTTGACAGGTGGAATTGCGACAGGAAAGTCGACCGTATCCAGACTGTTTCGAAAGCAGGGCATCCCGATCATCGACGCCGACAAGATGGCACGGATCGTCATCGAGCCAGGCGGCAAAGCGTTCGCGGGCGTCCGCGAGGCGTTCCCGCAATGTTTCACGGGCGACGAGTTGAACCGCCAGGCGCTCGGACGAGAAATCTTTCATGATGATGCCAAACGTCAGTTGCTGAATCAGCTCATGCATCCGGCCATCCGAGAAGAGATGCTCGAGGAGATGCGCGGATACGAGGCTGCAGGGGAGACGGTCGTCATATTCGATATCCCGCTCTTGTTCGAGGGAACGATGCGGGACCTCGTCGATTATACGGTCGTCGTCTATTGCCGTGAAGAGATTCAACTGATGCGTCTCATGGAGCGCAACGGGTTGACGAAAGAAGAAGCGCTCGCTCGGATCCATGCGCAAATGCCGATCGAAGAGAAGAAACAACAGGCTGATTTTTTAATCAACAACAACGGTGCGTTAGGCGACTTGTCGGCCCAAGTGGTCCGCCTCGTCGAACAATTTGAAGACATGAAAAAAGAAGGCGACTGACGACGCCTTCTTTTTTTGTTCAGTTGAGTGGGTCTGAGTCAGGCTTCCCTTTTTTCCACGTGTCGAAGATGGCGCGTCCGTCGCTCGGATGGCCGTTCGAATAGTAAATCGGATAGAGTGAGAAGAAGACATAATAGAACGAGAAGTATGCGAACTGGTACGTGTAAATTGTCGGCTCGATCTCTCGCGTCAAGATGAAGGCGTTCACAATCAAAATACTCGATAAGTTAAAAATTGAACCGCCCGCGTAGACGAGACTCCGCGTCAGGCGATTGCTGTACTTCAAGTCACTGAATTGGCACCAGGCGTCATAAAAATAAACGCGGTTAAATTGAAGGCGTCCGATTTTAAACAATTTTTTCCCGGTCCCAATCTCCATGTCGAGCGAACCCCCAAATAGTTTCGCGAAGAAGAAATGACCGAATTGATGGATAATCGTCACAATCGGTAAGATGATGAAAAATGAGATGACAAATTTATCTAGGTCTGTCCAATCAAACATATAGTCTTAGCTCCTTTCCAAGCTCTACACCAAATTTCCCTCTTTTTCAAATCTGAAACTGTAAAAAAGTGAAAAAAATGTGACGATTCATAGTGAAAACGCTTCCAATTTTCCGTTATAATGGTGTCGTAACGCAGAAAAAAGGGGGATTCAGAATGGGGACGAAAGTTGCAATCAATGGATTTGGTCGAATCGGCAGAATGGTATTTCGGAAGTTGATGCTCGAAGGGCGTCACGACGTGGTCGCCATCAATGCGAGTTATCCGGCGGAAACGCTCGCGCACTTGATCAAACACGACACGGTCCACGGACCGTTCACACTGACGGTCCGAGCGCATGGGGATGCGCTCGAAGTCGATGGGAAACGCATCATGCTCGTATCCGAGCGAGACCCGGAGCGATTGCCGTGGGCTGAACTCGGTGTCGAGATCGTCATCGAGGCGACGGGGAAATTCAATTCTGATGTCGGGGCGAAAAAACATTTGACGGCCGGTGCGAAAAAAGTCATTTTGACGGCACCAGGAAAAGGCGAGTTGCGGACGATTGTCATGGGGGTGAACGATCGGGATTATTTACCGGAGCACGATCACGTCATTTCGAACGCCTCGTGTACGACGAACTGTCTCGGCCCGGTCGTCAAAGTATTGGATTCGACGTTCGGGATTGAAACGGGGCTCGTGACGACGGTGCATGCCTATACGAACGATCAAAACAATATCGACAATCCGCATAAAGATTTGCGTCGTGCCCGTGCTTGTGGCAGTTCCATTATACCGACTTCGACTGGTGCTGCGAAAGCCATCGGGCTCGTCTTGCCGGAACTTCAGGGCAAATTGAACGGGATGGCGCTACGAGTGCCGACGCCGAACGTCTCGCTCGTCGATCTCGTCGTCGAGTTGCGTCGAGATGTGACGGTCGACGAAGTGAATCAGGCGTTCGAGCGTGCTGCACACGGGGAAATGACAGGCGTGCTCGGCGTCTCGAACGAACCGCTCGTCTCGATCGACTTCAATGGAGATGAGCGTTCGTCAATCATCGATGCCGATTCGACGATGGTGCTCGGGGGCAATCATGTCAAAGTGCTCGCTTGGTACGACAACGAATGGGGCTATTCGTGCCGCGTCGTCGACTTGTTGGACATGGTCGCGAGCTACCTGCAAATCGGACAACAAGAAACCCACGTCTGAAAAAATATATTTATCTAAAAATATTTTTAAAGAATTGAAACAAATGTCTTGTAACGACGTCCTAAACAAGATACACTCTAACTCGTGAACTTCAATTGGTCTGACAAACGCAACTTAAAGGGTTAGGACCTCTTAGGACTAACTTGCCCCCGTGGTTGTGGGCGATTCAGGCACAAAGTGAGTGATCATCAACTACTTTGAGACCATTGATGTAAAGGGGGATCCACTAATATGGATACTATGGGACGTCACATTATTACAGAACTTTGGGAGTGCAATCCCGACAAATTAAACGATATCGACTACATCGAGCGCTTATTCGTCGATGCAGCACTTCGTTCGGGCGCTGAAGTCCGCGAAGTCGCTTTCCACAAATTTGCGCCGCACGGTGTAAGTGGAGTCGTTATCATTTCAGAATCACACTTAACGATTCATAGTTTCCCAGAGCATGGCTACGCATCAGTCGATGTGTTCACATGTGGGGATCGAATCGATCCAGCTACAGCCTCGCAATACATTGCAGAAGGCTTGGAAGCAAAAGTTCGTGAAGATGTGAAACTTGACCGTGGGATGGGACCGATTCGTGTTCCTGAAGCGCAAGTGGCAATCAGCAAATAATCAGATTGACCTTATGAGGCTGGCCGATTTTCGGTCAGCCCTTTTAATTGTTTTGTTAACCGCTTAATTTTGATATGCTTAACCTATATAAATAAGGTGTCGAGGTGGATAATGGGATTATTTGATAAGTTTCAAACACATGTCCAAACGGACGATTCGCATAAAAATGAGGCGTTACGGACGCGTTACGTGGCGGCATCGCCAAGCGCCGTGCTCACATGGCTCCGCGAACGGATTCAAGCAGAAGGTCAAACGGTTCGCCGGGTCGATGCAGACCGGGGCGAAGTGGCGTTTCATGGAGACGGATGGGACGCATTGGCGACCATCGTCCAAGTGGACGGCGGACGCACGGCCGTCGATTTTACATTGAACCGTGACCAGATGCTCGGACCGGACCTCGGTCAAATCGTCACCACATATTATGAGGCGCTATCCGTGAAGTTCCCGCTCCGCGCCATCGGGAATCAATCTGTCGAACGATAAGGAGGGCTGAGCATGCGTTGTCCTAAATGCGATCATAATGGAACGAGAGTGCTCGACTCCCGGCCAGTACAAGATTTCTATTCGATTCGTCGCCGTCGCGAATGCGAGGAGTGCGGCTATCGCTTTACCACGTTTGAAACGGTCGAACAGACACCGCTCATCATCGTCAAAAAAGACGGGAATCGGGAAGAGTTCAGCCGTGAGAAAGTGCTTCGCGGGATTATTCGGGCGTGCGAGAAACGTCCGGTCACGCTGGAGCAACTTGAAGGTGTGGTCACGAAAGTCGAACAACAGTTACGCGCCCTCGGCCAGTCCGAGATTCCGAGTGAACAGGTTGGGGAGCTCGTCATGAACGAGCTCGCGCGGGTCGACGAAGTGGCATACGTCCGCTTCGCGTCCGTCTATCGCCAGTTCAAAGATATCTCTGTGTTCTTTAAAGAACTAGAAGATTTAATGAAGCAAGAAAAATCGACCAACTAAACGGGCGGCCTGCTGGTCGCCTTTTTTCAAGGGAGACCTACCATGGAAAAAGAACGAATCCTGTACGGAACTGACGAACTGTTGATCATGAGCACCGGACTCATCGATCGCGAGTCGTATCAGTCGCTGTACCATTTATATCAGCCGGTCATCGGAGTGAAGGCGCTCGCGATGTATCAGACGCTTTGGAGCGAGCTGAAGCCCGGGAAAATGAAATCGAACTATATGTCACATAGCGCGCTTTGTGAGATGCTCGATTACTCGATCAACGAGCTGACAGACTGTCTGTTCCGGCTCGAAGCGATCGGTCTCGTCCGGACGTATAAGACGAAAGACGAGCGCTTGACCCAGTACGTGTATCAACTGCGGGTCCCGCTCGCGCCCCATACGTTCTTGAACGACGGGCTCTTGTCGAGCTTTCTTTTCTATAAAGTCGGAGAAGTCCGCTTCAAACAGTTACAAGGTCGATTCACGATTGATCCGTTGCCGGCCGGAATCATTGAAGTGACGAAAGACTTTAATGAAGTGTTCGACGTCAAAGGGGTCAATCATATGGCGTTCACACAAAAGAACTACGAGAAACCTGACCGCGCCAAAATCGAGATCAACTATACGTTCGATATGGAAATCGTCAAAAAGTTGACGAACTTTCCCGTCGGCTTCTTCACGAAGAAGCTCGATGAGACGATCACGAAGCTTGCCTACGTTTCACAAATCGATGAAGAGACGATGGCCGAGATGTTGAAGGAGTACTTCGTCCACGAGGCGTATCTACCGCTCAGCGAGCAAGAGAAACGCGACGGCTGCCGTCAGATGGTGTTGCAGTTGAAGAAAAAACAGACGCGCCATCGGAAAGTGAAGTCGGATGAGACGGAGAAGGCAGAAATCGGTGATTTGCATGACGTGACTGTCATGGAAGAAGCGCATCCGCATCAGTACGTGTCGACGTTACGGAAGACGCCACAGTTGTCGAAGAGCGACGAGCAACTCATCATCGACCTCGTCGATACGCTCGGACTCGCGCCAAGTGTCATCAACGCGTTGTTCTATTACTGTATCGAAGTGAAGAAGCAGACTAGGCTCAGTGAGAACTACGTCATGCGGATCGCGACGAGTTGGAAGACGGCAGGCTATTTGAACGCCAAAGACGCGTTGGAACAAGAAGCGACACAAGACGCGCTCATCGAGAAGAAACAGCAGAAGCGGGAGAACGTGCAACAGCGGACGACCGTCGGCTCGAGACGCAAAGACAAGACCGAGATGCCAAAATGGCTCGAGGACGAGGCGAAAGAACAACGGACGTACGATCAAAAACGAAAACAAGAGCTCGAGGCATCGGTTCCAGACGATGCGGAACTCGTCAAGCTGTTAAATGAATTGAAAGAGAAAGGATGAGGGACATGGAACGCATCAATCAAACGCTCGCCCAAATGATGAACCGGAAAGAAGTGCGGGAAGCGTACGAATCGATTCGCCGGCGCACCCTCGAACATCCAGAAGTCGTCGCCTTTTTAAAGGCGCATCCGGAGTTAGACGAGACGGCGGTCGAGGTCGGCTTTACGAAGCTCAGTGAATATGCAGAACAGATGGACGGCAAGAAGCTCGTCGAGGAGCAAGCCGTCATCCCGGGCCATCAGCCGGTGCTCTATGTCGATCTCGGTCAAATCGCGATCCGTTATGAAGAGACGGTCAAGCATCGTCAAGCACGGCGCCAAAAAGAGATGGACCGGAAGTTTAAGAGCTTATTCTTGCCGGAAGAAGTGCGAGAGGCGAGCTTTGAATCGTTCGACTGGTCGGATGACGCCCGTAAAATCGCACTCCGTGAATCGATGCGATTCGTCTCGGGCATGAAGACCCGCCAAAAAGTGAACGGCCTGTACTTACACGGCAGCTTCGGGGTCGGGAAGACGTATTTGCTTGCGGCGATCGCCAACGAACTGAAAGTGGCGGACATCGAGACGATTCTCGTCCACGCCCCGGGATTCGTCTCGGAAGCGAAACGAAAGATCCGGACCGATTCGTTCGACTCATTTTTGACGTCGTTCCAACACGTGCCGGTGTTATTGATCGATGACATCGGTGCCGAGGCGATCAGTCCGTGGGTACGCGACGAGCTGTTCGGGATCATCTTGCAATATCGCATGATGCATCGCTTACCGACGCTTTACAGTTCGAACTTCAGCGGTGAAGAGCTCGAGACGCACTTCTCGATCGACGGTTCGCCGCAGAACAAAATGAAAGCCCAGCGGCTCATGCAGCGCATCTCGACGACGACGACACAAATCGAATTAAAAGGTGAGAACCGACGTCGGTAAAGGGATTGTATTTCTTGAACGAGTTGACTATACTAATAATCATATAACCGATGCATCGAAGAGGACATGAGACGTCGTCACGGGTTTCAAAGCGAGGGAAGACTGGTGAGAGCTTCCTAAACACGCCGATCGCCTTACTCCCTCAGAGCACCGTACGGGCCAATCGTGCGGCGATTCACACTCGTTATCGTGTGTTCGAGCCAAGCGTTACGCTTGGGAACGAGGGTGGTACCACGAGAATCAAAGCTCGTCCCTTTCATAGGGATGGGCTTTTTTTATTTATTTTTAAATGTAGAGAGGGGAAGTTGACACATGATTCAATTGACATTTCCAGATGGGGCCGTCAAAGAGTTTGAGGCCGGCATCACAGCAGAAGAAGTAGCAGGTTCGATTAGTCCAGGACTCCGAAAAAAAGCAATCGCCGCCAAAATCGATGGTGAGATGATCGATTACCGTCGTCCGATTGAACAGGACGGTAAAATCGAGCTCGTCATGCCCGACTCAGAAGACGGCATCGATTTGATGCGCCACTCGTCAGCCCACTTGATGGCCCAAGCCATCAAACGGTTGTACGGCGAAGAAGGCAGCATCTACCTCGGCATCGGACCGACGATCGAGAACGGTTTCTATTATGATATCGAGATGGATCGCCGCATCAACGAAGAAGATCTCCCGGAAATCGAGAAGATGATGAAGCGGATCGTCGACGAGAACTTGGACATCACACGTGAAGTCGTGTCGCGCGACGAGGCGCTCGAACGCTACAAGGCGCTCGGAGACCCGCTCAAAATCGAATTGATTGAAGATATCCCGTCGAGCGAGACGCTCACGATTTACCATCAAGGCGAATTTTTCGACTTATGCCGTGGGCCGCACGTCCCGTCGACATCGAAGTTGAAAGTGTTCAAGTTGATGAGCGTGGCCGGGGCATACTGGCGCGGCGACTCGGACAATAAGATGCTCCAACGCATTTACGGAACGGCGTTCGCGACGAAAGAACAACTCGCGGAACACTTGCGTCTATTGGAAGAAGCGAAAGAGCGCGACCATCGCAAGCTCGGGAAAGAGCTCGATCTCTTCTTCGTGTCGCAAGAAGTCGGTCAAGGCTTACCGATGTGGCTTCCGAAAGGTGCCTCGATCCGTCGGACGGTCGAACGTTATATCGTCGACAAAGAACTCGAGCTCGGTTACCAGCACGTCTACACACCGGTCCTCGGTTCGGTCGACTTGTATAAGACATCGGGTCACTGGGATCACTATCAAGACGATATGTTCCCGAAAATGGAGATGGACAACGAAGAACTCGTTCTTCGTCCGATGAACTGTCCGCACCACATGACGATTTATAAACATGAGCCGCGCTCATACCGCGAACTCCCGCTTCGCATCGCCGAGCTCGGCGGCATGCACCGTTACGAGATGTCAGGTGCGCTCACAGGCCTCCAACGCGTCCGTTACATGGTGTTGAACGACGGGCACACGTTCGTCACACCGGAACAGATGAAGCAAGAATTCAAAGATATCGTCCACTTGATTCAAGAAGTGTACGCTGACTTCGGCATCAAAGACTATCGTTTCCGCTTGTCGTACCGTGATCCGGCCGACAAAGAGAAATACTTCGACAACGACGCAATTTGGGAAACAGCCCAACGTCAATTGAAAGAGACGATGGATGAGCTCGGTCTCCCGTATTTCGAAGCCGAAGGCGAAGCGGCATTTTACGGACCGAAACTCGACGTCCAAGTCCGCACGGCGCTCGGCAAAGAAGAGACGTTGTCGACGGTCCAACTCGACTTCTTGCTCCCTGAGCGGTTCGACTTGACGTACACAGGACCAGACGGCAAAGATCATCGCCCGATCGTCCTTCACCGTGGGGTCGTCTCGACGATGGAACGTTTCGTCGCCTACTTGATTGAAGAATATAAAGGCGCATTCCCGACATGGCTCGCCCCGGTCCAAGTCAAATTGATCCCGGTCTCACACGTCCACGACGAATATGTCGCGGAAGTGAAAGCAGAGCTCGTTAAGCGCGGTGTCCGCGTCGAAACGGACCTTCGGGACGAGAAACTCGGCTATAAGATCCGGGAAGCACAGATGAAGAAAATTCCGATGACGCTCGTCCTCGGAGATAAAGAACGTGATGAGCGTGCAGTCAACATCCGTCGCTACGGACAACAAGAACAAGTATCGGCCACGCTCGATGAATTCTTGTCGTCACTTACAGCAGAGATCGCCAACCGTTCACGTTAATATGTCGACCATCCTTCATTGGAAGGGTGGTCATTTTTTCGGTCTTGAGACGGATGCGGAAGACTTCACCAAACACGTATGGTAGAAGAAAGGAGTGATTCATTTTGAATTATATGAAACCATTAGTGGCGTTGACGATCGGTTCGGTCGTCGCGACAAGCATGATTCCAAAAGTAAACGCAGAAGCCATCGTCGATGATACGATCGTCACACTCGGAGAGTCGTTATCGGCGAGCCAACGGGACTGGGTACTCGAACGGGTTGAGGCACCGGCGGGGATTGAGCCGATCATCACGACCGCAGCAGATGAAGATAAATACTTAGGGGATGCCGTCCCGCAAGCGCAGCGCGGCGGGGGGATGTATTCATCAGCCCGCATCAAATTGACCGACGGGACTGGGCTCGATATCAAAACGGAGAATGTCACATGGGTGACCGAAGATATGTATGCGAATGCTCTCGTGACGGCAGGCGTCACGGATGCCGATATTTATATCACGTCGCCGATTCGCGTCACCGGGACGTCGGCGTTGACGGGCATCATGAAAGCCTACGATCAGACGGCCGCGGAGACAGGCATTCAATTGAGCGAGGAACGGAAAGACTTGGCGCAAGAAGAGCTCGCGGTCACCTCTGAGATCGGGAAGACGGTCGGGCAAGAGGACGTGGCCGGACTCATGAACGAGATCAAAGCGGAAATTGCGAACAAGGCACCGGAGACGAACATCGAGATTCGGGATATCGTCATCCAAGTGTTGAATCAAAACAACGTCCAACTGTCTGATACGCAGTTGACGCAATTGACGACGTTGTTCGAGAACATGCAACAGGCGAACCTCGACTGGGGTGCGATCAGCAATGGGTTACAAGGGGCCGGTCAAGACGTTCAGGCGTTTCTCGAGACCGAGGAAGTCCAAGGCTTCTTCGCCCGCTTGTTCGAAGCGCTCAGCAACTTCTTCAAGTCGTTGACGAATTGAGCGGCTTTGAGTACATGACAAATGGTATTGAAAAAAGGGCCGAGGCCCTTTTTCAATACCATCGTTTATGAATGTAGTCGCGAGCGGACTCATGGTCGTCCACAATCTTCAACGTGATTCGATTCATTTCTTCTAAAAGGTCTGTCAATACCGCTTCGAGCTTGGCATCACTCACGTCATGGTGGCGCATCGTTTCTTGTACGATGTGTTTGATTTGGTCGTGATAATTATGGTCATCTTTCACTTGCTGTCTCCAAGACACGGCCCATCCCTCCTTTTTTTATTTTATTCCCTCGGAAAAGGTATTGCGAAACAGCGAAATGACTGTTATCATCATAAAAGTGTGAGCTACCAATTATTCATGCGCGAATTCTTGACATCTTAATCCTATTGGTGTTAAGATGACATAGTGATTAAATACAACAAAGCAGAAGCGCCCGCTTCTCACCTCGTCCGAACAGCTTCGGTCAGGTCCATCATGTACGTGAAGCAGTCGAGCCTTGGTCTCTGCTGACTCCGAAATGATGTGTGGGCGGGAAACTGCCGACGCTTTTTTTATTGCCATGTTGTCTTATCAATCTAAAACTCGTGCAATCGCACGATGGAGGTGCTAACCATTAGCAAAGAGCTCTTTATCAACGAAAACATTCGTGCCCGTGAAGTTCGCTTAATTGGAGCGGACGGTGCACAACTCGGTGTGCAATCGCGTAATGAAGCATTACGTTTAGCAGAAGAGGCTGAACTCGATCTCGTCTTGGTCGCCGATAAAGCTAACCCACCGGTCGCTAAAATCATGGACTACGGGAAATACCGTTTCGAACTCCAGAAAAAGGAGAAAGAAGCGCGTAAAAACCAAAAAGTCATCCAATTGAAAGAAGTACGCCTCAGCCCGACAATCGAGGAAAACGATTTCCAAACGAAATTGCGTAACGCTCGCAAATTCCTTGAAAATGGTAACAAAGTGAAAGCGTCGATCCGTTTCCGCGGACGCGCCATCACACACTCGGAAATCGGCCGACGCGTTATGGAAAAATTGGCGGCGGAATGTGCCGACTTGGCAACAGTTGAGCAAAAGCCGAAGATGGAAGGACGCAGCATGTTCTTAGTGCTGGCTCCGAAGAAAGAAGATTAATCATCGAGTCATAGTGGGGAGGAAATACTCATGCCGAAAATGAAATCGCACCGTGGTGCTTCTAAACGTTTCAAACGTACTGCATCAGGTAAACTCAAGCGTTCACACGCTTACACAAGTCACTTGTTTGGTAACAAATCGACTAAAGCGAAACGTAAGCTCCGTAAAGGTGCTATCGTATCAGCTGGAGACTTCAAACGCATTCGCAACATGATCGCGAAGTAATACAGAAAGAATTTAGGAGGGAAACCATATGCCACGCGTAAAAGGCGGTTATACGACTCGTCAACGTCGTAAAAAGCAAATCAAGCTTGCCAAAGGTTATTTTGGCTCGAAACACATTCTATTTAAAGTAGCAAAACAACAAGTCATGAAGTCACTCATGTACGCTTACCGTGACCGTCGTCAAAAGAAACGTGATTTCCGTCGTCTTTGGATCACACGTATCAATGCGGCAGCACGCACAAACGGCCTCTCATACAGCCGTATGATGCACGGACTCAAGCTCGCAGGAATCGACATCAACCGTAAGATGCTTGCTGAGCTTGCTGTGACAGATGCACAAGCATTCGCGTCACTTGCTGATACAGCTAAATCAAAATTGAACGCGTAATCGTTCAATCGACAGCGCCGAGACCTTATCTCGGCGCTTTCTTTTTTCAGATTTTTTCCTTAAACTTAAGATAAGGAGGACGTCCCATGGATCAATCAGTCTTAGCCATCGTCGCATTGGCGCTCATCGTCTTGAACGTCTACACCTATTTGCAGGCGAAACGTTATACGCTCGGAGAAGGTGATTTCAACGTCTTGTACGCGTATGCAGGCGGTGCGATCGGTGCTCTGTTCGGACTTCATTTGACGCGTAAAAAGGCGGTTCATGCCCCAAAACGTGTTCAAATACAAGTATTGATTTTGGCAGTCGGCTGGTCTTTAATGATTTTAGTACTGCTTTGAATGGAGAATAGGAGGAGCAACCGGTGAACTGGACAACATTGTTTGATCGGCAGCGTGAATTAGATGAGCGGATCAAAGAAGAACATCAATTATCCGGGAACCAATTTGATGAGCGTTTGCTTGCTTTGCTCGTCGAGCTTGGTGAACTCGCCAATGAGACCCGTAGTTTTAAATTTTGGTCAACGAAGGGCCCGTCGCCTCAAGACGTGATCTTAGAAGAGTATGTCGACGGCATTCATTTCTTATTGTCGCTCGGACTTGCCCTCGGGTATGAACGTGATTCGTTCCCGGCAGGTAGCTCGTATCTTGACGCGACTGACGCTTTTTTAGACGTGTTCCGCAAAGTGACGAACTTTGGTTTGTCGAAGACGGAACCGATGTACGAGACGCTGATGGCGGCTTATCTCGAACTTGGCTATACGCTCGGGATCAATGAAGAGTTGATGGTGATGGCGTATATGGCGAAAAATGAAAAGAACCATGAGCGACAAAATCAAGGTTACTAATCAAAAATCGAAGGAGCGATGCCCCATGAACGAATCATTACATATGTTGAAACGTTTGACGGATGCCACAGGTGTCCCTGGAAATGAAGGTGAAGTCCGCTCACTCATGCGTGAGTATTTAGAACCACACGTCGAAACGTTCGAACAGGATGGGCTAGGCAGTCTGTTTGGTCGAGTGACGGGCGATGCGGAAGGTCCGCGTGTCATGATTGCCGGTCATATGGACGAAGTCGGGTTCATGGTCACGCGCGTTGAAGAGGGCGGCTTCCTCCGCTTCCAAGCACTCGGCGGCTGGTGGAACCAAGTTCTCCTCGCACAGCGCATGGACGTCGTCACACGCTCGGGAGAGAAAATCCCAGGCGTCATCGGTGCCAAACCACCTCACGTCCTTCCGGTCGAGGCACGCAAAAAGCCGGTTGAAATCAAAGACATGTTCCTTGATATCGGTGCAACATCGAAAGAACAAGTGGCCGAGTGGGGCATTCGTCCGGGCGATACGGTCGTCCCGCATTGTGAGTTCACGGTCATGAAGAACGAAGATTTCTTGATGGCGAAAGCATGGGATAACCGAATCGGTTGTGCCATCGCGATCGAGGCGGCGAAACGTTTGAAGAACGAACAAGTACCAGGTGTCGTCTATACCGGAGCGACGGTCCAAGAAGAAGTCGGGTTGCGTGGCGCTGTCACGGCCGCCAACTTGGTCAAACCAGACGTCGCCATCGCCGTCGATACAGGCATTCCTGGAGATACGCCAGGAATGACACCGGCAGAAGGATTGTCGAAACTCGGGGAAGGGGTCCAAGTCATCTTCTTTGATGCGACGACCGTCACGAACCCACGCCTCATCGATTTGATTGTCGACGTGGCCAAAGAGAACGACATCAAGTACCAATTGGATTTGACGCCGGGCGGCGGGACAGACGCAGGTCGGTTCCATTTGTCTGGAGTCGGAATGCCGGCCGTCGCGCTCACGGTGCCGGTCCGTTATTTGCATACGAATGTCTCAATCATTCACAAAGCAGATTATGAAGCAGCCGTCGATTTGGTCGTAGCGCTCACGAAACGACTCGACCAAGAAACGGTTCAATGGTTGAAAGAGGGATAATATGACGAAAATCACGTCTACGAAAAGTGAGACGATCAAACGCTTAAAGCGATTGATGACGAAAAAAGGCAGACAAGAGTCCGGGCAATTTTTAGTCGAAGGCGAGCATTTGGTCGACGAGGCGATTCGGGCCGGACGACTCGTTCAGCTGATCATGGGGGAATCGTATACCCCGAAAGGATCGTGGCGCCTCGATGAGATGCCGGTCCTCGAACTATCGGACCATGTGGCCGACCTGTTATCTGAAACGGAGAAGACGCAAGGTGTCTTCGCCGTCGTCAAGATGGCCCCGGTCGAACGGAAGATGAAGCACGTCCTCGTCCTCGATCGGATTCAAGACCCAGGTAACCTCGGGACGATGATTCGCACGGCCGATGCGGCCGGATTTGACACGGTCCTCCTCGGCAAAGGGACGGTCGATCCGTTCAACGCCAAGGTCGTCCGGGCGACGCAAGGTTCGTTGTTCCACGTGAACGTGCGCTCGGTCGATTTGCTCGAGACGCTACCAGAACTGAAGAGCGAAGGCTTCCATGTGTATGGGACCGCACTCGCGAAAGCGACATCTTACGAACAAGTTGACTTCAAGGACAAAGTCGCGCTCGTCATCGGCAATGAGGCGCAAGGCGTCCATAACGACGTGCTTGATTTATGTGACACGCGCGTTCATATCCCGGTTCTCGGCGATGCCGAATCATTGAACGCGGCTGTTGCGGCGGGCATCCTCATGTACCGGATCGCATTACAATAATCTTGTCAGCACTGAAAAATCGTGATAGGTTTATAACATCGAACAACATACCGAATAGACGTTGAAAGAGCATAGTACGCGAACTACCGAACGAGTACAGGGAGCATGGGCCGAGACTGCGAGCCGATGCCTTGGTCGGCGCCGAATTCACTCTCGAGTCGTGTTGGAGACAACACCGGAGTAGCATCCCGATACCGATGCTCTCAAGTGGGCCGATTTCGGCCAAGTAGGGTGGTACCGCGATTATTCGTCCCTTCAGTCATCGACTGGAGGGACTTTTTTTGTAGAGGAGGAAATAAGGATGAAAGAACAGTTAGAACAATTACAGCAAGAGGCATTGCAGGAGATTCAGGCGGCTTCGTCGCAAAAAGAATTGAACGATGTCCGCATCAAATATTTAGGGAAGAAAGGTCCGATGACCGAGGTACTTCGTGGGATGGGGAAACTGTCTCCTGAAGAACGTCCGGTCGTCGGAGAGTTGGTCAACACGGTCCGGACGACGATCCAAGACACGTTAGAGGCACGGATCGAGGAAGTGAAGGCGGTCGAACTTGAAGCGAAACTCGCGGCTGAGACAATCGACGTCACACTACCAGGTCGGACGGCGCTGCCGGGCCATACCCACTTGCTTCAACAAATCGTCGATGAGATGGAAGACTTGTTCGTCGGGCTCGGCTATACAATCGCCGAAGGCCCGGAAGTCGAGACAGACCTGTACAACTTTGAGATGCTCAACTTGCCGAAAGACCATCCGGCACGTGATATGCAAGACTCGTTCTATATCACGGATGAGACGCTTCTCCGGACACACACGTCACCAGTTCAGGCCCGGACGATGCTCCAAGCCGACGGGAAACCGATTCGAATCATCTGCCCGGGGAAAGTGTACCGCCGCGACGAAGACGACGCGACACACTCACACCAGTTCATGCAAATCGAGGGGCTTGTCGTCGATGAGCACATCTCGATGGCTGATTTGAAAGGCACACTCGAAGTGTTCGTCAAGCAATTGTTCGGTGAGACGCGTGAAATTCGTCTTCGCCCGAGCTTCTTCCCGTTCACGGAACCATCAGTCGAAGTTGATATCTCTTGCTTCAAATGCGGAGGCAAAGGCTGCAACGTCTGTAAGGGAACAGGCTGGATCGAGATTCTCGGAGGCGGCATGGTCCATCCACGCGTTCTCGAGATGGCTGGCTATGACGCCACGAAGATGTCTGGATTCGCATTCGGGATCGGCGTCGAACGGATGGCGATGTTAAAACATGGAGTAGACGATATCCGTCACTTCTATACAAACGATCTACGTTTCATCGAGCAATTCTAAGGGGGAACACATATGTTATTATCGAAAAAATGGTTGAATCAATATATTGATGTATCAGACTTGAGCGGGCAAGAACTCGGAGACTTGATCACGAAGAACGGAATCGAAGTCGAGAGCGTCATCAGCCGCGCTGAAGGATTGTCAGGACTCGTCGTCGGTCACGTCCTCTCGTGCGAGAAACATCCCGAAGCGGACAAGTTGAACGTAACGACGGTCGATATCGGTGCGGACAGCCCGGTGCAAATCGTCTGCGGCGCACCGAACGTCGCGACCGGACAGCACGTCATCGTGGCGACGGTCGGAGCGCGTCTCCCAGGACTCAAAATTAAGAAAGCGAAACTGCGTGGTGTCGAGTCACAAGGCATGATCTGCTCACTCGAGGAACTCGGTTTTGAGAAGAAGCAGATTCGTGAAGATGAACAGGACGGCATCCATACGTTCCGTGAATCGGTCGAGGTCGGTGCGGACGTCATCAGCTTACTCGACCTTGACGACGAAGTGATCGAGCTCGGGTTGACACCGAACCGCTCGGATTGCTTGAGCCTATACGGAATCATCCATGAAGTTGCGGCCATTCTCGAGCGTCCTTACACGCTTCCGTCGGCAGATGTGACGACTGAAGCACCAAACGCGGTCAGTGTCCGTCTTGAGACAGACAACTGTCCGTACTACGCGACACGTCGCGTCGATGGTGTCACAATCGGAGATTCGCCACAATGGCTGAAGAACGTCTTGATTGCCGAAGGTGTCCGGCCGATCAACAACGTCGTCGATGTGACGAACTATGTCATGCTCGAGCTCGGCCAGCCGCTACATGCGTTCGATACGGCAAAACTCGGGACGACGATTGCTGTCCGTCAAGCGCATGACGGCGAAGAAATCGTCACGCTCGATGACGTGACGCGCACGCTCGATGCCTCGATGATGGTCATCACGGACGGTGAACATCCTGTCGCCATTGCCGGCGTCATGGGCGGTGCGAACACAGAAGTCGATGCGACGACGTCGAGTATCATCCTCGAGTCGGCCTACTTCGCACCGGCATCGGTCCGGAAGACGAGCCGTACGCTCGGATTACGTTCGGATTCGAGTGCCCGCTTTGAAAAAGGAGTCGACCCGGAACGGTTGCAACTGGCCCTCGACCGTGCCGCCGAGCTCATCGTCGAAGTGAGCGGTGGCACGATCAGCGACATCGTCGTCGCTGGGGACAAAGCTTCAGCGGCCCGGACGATCGATGTCTCGGTCGCCTATATCAACCATCGCCTCGGGATGGATCTCGAACAAGCGACGATCGTCCGCATCTTGGAGCGACTCGGTCTCGACGTGACCGGAGACGAGACGTTGACGGTCCACGTACCGTCACGCCGGCCTGACTTGGAACTACCGGCCGACATCACGGAAGAAGTGGCTCGCCTCTATGGGTATGACAGTCTGCCGTCGACACTCCCGGCGTCGCGTTCAAAAGGGTACCTCCCACAAGAGAACGTGTTACGTCGCCGAGTTCGTCATGTCCTTCAAGGGACAGGATTGTCGCAAGCGATCACGTACTCGCTCACGAGCGTCGGACACGCCGCACGCTTCAGTGGGGAAGGCTCGGACAAAGTTAACTTGGCGATGCCGATGAGCGAAGAGCGCTCAGTGCTCCGGACCTCACTCGTCCCAGGTCTCCTCGAAGCGGCGCGATACAACACGTCACGCCAACAAGCGAACGTGCGCTTGTATGAAACAGGGCGCGTCTACGTGGAACAAGGCGAGACGTTACCACGCGAAACGGAACGTGTCGCCGGTGTATTGACGGGGCTTTGGTACGACCATCGCTCGCAAGGCACACGCGTCCCGGTCGACTATTTTGTCGCCAAAGGCATCATCGATACGCTGTTGCATGCACTTCGCATCGACGCGACGTATGAGGCGGCGACGATTGCGGATATGCATCCGGGCCGGACTGCGAACGTCCTCGTGGACGGACGTGTCATCGGCTATGTCGGACAAGTCCATCCGGGCGTGTCAAAAGAAGCGTACGGTTTGAAAGAAGTGTACGTATTCGAGCTCGACTTGGATGTGTTGCATCAGACGGCACAACTCGTCTACGAAGACGTGCCACGTTTCCCATCGATTTCACGCGACTTGGCACTCGTCTTGAAGCGGGATATCCCGGCGGGTCAAGTCGAAGCAACGATTAAACAGGCTGCCGGACCGCTCTTGATCGACCTCGCCTTGTTCGATGTCTATGTCGGAGAGAACGTAGGAGACGATGAAAAATCAATCGCCTTCTCGCTCAAATATCAAGACCCGACGCGGACGCTTCAAGATGAAGAAGTGACGGCGTCGTATGAAGCAATCCTTGCAGCCGTTCAAGCGGCCCACGGCGCAGAAGTTCGCGCCTAACCTAAAAAAGGTGTCCACCACGTGTGGACACCTTTTTTGAGTTTACTGGACCTCGAGAGCCAAGTCGCCGAACTTCGTCCAACCGACGAGGCATGTCACTTTATACAACAGGAGCGTGATGACGGCCGGGAGGACGACACCCGTTCCGACGAAGATGAGGAACGCGTCCATTCCTTGCGCGGCAAGGATGTTGAGCGGGGCGATCAACGAGTTGAGGCCGAGCCCTGCGATCTCGTATGGGACCTCGAGCGAGAAGACGAGCGTCGCGATCGGAGCGCTGATCATCGCTGCGATAAATGGTGGCATGACGACGCGAGGATTTTTGACGACGTTCGGGAACTGCACTTTCGGTGTGACGAAGAACGAGGCGACCAAACCGCCCGGATCCGTTTGACGATACGCCATGAGGGTGAAGCCGACGAACTGGGCCGTACATCCGATCAACGCAGCGGCGCTGGCGACCGGGTCGAGCTGGAGCGCGATGGCGAGTGCGGCCGATGAAGCAGGCGACATGAGCATGACGCTAAACACGAGCGCGATGACGAGCGATGTCGCGATTGGAGACGTATTGACCGATGCGGTGATGCTCGCACTGATCGAGTTGATGAGCGGTGTCGTGACGGCGGCTGCCCCGACCCCGACGATCCCGCCGCCGAGGACGGCTGTGACCGGGACGACCATCATGTCGAACTTCGTCTTGCCAAGAACACGTTTACCAAGCCAAACTGCAGCCGCGGCAGCGATTAAAGCACTGATCGGTTGACCAGGTACGAGCACGAGCCCGCTCTCGGTCGGTTGGAGCGCCGCACCACCGACGGTTGCCGCAATCATCGCACTGAACAAAACGAGGGTATTGCCGCCGAGCTGGTAGGCGACACCGGCACCGAGTGCCGGGGCGAGCAACGATTTCGCGACTTGCCCGATCAAGACGAGTGTCTCGATTCCGGCCATCTTCCCAATCGTTTCAATCAAGAGTCCGACCCCGAGCGTGACGAGGACGGCGCTTGCCATTCCTGCTGATATTTTGATCATCCGATCCATTGCGTACTGTTTCACTTCCATCATCTCCTCTATGTGTATCGTTCCAATAAAAAAACCTATCCAGATTGGATAGGCGCGTCGGTCAAACCATGAGCGCCTCGTCCGAAACCATCGAAACAAGGGCCCAAAAATTCGTCTCGGTCATCGAGTCGATTTTCAGTCCCTCAGTCGAATAATAATCAGTAGGCCGTGTTGTGCATGGGTTTTCATTAGTGCCAGCTCCTCCGTTTGTTAAGATTTGTCTAAGAGTAACACGATATTTTTCAATAATCAATATTTTCTGAAAATTTATTTGAAAAAAATTGAAAACCGCTCAAAAAGAAAGACGGCCCCGTGCAGGACCGTCTTTCTTTAAGATGTGCTGGCGGCGAGTGAGCCGACTTGTTGATCGATGAACGCCATCGAGATCGAATTGAAGTGATCGGGTTGGTCGACGTTGACGACGTGACCCGAGTCCGAGACGACCTGGACGCGAGCCGTCGGTTGATGTTTCGCGGTCCGTTCGACAGCTTCGAGGAACATGTAGTCCTCATCACCCATAATATAGAGAATCGGTACGTTCGTCTCGATTGATGAGAAGTGACGAAGCAACGGATTCATATTCTCGGTCATCTTGAACCAGCGGATGAACTCGCGCTGGCATAGGTTGGCCGCGTCGCGGACGAACATCATCCGTGATTTTTTATGACGTTTTTTTGGTAGCAAGATCCACGCGAACAACTGATACAGCCACATGTACGGCACGAAGCTCTGCACGAGACTGCCAAGTCGAATCAACAACGTCGAGCGGACGTTGAACTTGACGATGGCCCCACCGAGCACGACGGAAGCGATTCGTTCCGGATGGTGCTCGAACATCGCCTGGATGACGATTGTCCCGAGCGACAGGCCGACCATATGTCCTTTTTCAATCTTCAAATGATCCATGACTTCGACGACGTCTTCGACGACGACGTCGAGCGTATATGCGTTCAGCGGTTGGTTCAACGACTGTTCTTCGTTGTACGAGCCGCCGTGTCCACGGAGATCGAGCAAGAGCACGTTATATTTTTTTTTGAACGGCCGAATTTGACGATACCAATGCGACAGACTTCCACCGGCGCCATGGATGAAGATGACCCAAGGATGGTCGTCGCTTAAAGTGTACGTTTTATAATGCAACATGAACGCTATCCTCCAAAAATTTTTAAGTTCATTAAACCCTAAAATTAATATACCATATCTTCGAAGTGAGGACTATCGTTTCAGCTCACTCAAACGGATCGCTTTCTTCGTGTTGGCGAAGTGGACTTTCGCCACTTCGTTTAAACGTTCTTGACCGTAACGGATGATCAACGCGGCAGCGACTTGATCGACTTTGGCACCGGCCCCTTTCGGTAACGTGACCCCGAGTGTCGCGCTTAACTTGTCCATTTCTTTTAAGAACAAGGCCCGGGCGAGAATCGAGGCAGCGGCCACGGCGACGTGCAGTCCTTCCGCTTTCGTCGAGAAATAGACGTCGTCTTTGACGACCGCCTTTTCAGATCGCAAATGGTTGTAATAGACGTTCTTTTCAGCGAACTGATCGATTAAAATCGCGTCCGGTGTCGCATCGAGCTTCTGTAATAAGGCCGACAAGGCGGCATTATGAGCGATGGCCGTCATTTTACCTTGTGTCATCGTTCGCTGCATCTTATTATACGCCGGATTGTGCAGCATCGCTTTCTGATAGGTGATGGTAACATGTAAATCTTTGGCGATGCGGACGATCTCTGTATCGGACAACAGTTTTGAGTCTTTGACCCCGAGCTCTTTGACAAGGGCGATTTTCTCTTTCGGCACATAGGCGGCGACGACGACGAGCGGTCCGAAATAATCTCCTTTTCCGACTTCATCGCTCCCGATGACAGACCAGTCCGAAAAGCCTTCCGGTAGAACGATTTTAGGCACACTTGGTTCTTTCTTTATACTCGTTCCCCATTTTGCGGCCTCGCTGTCGGCATCGCGTCCTTGGAACATGACTTTACCCGAATTGTAGACCGTAATCACACACTGAGGTGTTTTGGCACTGAATCGTGCATGGGGCGGTGGATTGACCGCGTGGGCCCGATAACTCGCGATAAGTTCTTCTTGGGCCGCGGTCGACAATTTGATGACTTGATTGCCCAACGTGAGCACTTCCTTTCTAACTCTAGCAAATCAATCTTACATTTTTTTTAGATATTTTGAAACCAAAGTTTCGCTCTAAACGTATAGACAAGTGAGTAAAGAAAGAAGTGAGGTGAGTCGGAGATGTGGTGGCGCGATGACACGGATGAAGATGAGGCGGGATCTCTCTATAAACATATTCTCGAGCTAGAGGCTAGGATTGCGAAGCTGATCGCCCATCAAGTCAGGGTGCGTCGCCTGCTGATGCAAGAATCGTCGGCCGCGGCGACCGAACAAATCATTGCGCTGCAAGCGGAAGTCGATCATTTTTTATCGCTATTGCGACAAGAGCGAGCGGAAGCGGTCGATCGCTACGATCGCTTGCGTCTCGAACAGACGTTAGGACGTGTGCGGCAGGTGGTCGATCAACCGACTCGGCCTTTGTCCGAATGGGACACGATCGAGCAAGCACTCGCACTCGAAGTCGAACATTTGCGTCGTGTTCTTTCATATGAACGACAGCGTCGCGCCGAGGAGGAGTGGTAATGGAATCGTTAGATCAGCTGTATTGGTGGGTACTCATCATCGCCGGTCTCGGTACATTTTTGTACATGTTATTTTCAGATGCGTTTGATTTATTCGATGGTTGGTTCAATCCAGCGGTCATCCTGTCATTTTTAGCACTCGGTGCGGGCATCGGCCTCATTTTGAACGCGCTCGCCCATGTGTCCCCGATGATCGGGCTCGCCGTCGCACTCGTCGGATCGTTCGCGCTCACGACGCTCCTGTACTTATTCGTCCTCTTGCCGTTATCGAACGCGGAAGAATCGATCGGGATGACCGATGAATCGCTCATCGGACTTGTCGGACGGTTAACCGTCCCCGTTCCGGAAGGCGGTTACGGGGAAGTACTCGTCGAATCGGTCATCGGTTCGATTTTAAAGACGGCTCAAAGTGTGGACGGCAAAGCGATTCCGAGTGATCGACGGGTCATCATCATCGAAGTCGAACGAAACATTGCGGTCGTCATGGAATATGACGAGCCGACAATCCGAAAGGAGTTTTAACTTATGAGCACAGCCATATTAGCCAGTATTATCGTCGGGGTGATTTTGCTCGCCTTGATTTTCGTCTTCGTGTTGAAGTATCGCACGGTCGGACCAGATGAGGCGCTCATCGTCACCGGCAGCTACTTAGGGAAAAAGAATGTCCATAGCGACGCGTCGGGCAACCGTGTAAAGATTATCCGCGGGGGCGGAACGTTCGTCTTGCCGGTGTTCCAGCAAGCGGAACCGCTCAGCCTTCTTTCGAGCAAACTTGAAGTGACGACGCCGGAAGTGTACACCGAGCAGGGCGTACCGGTCATGGCGGACGGTACGGCCATCATCAAAATCGGTGGCTCAATCAGCGAGATCGCCACGGCGGCCGAGCAGTTCCTCGGCAAACCGAAAATCGAACGCGAGAACGAGGCGAAAGAAGTGCTCGAAGGTCACCTCCGTTCCATCCTCGGTTCAATGACAGTTGAAGAGATTTATAAGAACCGTGATAAGTTCTCACAAGAAGTCCAACGCGTCGCCTCACAAGACTTGGCGAAAATGGGGCTCGTCATCGTGTCGTTCACGATCAAAGATGTTCGTGACAAGAACGGTTATCTCGAATCACTCGGGAAACCACGAATCGCGCAAGTGAAACGCGATGCTGATATCGCAACGGCCGAAGCGGACAAAGAGACACGCATCAAACAAGCAGAAGCGATGAAAGACGCGAAGAAAGCTGAACTCGAACGGGCTTCGGAAATCGCAGAAGCCGAGAAAGAGAACCAGCTCCGCATCGCCGCCTATCGTCGTGAGCAAGACGTCGCCAAGGCCCGGGCCGACCAAGCGTATGAACTTGAAGAAGCCCGCGCCAAACAAGAAGTCACCGAGCAACAGATGCAAGTCCAAATCATCGAGCGTCAAAAGCAAATCGAGCTCGAAGAGAAAGAAATCATGCGTCGTGAGAAACAATACGATTCAGAAGTGAAGAAAAAGGCCGACGCCGACCGCTATGCGATCGAACAGTCAGCAGAAGCCGACAAGGCGCGTCAAATCGCCTCGGCCGATGCCGAGAAATATCGTATCGAAGCTGAAGCGAAAGCTGACGCCGAACGCGTCCGTCTCGCCGGTGTGGCCGAAGCGGACTCGGAACGGGCAAAAGGGGAAGCCGAAGCCGAGATTATCCGCTTGACGGGTCTCGCCGAAGCCGAAGCGAAACAAAAAATCGCCGAAGCGTTCGAACAGTATGGACAGGCTGCCATTCTCGACATGGTCGTCAAGATGCTTCCAGACTATGCGAAACAGATTGCAGCACCGCTTGGCAATATCGACAAGATCACGGTCGTCGATACGGGCAGCGGCAAAGATGGGGGTGCCGGCAAAGTCACAGGCTACGCCACAGACTTGATGGCATCGCTCCAACAGACGCTCAAAGCGTCGTCAGGAATCGACATGAAAGATTTACTCGACAATTTTGCCGGGAAAGGTAACGTCCAACCGAGCACGAATCGCGAATTGAGCGAATCGACGTTCGCCGCGACGGAAGAGTGAGCCGAGAGCCGCAGACACAATCGTCTGTGGCTCTTTTGTTTCGCACGGATTGCCCTAAATTTGAAAGGAAAGACTTCAAACTCGATTGGTTTCTGACGATAAGGGAGATGTCAGACCATTAGAGAGAGGAAGTAGCTATTATGAAGAAATCACTCATCATCGGCTTGTTGGCCGCATGTGTGACTTGGTTGCCCGGTTGTCAGTCTGTCATCGATCAACCGGAACAAACCGTGGAAACACGTCAATCGATGGGCGTCGTGTTGTCCGATGTTGGTCTCGGGGACCAATCGTTCAGCGACGCGGCGATGCGCGGCATGGGGCAACTCCGTGAGACAGGGAAATGGTTCGTCGACTATCGCGAGCTTGCCGAGACGGAGACGTATAAAGCGGGGTTCGAACAGCTCGTCGCGGACGGACATGATGTCATCATCGGTCTTGGTTTCGCATGTCAGACGGATCTTGAAGCGGTGGCGGCCGAACATCCAGAGCAACAGTTCGCGTTGATTGATGCCGTATCGACGTTACCGAACGTCATCTCGGTGACGTTCCAAGAGACGGAAGGCAGTGCACTCGCCGGGGCAGTCGCGGGGCTCGAGACGGAATCGAATAAAATCGGTTTCATCGGGGGTGTCGACAACGAGTTGATTCAAAAATTCGGGACCGGCTTCGAGCTCGGTGCAAAAGGCGTGAATGAAGACGTAACGATGCTCGTCGATTACGCCAACGATTTTGCTTCGCCTGAAATCGGACGTAAGTTGGCAGAGAAACAGATTGAAGCCGGAGCGGACGTGCTGTACGCCGCTGCAGGACTGACAGGGGTCGGTGTCTTAGAAGCAGCGGAACGGAACGGCGTGAAAGCGATTGGCGTCGATAGCGACCAATCGATGATCGCACCGGACGCGGTCATCACGTCGATGTTGAAACAAGTCGATTTGGCCATCGTCGAAATCGCGGATCGGGTCGAAGCGAAGGCGTTCAACGCTCACGTCGAACTCGGGATCGATCAAGGCGGTGTCGGTTTGGCCGCTCTTCGTCGTGTCCAGTGGGATGACGACGAGACAAAACGGTTCGAGGCGTTTCAGAAACAGTTGATGGAGGGGACGCTGAAATGAGCTTACGGAAACGGTTCATCTTTTCGACCGTGTTCACGGTCTTATTGATTGTCTTGATGATGAGTTATGTCTTGTCGACGTTGAATCGTCTGCAGACTTATAACGAGCAGTACGGCACCCAGATGATTGAGTTGTCCCAACTCGAGACGTCGCTCTTGCAGGAGCAGTCCCTTTGGACCTCGCTCGGTGAACAGATGAGTCAATCGACGCTCACACAGCTCGAGCGGATTCGGACGACAAACACGGAGACGTTTACGACATTGAAACAGACGTATCTTATTCCTGAATTTGCGAACCACCTCGAACGTGCGACGATGAAGTACGAGCGGATCGGAGCGGAGGTCGAGGCGGCCGAGGCCGGCGGGATCGCCGCCCGGATTCAAGCGGCGAAGCTTGAAGGGGTATTGAACGATGTGAATACGCTCCTCTTGAAAAATGGAACATTCTACGAGGCATTACAAGCCGAGGCGGCGAGTGAGACGAAACGTCTCCTGCTCGTGTCCGTATTGTTGACGGTCTTTGTCATCGTCGCACTCAGTGTATACAACTTCTTCTTCGCCCGCTCGATCACCCATCCGCTCGAACGGAACGTCGAGGCGGCGGAAGCGATCGCGGCCGGACGATTGATCACGCTGCCGGATTCGACGCGACGTGATGAAATCGGACGCTTAGAACGAGCGATGCGGGAAATGACGATGTCGCTCCAGACGGTCATCGGTTCCATCCGTGTCACGTCGATGAAAGTGAACGATATGACAGAGACGGCGGCTGCTGAGAACGAGGCCGTGGTCAGTACGACATCGAACATCACGAATGCGGTCGATGAGATGGCGAACGGGGCCCAGTCGATTGCGACCGAACTGCAAGAGACACTTGAATCGGTCGGCATCATGGCGACCTCGTTCGAGACAAGTTTGAACCAGACGAAGCAGACGACCGAACAGACGTCTGAGATGACACGCGAAGTCGCGGCCGGCATCGAGACGTTGACGGACCAGGAAGCAATTTTAGCACGTTCGAGCGAACGTAACGCATCGCTCGTCAACCGGATGGATGATTTCGCCCGGAAAACAGAAGAAATCGAAAAAATGGCGAAGCTCGTGGAAGATGTCGCCGCCCAGACGAACTTACTCGCCTTGAATGCGGCCATCGAGGCTGCACGGGCAGGGGAGGCAGGACGAGGTTTTGCAGTCGTCGCCAGCGAAGTGAAGAAATTGGCCGAGGAGAGCAACGTGGCGACACGTTCCATCTTTGGTGTCGTCCAGACAATCCGGGACGAGGTCGTCCGCTTGACGGACATGGTTGAAGAGTCGAGTCGGGAACAGACGGCACAGCTCGAGGCGTTCGGAATGACGAAGCAGGCGTTCAATCGAATCCATGACCGCACGGACCACGTCGCCTCGTTTGTCAGTACGATTGAACGCGAGATGGTCGCGTCGAGTTCGGAAGTGACGAACGTCTTGAAACGGGTCGAGGAAGTGAGCGGTGTCACCGAGGAACTTGCGGCGGGGAACGAAGAAGTCGCAGCCTCGATGAAAGAACAGCAAGCGAGCTTCGATCAGATTTTCGCCTTGATGCAAGAGTTAGAAGGGCAAGCCGCGGCACTCGCGAGCCAAGTTCAACATTTTGAAGAGCACTGAGACAAGTTTCGGCTTGTCTCTTTTTTGTCGTCTCGCTATGTACGGGAACCGGATGCCTTCGTCCGATAGGCGCGTGGAAAACGACGAGTTCGGCCTCGGCACAGATGACAACGTTTCTTCATACTATAGAAAAGACTCGCTCGAGGAGGGGACGTATGGAGAAGTGGAAACGGTATGTCGCCGTGCTGCTGATCGGACTGTTTATCGGGGTGGGCTATATGTTTTATTCGAAAGAACCGGAGACACCGATGGTCGAACAGTTCGTCGCGACACCCGAACCGGAAGTCGAGCCGAGCGTCCCGACCGAAATCGTCGTCTATGTGACCGGGGCGGTCGAGGCACCGGACATGTATACGATGCCACAAGGGGCGCGTGTCGGTGACGTGTTGTCACTCGCTGTCTTGACGGATGAGGCCGACCCCGAACAATTGAACTTGGCCCAATTGCTCGTCGATGGGACGAAAGTGAGCGTCCCGAAAAAAGGGGAGACGGTCGTTGTGCCGGCCGCTGAAGAAGCGAGCGGGGGGACGAACGGGGTCCATGTCAACAGTGCGACGAAGGACGAACTGATGACCGTACCGGGCATCGGCCCGGCCAAAGCCGAGGCGATTCTCAATCATTTGAAACAACATGGGCCGTTCAAGTCATATGAAGAGATTGGCAACGTCAAAGGATTCGGGGAGAAGACGTTAGAAAGCATGGAAGGCTATTTATTGGTCCCGTGACATGCCGCTGTATCCACTATTGCCGATCAGCCTATTCATTGCCGGGATGTACGGGTCGGTCGCCCTCTGCCTCCTGTTGTCTGTCGCCATCGCGTTCACCTGTCGCGGTCAATCCGTCTATACGCATATCGGCGCCGTCCTGCTCGTCCTGTTCGTGTTCGTACGTCCTGACGCCGAACCGTTGCCGGAGGACGGGCCCTATCTGTTCGCCATCGAGAGCCGGCGGGACAACGGACTATCAGCGCGGCTGTATGGACAAATCGACGGCACGGAAGGTGTGTTGACCGGTCGTGACCTCGCGCTCGGTCGTCCCGGAGAGACGTGCCTCGTCACGTTCACGCAAACCCCGTTCGCACCGCTGCGTAATACGGGCGGATTTAATGAGGCGGCGTGGGCGCTCGGAGCCGGTCTGACGTTCAAAGGGAGTGACGTCGCCATCGAGGCGTGTCGTCCGAGTGACGGGATAGCGGGGCGGATGCTCCGCTGGAAAGAACGACAGCTCGCGAGAATCGAGGCAACGTATCGACCAGATGTGGCACTATATATGGAGGCGTTATTGTTTGGGGAGAGCCGGTTGCTCGACGAGGACACCTCGTTCTCTTACCGGGTGACCGGTCTGCTGCATCTACTCGTCATCTCCGGGTCACACATCGCGCTCCTCGTTTTGGCGTTCCGTTGGCTGATGCGCGGTTTGCCGTTTCATCAGGAGACGAAGACGCAACTCATCATCGCCGCGGTCACACTGTTCGGCTGGCTGACCGGGTTTTCGCCACCGGTGGCACGGGCCGTGCTCGTCGCCGATCTGTTGCTCGGGTTGTCCTTGTTCGGCTATCGTGTCCGTGACCCGATTCGGCTGCTCAGTTGGTGCGCGGCGTTCTTGCTCGCCTTGCAGCCGTACTTGTTGTGGAATTTAGGGTTTCAATTGACGGTCGCGATGACGTTGTTCCTGCTCGTGACCCGTTCGATTTGGACCGGGCCGTTCGGACTGGCCGTATATGCCCAATGGTTCGGGCTCATCTTGTTATGGCCCGTCCAACCGATTATCTCGGTGCTGGCACCCGTGTATAACGTCGTCGGTGCGTTTTTAATCTCCTGGGTCGTCATTCCGCTTGCCTTGGTCGCGTACATCGTGCCGACCGCCGAACAGTTCTTGCATCCGATTCTCGATGGCCTGAACGGGACGTTCGCCTTGCATCACGACTGGCAGCCGTGGCTCCCGCTGCATGAGTTTACGTTTTGGCACGCTCTTGCCTTGGCGATCGTCCTCTGGGGCGGATTGATGCTCCTCGAATGGAAACGGTGGAGCGGTTGGGGGCTGGCCGTGCTCGGCTTAATGCTCATGCATGGCGGCCTTGAATGGGGCGAGGAGCCACGCGTCACATTTTTGGATGTCGGGCAAGGCGATGCCGTCGTCGTCGAGTATGGCGAGGTCACGGGCGTCATCGATGTCGGCGGGGTGTTTCAAGACCCGAAGGAATCGAAGCGGTCCACGTATGACCCGGGAGCGGACGTCGTCGCCCCGTACATATGGAAACGGGGGGAGACACGTCTCGATTTTTTGTTGCTCACCCATGCCGATCATGATCACGTCGGCGGACTGTCCGGGTTACTCTCGTCCATCGAAGTCGATGAGGTGTGGCTCTCGGCGGAAGTAGCGGATCAAGGCAAACGAGACGAGTTGCTGGCCGAGCTGGCGGCCTATCAGGTCCCGGTCCGTCTTCTGAAGAGCGGGGACCGGCCGTACCCGTGGATGTGGGTCGTCGCACCGGGTGAGGCAGGCGAGGACGAGAATGCGAACTCGGTGTCGCTGTTCATGCAGGTCGGGATGCTCACGTATTTATTGACTGGGGATTTGCCGGATACGAAGGAAGGGATGATTCCAACTGTTGATGTCGATGTGTTCAAACTCGGACATCATGGGTCGAACACATCATCGAGCGAGGAGCTGTTGCACCGGATTGATCCGGAATGGGTCATCATCAGTGTCGGCCGGAACAATCGGTACGGACATCCGCATCTCGACACGTTACAACGTCTCGGAGGAAGGCGGGTATTGCGGACCGACGAGGACGGGATGGTCGTCTGTGAACGAAATCGGTGTCGTGGGATTGTGACGAGGGGGGTCACTCCAAGCAATCTATGATAAACTAAAAAAGCGATTGCTCCCCCGGGGCAATCGCTTTCTGACTGACTTATAAGCTCAAGAACTTGATGAGGACACCGATCGCGAAGATGGTGAAGAAAAAGCCGAACGGGACGATGAAGCCGATTGCTGAATCGATGGCATCGTTACGTTTGCACTGTACGTCGTTCTCGAACGGGTTTTCGCTTTGTGGGCGAACAGAGTTAATATGCATAGTGAGTCCCTCCTTGAAATGGTTCCGTCCTAAGTATAGCGAATCAGTGAAGGATAATCTATGTTTAGATAAGAATAAATTGTGAAAGTGGTGTGTGTTTTGAATGAACCGTGGCTGCATAACGGAAAGTTGTCGAACGTGTATGTCCTATTTGGGACAGAGAAATATTTACTAGAGACGTGGGAACGGGCGATCATCAAAGCCGCCAACCCGTCTGGTGATCAATTTGATGTCATGCAGCTCGACTTGCACGAGACGTCACTCGATACGGCGCTTGATGAAGCGGAGACGGTACCTTTTTTCAGTGAGTATCGGACCGTCATCGTCAAACATGCCCAGTTTTTGACGGGGGCGAAAGAAAAGCAGAAACAAAACGTCGAGCGCTTGACGGATTACGCGTTACAACCGGCGCCTTACTCTGTGCTCGTCTTTGTCATTGAAGCGGAAAAACTCGATGAACGAAAAAAAGTTGTCAAACGCCTGAAAGAACGGGCCATCGTCCTCGAAGCGAAAAAACCGAGCCAATCCGAATTAATGCGTTACGTCGGCGACGAATTGAATCGTCGTGGTCAAAAGATGGAGCGGGCGACCGTCGAGCGTCTGTTGTTCCTCTGTCAGGACGATTGGGGAAAACTCGTGCGCGAGCTTGAGAAGTTACAACTCTATGCGAGTGAAGGCGCCGACATCCCGATGGAGATCGTCAACGACTTGGTCCCGCGGACGCTCGAGGATAACGTATTCCAGTTATCCGAGTTTTTAGTGGCCCGACGTGCGGATGCTGCGCTTCGGCTTGTACGGGACTTGGAGAAACAGGGGCAGGAATTGATTGGTCTGTTGTCGCTCCTCGCCCGGCAGTACCGGAATATGTATCTGGCCAAACAGTTGACCGAGAAAGGTTATGGCGAGAAGCAAATCGCCTCGAAAATCGGGGCGCATCCTTATACGGTAAAACTCGCCTCACAAGCGAGCCGGAATTTCTCAGAGGCCCAGCTCGCCCGGGCGCTGACGATGATTGCCGATGCGGACGAGGCGATGAAGACGGGACGGGGCGACAAGCAAATCGTCTTCGACACACTCGTCTGCCAATTAACGTTACTGTGAGGTGAAGACATGGGATTACAGGAAGTGAGACTCATGGACGTGATTCCGCTCCGGCATGACGTGTTACGGCCGGGACAGGCGGTCGAGACATGTTATTTTGAAGGGGATGACGCCGAGACGACACGCCACTATGCCTGGGTCGAAGACGGTCGTGTCGTGTCGATTGCGACCGTGATGGAAGTGGGGCGTGACTTCGACGGTCAGACGGTGCCGTATCAGCTTAGAGGGATGGCAACGGACCGGGCATTTGCTGGCCGAGGAATTGGCTCGTCCTTTTTACAGGCGTTGCATGAAGCGGTCAGTGATTCGTGGTGGTGCAACGCTCGAGCGATCGCCGTCCGGTTCTATGAACGGAACGGATTGGTGACGGTCGGTGACGCGTTCGACATTCCAGGGATTGGACCCCATTATGTGATGAAATACGAAAAAACAGCCGGCTCCTAATGGAGGCGGCTGTTTCGTTTTAGTCTCTAATTAGAGAGCTGCGATGCGAGCTGCGAGACGTGATTTGTCACGACCTGCTTTGTTTTGGTGGATTAGACCTTTTGCTGCAGCCTTGTCGATTTTCTTCGTAGCGAGGACGAAAGCTTCTTGAGCCGCTTCTTTGTTACCTTCTACAACGAGAGTATCAACACGTTTTACTGCTGTACGCATTGCTGCTTTCTCTTGCGAGTTCGCTACGCGACGCTTTTCAGAAGTTTTTGCACGTTTGATTGCTGATTTGATATTTGCCATGTTATTTCACCTCCTGAAACAAGAAAGTGTATGTTCTCATTACTTCAAGTAATCATTCAACAGAACAAGCACAATTGTAGCAAACGGTTATTCGAAAAGCAACCACTTGATGATTATTCTGAAAACTATATGTGGTATTGTTGTAGTAGGTCGTACACATTAACTTAGGATTTTGATATAATGACACGGTATGCATGAGAAGGATAGGTGAACCCATATATGAACAAACAAGAATTAGAGAATCGTCAGAAGAGAATACGGAACTTTTCCATCATCGCCCACATCGACCATGGGAAGTCGACACTCGCTGACCGGATTCTCGAGAGAACTGGTGCGCTCACAGCGCGTGAAATGAAAGAACAGACGCTTGATGCGATGGATCTCGAACGGGAACGTGGGATCACAATCAAATTGAACGCCGTTAAATTGAACTATACCGCAAAAGATGGCGAAGAGTACATCCTTCATTTGATCGATACACCGGGACACGTCGACTTCACATATGAAGTGTCGCGTTCGCTCGCAGCCTGTGAAGGGGCGGTCCTCGTCGTCGATGCGGCTCAAGGGATTGAAGCTCAGACACTCGCGAACGTTTATCTCGCGCTTGATAACGACCTTGAAATCATCCCGGTCATCAACAAGATCGACTTGCCATCGGCTGACGTCGAACGCGTCCGTCAAGAAATTGAGGATGTGATCGGACTTGACGCTAGTGACGCTGTGCCAGCTTCTGCCAAGGCGGGAATCGGGATTGAAGAGATTCTCGAGCAAGTCGTCGAACTCGTTCCACCACCGACCGGTGACCCGTCGGCACCGCTCCAAGCACTTATCTTCGACTCGTATTATGACGCCTATCGTGGCGTCGTCGCCTCGATCCGAATCGTCAACGGTTCGGTCAAAGTCGGGGACAAAGTCCAAATGATGTCGACCGGCAAATCGTTCGACGTGACGGATCTCGGCGTCTCGACACCGAAACCGGTCTCGGTGAAGGAACTGAACGTCGGTGATGTCGGTACGTTATCGGCGTCAATCAAGACGGTCGGCGACGTCCGCGTCGGTGATACGATCACGCTCGCTAAAAATCCATCGACGGAACAGCTCCCGGGCTACCGGAAAATGAACCCGATGGTGTACTGTGGTCTGTATCCGATCGATGCTGCCAAATATAACGATTTACGTGAAGCGCTCGAACGGCTTCAGTTATCGGATGCGGCGCTCGAATTCGAGCCGGAGACGTCACAAGCACTTGGTTTCGGATTCCGTAGCGGATTCCTCGGCATGCTTCACATGGAAATCATTCAAGAGCGAATCGAGCGTGAGTTCGGGATCGACTTGATCACGACGGCGCCATCGGTTATCTATCACGTCACAACGACGGCCGGCGACGTCATCCATGTCGATAACCCGTCGAAAATGCCGGAACAACAAAAAGTCGAGTCGATTGAAGAGCCTTACGTCAAAGCGGCCATCATGACACCGAACGACTATGTCGGCGCCATCATGGAACTTTGTCAGAAGAAGCGCGGCAGTTTCATCGACATGCAGTATATCGATACGACGCGTGTCAAAATCACGTACGACATCCCGCTCAGTGAAATCGTCTATGACTTCTTCGACCAGTTGAAGTCGAGCACGAAAGGATATGCGTCGCTTGATTACGACTTGATTGGTTATCGTCCGTCACGCCTCGTCAAGATGGATATCCTCCTCAACAACGAACTTGTCGATGCGCTCAGCTTCATCGTGCACCGTGATTTCGCCTACGAACGTGGGAAGGTCATCGTTGAGAAATTGAAGGCGCTCATTCCGCGTATGCAGTTCGAAGTGCCGATTCAGGCAGCGGTCGGAACGAAGATCGTGGCCCGTTCGACAATCAAGGCGCTCCGTAAAAACGTCCTCGCCAAATGTTACGGCGGCGATATCTCACGGAAACGTAAATTGCTCGAGAAACAAAAAGAAGGTAAAAAGCGCATGAAGATGGTTGGTTCTGTCGAAGTGCCGCAAGAAGCGTTCATGTCCGTCTTGTCGATGGACGAAGAATAATCGTTCGCCCTTATCTACGGATGAGGGCGTTTTTTTCGCATTTGGCAGGATTCGGTGGGCCAGGTACGGAATAGTACCCACTTACAGATAAATAGAGGAGGAGTGGCGGTGCCGATATATAATTTTTCAGCAGGGCCGGGCGTATTGCCAGAACCTGTCTTACGAGAAGTGCAAGCCGAGTTTCTTTCCTATAAACAAGGGGTGTCCATCGTCGAGATGAGCCACCGCTCCGACACGTTCGCGACGATCGTCGAGCAGCTCGAGACGAGACTGCGGCGATTGATGCAGATTCCAGACGATTACGCCGTCCTGTTCCTTCAAGGTGGGGCGACGCTTCAATTTTCAATGGTGCCGATGAACCTGCGGGAATCGGGTCGCTTCGCCTATCTAGACAGTGGGACATGGTCGAAGAAAGCGATCAATGACGCAAAACACTTTGGTGACGTCATCGTCGTCGGTAGTTCAGCGTCATCCAACTACGACGCAATCCCGGAGTGGCCGGAGCATATTCAGCATGTGGATTATCTTCACGTGACGTTGAACAATACGATCGAAGGGACGCGCTATACGACGTTGCCGGATACGAACGTCCCGCTCGTCGCCGACATCTCGTCGAACATTTTAGCGGAAGCGATCGATGTACAGCGCTATGGTCTCTTGTACGCAGGTGCCCAAAAAAATATCGGTCCGGCCGGCTTGACGATTGTCATCATCCGTCGTGACTTGGTCACCGAGCGCGATTTGCCGTCGTATCTGGCTTACAGCAAGCATGTCGACACGCTACTCAACACCCCGTCGACGTTCAGCTTATATGTCGCTGAGCGGGTTCTCGCTTGGGTCGAGACCGAAGGGGGCGTCGACGAGATGGAACGCCGTAACGAAAAGAAGAGCAAGCTGTTATATGACGCCTTGGATACGTCACCGGTATTTCACGCGCTCGTCTCCGGCAAGGATCGGTCGCTGACGAATATCCCGTTCACGAGCGGAAATGACGCGACGGATGAAGCGTTCCGGCAGTTTGCGGAGATGCGCGGGTTGATCGAGCTCGGGGGTCATCGGTCGGTCGGGGGTCTTCGAGCGAGCCTTTATAATGCGATGCCACTTGAAGGTGTGACGCGTCTCATTGACGTGATGCACGAGTTTGAACAGGAGGGACAAGATGTTTCATATAAAAACGTATAACCAAATCGCCCAAGACGGGCTAAGACGCTTCGAACCGAGCGAGTACGCCGTCAATGATGCGGAGCAAGCCGACGCCTGGGTCATTCGGAGTCACGATGTCCATGGCGCGGACATTCCGCCTTATTTGCTGGCCATCGCCCGGGCCGGTGCCGGTGTGAACAACATTCCGCTCGAACGGTTAGCTCGTCAAGGCGTCGTCGTCTTCCATACACCGGGTGCGAATGCGAACGCCGTCAAGGAACTCGTGCTCGCCAGCATGCTGTTGTCGGTTCGACCGATTTTAGAAGGGACGAACTGGGTCAACGGTCATACGTTTTCCGATCAGGCGTCGCTCGAGCAGGCGATGGAAGACGAGAAACGGCGCTTTGTCGGGTCTGAGCTAAGAGGCAAGCGAGTCGGGATCATCGGTCTCGGTGCGATCGGCGCGTCGCTCGCCAACGACTTGCTCCACCTTGGCATCGACGTCGTCGGCTACGACCCGCATTTATCGGTCGACGCGGCGTGGAACATCTCGCAACAAGTGAAGCGGGCGAAGCAGTTGAGCGAATTGCTCGCAGATGTCGATATCCTGTCGATTCATATGCCGCTCACCGATGACACGCGTCACATGATTGATGCGACGTGGTTCAAACAGATGAAACCGGGCGCCACCATCTTGAATTTCGCCCGCGGTGAGCTCGTGAACGATTCCGATTTGCTCGAGGCGCTCGATGAGAACGTCGCGACGTACATCACCGACTTCCCGAAACAGGCGCTGCTCGGTCATCCGCAAGTCGTCGCCTTCCCGCATCTCGGGGCGTCGACGCACGAGTCTGAGGTGAACTGTGCGATTCAAGCCGTCGATACGCTCAAACTGTACTTAGAGACCGGTAACATTCGTAACTCGGCCAACTTCCCGAACGCGGAACTTCCGTATGTCGGGAAGCGGCGTTTGGCGGTACTTCATTTGAACGTCCCGAACATGGTCGGTCAAATCGCGAGCCGGCTCGCCGAAAACGGAATCAATATCGATAACATGGTCAACCGGAGCCGCAACGATGTGGCCTATACATTGATCGACATCGACAACCATAAACATGAGACGTTATCCGTGCATGCCCTATATGACATCGAGGGTGTCATGCGCGTCCGCGAATTTTAAGGAGGAATGACCATGGTCGTATTTAAACCGTTTGCCCCGTATATGCCGAAACACCCCGAGGCGGTCGCTGCCGCCCCGTACGATATCGTCACTGTCGAACAGGCGCGTGAAGACGTCGAACAGCGTCCCGATTCTTTTCTTTCGGTCGATAAACCAGAACTGTTCACGGCGGACATGCCGCTCGACGCCTGGGGACGCAGAGCCCGTCATGAGCTCGAACGGCTCTATGAATCAGAATTGACCGAGCGGACACATGGGTTTTACGTCTACCGGCTCACCGACCACGGACATGTGCAGACCGGACTCGTTGCCACGTTCTCGGTGACTGATTATGAGGCAGGAAGAATCAAAATCCACGAGCACACACGTGAGGTGAAAGAGCGTGAACGGGTCGAACACGTATCGGCGACGAAAGCGCACACCGGCCCGATTTTGATGAGTCACGTCCCGGACGAAGGATTGCGTCGTATCTTGGACGACGCGACGACAGGAGAGGCGTTGTTTGCCTTCACGGACAGTGAAGGTGTCATCCATGAAGGCTATGCCGTGCCATCCAAGCATCAAGCACGCGTCATCATGCTCGGGGCCAGCATTCCGGCCATCTATATCGCCGATGGGCATCACCGGGCCAAAGCCGCAGCTGTCGTCGCCCGGAGCCCGATCCATGAAGGGGAATCGAAACAAGAGCGGGACCACTTCCTCGGCGTCTTGTTCCCGAGCGATGAGCTGACGATTTTGCCGTATCATCGCATTTTGAACGATGTGGCGCCAGAAGAAGTCAGAGCGTTGCTTGACGGTTTAGCTTTCTCGTATGAGATTGAATCGGTGCCTGCCTTACACGTCCCGAACGAACGGGGCACGTTCGGTTTGTCTTACCGGGGCGAGCATTTTATGCTCAAAAAACGGCAGACGACGACGGCACTCGACGTCGCGACGTTGCAACGGGATGTGCTCGAGCCGTATTTCCATGTCAAAGACGTACGGACGGACAAACGAATCGATTTCATCGGCGGCAAAGATGCCCCGACGCGCCTCGCCGACTTGGCTGAACGTGATGACGTCGTCGTGTTGACGTGTCACGCCACGGCGATGGAAGAGCTGATGCGCGTCGCCGACGAGAGCGGTCAAATGCCGCCGAAATCGACGTGGTTCGAACCGAAATTGAAGAGCGGTCTGTTCATTCATCGGTTCGATTGAACGTGCAGAGTGGCGTCACGGCGTGAAAAGCGTTATAAATGGAAGAGAAGAAAGGGGTGGCCGCCATGGCTAAAGCCGTATATCTTCACATTCCATTTTGTGAACATATTTGTTATTACTGCGATTTCAACAAGGTGTTCTTAAAGAACCAACCGGTTGATGACTATTTAGATGCACTTGAACGAGAAATCAAACTCTCGCTCGAACAATACCCGACCGATACGATTGAGACGATCTTTATCGGCGGCGGGACACCGACCGCCCTCAATGAGGCGCAGATGAAACGTCTCATGGACATGGTCGCGCGTCACTTGCTCCCGCTCGCGTCGCCAGACCTCGAATACTCGGTCGAGGCGAATCCGAACTTCGTGAGCGCCGAGAAGCTCGATACGATGAAACATGGAGGGGTCAACCGCGTCAGTTTCGGCGTCCAGACGTTCGATGACGGTGGACTCGAACGAATCGGACGGACACACCGGGCCGATGACGTGTTCGCGACCGTGACGGAAGCGGCGAAGCGATTCGATAACATCTCGATCGACTTGATGTTCGGCTTGCCGGAACAGACGCTCGAACAGATTGAGCGCGACCTCGACTTGGCGTTCCAGCTCCCAATCCAACACGTTTCTTCCTATTCGTTGATTCTCGAGCCGCATACCGTGTTCGCGATTCAAGAGCGGAAAGGGAAGTTGCGCCTCCCGGGCGAGGATATCGAAGTCGAGATGTACTTGAAAGTGATGGAGACGCTCGAACGTCGAGGCTTGAAACAGTATGAGATCTCGAACTATAGCCTCGAAGGACGCGAAAGCCGTCACAACCAAGTGTACTGGCGCAACGAAGAGTATTATGGTTTCGGGGCTGGGGCGCACAGTTATTTGAACGGGGAGCGTCGGGCGAACATCGCGCCGATTCCGCACTATATCAAGGCGGAAGGGCTACCGGTTCGCAATACGACGACGCTCGAGACGGTCGAGAAGATGGAAGAGGAACTGTTCCTTGGACTCCGGATGCGTCAAGGCGTGTCGTTTGCGACGTTCGAGTCGAAGTATGGTGTGTCGATGCGTTCGGTATTCGGGCATGTCTTGTCGGAACTCGAGGCAAAACGGTTGATCGAGACGACGGACACACACGTCCGCTTGACCGAATCTGGGCTCCCGCTCGCCAACGAGGCGTTCGCTGCCTTCATCGGCGAGGCACGGATGAGCGACTCACCGGAACAGACATCGATGTCATAACAAACAAGGGCGAACCCGGATTGGGTTCGCCCTTGTTTTGGTTATAAGACAAGATCGCGGTAAATCGGCATGAGCCGGCTGAACGTATCCTCGACGAGCGCCAGGAAGGCGGCTTCGTTTTGCAGAATCGACGCATCGGCCGGAAGTTGACGACCGATCAAGAAGTCCGCTTTCTTCACCGTCGCGAACCGTTCTGTGATCGCTTCGATCGATTCAGCTGACGAATCCTCGATTAAGAACGCGTCTTTTTTCATATGGTCCCCGGCGATATGGAAGTCGGGGAACTCTGATTTGAAGTCGATCGTCATGAGTCGACGGCCGATCGCTTCTTTGTTCGGCATCTCATAGATGAACGCGAGCCAGACGAAGACCCGGTCGTCGAATAACCCGACTTGGAAATGGGGATGTTTCTTATAGCCGCGTTTGTCATGGCCGATCGCCATCCACGTGTCTTTCGGTGGATTGACCGTCCGACGGGCATGTTTGGCGACATGCAAGTAAAGCGGGACACCGACATCGGCCTCGAGTTGGGGACCGACCTCCTCATAGATTCGGTGGAACAGCGGTTGAATCTCAGAGCGGATGCCTGCCATGCGGGCATCGAGTCCGTCTTGCGTGAATACGTTAAATTGTTGTGTTGTAAACATCTAATCACCTCAATTCGTATCATACCGAAACTTGAAGAAACATGCATACCGGAAGGCTCTATGGGGCTGGAAAAAATGATGCGAATGAATTGACAAATATGGAGAACATGATAATATTTGAAGTGTGATTAGCACTCAGTAAATATGAGTGCTAATAAAGCGAGGCCAATCCTTCAGAGAGGAGTGACGTTGTGCTGACAGAGAGACAATTGCTCATTTTACGAGCCATCATTGATGATTATATTCAAACGGCCCAACCAGTCGGTTCGCGGACGTTATCGAAGCGGGATGACTTGTCATTCAGTTCGGCAACCATTCGGAACGACATGGCTGATTTAGAAGATATGGGTCTGATTGAAAAGCCGCATACGTCGGCCGGACGCATCCCGTCCGAAGTCGGCTATCGGTATTATGTCGACCATCTCGTCGAGACGAAAATCATCGACGAGCGGGAGACGTATCGCCTTGGCGAGCGGCTACGTGCCTCGGCCCAAGAGTCGGAAGTGCTCATCCGTCAAGCCGCCGACCTACTCTCTGACCTGACCAATTATACGACGGTGGCGCTCGGTCCGAACAGCCAGATGAATCGGCTGGCCCGGATTGATTTGATGCCGCTCGACGAAAGGCGTGGCGTCGTCTTGATCGTGACTGATCAAGGCCACGTCGAACATCGGACGGTCGTATTCGAATCTCCGATGGCGCCGGACCTGGTCGAACAGACGATCCGCTTCTTGAACGATCGTCTGAAAGGAACTCCACTCGGTCAGCTGAAGTTCCGGATCGGAGAAGAAGTGTCCAAGCTTCGACTCGCGCATCAGGAACAATTCGAGTTCATGATGCAACTCATTCAATCGACCGTCGGCGTCCAACATCCTGCTTCGCTCTACTTAGGCGGGAAGAAGAACATCTTCAACCAACCTGAGTTCCAGACGCTTGATACGTTGCGTCCGTTCCTTGAATGGATCGACGAGCAGGAGCGGTTGACCGACTGGCTCGAATCGTTGCCAAACCGTGAGATTTATGTGAGCATTGGAAGCGAGAATGGCATCGTCGCGCTTCAAAATTGTAGCGTCATCACGTCCGACTATACGCTCGACGGTCAGACGTTCGGGACGATCGCGATGATCGGACCGACCCGGATGGATTATCGACACGGGGTTCAGATGATGGGACAAATTATTGAGGCGCTCAGGCGAACGAAATTAGAAGAGTGATGGAAAGGAGCCTCATTATGACAACTGACAAACAGAATGGGCCAGAGCCAGAAGAAGTGCTCGAAGAAAAAGATTTTGATCCGAAACAGACAGAGACGGTAGAAGCTGAAGAGGTTTCAAATGTTGAGTTTGTGGAAGAAACTTCTGAGGGGACGGATTTACAAAAAGAAATCGATGCGCTCAAGGCGAGCGAGCTCCGTATTCGTGCGGATTTTGACAACTTCCGACGCCGGACGAACGAAGAGAACGCAAAACGCGTGAAATTCGCGTCGCAGACGGTCGTCGAGAAATTGATCCCGCTCATCGACAACTTTGAGCGTGCGCTCCAAGTCGAAGCGAATTCGGACGACGCCAAGCAGATTCAAGCTGGTGTCGACATGATTCACCGCCAGTTGCTCGACGTCTTGAACGGTGAGAACGTCGAAGCGATCGAAGCGGTCGGACAACCGTTTGACCCGAACTATCATCAAGCGGTCATGCAAGAGCCGAGCGATGAGTTCGAATCAGGGATCGTGACGATGGAGCTTCAAAAAGGGTACACGATGCACGGGCGCGTCATTCGTCCGAGCATGGTAAAAGTCTCAGAATAACATTACTTAATTAGATGGAGGAATAGACAATGGGTAAAATTATCGGAATTGACTTAGGTACAACGAACTCATGTGTAGCAGTGATGGAAGGTGGCGAAGCAGTCGTCATCTCGAACGCGGAAGGGAACCGTACGACACCATCTGTCGTCGCCTTTAAAGGCGAAGAGCGTCAAGTCGGAGAAGTCGCGAAACGTCAAGCGATCACAAACCCGAACACGATCCAGTCGATCAAACGTCATATGGGTACGGCTCATACAGTAGAAGTCGACGACAAGAAGTTCACGCCGCAAGAAATCTCGGCGATCATCTTACAAAAATTGAAAAAAGATGCAGAAGACTACCTCGGTGAGTCGGTGACGGAAGCGGTCATCACCGTTCCTGCCTACTTCAACGATGCTGAGCGTCAAGCGACGAAAGACGCAGGGAAAATCGCTGGACTTGATGTCAAACGGATCATCAACGAGCCGACGGCAGCAGCACTCGCTTACGGACTCGACAAAGGTGAAGACCACACAATCTTGATTTATGACCTCGGTGGCGGTACGTTCGACGTGTCGATCCTCGAACTTGGCGATGGTGTCTTCGAAGTTGTCGCTACTGCAGGGGACAACCGTCTCGGCGGTGACGACTTTGACCAAAAAGTCATCGACTACCTCGTAGCTGAATTCAAAAAAGAGAACGGCATCGACCTCGCACAAGACAAGATGGCGCTCCAACGTCTAAAAGACGCAGCTGAAAAAGCGAAGAAAGACCTTTCAGGCGTGACAAGCGCACACATCAGCCTTCCGTTCATCACGGCTGGAGCTGCTGGTCCGCTTCACCTTGAAACGACGCTCACGCGTGCGAAATTTGATGAGTTGACAGCCGACCTCGTCGAGCGCACGATGGAACCGACACGCCGTGCCTTGAAAGACTCTGGGCTCACACCATCTGACCTCGACAAGATCATCCTCGTCGGTGGTTCGACACGTATCCCAGCGGTCCAAAAAGCAATTCACGACTTCACGAAAAAAGAGCCGTTCAAAGGTGTCAACCCGGATGAAGTTGTTGCTCTCGGTGCAGCCATCCAAGGTGGTGTCCTCGCTGGTGACGTCAAAGACGTCGTCCTTCTCGACGTGACTCCGCTCTCGCTCGGTATCGAGACGATGGGTGGCGTGATGACGAAGTTGATTGACCGTAACACGACGATCCCGACATCGAAATCACAAGTCTTCTCGACGGCAGCTGACAACCAGCCGGCCGTAGACATCCACGTCCTCCAAGGGGAACGCCCGATGGCGCCGGATAACAAGACGCTCGGCCGCTTCCAATTGACGGACATCCCGCCGGCACCACGCGGTGTGCCGCAAATCGAAGTCAAATTCGACATCGATGCGAACGGAATCGTTCACGTATCGGCGAAAGACCTCGGTACGAACAAAGAGCAGTCGATCACGATCCAATCGTCTTCAGGTATCGATGAGGCTGAAATCGAGCGCATGGTAAAAGAAGCGGAAGCGAACGCAGAAGCGGACAAACAGCGTAAAGAAGAAGCCGAACTCCGCAACGAAACGGATCAACTCGTCTTCGCGACAGACAAAGCGATCAAAGACCTTGGCGACAAAGTCGATGCGGCTGACAAAGAACGTGCTGAAGCGGCGAAAGAAAAAGCCAAGTCAGCACTCGAAGGCACAGACCTCGAAGCAATCCGTACGGCGAAAGACGAATTGTCAAACGTCGTTCAAGAATTGACGCAAAAAGTATATGCGAACATGGCTGAAGAGCAAGGTGCTGAAGGTGCCGAGACACAGACGGAAGCGAAAGACGACAACGTCGTCGACGCGGAGTTTGAAGACCTCGACGATCGTAAATAAGGCAACCGATAGATAGGAGAGCGCCAAAGCAGGTTTCTGCTTTGGCTCTTTCCATGTTAAGGTAGATTCGGTAGAATCTTAGTTTAGACAGTGTAGAGGAGAGAGTAACGTGGCGAAACGAGATTATTATGAAGTGCTTGGCCTGGATAAATCGGCCTCGGCACAAGACATCAAGCGGGCATATCGTAAGCTCGCACGACAATATCACCCAGACATCAACCAAGAGCCGGATGCGGCCGATAAATTTAAAGAGCTCGGAGAAGCGTATGAAGTGCTGTCAGACGAGCAGAAACGGGCCCAGTATGACCGCTTCGGTTTTGAAGGGGCCAGCCAGTTCGGTGGCGGTGGCGACTTCCAAGGTGGCTTCGGTGACATCTTTGACATGTTCTTTGGTGGCGGCGGACGTCGTCAAGACCCGAACGCTCCACGTCGCGGCGAAGATTATCAATACGTCGTCGATCTCGATTTCATGGAGAGCGTGACCGGCAAGACGGAAACAATCGACCTCGAGATCGAAGTGGAATGTGACACGTGCATGGGCAGCGGTGCCAAACCAGGGACGAAACCAGAGACGTGTGGCCGTTGTGGCGGTAGCGGCGTCGAGACGGTTGAACAGAACACGATTCTCGGGCGGATGGTCAACCAGCGGACGTGTAGCCAATGTCACGGCAGCGGGAAGACGATTAAAGAAAAATGTGAAACGTGCCATGGTTCTGGCCACGTCAAGAAACAGAAGCAAGTCGAAGTCAAGATTCCAGCCGGGATTGACAACGGCCAACAAATCCGTCTCTCCGGTAAAGGCGGCCCAGGTTATAACGGCGGACCAGCCGGTGACCTATATATCGTCGTCCGCGTCCGGGCCCACGAGATCTTTGAACGGGTCGACCAACACATCACGATGGAGATGCCGGTCACATACGCACAAGCAGCACTCGGTGCCGAGCTAGAAGTGCCAACCGTCCACGGCAAGGTGAGCCTAAAAGTACCAGCCGGCACGCAGACCGGGTCGAAATTCCGCTTGCGCGGCAAAGGGATGCCGAGCGTCCGCGGCGGCGGCAATGGCGACCAGTACGTCAATATCGTCGTCATGACACCGACGAACATGACCGACCGTCAAAAAGAACTGCTTCGTGAGTTCGAAGAGATTAGCGGGGAAGCAGGCGTCGAAGAACAGCACGGCCTGTTCCAAAAAATGAAGAAGTTTTTTAGTCAGTAAAAGGAGCGTGTGAAACGATGAAATGGTCTGAAATTTGTGTCCACACGACACAGCAGGCAGTCGAAGCCGTATCGAACTTATTACATGAAGTGGGGGCACAAGGGGTCGTCATCGAGGACGTCGAGGACTACGACCAGATGATGGCCGAAGACCATTTCGGAGAGATTTGGGACGTTTCCGGACGAGAATCGTATCCGACGTCCGGCGTCTACGTGAAAGCGTACGTCCCGGCGTCGGGTGATTTCCAAGACACCCTCGCCGCGTTCAAAAAAGAAGTGGACGGGTTGCGTCATATGCTCGACATCGGCACCGGCGAAGTGACGGTCGTCGAGATGGACGAAGAGGACTGGGCCCATTCGTGGAAGCAATACTACAAGCCCGTCAAAATCTCGCAACATCTCACGATCGTCCCGCTCTGGGAAGATTATGAGCCGCAACCTGAAGAGAACGTCATCTTGCTTGACCCGGGCATGGCGTTTGGCACCGGGACACATCCGACGACGATGCTGTGTATCCAAGCAATCGAGAATTATATCGAGCCGGGTGACCGCTTGATCGATGTCGGTACCGGATCCGGTGTACTCGCCATCGCCGCGGCGAAGCTTGGCGCCGAACGTGTCGAGGCGCTTGATTTGGATGCGGTCGCCGTCGAATCGGCGCGTCAAAACGTCGAGACGAACGATGCCCAAGACGTCGTCGACGTGAAGACGGGAGATCTGCTGAAAGGGATGACGGGCGAGTACGACCTCGTCGTCGCCAACATTTTGGCCGACGTCATCATGCTCTTCATCGATGATGCTTATGCGCGCGTCAAATCAGGCGGTTACTTCATCACGTCTGGAATCATCGGTCAGAAGCGGGCCGAAGTGACAGCTGCGCTCGAAGCGGCTGGATTCACGATTGAAGAGACGCGTGTCATGGAAGATTGGGTCGCCATCATCGCGAAGAAAGGGTAAGCCATGCAACGATACTTTTTACAACGTGAAGCGTTTGGAAGCGATCTCGTCGAATTGCCGGCCGACGTCGTGCATCACATCGGCACAGTGCTTCGGGGAGGTCCTGGGTATCAACTCGTGCTCTTGGACGGGACCGGATTTGAATACGTGGCCGAAGTGGTGACGCTCGATAAGAAGTCCGGTACGGCACGCGTCGTCGAGAAGCGGGAAGCGACGACCGAACTGCCGGTTGACGTGACGCTCGCCTACGCGATCCCGAAAGGGGATAAAGTCGAACTCGTTGCCCAAAAAGGGACCGAGCTCGGTATGCATCATCTGTTGGTGTTCGAGTCGAAGCGCTCGGTCGCCAAATGGGACGCCAAGAAGGTGCCGAAAAAGCTGGAACGGCTCCAAAAAATCATGCAGGAGGCGGCCGAACAGTCGTACCGCGCCGTCGTCCCGACATGTGCTTATCTCGCCCCAAAAGAGCTAACGGCTCGTTTCAATGCATATGATGCGGTCGTTCTCGCGTACGAAGAGGTGGCCAAACACGGAGAAGGTTCCGCGTTTGCGACGGTATTGACAGCCGCTCGACCGGGCTCGAAGCTCCTGCTTCTCGTTGGTCCAGAAGGCGGCTTCGATGAAGCGGAAGTGGCCGGTTGGATCGAGGCGGGTGCCGTACCTTGTGCGTTCGGTCCGCGTATCTTGCGTTCGGAAACGGCTCCGCTCTATGCGCTCTCAGCTATTTCCTACGCCCTTGAATTGAATTGATACACCACACAAATGGCTCTCGCACATGCGAGAGCTATTTTTTGTGGAAAGATAAAGGGCTCGCATCCAAGACGCGAGCCCTTCCACTTATTTTTTGACGAGTGTGATCGTCTTCGTCGTCACGTTTCCGGCGAGGTCAGTCGCCTCGAACGTGAACGTGTTCTCACCTGTTGTCACAGGTAACGCGATTCGCTCGGTTTTAGTGAACGAACGCATCTCATACGGAGCCTTCAGCGTCTGGCTGAATTTCAAGTCACCGTTGACGAGAAGCTTCACTTCATCAAAGTTGTCTTTCACGGTCACGTCGACGTTGACCGTCGATTGTTTTTTACCGATTTTCTTCGGCAGTTTCCCGATTTCGATGACGGCTGGTGTCGTGTCCACGAAAATCGCACGTTGGAAGTTAGTCACGTTGCCGGCCGCGTCTTCGGCGACGAAACGTAATTTATGGACGCCGTCCCCGAAACTGCGAGTCGTGTTGAAGACGTGTTCTTTCTTCGCATCATCCCACGTGAGTGGCACGTCAACGCCGTCAACTTGGAACGATTGGATCGCAGATGCATCTTGAATCGTTCCAGATACCGGGATGTCCGATGTCGCGTATGGCGTCAATGCGAGCGGGGCGTTCACGAACACGCCCGGCTTATCGGCGTCTGTCGAGTAGGCGACCGTCTTCGTCGTGCTGTTGCCGGCGTGATCGACGACGCGAACGCTGACTTGATCGGCGTCACTGACGCCTGCGAACGTGTAAGCCGCTTTTCCGTCAGCCTGTTTGGCGACGGATTTTCCGTTCAAGAAATATTCGACCGAATGAATGCCTGAGAACTCATCTTTCGCTTGGACGGCCAAGCTGTCCCCTTGCCATTTCGTCGTGAACGTCGGGTCCGTGTAATCGACTTTGACCGGGAAGCGAAGCGTCTGGGCTTGTTTCTTCATGTAGTCGATGCTTCCTTCGATTTCGTAGAAGTACTTGCCGGCAGGGGCTGGCTTGCCGTTCAACTGACCATCCCACGTGTAAGCGGCCGAGTAGTAGTAAGGCGTGTTGGCACCACCGTCAAAGTAGTTCTTACGAAGTTCTTCGTCTTGGAACAGCGTCCGGACGACGTTCCCTGACTCGTCGACGATGCGGTACTTGACGTCTTTGGCGTTGCGGAGCAACGAGAACACCGGTACAGCGACATCTTTCGAGCCATCTTTGTCTGGGGAGAAGGCGATCGCGTCGGCATCAACAGACTGGTCAAGGTTCGAACCGAGATAGTTCCCTGTCTGGTCGACCATGCCTGAAACTTCGTAGAACGAGCCGTCTTCATAAATCGAGGCATCGAAGATCGGTGCCTTGCCCCAGTCTCCTTCGAAACCGACGAACGGTACGACGAGTGACGGGTTGCCCTCAGGACCGTTGACGTCCGTCAAGCGGACGAATCCATCGACGAAGTAACCGTTCTCGAAGACGTCTTTCGCCGGTACGAGGCCGTCGAGCGTTTTCGGATTGAGCACTTTCGCTTTCGAGACGTCGAGCGCGATTTTCAATTCAACTTTTTGATTTGGTTTCACTTTGACCGTGCGAACTTTTTTGCCATTCACCGTCACTTTTGCATTCTCGAGTGCTTGTGCTTCCATCGCGTTCTGAACGAGTCCAGCTGTCTGCTCGATGGCGAGGTCGGTCTGGAGTGACGAAGACACGTTATACGACACGGCCTTATCCGACAAGTTCTCGACGACGAGTGTGAACGTGGCTTTGCTGCGGTTCAATTCCTTGAGCGCGACTTTTGCTTCTTTCGTTTTCTTCTCGTACGCGATCGCTGGTGTCGAAACGGCAGCATGCAATTGCATGAGACCTGCTCCACCACGACGTGGCGTGTACGGAAGGTTTTGTTGCAACTGTTTGTTGAGTGGTCCGATATCCGTGACGGCTTTCGACGTGTTAATAAGCAAGTTCTTCGCCATCGTGACACGTGCCGTGCCTGTCAAGTTGAAGTCGCGGTCAACGCGTTCGAGGACGAGGGCGGCTCCACCGGCAACGTGTGGCGCAGCCATCGATGTACCGCTCATCAAGCCGTACTGGTTATCGTTCAACGTCGAGAAGATCTGTCCGCCTGGTGCCGAAATCTCTGGTTTGAAGTCAAGGTTTGGCGTCATGCCCCATGATGTGAAGTTCGAGAGCTGACCGGCCGCACCGTTAACGACGCTGAGTCGATCGCCGGCAAAGCCGATCGTCATCTGTTCGCCCGCAAGGAGACGTTGTTGCAAGGCGTTTCCGTCCTTGATGCTGAGCGAGGCCATCGGGACTTGCGGGTTTGACAAGGCCATGCTCACGTAGTCGCCGTGACCGACAGCACCGCGGACGATGACACCGGCCGCGCCGTTCGCTTCGGCCGTCTGCTGAATGTTCGAATAGAAGTAACTACCGTCACGGACGGCGAGGACGATTTTCCCTTTGACATCTTTTCCGACGTACTGGCTCGGTTGCCCGTCGCCGACGTAAACGAGTTCATAGTCTCCTTGTGTAAAGGCGGGACCGTCTTGTTTTTTCCAACCGATTTTATCGGTGTTGTCGCCTGACTTGATGGAGAACGCGTCCAATTGGATTTGATCGTTCTCAAGCGATGCAACCGATGTCGATGCCGAGCTGACACTCGGGGCACCGACGACGCCCGTGTCCGGGTTATTGGCGTATGGAAGGTCATAACCGTTCCCGAAGTAGGCCGAGTTCCCTGCTGAAATGGACATGAAGACACCGTTGTCGACGGCACGTTGGACGGCTTGTTGTTCCGGTGAGTCGGCGTCGACGAATCCGGCCGTTGATCCGAGACTCATGTTGATGACGTCCGCCCCGAGTTTGATCGCATCATCGATGGCTTTGATGTAAATATCGCCATATGTCGAAGCGTAGTTCGGGTCGTTACTAAATACTTTGAGCCCGAGCACTTGTGCCTCAGGGGCAACGCCTTTCAATCCACCGGCGGCTTCATCCCCGTTGGCGGCGACAGTACCCGAGACGTGCATCCCGTGCATCGAGGCGCCAGGCGAATCGTCACGGATATCATCGTTCTCATCATAATAGTTATAAGCGTATGGGACTTTCTCGTTTATGTAAGCTCCAGGCATGCCGAACGTGCTGACGGCCGTCTCGACTTCTGTTTGAGATAACTCAGCCTTCGAATCATCGGTGAGACGGAAGTCGCGGTGGTCGGCGTCGACGCCTGTATCGATGACGGCGACGATTGTGCCTTCGCCCGTGAAGCCATAGTCGCCCCACGTCTGTTGCGATTGGACCATGCCGTTGCTCGTGACCATATCCGGTTTGACTTCTGGACGTTCGTACTCATTGACGACGTGGACGTGCGCAACTTCAGGTAACGCCTCGACTTTTTTGACATCTGTCGCTGTGAGCATCGTACTGAACCCGTTGAAGACGGTTGTGAACTCTTCAAGCGTCACGGCTTTAACGCCTTTTTTCGAGATGGCCGCTTTCGCTTTCTTTTGTTCGGCTTTGACGACCTTTTGGGCGCCATCTTTCTCGGTCTTCGTCAATTCATTGAATTTCTTGCCTTTCTTTTTCGCTTGATCGATTGCCGGGGCACCGACGAGTTCGACGACGACACGTAACTTCTCGTGTTTGTCCGTCGTGTTCACGCTTTGTTTGACGGACGGTTTGGCCAAGACCGGTTCGGCACCGAGACCGAGCAGGCCAGGGGTCAACGCGAGACATGTCGCGAGGGAGACGTTCAAATAAAATTTTGGTTGTGGCAATTTAGTATCCTCCAATCGTTTTTTGAAAAAATAAATCCATTTGTGGAAAATGATAGCGGATTTAAATCCAAAAATCCTCCTGTTTTTTAAACGGAAGGGTAATGGATTTGAACAAATTAAAAGATTCTGACAATTACTTTGGACCTATGTGCTCAAATTGGCATATAGGTCTTTTTCCAGTGTAGGCCTCGAAGTCTCAAAAAATGAAGTCTCTAAAACGAAATGAACAATTTACTTGAGATTTCTAGCGTAAGTTGATACAGTCTGTAGTAGATAAATCATATAAAACTTATCGATATAGTCGGAATAAAGATGATGGGGTGACAGAATGGGATTACAGTTCATGGACATTTTTAAGGAGTGGGCGTCGGAATATGACGCGGCCGTGACCGGACACGACGAACAATATCGCGAAGTATTCGCGGGGTACGAGACGATGCTCGGCGAGGTCGTCGACCAGTTAGAAGGCCGAGTGATGGAGTTCGGGATTGGGACTGGGAACTTAAGCGCAAGAATTCTAGAGAGGCACGACCTCATCCCTGTCGAACCGTCGCCAGAGATGCGGGCCGTCGCGGCCGAGAAGTTACAGCTCGATATCGTCGATGGTGATTTTCTCAACTATCCGACTGACAAGTCCGTCGATACGATCGTGTCGTCGTATGCGTTCCATCATTTGACGGATGACGAGAAACGGACGGCGATTCGAAGTTACGTCGAACATCTCGACGCCCCGCGCTTCGTTTTGCTTGATACGATGTTCGCCTCGCAAACAGCGAAACGGGACATCTTGGACTGGGCCGAAGCGAACGGCTATACCGATTTACTCGAAGATTTGAATCGAGAGTTTTATCCGTATACCCAGACGATTCAAGCGATGCTCGAAGCAAACGGCTACACGGTCACCCTTACGCAAAAAAATAAATTCGTCTGGCTCGTCGTGGCCACGAAACAAACAGGAGGAACTCAATCATGAAAAGTTATAAAGTCGAGAGCTTCAATTTAGACCATACAAAAGTACAAGCGCCTTACGTCCGTTTAGCCGGAGTGAAGAAAGGGACGGCCGATACGATTTATAAATATGATATCCGTTTCATTCAACCGAACGAAGGGCTCATGCCAATGCGGGCCGTCCACTCGCTCGAGCATTTGATCGCCGAGAACAGCCGTAGCCATTCGAATCAAATTATCGACGTCTCGCCGATGGGTTGCCAGACAGGCTTCTATTGGACGATGTTGAACGATGGGGATTACGAAGCGATGCTCGACCTCGTCGAAGCGACACTCCGCGACGCAGCAAATGCGACGGAGTTGCCGGCACAAAACCCGATTCAATGCGGGAGCGCGAACCATCACGATTTCGAAGGCGCGAAGAAGCTTGCGGCCGATATGCTTGCCAAGCGTGACGAGTGGCACATCATCTTCAAGGACGAAGCGTAAATGATTGTCCAAAGCGTCTATGAATTGATTGGGGAGACGCCGCTTCTCGAATTGCGGACGTTGCCGGTACCTGCGGGTGTGAAAGTATACGGCAAGCTCGAGATGATGAATCCGGGTGGTAGCGTCAAGGATCGTCTCGGTCTGCAATTGATTGAACGGGCGCTTGAACGTGGACAACTTGAACGCGGGGGAACGGTCGTCGAACCGACGGCCGGGAACACCGGAATCGGGCTCGCGCTCGCCTGTCAACGTCACGGCATCAAGTTGATGACCGTCACGCCGGAAAAGTTCAGTCAAGAGAAGCAGGCGCTCATGGCGCTACTCGGGGCGACCGTCGTCAACACGCCGACCGAACTCGGGATGAAAGGCGCCATCGCGCGGGCGAAAGAGCTCGCCATCGAATATGACGCCTATGTGCCGGAACAGTTCTCGAACCCGGATAACCCGGACGCGTACGTCGACACGCTCGCACTCGAGCTTCAGGCCGACCTTCCCCACATCGATGTGTTCGTCGCCGGGGCCGGCTCAGGCGGCACGTTCACCGGTGTCGCGAGCAAGTTGCGGCCGAACGGGACGAAGGCGATCGTCGTCGAGCCGGAAGGGTCGATTTTGAACGGGGGAGCTCCTGGCCCCCATAAGACAGAAGGAATTGGGGTCGAGGCGTGGCCGGCATTCTTGCCGCACGACCTCGTCGACGGGATTTACACGATTACGGACGAAGAGGCGTTTTATTATGTCGCTCATCTCGCTAAACAAGAAGGCTTGCTCGTCGGAAGTTCATCCGGAGCGGCCATCGCGGCATGTGTTCAAGAAGCGGCGAAGATGACGGAAGGTGTCATCGTCACGATTTTACCGGACAGTGTCGAACGGTATTTAAGTCAAGGAATAGTCAAGGAGGCAGAATATGCGTACAAAAACAGCACTCATTCATGGCGGTAAAACGACGGATCCCCTGACAGGAGCCGTCACACCACCGATTTATCAGACGAGCACATACAAGCAAGACGGCATCGGCAATCTCCGGGACGGATATGAGTATTCGCGGACGGCCAACCCGACGCGGACGGCACTCGAGACGCTCATCGCCGATATCGAGGGCGGTGCCCGCGGATTCGCGTTCGGCTCTGGGATGGCAGCCATCTCGACGATTTTAATGTTAATGAAATCAGGGGACCACGTCATCGTCGGTTCTGACGTATATGGGGGAACGTACCGTGTATTCAATCGAGTATTTCAATCACTTGGCTTGGAGGCATCTTTTGTCGATACGGCCGATACGCAAGCGGTCCGTGAAGCGCTCCAACCGAACACAAAAATGATTTACGTCGAGACACCGACGAACCCGCTGTTGAACGTGACCGACATGCGCCTGATTCGCGCCATCGCTGACGAGGCGGACGTCTTGTTCGTCGTCGACAACACGTTCATGACCCCGTACTTCCAAAATCCGATCGAATTCGGGGCCGATTATGTGCTTCATAGCGCCACGAAATATTTGGGTGGCCACAGCGACGTCGTCGCCGGTCTCGTCGTCGCTCGGACGGAAGAACTCGGAGAGCGTCTCGCATTCCTTCAAAATTCAGTCGGCGCGGTACTCGGACCGCAAGACAGCTTCCTCGTCGTCCGTGGCATCAAGACGCTCGCGGTCCGCATGGAAGCGATCGAGTCAAACGCGCTCGCGCTCGTCGACTACTTGACGAAGCACGAGGCGGTGAGCCGTGTCCTACATCCGAGTGTCGGCAGCGAAGAAGCGAAGCGGGTCCACTTGTCGCAGGCACGCGGCTTCGGTGGAATGATCGCCTTCGATGTCGGTTCAGCCGATGCGGCCGAACTCGTCGTCGCGAAGACGAAATACTTCACGCTCGCCGAGAGTCTCGGCGCGGTCGAGAGCTTGATTAGCGTCCCGGCCCGGATGACCCATGCGTCAATCCCGGCGGAACGTCGTCTCGAGCTCGGCATTACGGACGGGCTCGTCCGCATCTCCGTCGGTCTCGAAGATGTACAAGATTTGATTGAAGATTTGGAGCAAGCGCTCGCGACCGTGGCGACGATTCCGAACTAACATTCATAGTGATGCGAGGTGCGCTTGCGAGCGCACCTCTTTTGTCGTGTGCATGGCGAAAGAATTCGCTTGAATGTCCTAATCGCATCGACTACACTGACGATAATTGATTACGAGAGCGGGTGAACGAAGTGAACAAAGGCGTCATGCCGACGGTCGGAGCCTACGTCATGTGGGGCGTCCTACCGATTTATTGGAAGTTTTTACAGGAGATACCGAGCGGTCAAATCTTGGCCCATCGGATCGTCTGGTCGTTTCTCTTCATCTTACTCGTCTTGAAATGGACGAAGCAGTGGACTGAGTTCAACTATGCGCTCCGGCACCGGGCGACGCGGAACGCCTTTATGTTGAACGGCTTCATCGTCAGTGCCAACTGGTTCGTGTACATATGGGCGGTCAATCACGGCTATATCATCGAGGCGTCACTCGGCTATTACATCAATCCGCTCGTGAGCATGGTGTTAGGTGTGCTTGTTTTTCGGGAATCATTAAACCGAGTCCAATGGCTCGCGGTGACCGTGGCGGCGATCGGCGTGCTCGTCTTGACGTTCGGATATGGGTCGTTCCCTTGGATCGCCTTCATTCTGGCCAGTACGTTCGGATTTTACGGCATGGTGAAGAAACGCCGACCGCTTGCCTCGACGGTCAGTCTCGGGATTGAGACGCTCGCGGTCGTGCCGGTCGCTATCATTTTCTTAGGTTGGCAGACGTCTCAGGGCGGATTGACGATGACGACCGAACCGGTCATTTGGGTCGCCTTGGTCGGGACAGGCGTGATGACGGCGTTGCCGCTTCTTTTGTTCGGGTACGGAGCACAACATATCCCGTTCACGCTTGTCGGGTTTCTTCAATTCATCGCACCGACGCTCAGTCTCGCGATCGGGGTCATCCTCTATAATGAGCCGTTCACGGGTTATCACATTTTTGCGTTCACGTGCATCTGGATTGCGATTTTCTTCTTTAGTTGGAACAGCTGGATCCAGACACGAAAGCGTCGTCAACTCGTCTGAATTGAAAGCTGTTACATTTCAAGAAAACATGATAATATGTTAGATGTCAGACCTATATGTCAGACCGATACATCAGAGGAGGAATTTTACGATGGAATTAGCACGTTATATCGACCACACAGCCTTGAAGGCAGAAACAACGAAAGATCAAGTCACGAAACTTTGTGCCGAGGCGCTCGAATACAAATTCGCAAGCGTCTGTGTCAACCCGACATGGGTGAAGTACGCGGCGGAACAACTCAAATCAGATGACGACGTCAAAGTATGTACGGTCATCGGTTTCCCGCTCGGAGCCAACACGCCAGAAGTGAAAGCGTTCGAAACAAAAGACGCGATTGCCAACGGTGCAGATGAAATTGACATGGTCATCAACATCGGCGCCATGAAAGACGGCGACTTCGACCTCGTCGAGCGCGATATCCGCGCAGTCGTCGAAGCGGCAAACGGGACGCTCGTCAAAGTCATCTTTGAGACGTGCCTCCTTACGAAAGAAGAAATCAAAAAAGCGGCTGAGCTTTCAGTCAAAGCAGGCGCAGACTTCGTGAAAACGTCGACTGGCTTCTCAACAGGCGGCGCGACGGTAGAAGATATCCGCCTCATGCGTGAGACGGTCGGACCAGATCTCGGCGTCAAAGCTTCAGGCGGCGTACGTGATTTCGAAGGCGCACAAGCGATGATCGATGCCGGCGCGACGCGCATCGGCGCATCAGCTGGAATCGCCATCGTCACAGGCGGACGTTCAGATAGCGACTATTAATAACTAGTGGTTGACCGCACGACTTACTTTCACTATAATATGTTATGACGTGTGAAACACGTTTCCTTAGTCGTGTAATTCGGAGGGAGGGAAAACTAGTGGAAACTCGTGTCCGTAAAAACGAATCGCTTGAAGACGCTCTTCGTCGTTTCAAACGCGGTGTTTCGAAAGATGGCACTCTTGCCGAAGTTCGCAAACGTCGTCACTACGAAAAGCCAAGCGTAAAACGCAAATTGAAATCAGAAGCTGCGCGTAAGCGTAAGAAATTCTAATTTCAGTTTCATTTGTAGAGAGGGTGTTAGCTCATGAGTCTTCAAGAACGCTTGACGGACGACATGAAGCAAGCCATGCGCGCAAAACAGAAAGATCGTCTCACGACGATCCGAATGGTCAAAGCGTCGCTCCAAAATGAGGCCATCAAATTTGGTCGACAAGATCTTACTGAGGAAGAGGAACTCACGGTGCTCAACCGAGAGATGAAACAGCGCAGAGACTCCCTCCGAGAATTCGAAAGCGCTGGTCGTGAAGACCTTGCATCTAAAGTAGCTGACGAGATTGTCGTACTAGAGGCCTATATGCCTGAACAACTTTCTGAAGATGAAGTCACGGCGATCGTGAAAGCAGTTATTGCTCAAACGAATGCCACAGGCCCGTCAGATATGGGTAAGGTGATGGGCGTCGTCATGCCTCAAGTTAAAGGCAAGGCAGACGGTGGTCTTGTGAACCGCATTGTCAAACAACAATTGACGAATTAATGAAAGAGACAGGAGCTTTTGGGTCAAACCAAAAGTTTCTGTCTTTTTTTGCGTATTCTGAAACCACAAGCAAACTTGTTTCGTATACACTAGAGATAAGAGGTAGCTTGTGAACTCGGAAGGGGGTTGCAATACGATGACATTTGGTCTCGGAGTGATTCTGACGGTGTTTTTTGTCGGGATCGTCCTTCTAGGAATTGAAGTGTTCGTTGCCGGTTTTGGATTGTTCGGCGTGCTAGGGATCGGGGCGGTCGTCGCCAGTTTGATTATGGCGGGCGCCACGATCGGGCAACTATGGTTGTCGCTCGGTTTAGCCACGGCCATCGTCGCTGGACTCGGATTTTGGGCATATCGTCGCCTGCAGTCCAATCGTTCGCTCATGTATAAAGGGTTGATTTTGACCGATTCGACGTCATCAGACAAAGGGTACCTGTCTCACGATGACCGCAAACGGTTACTCGGGAAAGTCGGGGTCACATTGACGCCGCTGCGCCCGGCGGGTACCGCTGAGATTGACGGAGAACGGATTGATGTCGTGACAGAAGGTAGCTATCTCGATTCGCAAACGAAAATTCAGGTGTATAAAGTCGATTCAGGGCGCGTTGTCGTCCGTAGCTTTATAGAGCCGAAGGAGGATGTAACAGAATGACACCAGAACTATTGACCACGTTACTCATCTCAGGTGGAGGATTGATTGCGCTCGCCGTATTCTTCACGTTCGTCCCGGTCGGGCTGTGGATCAGCTCGTTCGCCGCTGGCGTCCACGTCTCGATTTTCACATTGATCGGGATGCGACTCCGTCGCGTCGTCCCATCGAAAATCGTCAACCCGCTCATCAAAGCGGTCAAAGCCGGTATTGGCTTAAATACGAACCAGCTCGAGAGTCACTTCTTGGCTGGGGGTAACGTTGACCGTGTCGTCAACGCCTTGATTGCGGCCCACCGTGCCGATATCGAATTGTCGTTTGAACGTGCCGCAGCAATCGACCTTGCCGGCCGAAACGTGTTAGAGGCTGTTCAAATGTCCGTCAACCCGAAAGTCATCGAAACGCCGTTCATCGCCGGTGTGGCCATGGACGGGATTGAAGTGAAAGCGAAAGCCCGGATCACGGTTCGTGCCAACATCGACCGTCTTGTCGGGGGTGCCGGAGAAGAAACGATTATCGCCCGTGTCGGTGAAGGGGTCGTCTCGACGATCGGTTCGCAACATAACCATAAACACGTTTTGGAAAATCCGGATATGATTTCACGTACCGTATTGACGAAAGGTCTTGATTCAGGGACCGCGTTTGAAATCTTGTCCATCGATATCGCCGACATTGATATCGGTAAAAACATCGGAGCGGTTCTTCAGACCGACCAAGCCGAGGCTGATAAGAAAATCGCGCAAGCGAAAGCGGAAGAACGCCGCGCGATGGCGATCGCCCGTGAGCAAGAGATGAAGTCATCAGTCGAAGAGATGCGCGCGAAAGTTGTCGCGGCCGAGGCTGAAGTCCCACTCGCGATGGCAGATGCGCTTCGCCACGGCAAGCTCGGTGTCATGGACTACGTCAACTACTTGAACGTCCAAGCCGATACAGAAATGCGTAAAGCGATCGGTCACCCAGTCGAATCTGACAAAGAGTGATCGGGATGGATGGACTTTGGGTACTACTCCTCGCCGCATTCGGGATCGCTTCGGCGGTCATGAAGCGGATGGAGAAATCATCTTCTACTGGAGAACGGCCGCCGAGTACGGATTTGAAACGCTACCTCGATACGGTCGGTGACATGATGAAAGAAGTCGAGGCGACATTTGACGAGCCACGCGATGGCAAGGAAAAACCGACGCCGCAAAAACTGCGTCGTCGTGTCGCTGCCCCGGCTGAATCAAGAGAGTCTCAGCCGTCGCGCCGGCGGGAAGAATTACCGCACGTGAGTGCGCAGTTCGAACAGACAGTCAAGATTCCGCCGATTTCGGAGGCGACCGAGTCGCGGCCGCAACCGCAACCGCGCATGTCGATGAAGCAAGTTCGGCAAGCTGTCGTTTGGAGTGAAATTTTGCAGCCGCCGGTGTCGAAACGCCGTCGCTAAGCCTGAAGCAGTGACATCGAGTCACTGCTTCTTTTTGTGGCCGAAACGGACGGTCTTTCTTTCACGAACGGCTTGATAGTGCTAAAGTAAAGAAGGAACAATCTACTGATGGGGAGGAGAAACAACCATTGATTATGACTGATAAGATACCGTTCGTCATGGAACATGCGAACGAAGCACAGGCACTCCTCGGGCCGAAAGACGAGGTCTTTCACGCTATCGAGGCAGAACTCGCGGTCGCACTCACTCCTCGTGGAGAAGAATTGATCATTCAGGCCGATACTGCTGACACACTTGAATTGACGAAAACCGTCATCAAGACGCTACAACAGCTTGTCAAAAAAGGGGCTCGCTTGAACGAGAGTGATGCCATCAGCGTGATTCAACATATCAAGGTCGGCAAAGGCGATGAACTGCTCGAGCATTATGAGCGGGTCGTCTTCACGACGAACAAAGGCAAACCGATCCGGGCGAAAACAGTCGGACAAAGCCGCTACGTTCGTGCCATTGAAAAACGCGATCTTGTCTTCGGAATCGGGCCGGCCGGGACCGGAAAGACCTATCTGGCCGTCGTTTTGGCAGCACGGGCATTGAAAGAAGGACAAGTCAAACGGATTATTTTGACGCGTCCAGCCGTCGAAGCAGGGGAAAACTTGGGTTTCTTGCCAGGCGACTTGAAAGAGAAAGTCGATCCATACTTACGTCCGCTCTATGACGCCTTGTTTGACGTCTATGGCGTCGAGCAGACGAATCGGTTGCTCGAACGTGGCACAATCGAAGTCGCCCCGCTCGCCTATATGCGAGGACGCACGCTTGAAGATGCGTTCGTCATTTTAGATGAGGCGCAGAACACGACGAAAGAGCAGATGAAAATGTTCTTGACGCGACTCGGTTTCGGGTCGAAAATGGTCGTCACAGGCGACTTGACGCAAGTGGATTTACCTAAAGGGAAGGCGTCAGGTCTTCAAGAGGCGTTACATCTGCTCGAGCGAGTCGAAGGGATTCATTTCGAACACTTTACGTCGTCCGATGTCGTTCGACATCCGCTCGTCAAGAAAATTATTAACGCCTATAGTACCGAACTCACATAACAAAAAGGGGGGGCACTGATGCAGCAAGCACGTCATTGGACGGTCGCGACAATCTCCGTCCTCTTTTTTCTCATTCTAGGCGCGATTCTCTATTTTACGGTGCGCCCATCGATTATTAGCGTCGAACCGCTCGGGATTGCCGAACAGGATATCCGCTCGCCCATCACGGTCGAGGACCGAACGGCGACGGAACGGTTGCAACAAGAAGCCGTCAATGGCGTCGGTAGTCAATTTTCGCTCCGACGCGAGTTTGCCGATCAACAAATCGCCAAAGTCGAGCAACTGTTCGCGGCGTTCGAGGAGACGGGAGAAGAGACCGAACTCTCGGATATTAAGAACCGGTTGAACTCGACCGAAGTGAATGGCTTTCTCGGTGACGATGAGTTGAATCTGTTGCTCGAGGCGAGTGAGAACACGCGTCGAACGGTCGAAGACGTCACCGTGACGGCGCTCCAAGAAGTAATGGGCAACCGCATCGAGACGAGCTCACAGTCGATTTCAGAAGCGAGAGACCGGGCCGAGACGCTCGTCGACCAATCCCCGCTCTCACTCGAGTTCCGGGCCATCGCCAACAGCCTGAGCGATCAATTGATCGTCCCGAACTACGTGTTCGACTCTGAGGCGACGCGCGAGAAAGAACAGCAGGCGCTCGACGCGGTCGAGCCGGTCATCATCCAAGAAGGACAATTGCTCGTCAATCAAGGCGAGGTCGTGACACGTGAGATTTATCGGAAGCTCGAATTGACCGGTGCGATCGACCCGAACCGTTCGTTCGCACCGCTGTTCGGGGCTTACTTACTGAGCGGACTGTTGACGACCGGATTTCTGTTCATGTTGATCCGGTCGAAGATTCAACAGTTGTTGCTTCGTCCTAAAATTTTGATTACCGTGTACGGGTTGTTACTGCTTCAACTCGGCATCTTTTTCGGGGTCGGCTATATCGGCATCGAGTTTACGACGTACGCATACGTGCTCGCACCGACGGCGTTCGTTGTCCTCTTGCTCCGTATCCTCGTCGATGAACGGGTCGCGCTCGCCTCGGCACTCATTACGATGATCGCCGGATCGATCGTGGCGAGTTTCGGGCAAAACACGAGCTTCATGACGGTCGTCTATTTTGCGACCGGTAGTTTCCTGGCTGTCTTCCTCGTCGAACCGAAGATTCAGCGGAAACGGTTATTCTTGTCAGGTGTCTTGCTCGGCATCATCAACATCATTATGGTGCTCGCGCTCTTGTTCCTGCGTAACACGGTAGTGACATGGGAGATGGTCGCGTATCTGTCAGGCTTCGCGATTACGAGTGCCCTGTTATCAATCGTGCTCACGTTCGGCTTCCTGCCGTTTCTCGAGCCGTGGTTCGGCGTCTTGTCATCGGGTCGCTTAATCGAATTGATGAGCCCGACGCACCCGCTGTTGCGGAAATTATTGATGGAGGCACCGGGTACGTATCATCACAGCATGATGGTCGCCAATCTGGCTGAATCGGCTTGTGAGGCGATCGGCGCCGACGGATTGCTCGCCCGGGTCGCTAGTTATTACCATGATCTTGGGAAGACCGAGCGGCCGCTCCACTTCATCGAGAACCAACAGAGCGGCGTCAACCCGCACGACCGGCTCACGCCGGAAGAATCGGCCGACATCATCATGGCCCATCCGTATGATGGTGCTGATCTGTTGCGCCGCTACAAGCTACCGAAAGAAATCATCGATATCGCCGAGCAACATCACGGCACGTCATTGTTGAAGTTCTTTTATGTGAAAGCGAAAGAGACACGAGATGTCACTGAGTCGCGCTTCCGTTACCCGGGACCGAAACCGCAGACGCGCGAGGCGGCGGTCGTCATGATCGTCGATTCGATTGAGGCGGCGGTAAGGTCACAGAAGCAGCCGACACCAGAACGGATCCGGCAGCTTGTCAGCGCGATTATCCGTGACAAGTTGCAAGACGGACAGTTCGAAGACTGCGAGTTGACGACGAAAGAAGTATGGCGGGTCGGGGAGAGCGCGTGTGAGACGTTGACCGGCTTGTTCCATGAACGGATCGAGTACCCAGAACTGAAGAAAGAAGGCGAATTACATGCAAATCATTTCGAACGATGAGCACGGGTTGTTGACCGATGCTCAAGTCGAGCTCGTCGAATCTATTTTGATGCACGCAGCGCTCGAAGAGGACATTGAAGAACCGAGCGAACTGTCGGTCACCTTTTTGACGAACGACGAGATTCAAGCAATCAATCGGGAATGGCGCGGGAAAGATGCGCCGACCGACGTGATCAGTTTTGCTTTTGACGAGATGGGCGAAGAAGAGATGGATTTCATGCTCGATGAAGACGAGCCTCGTCTCCTTGGCGATTTACTCATCTCGGTCGAGCGTTGCCGCGAACAGGCGGCCGACTATGGCCACTCATTCGAACGAGAACTCGGATTTTTGGCCATTCATGGCTTCTTACATCTCCTCGGCTATGATCACATGACGCCTGAGGAAGAAGCGGAAATGACGGCGCGCCAAGAACAAGTGCTTGCTCACTTCGAGCTGAAACGAGGCGAAGTGTGAAACCGTTCTGGTTCGCCGTGCACGGCATCGTGCACGCAGTGCGGACCGAACGCAACATGCTGATTCATCTCGCATCGAGCCTGCTCGTCGTCGTATTTGCCTGGTGGCTCCCAACGACGAAACTGGAGAACTTGATTCTGTTCGGTTGGGTCGTACTCGTCATCGCGCTCGAGCTGATGAACACGGCGGTCGAGCGCACGGTCGACCTCGTCACGAAAGACATCAAACCGTTAGCGAAGCAAGCGAAAGACGTCGCAGCCGGATCAGTGCTCGTTGCCGCCATCGGGGCCGCCATCACGGCACTTTTCATTTTTGGCCCTTATGTAATCGACAAATTCGTTATATGATTGAACGTATTGGAAATTTAGAAAGCAGGTGCACTATGTATCAAGAAGATTTTAAATCAGGGTTTGTGTCCATCATCGGTCGTCCGAACGTCGGGAAATCGACGTTCTTGAATCGGGTCATCGGACAAAAGATTGCCATCATGTCAGACAAGCCACAGACGACGCGCAACAAGGTCCAAGGTGTATATACGACGGATGATTCGCAAATCATCTTTATCGACACGCCAGGGATTCATAAGCCGAAACACCGTCTCGGCGATTTCATGATGAAAGTCGCGACGAACGCACTCCGTGAAGTCGACGCGATCCTCTTCATGGTCAACGTCACGGAACCGCGCGGCGCCGGCGATGAGTTCATCATCGAGAAGTTAAAAGGGCTCGATACGCCAATCATTCTCGTCATGAACAAAATCGATTTGATTCATCCGGACGAGATTCCGGCTGTCATCGAGCAGTATACGAACCAACTCGATTTCGCGGCGTACGTCCCGATCTCGGCACTTCAAGGCAATAACGTCGAACCGCTCCTTAAAGAAATCAAAAAGTTGCTCCCGGAAGGACCGATGTATTACCCGGCCGACCAAGTGACCGACCACCCGGAACGGTTCATCATCTCTGAATTGATTCGCGAGAAAGTGCTCCATAAGACGCGTGATGAAGTGCCGCACTCAATCGCGGTCGCCATCGAATCGATCAAGAAACGGGAAAACTCGGAAATGATTGATGTCGAGGCCGTGATCATGGTCGAGCGTGATTCGCAAAAAGGAATCGTCATCGGCAAAAAAGGTGCGATGCTCCGCGAAATCGGGACAGAAGCACGCCACGACATCGAGGCGCTCCTCGGGACAAAAGTGTATTTGAACCTATGGGTGAAAGTACAAAAAGATTGGCGTAACAAGATGGGTCAACTCCGCGACCTCGGTTTCCGCGACGACGAGTATTAAGCCATGTTGCAAAAGGTCACGGGAATCGTCATTCGGACGGTCAATTACGGGGAATCGAACAAAGTCGTCACGTTGTTCACCGAAGAACTCGGGAAAGTCGCCGTCATGGCGCGCGGTGCGAAAAAGCCGGGCAGTCGCCTGCATGCGTCGAGCCAGCCTTTCGTCGAGGCGGTGTATATTTTCCCGGCGAGCCGTGGCCTCGGTCAACTGAAGTCGTCGGATGTGATCACGTCCTATCCGGAAATCCGGAAAGACGTCGAGCGGATGGCGTACGCCATGTACTGGCTCGAGCTCGTCGACCGCACCGTCGAGGACCGGGTGCCGAACCGTCCGCTCTATCGCATCTTGAACGATGCCCTGCAGGCGCTCAATGCAGGGATGGACCCGGATGTGATCACGCACCACTTTGAACTGCGGATTTTGCACCTGCTCGGGGTCGCACCGGTCTTGACCGGTTGCATCCGGTGCAACGATGTGACCGACCCGATGTATTTTTCAGTGGCGGCCGGTGGTTTTCTTTGCTCGCGTCACCAAGAAGAAGGGTCGGCCCGCATGAGCGAACGTCTAGCGAAGCTCCTCTATTTGATGAGCCGACACGAGCTGTCCGAATTCAGTAACGTCCCGCTCACAAAAGAGACGCGGATTCTGCTCAGGCAGCTGTTCGACGCCTATATGGAATCATACAGTGGCTTGCGGCTGAAGACGAAACGTGTCCTCGATCAAATGCAACGCCTTTACTTGAACGATGATTGACTTTTTCGACAAGATTCGATACCATAATCTACGATTAGACAAATGAAATAGCGTGCGCAATGAAGGAAACGAGTAGCTTTTACGCCATGGGTACAGCGAGTTCGGGGAGGTGGGAGCCGAACGCCAGGGGGAAGTGAATGGCAATTCCGGAGCGCCCACAATCCAAAGAGTGGCCTCATCTCGAGGCAAGTAGGGTGGAACCGCGGGTAATCCCGTCCCTATGTGCATGGCACATAGGGGCGTTTTTTGTCGTTTCAATACTTTTGGAGGTGTCACATATGAAGCACATGACCGTGCAAGAAATTATTTTGACGTTACAAAATTTCTGGGCGTCGAAAGGCTGCTTGACAATGCAAGCGTATGACGTTGAGAAAGGGGCCGGTACGATGAACCCGATGACGTTCTTACGGAGTCTCGGACCAGAGCCGTGGAACGTCTGTTACACGGAGCCGTCACGTCGTCCGGCGGATGGACGGTACGGAGAAAACCCGAACCGTTTGTATCAGCATCATCAGTTCCAAGTCATCATGAAGCCGTCACCGAGCAACATCCAAGAGCTTTACTTAGAAAGTTTAGAGTTGATCGGAATCAATCCGCTCGAGCACGATATCCGTTTCGTCGAAGACAACTGGGAAAACCCGACGTTCGGCGCGGCCGGTCTAGGTTGGGAAGTTTGGTTGAACGGGATGGAGATCACCCAGTTCACGTATTTCCAACAAGTCGGTGGCATCGAGTGTGACCCGATCGCCGTCGAGATCACATACGGTCTCGAACGTCTCGCGTCGTACATCCAAGAAGTCGAGAGCGTGTTTGACCTCGTCTGGACGGACGGATTCAAGTATGGGGACATCTTCTACCAGCCCGAGTATGAACACTCAAAATATACGTTCGAACTTTCAGACGTCGACATGTTGTTCACGTTGTTCGATACGTACGAAAAAGAAGCGAAGCGTGCCCTTGACGAGAACCTCGTCTTCCCGGCTTACGACTATATCCTCAAATGTTCGCATACGTTCAACCTACTCGATGCGAAAGGCGCCATCTCGGTGACGGAACGGACCGGTTTCATCCAACGTGTCCGCAACATGTCCCGTGCGTGTGCTGCCAAATTTATCGAAGAGCGGGAACGTCTCGGTTTCCCACTTTTGAACCAAGAGAAAGCAGGTGCCCTTGATGCGTGACCTTTTATTAGAAATCGGACTTGAAGAATTACCAGCGCAATACGTCCTCCGTTCGGAGAAACAATTGGCAGAGCGTGTGACCGCCTTCTTGACGGACGCCCGTGTCCAGTTCGGGACATTGACCGTCTATTCAACACCGCGCCGTCTCGCCGTTCTTGTCAAAGACGTCGAAGAGAAGCAACAAGACTTGACGGAGACGCTTCGCGGACCGGCGAAAAAGATCGCTCAAGACGCTGAAGGAAACTGGTCGAAAGCAGCCGCTGGGTTTGCCCGTGGCCGTGGTCTCTCGGTCGACGACTTGTACTTCGCTGAAGAGAAAGGTGTCGAGTACGTGTTCGCAGACCGTCACGAGTCAGGTCAGGCGACGAGCACGCTGCTTCCGGCACTCGAAGACGTCGTCCGTGGTATGACGTTCCCGAAAAACATGAAGTGGGGCACGAGCAGTCTCCGCTACATGCGTCCGATTCGTTGGCTCGTCGCGTTGTTCGGTGCCGAGCAAATTGATTTTGAAATCGAAGGCGTAAAGACAGGAAACGTGACACGTGGTCACCGCTTCTTGAGTAAAGGTGACGTCACGATCGCCGAGCCGGCCGGCTACGCCGAGACGCTCGAACGCGAATTCGTCGTCGCGTCATATGAAGACCGTAAGGCCCGCATTGAGCGTCAAATCGACGAGTTGGCTTCAGAACAAGGGTGGACGGTTCCGCTCGACGCCTCATTGCTCGAGGAAGTGACGAACCTCGTCGAATGGCCGACTGCGCTGTTCGGTGAATTCGATGCAAGCTATCTCGAACTTCCGGAAGAAGTATTGATCACGACGATGAAAGAGCACCAACGCTATTTCCCGGTCTATATCGGTGAAACGCTTAAAAACTATTTCGTGACCGTCCGTAACGGGAACGCAGACCATCTTCAAAACGTGGCCAAAGGGAACGAGAAGGTCATCCGGGCCCGCTTGGCAGACGCCGTCTTCTTCTATGAGGAAGACCAAAAGACGAAGATTGACGATCAACTCGTCCGTCTCGACCGCATCGTCTTCCATGAAAAGTTGGGCACGACGGGAGACAAGGTCCGTCGCGTAGAACAACTCGCCGGAACGCTGGCGCCATTGTTCAATGCGGATGCAGCCAAAGTCGCCCGGGCTGGTGCCATCCATAAGTTCGACCTCGTCAGCCAAATGGTGTATGAGTTCACAGAACTCCAAGGGGTGATGGGTGAGAAGTATGCGCTCCAACAAGGTGAGGACAAAGAAGTGGCCGCGGCCATCCGTGAACACTATATGCCACGCTTTGCGGGCGACGCGTCACCATCGATGCCAACGGGTGCGGTTCTCGCACTCGCCGATAAATTGGATTCGATCGCTGCATTCTTCGGAATCGGCATGATTCCGAGCGGTTCGCAAGACCCGTTCGCGCTTCGTCGTCAAGCCCAAGGGGTCGTCCAAATTCTAGCGGATTGGAAGATTGCGCTCCCACTCGACAAATTACTTTCACAAGTTGTCGATTCGCAACTTCAGGCAGGACTTTATGATGCCGATAAAGAACAAGTCAAGGCGCAACTAAAAGACTTCTTCATGCTTCGCCTGAAGTATCGTCTCCAAGAACGGCAAGTCCGTTATGACGTCATCGACGCCGTATTGACGACAGAGCTCGCCATCAACCGGCTCGATGCCCGAGCGGACGCGGTTCAAGCCATGCTCGCAAACGATGCGAAACTACTCATTGAGCAATTGACGCGTGTCGTCAATATCGCCAAGAAAGGTGAGGCTGGAGAGGTCGATCCGGCATTGTTCGAAAACAAAGAAGAGAACGAACTCCATGTCGCCATCGAAGCGACGCTACCGGAAACGGAGCGAGCCGTCGGGGATGGGGATTATCATCAAGCGATCGCGTCATTGCGCGTATTGGAACAACCGATTAGCGCTTATTTCGAAAATACAATGGTCATGAGCGACGCTGAAGCGATTCGCGAGAACCGTCTGCGCGAGATGAAACGACTCGCCATGACGATCGAGAGCGTCGCCGACTTTAGCGCGCTCGTACTCTGACCAAACTTGAGGGGGTTGGCTATGCAGCTGAATGAACGCCAACAGAAGATCGTTGAGATCGTCAGGGTCAACGGACCGATCACGGGTGAGCAGATCGCGCAAGAGCTGTCGCTCACTCGCGCCACGCTCCGCCCGGACCTGGCCATCTTGACGATGACTGGAATACTAGAAGCCCGGCCACGTGTCGGCTACACGTTCGTCGGCAAACGAAACTCATCCCTGCTTCGGGAAAAATTGGATTCATTGACGGTCGGCGACTTCATGTCGTCCGCGAAAGTCGTCAGTGACGAGATGACGGTGTATGACGCCGTCGTGACCTTGTTTTTAGAAGACGTCGGTTCGCTGTTCGTCGTCGGCAAGGACAACGAGCTCGTCGGTGTCTTGTCACGTAAAGACTTACTTCGGGCCGCCATCGGCAATCAAGACTTGGATCAATTGCCGGTCAACGTCATCATGACCCGCATGCCGAACATCACGGTGTGCGAGAAGAGTGAGACGTTGATTCGGGCCGGGATGAAGCTGATCGAGAAACAAATCGATGCCATGCCAGTCGTCGAAGAGAAAGACGGCAAGCTGATCGTGCTCGGTCGCATGACGAAGACGAACATGACGAAAGTATTGATCGCACTCGCCAACGATGAGTCGTTCTGAGGAGGAATCTGGTTTGACACTGACACAAAAACAACTCGTATTTGTCGTGAGCGATTCGGTCGGGGAGACATGTGAACTCGTCGTCCGCGCCGCGAGCATCCAGTTCCACGAGAATGCGATTGAGACGCTTAGAATTCCGTTCGTGGAAGATGAACAGACGATTCACGATGTCGTGACACAAGCGCGTGCCCAAGGAGCAGTCATCGCCTTCACGTTGGTCAACGAAGAGCATCGTGCCCTCCTCGTTCAACTCGGACGAGAGCATGACGTGAAGACGGTCGACTTGCTCGGCGACTTACTCGACGTGCTCGCCGGTCAACTCGGAGAGAGTCCGCGCGAGAAACCGGGACTCATCTATCGTCTCGATGAGGATTACTTCCGGAAAATCGAAGCGATGGAGTTCGCGGTCAAGTACGACGACGGACGTGACCCAAGAGGCTTGAAAAAAGCTGATATCGTCCTCGTCGGCGTATCACGCACATCCAAGACGCCGCTCTCACAATATTTGGCGTTGAAGCGGTATAAGGTCGCCAACGTACCGCTCGTGCCGGAATCACGCCCGCCGGAAGAACTGTTCGATTTGCCGCCTGACAAGTGCGTCGGGTTGATCATCTCGCCGGATAAGTTGATTTCGATTCGGATGGAACGGTTGAAGTCGCTCGGTTTGAAACCGGAGGCCGACTACGCCCAACTCGAACGCATCAATCGTGAACTCGAGTATGCCCGAGGGATTTACGAACGAATCGGTTGCGAGGTCATCGACGTGACGAACAAAGCCGTCGAAGAGACGGCAGGCATCATTTTACGGATGCTCGACCAATCGAAAGACGATTGAGTACTCGGATTAGTAATCGACTGGTGTTAACGGTATAATAGAGTACTGACATTACAGTGAAACGGAACGTGGTGAGCGTTCCGTTTCGTTGCGAGTTTGGATAGGGAGTGGTCGAGTTGCCGCGAATACCGGATGAAGTCATTGCGGAAGTGAAACAAGCCACAGATATCGTTGATTTAATCAGTGAACGCGTTGAATTGAAGAAGCAAGGCCATCGCCTCGTCGGTCTCTGTCCGTTCCACTCGGAGAACAGTCCATCGTTCTCCGTGTCCCCGGAAAAAGGGATGTACCATTGTTTTGGATGTGGAGCCGGCGGGAACGTATTTACGTTCGTCATGGAGACAGAAGGTTTGTCGTTCCCTGAGACGATTGAACGTCTCGCGACGCGGGCGAACATCGCCATCGAGGGCGGGGTGTCTGGCGATGAGGAGTTGTCACGAGACCAAGTCATTCGTAAACAGATGCGCGATGCCCATCGTGTCGTGGCGGATTTGTATCATGAAGTGTTGATGAAGACCGAAGCGGGCGAAGTCGGATTGACGTATTTGCAAGCGCGCGGTCTACAGGAGACGACGATCGGACAGTATAAGATCGGGTATGCGCCTGATCATCGCCGTTTTACCGTTGATTCACTGGAACGAAGAGGTTTCGACCTCGAGGTCATGGTGGAGGCGGGGTTGATTTCTAAGTCAAGGTCCGGTGAATATTTTGACCGGTTTGAAGGCAGAGTCGTCTTTCCGATTGCGGATCGAGACGGCACCATCGTCGGATTTAGCGGACGGGCGATCGATGAGCGACAGCCAAAGTACGTCAACACAGCGGATACGCCCTTGTTCAACAAGAGCGAACTCCTCTTCGGCTTTTCACAGGCACGGGCCACGATGCGAAAGCAAAAACGGGTCGTGCTCGTGGAAGGGAACGTCGACGTCTTGCAAGTCGCGCAAGCCGGGACGAAGGAAGTCGTCGCGTCGCTCGGGACGGCGTTTTCGACGCAGCATGCCCGTGCGTTAGCACGCATGGTCGAAGAAGTGATCATCTGTTATGACGGTGATACGGCTGGGCAAGAAGCGACGATGAAAGTCGTCCGCTTGCTCGAGGGCTACCCGCTCGATGTCCAGGTGCTGATGTTACCTGAGAAGACCGACCCGGATGATTATATTCGGACGAACGGGGCGGAGCAGTGGCACAGACTTGTCGAATCGGAGCGTTTATCCGTCCTCGATTTCATGAACCGGACGCTACGGCGTGGGAAAAACATGAATCGAGAAGGAGAACGGATTCGATTTATTGAATCTATGCTTGTGGAAATCAGTAAAACGGACAATTCGATTCGACGTGATTTATATGTGAGAAAGCTGGCCGACGAATTTGAGATTCCAGTCGAGACATTGTTGTCACGGATGCCCTCGACAAGACCGAAAGAAATCGCCCCCCAACGAGTGCCGGAGGCTGAACCGGTTCGCCGGCGTTCATCTAAGACGAATGAACCGCGTTATGTCAAAGCCGAAAAGCTGTTGCTTCGGGCCATGCTGAGTGGTCCGGAGCGGGTCCGCTTCGTCAGGGACCGCCTCGGGCTAGCCTATCAGGACGAAGTGCATCGCATGCTGGCGACGGCCCTCTATGAGATCGTCTCGGAGGACATGACGCATGAAGAATTCGAACAAGTGGCGCCCCCGTTCATGGAGCGCTATTGTGACCAACGTCCGGACTATGCGAATCGGTATGCCGAGATTCGGCTCATGTCCGCACCGGACGAACTGACCGAAGAGGTTTTAGATGAATACATTAAGGTCATAAACAGTTATGAGGAACAGCGTCAAATCGAACGAGCGAAAAGGGAAATCGGACAAGATGCCGAAAGTATAGTAGACCAGGCATCCAAGTTACAAGAATTGATTACCCGGAGTCGTCGTCTTCGTGAACGATGAACGTGAAGGAAGTTTGGAAGGAGTTGAACTGCTAGATGGCAGAGAAGAAAAAAGAGGACTTATTTAACGCCATAGACGAACTCGAGAAATTAGGTAAGAAAAAAGGCGTCGTATCCATGCAAGCAATCCAAGATCGCCTCAGCCATTTCGAGGTGGATTCGGACTTTATCGATAACTTCATTGAAGACTTAGAAGGTAAAGATATCCGCGTCACAGAAGATGCGGCCGATGCCGAAGAAACACCAACCAAAAAAGAGGACGAAGAGGTCGATTTGAACGACTTGTCCGTCCCGCCAGGTATTAAGATCAACGACCCGGTCCGCATGTATTTGAAAGAGATCGGCCGCGTCGATCTCCTCAGTGCGAAAGATGAGACCGAACTCGCGAAACGGATTGAACAAGGGGACGAAGAGGCGAAGAAACGTCTTGCCGAAGCCAACCTCCGTCTCGTCGTCTCAATCGCGAAACGTTATGTCGGGCGCGGTATGCTCTTCCTTGACTTGATTCAAGAAGGAAACATGGGCCTCATTAAAGCCGTCGAGAAGTTCGACTACATGAAAGGGTTCAAGTTCTCGACGTACGCGACGTGGTGGATTCGTCAAGCTATCACCCGCGCCATCGCCGACCAAGCTCGGACAATCCGGATCCCGGTCCACATGGTCGAGACGATCAACAAGTTGATTCGTGTTCAACGTCAACTGTTGCAAGACCTCGGGCGCGAACCGGCACCTGAAGAAATCGCCAAAGAGATGGAACTCACACCTGAAAAAGTGCGTGAAATCTTGAAAATCGCCCAAGAGCCTGTCTCGCTCGAGACACCAATCGGGGAAGAGGATGATTCGCACCTCGGCGACTTCATCGAAGACCAAGATGCGATGGCACCGCAAGACGCCGCTGCCTATGAGCTACTCAAAGAACAGCTCGAAGACGTGCTCGACACGCTCACGGACCGCGAAGAAAACGTACTCCGTCTCCGTTTCGGTCTCGATGATGGCCGTACGCGCACGCTCGAAGAAGTCGGGAAAGTGTTCGGCGTCACCCGCGAGCGGATTCGTCAAATCGAGGCGAAGGCGCTCCGGAAGCTCCGTCACCCGAGCCGTTCGAAACGCTTGAAAGACTTCCTTGATTAATTGTGTTTTTGAATAAAATGTGAAGTTTTAGAAGAAAGGAAGGAAAATGAGTGATTTTCCTTCCTTCTTTATTATTTTTTGAGTAAAATAGTGATGGGTAGAAATTTGGAATGAACATGAGGGGGAAATACAATGCGTAATCCATTGTTACCGTTTGCAGCGATCGCGATCGTCGCAATCATTGCCATGGTCTCATTATCGTATTTTGGCGTGAACCAAGCTCAGCAGGCTGCTGAAGGTCCGTCGGTCACTGAGATGAACCCGGAAGACTTGTACGCGGCGAAAGGCTGCACAGGTTGCCACGGTGGAAATCTCGAAGGTGGCGTCGGTCCTGCGTTGACAGGCGTCGGCGAACGTTTATCGGCGGAAGAGATCACAAACATCATCGTCAACGGTAAAGGTGCAATGCCAGCCGGTCTCGCGACTGCCGAAGAAGCAGACGTACTCGCGACTTGGTTGCTCGAACAATAAGGGTGAAACGTACTCCTTCTGGGGTACGTTTTTTATTGTCCTGGATATAAATATTCGTTACCCTAATAGTGAAGAAGTAGAAAAAGGAGTTGTCCCTATGCAAGAACAAGTGACGTTAGACCGCCGACTGAAGCAAGTCGTCGATTTCATTCCGAAAGGCAGTGTAGTGGCGGACATCGGCTCTGACCACGCCTACGTGCCATGCTATCTCGTTCAGCAAGGCATCGTCGACCGCGCCATCGCAGGCGAAGTGAACCGTGGACCGATGGAAGCGGCCAAAGCTCAAGTCGAGCTCATCGGGGCGACCGAAAACATCGACGTCCGTCTCGGTGACGGGCTCGCCGTCCTCGAAGCAGATGAGGCGACATGCATCTCGATTTGCGGGATGGGCGGAAGTTTGATTCGGTCGATTTTAGAGAGCGGCCGTGACAAGTTAGGAGCGGTCGAACGGCTCGTCCTGCAACCGAACGTGGACGGGCAACACGTCCGCGAATGGTTGCTCGACGCAGGATTCGTCCTAGTCGCGGAATCAATCGTTGAAGAGAATGACAAAGTATACGAGATTCTCGTCGGCGAACGTGGCACGGAGACGTGCTATAGCCTAGATGACACAGAACGCGCGTGGCAGCTCATGTTCGGACCGTACTTGCTCACGACACGCCCAGAGGCGTTCAAAATGAAATGGGGCCGCGAGGCGGACAAGCTCGATTACGTGCTCGGTCAGATGGCGGCAGGTGCCCAAACCGAAGCGCTCATCCGCAAACAGGAGGAGTTCAAGACGCTGCGTGACAAAATGAGAGAGGTGAGCAACTGATGGCGAACGGAAATCATGTCATTCAATTGTTTGAGGAGTTCGCCCCGAAACATCTCGCGGTCGAGGGCGATAAAATTGGTCTTCAAATCGGTACGTTGAATAAACCGGTACGACGAGTCATGGTGACGCTAGACGTGCTCGAATCGGTCGTTGATGAAGCGATCGAGCGAGACGTCGATTTGATTATCGCCCATCACCCACCCATTTTCAGCGCGCTTGCGCAAGTGAACGATTGCAGTGCCGCTGGCCGGATCGTTATGAAATGCATTCGGCATGACATTGCCGTCTATGTCGCCCATACGAACTTGGACGTCTGTCAGGGCGGGGTCAACGATTGGATGAGTCAGGCACTTGGACTCGTCGACCCGATGGTACTCATTCCAACTTATGAAGAACCGGTGTATAAGCTGTCCGTCTTCGTTCCGGTGACCCATCGGACCGCCGTCTCGGATGCGCTAGGACGTGCCGGCGCCGGCCGAATTGGGGATTATGGGGACTGCCAGTTCACTGTTTCAGGAGAAGGGCAGTTTACTCCGCTTGCCGGGTCCGACCCGTACCTCGGTCAGCATGGCAAGACGGAGCGTGTCGAAGAAGTGAAAATCGAGACGATTGTCACGGAGAGCCAAAAGAAAAGAGTGCTTAAGGCGATGACGGACGCGCATCCATACGAAGAGGTGGCCTACGATTTGATTCGTGACGACATTGACGGGCCCGTGTTCGGCCTCGGTCGTATCGGACGTCTCGAGGTGCCTCTCACACTCGCCGCGTTCGCCGAACACGTCAAGACGAGCTTTGACGTCGAAGCCGTCCGTGTCGTCGGCGATCCGAACCGGATCATCGAGAAAGTGGCGGTGCTCGGCGGGGACGGGAATAAATACGTATCGGCAGCCCATTTCAAAGGTGCGGATGCGTATGTGACGGGCGACCTGTACTTCCATGTGGCCCACGATGCAATGGCGCTCGGACTTTCTGTCGTCGACCCGGGTCATCACGTGGAGAGCGTGATGAAGCAAGGCGTCGTCGACGTGATGCGCGAGAAGTGTGAACGTGCGAAACTCGATGTCGAATTGTTTGTTTCGGAAGCCGATACAAACCCGTTCCGCTTCTACTGATGATTAAACGAAAAACCCCCGTCCTCGGGAGAGGACGGGGGTTCATGTCATTTACGGAGCGCCTTCACTTTCGGAAGAATGCTGCGCAGTTCAAGATATGGCGTCTTATCGTGCGTGCTCAAATCGAGCGGGTCATATTGGGTCAAGAAGTCGATGACTTTTTTTGTGATTGGTGTCGGTGTCGACGCGCCTGACGTGACGGCGACCGTTTCGACACCTTCGAGCCAAGCCAGGTCGAGTTCGCTCAAGTCGCCGATGCGGTAGGCGCTCGTGCCTGCAATCTCTTTCGATACCTGGGCCAAACGGTTCGAGTTGTTCGACTTCGGGTCACCGACGACGATCAATAGTTCACAGTCACCGGCTTGTTCAGCGACAGCTTCTTGCCGGACTTGGGTCGCGTTACAGATCTCGTTGTGGACCTCGACATGAGGATACCGTTCTTGAATCATCTCAATCAAGGCCGAGACGTCCCATTGGCTCATCGTCGTCTGGTTCGTGACGAGAATTTTTGCATCATACAGGTGAGCCGGGAGCGCCTCGAAGTCACTCTCGTATTGGACGAGATGAACTTTTCCTGGAGCGACGCCCATCGCGCCTTCCGGTTCCGGGTGGCCATGCTTGCCGATGTAGATGACTTCATAGCCGACAGCTGTCTTTTCGCGAATCAAATCGTGGGTGACCAGTACATCCGGGCACGAGGCATCGACAATCGTCAAGCCTTTCTCAATGGCACGCTTACGCACGAGCGGTGAGATGCCGTGGGCGGTAAAGACGACCGTTCCACGATCAATTGTCTCGAGCGCTTTCATTCGATCCTCACCGTCGACCGTCTTGACGCCGAGTTCCTCGAATGCTTGGGTGACATGACGGTTATGGACAATCATGCCGAGTATATGGATAGGACGCGGTAAATCTGGGTTGGCCACAGCTTCGTTGGCGAGCTTCATGGCATCGACGACGCCGTAGCAATATCCGCGTGGACTAATTTTTTTAACTTTCATTTTGTAAGGAACGCTCCTTTCGCGATGCTTTCATACGTATTAGTCTAACATTGTTTCGAAAATACGAAAAGATTTCCGTGTATTCATGCTATAATCTTAAGGTTAGAAAGGAGGGACACCGTGGAACGCCTAAGAACATTGCTTGAAGTTCGAAAATCGTACTTCTTTCAGATTACATTCATTATCTTCATTATACTAGGACTTGTCATCTCTTCATTAGCCTTCTCTGCCGACCGCGTGACGGTGTCCCGCGCGGAAGAACTGGCGAAAGAACAATTCGACTACGCGATTGACGGGAGTATTGAAAACCTGGAGACGCGGCTCGGTAAACTATACGAAGACTTGGTCTATCTCGGTGCTTACGTCGGGAATGAGACGTATATCGAAGAGCGGATCCGCACCGGTTATTTGAATCAGCGGACGAGCTTCACCTCGATTTTTTATTACGATTTAGAAGGCGATGCGTTCACGTGGTACTCGCAACGCCAAGTACCGGCGCTGACGCTCAAGAGTGATCCGAAATTTAAAGAGGTGCTCACCGGCGGCAGGAACGACTTGTTTATGAGTGACCCGATTTCGATTTCGGGTGACGTCGGGACGTATTTATACGTACCGGTGCTTGAAGACAACCGGATGATCGGGATGTTCGGCGGTAGTATCAGCGTGCTCAATTCAGATTTATATCGTCGGATGCTTGAATCGGCGAATGATGACATGATTCTCTACTTGTTGAATGAACGGGGCGAAGTATTGTCGACCTCGTTCAATCTCGTCACGGACGCAGAACGGCGTTTGTCCCGGTCCATCATCGAAGCGACGGACGCCTACGACGTCCGTTCGGTGTTCAGTACGAAAGACGATGTCCTCATGTTTGAGCCCGATGCGCGTGTCAACGGATGGAGCGTCCTTGCAAAGCATAGTACCGATTCGGTCTACGAAGCGGTGTACGCGACGCGTTGGCAATACTTGATGATTACGCTCGTGACATTCTTCTTGAGTATCATGGTCGGTCTACTGTTGTCGAAGACGTTGACAAGTCCGCTGCTTGAACTTGTGCAAAATATCAAGAAACAACAGTCGCTCGAACCGATCCAACTCGAACGGACCGGCTCCAAAGAAGTCGAGACGCTGCTCGATACGTACAACGATTATTCCCGCCGTATGGAGACGGCCCGACGCGAACAGCTCAGTCAACAGCAACTATTGTTGCAGCAAGAGAAGCTCGCCTCGCTCGGACAGCTCGCGGCAGGGATTGCCCACGAGATTCGCAATCCGCTCACGCCGGTCCAAATCACGTTGCAGATGGTGAAAGAAGGGCACAGTAGCAGCGACATGCTCGATCTCGCGCTTTCAGAACTTGATCGGGCCAACCATTTGATCACGACGATGCTCACGCTCGCGAAGCCCGACCAGGCGAAGCTACAAGAAGAGTGGCTCGACATGACCGAGTTTGCGAAACGTCTCGAATTCTTGCTCGACGCCGAATGCTATAAGCGGGTCACGAACTGGGAGTTGAACGTCCCGAACGACATGCCGCCGTTTTACTGTTCGAACGACATGCTCGTCCAAATCATCTATAACTTGTTCAAAAACGCGGTCGAGGCCGTCGATACGAAAGGTGCCGACGGCGTCGTGACGGTCACGATTCAATTCACGGAACGGGACTACCGCTTCTTGATCGAAGACAATGGGATCGGGATGACCGAATCTCAAGTCAAGTCGGTCGGGTCCGCGTTTTATACAACGAAAGAGAACGGCAACGGCTTAGGGCTCTACATGATTCGGGAATACTTGAAAGCCGTGAACGGTCACATGGAAATTGAAAGTGTTGAAGGAGAAGGTACGGCCATGATGATTAAAATCCCAAGGCGGTCGCACCCATGACGAAAGGGTTCAAACATTACTGGCTTTGGCTGCCGATCGTCTGGGCGCTATCGATTCTATTGATTACGTCAATCCAATTACCGGAACGGGCGAGAGAAAATAATGAAGTCGGTTTCGTATTCGTCAGTGAAAAGCATGAGCATGCCAATAAACTGTTGGCCGCGTTCGTCCGGACGGCGAATCAAAAAGGTTTTATCCCTGTCCCGACGACGAGTGAGGATTCCCGTGTCCTGGAGAAAGAAAAATTGGACGCGCTGATCGACCGCGGGGTCGAAGCGATTTTCGTGACGACGCTCGATGAAGCATTCATCCGGCCATCGCTCGAACGGGCCGAACGGGAGGGTATTCCGATTATCGCCATCGATCGGATGATCGACCATGACAGCGTCTTGACGTCGGTCATGTCCGATAACGTCGAGATCGGCCGGATGGCAGCGAACCATATCGCCGCCCAACACGCCGGGCTCGACCGTCCGATTCGTGTCGTCGAAGTGAGAGGGACCGCCAAAGTCCGTTCGACGATCGATCGGAGCCTCGGGTTGACGGAATATGACAAGGCCAACGACAACCTGCAAGTCGTCGCCTCGATCACGGGTAATTACGACACGTTCCAAGCCGAGATCGAGATGTCTCGGTGGCTCGATGCCGGTATTCCGTTCGATGCCGTCTTTTCTCACAATGATGACAATACGTTCGGTGTCGTCCGGGCCCTCGAAAGCCATGGCCTCAGTGACAAAACGCTCGTATCGGTCGACGGTGTGACCGGCATTTATCCGCTGATTCATAGCGGGAAAGTCGATGCGACCGTCGTCCAATCACCGAACGAAATGATCGAGGTCGGATTCAAGGCGCTCGAACATCATTTGAACGGCAAGAAAATTGCGTCACACTACTATTCGTCGAGCTATTTGTACGAAGGGCTCGCAAAAGATTAATTGACAAATGATTAGATTCCGCTATGCTAGGAAAAGTGGAAAGAAACAGGAGGTGTATCGATTGAACAGCTTCCAACAGTTCAAATTGTTACCGTTTATCGTCGATGCCTTGACAGAAAAGCGCATCACAGTACCGACGGACATTCAAGCCCGGATTATTCCGGCTGCGATGAATGGCCGCGATATCATTGGGAAATCACAAACCGGGACGGGGAAGACGCTTGCGTTCCTCTTACCTATTTTAGAAGCGATCGATCCGAAAGAAGAATCGGTCCAAGCCATCGTCGTCGCACCGACGCGCGAACTCGCTTGGCAGATTCACGAAGAGTTGAAAACGCTCCTCGTCAAACAGCCGGACTACATTAAAACAAGTCTGATTGTCGGAGGAACTGACCGGGAACGACAAATCGACAAGATGAAAAACCCACCACAACTGATCATCGGGACACCAGGTCGTCTACTCGACTTGATGAAAGTCCAAGCGTTATTCCCGCACAAAGTCACGCATTTCGTCGTCGATGAAGCCGACCAAATGCTCGACATGGGCTTCTTGCCTGAAGTCGACCGCATCGCGCAGGCGTTGCCAGAGAAACTTCAAACGATGGTTTTCTCAGCGACGATTCCTGAGAAGCTACAACCGTTCTTGAAGAAATATTTGCATGACCCGCGTTATGCGGAAGCGAGTGAAGAGCACCGCGTCGTTCCGAAAATCAAGCATCACGTCATCCCGGTCCGTCACCGTGACCGCAAGGCATTGACGGTCGACATCGCAAAAGCGATCAACCCGTTCGTCTGTCTCGTGTTCACGAACACGAAACAAGATGCGGATGAGTTGGAGACGTCGTTCCGCGAGGCGGGACTCAACGTCGGCACGCTTCATGGGGATATGCAAGCCCGTCGCCGGAAGCAAGCGATCAAAGACATCAACGACGCGAAATATCAGTTCGTGATTGCTACCGACTTGGCGGCGCGCGGCATCGATATTAAAGGTGTGTCGCACATCATCAACTTCGGCATTCCGAAAGACCTCGACTTCTATACGCACCGTGTCGGCCGGACGGGCCGCGCTGGTGAGACTGGCGAAGCGTACACGCTGTATGAAGATCACGAGAACGGTCCAATCAATCGACTCGAAGAGCGTGGATTCACGTTCAAGCACGTCGATTTGAAGAACGGATCGCTTCAAGAGATCAAGACACGCAAACGCCGCACGACCGACCGGAAGATGAAAGTCTCGCAAACGGCGCACAGCCGGATGGCGGGCGAAATCAAGAAGGCGAAGAAAAAGGTCAAACCTGGTTACAAGAAGAAGTTCAAGTATAAATTGAAAGAGACGGCCTCACGTGAGCATATGCAGAGCCAACGTAAGGAACGTCGCGAAGTTCGTAAAAAGAACCGACGCTAAGCAAAAGAAGAATCGACTTCGTGGAGTCGATTCTTCTTTTTGTGTACACTAAGGACAGATGAGAATGAAGGAGAAATGACTATGTTAAAAATTGGTTCCCACGTTTCTGTATCCGGTAAGAAAATGTTGCTCGCTGGCAGTGAAGAAGCCGTCTCATACGGCGCTAACACGATGATGGTATATACGGGTGCGCCCCAAAACACACGGCGCAAGCCAATCGAGGATTTGAATATCGAGGCGGCGCTCGCCCATATGGCGGCGCACGACATCGATGAGATCGTCGTCCATGCCCCTTATATCATCAACTTGGGCAACACGACGAAACCGGAGACGTTCGAACTCGCCGTCTCGTTTTTGGCCGCCGAAATCAAACGGGCCGAAGCGCTCCAAGTCGCACGTCACGTCGTCCTTCACCCGGGCGCGCATGTCGGTGCAGGGGAAGACGTCGGCTTGGCCCGCATCATCGAAGGCTTGAACGAGGTGCTCACCGGTGACGAGACCGTGAAAATCGCACTTGAGACGATGGCTGGAAAAGGCAGCGAACTCGGCAAGACGTTCGAAGAACTGGCAACGATCATCGACGGGGTGACACACAACGACCGGCTCTCGGTCTGTTTCGACACATGTCACGTTCATGACGCGGGTTATGACCTCGTCGGCGATTTGGACGGTGTCATTGAACAGTTCGACCAAATCGTCGGACTGGACCGTCTCGGCGTCATCCACGTCAACGATTCGAAGAACGTGCGCGGCGCGAAAAAAGATCGTCACGAGAATATCGGCTATGGCGAAATCGGCTTCGACACGTTGAACCGGATCATCCACCACGAGGCGTTCACCCACTTGCCAAAAATTTTGGAGACGCCGTATATCCCGATCAGTGAGAAGACGAAAGTGGCACCATACAAACAAGAGATCGAGATGTTCCGGGCGAACCGATTCGATGCCGAATGGCGCGAACAGTTCACGCTCGCGCACCAGTAAGATGAACATCATCCGAATCGATCCGAACGAGTATGATGTCTGGTCCGCGCTCCCGATCTACTTTCAGGAAGCGAGCCCGTTCTATGTGGAAGGCCGGCTCGAAGAGGGGACAGCTTGGATTGAGATTCTCGGATACGGTATCGTGGCTGAAGTCGAAGTCATGCTCGTCGAGATGACCAAGCGCCCGGCCGACCGCTATTGGCGGACGGAGGCGGTACCAGAGGCGAAGGCGTATAGCCTCGTCGACGTGGTCGGTCTTGATTTCCATCATCCGTTGCTTCAATCAGGTATGTACGAGGAAGACACGGACGCCGTCATCCGTACCAAATGGGAGCAAGGGTACCGCGTCCCGTCTGCCAAGTGGACCCGGGAGACGTTCACTGCCCACTTGACCGAAGAGCAGGCAGTGTCACAGCTCGCCCCGATGGCCATCTGTGAAGCGTGCGGGGATGACATGAACCGTTTCGGGCCGATCGGCATTCGTTTGATGGAGTATCATCTCGAAGCAGGGAGCGGCACGTGGCTCTGCCCGACGTGTCACAAAGCGAGACATTATAATCTATAAAAAAAACGAAGCCCGCGGGCTTCGTTTTTTGAATTAAAAGGGCCAGTTCGCGAGTGCGAATTGATATACTTTCATCCCAAGAAACACACCGAAGATGCCGATGACGCCCGGTAAGACCGGCGGGGCAGGGAGCGGCAACTTCAAGGCCGTGAAAATCATGCCACAAATGAGACCAGCGAGCAATGACAATAGGATTTCTTGCATGAATGATTCCTCCATAATCGAAATGAAAACGCTTAACTAACAGGTAACCGAGTTCATTATACAATGTTCATTCTCGTTTGAGAAGTCTAACATCAGTCATCTGTCATTTTCTCGTTTTCGGCTCGCAAGCGGAGGACTTCCCGTTCGGCCCAGTTCGACGGTTCGCGCTCAAACACGCTCGGGATGTTGTTCCAACGTCCGCCCGTGTATTGATGGATGATGATTTGTGATTGGATGCGCTCTTGTCCGGCCTCTTGTTTCAAATAGACGTAACTGCCGTCAGCACGCTGGATTCTCGCTTTCACGTTATCGACGAGTTGCAGCGCGAGCATATCTTTGATGTATGACTTGTGTCCCGCGTCAAGAATCGGGAAGAGGATCTCGATCCGTTTGCGCATGTTGCGCGTCATCCAGTCGGCCGATGAGCAATACAAGTCTTCTTTCCCGTTTTGATAGAAGTAGAAGATGCGCGAGTGCTCCAAATACCGGTCAATGATGGACACGACGCGGATATTATCCGAGATGCCTTTAATCCCGGGACGTAAACAACAGATGCCACGGATGATCAAATCGATTTTGACCCCGGCCTGTGAGGCGTCATACAGTTTTGTGATGATTGGTTTGTCGGTGATCGAGTTCATCTTGGCGACGATGCGACCGTTCCCGTATTTCTCATGCAGTTTAATCTCTTCGTCAATCTTTTGAAGGAAGAAGTCGTGCATGTCGTCCGGTGACGTCTCGAACTTGTGCCATGACGGGCGTTCGCCGTAACCGGAGAGCCAGTTGAAGAAGTTGGTCGCATCTTCGGCGAGTTCTTCATTTGTCGTCAACAAACCGATGTCTGTGTACAGTTTGGCGGTCGAGTCGTTATAGTTGCCGGTACCGAGATGAACGAACCGCTGCAGCACCCCGCCTTCTAAGATGCGGACGACGAGCGTGATCTTCGAGTGGGTCTTCAACTCCTTATAGCCATAAATGACGTGGGCGCCGGCCTTCTCAAGCTGTTTCGCCCATTGGATGTTCTTCTCCTCGTCGAACCGGGCCTTCAATTCGACAAGAACGGTCACTTGTTTCCCGCTCTCGGCGGCGTCGGTCAACGCCTTGATAATCGGTGAGTCACCAGAGACACGATAGAGCGTCTGCTTGATGGCGAGCACGTTCGGGTCTTTGGCGGCTTGGGCGATGAAGCGGACGATCGGGTCGAACGAATGGTACGGGTGGTGGAGCAAATAGTCGCGTTTGAGTAACGCTTGGAACAAGTCTTTCCCCGGCTCGAGTCCTTCTGGGACGAACGGGATGAGCGTCTCATTGATCATGTCATCGTATTCGATACCAATCTTGTTATACACCCCAAACAGGAACGTCAAATCGATCGGGCCGTCGACGAGGAAGATGTCGCGGTCATGCAAGTCGAGCACGTCTTGAAGCATGAACAATAGCTCTTTACTGAGCGACCGTTGCTGAACCTCAAGGCGTATCGCGACACCATAACGCCGTTTCTTCAACTCTTTTTCAATCTGTTTAAGGACGTCGCGGCTTCCTTCCTCATGGAACGGCATATCCGCGTTCCGTGTGATCCGGAACGGCATCGTCGACTCGACTTCAAAACCTTTGAACAGCGAGTCGATGAACTGGATGATGACGTCCTCGAGCAACATCAAATCAGTATGGTCCTCGTCCTCTGTCGGCAATTCGAGATAACGCGGCAACACGGCAGGTACCTGGACGAGGGCGAGTCGTTTTTTGCCTTCATCGGTCGAGGCGATCTCGACGGCGATATTGAGTGATTTGGACAACAGCATCGGGAACGGTCGATAAGCGTCGACGGCAATCGGCGTCAACACCGGGAAGACGTGGGTCCGGAAGTATAACTTGACGAAGTCGAGCTGTTCTTTGTTCAAATGTTTCGGGCGTAGGAAGCGGACGTTCTCCGAGGCGAGCTGTTTGACGATTTTCTTATATGTCGCGTACTGGACCTCCACGAGTTCCTGAGCTTTGATGGAGATGGCTTTGATTTGCTGTTTCGGTGTCAACCCGGCCTTGTCTTCCGGACGGTTGAAGCCGGCGAGCACTTCATCTTTCAATCCGCCGAAACGGACCATGTAAAACTCGTCGAGGTTCGAACTGAAGATGCCGAGAAACTTCAACCGTTCCATGAGCGGGTTGCGTTCGTCCATCGCTTCTTGGAGGACGCGTTCGTTGAAGCTCAGCCAACTGAGCTCGCGGTTATTGAAATGTTCGGGTAAGTAGATGGTCATGAATCTCTCTCCTCTACACGTAACTCGATAGTTTGGTCGATGGCACGTTCCAAATGTTTTTTATGACGGATGCCGCGCTGGACTTCAAAACGCGGCGAGCTGTGCGTATGAAGCGTGAAGACGAGTCCCTCGTCCGTCGAAGAGACGTCGATGTCCTCGACGACTTGACGTTCGGTCAAGTCGAGCGCATCGACGAGTTTGACGATCGAGCCGAGCAGCTCTAAGCTCTTCAACATCTTCGAGTCGAACCATTCCGGGAAGCCCTCGATGTGTTGTTCGAGCAGGCGGCGCGATTTATATGACGTCACCAAGGCGAGTGCGAGCCGGTCCTCATTGTTCATCCCTTTAAAGTCGTTCGTCGTGATCAAGTGGAACGTATGGTCACTCTTGTTGTTATGGTCGATGTATTCCCCGACGTAGGCGAGGCGACAGGCCCCTTCTAACAGGCCGGGTTCGAACGGTTTCGGTTTGATCGTCTTTGTTTCAATCAGGCCGGTATAAATTTGACGGGCCAAGTGAATCAAATGTTTGTGCCGGATTGGGTCGACGTCATACTGTTTCTCGAAGTGACGGAAACTTTCCTCTTTGACGTCGCCGAAGCGGACACGGTTGTTTTCTTTTAAGTAATATTCGTAGAATAATCCCTCGCGCAACCCGTTGTTGCTCATCATGAACTCGGGCACTTTCAAATATTTCGCCAGTTCATCGATGGCGGTCACAGCCGGGGCGATGATATCGATTCGGTCTTTCGACAACCCGTCAAGCCGGCCCAACTGTTTACTCGACATATCGATGAGCTCATCGACGACTTCATGCAAGCGGTCAGCTCCGATCGTGTATTGATGGATGCCTTCGAGCGGGAACAACGACAGCGACTGTTCGACCCGGACGAGGTTTCGAGCGGTCCCTCCGACTCCGACGAGCGGAATGCCATGCGGCACGAGCCAGTCGATGTCTTTGAACGACTTCTTCAAAAACGACGTCAGTTGCTTGCGCTCGTCTTTTGAGAGCGTGTCACCTTTCATGAAGTCTTCAGTCAACGTGACGGCGCCGAATGGAAAACTGTGATAGAAGACGAGTTCACGGTCTTTGAAGTACGTCACTTCCATCGAACCGCCGCCGATGTCGACCGAATAGCCATCCTCGATATACGTCGAATTGACGATGGCTGAATAGCCGTAAAAGGCTTCTTCATAATCGCTCAACAGTCGAATCTCCATCCCTGTCGCCTGTCGCACTTCCTCTAAGATGGCTTCAGAATTGCTGGCGTTACGGATGGCGGCTGTCGCGACCGGCAGTACTTCTTTCACTCCATGATGATCGTTCAACCAGCGGAAATGGTTGAGCGTCTCGATGAGCGCCTCGATGCCGGAATCGGACAGTTCATTGTCGTCGGTAATATGACTCGATAACCGGGCCACTTCTTTTACGTTCAGCCGTTCGAAATATTGGCCGTGCCCGTTCACTTCAAAGATGACGTTTCGAATCGAGTTCGATCCGATATCGATGACTGCTAGCTTTTTCTCCACGGAAAAACCCCCTCTGCGTTATCTCTAGTGTACAACGAAGATCCTGAAAAGACATATGCATTTCATACGGACGGACCGACCATCCTCTCTCATCGCCTCATACTTGAAGCCTCGCCTGATATTCTGTATAATACAGACGCCAAGCAAGTAGAAATGATTACGATTTATAACACGAGAGAAGGGTAGCTTATGACGACATCCGTCGTAAAATTAAATCATGTTTCCTATCACTACGATGGGACCGCCGCGCTACAGGACGTGTCCATCGATATCAAACAAGGCGACTTCGTTGCTGTCGTCGGGGAGAACGGATCCGGGAAATCGACATTGATTCGAACGATTCTCGGCCTGTTATCCCCACAAACCGGGACAGTGGAACTGTTTGGACGCCCTCAAGGCCAGTTCAAAGACAAGTCCCGTATCAGTTACGTTTCCCAAAAAGCGGCATCGTTTAACTCGGGTTTTCCGGTGACGGTCGAGGAAGTCGTTGCCATGGGCCGCTATGGACGGCTCGGTTTGTTCAAGCGTTTGAACATCGAGGATAAGGCGGCCATTCAAAACGCCCTTGAGACAGTCAACATGTGGCAGTTCCGGCATCGGAAGATCGGTAGCTTGTCTGGTGGGCAACAACAGCGCGTCTTTATCGCCCGGGCCATCGTCAATCAGCCGGACCTGCTGATCTTGGATGAGCCGACGGTCGGTGTCGACCAGAAGCATTTGCGCGACTTCTACGAAGTGCTTCATCTGTTGCGTGAACATACGTCATGTACGTTCATTCTGGTCACCCATGACTTGAACGTCGTCACCGACCTCGTCACGAAAGTCGTCCATCTCGACCACGGACGGATGGCGTGCAACTGTGGATTGAAAGAATATAGTGAACTCGGCGAATTGACCGCGATCAAGCCATATCCGGTCAAAGTGCTCGTCCATGAAGGTACGTCATGATTGCGGATCTGTTTACGTACAGCTTTTTACGTTATGCGTTCATCGCAGCCGTCGTCATCGGGTTCACCGCTCCGCTCATCGGCTCATTTGTCGTCGTCAGACGGATGAGCTTGATTGCCGACGCGCTGTCCCACATGACGCTTGCCGGAATATCGTTCAGTCTATTTCTCGGACAGTACGTTTTACTGTTCAACGAGTTGAACCCGCTTTACCTCGGGACGCTCGTATCCGTCCTCGCAGCACTCGGGCTGAACTGGCTTCGCGGGAAATATGTGCACTTCCAAGAGTTGTCGATTCCCATTATGATGTCGGCGGGGATGGGGCTTAGTGCCATCTTCATTTCGCTATCGCGTGGATTTTCAATTGATTTGTCGACGCTGTTGTTCGGATCGATTTCGGCGGTCAGTCTGTCGGATATTTGGTTGATTTTAGCGGTGGCCGGTATCACCTTGCTCGTCATCGTCATGTTTTATAAACAGCTGTTGTTCTTGTCGTTCGATGAGGAACAAGCCAAAGTGTCCGGCTTGCCGAGCACGATGTTGCATGTGTTGTTCATGTTCGTCGTCGCACTCGTCATCGCCGTCAGCATGCGCATCGTCGGTACGCTTCTCGTATCGAGTCTCATTACGTTACCGGTCGCGGCTGCACTCCGGTTCACAAACAGCTTTAAACAGACGATTCTTTGGTCGATCGTCTTCGGTGAGGTCGCGACAATCGGTGGGCTCGTGCTCGCCTATGAACTTGACGTCGCCCCAGGCGGTGTCATCGTTTTGCTCGCCGTCTTGATTTTGGCCGTCGTCATGTTGGCCGAGCGATTCGGGATTGCTCGGAAAAAGGAGGTTCGCTATGAAGGAAACTGAACAGTTGGCCCGCTTGCAGTCCTCGTCGCTCAAAGTGACGCCGAAACGGATCGAGATGTTTGCCTTTCTCGCAGCGGAAGAACGCTATGTCAGTGCGAAAGACATCCTCGATTATATGCGCTCAAAGCATCCGACGATGAGTTTTGACACGGTGTACCGCAACTTGAAATCGTTCGCCGAAGAAGGTCTGCTCGAGGCGACCGAGTTGAACGGGGAAAAAGCGTTCCGTGTCACCTGCGGATCGAATCATCACCATCACCATCTCATTTGTCGAGGTTGTGGCAAGACGAAGTTGCTCGAACTCTGTCCGATGCGCTACGTCGAGACGCTCGACCCTGATTTTGAAGTCGTCGATCATAAATTTGAGATTTATGGGTATTGTAAACAATGTAAGTGACCAAAAAGGGATTGTTCATGCAATCCCTTTTTTGTCGAATCACGAAAGGGGGAGTCGGAATGATTTATACGGCAGCTGAAATCAAGCAGGCCGACGAGACAGCGCTCCGCCATGGCATGCCGGCTGACGTCTTGATGGAGCGGGCGGCCTCGGCCTTGGCGGCACGTCTTACCTTCAAGTCGAGAACGTCCGTCCTCATCGTCTGTGGAGCGGGCAACAATGGGGGAGACGGTTGGGTCGTGGCGCGCGAATTGGCGCAACGAGGTCATGCCGTCACTGTCTATGCCCCGTTCGGTGAACCGAAATCGACAGAAGGAAGCAGGCATGCACAGTATGCGCGACAGTTTGTCACGGTCAGCGATGAGCCGCAAGACGCCGATCACGTCATCGATGCATTGTTCGGAGTCGGTTTCCATGGTCCGGTCACGGGTAAGGCTCGTGACGTGATCACATGGATACGCGAGCAACCCGCACCGGTCACAGCCGTCGATGTCCCGTCCGGAGTCCCGAGTGACGACGCAATCAACTTTGACGGTCACGCCGTTGAGGCGGAGATGACGTTTTCGCTCCACGGCTATAAGCGAAGCGCGTTTTTAAAACGGACTGCGCCGTATTACGGCACAATCGAGGTCGTTGAGATCGGACTGCCGCATACGTCAAGATGGCGCGTGCTGACGGAATCAGACTTTGACCGTAACCTACTCGAACGGGATTCCTATAGTCATAAAAATACGTATGGGCACGGTCGCTTGATTGGCGGAAGTCGTCATTTGATCGGCGCCCCGTTCTTGGCGGCGCGGTCGGCGCTCCGGACGGGAGTCGGTCTGCTCGATCTGGCCATCCCGCATGAGGCGCTCGCGCTCGCCTCGAGTTTGCCGGAGGCAATGTATTACGACATCGACGAGTTACCGGATAAGGACTACGCTGCCACGGCGATTGGTCCTGGCCTCATCGATGACGAGCGTCTCAAGCGAGTGTGGGCACTCATCAGCAACGTGAGCGCGCCGCTCATCGTCGATGCCGGAGCGCTGACGAAAGAGCGCCTCGAGGCATCTGGCCCGCTCACGCTGACACCGCATCCGGGTGAACTGGCGCGCTTGATCGATAAATCAGTCGACGAGATCGAAGCGAATCGATTTCAGGTTGCCTCAGAATTTGCGATGACGCACGGGGTCCATCTCATCTTGAAAGGGACGTTTACCCTCATCGTCAATCCGGATGGTACCGGGGCGGTTAATACGGTCGAGGCTTCAGCGCTCGCGAAAGGTGGTAGTGGGGACGTGTTGACGGGGATGTTGCTCGCGTTATGGGCGAGAACGGACCGAATCCATGCCGACAAGTCCCCGAATGAGCAAGCGGTTCTCTGGCATGCGCTCGCGGCGAGAAAGGCGAGCGAACAGGTTCATCCGGCGAGCGTGCTCGCGACCGATGTCATCGAAGCGATCGGACGCATCTAAAAAAGAGGAATCCCGAGTGGATTCCTCTTTTTTAGATGGTGATTGAATTCGTCGTCTCGATGTGACGCACGATGTGCTGGGCCTCGCTCCACGTGGAGATGCGTTTCACGCCGGTCGGCAACGGCTTACGATTATACGGGGCGTCGAACAACAGCACCGGAATCGACGTCTGTTCATGGATGGAGATCGCGTTCTCATAGCGGTCTTCCATAAACAAGTCGAGGTCGAGCTGTTTGACGACACCGACCTTGTCATGACTCCCCGTCATGATGAGGGAGTCGAGTGGGAGTTCATGCTGTCGAATCCACTCCTCGGTGACGGCGCGCACGGCCTCGCTCCGGGCCGTGACGTAATGGAGGCGGTGCGACTTGCGCATATTCCATAAGACGGCGTTCACTTCGGAATGCGGAAGTGAGCGACGATAAATCGCTTCCTCATGACCTTGTTCAATCATGAAGCGCCAAAACGCCTCTTGTGTCATATCTGTATAAGTGTGCAGCTCGTATTCGGTCGCCTGATGATAATCGATGGCGTATCCGAGCGCATCGTTCATATAATGAAAACAACTTTGCGGATCCGTGACGGTTCCGTCGAGGTCAATTCCAATGTGCATATTCGTCCCTCCTTGCTCATAACCCTTATTGTACCAAAAGCCCGCTCGGTTGCAACCGAGCGGGCAAAGGATTAGTTAGATTGGTTGGCGAGCTCTTGCTCTTCGAGTTCACGTGCGGCCAATTTTTCGGCGACGATGGCGTCGATTTCTTTTTTCAATTCTTCGACCATCGTGGCTTCCGGTACTTTCCGGATGATTTTCCCGTGACGGAAGAGAAGGCCTTCGTTGCGGGCGCCGGCGATCCCGATATCGGCTTCACGGGCTTCCCCTGGTCCGTTTACTGCACAGCCGAGAACGGCAACTTTAATGTTGACGTTGATGTTTTGGATATACTCCTCGACTTCTTTGGCGATCGAAATCAAGTCGATTTCAATGCGACCACATGTTGGGCATGAGATGAGTGTCGCTGCGTTAGCCGCGAGACCAAACGATTTGAGCACTTCTTTGGCAACTTTGATTTCTTCGACCGGATCGTCCGATAACGAGACGCGGACCGTCGAACCGATACCGAGCGAGAGAATCGCACCGAGGCCAGCTGCTGACTTGAGTGAGCCTGAGAAGAGAGGACCCGACTCGGTGATCCCGACGTGGAGCGGGTAGTCAAACGTCTTGGCCGCGAGCGTGTATGCTTCGAGGGCGAGGTTTACGTCAGACGCCTTGAGCGAGATGATCGTGTTATAGAAGCCGAGATCTTCCAAAATCTTGACGTGGTGCATGGCACTCTCGACCATCCCTTGGGCCGTCGGGTAACCATATTTCTCGAGAAACTGCTTTTCGAGCGAGCCGGCGTTGACACCGATTCGAATCGGGATACCTTTTGCTTTAGCAGCGTTGACGACCGCTTCAACTTTCTCGCGGCGGCCGATGTTACCCGGGTTGATGCGGATCTTATCGACACCGCTCTCGATGGCTTTGAGCGCCAGTTTATAGTCAAAGTGAATATCGACGACGAGCGGGATATTGATGCGGCTCTTGATTTCAGCGAGGGCGTCAGCCGCACGCTCGTCAGGACAAGCGACGCGGACGACTTGGCAGCCCGCTTCTTCGAGACGTAAAATCTCAGCGACGGTTGCCTCGACGTCATGAGTTTTTGTTGTCGTCATCGACTGGATGACGACTTCATTGGATCCACCGATGATGAGGTTACCGACACGGATCGGACGGGTTAATGAACGATGCAAAATTTCTGACATATACGTAATCTCCTTCTTTTGGAAAGGTTCCAATCGATTTAAGATGAGTGGTTTCCTTATTATCATAACGAAATGTTTGTGAAAAAGCACCCGGCAAGCGCTTGATCGGTGTGCTCTTACGAAACGCTAACGTTATCTTAACAGATGCTTCATAATTTTCCACCGTCTCAGGACCGATATATTCAAAGAAATGACGTCTGAAAAGGTGGAATGTATGATGTTGGAACGAATGAAACGAATATGGAGTAGGAATCATCAGCCGGAGAGAAAAATGAGTCAACGTTTGCTATGGACGTTGATGCCGGTCATGCTCGTCCTGTTTTTAACCGTGTTCGGCTGGTTCGCTTTGAAAGCGGAGCAGTTGTTGACGAGCGAGGTTGAGAAACGGCTACATCGTGAAGCGACCGTCGTCCGCGAAACGGTCAAGACGACGTATGGGGCGTACGTCGCGAATGAAAAAGTGTTGAATCGGGCGTTGAAGTCGATGTATATGCAACAGGCTTCCATTCTATCGGCGGATGGTCTAGAAGCGAGTCAATATTTATTGCGCGACACAGAAGTCGAGCAATTGAGCGGTCGACAAGTCGAGGATCGGTTTATGAATCGTATGGCCGACATCATATCGAACGATGTGAGTGTCAGCGAACAAAAAGACGTGTTTATCGTTACGGCACCGATTCCCGAGTTGAAAGCCCATTATGCGATTGTCGTCATGAAACAGTCGGTGCTCGGCACGATGTGGAATTTAAGAGAACTTGTTCTCGTCGCAATCACGGTCATGCTCGTTATGATGATTGGCTTATTCTCGTTCATGATTCGGCGTGAAATCAAGCCGTTGACGGCATTTGCGGTCCGGCTTCGCGAATCAGTCGCCACGCGTTCGTTCTCAGAGGTTGAACTTCACGCAAAATCGTTTGAAATGCGAAGTTTGGAACGAGAGTACAACACGTTTATCGGGCTATGGAAACGTTCGTTGTTGACGATGCTCGAGACCTCGACCGCTTTCGAATCGAGTCTACCGGTCTTTATGCAACAACTTGAAGCGAATCAAGAGCAAGTGACGGGGTTCAAACAAGTTGCCGCGACCGTCGCGTCGACGAGTCAGTCTTATCAGTCGTTCACGAACGAATCGACGCACCGCTTTACAGATTTGGCGGGACACGTCCGTTCGCTCGAACAAGAGATCGGTTCGGTTGATCAGCGGGCCGAGGCGTTGAAACAGACGATTAAGACAGAGATTGAATCATTCTCGACTGTCAAAGGAGCCAGCGAGCGATTCGCAAGAAAAGCGAGTGCGGTTCAGAACCGGTTGCTAGAAAGTGAAACGACGTCTGAACAGGCGGATGACGCACTTCAGAAGATTTTGTCTGTCGCGGCTGCGACGAAGATGTTGGCACTCAATGCCTCGATTGAAGCGGCACGGGCTGGAGAACACGGAAAAGGATTTTCCGTCGTCGCCCATGAGGTCGGTCAGTTGGCGAAAGTAACGAACGAATCGACACTGTCGGCCGTGGCTGCCATCGAAGCCATTCGCTTGGAGCGTGCCGAGATATTTAATGAGATGAAACGCTTCGAAGAAGATATCCTTTATTTAGGCGAGACGTTGCGCCGGGTTGAGGGCGGGATTGAAACCATTGACCAGGAAATGAGAAGACAAATGACGCAGTTCCAATCCATCACCGAGCAAACGACTGCCACCGGACATCAATTACTACATATGGCGGAAGCAAATGAGCAACTAAAAGAAGTCGGCGTGGCACTCGAACGTAAATTAGACGAATTATATAAAGGCGTCGAGGGTTGGTCGGGCGTACAACAGACGTTACAAGGCGCAGGGGTCGACTTAGGCAAACAAAGTCAACGGCTTCAAACCGTATTATCTGATTTGGCACCGACGTTATAACGATAGAAAGCCGGTTCAACGCAAACGTGCGTTGTCCGGCTTGTTTGATGACTTCGATTTGACGGGGATATGACCCAACGGAACAATCAAATAGACGAGGGATAAGAGAACTCCGAGCCAAGTCAATGGAGGCGCGGCATGGTACAACATAACCAGGAGGAGGACTGGAATCATCGTCATCGCGACTGCGTACGGCCAAGCCTGGCGATACGGCCACGTTTTCTTAGTGCGCCATTTCGTGGCGAGTTGGACGAGAAGGGCACTGAGCGCGACGAACCCCATATAGAAGAAGAAGATGGCGAAGCCATGTAAAAAGATCCACATCGGCCAAAAGAAATCGGGTTGTAATACGATGTAATCGAGCAACGTGACCACAACCGTTAAGACGAGACTCGCCAACATATAGGCGTGGAGTGGGGCGAGGCGTAACCGTAACGCCTGCTTGGACGGGAAGAGGCTGTGGCGGAGAAACTGTGACGTCGTTTTGAGCATAAAATCTAACTCCAATCTGTTATAGTACAAATCTAGTAAAACACACGTAAATCATACAGTGGTTTAATAAAACCTTAACATTAAACCTGTTTACATCGAATGGGTGATGCGGGCATAATGAGTAGGGCAATAAAAACCAAGCAAACACAACTAATTCACAATCAAAAGGAGTACAAAAATCGTGGAATACAATTTGCAAGAAATGTTATTCATGTTTTTTGGAGGATTAGGAATCTTCCTCTTCGGTATCAAATCGATGGGAGACGGCCTCCAAAAGTCAGCAGGTAACCGCCTGCGCGACATCCTTGATAAGTATACATCGAATCCGTTCCTCGGAGTACTAGCCGGGATCATTGTAACGGTCTTAATTCAATCATCGTCAGGTACGACGGTCATCACGGTCGGTCTTGTCAGTGCCGGCTTCATGACACTCCGTCAAGCAATCGGGGTCATCATGGGAGCGAACATTGGAACGACGGTGACGGCGTTCATCATCGGTTTCGACGTCGGCGCCTATGCATTGCCGATTATCGCTATCGGTGCGATTCTTCTGTTCTTCTTTAAAAAAGAGAAGTTGCAACACTTAGGTCAAATCTTCTTCGGGTTCGGGATGCTGTTCTACGGTCTTGAACTCATGGGCAGCGGGATGAAGCCGCTCCGTTCGAGCGAATACTTCATCGATTTGACGCAATCGATGAGTGACAACCCGTTCCTCGGTGTCGTCGTCGGTACGGTCTTCACGGTCATCGTCCAATCATCATCAGCGACGATCGGAATCTTGCAAGAATTGTACTCTGGTGGATCGATTCAACTCGACGCGGCACTCCCGGTCTTGTTCGGGGATAACATCGGTACGACGATCACGGCGATTCTTGCTTCGATTGGTGCTTCGGTCGCGGCCCGTCGTGCAGCAGCAGCCCACGTTATCTTTAACTTGATTGGAACAACAATCTTCATGATCTTGTTGATTCCGTTCACGCAATATATCTACTGGGTCACAGATCTCTTAGCAATCGAAGACAAGATGCAAATCGCTTTCGCTCACGGGACGTTCAACGTCGTCAACACGTTCATCCAGTTCTGGTTCATCGGAACGATCGCATGGATCGTGACGAAATTCGTACCAGGGGAAGATTCAATCGTCGATACGAAAGCACAGCACTTGGATCCAATCTTCATCCAACAGTCGCCATCAATTGCTGTCGAGCAAGCTAAATATGAAGTCATCCGCATGGGCGATTTCGCAAAACTTGGTCTCGATGAAGCACGCAAATATATGGCAACTGGTGATAAGAAACATGCTGAGAAGTCGGCGCACATCGAAGACGCGCTCAACTCACTCAACTCAAAAATCACGGATTACCTCGTGAAGCTTGCCGCTGTCGATTTGACAGAACAAGAATCACAAGAACACAAGACACTCATGCATGCGATCAATGATATTGAACGAATCGGTGATCACGTCGAGAACATCATCGAGTTGATCGACTATAAGACGGCAACGCGCGTCAATCTCTCGGCCGACGCTCAAAAAGAGTTGACGGAGATGTACGATTTGACTCGTTCCACGCTTGAGAAGTCGCTTCAAACGCTTGCGAGCGGCGACATGGTCGAAGCTCGTCAAGTCATCGAGATGGAAGCGAAACTCGACATGCTTGAACGTCAATTCCGTAAAAATCACGTCGTCCGCTTGAACACAGGCGAGTGTGACGGTCAAGCCGGGATGTTCTTCGTCGATATGCTCTCGAACTTGGAGCGCATCGGTGACCACGCGATGAACATCACAGAAATCACGCTTGAAGATGCAAACGAAGGAATCGTTTAATCAAACGGTCCCTCTGGCTCGATTGAGCCAGAGGGACTTTTTGTATAGATGTGACTTTTGATTGACAGTCACGCCTGCATTCAGTATATTATTATTGTATAACAACGTGGCGGTGTAGCTCAGCTGGCTAGAGCGTACGGTTCATACCCGTGAGGTCGTGGGTTCGACTCCCTCCGCCGCTACCAATTAGGACCCTTAGCTCAGCTGGTTAGAGCAGACGGCTCATAACCGTCCGGTCGTAGGTTCAAGTCCTACAGGGTCCATTTGTGAACAGCTTTCAGATGAAAGCTGTTTTTTTGTTTTCATTTTTAGTTTTCAAATCCGAAGTCCTGGGTAAATATCCGTTAGCATTTTGTTTTTTGAAAAATATGAAATGAGGCGAAGCGAGATGGAACGAAATCATACGATGATGCAATTTTTTGAATGGCACGTCCCGGCTGACCAGAAGCATTGGAAGCGATTGAAAGAACGGGCTTCCGAGTTGAATGAAGCTGGAATCACCGCATTATGGTTGCCGCCGGTCACGAAAGGCCAGAGCGACGAGGATACGGGATATGGCGTGTACGATTTGTATGATTTAGGAGAGTTTGACCAAAAAGGAACCGTCGCAACTAAATACGGGACGAAACAAGAACTGCTCGAGGCGACAAAACACGCGCAAGAGCTCGGCATGCAGATTTATATGGATGTCGTCTTGAACCATAAAGCCGGTGCCGATGCGACCGAGAAGTTCGATGTGCTCGAGGTCGACCCGGAGGACCGTACGAACGTACTTTCAGAAGAGCCGTTCGAGATCGAAGGATGGACGAAATTCGATTTTGAAGGCCGCAAAGATAAATACTCTTCATTTAAATGGAACTTCCATCATTTCAACGGGACGGATTATGACGCTGCGAACGACAAGAGCGGCATCTTCTTCATCATGGGTGAGAATAAGAAGTGGAACGATAACGTCGACGACGAGTTCGGCGTCTATGACTATTTGATGTTCGCCAATATCGACTATCATCACCCAGAAGTGAAGGAAGAAGTACTCAGCTGGGGCAAATGGTTTATCGAAGAGACTAAGTGTGACGGGTTCCGACTCGACGCGATTAAACACATCAACTATGATTTCGTCAAAGAGTTCAGTCAGACGATGAAAGCTGAAAAAGGTGAGAACTTCTATTTGGTCGGTGAGTTTTGGAAGTCAGAGCTCGAGGCATGCCGTGAGTTCCTCGACAACATTGACTATCATGTCGACTTGTTCGACGTGCCGCTCCATTACAACTTGCAACGCGCCTCGACCGAAGGAGAATCGTTCGATATGCGGACCATCTTTGACGACACGCTCGTCCAGTCCCACCCGCTCCATTCGGTGACGTTCGTCGACAACCACGATTCACAGCCGGAAGAGGCGCTCGAGTCATGGGTCGAGGATTGGTTCAAACAGATCGCTTACGGATTGATCTTGCTTCGCCAAGACGGTTATCCGTGTGTGTTCTACGGTGACTATTACGGAATCAACGGTCCGCATCCGGCCGAAGGGAAAAAACCGGCGATCGATCCGCTTCTTTATGCCCGTCGTGAAAAGGCATACGGCCAGCAAGATGACTACTTCGATGACGAGCACGTCATCGGCTGGGTCCGTCACGGCAGTGAAGATATCGAGCGCTCAGGATGTGCTGTTGTGATTTCGAACAGCGAAGCAGCTGAGAAGCAGATGTTCGTCGGCGAACAACGAGCCGGTGAGAAATGGGTCGATTTGACGCAGACCGTCGATGAGGTCGTCGAGATTGACGAAGACGGAAAAGGGGTATTTAAAGTGGCGGCAGGGTCGATTTCCGTATGGGCATTGCCGGAACAAGACGTCGAGTGAGGCATTACAATTGAGTCAGCCGTCACAAATCTGTTACATTTAAAACGAACGTTGTTCAAACCAATTTTAAGGGGGATTTTAGTTATGGCTAAATTTGAATTACCACAACTTGATTACGCATACGATGCACTTGAACCACACATTGACGCACGCACGATGGAAATCCACCACACGAAACACCACAACACTTACGTCACGAACGTGAACAATGCACTCGAAGGAAAAGATGTGGAATACTCTTCGCTCGAAGACTTGCTCCAAAAAATCGATTCGCTTCCTGCTGACATTCAAACAGCGGTCCGCAACAACGGTGGCGGTCACTGGAACCACTCATTCTTCTGGAAATTGTTGAAGAAAAACGAGAACGGCGCACCGACAGGCGAACTCGCTTCTGCCATCGATGAGGCGTTCGGTAGCTTTGATGCCTTCAAAGATGAGTTCACGAAAGCAGCAACAACTCGCTTCGGCTCTGGTTGGGCTTGGCTCGTCGTGAAAAATGGTAAGCTCGAAGTCACATCGACACCAAACCAAGATTCACCGATCATGGAAGGCGTTCAGCCAATCCTCGGTCTTGACGTTTGGGAGCATGCGTACTACTTGAACTACCAAAACCGTCGTCCGGATTACATCCAAGCGTTCTTCCATGTCATCGACTGGGATTACGTCGCGAAGCTCTACGCAGACGCAAAATAATGACACTGTCCCGGGATTCTATTGAATCTCGGGATTTTTTCTACATTTCATTATTTTGTAAACAAATTATGATATAGTGAAAATCGAGTCTAAAAATAGAAATATCATCGACATATATGTCACCTATACTTATAGAAAGAACGAGTCAGGAAGGAGACAACTGAATTGGCCAGACACCGTGTGAAAGTGCCGAAGAAACGGCGCAACCACCTGCCCTTGCGATTGAACTTATTGTTTTTCATTGTGTTCATCTTGTTCGCGACGCTCATTTTTCGTTTAGGCGTCGTTCAAATCGTCAACGGCGAGTTGATCGCCCGTGAAGTGCAAAAGACGGAATCGAGTAAAATCAAATACGAGGTGCCGCGTGGCAAGATTTACGACCGGAACGGGCAAGTACTCGCCGATACTATCTCAAACTATTCGGTCATGTACCGTCGTTCGCAAGTGACAAAGACGGAAGAACGGCTCGATGTCGCCATCAAGCTCGCTGAGATCGTCGACGTCCCAGAGAAAGACCGCAAAGTGACGGAGCGGGACCGCAAGGATTATTGGATCGCCATCGATCCTGAGCGCTCGCAAGAACGTGTCCAAAATCTATTAGCCGATCTCCCGGAAGAAGAGCGGGCCGCCCTGTCGAACCAAGATGTCGACCAACTGTTGCTCGATTCGATCACAGAAGCGGAAATCACGTTCGATGATGCGACCGAGGAAATCATCGCCATCAAACATAACATGGAGTCGGGTTACGCCCTCGACCCGCAAGTCATCAAAATCGGGGCGTCTCCGAAAGAGATGGCACTGATTGAAGAAAACTTGGAACTGCTCCCTGGCGTCAGCGTTGAACCGTATTATCAGCGGGATTATCCGTTCGGTGAGACGTTCCAAAGTTTCCTCGGAAGTTATCGTCAAATCCCGGCCGAGCAACGCGCCTCGTATCAAGCGAAAGGCTATGGCTTGAACGACCGCGTCGGCACATCTTATCTCGAACAACAGTATGAGGACGTGCTACGCGGAACCCCGGCCTATGACGTCTTTACGACGTATAAAGGGGAACCGGTCGGAGAACCGACTCGTGTCAGTGGGAACCCAGGGAAAGATATCATCTTGTCGACCGACATCGAGTTCCAAAAAGAAATCGATGAGATTTTGAAGAAAGCGATTCGAGCCGGCCGTTCGGGTAGCCCACACTTTGACCGTGCTTTCGTCGTCGTCATGAACCCGCGGACGGGTGAACTGCTCGCCCTATCGGGACAAGAGCTCGACTATGAAACGAACGAATTCAAAGATGTCTCGACCGGGACGGTCCTGCGAGCGAGTCAAATCGGCTCGACGATCAAGGGAGCGACGGTCGCGTTCGGCCTTGAAGAAGAAGTCATCCAACCGGGTGAATACATTTATGACACGCCGATTCGCATCGGCTCGTCACTCAAGTCGTCGTATCGAAACATGGGGAACATCAACGACCTGGATGCCCTCGCTTTGTCATCGAACATTTATATGTTCCAAATTGCCCTGCGGCTCGCCGATTATTACTCGACCGGCCAAATCGTCGGCGACAACGTGACCGAGGCGTTCAATACGATGGAACATTACTACAAACAGTTCGGGCTCGGAATCGAGACAGGGATCGACCTCCCGTACGAATCAATCGGATTCCGTAGTGTACCGGACCGTGTCACGCTCCTCATGGACATGTCGATCGGTCAGTTCATCTCGTACACGCCGATTCAATTGGCGCAGTATACGTCGACGCTCGCGAACGGCGGCTACCGGATTCAACCGCACCTATTGAAAGAAATCATCGAACCGGGTTCGCTCGACGAGTCGAACAAGCAAGTCGTCAGCACGTTCCAACCGAATGCGCTCAATAAAGTCGACATCCGTGATGAATTCATTCAACGGGCGCGCCAAGGCTTCCGACAAGGGGTCGAGAGCGGAACGTCTCGTATCCTGCAACAGACAGGAATCACGGCGGCCGGTAAGACCGGTACCGCTCAAGCGATCGCAGAAGGGCCGGATGGTCAAGCGAAGCGCAACGCGAACGGGGAACCGATCAAGACGCTCAACTCGAACCACGTCGGCTGGGCGCCGTATGATGACCCGGAAATCGCCTGGGCCATCATCATGCCAGGGCTCGAGGCAGAAGGGATCAACACCCGTGTCGCGCACGACATCATGAAGGCGTACTTTGATTTAGAAGACGTCCAAGCACAGCTCCAGTAAAGAAGTCACTTCGGTGGCTTCTTTTTTTGTCTTTACAATTCTTTTACGTTCCGTTTATTTCTCGTTAATAGTAGTTTATTAGGATGTTAATTGTAGGACAGAGCAAGGAAGCTACAACACAAATCAAAGCAAACTCAAGGAGGACGTCAGAAATGTCTTGGATGAAAAAATCAGCTTTAGTCGCTTCAATCACTTCGGTGGCCATTATCGGTGCCGCGTGTGGAAACAATGAAGAAGGAAACGGCGCAGCCGAAGGTGAAGGACTTTCAGGTAAAGTCGTCATGGATGGTTCGTCTACCGTATTCCCAATCATGGAAGCTGTAGCGGAAGAATACTCAGCTGAACAGCCAGACGTTGAAGTGACGGTCGGGGTTTCAGGTACAGGTGGCGGATTCAAACGTTTCGTCACTGGTGAGACAGACTTCTCGAACGCATCACGTGAAATCAAAGAAGAAGAAGCGGCTGAAGCCGAGAAGAATGGCGTTGAGTACACACAACTCGCTGTAGCGCTTGACGGTCTCTCGCTCGTCGTCAACCCAGAGAATGATTGGGCCCAAGATATCACGATTGATGAATTGAACAAAATGTGGACTGATCCGAACGTGAAGACATGGAAGGACGTCCGTTCAGACTGGCCGGATGAAGAAATCTCATTCTTCTCACCTGGTAAAGATTCAGGAACGTATGACTTCTTCAACGAAGCAGTCCTTGAAGATACAGACATCCGCGAAGACGCACAATTGTCAGAAGACGATAACGTTCTCGTAACAGGTGTTGCCGGTACGAAAGGTGCGATCGGATTCTTCGGATATGCGTACTACATTGAAAACAAAGATACGCTTCGCGCATTGAACGTCGAAGGTATTGAACCGACGACTGACACAATCAATGATCTTTCATACCCGCTCTCACGTGAAATCTACACATACGTGAACAACGCGTCGTTGAAAGATAAGCCGCAAGTCGCTGACTACACGCGCTTCTTGAATGAAAATGCAGCAGCCCTTTCAGAAGAAGTCGGATATGTCGGAATGGAACAAGCACGATACGATGAGAACGCTGAAGTGATCGACGAGATCGCTGGCGAGTAATAGCGCAGAAGGCAGAAGGTGAGAGTCGCTCTCGCCTTCTCGCCGTGCTTTCTAGTATGAAGAGGTAGGGAGCGATACACGAGATGAATCAACCAAACAAAGGGCTGTCAATTCGAGAGATGATTGAAGCCAATAAGAAAAAGAAATATAGTACGACGAACGTGTTTGATAAAGTCATGCCGTTCTTATTATTCTTGAGCGCATTCGTTTCGGTCGTCACGACGGTCGGCATCGCGTTCACACTCGGTTTTGAACTGTTCAAGTTTTTCGAGCGCGTACCGGTCGCCGAGTTTTTAGGCTCGACCGAATGGTATCCGCTTAGTGCCGATCAACGGTTCGGCGTCTGGGCCCTCGTCATGGGAACACTCCAGATCACCGTCATTGCCATGATTGTCGCTGTCCCGCTCGGTTTGGCATCGGCGATTTATTTGAGCGAGTACGCATCTGAGCGTGCCCGCACCATTTTGAAGCCGATTCTTGAAGTGCTCGCTGGCGTTCCAACGATTGTCTTCGGATTCTTCGCTTTGTCGTTCGTTACACCGATTTTGCAAGCGTTGATTCCGGGGCTTCAAATCTATAACGCACTCAGCCCGGGGATCGTTGTCGGAATCATGATTATTCCGATGATCGCTTCTATTTCGGAAGACTCGATGAGCGCCGTACCGAAAAAGATTCGGGATGGAGCCCTCGGTCTTGGCGCGACACGTCTCGAAGTCGCCATCAAAGTCGTCATGCCAGCCGCGCTCTCAGGGATTATCGCCTCGATCGTCCTCGGGATGAGCCGTGCCATCGGTGAGACGATGATCGTAACGATCGCTGGTGGGTCGCAGCCGAACTTCGAGTTCAACCCGCTCAACGCGATTCAAACGATGACGGCGTATATTGTCCAAATCGCCAAAGGTGATGCAGGATACGGGACAATCGAATACTACAGTATCTATGCGGTTGGTGCGCTATTGTTCGTCTTCACCCTTGTGATGAACCTATTCGCGAACTGGGTGACGCGCCGCTTCAGAGAGGAGTACTAATATGGCATTGCCGAACAGTGAGTTCAAGAATACGAAGAACTTGATGGATCGTGATTCGGTTTCACAACGAATCAAACGCCGTCTTCAATTGAATGAGATTTTTAAATATATCTTCTTAGCGGGGCTCGTTTTCGCCCTGCTCGTCTTGTCGACGTTGATTTATGACGTCGTTTCTAAAGGTGGCGGCTGGGTGAATTTGGATTTTCTCCGCAACTTCCCATCCCGTCGTCCTGAACAGGCCGGGCTGTACCCTGCCTTGATTGGGACGTTTTGGTTGATGCTTCTCATCGTCCCGATGGTGTTTGTCATCGGTGTCGGTGCCGCGATTTATCTTGAAGAGTACGCACCGAAGAACCGCATCACGTCGTTTATCGAAGTGAACATTTCGAACTTGGCCGGCGTGCCGTCAATCGTGTTCGGTTTGCTCGGATTGACCATTTTTGTACGTGTCATGGAACTCGGGAATTCGATTATGGCCGGAGCCTTGACGCTCGGACTGATGAGTCTACCGATTGTCATCGTCGCGTCGCAAGAAGCGCTCCGCTCGGTCAAAATGGAGTTGCGTCACGCATCGCTCGCGCTCGGAGCCTCGAAATGGCAGACGACGTTCAACGTCGTCTTGCCGTCGGCGATTCCAGGGATTATCACAGGGATCATCTTGGCCGTATCACGTGCGATTGGCGAGACGGCTCCATTGATCATGGTCGGAGCGGCGACGTTTATTTCGACGACGCCGAGCAGCGTGTTCTCGGACTTCACAGCGCTCCCGATTCAAATCTATAACTGGACGAGCCGTCCGCAAGCGGAATTCCAAAACTTGGCCGCTGCCGGTATCATCGTTTTGATGACGATGTTGATCATCATGAACTCGGCCGCCATCTATATCCGTAACAAATATACGAACCGACATTAAGTCGTAGCAGTAAACGAGGAGGACTCTCGAGATGATGAAACAAAAAGAACTCAAAGGAGATCATGAAGTGAATACAACGACGACCCAACCGAACGAAACGGTGATGCAGAAAGACAGTGCCTATGTCGTGAACAACTTGAACTTATGGTATGGTGACGATCAGGCGTTGATTGACGTCAATCTCGACATCAAGCAAAACGAAGTGACGGCCATCATCGGTCCGTCGGGTTGCGGGAAGTCGACGTTCATCAAGACGTTGAACCGGATGGTCGAGCTCGTGCCTTCGGTGCGTACGAACGGTGAGATTCTTTATCACGGCCGCAACATCTTTGACCGCGACTATCGGGTCGAAGATCTTCGGACGTCGGTCGGTATGGTATTCCAACAGCCGAACCCGTTCCCGAAATCAGTGTATGACAACGTGGCATACGGGCCGCGTACACACGGAATCAAAAACAAGAAAGTGCTCGATGAAATCGTCGAACGTTCGCTTCGCGGCGCGGCGATCTGGGATGAAGTGAAAGATCGTTTGAACGAGAACGCCTACGGCCTCTCGGGTGGTCAACAACAACGTCTCTGTATCGCTCGTACGCTCGCCATCGAACCGGACGTCATCCTCATGGATGAACCGACGTCAGCGCTCGACCCGATTTCGACGCTCAAAGTCGAAGAGCTCGTCCAAGAGTTGAAAGAGCAGTACTCGATCATCATCGTCACACACAACATGCAACAAGCGGCTCGTGTATCGGATAAGACGGCGTTCTTCTTAAACGGAGAAGTTGTCGAGTTCGATGCGACCGACAAAATCTTCTCGAATCCAGCTGATAAACGGACTGAAGATTATATTTCTGGCCGGTTCGGTTAAGAAGGGGAGACAATCATGGCACAAAATCGCACATTCTTTGATATGAAGTTAAACGAATTAGAAGATAAAGTCGTTCGCTTGGCGAACTTGACGATGCGCCAGACGGCGACCGCCATCGAGGTGCTTGAGAAACGTGACCTCGAGCTCGCCCAGACGGTCATCGACAACGATAATGAGCTTGACGACCTCGAGCTCGAAATCAACGACGAGGCCATTCTATTGATCGCGAAACAGCAACCGGTCGCAACCGACCTCCGCCGCTTGATCGTGACGATGAAATCGGCGACGGACCTTGAACGGATTGCGGACTATGCGACGAACATCGCCAAAGCCGTCGGCCGTATCGAGCACGTCCCGTACGTCCTCGACATCAAACCGCTCAAACAGATGGCCGAGCAGTTGATCGACATGCTCGAGCTCGCGACGCGCGCTTACCGGAAGGGCGAGGTCAGCCGGGTGCGTGAATTGAATGAGATGGATAAAGTCATCGATGATTTGAACTTACAGACAATCAAACAATACATGGGATTCGTTCCGAATATGACGGTTGGAACGAACGACGTGTATGAGTTTTCGAACATCGCCCGTTATTTAGAACGGATGGGTGATCACGTGACCAATTTCGGAGAACATCTCATTTTCCTTGAAAAAGGGAAACATTATGATTTAAATCAGTGACAAGAGTGGTAAAGAACAACAGACCAGTTGTTCTTTACTTTTTTTTGTGCAGGAATTCACGGATAAGGAGCGAATAGTAGAACACATGGATTTTTTTTAGGAAGGGAGCCACACATATATGGAAGAGAAAATCGTTTCCTTGAAACAACAAGGACTGACGTTAAAACAGATTGCAGAACAATTAGATATGCCAATCGGGAAAGTCCAATACGCTTGGCGTAAATGGCGTTCCCAACATGGGGAGCCGGCGAAGCCGGTAGCCGCACCAAAACGAAAGACTGAAGGGAAGAAAGCAATGACATCTAAATCGAAGCAAGTACCCGCCTCGTCTGTGAAGCAGGTCGCTTCGACGCTGCAACACGAGGAGCCTGCCCAATCACCGCTTCTTGACAAAGGTCCAGAAGGGTTCTGGAAGCTCCCGGACCGCTACGATCAAGATTTGATGCATGCGGTCGTCCAATCACCGAACGCCGTTTACGTCTTCTGGGAAGTGTCGGACAGCGTCAAAGAGACGCTCTCGATGCAATTTATGCGTCCATGGGAAGACTTGCCGAAAGCGTTCCGCATCCTTGACATCACATTGCTTGATTACGCGAGCGGGCATGCGAACCGGGCGTATACGTTCGAATTGCCGGAGATGACGAACAGTTGGTTCGTCCGTCCGCTCGACCCGAATACGACATACGTATTTGAGTTTGGGATTCGGACGATGGAAGGGGAATTCCTTCCGCTGCTCGCATCCTCACCGATTGACACGCCACGAGCTGAGCCGGCCGGGCACGGTCGTTTCGCCGAACCAGTGCGCCGTTGGCAGTACGGGGAAGTCGAGGCTCCTGAATTACTCGATACGTTACCAAAATATTCCGCATACCGATTCGTGCGCTGAGGAGGATTTTTTAGATGAAACCAGGTTATTTTTCACTCGTCCTTCATGCCCACCTTCCGTACGTGCGACATGAAGAGAAACATCGATTAGAAGAGAGATGGGTGTATGAAGCCATCTCCGAGACATATATCCCGATTCTTTGGCAAGTCGACCGTCTACAAAAACCGCTCCATTGGACGGTCAGCATCTCACCACCCGTCGTCGAGATGCTCGCTGACCCGCTCGTCCAGGACCGCTACGTGGAACACTTGGATGAGATGCTCGAATTGATTGAGATCGAGCTCGCCGAAGGACGGAGCGAACAGGAAGTTGAGACGCTCCATTTTTATCGCGGGCGCTACAACGATTTGAAAACAACGTTCCTGCATTGGGAAAAGAACTTGAACCATGCGTTCCGTACATATCGTGAGCAAGGGTTCATCGATATGGTCACGTGTACGGCGACGCACGGCTTCAACCCGCACTTGTTCACTGAGCAGGCGGCTCGCGCTGAAATCCGGACGGGACTGAACTGTTTCGAACGTCATTACGGGTTCCGTCCGACCGGCATTTGGTTACCGGAATGCGCCTACACACCAGGTGTCGACCGTATCCTTTATGAAGAAGGGATTCGCTATACGTTCGTCGATGAGCACGCCTTGCTCGAAGCTGATCCGACGCCGGAGAAAGGCATTGGCGCTCCGGTCTACTCGCCACATGGCGTCGCCTTGTTCCCGCGTGACCAAATCATCTCCGGAAAAATCTGGAGCTCGATGATCGGGTATCCGGGCCATCCGGACTATCGCGAGTTTTATCGTGACCTCGCCTACGATCGCGACTGGGAGTATATTGAAAAGTTCATGCATCCGGAAGGAATTCGCTTCGATACGGGCTTGAAGATGCACCGCATCACGGGCGACTCGGATGAGAAAGACTATTATGTCCGCGCCTGGGCCGAACATCAAATCGACAACCACGCCCTCGATTTCGCACAGACGCTCGAAGGGCATCTCGAGGCCCACGGTGGACAGATGTTCCCGCCGTTCCTCGTGACGGCACCGTTCGATGCTGAGCTGTTCGGACACTGGTGGTTTGAAGGACCCGAGTTCCTCGGGAAAGTCGCCGAACGGCTCGAAGAGTTTGGCATCGAGACGATCACGCCAGCCTTGTTCCTCGAGCGTCACTTCCAAGACCTCGAGACGGTCCACGTATCGATGAACACGTGGGGACGTAAAGGGTACGGCGACGTCTGGATCAACGAACGCAACGAATGGATGCTACGTCACTTACACATGATGGAGACGCAACTCGTCAAAGACGTGGCCGACTATCGTCACAAGTCGCCACTCGTCGACCGGACACTGATCCAACTCATTCGCCATTACGTGCTCGCTGTGTCGAGTGACTGGGCGTTTATCCTCGACGGGCAGACTACGGCCCAATATGCGGCGGAGCGGTTCCGCGAGCATACGCGACTGTTCGCCGAGCTCGAGACGGCACTTTATCAAAACAAGCTATCGGACGAGTTGCTCGCTGAACATTATCGCGCGTATCCGTTCCTTGACGATGTGGACATCGACATCGACACGTTCTTGTCGCCACACGACTATTATGTGACTACGGAGCGTGGCCAAGAGGACGAGGCAATCCTCGTCTTGACGCCAGAATATACAGGCAACGTCGTCGGGGACCTCGGTCGTCGCGTCATCGACGAGGTCGAGGCACGAGCAGCGGACGGGGAGACAGTGTACGTCTTGACACCGTTCAAAGAAGGGTTGCCGGAATATGAACGCCACAACCGTGTTCACGTGTACCGCGTTCGCCTGACGAGCCCGTTCTTGGAGCATGTGATGAACCAAGTTGCGGCTCAAAACGTGGCCTACGTCAAACTTGCACATGAGCTTGTCTCGAAAGTCACCTTCAAAGCGATCCATCAATTCGATTGGATGACGATTACAGCGGCACGTTCACTTGCGAAAGCACTACAAGTTCCGTTATACTCAACTATGTTGTCATTTGAAACGACTCGCAATCCGCATGGACACGGCGGACTGTTCGACGCAATCCATCGAATCGAGAGCAGCATCCTCGCTGAAGCCGATACGGTCTTTATTTGCGAACAACTGTCGACCGAGGAAGTCGGAATGCGCTATCCGATTGGCGATAACGTAAAAACCTGCCTGCCGCTCGATGCTTCGCCATACGGGCAGAAACGTTTGAAAAAGAACACGAAATAACCTTGCTTTTTCAAATAAAACTTGGTAGGATAATTGAGTATGCTTAGACTGTAAAGCAAAAGCACTTGATACAACATCAGTAAGATGGGAGTGAAAGAAATGCGCGTTAAAATCACACTAGCTTGCACAGAAACAGGCGATCGCACGTACATCACGAAGAAAAACAAACGTAACAACCCAGAGCGCCTCGAATTGCGCAAATACAACCCACGTCTCCGTCGTCACACGCTTTACCGCGAAGTGAAATAATGAGACTGGCCGTCACTCATGTGGCGGCCTTTTTTTTGAACAAGGGGGAATTGAAGTGATTGAAAAGAAACTACTCCGGCAAAATGTACATCGTCAAATCCGTGAACTCGACGACCGACCGGACCGGGACCGCGTCATCATACATACATTGACCGAACTGAAGGCGTGGCGAGAGGCGGATACGGTGGCCGTCACGCTCGCCCTCGATTTAGAGATTGATACGTTGCCACTCATTCGCTTAGCTTGGCAGGCAGGAAAATCGGTGTTCGTGCCGAAAGTTACAAAACAGGGACTTACGTTCCATGAAATTCATTCGTTCGAAGACCTTGAGCCGGGCGTCATGGGTATTTTAGAGCCGACGACGGTCGCGACGACGCGGACGATTGACGTCTGTATCGTGCCGGGACGTGTCTTTGACCGATCCGGGTATCGGATCGGCTGGGGTGGGGGGTATTACGACCGTTTTTTAGCGACGTATGAAGGTGTCACCATCTCGTTGGCCTATGACGTCCAACTGCTCGATGACATCCCGGTCGAGCCACACGACATTCCTGTCGAATTTATCGTGACGGAAAGGGAAACGATTCTATGCTCGCCATCTTTCTCGTAACTTGTCTGGTAGCCTTCGCCGGCTATCGTCTGCGCTCACTGACCCGTTCTGGGGCTGTCTTGACGGTCGTGACGGGTACAGTCATTGGGTACGGATTTGGTTGGTTCGGGCTCTATTTGCTCGGTGTCTTCTTTTCGACGTCATCGCTCGCCTCGAAATACCGTTCCCGCGACAAAGAGCCTGTCGATGAAATCGTTGAAAAATCGGGACCTCGTGACTTCGTTCAAGTGCTCGCCAACGGTGGTATCGGGATGGCGACGGCGCTCGGTATGTTGCTTACACCGAACGATGCCTGGTTATTCGCGTACATCGCTTCGATTGCGGCGGCGACGAGCGACACATGGGGCTCCGAGTTCGGGGTGCTCGCCAAACAAAAACCGCGCTCCATTTTGACGTTCCGCGAAGTGGAACCGGGAACGAGTGGCGGGGTGTCTCCGTTCGGGACGTTCATGTCGGTCGCGGGGGCAACGGTCATTATCGTCGCTTCGTTGCCATTTATCGATATCAGCTTACGGTTCGCCGGCTTGTTGATTGCTCTCGGGTTGACCGGAAGCGTTGTCGACACTCTCCTTGGGGCGACGGTTCAACGCAAGTTTCGTTGTCGTGTATGCGGTAAGCTGACCGAGAAGAAAGTCCATCATCACGAGCCGACGACTTACGTTTCAGGCTGGCGCTTTCTCGGCAATGACGCTGTCAACTTTTTGGCGATCGCCTCGGCGGCGGCGATTAGTTTCCTCTTGCTGCGATGAGGGTAGTACAGTCAGTGAAGATGTTTCAAATGAATGTGAATATTGTCACAATATTGCCAAACTGAAAACGGTTTCCCTTGTAGTGAGTGTTTGTGAATGATGTTACAATCTTTATGTAACAGACAAAACAAAAACATGAAACAGATTGTTCGAAGGGTGGAGAATCAATATGGAAACATTAAATCATGCTAAAGTAACACGCGTCGCGCTCGTCGGGGCCGGAGCGGTCGGTGCCAGCTTTGCTTACCAATTGACGACAGCTAGTCTCTGTGAGGAACTTGTGATCATCGATATCAACAAATCGAAAGCTGAAGGGGAAGCAATGGACTTGAATCACGGTGTCTCGTTCGCCTCTTCACCGATGCGCGTCTGGGCAGGAGACTACACAGACTGTGGTGCAGCAGATATCGTCGTCATCACTGCCGGCGCACCGCAAAAACCAGGTGAAACACGTCTCGACCTCGTCGAAAAGAACGCCAAAATCATGAAGTCGATGATTGGGGACATCATGGCATCTGGTTTTGATGGCATCATCATCATCGCCTCAAACCCGGTCGACATCATGACCCACTTGGCTTGGAAATATTCAGGATTACCGAAGCATCGGGTGTTCGGTTCAGGAACGGTACTCGATACGTCACGTCTTCGCTACATGCTCGGTGATTACTTCAACGTCGATCCACGTAACTGCCACGCTTACATTATGGGCGAGCATGGCGACACAGAGTTCGCGGCATGGAGCAACGCCCGTATTTACGGAAAATCGGTCGAACAGTTGCTTGAAGAGAATGACGAGTACACATGGGAAGACCTCGAAGATATCTACGTCAACGTTCGTGACGCAGCCTACCATATCATCGAACGTAAAGGGGCGACGTACTACGCCATCGGTCTTGGTCTCCTTCGTCTTGTCAAAGCCGTGCTTCGCAACGAGAACACGTTATTGACGGTCGGCGCGCACTTGGACGGTGAGTACGGTTTGAACGACATCCACATCGGGGTACCAGCGATCATCAACCGTCAAGGTGTCCGTCAAGTCGTGGAAATCGAGTTATCAGAAGAAGAAAAACAAAAGATGCATCATTCGGCAGAAGTGCTCTTGAAAACGATGCAACCTGTCTTATAAAACCGAGCAATCCTTCGCTCATCACCGTAGCCGGCTAACGCCGCTACGGTTTTTTTTGTCATCCGCTCTTCTCGACACGTTGCATAGAGGCTCTCTTTTGTCGCCAGCTATAATTTCCTTTAAAATAAAAGTATAGAAGGAGGTGACCATCGATGTCAGAGCCAGCTTGTTTTTGGGAAGACGTATATCGTGCGGTCGAATCGGGAGGGCGCATCGAGGGCATCTTAGAGCCGTCGCGGGCACTTTTATTGTTCGACACGAAAGCGGGGGACGTCTATCACCTCTACATACGGACGGACAAAGCCTGGGCGAACCATGTCGGCATGGACGTCGAGGCGGTCATGAACTCGTTTCGATTGGCCCGCATCGGTCGTGAGAAGTTACACGTCCACATTTACGGCGATCCGCTTGTCGATGAGGAGCGCCTATCGTCCCTCACGTTCCCGATTGCGGCGAAAGTGAAGCTCGACATGAGACCGTGTGGGCAAACAGAAGAGTCGTACCGACCACGGGCCGTCGCGCTCGATCAACAACGGAAGAACGAACTAAAGCAACGGTTCTCCTTCGGGAAACCACAATTCGTCTATGGACTCATGTTCGTGACGTTTCTTGTCATGTGGTTCGCCGAATCGATCGGGTCGACGCTCGACCCGAATACGCTCATCCGCTTCGGGGCGAAAGTGAATCCGCTCATCGACGAAGGGGAATGGTGGCGCCTGGTCACACCGATGTTTCTCCATATCGGCTGGTTCCATTTCGCAATCAATATGTTCGCGCTTTGGTCGCTCGGTCCGCTCGTTGAACGGATGTACGGTTCGTCACGCTTCGTCACCATTTATTTGTTAGCCGGCGTCATCGCCACAGTCGCCTCTTACGCGTTCAGCGAAGCCATATCGGCCGGGGCATCGGGGGCGCTGTTCGGGCTCGTCGGGGCACTCCTCTATTTTGGCCTTCGAGACCGTTCCTTATTTATGAAGACGCTCGGTCCGCCGCTGTTTATTATGTTAGGATTAAACGTAGGACTCGCTTTCGTCCTTGGCGCTAGTTTGGACCATTCCGCACATGCGGGGGGGCTAGTCGGGGGCTTTCTGATGGCGGGAGTGGTCGGCTTGCCGGATGAGCATACGAAGAAGCGCCGCCTGTTGTTTGCGGTGATCGTACTCGTGGCATCTGGAGCGTTATTCTGGTTCGGCTATAATCGATGACAAAGGAGTAAGGATATGATTAATACGTTGAAGCAACTGGTTGAAATTCCGAGTCCGTCGGGCATGACGGATGAGGCGATCGGCTTCGTGGAGCAAGAACTCACGAATCTCGGGGTCGCCACGAAACGCTTGAATAAAGGAGCGCTCCTGGCGACGTTTGACGGGAAATCGGATCGGGCGCGCCTGTTGACGGCTCACGTCGACACGCTCGGGGCGATGGTGAAAGAGATTTTGCCGAGTGGCCGTCTACGGTTGACACAAGTCGGCGGCTACGCCTGGACCGCCATTGAAGGGGAGAACTGTTTGGTCCATGCGGAGGCGGGTGAACCTGTCGAAGGAACGATTCTTATCCATCAATCAAGCGTCCATGTGTATAAAGACACGAACAGTGCCGAACGGACGGCATCAAATATCGAGGTACGACTGGACGCTGACGTTCATTCGGCTGAAGACGTGCGTGCCCTAGGCATCGAGGTCGGGGACTTTGTCTCGTTCGATCCACGCTTTCGCCAGACGAACGCGGGCTATATCAAATCTCGACACCTCGACGACAAGGCGTCCGTCGCCATTTTGCTCGACTTGGCAAAAGACCTCGTCGGCGCCGACTTGCCACATCCGGTCCATTACTTGATCTCCAACTATGAAGAGGTCGGGTTCGGGGGCAACGCCGGGATCCCGGAAGCGGTGACCGAATATATCGCCGTCGATATGGGAGCGCTCGGGGACGGCCAGCACTCGGACGAATATACGGTTTCAATCTGCGCGAAAGATTCATCAGGTCCGTACGATCTTGGATTACGCCGTCAGTTCACCGCGTTGTGCCGGGAACACGGTATCGCCCATAAAGTCGATATTTATCCGTATTATGGATCCGATGCCTCGGCAGCAATCAGTGCCGGCTACGATGTACGCCATGCACTCCTCGGACCAGGCATCGAGTCGAGCCATAGCTATGAGCGGACGCATACAAAATCGCTCGAAGCGACACGGGAACTGCTCTATCGTTACGTGCTCACGACGATGGGAGACGGACGATGAGAAATTTTTATGATGTCCAACAATTCTTGAAATCATTCGGGACGATCATTTATATCGGCGAACGCGATGCCGAGATTGGCCTCATGATGATGGAACTCGACGAGTTGCATGCCGGCGGGATGATTGAACAACGAGAGTATGACACGGCCAAGATCATTTTGACGCATGAATTGAAAAATTCAATAGATTGACAGAAAAACCCCTAGTGCAAAGGTTTGCACTAGGGGTTTAATAGTGTAAACTATGGGATGAAAGCGATTTAATCGAGATGAGGAGTGGAACAGATGAAGTGGTTATTAGGAATCGACATTGGTGGGACGACGGTGAAAATGGCCGTCTTAGATATGAACGGGATCATTTCTGACAAATGGGAGATCACGACGGACATTCGAGAAAACGGGGTACATATTCCGACTGATATCGCTGCTTCATTCGAGGCTTATCTAGAAAAATCGGGCAAAGCGAAAGAGGAGTTCGCCGGTGCGGGGATCGGGGCACCTGGATTCATCAACTTCTCCGAGGGTGTCGTCGAATACTCGCCGAACATCGGTTGGAAAAACTTTGCGCTCGTCAGCGAGTTTGAGAAAGCCGTGGGATTGCCGGCCGTCCTAGAGAACGACGCGAACGCCGCCGCACTCGGTGAGATGTGGAAAGGTGCCGGTGAAGGCGCGTCAGAACTCCTTGCCATTACACTCGGCACGGGCGTCGGTGGCGGTGTCATCACGAATGGGAACATCGTCCACGGGGCAGCAGGGATGGCTGGAGAGATTGGTCACATCACTGTTGAACGTGACGAGTCGAAAGCCGTCATGTGCGGTTGCGGACGCAAAGGTTGCATCGAGACGATCGCTTCGGCGACAGGTGTCGCCCGCTTGGCGCTCCAAAAACGAAAAAATCGGACGACGTCGTTGAACGAGTTGAAAGAAGTGACGGCACGTGACGTGTTTGAAGCGTTCAAGGCGAACGATCCCGTCGCCACAGAAGTCGTCGAAGAGATGACCGAATATCTCGGCCTAACGATCTCAAATATCGCCAACACGTTGAATCCAAAGATGATTGTCATCGGTGGAGGGGTCTCGAAAGCGCGTGAAGCGCTCCTTGAACCGCTCGATGAGCAGTTCAAACGGTTCGCGCTTGAACGCGTCTACGCCTCGACCACGTTCAAAATTGCGGAACTCGAGAACGACGCCGGTGTCATCGGGTGTGCTTGGCTCGCCCGCAAACATTTCTTGCCAACCCGTGTCTAATAATTGTCCATGCACGCCTGCGTCTTGACGCAGGCGTGTTTTTCATATGGAACGGGTATGGGATAATGTAAAATTTGTAATGACAGAGTTGATTTTTTGTTAAAAAAGGGGTAAGATTTGGACTTGATACCGGACTGTTATCGTACGTGAAATGGATAACAAGCTTACTGGACTTATAAAAAAAATAGGGGGACGGACTCCGTTTGAGCTCGTCACCCGTTGAACAGAGGAGGAGGCCGTCAGATGAAGTCATCTCAGAGCTTTTCGAAGCTTACTATGCGACTGAATGATACGGTCCGCGCTTCGTTTCAAGAATATCGGTTATTTTGGATCTTTTCGCTATTACTTTGGACGAAGACGTACGTAGTTTACCAATTTTTCTTCAATATCCCGATTGAAAACACCGCACAAGCATTCATCTTGCTGATCAGCCCGATCAGCTCCACTTTATTCCTATTCGCCTTCAGTTTCTTCTTTAAAGGAAACAAGCAGAAATGGGTATTGTACATGCTCTATGCTGCGGCGTCGTTCATCTTATTCGCAGACGCCGTCTATTACCGCGAGTTCACCGACTACTTGACGATGCCGGTCATTTTGCAACCGTCGAACATGGAGACGTTATCGACGTCGTTCACGTCACTGTTGGAGTGGAAAGATTTGATCATCCTTGGGGACGTCCTTATCTTGCCGTTCATCCTCTGGCGCATTAATGCGACAGCAACGGCTGCTTCCCATCGCAGAGCGCTCGTGACGTTCGCGACGGCGGTCGTCGTCTTCTTGTTCAACTTGTCGCTCGCTGAAACGGAACGTCCTGAACTGTTGACGCGTTCGTTCGACCGGGAGCTGTTGGTCAAGAATATCGGGACGTTCAACTTCCACGTCTATGACGCCATGCTTCAAACGAAGACATCGGCTCAAAAAGCGATGGCCGATGGGTCGGAGCTTGCAAAGATTGAACAGTACACCCGTCAACATTACGCGGCACCGAACCCGGACTACTTCGGGAAATATAAAGGCAAAAACGTGATCGTCGTCTCTTTCGAGTCGGCCCAAAACTTCACGCACAACATGAAGGCCTCGAACGGCGAATACATCACGCCGAACTTGAACAAATTGATCGAAGAGTCCCACTACTGGCCGAACTATTACCATACGGTCGGACAAGGGAAGACGTCAGATGCCGAGTTCGCGCTCGATAACTCGCTCTATGGCCTCCCTCGTGGTGCCGTCTACTTCACGAACGCCGACAACGAGTATCAGGCGCTTCCTGAATTGATCAAGGAAGACAACTATTATTCGGCCGTGTTCCACGCCAACAACAAGTCGTTCTGGAACCGGGACTTGATGTATAAAAATATCGGCGTTGATCAATTCTTCGACGAGAAGAGTTATGACCTCGGTAACCCCGAGGATATGACGGAGTGGGGACTTCTCGACGACAGTTTCTTCGAACAGTCGATCCCGATGCTTGAAGAGTTGCCAGAACCGTTCTACGCGAAGTTCATCACGCTCACGAACCACTTCCCGTACACGATGCCGAGCGAAGACTATGAGCTCGTCCCGAAATTCGAGACGAACTCGACGACGCTCAACAACTTCCCGCAGGCGCTCGCGTATCAGGATTACGCGCTCGGGTTGTTCATTGACGAGTTGAAGGCGAACGGCATGTGGGATGACACGATCTTCGTCGTCTACGGTGACCATTACGGCATCTCGACGAACCATAACGACGCGATGGCCGACCTGCTCGGGAAAGACGAGTTGACGCCATACGACGTCGCCAAGCTCCAAGCGGTCCCGTTCGCGGTCCACTTACCGGGACAAGCCAAGGGCGAAGTACATGACACGATCGGCAGTCATGTCGACATGAAACCGACGATCCTTCACTTGCTCGGAATCGACACGTCGGACACGGTCGGATTCGGTAGCGACTTGTTATCGGAAGACCGGACGAGCCGCGCCATCTTCCGTGACGGCACCGTTATCACTGAGGAGTATGTCTGGACGCAATCGACATGCTATGACGCCTCGAGTGGTGAAGTCGTTGAGGACGTTTCACTTTGTGGACCGGATAGTGAAGAAGCAGAGAAGATTCTCCAAATGAATGATGACTTGATTTATTCGGATCTGCTTCGTTTTAAAGAACAGACCGAACAGTAACAAACAGCGCCATCCCGGCTAAGCCGGGATGGCGCTGTTTGTTATACAAAAAAAGACGACCGAGGTCGTCTTCATGCTCATTAGCCTGGGATTCCACCGTAAATCAATGTCGCGACGCCGAAGAATCCAAATACGAGTACAGTGACCGCGGCGAAAGCCAGTGGAAAGAATTGGCGTTTCTTAAACGAACGGGCCATTCCCCAGATTGCAACGAGTGCAACGATGAGCGAGATCCATCCAAATGGTTCATACAAATGCATGACGAGTTCCCCCTTTATTATACGTCATGAAATTCATAAAAATTTCACTGAAATATCATTATTATTTTATCCGATAATGTACACGCTGTCGAGCAAAGAAAGCCTCCGCTACAATTTTGCCACAATATCGATTAGAATGGGATGTGGAGGTGTTCTGAATGAATATTGTAAAAATCACATCGGGCTTGGCCCAAGAGAACGGATACGTGCTCGAGAAAGACGGGACGGTCCTCATCGTCGACCCAGGTACGGACGATCCGAAATTCTTTGAGGCGGTCGAACGCTTCGGTGGCTTGAACGCCATCTTGTTGACACACGCCCATTTCGATCATATCGGTGGCATCGATGCCCTTCGTGATCGTTACGCCGTACCGGTGTACGTCCATGAAGCGGAACGGACGTGGCTGATGGACGACGAGAAGAACGGGGCGGCGAAGTTCCATCTGCCGAGCGCATCGATGCGTCCAGCCGAACGGGTCTATCAAGGTAAAACGCTCGAAATCGGTGCCTTCACGATTGAGTTGCATCACACGCCTGGTCATTCGCCGGGCAGCGTCACGCTCCACATCCCGACTGAACGCATCGCCTTCTGTGGGGATTTGATTTTCAAACAGTCGGTCGGACGGACCGATTTATACGGTGGCGACCAGGCCACTTTGCTCGGATCGATCGATCGGATGCGACAGCTGTTACCAGGCGAGACCGTGCTCTATTCTGGACATGGGCCGAAGACGACGCTCGAGGCCGAAATTCGGACGAATCCATTTTTCGAGCGATGAATCAAAAAAAGATTGTCTCACGAGGAGACAATCTTTTTTTACATTTGGAAGTTACTCCAATACGTGAAGACGACGAAGAAGACAGTCAAATACGCGCCGAACACGTATACATACGTTTTTTCAGTGAGTTTCAAGTAGCCTAGTGCGACGAAGAAAATAGTTTGAGCTAAAAAGACAAGACCCATTACGACGAAGTCACCACTATGTTCGCTACTGCTTTGATCTCCACCGAGTGCGCCTACGAAAGCAAGCGCCGCGATCAACCCAGTCCAAAAGCCTAGGACACGGAACATTCTCGCCATGTTAATCCCCCCATACGTGCATTATTCCATTCTCATTCACTATTTTACCAACACATTCAGAAAAATGCTATGGAAACGTGTGAATTGAGCAAAATAATCGTGAAAAATATGTGAAATAATTAGGTTGCACAAACTTGTACAAAAAAATAAAAAAACTTGTACAAACTATGTACAAAACGGGTATAAGGTTGTATAATCGACTTACACACATCGAACGAATTGGTTCTCAACTTCAAAGGAGGTATTAAAATGGCAAATGAATTGATGTTCTATACGTATCCGAGCTGTACCTCATGCCGTAAGACGAAAGCGTTTTTACAAGAGCAACACCTCGAGGTGAGCGAGCGCCATATCTTCCGGAACGCCCCGACGGTAGATGAGTTGATGACGCTGTTAGCGCTCAGTGAAAACGGTGTCGACTCGCTTCTCGCGACGAGAAGTCAGGCGTTCAAACAACTCGACATCGACGTCGAAGATTTGAAGCTAAGTGAATTGCTCAAATTGATGAGCGACAACCCGAAACTATTGAAACGTCCAATCTTGACGGATGGCAACGAAGTCATTGTCGGCTATGACAAAGCCACAATCGAGGCGTATGCCCGCCGTTTCGAATCAACAACTGCAAACGTATCCTGACACAAGTCCACTTTCCAAGGAGTGGGCTTTTTTTTATGCTCTTATTGAGGTGGTGGAGATGAAACGAGTGATCGAGCGTGTCGTGGGAGCGGCGCGAAATTTGAATGCGAGCGATGTCCATTTTATGCCATACGGAGACGAGGTGATGATTCAAGTTCGCCACGGGACGCTCTTGCATCGACTGGAGTCGATGACGCAGTTTGACTACGAACGGTTGACGTTACATATGAAATATTGGTGCTCGCTAACGGAAACGGATCATCGCGTGCCTCAGTCTGGTATGTACGTCGGGACGGAGGACGCAATCCGGGTCACGTTTTTACCTTCATTCGACCATACGCTTATGTCGTGGCGACTTCCGAACGCCTCGTTTCAGTTGTCCGAGTTGCTAGACGATGAGGATGTGAACCGCTTTTTGAAGTTGGCTATGCTCCGGCAAGGATTGTTATTGATTGGCGGCGCGACGGGGGCAGGTAAGACGACGGTCCTCTACGCATTTTTGCAAAGTTTGGGCGGCCGCCGAATCGTGACGATCGAGAACCCTCCGGAGAAGCAGGTGCCGGGAGTGATTCAACTCGAGGTCAACCCGAAAGCGGGACTTGACCATCGCAGTCTATTGAAAGAGACACTTCGGGCCGACCCAGACGTCATCGTCATCGGAGAGATCCGGACGAGCGAGGAGTTGCGGGTGGCACACGACGCGGCGCTCAGTGGCCATTTGACGATCGCGACGTTCCATACGGCGAGTGTCGAGGACGGCGAACATCGGCTCGAACAGCTCGTCGGCAAGATGGAGGTCGCCCGTCATTGGTGCATCCTGCACCGCGAAGAGGAGGTGAGCTGTTCATGGTCCGAGATCAGATGAGTAAAGACTTGTTCACAATCCGTCGCTTTCTCAGGCTGCAGGCCCGTGGTGTCGGATTGAAAAAGACGTTCGAAACACTTGAGCTTCATGAACGAGGGAGAGCAAAACAAGTGATTCGGGACATGCGGCTTCAACTCGAGCAAGGGCGGCCGCTCGCCGAAGTGTTCTCGGGACTCGTCACCGACCCAAGAATGCGTGAGATGCTCGTCACGGCGGAGCGAGGCCATCACTTTTTAGAAGGGCTCGAGCAAGTGCTCGTCTTGTCGACGATGCGCCGAAACCTGCAACAAGAGCTCAAGCAGCTAGCGCGGTATCCGCTCGTGATTTTGACGATGCTGCTCGGACTCGGGGCGATTTATGCGCTCTATATTTTCCCAAAGTTGCTGTCGATGGTGGACGTCGAGGCGCTAGATGGGATAAACGCAATTCTGTTGTCCCGTTGGTTTTTCCCGGGTCTATTCATCGGCTTGCTCGTGACCGGAGCGGCCCTCTACTGGAACGGGAGACGCGGCCGGCTCGTGCCGCTACGTGTCGTCGAACGAGGCAGGCGGCTGTACGTCACGTATTTGTTCGTCAGTGAGCTCTCGCTCTTAAGTGAAGGGCAAGGTTCGGTCCGTCATATCATCGAGCGTTTGTCTCGGGGTGACGGGGAAGTCGCGGCCATCGCGAGACGGATCCATGAGCGTATGTCGGACGGTCTTGAACTCGAAGAGGCGGCCCGGCAAGAACGGTTGCTCGAGCATGAGGTCGTCAGTCTCTTCGGCGTCGGTACGGTGAGTGGTGAGCTGGGATCGATCATGACGTTGCATCGTGATCTCGTGTTTGAAGAGATGGAATTGTATTGGAAACAACTAATCACCAAGGCCGAGCCGGTATTATACGGATTTTTGACGATGATGGTGACGATGATTTTTTACACGATTTATTTGCCGGTCAAATTGATCATGGCCCAACTATAACAAGGAGGAACAACAACATGACACGATTCAAATCAGAACAAGGGTTCACGCTCGTCGAAATGGCTGCCGTCCTACTCATCATCTCGGTCTTACTGTTACTGCTCGTTCCCTCGATGTCAGACGGGAAATCCCGGGCAGACAGTGTCAGTTGTGAAGGGAGTGTGCGCATTGTCGAGTCGGAAATCAACTTGTATTATGCGGAACACAAATCCTATCCGGAGACGTTGGCGGTCATCGAACGGGCCTCGACGGAGAGTCCGCTCGAGTATAGTTGTCAATCGATGGTCTACACGTACGCCCCGACGACCGGTACGTTGACAAAACAATGAGGCAAGACGGATATACGTTCGTCGAGATGGCATCCGTCCTCGTCATCTTGTCGCTCTTGCTGTTGATGACGACCCCGGTCGTCCGTTCGATGGATCGATTGGCCTTGTTTGATTTCACCGAGGCGCTTGTGAGCGATATCAACGAGGTTGGCCAATATCCATACGTTGCCGCCGATGAATCATGTGTGCCGCGTCTACGGTGGTACATAAAAGAACGGCGCTATCAAATCGCCTGTGGGATGACGCCGATCGCATCGCGTGTTGTACCCGATGGGGTCGAGATGAGCCTCCCGGCCACAAGTGAGATCGTCTTCTCACGTACAGCGGCGACGTATGCAGGGCAGTGGAAGTTTTATACGGGACCGACGATGGTGACGTTGAAGTTTAGAATGGGGACGTATGAGCCGGAGGTGCTTCGCGTTGAAGGGCGATGAGCAAGGTATCACGTTTTGGGAAATCTGCCTTAGCCTGGCGCTCCTCCTGGCGTGGGTCGGGGTCGTGGCACCTTTTGTCGAGGGCGCGACGGAACGGGTCGACCGTCTCGAAACGACCGTTCGGCGTTATGAGCGGCTTCAAGGGGAGGTGTTGCACGATGCGGTCGAACCGAGCGGACGTACGGAAATCTGTGATGGCGACCTATGTCTCCCGACGCTTTGAGCGGGGGTTCACGTTACTTGAAGTGAGCTTCACGTTGCTCTTGATCCCGCTGTTCGTTGGACTCACGGTTCACTTGTTGGCACTCGGCCAGGCGTTTTATGAGCAACCACGTGAAATGGTGCCGACGACGCCCCAACTGATCGTGCGAAAACTTTTCGATAGCCGGGATTGCGTTGTCGAATCGGGACGTCTTGTCGGCACATACGTGCGCCCGGACGACACAACGTGGTCGTGGACGCTCAAACAGATCAATCGTAATTTGGTCATGGTCGGAGACGAGGGAGGGAATTTACTATTTTTAAGAGGAATCGAGACGTATCAGGTCGAACCGGTAGGAGAGGGTTTTCGCATCCGGTGGACCGACGCGACCGGCCCCCGCGAGAAGAGCGTGATGTGCATGCGCGCGGATACTTTGTGATGTCGACGTTAATCGTGTTGACGTGGTTACTCGGCGGAGCGATGTTTTGGTATACTGATATGGAACGAACGACCGACCGACTGGCGCTCGATATTTTGGCGATCCGCTTCGAATCACACGTCATGGTCGCCAAACGGTCCTGTGGTCCGTCCGCCGTCACGGTGACAAAACCGACCGGGACGATTAACTGTCGACCGCTCGGCAGCGGGATGGTCGAGGTCGAGATTCGCCTTGAGACCGGAGAACGACATAAAGAGGTGATTTATTTCGATGACTAAACCGTTTTACATCATCGGGTTTATGGGTACAGGTAAATCAAGCTTAAAACGATATCTTGAAAAATCGAATCACGTCGTCGATTTGGATGAGCTGTTCGAAATGGACGTCCAAATGGACATCCCCGCATATTTTGACCGTTACGGGGAGGAAGCGTTTCGCCTGCAAGAAAGTGAGATTTTGCGACAGGCGAGCGCTGCCTATATCGTGACAGGCGGCGGAATCGTCGAACGAGACGAAAATCTCGATTGGATGCGCGAAAACGGTGTCGTCATCGCACTTGATCTACCGTATGAGATGTGTTGGGACCGAATCAAAGACTCGGACCGGCCTCTCGTGCGCCACGGCAAGGCGGCCGTCGAAGCGTTGTACGAACGTCGGCGGCCGCTCTACGCGCGTGCCGATCACGTGCTTGACGCCTCGCTCAGCACAGAAGCAATCGCGCATACCTTATATCGGTTGAAGGAGGAAGATACATGATTTGGATCAATCTCGGCATCATTGTGCTCGCACTAGTCGGGCTCGGTTTGTATGGGTTCTTATTGTACCGTAACAAGATGAAGACGGACGTGCGGCGGGTCACCCGTTTGACGGAACGTTTCCAGATTCGTGCGAACGTCATCCAAGGTCTCGTCAATGAAATCAAGCAACACGTCGATACGGTCAACGCCTCTGTGAAGCAGATGAAGGCCTATTCCGTTAACGTGAAAGACGAGACGATGGAGCTTAAGCAAGCGACGATCGGACTGACAAAAGAAATTAAGCGGACAGCTGGAATCGAACGCCCAGACGTTTCCACTGAGACCAAAATATGAAATAATGAGGATGAAAACGTTTTCGTTTTCCATCCTCTTTATTTTTGCCCATTTTAGCTAGGCATAGCCATGAAAAATTGATAAAGTGGAATAGAAAACGAAATATTTCACGAATTACATTATTTACGTTCGGGATTGGGGGATAATATGGAGAAAGTATCGTTAAAACGTACGCCTTTGTATGATTTGATTTCCGTAAAGGCGAAGATGGTGGATTTTGCGGGATTTGAGATGCCGATCATGTTCTCGTCGATTAAAGAAGAACATCAGGCGGTGCGTAACGAGGTCGGCATGTTCGATGTGTCGCATATGGGGGAGATTCGGGTCGAAGGTCCGGATGCGCTCGAGAGCGTGCAACGTCTCGTCACGAATGACGTCTCGAAATTACAGATTGGTCAGGCCCAATACAACTTGTTCTGTTTGCCTGACGGCGGTGTCGTCGATGATTTGCTCGTCTATCGACTCGATGAAGATGCGTTTTGGCTCGTCGTCAACGCCTCGAACATCGAAAAAGACGTGGCCCACGTTCGTCAGTATGTGACGGGTGACGTCACGGTGACCGATGAGTCTGACGCCTATGGTCAAATCGCGATTCAAGGACCGATGGCCGAACACGTGCTGGCTCGCTTGACGGACTTGCCGCTAGCAGACATCAAATTTTTCCGGTTCATGACCGGCGACGTGGCCGGCGTGTCGACCATCGTCTCACGCAGTGGCTATACGGGAGAGGACGGGTTTGAACTATACGCCCGGGCCGAGGACGTGGCCGCAATCTGGTCGGCGTTAGAAGCAGAAAACGTCACTCCATGCGGGCTCGGGGCCCGCGATACGCTCCGTTTTGAGGCATGCTTGCCATTATACGGGCACGAGCTCGATGAGACGGTCACGCCGTTCGAGGCGAACTTGAACTTTGCCGTCAAACTCGATACCGATTTCGTCGGTAAGGATGCCCTCGTGAAGCAAAAAGAAGACATCCCGCGCCGCTTAATCGGCTTACGCTTGCTCGGGCGCGGCATCGCCCGTCAAGGGGCAACGGTCGAAGTTGACGGGGAGACGATTGGTGTCGTCACGACCGGCACGATGCCGCCGACGGTGAACGAATCGATCGCCTGGGCGCGTGTCGACCGCCGTTTCGCGGAGACGACACACTTTATCGTAGAAGTTCGGGGGAAAAAAATAGAAGCCGAACGAGTGCCGACACCGTTCTATAAACGTAAATGATACAGGGGGATTCAGAATGAACAGAATGGAGTTTCGTTATTTACCGATGACAGAGCAAGATGAGCGTGACATGTTGCAGACGATCGGCGTCGAGTCGATTGAAAACCTACTCGAAGATATTCCAGCATCGCTCCGGGAGACGGCTTCTTTAGCGGCCATCGGTGCGCCGCTTCCGGAAGTTGACCTCGTTCGTCATATGACGAAGCTCGCCGAGAAGAACGTGCACACGAAATCGACTCCGAGTTTCCTCGGGGCCGGAATGTACGATCACCTCTCTCCGAGCGTCATGAACCACATGCTTCTCCGTTCCGAGTTCTATACAGCCTATACGCCGTATCAGCCGGAAATCTCGCAAGGTGAACTCCAAGCGATGTTCGAGTTCCAAACGATGATTTGCGAATTGGCGGGCATGGACGTGGCCAACTCGTCGATGTACGACGGCATCACAGCCCTCGCTGAAGCAACGTATCTCGCGAGTGCCCATACGAAGAAAAAACGTGTCGTCGTCTCGGGAGCGGTCCATCCGGAAGCGAAGGACGTCATCCGGACGTATGCCGGTGGGCCAGGGCTCACGGTCGAGTATACGGACGTTAACGCCGGATTGACCGACGTGACAGACATCGATTTGACGGACGCCTCGTGTCTCGTCGTCCAATATCCGAACTTTTATGGACGCGTCGAGGACTTGTCAGCCCTCGCGAAAGCAGCGCACGACGCCGGCGCCTTGTTCGTCGTGTCGAGCAATCCGCTCGCGCTCGGGATTTTGGAGTCGCCGGGTGCGCTCGGGGCAGACATCACGGTCGGTGACGCCCAACCGTTCGGGATTCCGCAAAGCTTCGGCGGCCCGTCATGTGGATACTTCGCCGTCAAAAAAGCGCTCATGCGCAAACTTCCGGGTCGTCTCGTCGGACAGACGGTCGATGAGGATGGCAAGCGCGGCTTCGTCTTGACGCTTCAGGCCCGAGAGCAGCACATCCGTCGTGACAAGGCAACGTCGAACATTTGCTCGAACCAGGCGCTCAATGCGCTCGCAGCATCGATCACGATGTCCGCACTCGGGAAGTACGGGATTCGTGACATGGCCGTCCGTAACATTCAAACGGCCCATTACATGAAAGAAACGCTCAAAGCGGCCGGCTATACGGTTATCGATGAAGGACCGATGTTCAACGAGTTCGTCGTCGACTTCGGAATCGATGCGGAGCAAGTATCGCGTCATCTGCTCGACAATGGTATCATCGGCGGTTTGCCGCTCGGGACGTATGAAACGGACCGTCAGACCCAGATGTTGCTCTGTGCGACGGAGCTTCGGACGAAAGAAGAAATCGATTTATTTGTTGAAGTGGTTGGGGGGATGAACTGATGCAACACGAACAAACGCTTATCTTTGAGGTGTCACGTGAGGGGCGGACTGGCTACAATTTGCCGACGCCGACGGTACCGGAAGTCGATTTGGAGACGCTCTTGCCGGCTTCGATGGTTCGACAAGAGGCGGCCGAACTGCCAGAAGTGTCTGAACTCGATGTCGTACGCCATTACACGTCGCTCTCGACACGTAACCACGGAGTCGACTCCGGTTTCTATCCGCTCGGTTCGTGCACGATGAAATATAACCCGAAAGTGAATGAAGACATGGCCCGACTTCCTGGCTTCGCCCATATTCACCCGTTGCAGCCGGTCGAGTCGATTCAAGGGGCGCTCGAGCTCATGGTCGATCTGCAAGAACAACTTGCTGAGATCACTGGCATGGATGAAGTGACCCTGCAACCTGCAGCCGGGGCCCATGGGGAATGGACCGGTCTCATGCTCATCAAGGCGTTCCACCATCACAACGGTGATATGGAACGGACGAAAGTACTCGTGCCTGATTCGGCACACGGAACGAACCCGGCCTCGGCCGTCGTCGCCGGTTTCGAGACGGTGACGGTCAAGTCGGATGAGCGCGGGCTCGTCGATTTGGAGGATTTGAAAGCGAAAGTCGGGACGGATACGGCAGCGCTCATGCTGACGAACCCGAACACGCTCGGTTTGTTCGAGGCTGATATTTTAGAGATTGCCAAAGTCGTGCACGAGGCCGGCGGCAAACTGTATTACGACGGTGCTAACTCGAACGCGATTCTAGGCATCGCCCGTCCTGGGGATATGGGCTTCGACGTCGTCCACTTGAACTTGCACAAAACGTTCACAGGGCCGCACGGCGGTGGCGGTCCGGGTTCTGGTCCGGTCGGGGTGAAACGCGATTTGATTCCGTACTTGCCGACGCCGATCGCGCGCCGCTCTGAGTCTGGCTTCACGCTCGATTATGATCGCCCGCAATCGATCGGTCGCATCAAACCGTTCTATGGCAACTTCGGGATCAACGTCCGGGCTTATAGCTACATCAAGACGATGGGTGCGGAAGGGTTGACGCGCGTCTCACGCGAAGCGGTATTGAACGCCAACTATATGTTCGCCCGCTTGAAAGATGCGTTCGATGTGCCGTATGACACGTTCTGCAAGCATGAGTTCGTCTTGTCTGGAAAACGTCAGAAAGCACTCGGCGTTCGGACGCTCGATATCGCCAAACGCTTGCTCGATTTCGGTTATCACCCACCGACGATTTACTTCCCGCTCAACGTCGAGGAGTGCATCATGGTCGAACCGACGGAGACGGAGTCGAAAGAGACGCTCGATGCCTTCTGCGATGCGATGCTCCAAATCGTCAAAGAGGCGGAAGAGAATCCGGAAATCGTTCAGACGGCCCCGCATACGACGGTCGTCAAACGCCTGGACGAGACGCTTGCGGCTCGGAAACCAGTGCTCAAATACGAACGACGCCAACCGTCGTCAATCAATTGAATCCGAACCCGCTCACTATTCGTGAGCGGGTATTTTTCTGGAAATAAAAAAACGTCCCTCCTCGGAGTGAGGAGTGGACGTGGTGGGCAGGTCAGTCTTTCTTGACTTTCCCTTTCCAGTTTTTGAAGCCGCCATCGAGCATGTAAATGTCGGTATAACCATTTTTCATAAGCAATTTGGCCGCCTGGTTCGAACGCGACTTGCCTTGGCAATACATGAGGATCGGCTGATCTTTGCGAAGTTCTTTCATGCGTAGTTTCAATTGGCCGACCGGGATGTTACGGGCGCCGACGATGTGGCCTCCCTTATACTCGTTCGGTTCACGGACGTCGATCAATTGTCCTTTACGGAGCGACGCACGAAACTCTTCTTGTTTCATTTTCTTCAAACCGCGTGCCGGCAAGAAACGCCAGACGATGTATGCGATGAGCGCAGCCCATAGGATGATGACGAGGATAGTTTCGATTCCCATTGATGTTCTCCCTTTCTCTATTAAGTTTCACCAACATCCATTATAAAGAATTTAAGGTCATGAGACAATGATTGACTGATGGATTTACCCGTTCTGCTTTCGGTTTCTAGGTGGTTGCGTTAAAATAGAGGTTGCAGAACGGAACATAAGGGGAGGCTACGCCCATGCCGACACCGAGTATGGAAGATTACTTAGAACGAATTTATTTGCTAATGGTCGAGAAAGGATACGCCCGCGTGTCCGATATCGCCGAACATTTAGGGGTGCATCCCTCCTCTGTCACGAAAATGGTGCAAAAGCTCGACCGGGAAGACTATTTGATTTATGAGAAATATAGAGGACTCATGTTGACGAAAAAAGGTCAAAAAATCGGGAAACGACTCGTCGAGCGTCATGCGATGCTCGAATCATTTTTACGTTTGATCGGTGTCGACGAGGCCCATGTCTACGAGGACGTCGAAGGGATCGAGCACCATTTGAGCTCGAACACGCTTGACTGCATGACCCAGTTCGTCGAATTTTTTGAAGATAAGCCCGAACTGATGGCCCAGTTTCGCGCGTTTCAAGAACTGAATACGAACGACGATGAGTGAGTCTAGATGACCGCGACCGATGAATCGATTCGGGAGCGGTCTTTTTTTATCAAAACGCCTCTAGAACCGAACGATAAAACGTTTTAATTGAATTTTAGTCTGTTTTTGAGTTGTTTTTGTGATAGAATGGGTGCTGGTAAGAATGATAAGGGGGTGACGGCGAACAATCGCCGACATGATGGATATTCAAATCAAAGGGAAACTGTTTGACGAAGCACAAATCAAACAGCGCGTGGCGGAACTCGCTGAACAAATCGAACGGGATGCGGCCGGGACACCAATCGTCCTCGTGGCCGTCTTGAAAGGGTCGCTCGTCTTTGCGGCTGATTTGATGAGACAGATGACGGGCAGTGTCCAACTTGATACGGTGGCGACGTCTTCTTATGGGAAGAAATCGACTTCGAGCGGGAACGTCCAACTCCGGAAAGATTTAGACCTCGATGTCGAAGGGAAGTACGTCGTCATCATCGAAGACATCATCGACACGGGACAGACGCTTAAATTCTTGTGTCAGCATATGACGTTACATCAACCGGGGCAATTGAAGATTTGTACACTTCTCGACAAGCCGGCCCGCCGACTCGTAACGCTCGACGCCGATTACGTCGGCTTCGAGATCCCGGATGAGTTCGTCATCGGGTACGGTATCGACTACGCCGAACAGTATCGCAATCTACCGTATATCGGTTTCGTCGAAACGGACTGACTTCCGAATCACGACAAAAAACGAACCAGGTCGCCCGTGGCGATCTGGTTCGTTTTCACATGTTCGCTTTCTTTTTCTTCTTGCCTTTCTTCCCCTCGATGACGGTGAGGTGAGGGGCGTCGCTACGATGCGTCGAACGAGCCGGGCGCTTCGAGAGTTTCGTCACGTTTGAACCAGGTTTCGCTTTCTTTTTCGTCGTCGCGGACGGTTTCACTTTAGGGTTCGCACCGGGACGTTGCATCCGTTTTTTGGAAGCCTGAGCGGTCTTCCGGTACCGCATATCCTCGGCTGAGATTTTAGGAGCCATGAACACACGGTAAATCACATAGAAGATTAACCCGAAAATACCGATGAAGAGCAACTGTCTGAACAAGCGACCGGGGTCGGTCGCGAGCATATGTCCGACTCCGATGAAGCCTAAGATGAACACGATCGTGGCAGCGGTCGTACCGATTCTTTGTCTGATCATGGTGCTTTCCTCCTCTTTATCCCTCTCTTTGCGCGGCCGGTTGACCTAGTTCTGAACGTTCCCATGTTTCGAAAGCCTCGATGGCGACGCGGATTTGCTCATCGTTTGGTTCACGCGTCGTCAACAGCTGTAGCGATAGTCCCGGCTTGCCGAGGACGGATAGGAAGCGATGTTCACGAAAACGGTTTGTGAATTGGAGCACCTCGAACGAGATGCCGATGACCACCGGTAACAAGGCGATGCGGCTGACGAGTCGGACCCAGAGCGGATCGATCGGGACGACCATATAGACGCCGATGCCAACGAAAACGGTGAACAGGATGAAGCTTGACCCACAGCGATAGTGGAGGCGTGAGCTCGAGCGGACGTTGTCGACGGTGATCGGTCGTCCGGACTCATAACAGTTGATGACCTTGTGTTCAGCGCCGTGATATTGAAACACGCGTCGAATGAGCGGTGTCAAGGAAATCAAATAGAGGTAACTGAGCAGCAATACTAATTTTATTCCCCCTTCGAGGAGGTTTTGAATCACGTGACCGGACAATGCGGGCACGCTTTGGAACATGGCGGCGAGCAGGGCCGGTGTGACGTTAAAAATGAGCTTGCCGAACACGTACGAGATGATCCCGACGACCGCGATCATGATGACCATCAAGATGTTCTGTTTCTTCTCATCCGGTTTCGTCGCCTCGTCCTCGCTCGGATCGACGTCATAGCGGTCACTGGCGAAGTTCATGTGGGCGGAACCGTTTTTGAGCGATTCGTATAAGGCGACCACGCCGCGCAGGAACGGGACTTTCTTTAACGATTGGACCCAGGGGACGAGGATGCGAGGTTGCTCGAACGTCTCGATGGATCCGTCCTTCCGGCGGATTGCCGAGGCACTCTCGGCGCGTCCTTGAAACATGACGCCTTCCACAAGCGCTTGCCCTCCAACGGGGATCAGTGGTTTAGTTTTCATGGCATTTCCTCGATTCCTACAGTTATATAGTTGAATTATACCGTGATTCACCTAAAAAACGAAACCACATGAACGTCAATTGTCGCTACAACCGTTAAATTTGTTACAATAGAGGCGACTTGACGAACAGGGGGGAAGACTTGTGCACATACTCGTCTTGAATGGGCCGAATTTGAATCTACTCGGGAGACGTGAACCGGACGTATATGGTGACGTCTCGTTGAAGGGACTGACGGCGGAGCTGTTGCTCGCCGCGCCAGATGACGTCGAGTTGACGTTCGTCCAATCCAACCATGAAGGCGAACTGATCGACGCGCTACACGAAGCGTACGATTATGCGGGGGTCATCTTCAACGCCGGGGCGTATACACATACGTCAATCGCGCTTCGAGATGCCATCGCCGCCATCAAGGCCCCGGTCGTCGAAGTACATATCTCGAACGTGCATGCACGAGAGTCGTTTCGTCATGAATCCAAGCTCGCCGGCGTCTGTCTCGGCGTCATCAGCGGCTTCGGGTTGACGAGTTACACGCTCGCGTTGCAGGCGCTGATCGAACATTGGAGGAATCGACATGATTGAACGGGTCAACAAACTGCAAGCTCAGCTAGAAGCGAACGGAATTGACGGATTGCTCGTGACGAAACGGGAGAACATCCGCTACTTGTCGGGGTTCACCGGGTCGAGTGGCGTCCTTGTGATCACGCCAAAGTCGGCGAGTTTCATCACCGACTTCCGCTACACGGAACAGGCCGCGAGCCAAGTGAAAGGGTTCGACATCATTGAACACAAGACATCGCTCATCAAGTCGGTCGCAGAAGTCTTGGACCGGGAAGCGGTCGCACGCCTCGGTATCGAGCAAGATGACATGACGGTCGGGCAATTCCGGACGTATGAAAAAGACGTCAACGCCGAACTCGTCGAGACATCAGGCATCGTCGAAAAGCTACGCTTGATTAAGGATGAGTCAGAGATTAAGATAATGAAGGAAGCTGCGGCGATTGCGGATGCGGCGTTCACCCATATCCAGTCGTTTATCCGCCCGGGCCGGACAGAGAAAGAGGTCGCGAATGAACTCGAGATGTTCATGCGTGCTCAAGGAGCCGACTCGTCGTCGTTTGATATGATCGTTGCATCGGGCCATCGCTCGGCATTGCCGCACGGTGTGGCCAGTGATAAGGTCATCGAGGCAGGCGAACTCGTGACACTCGACTTCGGGGCTTACTATCAGGGGTACTGCTCGGACATCACGCGCACGCTCGCCGTCGGAGAGATCTCAGACGAGTTGCGCAACATCTATGATACGGTACTCCGCGCACAACTCGCGGGTGTCGAAGGCACGAAAGCCGGGATCACGGGAATCGAGGCGGACGCGTTGACGCGTGATGTGATCAAAGAAGCCGGTTATGGTGAGTACTTTGGGCATTCGACGGGACACGGTCTCGGCATGGAAGTCCATGAGGCGCCAGGGTTGTCATTCCGTTCGGAGACGGTGCTCGAACCGGGGATGGTCGTCACGGTCGAACCAGGCATCTACATCGCCGGAATCGGCGGATGTCGCATCGAGGACGATATCGTCATCACTGAGACTGGCAATTTCCGTCTCACGCAGTCGCCAAAAGAGTTAATTACGATTGAGGCTTGAGTCTCAGCTCATCTTAGGAGGAAATCAACATGGTATCAGTTAACGATTTAAAAACAGGCTTAACGGTCAAAACGTCGGACGGATCGATTTGGCAAGTCATCGAATTCCAACACGTCAAGCCGGGTAAAGGCGCGGCTTTCGTTCGTACGAAGATGCGTAACTTGCGCACGGGGGCGATTCAAGAGACGACGTTCCGTGGCGGCGAGCGCATCGAGCGTGCCCACATCGAACGTAAGCGTATGCAGTACCTCTACCCGATGGGCGACACGTACGTGTTCATGGACACAGAGTCGTATGAGCAGCTCGAACTCACGGGCGAGCAAGTGAAAGCGGCGCTCCCGTACATGCTTGAAAACATGGAAGTGAGCATCGCTGACTACGATGGCGAGATTCTCGGCATCGAGCTCCCGACGACGGTCGTCTTGACGATTGTCGAGGCCGATCCAGGCGTCAAAGGTGACACGGCATCGAACGTGAAGAAAAACGCGACGGTCGAAACGGGCCACATCATTCAAGTGCCGCTCTTCATCGAGCCAGGCGAAAAAGTAACGGTCGACACGCGCACAGGCGAGTTCACGGGCCGCTATAACGGGTAAGACAAAGGGTGTCCATTCTTCGGAATGGGCCCTTTTTTTGTCGTTGCATTCACTGGTCTGACCAGTTATAGTAGAGTAGAGATTAGTACCAGGTATAAACAGGGGGTTATTTCATGCAAATCGAACATATTAAAGAGCTGATCACAATGCTCGATCAGACGTCCGTCCACGAGCTGGAGCTCGAGACGTCAGAATTTAAACTATCATTGAAAAAAGAAGCGGCCCCGCAACTCGCCGCCCATCATACACCAGCCGCCCAAGCGGCGCCGGTCGCTGCACCTACACCGGCCGCTCAGACGGAGCAAGCAGTCACACCGGAAGCGGCCCCGAGCAACTTACGGACGATCACGTCGCCGATGGTCGGGACGTTCTATTCGCGCCCGGCACCGGACAAGGAGGCCTACGTCCAAGTCGGCGATCGCGTCGAAGCTGGACAAGTGGTCTGTATTTTAGAAGCGATGAAGCTGTTCAATGACGTCGAGGCGGAAATCAGCGGAGAAATCGTCGAGATGCTCGTCGCTGACGGCGATTTAGTCGAATATGGTCAAGCGCTCTTCAGCGTGAAGTGAGGTGTCTATGAAACTACTCATTGCAAACCGTGGAGAAATTGCGGTCCGGATCATCCGGGCCGCGAAAGAGTTGAACATTCCGACGGTCGCCGTCTTCTCCGAGGCCGACCGTGAAGCGTTGCACGTCCGTCTCGCCGACGAGGCGTACTGCATCGGACCGAACCCGTCCAAAGACTCATACTTGAATATCCCGAACATCCTATCGGTCGCTTGTGCGGTCGATGCGACGATGATTCATCCGGGTTACGGTTTTTTGGCCGAAAACGCCGAATTCGCCGAGATGAGCGAGGCGTGCGGCATCCAATTCGTCGGACCGAGCAGTTATGCGATTCGGAAGATGGGCATTAAAGACGAAGCGAAGCGAACGATGATCGAGTCGGGCGTTCCGGTCGTCCCGGGATCGAGCGGGGTCGTGACCGACGAGGAAGCGGTCGAACTCGCCCGTGAAATCGGTTATCCGGTCATCATCAAAGCGACGGCCGGAGGCGGCGGACGCGGAATCCGTGTCGCCTATGATGAGACAGAGCTTGTCAAAGGGCTCACGGATACTCGTAAAGAAGCGAAGCAGGCGTTCGGCAACGGCGACGTCTATCTCGAGAAGTACATCGAGTCGTTCCGCCACGTCGAGGTGCAAGTGCTCGCCGACCAGTACGGCAACGTCATCCATCTCGGAGAACGTGATTGCACGATTCAGCGCCGGATGCAGAAGCTGATCGAGGAGGCACCGTCGCCGGCGATCGATGAGGCGACGCGCCAAGCGATGGGAGATGCGGCCGTGAAAGCAGCCAAAGCGATCCGTTATTCTGGTGCCGGTACGATCGAGTTCATCTACGTCCCGGAGTCGAACGAGTTCTATTTCATGGAAATGAACACGCGAATCCAAGTCGAACATCCGGTCACCGAGATGATCACCGGCTTCGACCTCGTCCAAGCACAACTCGAGGTCGCGCTCGGTCATCCGCTCGCGATCAGTCAAGCCGACATCACGTTCAGCGGACACTCGATCGAGTGCCGCATCAACGCCGAGGACCCGTTTGCCGACTTCCGTCCGATGGCTGGGAAAATTGATCAGTACATCGTGCCGGGCGGTATGGGTGTCCGGATCGACAGCGGTCTGTTCGCAGGCGCGGTCATCCCGCCGTTCTATGATTCGATGGTGGCGAAGTTGATCGTCCATGCCCCGACGCGGGAAGAGGCGATCGCGAAGATGCTTCGCGCGCTCGATGAGTTCACGGTATCGGGCATTCATACGACGATCCCATTCCATCAACAAGTCATGGCGCACGAACGTTTCCGAGCGGGCGCGTTCGACACGAAATTTGTCGAAAAAGAAATGACGCTCACAAAATGAACCGTACCAGGAAGCCCGAACATTATTTGGGCTTCCTGGTTTTTTGTACTGAATTTATGGAGGCTTTATGCTAAACTATCACAATGAAAGCATGCAAAAGGAGAGTATCTGAATGAAACGTCATGAAGCACGAGAAAAAGCGATTCAAACGCTTTTTCAAATCGAAGTATCAAAACTTGAGGTGGACGAGGCCATCGAATTCGCCCTCGACGGTATGGATTCGGATCCATTCTACGAACAACTCGTCGTCGAGACGTTAGAAAAGAAAGACGAGATTGACGAACTGCTCGTCGAAAACTTGAAAAACTGGAGACTCGATCGTCTCGGCAACGTCGAGCGGACGATTCTCCGCATGGCGACGTACGAGTTGCTCTATGTCGAGACGATTCCGGACAAAGTGACGATCAACGAGGCAGTCGAACTCGCCAAGTCGTTCGCCGACGAAGAAGCGGCCAAGCTCGTCAACGGCGTCCTCGGCAACATTATCAAAGCGTAAAAAAAGAGAGAAACGCATCATACAAATAGAGAAGACACCACACCAACTACAGAGAAACCTAAAACAACGGGGGATGAGAGAGATGGCAGTAGTGATCGACGGGAAACAAATCGCAGCATCATATCGGGAAACGTTGAAAGAACGGGTCAGTGCGCTTCGTACGCGCGGCATCGTTCCGAAACTGAAAGTCATTTTAATCGGGGATGATCCGGCGAGCCACAGCTACGTCCGGGGTAAAGAACGGGCAGCGGCTGAGATCGGGATCGATTCACAAGTGATTCGTTTCGATGAGACGATCTCGGAACGTGAAGTGCTCGAACTGATTGATTCGATGAACGAGGACGACGAGCTCCATGGCATCCTCGTTCAATTGCCGCTACCGAAGCATATCGATGAGAACCGTGTCATCATGCGCATCTCGCCAGACAAGGATGTGGATGGGTTCCATCCGACCAACGTCGGGAAGATGATGCTCGGTCTCGAGACACTGTTGCCGTGCACGCCGCACGGAATTCTCCATCTCGTCAAGACACAGACTGACCTCGTGGGTAAACACGTCGTCGTCGTCGGTCGTAGCCAAATCGTCGGGAAACCTGTCGGGATGCTGTTCTTGAACGAGTCGGCCACGGTGACATACTGTCACTCGAAAACGGTCGATCTCGGTGCGATGACGCGTCAAGCCGACATTTTGATCGTCGCCGTCGGTCGGGCCGGTCTCGTCACGAACGAGATGGTCAAACCGGGAGCGATCGTCATCGATGTCGGTGTCAACCGCGTCGACGGCCGTCTCGTCGGAGATGTTGACTTTGATGGTGTCCGCGACGTCGCTGGCGCCATCACCCCGGTTCCGGGTGGTGTCGGTCCGATGACGATCACGATGCTCATGCACAATACGGTCGAGGTCGCCTCACGTGGCTAATCCGATTCAAGTCTCTGAAGTCGTCCGTTATGTGAAACGTCAACTCGACGGTGACCCGGTGTTGCAACAAGTCGCCGTCATCGGCGAAATCTCGAACTTCAAACGGTACGCCTCAGGGCACTGCTATTTCACACTGAAAGACGAATCGTCCCGCATGAAGGCGGTCATGTTCTCACGAGATGCCCGCACGCTCAACTTTGAACCTACGGACGGGATGAACGTGGTCGTCGTCGCTCGAGTGACGATGTATGAGTCGACCGGTGATGTTCAATTGTACGTCGAGCTCATGCGGCAAGACGGCATCGGCATCTTGTTCGAACGGTATGAGGCAAGGAAACGTGAGCTCGAGGCGAAGGGCTGGTTCGCGGCGGAACGGAAACGTCCGCTACCGGCGTTCCCTGAGCGCATCGGAATCATCACGTCTCCGAAAGGCGCAGCCTTGCACGATATCGCGACGACGCTTAGACGGCGGGCACCGCACGTGGCCATCACGTTCGCTCCTGTCGCAGTCCAAGGTGAACAAGCCGCTCCGCAAGTGGCGAGTGCGATTCGGTGGATGAATGAACGCACCGACTGCGATGTATTGATTGTCGGACGCGGAGGTGGATCGATCGAGGAATTGTGGGCGTTCAACGAGGATGTCGTCGTCGAAGCGATTTACCACTCCGAGATTCCTGTCATTTCGGCCGTCGGTCACGAGACAGATTTTACGTTGGCTGATTTCGTCGCCGACGTACGGGCTGCCACTCCGACAGCGGCGGCGGAGCTCGCGACGGCAACGATCGAAGCGCAACGAAAAGATGTGGAGCGTTTAAGTCGCGCACTCACGCGGGTCGTGACGACGCAAATGGCCTCGCTTCGCGAACGTGTCGAGCGCATGAAAAACAGTTACGGCCTCAAGTCGCCCCGCTATACGATCATTCAAAAGCGAGAGCGGTTCGCCCAGGCCGAGATTCGGCTCGAACAGAGTGCCACGAAACAAGTGACGCACGCGCGGCACCGTTTCGCAGCGTCGTCCCAACGCCTCGACGTCCGCAATCTGATGCAAGTGTTCCGAACGCAAGACGACCGTTTCCGGCAATATGAAGGACGGTTAGAACGCATTCGACCTCTCGAGAGACCGGCGGGTCAATTCGCACAGTTGGCAGGACGATTGCAATCTGTCAGCCCGCTCGCCGTGCTCGCGAGAGGATACACGTTCGTCGAACAGGACGGGACGTACGTGAAAGATGTCAAACAACTACATGACGGCCTGGTGACGATCCGATTTCGGGATGGCCATGCCGTCGCGGAAGTGAAGGAGAGACACGATGGCGAAGAAACAAGAAGAACTGACGTTTGAAGCGGCGCTCGCCCGGCTCGAGGAAATCGTGACACAACTCGAGACGGGAGAAGTCGCCCTTGAAGAAGCGATGACCCTTTACGAGGAAGGCGTGCGATTGTCTGCCCTCTGTCAGACCAAATTGACGGCGGCGGAACAAAAAATGGACGAAATTCTTGAACTCGACGGGACGCTCCGTGAAAAAGGAGGGACCGTATGAGCGTGCAGGTCCATCTACAGGCATGGAAAGAAGAGGTCGAACAGGCGACGCGTCGCTTGCTCGATTCGTCTTTGATGCCGGAGCGCTTGTTTCAATCGATGACATACTCCCTCGAGGCGGGGGGGAAACGGATTCGTCCGGCCCTTCTTTATGCCGTCCTCGATACATATGGCCGTCCGCGGGCGCTCGGGCATGAAGCGGCCGTCGCCCTCGAGATGGTCCACACCTACTCGCTCATCCATGATGACCTTCCGGCGATGGATGACGATGACGTCCGTCGCGGGCGCCCGACGAACCATCGTCAGTTCGATGAGGCGACCGCGATTCTCGCAGGCGACGCCTTGCTGACGGATGCGTTTCATCTCATCGCACGGGCCGATTTGGAAGCGACGAAAGTCGTCGCCCTCATGACACGGTTCAGTGAAGCGGCAGGCAGCGCCGGCATGGTCGGCGGTCAGCTCGATGACATGCTCGCTGAAAAACGGAGCGGTGTGACACTGTCGACTCTGCAATCGATCCATGAACGGAAGACTGGGGCGCTTCTCGTGTATGCCCTTGAAGCGGGGGCCATCCTTTCGGACGCTTCCGAGACGGATCGTCAGGCGCTCGCACGGTTCGGAAAACACCTCGGGGTCGCCTTCCAAATCCAAGATGATATTTTAGACGTCGAAGGAGACGAGGCGCTCATCGGGAAGCGGGTCGGTTCGGACGAAGGAAACGATAAAGCGACGTATCCGAAACTGCTCGGTCTCGATGGAGCGAAAAAAGCGCTGGAACAAGAAGTCACGGAAAGTGAGGCCGCACTGGCCGAACTTTCGGTCGAGGCCCCGCTTTTACGGGAGCTTCTCGACTTCGTCGTACGACGCAATCATTAATCTCGGTGACACGATGAGCACATCGTGTCACCTTTGTTTTTGTGAATGTATAGCATCTATGGACACATTCTTGTAAAATGTAAGGTACGAATCAGTAATAAGACAGGAGAAAGGATGGTCATCATGGACTTGACATCCATTCAAGACCCGTCATTCTTAAAAAAGATGTCGGTACCCGAGTTAGAAGCGCTCGGCGCAGACATCAGACGGTTTTTGATTGAAAAATTGGCTGAAACGGGAGGGCACTTGGGACCAAACCTAGGGGTTGTCGAATTGACGCTTGCCTTGCACCGTGTATTTGACAGTCCGAAAGACCAACTCGTATGGGACGTGGGGCATCAAGCGTACGTCCACAAAATCTTGACAGGACGAACGAGTCAGTTCGATACGCTGCGTCAATACAACGGCTTATGCGGATTCCCGAAGCGTTGTGAGAGCGATCATGACGTCTGGGAGACGGGGCACAGCTCGACGTCCTTATCGGCCGCGATGGGAATCGCCATCGCGAACGAGTTGAAAGGACGCTCGAACGACCGGGCCATCGCCATCATCGGGGACGGGGCGCTCACTGGGGGAATGGCGCTCGAAGCGCTCAACCATATCGGCGCCGAGAAACAAAATGTCATCGTCATCTTGAACGATAACGAGATGTCGATCGCGCCGAACGTCGGCGCGATGCACAACATGCTCGGCCGGATGCGGTCGTCACGTAAACTGAAACACGCCCGTGAGGAAGTCGAGACGCTCATCAAACATATCCCGATCGTTGGCAACTCGCTCGAACGGAGCGGGGAACGCGTGAAGGATATGCTGAAATCAGCGCTCATCCCAGGGACGTTCTTCGAAGAGCTCGGATTCACGTACTTCGGACCGACGGACGGTCACGATTTACGCGACCTGCTCGAGACGCTCGAGTACGCCAAGAAAATCGATGGACCGGTCATCGTTCACGTCATCACGAAAAAAGGCAAAGGCTATCGTCCGGCCGAGCTCGATGGTGTCGGCACGTGGCACGGTCTCGGACCGTATAAAATCGAGTCGGGAGAAGTCATCAAAGGCAAGGTCAAAGGACCGAGCTATTCGAAGGTCGTCGCTGAGACGATCACGAAAGTCGCCGAGACGGACGAGCGCGTGACACTCATCACACCAGCGATGAGCGTCGGCTCGAAACTCGATTGCTTCAACAAGCAATTCCCGGAGCGGATGTTTGACGTCGGCATCGCCGAGCAACATGCGGTCACATTGGCCGGAGGACAGGCGACACAAGGCTTGAAGCCGGTCGTCTCGATTTATTCGACGTTCTTCCAACGCGCCTATGATCAGCTCGTGCACGACATTTGCCGTCAAAACTTGAACGTCGTCTTCACGATCGATCGTTCTGGTCTCGTCGGAGCGGACGGGGAGACGCACCAAGGCGTGTTCGATATCGCCTTTATGCGCCACGTGCCGAACATTCGCATCTTGATGGCGAAAGACGAAGAGGAATTGCAACATCTCGTCTATTCGGCGCTGAAGTATGATGACGGTCCAATCGCCGTCCGTTTCCCGCGCGGCGAAGGAATCGGGACACCGATGAGCGAGACGCTCCGCGAATTGCCGCTCGACGTCTGGGAGACGGTCGCGGACGGAACGGATGTCGCCATCTTGACGTTCGGTCCACAAGTGCAAGATGCGCTTGAAGTGCGTGCACTGCTTGAAGGACAAGTGAGCGTCCGTGTCATCAACGCTCGGACGATCAAACCGCTCGACGACGTCATGCTCTCCGCTTTATACGCGGAAGGCATCCCGCTCGTCACGTTAGAGGAGGCGGCGCTCGCCGGAGGTTTCGGCAGCAGTGTGCTCGAACATGCGAGCGATGCCGGGCAGTTCCCGCGTGTGCTCCGACTTGGCATTCCGGACCGCTATATCGAACACGGCGGCGTCAATCAATTGCTCGAAGAAATCGGGCTCCGTCCGACGCAAATCGCTGACTCGGTTCAGCAGTTCGTTCAAGTGACAAATCGACAGAATGTGTGAGGAACTATGGAAAAACGAAAGAAAACTAGATTAGATGTACTCCTCGTCGACCGCGGGTTAGCGGAGACGAGAGAGAAAGCGAAACGGGCCGTCATGGCCGGTCTCGTCTATAGTGGGACCGAACGGCTTGATAAGGCGGGGGACAAAGTGTTTGACGACATCCCGCTCGAAGTGAAAGGCCAAGTGTTGCCATACGTCGGACGGGGGGGGCTGAAGCTTGAAAAAGCGCTCCAAGTCTTCCCGTTCGATGTGGCTGGTAACATCGGCATCGATATCGGTTCATCGACAGGCGGTTTCACCGATTGTGCGCTCCAAAACGGCGCTGCGCAGATGTATGCCGTCGACGTCGGCTATAACCAGTTGGCGTGGAAACTTCGGAGCGATGACCGTGTCGTCGTCATGGAGCGGATGAACTTCCGCCATGCGACCGCGGACCAGTTTCCGGTGGCGCCGGACTTTGCGACGATTGACGTCTCATTTATCTCGCTTCGGCTCATGATTCCGCCGTTGAAGACGATTTTGAAGCCTAACGGCATCGTCATGGCGCTCGTCAAACCGCAATTTGAGGCCGGGAAGGCCGATGTCGGCAAGAAAGGCATCGTCCGGGACCGTGCCATCCATGAACGGGTCGTCGACGACATGGTCCGTTACTTCGCCTCGGAAGGGTTCGAAGTTGCGGGACTCGACTTCTCGCCGATCACCGGTGGGGATGGGAATATCGAATTCTTATTGTTCGCCCGTTTCACCGGCGTCGGCAGTGTCGACCCAGCCATCGACGTGGACGCGGTCATCGACGCCGCCCACGCGCAATTGAAGAAGAACGCTTGAGCTGCAGACGTCCTGTCTGCAGTTTTTTTGTGTCCGCTCGCCGATCCAGGGAATTCATCCCGCGAAAGCTAGACCTTTTTTCGACAATACTTTAGAATGATACTGAGTATGCGAAACATAAAATGAGGTGTCAGCGAGTATGAACAAAGGACAGCGCTTGATTAAAATTCGAGAAATCGTGACCAATCGTGAAATCGAGACACAAGACGAGCTCGTCGATGAGCTCCACCGCTCCGGCTATCCGGTGACGCAAGCGACAGTTTCGCGGGATATCAAAGAACTTCATCTCGTGAAAGTGCCGCTCAACGACGGTCGCTATAAGTATAGTCTCCCGGCCGATCAACGCTTCAATCCGTACGGCAAGATGAAGCGGATCCTCGGTGACAGCTTCGTCTCGGTCGACTCGGCTCAAAACTTGGTCGTCATGAAAGTGTTGCCGGGCAATGCGGATGCGATCGGTGTCTTGATCGATCATTTGTCATGGGACGAGCTGATCGGAACGGTATGTGGAGACGACACGATTTTGATGATCGCCCGTGACGAAGACCAGGCGAAACGAATCATCGAACGACTACTCGGAATGTTATGAGGTGAATTATCGTATGTTAGCAGAACTATCGATCAAACAATTTGCGATCATCGATGAACTGAATATCACGTTCAAACGTGGGATGACCGTATTGACAGGGGAGACCGGGGCCGGGAAGTCAATCTTGCTCGACGCCATCGGTTTGCTCGTCGGGGGACGCGGCTCGAGCGAGTTCGTCCGTTACGGTCAAGACAAGGCGGAGATCGAAGGGCTGTTCATCGTCGAACCGGACCACCCGATCCTCGAGGCGGCGACCCAATACGGGATCGAGATCGAAGAAGGGACCGTCATTTTACGCCGCGACTTACATAGCAGCGGAAAGAGCGTCTGTCGTGTCAACGGCAAGATGATGCCGTTGTCGACGCTACGCGAACTCGGCCGACTGCTCGTCGATATCCATGGCCAGCACGAGCATCAGCACTTGATGGATGCCGAGTACCATCTCGGTATTTTGGACAGCTTTGCCGAAGCCGAGCTCGCCCCGCTCCTCGAGCGATATCGCGAGGCTTACGTCGATTGGAAAAACGTCGCCGATGAGTTGAAACGGTTGAGTCAAAGTGAACAAGAGTTGGCCCAACGCATGGACTTGCTCGCGTTCCAGACGAATGAGATCGAGGCGGCCGAGCTGAAAGTCGGTGAAGAACAGGCGCTCACGGAGGAACGGAACGAGCTCGCCAACTTCGAGCGGATTCATCAGCACGTCCGGTTATCGTATGAGGCGGTCGCGGATGAGGCGAAAGGGCTCGACCAGATCGGCATCGCCATGCGCGAGATGGAGGAAGCTTCCGCATTGTCTACATCGCTCGCGCCGATGGCCGAGACGATCTCGAACGCTTACTTCTTGCTCGAAGACGCGAAATTTCAGTTGCGTGACCAGCTCGACTCGCTCGAATTCGACCCGATCCGGCTCGATGAGATCGAGACGCGGCTCGCTTTGTTCCAACAGCTGAAGCGGAAATACGGGGCCACGATCGACGAGGTCATCACGTACGGGGAAAAAATTGCCGATGAGTTAAAATCGATGACGAATCGGGAAGAACATTTGCAAGAACTATCGGACCGGCTCGCCCAGCTCGAACAAAAAGTACGTACGTCCGGGCTGGCGCTATCGGCGGCCCGTAAACAAGCGGCTACCGAGCTCGAGAAGGCGATTCAGCGTGAATTGAAAGAATTGTATATGGAGAAGACCCAGTTCGAAGTTCGGTTCAAAGAAGGGCCGTTCAAGGCGGACGGGCTCGATCAAGTCGAATTCTATATGATGACGAACGTCGGGGAGCCTTTCAAGCCGCTCGCCAAAGTGGCCTCCGGCGGAGAATTGTCCCGCGTCATGCTCGCCTTGAAGTCGATTTTCTCGCGAACGGTCGGCGTCGCGTCGATCATTTTCGATGAAGTGGACACGGGTGTCTCAGGACGGGTCGCCCAAGCGATGGGTGAGAAGATCTTCCGTCTGTCGGTCGGCTCACAAGTGCTCTGTATCACCCATTTGGCTCAAGTGGCCGCCATGGCGGATCAGCACTTGTACATCACGAAGACGGAGACGGATGATCGCACGAAGACGAATGTCTCCACGCTCGGTCATGCCGAACGAGTCGATGAGCTCGGGCGCATGATCGCCGGGGCGCAGATGACGGATTTGACGAAACAACATGTGGAGGAACTGCTCACTATGTCTCTCCAATTAAAACGGAAGTTTATCGAAGGGGTGTCTTAATTGATCACATTATGCATCGCGGACGACAATCGAGAAATCGTCGACTTGTTGACCCGCCAACTCGAGTCCGAGGACGACTTAAAAGTCGTCGGGACCGCCTACGACGGCGAGGCATGCTTAGACGTCGTCAAGACACACCAGCCGGACGTGCTGCTGCTCGACATCATCATGCCGCACCTGGACGGCATCGGCGTCCTCGAACGGTTACAGACGGAATTGGCTCACGCCAAACCGGAAGTGATCATGCTCAGTGCGTTCGGGAAAGATGAAGTGACGAAACAGGCCGTTCAACTCGGCGCTTCTTACTTTTTGGTCAAGCCGTTCAACATTCAACAATTGATCACGAAAATCCGCGAACTCGCCGCTGGTTCGAGCCGAGAATTCGAGGCGATGTCGCCGGAAGAACTCGACATCTCGCTGTTATTGCAACAACTCGGGATTTCACCGCGCATCAAAGGGTTCAAATATATTCGTCAAGCCGTCGTCTACGTCCGGGAGCGTCAAGAGCTGCTCGGATTGATCACGAAGGAACTGTATCCGATGATCGCGAAAGAGCATGAGACGACGTCGTCCCGTGTCGAGCGAGCGATGCGCCATGCCATCAAGACGGCATGGGAGAACGGGATGCGCGACCATGAGATGTTCGATGGCCGGCCTGAGCGCGAGCGCAGTCCGAAAAACTCCGAATTCATTTCATATTTCGTCACGTATCAATCGTTTAAACAGCAATGACCGATCAGGGGGTTCTCCTCCTGATTTTCTTTAATATTGTGAAAGAAAGCGCTTGCAAAATTACCGGAACTTGTTATAATAAAGGTGTACCAAGTTACTTGGACGAGCGTCAGATGAACGCTTTCTAACGTGTTCCGGAACAGGTTAGAGCAAGAAATCATCTCGGACCGCTATCCGTCAATAGCTCAGAGGTGGGAACGACATCTCAAATCGTCATCGTCCCGACGAGAGGTCGCGACGTACGCTCATTCGCGAGGCGATTCCGGCATCGGTTCGAAGCTAGGGACCGTGTTCGGGGAAAACGAATCGTTCAGTTGACCAAAAGGAGTGTTGTCAACCGTTGAACAGTTTATGGCAAGCGTTCGACTTCACAATGGATGGTTCGACATGACCCGATGACTATTTGTTAGTAACTCGAATGGGTACGTTTCCGTTCACGCAAGACGGCAGTTACTAATTTCTTTCAAACTTCTTCATTAAGAAGACCATTGGACCTCATGTCACAAGATTGTAGCAAGTAGGAGAGGAGATCATCCGTAGTGATCACAATTCAATACGAATAAAAAGGTTCCGCACTTGAAATGAAGTCAAGTTAGGGAACCTTTTTTTGTGTTCAAGAATCTATTCGCGGGACTTTGCCTGTTTTCTTGTCACGATTGAAGATATAACCTGCCACAAAACCGATCCCGCCCATCGCGATCAACAGCCCGAACGTTCCTTGGAGCATGGAGGCGGCTGCCACCGACTCGATCCAAGAGAATGGGACGCTCGTCTTGAGGAAGAAACTGTCGCGAAGCAACTTGATGCCATAGACACCAAGTAGGCCAGGGATGATCAAGATCAGCAGTGCGATGATGCGCATAGGATCTCCTCCTTAACACTCATTATTTTAACAGAAAATACATAGCTCGACACGGCCTTTTTTGCGAGGTTGCGAAATCAGTTCAGGTTCAGTAGCATGGATGCAGAACGGTAAAATGGGGGATATTAGAATGAATAAACGATTGATGATTGTCGGTGCGGGGAAAGGCGGGACCGAGGTGTTGAAGATGTTGCTCGACTCGCCGCTCGTCACCGTCGTCGCCGTCATCGACCCGGAAGCGATGGCCGAAGGCGTGCAGCTCGCGCGCAACCACGGGATTATGACGGCGGGGGATTGGCGGGTATGTGCTGCAACACGTCTCGATTTCGTGATTGAGACGACCGGACGCTCTGAGACGTTTGATGAGTTGAAAGAACATTTTGCGGACGCGGTCGTCTTGCCCGGGGAGTTCATCCGTATCGTCGTCGAACGCTTGAAACAGAACCAACAGATGCTCGAGGCAATCATCGACTGTACGAGCGAGGCAATCTCCGTCGCCGACCATAACGGGAATACGATTTTAATCAACCCTTCTTATACCCGATTGACGGGATTCAAAAAAGAAGACGTGGTCGATAAGCCGGCGACGGCCGATATCGGCATGCAGGAGAGCGTCCATTTGAAAGTGCTCTCGACAGGCCAAGGTGTCCGTGACATCCGGATGCAAATCGGCGCGACGCGGCGTGACATTCTCGTCAACGCCGAGCCGATCATCGTTGAAGGGAAACTGCGCGGCTCGGTCGGCGTCATTCGCGACGTCTCCCAAATTCGGGCGCTCCGGGACGAGTTGCAAGAAGCAAAGACACGGATCCGAAACCTCGAGGCGAAATATCAGTTCGCCGATATCATTGCGACGAGCGATAAGATGCGGTTCGTCATCGACCAGGCCCGTCTCGCCGCTGTCACACCTGTCACCGTCCTGATCCGAGGTGAGTCGGGAACAGGTAAGGAATTGTTCGCCCATGCGATCCATGGAGAGTCTCCGCGGAAATATAAAAAGTTCGTCCGCGTCAACTGCGCCGCCATCTCACCGACGCTCCTCGAGAGCGAACTGTTCGGTTATGAGGACGGTGCCTTCAGCGGGGCGAAACGAGGCGGCAAGGTCGGCTATTTCGAAGAGGCCGATGGCGGTTCACTTTTCCTCGATGAGATCGGCGAGTTGCCGGTCGACGTCCAAGTCAAGTTGCTCCGCGTCCTTCAGGAGCATGAGATCGTCCGGGTCGGAGGCACGAGTGCGATCCCGGTCGACGTACGCATCATCGCGGCGACGAATGCCGACCTCGAACAAAAAGTGGCCGATGGGACGTTCCGTGAAGATTTGTACTATCGGATCAATCGGATGCCGATCCATATCCCGCCGCTCCGGGACCGGCTTGAAGAAGTCGAGCCGCTCTGTGAGCGCATCGTCCGTAAATTGAATCAAGAGTACGGCCGCAGTGTGCGCGGTGTGAACCGTGAGGCGACCGAACTGTTGAAGAGCCAATACTGGAAAGGCAACGTCCGAGAACTCGAGAACGTGCTCGGTCGGGCGATGATCTATATGGCGAGCAGCGAACAGTGGATCGCTCCGCACCATCTTCAACTCTCGGCCCGTGTCCCGTCGACACGACCGACCGACGCGCTTTCCTTGCAAGACGCCGTCGCACGTTACGAACGAGATTTGATTGAACGGGCGATCGAGGAAGCGGACGGCAACAAGTCGGAAGCGGCTCGTCGATTACACATCTCGATCCGAACGCTGTATAATAAACTTGAACGTCTGCAATAAATTACCTGCACTTTTTTTCATACCATGCAATAATGTGCGTAATGCGCAACCGATTAAAGCGCTTTCAAAAATGGAAACAATCTTGCATGATAGTAAGTGAAGACAGGCAAGGGGGGACACGCATGAATTTTGAACGGATGCTCGAACAAGCGAAACAACTGAACGGGCGCACCGTCTCGATCGCCGGGGCGGCCGACGTAGAAGTCATCCGCGCCGTCAAGCTCGCGACCGATCACGGATTGTCTCGGTTCAAACTGATCGGGGAGGCCCGAGAGATTAAACGATTGTGTGATGATCACGGCATCGACGAGGACGCGGTCGACATCATCCACGTCAAAGGCGACAAAGAGATCGCCAAACGGGCCACACTCGCCGTCAAAACGGGGGAAGCCGATGTGCTCATGAAAGGAATGGTCGCGACGTCGACGTTCATGAAAGCCGTGCTCAGCCGGGAGACGGGGCTGAGGACGAACCGGACGCTCAGCCATATCGCCCTGTTCCAAATCCCGAATCGGGACCGGCTGATCGGGGTGACCGACGCGGCGATCCATATCGCGCCGACGCTCGATGAAAAAGTCGACATCATTCATAACGCCGTGGCGGCGATGCATGACATCGGTTACGCGTCGCCGAAAGTGGCCGCCATCGCGGCGGTCGAAGTCGTCAATCCGCAGATGACGGCGACACTGGACGCCGCACTGCTCAGTCAGATGAACCGGCGCGGACAAATCAAAGGTTGTATCGTCGACGGGCCGCTCGCGCTCGATAACGCCGTCGACATGGTCGCGGCCAAACAGAAAGGCATCGCCAGCGACGTCGCCGGACAAGCCGACCTATTGCTCGTCCCATACATAGAGGTCGGCAACGTCCTTTATAAGTCGATGATGTACTTTGCCGGAGCAAGTGTGGCGGCCATCGTCGTCGGCGCGGCCGCCCCGGTCGTCTTGACGAGTCGGGCCGATACGGCCGAGGCCAAGCTGTACTCACTCGCGTTCGCATTACTGCACGCCAAAAAATAAACTACGCATATGGAGGAATCATCAATGATGGAAACTAACATGGAACCACGCTTTCGTATTTTCGACGTCTTACAGGCTGAAGACTATGAGCAGATCGTCTTCTGTCAAGATCAGGCGTCGGGATTGAAGGCGATTATCGCGATTCATGATACGACGCTCGGACCGGCTCTCGGGGGGCTGCGGATGTGGAACTACGCTTCAGAAGAAGAGGCGCTCACGGACGTTCTCCGTCTCGCCAAAGGGATGACGTATAAGAACGCGGCAGCGGGACTTAACCTTGGTGGCGGCAAGGCCGTCATCATCGGCAATGCGAAGACGGACAAGTCCGAGGCGCTGTTCCGGGCGTTCGGCCGTTACGTCCAATCGCTCAGCGGCCGTTATATCACGGCCGAGGACGTCAATACGACGGTCGCCGATATGGACTTCATCCACATGGAGACTGATTACGTGACCGGTGTCAGCCCGGCGTTCGGATCGAGCGGCAACCCGTCACCGGTGACGGCGTATGGCGTATACCGCGGCATGAAGGCGGCAGCCAAATGGAAATTCGGCTCGGACTCACTTGCTGGCAAGACGGTCGCCGTCCAAGGAGTCGGGAACGTCGCCTATAACTTGTGCCGCCACTTGCACGAGGAAGGGGCACACTTGGTCGTCACCGACATCAACGAAGAGGCGCTCAAACGGGCCGAGACGGACTTCGGCGCGACGGTCGTCAAGCCGGACGAGATTTATGCGGTCGATTGTGACATCTTCGCCCCGTGTGCGCTCGGTGCGGTCATCAATGACAAGACGATTCCGATGCTCAAAGCCCAAATCGTCGCCGGAGCGGCCAACAACCAGCTCGCTGAGGATCGTCACGGGGACGTGCTCGAGGAGCGCGGTATCCTTTACGCCCCAGACTTCGTCATCAACGCGGGCGGTGTCATCAACGTGGCCGACGAGCTCGAAGGCTATAACCGCGAGCGGGCGATGAAGAAAGTCGAGCTCATTTACGACAACATGCAGCGCGTCTTCGAGATTGCCGAACGGGACGGTGTCCCGACCCACGTCGCGGCCGAGAAGATGGCTGAAGAGCGCATTCAGATGATGGCACGTTCACGCAGCCAGTTCTTGAAAGTCGAAAAGAGTCTGTTAGGTGGTCGCTAAAATGACAAGACAGCTCATTCTTGCCATCAACCCTGGTTCTACTTCGACGAAGGTCGGCTTGTTTGACGGAGCGGTCGAGATCATGTCTCGGACCGTCCGTCATGGGGCCGACGTCACAGGATTGTCAATTCCGGAGCAACTGTCGCATCGGGAACGGGAAGTACGGGCCTTGTTGGCCGAGACGGGCATCGCGGGCGAGGACTTGTCCGCGATCGTCGGTCGCGGTGGCTTGCTTGCCCCGATGACGTCGGGGACGTACGCCGTCAATCCGCTCATGCAGGAAGACTTGGCGAGCGGACGTTTCGGCATGCACGCCTCGAACTTGGGCGGTTTGCTCGCCCACAAGCTCGGTGAGTTATTTCAAGTACCGGATTTTATCGTTGACCCAGTAGTCGTCGACGAGCTCGGACCGCTCGCGCGACCAACGGGAATGCCTGAAATCAACCGACGCAGCATCTTCCACGCCTTGAACCAAAAAGCGGTCGCGAAGCGTTTTGCCGCCGAAAATGGAAGCGATTACAAAGAGCTCAACCTGATCATCGCTCACCTCGGAGGCGGCATCACGGTTGGCGCCCATGCCAAAGGGACGGTCATCGATGTGAACAACGGACTCGATGGCGACGGACCGCTCGCGCCGGAACGAGCCGGTTCGATTCCTGTTGGACAGGTAGTAGAACTATGTTATAGTACCAGGTATAAAGAGTCGGAAATGAAACAAAAAATCGTCGGACGCGGAGGTCTGTTTGCCCACCTCGGGACGTTCGACGCGATTGAGATCGAACAGCGGATGGCAGACGGAGATGAGCAAGCCGCACTCCTTTACGAGACGATGGCGTACCGGGTCGCCCAAGAGATCGCCAAACATGGCGCCACCTTATTTGGTGACGTCGACGCGATTCTGTTGACGGGCGGCATCGCCTATTCGACTTGGCTGACCGAGCAAATCAGTGCGCGCGTCGGCTATTTGGCGCCGGTCCACATCTATCCTGGTGAAGATGAGTTGAAGGCACTCGCCGAAGGCGCACTCCGGGCCATCCGACAAGAAGAAGCAGTTCGAGAATATGAGGGGGATACACATGGCACGAGAATTTGAGATCGTCGTCATCGGCGGCGGTCCTGGCGGATATGTCGCGGCCATCAAGGCGGCCCAAGCCGGTAAAACTGTCGCAATCGTGGAGGCCGAGAAACTCGGCGGGACATGTCTACATAAAGGCTGCATCCCGACGAAGGCGTTGTTGAAAGCGGCCCACGTCTATCAGACGGCGAAACATGGGAGCGCCTACGGCGTCGAGACGGGAACGGTCACGTTCAACATGGAACGCGCCCAGTCGTTCAAACGCGATTTGGTCGCAGGGCTTGAGAAAGGCATCGAGCACTTGATGAAACAAGGCAAGATCGAGGTATTCCGCGGCAAGGCCTCGATTTTAGGGCCGAGCATCTTCTCGCCGCAGCCGGGAACGGTCGCGGTCGAGGACAGCTCGGGCGAGTCTGAGCTCATCTTGCCGAACCAGCTCATCATCGCGACGGGGTCGATTCCGCGCGAACTGCCTGGTCTGCCGTTTGACCATACACGGATTTTAAACTCGGACGATCTGCTCCAATTCGAACAGTTGCCGGCATCGATCGCCATCGTTGGCGGTGGGGTCATCGGTGTCGAATGGGCCTCGATGCTCATCGACCTAGACGTCGACGTCACCTTGATCGAAGTCGGAGAGCGACTGTTGCCGCTCGAAGACAAGGCGGTGTCACGGGAAGTCGAACGGCTGCTCAAAAAGCGCGGCGTCAAAGTGAAAAAGAACGTGACGGTCGACCCCGAGCGGACTGAAGTAACCCCGGACGCCGTCGCACTCGCGGTCGGCGAAGAGACGCTCTCGGTCGAGTGTGTGCTCGTCTCGGTCGGACGGGTCGCCAATACGGAACATCTCGGGTTACAGAACACATCGATTGTCGTCGAGAACGGTGTCATCCAAGTCGATGAGCAGTATCGGACGAAAGAACGTCACATCTTCGCCATCGGGGACTGCATCGGCAAGCTCCAGCTCGCCCATGTCGCCTCAGCGGAAGGTGTCAAGGCGGTCGAGACGATTCTCGGTCACGAGCCGACTCCGCTCGATTATGCGTTGATCCCGCGTTGCGTGTACGGGGTGCCGGAAGTCGCATCGGTCGGCATGACCGAGGAAGCGGCCAAAGCTGCCGGTCATGATGTGAAGACGGGCACGTATCGCTTCAACGGTCTCGGCAAGGCCCGCATCGAAGGACAGGCGGACGGATTCGTCAAGCTCGTGTCCGACAAGTCGACCGACGACCTGCTCGGTGTGCATATCGTCGGGCCAAAAGCGACAGAACTGATCACAGAAGGCGGACTCGCTCTCGTCTTGAACGCCACGGCATGGGAAATGGGCCAACTCGTCCATCCTCACCCGGCGCTGAGCGAAGCGTTCCAAGAAGCGGCACTGGCCGTTGACGGATTACCGATTCACGCCTAAGGAGGAAACAGAATGGAACAGATGACTGTGAATTCATATGAGGAACTAGGATTGACAAAACAAGACCTCGGTGCGATGTACGAGACGATGGTCCGCGCCCGTAAAATCGATGAGCGCATGTGGAAATTGAACCGTGCCGGAAAAATCCCGTTCGTCGTCTCGTGTCAAGGACAAGAGGCGGCCCAAGTCGGGGCAGCGTTCGCGCTCGAAAAAGGGACGGACTATATTCTCCCGTATTACCGCGATGTCGCCGTTGTCCTCCACTTCGGACAGACGGCTCGCGACTTGATGTTGTCGGCGTTCGCCAAGGCGGAAGACCCGAACTCGGGCGGTCGTCAGATGCCAGGGCATTTCGGTTCAAAACAGCACCGCATCGTGACGGGTTCGTCTCCGGTGACGACGCAAGTACCGCATGCGGTCGGTGTAGCGCTCGCCGCCAAACTGAAAAAAGAAGAGCTCGTCACATTCGTATCGTTTGGAGAAGGCTCATCGAACCAAGGCGACTTCCACGAAGGTGCGAACTTCGCCGGTGTCCACAAGCTGCCGGTCATCTTGTTCTGTGAGAACAACAAATATGCCATCTCGGTACCGCTCTCGAAGCAGCTCGCTTGTGAGCGTGTATCGGACCGCGCCAAAGGTTACGGGATGCCGGGTGTCACGGTCGATGGGACAGATCCGATTGCCGTCTATGTCGCCGTGAAAGAAGCCCGCGCCCGCGCTCTTCGCGGCGAAGGCCCGACGCTCATCGAAGCCGAAGTCGAACGTCTCGTACCGCACTCGTCGGATGACGATGACAAAGCGTACCGCTCGGTCGAAGAGTTGGCTGACCTTAAAAATCGCGACGGGAATCAATTGTTCCGGAAGCGTTTGATTGAGGATGGCGTCATGACCGAGGAAGAACTCGCAGAGATCGAGGCAAACGTCGATCGTGAAGTCAATGAGGCGACTGCGTACGCCGACAAGGCACCATATGCGTCTCCTGAATCGACGATGGACCATGTGTACGAGGAGGAAATGTGATGAAAACGTTTATTGAAGCGATCAATGAAGCGATCCATGAAGAGATGGAACGCGATGAGAACGTCTTCGTGCTCGGGGAAGATGTCGGCGTCCGAGGCGGTGTGTTCCGCGCGACCCAAGGCTTGATTGAGAAGTACGGCGAGGACCGCGTCATCGATGCGCCACTCGCCGAGAGCGCAATCGCAGGTGTCGGAATCGGAGCGGCAATGTATGGCATGCGTCCGATTGCCGAAATGCAATTCGCCGACTTCATCATGCCGGCGGTCAACCAAATCGTCTCGGAAGCGGCGAAAATCCGCTATCGTTCAAATAACGATTGGACGTGCCCGATGGTCATCCGTGCACCGTTCGGCGGCGGAATCCATGGTGCGCTCTATCACTCTCAATCGGTCGAGGCGATGTTCAACTCGACGCCTGGACTCAAGGTCGTCATCCCGTCCGATCCGGTCGATGCGAAAGGATTGCTTAAGGCAGCCATTCGTTCGAATGACCCGGTTCTCTTCTTTGAGCACAAACGGGCGTATCGTCTATTGAAGTCGGAACTCCCGACCGAAGAGTATACGGTCGAGATCGGCAAGGCCGCCGTCAAGCGGGAAGGTGACGATATCACGATCATCACGTACGGTCTGTGCGTCCACATGGCCCAGGAAGCGGCGAAGACGCTTGAAGCCGAAGGGGTCAGCACGCACATCCTCGATTTGCGCACAATTTATCCGCTCGACCAAGACGCCATCGTTGAAGCCGTCAAGAAAACCGGGAAAGTGCTCCTCGTCACCGAGGACAATAAAGAAGGCAGCATCATCGGGGAAGTCGCGGCCATCATCGCTGAGAAAGCACTATTTGAACTCGATGCGCCGATCGAACGTCTGGCGGGACCGGACGTTCCGTCGATGCCGTACGCACCACCGATGGAGAAGTTCTTCATCGTCTCCCCTGAAAAAATCGCGGAGCGGGCACGTCAGCTCGCCGCCTTTTAAGGAGGGGTCATATGGAACAGACAATTAAAATGCCACAGCTCGGGGAAAGTGTCACCGAGGGGACGATCACGACGTTTCTCGTCAAACCAGGTGACCGCGTCGAGGAGTATGAGCCGCTCGCCGAGGTCATGACCGATAAAGTGACGGCTGAGATCCCGGCGACGAGTGCCGGCGTCGTGAAAGAAATGTTAATCAGTGAAGGGGACACGGTCGCCGTCGGCACACCGGTCCTCATCATGGAAGTCGAAGGTGCCGAGTCTACACCGGCAAAAGCAGAACCGAAAGCAGAACCGGCACAAGTCGAATCGGCCCCGGTCGAGACGAAGCAAGCGGTCACTGCCGCGTCGGCCGCCCCGCGGAAACAGAATAATGGACGTTTCTCGCCGGCGGTCATCCGACTCGCCAATGAGAATGCGATCGACTTGAACGAGCTCGACGGCAGCGGCCTCGGTGGTCGCATCACGCGCAAAGATGTCCTCCGCTACTTGTCAGAAGGTCGTCCGGTCAAACCGGAAGCAGCGACGCAGGCGCCGGTCCAAGAGACGATGACCCAAGTGAAGCTCGAAGTGCCTGAAACAGTTGCTGCCCCGGCTGTAACGCCAGCTGCTACGACTTCTGCTGACGTCTCAACGGACCGCGTCGAGTTGATTCCGACGGCCGGTGTCCGTCAAGCGATCGCCAACAACATGGTCCGCTCGAAACATGAGGCCCCGCATGCGTGGCTCATGATCGAGGTCGATGTGACGAACCTCGTCTCAGCCCGGGCCAAGTTGAAAGACGAGTTCTTCAAGCGGGAAGGTGTCAAACTGACATTCATGCCGTTCTTCATGAAGGCGGCGATCGAGGCGTTGAAAAAACATCCGATGATGAACTCGGAATGGGCGGGCGATCACATCAAAGTCCATCAAGATATCCATCTGTCGGTCGCCGTCGCAGCGAACGACGCCCTCTACGTCCCGGTCATCAAACATGCGGACGAGAAGAACATCAAAGGGCTCGCTGTCGCCCTTCAAGACGTGGCGGCGCGTGCCCGCGGCAACCGTTTGAAAGCGGACGAGATGCGCGGTGGAACGTTCACGATCAACAATACGGGTGCGTTCGGTTCGATTCAATCGGCGCCGATTTTGAACTATCCGCAAGCGGCCATCCTGTCGGTCGAGTCGATCGTGAAACGTCCCGTTTGGGTGAATGGGATGTTCGCAGCGCGTGATATGGTCAACTTGTGTATGTCGGTCGACCACCGTGTCCTCGACGGTCTCGTCGCCGGTCAATTCTTGCAGGCGATCAAGCAGTCGCTCGAATCGATCGACCCAGACACGTATACGCTCTATTGATTCACGTCCTGCCTTCGATCGAGGGCAGGATTTTTCATATGGAAAATAAAAAAGCCACGGAATTTTCCGTGGCAACATGGTTCAGATGAAACGTTCAATCAATGCCTCGAGATCGCGGCGAATCCGTTCGGGCGAGGCGAGCTCGGTGTTCGTATAGCTGAGTCGGTGCGTCGACTCGTCGGTCCCCGTCAAGTCGGCGAACAGGCTGCCGAGATTATGGACGCTCTTGTCGACTTGAATCAATAAGTCTAGAGACGACTCCGTTTGGAGCATGACGACTTCGAGCTCATCGAGTTTGCGTCCATAGCTCGTTCCGTTCGGTGAATATTCGAGTTCTTGGGCAATCGGGAGACGGCCGGAACGATGGCGGGCCGGGAGCATCTCCGTATCAGCCTTCTTCAAGCGGAAACCGATGTCATCGAGCACGTCGAGGACGACCTGTTGAGCGTGGTTCGGTTTGACGAGAATCGAGTCCTCGTCTTTCGGGTCGACGGCCTGGGCGATATCGAGACCGGTCTCAATCCACGATTTCGATTGGCTGACCGAAATCGGCGTGTTGAACGGCACGTCGATCGTGAACGGGATTTCTTTCACTTCGTCGGGACCAATCATGAACGGCGCCTCGTTCAACAAAATCTTCTCAATCGTGAACGTCGAGTACGTTGTCTTGTCGTTCACCTCATGCTTATAGAGCGTGTTGAAGAAGATGTAAATCCGGTCGACCGATTGCTCGGTGCTGCCGCCCTTGATATGGACAACACCATCGAGCGTCCCGCCTGGCACACAGGCACTCTCCGCGAGCCGTGTATCGACCGTCGCGGCACCGATCCCAATCGATGATAATAACTTTTTGAACATACAATAATCCTCCTTTGACGTTTGCACGTGTTCGTGTAATAGTATGTACGAATACACGTGAACAAAAGTTTCGAAACTATTGAAAAAAGGATGAACGCAGTGGAATATACAGAATTAAAACAGCGACTCGCTGATGTGATTCGCCAGAACGAGCTCGTGACGGCGACAGTCAGCCAACCGCGTCAAAAGTCGAACGATTTGCGCCGGGTCAAATTGAAGCCGGTCCTGTTGAAAGGCGAGTACCATATACAGTTCGAATACCAATTTGAACGGGTGATGAAACATAAAAATCTCACACCGGACGAGGCGGTCATCGAGCTCGATGAATTGCTCGAGACGTTCCGCCAAGGTCAGTTCCAGTTGACGGCGTCCGAGGTCCACTTTCAACTGTCTAAAAAGTTCAAAGTGACGTTCAAGGAACGTGAGACGGCCGTCAAACAAGTGAAGCTGAGCCATAACCGCGAGAAGCAGTATTTGTTACCGCTCGATGAACCGGTACCGTTCCTCATCCGCCTCGGCGTCCAGTCCGAGGACGGAAAAGTGAAGCGTCAAAAATACGACAAGTTCAAACAAATCAACCGCTTCCTCGAGTTTATCGAAGACTCAATCAAACATTTACCGACCGACCGGACCGTCCGGATTCTCGATTTCGGCTCAGGGAAGTCATATTTGACGTTCGCCCTCTATCACTTCTTGCATGAAATGAAAGGCTATGACGTCCATATCACAGGGCTCGATTTGAAGAAAGAAGTCATCGAAGAATGTGCCGGGATTGCCCGTGACCTCGGCTATGAGCGCCTCGAGTTTCTCGTCGGGGACATCAACGAGTTCGAAGGCGAGACGGCGGTCGATATGGTCGTCACGCTTCATGCCTGTGACGTCGCGACGGACATGGCGCTCGCCCGGGCCGTTCGCTGGGGAGCTAAAGTCATCTTGAGCGTCCCTTGTTGTCAAAAAGAATTGAATCGTCAACTCGAGGCGCCGAGCCTCGACGTCATGCTGCAGCATGGACTCGTCAAAGAACGGTTCGCGGCGCTCGCCACCGATTCGATTCGGGCCGAATTACTTGGACTCGTCGGCTATGAGGCGCAACTGCTCGAGTTCATCGATATGGAGCACACGCCGAAGAACATCCTCATCCGGGCCTATTTGACGAACCGGGAAGCGACCGCTGAAGCGCGGGCCCGCTATGTGTCCTTCAAGACGCTGTTGAACGCGACACCGTTCCTCGAAGGACAATTGAGCGATAGACTTGTCCTAACTGATCCACTAGACGTAAAATAAGAAAGAACAGACGCAAGTCGAAAGGGGAAACAATATGGATTTTCAATTATACTTTCAAGATGTAGTCGAACAAGCTCGCAATGAGGTACGTTCTGCAGGGTACACAGAACTCACGACACCGGAAGAAGTCGACGCGGCGTTAACAAAAGAAGGCAAAACGCTCGTGCTCGTCAACTCGGTATGTGGCTGTGCTGGTGGCATCGCTCGTCCGGCAGCAGCGTACGTGAACAAGATGGAAGGCGTCAAACCGGACCAGTTCGTGACTGTGTTCGCGGGTCAAGACCGTGAAGCGACGGACCGGGCCCGTGAATACTTCGAAGGTTACGCCCCGTCGTCACCATCGATCGCGCTGTTAGAAGACGGCAATATCGTCACGATGGTCGAACGGAGCACAATCGAGTCATCGACGGCCGAAGAGCTCGTCGAGCAGTTACAGACGTTGTTCGATATTTACTACGCCTAAGAAGTGAGCGCAGAGGCCTTGCCTTTGCGCTTTTCCTTAAGAAGGGATCGATGAGATGGAACCAGTCGTCAAAATCATGAGCGAGGCCGAATATACGATTGCTTTGTCGCGCGGCGAGATCAATGAACCAACCCTCCAGACGGAAGGTTATATTCGTTGTTGCACCCCGCAACAGATCGGCAAATTCGTGCGTCGACATTATCATGGGGAGCGAGTCGTGCTCGTCTCGTTCCATGTCGGACGTCTCGGCAGCCTGCTCCACTACGAGTTTGACGAGGACGGGGAACGCTATCCCCACGTGTATAGCGCCATCCCGATCGCGTCGGTCAAACGGGTGCAGCCCTACGGCTCTCGCGACAACGGTACGGTCACTTATTTTGCTTACGAGCGAATGTGACCGTATTTTTTTATATTTTATGCATGAATATACTTTACAAGTAATAATTATGTGTATATAGTGGTTGAAGAACAAGTCGGACATATGATGAGTCGAAGAACAGTTGAGCACTATTCACATATATGTCATAATTTTGTTAAAGTTCTGATAATTTTATCCTATATAGAAGAAAGGGACGATGAACATGAAAAAAGGTTTTCTAGCATTATGTATCGCAAGTCTTGCCGCTTTCACGGTAGCTTGTGGGGCAGACGTGAACGAAGGAGGTTCGACGTCGACCGATGAGGAGGATAAAGTCATCGTCATGGGGACGAGTGCGGACTACTTCCCATATGAGTTCGTCGATACGGCGAACGGCGACGAGATCGTCGGTTTCGATATCGACATCGCCAAGCAAGTGGCCGAGAACATGGGCTATGAATTGAAAATTGAAGACATGGATTTCGGTAGCCTGCTCGGGGCGCTGAACGCCGGCCGTGTCGATTTCGTCATGGCAGGTATGACACCGACAGAAGAACGAAAAGAGAACGCTGATTTCTCAGACATCTACTTCACTGCGAAGAACTTGATCTTGTCAAAAGGGGATGCCATCCAGTCGCTTGAAGATTTAGACGGGAAACAAGTCGGGGTCCAACTTGGTTCGATTCAAGAAGGAATCGCTAAAGAACAAATCCCGGGCGCTGAAATTGTCGCCTTGAACAAGATCCCGGAGATCATCCAGGAAATCAAGACCGGTCGCATCGATGCAATGGTCATCGAGGACACGGTCGCGAAGAAATACCTCGACCAAGACAGCGAACTTTCAACGTTTGAAATCGTCGATGAAGAAGAGGCCGGTTCTGCCGCCGCCTTCCGTAAGGACGATGAGCTTCGCGATCAATTCAATGAAGAATTGAACAAGATGATCGATTCAGGAGACATCGAGAAGTTGGCACAAAAATGGTTCGAACAAGAAGCAGCACCAGCTGAATAAAGATTGAAGAAGGCTGACTGAAAATATCAGTCAGCCTTTTTTTAGGAGGAACTCACAATGGATTTTAGTCGGATTTATGATTCTATCCCGTATATTCTCGAAGGGATCCCGGTCATGTTTCAAGTCGTGCTCGTCTCGGCCTTGCTCGGGATCACGCTCGGGGTCGTCGTCGCCACATTCAAGATCGTCCCAAACCGTCTCGTCAACTTCATCGGGCACGCCTACACGGCCGTGTTCCGCGGGACACCGCTCATCTTGCAACTCGCGATCATCCACTTCGGGTTACCGCAATTGACCGGTTATATCACGACGCCGTATCAGTCGGCCGTCATCGCCTTCTCACTCAACTCGGCGGCGTATATCTCGGAAATCATTCGGGCCGGGATTCAAGCGGTCGATAAAGGCCAGTGGGAAGCGTCGGATGCCCTCGGCGTCCCGTACGTCAAACAACTGCGGTCAATCATCTTGCCGCAGGCGTTCAAAAACATCTTGCCGGCCCTCGTCAATGAGATGATCACGCTCACGAAAGAATCGGCGCTCGTCTCGACGGTCGGTGTGCTCGACATCATGCGTCGGGCGCAAATCGTCGGTGGGCAAAAGGCGATCTACTTTGAACCGCTCCTGTTTGCCGGTGTGATATACTTTACAATAGTGATGGTGTTGACGTATCTTGGTCAACGTCTAGAAAAACGGCTTAGAAAGAGTGATGGCAGATGATACAAGTAAAGGATTTATACAAACAATTTGGTGACCTCGAGGTCCTCAAAGGCATTACGACATCGATTGAGAAAGGGGAAGTCGTCGCCGTCATCGGTCCGTCCGGTTCCGGGAAATCGACGTTCCTCCGTTGCTTGAACATGCTTGAAGTGCCGACGTCCGGCACGGTCAGCGTCGCCGGCTATGAGCTCACGAAAAAAGGGGCGAACGTCTCGAAGGCTCGTCAAAACATCGGCATGGTGTTCCAACAGTTCAACTTGTTCCCGCATATGAGCGTGCTCGACAATTTGACGTACGCGCCGATCAACGTCTTGAAAGTGAGCAAGGCCGAAGCGATCGAACGGGCGAAAAAGCTCCTCGAACGGGTCGGATTGTCGGAGAAGATTGACGCTTACCCGAGTCAACTGTCAGGTGGACAGAAGCAACGGGTCGCGATCGCCCGGGCGCTCGCCATGGAGCCGAACGTCATGTTGTTCGATGAGCCGACGTCAGCGCTCGACCCAGAGATGGTCAACGAAGTGCTCGATGTCATGAAAGGGCTCGCCGAGTCTGGGATGACGATGGTCGTCGTCACGCACGAGATGGGCTTTGCCCGTGAAGTGGCGGACCGTGTCCTCTTCCTCGACGAAGGCATCTTGATGGAGGAAGGCAAACCGGCCGACCTGCTCCTCAACCCGCAGACCGACCGCGCAAAACGCTTCTTAGAAAAAGTATTATAAGTGAAAGATTCCATCTGATAACAGAAAGGGAGGATTTCTATGAAGATCACCTACTATGGCCATGCGACCGTACAACTCGATATCGACGGGACATCCGTCTTGATCGACCCGTTCCTGACGAGCAACCCGCATACGGACGTCGACCCGGCGAGCGTCAAAGCAGACTATATCCTGCTCACCCACGCTCATTTCGACCATATCGAAGACGTGGAACTGATCGCGAAACAGACGGGCGCGACAATCGTCGCGACGCACGAACTGGCGACATATTATGAGAAAAAAGGCTATTCGGTCCACGGGATGAACATCGGGGGCGGCCATTCGTTTTCGTTCGGTCGCGTCACGATGACGCAGGCTTTCCATAGCTCGAGTCTTGATATGGGGGACGCCCCGATCTACATGGGTATGCCGGGCGGGTTCATCATCGAGACAGAGGCGCTCACGGTGTATCACGCCGGGGACACGGCCCTGTTCTCGGACATGAAACTGTACGGGGAGCGGTTCGATATCGACGTCGCGTTCCTCCCGATCGGTGACAACTTCACGATGGGACCGGTCGACGCACTCGATGCGGCGCACTGGCTCCAAGCGAAACGGGTCGTACCGATTCACTTCGACACGTTCCCACCCATCAAACAAGACGCACAGGCTTTCTGCGATCAACTGCACCAACGCGGGCTCTTGATCGAGCCGAACACGACGATCGAGATTTGATGACGCAACCAGCAGTACTCGAGACCGAACAGTACGTGGCGGCGCTGCATTCCGGGGACTGTACCGGTCATGACATGGCCCACCTCGAGCGGGTGCGCCGCTTAGCCATGCATCTCGCCGAAGGGGGAGACGTCGATCGGCTTGTCTTGACGCTTGCGGCGCTCTTGCACGACGTCGAGGATGAGAAGCTCGGTCGCGAGGCGGGGCTCGTCGCGCGTCACTTGGACACGTTAGCGCTCGATCCGAATCGACGGGCGCACGTCCTGACGATCATCGGCGAGACATCGTTCTCGAAACATAGAAGTCCATCGACGTTGGAAAGTGCCATCCTGCAAGATGCGGATCGACTCGACGCGATTGGGGCGATCGGCATCGCCCGCACGTTCCAATTCGCGGGGTCACGCGGAACGGCTTTATATGACCCGAACGATGCGACAAGTGCGGTCGCCCACTTCGATGATAAGTTGCTCCGGCTCGCGGATGGGATGCATACGGAACGGGCACGACAGATTGCCCGGGAACGCCACGCATTCATGGTCTCATTTTTGGACAGGTTCGAAGCGGAATGGACGGGACAAGACATATGAAACGGCCGAGGAATCTCCTCGGCCGTTTTCGGTTAGAACGGATGTTTATTGAGCCAATGGCCGCCGTCGAGCGAGATACATTCTCCGTTCAAATAGCGCATCTCGTCCGACGCCATCCAATAGGCGAGGTCGGCAATCTCTTCGGGTGTGCCGAACCGTCCGAGCGGCACGTTACGACGGATGCGCTCGACTTCTTTGACGTGGACGGCGAGTTTGTCGGCACCACCGGTCCGCTCGATTGGGCCCGGGCTGATCGCGTTCACGCGTGCCCCGAACTGATACCCCCATTCGACGGCGAGCGTCCGCGTCAAATTGAGCACCCCGGCCTTGGCGGCGGCGCTCGGGGCGACACCGGCGCCCGCTTGCCAGGCGTAGGAGGCAACCATGTTGATGATGGAGCCGTCCCGCAGTTGCTCCCGTTCCCAATGTTTGCCGAGGACGTGGGTACAATTGAACGTCCCGTTCAAGACGATGTCGATGACGCTCGTCCAGCCGTTCGGCGTCAAGTCGAGCGTCGGACAGACGAAGTTGCCGGCTGCGTTATTGACGAGCGCATGCACCGGTCCGAACCGTTCGCTGATTTGATCGAGTGCTTGTGAACACGCCTCGTAGTCACGCACATCGTGTTGCACGGCCATCGCTGCTCCGGCCCCGATGGCCTCCAGTTCGCCCATCGCTTCTTGTAGCCGCTCTTCGTTGCGGCCGCTGATGGCGACGTTCCAACCCTCGGTTTTGAATTTTAGCGCCATCGCCTTGCCCATCCCCGATGAGCCACCTGTGATCCAAATCGTTTTCATACAAATCCCCCTTTGGAATGAATGGTCGTTCATTTAGGTATTCGCTCAGCGAAGGGGGGATTCCTGCAAAAAAAATGACGGCCGCCGTGGCCGTCATTTTAGCTGTTTGAAATAGGTCAATCCGAGTTCACGATCGATGCGATACATCGTCCCGGCGACTTTCTCGCCCCAATATGGGTCCGAGGCGTAAAAGACGTTGACGCCTTCTTGTTTATTGCCCGGAAACGGACCGCGGTCGTAATCTCCGGTCACGTACTTCTCGGCGAATAAACGAGCCGCCGCATCGATGCTCGCCTCGACGGATGGATAAGAGGCCGCATTTCCGCTCGGATCGTTGTCGGTCGCTTGGAAGCCGAACAAGTTATTTTTTTCACGGGCGATGGCAGACGTACCGAAACCGGACTCGTGTCCGGCTACAGCCATGAGGAACAAGGCGTTGATGCCGAATTCGGCCTCGGCGTCCTTAAAGGCGTCGCCTTTCCCAGCGAGCGGGCTATCGTCGAGTGATTCGAGGAATGCGTCGAGCTCGCGAGCCGAATACGGTGCCTTCGACGCGATTGAAGCGAATTGGTAGGGCGAATCGAACACGTCGCGTACGTCCTCCGTGTAATAGCGGTCGGACGACTGTTGCGGCGCCGGTCCGACGAGAAACGTCCCGGCCAAATTGCCGTTAGCCTCGACGGTATGGAACACTTGTCCGTCCCGCATCTGATAGAAGCCGCGCCGCTCGACGACGGCGTCCGGGTAAAGCGTCATGTCGGCCGGCTTCACGTAGACATCGGCCCCAGAGATATTTACCAACAAATGCTTGTCGCCCGTTTGCATGAGACGGAGACGTGTTCCACCGGCGACATAGGACTGCCGTTTCTTAAACTCGGCGTCCTGATATAGGTTTGTGATTCGGTCGGTCGGGGTGACCGCGATTCCAGTACCTGTGAAATCGATGACGTCTCCCGACGCATCGAGTAGGGCGCGATTGCCCCCGCGTTCCATGTAGGCGCGCGCCTCATCGAGCGACTCGAACGCCCGGGTCGAGACGTCCCCGTTGTCATAGGTCTGAACGGTATACGACCCGCTCGGACGATCTTGGAGCCAAAGGAAACCGGATATGGCGAGAGCGAGCGTGAGAATCGTCGGGATCACGCCGCGTTTCTTTCTTTTCAATACGATCACTTCCAAACATATGGATTGCCAAACGGAAGAAACTAGTGAACAATTTTGTGAGAGAGGAGGAGATATTATGAAAATCGGATCACGTACGCTCAAGACGGCGGCAGCCGCCGGGATTGCCATGCTCATCTCGGAGACGATCCATCTCGACTATTACGTCTTCGCGGCCATCATCGCCATCCTCAGTATTCAGGAGACGCGGAAAAAGTCGTTTCGGGCCTCCTATGAACGGGTCATGGCCAGCTTGATTGCCATCGGCATGGGTGCGTTGATGTTCACCTTGCTCGGCTATTCGCCGGCGACGCTCACACTTTATTTTGTCATGTTCATCCCGCTCGTACAACAGCTCAAACTGCAAGATGGCATGATCACAAGTGTCGTCATCCTGACCCATCTGTATACGGAAGGACAGTTCTCACTCGACTTGTTCGTGAACGAGTTGTTGTTGATCGCCATCGGGGTCGGGGTCGGGCTCGTCGTCAACATGTATATGCCGACGCTCGATAAAGAGATCGAACGCATCAAGGACAATATCGACCGGGCGCTCGCCGTACATTTTTATGATGTGGCCGCATGTGTCGAGACCGGCGTCTATAACGACCATTCGATGATGCTGTTGAAGACACGCGATTATTTGAAGCAAGGAAAAGATCTTGCGCTCCGCCGGATGGGGAATTCGATCGGGAAGCGGAACGAGGACATGGATTACTTGTACTTCCGAATGCGGGAGCGGCAATATGACATCTTGAAACGCATCGCCGAGAACTCACGGGAAATCACACTCGTCGTCAATGAAGCCAAACCGGTCGCGACGTTCCTTCGACTCGTCGGCGACAACGTCAACCAACAAGCCGACGCCTCGACGTTCTTGCGGGAGCTCGAGGAGACGATTGAGCATTATCGAAAAAACGTACCCCTCCCCACGTCACGTGAGGAATTTGAGGTACGTTCATCGTTGCTCAATATTTTGTCTGATGTGAAGAGCTACTTGATTTTGAAAGAGCGCTATATCCTATTGTTACAGGAACATGGCCATCCCCGACAAAAACGTGCTCAATAAAAAGATGGATACGATGACGACGACACCGATTTGAATGATGCGTTGCCGCTTTTTCTGTTTCTTACTCATGACGTTCCTCCAAATGTGTTTGTCCTCATTGTACAGAATGGAAAAGGTTCGTGCAAACGGCACGAGTTTGTTATAATAACCTAGAAATGTTTGGATGGAGGGATGTTTTCATGGTAAACGAGAAACGGGTGCTTGACACATTTTTACAGTTGGTCGGCATCGATTCGGAGACGAAAGAAGAGGCAGTCATCTGTGAGCATTTAAAGGCGGTCTTCACTGAGCTCGGATGTGACGTCTACGAGGACGACGCATCGACGAAAACGGCTCATTCAGGTAACAACCTCATCATCACGCTACCTGCGACGAAACAAGGCGTCGACCCGATTTATTTCACGGCGCATATGGATACGGTCACACCAGGTAAAGCGATCAAGACGAGTATTCAAGATGGCTACGTCGTGACGGATGGGACGACCATCCTCGGCGCTGATGATAAAACTGGTTTGACGGCGATGATTGAGCTGGTCCGTATTTTGACGGAACAAGCGATTCCGCACGGTCAAATCCAATTCGTCATCACGGTCGGCGAAGAGTCAGGTCTCGTCGGGGCGAAAGTACTCGACTTGTCGAAAATTGATGCGAAGTTCGGTTTCGCGCTCGACTCGGACGGCCCGGTCGGCGATATCATCGTCGCTGCCCCGACACAAGCGAAAGTGAACGCTAGAATTTACGGTAAGACGGCGCATGCCGGTGTCGCGCCTGAGAAAGGGGTCTCGGCCATTCAAATCGCGGCGAAAGCGATCGCGAAGATGAAGCTTGGACGAATCGATGACGAGACGACAGCGAATATCGGACGGTTCGAAGGCGGACGTGCCACGAACATCGTCTGCGATTACGTCGAGGTGCTCGCCGAAGCGCGCTCGCTCATCCACGAGAAGATGGAAGCCCAAGCCGAGTCGATGAAACAAGCTTATGTCGAGGCGGCAGCGGCACATGGTGGCCGAGCCGAAGTCGACATCGACATCATGTACCCGGGCTTCAAGTTCGAAGAAGGCGACGAAGTCGTCGAAGTCGCGAAAGCGGCGGCAGCGGCCATCGGACGCCCGACACGAATCTTACATTCAGGTGGAGGGTCAGATGCGAACGTCATCGCTGGGGGTGGGATTCCGACCGTTAACCTCGCTGTCGGTTATGAAGAGATTCATACGACGAACGAGCGCATGCCGCTCGTCGAGCTATACAAGTTGGTTGAATATGTCGTTCAAATTGTCGAGCACGTCGCGACACCGAAAACGAAGTGAAAAAGAGCCGACGCGATGTCGGCTCTTCCTATGTGTTCGAGAGATTATGCGGCGAATTCCAATGATTCCAAGACGAGTTCGTCTGAACAGTGAAGTTCCATCGCTATGTCGTGAATGTGGATTGAGGTGCCTAGTTCTTGTTGGTGTTTGCGATTCATTGAAGTCGCCCGTTCCCGAATCAGTTCATAGATCGAGTCGGAATGTTCAACTTTATTCATCACGGATCACATCCTTTATCAACGATTGCCTACAGTATAGCATGGAATGCACTAGAAGAAAGGACAAAATTATTTATGAAGTTACAATTTTTAGGAACTGGCTCCGGCATGCCCTCGAAACAACGGAACGTTTCCGGTCTGGCGCTCACGCTTTCGAAACAGACGTGGCTCATCGATTGCGGTGAAGCGACCCAGCACCAAATGCTTCATACGAAAGTCAAACCGCGTAAAGTCTCGGCCGTCTGGGTGACCCACCTGCACGGTGACCACGTGTTCGGCCTGCCCGGTTTCTTGTCGACGCGTTCAGCGCTCGATGGGTCGAGTCCGCTTACGCTTTACGGACCGAAAGGCATCAAGAAATGGCTCGAGTTGACGATGAAAGTGACTGGATCATTTCTCGGTTATGACTTGACGATTGTCGAGTATGAGGACGGGGATACGTTCGAACAGGACGGCCATCTCGTCACGGTCAAACGATTGGATCATCGTTTTCCATCGTACGGATTTCGAATTGAGGCACCCGAAAAGCCCGGTGCGCTCCTCGTTGATAAAGTGAAGGCGCTCGGGATTCCGAGCGGGCCAATTTATCGGACGATCAAGCAAGAGGAGACGTTCGAGTTTGAAGGAGAAACCTATCTCTCTAAAGAATACGTCACTGACGCGGTCCGTGGACCGATCGTGGCGATTCTGGGGGATACGATTCCTTGTCCGAACGCGGTCGTCCTCGCCGAAGGCGTCGATGTGCTCGTCCACGAGGCGACGTTCATGGACGAAGAGGCAAAGCTCGCCCGTCAATATGGTCACTCGACGACGGTCGAGGCGGCGACGCTCGCGAAGACGGTTCAAGCCGGACGCTTGATTGTCACCCATATCTCGGCCCGCTATCAAGGTCGAGATGATGAATTTTTAGACGAAGTCCGAGCCGTCTTCAAAGACAGTTTTGTCGCCAGCGACTTCTTCGAGTTTACAGTGGGGGATTAACGTGACAGTACAACTATACGTATGGCTTGGATTTTTTGTCATCAGTACGTTGCTAGGTTTACGCTTGAATCAACTGAAAGAACCCGAACCGAACTTTTTCTTTAAATTTTTATTTTTCTCTTTGCTCGGAATCGTGTCGTTCCCGATTGGCGGGTTCCATATCCCCATCGGTTTTCTCATGTCATTCTTGTTTTTTCCGAAACGAAATAGCCGCTATAAATGGTACGGTGCGCTCGTCGGCTTCTTTTTCTTCATCGTCTTGTTGTTCGTCCCGTTGTTTGATCAATCTGAGTTCCGGGCAGAGTCGCAACAAATCGGGGCGGTGTCGATTCAAGACGAGACATTTGACCGGATGACGGACAATATCTTACGTCGCATCAATAGTGACTCGATTAAACTCGACCGAAGCAAGATGGTGTTCACCGAGGACGGGGAACTCCGCTCGCTCGAATATTTGCTCATGGTCGAGCGCTCGAACTCGTTTCAACAGATTCGAATCAACTATGACGAGTCCGGTGAGTTGTCGTATCGCCAAGTCGACGAACTGAACATGGATTCGGGAAGTGCATTTTTCGAGAAGCTCGTCGACTTTGAACATATGCTCGATGCCGTACGCGACACGCCTTGGTCTGAATTTGCGGACCGAGTCGACGCGCCGCTTCTCCAGTTCTCGTTTGACGGCCTGTACGACATGTACACGTTCGAGAACGAGTCGATGCTCATGATCAATCGTGATCGCCGGCTCGTCAAGTTCTGGTTGCAACGAGAACCTGTGCTCGCCAACAGCATCCAATTGTCTGGGCTCAGTCAAGAGGGCCGGACGACTGGTGAAAAATATACGATTCTATACAATTATTCTATCCATCAACGAGAGGATTTGACCGACCAATGAAAAAACTGCTCCTGATGAGTTTACTCGTCCCACTTTTGACCGCATGCGGCGGGGAAGAAACGACGAACGGAGATGCGGCCTGTGACGTCGAACCGACGATTTCCGTTTATGATGCTGCGACCGAGGAGACGTTGTTCCATGAGAAGAGCGTCTGTTTAGAGGACGGGGCGACAGTGCTCGATGCCCTTGAAGCGACTGAACTCGACATCGAATCGGTCGGTAGCGGAGAGATGACATACGTGACGGCGATCGACGGCATTCAAGAGAAGTCGGCCGGTCAATCGTCGGGCTGGGTCTACGCCTTTAATGGAAGCCCAGGCGACGAAGGCGCTGGGGCCAAAGAAGTCGAATCGACCGATATTATTCAATGGCGTTTCGAAGAAGATGCGATTTCTTTCTTCGAATGAGGCAGATTGGGAGCGCAGACATCCGGTCACGCTCCTTTTCTTCTTAGTGGCCCATTTGTTCATCCTGACTTATTTAAATGACTCGGTCTGGCTCCTTCTTGGACTTGTCGGCCTGTTGCTCCTCGAACGACGGTTTCCGCTGGCGATGCTCGGTGTTTTGGCCGCGTTCATGCTGATCTCGTTTGCACCGATTGTTTTTGGGTGGAACGTCTCTCTCATGGGCATCACGAATCAATTGATTCCATTAGCTACATTTTTGTTCGGTATGATCTGGATGAACCGGTTCATGCGACTCGAACGATTGCTTCCGTTCTTGAACAGATGGCCGCGTTCGACCCGGTTGCTCTATGGGGGATGGGCCCTCGTCCCGTCGATGGAGCGGGCGGTGCGATTATCCATTGCGAGCCATCCGAGGCGCGAGTGGCAAGAGGCGATCGTCGTCGGTATCGACAGTCAACGCCTTGAACCGGTGTATGTGACGAATCAAATGCGACGTTTCGAACGGCATGACACCGTTCAATGCCTCGTCTTGCTCGGTTTCGTGGCGATCGCCTCGATGGGAGTGCCGGTCGTGTGGTTACTGTATCCATATTTGACGAAAGGAGGGTTGCGCGATGCGTTGGTTATCCTTGGCAGACGGACATGATGAATTCGATGAGTGGGTGAGGGAAGAACGAGCGCGAGTCATCCGCCTTGATACCCCGCTTGCCGGGAAGGTTTCATCGCTCATTTCTGGGAGTGACGCCCTGCGAGGAGCCGAACTGGCTGCCATTCTTCAAATCGATCATCTATTTCATAAGCGATTCGATGAGTGCTCAAGCGGAGAACGTCAACTCGTCCGCATCGCTCACGCCCTCGCCGATTCAGCCGAGGCGCTCGTCTTGATTGAACCGTTTCGACATTTGGATCGGTTTCGGGTCGAGCATTTAACGATGTTGCTCAGCAGACTGACCGGGCTTGGCGTTCGGATTGCTTACACGGATAGGGCGCGCGAACATAGTCCGTCCGGCGCGTTTCACGTCAATCCGACCATGAATCAGCCTCAACTTGTCGTTACGGACGTGTCCTATCGCCACCCGTTACAGGCGTCCTATGCGGTCGAGCATGTGTCTTACGAAATGAAGGGCCCGGGTCTGACCGTCTGTATCGGTACGAATGGCAGCGGGAAGTCGACGTTGCTCGAATTGATTGCCAAAAGCGTGCGCCCGTTGTATGGGAAGGTCAAATGGACCAAGCGGCCGGTTTATTTACCGGCCGAGCAAGAGTATGGTCCGTTCCCGCATGCGACGAATCGTCGCCTCGCTCAACTGCAAGCCATATTCGATTCTGAGGCATCTCTGTTCTTGTTGGACGAGCCAAGCGTGGGCTTGACCGAGCAAGAGCGCTCTCAGTTTGAACGGGCGTTAATCGAGAAGGCCGGGACGGCGCACATCATGTGTGCCACCCATGACGAGCAACTGATTCAGGCGGCAGACCGCATCATTTGCCTGTCGAACGGGATGCTCGTCTTTGATGGGGATCGCAGCGACTATATGAAACGGAGTGCGCTATGGTCACATATGTCCTCATCCTCTTGATTGCAGCGGGGGTCATGTCGAGGTTCGAACGGAGTGACGCCCCGATTGCCGTCTTGACGCAAATTCTCGCTCTCGCGGTCATCGGACGTTGGCTGTTCGTGGCCATCCCGAATGTCCAACCTTCGACAGCGCTGCTCATGCTGACGACCCTTTATTTTGGATTCACGAGTGGGGCCATGTTGGCATTGTTCGTTCCGATTTTATCAGGCCTGTTGCTCGGGATCGGCCCGTTCGTTCTGTTTCAATTTTTAGGGTGGCTCCTTGTCGTCGCCGTGGTCTCGTTCTTGAAGCCATTGCTCCGTCGCTCCCGGTTGTTCCTTGCCGCCGTCGGTCTCGGGGCCGGCTTTTTATTCGGATGGACGGCCAACCTGTCCTTCGCCGAGGTGATCGGGGTCGACTTCGTCAAATTGCTCGTGCTCAGTTTGCCGTTCGATATGGCCCATGGCATCGGGAATACCGTCTTTCTCGTCTTATTGCACGATCTGTTCGTTCGCATATTTGTACGAGAAGACGGGTAACAAGTAGATATCACACCGAGTGAGGTGACGCGTGCATGAGCGGATACGTCAATCTAGTTGAAATCGGTTGGTTTCTTTTCATTGGACTGTTGTTTATGGGACTCAATTTATTGTTGATGTCTCGTCGTCTCATTCGAACGCGCTATGGGATGCTCAGTATTCTCGGCGCGAGTGTATGGCCTGCACTAATGATCGTCCTGTCTGTACAAGGGGGACGCGTCCTTGACGGACTGGCCGAGCGAGCGGTCACGCTCGAGAGCGTGTTGGCCTGGGCAGTCGTCGTGGCGACGGCTCTGATGGTGTGTATTCCGGGTGTTTCACTGATTCGGCGCATGGTGCAGTTGGCTCGACATTGAACAATCACTATACGTAAAAGGAGGAGGTCCCACAACGGGAACCTCCTCCTTTTTATTGATTATGATTGTCAGGTCATCGGCACATCTTCCGTTCCGGCATCTGACGGTTTTTGGAACCGGCGCAAGATTTCGAGGCTGACCGCCCTAGGCATGAGTTTGGCCGCGGCCACGAGCAACTGGTTCGAGACGCCGGGAACGACCACGCGTTTGTTGTTCATGACGCCTTTATAGCCGAAGAAGGCGACGAGGTGGGACGGCATTTTCGACACCATCATTTCGCTGCCGGCACGATTGAAGAAACCGGTATCGGTCGGTCCCGGGCACAGGACGCTCACGTTCACACCTGTCCCTTTCACTTCGGCATGGAGCGCCTCGGTGAGTGATAACACGTACGCTTTCGTCGCATAATAGACCGCCATGTAAGGGCCGGGTTGGAAGGCGGCGACCGAGGCGACATTTAAGACATAACCATGATTTCGCTCGACCATGCCAGGTAAGTAGGCTTTCGTCAGTTCAGTCAAGGCGTTGACGTTCAAGCGGACCTCTTCGGCCTCGGTCTCGGCGTCGAGGTCGATGAACTCGCCGGCCGTCCCGAAACCGGCATTGTTGATTAAAAAGTCGACCGTCAGTCCGGCGTCTTCAATCGCGTTTGTCAGCCGTTTTGCGGCCTGATGTTCAGACAAGTCGAGGGCGAATACGTGCACGTGGACACGGTACCGCTTCTCAAGTACTTTTTTCAATTCGTGCAAACGGGGCTCGTTGCGAGACACGAGGATACAGTCAAACCCGTCCCGGGCCGCTAAAACGGCAAGATCGAGGCCAATTCCGGTCGAGGCTCCAGTAATTAAGGCGGTTTTTGTCAAAATCGTCCACTCCTTCGATGTAAAAAGTCATACATTGTTACTGATTTCTTCACGAGTTGTTAAATTCCTGCACGGCCACCACATCAAAACGTGTGCTAGAGTATAGCAAGAATATGTGATTAGACTCACAAAGTGAGGAGAAGAAAGCAAATGATGATTCAGCTAGTGACTACGGCACAAAGCGTCGAGCAAGCAGAGGCGCTAATCATGGCGGGCTCCGACCGCATCTATATCGGAGATTCAAAATACGGGTTACGCCACAAAGGTGACTGGTCACTTCCGGCTGTGCGAGAAGTCACAGCAGTCGCCCACCGATACGGCAAAGAAGTGACGGTCGCCGTCAATAACTTGATGCATAACGAGCAAATCGAGACGCTCCCTGAATATTTGCAGGAACTCAAAGCGATCGGGATCGACAGTGTGACGGCAGGCGACCCTGGCGCCATCCGCCTGATCCGTAATGCCAATATCCCCTATTGGTATGATGCTCAAACGCTCGTCACGTCGGCGAGACACATTCAGTTTTGGGGGAAGCGTGACGCCATCGGGGCGATCGCAGCCCGTGAAGTGACGTTGACCGAACTCGGGATGATCCAACAACAGATCGGTTTGCCGGTCGAAGTGCAAGTGTATGGCCCGACGTGCATCCATCATTCGAAACGTCCGCTCTTGACGAACTACTTCAACGAGATCGGCCGGTCGAACACATTGGCAGAAGCACGAGAGTATTATGTGAGCGAACCGTCGGATGCGTACAGTCGCTATCCCGTCTATCAAGACGACAACGGTACGCACGTCTTCTCTGAAGATTTGACACTCATGGGACAATTGCCCACGCTCTTGAAGGGCGGGTTGCACACGTGGAAACTCGAAGGCTGGCATGCGGGCGATGCGTTCGTCGACATCGTCCGTCTGTTCGATAAAGCCCGGTCGGATCTATTGAACGGGCGGTTCGACCGTCATGGCATGGAACGGCGTCTCGCCGAACTCCAACCTGAACAATTCCGGCTCGGGACCGGACTGTTGTTACGAAATCCAGAAGAGATCAAGTGAGGGAACCGAGATGAAAAAACGTCCAGAACTATTAGCACCAGCTGGGAACTTAGAAAAATTGAAGATGGCGATTTTGTACGGGGCCGATGCGGTCTTTATCGGGGGGCAACAGTTCGGGCTCCGTTCCCGGGCGGGTAACTTCGGCTACGAAGAGATGGCCGAAGGAGTCGCGTTCGCCCATGCGCGTGGCGCAAAAGTGTATGTCGCGGCCAACATGGTGACGCATGAAGGGGATATCGACGGTGCTGGCGAGTTCTTTTGCAAGCTTCGCGATATCGGCATCGATGCCGTCATCGTGTCCGACCCGGCCATGATCGAGGTATGCCTCACGGATGCACCGGGACTTCCGGTCCATTTGTCGACGCAAGCGTCAGCAACAAACTATGAGACACTCCGTTTCTGGCAAGAGGAAGGGTTGGAGCGAATCGTCCTCGCCCGCGAAGTTTCGATGGAGGAAATCAAAGAAATGAAACGGCAAGTCGATGTCGAAATCGAGACGTTCGTCCATGGGGCGATGTGCATCTCGTACTCGGGCCGTTGCACGTTATCGAATCATATGGCGCTCCGCGATGCGAACCGGGGTGGCTGTGCCCAATCTTGTCGTTGGAAATATGGTTTCTTCGAGGCGGACGAGCTGTTGACCGACGAGATGGCGGCACGCGACGAGGAACCGTTCTCGATGAGCTCGGTCGATTTGGCGATGGTACGCCACATCCCGGACTTGGTCGATGCTGGCGTCGACAGCTTGAAAATTGAGGGACGGATGAAATCGATTCACTATGTGGCGACCGTCTGTAACGTCTACCGTCAAGTCATCGACGCCTACTGCGCCGATCCTGAAGGGTTCGAGTTCGACCCGGCGTGGGAAGAAGAAATTTGGAAAGCGGCACAACGAGAACTCGCGACCGGATTCTATTACGGCGTCCCGACCGAGAACGAGCAACTGTTCGGCAAGCCGCGCGCCATCCCGCAATATGCATTCGCGGCACGCGTCATCTCCTATGATCCGACGACACAGATGGCAACACTCGAGCAGCGGAACCATTTCCGACGCGGGGAAGAAGTCGAGTTCTTCGGCCCCGGCTTCGTCCGTTTCTCCCAGCGAATCGATGAGCTGTACGATGAGTCGGGAGAAAGACTTGAGACGGCGAACCAGGCGATGATGACGGTGCGCGTCAAAGTCGAGCAGCCGGTCGTGACCGATTTCATTATGCGCAAACGAAAAGCCGGCGTCGTGAGCCCTCCAGTGCCGAGCCCGGTCTGACACATCCGGTAAGACAACATAGTCGACCGTTCCATCCAATCTTGCTACCCTATTAACATAGACGAAAAAGGGGATGGAAGCATGAATCAAAATACGGAGCAGCTCCGGACCGACCCGATCGGACGCCTGCTATTCAAGCTGTCGCTACCTGCGATGATCGGCATGCTGGTGACGGCGCTCTACAATATCATCGATACGATCTTCGTCGCCCGCGGCATCGGGGCGACCGCCGTGGCCGCCATCGGGATCGCCTTCCCGATTCAGATGATTCTCATGGCCGTCTCGAGCGCGGTCGGGTTGGGCGGCGCCTCGATCAGTTCACGGAAACTAGGCAAAGGGGATGATGCCGGGGCCGCCGTCACGTTCTTGAACGTGCTCGTCCTCGTCGGGGTGTTCGCGGCCTTCGCAGTCAGTTCCGCCTTTTTCATGTTAGATGACATTTTGACAGTGTTCGGAGCGACGTCGGCCATCATGGAACTGAGCCGTCAATACTTATCCGTCGTGCTGATCAGCTCCCCGTTCTTCATGTTCACGCTCGCGGCGAGCGCGATGGTACGGGCTGAAGGGCAAGCGCCTTATCAGATGAAAGTGATGCTCACGACCGTCGTCGTCAATTTGGTGACGACACCGCTGTTCATCTTCACGTTCGACTGGGGCATATACGGGGCGGCCTGGTCGACGGCGCTCGCCCAAGTCGTCGGATCGGTTCTCATGCTTCGGTTCTTCTTCGCGAAAAAAAATCGCCGGACCGAGCTCGACTTCCAATGGCGGAAGTTTCGACTACGGTTCGGCGAATTAAAAGAGATTATGGCGATTGGGTCGTCCTCATTCATCATGATGGTGTCGCAATCGATTCTATTCGTCGGCGTCAACGTCATGCTCGGAACGTATGGTGGCACCGAGGAGCTTGCCATCTTCGCGATCATCAATAAATTCATGGCGCTCGTCGGGATGCCAATCATGGGCATCGTTCAAGGCATGCAGCCGATCGTCGGGTATAATTTCGGGGCCAGACAATTCGACCGGATGCGCGAGACGATCTGGACGGCGTTGCGGGTCGGGATTGCCATCGCGGTCATCATCTGGCTGACGCTCCAGTTGATTCCGGAACAGCTCATGCGCATGTTCACGACCGACGCGAACTTGATTGCCGGCGGGGTGACGGCCATCCATGTGTTGTTCGCCGTCTCGTTTCTCCCGAGCGTGCAAATGCTCATCAACGGCATTTATCAATCGCTCGGAAAGGCCCGTGTCGCGATGTTCTTGTCACTGTCGCGCCAAACGCTCTATACGATTCCGCTCGTCTTCATCTTGCCGAACTTCTTCGGCGTGTTCGGGGTGTGGCTCGCGTTTCCAATCGCCGATGCCATGACCTTCTTGACGGCGGTCGGCATGGCGGTGTGGGACCGCAAGTTATTGTTCCGCCCGTCTGAGGAAGAAGTCGAAGCGAAAGCGACCAATTTATGAAGCGACGTCCGTTCTGGTGGAACGGGCGTCTTCTTTTAGGAACAAATAGATTCCGCCGAGCAGGACGGCCGCGCCGATCCATTGCATCACGCCGAGACGTTCGTCGAAGAAGAAGAACCCGAACAGCATGCCCCACAGTGCCTCGCCAAGGATGGTGATGCTGACGACGGTGGCACTGACCCGGGCGAGCGCATAGTTGAACAAGTTATGCCCCAAAATCGTCGGGAAGAAGGCGAGGGCGAGGAAATACCACCAGTTGACCGATTCGAACGCGGTGAACGTCGTCCCCCGCACGAGGAGCATGAAGCAGAGGACGACCGTCGCGACGAGATAGACGCTGAACGAGTAAGTATTCGTGTTCATCTCGGTCCGGACGTGTTGACCGACGAGCCAATAGCCGGCGATAAGAAGGGCGGCGATTAAGGCGAGCAGGTCCCCGAAGAGCGCTTCGCGTCCAAGTTGGATGTCACCCGCCGCGACAAGCATGCCCCCAAGGACGGCGATGAGTGCGAAGGCTAAACCTTTTCGGGTCGGATTCTTTTTAAAGATCAAGGCGTTCCCGATTAAAACGAAAATCGGACTCGACGTCACGAATAACGTTGAACTCGCGACGGTCGTATAATCGAGTGACAAAAACCAGAGCCAAAAGTGGAACGCCAGCAACGTCCCGCTGAGCAACAAGGCATATCTCGTCATGAGACGCGTCCCGATGAGTGATTTGAAGTCGACAAATGGCAACAACATCAGACACGTGATCAGCATTCGGTAAAACGCGGCCGTTTCGGCCGGCGCGGACGTCCATTTGACGAATAATACGCTCGTCGACAAGAAAAATACAGCGGCGAATAAAATGAGATAAGACAATCGACATCCCCCTTTATGTTGTACATACTCTTCTAATGATATTATAGAATAGATAAGAAAATACATTCTTTCTCGAAAGTGTCGTTCCGACGAGATATTTCGGATGACTTTGAAAGTAGGGATCCTATGAGACTAATCATCGCGGAGAAACCGTCGCAGGCTCAAAAACTGGCTGCGCCGTATCCATCAAAAAAGAAAAAAGACGAGATTGAGATCGCTTCTTGCGCCCGTTTTCCAGAAGGTGCCATCGTCGTTTGGGCGGTCGGTCACTTATGCGAGCTTCAAGAACCGTCCCACTATAAACCGGAATGGAAGTCGTGGAAATATGAGTCGCTCCCGATTGTGCCGGACCGATTCGACTATCGCATCTCGAAAGGTAAATCGAAACCGTTTCAGACGATCAAAAAATGGCTGCACGATCGCTCCATCACCGATATCATCATCGCGTCCGATGCCGAGCGAGAAGGAGAAGCGATTGTCCGGCTCATTTTACGACTCGCTGGCAATAAAAAACCGCTGTCACGCCTTTGGATCTCAAGTTTGACCGAACAGGCGGTCGACCGTGGTTTCGCCGAACTGCTGCCCGGCGACCAGACCGTCCCTTATTATCATGAGGCGATGAGTCGTGCTTGTGCCGACTGGCTCGTCGGCATGAACGCCTCAAGGGCGTATACGACGCTGTTGAAGACGATCGGCATCGAGGACGTGTTTTCGCTCGGTCGTGTCCAGACGCCGACGCTCGCTTTGATCGTCAATCGCGAACGAGAGATTAAACAGTTCGTCCCAGAGCCGTATTTCGAGGTCGAGGCGACACTTCAAAAAGGACGTGGCACGTTCAAAGCGAAATACATGCTCGGGAAGACGACGAAACTGAAGACACGCGATCAAGCCGACGCCGTCGTCAACCGGGCGACCGGGACGGCGATTGTCCGTTCGATTGACAAAGAGGACAAGACGGAATACCCGCCGTTTTGGTTCAGTTTATCGGGTTTGCAGGCCGAGGCCGGCAAGCGGTTCGGCTTTGGGGCGAAGAAGACGCTCGATATCGCCCAAAAGTTGTATACGAAAGGATGGATCAGTTATCCACGGACCGACTCGAGCTTCGTCACACCGGACGAAGCGACACTGTTCCCGCAGACGAAAGCCCGGCTGTTGAAGTCCGCGGCCTATGCCGGACTTCAGGACGTGTTGACCGAGAATCCGTCGCGAAACAGTCGCTACGTCAATGCGAAAAAAGTCAGTGATCACTATGCGATCATCCCGACCGAGGCGTGTGGCGATGTGGCTCGGCTCAGCGGGGACGAGGCAAAACTATACGATTTGATTAACCGTCGCTTTCTTGCGGCGTTCGCCCCTCCGGCGAAGCTTGAGAAGACGACGGTCGACCTCATGGACGGGGACGACCTATACCGGGCGAAAGGGACGGTCGTCGTCAGCCCCGGGTACCGGCAAGTCGTCGAGATGAAGTCCAAAGACGTCGAGCTCCCGGCACTTACGGTCGGTGAACCGTTGACCGAAAAAAAAGTCGAAGTATTATCGAAACAGACGGAGCCACCGAAACGGTATACGGAAGGGGCACTCATCATGGCGATGAAAGTGGCCGGCAAGCAACTCGATGATGAGGAACTGATTCACATCATGAAAGAAGTCGAAGGGCTCGGCACTGAGGCCACGCGGGCCAATATTATCGACGGATTGAAAAAACGGGGTTATGTCGACCTGCAAAAGAAAGAGCTCGTCCCGACCGACAAGGGCCGTCTCTTAATCGATGTGCTCGGCGACAGCATCCTCGCCTCGCCGGCCATGACGGCGAAGTGGGAGAAGCGGCTCCATGAGATTGGACAGGCATCGGCATCCGCCGCCGAGTTTATCGAACAGGCGAAAAAGATGTCGATTCATCTCGTCGAGGAGGCGAAGGCGCGTGTCGAGTTGGCGAACCCGGAAGGCTACACGATCGAAGCAAGACGTTTCGGGAAAAAATCTGCGGCACGGCCAAAAGCGTCGTTCGGCGTCTGTCCGAGCTGCGGCAAAGGGCTCGTCGAGTATCCGAAGTTTATCGGCTGCAGCGGTTATCGCGAAGGATGCAAGTTCACGATGTCGAAACAAGTGCTCGGCGTCGGGATTGCCAAGGATGAGCTGAAACAGATGATCAACGGCGGCCAGTCGAACGTGCATACGTTCAAAAAAGGGGACAAGACGTTCGACGCTGCGCTCTATCTTGAAAAAGGGGCGCTCCGATTCGAATTTAAATAAAAAATAAGAGCCATCCGTCGTGGATGGCTCTTATTTTTTCTGCTGCTCATCTTCGGTGATGCGGCGGTTAATTTCCTCGTAATCGAGCACGATGTCGTCTTTGTTGTCCTTGTAGGCGTATCCTTTTTGAATGACGACGATCGAGGCAATCAAGACGAGCAAGATAATCAAACCGCTCACTGCAAAAATCCATCCCATGGGCCATTCCTCGCTTTCGTACTTCTAGTATGCCAAAAACGAAAGAGATTCTCCATCTTTCGGGTACTTCGAACTGTCACAGCATTGAAATACCTAATGAGGCGATTAGATATGATACAATAATATGCAGAAGAACACTGACAGAGAAAGTAGGGATGACTATGGCGATTTTGATTGTGGACGACGAACCGGTCAATACGATGGTTCTCGAACAATTATTGCATCAACATGATTATGAGACGATTTCGGTCTCAAGTGGTGAAGATGCGCTCGCGCTCCTGATGGATCCGCAAGCCCCGTCGCTATACGACCTTGTCCTGCTCGATGTCGAGATGCCAGGGATTTCTGGGATTGAGACATGCAAACGGATTCGACAGATGACCGGTTACGAGGAATTGCCCGTGATCATGGTCTCGGGCCGCACCGAAGAAAAGCAGATTGCGGAAGGACTTGACGCTGAGGCGTCCGATTATACGACGAAACCGATTAAAATCACGGAACTGCTCGCACGGATCCGTTCGGCGCTTCGCTATAAAGCAGCCGTGGATGAACGGAAGAAATATGAGGCACGTCTTCAATATGACCTCGATCTCGCGCAAAAGATTCAACAGAGTGCCTTGACCCCACCGATCAGTAACGATGAGATTGACGTCCGGGCCTTGTATTTGCCGTCTAAAAAACTGGCCGGTGACATGTATGCCTGGTTCCAGGTCGCACCTGATCGCTACGGCGTCATCATCTTTGATGTGATGGGGCATGGCGTGTCGTCTGCGTTGATTACGATGGGCATTCGTTCGATTTTACCGGGCCTCGTCGGCAACGTCCAATATCCGGTCGATGTGATGAGCGAGTTGAACCGCCAGATGACGTTCTTGTTCTCGGGAGAGGACATGCAGAGCTACTTCACGGCCGTATACTGCTATATCGATACGACGAAGCGTCAAATCGAGTACGTCAACGCCGGACATCCGCCGGTCATCGTGACGTCTGATACAGGCGTCACGCGCCTCGAGACGACCGGAGTGCCGGTCGGTATGTTCGAGGAGCCGAACTATGAGTCAAATGTGATTGACATCGAGCCGGGTATGACGATGCATATGTATACGGATGGGCTGATGGAATGTTACAGCAAAGACATCGATGACGGCATCCGTTGGCTCGAGAAGGACATCGCGTCCTACGGGCTCGACTACGCACGCCATGTCGCCGAACAGCTCGTTCCTAAAATCGAGATCGACGATGACCTTTGTCTCGTCACGGTCAAATTGATGTAAATAAGAGGGTGTCACCGTAGCCGGCGACACCCTCCTTTTCTTTAGAAATAACGCTTACGCCACAAAATATAAAAGGCGAGGCTTGAGAAGCCGACCATCATCGCGAGCGCGAACACGAAACCGATCGATTGGCCTTCCCATGGGACTTGAACGTTCATCCCGAATATCCCAGAAATCATCGTCGGGATGCTCAGCACGATTGTGATCGAGGCCAAGAATTTCATGACGAAGTTGACGTTGTTCGAGATGATCGAACCGAAGGCGTCCATTTTAATGCTGATGATGTCGTTATAGATCGACGCCATCTCCATCGCCTGGCGGTGCTCGACGAACACGTCTTCGAGCAATTCCTCGTCTTCCTCGTGCTTCTCGAGGCTCGGTGTCTTGACGATGCGGTCGAGGACGCTGTCGTTCGCTTTAAGTGAGGTCATGAAATAGACGAGCGACTTCTGTAAGTTCATCAATTGAAAGATTTCCTGATTTCGCATCGAACGTTGCAACTCTTGCTCGAGCTCGTCCATGCGCCGGTCGATTTGGCGAAGGAAACGCAAGTACGTCATGCTGACTCGGTGCAAAATCTGGAAGACGAACCGGCTCCGATAGTTCGTTCGGAACAGCCGGGCTTTTCCGTTGGCGAACAGGTTGAGCACGTCGAGGTCTCGTGAGCAGACGGTGATGAAATGTCGGCCGGTGACGATGATACCGAGTGGAATCGTGTTGTAGGCGCGTCCCGTATCATCTTCTTCCACGTACGGGACGTCGATGATCATGAGGAGCCCCTCATCATCTTTTTCAAATCGTGGTTTTTCTTCAATATCAAGCGGGTCGTAGACGAAGTCTTCAGGAATGCCGGAGGCGGCGATGACTTGATCAGCCTCGTCTTTCGTCGGATTGACGAGTTGGATCCAGCTTCCTTTATCAAAGTCGTCGATTTCGTCGACACGCCCAGATGCGTCGGTACGGTAAATCGTTAGCATAATGTTCCTCCTACCTTAGCTCAACCTAATTATAGGTAGGCGATTGAGAGAGTGCAATCGGAAAAGGAGGAGTTTTTTTGTTTTTTCTCGAAAACATGCTACAGTGGGAAAGAATGGCAGTAGGATTGAGTCAAAGGAGGGATGGAGTTGTCACAAACGCCCCAAAATGCTCTGTTTAACGAAGAAAAGTTGGCGGAGCTCCATCAAATCGCTAGCGGAAATAAAGAATTCTTGAAAAAGATTGCCGATACGTACGTACGTCAATTCGAGGCGAAGTTCCCTGAATTGAAACAGATGGTGCGTGAACAAAATCACGAACAAATCGAACAACTTGCCCACTTGTTGAAAGGGGCCTCTTATTCTGTCGGGCTCGACGAGACGGCCGCTCGATTCCATCAGCTTGAAATGGCTGGGGAGACGAACGAGACGTCGAACCTCGAACCGATTCTCGATGAGATTGAAGCCGATATGCATCGCTTCGATCAAGAATGGGACGCCCACTTGAACGAGTTGCCATAGGAAAAACGGGATTCCGCCGCGAGGCGAAATCCCGTTTTTCAAATCAAGCTAAAAATTCGTCGAGTGTGGCGATCAGCATGCCAATCTCTGGTTTTGTGATCTGGGCGTTCGCCCCGACCGCGTCGCCTTTATGCTTCAAATCATCCGAGATGAGTGAAGAGAAGATGACGATTGGCAGGTCGGCGAATTGGTCCATCTCACGGAGTCGTTTCGTCAAATGCAAACCGTCCATTTGCGGCATCTCGATGTCGGTGATGAGCAGGTCGCAATGAACGTCGCTCTGTTCGAACGCATCGAGCGCTTCCTTTCCGTTGTTGAAGATCGTCGTGTTGAAGTAGCCGGCATCGTCGAGCGTGTCGATGATGAGCGTCCGTAACATCTCTGAATCTTCCGCGATCCACACTTGTTTGTTCGACCGTTCCCGGGCACCGAGCCGTTTGACCGATTCGCGGGCCATGATATCCTTTCGTGACAATTCGAGCGCAATCCGCTCGTAATCGAGAAGGATAATCATCTGGTCTCCCGTTTTGACGACCCCGTTCGTGATGCCTTGCATGCCGCGCGCGAGATCGGACGGCGTGTCGATCTGTTCCCATGAGATCCGTTTAATTTCGGTCACTTGGTCGACGCGGAGCACCGATTTTTCTCCGTTGAACTCACAGACGATCAAGCGGTCGTTCTCTCCAACGTCACGCGGGTGACCGATGACCATTGGTAAATCGATGACGGTCATGACCTCGCCGCGAAGCTCGATGAGCCCCATGATCGCTTCCGGGGTACCCGGTAGCGGGGTGAGGGGAAGCATCGTGATGATTTCACGTACTTTCATGACGTTGATCCCGAAAATGAACGGGCCAGATTGGAAAATGACGATTTCTAATTCGTTCGTGCCTGCCTCAAGTAAAATATTATGATCCATGCTCACTGGTGGTCCCTCCTAGTTCACGTACTCTCTTCCTTTCTATCGGTCGATTTGATGAACATCTACAGTTGAAAGTGGCAAAGTCGAGGCGGAATTGACAAAAAATTGACGAGTAACCGTTTACATTACATAAACTGAATCTTTATAGTTGTTCTACCGATTTGATTTTGCATACAATGGGGGTGGCAACGAGATATCAAAGCTTACTCAGGAGGCAGATAGAGATTATGAGTATGAACACGTATCCATATTTAATTAATGGACAATGGCAGGAATCAACAACGAACGAAACAATCGAACTCGTTTCACCTTATACAGAAGAAGTCGTCGGACATGTCCAGGCGATGTCTCGTGATGAAGTCGATGAGGCAATTCACGGCGCGAAAAGTGCACAACAGGAATGGGCGGCGCTTCCGGTCAACAAGCGTGCCGAACTGTTGTACGCTTGGGCGGACAAACTCGAAGAGCGCGTAGATGAGATCGGTCAAATCATCATGCGCGAAGTCGGGAAAAACTTGAGCGATGCGAAGAAAGAAGTCGTCCGGACAGCAGAAATCATTCGCTATACGGCGGAAGAAGGACTTCGCTTCACAGGCGGATTCATGCAAGGCGACTCATTCCCGGGCGGTTCGAAGAACAAGATGGCAATCATCAAGAAAGAAGCACTCGGTGTCGTCCTCGCGATCTCGCCGTTCAACTATCCGGTCAACTTGGCAGCAGCCAAAATCGCACCGGCTCTTATCACTGGTAACGCGGTCGTGTTTAAACCAGCGACACAAGGCGCTATCAGCGGTGTGAAAATGGTCGAGGCGCTTCAAGATGCAGGTCTCCCGAGCGGTCTATTGAACCTCGTAACAGGACGCGGATCGGTCATCGGTGACTACTTGACGTCACACCCTGGCATCGACATGATCACATTCACAGGTGGTACCGGGACAGGGCAACACTTGTCACAACAGGCATCGATGGTACCTGTCGTGCTCGAACTCGGCGGGAAAGATCCGGCCCTCGTCCTTGAAGATGCGGACCTAACCCTGGCGGCCGATCAAATCATCAGCGGGGCGTTCTCGTATTCAGGACAACGCTGTACGGCGATCAAGCGCGTGTTCGTGCTCGAACATCAAGCAGACAAACTCGTCGGTATGTTGAAAGAACGTGTCGAGAAGCTCACGGTCGGCTCACCGGTCGATAACAGCTTTATCGTCCCACTCATCGACAAGAAGTCGGCAGATTACGTCCAAGGCTTGATTGACGACGCCGTCAACAAACAAGCGACGGTCGTCCACGGAAACGAACGCGACGGCAACCTCCTTCATCCGACGCTCCTCGACCACGTCACGCGTGAGATGCGCGTCGCTTGGGAAGAGCCGTTCGGACCGGTGTTGCCGGTCATCCGCGTCAAGTCGCTCGACGAGATGATTGAACTCACGAACGAATCAGAGTTCGGTCTCCAAGCGAGCGTGTTCACACAAAACGTGAACAACGCCTTCACGGTCGCCGACAAGCTCGAAGTCGGTACAGTCCAAGTGAACGGTCGCACAGAACGCGGCCCTGACCACTTCCCGTTCATCGGCGTGAAGCAATCAGGCCTCGGGGTCCAAGGGATTGGACGCAGCCTCGAGACGATGACACGCGATAAAGTTACCGTCATCAACTTATAAGTGATTGGAGAGGAGAAATCCTCTCCTTTTTTTGTGTGATTGAAATCCGTTCTGATCGACAGGTATAATGAGTGAAGATAGGTGGAAGGGGTTGTGGGGACGTGGCGAACTGGATTTCAAGCCAACTGGCAAGACTCGATATACCGACGCCGTTCGAGGTCGGCAACGTGAACGTCTATGTCGTCGAACATATGAACCGTTTCTTCATGGTCGATTGCGGACCAGACACGGAAGAGGCGTGGACTTCATTGACGACACAATTGGCCGAGCTCGAACTGAATCTCGCGGATATTGATTTTTTATTTTTGACGCACCATCATGCCGACCATGCGGGTCAGGCGTGGCGTTTGCGTGACGCCTCGATTCCTGTATATGGACACGAGAAGCTCGTTCGCTATTTGGAACAGACACCGAACTTCATCAAACGGGGCAATCAGTTCTTACACGACTTGGCGCACTGGTTTGGTACACCCGAGTCGATTGTGAACAAACTGCCTGATTATCGGGAAGCGTTGCGTTGGATCGGTCCGACGACCGTCACGATGACGTTCGAGGACGGTCAGGATGTGACGAGTGACGGGGCATGGAAGACGATCCATCTGCCTGGTCATGCGAGTGACCAGCTCGGTCTCCTTGGTCCTGGCGGTGTTTTGATCGCGGGTGATCATTTGATTGATACGGTCGAACCGAACCCGCTCATTGAACAACCGTACGAGGAGGAAGGGTTTGCCTCACCGGTCGTCCTGTATCTCGATTCGCTCCGAAAACTTCAAGACGTCGATTTGAAGCTCGTCGTGAGCGGGCACGGGGAACCGATTCAAAAACCGCGACCGTTGATCGAGGCGCGCATCGCCCAGCGTTATGAGCGAAGTGAACTGCTCCTGAACGACTGGGTGGACGGGTTGAGCGTGTTCGATTGGTCGATGCGCCTCTATGGCCGCAAGATGCGTCGGGCGATGCCGCTCGTCTTCAGTGAGGTGTTCGCGCGCTTGACGTTGCTCGAGGAACGTGGCCGCGTCGTCAAACGGTTGACAGACGGGAAATGGATCTATATGAGAGCGGAGGAATTTGTGGAATGAGACATATTGTGATCACGGGTGCGTCGAGCGGCTTTGGGGCCGCGCTGGCGCATTCTTTTTATGAGGCGGGTGCCCGCTTGACATTGATTGCACGAAGTGAGGACCGTTTGCGTGAACTCGGCACGAAACTATCGGCCGATTGGCTCGTCGCCGACGTCTGTACCGAATACGAGACGCTCGTGGCAAACGTCGAACGAACATACGGGCCGATCGACGTCTGGGTGAACAATGCCGGTATCGGTGAGTTCGACCGGGTCGTCGATCAATCGACCGACGTCATCGAGGAGACGATGCGCTTGAACGCGATCGCCCCGATGATGCTCGCACGTGACTGTGCCCGGTCGATGCGCCGCGGCAGCACGATCATCAACGTCTGCTCGCAAGCGGCGAAAGTACCGACGCCGAAGTCGGCCGTCTATGCCGGTTCAAAGGCGGCGTTACTTCAGTTCTCAAACGCGCTTCGGTTGGAACTGAAGCCGGAAGGGATTCATGTGTTGACGGTCAATCCGGGTCCGATCGCGACACCGTTTTTTCTCCGAGCCGACAAGAGCGGACGTTACGAGGCGAGCGTGAAATCGATTATGCTCAATCCCGATCGTCTCGCGAAACGCGTCGTCGCGGCATGCGAGGCGTCGAAACGTGAAGTGAACGCCCCGTGGTGGATGGAACTTGGCGCGAAACTGTACGCAATGTGCCCGGTCATGTTCGAACGGCTCGCAAAACGGGGATTTGACAGAAAGTAAATGCGCCAACATAGAGAAAAAGGGGGAGACACGATGCGCCGATTGAAACAATTTGGCTTGATGCTGTCACTCATCTTCCTCGCTGCCTGCGGGACGACGCGCGCCGAAATCGCACCGACGTTCGAACAGGCAGCTGAAGAAGCGAAACAGTCGACGGTCAATTTTTATATGTGGGGAGGCGATGACGGCATCAATCGCTACATCGATGAGTATGTCGCGCCCCGCCTGAAAGAGACTTATGACGTGGAGTTGAACCGCGTCCCGATGGACACGGCCGAGTTCGTGCGCCAATTGTCGCTCGACAAGCGGGCAAATCGAGAAGAAGGGACAATCGACCTCATGTGGATCAACGGAGACAATTTCCGTAACGCCGCCGAGGCGGAGTTGCTCCAAGGCGACCTGCTCGACAAAATCCCGAACGCCGCGCTTTTGAACGAAGAAGCCCAGGCAACTGATGCGGGCACCCCGACCGACGGGCTCGAGGTCGCCTGGGGGAACGTGCAGTTCGTCATGCACTATGATGCGGACAAAGTGAAAAATCCGCCGACGACGTTCGACGAATTACATCGTTGGACCGAAGAAAATCCGGGCCGTTTCACGTATCCTGAAGTGACAGACTTCACGGGCAACGCGTTCGTGCGCCATCTGCTCTACGCCGAGTATGGGACTGCGGCCGGTGACGGAGAGATTCCAGACGCGTTCTGGGAGAAGCTTGCGACGTGGTCGCCGACCCTATGGAAACAAGGGTCAACATATCCGAAGTCACTCGCCCAACTCGACCAGTTGTACGCCGCGGGTGACGTCTGGATGACGATGGGCTTCAATGAGCGCCGGGCCGAGGCGGAACGCAACGAGGGCGTGTTCCCGAAGGGGACACGGGCACTCGTGCTCGAGCATTCAATCGCCTCGACGCATTTTCTCGCCGTCCCGTTTAACGCCAAAAATCCGAACGGTGCGCTCGTCGTCATCAATGAGTTACTGTCACCGGAAGCCCAGCTCGCCAAACAAGACGCGACGTATTGGGGGGATGGGACGTCGCTCGATTTGACGAAACTCGATGCGGCCGACCGTGACGCCTTCTTGAAGCTCGATGATGGTGTCACCTATCCTGATCCGGAACGTCTCGGCGAACGATCAATCCCTGACTATGGGCCGGCCGTGATTGATGCGATTCGTGAGGAGTGGGATCGTGTCGCGAAGTAGTCTATGGCTTAGTTTAATCGTTTTGGCATTGCCATTCACCGGCGTCGCCTTCCTGCTCTATGAGACCGTCGGATTTGACTGGTCTGAGTTGAACGAGGCGGCGTGGCGTGCGAGCCTGACGGTGACATTGTACGTGACGCTCACATCGACGTTCCTCTCACTCGTGATTGGGACGTGGCTTGCCCGGACGATCTATATGAGGCGTTCGATGTGGCTGGCATCATTCCTCAAATGGCCGATGTTCGTGCCACACGTCGCGGCAGCCTATTTGTTTTATCTGTTGTTCTCAGGTGGCTTTCCGGTATATGGCCTCATTGAGGCAAATGAGCGCCATCATCTCGTCGTCATCTTGACGTACGTCTGGAAAGAAGTGCCGTTCGTCTTTTTGATGGTGGTCGGCACATACGGCCAACTGAATCCAGGGTATTTGGATATGGCCAAGACGCTCCAGCTCAAACCGCTCGAACAGTTCAGAGTGGCCGAATGGCCATTTCTCATCAAACCGCTCCTCGACTCGTTCTGGGTGCTCGTGGCGTTCATCTCGTTCGCCTATGAAGTGCCGGCTTTGCTAGGTGTCACGTACCCCGAGCTGCTCGGGGTACTCGCCTACGAGCGATTGACGACTGGTCTGTTTTTAAATGCATTCGAGTCGTATGCGGTCGCGCTCGCTTGGACATTGTTCATCTTCAGCGGCGTCATCGCATCCTACGCTTTGACGGCCAAGCGGAGACGCCGAATCGAACGGGGGGTGAGACGATGAGTCGACTTCTCGTCGCTTGTTTCGTCGTCTTTCCGTTCGCCGGGTTGTTTTTGACGTTCCCGACGTCGCCCACGTGGGACGAGGCGATTTTGAATACGGTCGCCTACGTGGTCGCCGTGGCGCTCATCAACGTTTGGCTCGGCATCGGGACGGCCTGGTGGCTCTTGTTCACCGAGTCGAAATGGAAGGCGTGGGTCGAATGGCTCACGTTTCTGCCATTGTTTATCCCCGTCTTGGCGAGCATGTTCGGCATGTATATCGCCCTCGCCCAAGTCGGACTCATCGGGACGTACACGGGGGTCGGGCTCGTCCTGCTCGTCACGACGTTGCCGTATTCGATTCGATTGGCATACAACGCCATGTACGTGATCGGGAGACCGCTCCTCGAACAGTCACTGACGCTCGCGCCGCTCACCCGGATTGGGTTCGTCCTATTCCCGCTCATGAAAGAGTCGGTCCGGACGATCGTCTTGTTCTCGACCGTCATCGTGTTGAGTCAATTCGTGCTCGTCCAATTGATCGGGGCCGGACTCGTCCCGACGGTCACAACGAGGCTATATCAGGCCTACGGAGGCAATGACGTCTCATTGGCGTTACAAAATACATGGGTGCTCGTCTCGTTGCCGGTCTTATTTTATATCGGGCTCGGTGCGATGTTTGGCATCTGGATTAGATTGGTGAAGGGGCGTTTGCAATGAGCTTGGTATTGTCAGGAATACGAAAACGTTTTAAAGACCGCGACGTGTTGTGCGGCATCGATCTCACCATCCCGAACGGAGAAATCCATGCCCTCGTGGGTGTGAGCGGTTCCGGGAAGTCGACACTGCTCCGCATCGTCGCCGGACTTGAGACGCTTGATGCCGGGTCGGTGACGTGGGAGGAGATGCCGCTCGATGGGGTACCGCCTCACTTGCGCCGGATTACGATGTTGTCCCAATCCCCGCTCTTGTTCCCGCATCTGACAGTCGGGGAGAACGTGACGCTCGCCACGCCGAACCGGTCACGGGAAGAAGCGGAAGCGTGGCTCACCCGAGTCAAGCTTCCCGGCCGATACGACGCTGAAATTCATGAATTGTCTGGAGGGGAACAGCAACGCGCGAGCTTCGCCCGGGCGCTCGCGGCCGCGCCTCGACTCATTCTGCTCGATGAGCCGTTCACGAACCTCGACCCCGGTCTCAAATCCGAGTTGCAACGACTGATTCGTGACCTCGTCCGTGAACTCGAGTTGACGGCGCTCCTTGTGACCCACGACCGGGAAGAAGCGATGCTCGTCGCCGACCGGGTGACATTGCTCGCGACGGGCCAGGTTCTAGTGACCGGTACGCCGGGACGTTTATCCGAGACGGAGTCGACGTTCGGTGACTTTGTCGAAATGAGCGGTACGCTGCTTCCGTCGACCGATATCGACGTGTCGACAGAGCCGACGTCCGATTCGATCGTGCTCGTCCGGACGTTCATTCGCTTCGGGCATCATTTCGGCGAGTATCGACGCCCGACCGGGGAATATGTCATCTTACCGCGGAGCAAATCGTTCAAAGTCGGCGAGACGTATTATTTGCGACAGAAACAAGGAGGAATTTGATGTTAGACACATACGGTAGCCGCTTCGTCCGACCCGTCATCGAGCGCGGGGCCGATCGGCTTTTGAAATGGAACTTTACCCCGAACGAAGTGACGATCCTCGGAGGCATCATCGGTGTCTCGGTCGGTCTGTTCATTTATAACGATATGTTGTGGACGGCCGTGTTGCTGTTATGGGTGTCGGGTCTCTTCGACGTCCTCGATGGGACGATGGCCCGGCGCTCCCAAAAGACGGGGTTCGGCACGGTGCTCGACCTCGTCTTCGACCGCATCGTCGAGATTGCCGTCGTCATCGCGCTCGCGCTACGACATCCTGAACATATGCCGATCTTCCTGCTCTTGCTCGGGTCGTTCGTCGTGGCGATGACGTTGTTCCTCGCAGTCGGGGCGAGCAGCTCACGCCGTTCAGAGAAATCATTTTATTATCAGCCTGGTATCTTGGAGCGGACGGAATGTTTCATCTTGTTCACGCTCATGATTCTTTTCCCGACATGGATCGGCGTCATCGCGACGATTTTCCTCGTCCTTGAAGTGTTCACGATCTTCCAACGTTTGTTTGAAGCAAGGCGGATTCTAAGATGAAGCCGCGCCTTGTCTTGGTCGGGCTCGGTCATGGGCAGCTCGAGATTCTCGAACATCTCGATGCGCTTAACGAAAACTACGAAGTGTCGTATATCGGTGGACGAGAGGCGATTTATACGGGTGCGTTCCCTCAAGTGATCGCTGGCGAGATGGAATCGGCGACGACGCGGTTGCGTCGTGACGTCTCTCCCGTCGCCGAGCGCCTGATCGGTCTCGATCCGGATGCGCGCCTCGTCGAGACCGATCGCGGCCACGTCGCATATGACATCCTCGTGCTCGCGACCGGTGCGAAGAGTCGTGGGATCGGGAACCGGTTAAAACCGATGACGACAAACATGCTGGACGAGATTTTACAGAGTGACGCGATCACGATCGTCGGCGGGGGCAAAGCCGGAGTCGAACTCGCCTTCGCTTGCATCAGACAGAAGCAACGCGTGACGCTCTATGCTCGTGACATCTTACCCGAACTTCCCCATCATGTCGGGCGACAGATGGCGCGGCGTCTCGTCCGCAGCGGCGTGATGCTCATTCTGACGTCGTTCCAACCAGGGACTCAGACAGAGGGACTCGTCTTAGACGCGACCGGTGTCGTTCCTGATGATTTTTGGTCTGAGGCTGGACTTGCGGACGATGGGGCGTTCATCGACACGGAAGACGATTTGCGACACCCGGTCTACCGCGAGATTTATATTACCGGGGATATGGCGGCCCGATTGAACGGTGGTGTCGATGCCGTCCGTTCGGGTCGGCATGTCGCCCGTCAACTGCTCGGTACGCCACGCCGGTTCAAATCGCGGACGTCGCTCAATATTTTGTTGACGACCCCAGGACGGGCACTCTTGACGTTCGGGAAGCTGACATGGCACGGTCGTCTGCCGTTTTGGCTAAAGCGGCGCATCGACCGGCGTTATCTCGAGCGCTTCAAGTGAACAAAAAAAGACGACCACGACGGCCGTCTTTTTGTTTACGCGTTCAACGTATCGAGGAACGAGCGGATTTGCATCTCCGTCTTGGCGTTCGCCGAGTGGAGGTGTTCTTGTTTGACGCCTTCTTGATAGAAAAGAAGTGAGGGGATGCCTCGGACTTCTTGCGCGTCCGACAGTTCAGGCAACTCGTCGCGGTCGACGACGTACCAGTTGAACTGCGGATAATCTTTGACTAGTTCGTCGACGTACATATCAAGACGACGGCAGTCGGGACACCATGATGTCGTAAAGATGACCATACCTTTATCTTGGATGGCCTCTTGGAATTGTTGATCAGATTGGATCGGTTTCATAAAATCTCTCCCTTCACATATATTGTCTGTGTATTCGCAACGGGCGTCAACCGATTGGCATTCTCGGTCGCATGGCAATATGTGATACACTTATAAAAATAGAACCGCAAGGGATAGGTGATGGTTATGGCGTTACGTCATGCACTACTCGGGTTATTGACCCATCAACCCGCTACCGGCTATGCCTTGAACGCGACGTTCAAAGCACAAATGATTCATTTTTGGCACGCCCATCATACACAGATTTATCGCGAACTGTTAAAGATGGAAGACGAGTCACTCGTCTCCTCTGAGCACGTCGCTCAACATGACTTACCGGATAAAAAGATTTATTCAATCACCGAGGCGGGACGTCAAGAGCTAATCGACTGGCTCCGGCAACCGACCTCGTACCAACCGAAGATGAAAGATGAGAACTTGCTGCGGGTCAGCCTCCTGCAACTACTCCCGCTCGACGAGGCGATCCGTTACGTCGAGGAGACGAAAGCGCATCATGAACAAGTCGCTCATCAGATTCGGGCGTTTCAAGCGGCGCACCAGTCCGAGGCTGACACGCTCGGTTATTTACTGACGAGCGAGTACGCCATCCGGATGATGGAAAATTACGCCGGTTGGGCTGATTGGGCCATCGAACAGATGAAACAGCGAGACAAACATGCGACCTGACGTTCAGGTCGCATGTTTTGTGTAGGGTTGGACCGGCAGCCGGGCCAACAGATCGTCGAGTTTGCGCGAATCGACGCCGCATTGATGAGCGGCGATCAAATCGTTCAATTGGTCGACCGAGGACGCGCCCGGTAGGACGACGGCACATGTCCGCTCCGCGGCTGCGAGGGCGTACGCTTGAATCGGTTCGGGAATCGTCGGCATCAAGTCGCGCAACTCCGCTTCAGTCCACGATTCAAAGCCCTTCTCCGACAAGCGGGCAGACCATCCGTCGGTCAGTATGCCTTTGGCGAGCGGACCGCGCCCGACGATCGGGATGTCGAGTTCGAGCGTTTCGATGCGGCGGTCGAGCAGGGAGTACGGGGTCATCAAGACATCGAGTTCTCCGTGTTCGAGCCAGTAGCGGATGACGTTCGGGCGAATCGAGGACAGTCCGATTTGGCGGATGGCGCCAGCTTGTTTCTGTCGACGCATGAAATCGATTGTCGCGTCCAGGTCGTCTTCCATCGTGCCGCCATGAACGTAATATAAGTCCAAGTAATCCGTCTGTAAGCGTTCGAGAGAATCGCGTAGGGCCTGTTCTAAATAGGAGGGGGCTGGATTCCAACGCATTCCGTCCCCTGTCCATTGATTCCCGCCTTTACTGGTCAAAAACAGTTCGTTCCGACGTCCGGCGAACGTCGAGCCGACGAGTTTTTCGACTTCGAAGTGGTCATAGACGTCGGCCGTATCAAAGTGGCGGATGCCAGCCGCATAGGCGGCCTCTAAAATCTGTCGCGCTTCCGCCTCGCCATGTTTCAAAATCGACATAGTTCCTAATCCTAACTCTGCCATTGATAATTCCTCCTTGTTCCGTCTGTCAATATGAATCATAATTACAGTATATAGGAAAAGGTGAGGGGTACATACAATGGAAGAAAAAACGATTGAACGGGAAGTCATTTACGAAGGAAAGATCTTTAACGTGGAGAAGCACGTCGTGTCACTCCCGAACGGAGGGACGTCGGTCCGCGAACTCGTCTATCACAACGGGGCCGTCGCCGTCCTCGTCGTCGATGAAGACGACCGCATCGTCCTCGTCGAGCAGTACCGGAAAGCGTTCGAATCGATGTCGCTCGAAATTCCGGCCGGAAAATTGGAAGTCGGTGAGGAGCCGCTTGCGAGCGCGAAGCGCGAGCTCGAAGAAGAGACCGGTTATACGGCCGAGAACCTTGAAAAAATCTTCTCGTTTTACGGGGCACCCGGCTTTTGTAGCGAACGGGTCGACGTCTATGTCGCACACGGCTTGACGGCCGGTGTGATGAACCTCGATGAAGACGAATTTTTACAAGTCCAACGCTTTACGTTCGACGAGGCGGTCGACTTGTTAGCGAGTGGACGCATCACCGACGCGAAGACGATCATGGCGATTCAATGGTGGCAATTATCTAAATTGAAATGATTCTAAACTAGAGTGACATATGTTACACTTACATAGGAATCATTTTAATTTGAAAAACCGAACGAACTTCGGTATGCTTTGAATAGTGAATTATGCAAAGAGGGGGCGCCTTATGGAAACGCGAATTGAACGGATCAAACAGCAATTGAGCGCCAAAGGATATAAATTGACACCGCAACGAGAATCGACGGTCCGCATCTTACTTGAGAATGAAACGGATCATTTGAGTGCGGAGAACGTCTTCATGCTCGTCAAAGGCATCGCTCCGGAAATCGGGCTCGCGACGGTTTACCGGACGCTCGAGCTTTTGACCGAGCTCGGTGTCGTCGACAAAGTCAACTTCGGTGACGGCGTTGCCCGTTTCGACCTCAGACCAGAGGGCGCGAACCATTCGCACCATCATCTCGTCTGTGTCGAGTGTGGTTCAGTCGAAGAAATCATGGAAGACTTGCTCGTCGACGTTGAGAAGAAAGTCGAAAGCAAATACGAATTTTTAATCAAAGACCATCGCTTGACGTTTCACGGCATCTGTAAAGTGTGCCAAGCCAAAGGCGTCACGCTTGAGGGTCATAAAGCAGTCATCAACGGATAAAGCAAGACAGGCAGCCGCTTAAGCGGCTACCTGTTTTTTTGTATGTCGTCACATCGTCAAATAACGGGACAAGACGGTGGCGATGCCATCGTGATTGTTCGACAGCGTGATTTCGTTCGCAATAGCCTTGATGTCTTCGACGGCGTTGTCCATCGCGACCCCGATGCCGGCAAACTCGATGATGGAGCGGTCGTTATGGCCGTCCCCGAACGCGATGACGTGCTCGCGGTCAATCCCAATCTCCCGGAACACGTGATCGAGTGCCCGGGCCTTGTCGATGCCGAGATCCGTGAACTCATAGTACATGGCTGCCGTGAACATGCCCGTCACGCGGTCCGTGAACGGTCCGGCGAGCAAGTCGGCATGGGCCTGTAGATAGTCCGGCTGTCCGGCGACGAGGATTTTATAGATCGGGAAGGTGATGGCGTCGGCGAGTCGCGGCTCTTCCCGCAATTGGAACCGTCCGCCGCGCGACTCATATTCGATGATATTGAACGGCTTACCATTTAACTCGAGCATGCCGCTGAAGACATCATTGACGTACATATACGTCTCGTCATTGATCATCGGGATGACGTCAAAGCCGGTCAAATGATCCAAGATGGCAATCGCGTCGTCCTGATCGATGGCCTGTTCGAACAGCGTCTCGTTCGTTCTGGCATCGGTCACACATGCCCCGTTCGAGGACACGAGGAGACCGCCATACTCGTGGAGCCGGAGCTCGTCGGCGAACGGTTCGATGCCCCGTTTCGGTCGGCCCGAGGCGAGGACGACTTTGACACCGTTCGCCTGCAAATCGAGGAGCGTCTGTTTCGTTTGGGGTGAGATGAGTTTTTGATCGTTCAATAGCGTTCCGTCGAGGTCTAATAAGATGGCTTTGATCATGGTGTCGTCTCCTTATATGGTCAATTCGAGTTTGTTTTGTTCCGGATCGAGGAAGACGCTCTCGTAATAGCCGTCCCCGGTCGTCCGCGGACCATCGACAAGCGGATAGCCGTCGGCCTCGAGCCGTCGCGTCAACGTGTCGACCGCTACTTTGTTGCCAAGCGCGAACGCGATATGTGCGTAGCCAACCGTTTCACGAGGTGTGCCTTGGATGTCCGGGCGGCGCATCAACTCGAGTCGGCACGTCGAATCAGGGAACGTCAGGAAATACGATTCGAACTGTTTCTGTTCGTTCGTATACTTGTCGTTCGCCGTTGCCCCGAGATACGTCTCATAAAAACGGCGCATCTGTTCAAGTTCGTTCACCCAGAGGGCGACGTGTTCGATCTTCATGTGGGTTCCTCCTTTGATTGTTGCTGCATGATGACATTCAAGCGTTCCGTGTTCAAGAGCATCCCGACCATGATCAAAACGGCCACGAGCGGAAATAGACCGAGCGATGTCTGGGACACGACGAGACCGAATAGCGGTGGCAGGAACGTGCTGCCCGTGTAGGCGAACGCCATCTGGAAGCCCATCAAGCGTTTGGCCCGTTCCGCACCGAACCGCTGCGGCGTCTCATGGAGCATGCTCGGATAAATCGGAGCTAGCCCGAGACCGATACAAATTAAGCCGATCAACATGGTTTCAGTCGTCGGAATGAGAAATACGAGGCTACCGATTAAGGCGAGGGTTTGCCCGAGTCGGATCATCTGTCGATTCGTGAAGCGGAATGACAGGAACCCGCTCAAGAAACGCCCGAGCGTGATGCTGCCGTAATAGATTGATACCCACGTCGCGGCCGTCGCGACCGTAAACTGTTTCATCTGGACGAGGTAACTGCTGGCCCACAGTCCGATGAGCGCTTCAATGCCGCAATAAAGCAGGAACGTGGCTAGTGCATACGAGACGCCTTTCGGCAGTTTTCGATCGAGCGCGGTCACGGCCGTCTCTTGTCGTTCGAGCGAGGAGGGTTCCGTTTTGACTTCGCGCTTCCAGAGCGGGAACGACAGGAGCAAGATGAAGGCGAGCGCGAACTGAATCAACGCGACAATCAAATAGCCATCGCGCCAACCGTTCTCCGTCAAGACGCCGGCCATGACGAGCGGTCCGCCCGTCGCTCCGACGCCCCAAAAACAATGGAGCCAGTTCATATGGTGCGCCTTATAGTTTTCCGCGACGTAATGGTTGAGCGCGGCATCGACCGCGCCGGCGCCAAGTCCGAGCGGAATCGATAGGACAAACAGCCAAATCAAGGACGGGGCCGCGTAAAAACCGAGCAGGCACAGAGCAGTCACGAGCCCGGAGCCGAATGTGACTTGTTTCGTATCGAACCGTTCGAGCAATCGGCCACTGAGCAGGCTCGATAAAATCGTCCCCGCGGCGATGGTCATAAAAATCCATCCGGCCATCGAGATCGGGGCGTTGAACTCGACGTGCATCAACGGCCAACCGACACCGAGCAAGGCGTCGGGCAGACCGAGACTGATAAAAGCGATGTAAATCACGGCCAATAATAAAAATCCTGTCATGGTACACCTCTTCAAATTGATTCAAGCATCAACCCGACGCAACGTCGAGCCAAGCCTGCAAAATAATCTTCCTCCCAGTTGCCAATCAATAGATCTGGCATGTGAGCCACCGGAATGTGACGCTGGCAAGCATGCCTGATTGCCTCCAACTCAGGATCGACGAGATCGACATCCGAAAAAATGATGGCGTTCGGATTCAGCGTCGCGGTGAACGTCGCGACAAGCCGACCGAGCGCTTCGAAAGCGGAATCCGAAAGCGGGGCCGCTCGCTCGCTCTCCATCCGATTATGAAACGTCGAGTCGTCGTAAAGGGGTAAAAACGAGATTTCCCCGCTGAATCCCGTCTTGCCGCGGATGAGCTGTCCGTTGATGAGAATCCCGGCACCGGGTCCGTTCTTTCCTAAATAGATGTAGACGATAGATTGGTCACCGGCGAGTTCGTGCGTGTGTCCGTATCCATAGACGGCAGCGTTCATATCGTTCTCGATGACGGCAGGGCGATTGGAACGCGACTCGACCCAACTTTTCAAGTCGAGGTGTGCGAACGTCGGATAGTCCGGGGCGAAGATGACCGTCCCATCTGCGACGGCCGCTGCGACACCGATGGAGATCGCGCTCACATCGGGGGTTCGGTCCAACTGTCGGTCGAGCACCGAGCCGAGCGCACCGAGGTGGTCCCCGTTTAGAATCTCCTGCGTCCCGTCGTCGATCATCGTACCGATGCTATCGATGACACGATAGCGGACGACCGACTTCTCGACGTATAGCGTCAATCCGTGCGTGAACCGCTCATTATAGATGTAACGTTTGGCTGGGCGACCACCGCGTGAATCCTCAAAACCTTGTTCAAACACTTCACCGGCCTCCATCAACTGCTCCAACTGCTTCTTGACGGTCGGAAAACTGAGCCGGGTCGCTTCTGAGATGGCGGCGATGGTCGAATGACCGGATAAGACGAGTTGACGTCTGACGGCGACCGTCAGATTAGTAATGGTCTGGTCCATGGACGACTCCTTTCAAACTTTTTAAATCATTTTAATAAGTCGACTTGAGTGTACCAAATCATGATGAGATTTGTAAGCCCTCAATCGAAATATATGCGTGAAAACCTCACCAATTCCTGTCACAAAAAAGCTTTTAAAAAAATGAGGTCAGACGTCTTCACAACGGTTTACATAAGTGATATGATGTAAGCGTATTCAGGTGTAGCGAGGAAGGAGGGGGATGTCATGCGTTCGCAAGTCGAGTCATTTTTGCAGTACATGACGGTTGAAAAACGAATGTCCACGAACACGAGACAAGCCTATGCGAGCGATTTGACCCAGTACTTATCGACACTCACCCAACTCGGGGTGACAGAATGGAATGAAGTCACGCGGGCACACATCGTCAAACATATGGAAGAGTTATCGCAAGCTGGTCGGGCTGCTTCATCACTCCGACGGGCCGTCAGTTCGATTCGGACGTTCCATCATCATTTGAAGATGACAGGTGGTGCAACGACTGACCCGGCACTTTATTTGGAGACGCCGAAAGCGGAACGGCATCTGCCGGACACATGGTCTCAAGATGAAGTTGAACGGTTGCTCGACAGTGTGCCGACGTCAGACCCGCTCGCGCTCCGTGATCGGGCCATGCTCGAACTGCTCTACGGCACGGGGATGCGCGTCAGCGAACTTCTTGGGCTCGATTTGGATGATTTACAGTTCGAATTGGGGTATCTACAGTGTGAAGGCAAAGGCGAGAGCGCCCGGATCATCCCGGTGTCATCGGTCGCCCAAGGTTTTGTCGAACGCTATATCCAACAGGCCCGCAACGGGCTCGGCGGTCGGGAGACCGAGGCGTTGTTCTTGAACGGGCGCGGCGGAAGGCTCAGCCGTCAAGGGTTCTGGAAGATGATCAAACGACGGGCCAAAGAGGCCGGTATCCAAAAAGAGATCACGCCACACGTGCTCCGTCATTCGTTTGCGACACACTTGCTCGAGAACGGGGCCGATCTTCGGGCCATCCAACAGATGCTCGGGCATGCTGACCTCTCCACGACTCAAATCTACACACATGTCAATAAGGCACGACTCCACGATGTCTATCGAAAACATCATCCGCGTGCGTAAAGACACTAAAGGAGGAACTTTTTGTGAAGAAATTTAAACGTATTTTCTTGGTCGTCATGGACTCGGTCGGGATTGGGGAAGCCCCAGATGCCGACCAGTTCGGAGACGTCGGTTCAGACACGCTCGGGCATATCGCTCGTGAACACGGTGGGTTGAACATGCCGAATATGGGCCGCCTCGGGCTGTCGAACATCAAGCCGATCGACGGCATCGAAGTGTCGACGACACCGAGCGCCTACGGTCGCATGGAAGAAATCTCGGCTGGGAAAGACACGATGACGGGCCACTGGGAGATCATGGGCCTTCATATCGATACGCCTTTCCGCGTGTTTGAGGAGTTCCCGGATGACTTAATCAATCGTCTCAAAGAGTTCAGTGGACGTGACATCATCGGCAATAAACCGGCATCAGGGACAGAGATCTTGGATGAACTCGGCGAAGAGCACGTCAAGACAGGTGCCTTGATCGTCTATACATCAGCTGACTCGGTACTCCAAATCGCGGCGCACGAAGAAGTCGTCCCGCTCGACGAGTTGTACCGCATCTGCGAATACGCCCGTGAAATCACGCGCGAAGACCCGTACATGCTCGGTCGCATCATCGCCCGCCCGTTCCTCGGAACACCTGGCGCTTGGGTCCGGACATCGAACCGCCACGACTACGCGCTCAAGCCGTTCGGCAAGACGGTCATGAACACGCTTGAGACAGCTGGGAAAGATGTCATCGCCCTCGGGAAAATCAGCGACATTTATGACGGCGAAGGCGTCACGAAAGCGATTCGGACGAAATCGAACATGGATGGGATGGACAAACTCGTCGACTCGCTCGATGAAGAGTTCGAAGGACTCTGCTTCTTGAACCTCGTCGACTTTGACGCACTCTTCGGTCACCGCCGTGACCCAGAAGGCTATGCGATCGCGCTTGAAGAGTACGACGCCCGTCTGCCGGAAGTGATGGAGAAGTTGCGTGAAGACGACTTGCTCATCATCACGGCCGACCACGGGAACGACCCGACGGCACCAGGAACGGACCATACGCGTGAATATGTGCCGCTCATCGTCCATCATCACGGTTCGACAGCGGTCGACCTCGGCATCCGCGGAACGTTCGCCGATATCGGCGCCACAGTGGCCGATAACTTCGACGTCGATGCACCAGCGCATGGAAAGAGTTTCTTAAACGAAATTTGAGGAGGCATTACTCATGGTAAATTGGAACGAAACAAAGGCATTTTTACAGGAACGCATGAACGGAACACCAGAAATCGGACTCATTCTTGGCTCAGGTCTCGGCGTCCTCGCGGATGAAATCGAGAACGCGGTGAAAATCCCTTATGAGGACATCCCGCACTTCCCGGTATCGACCGTCGAAGGTCACGCCGGCCAACTCGTCTTCGGGGACCTCGAAGGAAAACGCGTCGTCGCGATGCAAGGACGGTTCCACTTCTATGAAGGCTACTCAATGGAACAAGTCACGTTCCCGGTCCGCGTCCTCAAATTGATTGGTGTCGAGACGCTCATCGTCACGAATGCGGCCGGTGCTTGCAACGAGTCGTTCAACCCAGGGGACTTGATGATCATCACGGATCACATCAACTTCTTCGGTACGAGCCCACTCATCGGTAAGAACGCGAGCGACTTCGGAACACGTTTCCCAGACATGTCAGAAGCGTACGATAAAGAGCTCGTCACATTGACGGAAGGCGTCGCCACAAAACTTGGACTTTCTGTTCAAAAAGGCGTCTACTTCGGGAACACGGGTCCGACATACGAGACACCGGCCGAAGTCAAGATGGCTCGCCTGCTCGGAGGCGACGTCGTCGGCATGTCGACGGTGCCTGAAGTCATCGTGGCCCGTCACTCAGATATGCGAGTGCTCGGCATCTCGTGCGTGTCGAACATGGCAGCCGGGATTTTAGATCAACCGCTCAACCATGAAGAAGTCATCGAGACGACAGAACGCGTCCGCCAAGACTTCCTTTCACTCGTACGCGGCACGATTCAAAGCATGTAACCACTACCCAACTAGGAGGACGAAACTTATGCGCATGGTCGATTTGATTTTGAAAAAACGTAACGGTGGCGAATTGAACGAAGAGGAGATTCGTTTCATCGTCGAAGGCTTCACGAACGAGACGATTCCTGATTATCAGATGTCAGCCCTTTCGATGGCGATTTACTTTAACGGCATGACAGAGAAAGAGACGGCGGCCCTGACGATGGAGATGGTCAAGTCTGGTGACGTCATCGATTTGTCGAACATCCAAGGTAAAAAAGTCGATAAACACTCGACTGGCGGCGTCGGTGACAAAATCAGCTTAATCGTCGCTCCGCTCGTCGCGTCAATCGGTATTCCGGTCGCGAAGATGAGTGGTCGTGGTCTCGGCCACACGGGCGGGACGATCGATAAGCTCGAATCGTTCCCTGGCTTCAACGTCGAGTTGACGGAAGAACAGTTCACGAAGCAAGTAAACGACATCAAGATGTCAATCATCGGTCAGACAGGCAACTTGACGCCTGCCGACAAACGTCTTTACGCACTCCGTGACGTGACAGCGACGGTCGATTCAATCCCGCTCATCGCGAGCTCGATCATGTCGAAGAAGATCGCGGCCGGTGCCGACAGCATCGTCCTTGACGTCAAGACGGGTTCAGGCGCGTTCATGAAGTCGTTCGACGACGCGAAAGCGCTCGCTGAAGAGATGGTCGCCATCGGTAAGAACGTCGGCCGTAAGACGGTCGCCGTCATCACGGATATGGACCAGCCGCTCGGTTTCGAAATCGGGAACGCCAATGAAGTGAAAGAAGCGATTGAAGTCCTCTCGGGCAAAGACGTGACCGACTTGAAGACGATTGCCCTCACGATTGCCGGCCATATGGCGGTACTCGGCGAGTTCTATCAGACGTTCGAGGAAGCGTACGATGACCTTGAGAAACGGATGGCCGACGGTCATGCCCTCGAAGTGTTCCGTCAGTTCGTAGCGGCACAAGGTGGCGACGCGTCGCTCGTCGATGACTTATCGAAACTTCCGCAAGCGAAGTATGAGACGACGTTCGTCGCGAAACAAGCAGGTTACGTCGAGTCGATTATCGCTGACGAAGTCGGTGTGGCAGCGATGCTCCTCGGCGCAGGTCGCGCGACAAAAGATGATCAGCTCGACTTCGCGGCCGGTATCACGCTCGAGAAGAAAGTCGGTGACAAGGTCGAGGCCGGTGACGTGATCGCCGTGCTCCGTTCGAACAAAGAAGACATGACATCTGCGCTCGAGCGGATGGACCACGCGTACACGATCGGTGCGACAGAGCCGACGGCGCGTCCACTCGTCCACGCCGTCATCCAGTAAGCGGCAAGTCAGAACGTCTGTTTCCACAAAATAGTGGAGACAGACGGTTTTTTTTGATAGAATGGGCAATGTGTGAGTGAGAATGACAATATGAACATAAAGGGGTAACTTTTCATGAAAAAAGGATCTATGAAATTAGAGAACGGCGAAATGATCGAATTCGACTTGTTCCACGATGCGGCACCAATCACGGTCGACAACTTCGAGGAGCTCGCGAACAGCGGCTTCTATAACGGTTTGACGTTCCACCGGGTCATCCCAGGTTTCGTCAGCCAAGGCGGTTGCCCAGACGGGACAGGTATGGGTGGTTCAGGCAAGACGATCCCATGTGAGACATCGACATCGTTCCCATACAAACATGAAGCGGGTTCGCTTTCAATGGCACACGCCGGACGCAACACGGGCTCGTCACAGTTCTTTATCGTCCATGAGCCACAACCACATCTCGACGGTGTCCACACGGTCTTCGGAAAAGTGACGTCTGGCCTTGAGCACGCGGTCAAACTTCGTCAAGGCACGAAGATGGCCGAAGTTAAAGTTTGGGACGAGAATTGATTTCTGCCTGAACGTTATGGCACAATGAGCCATGTCTCTCACGTGTTCACTTAGTGAAACATGAATGACTAAAGGTGGTGAAACCAGCAATGCTGGTGAAATACAAACAATCGTACGAAAAGACGGCGATGGGCTTGCTCGCGTTCTCATGTAGCGACAAATCTCCGCTCGCCTTGCTCGAACTCGTCCGATCCTACGAAGAAGACCCTGCCAAATTCCTCTATCTGTGGAGAGTCGGGGAAGACTTCGTCGGGATCATCGGGATGGAGCAACAAGAGACGACGATGTTCATCCATCATATCGCGCTGTCTCCGTCGTTCCGCGGCGAGAAGCGTTCTTACGAATTGCTCGATGAGACCCGGAACTTATTGCCGCTCGACTTGACGCTTGTCGGTCAAGGCAAAACCGGTGACCTGCTCGATAAATGGAACCAAGTCGTCATTTAAAAAAAGCTAGGCTCAGCGCCTAGCTTTTTTACGTGCCTCGAGCGCGCGGAGCCGCTCGGTGACGACGGGTGTCCGGTCACGATACATATGTTTATGGACGAGCTCGTCAAACGTCAAAGTGGTCGGTTCGAAGGCGGGCTTCAAACGCTCGATGCGTTGTCGTGTCGCTCCATTGAGCGGAAGCGCCTCCGGGAGCGGCCAACGTTGCAAGTCACGGGCGAACGCCGCGGTATCGATTCCAAGGGCTTCGAGTTCGGTCACGGCCAACGTGAGCTTCTGCTGTAACGCTGCGATACTCTTTTTTGCACCGGGCGTGTTACCGCGACGGGCATGGTAGTGGGCAACGGCGTATTGAATCAAGGCGGCGTAACCGAGATCCTCTCGCCCCCCGTCCTGCCATGCTTCTTCAAGCACTTCATGGCACTCGAAATAATCGGCATGACATTCAAATAAGAGCGTATACTGGATAAAAGGCGTCGACATCAAATTTCTCCTTTCGTGGTCACGGTACTACAAAACATGTTATACTAAAGCGCAAAAATGTAAATGGCAGGTGTCTCTATGGAAGCGTACAACGTCAAAATCGATACGTTCGAAGGCCCGCTTGACCTGTTGCTCCACTTGATTGGAAAAATGGAGCTCGACATCGCAGACATCTCTGTCTCCGAGGTCACGGATCAGTATGTCGCCTATATCCGGACGATGCAAAAATTTGAACTCGATGTGGCCAGTGAATATTTGGTCATGGCGGCGACGTTGCTCCAATTGAAGAGCAAGCAACTGTTGCCACCGGTTCCAGTTGAAGAAGATGACATTCCCGACTTTGGGGAAGAACCGACCCGAGAAGGGTTGATTCGACAGTTGATTGAATATAAGGCGTATAAAGAAGCGGTCGTATTCATGCGCGAGCAAGAAGAGTCTCGCCTCGAACTGTATAGCCGTCCCGGTGAGGATTTGACGCGCTACATGTCCGACCTCGTCCAGCCGTATGACGGTCCACTCAACTTTGCGGACTTATTGCACGCCTATTCGAAAATGGTCGAACGCAAGCGGTGGAAAGAGCGTCGCAAAAAGACGATCAAACGTGAAGAACGGACGCTTGAAGAACAGATGACACGGTTGCACGATCACGTCTCGGCAAAGCGGACAACATCGTTCTTCTCGTTTTTCGAGGAACGTCCCGATGTGTCGGACCTTGTCGTCACGTTCATGGCGCTACTCGAATTGATCAAGTTGCGCGTCGTTACGACCAAACAGGAAGAGCGAGACATTCAAATCTCGTTCGTCGAATCGTCAAAGGAAAGGGATGAAGCCGTTGCTGTCCTATGAAACGATTATTGAGAGTCTATTGTTCGTCGTCGGCGAAGAAGGAATGGAAGTGCGGGCCCTCGCGGACACGCTCGACATTTCGGAAGCCGCTGCACGCGAACAGTTGAGCAAACTAGAAGCATCGTTCAAAGATTCGGGTCGTCCGTTCCAACTGATTGAATCCGCGGGCGTGTATAAGCTCGTGACGATTCCTGAAGTGTCGGAGTACATTCAACGCTACGTCGGCACGATGGCCGAACAGGCGTTATCACGTGCCGCGATGGAGACGCTCGTCATCATCGCGTACAAGCAACCGGTCACCCGGGCCGATATCGAGGAAGTCCGGGGCGTCAAAGTCGAACGTGTCATCCATACGCTGTTGTCTAAAGGATTGATTGAAGCGGCCGGCCGGGCCAAGACGATTGGGCGGGCCAAGTTATACCGGACGACCGAACATTTCCTGGACCATTTTGGATTCAATTCACTCGATGAATTGCCCCCATTAACGTTTGAAGACGAGCTCTCGGACGAAGGCGATTTGTTCTTCGGCCAGCCGTCTGCGATTACGCAAGATAGATTGGAGAATGAATAAATGGAACGTTTACAAAAAGTGATTGCCCAAGCAGGTGTCGCCTCACGGCGTAAAGCCGAAGAAATGATTTTAGATGGACGGGTGCGCGTCAACGGGAAAGTCGTGCGCGAACTCGGTACGAAAGTCGGTCCAAAGTCTGAAGTCGAGGTCGACGGTGTGAAAATCGAACAAGAAGAGCATGTTTATTATGTGCTCTATAAGCCGAGCGGTTACGTCTCGACGGTCGAAGATGATAAAGGACGGAAAGTCATCACCGATCTCGTACCGCCTGGATCGCGTGTCTTCCCGGTCGGACGTCTCGACTATAACACGACGGGACTCATCATTTTAACGAATGACGGTGAGTTCTCGAACATGATGACCCACCCGAAGTTCAAGATCCCAAAACGTTATGTCGCGAAAGTGAAGAACATTCCTTCGTATATCGCGATCAAACAACTCGAGTCGGGTGTCGAACTCGATGACGGCTACAAGACGGGTAGCGCCCAAGTGAAGATGAAGACGGTCGACCATAAGAAAAACTCGGCCATCTTAGAAATCGTCATCTCGGAAGGCCATAACCGTCAAATCCGCCGCATGCTCGAAGCAGTCGGTTCAGAAGTCATCAAACTGAAACGCGAACAGTTCGGTTTCTTGACGCTCGACGGTCTCACGACGGGCGAATGGCGTGAACTGTCACGCAAGGAAGTATCGAAGCTACGTGAGCTTGCCAACCCGACGGTACCACCCGTACAACGAGGCAAGAAAAAGAAAAAATAACAACTAAAAAATCGTCCTGAGATAGGATGATTTTTTATTTTGTGGAGATTGTGTGACAAAAAGATGAAAAAAGTCTGTTAATGTGCGTTTTTGGTGTTTTTTCAGTACAATAACAACTGAAGGATGGTGTGAACTCATGACGAAAGAAACAAAGTCGGGTGATCGCATGAACCAGGCGATGGCCCATAAGAAAAAAAGGTCATTTTGGAGGCTCATGATCATGACGATGGTCCTGTTCGCAGGAGCGGTCGTTATCATGCAATTATTTGAACAAGCCGGCAACGACGGACGTGTCGAGGCCGGTGACGATGCGCCGAACTTCAAGCTCGTCAGTCTTGACGGGACGACGATGGTCGAGCGTGACACATACGACGGTAAAGGGTTGCTCTTGAACTTCTGGGGCACATTCTGTGAACCGTGTGAGAAAGAGATGCCGGTCGTCCAGGACAACTATGCCGCACTCCAAGACATGGGCGTCGATTTTTGGGCGGTCAACGTCGGCGAGACACCGCTTCGAGTCGATAATTTCGTGAACGACCTCGGCGTCAAGCTCGACTATCCGATTTTGATGGACACGCGCAGCGAAGTCGAGAAGGCGTACGGGATTTATAACTTGCCGGTCACGTTCGTCATCGATGCCGACGGCAAAGTGATTGAAAAGTACGAAGGTGAACTCACGAAAGAAAAACTGATGGAGTTGGCCGAGAAGTCATTGTAAGCGAACGGGGGGCGCACAAATGCTAGATATGAAATACGACGGCGCCGATTTACGATCGAAGCGCCGTCCACGGTCATGGATTGACCGGGTGTGGAGCTTTTTTGCATCGGTCAAGGTCGGTCTATGGCTCATCGGGCTCATCATCGTCGGGTCGGCGATCGGAACGATTTTCCCGCAAGAGATGTATATTCCTCAACAGTTGCCGGCGAGCCAGTATTACACGGACGAGTACGGGACACCGGGTACGATTTACTATACGCTAGGATTCCACAACCTCTATACATCGTGGTGGTACATCACGTTGATCGTGATGCTGACGTTATCGCTCATCGTTGTATCGATTGATCGATTTTTCCCGCTGTATAAAGCGTTGAAATTTCAACCGGTCCGACGAACCGATCGCTTCATGCGCGGTCAACGTTTGATTGGTGAGGGAAAAGGGACGGACGAACAAATCGATGCGTTCGGAGAGGCTTTAAAAGCCAAGCGTTATCAAGTGAAGCGTGACGGGGATGCCTTACTCGCCGAGAAATATCGCTTCGGGCGCTGGGGTCCATACGTCAATCACATCGGGCTCGTCATCTTCTTCATCGGGGCGATGCTTCGCGTTTTCCCGGCATTCCATACGGATACGCTCGAATGGGTGCGCGAAGGCGATACAGTTCCGCTCGAAGCGACGGATGATGAATATTATCTTCGCAACGATCAATTCATCTTAGAGATGTATGATCCGGAAAATAACGCGGAAGATGCGAAATTTGCCGAGGCGATCGAGAAAGCGGGCGCAGTCCCAAAAAACTATGAGACGGAATTGACGCTGTTCAAGAAGACCGGAACGAACGAGGACGGATCGCCGCAACTCGAGGAAGTCGATACCGGTTCGACGAAAGTGAACCATCCGTTCAAGTTTGAAAAGTACGAAGTGTATCAAGAACAGTATTCAAGTCGCCCGGAATTCTTGTCGATGTCCTTTAACGTTGCCGATAAAGAGACAGGTGATGTGTATGGACCGTTCACGGTCGATTTGACGAACCCGGAGACGACGTATGACCTCGGAGACGTCACGGTCAAACTGAACGACCTGTATCCGGACTTTGAGGTCAAGGACGGTCAACCGAACACGAAATCGCCACGGGCGCTTAACCCGGCCTTCTTCATGGCGATTGACACACCAGACGGCACGACGGAATCGAATTTGATTGGAATTCGTTTAAACGTGGCCGATGAAGATAATCGCTATGCGTTCCAGTTCGCTGGTACGGAAATGGCAAGTACGAGTGGTCTACGCGTCAAGAGTGACTCGACGTATCCGATCTTGATTGTCGGTGGAGTCATCTTCATGATTGGAATTGTGATGGGGATGTATTGGCCGCACCGTCGTATCTGGATTCGCCGACACAATGAGACGGACGTGCTCGTCGCTGGTTTCACCAACAAGAACCCGTCCTCGCTCAATCGCGAAATCACACCGCTCCTAGAGAAAAATGGCCTGCCGATCTGGGAAGATCAGGCACGGTTTGAAAAAAAGACGGACGACAACTCAACCAATGAAAGAGGGGAATCATAATGGAGTGGATTCAGTGGAGCAGTCGTTTGCTCTTTATCGCGTTCATCCTTTACGCTGTTGCGACCGTGTTATTCACGATCGCGGTCAGCGGGATGCGCAAAGGCCGAAACGTCAACCGTATCGCCTACGGCAAATATGCGTTCATTTTGGCCGTCATCGGCTTCATCGCCCAAATGACATATTTTATTTTACGTTGGGTCGGGGTCGGTTATGCACCGGTATCGAACTTGTATGAATACACGACGTTCTTCGGCATGATGATGGTGCTCGGGTTCCTCGTCGTGTACGGGATTTATAAAAATGACGTGCTTGGCTTGTTCGCCATGCCGGTGGCGCTTCTCGTCATTGCTTTCGCTTCGATGTTCTCGAGCGAAGTGGCACCGCTTATCCCGGCCTTGAACAGTGTCTGGTTGAAAATTCACGTCACGACGGCCGCGCTCGGCCAAGGAATTCTCGCCATCAGCTTCGCCTCAGGCCTCATTTTCTTATTGAATGAGACGTCGATGCGAGAACAGTCGAAGTCACGAACGTGGCTTGAAATTACGATGTTCGTCCTCATGTGCACGCTCGGCTTCATTCTCGTCTCGATGCTCTTCAAGGCGATCGGTGCCGGTGGCGTGGTCGAGTTCACGAACGACCGCGGCACACAAGAGTCGTATGAATACTTCATGCCGATGTTGTTCGTGCCGGAAGGGGCTCAGCTTCTCTCTGGTTCGAGCGGACTGTCACTTGAGTTACCGACGTTCATCAATACATTGAAGTTGAACACGCTCATTTGGTCGGTCATCGCCGGCGTCGTGATTTATGTACTGCTTCGTTTCGTCATCTTGCGAAAACGGATTGCCGAGGCGCTTCAACCGCTCGCGAAAAAAGTCGACCTCGATCTCGCCGACGAGATCAGTTACCGGTCGATCGCCATCGGCTTGCCGGTGTTCATCCTCGGTGGACTCATCTTCGCGATGATTTGGGCGCAAATCGCCTGGAACCGTTTCTGGGGCTGGGACCCGAAAGAAGTGTGGGCGCTCATCACGATGCTCATCTATATCTACTATTTGCATATGCGCATCCAACGTGGTTGGACGGGAACAAAAGCCGCTTGGTTATGTGTCGGCGGCTTCGCCGTCATCATGTTCAACTTGGTGTTCGTCAACCTCGTCATCGCAGGTTTGCACTCATATGCGTAAAAAAAGAAGTCACTTCGGTGGCTTCTTTTTTTACGCCGCTGTCAACTGACCGTTGTGAAGCCAAATAATAGAGTGGTATAGTTATGAAAGAGAGCGAAATGTTCACAATTGTGCAACATTCGCTACATCTTGTAATGGTTCTTTAGGAGGTTTAGTGGATGGCTAATAAAACAAAAATTTTAGTGGTCGACGACGAGGAAAGAATTCGCCGCCTATTAAAAATGTATTTGGAACGGGAACAATATGTGATCGTCGAAGCGACGAACGGGGAAGAGGCGCTTCAGCTCGCCCTTGAGCACAATTTTGATGTCATCCTGCTTGATTTGATGATGCCAAAAATGGACGGGGTCGAAGTATGTACCGAGCTTCGGAAATCGAAGGCGACACCGGTCATCATGCTGACGGCGAAAGGCGAAGAAGTCGATCGTGTCCAAGGTTTCGAAGTCGGAGCGGACGACTATATCGTCAAACCGTTCAGTCCGCGTGAGGTCGTCTTGCGCGTCAAGGCACTCCTTCGCCGCTCGGGCTCGACGAAATATTTGCGTACGGCCGAAAAATCAAAAGACTTGATCGTCTTCGCGCATTTGACGATCGACAACGATGCGCACCGCGTCACGGTCGACGGAGAAGAAATCGCGCTCACGCCGAAAGAGTATGAGCTCTTGTTCTTCTTGGCCAAACAAGTCGACAAAGTATTTTCACGAGAGCAACTGTTGAAAGAAGTTTGGAACTATGAATTCTTTGGAGACCTTCGAACGGTCGACACACACGTGAAACGACTCCGGGAGAAGTTGAACCGTGTCTCTCCAGAAGCCGCGCAAATGATCACGACGGTATGGGGTGTCGGGTACAAGTTCGAAGTCGTCAGTGAGTGATGATTCGCCGGAATAGCATCGTCACAAAACTATGGTTGACGATTCTCGTATTGGTCAGTCTCATCTTGTTCATCGTCTCTGTGTTGATGCTCGAGTTTTTCAACTCGTTCCATATCGACCAGGAGCGTGGCCACTTGGCCAAGCTCGGCGGGCAGGTCCAGTCGGTGTTGCTTCAAGAAGGGGACGCGTCACGGACGGTCGACCAAATCATTGAAGTGTACGGCGCGAACTATATATTAGAGAACGGGACGGTCCGTTCGAACTTTGGAACGGAAGTCGACGGTCTCATGACGGAGCTCGGCCGTCAGGATTGGGAAACGTATCAGGCGGTCGGGGAGACGGCGATTGGAAACTTTTCGTCATTTGACGATCAGGCGGCACTCGCGTATCGGACGACATTCTCACTCGAGACAGGCGAATACACGCTCTACTTGATCGAACCGCTCGACGCGATCTCGAGTGCGAACGAAGGGGCTCGGACGATCATCTTTTGGACGGTCGCGTCGGCGATCATCGTCACGACCGTATTTGCCTTCTTCTTATCGACCCGGATCACGGCACCGCTCCGCGAGATGCGTGACGCGGTCAATAAGACGGGAGAAGGGCAGTTCGACCTCCGTCTCGTCCAGAAGTCGAACGATGAGATTGGGGAGTTGGCCGGGTCGTTCAATGCGATGAGCAGCCAACTGTCGACATACGTGAATGCGCTCGATCGAGAGCGGCTCCAACTCGCCTCGATTTTACGGTCGATGGCCGATGGGGTCATCACGCTCGATCGTCATGCGAACGTCATCGTCACGAATCCGCAAGCCCAACCGCTCCTCATCGACGAACAGCCGCATGAAGTCGTCCTGTCTCTCTATGAGGACGTCGTTGCCGGGGCACCGGAGAAGACGATCGAAGTGAAACAAGACGATCATTATTATACGTTGACGGTGACACCGCTTCTCGGCGAGGATGATTTTGAAGGCGCGGTCGTCGTCATCCGTGACACGACCGAGAGCCATCGTCTTGACAAGATGCGAACCGATTTTGTTGCCAACGTCAGCCACGAGCTACGGACACCGCTCGTGACGCTTCAGGGGTATTCCGAGGCGATTATCGACGGCATGACCGAAAGTGATGACGCGACGAAAGAGTTCGCTTCGATCATCTACGATGAATCGCTTCGATTGGCCCGTCTCGTCAACGATTTGCTCGACCTGGCACGAATCGAGTCAGGCAAAGAGACGATGCAGTTCACGACGTTCGACCTCGGTGAATTTCTTCCACGCGTCATGCGCAAATTCAACCAAATGGCGAACGAAAAAGGCATCACGCTGTCAACGGAGGCCCCGCGTCACGCCATCGAGGCGGACGGGGACCGATTGGAACAGGTGTTCACGAATTTGATCGGCAATGCCATCGCCCATACCGAGTCGGGATCAATCCGGCTCGAGGCGAGGGAAGAGGAGGCCGGCTTCGTGATCCGTTTGTCGGATACGGGCAGTGGCATCCAGAAAGAAGATTTGCCGTTCGTGTTCGAACGGTTCTACAAAGCGGATAAAGCGCGGACGAGCGGCGGCAAGACGGGTACCGGCATCGGTCTCGCCATCGTCAAAAACGTCATCGATGCCCATCACGGCACGGTCGACGTCTCGAGCACGCACGGGGAAGGGACAACGTTCACGATTCATCTTCCGTACACACAACCGCACGCATAACGACAATGGTGACTCCTATGGGTCACCATTTGTGGCATCAAGGAGGAAATGACATGAAACTGTACACACGAGGCGGGGACAAAGGGGAAACATCACTTATCGGCGGACGTGTCTTAAAGATTCATCCGCACATCCAGGCGATGGGGCTGTTAGATGAATTGAACAGTCAGATTGGGCTCGCGCTCGCCCATCAGACAGACGAGACGCTCCGGTCCCAGCTGACGAAGATTCAACATGATCTATTCGATCTCGGCTCGGAGCTCATGTATACTGAGACGCCGCCACAACAAGTCGATTTGACAATCGTCACCGAGCTCGAGACGTGGATTGACGAACTTGAACCGAAATGTCCGGAGCTCGTCCGTTTCATCTTGCCGGGTGGCAGTGTCGGTGCGGCGAGCCTGCACGTGGCACGTACCGTCTGTCGCCGTGTCGAACGGGAACTCGTCAACGTCGACGCCGCCGCTCGTCAGCTCCCGTACTATAACCGGCTGAGCGACTATTTGTTCACCGCGGCCCGTTACGCCAATGTCGTGGCCGGAGTTCCCGATCAAGAATACGCCCGCGGTGCGGACGTGTTCAAAACGAAAAAGAAAAAGGAGTAGATCAACTTATGAAAGGAATCGAACAATTCCAACAACGTCTGCATTATTCGGTCTACCCGACCCAAAAATTTAAAACGACGACATGCCTCGTCTCATTTGCGGCCCCACTGTCGGCTGAGACGATTGCCGACCGGGCTTTACTGCCGTATGTGATGGAGAAAGCGACCGAAGCCTATCCGTCGATCGAATTGTTTCATACGCCGCTCGAACAATTATATGACGCGAGCCTTTACGCCGGAGCGTCGAAAGTCGGCAAAGAACATGTCATCCAGTTCCAGCTCGAAGTCGTGAGCGATGCGCTCGTCGGCGAACCGGTGCTCAGTGAGGCGATCAAGCTGCTCGAAGAAGTACTCCTTCGTCCGAACGCCTATGACGGGGCGTTCCAACCGCTCATCGTCGAACAGGAGGCCCGTCTCCAGCGTCAGCGCATCGAATCGGTATACGATGACAAGATGCGCTTCGCCCAGCAACGTCTTCAAGAACTGCTCGGCGGCGAACTCGCCATCCAGTCGCTCGGTACACTCGAACAGTTGGATCACGTGACGCCGAAGACGCTCTTTGATGCCTATACCTCGATGATCCGTCACGATCGTGTCGACGTCTACGTCGTCGGCGACGTGAGTCGTGAGCAAGTGACTGCCGCGTTCGCGCCGCTCGAAGGGCTCGGGGAACGAATCGTCCGTGAGTATCCACAGCCGGTCGACCGTGAGTTTCAGCGCCTCGAGGAACATCAAACGATCAATCAGAGCAAATTGCACCTCGCCTATCAAGTCGACGTCGACCCGCGCAGTGAAGATGCTGTCCGGATGCAAGTCGTCAATGGACTGTTCGGCGGCTTCCCGCACTCGAAACTGTTCATGAACGTCCGGGAGAAAGAGAGTTTGGCCTACTATGCCGCCTCGCAGTACAGCTCACTCAGCCGGATGTTATTCGTCTATGCCGGGATCGATGCCTCGAACCAGGCGAAGACCGAGGCGATCATCGCCGACCAACTCGCCGACCTCCAAGCAGGGACGTTCGAGGACGGGACACTCGAACAGACGAAAGCGATGCTGTACCATCAACGTCGTCAACTCGGGGACAACCCGCGCCAATTGATCGCTTGGATGAGCGGCTCGGACATCCGTCCGTTCTCGCTCGAGGAAGAGATGGCCATCATCGAGCGGACCTCGCGGGATGATGTGGCCGCGCTCGCCAAGGGCCTGGACTTACAGGCTGTCTATTGTTTAAAGGGGGGAACTGTATGAAACTCGATTTTCCAAACGTCGGAGAAACGCTCCATCACACCGTCCTCGAGAACGGATTGACGGTCTATTTATTGAAGAAGAGCGGTTATGAGAAGACGTATGCCACGTTCACGACGAAATATGGTTCGATCGACCGTCGCTTTAAAACGGAAGATTGGGTCGACGTGCCAGACGGGATCGCCCATTTCCTTGAGCATAAGATGTTCGAAAAAGAAGACGGCGACGTGTTCCAACAGTTCGGACGCCTCGGCGCGTCGGCGAACGCGTTCACGTCGTTCACCCGGACGGCGTACTTGTTCGGTGCGACGTCGAACGTCGGCGAAAACTTGAAGACGTTGATCGACTTCGTCCAAGCGCCGTACTTCACGGAGGCCTCGGTCGAGAAAGAGAAAGGGATTATCGGCCAAGAGATTCAAATGTATCAGGACAACCCGGGCTGGCGCCTCTACTTCGGTTTGATTGAGGCGATGTATGCCGAACATCCGGTCAAAATCGATATCGCCGGCACGATCGAATCGATTAGCGCCATCACGGCCGACGATTTATATCGCTGTCACGAGGCGTTTTACCATCCGAGCAATATGGTGCTGTTCGTCGTCGGCAATATCGACCCTGACGCTGTCCTTGCCGAGATTACCGCCAATCAGGCGGCGAAGACGTTTGATGCGCCGCTATTGACGGCGCGTGAGATGGTCGAGGAGCCCGAGACGGTCCATATGACGGAACGGGTCATCGAGATGGACGTCTCGGTCCCGAAAGTGATGATCGGCTATAAAGATACGCCACGCCCCGGTAAAGAGGGCATGAAGCAAGAGCTCATCGTCGAGCTCCTCATGCACGCCTTGTTCGACACGACGGCACCGCTCTATGCGGAACTGTACGCCGAAGGATTGATCGATGACGCGTTCTCGTTCGACTATACGTCAGAAGAGACGTTCGCCTTCGCCGTCCTGTCAATGGAGACGCCGCACGTCGAGACGTTCGTCGACCGGATCACGTCCGCTCTCGAGCGTCCGCTCGAACTCGGCGGCGAGACACTCGATCGCAAGAAGCGCATGATGAAAGGACAGTTTTTGAAGGCGCTCAACTCACCAGAGTTTATCGCCAACCAGTTCTCACGCTACGCGCTCAGCGGCGGCAACATGTTCGACATCCCGGACTTGCTCGATGCGATCACGCTTGACGACCTGTATGCGGCGTACGACCGTCTGTTCGAAGCCGATCATCGGACGGTCTGTGTCGTCAAGAAACCGTGACGACGCTCATCACGGGAGCGAGCGGAGCGATTGGCCGTGCCGTCGCGCTAGCGTTTCGAGACGATGCACTCATTTTGCAGGCGCATTCGCAAACGGAGTCGCTTCGTGCGTTCGTTTCACACGAACAGTTGACGGCAGACGTCGTCACGTGTGACCTCGACGATGAGGCCGGACTCGAAGCTTGGCTCGAGACGCTCGGACCGGTCGACCGCCTCATCCATGTCGCCGGTAATCATGCCTACGGTCTGCTCGTCGATCAGTCACTTCTCGAGCTCGATCGGCTGTATCGCATCCATGTCCGCTCGATGGTCCGTCTCGTCCAGCACGTCGTCGGGCAGAAACCGTATGACCGCCCGCTCGACATCGTCGTCGTCTCGAGTGTCTGGGGCGAGGTCGGTGCGGCCGGAGAAGTCCTCTATTCAACGGTCAAGGCCGCCCAGCTTGGATTCGTCAAAGCGTTCGCGCGCGAGGCCGGACCGTTTCACGTCCGCATCAACGCGGTCACGCCGGGGTGGATTGACACCCCGATGAATGATACGGTAGAAGAGACGAAACAAGACGTTCGGGATGAGATTCCGCTCGGCCGGTTAGGAGGCCCAGGGGAAGTAGCGGAGACAATCCGCTTCCTCTGCTCTCCGGCAGCCGCATACATGACCGGCACCGTGCTTCGGATCGACGGCGGTTGGGTGTGAAACTTTGTTGGCTCGGTTGAAACGAGTTCTTTTCAATTCTTCTAAAATAATTTAGAATGAACAAGGTAGCGAGCACACATCAGAAAGGGTGGACGAGATGGATCATAAGTTCGAAGAATGGTATCTCGAATATGAACTTTGCCAAAATCGACCCGGTATCCTCGGGGATATCGCCTCACTGATGGGGATGCTTCAAATCTCAATCGTGACGATCAACGGCGTCGATCTACAGCGCCGCGGCATGCTGTTAAAGGCACCGGCGGCCGATCACGTCCATCGTTTGGAACATATTTTGCGCAAGATGGAAGCCATCGTCGTCATCAAGCTCCGGCGCCCGAAACTTCGGGACCGGATCGCAATTCGACACGGACGTTACATCGAGCACGATAACGATGACAAGAAGACGTTTCGTTTCGTGCGTGAGGACCTGGGTGTCCTCGTCGATTTCGTCGCCGAACTGATGAAAGAAGAGCGGCATTTGTTGATCGGCGTGCGCGGCAACCCGCGTGTCGGAAAGACCGAGTCGATTGTGGCAGCGAGCGTCTGTGCGAACAAGCGCTGGCTATTCCTGTCCTCGACGCTCATGAAGCAGACGGTGCGGACTTCGCTGTTCGAGGAAGAACGCGAAGGAGACCACGTCTACATCATCGACGGTGCCGTCTCGACGCGGACGATGGATGAACGCCATCGGCAATTGATTCGCGAAGTCATGCGGCTTCCGTCTGTCAAAGTCATCGAGCACCCAGATCTTTATGTGCGCAACACCGACTGTGTGTTCGAGGACTTTGATTACATCATCGAACTACGGAACTCACAAGATGAGGAGATCATTATTCCTCAAGAGACACATCGTGAGGCAGAATGGTTTGAATAACTACTTGAATGGAAGGTGTGGACCCCTGTGACAGAACTAGGGACTTTTTTGAAACAAAGGCGTGAGGCGAGCGGTTTGACGCTCGACCAAATCCAGCAGACGACGAAGATTCAAAAACGCTATATCATCGCGATCGAGGAAGGTGATTACAAAAATCTCCCTGGCTCGTTCTATGCACGGGCGTTCATCAAAACGTACGCGGAATCGTTAGGGCTTGATGTCGATGAACTGTACGAGACGTATGCGAAAGACTTGCCGAAAATCGAGCCGCAGCCGACCGTTCAATTGTCGCGAAAACAAACCTACTCGAAAGCCTCGGAAACGTCGAGCCGTGTCTCGCGTTGGGTACCGAAAGTCATGCTCGTGCTCGTCGCGTTCCTGTTGATGACGGCCGTCTATTACGTCGTCCGAAACCTTGATTTTGGTGATCAAAACGCGTCACCGGCCGAGCCGTCGAACTCGGGTGTGACGATTGACCAAAATAAGGACGTCCCGAAAGAGGAACCGGTTGAAGAAGAACCGGTCGAGGAAGAGCCGGTCGAAGAAGAGCCTGCTGAAGAGACGGGGCCGATTGCGGTCGCGTCGACGAGCGGAGCTGATCTCACGTACGAGATTGCGACAGCCGATAAGTTGACGACGGAGATCCATGTGAAAGAGTCGCCGGCGACGTATGTCGGCGTCCGAGACACATCACTCGAAGGACCGTTCCTCGCTCCGGAATATCCGAACCAATCGAAACAAAACCCGATTGTCATCGAGGACGCGGAGACGGATACGCTTCGCATCCGAATCGGCTTGATCGGTGGGGTCGAGAAAATTGTTGTCAATGGCCGGGAGCTTGAATTAGCCGACTCGCCGGTCACACAAAATATATTTGTAAAGAGAGTCGACGCAGAATAAGTTGACTCTCCTTCTAGAGGAGGAGTTCTCGATGAACCTACCTAACCGTTTGACGATGTTACGGGTGTTGCTCATCCCCGTGTTCGTCGTCTTACTCGCCGTAGATTTTGATTGGGGAGACATCGCTTTCCTCGGGGCGGACGTACCGCTCCATCAATTCATCGCCGCGGTCATCTTTACGATCGCCGCTATTACTGACTGGCTTGACGGACATCTCGCCCGCAAGCACAACTTGGTCACCAACTTCGGGAAGTTCATGGATCCGCTCGCTGACAAACTACTCGTCACGGCGGCACTCGTCCTGCTCGTCGAGATGGACCTCGTCGCGGCTTGGGTCGTCGTCGTCATCCTATCGCGTGAATTCGCGGTGACGGGGTTACGTCTCGTGGCTGCCGATGAAGGAATCGTGGTCGCGGCCGGAAAGTCGGGCAAAGCGAAGACATGGGTCCAACTCTTTGCCATCATCTTCCTGTTGTTCGGTAATCCGATTTTCAGCTATGTCGGCATCCCGTTCGGTGAATGGGCGATGTGGCTCGCGCTCGTCTTGACGATTTACTCAGGGGCCGAATATTTTGCACAAAATTACAAGATCATTGTAAAGTCGATGTAACCGTCGGCACAGACGAGTTGTTCAGCTTGGCCGAACAGCTCGTTTTTTTTATTTGGGGGGAGGAATTCGGATGAAACGGACCGAAATCATTGCGGTAGGCTCTGAACTGCTCTTAGGGGAAATCACCAACACGAACGCCCGTTACTTGTCAGAACAGCTGTCGAAATACGGACTGTCCGTCCTGTATCATGTAGTCGTCGGGGATAACCGGGAGCGTCTGAAAGCAACGCTCGAAGAAGCGAAGGCCCGGAGCGAACTCGTTATCGTCACTGGCGGACTTGGCCCGACGGCCGATGATATCACGAAGACGACGCTTGCCGACGTGATCGGCCGCCCACTCGTCCGCGACGAGCCCTCGCTCGAGACGATTCGTCGTTTTGTCGCCTCGCGCGGACGGACGATGAACGAAGGAGACGCTCGTCAGGCCGACGTCTTATCCGGGTCCGAAGTACTTGACAACCCGGTCGGTCTTGCGCCCGGCATGTGGATTGAAGGGGAGACAACATGGCTCTTACTGCCTGGCGTACCGTGGGAAATGAAAGCGATTGTCGAGTCCGCGTTCCCGAACAAGTTCACGGGTGCGACGATTCATTCCGAGTCACTTCGGTTTTATGAAATCGGCGAGTCCGCGTTAGATGAGGCGGTGGTCGATTTAACGACCGGTGCCAATCCGACGGTCGCCCCATATGCCGAGTCGGGTGAGTCACGGCTTCGAATCAGTGCTCGGGCCGAAACGGAATCCGAGGCGCGGCAAATGGTCGACCAGGTAAAACGGGACATTTTAAATCGGGTCGGCCGGTATTACTTTGGTTCCGATGAGGAGACGCTCGCTACCCATTTGATTCGAGAGTTGCAAGCGCGCAATGCCACACTGTCGATTGCCGAGTCGCTCACCGGCGGTCAGGCCCAAGCGATGCTCACGGCCGTGCCGGGGGCATCCTCGGTGTTCAAAGGTGGGGTCGTCACGTACTCGGACGAGCTAAAAAATAGGTTTTTAGGGGTGTCCCTTGATACAATTGAGTCACACTCGGTCGTCTCAAAAGAAGTCGCCTTTGAAATGATCCTCGGTTTGATTCGTCAGACCGGGACGGATTATGGACTGGCGTTCACTGGAGAAGCCGGACCCACGTCAAGTTCGGGTCAACCGGTCGGCAAAGTGTTTATCGGTATCCGGTCACCGGCCGGGATTGACGTGATTGAACGTAACTATCCACATCAAGAGCGGCACGTCATTCAAGCCCGAGCGACAAAAGACGGAATATGGGCGCTCCTTCAACAAATGAAAAAAGGCGAATAAACGTTCGCGAAAAACTTGTGTATCGTTCTCGGTTCGCTTATAATGAAAGTATCAATCAAAGGAGGCTCATTAATCTATGAGTGATCGTAAACAAGCGTTAGAAATGGCATTACGCCAAATTGAGAAACAATTCGGTAAAGGCTCAATCATGCGCCTTGGTGAAAATACAGATCAGCAAGTTTCCGTTACCCCATCAGGCTCAATCGCCCTTGACATCGCCCTCGGTGCCGGTGGCTACCCACGTGGTCGTGTCATCGAAGTGTACGGACCTGAATCGTCAGGTAAGACGACGGTGGCGCTTCATGCCATCGCTGAAGTTCAAAAGCGCGGCGGGCAAGCAGCCTTCGTCGACGCCGAGCACGCGCTCGACCCGAAATACGCCCAAAACCTTGGCGTCAACATCGATGAGTTGCTCTTGTCTCAACCGGATACAGGGGAACAAGCCCTTGAGATCGCGGAAGCCCTCGTCCGCTCTGGTGCGGTCGATATCCTCGTCGTCGACTCGGTTGCGGCACTCGTTCCGAAAGCCGAGATTGAAGGGGAGATGGGAGACTCACACGTCGGTCTTCAAGCCCGCCTCATGAGCCAAGCGCTCCGTAAATTGTCTGGTGCGACGAACAAGTCGAAGACGATCGTCATCTTCATCAACCAAATCCGTGAGAAAATCGGAATCATGTTCGGTAACCCGGAAACGACACCTGGTGGTCGTGCCCTCAAGTTCTACTCGTCGGTCCGTCTCGAAGTCCGTCGTGCTGAAACGCTCAAACAAGGCCAAGACATGGTCGGGAACCGGACGAAAATCAAAGTCGTCAAAAACAAGATTGCGCCTCCGTTCAAGACGGCGGAAGTCGATATCATGTACGGCGAAGGCATCTCGCGTGAAGGCGAGCTCATCGACATCGGGGCCGACCTCGATATCGTTCAAAAGAGCGGCGCGTGGTACTCGTACAACGAAGAGCGTCTCGGTCAAGGCCGTGAGAACGCGAAGCAGTATATGAAAGAGAACCCGTCGGTGGCCGCATCGGTCGAAGAACGAATCCGCGACCACTACGGTCTCAATGGTGAAAAGACGGTCACAGTCGAAGCTGACAACGATGACGTCCTCTCGCTTCTAGACGAAGAATAAGCAACGTTTCTCGCCTGACACGGTTCAGGCGAGATTTTTTTAGTATAATTTTTTTGATGAATTGGTAGTTCTATCCTGTCCGTGCATTGCATTCTAACAGGTAAATAAGTACAATAAAGCTATACGCGGGCTCGCTCGCGTTTTCATTCATGAAAAAATAAAATAACCTTGCGAAAGGGAGGTGAACATGATGGAATGGCTATTAGAGCTTATTCTGATCCTCCTTTTGCCGATAGCTTTTGTTGCAGGTTTTTTTGTGCGTAAATCGATCGCCGAAGCGAAGATTCAAGGTGCCGAGACGGAAGCGACCAAGATTGTGGAGCAAGCGCGCCAACAATCGGAAGCGATGCAAAAAGAAGCACGGCTTGAAGTAAAAGAAGAGATGATTCAACTTCGCAATGAAACCGAACAAGAATTGCGCGAACGACGTGAAGAGCAGAAAGTGAAAGAAAATCGTTTCGTCCAAAAGGAAGAGCTTCTCGACCGGAAAGCAGACATGCTTGAACGGAAAGAAGACGCCTTGGATGAACGTGAGGCTGCACTCGCGAAACGGAAGCGTGAAGCGGAAACGCTCGAGAGCAAAGTGGAGGAATTATATGAGGAGGCACGCCAAGAACTAGTACGCGTGGCAGCCTTGTCGAAAGAAGAAGCACGGACCATCATCATGGACGAAGCGAAGCAAGAAGCGCTTCACGATGCTGCTCTCCTTCAAAAAGAAATCGAGCAAAAAGCAAAATTAGAAGCTGATAAAAAAGCGAAACACCTCTTGTCTCTCACGATGCAACGTTACGCGGCCGAACACGTCGCCGAGACGACCGTATCAGTCGTCAACTTGCCGAGTGATGAGATGAAAGGACGCATCATCGGACGTGAAGGACGTAACATCCGCACGCTCGAGACGCTCACCGGCATCGACCTCATCATCGATGACACGCCGGAAGCGGTCATCCTGTCTGGATTCGACCCGGTCCGTCGTGAAATCGCCAAGATGACGCTCGAGAAACTCGTTCAAGACGGTCGGATTCACCCGGCCCGCATCGAAGAGATGGTCGAGAAGTCGCGTCGAGAAGTCGATGAGCGCATCCGTGAATACGGAGAAGAAGCGACATTCTCAGCCGGCATCCACGGTGTCCACCCGGACCTCGTCAAGACGCTCGGTCGAATGCGTTACCGGACGAGTTACGGTCAAAACGTGCTCGCTCACTCGGTCGAAGTGGCCCATCTCGCCGGCATGATGGCCGCCGAGCTCGGGGAAGACGTCACGCTCGCCAAACGAGCGGGTCTCCTCCACGATATCGGGAAAGCCATCGACCATGAAGTCGAAGGCAGCCACGTCGAGATCGGTGTCGAGCTCGCCACGAAGTACAAAGAGCATCCGGTCGTCATCAACTCGATCGCCTCGCACCACGGGGACGTCGAAGCGACCTCGACGATCGCGGTTCTCGTCGCAGCGGCTGACGCCTTGTCAGCGGCGCGTCCAGGAGCCCGTCAAGAGACGCTCGAAAGCTATATCCGACGCCTTGAGCGCCTCGAAGCGATTTGTGAGTCGTTCGAAGGAGTCGAGAAATCATATGCCATCCAAGCGGGACGTGAAGTCCGGATCATCGTCCGCCCAGACGTCGTCGACGACGTCGTGGCGAACAAGATGGCCCGCGACATCTGTAAACGGATCGAAGATGAGCTTGATTATCCAGGCCAAATCAAAGTGACGGTCATTCGCGAAACGCGTGCCGTCGATTATGCGAAGTAACAAGAGCGGAGACATTCTCCGCTTTTTCTATTGGAGGAGGACAAAACTATGAAAATTTTATTTATCGGCGACGTGGTCGGAAAACCGGGTCGCGACATCCTGAGTGCCCAAATCGGACGCTTGAAGAGCAAGTACAGCCCGACGTTCATGCTCGTCAACGGTGAAAACGCAGCCAACGGACGCGGTATCACAAAAAAAATCTACCAACAGTTCCTTGAGCTTGGGTTCCATGGCGTGACGATGGGGAATCATACTTGGGACAACCGTGACATCTTCGACTGGATCGATGATGCCGACCGTATCGTCCGTCCGGCCAACTATCCGGAAGGCACACCTGGTGTCGGCATGATGGTGTTGAAACAAGGTGGGAAGAAGCTCGCTGTCATCAATGCGATGGGGACGGTGTTCCTGCCATCGCTTGACTGTCCGTTCCGCACGGTCGATGCCCTCGTCGAAGAAATCCGTGGTGAGGTCGATGCCATCTTCGTCGATATGCACGCTGAAGCGACGAGTGAGAAGATTGCGATGGGCTATCATCTTGATGGACGCGTTCAAGCCGTCGTCGGGACCCATACGCACGTCCAGACCGCTGACAACCGCGTATTGAACAACGGCACGGCATACATCACCGACGTCGGGATGACGGGACCGCTCGATGGGGTGCTCGGCATGGATGCCGAGGTCGTCTTGAGAAAATTCATGACACAACTCCCGGTCCGGTTTGAAGTTGCCGAGGGACGGGAACAACTTAATGGAGTTTTAATTACGATCGATGACCAATCGAAACGAGCCACAAAAATCGAACGCATACACCTAGATGATCAGACCGTATGGTTTGATTGAACAACCTACCCGAGGGGGAAACAAGAATGGACGTACTCAAAGTTTCGGCAAAATCGAATCCTAACTCCGTGGCGGGTGCACTCGCTGGCGTACTTCGTGAAAAAGGAACGTGTGAGATTCAAGCAATCGGCGCCGGGGCGCTCAATCAATCCATTAAAGCGGTCGCGATTGCGCGTGGTTTCGTCGCGCCGAGCGGACTGGATTTGATTTGCATTCCTGCGTTCACCGATATTATGATTGACGGAGAAGAACGAACGGCAATCAAGCTCATCATCGAACCACGATGAGCTTGCGGTCGGGACATAGGTCCTATTCTTGTAAGAGAAGCCATCGGCGCGGATGGCTTCTCTTTTTTGTCTGAAAATATGACGTTCTATCTTCTCAGGTTCGTCATTTTATGACAAGATGAAAGGGAACGTGAAGTTCGATCAAGAGATGAAGAGGGGGACGTTTTCAATGGAACAGCTCGTGTCTATGACAGAGAAGGAAGCAACGACACCTGTGATGAAAGCGATTCAAAAACATACGGCCGGATTCGGGGCGAAGTTGGTCGAAGTGCCAATCCCGACACCAGGAGCCGGGCAAGTGTTGATCAAAGTGAAGGCGACATCGATTTGCGGGACCGATGTCCACATCTATGAGTGGGACGACTGGGCGAAGAGCCGAGTCAAACCGCCATACGTGTTCGGTCACGAGTTCGCGGGGGAAGTCGTGGCGCTCGGGGAAGGTACGAAACGCATCCAAATCGGACAGACCGTATCGGCCGAGACGCATATCGTTTGTCATCAATGCAAACAATGTTTGCGCGGGCAATATCACATCTGTAAGAACACGAAAATCATCGGTGTCGACACGCAAGGCTGTTTCGCCGAGTACGTCGTCATGCCGGAAGAGAACTTGTGGGTCAATCCCGAGTCGATGCCGTCGAAGCTCGCGTCGATTCAAGAACCGCTCGGTAACGCTGTCCATACGGTGCTCGCCAGTGACGTGTCGGCCAAGTCGGTCGCCATCGTCGGTTGTGGACCGATCGGGCTCATGGCCGTCGGTGTCGCCAAAGCAGCGGGCGCGAGCCGGGTCTATGCGATCGATGTCAACCCGTATCGGTTGAAGCTCGCCGAAGACATGGGGGCGGACATCGTCATCAATAGCCTTGAGCAAAATCCGCTCGAGCTGATCATGGATCAGACGGACGGGAACGGCATCGATGTCGTTTGTGAGATGAGCGGGCATCCGGTCGCCATCGACCAGGCGTTCAAGATGGTCACGGCCGGCGGCGATGTCAACGTGTTGTCACTCCCGGCCAAACCGGTCGCGATCGACCTGACACGTGACGTCGTCTTTAAAGGGGTACGCGTCCAAGGCATCACCGGACGCAAGATGTATGAGACGTGGGGCCAAGTGTCGACGCTTCTCGCGACGGGTCAGCTGAACGTCGAACCGATTATCACGCATGTGTTCAAGCTCGAGGAGTTCGAGCAAGGTTTCGAGCTCATGCGGGCCGGGAAATGTGGAAAGGTCGTCTTATTACCATAAACAGGGGGAATCAATATGGCATTTGAACATATTACAGAAGCAGTCAATGAAATGAAACAAGCGGGCACGTTCCGCTCGCTCGTGCCGCTCGAATCAGCACAAGGGAACGAGGTCACGATCGGTGGCAAGTCGCTCGTCCAGCTATCGTCGAACAACTATCTCGGTCTCGCCAACCATCCGCGCTTGAAGCAAGCGGCAATCGAAGCGGTCGAACAGTTCGGTGCCGGCACTGGGTCGGTGCGGACGATCGCCGGGACGTTCGAGATGCATGAGGCGTTCGAACGCGAGCTCGCCGAGTTCAAGCATACGGAAGCGGCGCTCGTGTTCCAGTCGGGCTTCGCGACGAACCTCGGCGTCTTGTCGGCGCTACTCGGCCCAGAAGACGTCGTCATCAGCGACGCGCTCAACCACGCTTCGATCATCGACGGCATCCGGTTGACGAAAGCGGCCCGCCGCATCTATAAACACGTCGATCTCGAGGACTTAGAAGCGGCCTTGAAAGAGACGCAAGATTACCGGACACGTCTCATCGTCACGGACGGCGTCTTCTCGATGGACGGCAATATCGCGCCGCTCCCGGAAATCGTCGAGCTCGCCGAGAAGTATGACGCGGCGGTCATGGTCGACGACGCCCACGCTTCGGGCGTGCTCGGGAAGAATGGTCGCGGTACGGTCAACCACTTCGGTCTCGACGGACGGGTCGCGCTCCAAGTCGGGACGCTCTCAAAAGCGATCGGCGTCCTCGGCGGATACGTCGCCTGCTCGAACGACGTGCGTGACTTCTTGATTCAAAAAGGACGTCCGTTCTTGTTCTCGACGTCACACCCGCCAGCGGTCGTTGCGGCAAACCGTGAAGCAATCCTTGTCATGAAGGAAGAAGAGGAATTGTTCGACAAGTTATGGGCGAACACCGAGTTCTTCAAAACAGGACTGCGCGACCTCGGCTTCGATATCGGGCATGCGACGACGCCGATCACGCCGGTCATGCTCGGTGAAGAGACGCTCGCACACACGTTCTCGGACAAGCTGAAAGACCACGGCGTGTTCGCACAGAGCATCGCCTTCCCGACGGTCGAGAAAGGCAAGGCCCGGATTCGGACGATCGTGACGGCGGAACATACCCGTGACGACCTCGAACGTGCGCTCGCTGCCTTCAAGGCGGTCGCCGAAGAATTGAACGTCACACTCCATGCGTAAGATTGAACTGCAGACAAATCGTCTGCAGTTTTTTTATTGGGGCGATGTGGTCGTGAGATAAACCATCATGCCCATCCGTTCATTCATTTGAAATTTTTGGTAGACATATAGGAAGGCAGGCTCTAAAATTTGAACAGGTAACTCATAGTTTTTAGATATTTCTTATTTCACATACCGTATTTTCATACATAAAGGAGTTTAAAAGAAAGATGTTAGCGACTGTTCTATTTTTAAGCGCCTGTCTAGGTATCATTTTATCAACCGCCGGCATGTATTTGTTGATCAAGCCGAAACGAGTTGTATCAGGGGATAGTACGACTGTGGACAGCATTATTGGTACGCTCGTGCTTCATGTCATCATCGTCTGCATGACGACAAAGCACATAGGAGCACTTCTGTTGCTCCTCGGGATTGGCATGGGGATCGGGATGGGACTATACGTTGAATTGTATGATGAGCTATTACCGCACGTGCATGAAGTGAGAACGTGGTGATGGAGCAAAACACGAATTTAGCGGTCGGAACAATCATGTCCGCCGAAACATTTTCTATCCTGACGATTTCACCCCCATTCATTATCAACGTCATCTTTAGCGTGTTGATTTTAATTGGTGTGTTTTATTTTCGGAGTGAGAGTTGGAAAGGGCTGTTACTTAATATTGCTCTGACGCTGTGGTCACTGCTTTTCATAGCGGTGTATATAATCGCCTGGTATGTGCGATTGAAGTACGATATCACGCCGGACTTTGCGGCCTCGTTTGCGCCGGGTCCACTCCCAGGATGGAAAGAAATTATTGCGCAAGGGATGGAAGAACCAGATGTTACTGGGAATGCAGTCACATATAGTGCGTTGATCTTTTTCACTCGAAAATATAACGGATGGTATATGTGGGTGTTAAGAGCATTTGCCGTCGTCCCGGTGAGTCTATTTTTCGTCAAGTATGTCCCCATCGTCGTCAATTGGCTCTTCACATAAAAAAAGCAAGGCACGTGGCCCTGCTTAGAGGATGAACATTCCGCGGAATCCTCGGGCCGCATAATACGAATCGGCACCATTATGATAGACGAAGATCTGGTCGTAGCGCCGGTCGCAGAATAAGGCGCCACCTTTTTGACGAATCGCTTCCGGTGTGGCAATCCAGCTCGACGTTTTCAAGTCAAATGAGCCGAGCGTCTGCAGATGGCGATACGTTGCTTCGTCGAGTAGCTCGATTCCCATCTTCTCAGCTGATGCGACGGCACTCCCATTCGGTTTGTTTTTCTTTCGTGCGGCTAACGCCGCATCGTCATAGCATAAGCTGCGTCGGCCGCTCGGACTTTCAGGTGAGCAGTCGCAAAAAGCTAAGGCGCCATTCGGAAGTCGAATCACATCAGGTTCGCCGCCGGTCCGCTCCATTTCAGAGAGTATGATGAGCTTGTTCGAATCCGTCTCCAGTTTCGTGAACACGTCTGACCAGACGACATTGGGATGTCGTTCCATGTGGGTGTGAAAACGTGCTTCGAGAATAGCGAATAACTCGTTTCTGTCTCCAGTTGAGAAGTTAGCCATGATTCTTCACTCCATTTCAGCAGTTTTTATCAGTATAAGATATTTTCGTTATCTATTTATAATTCATTTAGAGAAAGGGGAATGTACGATGAACTTTGAAGAGGTTAATGTTCAGCAGCTACACGAGCAGACGTTCCAGACGATTGATTTGTTTCAAATCAAAACGATTTGGTCTGATTGTCTGCTGAATGATTCTTACCGTGTGACAGATTATTCCGAACTGAACTTACATGTGACGAAGCAAGAATTACTTCAGCTTCGATGGATCGATTTGACGTTACCGATTGGCATCTATTCGAATGAAAAATTAGTCTTTTTGTATAATTCGTATCATCGCAAATTATATACAGAAAAAGTTGTGTCCATCGAGCTAGCCGGACACGATGTTTCTTTCCTCGATTTTTTATTAGCACACAGTCAGACATTTCATTATCCAGATTCATTCTCTGCACAAATGGAATCACTCTATGATTTTTCGGGGGACAATTTGTGGGACAGCCAATGGAGAGAGTTTTATTTACCGAAGTTGAAAGAACCTACATCATTTATCACTTATTTATTGGTCACGCTTGGCGCTCAATCATTTCATATCGTTTCATCAAAGAATGAATTTTTGTCCGGTTTTGAAATCTGGGCGAAACGGACGGGATGTGACCATTCGATAGAACACATCGGGAAATGGATGTGGTCGAAGACATATAAGGTGAGATGTGACGTATCACAACTTTCAGAACATGCTTTGCATCAGCTTGTGTCAATAGTAAACCAATATGAAGAGTGGAAAGGCATTCGATTCCTCATCCCGACCGAGGCAGAAACCGTCTCATTGTTTATCGGAGGCGATTTGATGCAAGGGGATGGGTACGGTGCGTTTCAGTATAAACTTCCGGGAAAAGTGATTTCCAATGAAATTTGAAGATTTATTCTTGTATGACGGGATGATGCACGTATTTGCTTTCAATTATGACCTCGGACCTAAGACTCTGACGTTCAATCTACAGCTCTCCGACCACCCTAGGAAACGGAACGCCTCCTTCCGCGAGCGGCTCGAGGCGAATGGGATTCCTCCACAAAGCGAGATGGTGAACGTGAAGCTCCGCTTTGAAGAGATTATCTACTTGGAAGTCATCGATGAATCGTATGCCGATGGCGTGGTGATCACGCCTCATGACCAGTTTGAAGGACATCAAATCATTCGTTACATGAGATCAGGCTATCTCGAGCAACTCCAAGAAACACGTTTCCAATTGTGGGAGTACATCAAACCGGACGTCGTTACATTTTGTCACTATCGGATATACGGATTGGACACGGTCCTCGAAATCATCACGATGTCGGAACCGATTGTCGAGGTGGCGATCGGATTGAAATGCATCCGTCGCGGCAGCCCGACCATCTATTTTGGCGGGAAGCATTACTACGAGTAATCGTATGAAGCACTCATATCAGCAAACAGGCGCCCTCTCTGACCGAGAAGGCGCCGTCTTGTTATGCAGATTGAATCACATCGTCCGTTAAATCGATTTGTCGACCGAGCCAGACGAGCGGAACGGTCAACGCTGCGCCAATCAAATAGACGATGGCAATCGGCAATCCGTCCGCGAGTAGTCCGAACGTCAGGCTGCCGATGCTGAAGGCGAGGGTGTAGGCCGTCTGTTGGACGCTATACACGTACGGAAGTTGCGAGGCAGCTGTCATTTCTTGGAGCACCGTGTTCGTCTGGATGATGCGGAGCTGGGTGGCGTATCCTTGAACCGCGAGCGCGATGAGCGCGAACGCGATATGAGATGTCATGCCGAACAATAGGGCCGCTAAGACAGACAAGATGGAGCTGACGGCGAGCGAGCTGTTGCGCTTTGCGCGATACAGGTAAGCGCTGGCCAGAATCATGCTAATCAAGAAGCTCGCGTTCATCGTTCCCCACCAGCCCGTATCGATGTGGAGGTGGCGTTCCAGATAGACGAGCAAGAGCGCCGAGATCCAGAGTGTGCTGACGAACGACTCGAACGTGACGAACACCGTGATTAACCTGGCGAAAGGAGCAGTGAGCACGAAGGCGAGGCTGTCCTTAAGCGATATGTCTGATTCGCCATCTTCTACCGTCACGTCGCGGTCGAGTGAACGGACGAAGCGAAGCGTGACGAGCGTCGAGAGCATGAACAACATCAACGCGATCATCAGAGCGAGCTCGCTTGAGAAGGAAGCGACGACCATCGTGCCGAGAGGCCACATCGCCAGCTGAATGAACTGGTTCGACCCTTGGACGAGACTGTTCGCTTGTTGGCGATTCGTTGTCAGCCTGGGGATGAACGACGCCTGGACCGGACGGGCGAACCCATCCAAGAAGGCGATGAGCACGACGAGGCCGAGGACGAGAATCGACTCCGGCCAAATGACGGCCCCGAGCAAGACTGTCTTCAACAGTTGTGTGACGAGCAACGTCTGACCGAGGGTGAACCGAGACAAGACGCGGGCAAAGAACAGACCGCTCACGGTCATGCCGAGCGTGACGGCAATCGGGAAACTGGCCGCAGCCAGGGCGGAACCGGTCTGTTGATATAACAAAGCGATTAAGGCGACGATATAAAGCACGTCGCCGATATTGGCCAGCCATTGACTGACCAGCAGCATGTAAAACGACTTCATCATGACTCTCCTCCGGAACTATTCAATTTTGGGTGGATGACATGAGATCGAATTACATACTTTCACCGCTTTCAAATTATTTACAAATAGTTTACGATGAAATGATGAAGAACACAATAATTGGTAACTTAACGGGGGAAATGACATGTTACGCTATGACATCAATGATCAGCTTCAACTACGAATGTTCACCATTGACGACGCGGAGGCGTTGTTCCAATTGACGATGGCATCGAAGCCATACCTTCGCGAGTGGCTCGGGTGGCTCGATTACACCGAGACGGTCGAAGATTCGCGGCAAAACATCGAAGGACGAATCAAGGGATTGATGGAGACGGGCGGCTATCCGAAATCGTTCGCGATTGTGTATCAGGACGAGCTCGCCGGGACGATCGGCTTCAATGACATCGACCGGGGCATCAAATGCGGGACGGTCGGCTATTGGCTCGGCCAAGACTTTCAAGGCAAGGGCATCATGAGTCAAGCGCTCGAGACAGTCATCGATTATGGGTTCCGTGATTTGAAACTCGATAAAATCGAGATTCGGGTCGCAACTGGGAACGTGAAGAGCCGGGCGCTACCCGAGCGATTCGGCTTCCTCGAAGAAGGGGTGCTCCGGAATGCGGAGTGGCTCTATGACCGCTACGTCGACCACGTCGTGTACGGGCTGTTGCGAAATGAATGGGCCCATTAACATACAAAACCCCGTCCTGTTACAAGGCGGGGTTTTCGTTTGGGATTTGTTCGCCGTAGAGTTCGCTACCGAACTCCGCGTACGCCTGTTCGTAGCGCCGGAGTGATGACTCTTTATGCATACATGTCACGTTCATCCGCTCGAGTGACGTCATGTCGGTCGCGTACGTCTTCAAGACGTGGGCATTGCGGAGCATCGATGGTGTGACCGAGCGGGTGAGACCGCTCCGTTCGTTCAATTGGCGCATCATCTTCGTGATCATGACGATCGTCAACTGTTTCGGCTGGTTCTTCGCATACACCCAGCGGAATGTCATTCGGGCGAAATCGAAAGAGACAAATACAGGATCATCCGAGTACCAGCGCGGACGGACCGGCGTCGGGATGTCGGCCAAATAGTTCATGAGAAGTGCCTGGTCCTCTGGACTAAGTTTCAACGTGAACCGGTTGCCGAGCCGGTCATAGACGTCGAACTCGTGGCTCGCGAGGTGCAGGTCGTTCATCCGGAGACGGATGATATGGTGGACCCGGAGACCGTACTTATAGAACAGAGTGACGATCAACTCGTTTCGGTTGACGAGGTATGGATGCGCCTGAAGCTGATTCTCGCTCAGACCGCTTGTTGAGCGGATCGTTCGGACGAGCTTGTTGAACTCAGCGGGCAAGGCGATCTGGTCGACGGTGAGCGTGTGGGCCGGTTGCGCATACGTCAGCATCTTCTTACGGAGCGGGTTCAAGAAGACGGTCAGGCTATTGATGACGGTGACAATCCGGGCGACCGTCGCCTGTTGATATTGCTTCTCCTCGATGAGGAAGTCGTTGACGAACGTCTTCCACGATTCGAGCGGGACGGCGAGCCACGCCTCCGGGGCATCGAGCTCGACGTTATGGTCATGAAAGTATTTGTGCACATCGATCAAATCGTACCGATAGCGTTTCAGCGTCGACGGTTGACGGCCGCTCGCGCCGAGATGGAACAAGTACGCCTCGATATATTCAGGCAATGGATACTCTTTTCTACGTTTCGTCATGGACGTTCCTCCTTCTCCTCATATCGTACCACAAACGGACGTTCTCCATTCGTCGTTTCGTGGTAAGATGGAGGATGAGACTTATAGGAATGAGGGATTTTTATGCAACGAGAGAAAGTCATTATCGTCGGGTGTCAATTACCGACCGTCGACGATTGGACATATGAACAATCGATGGGGGAACTTGTCGAATTGGTCGATACGGCACGAGGTGAGGTCGTCGCCCGTCTCGATCAGAAACGGCAACAAGTCGACCGCCGCACATTCATCGGAAAAGGGAAAGTCGAGGAGCTCGCGGTGCTCATCGAACAGTTCGAGCCGGACATCGTCATCTTCAACGCCGAGCTGTCGCCGGCCCAATCGAAGAATATCCGCATCTCGCTGAACGACCCGGACGAGATGAAACTGATTGACCGGACGCAATTGATTTTAGACATCTTTGCCGGACGGGCCCAATCGAAAGAAGGGAAGCTCCAAGTCGAGCTCGCTCAGATGAACTACCTGCTTCCACGTTTGATCGGACAAGGCACGCAGTTGTCACGTCTCGGTGGCGGAATCGGGACTCGGGGACCGGGTGAGACGAAACTCGAGTCCGACCGTCGTCACATCAAGCGCCGCATCGATGAAATCAAGAAAAATCTCGAAGGCACGGTCGCGCACCGTGACCGTTACCGGGAGCGTCGGAAAGAAAACCGTGTGTTCCAAGTCGCGCTCGTCGGTTACACGAACGCCGGGAAGTCGACAATCTTTAACCGCTTGACGGATGCGGATACGTACGAACAGGACGAACTGTTCGCGACGCTCGACCCGCTCACGCGCGAGCTCGAGTTGCCGCGGGGCGGTAAAGTGCTGATCACGGACACGGTCGGATTTATTCGTGACTTGCCGACGAAACTCGTCGCCGCGTTCCGCTCGACGCTCGAGGAAGTGCTCGGGGCCGATCTCGTCTTGCACGTCATCGACGCATCGAATCCGCATTACATGAACCAAATCGATACGACGAATTCGGTATTGTCGGAACTCGGTGCGAGTGAGTTGCCGCAGCTCGAGGTATACAATAAGAAAGATCGGTTGACGGGAGACTTCGTCGGCGGACCGCTCGTCATCTCGGCGCTCGATTCGACCGATATCGAGACGCTCATCGGCGCGATCGAAGATAAGATTGCGGATGTGTTGACGAAAGTACACGTCGTCTTGCCGGTCCGCTCGTTCGAGCATTACCATCCGGCCAAAGATTCGATGTATCGTCTCGAGGAGAAGTTCCTCGATGACGGTTCGGTCGAACTCGTCGGATATATGAGAGAAGACACGCGTCTATATGCGACGCTGAAACAATTTGAGGTGTGAAACAATGATGTGGCAAGAAAAGATTGCGTACTATGATGAATTGGCCCCGTTCGTGACCGAGGCGGAAGAACGGGTAAAACCATATTTTGAAACGATCGAGGCGACGGCGGAGTTCAACCAATACCGTGTCCTCGAGTCGTTCAAGAAACACAAAGTGTCGGATTTCCATTTCAATCCGACGACCGGGTACGGCTATGACGATATCGGGCGCGACACGCTCGAATCGATCTACGCCGACGTGTTCGGGGCGGACCTCGCCCTATGCCGTCCGCAAATCATCTCCGGGACACACGCCATCGGGATCGCCTTGTTCGGTGTGTTGTTGCCAGGAGATGAGCTGCTCTATATCACCGGCAAGCCGTACGATACGCTCGAAGAGATCGTCGGGATTCGGGGAGACGGCCGTGGGTCGCTCAAAGAGCTCGGTGTCGGCTACGACACGGTCGAGCTGAAAGAGGACCGAATCGACGTCGAGACCGTCATCGGACGGATTCGTCCTGAGACAAAGCTCGTCGGCATCCAGCGCTCGAAAGGTTACGCCAATCGTCGCAGCATCCCGGTCCAAGAAATCGGTGAGGCGATCAGGAAGATCAAAGCGGCACATCCGCACGTCTTCATCTTCGTCGACAACTGCTACGGCGAGTTCGTCGAGACGATCGAACCGACCCACGTCGGGGCCGATCTCATGGCCGGCTCGCTCATCAAGAACCCGGGTGGCGGCTTGGCGAAGACGGGCGGCTATATCGCCGGGACGAAAGAACTCGTCGAACGCTGTTCGTTCCGCATGACGACGCCAGGCATCGGGAGCGAGGCCGGTCCGTCACTCTACTCGCTCCAAGAGATGTACCAAGGGTTTTACATGGCGCCACATACGGTCGCCCAAGCGTTGAAAGGGGCACACTTGACGGCGAGCCTGCTCGGATTGCTCGGTTTCGAGACCGACCCGCATTATACGACGCCCCGGACCGATTTGATTCAATCGGTGACGTTCCGCGACCGTGACAAGATGATCGCCTTCTGTCAGAGCATCCAAATGGCGTCACCGGTCAATGCCCACGCGTTGCCGGTACCAGCCTATATGCCGGGCTATGAGGATGACGTCATCATGGCGGCCGGGACGTTCATTCAAGGATCATCGATTGAACTGTCGGCCGATGGACCGCTCCGGGCTCCATACACGGCATACGTCCAAGGCGGATTGACTTACGCCCACGTCAAGGTCGCGCTCATGCTCGCCTTGAGCCAATTGCGGACGAAAGAGCTCGTCACATTTGACCGTGACAATATCTCACAGAAGTTGTAACCGAAATGTCATGTTAACTTTCTTAACATCTATTGACAGGTAAGTTGTCATGTATTATTCTCACAGTGTGAGACAGAAAAGGAGGGGTAAGAGATGGCCGATCAATTTCGTCGCTCCAACCCGTTGTTTCCGATTGGAATCGTTCAAGATTTGACACAGCTGACAGGTAGACAGATTCGGTACTATGAAGAACAGGGTCTAATTTCGCCTAGTCGGACGGAATCGAAACGACGGCTCTATTCCTTTAATGATGTCGAACGTCTACTCACGATCAAGGATTTTATCGACCAAGGCTTCAACTTGGCGGCGATTCGTCATATGCTCGACAACACGGACGCCAAAGATGCGGAATCACCAAAGGCACCGGTCGATGAAGCACCGAAGATCTCTGAACAAGAGTTACACAAATTATTGAAAACACAGCTTCAAGAAGCTGGCCGTTTCAATAAGACGTCGCTCATTCAAGGTGAGCTGTCACGTTTTTATCGATGACGCCAGTACACTAACCATTACACAATGTGAGAGGGGACATTTCACCATGGCCAGAAAAACGTTCACGAAAGAAGACATCAAACGCATCGCACAAGAAGAGGACGTACGCTTTATTCGTCTTCAATTCACGGATATCCTCGGTACGATCAAAAACGTCGAGGTTCCGATCAGCCAATTGGACAAAGCACTTGATAACAAGATGATGTTCGATGGCTCTTCAATCGAAGGGTTCGTACGCATCGAGGAATCAGACATGAACCTCTATCCAGACCTTGACACATGGGTTGTCTTCCCGTGGACAGACGGCAGCGGTAAAGTCGCTCGCTTGATTTGTGATATTTATACGCCGGACGGCAAACCGTTCAGCGGTGACCCGCGCGGCAATTTGAAGCGTAACCTCGAGCGCATGCAAAAGCTCGGCTTCACAGCATTCAACGTCGGACCAGAGCCTGAGTTCTTCCTCTTCAAGAAAGACTTGAACGGCCAACCGACACTCGAACTCAACGACCAAGGCGGTTACTTCGACTTGGCACCGGTCGACCTCGGCGAGAACTGCCGTAAAGAGATCGTCATCGAGCTCGAAAACATGGGCTTCGAAATCGAAGCATCACACCACGAAGTCGCACCAGGTCAGCACGAGATCGACTTCAAATACGCAGATGCGGTCACGACGGCCGATAACATCCAAACGTTCAAACTCGTCGTCAAGACGATCGCAGCAAAATACGGTCTTCACGCGACGTTTATGCCGAAGCCACTCTTCGGTGTCAACGGTTCAGGGATGCACGCTAACATGTCGCTCTTCAAAGGTGACACGAACGTCTTCTACGATCCAAACGGCGAAATGGAACTCTCTGACACGGCTCGCGCCTTCACGGCAGGGATTCTCGAGCACGCTCGTGCGTTCACGGCTGTCTGTAACCCGACTGTCAACTCGTACAAGCGCCTCGTTCCTGGTTACGAAGCACCTTGCTACGTAGCATGGAGCGCGCGCAACCGTTCACCACTCGTTCGTGTACCAGCGGCCCGTGGCCTCTCGACACGTATCGAAGTACGTTCGGTCGACCCAGCGGCGAACCCGTACCTCGCTTTGGCCACGCTTTTGGCTGCAGGTCTTGATGGAATCGAGAAAGAAATGGCGGCTCCGAAGCCGATCGATAGCAACATCTACGTCATGGACAAGCCAGAACGTGTTGCTAACGGGATTGACGACCTTCCGGCTACGCTCTTCGACGCGCTCGAAGTACTCCGTACCGACAAAGTCGTCATGGAATCACTCGGTGAACATATCGGTGAGCACTTCCTCGAGTTGAAAGAAATCGAGTGGGATATGTTCCGTACGCAAGTGACAGAGTGGGAACGCGATCAGTACATGACGCTCTACTAAGTCGACTAATAAGGGATATTCCCTTTAAAATCAGAGTCCTGAACGAGTCTTCGTATGAAGTGCTCATTCAGGACTCTTTTTCTATAATTCGCTTCAACTAATCAATATAATGAGGGAGAATGTATATCACTATAAATGTAATGGAATGGGATAGGGGGACGAGAAGTGGCAACACCATTAAAAGACGTGTATGATGAGACCTTTTTGTTGGAATTTGGACGACGTATTCAAACCGTGTATCCGTCATTTGACGTACAGGCTTTTATCGCATCAATCATAGATGAATCGTGGGAAGCGTTGGCACTCAAAGGGCGTACTCGACGTATTTCGATAAAACTCGGTCAGTATTTGCCACAGGATTACGAATCAGCTTTGGACGTATTGGTTGAAATTGCAGATGACTGCGTCGGCTTTCCTTATTTGTTTTTCCCGGACTTTGTAGCGGTGTATGGACAGGCAGAAGAGCATTGGGAACGCTCGATGTCAGCGCTCGAACTCTTCACGCAGAAGTCGTCTTCTGAATTCGCCATCAGACCTTTTTTGTTGCGGGATCCAACGCGTGTGATGCACCAAATGACAGCTTGGGCCATTCATCCGAACGAACATGTTCGGCGTTTGGCGAGTGAGGGTTGTCGTCCTCGCCTTCCGTGGGCGGAATCGTTACCGATGTTCAAAGAAGACCCAGCTCCAGTGTTGGAGATCCTAGAGTTGTTAAAAGAAGATCCATCATTATATGTGAGAAAAAGTGTCGCTAACAACCTCAACGATATCTCGAAAGATCACCCAGAAGCTGTACTCGCAGTCTCGCGACGATGGCAGGGCGAGCATCCTCATACCGATTGGATCATTAGGCACGGATGCCGGACACTGATCAAGTCAGCCCATCCTGACGCGTTAACGATATTCGGTTATACGCAGGAAACAAATTTAACCGTCGACGCATCGATTTCTATACATCCGAACGTGATCCGCATAGGGGAGGCGTGCGAGATTGAGTACGATGTGTCCATTCGTCCAGGGGATGCTGCTTATATTCGTATCGAATACGCGATTGAGTTTATAAAGGCCAACGGGAAAGCGAGTCGTAAAGCATTCCTGCTAGCGAATAGAACCGTCGCTGGGGGTGCGCGACTTGCAGCGACCAGAGTGCACGACTGGTCAGATTTGACGACCCGTCGGCATTATCCAGGGGAGCATCGTGTCGTCTTGTTGGTAAATGGACGAGAAGTGGCTGAACATCATGTCATGTTGCATAAAAGTTATTGAACTTCCATATAATAAACGGTTCAAAAAAGGGCAACCCTGTCTATTTAGACGGGTTGCCCTTTTTTAGCGTATAACATAACGATCTGGTTAAAACGCACGTTTGAAGAACGTGGACGCATAGTCGAGCGTCGTATGTAGCGTCGTCGCGAAAACGAGTCCGAAGAAGCATGCTGCCCCGTTCAGGTCGAGCCACGATCTGACAGCTTCCTCATACGGCGTGACCGTGAGCAGAAGCGTGAGCGGGAAACCGAGATAGATGACCCGGATCAGATCGCTCAAGAGCGGAAAATGCGAGAATAACGACCGATGGGGCATAATCTTCACATAAGGGAGCCAAAAGCCCCGAAGCGGTCCCCATCGATAATAGGCGTCCGACTTCAAATCGAGATCCGGGGAGAGCCAGAACGTCCCGATGAGGGCGCCAAGCAAGAACACGGTCGGAACATCGATGTCAATAAAAGGCGTGGCAATCGCAAGAGCACCGATTGCCACGAGATTCGTACGGGTATGTGTCTTGCCACTAGCCATTAGTGAATCGTGCGGTATACACCGATGACCTTCCCTAAAATCGACACGTTATCGAAATACATCGCTTCGAGCTCGTCGTTCTCCGGCTGGAGGCGAACTTTCGAAGCTTCTTTATAAATCCGCTTCACGGTCGCTTCACCTTCATCCGTCATGGCGACGACAATCTCTCCATTGTCGGCCGTGTTCTGTTGACGGACGAGGACGCGGTCCCCATCCAAGATCCCCGCGTTAATCATCGAGTCTCCTGAGACAGAGAGCATGTAGACGTTGTCGGAACCGACGACGTGAGCCGGGAGCGGGAAGTGTTCTTCCACGTTCTCGATGGCCGTGATCGGCGTACCGGCTGTGACTTTCCCGATGACCGGCACGTACATGACGGCATCGTGGTCTTCGACGACGGACATCTCTTCATCCAAAATCTCGATGGCGCGTGGCTTCGTCTTATCACGTCGAATCAATCCACGCTTCTCAAGACGGTCCAAGTGACCGTGTACAGTCGAGCTCGATGCGAGCCCGACAGCCTCGCCAATTTCGCGGACCGAAGGGGGATACCCTTTCGCCCGAACCTCGGCTTTTATAAAATCAAGAATCTGTTGTTGTCTTGCTGACATTTTTTTCAATGGATTTCACCTCGATTATGTCGAATAACCTGCGAACGCATCCTATTCTTTATGGGTTTAGTTTAACACAAGAACACATGAGCGCACAAACATTCGTTCGTTTTTTTCTGCTTGACCGAACAGAAGTTCTTGTTTTATGATGAGAACAGATAAACGAACAGACGTTCTCGAGAACGTGTATTCTTATTCCCAGGAGGCAATGATTATGAGAGACACAATCAATGGAATCATCTTAGTCGGCATGTTGGCATTCGGTATGTTCGTATTTTTCGCGGTCGGAGAGCTTCGTGACAACGAAGCGGTCGTCGTGACCGAACAAAAAGTCGAACACAGTATTGAAGAAGAAGTCGCCTTGACAGAGGCGGAGACGCTCGAAGCGCATATTCTCGCTAAACGGGATGAGAAAAAAGACGACAAGACGACGTGGTTCGCCGCCGAATAATCGTTTCTGATTGCGAACATCCCTTCATCCTGTGTATCGTAGAGGGCGAATGGAAAGAAAGGAAGTGACGCGATGCGAGTCGTCATTTATTGTCGCGTATCGACGAACAAGTCCACCCAAGAGACGTCGCTCAGTCGTCAGGCGGACGAATTGAAGCAGATGGCGAGACGTCTTGATGCTGAGGTTGTCGATGTGATCAGTGAACAAGAGAGCGGGTATGAGGTCAATCGGGCGGGACTGCTCGATCTATTGGAGCACGTCTCGACGTCTGATCTCGATGCCGTGCTCGTGAGCGATGACAGCCGTCTCGGACGGGGAAATGCAAAAATCGCTATCTTGCATACGCTCATGAAACATAACGTGCGCTTGTTGACGATGCAGTCGTCCGATGAATATATCGTCTCCGACGCCGAGAAGATGGTGCTCGAAATCGTCAGTGTCGTCGAAGAGTATCAACGCAAGATCCATAACGCTAAAATTTCACGCGGAATGCGTCGGGCGGTCGCGAACGGATTTAATCCGCATCGGAATATCCAGCACCATGACCAGGGCGGCCGGAGCCGAATCGAAGTTCCGATTGAAGAAATCGTCCAATTGCGTGAACGTGGACTCACGTTCGCTGAAATTGCCGCCACCCTCCGCGGTTTTGGTTATGAGGTATCGAAAGCGACCGTGAACCGGCGCTACTTGGAGCACGTGTCGGTACCAGAAACTTGATTCCTGCTCGCTGATTTTGTACAGTAGAAGGACAAATTCAGTAGAGAGGGGGCGAGCCCGATGCTAGCACCTGAACAGTTGGAGCGAATCAATTTCCTCGCCAACAAAGCAAAGACAGATGGTCTGTCACCACAAGAGATGGACGAGCAGCAAGCGCTGCGCCAACAATATTTGCAAGCGTTCCGCCAATCATTCAAATCACAGATGATGGGAATGAAGGTCGTCGATCCGGAAGGAAACGACGTAACGCCAGAAAAATTAAAAGATGAGCAGGAACGTTACCGCTCAGAATGACCATGAATGCACATCCTATTTCATATAGGATGTGCATGTTTGTTATACGCGAACGTTGATCAGGGGGACTCATTGATGCGTTTTCAAACGAAAGGAAGTAAACGATTCCATTTAATGTGTTATACTAATTAATTAGTTGTGACACACGAATGAGTGTGCTAAAATATGACGGGTAGAAACTTTGTTAACAACAGAGAGGATGAAATTAGTGGAAACAACTACTAAAGAATTATTAGCGATTAACTCGATTCGGACGCTCTCAATCGATGCGGTCCAAAAAGCGAACTCAGGTCACCCGGGTATGCCGATGGGTGCGGCTCCGATGGCGTTCACACTTTGGACGGACAAAATGCGTCACAACCCGAAAAACCCGAACTGGTTCAACCGTGATCGGTTCGTCCTTTCAGCGGGACACGGTTCGATGCTCTTGTACTCGCTTCTTCACTTATCTGGTTACGATCTCTCAATGGACGATCTCAAATCGTTCCGCCAAATGGATTCGAAAACGCCTGGGCATCCAGAGTACCGTCACACGGCAGGTGTCGACGCGACGACTGGACCGCTCGGACAAGGGATTGCCATGGCTGTCGGGATGGCAATGGCAGAGAAACATTTGGAAGCGACGTACAACCGCGATGAGTTCAAAGTGGTTGACCACTTCACATACGGGATTTGCGGAGACGGTGACTTGATGGAAGGCGTATCGGCAGAAGCTGCTTCGCTCGCTGGTCACTTGAAACTTGGCAAACTCGTCGTCCTTTACGATTCAAATGATATCTCGCTTGACGGCGACCTTCACAAATCGTTCTCGGAAAGCGTTGAAGATCGTTTCAACGCCTACGGTTGGCAAGTGATCCGTGTCGAAGATGGTACGGATATCGATACGATCGCGAAAGCAATCGACGAAGCGAAAGCAGAAACGTCGAAACCGACCCTCATCGAAGTGAAGACGGTTATCGGCTTCGGTTCACCGAACAAGTCAGGCAAATCGGCATCACACGGTGCACCACTCGGCGAAGCTGAAATTGAGCTCACGAAGCAGTTCTACAAGTGGGAAGGCGAGAACTTCTACGTACCGAACGAAGTATACGACTTGTTCAACGATAAAGTCGTTGAGCCAGGCGCGAAGCATGAAGCGGACTGGAACGAACTCGTTGAAGCTTACAAGTCAGCACACCCTGAACTTGGTGCCCAGTTCGAGCGTGCGATGAACAACGAGCTCCCAGAAGGTTGGGACAGCGAATTGCCGACGTTCGAAATCGGTTCGAAAAAAGCGACTCGTCAAACGAGCGGTGAAGTATTGAACGCGATCGCCAAAGCGGTTCCGACTCTCTTCGGAGGCTCGGCTGACCTCGCTGGTTCGAACAACACGATGATCAAAGGCGCTGCGGACTTCGATGAAGATCCAGCCGGCCGCAACATCTGGTTCGGAGTCCGTGAATTCGCGATGGCAGCAGCCGTCAACGGGATGGCGCTCCACGGTGGGGTTCTCCCATACGGCGCGACGTTCTTCGTCTTCTCGGATTACCTTCGCCCGGCCGTTCGACTTGCTGCGCTCATGGGAATCCCATCAACGTTCGTCTTGACACACGATTCAATCGCGGTCGGCGAAGATGGCCCGACCCACGAACCGGTCGAGCACTTGATGAGCTTCCGTGCGATGCCAAACTTGTCTGTTCTCCGTCCGGCTGACGGAAAAGAGACGATTGCGGCTTGGAAGCAAGCAATCACAACGAAATCATCACCGTCACTTCTCGTCTTGACGCGTCAAGCGTTGCCAGAACTCGAGGGCACGTCGATTGAAGAAGCGGCCAAAGGTGGCTACGTCGTCGCCGGTAACTCGAGCGAGGCGGACGTCCTCCTTCTCGGTACAGGTTCTGAAGTACACGTCCTCGTCGAAGCTCGCGAAGCACTCGCGGCTGAAGGCGTGAACGCGGCTGTCGTCTCGATGCCTTCTTGGGAATTGTTCGAAGCGCAATCGGCAGAGTATAAAGAATCGGTCCTTCCGTCGTCGATCACGAAACGTGTCTCGCTCGAAGCGGGCGCGACGCTCGGTTGGTACAAATACGTCGGTTTCGGCGGAAAAGTACTCGGCATCGACAAGTTCGGCGCTTCTGCTCCTGGGGATCTCCTCATGAAAGAATACGGCATGTCTGTCGACAACGTCGTCGCAGCTGTCAAATCACTTTAATCGCATGTTGTCAGTGGTGGCCCGGAGGTTTTGGGTCACCACTTTTTTTTCAGACGACTAGCGAATTAGCGTAATATAGTGTATAGTAAAAAACGATGTTTCATATGGTAGAGGAGGTTAAGCCTTGAGTACATTATTCTGGATTCTTCTTATCGTGGCAGCACTAATCGGGGGTATTGCGATCGGTTTCTTTATCGCTCGTAAATACATGATGAACTACCTCGAACAGAACCCACCGATCAACGAAGATATGATTCGTACATTGATGATGCAAATGGGTCAAAAGCCGTCACAGAAGAAAGTCAACCAAGTGATGCGCGCCATGAACGTTCAAATGAAGAACGAAAAGAAATAAACTCGATTGACCGAAGCACTTTGCGCCCGCAAAGTGCTTTTTTCATCCAGTTTTTGTTAGACAATCGAACAAACTTTCGCTAATCTAATAGAATAGTCTGAATTCAAGACAACATAGGGGGTGTTTCCAATTCGTGTATTCAAACAACTAGCTTGGTTCTTCAAGCTCGAGTGGCGGACGTATGCGCTCGGCATCGTCTTACTCATGTTCGTCGCGGCGCTCGAACTTATACCGCCGCGCATCATCGGACGAATCGTCGATGAAATCAACCGGGGAACGCTTGGAACAGATTTATTATGGATGTTGCTCGGCGGGCTCGCGGCCGTCGGGATCGGGAACTATGTGGCCCGTTTCTTCTGGCGATACTTCATCTTCGGGGCTTCGATTCGCCTCGGTCGGATGTTGCGGAGTCAGCTCTATCGTCATTTCACCGATTTAGATCAACGGTTTTATAAGAAGTCGCGGGTCGGGGATTTGATGGCCCATGCGACAAACGATGTCCAAGCCGTCTCGACGACGGCGGGTGCGGGGATTTTGACACTCGTCGATAGCATCACTATGGGAACGTTCGTCATTATCACGATGGTGACGACCATCAGTTGGAAGTTGACGGTCGTGGCATTGTTGCCGCTGCCAATCATGGTCGCGTTGACGACGCGATACGGCAAACTCTTACATAATCGGTTCGGGGTCGCCCAAGCGGCGTTCTCTGAACTGAACGATAAAGTCCAAGAGAGCGTCAGCGGTGTCCGGGTGTTGAAGTCGACCGGGGAAGTCGGCCGCGACGTCGACTCGTTCGAGAAGCTATCCGACGAAGTCATGGCGAAAAACGTACGTGTCGCGAAAATCGACGCCTTGTACGACCCGACCATCTTCGGGATTGTCGGCCTCTCGTATATCTTGTCGATCGGTTATGGCGCGTATTTGATTGAACAAGGAGAGCTGACCATCGGACAGATCGTTAGTTTCACCGCCTATCTCGGCTTGCTCACGTGGCCGATGCTCGCTTTCGGCTGGCTGTTCAATATCGTCGAACGAGGGCGGGCGTCTTACGACCGGATCGAGCGGATGCTCGCCGTCAAACCTGAGATTCAGGATGATCCGATGGCGGCGACGAAACTCGCCCATTCGGAGATTGAAGCGGATATTCGTGCGTTCCGTTATGACGAGACGCCCGTCCTGCAAGACGTCACATTCCGCCTCGAACGCGGACGGACGCTCGGACTCGTCGGCCGTACCGGTTCTGGTAAGACGACGATTGTACGCTTGTTGACACGAGAGTATGACGTGCATGATGGGACGATCAAAATCGGTGGTGTCAACATTCGCCAAGTGAAAAAATCACTCCTGCTCGATAAAGTCGCCGTCGTCCCGCAAGACCATTTCTTGTTCAGCGATTCGATTGCGAACAATATCGCATTCGGCAAACCGGAAGCGAAACTCGACGAAATCATGGAGGCGGCCAAAATCGCCGAGGTTCATGATGACATCATGCGGCTGCCGGAAGGATACGCCACGCTCGTCGGGGAACGGGGTGTGACGTTGTCGGGTGGTCAGAAGCAACGGATTTCAATCGCACGTGCCCTCATGATTGAGGCGGACGTGTTGATCCTCGACGATGCCCTCTCGGCTGTCGATGCGAAGACGGAGGAGGCGATCATCGAGCATTTCCGGACCGGGAACCCTGACCAGTCCCGCTTGATCGTGGCGCATCGACTGTCTGCGGTCGAGCATGCTGATGAGATTCTCGTCCTTGAGGACGGTCGAATCATCCAACGCGGGCGTCATCAGGACTTGATTCGCGAGCCCGGTTGGTACAAAGACACGTACGATCGCCAACAACTCGAGGCGATTGTCGAAGGAGGTGGCCACCATGAAGCATGACGTTCAGGAATGGGCGGTCATCAAACGCCTGTTGGCCTACACGAACCGCTACGCACGTCCGCTCGGACTCGCTTTTGTGTTCTTGCTGCTCGCCACCGGCGCAAAACTCGCAGGACCGTTCTTAATCAAAGTGTTCATCGATGAGTTCGTGACGCCTGGCGTCTATCCGACAAACTGGGTCGTCACCTTGCTCGTCGTCTATCTCGTCCTCCATATCTCGGCGATCATCTTCGACTACTTGCAGTCAATTTCGTTCCAAAAGATTGCCTTGAAGATCGTGCAAAACATCCGGATGGATATCTTCCGACATGTGATGGGGATGCGGCTCGCCTACTTTGACCGGACTCCGGCGGGAGTGCTTGTCTCTCGAATCACGAACGACACCGAGGCCGTCAAGGAACTGTATGTCGGGGTAATGAGCACGTTTGTACAGTCAGCGGTTCAATTGGTCGGGACGTACGTGTTCCTTTATATCCTCGAACCGACGCTCGCGACGATGGGGCTCGTCCTTGTTCCGCTGTTCTGGCTCATCATCTGGGCGTATCGCCGCTATTCGACAAAATATTTTGCCCAAGTGCGTGACTTGTTGTCACAACTGAACGGGCAATTGAATGAATCGATCAACGGGATGGGAATCGTTCAACAGTTTCGTCAAGAAGAGCGGCTCGTCCGCCAGTTCGAAGAAACGAACGAGGCCCATCAAGAGGCACGCTATCGAAACTTGAAGCTCGACAGCATGTTGCTGCGACCGATCATCGAGCTGTTGCTCGCCTTCTCCATCATTGGACTGCTCGGCTATTACGGCGTCTTGTCGACGACCGAGCAAGTGCAGGTCGGGGTCGTCTATGCCTTCATCAGCTACATCGAGCGCATCTTCCGTCCGGTGCTCGACATCATGCAACGCTTGAGCGAGTTTCAACAGGCGGTCGTCTCGGCGGACCGTGTCTTCAAAATCTTGGACACGGATGAACCGGCTCCAGGAAAGAGTCTTGCCGGTCCTGCCGAAATCGGCTCCGGGGAAGTCCGGTTCGAGAACGTCACGTTCAGCTACGATGGGGAAGTCGATGTATTGAAACAGATATCATTCGTCGCCAAACCAGGCGAGACGGTCGCCCTCGTCGGTCACACGGGTAGCGGAAAGAGTTCGATCATCAACCTGTTGACCCGGTTCTATCCGTATCAATCAGGTCAAATCACGATCGACGGGTATCCGATTGAGCAGTTCGAGGAAGCCGAGCTCCGAGCCAAAGTCGGGCTTGTGCTCCAAGATCCATTTTTGTTCACAGGGACGATCGAGGATAACTTGAAACTGTTCAATCCGACAATCGACTCGGACAAAGTCCGGGAAGCGGCCGAGTTCGTGCAAGCTCATACGTTCGTCGAGAAGCTTGAGGCCGGTTACGGACATACGGTCGGTGAGCGCGGCGCGACATTCTCGAGCGGGGAACGGCAACTGCTCGCCTTCGCCCGGACGGTCGCCCGTGACCCGAAGATTTTGATTTTAGATGAGGCGACGAGTTCGATTGACACCGAGACCGAGGAGCGTGTCCAGCTCGCCCTCGATCGGATGAGACGGGGACGGACGACGATTGCCATCGCTCACCGTCTGTCGACGATTCAAGATGCCGACTTGATTCTCGTCCTTCATCGGGGTGAGATCGTCGAACGAGGTAACCATCAGGCGCTTTTAAAACAGGATGGGCTGTACAAAAAGATGTACGAACTTCAATCTGGTCAACGTCTGATGTCATAAATTACAAAAAAGACACCGTCAAGGTGTCTTTTTTCCATGGAAAAAGCCCGCCACTTCAAAGAAGGACGGGCCGTTCGGTTCGATTAATTTATGTGGTCTGAAGCGTGTATGGCTAGGACGTGACGTGTAATCAGCTTGTCCAATTCTTGGCTGACATGAATCACTTCTGGAGACGTCCAACTGTGCTGCGAGGCGATTTCATACAGTTCATCGCGTTTCTGTTCAATGGCATAATGTAAGTTTTCAGCTGTGATGACCGCCACGGTGTTTCCCCCATCATTTTAAGATCGATACTGACTAATAAGAATATCCAAATCTTAGCATCTAACACTACCGTTTACAAGTTTCATTTCCATTTCAAAGATTACAACTTCAATCATGTAAGGTGCTCGGAAAAAGATGCGAGCATTTTGAAAAGGTTTTCGCTATAATGGGGCTGAAAGGTGGAAGATCGCATGGAAGTCACACTTTGGCTCGCATTTGGGGCGGGCGTCTTATCATTTTTATCACCGTGCACGCTACCGTTGTATCCAGTCTTTTTATCGTATATCACTGGGGTCTCAGTCTCTGATTTAAAGAGCGAGGGACTGCGACAACGCACGGCCTGGTTTCACACGTTCTCATTCTTGATTGGTTTCTCGATCGTCTTCCTCGTGCTCGGTCTGTCGACCTCGCTCATTGCCGACGTGTTCATTCAATATAAGGATAGTTTGCGCATGTTCGGTGCCATCCTCATCTTCGTATTCGGCGTCTTTTTGGCGGGACTTTGGCAACCTAGTTTCATGATGCGTGAGAAAAAGCTCGCTTTAGGGGAGCGTAAAAGCGGCTACTTTGGAACGGCATTGATCGGAATTGGATTCGCGGCGGGTTGGACCCCGTGTACTGGACCGATTCTTGCCGGTGTCATCGCGCTCGCGGCCTCGAACCCGAGTCAAGGGATGGGCTATATGTTGGCGTACGTCATCGGCTTCGCCATCCCATTCCTCATCATGGCGAGCTTTGTCGGGAAAATCAAATACTTGGCGCGCAACAGTGCCAAGGTGGCAAAATTCGGAGGTTATTTGATGATGGCCTTCGGCGTCGTATTATATTTTGATGGCATGAATCGCTTCGCTGCTTGGATGAGCGAATTAGTAGGATTCACCGGATTTTAAAAGGGGTTGACCGAATGTCGATATTTTGGGGATCGACCCTCGTCGCACTAATGATGGGCCTGATTGCGAGCTTCGTTCGCGTCAAAGCATCAGCACGTCCGACGAATGCTAAAAAGATCTTGATTCCGCCCTTGGCGATGTCGACCGGGATGTTGCAATTCCTCGTCCCGGCGTTTCGATTGACTTGGCTCGAGGTCGGAGAAGCTTTAATCGTCGGATTGATTTTCAGCGTATTTCTCATCAAGACATCGAACTTCGAGAAACGTGATGGTGAGGTGTACTTATCCCGCTCGAAAGCGTTTTTTATCGTCGTCTTCGTCTTATTGGCGATTCGGACGGTCATGAAGGCGTTTCTCGGAGACGAAGTCAATATTTTCGCGACGGGCGGACTGTTCTATTTGATTGCCTGGGGCATGATCGTCCCATGGCGCATCGCCATGTACCAAAAATATAAACAAATCGCTTCAACATGAACGGCGTCCCTCGCGAGGGACGCCGTTTTGTCGATTATGAAGATTTTTTCGTCATGGCAGCTTCCGTCTCGGCATCGATCCCGGTGTTCGCTTTGACGAGGATGCGTTCGAAGTTTCCGGCGACTTCGTCCGACTTCGTCACGTACGTCCCGACGATGGCGGCCAGGAAGCCGAGCGGGATCGAGACGATTCCCGGGTTCGTGAGCGGGAATAACGCCTCACCGATAAAGATTGCCGAGCCATCCGGTGCCCACACGTTCGGGCTGATGGCGACGAGGAAGAGGGACGAGAATAAGCCGACGACCATGCCGAACACAGCACCGCCTGTATTGAACCGTCTCCAATAAATCGTGAACAAAATGACCGGCAAGTTCGCGCTGGCAGCGACAGCGAATGCGAGTGAGACGAGAAATGCGACGTTCATCGATTGGGCGAAGAAGGCGAGTCCCATCGAGACGAGGGCGACCGCGATTGAAGCAATCCGGGCCGCTGTGACTTGTTCTTTCTCGGTCGCTTCGCCCTTCCGGATGATATGACCATAGAAGTCGTGGGCGAACGCCGAGGCCGCCGATAGGACGAGTCCTGCGACGACGGCAAGGATTGTGGCGAAGGCGATGGCGGCCACGAAAGCGAACAATAAGTCACCGCCGAGCACTTGGGCGAGGAGCGGCGCGGCCATGTTCCCGGCCGGGTTGGCGGCGACGATGGCGTCCGATCCGACGAACGCGGCGGCCCCAAATCCGAGGAAGATCGTCAGTATGTAGAACGCACCGATGACCCATGTCGCATAGACGACGGATTGTCGTGCCGTCGGTGCATCCTTGACCGTGAAGAAGCGGATGAGAATGTGCGGCAGACCGGCCGTCCCAAGGACGAGTGCCAAATTGAGTGAAATCGTATCGAGCGGGAGCTTGAACTTGTTGCCAGGGTTCAAGAAGCTCTCCCCGAGCGGTGTCGCCTTACTGACCTCGGAAAACATGGTGAAGACGGAGAAGTCAAAGCGGGCGAACACGAGGAATGAAATGATGGCGGTCCCGATCATCAACAAGACGGCTTTTGTGATCTGTACCCATGATGTCGCGGTCATCCCCCCGAAAACGACATAGACGGTCATTAAGATTCCGACGACGATGACGCTCGTCGTGTAGGGGATGCCGAGCAAGAGCTCGATGAGTGCCCCGGCGCCGACGAGTTGGGCGATCATATAAAAGATGGAGATGACGATGGCATTCATGGCGGCAACCCCACGCACACGCGGCTTGTTGAAGCGTGCCGCAATCATATCGGCCATCGTATACTTCCCGAGGTTACGGAGCGGCTCGGCGACCAAATAAAGGACGACGAGGTAGGCAACGAGGAAACCGATCGAGTAAAAGAACCCATCGAACCCGGCGAGGGCAATCATCCCGGCAATCCCGAGGAATGAAGCGGCCGACATATAATCACCGGCGATGGCCAGACCATTTTGAAATCCGGTCAACCCACCGTCGGCCGTGTAAAAGTCGCTGGCGGTCTTTGTCTTTCGGGCGGCGAAAAATGTGATGACGAGCGTGAGTCCAACAATCGCGACGAATAGAAGAATAGCTGTCCAGTTCATCGTCCATCCTCCTCTTGTTTGATGGCTGCGACGAGCTCGTCGAAGCGGCGGGCCCGGCGGCTATACATGACACAAAACGTCCAGGTCATGAAGAATTGAGCGAAGGCGAGCACCCAGGCCCAAGTGATCTCACCGGCGACAGCGATGTTCAAGAACGTGAAGTAGCTCGTGGAGATTGGTAACGTAAAATAAAAGATGAGTGAGAAGATGATGGATGGAACAATGAACCGGTTCTTTTCTTGCATCAACTTGTGGAATGACGAGCTCTCGACGATTGTTTCGGCGGAGCGAGTGCTGTCAGTTCGCGTGACGTGCGTGACATCATGCATCGGAAAACCTCCTTTTGGAATCAAGATACGTACATTATAGAAATGTAAATAAAGGAAAAGCTATCCATTTTTTATTGCTAAAACCTATACATATTATACTAATATTGGTCATACCACTTTATTGTAAGCGTTTTCAATATTGTCTATATTATGAACGTTATTTAGGAATAATTAATCTGGCGAAAAAAGGTACTTTGGACCTAGTAGTCGTATGGCACAATTTCCGTTTCGTATAACTTAGTTGGGCTGTTGAAGACAAAAAAAGATGCCAAACCTAAGGCCGGCATCTCGTTTCATCATTGTTGGAAATAATGTTGATACATTTTCCAGTCGATTTGTTCTTCTTCAAGCGCCTTTTTTAAAAATTTATGGTCCCGCTTCGGTGTCGCGGCGATATAGCCTTTGACGACGAGCTCGGTCGTCATTTCACGGGCCCGCGTCTCGAGAGCGAACTGCCCGATTTTGCCCGCAATCTTTCGGATGGCGACGTCGCGGAACAGCTCCGGTACCGGTGTGACGAGACGATCAAGCAATGTACGCGTCTCCGGTGTCCATAAGTGGCGTGTCTTGTCGATGTAATCATCCTCGATGTCGAGGAGTGAGCGCCCGTCTTCTTTCGGCATTCGTTTTAAAAATTTGCGGAACATGAAGTAGCCGCCGATCGACATCAACCCGATCATCACGAATCCCCAGAAGACAATGAAATACATCACCAAGTTTTCTGGCATCGTCTTTCCCCCGTTCTGTCATTTCACGATCATTCAAGCTAAGTATACAAAAAAGGGGCGCGATACAAAAGCTACAGCTATCCGTTCATTACTATAAAGATGGACGAAACGCGTGGGCTTCGTTAGAATAGATAGCGTTGCAATGAGCAAGAGCCAGTGTAAATCGTAATGTTCAGAAAGGAAAGAGCCATACATGAACCAATTAAAACAAGAAGTTGAGAAGCGGCGTATTTTCGGCATCATCTCGCACCCGGATGCCGGTAAGACGACGCTCACCGAGAAATTGCTCCTTCACGGGGGAGCCATCCGTGAAGCGGGGACGGTCAAAGCCCGTAAAAACTCTAAACACGCCAAATCTGACTGGATGGAGATCGAGAAACAACGTGGAATCTCGGTCACGTCATCGGTCATGCAGTTCGTCTATCAAGACAAGGTCGTCTCGATCATGGACACACCAGGACACAACGATTTCGGGGAAGATACGTATCGCGTCTTGACGTCGGTCGACAGTGCCGTCATGGTCATCGATGCGGCCAAAGGGATCGAGACGCAGACGAAGAAACTATTTCAAGTTTGTCGGATGCGCGGGATTCCGATTTTCACGTTCATGAACAAGCTTGACCGCCAAGCGAAAGATCCGCTCGAGCTCATGGAAGAACTTGAAGAAGTGCTCGGCATGCCTTCGGTCGCCGTGACTTGGCCGATCGGGAGCGGAATGCAGTTCGAAGGGGTATACGACCGCTTAAAAAACGAAGTGCACTTGTTCCGTGGTGACAAAGCGACGCTCACATTGAACGAAGATGGGGTCAATGATCCAATCCTCGCCGATCACTTGACGGAAGAGAACTTGACGAACCTTCGAGATGAAATCGATCTTCTCGACGGTGCCGGCAATGAAATCGACGTCGATGCGATCCAGCACGGGAAATTGACGCCGGTCTTCTTCGGGACGGCGCTCGTCGACTTCGGGGTGACGTCATTCTTGAATCACTACCTTGATATGTCACCGGCGCCTGAGGCACGTAAGTCGAACGTCGGTCCAATCGACCCGACGTCAGAGGACTTCAGCGGCTTCGTCTTCAAGATTCAAGCGAACATGAACCCGGCCCACCGCGACCGCATCGCTTTCGTGCGCATCTGTTCGGGCGTCTTTGAGCGCGGCATGGATGTCACGCTCACACGGACGGGCAAAAAGATCAAGTTGAGCCAGTCGACACAGCTCATGGCCAACGACCGGGAGACGGTCGACAAGGCGTTCGCTGGAGACGTGATCGGGATTTATGATTCGGGCACGTATCAAATCGGTGATACGATCACGACATCGAAACAAAAAATCGCGTTCGAGGCGTTGCCGACGTTCCCACCAGAACTCTTTATGCGCGTCTCGCCGGTCAACTCGCTCAAGTCGAAACATTTCCACAAAGGTGTCGAGCAGCTCGCCCAAGAGGGAGCGATCCAAGTGTACCGTAACGAGTACAACGAGATTTATCTCGGTGCGGTCGGTCAACTCCAATTCGAAGTGTTCGAGTATCGCTTGAACAACGAGTACGGCGTCGACATCCGCATGGAGCCGGTCTCGTACAGCGTCGCCCGTTGGGTGAAGGACAAGGAATTAAAGGCGCTCAAGCCGTTCCAAGACTCACGCAACATGCTCGTGACAGACCGCTGGGAGCGTCCTGTGTTCTTGTTCGCCAACGAGTTCACGTTCGATCGCTTCAAAGAACGCTATGAAGACGAGCTCACGCTCGTCGACGCTCTCGACGTCAACGTCGAGATCGGCGCAGAATAATGGATGGACGGCTCTTCAAAGGGCCGTCCTTTTTTTGTTTCAGTGACTTGGTTGATTTTGATAAGTTTTACTTATGACTAATTTGTGACGGAATGTATTTTACGTCACGCTATAGTTGTATTATGATAAACATGTGATAAGTAAGCGATTACGGCACATGCCGAAGTCGCCGCTTTCAAAAAGGGGGATATCGTATGGAACAGACGAACGTATTAGACGCTTTCAAATCTCGGACGCAGTTCGAGGTCAATGGCAAAGCGTACGATTATTACCGGCTCAAAAAGCTTGAAGAAGAAGGGGTGACGGAACTTAGTCGACTTCCGTACTCGATTCGTGTGTTGCTCGAATCTGTACTTCGCCAGCAGGATGGCCGCGCCATCACGAAAGAACATGTCGAGAACTTGGCTAAATGGGGTACTGCCGAAGTCTCGAAAGACATCGATGTTCCGTTCAAACCGGCTCGCGTCGTCCTTCAGGACTTCACGGGTGTACCGACGGTCGTTGACCTCGCTTCACTTCGTAAAGCGATGGCCGACCTCGGCGGAGACCCGAACAAGATTAACCCGGAAATCCCGGTCGACCTCGTCGTCGACCACTCGGTCCAAGTCGATGCGTACGGTTTCGCCGGCGCACTCATGAAAAACATGGACATCGAGTTCGAGCGTAACGAAGAGCGCTACAAGTTCTTACGTTGGGCCCAGACGGCATTCGACAACTATCGTGCCGTCCCGCCAGCAACAGGGATCGTCCACCAAGTCAACTTGGAATACTTGGCTTCGGTCGTGCTCGAAAAGAATGATGGAACGGGCAATGTCGCCTATCCAGACTCGCTCGTCGGAACGGACTCGCACACGACGATGATCAACGGACTCGGTGTCCTCGGCTGGGGTGTCGGTGGAATCGAAGCCGAAGCGAGCATGCTCGGACAACCGTCTTACTTCCCGGTACCAGACGTCGTCGGCGTCAAAATCGTCGGTGAAGTCAACCCGGGTGTCACAGCGACTGACGTCGCGCTCGTCGTCACAGAGATGCTCCGTAACGAGAAAGTCGTCGGCAAGTTCGTCGAGTTCTTCGGACCGTCGCTTCACACGATGCCGCTCTCAGACCGGGCAACGATTGCCAACATGGCACCTGAATATGGTGCGACATGTGGCTTCTTCCCAGTCGATACAGAGACGCTCAACTACATGCGCACGACAGGTCGCCCAGAAGAATTGATCGACCTCGTCGAAGCCTACTCGAAAGCGAACGACTTGTTCTATACGCCAGACCAGGCTGACCCGTCGTTCACGAAAACGCTCACGCTCGACTTGTCGAAAGTAGAGCCGTCGCTTGCTGGACCGAAACGTCCACAAGACCGGATCAACTTATCAGACCTTCAAACGGCGTTCGTCGACAGCGTGACAGCACCAGCCGGACACAGCGGTTTCGGTCTTGAAAAAGCCGAGCTTGAGAAGACGGTAGCTGTCAACTACACGGACGGCGCTGTCGATATGCGTACAGGTGACGTGGCAATCGCAGCGATCACAAGTTGTACGAACACGTCGAACCCATACGTTATGGTCGGAGCAGGACTTGTCGCGAAGAAAGCCGTCGAACGTGGTCTCACGGTTCCGAAATTCGTGAAGACGTCGCTCGCACCAGGCTCGAAAGTCGTTACCGATTACCTCGATAAAGCCGGTCTCACGCCGTATCTCGACCAACTCGGTTTCAACACCGTCGGTTACGGATGTACGACTTGTATCGGAAACTCGGGTCCACTCGACCGCGAAGTCGAAGAAGCGATCACATCGAACGATTTGCTCGTCTCGTCGGTCCTCTCGGGGAACCGTAACTTCGAAGGCCGTGTCCACCCGCTCGTGAAAGCGAACTTCTTGGCGTCACCGCCACTCGTCGTCGCGTACGCGCTCGCCGGATCGGTCAACTTCGACATCATGAACGAGTCGTTCGGAACGGACAAAGATGGCAACGATGTCTTCTTCAAAGACATCTGGCCATCAAATGATGAAATCAAGATGGTCGTTCAAGACGTCGTCTCACCGGAAGCGTTCCGTAAAGAGTACGACACGGTGTTCACAGGAAACGAGCGTTGGAACGCCCTCGACGTGCCAGAAGGCAACTTGTATGACTTCTCGGACGATTCAACGTATATCCAAAACCCGCCATTCTTCGAAAACCTCGAGCCGGAAGCGGGCGTCGTCCATGCGTTGAACGGACTCCGCGTCATCGGGAAGTTTGCTGATTCGGTCACGACCGACCACATCTCACCAGCCGGAGCATTCTCGAAAACGACACCAGCAGGCCAATACCTTCAATCAAAAGGTGTCGCACCGCTCGACTTCAACTCGTACGGCTCACGCCGCGGAAACCACGAAGTCATGATGCGCGGTACGTTCGCGAACATCCGTATCCGTAACCAAGTCGCACCAGGCACTGAAGGCGGCTTCACGACGTACTGGCCGACTGGCGAAATCATGCCGATGTACGATGCGGCCATGAAGTATAAAGAGCAGGGCACAGGCCTCGTCGTCTTCGCTGGGAACGACTACGGAATGGGCTCGTCACGTGACTGGGCAGCCAAAGGAACGAACTTGCTCGGCATCCGTGCCGTCATCGCGCAAAGCTTCGAACGGATTCACCGCTCGAACCTCGTCATGATGGGCGTCTTGCCGCTCCAGTTCATGGACGGAGAGTCAGCGGACTCACTCGGACTCACAGGCGAAGAGGCGATCGACATCCAAGTCGACGAATCGGTCCGCCCACGTGATATCCTGAACGTCAAAGCGACTCATGAGAACGGTACGGTGACTGAATTCAAAGTCGTCGCCCGCTTCGATTCTGAAGTCGAGATCGATTACTACCGTCACGGTGGAATCTTGCAGATGGTCCTCCGTAACAAATTGAAATAAGCCAACTGACCTTCCTTTGAAAAAAGGAAGGTTTTTTTAGTGAATGTGCGAATATAAGGTGAGACGGTGCACGATATCGGGAAGAGAATGGGGAGAGGGGGGAGTGTATGGAGCGACAAACGAAATCAGGCAAAAACTGGTGGCAACGGCTGACGCAAAAAGAGGAAGTGACGGAACAGGAAGTCGACATCACGCTTCCTCAGTTGCGGGAGGCGATCCACGAGTATGAGCAGACGTTGCCGAAAGGCGTCAATCGGACGGTGCTCCTCGATGAAGCACAGGAAATCGATCTTTCGCGTTTGAAAAAACATTTACCCGGCAAACCGAGGCAGCGATTTTACATGTCGAAAGAGACGTTTCACATCGTTCCCGAAACTGAACGGGAAGTGGTCTATGAGATGGATCAAGTCCAGCGGGCGCTCGATTTATATTTCGAACAAGAAAAAAAATTACCGCTCCGAAAATTCCAACAGACGTTACAACTTGATTTGACACGATTACGTGAAGGCGGGTATTTAAAAGTGTTGCCGAAACGGCCTTATTACGTCGTGGACGAGACATTGATCGTCTCGTTAGAACCGAAGCCGCAAGAGTGACGAAACCGAATCGTCACTCTTTTTGTCAGCGGCGCGATTACACGCCGAGGGGTTGAGTCGGGTTTATAAACTATGTTACGGTGGAAAACGTATATGAAAATAAGAAAATTGAATAGGAGTGAGATTATGGAAAGAAAAAGCCAAGTGACGACCGTTTTTCTCGTTTCAGCCATCATTACGGTCTTGTTCACAATTTGGGGCGTCTTCCCGGAGAGCCTCCTCGGTAACGCGAGTCTCTTGAACGTGACGACGAAGTTACAAGGTTGGCTCTCGAACGGGATGGGTTGGTTTTATTTACTCAGTGCGACCGGAATATTACTTGTCGCCGTCTTTTTAATTTTTTCAAGATTTGGTTCGATTCGACTCGGAAAAGATACGGACCGACCAGAATTCAGCTACATGACATGGTTCGCCATGTTGTTCAGTGCCGGGATGGGGATCGGACTCATCTTCTGGGGGGCGGCAGAACCGTTGTCGCATTTCCACGCACCACCATTCGAATCACCGACGCCTGAAGGCGATGCGCGTACTGCGATGCGTTATTCATTCTTCCATTGGGGCTTCCACCCGTGGGCGATTTATGCGATGATCGCGCTCGCCATTGCTTACTCGACGTTCCGCAAAGGTCGTCCGGCGACGATCGGAGAGACGATCGGTTCGCTCGTCAATGACCGCTATGAACGTCCGGTCAAACAGACCGTTGATATTTTGGCCGTCATTGCGACCGCTTTCGGTGTCGCTACTTCGCTCGGTTTCGGGGCCCAGCAAATCGCAGGTGGTTTGCATTACTTGATTCCAGGCGTGCCGAACGCGTTCTCGACACAACTGATCATCATCGCCGTCGTGACGGTGCTCTATATGATCAGTGCTTCGACGGGTCTCGAGAAAGGGATTCGAATCTTGAGTAACACGAACATCTTCCTTGCCATCGTCTTGCTCGGGGCAACACTAGTGGCTGGACCGAGTGCGTTCATCCTCGATTTGTTCACACAGACGATTGGGACATACTTGCAACAGTTGCCGACGATGAGTTTCCGTACGGGTGCATTTGAACCTGTCGAACGGGAATGGATCAACGGGTGGACGATTTTCTATTGGGCATGGTGGATCTCATGGTCACCATTCGTTGGAACGTTCATCGCCCGCGTCTCAAAAGGTCGCACGATTCGTGAGTTCATCATCGGGATTCTACTCGTTCCGACATCGTTCGGTCTACTTTGGTTCTCTGTCTTCGGTGGATCGGCGATCTGGGCTGACTTGTTCGGCGGCGCAGCACTGATCGACCAAGTCAACGAGATTGGGACGGAAGTCGGGTTGTTCGCCTTGTTCGAGACGTTCGGCGGATTTGGGACGGTACTCAGTATCGTGGCCATCTTCCTGATTTCGACATTCTTCATCACGTCAGCGGATTCGGCCACCTACGTGCTCGGAATGCTGACGACGAACGGGAAACTGATCCCGCCGATGCGCATCAAGTTGATTTGGGGCTTCATCCAGTCCTCAATCGCTGCCGTCCTCTTATATGCAGGTGGGCTCGGGGCGCTACAAGCGGTCGCGATTCTCGTCGCCTTCCCGTTCATCTTTGTCTTGATTCTGATGATCGTCGCCTTGTTCAAGGACTTGGCCGACGAACCGGACGAGCGGGACAAGTGGATTGAAGCGTATAAAGACGAAGAAGATAAACTCGGATAAGTTGAAAGGTCTCCATACGGAGGCCTTTTTTAGTGGTTAATGTTTTGCAGGACCCTCTCGCTAGTGTAGGATAGTAAGTGAAGAAGATTGGGAGGGCATTCTATGAAACAACACGTAAAGAAGCGATTGAGTTGGGTGATTTTTGCCGGTATTCTCATTGTCGGCGCCCTGCTCGCCTATAACTTTTATTTGGTCACCAATTTAAATGACGACGACGGCCGCACCAATCGGGCCGAGCCGTTCTATACGTCTGTGGTCATCGGCTATGAAGAGAAAAAGTTGCCGGAAGACGGGGAGACGTTAGAAGTTCGTGAATATAAAGTGACATATGACGAAGACGGGCACTTCGTGTCCGAGGTCGTAGAGGGCCCGAACGTCGGCGCCCGTGCCGAGTGGGACGGGACCGTCTATCGTGAGTTCAATCCGGACGGCGATGAGACGAATAGCCAAGAGACGAGTTCAGGCGCGGTCGCCCCGCACCCGTTCTTGTCGCGGGCGACGAACGAACAGATTCGTAAATGGCTAGACGACGGAACACTTGGCTCGAGCGAAGGCGATGTCGATATCATCGGTCGTACGGCACAAGCGTTCGTCAAGAAAGAAACACCGGAAGCCGTCCCAGCGGAATGGGTCGAGAAGTATCCATCGATTTTCAGTGAAGATGAGAATGAAGAAGCGGTGACCTATTACGTCGATGCGAACGAGCGAATCCTGCTCGCCGCCGAGTCGCGTAACAACGGAAAGTTGTTCCATTCGATTCGCATGACTTCTTTTGAATCACGATAATCCGGCGAGGAGCAGACTGAGACGTCGGCTCCTTTGTCGTCTAAAAAGGAGAATATTATGAAACAGATCACCTTGGAGCAAGTCCAAACCGATTTGACGGCTTGGGAAGAAGGTGGGCGCGTCGATGAAGCGGCTCTCCTGTCCTACGCCCATTGGTCACGCGCGACCGGGCATCGTCAAGAATTGATTCGCACACTGACACTACTCGCGACGAGACGGTTACAGCACCGTCAGTCGATCGACCCGCTGTTAACTCGTTGGGTGAAAGAGTTGGAGTCGCTCGGTGCTTTGCCGCCAGCCCTTCGTGTCAGTCAATTGTATGATCTTTTGCGGCGCCACAAGCAACAGCTGCATGTCGAGTGGCCGAAGCTGCGTGAGACGGATTACGCGTCGATGAAAGTTCAAATATTGACCGAATATGAGTCGAAGACATCCGAGTTGCTCGAACATCTCGAGCAGCTTCACGATGAGATTGACCGCGCCAAATCTGATTTACGGGACTCGGAGTTTAAAGGGCAACTCGAACGTCTGTTCATCGTCGTCATCGAAGCGATGCAAGAAGTGGCCGCGCTCGAAGACGACACGGCCTCGCTCTTGGCGTCGATGCAAGGGAATTATTTCAGCCGCGAGGCGTTTCACCGCTTCGGCGAACGAGTCGGTCTCGTCAAGGAACGACTCGACGCGATCGTTGCGTTGTTACCAGAACAAACTGAAGCGACACGGTCGAGTGCGATTGAGTCGCTTGAGTCGATGATTGGCTTGTCTGACGTGAAGCAACGTGTCAAAGCATGGTATCGGTTCTTGTTGTTCCAGAAAGAGCGTGAGAAAGCGGGGTTCTCGTCCAAACACCAACCTTCACTCCATCTCGTGTTCACCGGCAATCCAGGGACCGGCAAGACGACGCTCGCGCGTCTCATGGCCGAGATTTATTTCGAGCTCGGTCTGCTCGCACGTCCCGATGTCGTCGAGGCGGACCGGTCGAGTCTCGTCGGTGCGTTCGTCGGTCAAACGGAAGAACAAGTCATGAACAAGGTGAAGGAAGCCGAGGGCGGTGTCTTATTCATCGACGAGGCGTATGCCTTGAAACGTCAAGATGCGAGTGGGAGTGACTATGGACAAGCAGCCATTGACACGCTCGTCGCCGCGATGACGAGCGGGGAGTATGCGGGAAAATTTGTCGTGATTCTCGCCGGTTACCCGGAAGAAATGCGTCATTTTCTGCTCGCGAACCCGGGACTTCGTTCCCGCTTCCCAGAATCCAACCATTACGAGCTCCCGAATTACAGTGATGACGAACTCGTCGCCATCGGTGAAAAAGTGGCGGCGGAGAACAACTACGTCCTGACGGTCGAAGCGAAACGCGCCTTGATTGCGCGAATCGACCGGGAACGGGTCGACGCGACGTTCGGCAACGCGCGGACGGTGCACAACATTCTACTCGACGCCATGTTCAAGAAAGGGTCGCGATTTGGTGCCGACGCCCCACTCGACGAGATGGCGCTCCTGACAGAAGTCGATTTTGATATGGATGCGACCGAGGATACGTCCGGTCCGACACTCGACGATTTGGTAGGGATGGATGAGGCGAAACGTCAACTGCGCGAGATCGAGGCACTCGTGACGATTCAGAAGCGTCGGCGTGAACTCGGGTTGAAGACGGCACCCGTCCAGCTCCATGCCGCCCTCGTCGGGAACAGCGGGACCGGAAAAACGACGTTCGCCCACCTGTACGCCCAGCTCTTGAAGAAGACGGGCTATTTGAAACGAGGACATTTGAAAGTCGTCAGCCGGGCCGATCTCGTCAGCGGCTATGTCGGGCAAACGGCACAAAAAACGAAAGCCGCGATTCGCGATGCGCTCGGTGGCGTGTTGTTGATCGATGAGGCATACAGCCTGAATGGAGGGCCGAACGACTACGGGCGCGAAGCGATTGATACGCTCGTCGACGAGATGCCAAAGCATGGAGACAACCTCGTCGTCGTGATGGCGGGCTATGAGGCACCAATGCGTCGCCTGATCGACTCAAACCCAGGGCTCAACAGCCGAATCAAACGGACGATTCACTTCGAGGACTACTCGCTTGAACAGCTCGTCGATATCGCCAAGAAGTATGCCGCAAAATTCGGCTATACGTGTGATGAAGATGTCAGTCAGGCACTCCTTGACCGTCTAAAAGAAATCGACCGACCGAATGCACGGACGGCCCTATCGTTGATCGATGAAGCGATCGCGAGACAATCATATCGTTTGATCGAAGCATCGTCACAAGACAGTGAATTGAATCGGATTTTAGTAGTAGATATTAAGACCAAGTTATAATATAATCAAGTTGAAAGTGAGGACGATTCAATGCATACGATTCAGATTCCGGTCCGCTATCAGGAGACCGACATGATGGGCATCGTCTATCATGCAAACTATTTAATATATCTTGAAATGGCACGCACCGAATTGTTGCGCCAGCTAGGGGTCGAATATAAAGACATGGAGGAAGCTGGATTTGTTTCCCCAGTGACGAACGTCTCGGTCGATTATAAGAAGAGCGTGACGTACGGAGACACAGTCCACGTACGAGTTTGGGTCGATAGTTATTCGAAGGTCCGGACGGTCTATGGCTATGAGTTGACTGATCAAAACGGTCATCTCGTCGGTTCGGCAAAGACGACACATGTCGTCGTCAAACGAGGTGACTTCAAACCGATTCGACTCGACCGTGAGTTTCCTGAGTGGCATGACATGTATATGCGCGTCATGAGTCCCGTCTTATAACAGTGGTTCTTTTGTACCGTCAGTATGGTATCATATCTTGACGGTATTTTTTGTACAATGAAAGGGGAAGATCGCATGCGAAAACCATCTATGCTGATGGTGTGCTGCGCCTTGACGCTCACATTAGTGGGTTGTACCACAAGCGACCAAAGCAAAACGGAAGAAGCCGAGAACAAACCGGCCGAAACCGAACAACAAACAGAAACTCCGGCCGAAACGCCGACGGATAAAGAAGACGAGCAAGCAGAACAACCGACTCCGGAAACGGAGGAACCGACAGCGGAAGAGCCTTCCGAGGATCAGCCTGAAGAAGAAGCGCCGGTTGCCGAGGCCCCTCCTGTAGAGGAGCCGACTGAAACGCCGAGCGAACCGCTTGAACAGAATGGGACGGCGAATTTGAAGCTCGACACACTCATCCTTGTCAATAAGCAAATCGCCTTGCCAGCGGGCTATAAACCAGCCGATCTCGTGACGGCGAATATCGATTTCGTCGAATCGGCGACCGGGGAGCGGAAGATGCTTCGTAAAGAAGCGGCACAGGCCATCGAGAAGCTCATGACGGGCGCGAAAGCGGCCGACATTGAGTTGAAAGGGACGAGTGCGTTCCGTTCCTACGATTATCAAGTGCAACTGTTCAATAACTATGTAGCCCGGGACGGGAAAGAACAGGCGATGAAATATTCGGCACCACCAGGACACTCGGAACATCAGACCGGGCTCGCCATCGATGTTTCGAGTGCCTCGGTCGGCTATCAATTGACACAAAGTCTAGAACAGACGAAAGAGGGCAAGTGGTTGGCCGACAATGCCCACACGTACGGATTCATCGTCCGTTATCAACGTGCATATGAGTCCGAAACCGGTTATATGTACGAACCGTGGCACTTACGCTATATCGGGGTAGAGCATGCGACTGACGTCCACAAGGCGAACGTCCCGCTTGAGCACTATCTCGAGCAATTAATGGATTAAGGGGAATTGCGATGCCTTACATGACAGAAATCATCATCATTTTAATCAGCTATTTACTCGGTGCGATTCCGTTTGCTCTTATCGTCGGAAAACTCGGCTATAAGGTCGACGTCCGGGAGCATGGGAGTGGGAATTTGGGCACGACGAACACGTTCCGTGTGCTCGGCAAAAAAGCCGGCACGCTCGTTCTGCTCGGGGATATGGGTAAAGGGTTGGTCGCAGCGCTATTACCGCTCCTCTTCGGGAGCGAGATGAGCTTGCTACTCGCCGGGATCCCGGCCATCATCGGTCATTCGTATCCGGTGTTTGCCAAGTTCAAAGGCGGAAAATCGGTGGCGACGAGTGCAGGCGTTCTGCTCGCGGCGTTCCCATGGTTTTTCGTCGTCGTCGTCGGGACGTTCCTCGTGACGCTGTTCGTTTCGAAGATGGTATCGCTATCTTCGATGGCTGCCGCAGCCGTGGGGCTCGTGACCGTCGTCACGTATGGTGTCATCGCGAAAGATTGGCTGCCGCTCATCGTCATCGTTCCGCTCGCCTTGTTCATCATCATCAAACACCGCACGAACTGGCAGCGGATTCGCTCCGGCACTGAACCGAAAGTACCACTGTTCCAAAAACGGAAATGAATGTTTCGATGACCGGCAAGCTCTCGGAGGACACGGAGAGAAGGCCGGTCATTTTCATGAGATGCGCTCGGGATTGAAAGCAAGACGTCAACGTTCGACTGTCTTTTTTGTGGATTTCTGTTGATTTTCGTCGAAATGAGCGAAAAATCTGTTGGATTTGCCCGTTCTTTACTCTCTGTTTACGTTAAATTTACATCCGTTCGCTACACTGAGAAAGGAAGCGATATTTGCGGAGGAGGCAGGGAAGTGTCTTTAATTGGAGAAGAACGTAAGCAAAAGATTGTGGAATGGATTGAACGAGAAGGCAAAGTGAAGACGAGTGAATTGATTGAACGGTTGAACGTCTCTGGGGAGTCGATCCGCCGCTACTTAGAAGAACTTGAAAAAGAACATCGCATCAAACGGGTGTATGGCGGGGCGGTGCTCCATCAAAGCGTATCGTTCCAACCGATGATGATTTCAAACATGGACGGGATTCGTCGCATCGCCTATACGGCGTTTCAGCTCGTCGAGGATGATACCCTCCTTTACATCGGTCATGGGGTCGCCCCGGAACAAGTCGCCGCGAGACTTCGCGGACGAAATTTGACGGTCGTCACACCGTCACTCATGGCGGCAAAGGCGCTCTTCGAGCAACGGGCCAAAGGCGTCTTCACGGGGGACATCCAACTGCTCGGCGGCACGATTGATCCGAAGCATCTCGTCACCGTCGGCGAACACGTCTTGCAGCAGTTAAAGACGTACATGTTTGACATGGCGATTTTCTCTGTCGAGGGGGTCGATCCCTCGCTCGGTTTGACGTGTGATGCTCACGGTCTCTCGACCGTGACGCAAGCGGTACTCGACCAAAGTAGACAATGTTTTCTACTGGCCGACCATACCCAGTTCAACCAACAAAAGCGGTATCGGGTCTCCGATTTTTCCAAGGTGACGACAATCATCTCGGATTTCCCGGAGCCCGCAGATTGGAAACGTGCGTTAGCGGAGCACGAGGTCGAATGGCGCTTCGCACCTTAATAAGGAGGCAGAAGACATGATTGAAGTGATCGTGACCACATTGAAAGAAGCGAAACAGGCAGAGCGTTACGGGGCGGACCGTCTCGAATTGATTGCGGATATGCGAGCTGGCGGGACGACACCAAGTTTCGGGACGATTCGAAACGTGCTCGAACAAGCGACGATTCCGGTCCACGTCATGATTCGTCCGCATGCAGACTCATTCGTCTATGATGAGGCGGACGCGGAGACGATTTTGGCAGACGTCGGTCTGTGTCGTGAGCTCGGAGCCGATGGCATCGTGTTCGGTGCTTTGACGAATGACGGGCGCATCGATGAGGCACTGCTCGGGGAAGTGATTAAACATAAGGGCGAGATGGCATTGACGTTCCATCGGGCCATTGATGACGCGGTCGATTTGATGGACGCCATCACCGTGTTGAATGATTTCCCTGAAGTGGACCATGTGCTGACGTCTGGCGGTCAAGCGACGGCATTAGAGGGCTTAGAGCGGTTGAGCGCGATGCACGACGTCGCGGAAATGAACATCCTTCCAGGCGCTGGGATCACGGCGGACAACGTGTCCCAACTCGTCGACCGATTAGGCATTGACTTTGTCCATGTCGGTAGTGGTGTAAGGACCGATGGACAGCTAGATGAGCAGAAGTTCAACGCCATCAAGGAAACGATGACACGCTAAAAACAGTCGGATGACTGTTTTTTTGCTATAATGAAAAAAACGATACAGTAGGTGAAGTCATGCAATCATCAGTCTATAAACAATTTGCCCTTCGGATGTTGTCCGGGAACTGGGGCATCTCGCTCCTTGCGGTCGTGGCAACGATGCTCGTTCAAGCGGTCATCACGACGCAGCTCGATTTAGAATCGACCGACCCGAGCATCCTGTTCGTCTCGATCGGTTTGCTATACACCGCGACCGTCTTGCTCGCTCCGCTAGAACTTGGCCGCAACTGGGTATTCCTCGACATCGCCAAAGCCGAGAAACCGTCGATCGGTCTGCTGTTCGAAGCGTTCGGTTCGCACAAAGATTACATGCGTGCCGTCACGTATTATGCCGTCTTTTATCTCGGCTTGAACGTGCTCATGCTGTTCTTGATCGTGCCGGGAATCTGGTTCTATTTGACGTATCGGATCGTCCCATTCGTCCTACGGGACCGCCCGGAACTATCCGCTTTCGGCGCGATGCGTGAAAGCCGCCGTCTCATGTTTGGACACAAGCGCACGATGCTTCGTCTATATGCGAGTTTCATCGGTTGGTATGTGCTCGTCTTATTCACCGGCGGATTGGCCTATATCTTCGTGCAACCTTATATCAACACGGCGCTCGCCGGACTGTACGTCGAAATCAAGGCAGAAACAGAAGCAAACGAACAACCGGTCGGCTGAATGAGCCGACCGGTTGTTTTTATGTCCCGTGCCGATCCGACTTTTGTGGGTCGGGAGCGTCACGGAACTCGTCTTTCTCTTCTTTTGAGGCATGTTCATGCCATTTTTTCGCTTGTTCCGTGGCGATCGGAATCGCCTTTTGATCGGAGTAGCCTTGGGCGAGCAAGGCGTTGGCGATATCAATGGCTTTCTTTTTGACGAGCGGGTCGAAGTTTTTCAGTGATTCCGGATAATCTTTCATATTCCATGGCATCTTACATCGCTCCCTTCTGTACTACTAATTCCACGAGCGAGCCGATTCAAACGTCCTGGTGCATGTAGTATTCGATGAGCGCCTGCGTCCCGTTCTCGCCGTAGCCGTTCTCTTCGAGGATCGAGTACAGTTTATGAGCCAACTCGAGGCTCGGCAGTTTGATATTCAACTGGTCTGCGCTCTCGAGGGCAAGTTTCATATCTTTGATGAAATGTTTGATGAAGAAACCAGGAGCGTAGTCCTCGATGATCATCCGCGGGACAAGGTTCTCGAGCGTCCAGCTGCCGGCTGCGCCGCCTCGGATCGTCTGGCGCAGTTGATCGGGATTGAGCCCGGCTTGTTTCGCAAAGGCGAGCATCTCGGCGTTGCCCATCATGATGCCGGCGATTGCGATTTGATTGGCGAGCTTTCCATATTGGCCACTCCCGGCATAGCCCATCCGTTCGATCGATTGGCCCATCGCCTCGAACAGCGGTCGTGCCTTCGTGAAGGCGTATTCGCCGCCCCCGACGAGAATCGACAACGTCCCGTTCTTCGCACCGACATCGCCACCCGTGACCGGTGCGTCGAGCGGGAGTAAGCTGCGATCGATTGCCGCCTCAGCGATACGTTCGGCAAGCGTCGGCGAAGACGTCGTCATATCGATCACGAGCGTTCCCGGCTCGGCCGACTGCAAAATCATACCGTCCCCGAAATAAAGGCTCTCGACGTCAGACGGGTAGCCAACGATGGTGATGACGGCATCGGCGTTTTGACAGACGGCTTCGACCGAATCACACCAGCGGACACCTTCCGCCAATAAATCAGCCGCCTTCTCTTTCGTCCGCGTATACGCTTGGACTTCGAATCCCGCCTTCATTAAGTTTCTGACCATCGATTGACCCATCACACCGAGTCCGATAAATCCGATTGTCTTCATAATTGATTGCCTCCTAAAAGTTGTTGTTTCACGAGTCGTTCATAGAGCGCGTTGTCTCGAAGCAACTCTTGATGCGTCCCGAGCCCACTAATGCCGCCGTCCTCGAGCACGACGATTTGGTCGGCATGTTGAACGGTCGAGAGCCGGTGGGCGATGACGAGCGTCGTCCGTCCTGTCATGAGCCGGTCGAGCGCTTCTTGGACGACGCGCTCAGATTCTGAGTCAAGGCTTGACGTCGCCTCGTCGAGCAATAAGATTTGCGGGTCGCGTAACAGCGCCCGGGCAATGGCGAGTCGTTGTCGTTGACCACCCGACAAGCGGACGCCGCGCTCACCGATCTCTGTGTCGAGCCCGTCCGCCATCGCCTCGATGAACGACCAGGCGTTGGCCATGTCACAGGCGTGACGAATCTCATCCTCGGTCGCGGACCGGGTCAAGCCGTACAAGATATTTTGCCGCACCGTCCCGGATAGGACGGGTGAATCTTGGGCGACGTAGCCGATGACTTGTCGCCATTCGTTTCGGCCATACGTTGCGATGTCCCGGTCCCCGTAATAGATGTGACCGCTCGACGGGAGGTAGAACTGCTCGACGAGGGCGAACAGTGTCGTCTTGCCGGCACCGCTACGACCGACGATGGCCGTCGTGGCACCGAACGGGATGGTGAGCGACACGTCGTCAATCACAGGTTGGTCGCCATAGCGGAACGTCAAACCCTCGAACGCGAGCGACGATTGCCGAATCGTCGACGGTTCATCCGTATACGGTTCTGGCTCGATGGCGAGCAGCTCGGAGATTCGTTCGGTCGCGCCGCGAGCTTTCTGGAGCCGGGTGATAAACTCCGTCATCGTGATGAGCGGCGTGATGATTTGGAACAAATACAGCATGAACGCGAGCAACGAGCCGGTCGACAAGGCGCCGGTCGAGACCCGATAAGCCCCGAAGCCGAGAATGGCGATGAGCATCGCGGTCAACGTGACGTTCAAGAGCGGAATCAAAATCGCTTGAATCCGTCCTTCACGCACACCGAGGGCAAAGAGACGCTCGATTCGGCGTTTCCCTTCTGCGACCTCGACGGATTCAGTCGCCTGTGATTTGACGAGCCGAATCTCTCCGAGCAATTCGGCGAAGAATCCGGACAAGTCGCCGAGCTCGTGTTGTGTCGCCTTGGCGATTTTGCGAAGTTTCCGTCCGAGTGGGATGACAATCAAGAGCGTCGTCGGTACAGAGAACAAGATGACGAGCGTCATCTGCCAATCGAGCGTGAACAAGATGCCGACGGCGCCGATGACCGAGACGAACGACGTCAAGAGTCGGACGCTCTGTTCGGACAAGAGTTGCTGCAATGTCGTCGTATCGTTATTTAACCGCGAGACGAGATCGCCTGATTTGACGCCGTCATAAAACGGGATTGGCAGTGCGACGAGATGCTCCCATAATGTCGTCCGCAAATTGGCGACGACGCGTTGTCCGACGATATGTAACCAGTAAATCGAAATCGCGCTCGAGATGACTTGGATAAGAAATGCCGTCACGAAAATCGCGACGAGGCGGGCGTCGAGTGCGGCCTCGCTCCAATTGTCGACGACGCGTTGCAAGATGAGCGGGATGGCGAGTGACGCCATCGCTTGGAGCAATGAAATCAATACAGCGCCGATAAACAGACCTTTCGGTGGTCGAGCGACACGGAACAAGCGTAGAAACGCTTGCCATGTGGATGTGGACTCCATGATTCGTCCCCCTTTCCTATTAACTTTCGCTGTTTCGAAAACAAGTGTCAAGACGTCGAATCGTGCACCGGAATAATGCTAGAATGGAATCAGAGGTGAAGTCGCATGAAATGGATACATACGGCCGATTGGCATTTAGGTAAAATCGTCCACGGTCGCCACATGACAGAAGAACAACAATATATATTATTTGAATCATTTTTACACATCGTCGACGAGGAGAAGCCTGATGCCATCGTCGTCGCCGGTGATTTATACGACCGGGCCGTGCCGCCCGTCGAGGCCGTCGATCTGCTCGATGAGATGTGGCGTGCGCTCGTCCTCGAGCGGGGCATCCCCGTGCTCGCCATCGCCGGCAATCACGATTCGGCCGAGCGGCTCCAATACAGCTCCAAACTGTTGACGAAAGTCGGTCTCCATATCGTCGGGAAATATGACCCGGGAACAGAGCCGATTGTCGTGAACGACGTCCCGTTTTATTTGATGCCGTTCCTGGAACCGGCGCGCATCCGTTATGCGTTCGGCGACGAGTCGATTCGGACCCATCATGACGCACTCGCCGCGGTCGTGGAATCTTACGGGACGATCGACCCGAAAGCCGTTGCCGTCGGGCACAGTTTTGTCGCCGGCGGCCTCGAGACCGATTCCGAACGGCAACTGTCCGTCGGGACGGCCGGGCAAGTCGCGAAAGGACTGTACGCCCCGTTCGGCTATACGGCGCTCGGACACCTGCATAACCGTGACGCCATCCGCGACGACCGCATCGCGTACAGCGGGTCGCTCATGAAATATTCGTTCTCTGAGGCGACCCATGTGAAATCGGTCGACATCATCGAGTGGGACGGGGGATGGACACGCCGTCGGCGCCCGCTAACAGCTCGTCGAGACTTGCGCATCTTGACCGGGACGCTGAACGAGTTGCTCGACCCGTCATTTTATCAAGACGAGGCCGTCGACGACTATTTAAAAATCGTCTTGACCGATGAACGCGCATTGTTCGACCCGATGGCGAAGTTACGCACAGTCTATCCGAACATCTTGCATCTCGAACTGGAGTTGTTGCGTCGCCAAGACCAGACGTCTCGCTTCGAACGGGAAAAACTCGAGCGGCAATCGGTCGAAGACGTCTATATGAACTTCTTTAAAGCCGTCCATGGCCGCGATGCCGATGCGACGGTGCGACGTTTCTTAGAAGGGGAGGAATCGATTTGAGACCCCAACAATTGACCATCACCGCCTTCGGTCCTTACGCCGAGACGGAACAAATCGATTTCACGCAACTCGAGGGCCGTTCGATGTTCGTCATCAGCGGCCGGACCGGTGCCGGCAAGACGACGATCTTTGACGCGATGACGTTCGCGCTCTACGGCCGGGCCAGTGGGGCGCTCCGGAACGCCAGCGACTTCCGAAGCCAATACGCGGACCCGGAACGGAAGACCGAAATCGACTTCTCGTTCACGATTCGCGACGAACGGTATCGCATCGTCCGGCAGCCGCAACAACCGCACCCGAAAAACAAGACGCCGATTCCGCATGAGGCGGTGCTCTATGAATGGAAGGACACCTGGAAGCCGCTCGCGACGAAAGTAAGCGATGTCGAGCAGACGATTGAATCGTTGTTGCAGCTGAGCTATGAGCAATTCAGTCAAATCTTGCTGTTACCGCAGAACCAGTTCCGTCAGCTCCTCGATTCTGATTCGACGAAGAAGCAACAGATTTTACAATCGATCTTCAAGACGGAGGCGTACCGCGCCTTTCAGGAAGAATGGATTGAACGTTACGGCAAGTACCGCAAACGTGTCGAATGGGCGGTCGAGACGACGCGTCTAAAACTGTTGGAGCTCGAAGATGAGGCCGTCGAAGACATGTCGACCCGCAACTTGCCTGACATCGTGATGTGGCTCGACGCCCGGGAGGAGCGGCTCTTGGCGGCGAGGGACTCGCTACAGGCACAACGCCGGACTGGTGAAGAACGGCTCGAGGCGCTGCGTCGAGAAGTGAATCAGGCGACCACGCTCGCCGAGTTGATGGAAGAGCGGGACGTGCGCGCGACCGCGCTCCAAGCATTCCGCGAAGCGGCACAGGAGCGCGAAGAACGCCAGACGCTCATTCAACGACTTGAACAAGTGGCAAGCGTCAGCCCGCTCTATCAACGTACCGAAACGGTGCGTCACGACATCGAACGATTGACCCGTGAACGTGACGTATCCCGTCAACGAGACGAAGGCTACACGAGACAGCTGGAAGAGTTGAAGGCAGAAGCAGAAGCCATCACGACCATGCGCCAGGAGGCAGATCAAGCCACAAGTCGCGTCAATGCGATTGACGAGATGTTGCCTTATGTCGACGAATGGCACCGGGCCACGAGACGTCGGGATGACTTGAAACGCCAGTTGGAGCCGCTCAGCCTGTTCTCAGAAGAAGCGCGTCTCAAGGAGCTCCAAGCGACTGAAGGCGAACTTGAGGCTAAGCTGGAACACGCACCGGCCCCAGACCAACTCGTCGAGGCCGAACGGCTGTATAGTCAGCTCCAACATCAGGTTCGGCTCGAGGCGAAAGTGGCAGAGGTCACGGAACGACTCGGTGCCTGTGAACGCAACGGGAAGGAAGTCCAGCGACAATTCACTGCCCAGACGAAGCAAGTCGACCAATTCGTCGAGGCCGAGCATGCGCTCATGGCCGACACGCTGCGCGAGCAACTCGAAGCGGGGGAACCTTGTCCGGTCTGCGGTTCATTGACCCACGGACACGTCGAGCGAACGGGGACGTCCATCGACCAAGCCAGTCATCGCTCAGCCATCGAGACGCTGAAACGGATCGAGGCTGAGCTACATGAAGCACGGGCGGATTATCGGGCGCTCAAACGCCAACTCGATGAGCTGATCCGTGAACGTGATCTCGCTCGACTTGAATTGAAGCTCGATGGTGCGGCTGACGCTGCGATGCAACACCAAGACGCCCGCGTCCGGCAGTTGCGTCAAGAAGCCGAAGAACGACAACGGATGGAGCGTCTCTTGCGCGCGACCACGACCGAATTGAAGCAACTCGAGACGGCGAAGCGTGTGCAGGCAGATGAACGACAGAAGTTGTTCGAACAGCTCCAAACCGTCCAAGAGCAGCTTCAGTCGATGCGTCAACCGGATGGGACGACGTTAGAAATGTTGCAGACCGAGCGGAATCAGCTCGCGACGCGACTCACTCACATCGAACGAAACGTGGGGACGTATGAACGTCGGCTTGAAGAATTGAATCGATTGAAGTGGGGGGAAGCGGAGCGACTCCGTCTCCTTGGTGAACAACTCGAGTTCGAGCATGTTCGTCTTTCCGAAGCGACGGCTGAACTGGAGGCTGCTCTCGAGAAGATTGAGTTGACTGAAGTTGTGTTCAAGGAGTATCGCGCGCGCGTCGAGCAACTGCCCGAGCTGCGCGAACGCCAAACGACCGAGCTGGAGGAAGGTGTTCGGCTCGAACACGCCGTCAAGGCGCTGAACGATAAAATCGGGGACCGTCCGCGACCAGACCTTGAACGGCTCCAGGAGAAGTTGCACGAGGAGAACCGTTCGTTCGAAGCGCTGTCCGAACAACTCGTGACGGCGGACGGGCAATTGAAACGTCATCGTCACATCGTAGCCGAATGGAACGCGCTCCGGGAGAAGACGGATGAGGATCAACGGAATCTGGAGACGGTCAAATTGATCGCCGACACCGGTCGAGGACTGAATCCGCAAAAGTTGACGTTCGAGACGTACGTGCAGACGGCGTTCTTCGATCAAATTCTCCATGCGGCCAACGTCCATCTCGATCAAATGACGAGCGGACAGTTCCAATTGGAGCGGAAAATCGAGACGGCGAGAGGAAATGCCAAGTCCGGTCTCGAACTATTAGTCTTTGACGCCTATACGGGTCAGTCACGCCGCGTCCAAAACTTGTCTGGTGGGGAAGGGTTCAAAGCATCATTGTCGCTCGCCCTTGGACTCGCCGAAGTCGTCCAGCAACTGAGTGGCGGGGTCAGCCTTGAGACGATGCTCATCGATGAGGGGTTCGGGACACTCGACGCTGAATCGCTCGACCAAGCGATCGAGCTTCTCATGTCGCTCCAATCGAGCGGGCGGCTCGTCGGGGTCATCAGTCACGTTCAGGAATTGAAGGACCGGGTCGACGCCCGGATTGAAGTCAAAAAATCAAGGAGCGGGTCGACGATCCAGCTCATCGTGGAGTGAATCCGATGAAACATATCGAAACGAAAACAAGTTTAGTTGCCCACTTACAGGGTGCCGGCGTCAAGCCGGGGGACACCCTATTCGTCCACACGTCCTTATCAAAGCTCGGATGGGTATGTGGCGGGGCTCAGACCGTCATCGAGGCGCTCCAAGATACGGTCGGTCCGGACGGGCTGATCATGATGGCGACCCAAAGCAGTGATAATTCAGACCCGGCTGAATGGGAAGCCCCACCCGTCCCAGTCGAGTGGTGGCCAACGATCCGGGAGGAAATGCCGGCGTATGACCAGGAAAAGACACCGACTCGAGGCATGGGCCGTGTCCCGGAACTGTTCCGTACGTATCCGAACGTGTTTCGGAGCGATCATCCGATGTGGTCGGTCGCTGCGTGGGGGAATGGTGCCGAGGAGATCGTGGCTGGACATACACTTGAGGTCGGTTTTGGGCCGGGTTCGCCAATCGAACGCATGATCGAGCGTAATGCAAAAATCCTACATCTCGGTTCACCGCTCGATGCGACGACGTTATGGCATTATGCCGAGTATGGAATTGACGGACCGGTGAAGTCGTTTGGGTGCGCGCTTTATGAGGACGGGGCGCGGGTGTGGAAGACATTCGACCATACGGATGTCAACAGTGACCCGTTCGGTCCAATCGGTGAAAATATCGTCCGACGTGCCGATGTGACGACGTTTCACATTGCGGAGGCGACGTGTTACGTCATTCCGTCTGAGACATGGGAACCGGTACAACATGCGTTAATCGCTTTACGGAGTTGGCTCCGATGAGTCAACTGAAAGCAAGTGGACAATGGAGAGGGGCAGTGCGATGAATCGTTGGGTTAAATATATAGGGATTGCGACCGGTGTGTTGCTTCTCATCGTGTTTCTCGCCGTCGTGGGCATCTCGGCCCACATCGGCGATCAGTTGACGTCGCCCGAACGTGAGACGTTGACGTATACGCCGAAGACGTTAGGTGTCAAATACGAGAATGTGACCATCGAAGCCGAGGATGGTCACGATTTGTACGGGTGGTGGATCCCGCACCCGACACCGCGCGCAACGATCGTGTTCGCACATGGTTATGGGAAGAACCGCGAGCAGTCCGATTTGCCGCTCAAAGAATTGATTCCGGAGTTTCATGAACAAGGATATCAGTTCCTGACGTTCGATTTTCGGGGGTCAGGCATCTCGGAAGGTGACCGTGTGACGGTCGGGGCGAAAGAACAAGCGGACCTCGCTTCCGCAATCGCCTATGCGAAAGAACGCTCGGACGGTCCGATCGTCTTATACGGGGTGTCGATGGGCGCGGCGACGGCGTTGTCTGCGGCTGATGAGACCGACGTGGCCGCTGTGATCGCCGATAGTCCGTTCAGTGACCTCCGGGGCTACCTCGAGACAAACTTGCCTGTATGGAGCGATTTACCGAACTTTCCGTTCACACCGGTCATCATGACGGTGACGCCGTGGTTCACGGGTCTCGATGCCGATGTGGTCAAGCCGATTGACGATATCGCTCAAATCGAGGCACCGGTGTTGTTGATTCATAGTGAAGGCGATGATGCCATCCCTGTGAGCGAGAGTGAACAATTGGCCGAGGCCGGGGAGGAAGTCGAACTGTGGGTGACCGAGAATGATGGGCACGTGCAGTCGCATCGCTCGTTCCAAACCGAGTATCGTCAAAAAGTATTCGGATTTTTAGAGAAGGTATTATAAACGAGGGGCGCCATAAAGCGCTCCTTTTTTGTTATGATTAATTATGAAAAGGAAAGAAAGAAGGTTTTTTCATGGATGTCACAGCAATACTATCGTTTCTACTGCTCGGAACGCTCATCGGGATTTTGAGCGGATTCTTCGGCATCGGGGGCGGGATCTTACTCACGCCGCTGCTACTCGTCTTCGGATACGAGGCGAGTGCGGCCATCGCGCTCAGTCTGATGCTCACGCTCGGGTCGACCACGGCCGGTACGATCTCTCATCTTAAATTAAAGAACGTCAATCCGAAACATGCCCTCATGATTGGCGCCTTCGGTGTCGTCGGGACGTGGGTGGCGACGCCGCTCGTGTTCTACCTTGAGACGCTCGACGGTGCGAAGCCGGTCATCTCGCTCGCCTACATCGCGCTACTGACGTACTTTGCCGTCTCGTTCTTCCGGTCGAAGCAACATGAAGAAGGAAGTGTCGGCTCGGAGTCGGTCCCACGCCTCGGTTTTATCGGGTTGTTCGGCGGGTTCATCTCGTCACTCATGGGTGTCAGCGGCGGATTCGTATTGACACCGCTTCAAGTCAAACTGCTCAATACCGAGATGAAACGAGCCGTCGGGACGAGTATCGCCGCGGCGTTCCTTATCGTCGTCTCGGGCGTCATCAACTATGCCGTCGCCGGGGCCGATGCAAACTATTGGCATGGTCTCGCGCTCATCGCCGGGGCGATGATTGGCTCACCGATCGGGGCGAAGCAGTTGCAACGGTTCAGTTCGCAACTCGTCAAAAAGGCGCTCGGTGGCTTCTATGTCGCTGTCGCCATCAGCGTCGGACTCAACTTGCTCGGCTTCAACGACATCTCGCTCGGACTACTCGTCGTCCTCGCGCTCTCGTTCATTGTCGCGCTGTTTATCCGGCCGCGTTCGAAGTGATGATCGACCCTCGTCTACAGGACGAGGGTCTTTCTTATAGGGATAGTCGGAGCATGATATATCCTACATATAAACATCACCATCGGTATAACGTGTGCTGAAGCGCATCAAAAAACCCTGTCCGAGGACAGGGTGTTAACGTCTGGCGATATGGTCAATGTTCTCTTGAATCTCTCCGACTTTGCTCTTCGCTTCACGCAACCGTCGTTCGAACGCCTCGGTGTCGCGTTTTTCACGTTGCGGCTCGTCTTTCCCGCGACGCTGTCCTTTCGGGGAGCGATGGATATGGGTCGCTTTCATCAAGCGCTTTTTAAACGTTGAATCGCTCATCAGGACACCCCCTTCCATACTATATACGTTCCACCTCTTCTATCCGATGAAACGTTTGAACCTTCACGAGGCGAGGGTTCTGCGCATTTGCGGGTTCGTTGAGACTTTGTAGGCGATGCCCGCAGCTAACACTGCTTTAATCAAGTCACCGAGGATGAACGGGATATTCACTTTGAGTGCATCGATGAACGTCAGTCCGAACACGGCTTGGAGACCGAGACTGCCGACTACATAGACGAAGCCGAGTCCGATCAGGATGTTATAAGCGACGAGGGCGGGGAACGTACGATGTCGTTCCGAGAACCAACCGATCAAAAAGGCGGCGATCGGGAAGGCGATCAAGTAACCGACCGTCGGACCGACGAACGGGGCGAGCCCGCCCGAACCACTTAAGACGGGTAGACCGATCAAGCCGAGCAATAAGTAGACGACGACGGCAAGACCGCCTTTTTTGGCGCCGAGCACGGAAGCGACCGTCATGATGCCGAGCATTTGAAGGGTGATCGGAACGGGGCCGATCGGGATGGCGATGGAGCCGATGCTCGCAAGCAAGGCGGCACCGATGGCAACTTGTGTCAAATCATGAATTTTCAATATGTAAACCCCTTTTCTGTTAACGTTGACTAAAGTTAGGTTAACATCATTTTTTTCGTCTGACAAGTAGAAAAATGAGGACCTGGTCGCAAATTGACCAGGTCCTCATCGTTTACGCATGTGTCGGTAGGTTCTCTTTCGCTTCTGTCAGTTGAATCCGAACTGAGTCAAAGCCCGTCCCGCCGTAACTGTTGCGGCGTTTGACGGCCGTCACCGGCGAGAGTGCCTCGTACACATCCGCTTCAACCAATTCAGAGTGGGCTTGGTACGTCTCGATCGGTAATTCTGATAAATACAGACGCTGGTCGATACAATACCGGACGAGCGTGCCCGTCACTTCATGGGCCTCACGGAACGGCATCCCTTTTGCCGTCAAATAATCGGCGAGTTCGGTCGCGTTCGAGAAATCGCGTTCGGTCGCTTGCTTCATCGTTTCCGTGTGGAACGTCATGTCTTGAATCATACCGGCCATGATGCTGAGACTGCCCTGAACCGTCTTGACGGTATCGAACATGCCTTCCTTATCTTCCTGCAGGTCCTTGTTATAGGCGAGTGGGAGTCCCTTCATAATCGTCAAAAGTCCCATCAGATTGCCGACGACGCGACCTGACTTTCCGCGGACGAGTTCGGCCATGTCCGGGTTCTTCTTCTGAGGCATCATGCTCGATCCCGTAGAGAACACGTCAGAGATCGTGATGAACCGATACTCTTCGCTGCTCCAAAGGATCAACTCCTCGCAGAACCGTGACAAGTGCATCATGAGCAGCGACGCATTCGACAAGAACTCTAAGATGAAGTCACGGTCGCTGACGGCGTCCAGACTGTTCGGATAGACTTTGGCGAAACCGAGCAACTCGGCCGAGCGATGACGATCGATCGGGAATGTCGTCCCAGCCAGGGCACCCGCTCCGAGCGGGCTCATGTCAATCCGTTTCAAGCTGTCACTGAAACGCTCTTTGTCGCGCTCGAGCATCCAGAAGTACGCGAGCAAGTGGTGGGCGAGCGAGACCGGCTGGGCCCGTTGCAAGTGTGTATAACCCGGCATGATCGATTCGACGTTTTGAGCGGCGTGGTCATAGAGTGCCGTCTGCACGGCCTCGATCCCGTCAATCGTCTCGAGGACACGGCGTTGCAAATACAGGTGCATATCCGTCGCGACTTGGTCGTTCCGGCTCCGCGCCGTGTGCATCTTGCCAGCGACCGGGCCGATTTCTTCATGCAAGAGGGCCTCGAGGTTCATATGGATGTCTTCATGGAAGACGTTGAACGTCAATTCGTCCGCTTGTGCCTTCTTGGCTAGCGTCTTCAACCCCGCGACGATTTGCGCGACTTCGTCCGCCGTCAAAATGTGCTGCTCCCCGAGCATCGTCACGTGGGCGATGCTCCCTTCAATATCTTCTAACACGAGCTGGGCGTCGAAATGAATCGAGGCCCCGAACTCGTCGACCCATTCACTGGCCGTCTGTTCGAACCGGCCGCCCCATAGTTTACTCATGCACCATCGTTCCTTTCTCTGCGAGCACTTCCGCTTGCACTTTTGTCGGCAGTCCCCATAACTTGATGAAACCGACGGCGGCTTGTTGGTCGAACGTGTCGGCCGACGTGTACGTCGCGAGATGTTCGTCATAGAGCGAGATCGGCGACTTCCGTCCGTCGACGATGGCTTGTCCTTTGAACAGTTTCATCCGGACCGTACCGGTCACGGTCTGTTGCGTCTCATCGATGAAGGCGAGAAGCGCTTTCGTCAGTGGCGAGTACCAGAGACCGTTGTAGATCGTCTCCGTCAATTTCTGTTCGACGATTGGTTTGAAGTGGGCGACTTCCCGAACGAGTGTGAGCGCCTCGAGCGCTTGGTGTGCCGTGATGAGCGTCATCGCACCCGGTGCTTCGTACACTTCCCGCGATTTGATCCCGACGACCCGGTTTTCGATATGGTCGATTTTCCCGATACCGTGAGCCCCGGCGACGATATTCAACTGCTCGAGAATGGCTGTGAACGTCGCTGCTTGTCCATTGATGGCGACTGGTACGCCGGCGTTGAACTCGATTTCGACATACGTCGGTTCGTTCGGAGTGTCTTCGAGCTGTGCCGTCAATTCATAAGCGCTCGCCGGTGGAGCGGCCCATGGGTCCTCAAGAATGCCGCATTCGACGGCCCGGCCCCAAATGTTTTGGTCGATCGAGAACGGCTCTTCTTGGACGATCGGAATCGGGATACCGTGCTCGGCCGCATAGGCGATTTCTTCTTCCCGTGACCATTTCCACTCCCGGACCGGCGCGATGATTTCAAGCGACGGGTCGAGCGCATGAATCGACACCTCGAACCGGACTTGGTCATTCCCTTTCCCCGTGCACCCGTGAGCGACGGCGATGGCACCTTCGGCTTGCGCGACCTCGACTAGCTTCTTCGAGATGAGCGGCCGCGATAGGGCAGAGACGAGTGGATAGACGCCTTCATACATTGTATGTGCCTGCATCGAGTAACGGGCGAAATCGTTGACGAATTCATCGACCGCATCGATGATGACCGATTTGACGGCCCCGACTTTGAGTGCCTTCTGTTGAATGCGCTCCAGGTCTTTCCCTTCTCCCACGTTCAAACAGCAGGCGATGACGTCATATCCCTGTTCATCCAACCATTTGATTGCGACCGATGTGTCAAGTCCACCTGAATAAGCTAATACGAGTTTTTGTTTCATTTCCTTACACCCCTTATACATAATTATTCATCTGTATTTATAAATATACGACTTAGTCTAACGGATGATTTCATGTAAAGCAACCTTTTTTGGCAAAAAAAAAGAATCACTTGTGAAAGTGATCCTTCATTGAACGATTTCGAGTTCTGGCATCCATTGCGACATATGTTCGCTCGTGGCATCGAACAACTCGGGTTTTGCCGTCTGTAACGGCACGACCTCGAACGGTCCGTCCGCACTAGAGCGCCGGGTGAACGTCGGATAGAACATCGGATTGGCGAGTTCGAACGTCGTCTCATCCGCTTCGACGGTCTTGACGACATCGATGCCGACGATGCCACCCGTATTACGATCGTCCCCTTGTTGGCCGGACAGGAAGTTGCCGAGCGAGTAGGCGACGAACGTTCGGTTGCCTTCAGCGCCGTCCACCCAAGCGACCGGTTGGAGGACGTGGGGGTGATGGCCGATGATGAGATCGACCCCGAGGTCAGACAGCTCTTGGACGAGTGTCTGTTGTGCCTCGTTCGGGAGTATCTCATATTCATTCCCGAAATGGAGCGAGACGACGGTGAGGTCGGCTGCTTGTTCGGCCGCTTCAATCTCAGGCTTCATTGCCTCGAGATCGATGTAGTTGACATGGTACGGTTGTTTCGGAACGACCCCGTTCGTGCCGTACGTGTAGGCGAGAAACGCGAACGAGATATCATTCTTCGTCAACGTCCGAATCTCAGCCTTGTCCGCTTCCGATAAGAACGAACCAGTATACGGCATACCGATCTCGTTCCAGTGGGCAATCGAATTCTCGATGGCCGTGACACCTCGATCGAGCGTATGGTTGTTCGCCGTCGTCACCAGGTCGATGCCAGCGTCTTGGAGCGCATCACCGACCTCATACGGACTGTTGAAGGCCGGGTAGCTCGATAAGCCGATCTCACTGCCACCAATCATGCTCTCTTGGTTGGCGATGGCAATATCGGCCTCGGTCAAAATCGGGGCGATCGGTTCGAAGGCGGCAGTGAAGTCATAGCCGTCCCCGCTCTTGGCGGCATTATATACGCTGTCGTGTAACAAGATATCGCCAATCGCATAGACGGACGTCGTCGTCACGACTGATTCTGGCTCTTCCGGAACAGGTGCCGGCTCCTCCGCCTCGGTCTCTGGTGCCGGGGTCTCCGTTTGCTCCGTAGACGTCTCGACGTCGGCGGTCGCACAGCCGAACAGAAAGAGGAGGGGCAAGGTCAATATGGCTTGTTTATACGGGATTACTCGTTTCAAGGGACGAGTCACTTCCTTTCTTATGATACAAATTGATCTATATGTACCTTTCGCTATAGACTGTCAATTTCCTTGTTAGGCGACAAAAAAAAGTGCCAGGCTATAGTAGCATGGCACTTCGATCGTTAAATCCGTTCTGTCTTCAAGATGTGTTCCATTTCCTCGAACTCGTTCGTGATCGTCGAGCTCGGTGGTGGTGTCATCAGACTGACGACATAAATGGCGAGGCTCGACAAGAAGAACGCTGGAATCATCTCATAGAGCTCACCGACGGTCCCGAACCAATCGGCGGCAAAGTTTTTCCAGAGGATGACGATGAATGCCCCGACGAGCATACCGGCGAGCGCCCCTTGTCGCGTCGTCCGTTTCCAGAACAGGCTGAACAGGATGAGTGGCCCGAACGACGAGCCGAAGCCGGCCCAGGCGTAACCGACCAAGTTCAAGATCGTATCATCCGCCCCGAACGCGAGCCAAATCGAGATGAGCGACACGAGTATGACCGTGATCCGGCCGACCATGACGAGCTCACGGTCGCTGGCGTCTCTTCGGAAGAACTTCTGATAGAAGTCGGTCGTCGCAGCACTCGACGAGACGAGGAGCTGTGACGAGATCGTCGACATGATGGCAGCGAGCAACGCCGCAAGCAAGACGCCGGTGATGAGATCGACGAATAATAAATCAGATAAATTAATAAAAATGTTTTCTGGGTTATCGATCTCAAGTCCACGCTGCGTATAATAGGCGAGTCCGAACAGCCCGGTCGCCATCGCGCCGACGACGGTGAACAGCATCCATGAGATGCCGATCCGTCGTGCCTTCTTGATGTCCTGTAACTTCTCGATGGCCATAAAACGGACGATGATGTGCGGTTGCCCGAAGTAACCGAGCCCCCAGGCGAATAGCGAGACGATGCCGATGAGCGACTGACCAGTCAGCGGATCAAGCAGCGCCTCATCGATGTCACCGATCGTCTGGAAGGCGGCGCTCACGCCGTCGGTCGCCGTGATGGCGATGGCCGGGACGAGGATGAGGGCGAACAACATGATCAACCCTTGAACGAAATCCGTCCAACTGACCGCCAAAAATCCTCCGATGAACGTATAGATGATAATGATAGAAGCCAAAATCAAGACGCCCGTCCCGAACTCAATTCCGAAGACGGCATTGAATAACCGGCCGCCGGCCACGAATCCGCTCGTGGCATAGAGGGTGAAAAAGATGAGTGTCACAGCCGCCGAGAACGATCGCAACGTGCCGCGTGAATCTTTAAAACGTTTCTCGAAAAAATCTGGAATCGTGATGGCATCCTCGGACAAATACGAGTACGTCCGCAAGCGAGGTGCGACGAGCAACCAGTTCAAGTACGCGCCGATCGTCAACCCGATGACGATCCATCCGCTCGAGAGTCCGGTCGCGAACATCGCACCCGGTAGTCCCATCAACAGCCAACCACTCATGTCGGAAGCACCTGCCGACAAAGCCGCGACGGCGGGACCGAGTCCGCGCCCTCCGAGCATATAGTCGCCGATGCTCTCCGTCCGCCGATAGGCGATGACGCCGAGTAGTACCATGAGCGCCATGTAAACGGTGATGGATATTAAAATCCCGTTCATAAAACATCCCCCTCAATCATAATGAAAACGCTTTCAATGTTTATGGTATGCACCATGTCAAAATTTTGTCACAAAACTGAATCAAGTGCACGATTTTATTGAAGGATTGACCAAATAATCAAATTATTTAGCGAAGCAAGAGGTCAGGTGGTCATTGACGAGTCCCGTCGCCTGCAGATGGGCATAGACGGTCGTCGGTCCTAAAAATTTGAACCCGCGCCGTTTCAAATCCTTGCTGATCTGATGAGACAGTTCGGTCGTGGCGGGGATGTCGTCATTGGCCGCCCATTGGTTGTTGATCACCGTATTGTCGACGAACGACCAGATGTAGGCATCGAACGTGCCGAACTCTTGTTGAATCTCGATGAAGCGCTTGGCATTATTGATTGACGCCTCGATTTTCCGGCGGTTTCGGACGATACCGGGATTGCCCAGCAACCGTTCAACATCCGTCTCGTCGAACGAGGCGACCGTTTCGACGTCGAAGTTGGCGTAGGCTTCCCGGTAATTGTCGCGCTTTCGTAAAATGGTGATCCAACTGAGGCCGGCCTGGGCGCTCTCAAGGATCAAACATTCGAAGTGCTTCTGATCGTCGTGGACGGGTTTGCCCCATTCCTCGTCGTGATGACGGACGTACATGGGGTCCGTGCCGCACCAAGGGCAACGTGTCGGTTCGGTCATTGTCGTTTCCTCGCTTTCGTTCAAGTACTTCATTTTAGCACGTCGGGACGGTTTTTGATGGGTGGTGACGGGTATAATAGGGGATATTGGAGGGTGAACGATATGAGAGAGTGGATGATCCAGGTCATTGAACAGTTCGGTTATTTCGGTATCGCGTTCATGATCTTTATTGAAAACGTGTTCCCGCCGATTCCATCAGAGGTCGTGCTCTTATTCGGTGGATTCTTTGCCGTGAAGACTGATTTGAACGTCCCGATCGTCATCTTCGCTGCAACAGCGGGCGCCATTTTAGGAGCGATTTTGTTATATGGGATCGGATTATATTTAGATGTCGAACAGATTGAGAGGTGGACGAAAAAATATGGGAAATGGATTCGGCTCGATATCGCTGACGTTCGACGGGCGGATGCCTGGTTCGACAAATATGGGGGCTGGATGGTGTTCTTTGGGCGATTGATGCCCGTCGTACGGAGCTTGATCTCGTTACCGGCCGGCATGTCGAATATGCCGTTTCTGAAGTTCTTGACCCTCAGTACGGCCGGAACGGTCATTTGGAACACGATTCTTATTTATATCGGCATCCGTGTCGGTGAGAATTGGGAATCGATTTTACGATATTTGGATGTGTATTCGTACGCGATTTATGGGTTATTGGCCGTCGGTCTGATTGTCTTTTTCATCTGGCGCAAGAAACGGAAGAAAAAGCAGTCGAAACAAGCATCGTCATTTTGACGAACAAAGGAGGACCTTCACGCGAAGGTCCTCCTTTGTGTTCTATCATTGATCTTCTTTATTTTTTGTCTCATCGGGAAGTACTTTCTCAAGTTTTTCCTCCGTCTTGTTAGCAAGAATCTCAGAGAAGCGGAACAAGACGATGCCGACGATGGCCGAGACGAAAATATAGAGACCGACAAATAAGTTGATCGTTCCGTTTGATAGGGCGGTGAATAAGATCGAGAACTCGCCACGCGGAGCGAGTGAGAAGCCGGCCTCGTTCGCCTGCACCCGCGTCAAGCCATACATGCGACCCCCGACGCGTCCGACGATCCACTTCGATAACACGCCCCAAACGATCAGGACGAAGAAGAGGGCATTGACGATGACCCCTTGATCGAGATTGATGGAGATCCCGAACGAGATGAAGAAAATCGGCAAGAACAAGTCGCGAACGGGTACGGTCAATCGTTTCAACGGCCGCACATCGTGGATGCCCGCAAGCATGATGCCGGCGATGAACGCCCCGAGAATCTCGGACAGGCCGAACACCATGCCGATCCCGGCAAAGAATAAAATCAATCCAATCAAACCGATACTCGCATCATCTTGTCGCAACAGATGTTTGACGAACCGCTGTCGGTTCAAAACGAAACGAGACCCGATGAAGAGGAGCACTCCGAAAATCAGAAATCCGGCGAACACTTTCCCGATGTCCGTGAAAGCGATCGGTTCGTCTTGGATGATGAACGGGGCCACGGTCAAAATGAGCGGGGCGAAAATGTCTTCGAAGATAAGGAGCGCCAGTACGAACTCTTTCACATCTTCATGTTTTTCAGAATGTCGCTCGAGAAGTTTCGCCGAAATCGACGAACTCGTCGCATAGAGGACGGCACCGATCAAAAATGCTTGTGAGAAGTCGAGACCAAACAACAAAGCGATTCCAATCGTGACCCCGAAGGCGAGAAGGACATCTAGGACGCCTGCTTTCCACACTTGTTTCATTCGCTTGACGAGCTCGCTCAGCGGAAACTTTAAACCGAGTAGAAAGAATAACAGAATAATCCCGATTTCCCCGGCGATTTTGAAGACCTCATTCCCGTCCCAAAAGAAGCCGACCGCGACGCCGATGGCAATGAAGGCGAGGATACTAGGAAAGAACAACCGCTCGATAATCAAACTGAGCACCGAAATTACGGTGAGTGCCAATCCGAGGAATACGATTACATTGAATACGTCCATACGTCACCCCCTAAAAAAGGGAAGGATTGCTTCACCATCAGTTTTCACTCCATTGATATTCCATCCCGACCGATTCGGGACGAGAATAGTCAAATCCGAACTGGCGATACAGGCCGTCTGCCGGAATGTCAGCAATCAGACTAATGATGGCCGTCTCGTCTGCTTCCTGTAAGATCCAATCCATCAATCGTTCCATGATCAATTTACCAAGCCCAAGGCCTTGACACTCGGGATCGACGACGATATCGACGAGATGAAACACCATGCCGCCGTCCCCGACGACACGTCCCATCCCGACCATCGTGTCGTCTTTATATAAACAAACGCCGTATAACGTGTTAGCGATCCCTTTCACCGTGCCTGAGTCGGAACGCTTCGGCATGCCTGCTTTGACGCGAAGGCGTTGATGCTCCTCCGGTGTCGGTGTCTCAATCCGTACATCTACTTCATTCACCATGTCACTACTCCCTCTCTGCGCATAAGTTAAAATTATTTTCCCGCTATATTGAATCGGTAAACCTTGATTTCCGGATGACGTTGTACAGATAATGAGAGAAACTGGAATGGAGAAAGGTTGTGTGGGAATGATTGAAGGTCAAACGATTTTGCCTGCTCTCCGAGACATGAAAGACCTCGAGACATTTGTGAGAGGGCCATTCAAAGTTGGCGTCTTGCTTGAAGTACATGTGGCCCGGCTTGATGCCGTGTTTCAGTTACTAGCGGCCCATGACAAGCAAGTGTTCGTCCATCTCGATTTGATTCAAGGTCTGAAGGCGGATGAATATGCGACCGAATATGTGTGTCAGACGTTTCGACCGTATGGAATCATCTCGACGAAAGGCAGTGTCATTTTAAAAGCGAAACAAAAGCAAGTTAAAACGGTGCAGCGTCTGTTTTTAATCGATTCGAGTTCGCTCGAGAAGAGTTATCGCCTCATCAACCGCACTCAACCGGATTATATTGAGGTATTACCAGGTCTCGTCCCGAAATATATCCGGTGCGTGAAAGCAGCGACAAACATTCCAGTCTTCGCCGGCGGCTTGATCTCGTCGTCTGAAGAAATCGAGGCCGCCCTTGAGGCAGGTGCGACCGTCGTGACGACGTCTGACCAAACACTTTGGTCGAACTGATAGGACTCATTTTCATGCAATCAGGGTATTCTACTGTTCAGGAGGGATGACAATGAAACAGACGATGATTATAACCGGTGTCAGCCAAGGAATCGGGCGGGAACTGGCCCGCCATTTTAGCACGACATATCGTGTTGTCGGACTCGATATCGGGCAAGACCCACAACTTGAAGGAGTGACGTTCCATCAGATGGATTTGGGGGATCATGAGGATGTGAACAGCGTATTCAAAGTAATTCATCAAGAAGTCGGCACCGCCCATGTGCTTATCAATAACGGTGGCGTATCCTCACTCGTCAAACCGATGACCGAACTCGACGTCGAGACGTTCAAACGCGTGATCGATGTTAACCTCGTCGGGACGTTCGCTTGCTCGAAAGCTTTCTTGACGTTGAACGAAGGGGCTGATTTCGGCCGCATCATCAACGTGGCCTCGACCCGCGCGCTTCAGAATGAGGCTGATTGGGAAGCATACGGCGCCTCAAAAGGCGGGATCGTTTCGTTGACTCAGTCGATGGCGGTCTCTTTGGCTGAACGACCAATCACGGTGAATGCGGTCAGTCCCGGATGGATCCATACCTCGGATGAAGCCCTTCGTGATATCGATCACGCGCAGCATCCGTCAGGACGTGTCGGGACGCCGGAGGATATCGTCCGTGCCGTCTCTTATTTGATTGACGAGAAAAACGATTTCGTCAACGGGCAAAATTTGATCGTTGACGGGGGCATGACGAAAAAGATGATTTACGAAGCTTGAATCAAGAAACTGGGACCATTACCCTATCTTTCAACAACCGATATGCGTGTAAAGGCCTAGTGACGGGTATAGGATGGGGAGTACATTGAAACTAGCGAAGGAGGAAGCGTCGTGCATCAAATCATCGAGGAGGCACTCCGTTTCGCGGCCGTCCGTCACGACGGACAGTTTCGAAAAGGAACGAATATTCCTTACTTGACCCATCCTGTGGCGGTCTCCATGTTGCTCGTCGAAGATCGGCAACCCGTCCCGGTCGTCGTGGCGGGTCTGCTCCACGACTTGCTCGAAGATACGTTGACGACACCTGATGAACTGAGTGAACGATTTGGACATGAAGTGACACGTCTAGTCAAGGCTGTGTCCGAGCCGGGGAAACACCAGTCGTGGGAAGAACGCAAACGGATGACGATTCAGCATGTGCGGACGATGCAGTATGATGAAGTCGCACTCTTGGCCGCGGACAAGCTACATAATCTGCGTTCGATTCGTCTCGACGTCGAGTCTGCCGGCAAACAAGTATGGGACCGTTTCAATCGGCCGCTCCGCGACCAGTCCTGGTATTATCATGAACTGCTCCATGCGTTGAAGCCGTTCGCGCAGACGACGACGCTCATCGAAGCGTTCGAGACGGAAATGAACTTGTTGTTTTACGGAGTCGAAGAAGGGCGGACCGAGAAGTTAGAGAAGTTGTTCGGTGTCATCAGACATGGGTTCCGTGAAGAAGAGTGGCTTCAAGAGACGACGACGCTTTGTCAGACCGCTTTCGAGCTGAACGAGACGATGCGCGAAGGGTATCGTCACGGGACCGAGGTCAATCAACTCGAGCTCGACGCCTTGTCGGCTCAATTGAAAGAAGCTGGACTGTGGGAACGCTTGTCGCTCCCGGCACTCCAAGCGATCGATGAATTATCGTATCGAATGGCATTGCAGTCGGACGAGATCGTCGCGTGGCTTGAGTGAAATGATTGTCAAGTGACCTTAAACGTGATATATTCATCGTGAACATAAGAAGGGGAGTAGCGACCACGAATGTGGTCGATGGATCGTCACTACGGTGCAACGCACTCGGTCCATCGAGCTTCTGATCCAAGTCCGCGAGACCTTTTTATGGATGCTTCTTCGGCGTCCATAAAAAGGTCTTTTTTGATTTTTTGAAAAAGGGGAGACACAGAAAATGGTATTTATTTACTTCATCTTGGCCGCAGCACTCACCGTGTATGCTGCCATCAAATTATCGACGTATGCCGACGTCATCAGCGAGAAGTCGACGATGAGCGGCATGCTCGTCGGGACCGTGTTGCTTGCCGGAGCGACATCGCTTCCGGAAGTGACGACGAGCGTATCGGCCGTCATGATCAATAACCCGGACATCGCCATCGGGAACATGCTCGGCTCGAACTTGTTCAACATCTTTATCTTGGCGATGTTTGACTTGTATTATCGTCAGAAGCGTCTATTTAACGAAGCAAGTCGGGATCACCTCTACACGGCGAGTCTCGGTTTGATGTTGACGCTCGTGACGATGCTCGCACTCGTCATCCGCATCGACTTCACGATTCTCGGGATCGGGATCGATGCCTTATTGATTGCAGGGTTGTACGCGGTTGGGATTTACTATATCGGACAACGTCCAAAAGAACCTACGACAGAACGGGAAGTCGAGCAAGAAGTCGGTGTCAGCGTCACCGACTCAATTCCGATCAAGCGCGCGGTCATCGGCTTCATCATCGCCGCACTCGTCATCATGGCGGCCGGAACGGCGCTTTCAGTGTTAGGTGACCAAATCGCCGTCGTGACCGGACTCGGTTCGAGCTTTGTCGGCAGTTTCTTGATCGCGGCCTCGACGTCGCTCCCAGAAGCGGTCGCCGTCTTCGTCGCCTTGAAGCTTGGTAACGTCAACTTGGCGTTCGGTTCGATTTTGGGGAGTAACATCTTCAATATGCTCATCATCGCGATGTCGGATGTCTTCTACCGAGGCGGTTCGATTTTGGCGGATGTGTCCACGTCACACTTGGTGACGGCGATCGGGATCACGATCTTGTCGGTCTTGGTCATGTACAGTGTCCTTCGAAAAGATGTCACGTCGAAGTTCCGCTACGTCTTGCCGTCCGTTCTCGTCGTCCTCGTCTATTTCGCGTCGTCTTACTTCATCTTCATCGGTTGATCGACCACACGGTGTCCTCGGACATCGTGTTTTTTGTTTGAGGCGGTTCGAGGAATCACTTTTCACTCACTTGGGTATAGAAGGAGGGAAGGAGGGGTGGCGATGCAAATGCATTCCGTGGAACGTCTTGATGATTACGTCATATTAATCCCAGCATATAATCCCGATCAAGCGCTCGTCACACTGGTCCGGGAGTTGAAAGAAGAAGGGTTCGTCCATCTGTTCGTCGTGAACGATGGGAGTGCCGAGACGTCCCGTCCGATTTTTGACGAGGTCGGAAAATGGGTCACGGTGCTCGAGCATACCCGGAATCAAGGGAAGGGTGCGGCGTTGAAAACCGGGATTCGACATGTCGTTCAGCATTTCCCTAGAACGAACGGGGTCATCACGGTCGATGCGGATGGGCAACATCTGCCGGCCGACGTCTTGAAGCTGTATGAAGAAGGCATACGTTGGCCTCATCATTTGATTATGGGCTGCCGCGACTTTTCAGGGTCCGATATCCCGTTCCGGAGCCGATTCGGAAATCAGATGACGCGCGGCGTCATGTTGCTCGGCAGCGGTCTTCGTCTGAAGGACACCCAAACCGGCCTCCGGGCGATTCCGCTGCGGTATGCAGAACAATTGCTTGATGTGCCGGGGAACCGTTATGAGTTCGAGATGAACATGTTGACGTTCACGAAACGATTGCAAGTTCCGATTCATCAGACACCAATTCAAACCGTCTATGTGGCAGAAAACGCCTCGTCCCATTTCCGGCCGGTGATCGACTCGATTCTTATCTATCGCATGTTTTTGGCCTATTCATTATCATCGGTCGCATCATTTCTGTTAGACATCGGGTTCTATGCCTTGTTCGTCTATTTGTTGAATCCGTGGTTCGAGACGACGCACGTCTTGATTGCGACGGTCGTGGCCCGTATCCTGTCATCGCTGTTCAATTATTTCGTCAATCGGAAAATTGTGTTCCATTCGAAGGCGAAGCGGGCGATGCCGAAATACTTCGGTCTCGTCGGATTGCAGATGGCGCTGTCGGCCGGTCTCGTCTATGCGCTGTTCTATGTCATCCGCGACGGTGAGGTGTGGATCAAAGTGTTCGTCGACAGCTTCTTGTTCGTCGTCAGTTATTATGTCCAGAAAAAATGGATCTTTAAACGCTAACAGGCCAAGACGTGTGTCTTGGCCTGTCTGGCATGCATATCGTTCAATAAGCGAGTTTTCCGAGCTTGACCGATGTGTACCGGTGCAGTTCACGCGGATCATGGATCCCGGTCTTCTGCATCATGTCGCGCATGAGCAGGGCACAGACGCGAGCATCTTCAGCCGCATCGTGGTGGATGAACGGGACGTTCAAATATTCCGCCATCGTGTTCAGCTTGTGATTCGGCAGACCTGGATACAGTTTTCTCGACAACTTGACGGTACAGCCGTACTCGATCGTCGGAAACGTATATAAATCGTATTTGGCGATCGCTTTCTTGAACGCGCCCATATCGAACGAAGCGTTGTGTGCCATGACGAGATCGACATCCCGCAGCGTCGGATAGAGCTGTTCGAGCACCTCGGGTAACGCTGGGGCGTCCCAGACATCGCTTGGCCGGATGCCGTGGACCCGGATATTGCCGGCATCGAAGTCTTCCTCCGGATTGACGAGCAGTTGGTTCGTTTCGATGATTTCACCGTCGACGAGCAGGCTCCAGCCGACAGAGCAGATGCTGCGACTATCGCGGTTCGCCGTCTCGACGTCGATGGCAAGAATTGAATGTGGCATAATTGATCCCTTTCTCGTAAAAACAAGTATAAAAAAAGTCTAACATATCGTTAGACTAAAAAGCGATTATGCGGCCACGAGGTTGCGGCATGCTTCGGCACAGCGGAGACATGCTTCGGCACAGCGTTGGCAATGGTCGTGCAAGTGGCGGCCACATTCGACGGCGCACGTGTCACACACCTGGGCGCAGAGTGCACCAATCGGTTTGGTGAAAGCCGAATCGGTCTCGAGCGCGTTCAAGGCGAGTGCACACACTTCCGAACATTCTTTCGTCAGCCGGATACACTCGGCGACCATCAACAAGTCTTCTTCTTGTAAGCATTTTGAGAAACAATGATTGCTTGCCCGCATACAGTCGATGACGGCTAAAATGGTCTCTTCGACAGAGGCTCGGTCCATGATAAGTCCCCCTTTAGAATAATGATGTCTTACAATCATTACCCGCTAGCGGATGAGTTAAACCGAGCGGCGACGCAAAAAAGTCACCCCTCGAATGAGTGGTGACTTCAATAATGGAGCATAGCGGGCTCGAACCGCTGACCTCCACGCTGCCAGCGTGGCGCTCTCCCAGCTGAGCTAATGCCCCGTTCGAAAATTATTATATCATCCTAGTAAAACATTTGGCAATGGCTATTTTTAATTTTTTTGAACAAAGTTTAATCAGCACTGAACGTGGGAAAATCACAAATGATGTTATATTACGAAAGCAGGTGTCATGTATGGAAATGATTTTACTCGCACTCTTACCTGCCTTGATGTGGGGGAGCATCCCGCTCATCGTCTCAAAGGTCGGCGGGAAGCCGATTCAACAGTTGATCGGGACGACAATCGGGGCGATGGTGATGGCGGTCATTATCGCACTCGTGTTCAATCCCGGGTTCACGACGCTCGCAATCGTGACCGGATTCATCTCCGGCGCGTTTTGGGCACTCGGACAATATTTACAGTTCCAATCGTTTCAAATTTTAAGTGTCTCGAAGGCGATGCCGATCAGCACCGGCATGCAGCTTCTCGGTACATCGTTGTTCGGTGTCATCGTCCTCGGAGACTGGAAAACGACGACCGAACTATGGCTCGGATTTTCGGCGCTCGTTCTCATCGTGATTGGGGCTGCGTTGACGTCGTATCAGCAGAACAAAGACGGCGACAGCAGCGGCGCCTTGAAGAAAGGCTTGCTCGTTCTGCTCGTGTCGAGTATCGGTTACGTGACGTACGCCGTCCTGACGAACTATTTCGAGGTCGACGGGATCACGGCGATCTTGCCACAGTCGGTCGGGATGTTCGTCGCGGCGCTGTTGTTCAGCCTGCGTGAGAAAGATGTGAAGAAGTTCGATCCGAAGACGTTCAAAAACATCTTGGCCGGGATCGCCTGGGGGATCGGGAACTTCGGGCTGTTCGTGTCGAGCGGTGAAGTCGGAATCGCGACGTCATTCGCCTTGTCGCAATTGAACGTCGTCGTGGCGACGCTCGGCGGGATCTATCTATTAAAAGAAGAGAAGACGACGAAAGAACGTGTCTTCGTCTTTATGGGTATCGGCCTCATCGTCGTGGCCGGATTCATGCTCGGAATCGCTAAAAGCTAAAAGACGGGTCAGACGACCCGTCTTTCGCTTACCAGGCTTGTTCGATGAATGCGTCACGCCCAGATTTTTTCCGGTCCTCTTTATAGTGGGCCGGATTTTTTTTATGGAAGTCTTGATGGTACTCCTCGGCCGGATAGAACGTGTCGGCCGGTAAAATCTTCGTGACGATCGGCTGTTGGAAACGTCCGCTCGCCGCGAGCGCGTCGCGACTCTGCTCTGCTTTCACACGTTGTTCTTCCGTATGATAGAAGATGGCCGGCGCATATTGACTGCCTCGGTCTTGGAATTGACCGCCGTCATCGGTCGGATCGGTCTGAATCCAATACAGTTCGAGCAGTCGCTCATAAGCGAACAGCGTCGGGTCGAACGTGATCTCGACGACCTCATAGTGTCCGGTCGTCCCTGTCTTCACTTGTTCATACGTCGGATCGTCGACGTGACCTCCCGTATAACCTGATACGATCGACTCGATGCCGGGTTGTTCCTCGAACGGCGTCACCATGCACCAAAAGCAGCCGCCTGCGAATGTTGCTTTCTCCATTATCTTGTCCCCCTCATCTTCATTCCCAAAAAAAGCGCCCATGTCATCGACATGAGCGCTCTGTCATATCGGCCAAGGCAATCGCCTTGCTGGTAGTAGCACCTTGCCGTAGCAGGTTGCTGTGAAGTCATAGAGCCAGGTCTCTCGTTCACTCAAGATATCGATATGTAGTTGGTGACAGCATCATACCATCAGATTTGAAGCGGCGTCAACGGTTTGGCTTGCGCCGTAGTTGGAGCAAGGTGGCACCGAGGATCAGGATGACGAGCACGATGGAGAGCGGTAGCGTATACGGGGCGTCCCCGGCATATAACTGTAAGAAGAACAAGGCAAAGACGGACAATAAGACGAGTACGTACGAACGGTTCATAGTAACCTCCCTTTTCTTTCAGTGTACCAAGTTACACATTCGTTGGCGAACGAAAACAGGAAATCAAATGTCGATAGCGAATACCATCGAGTGACCAAAGGAGGAATCAATATGACTGACACATTTGATTTTATGGAACTCGATATCGAATCTGCCCATCGCGGATATAAAGAAGGAACGTTTACGGCACGTGACGTGACGGCCTACTATTTGACCCGGATCGCCCAGTTCAACGACAAACTGAAGGCGGTCATTCAAGTGAACCCGGACGCGTTGTTCGAGGCCGAGTCGGCTGACCGGGCGTTTCGTCGCGGGTTACGCTTGCCGCTACTCGGCATCCCTGTCTTGATCAAAGACAATGTCGAGACAGCCGGACTCATGAAGACGACGGCCGGGGCCGTCGCCCTCGAACATCACTTCGCAGGCCGGGACGCCCATCTCGTCCAAAACCTGCGAGCGAGCGGGGCCATCATCCTCGGGAAAGCGAACTTGTCCGAATGGGCCAACTTTTTGACCGAGGGCATGCCGAACGGCTGGAGCGGTGTCGGTGGGCAGACGCTCAATCCATATGGGGATAAGCTCGATGTCGGAGGTTCGAGCTCAGGTTCGGCCTCTGCGGTCGCAGCGAACCTGACACTGCTCGCTGTCGGTAGCGAGACGAGCGGCTCCATCATCCATCCGAGCGTGCACAATGGCATCGTCGGCATCAAACCGACCGTCGGCCTCATCAGTCGGAGTGGCATCATCCCGATTTCGCGGTCGCAAGACACGGCGGGACCGATGGCACGAACGCTCGAAGACGCGGTAAGGGCACTTGAGGCGATGGTAGGGGAAGACCCGGCGGACCCGGCGACACTCAACCTCCCGGCCGGCCCGCCGTATCGGACGTGCCTCGACGAGCGCCAAGCGGTCGGGATGCGTGTCGGGATCGTCAAAGCTGATTTATCAGCAGAAGAACAAGCATTATACGGTGAGACGACCGAGCTGTTGAAACAGAGCGGCATCGACCTTGTCGAAGTCGAACTGCCCGCCCATGATACACTCGACCAAGGCGATATTTTGTACCACGAGTTCAAACTCGGGATCGAGGCGTACCTGGCCACGACGACGCTCCCGTACGAGACGTTGTCGGATTTGATGGACTGGAACAACAGACATCCTGAGACGATCCCGCACGGACAAAAGACGTTCGAGAAAGCGGAAAGATTGTCGGGACGTCTCATCGAGGCGGCCTATTTGACGCGCCGGCTCGATGACGTGCGTGACGCCAAGACGGACGGACTCGACCGCCTATTAAACGAACAGCAGTTGCACGCGCTCGTCTTGCCTCACGATTTGAACTATGACATGGCGGCAAAAGCCGGGCATCCGACCATCACGATCCCATATCGCTTGAAAGCGAGCGGGGCGCCGTTCGGCCTGTCGTTCACCGGGACGAGTTATGCCGAACGTGACTTGATCCGTCTGGCGTATGCGTTCGAGCGGCATATTTCGCGTCCCGTTCCACCGTTATAAGAACGTTGCACCCGTCGTCCACGTCCGCTACAATGGTACGTATGCGGATTGAAGAAAGGACAGATAGCAATGAAACCATCTATATACGGGCTGACGTTCGATCAGCTGACAGAAGCGTGTGTCTCTTGGGGATACAGCGCCTTCCATGCGAGACAAATTTGGGACTCGCTCTACATCGACCGAGTGAAACAAATCGAGGACATCTCGGTACGGGCCGAGGTGCGTGAGGCGATCGCCGCCGAATACGTCATCTCGACGCAAGACCTGTTCGTCAAACAAGAGGCGGGCGACGGGACGGTCAAATTTTTACTTAAACTACACGACGGGCACTATATCGAGACTGTGCTCATGCGACATAAGTACGGCCGTTCGGTCTGTGTGACGACGCAGGTCGGGTGCAATATCGGCTGCAGCTTCTGTGCGAGCGGTCTCTTGAAGAAGACACGTGATTTGACGGCGGGCGAAGTCGTCGAACAAATCATGACCGTTCAACACTACTTGGACGAAGTCGGCGAAGGGGCCCGGGTCAGCCATATCGTCGTCATGGGGATCGGCGAACCGTTCGATAACTTTGACAACTTGGTCGACTTCCTGCGTGTCGTCAAGGACGAGCGCGGTCTCGCGATCGCGCCGCGTAAAATCAACGTCTCGACGAGCGGACTCGCCGACAAGATTTACAAGTTCGCGGACCTCGATTTGCGCATCAACTTGGCGCTGTCGCTCCATGCGCCGAACGACGCGCTGCGGACGCAAATCATGAAAATCAACCGGGCGTTCCCGCTCGACAAGCTCATGCCGGCCATCCGGTATTACGTCGAGAAGACGAACAAACGAATCACGTTCGAATATATTCTCCTGTCGAAAGTGAACGATTTACCGGAGCACGCCGAGGAATTGGCGGCGCTCATCGACGATATTAAGGACAAGTCGTACGTCAACTTGATCCCGTATAACCCGGTCAACGAGCATATCCAATACGAGCGCAGTACCTCGGAGGACATCATGGCGTTCTATGATGTCTTGAAGAAGCGTGGCATCAACACCGGTGTCCGCCTTGAGCACGGGACTGACATCGATGCGGCATGCGGCCAGTTGCGCAGTAAACATATGAACGTCGAAGGTGCGAAATAAGTGGACTCCTTGAATCGAATGATTCAAGGAGTTTTTTTTTTTTTCATAGAGCCGCTCCGGTGAAGGAAAGACGGACATCGCCCCCAACTCTGCGGAACGATTTTGAAAAATCTTGAATAGACCTTGTCTGCTCAGGGAATAGTCAGTTGAAATCAATGTAGAGAGTGGAGGCAATTCAATGGAGACAGTAAACGCTGCGTTATGGATTCGAGTCAGAAATACACTTGGGGAAGGCCCGTGTTGGGATGCTGAACTGAAACGGTTCTATTGGGTCGACATCGAAGGACACACACTTTGGTGGTACGACGAAAAGGAAGATGAGCTGTCATCGTTCGATATGGGACAACAGATCGGGTTTGCGGTCCCGAAAGTGACAGACGGCGTCGTCGTCGGCTTGAAAGATGGCATTTATGAATGGGACGAGGGATCGAAGCGACTCGATAAACTCGTCGAACTCGATGACCCGGAAGGGGATCTTCGCTTCAACGACGGAAAGGCCGACCCGTACGGACGAATCTTTGCCGGGACGCTTCATCTCAACGACGAGGAGAACGAGGCGACGCTCTATCGCTTGAACCGTGACGGCACGACCGAGGTCATGCTCAGTGAATTGACGCTGTCAAACGGTCTGACATGGTCTCCGGACCACTCGACGTTCTACCATATCGATACACCGACCGAGACGGTCCGCAAATACCCGTTCGACTTGAAAACAGGAACACTCGGGGATGGGGAAGTCGTCATCGATTTCAAAGATGAGGAAGGATTCCCGGACGGTATGACATCCGATGAAGACGGCTTTTTATGGATTGCCCACTTTGCGGGCGGACGCGTCTCGCGCTGGAACCCGAAGACGGGTGAAAAAGTGCTCGAGGTGCTCGTGCCGGCCCCGAACGTCACGTCATGCTGTTTCGTCGGTGATGACTTGAAACAACTTGCCATCACGACGGCGCGCGAAGGAATGGATGACGCGGCGCTCGAGGCCCATCCGGACGCAGGTTCGGTCTTTAAAATTGATACAGATGTGAAAGGGATGCCGCTCTATCGGTTTGGTCGATAAGGAGGTACGAAGATGGTAAAACGATTGCTCGTTCGTGCGGGAATCGGTTTGGCGCTCGCGGCGGTCGCCCGGGTCGGGATTCAAAAGCTGTTGGAAGCGAACCGGGAAGACGATCATACGTATTTGAATCCGCGGTGGGATGAGACGCCGAGTGTGGATGCCGATAAGGACGCGGATGAGGTCGGTCTGACCCAGCTCGACTCGATTTATCGAGCCGAGTGGCAGGCGAACGCCTATCCACGCTCAGAGGCCGAACGCAAGGCGTTAGAAGAATAAGCAGGAGAACACGTCCGGAAACGGGCGTGTTTTTTCTTGACAAGACGTCACCGACCCGTCATCATCTAAAAAGTAACGATTACGATTTAGGAGTGGGTAGAATGAGACGAATCCCGATCACCGTGCTGTCCGGTTATTTAGGAAGCGGTAAGACGACACTATTGAACCACATATTGAACAATCGGACGGGCAAGAAATACGCCGTCATCGTCAACGACATGAGCGAGTTGAATATCGATGAGCGATTGATTGAACAGGGCGGTTTCTCGAGAACGGACGAAAAGTTGGTCGAACTATCGAACGGCTGCATTTGTTGCACGCTCCGTGAGGACCTGCTCGAGGCGGTAGCAGAGCTTGCGCACGACCGGGACCTCGACGGAATCATCATCGAGTCGTCCGGGATCTCAGAGCCGATCCCGGTCGCCCAAACGTTTACATATGCTGATGACGCCCTCGGCATCGATTTGACGAACCGAGTCTATATCGATGCGATGGTGACCGTCGTCGATGCGTTTCGGTTCTTAAAAGATTTCAACTCGGGCGAGTCGCTCCATGAACGTAAGCAGGCGATTGACGCGACGGACGTCCGCGAAGTCGTCGACCTACTCGTCGACCAAGTCGAATTCGCCGATATCATCGTCTTGAACAAGGCGGATCGCGTGACCGAGACCGAACTCAGCGAGATGACCGGACTGTTGAAGGCGCTCAACCCAACCGCGAAGCTGTTGACGTCTGTCCATGCGAACGTGGAATTGACCGAGCTGTTGGATGTCAATTTGTTCGATTTCGAACAGGCGATGCATGCGGCCGGGTGGATTCAAGAACTTGAGACAGATGTGCACACGCCGGAGACGGAAGAGTATGGCATCAGCTCATTCGTCTACCGTCGGCGTCGGCCGTTCCACCCGGAGCGTCTCCATACCTGGATTGAGACGTTTCCGGAAGAAATCGTCCGTGCGAAAGGGTTTTTATGGATCGCTTCACGGAACGACCTCGCCTGTCTGTTTTCACAAGCGGGTTACGCCTCGACGCTCGAACATGCCGGACGCTGGCTCGCGACGCTTCCGGAAGAAGAGCGTCGTCACATGTTCGCGGCCGAACCGGAACTCGACGCCGACTATGTCGAACCGTACGGGGACCGACAGACGGAGCTCGTCTTGATTGGGCAGCGGATGGATCGAGCCATCATCGAACAAGAGCTCGATCACTGTCTGCTGACAGATGAGGAGATGGCGCTGGATTGGTCGACGCTCCGGGACACACTTCCGGGGAACGAGGTCGTCACGTTCTCATAAGACCGTTTACAAAATGAAAGCGGTCGTCTATACTGATTCTTGCATGAACAACCGCATACATTGGACTACACTAGGGGTGCTTCGGCTGAGATGTGAGCATGGCTCCAATCCCTTATGACTCGATCCGGGTAATACCGGCGTGAGGAAGTGTGGCACTTTTTCTAATGGATTAAAATTGGAGGAGTGGCCGCATTCTCATGGATGCGGCTTTTTTGTGTACACATAATAAGGGGGAATAGAACATGAACAAACAATGTGGAACGAGCCCGATCGTCGGGTTCCGCTTTACACTGAGCCCGATGACGACTGATTTCGTGAGCATCATCAAAGGGGCGTTGAAGGAGACGGATTTACAAAACGTCTGGCGACATACCGATGACGTGTCGACGGTCATCCGTGGACGAAGTGAGCATGTATTCGATGTGGCTAAGGCCGTGCTGTCACACGCGACAAAGACAGGGGAACATGTGTCGATGAGCGGGACGTTCTCGGTCGGGTGTCCAGGGGATACGGCCGGAGATGAAGTGCTCGTTGTGTCGAGCGAACCGCTTAATGGTCCCGTCGGTCCGCAATATGTCTCCTCACAGTTCGCGCTCTATCCGCTCGGTGATGACGACTATATGGACATCATCTACGAAGAAATCGCTTTTGCGAAAGAGCGAGGTGTCTTCAATGACTCGATGCATTACGCCTCAGGTATACATGGGGACATCGAGCCGGTGTTCGCTTTCTATGAGGCGACGTTTGATCGCGTCCGACAGAAGACAAGCCATGTCGTCATGACGGTGACGTTCAGCGTGAACAGTCCGTCACACGAGGGACGTATGGATGCTTAAATCGTGGAAGTTAAAAGAAATCGTTTTGTTGTCGATTTTATCGGTCGTGTTCGCGGTGGTCTATTTGGCGTTCGTCCATGCTGGGAACTTGTGGGCCGGTCTGATTGGACCAATCGCCTACGAATGGATTTTTGGGATATGGTTCATCGTCTCGATTATCGCAGCTTATATCATTCGCAAGCCTGGGGCTGCATTCTTGTCCGAAGTGCTTGCGGCGACGATTGAGATGATGATTGGCAACGCCATCGGACCGCGCATCATTTTAGTCGGGATCGTTCAAGGGATCGGCGCCGAAGCGGCGTTCGCTTTGACGGGTTATAAACGCTATGATCTTTGGGTGCTCATGCTCGCCGGATTCAGTGCTGCTGTGACAAGTTTCGCATATACGTACGTCATGGGAGGTCTCAATGCCCTCAGTCCGACATATGTGGCTACGATGTTCGCACTACGCGCAACGAGCGGGATGTTGATTGCTGGTCTGGGCGGTAAGATTTTGAGCGACTTGTTGCTTCGGACGGGCGCGCTTGATGGGTATGCTCTCGCGCGACAGGACCGTATGCATGGTTGAGGCAGAACATCTGACATTTCGTTATCCGAACAAGAAATGCGATGTCTTGACGGATATCACACTACGTCTAACAAAAGGGAGAACGGTCATTACAGGGGCAAGTGGGTCGGGAAAATCAACATTGCTCGCTTTGATGAATCGTCTCTATCCGGACAATTGTGATGGCATCGTGACGGGCAGATTGCACTTGTTTGATCGCTCTTATGATACGTATGAAGCTGGCGAAGTGAACCGGCGCGTCGGAACGGTCTTTCAGGACCCGGACAGTCAGTTCGTCATGCAGACGGTCGAAGAAGAATTGATTTTCACGCTCGAAAACTTTGCCGTCGCGAGAGACGAGATGATGGCCCGTGTCACCACAATGTTAGAGGCGTTGCATTTGACCGATTATCGTCACCGTACCATTCATGACCTATCGGGGGGTGAGAAGCAGCAAATTGCCGTCGCTTGTGCCTTGATTGGCCGTCCCGAGTGGCTCCTCCTCGATGAGCCGCTCGCTCACCTCGATCCTGAGACCGCCCATCATTTCGTTCGTTGGCTCGACGGCGTCGCACAGACCGTAAACGTTGTCGTCATCGAGCATCGGCCATACATATGGGGTGATTTTTTTGACCGACAAATAAAGCTCGTGAGTGGGCGCATCGACTATGATGGACCGTTCATCGTCCGACCAGATTATGCGTTCTCTCCAATTAAAGTTGAACAAGGAAAGAAAATGTTATTTCACATACCGGAATTAAAACGAAAAACATTTCAATTAGCAGCGAGCGAGTTAAAGGTCGCTGAGGGTGATCTCATTGCGGTGCTCGGTCGAAATGGTAGCGGAAAGTCGACATGGCTGCGAAGCCTAGCCCGGAAACATCGTGAAGTCGGCCTCGTCCCGCAATCACCGGCGCATCTATTCGTTACGAATGATGTGACCCGAGAACTCGCATATGGCCATAATCGCCCGATTGAGGACGTCTTAACGCGGCTCGGGCTCGAATCAGTGCGTGACCACCATCCACTCTCCCTTAGTCACGGTCAAAAACGAAGGCTCGCCATCGGAGTGATGATGCTGTCTAATAAACAACTGATTGCGTTTGATGAACCGACTGCCGGACAAGACGAGGTATCGCTTCGTGCGCTCTATGACTTAATGGTCGAACGAATACGATCCGGCCAGACGATTTTGTTTGTGACGCACGACCTCAGCTTCGCGCGGATTGCGAACACATATTATTTGATGTGTGACGGCGACTTGAGTGGGCCATATGACGCTTCACTCTGGGATGAAAAAGAATTACTACGCACCCACGGCTTATTGATGGAGGAATCGCGATGACATTTCATGAGATGAACCCGACGATTAAATTTCTGACCGTGGCATGTCTCATGTTCGGTCTCGCCTTCATGTATAACCCTTGGACTCCGCTTGCTGTTTTTCTCGGAACAGTTACACTTCAAACGCTATTCTCTGCCGTGAGCTGGAGAAGATGGGGGTTGTTCATGATCCCATTTTTATTGACCGCGCTCGGGACATTGTGGACGACGCTCGTCTTTGGAAAGCAATCAAGCGGAGATGTCGTGTTCAAGCTGTTTGGCAATGATGTGACCGATGAGAATGTGATGCTAGCAGCGACGCTCTCCTTACGTGTGTTGGCATTCACAGCCTTGTCGCTTCTGTTCACGCTGACGACGGACCCGAAACGGTTCGTCTACAGTTTGATGCAACAAGGAAAGCTATCACCAAAAATCGCATATAGTGTCTTCGTCGGTTTTCGTTTCTTTCCGATTCTAAAAAAAGAACTGATGCAACTATATGAAACGCATACGCTACGAGGCGTACGTTTGGAGACGAGACTCGATCACATCCGCCACGTCCCCAAATTAATCGTTCCGCTTCTTGCTGGATCGATTCGCCAAGCGGAACGAATCGCGTTCTCGATGGAAGCACGTGGGTTTACGGGGGAACCTCGAGCGACGTACGAGGTTGTCCCCGTCACCAGAAACGACTTTCTGTTGGCGTCGCTTTTGCTCCTATTGTTTGGAGTGAGCGTGTGGCTTGGCGTACGTTAAAACAAGACGACTCACTCGGAGTCGTCTTGTTTCGTCTCTTTCACGATTCTAAATTTCGGTTTGATCGATTCGTTATTGAACGCCTCGAGCACGGTGTTCTCGTTGGCCATACGAATCTGTTGCGGCTCGCCTTTGGAAGTCGTGCCGATACAGAACATATGCGCCTCATGATCGGCAAAGAGCGCCTTATACGGGGTGGCATGATGCATCAAGCGTCCCGGAGAGCCCCAGCCGACGATAATCATACCTCCGCTCGCCTCGACCTCGTCGAGCGTTTCCTCAACGTAATGAAAGTTGACTTCGTCGAGTTGCGATTCGACGTACGGCAGATTGTCATTGATGGCGAGTGTCGGGACGAGGCTGATGACGCGCATCTCACGGATCGGTTGATCGAGATGGTTCCGCATGAGCATATACGCCCGCTGCGTTGTCGTACCGGACAAGAAAGCATCGCTCATCCGTGGCGAGTAGATGATGACGGCACAGATGACGCCGTCGACGACATCTGTGAATTCGTACGAACGCAAGTAGCGCTTCGTCTTGTCCTCATTGAAGACCGACTTGACACGAATCGTCACTTCCTCGATATGGGTGTTCATAAGGTTTCCTCACTTTTAATCAAATAGTGCCGGGTCAGACCCAGCCTGCGAACCATTCCAAGTAGCGGATTGTGTAGCGCGCGACACTTTGGGTTGCCGACGCCTTGTCATCCGGTAAATAAGACACATCGGTTTGATATGACTCATAAAACGACATCACATCATTGACATACTGTTCACTGCGGTTGTACTCGAAGATGGCGTTTCGAATCGAGTCCGTCGTGTCTGCCTTCGTCCCGCCGTGCTCGCTCAAATAGTAAGCGGCCGTATGGGCCGAGTCGACGAGACTGTGCGGGTCGGCTTTGCCATCATTGTTGCCATCGCGTCCGAGACCGCCGTACTGTTCAATGAGCGCGAGATCCGTCAAATCGACTTCGTCCTCAGGGACATCGCCTTTTTGATCGTCCGTGTCATATTGCCAACCGAGCCACGTCCGCGGCATGAATTGGAACGGTCCGATCGCCCCGACCGATGAACGCATCGATGAACTGTGGGAGAAAATCGTCTCGACGCGATGGACGGCGGCAAGTAAGCGCCAATCGACGTCATACGTGGCCGCGGCATCCTCATACACATCGCGATGGACGGACGGGACGCCATGGTCCCCGTAATAGGCCCGGTACAGGGCGTTGTTCACTTTATCATGTTGACCAAACCAGCCGATTGCGCCGAGGCACAGCACGATCACAAGCATGAGACCGGTCAGTCGCAAAATCAATCGTTTCAAGATTCCGCCTCCTAGCTTTCTAGACAATACCCGAATAGTGTAGCATATAGCTAACAGGAAGGACAGGAGTGGATATAGATGCTCGAACAGGCCGTCTTTACCATCATTCTCATGTATTTGTTGATCGTTCAATTGTTCAACGCCCGGTTGATGAAGCCGATGATCGAAACGCTCGGTCGTGGACGTGTCTATGAACAGACAGTCAAGTCGTCGTGGGGGCTCAGTCTGCTTTTGCTCGCCCTCGTCTTCTTGTTCGGCGTCCCGCCAGACATGGTCGGTCTCGGATTCGCCCCGGTCGAAGGGGACATGTCCGCTTGGAAGTTTTTCTTTTTCACGACCATCCTCATCTCCGTGCTGCTGGCGTTTTACTTGCTCGTCAAAACCTCGTCTCGGTTACGGCGGCGGTTACGACCGTACTATGAGCTCGAAATCGAGCGGTTGCTCTTGCCGCGGACGGATATTGAGGCGAAGGCCTGGAGCGCTGTCTCGTGGACGGCAGGTGTGACCGAGGAATTCATCTTCCGGGGTGTGCTCCTCTACACCGTCAGTCTCTATCTTGACGTCTCATCCTTGACACTCGCCTTCATCGGCGGCGCCTTGTTCGGGTTGGCCCATGCTTATCAAGGCGTCAGGGGCGTTCTGGTCACCGGGATCGTCGGCTGGGGACTCGGCTATTTGTACTTGGCGATGGGGGTATTATGGCCAGTGATGGTCGTCCATGCCTTGCTCGACCTTATCGCTGGACCGATTCACGTCGTCGATTCAGAAACTGACTGACGGCCGCCTCATAGGCGGGTTGATCTTTCAAGATACAGTTTGTGTGCTCGGCCCCATGGATGAGGGCTAACTCGTTTTGCCGGTTGAGCGCGTTCATCTCGACCGACATCCACGTCGGCACGAAATCATCTTTCGTTCCGTGGATGAACAAGACGGGCGCGTCAATCGCGGCGAGATCGTATTTGGGCCGGACTTGATGCATCCGGAAACCGGCCCGTGTCCACAAGAAATAGTTGATCCCTGGCAAGAGCAGGTCCCCGGGCAACCGATGCAGCACGTTCAACTGATGGCGCATGAGCTGTCTCATATCGTCAAACGGACATTCGGCGATCAAGAAGTCGACGTCGGTTAACGGTCCGGCCTGTAAAATCGAGGCAGCTCCCATCGAGACACCGTGCAACCCGACTTCCGTGACCACTTCATTGGCCCGCAACCAGTCGACCCAATCGGTGATGTCATGCTTTTCGTGGTAACCATAAGAGGCGTATACGCCCTCGGACTCACCGTGCGATCTCAAGTCGACAGCGAGGAGGTTGTACCCGAGGCGATGGAACATCGCCAAATGTGGGGCCATGAAACTGTGAGAGGCGGTATAGCCGTGAACGAACACGATCCATTTCGTCGACCCTTCATTGCGGTAGACGCGTCCATACAGCCGATAGCCATCCTGAGAACGGAGCGAGACGTGCTCGAACGGCACGTCATGATAAAACGATTGATCTTCTTTCGTATACGGGGCCAAGAGCATCTCTGGTGTCTTGCGTTTGCCTCGCGTCATGCGCTTGAACGCATAATAACTGATGGCATAGTAGCCGGTGAATAGTGTTGCAAGTCCAACTTTCCATCTCTTCTGCATCTGAACCGCTCCTTTCTCCATTATTGTACCCGAAAACGTGACGATAGTTCACGCGCAGTGTCAGTTTGACGGCGGGTTCATGCCGTTAAGCAAGGGACTTACCGATGATTGTCCCGTTCGTTTGAGCAGTATCGTCTTGCTATGATGGAACCAGACAATCATCAAGGTGAAGCGGGAGGAGACGAAGCGATGGGGCGAGAGGTGATGGATCAGTTGCTGCACGCGTGCTTGACGGGGCAGGTGGATTACAAGACCGCCGAAGGGGTGACCTTCTATCGTGCCCCGGTCAACGGCCATCGTCAGCATGCGATGGTACTCGATGTGCTGATTGACCGCTATGTGCTTGAGCCGGCACGACCGATCGAACTGTCCGTGTCGGACGTGGCGCAAGCGATTGGGTCATCGGCGGACGAGGTCTTCCAATCAGTCCTAGCGCTCGCCCGCATCACTCTCGTCTCGCAACATATCGAGGAAAGACTAATCCGGGTCGATTCGGCCGGAATCGACGAGCATGGGAACATGACACTCATCATCGGTTTCAACGCCTGGTTGACGCATCATTTAGGAAAACTCGTAAGTGCATCGATTGAGGAGCCACTTCACGCGCACGTCATCTGACAAACAACAGGGAAGGCCGCCTCAATCGCGGTCTTCCCTGTTTTGATGCCGGGGCGACGGTTGGAGCAGGCCGTCCTGAAGCATGAGGACCCGGTCACAGACGTCGAGCATCCGTTCGTCATGGGTGATAACGATGACCCGTCGCGCACTCATCCGTGCCTCAGTAACGAGCAACTCCATCACCCGTCGGCCATTCTCATAATCGAGGCTCGCCGTCGGCTCATCGGCCAAAATCAGTCGGGGGCGATTGACCAAGGCCCGAGCGACCGCGACACGTTGACGTTCGCCTCCGGACAGTTGCCCTGGTAACTGGTCGAGACGATGCCCCAAACCGAGCGCGTCGAGCAGCCGAATCGGATCTTGTTTCGACTCGCTCTCGGCCTGGACGAGCTCGAGTTGTTCCCGGACCGTCAAGTAAGGGACGAGATGTGCTTGCTGGAACACAAATCCGATTTCGTTCAGCCTCAAGAGGCGTCGCTCTTCTTCAGTGGCACCGAGCAAGTCTTGTCCTTCGAGCTCGACCTGTCCCGACACCGGTCGTTTCAATAGTCCGAGAATTTGGAGCAAGGTACTTTTCCCGCTGCCGCTCGGTCCGATGATGCCGATACATTCCCCGGCATCGACCTGCAAATCGATTCCACGCAACACAGATTGTCCGTCATAGGCGTGGCTGATGTTCATCAATTTCATTGTAATGTCCCTCCTAAAGCGTCGGCGGCGTCAAGGTGACGCAGTTTCCAAAGCGGTAACAACGTACCGATGAGTGAGAGCCCGAACATGATCACACTGTAGAGCAGCACATGTCCCGCATCGAAACGGAATGGGATATCAGTTGGGACGAACGAGGCGACGAGGGCCGTCAAGGCGGCTGCCGACAGGCTCGCGACGAGCACCGTTGCCATGACTTGCGTGACGAGCGCCGTGCCGATCACACGAGGGCGAATCCCGATCGCTTTCAAAATTCCGAGTTCTGGCAGTTTCTGGAGCGTCAACATATAAAAGAATGCGGTCAAGATGAACGCACCGATGAACAACAAGAAGCCGCGCATCATCGTGAACGTGCCTTGTTCGGCTGTATAGCCCGGGACGGCCTCGACGACGTCTTGTTTGGAGAGCGTTGCGAGCGACGTCTCAGTTTCCCCGAGCCAGGCCGAGACGTATTCGGGTTGTCCGCTGTCTGCCTGGAACGCCTCCCACGTCTCCATCGATGCCCACATGACGGGTGCATGACTGTAACGTCCGTCCGTCGTCCCCGCGATGGTGAATGAGTAGCCGGTCGTGAAATCTTGAATCGTGTCCCCGAGTTTAAAGTCCCCGAGAAAGCTTGGATCGACGAGGACTTCGCCGACGGCGAGGTCGAGGGCGGGCCCGATGTCAGAATCCCGCGGTAACGTGAATAGCGTGGCGTCCTGTTTCACGGTCCCATCGACGAGTGTCAACGGTTTGACCCCGAGCGGTGTAAGCGTTTCTGGCGTCGGCAGTTCGATGAACGAGCGGGTCAGTTGCCCGTCCGCATCCTCAGCCAACTGAAACGTCTCGGTGTCGAGTTCACGCAAACTGGCCCCGTTGTCATAGGCGAGCCCATCGGCAAGCCCGGTGATCAGCGTCGACAATAAGACGATGAGTAGGGTGATGACAAAAATCAATGAAAATTTTCGTTTTTGCCGCCACATTTCTTTAAATGCTAAATTCATACAAAAAAGCCTCCTTCATAGCGATGAAGGAAGCATAACTGACGGATATGAACAGAATATGAACGGGACTAAAACCGGACGTAAAAGGTGCTCCCTGTCCCGAGACGGGATTCGACCGTCATCTCACCGCCATGCAGGCGGACGATGTCTTGGGCAATAGCAAGTCCGAGACCGGTGCCCCGGCCGGTCCGAGAGACATCTCCTTTATAGAAACGTTCGAATAGGCGTGCCTGTGTCGCCTCATCCATTCCGACGCCGGCATCTTGAATCGAGACGGTCGGACGATCTCCTGCATACGCTTTGATGGTGATCAGCCCCCCGTCATGAGAGGCGTGAATCGCGTTCGTCAACAAGTTGGTCCAGACTTGGGCCAATAAGAGCGGGTCGCCGGTCACGACGAGCGATGTGTCAAGCTCTGTCGCGACGGCGATCCCTTTCTCATCCAGCTGGAACGCATGGCGACGAATGACGTCCTCGATCGATGCGCTCACATCGACTTGTTCGGAGAGCGACACGTTCGACTCGTCGAGCCGGGCGAGCAGGAGCAACTGTTTTGTCAAATCCGAGAGGCGATCCGTCTCGTCACGAATGATCCCGGCATACATCAAGGCGTCCCCTTCGGTTCGGGCGGCCAGTTCCGAGGCGTAGCCTTTGATTGAGGTGAGCGGTGTTTGGAATTCGTGCGAGACGCTTGAGACGAAGCGACGCCGTTCACCCTCGGATTTCTCCAGTGAGTCGACCATGTCAGAGAAACGACGGGCGAGGGTTCCAATCTCATCGTTGCGCTCGGTCGGGAGATCGAGCGGACGGGCCCCGGATGCGACGGAGCGAGTCGCATCCGTCAATGTGCGCACCGGTCGGACGATCAGGCTTGTCGATAGGGCGATCAAGATGAAGGCGAGCCCGGTCAGGAGTGCAAAGAACAAGCCGACGAACAAGTGCAATTCTCGGATTTGGGCGCCAAGGTCGGGGCGGATGAAGACGGCATCTTCCCCGTCCAGGCTGAAGCCATACGTGTTGACGACTTCATTGTCGAACAAGCCGAGCCAAAACAAGTGGAACGGATAAGCGCGCATCCCGTCGTAGCGTTCGCCGGACCGGACCGAGGCGATGACGGCTTCGTCGAGTTGCTCGTCCCGGAACGAACCTCCATAGCGGTCGATCTCACCGTCAGGACGCACGACGAGGAGTTGATAGCCCGTCTGAGCGAGCAAACGATAAAAGGCCGATGCCTCACCGTCCGTATGCGTCTCGAAGTAGTCAAGGGCGGCTTGTGCCGTCTGTTCGGTCTTTTCGCTGTAGGACGGCTGCCACCAGACGTAATAGGCGACATTGCTGACGAGAAGGGCGATGGCGCCGGACAAGAGCAAAATCATGAACACGGTCAGGACGATCCGGGTATAGAGCGTCTTCATGGCGAGACCTCGAGCGTATAGCCGACGCCCCGAACCGTTCGAATCGTGATCGTGTCGTCATGCAAGCGGCCTCGGAGTCGTTTGATGTGCACATCGATGGTCCGGTCGTCGCCCTCAAAGTCAAGGCCCCATACTTGTTCGATCAGTTCATCCCGGGTGAACACCCGGCCCGGGAACGCCGCCAGCTGATAGAGCAGCTCGAACTCCTTTTTCGGCAGGTGGATCGTCTCACTGTTCAGTTCAAGGCGATAATCGCGCAAGTCGAGCTTGAGCGGTCCGACTGTGACGAGTGTGGCCGCATTTTTGGCGTAACGTTTTGCGACGGCTTGAAGGCGGAACAGCAGCTCTTCCGGGATGAACGGTTTCGTCATATAATCATCGGCTCCGTGTTCGAAGCCGCTTCGTTTTTCTTCCCATTCCCCGAGGGCGGTCAATAAAATGACGGGAATGTCCGTCAGTTGCTTCAGACGTGAGCAGAGCGTCCGTCCGTCGAGGCCGGGTAGCAAGATGTCGATGATCGCGGCATCGGCAGGGTTCGCCATAAACAGTCGCTCGGCGTCGGCCCCATCCATGACCGCTGTCACCGTATGTCCGGCTCGCTGTAGCGTGGTCTCAACGAGGTGAAGGATAGCCAAATCGTCCTCTACAATCAGTACGTGCATCGCTCTCTTCCTTTCTATCACGACACCGAAAACAGGTGACCCGTTGCAGGTCACCTGCATGTTATGTCGTTTTGGTCAGTTCTTTATGCAAGGCTCGAAGTGCCCGCAAGAAGGCGTCTTTGAAATACTTGTCTTCTTGCGCCTCGAGTGTCTCAAGAGCAGAAGCGTCGCCGGCGCTCGCCTTGACGAGCAGATTGACGACTGTGCCCCACCGCTTGACGTGCTCGGGCTTCGGATGGTTCATCGCGACGGTCAACGTGAACCAGTACGGTTGGTCACGGCGCTGGAGCGTGGCAATCATCTGTTTGGCCGTCATCGCTTCATCCTCGGTTGGTAACGTGGCGGTGGCGAACCAGCCGAGCAGCGCGGCGCTCATCGCCTCGAGCCGGACTTTGGCGGCCGGGTCGATCGGTTCGCGCCCGAACTCGGAAATGTTGACAAAGACGAGTCGGTCTTTCCGGTCGAGGTGGGTGATCCATCCTTTGACCGATTTGAGTTTTTCTTTATCTTTCGACTGGGCTTTCACCGTGTAGCCGTTCAGTTTACCGATGTAAATCCGGAACTGACCGCGATCGAGCTGTTTATCGACCTTGAACTCGATATCTTGGCCCACAGTGAACGGTTGATCCTTTTTGCTGAGCGTCTCGCCTTTCTTCAGCTCAGGCCGGCGCACGATGTAGCGGAGTGCCTCCTGCTCGGTCCGATCGTCAAGCGTCCAAAGGTTGTTCGGCGTGACGTTTTTGAAACGGTGTCGTCGGACATAGATGTATTGGTCGAGCGCCTCGACGGCGTCGGCGACGGAATTTTTCCCACTCAAATAGTCGTCTGCGATATCCCGGAGCGTGATCGACTCGAGCCGGTCGATGTGCCCGACGTAAGGGACGTTCCCGACGACGAACAAGGCCGTGGCGATCAATTCACTCTCGCGAGGGGTCAAAGGGCGTTTGGCCATACTGCACTTCCTCTCTTCATGTCATCTCATTCAGTATACCAAAAACAGATTTCGTCATGTTGTATGAATCGACCATATGGAAAATTTTACAGGCATACAGGATTTCGCGGTTTCGTTCCGAATATTTGTTAAGATAGAGCTATGTGGAAGTTGAGATGAGGTGATGAGATGAAGCTATCGATTGATCCGGGGGACTATGTCGTCTTGATTGAAATCAATAAAGAGGTCTTGAAATGTACGTCCCTCGACCAAGCCGAGTATGCCGACCGGGACCGCTATGAATTGGTCGGCCGCATGAGTGAGCGGCTTCCGGCCGAGGTGATCGTGCCTTCCATCATCGATTATATCCGGTTCGGGAGCGGCTATATCGGCGACAATATCGTCTGGGACAAGGAGACGGAATCGTTCTTCTGTCAACAGTTCGAGACGATCGACGGCTCACCGCTCGGCGAGGACTTGGACGGATTCACACCTGACCCGTATCGGACGGAGCTGGCGCGCTATTACACGTATTTGACGATCGGAAAAATCATTGAATACGAGATGAACGACCCTGACCAGCCGGACTATTGGTAAGCGTCGCAAAAATGTCACAATCTATTTTTTGAAAAAAAGGGAAATCGACCGCGTGATTTGAGATAATGGGGTCATCTTATGAAGTGTGGATTGGAGCGGAAGGCGATGAAAAAAATTATGATTGCAGCAGCGCTCGCGCTGCTTGTCCCGACGTCTGTGGACGCGGCTAAACCGGTGCTGTTGGAAAAGCACGGCTATGTCGTGGCCGAGCCTAGGGTCGGTCATCAATACTATATCAAGCAAACGGGTACCGACTTGACGTGGAATACGACCCGAGGGGCGTCGGACATCGTCATCGCATTGATCGATTCATCGGCCGACCGGAGTCATAAAGAGCTGTATAACGTCCCGCGTGTCGTCAACTCGATGAAAGGCCCGTATAGTGTCGACTATCACGGCACGCACACGGCCGGCATCATGTCCGGACGCCATAACAAGTTCGGAATGGCAGGGCTCGCTCCAAACGTGCGTTATCATTTTTATAACGTCTTTTACGGCAAAAATTCGGAGTACACGGATTCTTGGACGGTCGCCAAGGCGGTGGACACGGCGGTCGCGAAAGGGGCGAACGTCATCAACATGTCGCTCGGAGGTCAAGATTATGACCGCGTCCTCGCCGACTCGATTCGTCGCGCCCGTGCCAAAGGTGTCGTCATCGTCGCCTCATCCGGGAATGACGGGAAGAAGAAAACGTCGTTCCCGGCCAATATGAAAGAAGTCATCGCGGTCGGGGCGATCGACGCAAACCGCCGTGTCGCTCCTTTTAGCAATATGGACAGCCAAGTCAAAATCGTGGCGCCCGGGGTGAATGTCTTGTCGCTCGGCGTGAAAAATAGCTTCGTCTACATGGACGGGACATCGATGGCGGCGCCGATGGTGTCGTCTGGGATCGCGCTCGTCAAATCGGTCAACCCGTTCCTGACGCCGGCCGACATCGATGCTTTGCTTCAAAAAATGCCACGTGCGAGCGGGAAGACGTATACCGAGCTCAACACGAAGCGGCTGATCGATGCGACACCACGACCGGTCGCGCTCTCCGCGCCATCGACGCTCAAGAGCCGCTATGTGAAAGAAGCGAAACTGACGGTCATGAAAAAGTCGAACTTGAAGACGACGTATACGTTGTATCAAGGAACGCGTAAAGTGAAGACACTCTCAGCCGGGAAATCGATGTTCACGATGTACGCCGGAGGAGATTGGTTACCGAGCGGGAAATATCGCCTGAATGCCACCGTCACCGACGGGAAACACAAACGCTCGGTCAATCGTTCGTTCACCTATGTGAACGCCGTCAAGCCGCTAGTCACGGTCAGAGCGGCCGATGCCGGGACGTTCGAGTTGACCACGTCCCGAAAAGGCGTCGTCACCGTGCTCGACGCGAACAAGAAAGTCGTCTATGAGGCGCTTCATGTACCGGGCAAGTTCCCCGTTCGTGGTGACACGGGATCGGCCTATACGGTGCTGTTGAAGCCGACCGACGTCACTGAAAAAGTGGTGACGGTCAAATATGTGCCGCAACCGGTTCAAGTCGAGACGGATACTTCGGCGGAATCGACATAAAAAAACACCCGGAGCCAGTGCTGGCTTCGGGTGTTGATTTATGTTTTCGTGATGGCTTCACCACTCCAACGGATATTCGCTTCTAAGACGTTGCCGTTATCGTCGATATGTTCAAAACTCAGTTTCCCGTCGACGATGATCTCGCAGAGGCCGACGCGGACGTCGTCGCTCCAGGCGCGACGTGTCTGTGTCGACGCGTCGAACGTCGGGATTGATTCAGGAAAACGTTCCTGTAAGTGGGCCAAGTTATGATGGTCGAAGTGATACGAACGTTTGGACAATTCATTTGGTGCTTTGATGTCAAACGGCTCGAATCCTCGAACGAGTCGATTATTCCGGTAGAAGGCGAACACGCCGTTGTTCGGGTGGAGCGCTTTAATGTCATCGATTTCAATCACATAGGTCAGTCGTTGAATCCAACCGTTTTTTGCATCTTGACGCATCAAAATCCCTCCTTGTTCAATGGAACACGCCTTATTTTAGCGCTGACGCCCATGAAAATCAAGTTCAGGTTCTCGGTTGTCATTTCTCGGGTTATCCGCTACAATGGGTAAAGTGACTATGAGGTCTGGGCAATCGCGGGACGCAAGTCTTGAGGAAAGTCCATGCTCGCACAGCCTGTGATGGCTGTAGTGATCGTGCTACACGAAAAGATAAGTGTAGGCAACGCAAGTTGACGGCAGAAGAAGCACCTAAGTCCTCGGATATGGTGCAAGCTTCTTGAAAGTGCCACAGTGACGGAGTCTGATCGGAAACGTTCAGAGTGGAACGAGGTAAACCCCACGAGCGAGAAACCCAAACTATGGTAGGGGAACTTCCTGACTGGAACCGAACGGGACGGAAGGCGCCAATCGGCGCAGATAGATGATTGTCACTCCATCGTGCCAGGGAGACCGTTATGAGCACCGGAGTACAGAACATGGCTTACAGGGCAGCATAGTCTCTCATTTAACATTGACCAGGAGTTCAAGCAATCCTACTTGAGCTCCTTTTTACATGACCATTTTAGGAGTTACACTATAGAAAGTAGGGATAGTATGGCAAAACGTAAACTGATCGCCACCGCGGCGATGGGCATCGAGGCTCTCGTCGCCAAAGAAGTACGTGACCTCGGCTACACGTGTGAGGTCGAGAATGGACGCGTCTATATCGACGCGGAGATGGAGGACATTCCACGTCTCAACCTTTGGCTCCGGACGGCCGACCGCGTCAAGCTCGTCGTCGCCGAGTTCAAAGCGACGACGTTCACGGAACTGTTCGACGGTGTGGTCGAACTGCCTTGGACGGATCTCATGCCGTGGGACGCCCGGTTCATCGTCGACGGCCGCTCGGTCAAGTCGAAGTTATTCTCGATCCGCGACTGTCAGAAGATCACGGAGAAAGCGATCGTCGACGCGATGCAACGCGGATACGACAAGCCGGGCGAGTGGCTTCCGAAGACAGGCGCGTACTATCCAATCGAAGTCGCCTTGTTGAAAGATGTCGCGACGATCACGATCGACACGTCAGGTGACGCGCTTCACCGTCGCGGGTACCGTGAGCTTCACTCACAGGCACCGCTCAAAGAGACGATGGCCGCGGCGATGATCCAGCTGACGAACTGGAAGCCGGACATGCCGTTCTATGACGTCTTCACCGGTTCTGGGACGCTCGCCATCGAGGCGGCGCTCATCGGTCGCAACATCGCACCTGGCCTCAACCGTGAGTTCTGTTCACAAGACTGGCCGTGCGTACCGAAGAAAGCTTGGTATGAGGCGATCAATGAAGCGAACGAGAAAGCGGAGTGGGACAAACCGCTCAAAATTTACGGCATCGACCTCGACCCACGCATGGTCAAGCTCGCCAAGGACAACGCCGAGCTCGCTGACGTCCGTGACGCCATCACGTTCGTCCACAGTGACGCGGCTGCCTTGAAGCCGAAAGAAGAGTACGGTGTCATCATCGGTAACCCGCCATACGGTGAACGGTTGCAGACCGAAGAAGAGATTATCGACCTGTACGAGCGGATCGGTCAACAGTTCGCCAAGTATCCGGGCTATAGCGTCTACATGTTGACGAGCTATGAGGACTTCGAGAAGGCGTACGGCCGTCCGGCGACGAAACGCCGTAAGCTGTACAACGGAAATATTGAGACGCAATACTACCAGTTCTTCGGCAAGCGTCCGCCGAGACGCCCTGTTGAGTCGACTGACTCAAAATAACAATTGGTCGAAGGACCGTAGACACTCGTCTATGGTCCTTTTTTGCTTGATTTTATGTCTTACAATCTCATATCGACGCACCATAAAAAAAACGCTCTCCCTTTGGTCAGGAAGAGCGTGACGTCGATGATTCTTTCATATCGTTGTGGGCGATGCAAAGAGCTTATTCTCCGACCATCCCGTCGCCATCATTGTCATGCATGTAAGGATAGAGCCAATGATCGCTCGTAATCGGCATGGTGAACCCGGCGTCCTTCGCCTCTTGGATCGTCACTTGGCCGTTCCCATTCATATCGATGCTCGCGACGTCACCGTCTTCAGACACGGACTCGGCTTCAGTCGCACTCTCGGTCAGCCCGAGCGACTCGTTCACCTCGTCCGGGTTCACGTTGTCGAACGAATCGGTAATGACATTTCCTTTGACAGTGTATGTGTACTCATAGTGTGAAGGGATTTGTGTCTCCGTATCCGGATAGGTGATGATGGCCTCGAAGTCGGTCGCGCCGCCTGCGCTCCGGATCACGCTCTCCATGTACGCCTGGTCCCCGTGGCGGTTGAGCGTGCTGTCTTGCGGAGTGATGTTGAAGGCGTTCGAGACGCCGCCGAGCGAATCGGCGATGACGTGCCCTTCGTCGAGGTCGCGATGCTCGACACCAGGCACTTTCGCCTCGTCTGAATAATAGCGACCCGAAGACGTGACGTCCTCGAGCTCATCATCTTGCAAGACGATCTCGTCGGCGAGCACTTTCACGAGTTGTCCGTGCTCGTTCGTGAACGCCCAGTACTCGCGTTCCCCGTATCCGATATCGACGACGACATGATGCTCGCGGTCGCCTGACAAATCTCCACCCTCGACTTCAATCAAGTCGTAGCCCGTGAAGTGATCGTTCGTTCCGGTCTGGTCAGGGGGCTCCGTCTCAACGGTAACCTGTTCCTGAGGTTCCGTCTTCGACTCGGGATTCGGTTCTGTCTCGTTCGTGCAACCGGCCAACAACAGCATGGCCAGCGGGAAGGCAAGATAAGTAAGATTGTTTTTCATGTTAAAACTCCTATGTCTTTGATGCATACTTGTCCATTCTAGGAATCTTCGCCCACATTTACAAGCAAACGGATTGGAGGCGGTTTTAATCGTGCTTCCGACAAACGAGACAGATTTTGTCACAGATGGAGGAGGCGTCGCCCTAGGTACGAATGGTACAATGGGGGAGCGCGGGTCGAACAGGGGGCTCTCGAGCGATTTGTGTCGCACACCCGAGGCGTTTCAATCATTTCGTTTCAGGCTATACATACGTATACATCGCTTGAGAGGAGACGTGTCATGCAGACATATACGATTGAATATGCGTTTCAAGATAAGGAACAGACGACACGAACGTGTGAAGTCGAGCTCGACCGGACGCCAGATTTAAAGGATAATGAGCAACTCGCCGACCTATATCAAATCGTGTCGGATGCGATTCGCAAGCCGATCACGAGTTTTGAGATTCTTGCCGTCCATTAAGTGAACCATCGACCCCGGGCGTACGCCATGGGGTTTTGTTCAGTCCATCGAAGAGGAGAGATGTTGAAATGAAGATCGTGGTTGTTGGGTTAGGGGATGTCGCGAAAAAAGCGTATTTACCGGTTTATGCCGGATTAGAAGGGGTGGACGTCTATCTCGTCTCGAGAGATGAGGCGAAAGCGGGGCAGCTCGTCGACAAATACCGATTCAGCGGCCATTACCGATCGTTACAAGACGTGCCGCTCGATGAGGTGGATGGCGTGTTGATCCATTCGACGACGTCAGCCCACGCGGACCAGGTCGGCTACGTGCTCGAGCGGGGCGTCCATGTGTTCATCGATAAGCCGGTCACGTTCTCGCTCGACGAGACGGAGCGGCTCGTGCGGCTCGCGGCAGACAACGGGGTCGAACTCGTCACCGGCTTCAATCGTCGTTTCGCGACGGCGACGGCGGCCTTGAAGGAAGTCACGGACCAAAACCTCGTCCTCATTCAAAAGAACCGCACGTATCAACCGGCGACGCTCCGAGAGTTCATCATCGAGGATTTCGTCCACGTCGTCGACACGCTCCGTTACTTGACGGGGCTCGCACCGGTTGAGAATTTGTCGGTGCGGACGCGCTATGAAGGAGAGACGCTGAAACAGTTGCAGATTCAATTCACGGCGGATGGGATCGAAGCGCTCGGGATCATGAACCGCGACAACGGTTGTACGGAAGAAGTGATGGAAGTGATGTCTCCGCGTCTGAAGCGGGTGTCCCGCGACGTCGAGCGCGTGTATGACTTCACGCGCGACGGCATGCTCGAGCGGGCTCTGAGTCCGTGGGAGTCGAACCTTATGCGTCGCGGTTTCACGACGATGATCGATGCGTTCATCAAGCTACTGAACGGCGAACCGAACGAGTCGGTGCTCGCTGCCGATAGTCTGACGACGCATGCGCTCTGTGAACGCATACTAGAAGAGGCTTCGCGCTGACCGTCTCGTTTCTGCGGTCCGTCGAGCGGGTAATAACTCCGTAAAAGGAGGGGATGCGCATGGACATTCGCGAGCTCGTCATGCAGGCGAATGATTTGTTATGGACGTACGTACTCATTTTCGTATTGATTGCCGGTGGGCTTTATTTCACGATTCGGATGGGGTTCGTCCAGTTCCGGATGCTGCCCGAGATGTTCAAGCTGTTATTCGTCAAAGGGATCAAGCACGAAAAAGGACAAGTATCGTCGTTCCAGGCGTTCGCCATCGGGACGGCAGCACGGGTCGGGACCGGGAATATCGCCGGCGTCTCGACCGCGATCGCACTCGGGGGACCGGGTGCCGTGTTTTGGATGTGGCTCATCGCGTTGATCGGTTCGGCGTCAGCGTTCGTCGAGAGCACGCTCGCCCAAGTGTACAAAGTGCATGACGGCAAGGCGTGGCGCGGCGGACCGGCCTACTATATCGAACGGGCGCTCGGTCAGCGATGGCTCGGTATCGTGTTCGCCATTCTGATCACGTTCGCGTTTGGATTTGCATTCAACTCGGTCCAGGCCAACACGATCGCCTTGTCGGTCAACAACGTCTTCGAGATCGACACGCTTTGGATCGGGATTATTTTGGCCGTCGTGACGGGGATCGTCATCTTCGGGGGGATCCGTTCCATCTCGACACTGTCAGGGATTATCGTCCCAATCATGGCTGGCGGTTATATCTTGCTCGCCCTGTGGGTCGTCTTGACGAATTTGGAGGTCGTCCCGGCCGTATTCTCAGCCATTTTCTCAGAAGGCGTGCTCGGGTTCCGACAACTGCTTGGCGGAGCGGTCGGTGCGGCCGTCTTGCAAGGGATTCGCCGAGGCTTGTTCTCGAACGAGGCGGGGATGGGGTCGGCCCCGAACGCGGCTGCGACCGCCGAGGTCAGTCACCCGGTCAAGCAAGGTCTCATTCAGTCACTCAGCGTGTTCGTCGATACGCTCTTTATCTGTACGGCGACGGCGATGATTGTCCTCATTTCTGGCGTGCCGGGTTCTGAAGATTTCCAAGGCATCGAACTTGCCCAAGAGGCGCTCCTCACCGAGATCGGGCCGGTCGCGACATCGCTCATGACGATCGCGATTTTATTATTCGCCTTCAGCTCGATCTTGGCGAACTACTATTACGGGGAGACGAACATCGAGTTCATCTCGGAACGGAAAGTGTATCTCGTCATTTACCGGATCGCCGTCATCGGGATGGTATTGTTCGGTTCGGTCCGTTCGGCCGGGCTTGTCTGGTCGATCGCCGACATCTTCATGGGTCTGATGGCACTCGTGAACATGTACGCCATCTTCCGACTCAGTAAAGTCGCGAAACTGTTGCTTGATGATTACGTGGCCCAGAAACGAGCAGGGCGCGATCCGGTGTTCAATCGGGACGATGTCGAGCTGCCAGGGAAAGAGCACGTCGAAGCATGGGAAGCGAAACGAGAGAATATTAGTTGAGTGTAAGGCAAGGATTGACGTACAGCGCCAGTCCTGCCTTTCCTTTTTGAAACTTTTTTATTTCACATACCGCATTTATATAATAAAAATAGAAAAGAGCACACGATATGATACAACCATTTCTTCACACATTCAAACGATTTTTTGCCGAACGATTCTTCGATCAAGCCGCGATGTTGGCTTACTATTTCATCCTGTCCACATTCCCATTTCTATTGTTCGTCCTCGGCATCGTCGGATGGCTGCCGTTCTCGAGCGGAGACGTCATCTCGGCGTTGTCCTTGGTGATGCCCGAAGCGAGTTATCGATTGTTACAAGGGAACATCGAAGCCATTTTTGATGATTCGAGACTGCGCTTGGCCTCGCTCAGCATCTTACCGGCACTTTGGATCTCGTCGATGGCCGTCCAATCGCTCGTTCGCTCCTTGAACGACGCCTATCGACTGATCCGAAACAAAGCGTTCTGGCGCGGGGTGTTGCAAGACATCGCCGTGACGCTCGCGCTCATGTTCGTCCTGCCGTTCTCGTTGCTCGTCCCGGTCATCGAGACGGCGCTACGAGAGTTGGCGACCCATATCATCTTTATCGATGACATCGTCGCCCGATATGCCCAGATTTGGTTCTACTTCCGTTGGATCATCGGGACACTCATCCTGTTCAGTGTCTTCCTGCTCGTCTATAAGTGGTTGCCGAGCCATCGCGGCACGTTCCGAGACAGCTGGGCCGGGGCGGCTTTTGCGACAATCGGCATCTTGACAGTTTCGAACGTATTCAGCTACTATTCACAGTATGCAAACTATGAACAGTTTTACGGTCAGCTCGGTGCCTTTATCATCTTGTTGATCTGGTTCTACTTGGCGGCCTCGGTCATCCTTCTCGGGGGACTTCTGAACGCCACGCTCATCGAACAAAAAGAAATATCCGGTTGACGTGTAAATCGTTGTTATCAATCTTTGATTCAGGGAATGATATCGATAAGATCACATCTTTTAATCGGAGGTGGGAAACATGGATATGCAACGGCTCGTACACAATCGTCGTTTCATCGATCAAACATTGTTTTACCTCGCCTTACAATTATGGAAGTGGGTCATGTTACTGCCGATCTTGTTCTATTTGGACGTTGAGATGAGTAGCGCTCCGTTCACCCAGTATGTGATGGTCAGTCTGTTACTGTACGTGGCCTTCCGCGTCATGCAGTACGTGATTGCCAGTCGAGCCTCTTTGATGGAGCTCCTCGAGTTCGGTTATGCGGTCTTATCACTTCTGCTCGTCCTCTCGTTACTGCTTGAAGTGGCCGCCTCACCGGGAGCCATCGCTTTGATCATTGGTGTGTTCTTGGTTCATCCGTCGCTCGCCTTGCATCATTACCGTGATTTCTCGGAGCGGAAATGGTTGAACAAACAGTTTCAACTGTTTAGCCCGATGTTACGAAAAGGTGAGATTCCGGTCCATGTGCTCGTATTGACTGAGGATGAAATCATCATCACGGCAGAGAGTGGAAAAGAATACACGTATCGACATATTTACTGGGGCGGGTTCTATATTGAAAATGTCTCATGAAGGTGGTCTAGTCATTGAATAGTATCATTGTGATGGTGTTTTGGATTGTGACGTTTATCGTATTCTTCAAAGGGGCGTTCGACATGTGGCGCGAATGGCGCACCACGAAACAACGCTCTGTGTTATATTTCTTTATCGTATTGATGCTCACCTGGTTCTGGTTCAACCCATATCAGCTGACGGCGCTACATCCGTTCGTCTTGATGGCGTACTACTGGAACCGTAACCGATGGATGCGCAATGCGATGCTCGTCCTCGTATTGGTGCCATTTTTCATTCAATTATGGTTCATGGCGAGAGCGATGTAATCGAGTCTCAAGCCCGCAGATATCATATCTGCGGGCTTTTCTTTAATGCATTGATCACGGTGATCTATAATACAAGCCGAGTTAGAGTAAAGATACGTGACCGTGCGCAACAAAAAAACGCGAGCCGTTCGGCCCGCGTTTTTGATTGATGTTATTCTTTTTTCGCAACGGCGAGTTCAGCTTCCATTTCACTGAATTCACGGTTGATTCGTTTTTGTTCACGTTGGCTCGTGAACGTGCTGACGAGAACGATGGCAAGCATACTGAGGAAGAAGCCTGGCACCATCTCATAAATCACGCTCGAGAGTCCAGTCACGATCCAAAGGATGACCGTGATGGCACCGACGAGGATACCGGCGAGGGCACCTTGACGCGTCATCTTGTTCCAATAGAGCGACAAGAGAATCGCTGGACCAAAGGCTGAGCCGAAGCCTGCCCACGCATAGCCGACGAGCGTCAAAATCGTGTTCGACGGGCTGAGCGACATGAGAGTCGCGACAACTCCGACCGTTAAAACACCGATTCGACCGGCGAGAACCATCGTCTTCTCACTTGCTTCTTTATTGAAGAACTTGCGATAGAAGTCTTCTGTCAACGCTGACGATGTCACGAGAAGCTGTGACGATACGGTCGACATGACCGCCGCTAGAATCGCAGCGAGCAAGAATCCAGTGATGAACGGGTGGAACAATACTTCTGAGAAGCGGATGAACACCGTTTCCGGGTCAGCCAGGGCATTCCCTTGACCACGGAAGTAGGCGATTCCGACGAGACCTGTCATAACGGCACCGATGATCGAGACTGTCATCCAGCCCATACCGATACGGCGTGCCGTCTTCAATGATTTCACATCACGGATCGCCATAAAGCGGACGATGATGTGCGGTTGACCGAAGTAACCAAGTCCCCAAGCGAGGAGACCGATAATCCCGAGCGTCGACGTCCCTTTAAAGAGGTCGAACAAATCCGTGTTGAGCGTCGTGGCCGTGTTGACGGCGTTTGAAACACCACCGACGTCTGTCAAAGCGACGATTGGGACGAGGACGAGCGCAAGGAACATGATGACACCTTGTGCAAAGTCTGTCCAACTGACGGCTGTGAAGCCACCGAAGAGCGTATAAAGAATGACGACGCTAATCGTCACGATGACGCCCATCTGATAGTCAAGCCCGAACGAGCTTGCGAACAACTTCCCGCCAGACACAAGTCCGGCTGACGTGTAGAACGTGAAGAAGATGATGATAACGGATGCAGACAGGATCCGTAGCCAGTTCGAGTGATCTCGGAACCGATTCTCTAAAAAGTCAGGAATCGTGATCGAGTCATTTGCCATCTCCGTGAAGACGCGTAGACGGGGAGCGACTAACAAGTAGTTCAAGTAAGCTCCGATGACCAATCCAACGGCTAACCAAATCGCTGATAATCCCGTGGCGTACATTGCGCCCGGAAGTCCCATTAACATCCAACCACTCATATCCGAAGCTCCGGCTGACATGGCGGTAACACCTGGCCCCATTTTACGGCCACCTAACATATAATCTGATGAATCGGTCGTTCGCTTATAGGCGACGTATCCGATGAGGAGCATCATCACGAGATAAAGCGCGATGGATACCCATTCTTGCCATAACATTTGATTACCTCCTGTACGTGTTCAATTGTTGTCGTTTTATCAATCGTAGTTCAATCATGTGTGAATCTCACACAAATGCGTCAAACTTGAGTGACTCGGCGAACTTGTGACTAACCATAACGGACCTACTCAATCATTGCAAACTGTCATCTTTTCATAAAAATGGCTCTAAAGCGCATTGTATCAATGGATAAGGGCTATATTTTTCATGATTAAAGTTTAAATATTCTGACAATTAGTCATGTGGGTGTTATTCCTGTGTCATCTGTTTGTCATATAACTCGTCTAATTTCTGATGTTTTAACGCAACCACCCGCTCTTCCCTGTACAGGGAAGAGCGGGTGGTTGATGTCCATTTATTCATGAGTAATGCCAAAAGCAATCTGTTCAACCGTACGCATCGTCGGGAACGTCTGTCCCGATTTAGCTTGCATGGTTACCAAAGCGTATTGTTTGCCGTCGCGTTCCATCAAGAACACCATCGTGTAGCCTGATTCGTCCGTATATCCGGTTTTCGTTGCTGTGACGAGCTTCGAATAGTGGATGCTCCGCTCGTTGATGGCCGACCCCAGGTGATACCACCAACGTCGTTTCAAATCTCCGGCCTGATCGACAAACTTCGCCTCGTATTCGTACGTCCCGGCGATGTCGACTAGCTCTGGATACGTGCCGAACGCGTAGGTGATTTTAGCCATGTCGAGTGCAGTCGTAAAGTGTTCCGGGTCGGAGTAGCCGTGCGCATTCCGAAATTGGGTCCCGGTCAACCCGAGTACTTTCGAACGGGCGTTCATCAAGTCGACGAATTCGGATGTCGAACCGCTTACGTATTCGGCGAGGCTATTGGCGGCGTCATTCCCCGACTCGAGCAACGTCGCATAGAGCGCCTGGCGGACGGTGAGCCGGTCACCGACTGCGAGATGGACGATGTGACTGTCCCACGGGATATCGAGCGTCGACTGTTTTACGGTGACGACGTCTTTGTCGAGCTCATCTTTGTCGACTGCCGTCTCATAAGCGAGGAGGGCAGTCATCAGTTTTGTCGTACTGGCAGGAAAGACGCGTTCCGATGCGTTTTTATCTACTAAAATCTGACCGTCCGTCAAATTGACGAACGCCATCGACCCGACGAGCAGATCCGGTGTCTCGGCTGCTGCAATCGGTTGATGTGTCCATTCCTTGATTGGAATCTCCGGGAAAGTCGGTCCGGATTTGACGGGGACGGCTACCGGAGCGGATGGTTCTGCTTTTGGTTCTGAGTCTTGCTTGAAGCCGATTAGGGCAGGGATGATGGCGAGTAGTCCGATCAGGGCGAGGCCGACGGTCAATCGCCTCATGATGTACGTCTTTCTACGGTGTCTGCGGTTTCGTTTCACTATGTAATCGCTCCTTCATTGTTTACTTTTCTACCATAATGGATGGAGCCTCTTGAAATCGTCATCAAAATAAAGAATCAGGTCAATAATTGACGCGTATGAAATGAAGTGGAATGGGTATACACAATAACAGACACTCAACCCACTAAAGGAGGCACCTTCATGCATCGTTATCCATTCACCAATTCCCTGTGGCGTCAACACGACGAGACCGTCCCGTATCCAAAGTTAGAAAGCTCGGTCTCATGTGACGTCGTCGTCATTGGAGCGGGCATCGCCGGGCTCGTGACAGCCTACGAACTACAGCGACGCGGTAAACAAGTCGTCCTGCTCGAGGCGGCCGAGGTCGGACGGGGGACGACCGGTCATACGACGGCGAAATGTTCCGTGCAGCACGGGACCGTTTACTCCAAATTGATTCGAACGTTCAATCATGAGACGGCCCGGCTTTATTATGAGTTCAATCAAGAGGCCCTTCGCTATTTGCAGGACCAGGTCGCGGACGGTTTCGACATCGATTACGAGACGAAAGATTCTTACTTATATTCTATCGACGGATCGAGCCAACTCGTCGCCGAACGGGAGGCATATGAGCAGCTCGACCTCGCAGGCGGGGACGCGACGGAGGAAGTGAATGCCGCGCTCCCGCTCCAAGTGAAACAGGCCCTTGTCATCCGGGACCAAGGCCAATTCCACCCGGTCAAGTACTTGAACGAGCTAGCCGTTCGTTTCGTTGAGGCGGGCGGTCGACTCCATGAGAAGACGCGGGCGACTGAGATCAGCTCCGGACCCCGACCAATCGTCACGACATCGACGGGGCGGCGGGTCCAGGCGAACCAAGTCGTCGTCGCCACCCATTACCCGTTCAATGATATCCGGGGACTTTATTTCTCGAAGTTCGAGGTCGAACGCTCTTATATCGTCGCTTGCGAGACCGAGCAAAGCGTACCTGAGGGGATGTATTTGAGCGTCGATTCACCGAGTCGGTCGTTCCGTACGTTCCAGGAAGGGGAGAAGACGTACATGCTCGTCGGAGGGGAGGGTCACTTGAGTGGTCACGTGACGGAGACGCGCTCGCGTTATAACCGGCTCGACCGGTTCGCCCATGACGCGTTCGAAACGAAGAAGGCCAGCTTCCGTTGGTCCTCACAAGACTTGATCACACTGGACCATCTCCCCTATGTCGGACAGATGTTTAGCCGGGAGCCGGATGTGTTCGTCGCGACGGGATTCGCCAAGTGGGGGATGACGAACGGGATCGCCTCGGGGCTCCTCTTGGCTGATCTGTTGACCGGTCAGGACAATCGCTTCCGAGAACTATTAAATCCACTTCGTTCCAAGTTCAAGCCGGCGGATGTCGGTCAGTTCTTGAAAACGAACCTCGACACGGCGACCCAGTTCGTCAAAGGTTCACTCGAGAAACCGGGTACGCTCGACGACCTGCAGCTGGACGAGGGAGGCATCGTCCAAGTCGACGGCAAGAAGGTCGGCGCCTATCGCGACCTCGACAACGAATGCCATCTCGTCTCGACACGGTGCACGCATATGGGCTGCACGGTCAATTGGAACGACGCCGAACGCTCGTGGGATTGCCCTTGCCACGGGTCACGGTTCGATACGAAAGGGAACGTGTTGGAGGGACCGGCGACGAAGCCGCTCTCATATGAGCAGAAAACCGATGTGTCGAAAGAATAGGCAACTTCCTTCGTCTATATTAAAGTAAAGAAGTAACGATATAACTGTCATAGGGGTGGAATCAGAATGGAACTAACAAAGCAGTGGCGTGACCATTTCAAACAATTGCGTGCCTTCGATGAGGCGATTTCTTTACTATACTGGGACATGCGCACCCAGATGCCGGAACAATCGGCACCGCTTCGGGCCGAGACGATCGGCTATCTGTCGACTGAGGCGTTCAAGCGCCAGACGAGCGAGTCGTTCAAAGACTTGCTCGCGCAAATGACCGAGACCGAGGAATTGACGCCGATTGAAGTCCGATCGGTCGCCGTCGCCAAGACGCAGTATGAGCGGAACGCTAAAATCCCTTCATCGGAATATCAGGCGTACGTGACGCTCGTCTCTGAAGCCGAGACGGCATGGGAGAAAGCGAAGGACCAGGATGACTGGCACATGTTCGCCCCATATCTCGAGAAGATCATCGGGTTCCAACGCAAGTTCGCCGAGTATTTCGGCTACGAGTCTCACCCGTATGATGCTTTGCTGTACGACTATGAACCTGGCATGACGGTCGAACAGCTCGATGCGTTGTTCCAGACGCTCCGGGACGAACTCGTCCCGCTCATCCGCGAATTGCCGGAACCTGTACAAGGACTCGACTGGGCGATGGACAAGTCGGTCCAACAGCGGTTGTGCGAGGATTGGATGCGTGTCGTCGACTACGATTTGACACGGGGCCGACTCGACGCGACGGTCCATCCGTTCGAGATTACGATCAACCGGCGCGACGTGCGCATTACGACAAAATATGACGAGGCCGACTTCCGCAACGCCTTGTTCGGGACGATGCACGAAGCGGGCCATGCCACGTATGAGCAACAAATCGACTCGGAACTCGACGAGCTCGGGCTCGGAGGCGGGGCCTCGATGGGAATCCATGAATCACAGTCGCTCTTTTTCGAGAATTTTGTCGGGCGAAGCGAAGCGTTCCTGAAGAGCGTCTATCCGCGTCTTCAAACAGAACACCCTGCGCTTCAGGACGTTTCTTTCGAAACGTTTTATGCCGGGGTGAACGAGGCGAAACCCTCTCTCATTCGAATCGAAGCGGACGAGTTGACGTATAGTCTGCACATCATCATCCGCTATGAGCTCGAAAAGAAACTGATCCAAGGCGATCTTTCGGTCGAGGAATTACCAGAGGCATGGAACGCGCTGTATAAGGAATATCTCGGTGTCGATGTCCCAAGTGATGCGAAAGGCGTCCTGCAAGACGTGCACTGGGCCGGCGGTTCATTCGGTTACTTCCCAAGCTATGCACTCGGCTTGGTCTATGCCGCCCAATTGACAGAGGCGCTTCGTGATGCCCATCCAGAGTTTGAATCGCTCGTCAGCAGTGGCGAGTTCGGCCCGATCAAACAGTGGCTCGAAGACAATGTCCATCGTCATGGGAAGGCGCTCACCCCGAACGAATTGATCAAACAAGTGACCGGGGAAGACATCTCGGTACGTCCGCTCGTCCGCTACTTGACGAGCAAATATAAAACGAACTGAGGCGAATACAGATGAGATTCTTCGCGCATCGAGGAGTGATGGACCGCCATCCCGAAAATACGATGACAGCGTTCCGGGCTGCACTCGAGGCCGGGGCAGATGGGATTGAAGCGGACGTTCATATGACGAAAGATGGACGTCTCGTCCTCATCCATGACGAGACGATCGATCGGACGACAGATGGTCAAGGGCGGATCGCCGATATGACGCTATCAGAACTGAGAGCGGTCAATGCGGGCGTCACGTTCGCGGTCCACGAGCAGATTCCGACGCTAGATGAACTGTTCGATTTGTGTCAAGGGACGTCGGTGGTACTGAACCTCGAGGTCAAGACCGATATCGAACGGTATGCCGGGATTGAGCAGCGCCTGGTCGATACAATCCGTAACCGACGTGTCCCTGTTGAACAAGTCGTGTTCTCTTCATTCAATCATGCGACGCTCAAACGTTTGAAACGGTTGGCGCCAGACATCGAGTGTGCGGTGCTCTTGGCCCAACCTCTCTATGACCTTGTGGCGTACTGTGCGAAGGTCGGGGCGATCGCCGTGCATCCGAACGTCCGGACGATGACCGATGAGGAAATCCTACAGCTTCAAACAAAAGGGCTCGCCGTGCGTCCCTATACCGTCAAGACGGTGCATGACCTCGAACGGTTTCGCCGGCTCGGGGTCGATGCGGTGTTCGTAAACGACATCGACTGGGCCAAAGCACATTCAACCCCGTAACGTTACGCGTTGCGGGGTTTTTAAATTAAGGTGAAGGGGAAGTGTGGGTAATGTAAAGAAAGCGGTTTCTTCTCGATGTGCCCAGCGGCATATTCAGAGCACACCGTCACCTTTACGCCGTTGCTCCGTTGTCTTAAATTTAAGATGTCACCAGCTACATAGCAATCAGATGTAGCATACTTTGCAGCACGCATCAAACTTGTCGTACGCAGTCAATCGGTCAACCCAAGCAGAAAAAGGAGGAAATTTCACATGAAGAAATTGATGTCTTTACTTGGTACACTCGCCTTGGCGTTTGCACTCATCGTACCGGTCAGTGCGGATGGACACGAGAACGCGATGGTACGTGTACTCCATGCTTCACCTGATGCACCGGCGGTAGATGTCTACGTCAACGGTGAAGTCGCAGTCGAAGGCGCAGAGTTCAAAGCGCTCACCGACTATTTGACACTCCCGGCTGGAGATTACAATGTTGAGATCAAGCCGGCAGGTGATGCCGAGACGGTCGTCGTTGCGGCAGACCTCTCGATCGAAGCAGGCAAGTTCTACACAGCGGCAGCAATCGGCCAACTTGAAAACATCGAGATCGCAGCAATGGAAGACGATGCGAACTTTGAAGACGGAAAATCGAAAGTCCGTGTCGCTCACTTCTCACCTGACGCACCGGCAGTCGATGTAGCCCCTAAAGGTGGCGACCCGCTCTTCTCGAACCTTGAGTTCAAAGCAGTCAGCGACTATGGCACACTCGACGCTGGCACGTATGACCTCGAAGTTCGTCCGGCCGGCGCGACTGACGTCGTGAAGGCGCTCGACGGTGTTGCCCTCGAAGGCGGCAAAAACTATACGGCGTTCGCCATCGGACTCCTTGAAGGCGAACCAGCGTTTGAAGTCCTCCTTGCAGCAGACGGCGGTGAAATGGCCGGAGCTCCAGAAACAGGACAAGGCGGTCTCGCTCAGACAGCATCAATGAACTGGTTGCTCGCAGCAGCGGTCCTTGGTGCAGCAGCAGCTGGCTTCTACGTCTTTCGTCGTCAGAAGCAAGACGCTTAAGCTTCTCTTGATTGGAACGCTATCGTTCCTTATGATCGCACCGGGCGCGGACGCACCGGACGCGGACTCGAAACTGACGACCGTCGGTTTCGCCGACCCGCTCGTCCTGTCAGCGACCGAGATCGATCGTCAATCTTTTCACACAGATACGTTCGTCCCAAAACGACTGAAGATTCCGTCAATTGATGTCGATGCCGTCATCCAACCGGTCGGGAAAGACCGACTCGACCGGATGGATACGCCGACAGACGCTGATGAGGTCGGATGGTATCGTTACGGGGCCAAAGCGGGTGCGACGGGTAACGTCGTACTATCCGGTCATCTCGATGACCTTCGCGGACCGGCCATCTTCGCAAACCTTGGCGAACTGCGCCTCGGAGAATCGGTGACGCTCCAGCGTAGCAAAAAGGTGATCGAATATGAAGTCGTCTCCGTCGAACGGTACCGACTCGAAGACGTTCCGCTCGCCTCGATCTTTGCGGCGACCCAAGCGACACGGCTTCAGCTCATCACATGTGCGGGTCCGTATGACCCGGAACACGGATATCGTGACCGGATCGTCGTCACGGCAATCGCCAAAGCATAAACGAAAAACCCTCGATCAAGGCAACTGCACTGATCGAGGGTTTTTCGTTTGTAGGACGACACAAGAAAAACGACTGCGGCCGAAATGAATCGGGCCCAGTCGTTTTTATGCGTCCATTCGATCAAGCAATTTGGACAGAAGAATCAATTCGTCATCTGAAAAGTCTTCGAACACGTCCATCAAGTACTCGATTTTCATATCTTCTAACGTCTCGAACAAGGAACGACCTTCCTCGGTCGCCTGTAACTCGACGACGCGACGGTCGCGTTCGCTACGTTCGCGTGAGATCAATCCTTTTTTCGTGAGCTCATCTGCGAGGGCCGTGATCATCGAAGCCGAGAACTGAAACTCGTTCGATAAGGCCGAGGCGATTTGAGGACTATTTTGACAAAGCGAACGAAGGATGAAGAATTCGTTGCGCGTCAAGTATTGAGAGAACATCGACCGGAGGTTTTTCTTCACTCCGCGATAGTTCATGCGAATCCCTCGCTCAGCATCAGCGACGAGCTGACGGCGGGATGCTGTTTGTACAGGCGTTGTCATCCTCAAGCGTACCTCCTAGGTAAATATCATTATTTGCATATATTTCAGAACATAAAAACATTCTACAACAAAAACATGAAGTCTGTAAAGTTATGATGGCTCTTCACGGATGCGAAGTTCTTGGATGACTTCATCGTAATGTTTCAAGTCCGGATAGAAGCGGCGGAAGAAGAACTCGATCTGCTGGTCATCCCCTTCGGCGAGCAGCTTGGCAAGGACTGCGTAAACGACACCCATCCCTTGCCGCGGCAATAATGACGACGGTAAGAGCGTCGCACATTGGATGGCCCGGTTGAAGTAACGATCGAGTGTGTCACTCAAGTCCTGGAACGTGCGAATCTCGGCATAATGGAACATGCGCGTCAATTCGATGATCGTCGACAGGTCGGTGTCGAGCAACCAGTCGCTCTGGAAGATGGCATTATCAAGCTTCTCGACAGTGACGTCATTGGCGATATAATAGTTCAAGTTGTCCCGGGTGATGCTCACTTTGTCCGGTGACTCGACAATCCGTTCGACCGTCTCCTGCTCGAACGTCCGCAGCTGCTTGCGGATGTTGACGAACTCGGAATCAGCGATTTCGAGCAGTCCCGCGACACGGCTGAAGCTGCGTTTGATCTCCGGCGGGACGGCGTTCGGGTTTTTATAGCCTAGGTCGTGCTCAATCTCGGCCCAGGCGTGTTGCAAGATGGACCGGACTTGAATCTCGGCCTCTTTCTCCTCGAAGCGGCGATACTCCCCGAGAGCGAGCCGCTTGTCACTCAAACCGACGACGTAATGGACCGAGAGGTAGCCGAACTCGTTCGGGTCGAGCAGGGTGGATTTATCAATCGACTGTTCACGGTCGATTCGGAACTCGTCCTCAAGGATTTGGGCCACGGCCCGGACGTCGTCATGGAAATAGGTCACGATCCGAATCCCCGCCAAGTCTTGGACGTCGCGCAATGACCGGTATTGGTACGGTTTGCGGGACAGTTTGGCATATAGACTCTCCGCTTCCTTGGCCCGGGCGACGATCGAGTGGAACTGAATCCCGGCGTCATTCAATAGTTCACTGAGAAGCGACTTCAGTTTGGCGGCGAACGCCTCGTAATCCTCTTTCTCATTCATATAGTCGAGCATGATCGTATTCATATCCTGTCTCGGCATCTACATCACTCCTTGTCTCATTATAAGTAGTATAGCATCATTGAAATCGCTGTCGCACCTGTCTGCCGTCCCTATGATACAATACGGCTTGGAACGGGAAGGAGTGTCGCATGTGAGAGTGAGCCATACATTGAAATCGATGGAGCGCGAGAAGCTCGAGATCGTCGCCGGCCTGTTGCAACAGGCCGGTTATCGGGCGGGGAAGATCGATTGGCAGACCGGGGTCAATATCGTCCGTCTCAGCCGTGAAGGGGTCTCGTCTGAACCGGAGGAACGGGCACGAATCCAAGGCATCGTCGATCATTTTGGAATCGATGACTGGACCGCCACGTTTTCTTGAGTCCCTCTTTTTCAAATCGCTGACGGAAAATGGGTTTTACGACTCATTTTTCGGGAATAGTATATTATTCGATTTTAGAACAGCGGACGTTTAGGAGGATGAATATGTTAGAAACAAGAATCGTGCGGGATATGACCTCGGTCGACCATGAAGTGAATGGAATGGTGTCAGGCGGATGTGTCAACGAGAACATTTACTTATTTGCCAAAGATGAAGAATTGACGGTGCGTCTTGCCGCAGAAGCAGGTGTACAACCATACCGCATCACTGAAAAAGGATTGTGGGAATCACTCATGTCGAAGTTCACGAAAAACTCGGATGACCGCATCGATCAGCTCGAGAGCCTCGGTCTGACGAAAGAGATGGTCGAGTCACTCGAAAGTGAAATCCAAGCCGGGAAGATCGTCCTCGTTTGCGACAAATCATAAAAACAGCCGGAACTGATACGGATCAGTCCCGGCTGTTGTCATTTCGTCTCGTAATAGGCGTTCACGATCCGGCGCAGCGAGCGCTCATTCAAATCGAGCGGTTTAAACCCGGCGTCCTGCAACAGGCGTTTCGTGTTCGCATCCTGGAATGAGATGTTGCGGTTCAAGTACGGGTTGAATACTTTTACCATCTCGTTGAACGTCTGCTCGACGTTGCTCAATGAGGACGTCGCCGTCTCGGTGATTTTCAAATGCGGGAATTCGAGCGCCTGCTTCATATATTCGAGCATCGTCTCGTTACGCGGCGGGGCATCGTTCGTCACGTTATAGATGGTATCCGGCTTGGCGTGTTCGATGGCCGCGAGCAGCACGTCGGCGACATAGTCGACCGGGACGAGGTTCGACGTGCCCGTCTCAGAGCCGAGGAGTCGGATCGGGCCGACAGGCGCGCCTTTGCGTTCGAGTCGACGCTTGAACACTTCCAGGGCCCGCATATAGCCGTACATCGTGAACTTCGAATCGGCTTCGCCGGTCTTCGAGTCACCGACGATGATGGCGGGCCGGAAAATGGAGACGGCCAGGTCATGCCGGGCTTCCCAAACGGCTTGTTCGGCATGGGCCTTGCTCTCCTCGTACGGGTTATGGAACGTCTGATCGGTCGCATACAACGTCTCATCTCCGATCTCGCGTGCGCCGAGCGTATAGGCCGTACTGACGTGGAAAAAGCGGGGGCAGTGCAAAGCTTTCGCGAGGTTGAGCGATTGCTGAGTCCCCGTCAAGTTCGTCTCGAACAGCTCATCGCGGAGCTCCTCGTCGAATTTGACGAGCGCGGCCATGTGGAGTACCAAGTCGAAGCTCCGCTCATGTTTTTTGATAAACTCATCGTCCGCTCCAAGGAACGGGGCCGTCAAATCCCCAGCCAGCACTGTCATCGAGCGGCGTTCGTCCTGCGAGAACATCGCCTCCACTTTTTCAGGCGTGCGGGCGAGGACACATAACGTGTGGCCTCGATGAATCAACTCGCGGGCGAGCCGCCCTCCTAAAAATCCGGTCGCACCGGTCATAAAAATGTTCACAGCGTTCTTCCTCTCTTTTCAGTCTCTCCCCATCATAACAAGCGACGGCGGAATGAGCCACTTTCAGCCTGATGTTTCAAATTAGGGGTTTAACATTTTTTAAAGTGGGTTATGACTTAAGGAGAAGCGTACGCAAGGTACGTCATGACAGTGTTGATCTGTCAAATAACTTAAGTGAGGTTTTTTAGAATCATGGCTAATCTATTCGGAACTGACAAGGATGGCAACAGGAAGAAGCAAGAAGAGATTGAAAAAACGGTTCAGGAGAAAGGGATCACTCAGATCCATATGTACTTCTCCGACGTGCTTGGAGACTTGAAGCTATTGACTCTCTCTGCAAAATTGTTGCCGGAAGTTTTTGAAGGGAAGACGATGTTTGACGGTTCATCCATCGCTGGTTTTTCTTCCATCAAAAACTCAGACCTATTCTTGAGACCGGATTTAGATCGTCCACGCTACGAACAGGACGGGGACGAGAGCATCCTCGCGTTCTTCTGTGACGTCTGCACGCCAGACGGGGAACGGTATGAGTTCGACCCGCGCAACGTCTTGAAGGATGCCCTCGAGCGCGCTGCTCGTGACGGATACTCGATCTTCGTCGGCGCCGAGCCGGAATTCTTTATCTTCGACGAAAACGGAGAGTTCTATGACGAGGCCGGATACTTCTCGACACGTTCGGAAGACAAAGGCTATGAGGTACGTCAACATATCGCCAACCGGTTGAGCGATGTCGGCTTCAACATCGAAGCGGTCCACCATGAAGTGGCACCGGCCCAGCACGAGATCGGCATCAAGTACGATGACGCGTTGCATACGGCCGACAACATCCAGTTCTTCAAAGAAATCGTCACGTTGGCAGCCCAAGAGAAAAACGCGAAAGTGTCATTCTTGCCGAAACCGCTCCGCGACGTGAACGGTTCGGGGATGCACCTCAACATCTCGGTCTGGAAGAACGACAAGGACAGCAATCCGACGGTCAACGCGTTCGAAGAGCCGGAGTCGGATTACGGCCTGTCGATCACAGCCCGTCATTTCATCGAAGGCATCTTGAAGCATGCCCGTGCGACGGCCATCTTCACGAACCCGCTCCCAGAATCATATGAACGTCTCGTTCCAGGCTTCGAGGCACCGGTCAACATCTGTTGGAGCCCGTCGAACCGCAGTTCGATGATTCGAATCCCGGCGTCACGCGGCAGTGCGACACGCGTCGAAGTCCGTAACCCAGACCCGAGCGCCAACCCATATCTCGCCCTCGCGGCCCTGATTTACGCTGGACTCGAAGGGATCGAGCAACAGCTTGAGCCGTCATCACCGAACGAGGACGACTTGTTTGAGTACTCGGCCAAACAAATCGAGAGTCAAGGCATCTCGTCACTCCCGGCGACCTTCCATGAGTCGATCCAATCGCTCAAGTCGGACCGGTTCCACGATTACTTCAACCATGACTTGATCGACCGCTATTTGTCGCTCATCCAAGTCCGTAAATAAGCAAAGCATACAAAAGCCCATTCCTCGGCCGAGGAATGGGCTTTTACGCTTAATGAATGCCGCGCATATACTTTTTGATGACCGGGGCGAGTGCGAACAGGATCAGACTGAGCACGATGGCCGCGCCACCGATAATCCCGAAGTAGAGCATCTCGTTCTCCGGTGAATAGAAACGGACGAGCTGAGCGTTGATCCCTTGCGCCGCAGCGTTCGACAAGAACCAGAGCGACATCGTCTGGGCCGAGAAAGCGGCCGGGGCGAGTTTCGTCGTCGCCGACAGACCGACCGGCGACAGGCTGAGCTCACCGAGCACGACGATGAAGTAGCTAAGGACGAGCCAGAGCGGGTTGACGAGCGTGTCCGGGCCTCCGAAATAGGCCGGGAGCAAGATCACCAAGAAACTTAACCCTGCGAACAAGATCCCGAACGCGAACTTCGTCGGGATGCTCGGCTCACGGTCACCGAGTCGGACCCAAAGCCATGCGAACACCGGTGCGAGCATGATGATGAACAGCGGGTTGAGCGACTGGAACCAGGCCGGTGACAGCGTGATCCCTAAAAATTCAAGATCGGTCCGCTTATCGGCATAGCTGGCCAAAATCGTCGCCCCTTGCTCTTGAATCGCCCAGAACATGACCGAGGCGATGAAGAGCGGGATGTAGGCGATGATCCGTGACCGTTCGACTTCCGTCGTTTTCGGACTGCGATACATGATAATGAAGTAAATCGTCGGAATGGCGATCCCGAACACACCGACGAGGCCGATGAACGTGTTGATCGTGAACAAACCTTGCGGGATGAGCACGGCCAACAGGCCACCGATGAGGACGACCGCGATCGTCGTATACTTGATCGCGTTTCTCTTCTCAGACGGCGTCAACGGGTTCGGTACATATGAACCGGCAAGACCGAGGTTGCCTTTCTTCGTGACGAGGAAGACGACGAGACCGATGAACATCCCGACCGCGGCGAGTGCGAAGCCCCAATGGAAGCCGTAGCTCTTTTGGACTCCACCGACAATCAAAGGTGAAATGAAGGCACCGAGGTTGATCCCCATATAGAAGATGCTGAACCCGGCGTCACGACGACGGTCCGTCTCGTGATACAGGTCACCGACGATGCTTGAAACGTTCGGTTTCAACAAGCCCGTACCGATGACAATCAGTGCCATCGAGATGAACAAGAACGTCAGGCTGCCTGGAATCGACAAGACGATATGACCGAGCATGATGAACACGCCGCCGAAGAAGACGGCCCGAGACGTCCCGAAGACACGGTCGGCGAGCCATCCCCCAATGACCCCCGACATGTAGACGAGTGCGCCGTATACCGACATGATTGACAAGGCGACATTCTGGTCGAGACCGAGACCGCCCTCAGATACTTCGTAGTACATGTAGAACACGAGGATGGCGCGCATCCCGTAATACGAGAACCGTTCCCAAAACTCAGTGAAGAATAGCGTGAACAAGCCTTTAGGCTGTCCGAAAAAACCTTTTTGTGGCACGCTGTCCACAATTTTCTGTTTATCGATCCTTTCCATGAAAGATCCCTCCTTAACCGTATCATCATAAAAAAGAATCATTATGTTTGTAAAGAATAAACGAATGAAAAATTCAAAATTTAATGATATTCGAACGAAATCAAAAACCACACTAAACGACTAGGTTCAGTGTGGTTTTATAAGTCAAGCTGTCTTTTGTTTCGCTTCGGCTGCGCTGACGCGGCGTCCAAGTTGCCAATAGATGAGTCCCGACACGCAGCTGGCCGCCCCGACGAGGATCAACGCGATATGTCCGGCGCGTTGGTCGAAGAACAAGCTTGCCATGATCGGTGCGGTCACCCCACCGATCAACCATTGGATGCTGGCGGCCCCGTTGTAGGCACCGCGCATATTCTCCGGAGCGATCAAGGCGATGAACGTCTGTTGGACCGGGGACATGATCATCTCGCCGAGCGTATAGAAGGCGTACACCGCGAGCAAGACGCTGACGAGAACGAGGTACGGTGTCCCGAGTGAATAGAGGAGACGCGGCATGACGGCGATCAGAATCATGCCGACCCCGAAGATGGTCGCCCCGGCGAGCATGACGTTGCCGAACGGCTTGCGGCCGAGTTTCGAAGCGATTGGGAACTGGAACAACACGACCATGATGCCGTTCAAGGCGAGCATATAGGCGAACGGGTTCTCACGATCGGTGTACGATGGCATCGACTCTCTCAAGAAGAGGGGCAGCATGCTCTCGATGAGCGAGAAGCCCATCGAGATGAAGACACCGGCAAAGATGAACACGAGGAACACCTTGTCATTGTAGAACACGCGCAGGACATCCCGGTTCGACGGCGTGTCGACATCGGTCGTCTCTGGGAGTGACTCCCGGATGAAGCGACCGAGGACGAGTGCGTACAAGACGAAGACGAGAGCGGCCGAGTAGAAGATATACTGCCGGTCGATAAAGAGGACGGCACTCCCGAGGAGCGGGCCGAATGCAGCCCCGATATTGTGCCCCATCCGCAACAGACCGAACGCCTCGTTCATCTGTTCGGGCTCGGTCACATCGGCTACCATCGCGCTTGCGGCCGGGTGGAACAATGAGTTCGTCAAACCGAGCATGGCGTTCAAGAGAAGGAGCGGCCAAAACGTTTCGGCGAAGGCGAAACCGACGAGGGCGAGGGCGTCGCCGAGAATGGCAGCCATCATGATCGGTTTGCGGCCATACAGGTCTGCGAGCCGTCCACCGACGACCGATCCGATGAGCGCCATGATCGGTCCGGTCGCCATGATGACCCCGACCTGGATATAACTGTCGAGCTTGTCGCTATAGTAGAGGACGAGGAACGGTGCGATCATGAACATCATGACACCGGTGATCGTCTCTCCGAGGAAGCGGATCCAAATGTTACGGTCGAGCTGTTTGAGTGATTGAATCATTAAGGTCACCTGCTTTAGTTGATAGAATAAGAAAAGGGACGCAGCATGCTCAAAGGCATACGCGTCCCTACGATCTTAGGCATGCCTCGGAAGGCAGGCGACATCACGGATTCAAATCACGGAGAGGCGCCTGCCGGTCAATATGAACTTGGACGTGCGAGCGTTGAATGACTGACATCGGTACCTCTCCTTTCTGCATTGGACTGTCTTCTCTTCAAGATTATGATATTTCCGTGAAATGTGTCAACATAAATCGTCAATGTGTCATAATAATTCGTTCAAATTCTTTCGGCTGAGCCGGTAGTCGATCAACCGAGAGAACACGACTTGAATCATCGCCGTGACCGGTACACTGATGAACATCCCGACGAGACCGAACAGGCTACCCCCGATGATGATCGAGGTGATGACCCAAAACGGGGTGATGCCAACGCTGTCGCCGAGAATCTTCGGGCCGAGCCAAAGTCCGTCGAATTGTTGCAACAAGAAGATGAACAAGAGGACGATGAGCGCCGTGAACGGGTCATAGAAGTAGGTGATGATGAACGCCGGAATCATCCCGAGCAGCGGACCGACGTACGGGATAAAATTCAAGACGCCGACGATGACGCCGAGTAGAAGCGCGTAAGGTGCCCCGATGATCAACAGACCGGCGACGGCCAACACCCCGATGATGAGGCAGTCGATCGACTTCCCGATGATATAGCGTTTGAAGATGTAATCCATCTCTTGAAAGATGTCGATCGTCGTCTTAGCCGACGCGACCGGGAACATCGCATATAACAGCCGCTTGAACATGCGGGCAAAAACCTCTTTGTCTTTTAACAGATAGATTGAGATGACGATCCCAATCAAAAAATTGATGAGCGTCATCGTGAAGCTCGACACGTAGCTGACCGACGACAAGACTGCGGTCTCGACCCAGCCCGAGTAACGTTCCTCGAAGCGGCTGAAATCGATAGCTTGGGCGATCGTCGCGTTGTACTCTTTCAAGTACGTGTTCAACTGGGCGAGGAACCCGTCAATCTGTCGGATGTAGAACGGGAGCTCTTCGATGAGTGAGGCCACACTCGAGTAGATGCGCGGGAACAATGTCACAGCGGAGATGACAAGAATCCCGATGAAGACGATATAAACGATCAGCAAACCTTGATAGCGTTTTAATTGAAACCGTTCTTCTATATAGGACAGGACGGTATTCAGGAGCAGCGCGATGGCAATTCCCATGATAATCGGCGTCAGCAACTGGAACGTGTAGTGCAACACACTAGAAATCGTGTCCGGTTCACTGATGACTTTCCATAGGACGAGCAGAATCAATCCGATCACGCTCAACTTCCAAATCAATTGACGATTTAATTCCAAAGGTCCATCCCCTCATCTTTTAAATTTTGTAGAATAGTGTTCACTTTGTACTATGACCTTTTTTTTATCGGGATTCAATAGGCCACACCCATTTTCGAAAAAGGATTGACAAGATTGGTAACGTTTGGTTAACTAAGTGACATATTACAAAAAGACAAATCGCATATAAAAACACTTTCTATCAAGAGAAGCGGAGGGACTGGCCCGATGAAGCTTCAGCAACAGATTGTTCCAATACTGTGCTAATTCCAGCAAGGTGACCTTGAGAGATGGAAAGGTGGTTGTTTGAATACGTCCGTATCCCGACACCCCTTTCCGCGGAAAGGGGTGTTTTTTTGCATAGGAGGACTATTCATGACAGATAGACGCTCACACTTACTTAAAACTTTACCACCCCAACATTTTGTCGGACTCGCCGATGAAGTCGCAGCACTTGAACAGGCCGGTCGCGATATCATCCGACTCGGTCAAGGGACGCCGGATTTGCCGACGCCCGCCCCGATCTGCGACGCGCTTCAGACGGCGCTTCTTGATGCCTCGACCCATCAATACGGTCCGTTCCGCGGTCAGGCCCGTCTGAAACAAGCGGTGGCGACGTTTTACTTGAATGAGTACGGCGTCGAAGTCGATCCCGAGACGGAAGTCGCGATCCTCATCGGTTCCAAGTCCGGACTCATCACGTTGCCGCAATGTGTGCTCGAGCCAGGGGACGGCATCTTGCTGCCGAACCCGGGCTATCCCGACTACATCTCCGGGGCACGACTCGCCGGTGCCGTCGTCCGTGATCTCATCTTACGCGAGGAGCACGGTTTCCTCCCTGACTATGAGACGCTCGATACGGAAGGGGCGAAACTCATGTATTTGAACTATCCGAGCAATCCAACGGGGGCCGTGGCCACACCAGCCTTCTTTGATGACACCGTTCGGTTCGCCCAGGAGCGGGACTTGATGGTCGTCCATGACTTCGCGTATGGCAGCATCGGGTTTGATGGACATGTCCCGCCGAGCTTTCTGCAGGCAGAGGGGGCGAAAGACGTCGGCATCGAGGTATATACGATGTCGAAGGCGTTCAACATGTCCGGTTGGCGCGTCGCCTTTGCCATCGGGAACGCAGACATCATCGAGGCGATCAATACGTACCAGGATCACGTCCACGTCAGCGTGTTCTCGGCCATCCAGGCGGCGGCTGTCGCCGCGCTCGAGGCCCCACGCTCTATCCGGGACGATTTGGCCCGACTCTATGAGGCGCGACGCGATCGCCTGATCGATGGGTTGAACCGGGCCGGGTGGGCCGTCGAGCCGCCGGAGGGTTCGTTCTTCGTCTGGGCGAAAGTGCCCGAGGGCGATGCCAAATCGTTCTCGCGTAAGTTATTGTACGAGGCAGGAGTCGCCGTCACACCGGGCTATTTCTTCGGTTCAGAAGGGAACGGATACGTCCGCTTCGGACTCGTCTCACCCGAGCCGAAAATCGATGAGGCCGTCGAACGAATCGAGCGGTTGTTTGCCGCCTATGAGGAGGTGCGGGCATGATTCGTCAGGCCGTCCTTGAATATGACCACGCCGATGACGCGCTCGACCGTCTTGATGAGTTAGTCGACGGCCGACGTGCCCACGTCCTGCGCGGTCAGAACGGGTACGAAGTCGTGCGGGTCGTTCATCCATCCATCACGGACTATCCGGCCACGACGTTCCGTGGGGAGTGTACGGACAAGGAAGTCGAACGGCTGATTTTTGAAGACGTCGATGTCCTCATCGCCATCGGGGGCGGGAAGCTCGTCGACACGGCCAAACTCGTCGCCTATCAACAGAACGTGCCGCTCATCATCGTCCCGACACTCGCCTCGAACTGTGCGGCGTTCACGCCTCTCAGCGTCGTCTATCGGGAGGACGGGAGCTACGACCGCTACGACATGTTCCGCGTCGTCATCGAACGGGTCATCGTTGACTCGCGGGTCATCTCGCGCTCTCCATATGAATACTTCCGAGCCGGTGTCATCGACACGGTCGCGAAGTTTTACGAGGCCCGTTACTTGAGCGGTGACAGCTCGGTCGACGCGGGCGTCAACACCGGGCTCGTCTTGGCCGAGCAGTGCGGGCGTCTCGTCGAACTTGATTTGAGCGAGCACACTTTTGAGTCGTATAGTGACGACGTCCGCTTCGCTGTCGATCACGTGCTCGCCATCGGAGGTGCCGTCGGAGGATTTGGTGACGCCGGGACACGGGTCGCCGTGGGCCATGCGGTCCATAACGCTCTTAGTCGCTTCGAGTCGACGCACCGTTTCTTACACGGGGACAAGGTCGGCTTCGGCTTGATCGTCCAAGAGCGGTTGCGGTGCTCGGCCGATACCCCGTATTTGGAGGCTTGGCTAAGCGAGTTCGGTGCCCCGACGACGCTCGAGACGCTCGGGGTCGGGTCGAGCGACATCCCGGTATTGGTCGACTCCGTCATGACGGAGACCGAGCTGCAACAGTTGCCAAAGCCGCTCGATAAAGACTTTCTGAAAATAATATTTGAAAATTTGCAATTTTCTATTTACAAATAAAAGAATTGAAAGTAAGATGATAACAATTAAATAGACCGATTGCTTATCAAGAGTGGTGGAGGGACTGGCCCTATGAAACCCGGCAACCAGATCATTATGATCATGGTGCTAATTCCAACAGACGGAACGTCTGGGAGATGAGCGTGTCCGACTTTGTCTTGTCGTGCCCGCCACTCTTCATGAGTAGCGGGCTTTCATTTTGGAGGAGGAAAAACAGATGAACATCAAACAGAAAACAGCACTCGCAGGAACTTCACTACTCGCCGCCATCGTACTCTCGGCGTGCGGTCAATCGGACGCGAGCGAATCGCTCAGCACGGAGTCGCTCACGATCGGCGTCACGGGCGGTCCACACCAACAAATCGCCGAAAAAGTGAAAGAACTCGCGGCCGAGGACGGCCACGAGCTCGACATCAAAGTGTTCAACGACTATAACACCCCGAACACGGCGCTCGCCGAGGGCAGTCTCGACGTGAACAGTTATCAGACGCTCTCATTCCTTGAACTGCAAAAGTCCGACAAAGGCTATAAGATCGACGATGTGTTCAAGACCGTCGCGTTCCCAATGGGTCTTTACTCGGAAAAGTTGACCGACATTGAGGACTTGAAAGAAGGCGACAAGGTCGCCGTCCCGAACGACCCGGCGAACGAGCTGCGCGCACTCCGTCTCTATGAGACAGCGGGCCTCATCACGCTGAAGGAAGGCTTGACGGACAAGGCGACGAAACGCGACATCGCTGAAAACCCGCTCAACCTCGAATTCATCGAGCTCGAGGCGTCTCAGCTCCCGACCCAGCTCCCGGAAGTCGCACTCGCGGCCATCAACACGAACTTCGCGATGGGTGCCGGCCTGTCGATCAATGAGGACGCCTTGTTCCACGAAGACACGGTCGACAACCCGTATCCGAACTACGTCGTCGTCCGCACCGATAACAAGGATGACGAAGTCGTCGAGACACTCAAATCGTACTATCACTCGGACGAGGTCCGGACGTTCATCGAAGAGACGTTCAACGGCTCAATCGTCCCGGCGTTTTAAGGAGGGCCTATGATCGCACTAAAAGGAATCACGAAGACGTTCACGGTGAACAAAGGTGCTGTCACCGCACTCGACGACGTCTCGCTCACGATCGAGAAAGGCGAGATCTTCGGCATCATCGGTCGAAGCGGGGCCGGCAAGAGCACGCTCATCCGCATGATCAACCTGCTCGAACGCCCGACCTCGGGCCAGGTCGAGATCGAAGGACAGGACATCACGAAGCTCGACAAACGTGGGCTCTCAAAACTCCGCCATCGAATCGGAATGATCTTCCAACACTACAACCTGCTCAAGACGGCGACCGTCGAAGATAACGTCGCCATCCCGCTCCGGCTTGAGGGTCTCGACAAGGCAACGATCCGCGCTCGCGTCGACAAATACCTCGACATCGTCGGCTTGACGGACCATCGAAAACATTATCCCGAGCAACTCTCGGGCGGACAGAAGCAACGTGTCGCCATCGCCCGGGCCCTCGCGCACGAGCCGGATATCCTGCTCAGCGACGAGGCGACGAGCGCGCTCGACCCGGAGACGACCGAGTCGATCCTCGACCTCTTGCTCGACATCAACCGCGAGCTCGGACTGACGATCTTTTTGATCACGCACGAGATGGAAGTCATCGAGCGCATCTGTGACCGGGTCGCGGTCATCGAGGCCGGCCGAATCATCGAGGAAGGGGACGTGCTCGACGTGTTCTCGGACCCGCAGCATGCGACGACACGCAAGTTCTTGAAGACGAACCTCGATGTCCCGAAAGAGGTCGTCGAAGAGTTGAGCACGCACGGGATGCTCGTCAACTTGTCGTTCATCGGTCATCAGAGTGAACAGGCCGTGCTCGCCCAGTTGACGAAACGGTTCGGCTTGCTCCCGAATATCATCGGGGGCGGCATCAAAAAGCTAAAAGGCGGTCTCGTCGGCAATCTACTCGTCCATTTGGACGGGGATGAGGCCCAGACCGACCAAGCCGTCCGCTTCTTAGAGGCGAGCGGTGTGAAAGTGAAGGAGGTGACGAACCGTGCTTCAGTTTTGGGAAAATTGGGGTGACTTGATTTGGACGGGGACGATCCAGACGCTCACGATGACCGGCATCGCGCTCGTCATCTCGACGTTGATTGGACTGCCGCTCGGGACGCTTCTCGTCTTGACGCGACCGAACGGCCGGCTCGCCAATCGTTATTTCTACGGGGCGTTATCAAGTGTCATCAACGTCGTCCGTTCCATCCCGTTCATCATTCTCTTATTCTTCATCCTCCCGTTCACCCGTTTTATCATGGGCACGACGATTGGCGTCCAAGGCGTCCTGTTGCCGCTCATCGTGTTCACGGCCCCGTATATCGCCCGGCTCATGGAGTCGGCGCTACTCGAGGTCGACCGTGGGGTCGTCGAGGCGTATGAGGCGATGGGCATCTCGACCCGTAAAATCATCTGGTACGTGTTGATCCGGGAGGCCCGCTCTTCAATCGTGCTCGGTTTGACGATCGCGACAATCGGTTTGATCGGGGCGACCGCGATGGCAGGACTCGTCGGGGCCGGCGGACTCGGCGATATCGCTTACCAATACGGGCATCTCCGGTTCGAACCGGAGGTCATGTACGTGACCATCTTCGTCTTGATCCTGCTCGTCCAATCCATTCAATCGTTCGGTAACCGCTTGGCGGCCCGACTCAAGAAGGCATAAGAAAAGAGCTCTGCTTCGGCAGGGCTCTTACTTGTTGTCGAGCAATCGTTTCAATTCGGCGATTCGGTCATGGCGCGGGATGAACGTACGAATCTCTTTCTCGCTGAACCCGATTTGAATCCGATTGTCGTCGACGACGATCGGACTCTTCAAGATTTGGGGGTGCGACGCCACAAAGCTGTACAGCTCACGGAGCGACATCTCGTCAAGTTGGTCCGCCGCTTGTTTGTACACGCTCTTTTGGACGGACAACAGGTCGGTCGTCCCGTTCTCGGTGAGGCGGAGCATGTCTTTGAACTCGGTGAACGACATCCCTTGATCGGTCAATTTTTTCTCGATGAATGGGATGTTCTGTTCGCGTAACCAATCAATCGTCTTACGGGAAGAACTGCAGCTTGTATGTGTGAATACGGTGACCGTCACGGCAACCACTTCTCCTTTACGTAAGTATGGACTTCTCTATTTTCTCTCATTCATACGTTTCGAACGCGAAATATGTTTCAAATCACATATACTTTTTATCGCCATCGGACGATTTGTCGTCAGTCAGTTCGGGTACATGACGAAAGAGACCATAACCGAGGAGGGATTTACATGTTTGATTACACGGTCAAGACGGACCAGACGGTCGAAGCGGTCGTCGAGAAGCTGAAAGCGACGCTCAAGGAAGAAGAGTTCGGAGTGCTCTGGGACTTTGATTTGAGCGAGACGCTCGAAGAGAAAGGCCAAGCGATCGACGGGGACTATCGCATCCTTGAAGTATGTAATCCGAAAGAAGCGAAGAAAGTCATCACGACACATCGGGAAGGCGGCTATTTCCTGCCTTGTAAGCTCGCTGTCTTCACGAAAGATGGGTCGACCCATGTCGGGATGCCGAAGCCGACGAAACTGATCGAGCTGATTGAGGATGAGTCGCTTCAATCGATCGCCCACGACGTCGAGACGCGACTGACGCGTGCGATTGATCAAGCCGTATAATTGAATGAGCGAACCCGTCCATGAGAGTGGACGGGTTTTTTCCTGTTCCTCCTTAAAGTCATATAATGGTAAAATTGGTACAAATAGATTTTAAGGGGCGGATGATTTGAAAAAGTTAGCCAGTGCACTCGTATTATCCATGGGCTTATTGGCCAGTTGCGGTGGGGAAAAGCCAGACGTCGTGAACTTGTCGTATGTCGATGCGCATTGGACCGTTAACAAGTATTCCTTAGAGCAACCGGAAGCCCTCGAATCGGTCGATGAGACGTTACAGGCCTGTACCGGGGAATTGACGACTGAATTGAAGGGAGACTTGACGGTTTACGATACGGTCATCGCGAATCGCCATCAGATGACCGATACGGGAGATGAATATGCATATAAATCGGTGACGTACATCAAAGGCGATGAGCATTATGCACTTTGTCGCGATATGCTCTCGGAACGCTTTCAAGCCGAGGTCATTGAGTCATTCCCCCCATTCGTTGATACACAGAACGGGAAGCGAATTCAACGAAACCCTTTCATCGAACCTGCCGACGAAACTACTCAAGCAGAATTCCTCGATACGGATGGATTATTGGAGCCGAATAATGCTGTCGAACCTTTTCCTGATACCATCGTCACGTTCATACCGGCCTTCCACGGCGAGGTGGAATTGACCATTGGAGATCGACAACTCGCTTTCCCAGTGCTTATGTTCGACCCGATGATGGCACACATAGATGAGGTAAAAATCGCAATCGGATATCATCCCGATGAAAAGAAACCCTATGTTTTATTGATGCTCGCGGACCTCTATTTCACAATGAGTCCGCTAGATGAAATTATCGACCCGGTAAAAGGAGAACAGTCGTATGAAGAGTTGACAGTCAAACGACTGCCACTTCGTTCGGAACTATTACCCGACAAATCCTATCCATTGTATGAGTTCAATTATACCCGTGACGGGAAAGCGGTGACCGAAATCGCGACCATTACATATCGTGCCTCTGAACTGTTGACGATTTCTGAACAAAAGGCGCTTAAAGACAATCCGGACGAGCAGTATATGCCGGTTGTGTCAGGGCCACTGATTTACCTACACGAGAAACGGTTCAACAGCGAATCGATATTGACGTATCCGACCGTGCTGCGTGCGGCCGGTAACGAGATGGATGACCTCATTCAAGCAATCGCCTCGGCTGAGCCGACGAAGCGCACGGGTGATCAAGGGAACTATCCTTATCTCACAATCGTCGACGGACTCAAGGGACAAGAGTTCGAGGTGACATATAAACAGCGCTCGAAGAAGCTAGATATTTACGTGACGGACCGATCGACCAAGGAGACGTATAAACTGACGAGCGAAGGGGCAGAGACGTTCTTGTCTTACTTCCCTGATTTGAAGACGAAATGAGTGGGTTGAACATGAAGAAACGAACGTTGGCGGCAATGTCGCTCTTGTTGATGACGGCGGGTTGTTCGGAAGACGTGGACGTCGTCCGCTATGGCCATATCGAGGAACACTGGCAGGCCGAACGGGTCACGATGAACAGTCAAGAGCCTGTAGTGGATGCCGAAACAATCTTGAACCAATGTGAAGATGAGGAACGATTGACCGAACTAGCTGGAGAGACGTTTTCCATACTCGGGATGGCCTACGCGACCCGCGCCCCGTTTATGAATGACGACTATGACGGATACGCCTTCGACGAAGTGACGTATGTCGAGGGAGATGCGGTCTATGCGCTCTGTAGGTCGCATCAAATGGATGGGATCCCAGGGTACCAAGCCGTCGAGCTCGAGGCACGGCCGTCTTTCTTAAAAGACGAAGTTGGCACTGAAGTCTCGTTCCTTCCGAACGTCCATGTCGCGACGGAGAACGAGCGGGCCTCGCTACATGAGCCGGACGCCTTCTACGAGAATGGACAAGATATCGAGCCGTATCCGGTCACGCTCATGAGGATGTCCCCCGGATTTAACGGCACGGTCGAGATTGGGATTGGAGAATGGGGCTTCTTTAACCCATCCTTCGACTTTTCGCCGAACCTCAGACAGTTTGATGTGTTCATCGCACTAGGGCGGGATACGGAGACGAACCTGCCTCATCTGCTCATGTCCTATGGCGGGGACGGGGCTCGCTACTCTTCATCCATTCTTCAAGATACCGACCTGCTCAATGGGGCAGACAGTCTGACCTTCCGTCGGGTATTCGAAGGTGGAACGATGGAACCGTCGAAACAAATTCCGCTTTACGATATTACGGTCGAGGTGGACGGACAGATGGTGACGAAGACCTTGTGGATGCGGTTCAAACCGATCCCGTTGCTCAGTGATTCTACCGAGTTAGAGAAGGTTTCGATTGCTTACCTCCATAAGTATCCGTACCACCGTGAAGTCCCGCTCCCTTATCCGGACGCCGTCAGCGTGAGTGGCGAGGCGTATGATCGATTGGTCGAAGCCATCGAGACCGCGCGCCCGTCGACGAAGAGCGGTGAAACGGAAGATTATAAGTATTTGACGCTATTGCGTGGAAATCTTGGGCAACAGTTCGAGGTCAGCTACCAGCAACGGTCGAAAAAAGTCGATGTCTATGTGAAAGACGTGAAGACCGGTGAAGTGTTCAAACTGTCGAGCGTCGGGGCGGAGACGTTCCAAGAACTGTACCCGCAAGCGTTCGAATGAACAGATTGGACGTGAATCAGGGAGGGATGCGCTGTTGAAACGCATGTTAGCTGGATATGTCATCTGCGCGGGACTGTTGCTTGGAGGTTGTGCCAGTAGCGAGGAAGACGTGGATCCGTCTCGTATCGAGTACCAAACGATACATACTGATGGGGACTACGGGCCGACACGCACCATTACCGACGCTGAGACGAATGCCGAGCTTGACCGAACGACCGAAGAAATCAAATGGGAAGACCACCCCGTCCCAATCAATCGTGACCCGGATGTAAAAGCGACGTTCGTGTTCACGCCGGACGATGCGCCCGAACGTTCGCTCGACTTCGGAATCTGGTTCGATGAGCGGATGATCGGCGGTATCGAACCGAAGGACAGCCGGGGCGAACTCACCGCCGAACAGGTCACGCTGTTCCAAGCCATCTTCGATAAATCAGAATGATCAAGGGCTCGTGCATGGCACGGGTCCTTTGTTCATGGACTTAGCAATGAACCAACTGGAAAACACTTCAAATTCAAGATATTGACTCAATTTCAAAAACCGACGCTATTCAGGACTTTTCACACAAGGTACACTAGAATTCCGCTACATTCCAGGAATAAAGCACTAAAGGAAATCGAGAAAAGAAGGTAGGAATAATCGGAATGGAACTGACAAAGACCGCTAGCCTCTCATCCCCTGACGTGCTCCGTGCCCTCGAGGCCAACGTGGCGATGATCCGATTCGACCGTCAACGACGCGTCGTCGATGTGAACGACCTCTTCGCCAAGGCAATGAAATATAAACGTGACGAAATGATCGGGATGCACCATCACTTGTTCTGCACGCCAAGTTTCGTCAGCAGCCCGGATTATCAAGCGTTTTGGAACAAGCTGTTCGACGGTTTCAGTTCGGCCGACAAGATTGAGCGCATCGACGCCCGCGGTGATTCAATTTGGCTCGAGGCCACCTATATGCCGATCTATGAACAGGACGAAGTCGTCGGCGTCGTCAAAATCGCCTCCGACATCACGAGTCGCCAACAGACGATTGAAGAATACGCGCGCTCATTCCGTGACATGGCAGAAAACCTCGACACCCGGGCCCAACGCGGCATGGAAGAGAGTCAACAGTTGAAACAGACGATCGAACGCCTTGATGCGGACTCGAATCAGAACTTGAAGACGCTCGCAAACTTGCAAGAGCAGGCGGGCGAGATCACGAAAATCGCCAGTACGATCAAAGAGATTGCCGCCCAGACGAACCTGTTGTCGCTCAACGCCGCCATCGAGGCCGCACGGGCAGGTGAGCACGGTCTCGGCTTCAACGTCGTCGCGACCGAGGTGCGGAACCTGTCACGTCTCGTCGAACGCGCCGTCATCGAAGTGCGCTCGAACACGGATGGGATGAACAAGGAGCTCGTCTCGATCGTCGACGGTGTATCCCGCTCCAGTGCAGACATTCAAGAGAGTGTGCGCATCATGGAACAGACACTCGAGCGGTTCGAGCATATCGAACAGTCGGCCGAATCGCTGAACGGGACAGCCGAGCGATTCACCTCCGCCATCTAAAAAAAACCAATCGGACATGCCTCCTGAAAAGGGACACGTTCAATTGGTTTTTTTGATTTGCAGCGTATGGCCATGCTGTTTCAACCAGGCCATCGCGCCGGCGACGTCTGGATACACTGACGCAAGCTTCGACCAGAACGCTTTCGAGTGGTCGAAATGAACGAGATGGGTCCATTCGTGGGCGATGACATAGTCCATGACGTCCCGCGGGGCGAGCATGAGCCGGACGTTGATCGAGATCGTCCCGGTCGAACTGCATGACCCCCAGCGCGTCTTTTGGTGGCCGATGCGGATTCGGCTCGCCTTCACACCGAGCTGACGTTCATAGTGGGGCGCCCGATTCGTGACGTAGGCGAGAGCCCGCTCGCGGAGCCAAGCTTCGTGCGCTTTCCGAAGCGATGACTCGTCCCATGCAGCGGGACAGTGAAAGTTTTCGCCGTCGAAATGGAACCTTGTCTCGGTATCACGTTTGACGAGCGGGAACGTCTCCCCGTGCAAAAGCAGTCTGTCGGCTGGTAAGATGTCACGCTTAGGCAATGCGGCGAGGCGATCTTCGATCCAGCCGGCATGCTCCGTTAAAATCGTCTCGACGACCCGGTCCGGGAGCCTAGCTGGAATCCGCAGCTCGATTCCGTCCGGCGTTACGAAGAAAGCCGCCCGTTTCCGGCGTTTATGGCGGATGACGGTCACGTCCATCAGATTCACCTCCTTGTAGTATCTCGGTCGATTATAGCCGACGTGCCCCGAATCCGCCATCGTTTTGCGGACTCGGACGTCCGTTTTTTGTTACAGTAGGAGTAGGAGGGATGAACATGAAATCAATCTTACATCAATCGCTTGACCGGACCGGAACGGATTCGGTGAAATGGGACGGGCTCGACCGCTGGTTCCATTTGAAAGATGACGTCTTGCCGCTTTGGGTGGCGGACATCGATATCCGCACGGCCCCGTCCATCTCGGAGGCGCTCACGGCGCGGGCCGCGACAGGCGAGTTCGGATACACATTGTTCTCTAGAGAGGCGCAAGCGGCCGTGAGTTCATGGTACGACCGCCGTCACGGGCTCAACGTCGATGCCAATCACGTCTTGTTCTCGAGTGGAGTCGTACCGGGATTGACGCATATCGTCGAGGCGTTGACGGAGGAAGGGGATGGGGTCGTCATCCAGTCGCCCGTCTATCCGCCATTTCATGAACTGGTCACCGGGTTGAAACGGGAGTTGCTCGACGCCCCGCTTCGTCAAGTCGATGGTCGCTACGAGATGGACTTTGATGCGCTCGAGACACAGATGCGCAAGGCGAAGCTGTTCTTGCTCTGCTCGCCGCACAACCCAGTTGGACGGGTATGGACCGAGTCCGAGCTGAAGCAAGTCGTCGAGCTGGCACGTCGCCATGACGTCATCCTCGTCGCTGATGAGATCCATGCCGATTTGACGTACCCGTCACAACGGCACACTGCCCTTAATCGACTCGATGACTCGGTCATCACGGTGAGTGCGCCGTCGAAGGCGTTTAATATCGCTGGACTGTTCGCTTCTTACATCATCTGTCCGGATGATGCGATGCGTAAACGAATCATCCAAGTCCAGAACAAACATCACGTCCTACCGACACCGTTCGCGAACACGGCCATCATTGCCGCCTACACGGATTCGCGCGCCGAGCGTTGGCTTGACCAGTTGACGGCCGAACTCGAGGAGCAGGCGACGTACCTCGTCGAGCGGCTCCAGGAAGAACTACCACAATTGAAGACGTTCATGCCCGAGGCGAGTTATCTCCTCTGGATCGACTTCGCGGGGCTCGGTCTTGAACCGGAAGCGCGGAAGAAGTGGCTGCACGAGCAAGTCCGTCTGTTCTTGTCACCAGGCCTCCCGTTCGGTGCGTCAGGGACGACGTTCGAACGGCTCAATTTCGGGACGGCACGACCAGTGCTTGACGAAGCACTCAAGCGTCTGACAGAACACGCCGGTGGAAAGGCGTTTGTATGAATCAAGAAACGGGAAAAATTTCACAATGAGCCACAAAGCTGACATGGCAACAGAAAGCGAGTGAATGCGATGGAGACGATCAATTGGAAAAAGAAGATGGAAGAACAACTGAGGCGTAGCGGATTCACGTTACAGGTCGAGAACATGGCCAACCTTGGTCTGACGGAGATTCATGCATCTTCGTCCCCGTTGATCTCGTATCCGCTCCGGATTCGGCTGTACGTGCGTATGGGATGGCTCATGTGCACCGTCGATGCGACCTCGGTCGACCGGAACGAGGACCATCCGCTGTTCGAGCGCATGATCGCCGCCGTGTTCGAGCGCATCGTCCGCCATCTGTATCACGCCTATGACTTCCATGTCTTGACGTACATCGGTAACACGGGCAACTATATCGCACCGAAGGACTCGGAGACCGGGGAAATCGTCCGCTTGCTCGCACAACTGTGGACCGACCGCTCTTACCTGCACCTAGAGACGTATGAAGAGTATCCGGCATTATACGTGACGCCGCCATGGGCGCACCAAGCCTACGCGTTTGAGAGCACCGAAGACGAATGGATTGTCTATGCGGGCCGGAGCGGCCGTCCGGCGACGGACTATCGCGCCGACGGGACCGAACTCAAACCGCATCGTCTGGCGGAGGGTGACTTGTTCTTCCCGGTGCACCGGATTCAGAAAGACCGAGGCACGCTCGCGCTCGCCGAATGGTTACGGCTCGAGCGTCGAGAGGTCGAGGATTTCATGCTCGCCTTCATGAAGACGATCCAAAAGTTCGATCCAGCCTTCGGATTTTCTTGGGGTGGGGTGGACACGTTCTTTCACGGGGTACCGGTCGAGCCATACGCGCAAGTACTCCGGCTGGAGAGCGGGAAGCGACGTTATCGGGTCATGAACAACTCGGCGAAGCGATTGTTCGCGGTGGCTGACGATCCGCTCGAATGTTTGAAAGAAGTCGAACAGACGTTACGGACGGTCCGATTACCGGAACAACGCGTCTCGGCACTCGGGCAGCTCGTCATGGGCATTTGGCAACAGTTCGAAGCCGACGAGACGACGTATATCCAAGAAGTCGCCTATCGCGGCATCTCGCAGTTCCAAATCGAAGAAAAAATCGGTCATGCCTTGGCGAACCGGCAACGAATACGCTGGATTGAGAAGGCCGACCCTCGCCAGTCAGTCATCGAATTTGCCCATCTGCGGATTTCATTCCCGAAACGACCACCCGGTATCGTCACCGTCGAACCGGTCGAATCTTCTTATGAGAGAGGTGCGCTATGAGAATCGTTGATGCACGTGCCATGTCAATCAGCCATGAGGACTTGATCGCGGTCACCGAGACGTCCGTCTATTACCGCGAAAAGTCGGGTGAGACAAGTTTCTCGATCTTCCGCTATGACGAAGAAGACGGTTCCGTCACTCCGGTCGGCCGTCGTGTGTATGAAGACTACGGGATCTCGAAGCTGTTCGTCAGTAAGGACCGCGTCTATTTCTTGAACGAGACACCGGACCGGACCGGGGTCGTCCGAACGGAACTGATCGCCTTCGATTACCACTCTGGACAGGAGGTTGTACTCGCGACATTCGAGAAGCGAGGCAACAGCACGCTCTATTGGGTACTCGCCGATCGTTACTTCCTGTTCTTGACGAGTTTCGGGGATGCGGACGAGGCATGGTTGTATGATGCCGAGACGTCGTTCCAAGAACGGATCCGTGATGAACGGCTCGTCGGCCATGCCGGTAAGTTCCGCGAGCTGTATCTGTTCACGACCGAGCTGGACGGGGTCCCTTATATCGTCTGTAACGCCCGATTGGACGAGTTCGCCTATTACGAGGCGCTCGAGGACGGACGGGTCTCGCCAGACGATGCGATCGACCACTCGGAAGCGATCCTCATCTGTTCGCTCGACGAGGCGGTCGAGGCTATCCGGGACCGACAAGGGGAGATCCCGTTCGAGGACTTGATTCGGCTCCATGGGGAAGGGGACACGGTCCAATATCTCGGGGAACGGGACGCGAAACTGCGGTTCTCTGCGTTCGTCGATGCAGCGAATGAGGAGACGATTTATGAGTTGGCGGCACCGGACGTGCTCCGGGAGGTCACGGTCGTCGACTGGGGGGCCTATGAACCGATCGACTTCACGTATGACGATGTCAGTTCGACGGTTTTTATCAAAGTCGAGGAATCGGAAGATCACACCGAACTGATTGACGCGACGACCGGTGCCCGCTTCCTCGATACGGCTCCGTTCGAGCGCGTACTCGCTTCGACCTATTTCATCCATGAATCGGCTGAAGGAGGGGGCGGCGTGAGCATCTTCAACCTCGAGACGAACGAACGTCAAACGTTCGAGGATGCTTACTATACAGTGCTCGATGAGACGATTGTCATCCTCTCGACAAAACAGTTATGACAAAAACACCCGAACCTATCCTGTTGATAGATTCGGGTGTTTTATCTTGGTTTACATAATAAGTTATCGTAAACCGGTTAACGCTTGTTTTTTCTTCTCGTCACCGATATGGGCATATACTTGCGTCGTCGCCACCGACTCGTGTCCGAGCAGTTGTTGGATCGTCAAGACGTCGACCCCGCTCATGGCGAGACGAGAGGCGAACGTGTGTCGCAATTTATGCGGCGTGACCTGCTTGTGCGTCAAAAATGGCAGATATGGCTTCAGACGGTCGATGTGCCCTTTCAACGCGTGCTGCACCGTGCGGACCGAGATCCGTTTGCCTTTCTCGGAGCAGAACAAGGGACCTGCGCCTTGACCACGATATCCGTCAAGGAGCGGCTCGAGCGGGGAGGCGATCGGGATGACGCGTTCCTTGTTCCCTTTCCCGATGACACGGATCGTCCCGTTCTCTCGGTCGATGTCGTTCCAATCAAGGCCGACAAGTTCAGAGACACGCATCCCGGTCAACCCGAGTAGTTGGATCATCAGGAAGTCCCGGTCCCGATTGCGTTCGTACCAGCTCGCTTCGCGGTCGGACATGCCGACGTTGCTGCGGACGAGCGTCGAGAAGTCGAGCCATTCCTGTTCGGTCAAATAGACCGGGTTGCGCTTAGCGCGCTTCGGTCGCTCGACGGCCTGGAACGGGTTGTGCGCCGTGATGCCCGTCTCGATCAGATGGTTGAACAACGACTGCATCGATGACAGTTTGCGGTTGATCACGCTCGGTGCGTTGTCGAGCTCGAGGGCGAGGTACGACGCGTACGCCTCGGCCCCGGCATGGTCGAACTCGACGAACGATTCGATTTCGACCGATGACGGGTCGACCTCAGATGCACTCGCGGTCTCGACCCAGCGGAAGAAATCCAAAAAATCATACAGATAGCGCTGTGCGGTCTGCTCCGAGTAGTGTTTGGCGGCCAAGTGGTTCAAGAACCGTTGGATGAAGCCCGGCATGCGTTCATAGCCGCTCAAGTTGAAACGTCTCGCGTCGACTTTCGTCGGTGATTGGCCGAGCTGGCGGAATATACTCAAAAAATCGCTCCTCGCTTAATGATGGATTGACGTGACGATGCGGTCTTTCCCGGCCTGTTTCCCGGCCCGGAGCCGGTCGTCCGCCTCTTTGACGAGCGTGTCGACAGGCTTGAACCCACGGTGTGTCGTGACACCGAATGTCATTGTCACGCTGAGCCGTCGTCCCTCATAAATCGTCTCGAGTGATTTGATTTGCTGTCTCAGGTGGTCGATTGCTTGCGCCGCCTCATCCTCTGACTGGTTCGTCAAGAACAAGAGGAACTCCTCGCCGCCCCAACGGACGGCAATGCCGTCGGTCCGCGTGAGCGCAGAGGCGACTTGTTTGAGCACGAGGTCGCCGCAGTCGTGACCATGCCGTTCATTGAACGACTTGAAATGGTCGATGTCGGCCAAGACGACCGCATACGGGCGTCCCGACAAGACCGCTTCACGGATCGCCTCTTCGATTAAACGGTATCCGGTCGTACGATTATAGAGACCGGTCAGACCGTCCCGCGAGGCGAGGGTATGTAGCCGTTCGTTCGTCTGTTCGAGTTCGGACGTCACCTCGACGACCGCCCCTTCGAAGATGAATGACAGCCCGGCGATCAAGGCGATGGTCGCGAGTAAACACGTCACCCCGATGACTTGCTCGAGGGTCGGGCCGAGCGGCGATGTCCCGTCCGTCACGTTCACATATAAATAGCCATAGATTCCCATGGCGAGCATCGTCGAGGCGATTCGGATGGCCCGGCTCACGTTCGGCATGAAGAACACGCCATAGGCGACCGTGAGGATGAAGTAGTGGACGTTCGCGCCCCAGCCGAGGACGATTGTCGAGATGATGGCGTTATAGACGACCTCGACGAAGAGACCGATGAAGAACGTCCGATAATATCGTTTATGTACAAAATAAAAAGACAATGTGTAATAAAGAACGCTGAGTACGTTCGACCAGGCAAGGACGGTTACGTCAAGTCGCCAAAACGTGATTAAGAACACGACATGGATGAGCCAAGCGAACACGTTCCCATAAAAAGTGATGCGGTAATTATATAGTGTACCGCGACGTTCCTCATAGGCTGTTCCCACGCGAACACCTCCTTTTTTCAGTATACCGAACCCATCCTCATTTGCCCATGCCTATCCAACAATCGATTAAAACCGACACGCACAAACGCCTTTAAATCGTACATATAATTGCGTGAAATAGATATTTCACGCAACGTTCGTTCACGCGTCATTTTCATCCGAGACACACATCGACCTGTGAACCAGAAAAATTATGTCATATATCATGGTTTACATAATAAGTTATGGTGAACCAATTGATTTGTTTTAAAAATTTGAAAGAGTTACAGTTGTATGATAAAAGAAAATAAAGCTTGAAACGGTGATTCAGGTAAAGGTACACTGAGAACGTAAACAAAAGGGGGATTTCAGGATGGACGATCAACGTTTGAAACAATGGCTCACCGAAGCGAAGACGATCGCTGTCGTCGGCGTGTCAGCGAACCCGAACAAGACCGCGAACCAAATCGCAGAGTATCTGCTGTTGCAAGGTTACACGGTCATCCCTGTCAATCCGACGCTCGAGACGTGGAACGGACGCAAAGTCTATCCGACGGTCGAGAGCATCCCGGGACGCGTCGATATCGTCGACGTCTTCCGACGCAATCAGTATTTGGCCGGCGTGGCCGAAGATGCGGTCCGACATGGGGATGTCGGTCTCGTCTTCAACCAGCTCGGGCTCACCAGCCCGGACGCCGAGTGGATCGCTCGCGATGCCGGACTCGACTACATCGAAAATCGATGCATCTATGTCGAGCACGCCCGCCTTCTCGGTTAAGACCTACCTCCTTGGTAGGTCTCCTTTTTTTCACGAGCCCCGCTCGCGGAGGGAGGCTTGCCAGAATCTAAAAACAGCTATACAATAGGATAGAAAAACGAACGTGTGTTCGAAATTGAGGTGACGAAGATGTCAACAGACTTATTTAATTACAATGAAGACGCCATCCAGGTGCTCGAAGGACTGACTGCTGTCCGGAAACGTCCGGGGATGTATATCGGTTCGACCGACCATCGCGGCTTGCACCATCTCGTCTATGAGATCGTCGATAACGCGATCGATGAGGCGCTCGCCGGATTCGGTGGCCAAATCGACGTGACCATCCATAAAGATGACGCCATTACGGTACGCGACCACGGGCGTGGTATGCCGACTGGGATGCACGCCTCCGGCAAACCGACGCCAGAGGTCATCTTCACGGTCCTCCACGCCGGCGGTAAGTTCGGCCAAGGCGGCTACAAGACGTCAGGCGGACTCCACGGGGTCGGCGCCTCGGTCGTGAATGCACTCTCGAGCAAGGTCCTCGTCACGATTTATCGCGACGGCAAAGTGTTCGAGCAGACGTTTGCCGACGGTGGGATTCCGCAGACGACGCTCCTCGAGACCGGGAAGACGCGTCAGACGGGGACGAGCGTCTACTTCAAACCGGACGCCTCGATCTTCTCGACGACGACATATAACTACGACACGCTCGCTGAACGGCTCCGTGAATCGGCATTCCTGTTAAAAGGATTGACAATCACGTTGACGGACGAGCGTTCGGATAAAGAAGAGACGTTCCATTACGAGGAAGGGATTGCCGAGTTCGTCCAATATTTGAACGACGACAAGGCGACGCTTCATCCGATCGTCTATTTCGAAGGGACGGAGAACGATATCGAGCTCGAGCTCGCCTTCCAGTTCACGGACGCCTATTCTGAGAACGTCCTCTCGTTCGTCAACAACGTCCGGACTCGTGACGGCGGCACGCACGAGGTCGGCGCCAAGACGGCGATGACCCGCATCGTGAATGAGTACGCCCGTAAGAACGGATTGTTGAAAGAAAAAGACAAGAACCTCGACGGCGGTGACGTCCGCGAAGGCTTGACGCTCATCGTCTCGGTACGGATCCCGGAAGAGTTCCTCCAGTTCGAGGGGCAGACGAAATCGAAACTCGGTTCGCCCGAGGCCCGTACGAGCGCTGATGGTGTCATGGCCAAACAACTGACGATTTTCCTCGAGGAGAACCCGCAGATGGCGACGATGCTCATCAAGAAGGCGATCCGCGCCGCCCAGGCCCGCGAAGCCGCCCGGAAAGCCCGGGAAGAGGCGCGCAACGGCAAGAAGAAGAAACGTTCGAGCATCTTGAACGGAAAACTGACGCCGGCGACGTCGAAAAACGCCGCCAAGAACGAACTGTTCCTCGTCGAGGGTGACTCGGCCGGCGGTTCGGCCAAACAGGGTCGTGACCGGACGTTCCAGGCCATCCTGCCGCTGCGCGGGAAGGTCATCAACTCGGAGAAGTCGAAACTCCAGGACATCATGAAGAATGAGGAAATCAATACGATCATCCACGCGATCGGGGCCGGGGTCGGCCACGACTTCGACCTTGAGGACTGCAATTTCGACAAAATCATCATCATGACCGATGCCGATACGGACGGGGCCCACATCCAAGTGCTCCTGTTGACGTTCTTCTTCCGTTATATGCGCCCGCTCGTCGAGGCCGGCAAAGTGTTCGTCGCCTTGCCGCCGCTTTATCGGATTTCGAAAGGGAAAGGCAAGTCGGAACAGTTCGAGTACGCTTGGGACGAAGAGGCGCTCGAGAAGCTCGTCAAAGTGTATAAGAAGGGCTATATCCTCCAGCGCTACAAAGGTCTCGGTGAGATGAACGCCGACCAGCTATGGGAGACGACGATGAACCCCGACACACGGACGCTCATCCGTGTCACGGTCGACGATGCTGCCGTCGCCGACAAGCGTGTCTCGGTGCTCATGGGAGACAATGTCGCCCATCGCCGGGAATGGATCGAGGAGAACGTCGCCTTCGGCCTCCAGGAAGATGATTCGATCATCGCCAATGAACACGTGACTAAAGCGATTGAGGAAGTGATGTAACGATGTCGACGATTCAACACATTTTAAACTTGTCGCTCGAACAGGTCGTCGGTGACCGCTTCGGGCGTTACTCGAAATATATCATCCAGGACCGGGCCCTCCCGGACGCGCGCGACGGGCTCAAACCCGTTCAGCGCCGCATCCTGTATGCGATGCACCATGAAGGCAACACGAACGAGAAACCGTACCGCAAATCAGCCAAGACGGTCGGTAACGTCATCGGTAACTATCACCCGCACGGTGACAGTTCCGTCTATGAGGCGATGGTACGCCTATCGCAGGACTGGAAGTTGCGTTACCCGCTCATCGACATGCACGGGAACAACGGCTCGATGGACGGCGACTCGGCCGCCGCGATGCGGTATACCGAGGCCCGTCTGTCGAAGATTGCCGGCGTCATGCTGACATCGATCTCGAAGAATACGGTCGACTATACGCCGAACTTCGACGATTCGACCGAAGAGCCGCTCGTCTTGCCGTCACTCCTCCCGAACCTGCTCATGAACGGGACGACGGGGATCTCTGCCGGTTATGCGACCGAGATCCCGCCGCACAACTTGACCGAGGTGCTCAACCTCGCCATCGCCCGCTTGAAAGGTGAGGTCGAGACGACGAATGACGCATTCCGTTATATGCAAGGACCTGACTTCCCGTCTGGCGGGATTGTCATGGGCAAAGACGGCATCTTGAAGGCGTTCGAGACCGGAAAAGGCAAGGTCATCATCCGTGCCAAATCGGTCATCGAGCCACTTAAGGGAGGCCGTGAACAGATCACCATCACCGAACTCCCGTATGAGGTGAACAAGGCGAACCTCGTCAAGAAGATGGAAGAGCTCCGTCTCGACCGCAAAGTCGAAGGTGTCGCCGAAGTCCGTGACGAGACCGACCGGACCGGCGTCCGCGTCGTCATCGAATTGAAGAAGGAAGCCGATGCGGAAGGTGTGCTCCATTTCTTCTTGAAGCATACCGATCTGCAGCTCGCCTACAACTACAACATGGTCGCCATCGTCAACCGGACACCGAAACAGATGGGTCTCTTGTCGATCATCGACGCGTACTTGAAGCACGTCGAAGAAGTCGTCACCCGTCGCACGACGTTCGAGCTCGATCAGGCGAAGAAACGCGCCGAGATTGTCGACGCGCTCGAACAGGCCATCTCGGTCCTAGACGAGACGCTCGAACTCATCCGTTCGGCCAAAGACAAGTCCGAGGCGAAACAGAAGCTCATGGAGCGGTTCTCGTTCACGGACCGTCAAGCCGAAGCGGTCGTCATGCTCCAACTGTATCGGTTGACGAACACGGATATCGTCGAGCTCCAAAAAGAGGCGAAGGCGCTCCAAAAAGAGATTGCTCGCCTCGCCAACATCTTGAACGTCGACGCGACGAAACGGAAGCTCATCTCGAAAGAGTTGACCGCACTCCGTGACGAGTTCGGCGACGCACGGCGCTCGGTCATCGAATCGGAAGTCGAAGAGTTGAAACTGAAGACAGAGGTCATGATCGCCGTCGAAGAGACGATGGTGTTCGTCAGCCGCGACGGGTACGTCAAACGTTCATCGATGCGCTCATATGGCGCCTCGAGCGACGAGATGCCGGAGATGAAGCAGAAAGACCGTCCCGTCCTCGTCACCCAGGCGATGACGACGGATCACTTGCTCGTCTGGACGAACAAAGGCAGTTACTTGCTCATCCCGGTCCATCAGATTCCAGAGTCGAAATGGAAAGACGCAGGCCAGCATGTCGCCAACCTTGTGCCAATCGAAGGCGAACAAGTCGTTTCGGCCGATGTCGTCTCGACGTTCGACACCGACGCGCATTGCCTGTTCGTCACGCGTGAAGGCATGGTCAAACGGACGCCGCTCCGTGACTATGACGCCCAACGCAAGTCGAAAGCGCTCATGGCGCTCAAGTTAAAAGGTGACGACGAGGTCGTCTTCGCGGGCATCAGTGACGGGCCAGGACAACTGTTCCTCGTCTCTGAGCGCGGCTATGGCCTCTGGTTCAAAGAAGACGATGTTCCGGTCGTCGGCCAACGTGCCGCCGGCGTCAAAGCGATGAACTTGAAAGATGGCGATGTGGTCGCCGATGCCTTTGCCTTCTTCACACCGCCGCTGTTCGTCCTCGTGACGCAACGTGGAGCGGTCAAGAAGATGAAGCTCGAGGATCAGTTCGACTGCACGAACCGCAACTTGCGCGGGACGATGCTCATCCGCGAAGTCAAATCGAAACCGCACCAGATTCGTCGTGTGCTCCCGGTGCATGACGATGAAACGCTCCACATCATCGGGAAAGAGAAAGCGAAGACTGTCAAGACGAAGCAATTGACGCTCTTGGACCGCTACGCCAACGGCTCATTCGTGTTTGATGAAGAGACGTTCGGTGAGATTGAGGACGTGTACCTCGATTGAGATCGAACTAAAGAAAACCCTGTACCAGAGACGATTGTCTTTGATACAGGGTTTTTCTTATGGATTCAAAGCTCCGCCTTTATCAGATAGCGCTCCAAATCGGCCTGTTGGCGCAAATGATGACGGCTATGCATCTCGATGAGGTCGTACCATTCCTGGGCGTTCAGCCAACCGAAACCGCCATGTCGGGCTTTGACGTCAGGGTTTGCCGCGCGGGCGAGCGGTTCAAGGCGGTTCAAGCGTGCAGATAACTCGTCGATTCGTCGTTCGAGCGTCTCGCGCTTGTCCGTGTTGTTCGGGGGTTGGTTCATCTCATCAGGTAAGCGGATTTTGACCGGTGGGAAACCACCCATCCGGAACAATCGTTCACCGAACTCGGTCTTCCCGAGCGGTTGTTCTTCAGTGGAAGCGAGACACCGGTCAATCTCGTCCGCATATTCCTCGGCCACCACGATGATATGGTCGTACATCTGTCCGATTGACCAGACGTCTGCTGCTGCCTGATAACGGAGCTGCCGCTCGGTATAGCCGTCCAAGTCTGCTTTGAACTGGGATAACAGTGAAATCGGCATGTCCAACCTCCTTCGATTTGATTCTCTATCCAGTATAACACGGGGGCATCAGCTGATTTTTTCAACTCCATGTCACATTAGTTTCTCTTAGGAGCGGGTATTTCTAAAAGGAACAACGATCCCTTTTGGCGAATGGGACAGGAGGACAAATCATGGGGGGATACGTATGTCACAGTGGCTCGATTGGGCCAAGCGGCTACAGGCGCTGTCACAGGCTGGCTTGACGTTTACGAAAGACGAGTTCGATCGAGAACGTTACCTCGAACTCCAACGAATCGCGACCGAGATGTTCGAGCAACAATCTAATCTTGCTTTGCATGAAATCACCGAATTGACCCACGTCGATGGTTATCCGACACCGAAGCTCGACGTCCGAGGCGTCGTCTTCAAGGATGACGCAGTGTTACTCGTCAAGGAAAGGTCAGACGGACTTTGGACGCTTCCGGGCGGCTTTTGTGAGATCGGACTGTCCCCGGCAGAGAACATCATCAAAGAGATCGAGGAAGAGGCCGGTTTCGACGTCGCACCGATTCGGCTGCTTGCTTTGTTCGACATGCATCATCACGACCATCCGCCGTTGTCGCAGCATTACTATAAACTGTTTATCGAATGCGAGTTGATTGGTGGAGAGGCGCAAATTAGTCATGAGACGAGCGAGGTTGCGTTCTTTACACGAGACACCTTACCACCTTTGTCACTTGCGCGGAACACGCGAGAGCAGCTCTATATGTGTTTTGAGGCCCGTTGGCAAGAAGATTGGACCACGTTATTCGATTAAGGGGAGGGGATTCCATGAAAGTCACACGTTTTGATCACGTCCATCAACTGACGTTTTTCGCACCCATCTTACCCATCAACGTCCAACTGATTGAACGTGAGCTCGGGCTTGTCTTGATCGATACAGGGCTCGCGCAGAACGCGGAATCGATTTTAGCGTATATCGAGACGTTTGAACGCCCGCTTCTCGCTATATTGTTGACGCATGCCCATGGGGATCATGTCGGCGGTGTCGATACGATTTTGAAAGCCCATCCTCATGCCGAGCTGTACGTCTCGAGGCGCGACGCCCGTCTCCTTGAAGGGGACCGGACGACTGACCCGGACGAGCGGGCTCTCAAACTGAAGGGTTCTCTCCCGAAAATCCACTCCTTGCCGGATAAATTGCTTGACCCAGGTGAGCGGCTGTTCGGCTTACGGGTCTATCCGGCAGCGGGTCATACCCCTGGTTCGATTGCTTTTTTCGATGAGAAAGAGCGGATTTTGTTTGCGGGAGATGCATTTCAGACGCGTGGGGGAGTCGCCGTGGCAGGGGACGTTCGTCCGTTGTTCCCGCTGCCGGGTATCGCAACATGGGATAAGCGTGCAGCGTTAGAGCAGGCGGAGAAGTTAATCGATCTCGCACCGCAACGTACATTCGTCGGTCATGGGCAACCAGTCGCCGGGACACATCGGCTCTATTTGGCACTGAAGCGGGCCAAACGCAAGCAAGCACGTCTATTTTTACGATAATCCGGGGGTGCTCACAGGTGGAATTACGCGAGATTCAGACGACAGATTATCAACTGGCCGAGCAAATGCTCGAGATTCAACGAAACGCTTATGCGGTCGAGGCCGAGCTGATCGGTTTCGATGAGATCCCAGCGCGTTATGAGACGGTCGAGGTGATCCAGAATCTGCCCGGTACGAGCTTTGGTTTGTATAACGACGGGCGGTTGATTGGCTTTATCACGATTGAAGCGGCTGAGAACACGGTCGAGGTCACGAAACTGTGCATCGACCCTAGATATTTCAGGGCGAGACTTGCGACGACGTTGCTCGAACACGTGCTCAGCTTGCACGAGGACAAACTCGTCTATGTGCACACCGGCAAACATAACGGACCGGCCAAGAAACTGTACACGAAGCTCGGGTTCGAACCGAGTGCCGAGTTTGAACCCGAACCGGGCGTCACATTGATCCGTTTTACGCGAACTTGAATCCCTTTCGTCAAATTTCACATTCCGTCTCACTACTTTAAGTATACTAAAGAATTGAGACGGAGTTTTATTTTTACTGATAATATATGTTATGTTAACTAATAGAAAAATAGAGAAAATTGATGGCAGATATGACATCTCTCCTCTCGAAAAAAATCAGAATATCTTGTACCAATACAACGTCATATCGATGTTCGGATTGGCGGTCTGTTTGAGCGTATCGACACCGCCGAGCGCGAACCCTTCTTTCGCATAAAATCGACATGCGATCACGTTATCGTTCTGCGCTTCGAGCGACAATCCAAGCAACGAGTGCTCGTTTGCCCACGTCTCTGCAACTTGCAACAGCAAATGGCCAATCCCGCTGTGTCGATAGCTATTACGGACCGCGATGTTCTCGATATACGCAAAACGGTTCCAGTCTTTCACCACACGGATCTGTCCGATACATGTCGTCTCGTCGAACGCCAAGAATACTTGTTTGTCCTCACTGTTGATGTATTCAGACCAGTCCAGCAAATCGTCTGGAAAGCTTGTCACACGGGCTTTCTCATATAACTGTTCCTCATACGTCCAAATCCCGTCACAAAAGCTCGGAATGATTTTCCCGATGACTGGAAACGGATTATTGGCTTCGTTCACGACGCTGATGGAATACTCATCTAACGCTTTGATCGAGATGTTCGGGGCTTCTTCCATTGCATCTTTCTCCCTTCATATGTAATGACCGCTCCATGCCAGAACCAAATGGTCTCACTAGACTAGCCATAAAGTGGCGGTCATGAAATCAAAGTCGGTGGTTCTGTCGACAACACTTCAATTACATCATTTGATGTCAGGAACACGTAATGCTGAATATTATAAATCGTTTCGTAAATGTTTGTTGATTCTTCAGCTAGCCATTTTAAATAGTTTGAATCAGTCACTTGAAAGAGTGTCCAGTCGCCAAAAAAATCAGGGTCATAATGTTTGTATAAATGTTCTAGCGTTCTAATAAGCGTTCCTTCGTCTGTATTTCGATACGACAGCACTAGTCCGTCAAACAAAAATGTATGTGTGTTTTCATGCGCATCGGTAAACACGAGTCTTAATCCGTCTTTATCATCAATTAGCGCCTGCAGATATAGTTTGGCCGGTATCTCTGGATTGACGGTCCATCTTTCCCATTTCTCCACGTGCATCCCCTTCTTCTGCTGTCATCATCTCATGCCTACATTACATACCCATCGAGAATAGGGTCATCAAATTCCAAAGTGACAATCCTAGTGGAATGAGCGACAGGATTGTCACCCATCTTTTCTTTGTAAAGAGTCCAATCATAAGCGTGATTAAGCCAATTGCTAAAACGATGATTATCGTCATAACTGTCATGGTTGGTCCATCTCCCGTAGCTAGATTATTGTAACTGATTTTAAGCTGGTTGCTCGTCGTTCATCAACCCCCTGTTACATAATTTGCTAGATTGCTATGAAACTCCTCTTTCTGTTTAATACATCATAGCGAACATCAACGATTCTTTGATTCGATTTTACTCATTGTTGGATAATGGTCCTTCCCATTCGCACAACTATTTTTTGTACAAGTCTACATCTGTTTCGTCGAATTCAACATTCTGTGTCACTAACCTGAATCCTTCATTCATCAACATGTTAGCGCTTTATGGATTTATGTTTCAAAAATAACTTTAACGCTGTTCATCCGCTCTTAGGAGTTGCCTGTAAGCGTATGTCATGCTATTTTTAGACAGATGATAACTTAAGGAGGAACTTGAATGAAACGTATGACAAAAGGTTTGGCAGCATCCCTATTATTGGCTGTCCCGCTCGCGGCGTGTGGTGATTCTAGCACCGATCAGGCCGAAACTTCGCGCTGGGACGAAATCAAAGAAGACGGTACGCTCACGGTCGGTACGGCCGGTACACTCTATCCCGCCTCGTTCCGTGAAGAAGATAGCGATACACTGACTGGGTTTGACGTCGAGCTCATGAAAGAGGTCGGGAAACGTCTTGACCTTGAGGTCCAATTCAAAGAGATGGCGTTCGACAACATGTTGACGAGCGTCCAAAACGGACAAGTTGACGTCGCAGCGAACGATATCTCGGTCACAGAGGACCGGAAAGAGAAGTTCGCCTTCTCCACACCGTACAAGTACACGTACGGGACGGCCATCGTTCGCAAGAGCGATTTGTCTGGCATCGAATCAATTGAGGATTTGAAAGGCAAAAAGGCCGCTGGTGAAGCGACGACCGTCTTTATGGACGTGGCACGTCAATACGGAGCCGAGGAAGTCATCTATGACAACGCGACGAACGACCAGTACCTTCGTGACGTCTCGACAGGACGGACCGACGTCATCTTGAACGACTACTATCTTCAGACACTCGCCCTCGCCTTCTTCCCGGACTTCGATATCACGATCCACCCGGATATCGCCTATAACCCACAGGAAGTCGCGTTCTTGATGGACAAAGAGAACGCAGAGCTCCAAGAGAACATCGACCGCGTCCTTGGCGAGATGCTTGAAGACGGTACGGTGAAAGAATTGTCGGAAACGTTCTATAACGGAGCCGATGTCTCGGTAGAACCGGACGTCGACGCGACGATCGTCGAATTGGACTAAGCGGTCATGTTCGAAGGTGTGAAATGGGAAGCAATCTTTGACGTCGACCTGGCTGTGCGTTCGTTCCCTTATTTGTTAGGCGGCTTGCCGAACACGCTTTGGATCTCATTCGTCAGCATGTTCTTCGGCTTGTTGCTGGGTCTCGTGTTTGCCCTTGGGAAACTGTCACCGTCGCGGATGCTTCGGTTCCCGTCGACGTTCTATATCTCGTTCATGCGGGGCGTACCGATCCTGATCATCTTGTTCATCTTATATTCAGGATTTCCATTCATCGGTATCGAGTTCGCGGCGCTGACGGCGGCGGTCATCGGGTTCAGTCTGAACTCGGCGGCCTATATCGCTGAGATTATCCGGTCGGCGATCCGTGCCGTCGATCCGGGACAGGTCGAGGCGGCCCGCTCGCTCGGGATGAACAAGTGGCTGACGCTCAAAGGGGTCATCTTGCCGCAGGCGACGCGAATCGCGCTCCCCCCGCTTTCGAACGTGTTCCTCGATTTGATTAAAGCGAGTTCGCTCGCCGCCATGATCACCGTCCCTGAAATTTTCAACAAGGCGAAGATCGTCGGGGGCCGGGAGTTCGACTATATGACCGTCTATCTGGTCGTCGCCCTCATCTACTGGGGCATCTGTACGTTCATGTCGTTCTTCCAAGATTGGCTCGAACGGCATTTTGAACGCTATTTGGATACACCGAAGCGATGACTGACTTGCCTCCTACAGGCAGGTCAGTTTTTTTGTCGGGCGGTTATCGCGAAAGTGACATGGTATAGTCAACTTATTCTATATTTCGCTTCAAAGGAGACACATCACCTATGTTCTCAAAGCTATTATTCGTCGCATCCGGCCTCATCACACTCACGTATATTTTGTTCGATGGACCGGCATGGGTCAGTGCCTTAAACCCATACACGAGTATGATTGTCCTTTATTACTTGGTTTTTAAGTTCCCGAGCCAGAAAAGAGCGAAGACGGCCTCTTCGGATTGACCACACGTGACGTACATATTTTGAAGCACTGGTCTTTAGCGTTCCATCTCGGACCGCGAGTGTGCTATGATTTTCTTAATTATCAGAAAATAGACGGGGGAATTTTATTATGGTGCAACAATGGACGACACATTTAAACGATCAAGTGATCGGGCAGTCAAAGGCGATCAAGCTGTCGACGATCGCCCTCCTCTCTGGGGGACACGTCCTGCTCGAGGACCGACCGGGGACAGGGAAGACGACGCTCGCACGTAGCCTGGCCACCTCGGTCTCGGCCGCATTCCAACGGGTACAGTGTACGCCGGACACGTTACCGAGTGACATTTTAGGGATGGAACTGTTCAATCCGACGACAGGCACGTTCGAACGGAGAACGGGCCCAATCTTCACGTCGATTTTACTCGTCGATGAGATCAACCGGACGACACCACGGACGCAGTCGGCACTGTTAGAGGCGATGCAGGAGCGGCAAGTGACGCTCGGCGAGGTGTCGCTTCGTTTACCAGACCCGTTCTTCGTCATCGCGACGCAAAACCCGTTCGACGGGCAAGGGACGTTCCCGCTGCCTCAGGCGCAGCTTGACCGCTTCTTATTCAAACTGTCACTCGCCCCGCTGTCACGAGAGTCGGAACGCCGGTTGCTGCGGAATGAGCATTTGAGTGCGGCTCCGTTCACGTTGCAACAGACCGAGCTTGTCGAGATGCAGCAAGCCGTCCGTGACGTCTTGTTTCACGAGGCGATGGAGGATTATCTGCTCGATTTCGTCGAGGCGCTCCGTCATCACCGAGACATCGAGGTCGGACCGAGCCCGCGGGCGACGCTCGCCTATACGATGGCAGCCCGGGCGCACGCCTATATGGACGGACGGGATTACGTCACGCCTGAAGACATTCGCGCGCTCGCCCTGCCCATCCTCGGCCACCGGATCGTGTTGACGGTGGAGGCGTCGCTCAAGACGAAGCCGTCCAAATTGATCAAGTCCGTTTTGGAGACCATCCCGGTCCCGTCAGAGGTGTGACATGCAACTCGTCAGCCCTCGCTACCTCGAGTCCGGGTATATGTGGCTCTTGTTCGTCGTCGGGGTGTTCACCGCCCTATACGGGAACGTCTTCCTCGCGAGTGTGATTATCGGGTTCAGCCTGTATGCGCTCATCATGCCGGAGTTATTATTCCGACTCGCTGAGTACGTCCACGTCGAAGTGACTGACGAACTGAAGCTGTTCCCGAACGATGAAGAGACGTATACGCTCAAATTGATTTCGACGGCGCCCGTGCCCCTTGGCGTCGTCCGATTGTCGGGTTATCTCCATCCGACCGTCGAGTCGGAGGCGCACGCCTTCTGGCGCCAAGAGAACTTTGTCGGTCGTGAGGCGGCCGTCGCCTACACGCTTCCACTCAAGGCAATCAAGCGTGGTCCGATCCGCATGGAGGCGATCGGCATGGAGATCCGGGACCCGCTCCGTATGTTCTCACTCTATAAAGAAGATCCGCTCGACCGTATCGGGTATGTGTTCCCTGAATTCCTGCCTTATCCGATCCCGAAACGTCCGCCGACGTTACCAGGCGAAGAGATGGTCCGTCATAGCGCCTACCGTGACCCGGAGACGTTCCAGTCGGTGGCGCCGTATCACGGACAGCCGATGCGGCAACTGTATTGGTCGGCCTACGCGAAGACAGGTGAACTGCTCGCCCGTACCGAGCAACCCGTCCAGGCGAACGAATATGTCGTCGTGCTCGACTTGTTGACGAAAGACGGGCGCGCTCTCACCCATCAGATGGAACGGTTGATCTCGCAGGCGGCGGCGCTATGCCGCGACTTCGAGAAAGAGAACGCGAGCTATGGGCTGATCGTCCCGACCCTGACGAAGGAAGGCATCACCTATGACCTCGCCCCGGGGAGCGGTGAGACGCATTTCCGCAAGGTCATGACGACGCTCGCCTGCCTGTCGGAACGGGATTTCCCACTCGCCCGGTCGTTGTTCGAACGGAAGGTCGCTAAATACGGCGGCAGCCAATCCATTTTACGACTGGGAGGTGACGGACGATGAGACTACTTTGGTGGGTGTTCGCCGCGTTCTATGTCGGTCACGTGTTTCCGCTCGTCTTTCTGCTGACGCTCCGCTTGCCGCGCAACTGGCAGCTCGGGGTGCAGACGGCCCTGAGCATCGCCGCGCTCTTGTTCTCGTATGAGATGAGCATCACGCTACTGTTGTTCACGTACGTCCACGCCTTTATCCGAACTCTCGATTGGACGGACCGTTATGCGATCGCAAGTGTGCTCTTCCTCATTGTCGATTGGTTGTTCCCGCCGGCGTCTCAGCCGCTGGCGATGATCGTCTTCCCGTTCTTGTTCTTGTTTTGGCAACGGAGCCTGTATTATCGCCGTGACTATAAACGAATGTTGTCCACGCTCGTCGTCGCCCTAGGGGTCGGCCTCGGTTTGGCGATAATCATCCGGACCATCAAAGAGCTGTTGTTCGGCAATCTCGTCGCCTGGATCCAGCCCATCCTGATTTGGATCGGCGGTTGGTTCGACGGAGTCAATCTCGATCCGACCGATCGCGTCAACCGTATCCTCGTCCCGGACAATCCGAACATCGATGCCGAGACGATTTCAAACGAGACGTTACTCGAATCGACGACGAATCAATCGCTATTCTTGGTCGTCACGTTTCTCGTCGTTCTCGTCAGCGTCATCGCTTTATTCATCTATGTGCAACGCCGAAAAGAAATCCATGAGGATGTGACGGTGCCGAAGCAACGCCATCAAGCGGCCGATTCGGTTCGCCGCTCGACACGGGCTCCTCGGCACGTCCGTCTGCTTGATGCCGGGAGACGTCTCGAACAAGCGCATCCCCGCCAGCGCGAAGAGACTGTTTCGGAATGGTTCGAACGAATCGGATTTACCGAAGGAAGTCGCTTTGCCACATGGCTGGAGGCGGCCGAGTACGGAGAGAAAGAAGCGCCGGCTCCGATCGTCGAGGCGTTCGAACGGCAAGTCAAACAGACGCTCAAACAATAAGACCAGCCAGATGACCGGACTTTCCGGGACACCTGACTGGTCTTTTTTTAAAGAATCGGGCTCAACAGGCGCGACACGCTCTCTTTGAAGCGAATCCATTTCGTTCGTGTCTCATAACGCTCAACCGTTAACCTGTCAGCACATGCGAGGTCTCGATTGAATGCATCGATGACAGACTGGGCCACGACCTCGTCATAGACGAGCGCCGAGATCTCGAAATTGAGTCGGAAACTGCGGGCGTCGATGTTCGTCGTGCCGATCGAGGCGACCTCGCCATCGATGACGAGCGTCTTCGCGTGCAAAAAGCCGCCTTCATACGTATATACCTCGGCCCCGTAGCGAACAAGCTCGGCCGCATTCGTATACGTCGCCCAGTAGACAAACATATGGTCCGGCTTGTTCGGGATCATCAGGCGGATTTTCGTCCCGGACATGAGCGCGTTGCGGCAGGCGTCGAGGAAGCTGGCGTCAGGGATGAAATAAGGGGTTTGGATGTAAATCGTCTCTTTCGCCTCGGTGATCATCTTGACGAGCATGTTTTTCAAGTGCTCGGTCGATGAGTTCGGGCCCGATGTGACGATTTGCACCGGTGATTGGGCCGTCTCAATGAGGACGGACGGCCAAATGAAATCCTCTTTCTCGGCCCGATGCTTCGTCGGTACAGCACGGTTCCAATCGAGGAGGAAACGCTCGAGCAGTTCTCGGACCGCCTCCCCTCTCATCCGTAGATGCACATCGCGCCAATAGCCGAACTGACGGTTCGTCCCGAGGTATTCATTCCCGACGTTGAAACCGCCGATATAGCCGATCTCCCCATCGATGATACATAGTTTCCGGTGATTCCGGTTGTTGACGCGGAAGTTGATACCGAGGCGTGACGGGAAGAACGATTTGACCTCGCCACCGTGCGCGAGGAGCTGTTTGAAATGGGAACGTCGCAATCCCCGTGAGCCGACGGCGTCATAGAGCAGACGGACCTTGACCCCTTCCTTGGCCCGTCGCGTCAAGGCCGAGATGAGCGCCTGACCGAGCGAGTCGTTTTGGATGATATAGTATTGGATGTTGATTTCCTTTGTTGCCACCTCGATGTCATGGAACAACGCCTCGAACTTCTGCTCGCCGTCATGGATGACTTGAATTGCATTATGATACGTCACGAGCGCATTCGTGGAGGATAAGTTCAAGCGGGCGAGGCGACGATACTTGGATAAGAGCGGATCACTGGCGAACAAGCCGCCATGGGCGTCGAGCTCAGTCAACTGGTTATGGACGTGTTCCGCGTATTCATGCCGTCGTTCCTCGTCGACTTGGTAGAAGTTATTCGATTTGATTAATCGTCCGAAGAAGATATAGATGAAGAATCCGAGCAGCGGCACGAAGAATAAAACAAGTAGCCAGGCCCACGTCGACCCGATATCGCGCCGTTCGAAGAAGATGATGGTGACCGCAAACGTCACGTTGAGGATGACCAATACGATACCGAGTATGCCTAGAATGAATTCTGTCGTGACCATCTCGATTTCCTCCTTTTGTCTCTTGTTTACCCATTCTTCGTAAGAATGAAATGCTCGTTTGCAGGTAAAGGGATAGACACACAAAAAAACACCGCGCCTGCGGTGTTTTTGGGGTAAATCGATTAGTTTAAGACTTTGATTGTGATTGATTTACGACCGAAGTTGAGCGCTTGCTCTCGTGTCGGCATCAAGATATCGATTTTGTTACCTTTGATGGCGCCACCAGTATCTCCAGCGATTGCTTCGCCGTAGCCTTCAACCCATACTTTAGAGCCGAGTGGGATGACTGAAGGGTCAACCGCGATGACTTTTTGGTTCGGGTTCGAGCGGACGTCGATTCCTGTTGCCGTGATTCCTGAGCATCCTGCACAGTATGGCGTGTAAGCCGTTGCTTCCACAGTCATCGTCTTACCTGAAGCCGGAGCTTGGGTTTGCGTTGTAGACGTAGACTGTTTCGTCACTGGTGCAGATGTTGATGCTTTTGGTTTAGCGGCTGGTGCGCTGTTCGCAACCGATGCTGCTTTAGCACCTTTTACAGAGAATTGTTGACCAGGGAAAATGAGATCTGAATTAAGACCGTTCCATGTCATCAACTGTTTGACAGATACGCCGTTGTTTGTCGCGATGCGATACAACGTGTCACCTGATTTTACTGTATACGTTTTTGAAGCGCTTGAAGCTTTAGCTTCTGACTTCGCAAGCTTCAATACTTGGTTTGGATAAATCATATTAGAGTTTAAGCCGTTCGCTTGTTTGATGTCATTAACTGATACACCGTTGTTCACGGCGATACGGTAAAGTGTATCTCCAGACTGAACTGTGTGTGTTGATGCTGCCGAAGCTGGAGCAGCGACTCCTAAACTAAGGCCAGCGAGTGCCGTTAGTGTCAATAGTGGTTTTTTCATAAGAATATTCCTCCCTTTTCTAACGCCCCCTTACTGTAACACCTGTATATTTCACTGCCGTTACAGGCTGATATGAGAGTGATATCAGTTCAGTTACAGAAGCTTTCAGCGAGATGAGAGGAATCTGAATTTTTACAATCCAAATACAAATGGCTTAGTTGAGCCATTTTCAGCTATACTAAAGAGAAGAGAAAGGAGGTTTTAGTCTTTGGAACTATTACTGCTATATTACATTGTGACTAATTTCCTAGCGTTTATGTCATTTTACCTCGATAAACGTCGTGCTAAATCAGGGGAATGGCGCATTTCGGAACAAACGTTACTCATTCTCGTTTGGATCGGTGGCGCATTCGGGGCCTATCTCGCGATGCGGTTCTTCCGTCATAAGACGTTGAAGCCGAAATTCCGCATTGGTGTTCCAATCGCCATCTTAGTGCATGCGGGTGTCACCGGTTGGTTCATCTTTTGACGCCATTATATAGAAGAAACTTGTTCAATCACCACGTAGAAAATCCCGATGAAATGTCTTGATAGACGCTTCGTGGTGAAAAAGAAGTGTGTCCATCCGGTGTTAAAACGAAATAAATGTTCAATTATTGAGGTGTTCGGATGAAGCTTGAAGAAAATCTGATTGATATCCAAGAGTGGACTGAAACGACGATTGAGACGACGATCAAAGTGAATCCGCAGTTTCAAATCTGGTTAATCACGAACGGACAACTCGACCTGCTCGTCAATGGGACACGGTTTCGGCTCCGCTCCGGGATGGCGTTGATCTTAGACCGTGGACAAATCGTAAAAGTTGAACCGAAGGGAGAGCCATTTCGATTGGTCGTGATCTCCGTCGAGCCGTTTGACCTATTCTCTCCGTCGCTTGCGGAGTTGTACGTGACACCGCACGCCGAGACGTCGCGTAGTAAAGTGTTGCATCCCGGTGAACCAGGAGATAAGCCCGTCCTCGACATAATCGACAAAGTGATTCGCAGCCTGAAGAAGAAGTCCTCGTTCGCGTTGCTCGATGCGAGCTTACAGCTCGCAGTCATTTGGCGCTATTGGATTCAACAGCCGCAAAGCGGAACGAAACATCATGTTCAGGAACGGATGCGTCTCATGCTCGCCTACATACATGACCATGACACGATGAAACTGACGCTCGAAGACATCGCAGCAACGGGTGGTCTGAGCCGGGCGGAATGCTGCCGCTACTTTACAAAATGGGGCGACACATCGCCGCTCGCCTACGTCCAGAACGTCCGCATGCATCGTGCGGCGCGCCTCGTTAAGGAGTCGAAGGAACCGATCGCCGATCTAGCGCATCGTCTCGGCTACACGAGCGTGAGCCATTTCGTGCAATCGTTTAAAAAAGTCCATGCGGTGACACCATTGGCGTACCGAAAGCGACAGACATAACAAAAGCCGACGATCGTGTCGGCTTTTTCTCGTTAACGGGCGGTCCAACCGCCGTCTGCTTTCAAGACGTCGCCATTGACGAAACTCGAATCATCGGAGGCGAGGAACAACGCGACCTTGGCAATCTGCTCCGGTTCACCCATTGGAGCCTCCCCTGCCCCTTGGATGGCTCGCATCCCGAGTTCGCTCGGCGCGGTGATTGTGGCACCGATATTCGTATTGACCCCGCCCGGTGCGATGGCGTTGGCCCGAATCTTGTTGAACGTACCGTATGTGGCGGCGATATTTTTCGTCAGGCCGATGAGCGCATGTTTCGAGGCGACGTACGAGGCGCCACCGCGTGTCCCGAACAAACCACCGACCGAGGCGTTATTGATGATGACACCGCCCGTTTCTTGTTTGTCCATGACATGGATCGCGGCCCGTGCCAGTTTCATCGGTCCGGTCAAGTTGACGGCGATGACCCGGTCCCACATCTCGTCCGTCACTTCGCCGACGGTCAAAAAGTTGTCCATGATGCCCGCGTTGTTGACCAAGATGTCGAGCGAGCCGAACGTGCTCGTCGCCGTCTCGACCATCTTGTCGATATCTTCTTGTTTCGTGACGTTCCCCGAGACGCCGACGGCTTCCCCGCCGCTCGCTTTAATCTCTGAGGCGACCGCTTCGACCGAGTCCCCGTTCATGTCGACGGCGACGACGCGTGCCCCTTCCTCGGCAAACAGTTTGGCGATGGCCCGACCCATCCCTGACCCGGCCCCGGTGACGAGTGCCGTTTTACCCGATAATTTCACACCGCATTCCTCCTTGTTGAGACAACTCAAGAGCGACAGAGAAAACGACAAGTGCAACCTGCTCACGTGTCATTAGTCTATACCCGGATTTGGGTGAAAACGTATCTCCGTTTGAAAGAATCTGCTTCTGTTCCAATCACTAGTCACGTACAATGGAAAGATACAGATATTGGGAGTTGAAAGGTGGGATTCGATTGCATCGTTATCATGCAGAAGTGATGGGAAGCGGGACACCCGTTATATTTTTACCGGCTGGAGGATTCACCGGAGAAGAAGGCCGTTCACTCGCCGAGGCGCTATGCGACAACTTCGAGGTGCATTTGCTGGATTTGCCAGGGTTCGGGCGAAGTGAAGGGATTAAGCAGGCCGTGACGTCCGAACAGTTGGCGGATTGGGTCAACGACTACGTCGTCACACATCGAATCGGACCCGTCCATGTGATCGCGCATTCACTTGGAGGTGCGATCGCTCTCGCTTTCGCCACACATTATCCCGAGCACGTGGAGCGGCTCGTCTTGCTCGATCAAGGCCATAAGGCGTTCCCGCGCGTTCCGTTGAGAGAGTATGGCGTGTTCGGCCTTGCCGTCCCGCTCCTGAGCGGACTTTATCGTCTGTTCGGACCTCGACTCGTCCCGAAAATCGAGACGAAGGTCATTTCAAATGAAGGTACATCTCCAGTTACAGCGGAACAGGTTAAGGCTTTCTGCGCACAGACAGGCCTCTCTGAACGAAACGAGATTCGGCGCGCGTTGAACGACCCGGCTAAGCTCGGACGAGGCGGATTGAATCTGCTGTTCAGCTTCTATCACCTTGACGTGCCGCAGCTTATGCGTTCACTTCAAGTCCCGACGTTACTTATTTACGGCGATTTTGTCGGACTGGACGACAAAGAAGCCCGATTGACGAAGTCAGCCATGATGGACCTGCAACGGCATGAGCTGCCGATCACTTACATACGAATGACAGGCGGCCACTTCGTCCATTGGAACCCTGCGTTCCCGATGGAACAAGTGCGACAGTTTTTACAACCTGAGAAAGCGAGCGGTCTCTAATGAACCATCAGCAAAAGATTGTCCTAATCATCGTATGCGTATTGTTGGTATCAGCCGGAGTGGCCTGGGCATTTGATTCGACGAAGCAGCTACAGTTACCCGAGGGAGCGGAACCGATTCTCACCTACCCTGTTGATGACCGTGACATGAGTCTTCGCTTTTTCACGAACAGTTACACCGTCGAGGAATGGAGTGAAGAGCCGGTTGCGCAAGCCATAGGTCTTGAACTTACTGTCGACAATCAGGTTCAGTCGATTACATCTGAATCGCTGTCCGAGGCAGGTCTCACGTGGTCGACTTTCGGCCAATCGTGCGGAGATACGTCAGCATGTTCCCCGTACGATATCCTTTACGGGATGAACCACGGCGAGACGACAAGAGTCGTCGTCGAGTTGAACGGGGAACGGTTCGAACCGGAACTGTTGAAGACGAAGGCCGGGAATGACGTCTGGTTCGTGCTCGTCGACCAAATCGAGTCGATTGAGTCGATCACTGGCTACGATTCTGAGGGGGACATATCCTACCGCTTCAACAACTAAAAAAGAGACGGAGGACGGCTGTCCTCTCATCTCTTAGCGTTCACAAGCGATACCGTCCTTATCACGGTCTTTTGATTTGTTCGCTTCGTATAACGAACTGTTGGCGTAAGGCTTGTACTTTGTCTTACCACCTTTGTTTTTCGTCGTCTTCGTTTTGGCGACACCGCCTTTGTACGTCTTATTCAGTTCGGTGCAATTCTTAAATTTTTTCGGTGCGGCGTCCACGGTTTCTGACGGTGCGACGCTCAGCGTGAACAACGCGATGCCCGCGATGGTCGCACGAATTAGCTTCTTCATAGTTGCTTCCTCCTTGGTAACAAACGATATGCGTGTTAATTCTTGTTTATTATAAGGGCAGTTATGATGAATCCCCTGCTTTTTAAAAATAGTTGAAGGAAGGTAACATCTATGGACTTACTTATATTGATGCAGGACCGGGCTCTCCCGTTACTGCTGCTCGCACTATTTCTCATTTTGAACGTGGTGTTCGTCATCGGGATTTGGAAACGACGACGCCACTTCTCCAAAGGTTTTCTCGTGTTCGCGAGCTCGCTTGCGTTTCTACTCATGACGTCATCGATCATCCTCATCATGTTCACGATGTTCATCGGCTACAACCAGTGATGCCTTCTATCCGATGATATCCGTATCAAAATCATCGAGTGCCCCTACGATGTTCGAAGTATGATGAATGCAGAAAGGAGGGAATGCTGATGCTTGAATCACTGAACCGATTGATGGACCACATCGATCAACATCTAACAGAAGACATCACGAGTGAGGATATCACACGCATCGTCGGGGTATCCGACTATCATTTTCGACGCATGTTTTCCTATATGGCCGGGATGACGCTCAATGAATATATCCGAAATCGTCGGCTGTCAGAAGCAAATAAGGACTTGATTCATGGGAAATCGGTCACGGACGTGGCGTATACGTATGGCTACCAATCCGTCGACGGGTTCTCGCGATCGTTTCGAGACTGGTGTGGCTTTTTACCGTCTGAAGTGATCAAGAACAAGATTCAAAAGTCATTCCCGAAATTCACTTTCTTCATCGACATCAAAGGAGGAATTTCGATGGAATTCAAATTAGAACACAAATCTTCATTCAACGTCGTCGGCGTGTCCAAACGCGTCCCGATTCAGTTCGAAGGCGTGAATCATGACATCGTCGAGTTGGCGCAGTCAATCACGGAGCAACAGCGAAGCGAGATGCATCAATTGGCGGACCTTTATCCAAATCAAGTGCTCAACGTGTCGTACGACTTCGATGAAGGCTATTTGGACGAAACGGGTTCACTCACGCACATGATTGGCTTCGCGACGACGCAAGATAATCCGTACGAGGATCTTGAACAGATTACGATCGAGTCGAACCTGTGGGCCGTTTTCCCGAATGCCGGCCCGTTCCCGGAGACGCTCCAGGAGACGATGGCCAAGACGTATGCCGAATGGCTGCCGACGTCTGGGTACGAACTGGCCGACTTACCGAGCATCTCGTTCACGAAGCATGATGGCCCATCGGACAACGTCTATAGCGAAGTGTGGGTGGCGGTCAAACCGAAAACGACGTAAGCACAGAAAAATACCTCTTGAAGACAATTGTCTTCAAGAGGTATTTTCGTTTACTTCGAAGGCTCGTACGCGAGCGCTTCCCCGTTCGTTTCGATCACATGCTTGTACCAATCGAACGAGTCTTTCTTCATCCGCTCCATCGAGCCGTTGCCTTCATTGTCACGGTCGACATAAATCATACCGTACCGTTTCTTCATCTCGCCCGTCGTGAACGAGACGATGTCGATGATGCCCCACGGCGTGTAACCGATCAAGTCGACGCCATCATAGACGACCGCTTGTTTCAACTGCTCAATATGCGCCTTCAAGTAGTCGATGCGGGCCGCATCATGAATTTTCCCGTCGACGATCTCATCGACAGCACCGAATCCATTCTCAACGATGAAGAGCGGGATTTGATAGCGGTCGTACAACCGGTTGAGTACATAGCGGAGACCGACCGGGTCGATCGACCAGCCCCAGTCGCTCGACTTGATATACGGATTCTCGACGCCGTTCGGCAGACCACCGTTGACGATGTCGCCACTGTTGTCGGCGACGACATCACTCTTCACGGTCGTCGACATATAGTAACTGAAACCGAGGTAATCGACGGTCCCGTTTTTCAAAATCTCTTCGTCTCCATCGAGGAACGGGATGGAATAGCCTTCACGCTCGAACTCGTTCAAGGCGTAGCTCGGATAGAACCCACGCACTTGCACGTCTGGGAAGAAGTAACGCTGACGCATCATCTCTTCAGCAAGCATGACGTCGTCCGGGTTTGACGAGAACGGATAGATCGGCACGTGTGACACCATCGCCCCGATCTCGAAGTCCGGGTTGATCGCTTTCCCTTTCGCGACGGCGAGGGCGCTCGCAATCAACTCATGGTGCCCCGTCTGATACATCACTTCACGGGCGTTCTCCCCGTCTTCGACGATGACACCAGAGTTCGTCCATAAGAAGAGCGGGTTGTTGACGTCCATCTTGTTGTTGATCTCGTTGAACGTCATCCAATATTTGACCTTGTCTTTGTAGCGGTCGAAACACACCTCGGCGAAGCGGACGAAATGGTCGACGACGGCACGGTTGCGGAACCCGCCGTACTCACGTGCGAGGTGGAGCGGCATCTCGAAGTGGGACAACGTGATGATCGGCTCGATGTCGTGCTTCAACAGCTCGTCGAACAAGTCGTCATAAAATTGGAGCCCTGCCTCGTTCGGCTCCGCATCGTCCCCGTTCGGGAAGATCCGGCTCCAACCGATCGACGTGCGGAGACACTTCAAGCCCATCTCAGCGAAGAGCGCGACGTCTTCTTTATAACGGTGATAGAAGTCGATTGCTTCATGATTCGGATAAAATTCGTCCGGCTCGACCTTGTCCGTGATCCGACGCGCGACGCCGTGAGCGCCTGCTGTCAAGACGTCGACGACGCTAGGTCCTTTGCCGTCGGCGTCCCAGCCGCCTTCAAATTGGTGGGCGGCTAGAGCGCCGCCCCATAGAAAGTCTTTCGGTAATGTCTTCATTGTAGTTCCTCCTTATTGATTAACAATCGTGAGCATTGGTGTCGTCGTGTCTGTCTGATTACTTGCTTGGACGAGTACGTCAGCATATGTCGCGCTGTTCGTCACGATGACAGGTGTGATGCTTGAAATATTATGTGCGGCGATCATGTCACGGTCGAACGTCGTCAACACATCGCCCGCTTTAAAACTATCCCCGTCTTTGACGTGTACGGTGAACGGTTTCCCATCGAGCGTCACCGTATCGAGACCGACGTGGATCAACAACTCGATTCCCGTGTTCGAACGGAGACCGATCGCATGTTTCGTCGGTGCGACCATGACTACCGTCCCGTCAAACGGTGCAATGACCTTATTCCCGTCTGGCTCGACGGCATAACCTTTCCCCATCGCCCCGGAGGCGAATACATCGTCCGGAACATCGCTCAAGGCGATGACTTTTCCAGAGAGCGGTGAAGCAATCGTCTCTTCCTGGACGAGCGTCGCACTCGCTTCTGCCGTCGCAGGTGTTTCCGTCACTTCTGTCACTTGTTTGGCTGTGTCTTCTCCGAAACCGAAGATTTGAATCAAGACGACCGGAAGGATGATGGCGATCGCTGTCCCGATCAACAGTCCCCAAATCGAGGTCGGCACGTCTTCACTGATTCCGTTCACAAGGGTGAGCGGACCCGGGAGACCAGCGTAAGCGAAGTAATACGGGTTGAAGAAACTGGCCACAATGGCTCCGACGGCCCCCGAGATACATCCAAAGATGAACGGTTTCTTGAAGCGGAGTGTCACCCCATAGATGGCAGGCTCCGTGATTCCGAATAATCCAGTAATCCCAGCCGAGACACCGACTTTTTTGATTTCTTGGCTCTTCGCTTTCAAGATGACACCGAGAACGGCGCCGACTTGGGCGATGACGGCAATCGTCTGATATGCCTGGAATGAGTCACGGCCATACAAGTCGAAGTTTGCGAGCACCATCGGCGTCACACCCCAGTGGACCCCGAAGATGACGATGACTTGCCAGAGACCACCGATAATCGCACCAGCGAGCATCGGGGCGTTCTCCGCTAAGAAGTTGTAGCCGTTGGCAATCCCGACCGCACCCATCGTCGTGATTGGTCCGATGACGAGGATCGTGAGCGGCACCATGAGTACCAAACTGAAGAACGGTACGAACAGAGGACGAATGACCTCGTTCATGTGTCGGTTCAAGAACCGCTCGACGTAAGATAAGATCCAGACGAGGAAGAGCGGTGGTAATACCGATGACGTATACGTCGTACCTGACAAGGCGAGGCCGAGGAAACTGATCGTCTCCCCTGACGTGATGCGAGCCGCCATCTCGGCCCATGTCGGACTGACCAACGCCGCACTGGCTGCGACAGAGATGAACGTGTTCGTCTTAAAGTGTTTCGATGCCGTAATGGCGATGAAAATCGGTAAGAACGTGAACGGTGCCCATGAGATGAAGCTGAACACTTCGTACGTCCCCGTCTCGGCGAAACCGTCGAACAACAATGTCGTGATGATGAGTACCCCTTGCAAAATCCCGGCTGCGGCCAAGATATAGATGAACGGTGCGAACACGGCGGACATCGTCGCGATGATGCGGTTGAGGACGGTCCCTTTGTTTCCGTCTTCGACCTCAGCCCCTTCGATCTGTACCAGTTTCGTGAACTCATCGAACACTTCCCCGACATGCTGCCCGATAACGACCTGGAACTGGCCACCCGTTTCGACGACTGTGATGACACCTGGCATCGCCATGACTTGTTCTTTCGCCTGCGGATTTGACCGCTTCAAGACGAGGCGGAGTCGTGTCGCACAGCGCGCCGCATTGATGACGTTGTCTTCCCCTCCGACGGCCTCTAAAATATCCCGAGCCAATTTTGAATAATCCCGAACTTTACTCAACAGAAAACCCTCCTTTGATGTAACGCTTACATTTTGTACACTCTTACTATAATTGTACCGGTACAATTAATCAATAGCGATACAATAAATAGTTTGTGAACGTTTCGTAGACATGTGTGTGGTATAATGAAGGCAACATTTTCAAGTAGATGAGGGATGAGCGTGCTTAAATATCAACAAGTGGCAGCAGAGATTGAACAGTACATCAATCAACATGATTTGAAGCAAGGAGATAAACTACCCGTGCTCGAGCAGTTGATGAGCCAATATGCCGTCAGCAAGAGCACGATCACGAAAGCGCTCGAGTTGTTGGAGCGGAAAGGGGTCATCTTTCAATTGCGGGGGAGCGGCATCTTCGTCCGGCGCCACAACCGTCCGGGCTATATGAGTCTGTTCTCGACGCAAGGGTTCAAGAGCAACCTCGGTGACCGGGTGTTGACGTCGGACGTGCTCGACGTCTCGGTCACGAAACCGGACGCGACGGTCGCACAGAACCTTGGCATCGACGTTACGGATGACGTCTATCGTGTCGAGCGGGTCCGCTTCGTCGATGGAGAGGTGTTCTGTTACGAGGAGTCGTACTATGTAAAGGCGATCGTCCCGTATTTGAACCGAGAGATTGTCGCTGACTCGATCTTCGATTACGTACAGGGCGCCCTCGGCGTCACAATCGGCTTCTCGGACATGTACATGCAGGTCGGACGATTGGACGAGGCGGAAGCCGGATATCTCGGTTTACAGAAGGACGACCCGACGCTTCGCATTGAGACAATCTTTCATCTCTCGAACGGGAAACCATTCGACTACTCATGTATCACGTACCATTACGAGCATTCGCAGTTTGTCGTCCAAGCGAACGGGCCGTACATGTGAAAACACCGCTCTACGCGATTTGCGTGGAGCGGTGTTTTTGTGTGGCTCAGACGAGCGGTTTTCGATTTAAATCAATCACTGACGTTTACATTTCACTTTCTCCATCGCCTTCGGTAAAAAAGATAACCGAGCGGGAGCACCGCCAACAACGCGAGTCCGAGCATCCGATATGATGTTGGCTCTGTCGTCTGAACGTCACCTGAACCACCAGTAAGCGCATCCCCTGGTTGCGCTTCGGTGTTGGATTGTGTCTCGACCAAGAGTTTCTGATACATCTCGAGCGTGACCGTGTCTCCGTCGATGAACCGTTTCGCATCGGTCGTCAAGGCGGTCAACGTCTTTCCATCATAGTCAAACCAGGCATTCTCTCGCGCGGAATGGACCAATGTACCGGACACATCAGCTAAGGCAATGGCCAACTCGTCACCATAGCCGAACGTGGAGAAGGCGAAGAGGCCCGGTTCTTGCTCGTACGTCCCGATGACATTTCTCGGCTCCCCATCTTGTAGGACGGCTGATACGTACTCCTTGCTCGAGACGAACGTACACATTTCGTCCGACGAATAACAGGATTGCGCGGCAATCATCACTTCATGGAGCGAACCGAACGAGATGGCGCGACTTACCGTCAAGTGATAGTTACTCGGGTCGTCTCCTTCGATATGGTCGAGGACGATTGACTCGAAATGTTCTTCAGCGAAACGCTCCGCTGATCGTTCTGTCGGCGCCGCAGCTGCCGACGTAGCAGCGAGCGTGAAGATCCCGGCTAAAGCGAATGTTGTGAGGTGGCGGAACATATTTCTTTCTCCTCTCATTTAACGGATTTCTTTATAAACAGTAGAACATTATGAATGCTATTTCTCGCTATATCATGCCAGTTTCGCTCACTGTACGAGCAACCAGACTTCTCCACTATGCATATAATCTTCATCTTGAATCAGTTCGTGGAACCGATGCACCTCGACGTCCACTGACAGGTCGAGTCTTTGTAGGAATACGCGATCGTTAGGCAACCGCGTCCACATCTGCTCTGACGTATCCCGATCCATAAATGCCTCCAGTCGTGCATCGCTTTCAAACACGAGGAGTTCGGACTGCCAAAGCGTCGGCAAATCGAGTAAGGCGACGACCTGGTACCGCTCCTCTTCTCGGTTATGCACGAGACGTGAGGCCCCTTCCATCATCACCTCGATAATCGCACGTTGAATCCGGCTGTTCTCCTGTACAGACGATAAGAACGATTGATCAATCGGGATTTTGTTATGCCAATACCCGTCATGAAACGTCGTCGGGAACGATTGGGTCTGTTCGTTGACATGCAGGCGCAACCGTTTCAGTCTTCGTCTGACACCGCATACTTTTGCCCGTCTCTTCAAGAGGTTTTCCCCAAGATGGCGTCGATTTGCTGCTGGTGGTGCCGGTCATGTTCGATGAACTCGGTGACGATATAGGCGAGCGTATACGGGACACCGTGATGCGGGCAATGGGTTACCCCGTTCGCCGTCGTGTGCGAAGTCAGCGTCTCTTGACTTAATGACTGAAGCGTTTCTATGAGCGAACTTCGACTCGTTTTGGCTAACTGGAGCACGTTTTCTCCTGAGAGACGCTTCGCTTTTTGGGTCGCTCGCGCGTTAAACGAGTCGAACTCAGGGAAGATCATCCCTTCTCCGGTCTTGACGGCCGGGATGATGACGTTCAACAGATGGTTGTCCCAATGGGCGATGTGAAGGATGATTGCTTTGATTGACCATTTGTCGGTCGCAATTGGCTTGTCCCACATCGATTCATCCAATCTCTCTAACGTATTTAGCCAATCTGTATAAGATGCGAATTCATCGATTACGTTTATAGTGCTAGTCATGGACTTGTTCTCCTTGGTCTATAAAGTAAGTAGAGCGACTCATGTTCGAACACATTTATTCCGATTCATATAACCCTTCCGTTCGATTATACTCTTCCAAGCTGCGCCAATCAGGGAAAGTTTTTCGGAAGCGGCTACTGACGTCTTTTACTTGGCTCAGCAACAAGATAAATGTTGAGTCCCAAAAGATCAACTCACACACCGCACTCGGATACTGAATACGAGGTGACTCGATCCATAGGTCGCTATTACCGTCTGCGAACGGATAGACTGTCAGTTCGTTTAACGTGATCGACTCATGGCGTTCAAACGCCGTGAACACTCCCCAAATGACGTATAAGTTTGTGTGATGGACCAGTTCGAGTAGACGTTCACCTTTTATCCAGTAAGCCGTCCCCTCCTCGAGTTCTTGAACCTCTTCAAAATACTGTAACGCATCATTTGAGAGAACGTCGTCGAGGTCCGTCACTAACCAATTATAGTCGGAGACTTGTGAATGGAGAGCAGTCATGACTTCTTGAATGGAAACGAATCGTTCGATGATCGTATTCATGGCAATAACGCCTCATGTTTCAGCAACCATTTGAACCATCTACCGTGCCCCTCCGTCTCAACAATTGTCTGTTCTCGTTTAACACCGTTCACATATTCGTCTAGATGCAGGTCTTTGTCTTGGATATTGTTATAAAGATGGAACACGTCTCTCGTCTGTCCAATCTGTTCGACCACGTTCAGCAAGTGCTTCTTCATATCGATCGTCATCTGGTCGGCCACATGCGTGTGGAAGATGCAGAGGGTGCTTTCTTCTGGAATGCTCTCGGCAAACCTCAAAAATTTTTGAGATGGATCATGTGCAGTCAATGCGATTCTCCTCTGATATGTACTTATTCTTAATTCATACATTCCGTTAAAGTCTTCAGACTCCTTTCTAAAACACAAAAAAGCGGTACCTCATGTAAGGTACCGCACGACGTTTGAGCGTATTATGATCAAGCGATTGACATCATGTTCATTTATGTCGATCCGTCCTGCATCGTTCGCATCATCTGAGTGACTCGCTGACGCGACAGCAATCGGGGCAGGAAGGCAACGAGACGATTCCGTCTCCCTGGGATGATCAAGGTTTTTCCGTTCATGAACCCGCGATACCCGATATCCGCCACCCGTCCTGCTTCCATGATTGTGCCGCTCCGCACCAGGTTCGATGCCTGCATCCCGGAGCGGTCGACGAAACCGGTCGACGTCAATCCTGGACATAAGGCGGTCACGGTCACGTTCGTGTTGCTCACTTCATTCGCGAGCGCTTCTGTAAATGACAATACGTATGACTTCGTCGCATGATACACCGACATCAACGGGCCAGGGAAAAAGCCGACCATCGAAGACACATTCATGACCCCGCCCCGATTTCGTTCAACCATACCGGGTAAGAATAATTTGGTCATCGCCGTCAACGCCTTAATATTGACGTCAATCATATTAGCCTCCTGGTTGATGTCAGTCTCTAAGAACTTCCCGTACAGACCGAACCCGGCATTATTGACCAAGTAATCGATGTGAATGCCTTTCTCATGTAGCTCTTTAAAAATCTCTTCCGGCACTCCGGGTGACGCGATGTCTTTTGCGATGACTGTCACGACGACACCATAGGTCGAACGATACGATTCGGCGAGTTCCATCAACTTCGCTTCATTTCGTGAAACGAGCACCATCTCATGCCCGTCCCGTGCGAATCGATCGGCTAATTCCTTGCCGATGCCCCCTGACACGCCGGTGATGAGAACCGTTTTCTGCATAGCCCTATCTCCTCTGTTTGTTTCTTCCTAGTCACACGCCTTAAAACGTAATGATGACCTTCCCTTTTGGACGGCCCGTCGCGACCAACCCAAGCGCTTCGTTCACCTCATCAATCGTAAATCGCTTCGGGTGAAGCGCTGGAACGACTTGATTTGCTTCCACGACTTTCGTGATTTCTCGTAATTGGTTCCCGTCCGCACGAACGAAGATGAACCGATACTCGACACCATGCTTCTTGGCCATCCGGTCATATTTCGCACCCGCCATCGAAAATAGCGTTTGTTTCCAAAACGGGAACTGTCGATCTTGGGCGAAACGTTTATTCGGTCCTGTCCGCAATGACAACAGTCGTCCGCCTCGTTTGAGGATGCTGAGCTCTTTCTCGAACTCTGCCGGCCCTAACGTATCGATGACATAGTCCACGTTTTTCAAGACGTCCTCATAGTGTTCCGTCGTATAATCCAAATATCGATCGGCACCGAGTTTCAGCGTCCGGTCGCGTGACTCCGCATTTCCACTGACGATCACGGTCAGTCCTAATGACTTCGCGAGCGGAACAGCCATTTGACCGAAACTACCTGATCCTCCCGGAATGAACACTGATTGCCCCGACTTGACGTTCAGTTCTTCGTGTAGACCTTGATAGGCCGTGAGTCCGGTCAAAGCGACTGCGGCTGCCTCTTCGTAAGTTAAGTTCTTTGGCATCCTGGCGATGGCCGATGCATCAACGGCTACATATTCTGCGATTGCCCCAATTTTTTCAATCGGCAGACGGGTATAGACGTCATCCCCGACGGAATAACCGGTCACAAGTTTCCCTACCTGTTCGACGACACCCGCCAGTTCGTTCCCGATGGTTAGCGGGAAGGTGTAATCTTGAATCAGTTTTACGCTACCAGTCATGATCAACATCTCGAGTGGATTGATGGCGGCTGCCTTAACCTTGATTAACACATCATTGTCCCCGATATCTGGAACGCGTACCTCATTCACTTGGGCTTCGATTACTTTAGAATACTGACTGATTTGAGCTGCTTTCATCACGTTGTTCATGATTGATTCTCCTTTGTTTGTCTCGAACGATCATCAAATCGCATCTGAATCGAGGAATAGGTTGACGTGTGCTGCAAACAGCTCAGGGAACTGGAACAAATGACCGTGTCCAGCATCCGGATAGATGATCAATTGTGCGTTCGGCAACTTTTCGACCAAGAGATAACTATTTTCGGTCGGGGCCATGACATCTTTCACACCATTCGTCACAAGAACTGGATGTTCGATTGCCTGTAGCCATTCATAGTCCTCGTTCGGCTTCGGTTGAGCCCATTTTGCAATGGCTTGTAACTGTGCCTCTTTTACCTGATCTGAACTATCGAATCGTTTCTGAGCAAAAATTCGTTTGAGTGAAGCCATGCCTGCCGCCCGACTCGTTTCAGTATCTCCATAGAAGAAGAACATGAAATCATTGATGCCGTCCTGTTCCGTTCCCCCGTGCCGATTCATACGTTCGAATACCTCCTGGCTCGGATTCACACCGGCTTCAGGCGCAGTGCCAGCCAAAACCATTTTTCGGATCAATGTTTTTTCTTGGAGAGCGACCTCTTGGGCCACCATTCCGCCAATCGAAAAACCGAGGACGTCGACTTGTTTTAGGCCAAGCGCGCGGATGAACGTGATTGCGTCTTGTGCCATCTCCGCCACTGTCGTGGGTGTTTCGCCGTCCGTTTCCCCAATCCCTTTATTGTCGAATACAATCACTGGGCGCACTTCTGCGAGTGGTGCGAGCAAAGCCGGGTCCCAGTTCTCCATTGTTCCTCTAAAGTGAACGAATAAGACGAGGGGGACGCCTTCCTCGCGTCCAAATGTTCGATAGGCGTAACGAGTACCCTCTGCTTCGATGAAGTTTGATTGTGTTGGAATGTGAAATGTTGTCATGTTGTCCTGCCTCCTTGGATATAATCACACTTTTTAGAATGAACGTTCTAAAATGAGTAAAAAAAGAAAGTCAGTCTAACACGCTGAGTGCCAGCGCGATGATGCTTTCTAATTCTTTTTTCGTGTAGTCCGTTTTAATCAAGACACGGAGCCCGATCAAGTTATTGTGCAAGAAACGCGCCATCTGTTCCGAATCGATGTCGTTTGATAGTTCGCCATTGTATTTACCTTGTTCAATCAAATCTTGGAACATGCTCTCGGTCCGATGGAACATCTTCGTCGCGATCCGCTCGACCTCTTGGTCCAAGAGTGACAATTCGACAGCTGCATTGACGGATAGACACCCTTTTGGATACGTTTCAGAAGACCGGAGGATAAAGCGGAACACGTCACCGATGGCTGATTTGACGGACTCGTGTTGGCGAATGATCGCCTCCATCTCGTACGTGATGAATTTTTCATACTCGCCGAGCGCTGCCAAGAATAACGAGTGCTTGTCTCCAAACGTGTCGTAAATGCTTCTTCGGTGAATCCCCATATGGTCGACCAAGTCCTGCATCGATGTTTTTTCGTATCCTTGCTCCCAAAACAGTTCCATCGCTTTTTTTAATACGACTGTTTCGTCAAACGCTTTGCTTCTGGCCATCTCGATCTCCTTTCAATCCCTACCCTTTTTAGAATGAACGTTCTAACTGCAACTAAACTATATCCTTTCTAGAACGATTAGTAAAGAATAAAGTGGCTGACACGAAAAAAAGAGAAGCGTCATCCTTTCGGACGACACTCCTCTCCTTATCATTCTCTTCTAGTCGACAGGAACAAGTTGACCCTGTCCATCGAAGACTTCATCCTAAACGGGATTGTTTAGGATGGTTACAGCCAGACTGGTAAAGAAAAGAAAACTAAGAACAATACGGTCAAGACACCGACGACCGGACTGAGCGACCGATAGCCCTTCTTGAACAAGACGATCATCGTGTAGGCGATGAATCCGAGCCCGATGCCATCGACGATGGAATACGTGAACGGAATCATGATGATGACGAGAATCGCCGGGAAGGCATGCTCCCAATTGTCGAGCGGGAGATGCTTCACGTTCTGGAACATCATCATACCGATGATAATCAACACCGGCGCGATCGCCGTCACCGGAATGATCGCGAACAGCGGCAGCAACAAGAGCGAGACGACGTAAAGTCCTGACGTCACGAACGATGCGATGCCACCTCGTGCGCCGACCGAGATGCCGGCCGCGACCTCGACCGTCGAGACGGTCGGGCTCGAACCGAACATGGCACCGGCCATCGTCGACAAGCCTTGGGCGACGAGCCCTTTCGGGGCATCCGCATCCTTGCCGATGGCGCGCGTCTGATTCTGGATCAGGCTGATGTTCTCAATCAGCAAGACGAGCGTCAACACGCCGACGGCGACTAGGAAGATCGGTGACGCCGACTCGGCGAACGAGACGTTGCCGAACACGGTGCCGAACGACTCGAAGAACGGCATGAGCGCGAACTCACCGGTCCAGTCGAGCGTGCCCATGACGGCGCTCAAACCGACCCCGAACGCAATCGTCCATAGGAAACTGCTCGGTCCCATCTTCAAGAAGAGAAGGATGGCCACAAAGAGCGACAGGAACGCGACCTGCACCGGCCGTTCCCCGAGGTCTCCGATATGAAGCAGTGCCCCGCCACCGCCCGAGACGATCCCCGCCGCCTCGAGTCCGATCAAGATGAGGAACAGGCCGAGTCCGACCGTCAATCCGTCATGAATAATCGGTGGGAATGCGTTCGCCAGTTTCCTCGCCACTTTCGTTACCGTCAATAGGACGACGAGCGCCCCTGAGACGAACGAGACGGCGAGCGCGCCTTGCCAGCTCAGCCCCATCTGCAGGACGAGCGTGTACGTGAACAGCGCGTTGATGCCCATCCCTGGTAACAGGAGCAGCGGCAAGTTGAACAGCCCTGCGATGAACGTTCCGATGATGCTTGTCAAAATCGCTCCGACGAGCGCTCCCTCGAACGGGAGTCCGGCTTGTGTCAAGATTGCCGCGTGAACGGCCGGGATGTATGCTGTCGCCAGAAAGTTCAGCACGCCCCCGTATGTTTCTGTTTTCCATTCTGTTTGTTTTGCCATAGGAATCAATCCTTTATTGGCACCCTCACCCACCCATGTGGTTATACACACGAGGTTGATTATATCCTGTCTGACTTCTGACATGCAAGACAATCTTGGTTCAAATCCATCTTTGGACCCAGTCATGAGACCCATTCGGACGAAAGGTTCATTTTATAAAATAGGAACAAACGTTCCTGTTTTTAGCATCTTTTTTGGAGGGAATCTGCTATAATGAAGAGGCAGGTTAACGCAGCAATAGTGGGGTCAGCCGCCAAGTCCACAATGGAGGAAGGCGGTGGTGCGGATGGAACAACTATGGACCTGGGTCGGCGATTATGTGATCGTCCCGATCCTCGCTCCGATTATCGTTCACTTGGTTTTACACCAAACATCCGATCGTGCAACGTCTGAACGCACAAAAAAATGACCCCCTCGGCGCAATGAGATGGGTCACTTTCTGATTCACTAACCATTGTGGCGGCTGGGCCACTCTTAAAGTGGTAACCTGTACGCCAGAGGTCGGTGTGTCCAGCACCGGTCTCTTTCTACTTGCATCATACCATACTTGTTCCCATTTTTCAGTAACAGAAACGCGAAAACGGTGAAGTTGACGTGACGAACAAACACCGGGTGATTTTAGCCCGGTGTTTTCATATCTTCCTCTACTGTTGTGTAGCGCGAGAACCAGTTCAGCATGGCTTCTGCCTCTTGTTTCGGGATGTCCTCGATCATCTCATTCGATAGCAAGCCACCCCGTGTCGAGAACAGGACGTTACATACATCGAAACGGCGTTGGAGCGGCGTCTGAGTAACTTGGACCTGTTCGATTCGCGGCTTGTCCGTCAAGAATGAACTGACGTTGAAGGCCCCGGTCCGCAGCTCGATGAACTGACCGTTGCGAGCGTAGCGCGTCGTCATATAGCTCAATAGGCGACCGCCGATAATGATGGCCCACAATAGGACGAGCCACCAGGCGTAATCGCGGAAGAAATACAAAACGACACCCGAGACGATGAGCCCGACCCAGCTGATGCGTAGCAGTTTGACCCAGAGCGAACGTTTTGGCAAGCGATGAAGCGTGTCAGACCAGACGAACTGGTCGAAGTGCTCGTTCAACACGGTCATCGCCCGCTCCCGTTTCACGAACGGGAGGATGGTTGACGATTCGTCTTTCAACTCGTCCATCGTCCCGGCCGCGACGAGTTCGACACCGACGATGTTGAACCAGCGCCGAATGAACGTCTCTTTGACCCGGACCGCTTGAATCTTCTCGTATGGGATCTCTTTAGCGGAACGGTTGAGCAGTCCTTTCTCAACGCGGATGCGGTCCCCGCGTCGTTCGAGCCGGAAGTTCCCGTATTTCAAGAAGTTGATGACCATGCCGATGACGACCGACAATATCAGGACCGTCAGGACGAGCAGGCCAATCGCGATAATCGACGCGTGGACGACCCAATCGCCGATCGTATCGAACGTCCCGTCGAGATTGATGAAGTCATCGATGGACGAGATGATCGTCGAGGCGACCGGGAAGATCGCGAACACCGACAATGACGTTAGCGAGGCGATGATGATCTCTCGGGTCGAGAGGGCGTACAGCAAACGGCTCGCCGGTTTTTCAATCACCACCGGTGTAGCTGTCGTGTCCGTCTCTCCTTCTACTGGTATATCGGACTCGGTCTTGCGGTGACGGACCTGGTCAAGGATGTCCTCGAGCCGCTTCGCCTCGTTCGGGAAGACGCCGGCCAGTTTGAACGAGGCGTCGTCGCTGTTCGCGTTTGTATCGAACGTCAATTCGACGACGCCGAGCAACCTGTACAAGAACGGGCTGTTCGAGTGGACGCTCTGAATCTTATAGAGCGGGAGCGACTTCTCTTTCTTGATCCAGTTGCCGTCGATGACATATACCGTCTTCTCATCGAGCGCATAGCGGAAGTTGAGCCAACCGAAGAACTTCTGCAAGATGTCGAGTCCGAGGAACAGCAAGATCCCGACGCGCAGGATGATGCCGAACGTCGACTCCCAGTCGTTGTTCAAGACGAACAAGAGCACGAGCGGGATGGCGAACGACTTGATGACCTCTAACACTCGAAGCATAAGGACGCGACTCGGTAGTCGATGCCACGTGAGGGCGGCTTCCGTCATACGACATCCTCCTCTTCGATGCGGGCATAGACGGCAATCTGTTCCCGGAGCGACTTCGCGAACGATTCCTCGATCGCATAAATGTCATGTGACCCGGCGGCCGTCCCGATTGTGATTGTCTGCAAGCCGTACTTCCGAAGAAGAGGGCCTTGCTGGGCGTGGACGTATTGTACTTTTGTCATCGGAATCAAGACATCGTGCGTCGTGATGATGCCGTGATGCAAACGAATCTCGAGCGGCTTTACATCATACGTGAACCGTTCTTGCTTCCATTTTTGAAAGACAACAATATCAATCACGCTATAGATGAGGTCGATGGCGAGCAGGACGTACATCGTATATTGGAGCCATGTCGGCCAGTCAAAATAAAGCGCGGCCGCGACGAGCCCTCCTGTGATGACGAGGCCGATGAGATAAAAGATGGCGCTCGACAGTCGGAAGACGGTACGGGCCTCGATCGGCAATGTGCCACTGAATGATGTCGGTGTTGTTTCTATGTCTGACATTGGTGCTTCCCCCTATTCGTTCGGACGTTTGTCCTTCTCTCTCTTTAGTATACGCCGTTTTTCTGAAAAAGTTTCATTTCGACACGGGGAAAGTGGCGAGCTGTTCGTTGATTAGCTGAAACCGATGCGTATCCTCAGGCTCGACTTCCTCGACGATTGTGGTTAACGCTTCATGGGCAGAACGTTTCAACGCATCCGTGATTCGTCCGGTCAGTTTGATTGAAGCGAACGCGCTCGCGAGGATGACGACGTCACACACGAAACGATCTCCGTTCAACATCCAGTCGTCCGGCGTCGAGATGTCTTCCTCGAGCCAGTCAGACAGGACGGCATACGCCCCTTCCAGAAAATCGAAGTCCCGCTCTTTTCGGATTGCGTCCTCGAACATCACGAGCACGTCGGCGCCTTCATCACTGCCGAACGGACTGTACTCATCCGTGCAATCCAAGTAGAAGTCCTCCTGAAAATGAGCATTGAACCGAGGGTGTGCGGTGAGTTGGTCCGGACCGATTTCCGGGTCGTCGAAATAAAGATGGTTGTCCCAGTCGTACTCGACCTCAACGTACCCTTTCTTTAGTTTTTGACGGACGAGTTTGTCGGCTTCTTTCTTACACTCTTCTGCCGTATCAAAAGACTTTAGTTGGACTTTACCGACCGTACCGAGCTTTCCATACTGGACGACGAACTCGTCTGTGCCGACGCGGATGTTCCAAAATTTTGTAGTGTGCAGTAAATGGACCTTCATTTGCCACTCCCCAATAATATTTATTATGTTTTCATTATACGGTGAATTAGCCAATCTGGTGATTCGCTTTTTAATGTATTATTTTTCAATTGTTGACATTTTTTTATTATAAAGGAATATATAAGTATACATTGAATTCCTTTAAGAAGACTAAGTTATCATAGAGACTTATCGATGAAGGAGGGCTTATGCAGAAAAGAAAAATGTATTATTTCATCATATCGACCTTAGTCATCGTCGCTTTATTTAAAATCGGGGGTACTTTCCTTTATACAATGATTGTAGATCGCCCGACCCAACAAGACATGTCGGGAAATCCAAGGTATATCGACGGTGAATTAGCAACCTTTAAAGATAAAACAGAGAATCTAGAGGATACGAATGATATACCGAAGTGGTATGATCTTTTGTCGAAAGAACGGCTTGAGAAAAAGACGTCTGGTGAGGATCAAGGGGATACTTCAGACGTCCTGAAATGGGCCGTTATAGCTTTCTTGCTCATTTTATTTTTCACGTACTACAAGCGCGTACGGGATTGGTGGGATAAGCGGCGACGCAAAGCGACACCGTCTTCAGCCGACGAGAGACCATTATCATCTCGAGCCAACATGAACACGGTGACCAATACCACACCAATCTTTCTCTATGCCTCTGATACTGAGCTTGGGAAACTACTCGTTGAGTTGAATGACATCTTGAGCGAAACTCAAAAACGAAAACCTCACGAGACCGTCTCAGAGTGGTTTGCACGCATTCGATTCGAACAATCTGTGAAACCTTATGCCGATGTACGATATGGAGAACTGGACGTGATCGACGAGCGCTCACTTCATGATTTCAAAGTATCTGTCAAACAATACATCCAACACTACAAAGGAGAGAAATCTTGATGAACATTCGTACGATGATTGAGGAAATCAACCAAGTCTATTTGGGCAACCCAACAGTAGTAGAGTTGTGTGTGACATCGCTTTTGGCAAACGGACATGTGCTCTTAGAAGATGTACCTGGCACCGGAAAGACGATGTTGGCCAAGACATTGGCGACGAGTTTCCACGGCGACTTTTCAAGAATTCAGTTTACAGCCGACTTATTACCGTCAGATATTGTCGGTTCAGATTTTTTCAATCTAAAGACGCAAGAGTTTGAAAACAAGCAAGGCCCGATCTTCGCCAACATCGTGCTCATCGATGAAATCAACCGGGCCGTCCCACGTACCCAGTCCGCATTGCTCGAAGCGATGGAAGAACGACAGGTGACGGTCGGGGGCAAGACATATCACCTTCCTACCCCATTCTTCGTCATCGCGACGCAAAACCCGATTGAATCATCTGGTACCTTTTCTTTGCCTGATGCGCAGCTTGATCGGTTCATGATGTGTTTACATACAGGGTACCCGACCGAAGAATTCGAACTTCAATTGTTGGAGGAATCCGTCACCGAGACCCGTAAGGCGGTACTGGCGAATGTCGATTTCGAGCAACTCCTACAATATCGAGCTGATGCCATGAAAATCTACATCTCGAAAGATGTGTTACGTTATATCGTCTCGATTGCGACCGCGTCACGTAGTCACCGGAATGTTCAGACGGGGATCAGTCCACGTGCGACGATTGCGCTCTCGAAAGCCGCTCAAAGTTATGCCTATATCCAAAATCGTGACTATGTCACACCAGAGGACATCAAGTTCTTGGCCCCATACGTTTTCGCACATCGATTGACACTGACGCTCGAGGGCGAGATCAAGTCCTCGAAGGCCATGGTCATGGAAGAACTCTTGGCGACCGTCCCGGTCCCGGTCGAGATGGGCATGTGACTCCGATGAACATCACGACCAATGTATTTTTCTTGCTTGAAAAACGAATCCAAATCGTCTTATTTTCAGTGATGGTCATCTTGTTGTTCGTGCCATACCTCTCGATCTTTTCATTCGTTCTTGCTGTTTTTTTGGCAGCAAGTCTTTATATCGAGCGTTACACGAAACGACTGACTGCACAAATGGACGTCACGTGGAGACAGTTCGACTCGATACTGTTCAAATACGAAAGTTGTAAGTTCACCCTTGAACTGACGAACGTTCACCTCTTAAACGAAATGAGCACGAAAACGTATATACGTACGCCAAAGGATGGACCTTACGTCGTGAACTTAGAGGGGCATACGGAAACCATCATCGAATTGGACGAGCTGCCGTCTGATTTCGTCTTCGAACTTACAGGTAATCGAAGGGGGCCCATCGAAATAGCTGAAATCTCCATCACGATTAGCTTGCCTCTATCGTTAGGGACGTTGACACTCTATTTGGCTCCCCCTTTAAGTTGGACGGTCTATCCATCGATTTCAAGTACTCATGCGCAGCGTATCCGATCACACCTAAAGCTTGGTGAGCGCGTCTCTAAATATTCTCCAATTAAGGATCGGTTACTACAAATCTCCTCGAAGCCCTATGAGGATGAACCGTCTAGACAAATCGACTGGTATGCGACGGCGAAGAAATCCACTTTGCAAACGAAACTGTACCAGCCGGTCAATCAAGACATGTTCACGGTGTACCTCGATTTGTCAGCTTCGAACGGGATCGGCCTTCATCATCAGTTCGAAGAATTGATAGAGGATACGGCATTGGTCAGTCGGGAATTGATTGAAAGCGGCGGGAAAGTCGAACTGTTTGTGAACCGATTAGATCAAAAGGGACATGTCAATCACTTGAGCATCCAAGAAGGGGCGAAGCAGCTTAAAAACATCCTCGCTTTACTCTCTAGTCTATCGGAGCAAGATCACTATATGGGTTCAACCCGTTTCTCGCCTTACGTGACGAAAATAAAAAACAAGCAAGCTCAGCTCATAAAAATAGCATCACCTAACTGACTTATTAAAAGCCCAGTTAGGTGATGCTGTTTTTTACCTTTTTTAGTCTTCAAAGAACCACTTCTTACGCGGTTCCACTTTCAGGTTGTCCCCGTGCTTCTTCATCTCGGTGATGAGGTAGCGTTCGAGCTCATTCATCGCCTTGACCCAATCTGTCATCGTCGCGACGAGCGGGACGACGGTCAGGATGAGGTCTTCCTCTTCATCCCGCATCTTCTCGATCATCAGCTTGGCGAAGTCGAAGTTCTCATGGATGAGGTCCTCTTCCCGGTCGATGATGTGCTCGTTCTCTAATTCATAAGCTGAGAACAGACGCTCATGCCGTCTGAGCAAGTGCCGCACATGACGCATCAGTTCATCCTCGAGCTGCGGCGGTAGATGTTCGAGCGTCAGGAAATCGTCATGTAGCTTATCGAGCACGTGGATGGCGGCACTGTTCGTATCGATCATCTTCGACTTGAGGACGGCCCTACGATAAATCGGCGTCTTCTTCTCGAGCCAACGGTTGGCTTTGATCTCTTCTTCAAAGAAGTCGTATGTCGCTTTCGAACCTCGATGTTTCTTTTTCGTCTCATCGAGTGACTCGAACGACGAGCGACCTCCTTCCGTCTCGGAGAACAGTCGCGCGATGCGGACGGCCATTTGGAAGACGGTCGTGATCTCGTCCTCGAGTTTCCGCTCATAGCGCGGAGGGAACAAGAGTGCGTTGACGAGAAGCGCCACCGTGATTCCCATCATGATGAGCAAGTAACGTTCCCCGGCGAACATCCAGACGGGCATGTCCGATTGGCTCGCCCCTTCCATGATCAGAATCGTCGTCAAGATGACCGTTCGGGTCGTCGACTCGAGGTTCAAGAAGAGAAGGATTGAGATGGCGATGATGATGACGACGCCGATGGCGATTGGGGTCGGGTTCGGCGTCAACATTAACGAGAAGACGGCGAGCAAAGCCCCGATCAAGTTCCCTTTTAGTTCTTCTAGTAGCCGGACTCCCGTCTGATAGACGGACGGTAATAACGCGAGCGAGGCCGCTAGCGCCGGTACGACAATCTGTTCAAATTGAAATGCCTCGGCGATGAGTAACACCAAGGCGACGGATATCCCGGTCTTGATTGTTCTAGCTCCAAATCTCATGCGGTGTCGACAACGAAGTGTCTTCCTCCCTTATACACGTCTTAACTTTTTGTATCCCACTTGCCATGCCCTGAAACCTCATAACATTTCAAGCCGTTGTCCCCTGTTTCGAGAGCGCTTCCGTGGTATGATGGCGTTGGATATTTTCTTTAATCTTGATGGGGAGGGGTTTACTTGTCAACCATTGCTTTATTTGGAGGGAGCGGCCGCACAGGGATGCGTTTGCTCGAACGTTTATTAGAAGACGGACACGACGTCCGACTGTTGTCACGCCGTGAGGTCGAACCGAGAGAACGACTCACCGTCATCATCGGGGACGCAACCGATGCGAATGCCATCGCGAAGACGGTACAATCAGCCGACGTCGTCATGTCGGCGCTCGGGACGGATAAGCAGAACGTCTTGTCCCGCTTCACCCCGCTCGTCATCTCGGCGATGAAAACAAACGGAGTGACCCGCATTCTGACAGTCGGGACGGCTGGGATTTTGCAGGCACATGATTCTGACAACTATCGTTTCGAGACCCGCGAATCGAAACGGTCGATGACGACCGCAGCCGAGGATCACGCCCGGGCATATGAACTGCTCGATGCATCGACGATCGATTATACTATCGTCTGCCCGACCCAATTGATTGAAGATGCGTCCGTCGGGAACATCGTCATCACAGCTGACGTGCTCGGGACGAAGAACTCGGGACCGATCTCGCGTGACGACGTGGCCGAGCTCGTCATTCAAGCCTGGGAAAACAACTCATATCGTAGACACCGCGTCGGCATCACGACGGAATCATAAGTAGGGGATGGGGATTTATGAACGAACAACGTATGCGCCTCGCGCAATTGACCGACGTATTTGACACGCAAGCCGAGACCGAGTCTGCCCGTCTCGCCAAGACCGCGCTCCGGAAAGTGACAAATGATGAGATTTGGATCGCTGTCTGTGGTCATTTCTCGGCCGGTAAGTCGACACTTCTCAACAATTGGCTCGGGGACGGTGTGTTACCGACGAGCCCGATTCCGACGAGTGCGAATATCGTGACGCTTCGACATGGGGACATCGGGGCATCCGTCGCCGTCAACGACACAGATTGGATTCGACTCGCGCCGAATGAGCTCGACCGTTTGAGCGACTACTGCAAAATCGAAGAGATTAAAGAAGTCGAGTACGCCCTGCCCCGCTTCCCGTTTGGAAGCGATGTCGTCCTCATGGACACGCCAGGGATCGACTCGACCGACGAACGGCACCGTCAAGCAACGGAACGCTCGCTCTTCCTCGCCGACCATCTGTTCTTCATGATGGACTACAATCACGTCCAGTCCGAACAAAACATCAAACTGATGAAACAGTTTAGCGCCGAAGGGCGTCCCTACTCGATCATCATCAACCAAATCGATAAGCACGATGAAGGAGAGCTTCCATTCAGCACGTTCAAACGCTCGCTCGAGACCGCCTTCACCCGCCAGGCCATCAATCCGGACGATATGTTCTATATCTCGCTCCGTGAACTCGATCACCCGGAAAATGAGGTCGAACGCCTCCGGACGTACGTCCGAGCCGTCATCGACGCCGCGCGGGAACATGCAGAAGCACGCGCCGATTTGCTCGTCGACACGTTGCTCGCCCGGTCCACTCGTGCGAACGACGCGCTCCTGAACGAGTTGCCGGTCATCGAGAAGCAGCCGACGGAGATTCAAGCCCGCCTGCAACGCCTCGACAAAAAATCGATATGGCTCACCGCGTTCCGCCGCGAGTTCTTCAAACACCAGACACCGATCGTCGCGAGTGCGCCGATCATGAATTATGAGTTCCGTGAACTGTTGCGGGACTATCTCGAGAGTTGTGCGCCGGAGTTCAAGGTCGGCCTGTTCTTCTCAAAAGAGAAGACGCGCCAGGAACGGCTGCGTCGTGAAGACATTGCCGTCAAGGAGTTCAACCGATTGATTGATACGAACCTTCGCCCCCACTTGATCAAGTACGCCGAAGACATCGTCCGCGATTTGAAACTGCCCGAGGCGATTCTGTCGCGTCCTGACACGTTACCGGCCGCACCGAGCGCGCTCATCAGTGACCAAGTGAAGTCCGGCGCCTCGCTCAGTGGTGACACGGTGCTTCAATTCAGCCGCGACATCGAGTCGGCCCTCGCCTCTTGGGTGACGAAAGTGTCCGAACCGTGGGTCACGTCCGTCGAAACGTATCTTGAGGCCGAAGGCAAAGACCGAATCCATGCCATCGAGACCGAGCAAGATGAGTTGTATGACATGCTCGACACGTTGGCGCTACAGCGTCAGCTGGCCGAACAGCGAGACGAGCTTATCAATTACACGACACGTGACCTCACCGATTCGCGTATGACGGACCTTGAGACCCGTCACTACGTCACGGCCGACCAATTGCCGCAGAAACAAGTCGAACATCAGCAACAAGAAGTTGCTTCGACCTCGCTTTTGGTGGATGATACTGCTGCTTTGTCTTTTGATTTTTCTTATGAATATTCGGTATGTGAAATATTAGAGAAACATCCGTTATTCAAGTCACGCGTCAAGTCGCTCCGTCATAAATTGGCCCGGGCCGAATCCGAGACATACACGCTCGCCATCTTTGGGGCGTTCTCGTCCGGCAAGTCGTCGACGTTGAACGCGTTGCTCGGCGAGACGGTGCTTCCGACGTCACCGAACCCGTTGACGGCGTCGATCACGAAAATCGTGCCGCCGAACGGCCGCGCCAACAAGAGTGCGTTGATCACGTTCAAGACACGTGCCGAGCTCGAGGCGGAGCTGAACGGTTATGGGGCGTCATTCGACGCGCTCCATCTCGACCACCCGTTCGTCAACGCCGTCAAGAACGCTCCCCTGTCCTATCTCGGTAGCCAGGAGAGGGTCGACTATGACACGTTCTGCTCGTTCGTCACGGAGGAAGAGAAGAGCTGTATCGTCAAAGAGATCGAGCTCGCCATCGACTCCCCTTGGGCCGAGCGCGGCATCATCTTCGTCGACACACCGGGTGCCGACTCGCAGTTCAACCGTCATAGCGAGGTACAGTTCGGTTATATGCGTGACGCCGATGCCGTCCTGTTCGTGACGTATTACAATCACGCCTTCACCGAGGCCGACCGTGAACTTGTCATCCAGCTCGGACGTGTGCAAGGGACAGGTGACCATCACATGTTCTTCCTCGTCAACGCGTCCGATTTGGCGGCGGATGAGGCTGAACAGCTTGCCGTCACCGATTATGTGTCGAACCAGTTGACGAAGCTCGGAGTCCGTCATCCGACGGTGCTGCCAATCTCGAGCCGAAACGCCATCCAGGGAACGGACGCCGGGTTCGACCGATTCTCGGCCAAGCTCGAGCAATTCGTCGACAACGATTTGCGTCAGGCGAACGCGGTCCGTATCAAAGACGAGGCAGAAGCCCTCGTCGCCGCGTTCGAGGACGTCGTCCGCGAGGCCGAAGCGGATGCGAGCGTCAAGGCGGCCCGCCGTGACAAGCTCGAACAAGTGCGCACGTCTGACAATCGTCTCAACGTCACGACGCTCGAAGACCCGTTCAAGCGCGAGACGGACGAGTTGCTCGCCCATCTCGAGACGCGCTCGCTCCTCCGTCTGTCGGACTTCGTCAAAGAGACGTTCCACCCGGTCGAGGTGGATGGGTCGAAGGCGAGCCTCGAGCGCGCCCTCATCCGGACACTCGACAAGTATGCGTATGACATCCATCAAGAGTTGCAAGTGTTCCAATATCGGCTCGAGCGTTTCTTGAAACGGGAGACGGAACGCTTGATCGAGCGCGAGACGCTCAAACTGCGTCCGCTCCTGCCGACGCTTTCGTTCGAAGACGACATCGACATCGATTGGCTCCGCGACGCCGTCGACCCGGTCACGTTCGAGGCGGCCCCGTTCCGTCACGTCTTGAAGCACTATAAGAATGCGAACCAGTTCTTCGAAGGCGACGGCCGGACGAAGTTGCGCGACGACTTGAGCGCCTTGTTGAAGACGGCGGTGCGTGAACAGCTCGCGCACGTCGGAAGTCATCAAGTCGAACGGACGGCGACGCAGCTCACCAAACTCGAGACGACGCTCAGCCAGGATTGGGACCGTGAAGTGAACGACCTCGTCGCCGGTGAATTGAGCGTGCTATCAGACGGTCAATCGTTCCAAGACATGACACAGCGCCTCGCTGCGCTCAGAAAGGACTGAACGTATGGGTTCTTTGTTGCTCGTCGGCCTGATTCCGGCCGTCATCATGACGGTCGCACTCGGCTTGTTTATCCGCCATCTGTATCTGAATAGAGAGTAGACTTTGAAGGATGGGACCGAAACCGGCCCCATCCTTTTTTCACGTCGTCATAAACCGTCTTCAAACCACTTCTTGACGGTCCCAAAGCTTTTCGACGCTCACTAGTTCATGTTTGTCGAACGTCACTTTATAGATGTCCGGCATATCGAGTTCTTTCCAGAACGTATAGCCGTATTTGTCATCGAAGTAGTTCAACATCAACACCATGATATTCCCGTGCGTACCGATTGCGATTCGCTTTCCTTCGTATTGGTCGAGTAGTGACAGGATAGCACGGACTCCCCGCTGTTGAGCGACAACGTTCGATTCGCCGCCTTCCCATGCAAACGTAGGATCTTCCCACACTTTTGTCATCGCCAACGCAAAATTTTCCGCCGGTTCTGTCGTCAATGTCCGCTCTCTCAAGTCATCGATGAGCAGAATTTCTGTTCCAATCTGGTCAGCAATCCCTTGAACGGTTTGAATGGCTCGTTTATATGGGCTCGAGACGACGAAGTCGATCGCTTCTTTACCCAGTATGTTTGTGATGTGAGGCACGTCACCCGCCCCTCTTTCAGATAAAGGTCTCGTCAACTCATCGGCTGTATATGTAGAGTGTGCATGTCTAACAAAATATAAGGTCGTCATCTAATCGTCTCCCGTTCTAGGTATTTCATCAACTATCATTCTTCCGAAACTTATTGTAAAATTATCCAGCGTGCCTTCATTATAATCCTCAAAAAGAGGATTTCGCTTACACGTTTTCCCGATGAAGACGAACATTAAGGTTGAAACGATGAGAATATCCCTTGGGAGTTCACGATGTTGGCCGCGAAAAGTATAGGTTGATGGGAGCGGCAAACATGAAAAGGAAAATTCACATAGTAGGCGCTTCGGGCTCCGGGACGTCAACACTTGGCGACGCGTTAGTGAACGTCCTGCCGCATACTCATCTGGATACAGATGACTATTTCTGGACCACCAAATTCACCGAACCGAGACCCGTCCCTGAACGACGCGAGATGCTCAAGGAAGAGTTGTTCCAATCTGAACAGTGGATTCTGTCAGGGTCACTTGTCGGCTGGGGCGACTGCTTCATGCCCTATTTTGATTTGGTCATCTTCTTATGGATTCCGCCCGAGGTCCGATTGGCCAGATTGCAACAACGGGAACTCGAGCGCTATGGAGCAGCGGCACTTGCTGGCGGCAGCCTATACGAGCAATCACAAGCGTTTTTGAGATGGGCCGCCCTTTACGACCATGCCGGGACGGAAGTGAGAAGTAAGACGTCGCATGAACAATGGCTGGCTGAACTGGCTTGTCCCATCCTAAGAATCGAAGGCGACTACTCGACCGAGGAACGGATCGCGATGGTCATGGATGTGTTAAAACAGGATCAGCATCAATGATACTCCTTCCCGATCCTGATTTTGGTGAAATGAATTTCAGCGCTTGCGGGAGGGAACAATAGATTACAGACGAACACCTCGGTCCCATCCAACATGTAACTCGAGACAGCGATATCGTGCATAAAGTAAGGTAGCTGTAGTCTCGTTAATTCTTTGATAGGTGCCACCCGGTCGTTCAAAGGAGCAACGATGTCCACTTTGATACACCCTAAAAATTCGATTTGGTGATGATAACTCTCATTTTCTTCTTCAATTTTGATTAACACTTCATCCCCGTAGTACCGACAATCACACCCGAGCACACGGGAGTCCCAATAATATATCTTTTCAATCTCCTCTAAAATCTCTTGTACGTTCATTATTGTTTCTCACCTTCTATTTAGAATAAGAGCCTCGAGTATGTGTGCTCGAGGCTCTTTATTATGCGTCAGCCGGGTACCGCACATCGATGCGCTGCCGAATATCGGTCATGACGTCCGCGAGTGTGAGCATATCGGCAAACGAATGAATCTCGGTCTCCCGCTCCCCTGCCTCAATCATGTTCACGAACGTCTGAATCTCATACGTCATATGGCTCGCCTGTTCTAAGCCAAGTTCGACGGTCGTCCCGTCGCGGCCAACGAATGTCAAGCGATCGAGCGAACCGATATCGTCAATCACGATGCGCCCCGCTTCCCCGATAATCTCGGACGGGGCGTCCGTGCCATGGATCTTCGAGTGGAGCACGATGATGTCCATACCGTCATACGACAAGATGGCCGAACCACTGCCGTCGACACCTGACTCGAGCTTGACCGCGTTCGCCTGCACGGTCTCCGGTCGACCGAACAGTTTCAAAGCCGGGCCGAGGCAATAGACGCCGAGGTCCATCAGCGAACCGTTCGAGAAGGCGGGATTGAACGTGTTCGGGTTGTCCCCGCGCTTATACAAGTCATAGCGTGACGAGTATTGCGACTTGTTCAAGATGACACGCCGGACCGGTCCGACGCGATGGAGTTCTTGACGCAACACATCGAAGTTCGGCATGAACAGGTTGCGGAGCGCTTCGAGCAAGACGACGTCATGTTCGCGCGCCGTCTCAAGCATCTGTCTGACGTCCTCGACGTTCGAGGCGAACGGTTTCTCACAGAGGACGTGCTTGCCGTGGCGGATGAAGAGCAGGCTCTGCTCGGCGTGGAGCGAGTTCGGGCTCGCGATATATACCGCATCAATCAACTCACTGGACGCCATCTCCTCGAGTGAGGTGAACGTATGTGGAATATCAAATTCTTCAGCGAACGTTTTCGCGCGCTCGTCTGTCCGGGAATAGACGGCGGACACGGATGCGCCTTCGACTTCATGGGTCGCTTCAATGAAAGAACGGGTGATAAAGTTCGTGCCGATAATACCGAATCGAATCATAGGAAAATCCCTCTTTTCTTTAAGTTGTGATGACTTTGCTAAGCATGATTTCGTCATGGAGCGGGATACGGTGCTCCCCGATGACGGGGATCGACGGTTTATGTAGTCGGGCCGCATCGACCGCACCCGGGATGATCCGTGCGAAGCGCCAGCCTCGGCGTTGGTAAAATGCGAGCGCTCCCAGATTGTCGTTCGTCGTGATGAGCGACAGCCGTTCGAGCTGATGTTGCTTGGCCACTCTCTCCACTTCATCGAGGAGCGCCGAGCCGATGCCACGCTTCTCCTGGAGGCTGTCGAGCGAGATGATCTCAATCTCGTCTTCCCGAATGACATACGTGACGAGGCCGATGATGACGTTCGTTTCCGACCAGACAAACCCGTCAAGCGTGGCGCAATCATACGTCCCGGTCGAGATCACCATCTCAGGTGTGCCCCAGGCATCGATAAAGAATGCACGGACCGCGTCACGCGTCGAAGAGGTAATCGGTTCAATCATCGCAAATCACTCCGCCTCTCGGGCAAATGACGGTTTTGATGCACTCGCCTCGGTGTAGATGCGGAACTGTTTAAACTGTTCATCGTAAATCAGGCGAATCGCCCATTTGAACGCCTTCACATATAGGGCATATAGCCAGGATGAAGGGATGAGTGAAATCCGAATCGTCACATCCGTCCCGTCCGTTGTCTCGCTCAACGTATACGTCGCAATCGACACCCCTTGATTCGTCACCGCCTGCACCTCGCATTCGTGAGGACGATTGACATGGGTCAACTCGGATTCGACCCGAATCTCTTTTTTCTCGAACTGTTGGACCGAGATGAACCGTTTTCCCGTCACGAGTGAGGCGTCACCGTCCTCATAAATATTTTCGATCAAATGGTCGTTCCATTTGATGATATGTTCGTCTTCTGCGAGACAAGCGAACGTGTGGTCAATCGGTGCGTCGATTGTCATCGTATATGTAGCCACTTCGAGTTGTTTCACATCAAATCCTCCTTCATCGATCGACATTCTTTTTTTCATTACGTTAGACAAGTTCTTTTTCAAAACAGACATACCGTTCATGCCCTTTCGGTTTCGAATCGAAATGGACGCTTCCACGTTCCACGTAGCCGTGTCGTTTGTAAAAGTTGCAGGCTGCCTCATTTCCTGAGAAGCTGTCGAGCCGGATGCTAGTGTAACCTTCCGCTTTTGCCAACTGTTCAGAGGCATGTAACAGGGCTTTTCCGCTACCTTGACCTTGCCGCTCCGGATGCACCATTAAGGAATGGATGACGAGCGGATGGTCGTGACGCCAGTGAATCGCCTCCCATTCGTGCGACTGCCATTGATCGAGTACAACGACTCCGAGCAACTCCTCACCGTGTTTCATGATATAGACAGAATCGTCTTTGATACATTCCTCAAAATAGGCGCGGTTCGGATACGTGTCGTCCCATTGAAAAATCTGTCGGGTGAGCAAATCGTATTTACAAGCGAGATACAGTTGTTCAATTGCAGTTAAATCTGATGGTTTGGCTAATGCGATTGTGTTCATTCCAATGCTCCGTTCTTTAGGGTGACTATCTTTTATTGATGATCCGCTCGTATTTTTTATACTCGTCGTGGTCCATGCTTAGACCGAGCAGCTCAGCGATTGTGTCTTGTCGCCAAGTGGTCGGATTGAAATACTGCGATCCCGTGTTGAACCAGCGCCCCTTTTGATCGAATCCCCACGTATACTTCACCCGGTCAAGCCCTTGCTGTAGAAGCATCTTTCCTTCTGCTGGATTGGCTCGCAAGCGATGTTCGCCGAGACGCATATATGGTTCGACGGCCCACGGGCATCGTTCAATCGCTCGTTGAACATATGTATAATCGAAATGATCGATGTCTCTCTTCGCCAACGCAATACAAAGCAAGCCGCTCACTTCTTCTGGCCCTTGTTCGATGAGCGACTCTGCTAAGGCGACGTGTTCGTCTGTGATGACAAAGTCATTCCAACCCGTCCAATATAAGGCGAGCGCGAAATAGAACGAGTCATTCGGATGAAACGTATAGGCAGTGAGACCGAAGCTATTCACCCGGGCAAAATCTTCGATGGTATCAATCAACTCATACCCGATGAGCATGTCCCATCGGCTGTTATCGGTCGGGTCCATCATCACATGATCAATCAACATCTGCTCGATGCCTCGGGTTTGTTGAAGGTAATGTTCAAGCTGTTTGAACTGGTTTGCCTCAACGTAGGCGTCGATGCGATCCATCATCGCCTGTTGCTCCACCGAGAGGGTCTCGTTGCCTGAATACAGCTCAAAGATATTCCCTACGTTATAATCATTCAAAGATGTGTTCTCCTCTCCCACGTCGCTTTCCACGATGAGCGCTAGTAATTCTGTCGATATGATTGCGTTTTTAGAAAAAGAATTTATCATATTCGTTGCTATATTTTCTTTAAAAAAGATATCACATACGGTATTTGAAATAAAATTATTCAAAATACTCTAGAATGGTTTCTGGGTCATATTCCAACCCTACCAGCTCGCTCGACCAATCGAGGCCGCACAGCAGCTCATCATCCGACATGTTCGGCAACCAGCGTTCAAGGAATCGCTCGACCGGCAACTCGATCACATGATAGTCGGCCCATTCTTTAACCCGGCATGCGAGCGCAAGCTCTCGTGACGAAAAGAATAACAAGACGTCTGTGTCTTCGACGTGCGATGGTGCGTACGCCCACCCCTCGTCTTGCTCCGCAGATAATCCGAAGACGAGTCCATTCTCCTCGACTCGTTCGCAAAACGTCTCGAGCACGTCGCTTTCCGCCTGCGTCACTTCGACGAACGCCTCAAACGAAAGCGCCGCCACCTGGAGTTCGTCTAACTCGTGCCACCAGACGTAAATCGTCTCCCGGTCGTCTTTTAGAAAACCGAGCTCATCACCAGACCCATTCGTCGCAAGCGTCACGAACCCTTCCGGCAACTCCTCTTGCTTCAATTCGTTGGCTCGAATCACATCATCCCACGTCTTATTGAAAAACCGCTCGTCCTTGATCGGATAGAAAAACCAATCCCCAAGTTCAAACTTGTTCCCATGCCCCCATGCGTCACGCAAGCCATCCGGGAAGCGTGCGCCGACTTGTTGCTCCACCTGGTCAATCGTTTCGACCGAAAATCCTGGAAGGTTTGTCTCAAGTCTCATCTCATCGCCCTCTTTCTAACATCAATAACATGAGTATACTGAATTTACAAAAAAGAGGGAATTGATTCCGACAAGTTGATTCAATAATGATCACGATTCTGTTGCGCCAAACGTTTGTAAAACGTAAAAAAGGACCTATAGACAAGGTCCATCGTCACGAGAAATCATTCGGTTGTAAGTAGTAACTTCTTAGTCGATTCAACGACTACCTATATGCGTCATCACTCGTTAACGAGCTGAACGCCGCTCACTTCATAATCACCGATTTGAATGAAGTGGAACCGTCCGTCCTCGGCTAACCCTCTAGCAGTTCCCGAAAACTCAGCTACAACGTCAGAGCGTTTGCGTGCACCGAACGGCCACTTGTACAACAACCCGTCTTTTACGAAGTAGCCGACCTGTCCTTGAATCGTCAGCGCCGAACTGTCGTGAAGTCGCTTCGGCGTCTTATACTTGTTGAGTCGACCGGTTAAATCAACATGAATCAAGTCATACCAAATCGACGGACAGAACCATACCCCGGTTTGATTTGCTTGCAACAATTCGCAGTCGACAATGGTCGGCGGACGTACAAAATCTGACTGATAGCGTTGTAACACTTCCCCTGTCCTCGAGAAACAGACGAGTGCCTCGGTGGATATCCCTTCCCCGAACACCCCTTCATCGGCATAGCCGATCCAAATCCCCGTGTCGTTGACGGCGACAGCTCCGATGGCGTTGCCCGCATGGAACGAATGAAGTATCGACCCTCGCCCATCGATGACCCAGACGTTGCCGGGTGTACCTTCGTGCGTCACATCGACGACGAGAAACGTTTCTGAATCAAGGAGACGGATGAATGGCGAACTCAAATGAAACGGCAGTCGTATCATTCGCTCATTCCAATAGACGACCTGGCCATCCTGATCCACCAGAACAATCACTTCACCACCTGATAAATCGGCATCAATTATGCTAAACCTATCCATTTTAAATAACGTCTCAACTTGTAGCTCCATCCAGTTTCACCTCCCATATTCACTGCTATCTTGTTGTTCAATCGAACACGATGAATCGTTTATACGTTTACTCAACGAGCTAGACGGTCTTGATACTGCTCGAGCCTTCTCCGGAAGCAGTCAACCTGATCCGGCGTCACCGAATCTGTCATTCCATAGCGCTCGTCCAAATACGGATTGAAATCGATGTCCGTCAATTCGATGCGCCGTGCCCACTCTAAAACCGTCTCTGACGGCAACCATTTCTTAGCCGGCGGCAACGCCTGATTGAACGCGATGAGGGTGTCGCGAATCGTCACACCGGTCCAAGCCGGTTCTTCAACACTCTTTATCGAGCTCGGGACTGAATGACGTAAGAACGTCCGTGTCGTGAACGAAGCTGTTTCGTCAGCTCGCTTGCGGTGCTGAAAACGAATGTTAGCAGCAAAAATCAGTCCGCTAAGCAATACACAGGCTAGCAACAACACCCAATAGAAGAGACCGTCGCCTCGTTCGATGACGGTCGTCACAGAATCAATCATATAATCCAAATAATCCAGTTTTAGACGAGACTGCTCTTCTTCTTTCGGTATCCTCATCTTTCCTTCGGACGACTCCATCAAATACTCAGATTCTGCCGGTGTCGGTCGCAGTTTTAACCCCGAGGTCGGAGGCTCATACCACCACTCCATCAACAAGCTGATAAGACGTATTCCGATGAAGACCGTTCCGACCGTCAATATTGCGGCAAATCCAAGCCGAATCATCCAACGCATGTTGTCGCCTCCTCTAGGGCTGACTTACATTACATTGTATCATTGGACGTTTTCACTTGGAATAATCATCCAACCCGACTCTAGTCATCGTTTTACAGAAGATGCATCTTAGCGACCTGACTTGTTGGCCGCAGCTTTAGAATCTCGGTCGCTAATTCGTTCGCTTCATCATCCGTCATTAATTTGTCGGGAATCGCATTGAAAAAAAGCAAGTATTCCTTTAAATCTATGCGGCTAGAATCAAGCTCGACAGCACGTTTCGCATGTTCGTAGGCCCGTTCATAGGCATGAGGATGATGACAGAATGGTTGGCTCATGAGAAGCGAGGCAGTCTCTTCCCAATCAGCAGTCTGCTTAACTTGAATCTGATCGCATACGATTTCATAAACCGCTAAATCATCCGTATCAAACGCAACCTCAAGAAATGTATCTAACACCACTACGTGAGCGAGCGACTTCACTAGACGTTCAACGGTCGCTCGGTCGTCTGAGAGGATCGCCTTGTGTAGTTGTTTTTTCAGGCTCATTTGTACGATTTCCCCTTCCTAAATGATTCGTCAAAGCTCTGTTTCCATCTCTTTACGATTCGTTTCAAGCAAATAAATCCACCTCTTCACCTTGACATACTATACCTTTAGTGTAAAATTACACTTGTAAGTAAATGTAAATATAACCCTCATCAAGAAAGGGGTGTCCTGATGGGCAATCCAAAGAAGTGCCTCATCGTCTTGTCATCGCTTTATGTACTCGCATTTATCGTGAACCTGATTCCATCCATCATCTTTCCCGATGCGATGATTCAGCCAATTCATGCGGTCGCATCCGGCTTACTGCTCGTTTGCATGTTCGGGACGTGTTTAATGCGGAATCGTGTCGCCAAACTGTTGATTATGGCTATTCTGTTCGCAAGTGTGACCGTGTTCACCTTGATCAGTTTCGAGACATACGTGTATGACATCGTGCTAATGGACGCCTTGTTCGCGATTCAGTATCCGCTCTACATCCTGTTCGTGACACCACTGTTCGGGCTCAATTACTTCCTGAACGTCAATCCGGAATACGTGGCCTTGCTCGTCTTTTTCATCGCGATTTTGTTGCTTGTCGTTCATGAAGTAGCGGTGACGAAGTTTAACCGCGTCCATTAAATTTTCGCAACCATAGGAGGAACCTTATGCACTTCTATATCGGCTCACGCTTCGCAAACATCGAACGAGTGAGAGAGCTGCGTGATACTCTTCTCTCTCAAGGTCACACGCATACATACGACTGGACGACGAACGACCGCGCCACGACACTTGAAGACTTGCGAGTCATCGGCACGAGCGAGTTCGAGGCCATCAAGGCTTCGGACTTCGTCGTAATCTTACTGCCGGCCGGCAACAGCAGCTATATCGAGCTCGGGATTGCCCTCGGTGCTGGTGTTCCCGTGTTCGTCCATGACGCCACGAATCGCTTCGACGATGTCGAGACGACGAGCACGTTCTATCATCTAAATCATGTCGTCCAATTGACAGGACCGCTCGAGGATGTGCCTCAGGCCATCACAGTCTACTTCGCTGGTACAGCGCGTTAAGTCACCTGCTCGGCTTGCAACAATCATTTCGAGAGCCATCTGGCTCTATCAAAAAGTATATCGCAGCCTCTTTGTCCAATCTATGGAAAGTGAGCAAGCCGGATAATCAAATCCATAAAATTTTGAAATCATTTGGATTTTTCTAGTGTATCAATCATTTTTGTGACATACTGTTCAAAATCTACTTTGAACGGGGACGATGGATATGCGTACTTGGAAACAACCTTTACTTTTACTAGCTGGTGTTGGCATCTCGAACCTTGGGGCCTGGGTGTACTTCATCGCCCTCAACTTGATCGTCCTTGAGATGACGCAATCGCCGTTCGCCGTGTCGGTCCTCTACATCCTCGTCCCGCTCGCGGCCCTATGCGCGAACGTTTGGTCAGGCTCGGTCATCGACCGTACCGATACACGCCGCTTGATGATGTGGCTTGATGCGCTCCGCGCCGTCGTCGTCTTCAGTCTCGCTTTCATCGACTCACTCGCGCTCATTTATGTGCTCGTGTTTCTGCTGAACATCGCGAGCTCTGTCTTCGAATCGGCCTCCTTCGTCTATATGACGAAGCTTGTCCCGAGCAGTGACCGGCAACGATTCAACGCGCTCAAGAACTTCGTCCAATCGGCCGGGTTCATCTTAGGCCCGGCCATCGCGGGATTGTTGTTCATGATCGGCACACCGACGTTCGCCATTCAGTTGAACGCGTTGGCGTTGCTCGTGTCCGTCGGAATCCTCTCCCTACTACCGAAGCTGTTCACGGCCAGCGACGAGGTCGAAGTGTTCAACCTGCGCATGATTCTCGATGATTGGAAAACGGTCGCCCGATTCGCATCGACCATGCGTTACGTCACACTCGTCTATGGCCTATTCTGCGTCATGACGATTTTCATGTCGGGGCTCGACTCGCTCGAGGCGTCGTTCGCGACGCAAGTGCTCAACTTCTCTGAGAGTCGCTACGGTTTTCTCGTTAGTGTCGCCGGAGCCGGGATTATCACCGGTTCCATCATCAACGCGACGTTCAGTGCCCGGCTAACGTTACCGTTCCTAATCAGTTTCGGTGCCATCCTAACACCTGTCGGCTATCTCGTCTTCGCCTTCTCCGAGTCATTCGTACTCGCAGCAGTCGGGTTCTTTTTGCTCACGTTCGCTCTGTCGTTCGCGAACACCGGCTTCTTGTCGTTCTATCAAAACAATGTCCCGACCGACCTGATGGGCCGCTTCTCCGGTTTGATCAACGTAGCGGAGTCCGTCTTGATTATCGGGTTGACGTTCGGCATCGGTCTCCTCGCTGAATATGTCGGGATTCGCTCGACGTATGTCGCCTTCTCGCTCACCTTCTTACTCGTCGGCTTGGTCACGGTTCGTGTAGTGCTAGAACGTTCGAAACGAGGACTGTATGAGGCGGTCGTCGTTGAAGAGAATGTCTCATAATTCTATACCGCTTCATTTGTAACATAATTATAATAGTTGTAATAAATAGGAATCATTGCTATCGGATCATTCACCTCACACTCTCAAAAACCTTTATTTAATCGATTGTGAATAAACTGCAATGGAGGACATGGAAATTGAGTTCACGAGCTATACTCCCTTCCCTGAGGCATTTACACACGATTTTCCGGTCCATCTACTACCTTCAAATCCGAGATGAATTAACCTGAATGTCATGTACCTGATATCCTCACATTTGGAAAAAATCGTATAATTAAGGAGTGTTCAAGAAACTATAAAAGCGGGGGATACCATGAAAGAGACGATTCGAACTGAAGAAGATTTATTGAATATGTTGGACTCTCTGTTGAGGGAACCGAGTGAGTTTTGGGACTCGTTTTACGCAGATCGAGACAAGCGCATCCCCTTCTTTGTGAACAAGCCTGATGAAAACTTGGTCAGCTATTTTGAGCGGGATATCCTAGCACCGTGTCACGTTTTGGAGTTAGGGAGCGGTCCTGGACGCAACGCCATCTATTTTGCGGAGAACGGATGTACGGTTGATGCCATCGATTTGTCCATCACGTCGATTGAATGGGCCAAAGAACGCGCCCTTAAGAAACAAGTGGAAGTGAACTTCATGCATGACAATCTGTTTGATGTGAAACTAAAAGAGTCCACCTACGACGTCATTTATGATTCAGGTTGTTTTCACCATATCGCGCCGCATCGAAGAAAACAGTATATCGATTTAGTCTGGAAAACGCTAAAGCCAGACGGTCACTTTGCAATCACATGCTTCGTGGAAGGTGGCGAGCTCGGCGGCTCGGACATCACGGACTGGGAAGTGTATCGCCGAAGAAACCTGAACGGCGGGCTCGGCTTCACGCCTGAAAAACTTCGGTCCATCTTCCATTCGTTCGAGGAAGTCGAGATTCGCAAGATGCGACAGGCCGACCGTTCTGAAGACGTCTTTGGGGTCCCGGCACTCTGGACGGCGCTGTTCAAAAAAACGGACTGAATTCTTATACTCGACACAGAAAGAGCCGATTGAGACCATTCTCTCAATCGGCTCTTTCTTAGTTGTTGCGGCGACATTCGGCTTATTGTATCGCTTCAGTCATCTGATCAATGTGTTCTTCTACCACAGCAATAATAACATCCGGACGATCTAAATGAATGGCATGCGATGCCTGTTCCGCAATCACCAGCTTGCTAGTCGTTGAGAGCATCGTTTGTTCACGAATGAGTTGATGCCACGTTGCTTCTAATAACCTTAACTCAGATTCAGGAAAACCGTTTAACATGCCTTGTTCGACTTCATGGTCGGCGTCGCGTCCAATCACATATAACGGCATCACACCGAGGTTTCCTAACTGTTTTATGAACCGGGCATCCGCATGCCAGTTCTTGACTTCATCAATCATCGTTTTATACAGATTCGGTCTTTGGAAAAATTGAATCAATTCTGCTTGAACATCACTCGGAAGCTTCAGCTGATTGGGTGTCAATACGGTTTGGATACGTCGCGTTAACGCTGATTCGGTTTGCTCTGCATACGCCTCACATTGTTTCAGCCAATCCTCATCCGACGCTCCCTCATTCATGATTGGCAAGTCTAGCGTATCAAGTCTCTCCAAGTCATGCGATGTGGAGTCAACGAGCACGAGTGCAGCCACATCAGATGGGTAACGCTTCGCGAAATGCTGGGCGCAAAGTCCGCCGTAGGAATGTCCGAGTAAAATGACGGGCTCGTCAATATCCAAAATATGCAACAGTTCTTTTAACTCACGCACAGTCGCCTCGGTGTTGCGCTCACGTTGACTCTGCTCACTTCTGCCAACCCCTGGCCGGTGATACAAGATGACCCGATTCGTTACACTTAGCTTCTCTGTCACCTCATGCCACTCCTCGAATGAACAACCCATTCCAGTCATGATGACAATCGGTGTACCATGCTCTCCTTTAAGCTTCACTTCAAGTTCTGTCTCAAACACTTTCACAAAATGCTTCATGTATATGTCCCCCCAATTCCTCTCCCATTTCCAACAATCTCACTTTCAATTATAGCTGGCTGTTAAAACTATTGCTAATTAATTGGAAAACCTATATAATTTTGGAGATTTGGAATCAGAAAGGGAGTGTAGCGTTGAACAACTATCAAAACGTGCTCATCAAGTTGAGCGGGGCGGCCATCGCCGGCGAGGACAACTCAAATTTCGATGCACACAACCTCGATCAAATTGCGGATGAAATCCTGTCATTGATCGACATGGGCATCAACGTCTCCCTGATGATCGGCGGAGGGAACATCTTCCGAGGCAACATGGCCGACGCATGGGGCATCGATCGCGTCGAGGCCGACAACATCGGCACGCTCGGTACCGTCATCAACAGCTTGATGCTACGCGGTGTGCTGAAAAGCAAGACCGACCGCGAAGTTCGGGTCATGACGGCCATGCCGATTCCAAGTATGGCCGAGCCGTACATCCGACTGAAGGCACTCACCCATCTGAATAAAGGATACGTCCTCATCTTTGCAGGCGGTAACGGTCAGCCGTTCGTCTCGACCGACTATCCGGCGGTACAGCGCGCGATCGAGATGCACTGCGACGCCCTGTTCGTCGCGAAGAACGGGATCTCCGGCGTCTATACGGACGACCCGAATCGTTCGAGCACGGCGAGACAATATACGTCGCTCCACTATAACGACTTATTGCGCCACGACTTGAAGGTGATGGATCAATCGGCACTGCTGCTCGCGCGGGACAATCAGCTCCCGGTCCATGTGTTCGACTTTGAAGAGACGGGCGCGATGAAGCGTATCTGTTCGGGCGAATCAATCGGCACGTTGATTCACGATGGCCAGACCAGCCTTGCCACATAACTGACGACACCACCGGCATCTGTGTCGGTGGTGTCGTTTACTTAATCACGAAGAACGCACTCGCCCCGATTCCAAAAACGGACTCGTCGATTCAATCTGATGTTCTATAATGGATATATACATCTTTGATTGGTTATTCCCCATGATTCACGGGTAATTGAGGAGGTGGCTCATTGCGAGCTGATTTATAACAGATGGAGGGATGAACATGAAGCAATGGACCAATGACTCGATTTATTTGTTCGTGCTCATCGCTTGTATGGTTGTCGGCACGATCGCATACACCGTCCTTTTGTCCGAAAGTAACACCGGCCTTCTCGGCTATTTGATTTTACCTGCCATCGTCTTATCTTCCCTTATCTTCGGGATACGGGCCGGGTTGACCCTGTCTGTCACGCTTCTCATCTTCCTATTCATCTATTTCCGTTGGTTCGCGTCCATCTATGAAGCAGGAAACGTTCAGTTTTTCAACGGCAGAGGCATCAGTTTTACAGTTCTGCTGCTCGTCATGTCCATTTTGTCCGGCCTCGTCCATCAACTCGTGAAGAACGTGCAGCTGTCACGGCTCGAGTTAGAGGAACGGGCACGACAGCTCGTGGCCGTTGATCCTGAGACATGGCTCGATAACGCCGAACGGTTTCGGATGGATTTGACTGCAGAACGTGATCGCCTCATTCGCCACGGTGACTCCTTCACAGTGTCGTTTATTCAAATCCAAGAGCTGAGACAATTCGAGGAGCGCTATGGACGGACAGAATATGAATGGTTCTTGAACTACTTCAGCGACGAGCTCCATCTGGCCACGAGACGAACAGATCATAAGTATCGCATCGCCCTAGACACGTTCGCCATCATCTATCCACATACGTCCCCAGAGGCCGCCCGCGTCGTCCATGACCGGATTCGTCCGTTACTCGAAAAGTACGAGCTCCAAAGCGGTGAACACGTGTCGTTGACGCATGAAGATACGTTTTATGACGTGAATCGAGAAAATGGAAACGCGGTCGTTGATGAAATCAATGCGAAAATTTCGTTCACTAGTTAAAATACATCCGATGAAAAAAACCTTGAATGATCAACACTGGATAGAAGTGTACATTCAAGTTTTTTTGTGTGCTCAAATCAACTCGTCATCCCCACTGAACCGTTCCGACAGGCGAATCCAGCACTTCGATTGTCCTTAAAACCGTATCGACAATCCGGGTACGCGTATCGTTTTTAGACAGCAATATCGCCTCGCCCGTCTCATCAAAGCAATATGCCATCGGAATCGAATGGCCACAATTTCGATACGACCCATCGGCATGGCTCGTCCCGAGAATGATTGAGCGTTGTTGCAATGCAATCTTTTTCGCTTCTCCAGACCAGTCAGTGTACTGCTCTTCACTGAACATGCCGACTCCAATCGGATTGAAGATGAGTTGGATGGGTTCTTCCGATTTAAGTCCTTCCAGCCCCATGAAGATTTCTCGACAGAGCACATATCCGTATCGGTGACCATCGTCAACGACGGTTGACGGCATGAAGAGCGGCATCGTTTCCGGTGTCTTGGCACGGTCCAACAGTGTCTCCCCACGCTTGTCGATGATGAGGGCCCGGTCCACGTTCTGCTCGTTCCGATAGCCCATCACGACCGCTGTCTGAAACGTCTTCGCGAGCTTTTTGACCTTGTCCAGATGGGTAACCTGACAATAGCCCTCTGGATACAAGATCAAGTCCACCGCAGGGTTCGCTTCGATATCTTGAATGAATTGCTCTAGGTGTTGCTCCATTTTTGGTTGACCGATTAAGATTTTCATTATTGCTGACAGCTCCTCAGTACGAATTGTTATGTTTAAGTTTCTTGACGTAACCAGGTTAGTAACCGGGGAATCTGCGCGTCATATGTATGTAAATCATCGATTGTCAATAAAACTTGGCTCGTGCCTTTGGCTCGGTCCGCACTGCTCGCACTCTCGATTTGAAGGGATCGTTTTAAGTTGTACTCCAACCAGTTCAACTTCCCGAGATAGCCATGCCACAAGACACCTTGCCAATCCAAATCGTCTCGTGTTCGTTTCTGTTCATAACCTTGTAAACATGAAAAGAATTTGGTCCGGTTTACAAGGCCTGCCTCATCTCGCGACCAATAGAGTGCCGTCTCCATCAAATCCTGCATTGGATGAATCGAACCGGCCGACTCCCAGTCGATGACAAGCGGACGGTCGTCGTGCCACAGCACATTTTTCGAATCCAAGTCGCGATGGCTGATGACACGATTTGACGTGAGTATGCTTGACGATTGGACTGCCTGTCGATGCCACGTATACAAGTCTTCGATGGTGTTTCGTAAGCGTTCGGCCCACTCGGCTTGTTGTTCGATTCCTTTTTGTACATAGAAATCCCAGTCAATTTCTTTTTCTTCGTCCACCACTTCATCAAACACGAGAGCCTTTGTGTCTTCGAGGCTATGGAGGGTTGCCAAGATTTCTCCAATTCGCTCACAATGAAACGGTTGTATCTCATGTGGCGGCAAACTCCTCCCGTCCACCCAATCGAAGACGAGATAAACCTGACCGTCAATCGTTTGAATCGATTCTCCGTCTACGATGTGGGCAGCCAATGCAGGAAGTTTTTTCATGGCCAGGTTGGCAATCCGCTCTGAATTGATAAAATTTTGGAGCGCCTCAGGACGCTTTATAATTTGCGGATTCAACAGCTTGATCGCGTACCTCCCGCTGTCTGTATCAATCTGATACATATCATGCAACAATCCACCTGATACGGCGGTCGGCCGACTTCTCAACTCCCCAAGCCGAGACGCTCGGCACACCACTGTAAAGAATTCTTCATTTCGTGCCAACTTCATCATAAACCCCACCTCTGCAATCTCTACGAACGCCGCCTCTGATCAAATCCGTTTTATACCGATTCGTTCTCGGTCATGCCGACAACGTGATACGTCTTGTTTCCTTGAATCGCCTCGACCACGCCTCCGGCAATCTCTTCATGCGTCAACCAGCGGCGCTCCCCATTCACGACTTGAAAACCGAGTTGCACTTGGTGATAACGGACTTCTTGAGGGATCGTCAGCCCTTTTCTCAAAACGCTCGAGTTGGCGCGGCTACCGAGAACATGGAACAGGTCCGTTCCCTCTCGTAATGCTGACAACATACACGTTAAGGCGTCAGCTGCGTCCGAATGAATCCAGGCAACGACCAAGTCGAAATCTCCGTGATCCGCAATCGAACTTCGCAGCGCCTCCTTGAGACGCCAGTCGTCCCGATAGTCGACCAATACGGCAGACAGTCGGGCGGGTGCTTGTTCGGTCAATCGGCTCATTTTCTCGGCATTCCGTCCAATGATGGACACGTGATAGCCAACCTCTGCCAACCAAAGGACAGTCCCCGCCAGCATCCCGCTGCCGCCGATCACTAGCGCATGTTTCACGATGTATCTGTCCCTTCTGTCCGTTTATAGGTATGGAAGGAATCCTGTCTTACGAGAGCGAAATCTACATACAACATCCCCACAAGGAGGCATGATTCCCATTCCATCGACCATCTATTCCATCAAACCAATCGAGTCGCCACACGAACTCGATGAATCGTTCCCAGTCATGAACCAACTGCGCACCGACCTGACGCTCGACGCCTATCGCGAGCTCGTCGCCGCCATGCGACCACAAGGGTATGAACTATATGCGTTATACGCCGACGATGCCATCGTCTCGCTTGCGGGGATCGAGCTCCGCGTCAATCTATATCTCGAGAAACACGTCTTCATTTACGACCTCGTGACGTGCGTGAACCATCGCTCGAAGGGATATGGCGAGATGTTGCTTCACTTCGTCCATGAATACGCACGCGACAGTGGTGCCAAATATGTCGCCCTCGAGTCCGGACTGGCCCGGACCGAGGCGCATCGCTTTTATAAAGACAAAATGGACTACGCCATCACGAGCTATTCGTTCCGAAAACAGCTTTGAATTCTATGTAACAAAAAAGGAAGAGCCGAACGCTCTTCCCGTCTTTATTATATCGCGATTCTCGAACCAAAAACAGACTGTGTTCTCCTAAATCCATCCACTATACTTTGAAGACAGCCTGACTGAAGGAGAGATAAAGCATGACCGATGACATGAAACCGCTCGACCCCGGCCCGTTTTTCCACGGAACGAAAGCCGAACTGAAACTTGGGGACTTGCTAGAACCGAAGCGACGCTCGAACTACCAAGACAAGCAGTCGAACTACATCTATTTCACGGCCACCCTCGACGCCGCCAAATGGGGAGCCGAACTGGCGAGCGGGAATGCCCGTGAACGAATCTACGTCGTCGAACCGACGGGTGACTTCGAGAACGACCCGAACTTGACGGACAAGCGCTTCCCTGGCAATCCGACCCGGTCGTACCGGTCGGGCGCCCCGCTCAAAGTCGTAGCCGAACTTGGGGCGTGGGAACGTCACCCTGACGATGTGATCGCGCATATGCTCGCCTCACTTGAGAACCTGCGGCAAGCCGGAGAAGATGTGATTGACGACTGACACGAAGGAGAAGCACCTTGAACAAATCCCACAACAAACGCACATATTTCTTGATGATCGGTCTCGTCGTGGGACTGTTGTATGCAACGACGTTTATCCCGCAACGGGTCATCACGACGTCACCATCGAGCGTGTCCCACATCCACGTGTTTGACGGTCAAAGCGGTTATGAACTCAACTTGAGTGACGTCACATTTCAAAAAGGAAAGCCTAGTATCGGCTATATGGGTTACTCGTATCGGGTCACCTTATATGATCAAGACGGAGATGAGTTAGACGAATTCATCATCAACAGTGAGGACACGCTCCGCTACCACGGTTTCTTTTACGCGGCAAAGTCAGGAAAAATCGACTATAACAAGCTTGACGCGTGGATGGCGCAAGTGAAGGCACAACCTGTTGAAGAATGAAGCGATGTCTATCGAAGCGATTGATTGGCTCTACGTCTCGACAGCAAGGTAATTAGCACCAGACTGGCTATCGCTGAGATTGCAATCTTAAGCTGAAATCCATTCGTCAATCCTTCGATCACATATCCCCTAAGTTGTTGGGACAGACTCGCTTCCGGTATCCAGTCAATCACATAGCCGATTCCTAGCATTGCAGGAAGACTCATTAACAAGTACACCGAGACAAAAACGAGCATAAACGACTTCGTGTTCACCATCTTTACCTCCTTAGTTTTACGATAATCAAGTACTAAAAGAAAGCGGATGACATCAGTGTGTGATGCCGTCCGCTTTCTTTTGATTCATCTTTTGAAATGAGCCATCCGCATGCACGAGTGTGAACGGCTCCGCGAGCGACGCGGCCGCTGCCTCGGCTTGAGACATCGTCTCTTCCGTGACGACCGCTTCTTGTCGCCGTAACCGGAACGCCCGCTCGAGGCGGCTTGTCAGCAAGTTACTGAGAAAGACGAGCATCGACAATCCAATCGCAGGGACGAGGAACATGTGACTCGTCATCCAGGTCGTCGCCGTGAACTGCTTGAAATAATAGCCGAACATCGACGACCATTCAAACAGTGTCGGCATCACACCTTCGAATAAGTAAATGGTCCCTCCGAAAAAGACGCCGAACAAAGACAGATGAATGAGTAACATCAATGTTTGCACAAACTGTTGCATGAAGACGATCACCATCGTCGGGACGAGGTGCGGCCACAGGTGTCGCCTCACTCGATGCCAGACGCTGCCGCCTAACGTCTCGGCGACAATCATAAACTCTTGTTGGAGCAACTGCCGGATTTCTGTAATCAGGTACAGCGTGACGGCAGGTAGACCGAGCAACACGAAGACCGTCAATTGAAGCGTCACGCGATCAACTAGCGGTGGCACCATCGTCGAGTCTGCGAACAACAGGGACGAAAACAGCATCATCATGGCAAGAAGGGAAATCGGTAGAATCAAAAACCCATCTAACAGCATTTTGAAAATTCGGTTCACCCTTGCCCCGCGAAAGGCGAGCGGAATCCCGACTACTAATCCAAGCGCCATCCGTCCGATCGCCACGGTCGCACAAATACCGACCGTCCATTTGAACCCTTCGATCATCATTTGAAACAAATCATTCCCAGCGCGGTCGGTTCCGAGCCACTGATCTTTGGACGGTTCGAGCGGTGGAATGCCAATCAACCGTCCCTCATCGGAGTAACGGTTCAGGAATTGATCGACTTGACCATCTCGAAAAATCGTATTTCCGATGCTTAACAATAGCAAGCCCATCAAAATCGTAAAGACGATTAAGAAAACTGGGTCACGTAGCAGCGCACGACGCATCAAATCTCCCCTTTCCATGATTTCGGGATAAGCCACTCCGCCAGTAAATCCAATATGAAGATCGGGATATAGACGACCAGCAAGATCACGAGTAGGATTGGCATCACAGGATTATAGACGACAAAACGGAAAATCCCTTGTACGTTGAACAAATATTCGATGATCAGGAGACTCGATAGCACCGTGATCAAATTCGAGCGGAAAAAGAGATAGAAGCGATACACCAAATTCGGAAGCAAGTGTTTCCAGAACAACCCTGCCGGCCGGACGCCTTTGGCCCGCGCCAGCTCGAGAAACGGTGTCGCTTCCTCCTCGAGGATATGTTTCGTCAACCATTTGAGGAAGAAGAATAGAATGGTTAGCGTCAACGTCAAAATCGGTAGAAAACGTATGTATTCGGCAAACCCGCCAGCGACTTCAATTCGATCAAATCCGGTCGTCTTATGAATCGTGATTGCAAGATATTGCGAAAAGATGAGCCAAAATAAATCCGGGATCATCTCGAGCGTCTGGCTCGTTTGTTGGAGCACCGTGCGCACACGCTTCCCGCTCCGATAAAAGAAATAGGCGTACATAAGGGCGAACACGACCGAAACGACAAGTGATGTCGTAAAGATAATAAGCGTCTCTTTCATAAGCGGACCGAGATCTGGCAATAACGGTAACTCTCGTTGCGCTGTGACGTTGAAGTATGTAATCTCATCGAGTTTCGCCAACTGACTGAATTGTTGTTGAATCCCGTACCAGTAATTCGATGGCACGAACTCGAGTTGCACGACGAGCGACGGCAAAGCACTGATTGCAATCAATACAAAAATGGTGATGAAAAACTGAGCCGATTTTTGAGCAATCAAGTTCATTAAGTTCTCCCCCTCTCAAAAAACAAATACATTCTTATAACCGTTTCGAGCTTGCTTATAGACCATAAACTATAGAATCCAAAAAGCCGATTCCAAAATAAAGCATATCCCTCATCCCAAAGTAAAATTTCCCCATTTACACTGTTATGATTTTATCATAATCATTTATGAATAAAAACAATATTCCGAAAATTTCAGAAATTTAAATAGTCATTTGCTTCGACGGTTTCCACATTGAAATCGGCGTTCTTTACAACTCAACGATATCCATTGCACTCACCCTATTGCTTTATCGAAAAAGTAGATTTCAAATGATAATTGAATTCAGAGGATGAATGGCAGAAAAATCAGTGAACTACTCACCACTTGCTTGCTTCGCAACCTGAAGTGGGAGCTTCTTGGGAAGACCGTGCTTTGAACAGCCACGGTTATGGACCAAGCTCGTCGGGCAGTCCCTGCCCTGAAGACATGATATCCTCAGCGAGGCGCAACAGGTTGAGGCTCGCGTTGACGTCGCGGTCGTGGTGCGCGCCGCACGCGGCACACGTCCACTCGCGGATGTCCAACCCCTTCTTGCCGCCGTTCTCGCCGCAGCTCGAACAGACTTGGGTCGAGGCGAACCACGGGTCGGCCTTGATCAGCGTCCGCCCGTAGAATTTACATTTATATTCGAGTTGTCGGACGAACTCGCCCCACCCGGCGTCCCCGATCGACTTCGCCAGGCGGCGGTCTTGCATCATCTCCCTCGTTCGGAGCGTCTCGACCACGACGACTTGGTTCTCGTCGACGATGCGTCGCGACAGCTTGTGGAGGAAGTCATGTCGGCGGTTCCGTACTTTTTCATGCTTTTTAGCCAAAAGGAGCCGGGCCTTCTCGCGGTTCTTGCTGCCGGGCTTCTTGCGGGCGAGGGCACGCTGCACTTGTTTGAGCCGCGCCTCGGCCTGTCGCAGGTTGCGCGGGTTCGCAATCTTCTCCGTGACGAGATCGTCGTCCGTCATGGTGGCGAAGTGTTCCAGCCCGAGGTCGATCCCGACCTTGTGCTCGGCCGGGACCCACGGCTCGTCAGCCTGCTCGACGAGGAGCGACACGAAGAACCTGCCCGTCCGTGTCATCGACACGGTCGCCGAACGGATATCCCCGTCGAAGCCGCGATGCTGTGTGAACCGGATGAACCCGACCTTCGGCAGACGGACTTTTCCCGCCTCAATGCGAATCGTTCCGTGCTGGTTGTTCGTCGTGTAGGACGCGCGCGCCTTCCGTCTCGACTTGAACACCGGGAAGCCGGCCGTCCCGGCGAAGAACTTCGCGAACGCCGCGTCGAGGTGCAGCTTCGCGTTGGCGAGCGCGAGGCTGTCCGCCTCGCACAGGAACGGGAACAGCGGCTTGTAGGAGGCCGGTGTCGGCGGTTTCCGCCTCGGCCCGCCGCTCGCCATCGCCTCCTCATGGATGGCGATGCGGTCCCTCGAGCAGCTTGTTGTAGATGAAGCGGGTGCAGCCGATCGTCTTGATCAGCAACTCGGCCTGTGTAGCCGTCGGGTGGAGCCGGTATTTGTAGCCCTTCAGCATGTCCGTTCCTCCTCTGCCCGGTCTCAGGATCATCCTCGTCCCATTCCGATACCCGCGGAGGGGACGAGGAAATCTGACGGAATCACGAACTTTTGTTCGTCGTCCTGTCACAGCGGTGGCCGAGGGCGTCGGGGATGGGCAATTCATCTCCCACCTTCGCTGGGCTTCGCCCGAGACGCTTAGAGGTGGGAGAATTCTCGCCTAAATCAGTTAAAAAAGTATCTTTCTAATCAGAAGAATACTTTAGTATGTTGAAAAGAGCGGATCGCCGTCTTTCGACTTCAACACATAGTCAACTCCAGTCGAATTCACTTTCGTCAACGTGACGGTACAATCAAACAACGTGCCCGGTCCATATGCGACGTCCTCCGGTATGTCCGGAAAATCATAAGAATCCTCTTCAAACCAGAGTGTCACGCCGCCTTGTTTCGACTGATTGTCAACGACGTAGCAATTCCCGGTTTTCGTCTCATAACGGCCAAGCGCGCGATCATATGTATCAGGTACGGCAATCATAAAACAAATGATTGCGATGCATATGCTGAATATAGTTCCTAGCAATTTCATCAGTTTGCGCTCGCTCCGCCACTGTGATGCATACATAAACGTCGAGAACACACACATGAATCCGACAAACCAAAACATAAATAATTGTGCCAACCTGATCACCTCTTTCATATTATACGAGCGTTACTGAATAATGTTTCATCATCCTATCAGATTAAGGAGTCCTATATGGCCCACTTCCTCAAGTTACAATCTATCTCCATTTTGCTCGCGGTCCTGCTATTATTGAACATTCAACTGCTCGCCAACAGCGGACGGCTCTATTTGATCATGGGTAATATTTATATGATGGTCATCACAGCTATCGGTCTTGTTTCACTCGTCTTGTTCACGCGAGTCATCATCAAACGTGTCAGGCAACTCGCCACCTCTACTTGGAATCTATCGCTATACGTCCTATGGCTCCCTTATTTGACGCTGTTCACATACGTCTGGACACGGATCGTCCCCGCTCCGAATGAAGCGGCATGGCCAAGTCGGGTCGTCGGGCTATTGATCATCGCGCTCACATTCACGTTCCCGCTCTATGTGTTCATCGTCCATATGGTCGCCCGCTCCAAACAACGAACGACGTAACCAAAAAACGTGTGCAACCCGAAGCGGGTGCACACGTTTTTTCATGAGAGCTCCTGTCTTCGTTTCTGCCACGCCACCAGCAAGATGCTGATGATGACGAGCAGGAACCACGACGACAGCTTGCCGAGGTCGACGAGCACCCAACCGCTCAACTGGTTCGGATACGCCCAACCGTTGTAGAACGTGACGATATTTTCCGCGAACCAGATGAAGCAGGCAATCAAAAAGAAGGCGACGACGACGGGCATCGTGAAACGGCGGTCGTCGAGCCGGTACGTGACGATGGCACGGCCGAAGACGAGAAAGACGAGACCGATCAACACCCAGCGCAAATCGAGCCAAATGTGATGCCAAAAGAAGTTGAAATAGATGGCGATCCCGAGTCCGAATGCAATGAGCGGTGGAGGCATCTTGAGAAACTCCAAATCAAGGCGACGCCACGACTGGACGACGTAGCTGCCGACGCTCGCATACATGAACCCCGCATAGAGCGGGACGCCGAACCATTTCGTCAACGCCTCGTCCGGATAGCTCCATGACCCCATCTGGACTTTGAACAGCTCGAGGCCGAGCCCGATGACGTGGAACCAACTGATGACCTTCACTTCTTCCATCGTCTCGAGCCCGGTCTTGACGAGCACGACTTGGACGAACAGACACCAAATGAGGAGGACGTCATAGCGCGGAATCGGAAAGTCGAACCATTTCGTCAACGCGAGCGCCCCGAAGATGGCGACCGGGAAGATGCAACTGAGTGCTTGTTCGTAACCGAAGATGAACAAATAACGGATGCGCCGCATAGAATCACCTACAATTCGATGTATTCGTAAAGGAATGACGACTCACCGTCAAAGAAGCGCGGATCGTAGAGGCCGAGCCGCTCATCATCCTCGACGACGACCACGAACGGGGACCACTGTTTGAGCGTGATCGCTTCTTTATTTTCGGCGAAGAGCGGATTCAAATCGGCATCGTCCGCACTCGTCAACTCGTATTGGACCTCGGGTTCTTGATAGACCGAGTCACTGTAAATCGACACCGACTCATCGGTCTTTGTGACGACCGTGAACTGGGTCGGGATGAACGAGGCCGACAGCGCCACTTCATCGTGATCGGCGGCATACGACTGATACAAGTACGCCCCTTGCGCACTTTGAATCAAGACGTGCACGACGATTGCTGCCCAGGCGTAGCGATACACCGTATGCCTGACGTCCGTTCGCCGTGCGATCAGCCAGGCGACGAGGAAAATGCCCCAATAGACGAAATCAACGATCGGGATGACACCGAACGTGACCCGGACATCCGATAACGGTTCGAAGTAACCCGTCCCCCAGGCGTTGAACAAGTCCGCCGTGTTATGGATGAACACGGACAAGAGCGCCCACCAGAAGTAACGGATATCGGTCACCTTGAACAAGAGGCGCACGAGTATGTAAATGAGTAGCGCGAACAACGGGACGAGGAAAATCGAGTGAGTGATGCCGCGGTGCCACATCTGGTACATGCCTTCCGTGTCCCACAGCCGCGAGATGACGTCACTGTCCGGAATTTGACTCCCGACGAGCGTCGTGACGAACAAGGCCCGTTTTTCGTTTGTTTGTAAGTCTCGCTTATCGGCCGCCCCGTAGAGCGTCAGACCGAACAGCGTATGGGTAATCGTATCCACCGGTCTCCTCCTTTTGGACGGAAAAGACATCCCCCTCATGACGAGAAGGATGTCCGTCCTAGCTTATTTCTCTTGGTCCATTTTCATGGCGCGTCTTGCGACGACAGCAACAAAAATGACAGCGACAATCGGAATGATTAATGGCATCCAATCTAACATCCGCCTGTCCCCCTTCTACAAGTGTCGCAAGCAGTATATCATACCTTCATTTCAATCGTTTCAGTGAATGCTCGCCTTCGCATATCGTTCGGCCATCGCCTCGATCGTCTCGCGCAAATGGTCGCGGAGCGTGATCGGTTCGAGCACCTCGACTTGCGTGCCGAGCGACAAGAGCCAGAAGACGAACCCGTCGGATACGGCCGCATCGAAGCGGATGAGGAAGCGTTCTCCGTCTTGCGTGATCGAGACGTCTTCTCCGAGCTTGTCGAAGATGACCGGGAGGACGCGCTCGTCGACGGCAAGGACGATTTCCTCGTCGAGCCCGTTGTACATATTGAACGACTTTTGGAAGTAGTCATCCGGCAAATGATGTTTCATGCGCGGCGTATCATCCTCGACAATCTCTGAGTTGACGATGCGGTCGACGCGATAGTTTCGGATTTCCCCGATCGACTCATCGATGCCAATCAAATAATATTGCTCATGGTTCCAGTGCAAGTCAATCGGATTGACGACGTAACGCTCGCCGTCACGGCGAAGCGGGAACGTTCGCTTCGTGGCGTCAAAGCCGACGACGTCCGTATATTGGAACGAGATTGCCTTTTGTTCTTGGATCGCGCGCTGGATGCGATCGATATGGTACGGAATCTGTCCGTGTTTCTTCTTCGGTGTCTTGATGATCGACTGGAGCGTTTCCGCTTCCGGAATACTCGTCAGTTTTTGAAGTTTTTCGACGATCCGCTCTGTCACGTCCTCCGAGATGAACTTCGCCGCGACGATGGCGTCGACCATCATCCGGAGCTCATGGATTTCAAACAAACGGGCCGAATGCCAATATTTTTTGGCGAGGCCGTTCTTCTCGAGCTCATCCTGCACCTCGAACCCCGAATCGGTCAATGCTTGGATGTCGTCTTTCACTGATTTTTTTGCTAACTTAGAAGTATCTCCAATGGTAGATAAATATTCGAGCAAGTCTTCTAACGTCTTTGGATGATTATCATCTGTGTGGCGTTCGAAAAACCGTCTCACCTCGAGTAACCGTTCTCGGTTGTTCACGGTTTAATCCCCTTTCACTTCTCTATGTAAAATATGTATAAACAGACAGTAGCATGTTATTTCCATGAAATAAAGTTATTTTCCATTACAATCGGTTTAAGGAGGCCATTCCGTTTTGAAACATTACGCGCACGTCAACGGCACGAAAATCGAATATATGGACCGAGGTCACGGTCCGGTCATCATCCTGATTCATGGGACCCAGTCGTCAAGCCTCGAACCGTACCATGTGGACCGGCTCGTCGTGTCCGGTTTTCGGGTCATTGTCCCATCCCGTCCCGGTTACGGTGAGACTCCGTACTCATTTTCAGCCTCACCGCAAGCATTCGCCGCTAGCTTACGTCGCATGATGGAAGTCATGGCGATCGATCAGTATCACGTGTATGGCATCTCGGCCGGGGGACCGACCGCCATCGAGCTCGCGTCGCAGAATGAGCATGCGCTCAGTCTCACGCTCGCGGCCGCAGTGACGAGTGTCGTCGACTTCCCGTATCGGCACTACGTCAGCCGTAACGTCGCCCAACCTGCGTTCATCGCGCTACAGTTCGCCATGAGAAAGTTCGTCCTCCGGGCGATTCAAAAACAGCCGTTCGAAGCGACGGCCCGCATGATTCAATCGACGAGCCTGCTCGCACTAGATGTCATTCGTGACGAAGTGACCCCGTACGATATCTTCTTATTGAAACGGGTCGCGAACCAAATGGCGTTCGGTCTCGGTGCCCAGTTCGACCTGCGGCAACAAGTGACCGATGAAACGCTGCTCGGGGTGACGTGCCCGACGTATATCGTCCACTCCAAAAATGACAAGGCCGTGCCGGTCCGCCATGCGCATCATGCGAAGCGGCTCATCCCCCACGCCCAACTCACCATCTTGAACAGCCCTGGTCATCTGATTTGGATTGGGCGTCAAGCGCGGAAGAGCGAGCAACAGATTGAGCGCTTTATCCGCCTCAACTCGTAAGACGCCATTCCAGGCGTCTTTTTTTAGTCGCCTGACTCGAGCAGATTGATCAATTCCTCCGTCACGTCCGCCGGGAGGCGGTAACCGATGTTTGTGTCGTCCGCGTCGTACAGGCTGCTGACGGATTTGGGATCATCGTTCAGCCAGAGGTAATAGCGGTCCGTCTCCCCGTCCTCGAAGCGGATCTCAATATCGTATTCCGGCCCGACCGAATTGGCGACACCGGGAAGTTCGTCTGCCTCACGCAGCATGTCTTCGAACACTCGAATCGCTTCCGACTCGTCGAAAGTGATGACATCGCGCTCTTGGAAACTGCTAAATCCGTCCGATTCCGAGACGCGGACTTCTTCAATCCCATCCGTCCGAAAATCGTTCGAGCCGCAACCCGATAACATAAAAACCATGACGGTAATTGCCCCGATTTGCCTCATTGCTTGCTTCATCAGCCATCACCTCGCTTTGAAAGTTTACCCTTGCTCGAGCAGTCTGATCAACTCATCTGTCACGTCTGCCGGGACGAGATACACCGTATGCGTATCATTCACATCCATGATGCTCGTCGGCATGCCTAAGTCTCCGAGCCAGACGTAATAGCGGTCCACTGTCTCATCTTGATACTGGACTTCCACATCATATTCAGGCGTTGCCATATTTACGACGCCCGGTTGCTGCTCCGCATTCCGAATCATGTCCGCAAACACTTTGACGTCCTCGAGCTCGTCATATGTGATGACATCGCGCTCTTGGAAACTGCTGAATCCGTCCGATTCCGAGACGCGGACTTCTTCAATCCCATCCGTCCGAAAATCGTTCGAGCCACAGCCGGTCAAAGCAATTGTCAAAACTGTTAGAGCGACTAAAGTACCCATCCTTTCTCGCCTCATAAGTCACCTCTGCCTCTTGTAATGAATAACTAAGCACTTATGTGAATCATTTGTATTCCCAATCAAAGTAGTCTTCATCCCAATCGATGTCATCCTCTTCAACGAGTTCTCGTCTCAACAGTACTCCATTACCAAACATGATTCTCGCCTCTTCGATACGCGATTCCAGATTGGACACATCTATCTGGTCCGTCAATTGATAGAAACATCCGCTTTCGATTCGTTCTCGATTAAACCACTCGAATGCGTCAATATCATTCACATCCCCAAAGGCCAGTAAATCATCGCTCCAATAATTGAACCACGAAACTTCTTCGGGCTTGAGAAACCAAAAATATTCCCGATCATAATCATAAAGCGAAGATTTGGAACCAGGGTCCATACACATGGCGGCTCGATATGGTTTAAGTTCGATACACATCGCTTTAAATAGAGTAAGCCATCGATTCGGCCGGTCGTTGTAATGAGCTTTCGACAGACTGAGCGAGATATACACACTAGCTGTTCCGTCATAACAAGGATTGATGACTAGAAAACTTTTTCGTTTATGCAGGCGCGCAAAAAAATCAGACATACCATCCTGTTCGATACCCCACATATTCATGAATCGTTCTCGCGAAAAAGGTATGTTGATGGGCTCAAAATAGCCGAGACAGCCAATTTCAACATCGTACTTGTCACACAATTGAAGGAGCTTTTCGCCATATGTTTTGTCAGAAAGGTCTTTATCGAAGCGAAATTTCAAATCAATGTAATCCATTTTTCATAACCCTCACGTTCCTTACCTTATTCGTCCACCGCGAGCACTTGAATCAACCGATTCGTCATGTCTCCCGACACGCGGTAGATGAGGTGTCGATGGGTCACATCCATCAAATAGCTCGGTTGCTGCTTCTGACCGAGCCAAAGCTGATACTGTGCCATCACGCCGCCCTTCCAATGAAGCTCTAAATCAAAGTCCGGTTCCCCGTGAATGGAATCTTCGAGCGCATCATCTGCATTGCGCAACATGTCCGCAAACGGTCTCACTTTCTCGATTCCATTGAACATGATGAAATCCGTCTCATTGAACGAACCAATCCCTGACGACTGAGCGACTCGCGCTTGAATCATTTCTTCTCTATCCAATTCACTTTCCTCCGGCTCTATGAAAGCCTTGAACATCGCCGAAGCCACTGTCAACATGGCTCGATTTCGTTTCATTCCCTCCACCCCATTCACGTTGATAGTCATCTTTTACGAAAATCCGGACGAAAGGTTTCACAATTTTTGACATCGAATCACTCATGCCTGTTTTCGCATTCGCTCCAAGAAAATCGGCAACAGGTTCAAGATGATCGAGATGCTAGTTAGTACCCATAATGCCCGTCCCATACCTGGTATGACATCCGCCAACGCACTCCAATCCTCCGCTTCGACCCAGACAGATAAATAGCTGTAATCCGCGCATACTGTCAATGCGGTCAAGGACAACGCAAGCGCCATCGGCAGCTTGTAATCTTTCCCGACGCTGAACGTATACAAATTGAACAGTGTCGCGCCAATCGCTAGTACTCCTAAAACCATCCACACGTAAATCATCCCCTATGCTATATGTAATTTATTCCCTATTTCTAGAATAGCATATAGAGTTCATTCTGTAGGTAAACAAAAAAGCCAAGCCGAAGCTCAGCTCTTCCTTATTGATACGTCCAACCGGTCAGGCTCGCAGTCGCGCCTTCGTAGCGCAACTGTTTCTCGAGCTCGCTCGGGAAGACACGGAGCGTGGCGACCGCCTCACCGTCATTGACGAAGCATTCGACACTTGACGAGTCGACGAACACGTGAAGCGACGTCACATGAATCGCTTTCGTCCGTGTCGTGCCAAACTCGGTCGCGAACGGCTCTCCGGCATTCGTCCGGTCGATCGTCAATTCGCCTGCCGTCGCGTCGTAACGAATGACGAGTGACTCATTCTCGACCTGAAGCAGGTCGAGCGTGAAGTCTGACCCATCCGTTTTCACCTCAAGCTCATACCGGTCCGGTGTCGCGACGCTGATTGATGTGCCGGACGCGTCGAGGAATGTGTCTTGGCGAAGCGTTGTCATCTCCGCCACCGGACGTTGCTTGAGCATCCCTTCCTCAATTGTGAGCACACGCGGTAACGTCAAGGCGTGGGCCCAACCGAAGCGGTCCGTCGGATACTCGATTTCAGGGAGTCCCATCCAACCGACGAGAACGCGTCGTCCGTCCTGTTCTGTCGTCTGTGGGGCGTAAAAATCAAACCCGAAGTCGAGCTCCTCGAACGCTCCGTGGGTGAATGTTAACGTCTCAACGTCGAGCTTGCCGATCAAGAACCCAGACTGATAGATGTTGTGATAGCGATGCCCGTCCGGTTCAATCCCTTGCGGCGAGAAGACGAGGACGTGCTGCCCGTTCAGTTCGAACACGTCGGGACATTCCCACATGTAGCCGAACGAATCGAGTCCCGTCTTGATTTCACCGAGGAACGTCCAGTCATCCAAGTCGACCGAGCGATACAAGACGACGCAACCCGTCTCGTCCGTACGTTGTGCGCCGACGACGGCGTAATAGGCGCCGTCCTCGAGCCACACTTTCGGGTCACGGAAATGTTCCGTGTACCCGGCCGGCACGTCCGGAATCGCGACATTGCGACGTTCGATCTTGCCATCCCGCAACACGCCGATCACTTGCGAGGCGTGACGCGTCCAGTCATCCGTCCGGTGATTGCCCGTGTACATGACGTGGAGTTCCCCGTCTTTCACGAACCCGCTACCTGAATAGGCACCGTGTGAATCTTCGGTCGTCTCCGGGACTAACGCCACCCCGCGGTCTGTCCACGTGACGAGGTCAGGTGATGTGACATGGTACCAATGTTTGAGACCGTGTACCGGTCCGAGCGGGAACCACTGATAGAACATGTGATATTCCCCGTTATAATACGTGAATCCGTTCGGGTCGTTCAGGAGTCCCGTCGGCGGTTGGATATGGTATCCGAACCGCCACGGGGAAGCCGCCGTCTTCGTGCGGAGCGTCTCCATCTCGAGGGCACTCACGTCACGTAACGAGCGGTAACGCTCTGCCTTCGTCCAACTCATAACATCACTTCCTTTTTCTTATGCTGCTTGTTTGACTGCTTCTTTTTTCGCTTGGCGTTTCGCGAGCACGAACGTCAATCCGAAGGCGACCGCGAAGGCGATGGCCATACCGATGATATACGAGACGATTGATGCCGGTGCGATCGAGATGATCCCTGGGAGACCTGCCGCACCGAGGGCGACGGCGAGGACTTCACGTCCGACGATGAACGCCGAGGCGATCCCTGAACCAATGATGGCCGCGATGAACGGATAGCGTAGTTTCAAGTTGACCCCGAACATGGCCGGCTCGGTGATCCCTAACAATGCCGAGATACCAGATGCCGAAGCGACACCTTTCATCTTCTTATCACGTGTCAAGAAGAAGACAGCGAGTGTGGCCGCACCTTGTGCGACGTTCGACATGGCTGCGATTGGGAAGATGAATGATCCACCCGTACGTGCGATATCGGCAAGAAGTTGTGTCTCGATGGCGATGAAACTGTGGTGCATCCCTGTGATGACGATCGGTGCGTACAAGAGACCCATGACGAGACCGCCGAAGAAGCCGAGTGAGTCGTACGTCCAAACGAGACCGTCGATGATCAAGTTACCCGCTTCGCGTGTGATCGGTCCGACGAAGGCGAACGTGACGAACGCCGTAATGAGGAGCGAGAGGAGCGGTGTGAGCAAGATATCGAGTGATGCTGGCATGAATTTACGGATATTGATTTCAAGTTTCGACAAGATATAAGCAGATACGAGGACCGGTAAAACTTGTCCTTGGTAACCGAGCTTCTCGATCTCAAAGCCGAGAATGTTCCAAACCGGGATATCGCCGACCGTCGCTTGGGCGTAGGCATTGACGAGATCCGGGTGAACCATGATCATCCCGAGCGCAGCGCCGAGGTACGGATTACCCCCAAACCGCTTGGCGGCGGAGAACCCGATCAAGACGGGCAGGAAGACGAAGGCGGCGTTGGCGAACGTGTTGATCATCGCGGCGAGATCGGCGATGCCTGGGTACTGATCGATGAGTGAGCTTCCTTCGAAGAACAAATCAGGTGCCGTGAGCAAGTTGTTGATCCCCATCAAGAGACCACCGGCGACGATGGCCGGGATGATTGGGACGAAGATATCCGACAACATCTTGACGAACTGTTGGAGCGGGTTACCTTTTTTCGCGCCGGCCGACTTAACGTCGCTTGTCGACATGTCGCCGAGCCCTGTCAATTGGGCGAACTCAGCGTACACTTTGTTGACCGTGCCTTGTCCGATGATGATTTGGTACTGGCCACCGGTCGAGAACGTTCCTTTGACGACATCGAGGGCGTCGAGTTTCTTCTCATCGACTTTCGATTCGTCGTTCAAGACGAGGCGGAGCCGGGTCGCACAGTGGGCCGCGGCGGCGACATTGTCTTTTCCGCCGATCGCCTCTAAAATCGCTTCTGCTTCTTGTCTGTAGTTCATGCTGGTTTCCCTCCTAGCGTTTCAAGCACGCGTTGTTGTGTTGGTATGGCCGGAATCGCGCCGTATGCCGTGCACGTCAAAGCGCCGGTCACATTCGCGTATTCGATATCCTTCAGTAAGCGCTCGTCATCGATTCCTAGAGTCGCTAAGCGATACAAGTAGGCGCCGACAAAGGCGTCACCCGCTCCCGTCGAATCGACGCTTTCAATTTTCACTGAAGCGATGACGTCTTTGACGTCTTTCGTCGCAATCAGTGTCCCGCGCGAGCCGAGCGTGATGGCGATCCGTTTCGCACCCGTTTCGAGAAGCGACGCGATCGCTTGATATAAATCGTCAAGCCCAGTCAACAAGTGCGCTTCTTCCTCGCTCAACTTGACGAAGTCCGCTTCGGCGATGAAATGGAGCGAATCTTGTTTGAACGCCTCGAGGTCGGTCACGAGCGCGTCGCGGTAGTTCGGGTCGAACGAGACGAACAGGCCGTCACGCTTGGCGAACTGGAGCAGTTTAAAGTAGGCGTTCTTTAACTCGCCGTCGAGGAGTGCCGTCGCCGATCCGAAATGGACGATGTCTCCAGGCTTGAAGGCCGACAAGTCGATTGACTCGAAGGCATAGTCGCCATCGCTGCCGCGTCGGAACGTGAAATCTCGTTCCCCGTCTTCTTGAATCGACACGAATGCGAACGTCGTGTCACCTTCCTCCACCAAGTTTTCGACGCCGACGCCGTTGTCGACGAGCGTCTGTTTTAAAAAGCGTCCGAACGGGTCTGCCCCGACTTGACCGAGGAAACTCGAATTTCCTCCGTGTTTACTGACGACCGCCGCGACGTTTGCCGGTGCGCCCCCCGCTTTCTTCACGAATGTCGTCCCGTTGACGAGGTCGCTCGATGCGTCCTCGCAAACCCAATCAATCAATAGTTCACCAATGCAATGTACGGTGTTCATCCGTCCACCTCCATGTCTGAATGTCGTGCTTCGTGTCATTTATCGAACCGGTTCCAAAAACAAATAAAAAATGTTGCGGAACCGGTTCCGCAACACAAATGTAATCGATTTAATTTAAAATGTCAACGCTTTCTCGCAGTTTTAATTCAAAAGTTGTGAACGTTTTCATCGGGATGGTTTCGCCTGTTAACAATTGGAGAATCATGTCAGCCGCACGAGACCCTGTCCGACGGTATGGAAGATGCACCGTCGTGATCGCTGGATGGAGCACTTCGGTGAAATCATAGCCGCCGAATCCGCTCACCGAGATATCCACCGGCACCGATTTTCCGCCATTGGCGAGCCCTTTCAAGACACCGAGGGCGATGTTGTCGGTCGCACAGACGATGAGCGTCGCGTCATCGGTCGCCTCGGCGATCCGTTCCCCAATCGGGATCGCGTCGTCAATTTTGAACGTCGTCGTATACGTCGTTACGTTCGCGCCTGCTTCTTTGAACGCATGCAGAAAACCATCGCGCCGTGCCTGTCCGACGGCGATGTCGTACGGACCGACCCCGACATACAGGACATCACGGTGCCCCCAGTCCATGAACTGCCGTCCGAGAGCGTACGCCGCGTCGAAATCGGGATAAACGAGGCTATGGACGTGTTCATGCTCTTGACCGATCAACAAAACCGGGATTTGGATGTCTTGGATCGCCTGCAAGTGCCGCGGCGTCACGGTCGTCCCGAGCCAGATGATGCCGGCCACTTTCTGCTTTGCCAAATTATACAACTGCTCGATCTCGCGTTCGGTCTGTTGGGCCGTGTTAACGACAAGCATTTGATAACCGCGCTCGGTCAACCGCTCGTCGATGCCCATCATCGTACGCGAAGCCGCATAGGAATCAAGACGAGGGACGATGACACCAATCATTTTCGTCTGTTTCGACTTTAAGCTTTGCGCAAACTGGTTCGGTTCATAGTTCGTCTCTTGAATGACCCGCTCGATTTTCTCGCGTGTCGCTTGTCCGACCGAACCCCCGTTCAAATAACGAGAGACGGTACTTTTGGCGACCCCGGCAAGTTTGGCGATGTCGTTGATTGTCACTTGTTTCATCGGTAAAACCTCCATACGAAAAAACTGACGCGTCAGACGCCGTCAGTTCAGTGGTTGATTACATATCGCTTTTTAAAGTTTAAATAGTAAAGGCCGTTCCGTTTCTCGAAGCCGTTCTTCTCAAGGACACGGCGTACCGCTTCCTGATGTGGACTCGTCGGCGGGATGCCGGCGCGGACGGTATGTCCTTCTCTTAAGTCGGATTGTTCGAGCGCGAGGCGCAAGCCTTCTGTCGCATAGCCATTGCCCTTGAAGGCGTCGAACACCATCAAATCGAGCTGATAGACGCGAGCGAGTTTCAAGAGTAACACTTTTCCGACGATTTGTCCGTCAACGAGGAGATCATAATAGAAGTCCTCCCCATAACTATGCTCATCGGCCGAGTATACCTGCTCTGCCCCCATCTCGACAAAGATGCCTTTTAACTCTTCGGCTGAGATGCCGTAAGAACTTTGACCATATTTTTTAAAATGCTCATATTCGATCTCATCAATCTGACGAATAGGTTGACGCACGATTTCCATCCCGTGCCCTCCTTAACAGTTATCTCATAGTCTTTCCAAACTCATTATATACGAACGGCGGCGTGAAGCGCAAAAGATAACCGAAATCAGACCGGTTCAATGTGAATATGGACCGAATCGACAGCATGATGTTCGTCGAGCTCCCGTTCGATGTCATCACACAAATCGTGCGCCTCCTCGACGGTGAGACTTCCTTCAACGGCAATCGTCACATCGAGCATGACATGGTTACCGAGGTGACGTCCTTTGATTTCACGCACTTCCTTGACGGCATCGAAATGCTGAATCGTCTCTTCGTAGGAATCGACGAGATCCGGCGGAAATCCGTCAGAGAGCTGATGTGTCGCATCGAGAAAGATTTGAATCGCGGTCCGGATGATCATTCCCGCAATCAAGACGGCGAGAACCGTATCCATCCAAGGCAGTTTAAAGTAAGCGAAGAGAACGCCGAGCGTAGCCCCGATCGAGATCATGGCATCGGCCAAATTATCTTTCGCGGCCGCTTTCAAGGCGAGCGACCGGGTTTTCTTGGCCAAGTTCGAATTGTACGCATACACGCCGAACATGACAAGTGCACTTAAGAACGCGACGACAGCAGCAAGCGGGTTCGGTTCGACGTATTCACCACCGATTAGAGTGGCGATGCTGTTCAATAGAACGAACACCCCGACGGCGACCATGATCAGCGATGCGACGAGCGCGGCGAGTGTCTCCATTTTGGCGTGACCGTATTTATGTTCGGCGTCTCGGGGCAGTGCGGCGATGCGAATGCCGATATAGACGGCGATTGATGCGATGATGTCGGTCGTATTATTGAATCCGTCGGCGAGGACGGCCTCCGAATTGTACACCAAACCGAAGACGACTTTTAATACAGATAAGACCAAATACGTCGTGATCGATAAAATAGCGCCTTTAAGCGCTTTTGGTGGATGAGTTGTCGACTGCATCCGACCACCTCCTTTTTAGCTAAGTCAGTATACCAGTTGAGATTCATGTGGGCATAGAGAAACAGTGTTTCCCACAGCCAATAAAAATGGAATATATTCCCGGTAGTTTCGTTGTTCGAAAATTATGGTAAAGTAAATGGGAAGAGACAACAGGGTTATCCCCATAAAAGAGGTGAAACAAATGTTTACGGAACGTGATGGAATCAAGCTTCGTTTGGAACAAATTGACAGATTGCTCGCTGATTTGAACCGAGAAGCAAAACAATTGATGGCTCGTCTTCGCGAACTCGACGCGAGCGGTGAAAACCCGCATGAGGTCACCCTCAAGCCGGAAGATCGTGACACGCTCAAATCGTCAATCGATGAGACGCTCGAGGCGCTCCAGAGCCGCTCGAAACGCCCGATTAACCCGAACGACGAGAAGAAGAAAGAACTTGCCTCCCACAAGGCACTCATCGACGAGTTATCGGATTTACTCAGCAAGAAAAAATGAGACGCTTCTGCGTCTCATTTTTTCAGTAAGGAGAAACTATGACTTATATCGTTACAACTTGTTTACGCCCGACTGAGGCAACCATCGAACGGGCCGAGGCCCATGCGGCGACTTATGACGCCCATTTCGTCACCCGTCGCAAACATTCCATCGACACGTTAAAACAACGTCACCATGCCGGGGTGCTCGTATTTGATAAACGTCGCGTCGAATACACCCCTCTCGCCGGAGATGAACCGTTCTTTTTCCACCCATCGAGCTCGGTGTTCCGTGTGAAGCAGCTTGCGCGTGGCGGGAACGATCCGCTCGTCGATGCCGCCGCAATCAAACCGGGTGACCGGGTCCTCGACTGTACGCTCGGGCTCGGCTCCGACAGTATCGTCCTCAGTCATGCCGTCGGTCCGTCGGGTCGCGCCGTCGGGATCGAGAGCGAATTTGTCACAGCGATGCTCGTCAAGGAAGGGCTAACCGTTTGGGAAGAAAAAGAGCCCGCCGTCAATGAGGCGATGCGTCGGCTCGAGGTCGTTTGGACGGATGCCCTCACCTATTTGAAGACATGCCCGGACGATTCATTCGATGTCGTCTACTTCGACCCAATGTTCGAAAAGACGATTTCAGAATCGGTTCACTTGAACCCATTACGAACCCTCGCCAACACGAATCCGCTGTCTCTTGAACTGATGACGGAGGCCCGTCGTGTTGCATCCAGACGAATTGTCCTAAAGGCTCACTTTGAGAGTGAGACGTTTGAAACGTTTGGTTTTAAAAGGATTGTTCGTAAAACATCCAAATTTCATTACGGCATCATCGATGTAGAGACTTGACCCCTTAGGTCTTTAGGACCATTCGGGACGAAAGTCTCTTTTTTAAGTTATTATTTTCTGAATATTGACATTAATCAGACACAAGTTTAACGTTGGATTCAAGCTCTCACAATTTCCCATTATTTTTATAGGAGGTTAGTACAAATGAAAAAACGTTCCATCCGTCGTACGACGCTCGCCGTCGCATTGACATCGGTCATGAGCGTCAGTGCGATCCCGGCCGTCGGTGCCGCTCCACTCGCCGCCTCACCGTTGCCAACCCCAAGCTCGACCGCTCCATTCGATCACAACATCATCGATGAGGATCGGCTCGCCAAAGCGCTCGAGAAACGAGGCGTCATCAAAAAAGGGCTTTCGGCCACTGAGCGCCAAAAAGCCGTCGATGCCTATATCGAGAAGAAACAAGGCGGTGCGAAAGACGTCCATAAGCACGGCTTGAACGATAAAGCCGCTGAAGCGAAAGAGAAGATACATAACCAATTCGAGAAAGAATCGAAGCGTCTCCTCGACAAAGCGAAAAAAGGACAAGCGAACTATCGAAAAGGCAAGCCGAACGGCCAAGTGAAAGTCGACCCGGCCAAGCAAGCTGGCTATAACGGCGCCGTCCGTGAAGACAAAGTCCTCGTCCTTCTCGTCGAGTACAGCGACTTCAAACATAACAACGTCGTTCAAGAAGAAGGTTATCTCTATAGCGACAACTTTAGTAAAGAACACTACGAGCAATACATGTTCGGCGACGAATCGTTCGAACTGTTCAACGGTGAGAAAGTCCAAACGTTCAAGCAGTATTATGAAGAACAGTCGGGCGGCAGTTACACGGTCGACGGCACTGTCTCAGACTGGTTGACCGTCCCGGGCACAGCGAAAGATTACGGCGGTGACAATCCGGCCGGCGGGAATGACAACATCGGGCCAGGTCCGCGTCAACTCGTTAAAGACACGTTGAACGCTGCGGTCGCTTCAGGCATGGACCTCGCCGAATACGATCAGTACGATTTATATGACCTCGACGGTGACGGCGACTTCAACGAGCCGGACGGCTTGGTCGACCACTTGATGATCATCCATGCTGGTACCGGCCAAGAAGCTGGTGGCGGTGTCCTCGGTGACGATGCGGTCTGGTCACACCGTTGGGTCGTCGGCAACAGCCCTTACCGCGTAGCAGGTACGGAAGCAGCTGTCCCATACTGGGGCGGTCAAATGGCGGCATTCGATTACACAATCCAACCTGAAGACGGCGCAGTCGGCGTCTTCGCTCACGAATACGGTCACGACCTCGGTCTTCCAGATGAGTACGATACACAGTACACAGGTCAAGGCGAACCGGTCCAATCATGGTCAATCATGAGCGGCGGCAGCTGGGCTGGTAAAGTGGCTGGTACAGAGCCGACGAGCTTTTCGCCACAAAACAAGGAATACTTCCAAAAATTGATGGGCGGCAACTGGGCGAACATCACGGAAGTTGACCTTGAAGACATCACGCAACAAGGTTTTGTTTCGAAACTCGATCAATCGGTGACGAAATCAACCAACCCTGGATTGTTGAAAGTGAACCTTCCAGACAAGAAAGTAAAAGGCATCGAACCAGAATACGGCGAGTATTACTACTACTCGACAAAAGGCGATAACTTGCATACTGAACTCTCGACACCGACGGTCAAACTTGGAGCGGACGGTACACTCGCTTTCGACACACGTTTCGATATCGAGTTTGACTACGACTACTTGTACGTGAAAGCACTCAGCGGCGGCAAAGAAGTCGTCCTTGACGTCTACGGCGATGACAACACTGGAAACGGTGCGGAATCGACGAACGGCGCTTGGGTGAACAAATCGTACGACTTGTCACAGTTCGCTGGACAAGACGTACAAATCGTCTTCGAATACGTGACGGACGGTGGTCTTGCCCTTGAAGGGTTCGCCCTCGACAACTTGTCGATCACGTCAGGCGGACAATCGCTCCTCGCTGACGATGCGGAAGGCGCAGAGAAAGTCACGCTCGACGGCTTCGTCAAGTCGGACGGCTATGACACGAAACCGCACTACTACTACCTCGAATGGCGCAACCATGAAGGCGCTGACACAGGTCTCTTGAACGGCCGTGGCGTCAAGTACAACACAGGTCTCGTCGTCTGGTATGCGGATGATTCGTTCTCAGACAACTGGGTCGGCGTCCATCCGGGTGAAGGTTTCCTCGGTGTCGTCGACTCGCACCCTGAGGCACTGATCGGCAACTTGAACGGTCAAGAGACAGTCGCTGGCAGCACGCGTTACCAGATCGCAGACGCGGCGTTCAGCTTAGACAAGACGCTCCCTTGGTACATCGATTCACCGAGCCGTGGCATCTATGACTACAAAGCTCAACCAGGCGTGAAACAGTTCAACGACGCCAACACGTACATCAACTCGCTCATCCCAGATGCGGGCCGTAAACTTCCACAATACGGACTCGTCGTCGACGTCGTCGGCGAAGCGAAGGACAACTCGGCTGGAGCTGTTTGGGTCCGGACGAAGTAAGCTTGATTCAACTCACCCCTGCCCTTCTCACTATGAGGAGGACAGGGGTCTTATTATTCTAAAAAAGCTTGAAATTTCACGACAGACTGTGTAACATACTAGATGTAACCGCCTCTGTAGGTTAGTGGCAGACCTCAGCAATGGTAATGCTGCAGCACGAGTTCGATTCTCGTCGGAGGCATCAAATATACCGCTCAACCAAGCGGTGTAGAGCACTTCCTGTTTATGACAGGAGGTGCTTTCTTTTTGTCATTGCACAGAAATTGCACAGTTTCTAGATTTTCGTGTTGTCGACAAGGCTAAACCATTTGTCTAACTATTATTATCTCAATCAACGGTCTTTTGCTCCATCATGGCACCAAACGTTTCGGCCGTCTGCTTCTGCAGCGTCATCGTGACATGTGTGTACATATCCATCGTGACGCTGATATCCTTGTGACCCAACCGTTCCTGAACGACCTTTGGCTGTTCTCCTAGTTTGAGCAGTAGCGTCAAGCGAGTATGCCGAACGACTGGGACATCTTTAGCTGCGAAGGACGCGTTTGTGCCAATGACACAGGTATGAGCGGTGACGAGGTTTACTTTCGACTGTTTAGAAGTGTTCTCAAGCTCGTGATAGTTCGCTTTGCTTTCAGCGGTATATTCCGAATGTTGCATTTGTTTGACGGCGGTATCCTCTAATTACTCTATGAACGAATTTTTCTGTTCATTGTGCTCTTTGATGACCCGTTAGTGGATTGCAATGTGTTGATTTTTTAAATCCCGTTCACCTCTCCTTCGTGTAACAAGGGATGAAACCAAAGCTGTAATGTGTGTAGTAATTAAATTGATTTCACAGAAAAGGACGTTTCTCCGCCTCCAATCCTCCTGTATATAAACCTATCTGGTTTTCCTGGTCCACAAAAAAGAGCGCCCACTTAAGGGACACTCAGAATCGTTTGGAACGTTCTTGCTTACCTGCTAACAACTTTCCCTGCGCTTCTCGTCTTGCTTTATCTTGAATGAAAAGTTGATACTGTTCAATCATCCGCAACAGCTTCATTTTGTCTAAATCTGTATCTGGCATGAAGCACGAGTCATCTCTAGCGCAATAGACATCAATATCCTCTTGTTCTATACTGGTGTAAAATACCCACTCTTGGTCAGTCTCCTCATCTCGAATCCAGAAGTACAACTTACCTTCCTTTTCCTCCACCTTTCGGCAAACAATCTTCGAATTCCTACCCGTGTTTCTTTTCACAAAGCATTCCTCCATTAAATGAGATCGTCGCTCTTTCGAGGACACCTTTATCTCAAGCGATTGATTCAAGTACGTCAATAGTTTTTGATTATAATTTTTGTTTCGATCGATTAAAAATGAAACACGTAACCTACATGTTCGTCCGTGTGAACTAATTGACTCCATCTGACAATCGCACTTCAGCACGACGGATTTTAATCGACCAATTACAAAGATACGAACTGTTATGAACCTTGACAAGGCTAGTCGAATTCGAGCCTGATACGTTAATACGATTTTCATCCATACACAAAATGGAACGTGTTGATATGCAGCATTCCCTTGAGACCGATGATTTGAAGGTCGGCGTCAGTATCAACAATTCGCATGGAGACTTCCGTGCCGACATTAATGAGATTCTCCCGGCGCTCGATCACCTTGTCGCATCTGACGCGTCAGGCATCGACCGTGAAGGGCTGACCAGCGTATTGAATGAACTCACAACCGTTAGTGAGGGGTTGACGCAGTTTTTAGAGACTGACGATTGGGCTTATTGGGAAGATGCCCGTAGCCGATTGAATTACTTGTCATCGGTTATGAAAGGCATCGCCATTAATCTAAGTGGTGTATGACAGCATATTAACTAAATTAATCGCTCTCATCCAAAACTCGGGTGAGAGCTTTTTCCGTTCAGTCATGGAAACTGTCTTGACACGGTTTCCGTTCCTCTATAAACTTGTAAAGTTGACAGAATGAATGATTTGGAAGGAGTACGATCCCCATGCTCAATGAATGGTTATGGATTCCTTCTGCCTTGCTCACGCTCGGTCTGCTCGTCCTCAGCTACAAGCTGTTCGGACGCGTCGGACTGTTCGCCTGGATCGCGATGGCCTCGGTCGTTGCCAACATCCAAGTGACGCAGCAGATTGTAATCGGTGGTTTCATCTTTACACTCGGGAATATCGTCTACGGTTCCCTTTATTTAGCGACAGACATCTTGAATGAAAAATATGGTCGTCACACCGCCCGTAAAGGCGTCTGGCTCGGCTTCTTCATCTTGATCGTCTCGACCGTGCTCATGCAATTCGCATTGCTTTATGAGCCGTTCGAAGAGGCACTGTTCATGCATGAGAGTTTTGAAGCACTGTTCTCGATGCTACCGCTCATCACGCTCGGTAGTCTCGCCGCGTACCTCGTCTCGCAGCTATTCGACGTCTTCATCTATTCGAAGATTCGCGCCAAGACCGGTGAGAAGAAACTGTGGCTCCGGACGACCGGTTCGACCGTCGTCTCACAGTTCATCGACACGCTCACGTTCTGTACAATCGCCTTCTGGGGCATGGAATGGGACATCTGGTGGAATATCTTCATCACGACATACGTCGCCAAGTTCATCATCGCTTGGATGGCGACGCCGTTCATGTATTACGCAAAACGGACCGTCCCACAGGATGATGAAACTGAAAAAGCAGCCTAATTTAGTAAAAACCGCGAGCCAAAAGGCCCGCGGTTTTATTTTCCTCTGATATGAAGCCGCACTGCATAAGGCCGTGCATCTTCAAGCGACGATTTCTCCCGACAAACGGTGAGCGCCACGTACGCGTCGATGGCGAGCGCCTCGATGGCCTCGTCCGTCGCCTCGACCTCTAGTATGGTGTAGGGCGGCAGTTGCTCCAACTTGACCCACTGCCCGTGTAGATTTTTCGCGTAGATGATTGGTTCGTCGATCGAATAGCGTCGGAGTAAGTCCTTGACGTTCATACGATCCCTCCTCTATCCACTCTGTCTTCTCATTATAGAAAGCGATTGCATTTCTGTAAACCGCGCTTCCTAAATTTTGGTGCATTCAACGCTTCACGATTCGCCAAAAATAGCCGATAATCAAGGTAGAGAAATGAGGTGAACCGATGCGCTATCGACGACAAGAAACGTTTCGTTATATTTTACCGAACCCCCGCTTCATCCCATATCGCCTCATCTGGGAAGACAAAGAACTTCATGACGGGGAAGCACAACTGCTCAATATCAGCGCCCACGGTCTGAAGATGCGGTGCGACTACTTATTTCCACTTTCTGAAGGATTGAAAGTCCAAGTCAAACTCGACCTCGTCCCGTTGATTCAACCGCTCGACCTGACGGGTCACGTACGGCACCGTGGACAAATGGGGAGCCTGTATGATTACGGGATTCGACTCGATTCGAACTCTGACGAGACCCAGCAACTCGTGACGATGATTAAAGCGTATGCGCGCGAAAACCAATGAGAACGTGTCGATTGACACTTCTCATTTTTTGTTCGCTTGATTCCGGGGTATACTAAAAGAAACAGAGACAGACTCGAGGTGTAGGGCATGACTAGAAAGTTTTTACTCATTCCGTGGGCCGCTGCGATCGCCATCGCGCTCCTCGGTCCGAACGAACCGTTCTCGAGCCGGTTTTTGCTCGATTTCATCACGTATAATACGGACGCCTATGAAGGGTATTCGCTTTCCCTTTTCAGCATCCTAGGCGTTTACCCGCTCGCCTTGTTCCCGCTTCTTTGGTCCGAGGTGAACCAGTTGCGCCCGAACCCGCTCTTACCGGCAGCGACCGGTTTCGTCGTCGGCGGCTTCATCATCGCCCCGTATTTGGCGTTCGCGCGGCAGTCGCCTTATCCGACACCGATCAAACCGCTCCCGACACGATTGCTCGGGGTGTTGCTCTTGCTCGTCACAATCGGCTTGTTCATCGCCGCGTCGACGACCGGGAACGTGGCCGAGTATTGGTCCTACGTCGAACAGAACCAGTTCGTCCGGACGATGACGGTCGACTTCTTCTTGCTCGCCTTCATCCAAATCACGTTGATGAATCGGGATGCCAAACGTTATAAGATGAGTTTGTGGCCGCTGCCTTACATTCCCTTGTTCGGTTTGTTGTTCTGGCTGATCATTCGCCATAAACAACCGTTCAACGAGGCACCGCCAAGCCGACAAAAAATGAAATGAACCGAGCCCCTTTCGTATTCGCGTTAGGGGCATTTTTATCGAAAATGGGATGACGGTTCCCAAATCGGGCCAGCTCCTATATACTGAGAATTCAGCTTACAGACGAAAGAAGGTACACATATGAGATTTTTTAAAGTGATGACGCATACGAACGATAAAGCCGAAGAGATCATCTTGAGCGAATATTTCAAGATCAATGACAAACAGGCCGATCAATTTTTGAAAGACACGCTCGAGCTCGACATGTATGACCAGAAAGTGACACTCAAAGAATGTCAGGTCGCGAAAGACCGTTGGGAGTGCCCAGTCGGAGATTTCGTCGTCGTCGAATACTTCAATGAAAAAGAGTTCGACAAAATGAATGAGTTTCGGACCCCGGCACCGAAAAAATAATGCCATAAAAAGGCTTTCCGATTTTTGTCGGAAAGCCTTTTTTGTGGATACTCCCTCATTGAAGTCTCCTTATTTTGATTCTTTGTCGTCTTCTTCAGGTGCCGGGTCCGGATGTTGCGTCGGAGCCGGTTTTGTAGCCGGGTTTGATTCCTCATCCGGTACTGGGTCCGGGTGAACCCCTGGTTGTGATTCATCACGTTTCATTGAGCATCCCTCCTCTGCATAATGGACTAATTCCACATTAGGCAGTGGGCAAAACATCAGTGTATGTCTTTGTTGCCGATCACACGACGCGAGATGGCTTTCTCGATTTCGACGATGACAAAGACGATGAGACCGAACGCGACCGGATAAATCCAGTCTTGCAGTTCAAGTGGTGCCGTACCGAACAGCGTGTGCATGAACGGGACGTACGTAATGAACAGCTGGAGCCCGATCAAGAGTGCCGACACGAGGAAGGCGATCTTGTTGTCAAAGAAGTGACGGTTGAACGCCGGCGCGAGCTCGGTCCGACAGTTGAACAAGTGGAACAGTTGTGCCATGACAATCGTATTGAGCGTGATCGTCTGCAACTTGTCGGTCGAGTAATCGAAATCGCCGAGCATATAGTTGATGACTAGACTACCGCCCCCGATTAAAATCGAGACGAACGTGATGCGGAAGACGTAGTAGCGACTCAGCAACGGCACGTTAGCGGGACGCGGCGGCCGTTTCATCGTGCTCTCTTCGAGCGGCTCGAAGGCGATGGCGAGCGAGAGCGTGATGGCGACGACCATGTTGACCCAAAGGATTTGGACCGGACTGAGTGGTGCCGCGGCGCCCAATAAGATACTCATTGCGACAAGGAGTGCTTGTCCCCCGTTTGTCGGGAGCAAGAACAAAATCGTCTTCTTCAAGTTGTCATAGACGCGACGACCTTCACGGACGGCGTTGTAGATCGTCTTGAAGTTATCGTCGACGAGCACCATCTGTGAGGCCTCTTTCGCAACTTCCGTTCCTTTGATTCCCATCGCGACCCCGATGTCGGCCCGTTTCAAGGCCGGGGCGTCATTGACGCCATCACCGGTCATCGATGTGATTAAGCCGTTCTGTTGCAGTCCTTTGACGAGACGAAGTTTATCGTTCGGGCTCGTCCGGGCGAAGACGTCATTATGGACCGACGCCTCTTTGATTTCTTCATCGGACATGTTCGTCAATTCTTTCCCTTCGAGGGCGCCCTCGACTTCCATTCCGAGTTCTCGGGCGATGGCGACGGCCGTGTCTTTATGGTCGCCGGTGATCATCTTGATACGGATCCCCGCGTCACGACAAGCCGCGACCGCTTCGATCGCTTCTTGTCGTGGCGGATCGACGATGCCGTAGAGGCCGAGGAATGTGATGCCGTTCTCGACGTCTTCATGGTCGACCGTCTCTTTCGAGGCGTCGACGCGTTTGAAACCGCCCCCGAGCACGCGTTGTCCGCGGTCGGCAATTTCTTTTCGTTTTTCATCCCAATAGGCACGGTCGAACTCCGTGTCTTCCGCCATATCGAACAGGCGGTCCGGTGCCCCTTTGATGAAGATCATCCGCTCGCCCTTATAATCGACGAGCGTAGCCATATATTTGTACTCCGAATCGAATGGAATCTTCGAGATGACGTCCAAACGTTCGATCGGCCGCTCCGCTTTCTCAGCGAGCGTGAGCAAACATGCTTCCGTCGGGTCACCATTGACGACCCATTCGCCGCCCTCTTCATACAGCTGGGCGTCGTTACATGTTTTCCCGACCGTGAGAAGGTCGATCATCGACTCATCATCATCTAAATCGAACGGTTGACCGTTCAGTTCTAAATCACCGTCCGGGGCGTATCCACTCCCTGACACTTCGATGTCGTGTTTGGCCGTGACGACTTGTTTGACGGTCATCTCGTTTTTCGTCAACGTCCCGGTCTTATCGGTACAGATGACCGATACGGCGCCGAGCGTCTCGACCGACGGCAAGCTGCGGACGATGGCTTTTTTCTCAGCCATGTTCCGGACACCGAGCGCGAGGATGATCGAGATGACGGCCGGTAATCCTTCTGGAATGGCGGCGACGGCAAGACCGATCGTCGTCAACATCAACTCGATCGGGTCAAAGTCACGGACGAAGTAACCGAACGCGTATATGACGACCGAGATGACGAGGATGGCGATGGATACCGTCTGACCAAACTTCGTCGTCTGGCGGATGAGTGGCGTCTTGACCGTCTCGACTTCAGCAATCGAGGCGTTGATTTGGCCGAGCTCCGTGCCTTCTCCGATGGACGTGACGATTGCTTTCGCACTTCCCGTCGCCACGCTCGTACCCGAATAAATCATGTTCTTGCGATCACCGAGGACGGCGTCTTCCGGTACGACTTGAATTTTCTTCTCGACCGTCGTCGCTTCACCTGTCAACGCCGATTCCTCGACTTTGAATTTCTCGGCTTGAATGACACGGGCATCAGCCGGCACTTTATCACCGGCGGCAAGGACCAAGATGTCCCCGACGACGAGGTCGCTCGAGTCGACTTGGATTTGCTTGCCGTCACGGATGACGCTCGCCTTCGTCTCGAGTAATTTTTTGATTCCTTCTAACGCCTGCTCGGCCTTGTTCTCTTGGAGATATCCGACGACGGCGATAACCGTCACAACGAGCACGATGACGATCGTATCGATGTACTCCCCTAAAAAGCCGGTGACGACAGCGGCACCGAGCAAGACGAAGACGAGAATATCATTGAATTGACGCAAAAATTTTATGATTTCAGGTGTCTTCTCTTTCTCGGGCAGCACGTTTTTCCCGTACTGTTCCTGCCGACTTGACACTTCTCCTTTCGACAGACCACTAGATGTGTCCGTCTCGAGCGAACTCTTTACCGCATCCGGTTCGAGTGCGTGCCAGTTTTTTGTCTCCATCTGCATCTCTACTCCTCCTTGGTCATTCCTATATGGAAAGTCTTTCCCCTTTCTCTTCCCACTCCGGGCCGGACTGACACATTTGAGCTTGTTTTTTCGCTAATTTTACAGCTGAATTCGTTCACAATTTTCCAATTCGTCAGTTGGAAACGCTACCATCAAAAAAAGTCGTGTCAGATGGATGAAATGGCTTTACAGAACCGTTCGGATGGTTAACTATAGAGGAAATATAGAACAGAGAGAAAGAGGTACACCGTATGATCATTATTCAAGGTATCGCACTTTTACTGTTGATTCTTGCCTTATTCACGTTATTCAGTTACAAAGCCCCGTTCGGGATGAAAGCGATGGGCGCCTTGGCCGGCGCCGCCATCGCCAGTTTCTTGGTCGAGGCGTTCAACGCTTACGCCATCGGCGGTTTGCTCCCGCTCCCTTTATATGAGGAAGTCGGACAGGCGGCTGGTTCGTTGTCCGGCCCTGCCGCAGCCGCGCTCGTTTCGATTGCACTCGGGATCAATCCGGTCTACGCGCTCATGCTCGGTCTATCGGTCGCCGGCTTCGGCATTCTTCCTGGCTTTTTCGCCGGATACATCCTTGCCCTTGTCGGTCGTAAACTAGACCGTCATTTACCGGCCGGTGTCGACATGATTTTCTACGTGATCGTCATGGCTCCCCTCGCTCGCCTCGTGGCGACAGGAGTCGATCCGCTCGTCTCGAACACATTGTCGCAAATCGGTGCGGTCATCGAACTTGCCGCGACGCAAAACCCCGTCGTGATGGGACTTGTCCTTGGTGGGATTGTCACAGTCGTCTCGACGTCGCCGCTCAGCTCGATGGCACTCACCGCCATGCTCGGTTTGACGGGTGTGCCGATGGCCATCGCCGCCCTCGCGTTGACAGCGTCGATCTCGATGAACTTCTTGCTGTTCAAGCGTTTGAACATCGGGACGAAGAAAGATCAACTATCGGTCGCGATTGAACCGCTCACGCAAGCCGATCTCATCTCGGCGAACCCGATCCCAATCTACAGCGTCAACTTCGTCGGTGGCGCCATCGCCGGACTCATCGTCGCGATGACCGGCATGGTGAACGACGCGCCAGGTTCTGCTGCCGGGATTCCGGGATTGCTCGTCATGTACGGCTTCAATGATTGGCAGACCGTGACCGTGACGGCGCTCATCTTGTTCGGCGTCGGCATCGTGTCCGGACTCGTCGGCAGTAAACTGTTCAGTAATTTCCCTATCACTCGCCAAACCGAAAAAATGGCCGCTTCCGACGAAGAGGCCGCTTGATACAAAAAGGTTCTCACTCCATCTCGAGTGAGAACCTTTTGTTATCGTTCTGCTTGCACCTCGGCGACCGTCTCTGTGACCGGTGTCCGATAGAGTGGAAAGAAATCAGATGGTCCGTAGCGGAGCAAATGGTCTTGATTCAACCGGTGGTAAACCGCCTCATCGAGCACGGACTGTCCGATATAGTATGTGAGCGGCTCATCCCCTGAGAAGCTCTGCTTGAAGTCATAGAGTGCATCTTCTCCGGTCGCTCCGCCACCGAGATGTACGTATGCTTTCTCTTTCTCGGCCGCGCGGCGGATCATCTCGCGGAACAAGAAATGGTTCGGTCGCAGCGCCAAGTAGTTCGCATCCGAGCCTCCGAGATGATAATGCGCCCCATCGTCCCCGAACAACATGAACACGCCTGCCACGATGACACCCTCATGGACAGCGAATAACAGCTCCGTTTCGCATGTATCGCTGTTCCACAGGTCCTCGAAGTATCGGTCCGAGAAATAGTACGCCTCGTTCGCTGCTCGACGGTCCATCGTCGCCCGATAAAGCCGGATGAATTCACATAGTTCATGGGCCTGCCCTTGTACCGCCGTCACTTGTTCACGGATAGCCCGCTTCACGTTTCGTTTCGTCATTTTACTGAAGCGTTGCTCGAGTTGGTCGAACGGGTCATCGAGCCGGACGTGCACCGTTTGACGAATCGGGACGGCTTGGCCGAAGGCACACATCAAATCATGGTCGAAGCGGCAAGGATGATATCGAATCGTCTCAGTAACCGTGGCTTGATTCTCAGGACGTTTTAAAAAGAGACGTCTAGCCTCTGCGACGTCCTCGTTCGAAAAGTTGCCTTCACGGAACGGGCCGCCATAACCATACGCCGTCACGAGATCATCATGACGATGTGCAATTGGACGACGGATGTATGGATACAACAAGATGCCGTCCTCTTTGGCCGCAATATACAACTCAGGCTGCTCGCCCGGTTCACAGTTGGCCAATACATAATCGTAATGATCGTACGAATCACAACTGACCTCCCGCAACCAGTTCTCCCACTCCCATCGATTTTTCACAATCTGATTGAACATCATCCGTTCCCCTCTTCCTTTAAGTCGTCATTGTTTGAAGTGTGACAGGACAGTCTGGAGTCGTTTCCTATGTCCTGTTCCCATTCAAAGCTGACTATTTGAAGGAGGGGAATAGCTTTTTGTTGTTAACAAACATGAAGCGAGTTTGTTCATTCACAATAAAATCATAGCGATTTCTTTGAGATTTTAAAAAGGACGACCTCGCCAATGGCATCAGGTCGTCCTTCATGATTATGACTTGAAGTCGAGGACACGTTGAAGCCGTGATGCTTCACGAGCCGTTTCGATGACTCTCGTCGTCAAGAGCGCTTCCCGAAGCGGCACGAGCGGATGACGTGTCATATAACTATCCGCCAGCGCCCGGTAGAAGGACAAATACTCACCTGCTTCGATGTCGATTGTCGATTCAACGTCTGTGACGACCGTTCCACTCTCACGGTCGGGACATCGCACTTCCCCGTTCCGGAGACACGCCTCTTGCGGATCGAGTCCAAACTTCAAGAAACTGCCTTCCGTCCCGTGCACTTCGAACCGCGGCGCCTCGACGGCTATGAACGGGTTCGAACGCAGATATACCCGTTTTTCTCCATAATACAGGGTCAGATGGAAGCCGTCGTCAGACTGACCTCCTTTACGTTGAATCATAACATCTGCCGACACTTTGTCGGGTGCACCGAACAAGACGAGCGCTTGATCGATCAAATGGCTACCGAGGTCAAACAATATCCCTGCTCCCGGCCCCGCATTCTCGCGCCACCGATCCCGGACGACCGGACGGAACCGGTCGAACCGTGACTCGATCACTTTCCAATCGCCGAGTCGTTTTTCCTCGAGCAGTCGTTTGACCGTCAAGAAGTCTCCGTCCGTCCGTCGATTATGGAAGACGTTGACGATTCCGGCACTGGCCTGTTCGCGTGCAATCAACGCCTCTCCTTCCTCTGTCGTCAAGAACGCAGGCTTCTCGACGAGAACATCCTTCCCTTCCTGTAAACAACGTTCCACCATGTCCTTATGTAAATGGGACGGCGTCGTGACGATGAACAAGGTCGCCTCAGTCGCGAGAGCCTCGTCTAGCGTCGCATATACCGCGACATCGCCAAGTACGGCTTGTACGTCCTCAGGTCTTGATGAGACGACACCGGCGATCTGGAAGTCATCCAGCTCCTGTAAAAATGGTAAATGAAATGTCGTCGCGGAAAAACCGAAGCCGACAAGAATCGTTTGAATCATACCGTTCTCCTCCTATCCATTCGCTTCCCAGTATATCAAAAAAAGGAGTCAATCGACCCCTTATGCACTGACACTCTCATCCATGCTGTATTCAAACGTGTTATACCCGTCCCGTGAGTCCACGAAGACGAAGCCAAACCGTGGATAATAACTGTTCAAGAAATCATTATCAGCCACACAATCAAGCCGGACCGGCTCCTGTGTGTCGGCTTCACGTAAGACGTGCTCCATCAGTTGTTGACCGACGCCTCGCCCTTTCAGCCGTTCACTGACAACGATTCGATGGATGTATTGACCGCGCTCGCCATCTTCCCATAGGCTATGGTCCCAGTCATCTGCCGGAAGTAAGGCGATCGAGGCCAATACCGTTCCATCTTGCTCGTACACATATACATATCCCGAGGTGATGTCTGTCTGCACCCGGTCTATGAGGTCTTGCTCCAAATATTCCGCCCATTGATCGCTACCTTGTTGTTTTAGCGCTACGGCTCGTTGTTCGATTAGGTCCGCGATGTGTTTGGCATCGCGTTTCGTCGCGAGTCGAATCATAACGTCCTCCTTTGTATTACAGTATTTGAAATACAAATATAACGGACCGTTTCGACTCTTTTCAACCATCCTGCTCACATTACGTAAATGGGACGACTTCGCCGCCGTTCAAACGATAGCTGTACGTCATCGTCGCGTCGAGACTGTGCGACACCGAACAGTAGCGATCGACGGACAACTCGATGGCGCGGCGGACCCGTTCTTCGGGCATATCCCCTTCGAGGACGTATAAGATGTGGATGGCCGTGAACTTCTTCGGATGTTCCGTCGCCCGGACCCCGTCGACTTCCATCTCGAACCGCTCGAGCGGCAACCGCATCTTATGAAGAATCGAGACGATATCGATCCCCGTACAAGCGGCCGTCGCCTGCAGGAGCATCTCGGTCGGACGCGGACCCGTATTGAGACCACCGACATCTTCCCCGGCGTCAAGCGTCACATCATGACCCGAAGGCGTCGTCGTCTGAAACGCCATCCCTTGTTTCCAATTCACTTGTAAATGCATCTTTGTCTCCTCCTTACGTTTCGATAGCTTACTATTCCCTTGAATGATGTATTATTAATCTATGTAAGGAAATTGTCGTTTAGGAGTTGGTCGCATGGAATGGTCGGTCATTATTAGTTGGGGGCTGTATATCGTCCTCGGATTGAATTTATTGTTCGCGTTAGCCGTCATCTTCGCGGAGCGCCGCGATGTCGGGGCGACGTGGGCGTGGCTTCTCGTCTTGTTCTTCTTGCCAATTATCGGGTTCATCATCTATCTCTTCCTCGGCCGACAGTTGAAGAAGGACAACTTCTTCAACTTGAGCGTCGAAGAGCGCTCGTTCCACGCCCTTCAAGTCGACAGTCAAATCGAACAGATTCGCCGGAAAGAGACCGTTTTGGCTCAACCTGTGTTCGAAAAGTACGAGCAATTGCTCGAGATGAACTTGCGCTCCTCAAAGTCTTTGATTAGCGTCCACAACAAATCTGCCATCATGCATGATGGAGAACAGAAGTTCAAAGCGCTCATGGACGATATCCGCAGCGCCGAGACCGAGATCAACATCCAGTACTACATCATTCAACGGGACGCGCTCGGCAAGGCGCTGATCCATGAACTGATCGAACGCGCCAAGGCGGGCGTCAAAGTCCGGCTGTTATATGATGCCGTCGGTTCGCGCAGCCTCCGTGACTCCGACTTTAAAGAGCTGATCGCCCACGATGGCGAGGTCCGCGTCTTCTTCCCGCCGACGCTCGGGTTGATCAACTTCAAGTTAAACAACCGAAATCACCGGAAAGTCGTCATCATCGACGGCAAGATTGGTTATGTCGGAGGCTTCAACGTCGGCACTGAGTATCTCGGCCTGGTCGAGAAGTTCGGGTACTGGCGTGACACGCACCTCCGCGTCGAAGGGGACGTCGTCTACCATTTGCAACATCGATTCATTCTCGATTGGAACTATTCCGGCAGCAAACATCATGACCCGGAGAACTCATTCTGTTTCGCACGCCACGACATCAAGGACAAGTCGCCGATGCAAATCGTGACGAGCGGACCGAACTCCGACACGGAACATTTGAAAAACATGATGATCAAGATGATCATGTCGGCGAAACATCGCGTCATCATCCAGACGCCTTACTTCATCCCGGACACGAGCTTCATGGACGCCTGCAAGATGGCACTTTTGTCCGGCGTCAAGATGGACATCATGATTCCAGGGAAGCCCGACCACCCGTTCGTCATGTGGGCGTCGCTATCGTTCCTCGGCGAATTGCTCGACTACGGGGCGAACGTTTATATGTATGAGCAAGGCTTCCTACACGCCAAGACGCTCGTCGTCGATGATGAGATTTCGACCGTCGGGACGACGAACTTGGATGCCCGCAGTTTCCGATTGAACTTTGAAGTGAACGCCGTCATTTATGATCAGCGGGTCGCGCTCGAACTCGCATCGCTGTTCGAGTCAGACGTCGCCGTCAGCCGCAAATACACGGTCGACGACTATGCGGCCCGGAAATGGACCGTCCGGATGCGTGAAGGCGTGTCACGATTGCTCAGTCCAATCTTATAAGTTCTGATTACGCTAACTACCCCATCGTATCGGCCAAATGTGCCAACGCGATGGGGTATGTTTCTGTTCGGAAGTCGAGAGCTATGCACTCACACCAAGCTGTGACGATTTCTCGTCATATTCTAAAAATTGCTATCTTTTAAAAGAATACTCGCTAGTTCCTTCCCAAATTAGGGTATAAAGTATCAGTACGAACGTCCTACACTACCGCTTCGGCTAGGAAAGGAGGAAGTATGCGTTCACGCATATGTCATACAATGGCTGATCAAGAACGGACTCATCATGACACTCACACCACGAAACCCGATCCTTCCTCATGGGACCAGCTCCCGATTGGCCTGTTCGCCTTCAATCGTGACGGGCAAATCGTCAGCTATAACGAATCATTCGTTCATTTACTCGGGATGCTTCCGACCTCGAATGTGATGTTCGAGCGATGCAGCTCTTCTTCGTTCGACTTCTCAGGCGCCATTCGGAACGTCTTGAACGGGGAGACGATTCGCATGGCCGGCTGGTATAAAGCACCAGAACGGCAGGCTCGCTTCATCCGAACGACGATGTCTCCGAGTTTTTCCGCGGACGGACAACTCGATGGCGGCGTCGGCATTTTAGAAGACGCGACCGAGCAACGTCGCTATGAAGAACGCATGGAACACCTGTCCTCGCTCGATCCGCTGACAGAGCTGTATAACCGGAAGAAAGTCGGGGACGTTCTCTCGTCGACGGCTCAGGAAACGGTCGACACAAGGGCGCCCGCCGCCGTCATCATGCTCGATATCGACTATTTCAAACTCGTGAACGATACGTTCGGCCATCCGACCGGAGACCTCGTCTTACGTTCGATCGCCCAATTGCTCAGGCGCAACATCCGCAAGTCGGACTCGATCGGCCGCTGGGGTGGTGAGGAATTTTTAATCGTCGCCCCGCAGTCAACGCTTGCTGACGGGGTGCAACTCGCCGATAAGCTCCGACAAAAGATTAACGCCGAGCCGTTCGGTCCCGTCCCGCGCGTCACTTGTTCGTTCGGCGTCAGCGCCCTTGAAGATGGGAAGACGGTCGAACAGGCGCTTCAAGACGCCGATGAGGCACTGTATATTGCCAAGAACCGCGGCCGGAATCAAGTATCGAGTAAACGTTAACTAACTGATGCCACCAAAAAGAGGATGCCGCAGCATCCTCTTTTTTATACGTTGAAGCGTGAGACAAGCTCCTGCAACTCTTCCGCCATATCCGCGAGCGCCTTCGCGGACTGTGCGATTTCTTCCATCGAACCGAGTTGGTCCTCGGTCGTCGCCGCCACTTGTTTCGAGGCGACCGAGTTCTCGTCGGCGATATGGGCGATCTGTGTCGCCGCAGCCGATACTTCCTCGACGTTCGCCGCGATCTCTTCAACCGTCGCCGTCACGTCCTCGATGCGCGGCGTCATCGCTTGCGTTTGCGTCATGATTTTCTGGAAACGCTTGGCCGTGTTCTCCGTCGTCTCGAGCCCAGCTTTCGTATGGGCCGACACTTCTTTCATCAACTGGACCGAACGTTCCGTCTCTTGTTTGATATTATCAATCAACTCGGAAATCTGTTTCGTCGACTGTTGTGACTGTTCGGCAAGCTTTCTGACCTCGCTCGCAACGACGGCGAAGCCTTTCCCGTTCTCGCCGGCCCGTGCCGCTTCAATCGCGGCGTTCAAGGCGAGCAAGTTCGTCTGGGTCGCGATGCCGTTGATGACATCGACGATATTGCCAATCTCGTTCGACCGTTCGGCGAGCGAGTGAATGACTTTGCCGAACGTCTCGACCGACGAGTCGATCGCTTGCATCTGGACCACGTTCTCTGTGACAGCAGTCGTCCCGTCCTCAGCCTCGAGCGCGGTCTCGCGCGACAGCTCGGACACATCCGTCGAGCTCTCGGCGATGCGCATGATGCCGCCCGTGATCGCTTGGAGCGAGACGGCGTTATCATCAAGTTGACGTTTCGAATCATCCGCACCGGCGGCCATCTGTTGGACCGCTCCAGCGATTTGTTCCGAGGAGGCCGTGTTCTGAGCCGAGTTGGCCATCAATTCCTGCGACGAGGCGGCGACTTGTCCGATCGATTGATCAAGACTTTGAATGATAGCGCGCAGAGACCGCGTCATCTCATTGAAACTCGCGGCGACACGCCCGACTTCGTCATTCGATTCGACGACGATGTCTTCGGTCAAATCTCCGGCTTGAATTCGTTCAGCCCCGACGGTCAAACGATTCAATGGACGTAAAATCGAACGTAAGATGACGTAGAGCAGGCCAGCTGCCAAGACGAGCATCAATCCGATCACCCCGACTGTCGTCCATAAGATTCCAGACGTCTCATCTGTGATTTCCTCATCGTAGAGCGTCCCGGCAATCTTCCACCCCGTCAACTCGTTTGTCATGAAGTCCATCTGTTTGCCTTCATTCTCAAACTCATAAGCAAAGCGGCCCGCTTCTCCCGAATAGAGCGGTTCAATCCACTCGCCTTCTGCCTTCTCTCCGGCTGCCAGCGTCGGATGGGTGACGAACTGTTGCAACGCATCAAGAATCGTCACGTAGCCTTCTTTCCCGATTTGAATGCTCGCCGCGACGGCTGCGATATCGTCGACCTCGACGTCAACCGCGATGACCCCGCGACCGTCCGTCCCTGTCTGAGACAGCGTGACCATCATCTTGTTCGAGGCCGCATCGACGTACGGGTCCGTCACAACGACGTTCCCACCGGCCGCTTCGGCCGCCTCATACCATGGACGAGTCCGCGGGTCGTAATCATCCGGTAACTCTTGTGCCGGATAAATCGTCATCTCCCCTCCCGTCGAGGCGTAGTAGATATTCGTCACGTTCGGATGCGTCTCCAAATACTCAAGAAACTTCTCTTCCAAATCAAGGTTCTCTGCCCCCGACTCATAGAGGGACGAATCAATTCGTCCGGCAAAGAACGCAACATCACGTTGGATTGGTTCAATCAAGTTGGTGATTTCATCATTCATCCGCTCCACCCCCGCGTGGGCCGACTGCATGATTTGTTCGGTGATCTTTTGTTTCGCCTGATTGTAGGCGACAAATCCAATCAATAAAGAAGGGATCAATAATAGCACCAACGACATCGTAATCAATTTTTGTTTAATGGTGATCGTACGGTCGTGCTTTCGTCTCATAAAACATCTCCCATTCCCGAGAAAACTCGTTATGTTAACCTTTGTATCGGACAGTTGGAAGAGGATGTTGACACCCTAGACAAAAAAACATCACCTTTTTCTATTTTTCGTTACTGAAACCCTTTTCATACACAAAAAGACCGTCTGCTTGCACGAGGCAAACAAACGGACTCAGTCGTTGGTCAAATAGCGGGCCAGATTGTCGAGTGTGGAGCGAAGTCCGACATCATGATCTTGTTTCCGGATGCCCGGCGGCACGTTCTCACAAACGATTGTGACGCGTGTCCCTCCATCGAGCGCCTCCAAATACCACGTCTGAATCATTTCACCAGCAAAGGCCGGGTCTGCTGACTCGAATGTACCCACCTGCACAATCTTGAGACCGGGGACGAGGTCCAAAAAGCGTCCGTTCGACACATCGGTCCGGTCCGTCGTTTTGCCGGAGATGAGATCGGCTTCTTCATACGTGAGGACGAGCTGATACGTGCCGCCGACCCATGGCTCGAACACGGTCGCACGAGCCGACATCCCTTTCGGTGGAAGCCACTCGACGAGCTCATCAGAGTTGAGAAATGCTTGATAGATCCGTTCTGGAGTTGCCTCAATCCATGCCACGGCTGTATCGATACGTCGATTCATATCGGATCACTCCTTTAGCGCGTGCTACAGTACAGTCAGTCGTGCGGAACTTCCTTTTAAATTTCTTCTTAAATTTCTTCGCCAAATCAACTCTCAAGATACATATCCATGCGCAACAATTCGTCTCGAAGCGGGGATAAATCTATTACCGAATGGACGCCCATCATATAGTCGTATCCAAAGAACACTTTGAACCTATACTCTTCGTCTGACTCATTCACTTTAGACTCTAACTCAGCGTAAAGCGCATTCCTTAACATGAGTCGAAGCATGTTCGGGATTTGGTCTCGTGACAGTGCCTTCCCTGGCCTCACTTTTTTACGAAGATCTCTCATCCGGATTGGATAAAGCGCATTGAACGCGCTTTTCGAAGAGGGGCGATACGCATAATCACGTCGTTCAAGATAGGAGACAGTCAATGTCTTCACTCCTAAATAACTCATGATTCGCTCAATCGCTTCAACGTAATTCGATTCCACGCGGAGATATTCCTCCAACATGAAGACGACACCGTCAAACGTTCGGAGGATGTCCGTGATTTCCGTCCACTCGTCAATTTTTCCTCTCGTTTCAGGATGATATTTGGTTATGCTATAGATGTTCACATAGTCACCTAGCCTGTTCCTTTGTTTTGTGTGTAGTCTAAAAAAAGGACACGACAGTAGAGTCGTGTCCGATTATGCGCCGACAATCGCGTCGTGATTCCCTTTTGTCCATCCGTAGGCGACTTCACGGAGGGCAAGTTCCCCGAACAAGCGCTCTTTCGCATCGATGACTTGCCCGTCACGTTGCTCATAGAACGTGCGGTAAGGGTTCAATTCGAGCGCCCAAATGATGAGCCCGTGATTCGACATCGCTTGAATCGCTCGCTCCAGCAATAGCGAACCAATCCCGTTACGCTGATGGTCCTCTAGAATGTAAATCGCATAAATCTCATTCGGATGGTCCGGATATTCGCCCGTCCGTTCTTCCCCGTAAAGAACGAACCCGACGATTTCCTCTTCGACGATGGCGACAAACCCTTCGACTTCTCGTTTCGCGAGGGCGCTGCGGACCTTTTCAGACCACTCGATCGCGTTCGAACCGAGCTTCAAGAGAAAGTCGGCCGGCACAATTCCCCGATAGGTTGTGCGCCATCCGTTCACCCTCACCCGCGCAATCCCGTAAGCGTCTTTTGGCTCGGCTTTCCGTATGAGCATCCGTACCCCCTCCTTAGCGTAAGTTTTACAAGTATTTTACCACAAATCACCCAATCGAAATCAGACTTCTTCCAGATTTGACTGACAATCATTTGACAAAAAACGACCGTAGGAAATCCTACGGTCGTACTGGTCAAGCGACGTTACGCGTTGTTGTAGCTTGCGTCTCCGTCAATGGTTTTTTCAAGAATGAGAGGAGGAGTGCTCCAATCAAGGCTCCGGCGAGAATCGCGAGGGCGTAAAGTCCCATGCTCATGACGACGTTTCCAGCTCCTTCAAGGAGTGGGAAGACGAAGATCCCACCGTGTGGCGCTGGCAATTGGATAGCGAAGAAGGCTGACAACCCACCTGCAATCGCAGATCCGAGAATCGCTGACGGTAATACCCGAATCGGGTCGGCCGCTGCAAACGGGATGGCTGCTTCCGTGATGAACGAGGCACCCATGATATATGCTGTCTTCCCGGCTTCACGTTCTTGTTTCGAGAACTTTTGACGAGCGAACACTGTCGATGCGAGTGCGACGAGAAGCGGTGGTACCATCCCACCGGCCATGACGGCTGCCATGACTTCTTGGTTACCGGCAGTGAGTGCTGCTGTACCGAAGACGTAGGCTGTCTTGTTAATCGGACCGCCCATATCGACGGCCATCATTCCACCGACGATAACACCAAGCAAGATGGCGTTCGCGCCACTCATACCGTTAAGTGTCTCCATCAACCAAGACATGAGTGCGGCGATTGGTTCGTTGACGACGAGAAGCATGATCATCCCAGAGATGAATGAACCGAGTAACGGGTACAACAGGACCGGCTTGATTCCTTCAAGTGTGGCTGGCAATTTCGCGAGCGCTTTCTTCAAGAAGAGGACGACATAACCAGCGAGGAAACCGGCGATGAGTCCACCGAGGAATCCGGCGTTCCCTTGACTGGCGAGTGCTCCGGCGACGAGACCTGGTGCGAGACCTGGACGGTCGGCGATTGACATCGCGATGAAACCAGCAAGAATCGGGACGAGGAATCCGAACGCTGCGCCACCAATCGTCATAAGTTGGGCGGCGAATTCGTTGTACGACGGGTCATCCGGGTTGGCGGAGTTGATGCCCCAGAAGAAGCTGAGGGCGATCAAGAGACCACCAGCCACGACGAGAGGAAGCATTGCAGATACCCCGCTCATCAAGTGCTTGTAGATACCGGTCCGCTGTTCTTTTTGCTGACCTGATTTACCAGTCGCTTGGTAGACAGGTCCGTCTTGTTTCACGGCCCGGTTGATCAACTCTTCCGGCTTCCGGATGCCTTGGGCGACCGGGACTTCGATGACATGTTTGCCAGCAAAACGATCCATTTCGACGGCTTTGTCGGCTGCGACGATGATGGCAGTCGCTTTCGCGATATCGGCTGCTGTCAATTCGTTTTTGACGCCAGTCGATCCGTTCGTCTCGACTTTGATGTCGACGCCCATCGCGTCTGCTTTTTGCTTCAAGCTGTCGGCGGCCATGTACGTGTGGGCGATACCTGTTGGACACGCCGTGACGGCAAGGATGTAAGGAGCATCAGCTTGAACCGGTTTCGAAGCGACAGGAGCCGCCTCGGCTGCTTCTTTTTCTTCGATGGCCCGGATGACGTCATCTTCTGACGTGGCCGCATAGAGACGTTCTTGGAAAGCTGGGTCCATAAGGAAGACGGATAATTTCGAAAGTGTTTCCAAGTGTTCGTTATTGGCGTGTTCTCCGGCTGCGATCATGAAGAACAAGCGGCTGTCTTGGCCGTCGAGTGCCTCGTAATCAATGCCTTCCGAGCGTCCGAAAGCGATGGCCGGTTGTTTGACGGCTTTCGTCTTCGCGTGCGGGATGGCAATCCCTTCACCGAGTCCAGTCGTGCTTTGTGCCTCACGTGCGAGAATGGCGTCGCGATAGCCGTTGCGGTCCGATAGTTTGCCGGCGCGGTCGAGCACGTCGACGAGTTCTTCGATGACTTCGGCTTTCGAACGGCTGCGGAGATTCAGTTGAATCGTGTCTTTTTTAAGAAGATCCGTGATGTTCATGTTGTTTCCTCCAATCGAGATAGTGGGGTGACGCTGACTTCGCCGACCAAGCGGTCCACGTCTTGTTTTGTGCACAGCCCGAACGTATATGCAGACGCGCTGCCGGTCGTGACCGCATAGCGGAACGCCTCGGTTGCGTCGTGGTCGAGAATGTTGGCGACGAATCCGGCGACGAGTGAATCGCCTGCGCCGACCGAGTTGACAAGTTTACCGCTCGGTGTATTCGCCGTATAAGCGCCTGAAGCGTTGACGAGCATGGCACCACCACCGGCGAACGAGACAATCACGTTTTGAGCACCGCGTTCGACCAACTGCTCCGCGTATGGGAGCGCCTGTTCAAACGTCTCGATGTCTGTATCGAACAGTTCACCGAGTTCATGGTGGTTCGGTTTGATCATAAGCGGTTTGAGTGCGAGCACTTCGAGCATTGCTTCCTTCGTCGTATCGACGACGAACTCGGCACCGTTCGCGCGGACCGTCTCAGCGAGCGTCCGGTAGAGCGTATCCGGCAGGTTGCCCGGGATGCTTCCAGCGAGCACGACGATGTCGCCCGGTTGGACGTGATCGAATTGACGCGTCAACTGTTCAAGTTCCGTGTCCGAGATGACGGGACCACTTGCGTTCAATTCCGTTTCTTCTTGCGCCCGGATCTTGACGTTGATCCGCGTTTGTCCGTCGACTTCGACGAAATCGGTTTGGACGCCTTTGTCCGTCAACGCCTTCTTGATGAAGTCTCCAGTCGTACCGCCGACGAATCCTAACGCGACCGTGTCGACATCGTATTCGCGTAAGACGAACGCGACGTTGATTCCTTTTCCGCCGGCACGCTGTGTCGTCTCTTGAATTCGGTTGACTTCTCCGAGGACGACTTCAGGGAGAGTGACGTAGTAATCGATTGAGGGATTGAGGGTTAATGTGTAAATCATTGGGCGTTCACCACCTTTGTGATTGATTGGATCGAGCTGATGTATGGCGTGTCACCAAATGTGACGAGTGTGGCTGCATCGAGTGATGCCACACGGCTGAACGAACGTTTCCCGAATTTTGAATCGTCCGCCAAGATATACGCCTCACGGGCCAAGTCGATCGCTGTCTTTTTGACGAGTGCCTCTTCCGGGTCCGGGGTCGTGTACCCGGCTTCTAAGTCTACGCCGTTAATTCCGAGAAAGGCGAGGTCGACCCGATAGTTCATCATGCTCTCGCGAGCGTTATAGCCGACGAGTGCCTGTGTCGACCGTTTCAACTCGCCGCCGATCACGAACGTTTTAATATCGAGATCGAACAAGTCGTTGGCGATCGGTAAACTGTTCGTCACGACGATGACGTCTTTTCCGTTTAAGAAAGGAACCATCGCTTGCGTCGTCGTCCCGGCATCGAGATAGACGGACATCCCATCTTCGATGAATGTCGCGGCCTTCCGTGCGATCGCGACTTTCTCATCGACGTGTTGATCTCGTTTCTCCTCGAACGTCGGCTCTTCTTCGTAGCGGGCCACGAGCGTTGCACCGCCATGAACCCGTTCGAGATAACCTTCGGCTTCAAGGTCGGTCAAATCCCGGCGAATCGTCGACTCCGACGATGCCGTCAACTCGACCAATTCTTTCAATTTGACGATCTTTTGCTCCGACAGACGTTGCAAAATCAGTTGATGTCGTTGTTTCGTTAACATCGTATTCCCTCCGTAGCTCTAATATAAAGCGTTTTCATTTAAAAAACAATCATAAACATTCAAAAACATTCATCTTTTTTTACGTTGTCACAATTATAACATAAAAAACGGTCACTAAGTGACCGTTTTTGACAGTTCGTTATCGTTTCATCAACCAATCGTTCAATCGGCGGATGAGTTCGGGGTGTAGCGGCGCCTCAATGGCGTCCCGATATTCCTTATGCAACGTGAGCAACGCGTGCGGACTCGTCCGTTCAACGAGCAAGTGGTTCATGTCGTGGATGATGTGGCTGTCGACGTCCCCTTTGGTCCGAATCGAGTGGACATGTTCCGGTGGGACTTGGACGTCGCGATCACCGGTGAGAGCGAGCACGGGAACACGCACATGTTCGAGCCGTTCGCGGACGTCGTACGAGGCATGCTCGCGAATCCATTTGGCGTTCACGACTTGGCCGCGGTACTTGAAGGCGGCGACGTTCGTCCGCAGCGACCGTTCGAGCAAATCGTCTTGGCGCTGGCGAATCTTCTTCGGGACGCCGGTCAATCGATAGAACACGCCCTTGAGTCCTTTCACCGAACCGACTTCAGTTGCGAGTGCGTCGGCTTGCAGCAAGAACATCTTCTTCGAGGAATCGTTGAATCCGGCGAGAAGGATCAGCCCGGCCGCATTCGTCTCGAGCTGAACAGCCGGGGCGATGACGGCCCCTTCGCTGTGACCGAGCACATACATATCCCCTGCGTCCGGCTCCTGTTTGATGGCGTTGACGACGGTGATCGCATCTGTCACCAAATCGTGCAGCCCGACTTTATTGAAATCACCGTCCGATGCACCGATGCCTTGTTTGTCATAGCGGTAGACGTTGACACCCATCTCAAAGAGCGCCTCGGCCAGTTTTTTATACGTGCCGAACTGGGATGGTCCCAAATTGCCGTCCCGGTCGCTCGGCCCGCTCCCGCTGAGCAGGACGACCGTCTTCCGGGGTTCGCCGTGGGTCATCCACGTACCGGCCAGTTGTCCATAATTGGTTGTCACGTTCAGTTGTCGTTCCATCGTATCGCCTCCCCTTTCATCATACCGGACATCGCGAAGCGTATCGAGTAAAACTACAGCGTTCACGCATCGGTTACCTCAACGTGAAATTGTAAGGAACGTATAAAATTTTTGTTAACTGTATTCTCACAAAATAAAAAGTCCTCACTATTTAAAGTGAGGACTTTGCAATACATATAGTAAAATCACTGTTTTACTTCTCTGGACTCTTCGTCTAATTTGAACAACTTTCTTACCAGCAACAGCGCAGTGGCTGAAATATTACTTTCAGGCTCTTTTGATTCAGGATATTTAAGTCTTAGCTCTTTATATACACTCCTGATAACCGTTTCATCTTCAAAGAAGAGCAAGCCATATTTGCCAGAGTCAACTTTAACTTTCGTTAAAATGTACTCCGCATATTCACACTCTTCAAATTCTTTTCGCAGCTCAATCTCTTTTCCTGTTTCTTTTTCATCTACATACCATAATTTATTTTGTATAGTGAATAAATGTTGGCCGTAAAGCAAAATGAAAGCTTTTTGATAGCAATAGGTAAAAGTTTCTCCGTTTGATACTATAGCATATGCTTCATTTTCGTTAATTCCTTCAATTACCTCTTTGTCTTCCAGCACACTCGTAAATGATTTCGGATTTCTCTTTAAGCTTTTTAATCCCCTGCTTACTTCTTTACCTGCAAAATTTGTAAATAAAAATTTCACAAGGAAACCTGTAATAGCTGGATTTGAAATCTCGATACTTTTTAATAAATTTTGAATAATTATAATTACCACTGATATTGTATATAATTTTTTCTTTTGAATATTGTTTTTAAAAATATAGACAACATTCGTAAGATTTTTCAATTGATTTTTGTTGACCAATTTCATAAGTAAAAAATTAAATGCTACATGTGTTTTGTTTTCAGGTAATGCTTTTAAACACTCAACATATATAGATATTTGTCTTTCATCATTAACATCAATTACATCTAAAAATTCTACTAAACTCTTTTTATATATTTTTACCAATTCAACATCATTTTCGTTATACATTTTAGTATGCAGCGAAACTAAAGTTTTGGCTTTGTTGTAGTGCTGATTTTTTAGCATACTTGCTATCAATGACAAATTACTTCTTATCGCTGATTGATATGCTTGAGAAAATTTCACTTCATCATGATTTAGTAAATATGTCGATATATGAATTGCTTCTTTTTCTTCTGAGACTGTATTGTTTAAAAAATCAAATATATTTTTAAACTCTTCAATGTTTTCTTCAAATTCTTTATTCATATTATGATCTGCAGCAAATTTCAAATTTTGAAAAACGCTTTCCAAACTAAAATGAATTTTTTTATAACTGTCATCCAATAATTCTGCATACTTATCTATTCTATGAAAGTGATATATTGAATTTAAAATTTCAAAAGTCTGTTCAACTGAATCAGATAGCATTTTATCTACTTGCATAGTACGGAACAAATACTTTATCAATATTAAAATTTGCCAGATTAAAAATATGATAGATATTCCAATTACAATTAGTTTCAAAATTAAGTGCTCTGTAATTCTTAAAGAAACAAAATAATCAGGTGCGCTTAACAAATTATTGTACTCATTAGTTATTAGCCAAGTAAAAGTTAGATTTAAAATAATTAAGGATACTACTTTCGCCACAAGTGTATTTTTATATACATCAGTTGAAGCTGAAGGAGATATAGTTTTTTGCTCTCTGTATGTGAAAACATATATAGCTGAAAGCAATGAAATCAATATCGTAAAAGAGCCGGTTAAATAAGTAATTGTTTTAATTATTAAACCATCATTCAAATTGTGAATTCCAAATAAATTCGCAAAAAATGATAAATCATAATTAATGTTAGGAACTGCCTTATAAGTTAATAAAACAATTATAATGACTGCTAGAAAAGTAACTAAAATATTTTTTTGAATACAGTTTTGAATTATTTTATGCTTCCAGTAAGCGTTGCGAGTTTGTTTACGTCTTTCTTTTTCACTCACTATATATCTCCTTTATGCGGAAAATTTGGAATTTAAATTTAAGCAAATAAAAGAGGCAATAAATTGCCCCTTTATTTAATGCTGATATTGATTTTCAAAATATTCTCGAATCAACTCAACGTCAATTTTTTCGTTTATGTCAGTGTTTAGCCAAGGATCTTCTTGATGTGTTAATTCCTCAAGAGTTTTTCCGTCTAAATTACCGAAAGCGTCCCACACTTCATCAATTGTGGCTATTTCTTCTTCACTCAACAATTCATCTCCAAAAAGTGGGTCTTTATTAACGAATGGTTCAGATGGGATTACATGATACCCAAAACTTCTGTAATCATTGTATATTTTACGCACAACGGGACCATGAGTCCAAGCTTCTAATTCAGCTTTGAAAAGTCGGTCACCTGTATTAATTAAATGAAATCCTTGAGCATAATAAAGCAACTTTTGCAATTTCAAAGGAGTGATAGCATAAGGAGTACTTTCAACACTTAAGTCGATAAAGTATCTTGCTACATCTTTGACTTCCGCCATTAATATCTCCTCCTATCTATAACTATTGTAATACATATGTTCCTATTTGTGAATTTTTATTTAATTCAATTAGTAATAGTTCGGTTGACATTCTACATGTAAAAGTCTAAGTAGACGGGATACTGTCTTTCTAATATCCCATTTCAGCTACTCCGATTTTGCCTGTTTTAAAACGCTCTTTTGATACACCTAATTCATATGAAGTAAATATTTCCAACATGTCGAAAGATAGAGCATCTCCGATGTTATCCCATTTGAATGTGTATTAAGGAGTTGAAATAGACGTTCGATTTTTTATTAATATTTGTTGAGTTTCAGCAGATTTCATTCATTTCTGCTAAATCGGTCAATAACTCTTACAACCACAGCGTCATATTCATTGTTATTCACTTTCTCGAGCATCGCATTTAATTGTGGTCGGTTTTGCTATTCCACAGAAGCAATTTATTCATACACTTCATATTTCCATTTTTTCTTTTTTGCAATACTCAATCAATATTCTTCGATGATTTTCAAGCAACGTATCAATACTAATACCATCTTCATCTCTAGACAACCATAAATAAATAGCCATATGTTTAATCTCACTCATAATTAAATCCCGTCCTTTTTAATGTTTTAGTTTTTTTGATTCCATTGGCATTATATTGAGGAATCGGAAAACGTAAAGCACAAAATGAAATTGTTTTAACGAGTTTTAATTATAAGGCGAGTTGTAACCAAATACAGGTCTAGTCTGCCGTGAAAATGGTATGATGATTGAAGAATCAAAATAATGTATTAGAAGACGGTTGGTGCCACATATGAATCAAGTTTATCCGAATCAACAGCGAACGAAAAAACGCTACTTATACGCTTTTCTCCTCTTTGCCCTGTTCAATACAGTACTACATGCATATGATACCGGATCTGTCGCATCCTCCCCGTTCCAACTTGTCGGCGGTCTCGTTTTCTATACAACTCTTCTCTATTTTGGGTTAAAAGAAATAAGGTGGGCCGAAATCGCCATCAAGTTTGTCGTCTGGTTAAACGTCATCGTTTTATTCATCATCCTCTTGTTCATGGGACTCTCCCTCTTTGCATGAAAAAGGCGGCCACTCGTTTGAGTGGTCGCCTTTCGTTGCTTATACGCCTTCGTAAGCAGCGTACATAATCTCTTTCAATTCTTCGACGAGCGGCATTTTCGGGTTAGCCGTCGTACATTGGTCTTCGAACGCGTCGACTGCCATCTTGTCGACTTTCGCGTCGAGGTCCGCTTTCTTGATGCCTTGGGCTTTGAACGAGAGCTTGATGTTCAAGCGCTGACCGAGCTCGATAATCGCTTGGATGAGCGACTCGACGCCTTCTTCCGTCGTGCTGGCTGGAAGTCCGAGGTAGCGCGCGATTTCAGCGTAACGCTCGTCGGCGATGAATGACTCATATTTCGGGAACGCCGCGAGTTTCGATGGGCGTGTCGCGTTATAGCGGATGACGTGCGGCATAAGGATCGCGTTCGTCCGTCCGTGCGGGACATGGAACTCGCCACCGATTTTGTGTGCGATCGAGTGGTTGATACCGAGGAACGCGTTCGCGAACGCCATACCAGCCATTGTCGATGCGTTGTGGACTTTCTGACGCGCTTCGGCGTCACTGCCGTTCTCATACGCTTTCGGGAGGTAATCGAAGATCATCTTCATCGAACGAAGCGCGAGTCCATCCGTATAGTCGTTTGCCATGACCGAAACGTACGCTTCGATGGCGTGTGTCAACACGTCCATACCTGTATCAGCCGTGATTGAAGCTGGGACCGTCATGACGAACTCAGGGTCGACGATGGCGACGTCCGGTGTGATCGCATAGTCAGCGATCGGGTATTTGACGTTGCGTTTCTTATCTGTGATGACCGTGAACGGTGTCACTTCAGAACCCGTACCTGATGTTGTCGGGATGGCGACGAACATCGACTTGTTGCCGAGTGTCGGGAACTTGTACGTCCGCTTGCGGATATCCATGAATTTTTGGCGAAGGTTCGAGAACTTCTCTTCTGGGCGTTCGTAGAAGAGCCACATGCCTTTCGCGGCATCCATCGGTGATCCACCACCGAGTGCGATAATCATGTCTGGTTGGAAGTGACGCATCGCTTCGGCACCACGCATGACCGTTTCGACCGATGGGTCTGGCTCGACTTGGTCGAAGATGCGATACTCGACACCAGCCGGCAAGTTTTTGACGACTTTATCGGCAAATCCGAGTTTGACCATCATTTCATCTGTAACGATCATCGCCCGTTTTTTCGATGTGAGCGATTGAAGGTATTGGACCGAGTTTTTCTCAAAGTAAATCTTTTCAGGGACTTTAAACCATTGCATATTCACGCGACGTCTCGCCACCTTTTTCACGTTGAGTAGATGTTTCGCCGTCACGTTCTCAGAGACGGAGTTTTTACCGTACGACCCACAACCGAGTGTGAGTGATGGTGTCATTTCGTTATAGAGGTCACCGATCCCGCCGTGTGCCGTTGGCGAGTTGACGATGATGCGGCAAGCTTTCATCCGGAGTCCGAATGCGAGGATGGCGTCGTCGTCTGTCGAGTGGATGGCTGCCGTATGACCGAGACCACCGATTTCGAGCATCTTCTCAGCGATGGCGAAACCTTCTTCACGCGATTGAACTTTGTAGGCTCCGAGTACTGGGCTAAGTTTCTCGTGTGAGAGCAATTCTGTCGCGCCGACCGTCTCGAGTTCGGCAATCAAGATTTTCGTGTCGGCCGGAACACTAAGTCCAGCTTTCTCGGCGATCCAGGCTGCAGGCTTCCCGACGATTTCAGGGTTGACCGCACAAGAGTCTGTTTTAATGACGAGTGTCTCGAGTTTTGCTTTCTCTTCTGGTGAGCAGAAGTAGCAACCGAGCGCCGTCATTTCGGCTTTCACTTCTTCGTAAACTTCTTGGTCGACGATGATCGCTTGTTCAGATGCACAGATCATCCCGTTATCGAACGTTTTCGACAAGATGACGTCCGAGATGGCACGTTTTACTTTTGCTGTCTTGTCGATGTAGGCTGGAACGTTACCAGGACCGACACCGAGGGCCGGTTTACCAGTCGAATAGGCTGATTTGACCATCGCCGCACCGCCTGTTGCGAGGACCATGGCGACTCCTGGGTGGTTCATAAGTGCTTTCGTCGCGTCGAGTGACGGTTTTTCAACCCATTGGATCAAATGTTCCGGTGCTCCGGCTTCGATGGCTGCGTCACGAAGGATGCGTGCCGCTTCACTTGAACACTGTTGTGCCGACGGGTGGAAGCCGAAGATGATCGGGTTACGTGTTTTGATGGCGATGATTGCTTTGAACATCGTCGTTGATGTCGGGTTCGTGACCGGTGTTACCCCGGCGACGACACCGACTGGTTCCGCGATGTACGTGATGCCGTTTTGCTCATCGTCTTCGATGACGCCGACCGTCTTCTCACCACGGAGTGAGTTATAAATATATTCTGTCGCAAAGATGTTTTTGATCATCTTATCTTCAAACACACCGCGACCAGTTTCTTCATATGCATGTTTCGCGAGTGCGACGTGTTGTTCGAGACCGGCTAGCGCCATCGCTTGAACGATCGCATCAATTTTCTCTTGATCAAACGTCATTAACGTGTCGAGCGCTGTATGTGCTCGTGTGACGAGCGTGTCGACCATCTGTTCTGCTGATGTTTCCACTACTGCTTTCTCTTTAACTGCCATGTTGGGTTCCTCCTCATGAATGAGAGCTTATACTGCTGACTTGATGGAGAGCACGGGGCGATCAGTGGTTTGATTAAGAGTTTGTGCTTTCCTTCACATTCATAGAATACAACGTTTCCGACAATTTGTGCGTGACAACAATGTGAACTCTTTCACAATATTTTTTTGAAGAATGAGGATAGGTCTTGCTTTTTGATAGGACGCTCAGTAAAATCGTATGCGTTTTCATGAAAAGATGAAGTCTTACAAATGTAAACGCTTACATATATTGTGACGCCCGTTTGTCTGATGTGCTGTGCAATTTGTCACGCAACAAGGATTGGTCGTCCACCCCGCCCTCGGTCGTGTATAATGAAGAAAGAACCTAATTAGGAAGTGACATGACTATGCCGAGACAAGACGCAGCCGATCAGTTCGTAAAACTGATCCCATTAATCCGCAGGAAGTTGTTACGCCGTTCCGACCTCCCGCAAATCCCAAACTTGAACTTTTCCCACTTTCATCTCCTCATGTTGATTGAGGATGAAGGCGCCGTGACGAACGGACACATCAGCGAGACGCTATCGATCGCCCCGCCGAACGTGACGCCGCTCATCACGAAGCTCGTCGATGAGGGCTACATCACCCGCGTGCCGGACGAGCGTGATCGCCGTGTCATCTGGAACCAGTTGACCGACAAAGGTGAGCTCGTTCTTCGCGAGCGCCGCGACTCGTTTCGACGCTTGTTCGAGGACCGCCTCGCTTTTTTAGACGAGGAAGAGACGGATCGATTGATCGACAGCCTGAAGACGTTGACGGAGATTGTCGAGAAAATGGATAAGAGTGAGGGATGATTTTTACTCGTCAACATCCACGTCTTCTTATATAATCGAGGATGAATCAATCGAACAATGGAAAGAGAGATGACATGTAATGGGTCGTAAATGGAACAACATTAAAGAGAAAAAGGCGTCAAAAGACGCCAATACGAGTCGCATTTATGCGAAGTTCGGCCGTGAAATCTACGTAGCCGCCCGCCAAGGGGAACCAGATCCAGAATCAAACCAAGCGCTCAAATTCGTCGTTGAACGGGCGAAGACGTACAACGTCCCACGCGCCATCATCGACCGCGCCATCGACAAAGCGAAGGGCGGCGACGAAGAGAACTTCGATGAACTCCGCTATGAAGGGTTCGGACCGAACGGCTCGATGCTCATCGTCGACACGCTCACGAACAACGTCAACCGGACGGCGTCTGAAGTCCGCGCCGCTTTCGGCAAAAACGGCGGCAACATGGGTGTCAGCGGGTCGGTCGCTTACATGTTCGACGCGACGGCCGTCATCGGTGTCAGCGGCATGTCTGCTGACGACGTACTCGAACTCATGATGGAGCACGATCTTGACGTTCGCGATGTCATCGAAGAAGATGAGACGATTATCGTTTATGCGGAACCAGAAGCGTTCCATGCCGTCCAGACTGCTTTCAAAGCTGCAGGCATCGAGACGTTTGAAGTCGCCGAGTTGACGATGTTGCCACAAAACGAGATCGCCCTCGACGACGAGTCGAAAGAACAGTTCGAAAAACTGCTCGACGTCCTCGAAGATCTTGAAGACGTGCGCCAGGTGTACCATAACGTTGAATGATCATGAACGAGCGATAACTTTTCGGAGTTATCGCTTTTTTTGAACAATCGATTTGACAACCCGAAAAACGTATGTTAAATTTCAAAAGTCTTTATCATATTAAAGTGATAACAAGAGAAAGAGTTTTGAAAGAAAGGTGTTGGAATTGATGAATGCTGTCTTATTAGCTGTTATCGTATTATTCGCTCTCGCGATCAGTCGAGTTCACATCGTCTTGTCGCTCATCCTCGCCGCCGTCGTCGGTGGTCTCGTCGGAGGTCTCGGGTTCAATGAGACGTTGACCGCCTTCAGCGACGGTCTTGGCGGAGGGGCTACCATCGCCCTCAGTTATGCGCTACTCGGCGCGTTCGCCGTCGGTTTGTCAAAAACAGGGCTCCCAGACGTCCTGGCTGAAAAGTTGATTAGCATGTCAGGCCGCGACGTCACCGGTAAGAGCGTGGCGCGCGTCAAGGCGTTGTTGCTATCGTTCCTCTTATTACTAGCAATCAGTTCGCAGAACGCATTACCGATTCACATCGCGTTCATCCCGATCGTCATCCCGCCGCTCCTCGTGCTCTTTAACGAGTTGAAGCTCGACCGCCGGCTCGTGGCGACGATCCTCACGTTCGGTCTCGTCACGCCGTATATGTTACTTCCGGTCGGATTCGGCGGCATTTACTTGAATGAGATTTTGCTACCAAACGTGGAAACGAACGGCATGGCCGTCGGTGATGTCAATATTGTCAGCATCATGGCCATCCCAGCCCTCGGGATGCTCGTCGGTCTCGTCACCGCCTTCTTCCACTACCGGAAGCCGCGGACGTACGATACGATTCAACTCGGGCCTACTGATTACGAGATTCGGACGTTGAGCCCGCTCAAAATCTGGCTCACAGCTGCCGTCGTCCTCGTCGTGCTCGTCGTTCAACTTCAGACCGAATCGATGATCGCATCGGCCGTCTCAGGACTCATTCTGTTGACGCTGCTTCGCCTCATCCCTTGGTCAGAGGCAGACGACATCTTCACGAGCGGGATGCGCATGATGGCTTTCATCGGCTTCGTCATGATTGCAGCGAGCGGTTTTGCCGCCGTCATCCGCGCGACCGGTGCCATCGATCCGCTCGTCAGTGGCGCAAGCGGCATCATGGGCGACTCACAATTTGTCGCCGCGCTCGTCATGCTCCTCGTCGGACTCGTGATCACGTTAGGAATCGGTTCGAGTTTCTCGACGATTCCAATCATCGCGGCCATCTTCGTCCCGCTTTGCATCCAATACGGTTTCTCGGTCGAGGCGACAATCGCCATCATCGGGACGGCCGGTGCACTCGGTGATGCTGGTAGCCCGGCAAGTGACTCGACACTCGGACCGACGAGCGGCTTGAACGCCGACGGTCAACACGACCACTTGCGTGAGACGGTGTGGCCGACGTTCCTCCACTACAATATCCCGCTCATCGTCTTCGGCTTGATCGCCGCCATGGTGTTGTAATCACTTCCGATTGCGCCGAGCGTAAATCGTGCCGAGCAAGACGAGCACGAGTAAAAACCAAACCCCGGTGTACATGAGGATTTCGATAATCATTTCTGACTCCTCCTAAATGTCCATGTAAAAAGGAGCGACGAATTCGTCGCTCCTTTTTATGATGAAGTTTTTAGCTGTTGTTGACAAGTGTTCAAGTATCCGTCGACGGTATCCGCGACCTCGCGACCTTCTCGGATTGCCCAAACAATCAAACTTTGTCCCCGTCTAGCATCCCCTGCAACAAACACACCTTCGACGTTCGACGTATAGTCATGGTTCGCCTCGATGCCGACCTTCCGGAGCTCTCGCTCCGGTCGTTCGAACCCGATGGCGACAAGGACGAGATCGGCTGGATACGTCTCGACCGACCCGTCGACGACGAAGAACGTCGCCTGTCCGTCGGGTTTGACGATTTTCTCCATCCGTTCCGTCTCAATCCCGACGACACAGTCTCCATCTTTGATAACCCGGTTCGACCGAATCAAATACGTGCGCGGATCGTGGTCGAAGTGTTCAATCGCTTCCGCATAGGCATAATCGGTCGACAACGTGTCCGGCTGGAGCGGCCATGGCCGTTCCGGTGCCCGGAACATGCCTTTCTCCGGGTGCTTCCCGAACTGTGTCACCGACTTGGCGCCTTGACGGATCGCCGTCGCCACACAGTCCGCGCCCGTATCCCCGCCACCGATGACGATGACGTCTTTCCCGTTCGCGTCGTATCGGGCGTCGAGCGATTTCCCGCCGAGCGTACGCGTCGACTCGGTCAAATAATCCATCGCCGGCTCAACGCCTATGGCATCATCCCCATCGATGCCGAGCGTCCGTTGTTTTTGAGCCCCTGTCGCGAGAATGACGGCATCGTACGTGTGACGGAGTGACTCGATCGTCACATCGGTCCCGACGTTGACGCCCGTCTTGAAGCGAATCCCTTCTGCCTCGAGTAGCCGTACGCGACGACGGACGACGTCCTTCTCCAGCTTCATGTTCGGGATACCATAGAATAACAGGCCGCCCGCCTCATCCGCTTTCTCATAAATTGTGACCGCATGGCCGAGCTGGTTCAATTGATCAGCCGCCGCGAGTCCGGCCGGCCCGCTGCCGATGATGGCAACACGGTGTCCGGTCCGTTTCTTGACATGACGTGGCTTGACCCAACCTTCCTCGAACGCGCGGTCGATGATCGTCCGTTCGATCGATTTGATCGCGACCGGATCCTCGCTGATGCCGAGCGTACACGACCCTTCACACGGGGCCGGACAGACACGCCCCGTAAACTCTGGGAAGTTGTTCGTCTCCATCAATCGTTCGTAGGCCCGATACCAATCTTGATCCGAGACGAGCTTATTCCATTCGGGAATCAAGTTGTGGATTGGACAGCCGATCGTCTCTTGACCGATCATGTCCCCGACGTGACAGAACGGGGTGCCGCAATCCATGCAACGCTCGGCTTGATTGACGATCGGTCCGTCTTCCATCCGTGAAGCGTATTCACTGTAATCATGAATCCGTTCGAGGACGGAACGTTCTGGCAATGTCTCCCGTGGGATATCGATAAATTTATGTCTCATGCTCCCCCTCCTTCAGTCACGACGCGGAATAGTTCGAGGGCGCGGTCGGCGTCACTCAATTCCGGACGCGTCGCCTCGATGTGACGCATGACGTCAAGTACGTTCGCATAGTCACGCGGTACGACTTTGACGAAGCGTTTTCGTTCTTGCTCAAACGCCTCAAGTACGGCTCTCGCTTTCACACTGTCCGTATGGAACTGGTGCATCTCGAGCAACGCGTAAATCTGTTCGGCATCTTCATCGGTCAACTCTCGATCAATCGAGACGAGCTCTTCGTTGACAAGTTGTTCGTACACCTGGTCCCCGTAAAGGTAGGCCACTCCGCCCGACATCCCGGCCCCAAAGTTACGACCGACCGTACCAAGGACGACGACCGTCCCACCGGTCATGTACTCACAGCCGTGATCGCCGACGCCTTCTGTCACAGCGACCGCACCCGAGTTACGGACGGCAAATCGTTCTCCGACATGACCGTTGAAGAACGCCATCCCGGACGTCGCGCCGTAGAGACAGACGTTCCCCGCGATGACTTGTTCGCTCTCTTCAAACGGGGCATGTTTCTCGGCGATGACGGCGAGTTTTCCACCGCTCAAGCCTTTCCCGACGTAATCGTTCGCGTCGCCGATGACCGAGATCGTGATCCCGCTCGGCAGGAACGCCCCTAAACTTTGGCCGGCCGATCCGCTGAGGCGAAGTGAAATCGTATCCTCGGCGAGACCGACGTTGCCATGCACTTTCGTCACTTCATGCCCGAGCATCGTCCCGACGGCGCGGTCCGTGTTGCGGACGCGACCGACGAAGAACGTCGGTTGAAGCGACTTGATCGAGCGTGATACGGCCGGGATCAATTTTCGGTGGTCATACGACTGATAGGCCGGATGCGGCAGCTCTTCTTTTTCCGGCAACGCTGTCGGAATCGATAGCATCGGTGCCAAATCAAGTGTTCTCGCTTTCGGATGTTCTTGTTTCCAGACGCTTTCCTCTAACAAGTCGGTCCGGCCGATGACGTCACGGAGCGATTTCGCACCGAGCGAGGCTAAAATCTCTCGCACGTCTTCGGCGAGGAACGTCATCAAGTTGACGACGTGTTCGGGTTTGCCCATGAACTTTGCGCGCAAGGCCGGGTCTTGTGTGGCGACACCGACCGGACACGTGTCGAGGTGACACGCCCGCATCATAATACAACCGAGCACGACGAGCGGCGCCGTCGCGAACGCGTATTCTTCGGCGCCGAAGATGGCGGCAAGGACGATATCACGCCCGGTCATGAGCTTACCGTCGGTCTCGAGTGTGACGCGGCCCCGGAGTCCGTTCAACGCGAGCGTCTGGTGCGTCTCGAGCAGACCGAGCTCCCACGGGAGTCCCGTATGCTTGATTGATGTCCGTGGTGACGCCCCGGTTCCTCCGTCATAGCCGCTGATGACAATCGTGTCGGCGTTCGCCTTGGCGACACCGGCCGCGATCGTCCCGACGCCTGACTTCGAGACGAGTTTGACGCTGATTTTCGCGTTCGGGTTGACGTGCTTCAAGTCGAAGATCAGCTGAGCCAAATCTTCAATCGAATAGATGTCGTGGTGCGGCGGTGGCGAGATGAGTCCGACACCTGGGACTGAGCCGCGCACTTCGGCGACCCATGGATATACTTTGTTCCCTGGCAATTGTCCACCCTCACCCGGCTTCGCACCTTGCGCCATCTTGATTTGAATCTCATCGGCGTGATACAAATATTCGGCCGTCACACCGAAACGACCGCTCGCGACTTGCTTGATGCGACTGACGCGTTCACTGCCGTCCTCATCAGGGGTGAACCGATTCCGGTCCTCCCCGCCTTCTCCTGAGTTGCTCTTGCCGCCGATTTGGTTCATGGCGATGGCGAGCGTCTCGTGCGCCTCTTTCGACAAGGATCCGAACGACATTGCTCCCGTCTTGAAGCGGCTGACGATCGAAGTGACCGACTCGACTTCATCAATCGAAATCGCATCTTGTTGTTTGAACGCGAACAATTGACGTAAGAATTGGCCTGACGACTCGTGGAGTTTGACGTAAGCGTCATAATACCGGCGCTCGTTCTCGCGGCAGGCACGCTGGAGCAAATGAATCGTCTTCGGGTTGAAGGCGTGCTCTTCCCCATCAGCGCGCCACTGGAAATCGGCTCCGGCCTCGAGCGGTCGTTCCCGCTCGTAGGCAGCTTCATGCTGGCGGCGCGACTCTTCTTCGAGTTCAGTGAAACCGACACCGGACAACTGTGATGTCGTCCCGCGGAAATGGCGTTCGATCAAGGCACGGTCAATCCCGACCGCCTCAAAGATTTGGGCCCCACGGTAACTTTGTACGGTCGAGATCCCCATCTTCGACATGATCTTGACGATGCCATCGACCGATGCCGTCTGATAGCGGCGAACGGCTTCTGTGAACGAGTATGGCAGTTGACCGGCCTCGACCGCCTCGGCAATCGTCGCATAGGCGAGATACGGATAGACGGCGTCAGCGCCGTACCCAATCAAGGCGGCCGCTTGGTGCACTTCACGCACTTCGCCACTCTCAGCGACGAGACTGCACGACGCGCGAAGATTGACGCGAATCAAATGTTGGTGGACGGCGCTCAAGACGAGGAGCGACGGCATCGCCAGCAGGTTTTCGTTCATGCTTCGGTCTGACAAGATGATGACTTCAGCCCCATCGCGGACGAGCCCTTCGACACGTTCGAACAACGTCTCAAGGGCAGCCTCGAGGTCGTGTTCGTATGTCGTCTCGACCCGTTCGACGCGAAGCGTCTCGTTCACTTGTTCGACCGCGGCCGCATCAAGGAACGGATGTTTGAGCCAGACGCGACGCGCATGACCGCGACCGGTGTGGACCGGGTTCGCGAGTGGTCCGAGCCACGTGAACGTGGCCGTGACGATCTTCTCACGCAATGCATCGATTGGCGGATTCGTGACTTGGGCGAAGTGCTGTTTGAAGTAATGGAACAATGAGCGTGGCCGTTCAGACAAGACCGCGACCGGTTGGTCATGACCCATCGAACCAATCGGGTCTTTCTTCTCAAGGATGAGTGGGACGAGATATTGTTCGATATCTTCTTTCGTGTAACCGAACGCCCGCTGTTTCCGGTGCAGTTCGGCGACGAACGGCTCTTCGACCGGAGACTCTTCAAGCTTAGTCATCTGCTTCAACCATTTACCGTACGGCTCGGCTCGCGCGATCGTCTGTTTGATTTCCGCGTCAGGGATGAGGCGTTTCGACTCTAAGTCGATCAATAGGAGCTGGCCTGGACGAAGTCGCTGTTTCGACTTCACGTTCTCGGCTTGTACGGGAATGACGCCGCTCTCAGACGACAAGATGAGTTCGCCATCAAGCGTCTCGATGTAACGCATCGGTCGCAGTCCGTTCCGATCCAAGATGGCGCCGATTTGACGGCCGTCCGTGAAGACGACACCAGTCGGTCCATCCCAAGGCTCCATGATCGATGAATGATATTGGTAGAAGTCTTTTTTGAACGGATCTATTTTCACTTCTGCGAACGGCTCAGGGATGAGCATCATCGCCGTATGAGCGATGGAACGTCCGGTCCGTGTGAAGAACTCGAAGGCGTTATCGAGCATCGACGAATCGCTGCCCGTCTCTTGAAGGACTGGGAACAGCTGATTCACGTCCTCGAACAAATCGGTCGATGTCACGCCTTCGCGCGCTCGCATCGCGTCGATATTGCCGCGGAGTGTGTTAATTTCTCCGTTGTGCACAATCATGCGGTTCGGATGGGCCCGCTCCCATGATGGGAACGTGTTCGTCGAGAAGCGAGAATGGACGATACCGAACGTGCTCTTATAGGCCGGCGCCTGCAAATCGAGATAAAATCGCTCAATCTGTTCAGGCGTCAGCATCCCTTTATAGACGATCGTCTTCGTCGATAAACTCGGCATGTATAGATTCAAGTCTTCGGTCTTCTCAATCGTTCGTCTGAGTTGGTAGAGTGTCCGCTCGTTCGAGTCGTAGTCTGCGAATGGGCAAGAAACGAACCATTGATAAATCGTCGGCTGTGTCACCCGGGCGTGTTCCCCAATGGCCAAACTATCGACCGGGACCTCACGCCAGGCGATGGTCGCATAGTCAAACTCATCGGCAATCGCTTCCATCTGCCGTTGCTTTTCTTGCAGCCGTGATTCGTCAGGTTGGAAAAAGACCATCCCGACCGCGTAGCGACCTGGTGTCGGCAAATTCATCGTCTCGAGGAACAGTTCGTGCGGTAGCTCGGTCATGATCCCCGCGCCGTCTCCGGCATCGATGACGCCTTGCCCGCCCCGGTGTTCCAGCTTACAGAGCATCGATAATGATTTACTGACAATGTCGTGTTTCTTCTCTCCGTTTAGGTTGACATATAGCCCAATGCCACATGCGTCTTTTTCGAATCGTGAATCGTACAAGCCTGTTCGCTTCATCGAATCAACCCCTCTCTCTCGATCTTGTTTCGTAAATTTTATTTTGTTCTAAATATTCTGATAAATCAAGGGTCTTGTATACCATTCTGCATAATTCACGTCCACCACTATATCGATGTAAGCGGATTCATTAGCGTTATCAAGCAATTTTTGAAAACATGTTATAATGCATAAAGAATAATTATCCATAAAATATATTGATATATAGGTTCATAAGAACTCAAATAAATTCGCAAAAAAGCGGTAGTCTATTGAGCTACCGCTTCTGCTTTCGACCTTATTCAACCGTTTTTCGTGAGTGATGCAAGAATGCCCGTGGTTTTTTCCAAATGATCAAGCCGACATAACCGAGGGTGAGCAAAATCAAGGCACTGACGAGGACGACATAAAGCGTCGCATTGTCGATTCGTGCGAAGATGGCGACGTAGGCCCAGACGAAGACGAGCGGATAGATGAAGTCACGATGCCACCACATGAAGACGAGTGCGAGGACAACACCGACCATGAGCATGAGCGACGTCCAAGCCAGTTCGTCGAGCCCGAGCAACGTGGTGACATTTTCTCGGTTCATGACGACGAACACGTTGACGATCGTCGCGACGGACACCCAGCCGATATAAATCGAGAACGGGAACCGGTCGAGCCAACTTGTCGACGTCCGGAAGGCGATGTAATAGAGCCAGGCGAGCGTCGCGAGAAATGCGATCATGACGACGAGCGAAGCGATGAACCACTCGTTCGTGAACGTGAGCAACCAGAGGCCGTTCAAGATACACGAGACGAGAAAGCCCGCTTTCATCCGATTCGCCTGCCGGTTCGCAACCGACCCTTTCTTCAGTTGCAAGACGAGCCAGACGGCGAGCGCGATATAAATCACGCCCCAAATCGAGAACGCGTAGCCGGCCGGTTTGAAGTAAATATCGATTCGGTCCGACACGGCCGCATTTTCACCGCTCGCGAAGTAGTTGATGACGACTGTCGCTAAAAACGCCAGCCAGTTGATTAAAGGCCATTTTGATAAGTCCATAAGTAGGATCCTCCGAAGAAGACCTGACACCTCCTTTATTAGCATAGTTTTCTATACCCATGTGCCAACGCTCATACACATCTGGACTAGCTCTTGAATAACTCGCTGGACACATAATAAAACGACCCCGGCCTAAACCGGAGTCGTGTCAAAGAAACGGCAGTGTCACCGCATTCGGGATCGCCCACCTGAGTTCGTGGACAATAGCATCAATTGTTTAGAAGTCGATCTCATCCGGGTCCGGACCGAGGCGGTCATGCGTCGCCACGGCGTCGATTTTCGCCAAGTCGTCCGCATCGAGCGCAAAGTCGAACACTTCGAAGTTCTCTTGAATGCGGTGCGGTGTGACGGATTTCGGAAGCGCGACATTCCCCGTGTCCAAATGCCAGCGAAGCACGACTTGCGCCGGCGTCTTGCCGTGTTTCTCCGCGATCTCAGCGAAAGTCGGGATGTCGAGGAACTTCCCTTGCATGAGCGGGCTCCAGGCCTCGACTTGAATGCCCTCGTCTTGGCAATACTCGACGAGATCCGGTTGCGGCAGTTGCGGGTGCAACTCGATTTGATTGATGAGGGGCGTCATGAGACCCGCTTCTTTCAACGTTTCGAGATGGTGTTCTTTGAAGTTCGACACCCCGATTGCCTTGATTTTACCGGCCTCATAGAGGTCAATCAAATCTTTCCATGCCTCGACGAACCCGTCGACTGGCCAGTGGAGGAGGCAGAGATCCAAATAGTCCGTATCGAGTCGAGCGAGTGATTCGTCAAACGCTTCTTTCGTCCGGCGCTGGCGGATATCTTCGTTCCAAATCTTCGACGTCAAAAAGATATCTTCACGAGCGACGCCTGATGTTTGAATCCCTTTGGCGACGCCTTCTTCATTCTTATAAACGGCTGCCGTATCGATATGGCGATATCCGACTTTCAGTGCCTCGGCGACAGCCTGTGGCGCCTCCGTCTCGTTGTCGACTTGCCATACCCCAAAGCCGATCATTGGAATTTTGACACCGTTGCGTAACGTTGCGAGTTGCATACAATCATTCCCCTTTCCAATCTGTTCGAGCTGATTGTATCATACCCGTCATTCTATTTCGAAAAACTAAATCGTCAAATCTTTTCGGGTAAAACGTCCATAAGACAACAGCATGGCGACGATGAGAAGTCCCCCCAACCAGATGAAAGAACGAAACGCTGATTCCCCTTGGATTTGAGCATTGGCGTCAAACAACGAGAAAATCGATAACGTATTCAACCAGTCGAGCTGGTCACTAAATCCCGAGAAGACGTTCGCCATCAAGAAGAGCGCGAAAATCCCACCCGTGACCATATATGACCGTGTGCTGTCGTCGAACAGGCTTGCGAGCACATAGGCGAGCGCACCGAGGACGACTAGAATCAGTCCTGCGTTCAACTGAAGCGTCCACAGTAAGCCGATGTCGATCTGTAAATCAAATAGGACGTTGGCGAGCATCAGACTGAGCCCGTTCAACCCGACGAGTATACCACTCGCGATCACAAGCAACACCATACTAGCCGTCACGTAACCGGCACGTGAAATCGGTGCGGCCAAATAAAGCATGACCTCACCTGAATCGACCGGTTTAGCCATGAGCCGTGAGGCGAACGTGAGCGCGAACAGGATGGCCAATACGTAAAAGATGAGCCCATAGTAATTGCCCGCGAGCAGATTGATGACGTTGTCCATCGCCAAGTTCGGGTCGATTTTAAACACTTCTAGCAACTCGGGTGGCAACGAATCCAACTTTCCTTCAATCAGCCCCGTCTCTTGGATGGATGGGAACACCGCCGCCAAAAAGAACAAGTAGAGGCTCGTCCCGAGCGAGTACCCAAGAATCCAGCTACGATTTTGTTTAAACAGTGCCGAGATGAGAACCATTTATTTCGCCTCCCCATAATATTGCATGAACAGATGCTCGAGTTCGTCCGTGCCGCTCGACAACGATTGGACTTCGTGACGGGCGAGTCGATGAATCAAGTCGTTCAACTCTTCGACCGTCGATAAAGTGACGGTGACGACCACACCGTTACGCGAACCGATTTCTTCGCTCAACCGCATTGCTGCCGCCTCGTCCTTCAATTCGATCCGATACGTCTTCTGACTATGCCGTTTTAACTCGGTCATCTCCGCTTCGATGATCATCCGACCATCACGGATGAGTGCGGCCCGGTCACACGTCTTCTCCATCTCCGGGAAGTGGTGGGAACTCATCAAGACCGCCTTGCCCGCTGTTTTCTCAGCGATGACCCAATCGACGAGCCGTTCCTGCATGAGCGGGTCGAGCCCGCTCGTCGGTTCATCGAGAATATAAACCGGCACATCTTTCATGAAGCAGGTGACGATGGCAAGTTTTTGTTTCATTCCTTTCGACATCTTGCGCACTTTGAGTGACGTATCGAAGGCGAACACGTCACGCAACTTCCGTTCGCGCTCCGCGCTCGTCACATGAAGTTTCCGAGTCAGTCGGATGACATCTTCCCCAGTCATGTCCTGTGGATAATTGATCTCGCCAGGCAAATAGCCGACAAGCGCCTTCACCGTCTCACTCTCGTTCCAGCAATCATGTCTCATGACGGTGGCGACACCCGATTCAGCGTGGAGCAACCCCATCAAGTGACGAATCGTCGTCGATTTCCCCGCCCCGTTCGGTCCGATAAATCCGAACACGGTTCCCGGCTCGACCGTGAACGACACGTCGAAGATGCCGTGTGACGCATCGAAACGCTTCGTCAGTCCTTTAATTTGAATCACCGCACTCACTCCTTAGTTTTGAAATTTATTATATATATGATTACAAAACTAGTATATCACGTTATTTTTTGAAATGGAAATGGTATATTGATTACAAAACATTAGAGAAGCGAGGGTCATCATGGATGGATTCACAAAACGAACTGAAACGAAACGACGAGCAATCTTAGACGCCGCCTTTCGGCTAATGAACGAGAAGCAGTCCCGTTTCACGGTGAGTGAGCTTGCTCGCGCCGCCTCGGTCTCACCGGTATCGATTTATAATTACTTCGGCTCCAAAGAACAAGTGATTGTCGCCGTCTTGACCGAAATGACGGAGGAACAGATGGGATGGATCGAGTCACAAATCGCTGACACCGTCCCGTTCGATCAATTACTGATCGAGATTTTGTCTCGTAAAATCGAGACGGCCGGGCTGTTCGACGAGACGATCACTTCGATGATTCAAGCGGACGCCTCGTGGCAACAGTTGGCAGGACGAGGCTACGCCGCATTCCGGCAATTGATTGAGTACGGGAAGACGAGCGGGGCCATCGACCCGGAGCTGTCGACCGATTCGTACTTACGCTACGTCCAACTCGTGCAGCAGGCGATTTTGTCCGACCCGAGCCTGTCGACGTCACCGATGACCGATTCGATGCAAGACTATTTCCGATTTTTCCTTCACGGCATCATCCGGAAATAACTAAAAAGTCGCCTTCCCCTTCATGTGTGTGTAAGAAGGGATAGGCGACTTTTTATATTCCGTTAACGTAGTAGAAGAGATGCTACTCTTGAAGTTCAGGGGGGATGTACGAATCCACGTCCAATTCGTCTCCACAGGCGATAATCAGTTCCGAGCTTTCAGGCGTCATGAAAACACCCATGCGTTGACAAACCAGTCCTTCCATCATCGGTTCAACATGAACGTGTCGACCGACTTCAAAGCGGTGGGCCATGCGAATCAACTCCGTGCCGAGCCCAATCATGGCATTTCGGCTTAAGGAGATCATCACCTTGCTTTGCGGGCTGACATTTTCCCACGACTCATCAAACACCATGACCGTGCCTACATTATCCGCCAGCTGCTCAAACTCATCATTTTCATCGTCAATCAAATCAAATTCGTACCGCATTCGTACTCCCCCTTCTTATGATTAGCTGTCTTTCGTTCTAAACACCGATTCCTCGATTGGATAGAGTGATAGATCGAGCTCACAATCTCCGCTTATAACAAGGTCGGCGAGCACTTTCCCGATGAACGGGCCGACCGTCAAACCGGACGAGCCGAGACCGTTCGCGACGAGCAACTGCTCCGCTCCAGGCACGCGGCCAAGAATCGGGATCGAGTTCGGCGTGACCGGACGGAAGCCGACCCGCGTCTCAATCAGTTCGGCCTCAGCGAGTCCCGGGGCCGATTCTAGCCCTTTTGAGAGCACTTCATGAATCCCGATCGCCGTCGGTCGTGCGTCGAACGCCTTGTCCCGCTCATGCGTCGAGCCGATGACGATTCGTCCTTCTTCAAATCCGAGCAAATAGCGGCGCCGCGGCGGCATGACGACCGGCCAGTCGGATGCGTCCGTATCAGGTAGCTGCACGTGCACGATTTGCGCCTTCTCCCCGGCGACACGGGCCGTGTACCCGATTGGTTCCATCAACTCGGGCAACCACGCCCCGCAGGCGAGTACGATTTCATCCGCCTCAAAGCGGATACCATCACATTCGACATGATAGCCGTCCGCTTCAACGAGCACGGCCGAACCGTCAATCAAGGTCACACCGCGTTTTACGGCGACCCGTTCGAGCGCCGCTCTTAACTTCTCCCCATCGACGCGTGCCCCTCCTTCGACGAGAAGGGCGTCATATTCGTCCGAGAGCGGCGGGAACAGCGCTCTCGCTTCTTCTGCCGTCATCCGGGTCAAATCGCCGATTTCCGGGGCTTCTTCACGGCGTAGCGCCGTCCGCTCTTGCATCTCGTTCAATTTTTTGTCTTCGTGCAAGGCGAGCGTCCCGACGCGTTTATAGCCGGTCTCCGTCTCTCCTTCTCGCTTCAAATCGTCCACGACGGTCGCGTAGTAGTGAGCGCCCCCTTTGGCGAGCGCGTACCACGCCTTGTTCCGGCGCTGGGCGATCCACGGGCAGACGATGCCTGCTGCCGCGTCGGTCGCACGGCCCTTCTCTTTACGGTCGATGACGGTGACGTCGGCCTTCCCGGCCAGATGGTACGCGGTCGAGATGCCGACGATTCCTGATCCAATCACAATCACTTTTTTCATAACAGTAGCGCCATCATCGGTTCGATGACGGCTTCACATCCTTTCCTTTCATAAAAAATCACCGGCCCGAAGGCCGATGATCAGTCGCGCATGGCGAGGCGATACAGTAAATCAAGAATTTCAATATAGAGCCAGATGAGCGTCACAATCAACCCGAACGCCGCGACCCATTCGAGCTCTTTCGGAGCCCGGCTCTCGACTTGACGAGCGATATAGTCGAAATCAAGCACGAGCGCGAGTGAGGCGATGATGACAATTACAAATTGCACGCCGATGGCAAGCGGTGACGAGCCCGTCATGAACGGGAGTCCTGAACCGAAGAAACTCATCCCGATTTGAACGAGATAAAGCAACATGACCGTAAAGATCGCGGCCGTGACACCGGCGCGGAACTTTTGCGTCACTTTGACGAGACCCGTCGAGTAGACGAACCACATCGCGAACGCGACGATGAACGTCGTCAAGACGGCACGGCCGACGATGCCCGGAAGCATCGCTTCGAAGAAGTACGAGATCAACCCGACGAACACCCCTTCGACAATACCATACAATGGCGCGACGACCGGTGCCGTTCTCGGTTTGAACGTGATGACGAGTGCTAAGACCAAGCCGAGGATGAGCGAGCCGATCATGAGCGGGAACAATAACGCCTCCCCGATTGTCGGCACGAGCATCCACGTCGTCCCGGCGGCTGCCGTGACGAGCAAGAGCAGCGTGAACACTTTCGACCACGTACCGGCTTTCGTCATCGGCGTGGCGCTATAAGCTGTTGTCTCCATTGATTTACGGAGAACTGGATTCGATTTAAGTCTCAACTGTCGTTAACCCCTTTATTCTATTTTCAGTTCTTGGCCATGACTTTAATGAATTCCCGCATATAGTCAGGCAGGTCAGGCGGACGGCGGCTCGAGACGATATGACCGTCGACGACGACCGGCTCATCGTGCCAAATCGCACCCGCGTTTTCCATATCATCTTTAATACCCGGTGTGCTCGTGACGTTGACACCATCAAGAATCTTCGCTGAAATCAATACCCAGCCCGCGTGACAGATTTGACCGATTGGCCGTTTCTCGTCATGCATATAGCGGACGAACCCTTTCACCGAATCGAAGCGGCGCAACAAGTCGGGTGACCAGCCACCTGGGACGAGGATAGCGTCGTACGATGAGATGTCGACGTCATCGAACGCGATGTCCGATTTGGCTGGAACGCCGTACTTACCGATATAGGCGTGATCTGCCTTCTCGCCGGCGAGGATGACGTTTGCACCTTCCTCGCGTAACCGATGGACCGGATACCATAATTCTAAGTCTTCAAAGTCGTCACTGACGATTTGCAGGACATTCTTACCTTGTAATTGCATCGAATCCCTCCCTTTATTTGTCTTTCACAAGTATACCCCATAAGCCACGTGGCGAAAACAGGGACGATTGATGAAACGCACGTCGCTTAACTTGAATCAATTTGCTTGTGTCACGGTCACAATCACATTTCCAGCCTTTCCTCCGGCATCAACGTAACGGTGCGCCGCGACGATGTCCTCGAGCGGATAAACCGAATCGATGACGGCCTTTACTCGGCCGGCTTCAAACAGATCGTTCAGGAAAGTCAAATCCTCTTTCCGTTCACTCGCAGGTCCTTGTCCGGCGACAGAACTGAATTTCCCGTGTTCGGCGACATGTTTCCGGGCCAACCGCTTATCGATTTTCCCGGCCGCATCGAACACGGCGTCGTATGTGGTCAGTTTCTCGTCGTAGCCGTCTATGGTGTAGTCAATCACCACGTCCGCGCCGAGACTTGTGACGAGTTCGAAGTTTCGCTCTCGACAGACTGCCGTTACGTGAGCCCCGTAATGTTTCGCGATTTGAACGGCCATCGAACCGACTGCCCCGGCAGCCCCATAAATCAATACGGTCTTCGCTTGTTCGATGTTCACTTTGCGCAAAAAATGAAGGGCAGTCGTCCCTCCGAACGGCAAGCTGGCCGCTTCGACAAAACTAGCGTTTGTCGGCATGCGTTCGACACATTTATTCGCTTTGACACACGCATATTCGGCATAGCCGCCGAACCGCATCCCGGTCAGCGCATAGACACGGTCACCGACCTTGAGGTCTTCAACGCGACTACCCGTCTCGACGATCTCCCCTGCCAAGACGACACCAAGAATCGGTTGGCGCGGCGCCTTGAAACCGACGATGACTCGCATCGGGAGCTTACCTAGAGCCGGTACATCAAGAGCCCGTAATCGACGGTCGCCGGAATGGACGGCAGTGGTGTGAACTTTGATCAACAACTCATCCGATTTTGGCACAGGCTTGTCGACCTCTCGGAGCTGTAACACGTCAGGTGGCCCATATGCGGTACAAATCACTGCTTTCATCGTAACCCTCCTCTTAAGACGTGCAGTAGTTACTAATGAATTCACCGTCTCAATAAAATAAAACTAGATGGAAAAGTCATCTGGTTCCTGGAATGAGTTTTTCATCAAACAAGCTGAGGAATAAGAATGACCGCCAACAGAAAAACGGAAGTGATTTTTACTTTGTTACGATTCAATGCGAAAGGAAGCAGAAATAACCCAAGAAAAGTAATGGCAAGGGCGATAAGTCCATGGATGAAGTACCCTTCAGTGGATGCGATTGGGATGCTGATCACCTGAATGGTTGGATTTAAGAAAAAGCCCATCGTTTCAAAAACAAGATTTCCGATTAGGCCAAGGCTCAGTAAGCATACGGATAATAAGAAAATTAATGATTGCTTCTTCACGATAATCCTCCTTTTGAACGTACATCAATCAACATGACAAGGTGAACTCGTTTGTCTTCTTCATTATAAACAATCACATATTATTTATGGAAAAAATTTCAACCAATTCGGTTACAATGAGATTGATTCTAATCAATTTATTGAAAGAACTTCCATACGAAGGAGGCTCACTATGAAGACGTGCTACTATCTTGGATGGTTCAACGATTTTTTCCCAACTCATTTGGCAGATGCCTTATCACGAGACGTGACAAATCGGCAGTCCCTCGTAATGATCAGCTCGGACCCTGCCTCAACTGCGGAAAATGGTGTTATCGAGCTATCGTGGTTACAGGAAGCCGGCATCTTGTTCAACGACTATCACGTAATCAATTATGAAACGGACCGAACTAATGCAAAACATCTTCTTAAAGCAGCTTCGATGATCTTCTTGTTAGGTGGGGACACCGTCAAGCAAAATCAGTTCATACATGAATATGACCTAATCCAATCGATTCAACAAAGCGAGGCCATCGTCATAGGCGCTAGTGCAGGCGCAATCAATATGTCTTTGTCTTGGTTATGCTCGCCATTCATGGGTTATGAGGTTTCAACCCCAACGATTTTCCAGGGCGTGGCCCTCAACGATTTTTCGGTGCTCTCCCACTTCGATCTCGAACATCACATGCACATCGTCAAACAAGAACTCGCCCTCTTATCCGAAGAATTACCAATCTATTTGTCGAACAAAGATTGTGCACTTCGTGTTCAAGGTGATCAAGTCGATATCTTCGGAGACGTTTATTTGTATGCGAATCGAAACATAACGAAGCTACCTGAGACCACATCTTTCCATACAGATTAGTCCCTCCCATTACGATATGGTTTCATGTTAAATCCGAGATAATTATCGCTTGCAAAATCTGTATATAGAAATCGAAACGTTATGTCGTCAATATATTGTGTTATAATGAGTGCGTCTTTTTGTAAATTTTTGAACGAGAAAGGGGACTTCCCACATGAAACAATACCATGATTTATGCACCCATATCCTCGAGAACGGGGTCGTCAAAGAAGACCGCACCGGGACCGGGACGACGAGCGTGTTCGGCTACCAGATGCGTTTCAACCTTCAGGACGGGTTCCCCCTGATCACGACGAAGAAATTACATACGCGTTCCATCATCCATGAACTGCTCTGGTTCATCACCGGCGACACGAACGTCAAATACCTTCAAGACAACGGGGTTCGTATTTGGAACGAGTGGGCCGACGAGGACGGTAATCTCGGTCCTGTCTACGGGGCTCAGTGGCGCTCGTTTCCGAAACCAGACGGCACGACTGTCGACCAGCTCGCGCAAGTAATCGAGCAAATCAAAACGAACCCTGACTCGCGCCGACTCATCGTCTCGGCCTGGAATCCAGGGCAACTTGAAGACATGGCGTTGCCGCCGTGCCATCTCATGTTCCAGTTTTACGTCGCGGACGGCAAATTGTCGTGCCAGCTCTATCAACGAAGCGCTGACACGTTCCTCGGTGTCCCGTTCAATATCGCGTCTTACGCTTTGCTCACGCATATGGTCGCCCATGTGACCGGGCTTGAGGTCGGAGACTTCGTCCATACGCTCGGCGACGCCCACATTTACCATAATCACCTCGAACAAGTGAAGCTGCAATTGACGCGTGAGACACGACCGCTCCCGACATTGAACATCCTGCGTGACGTGTCATCCATCGAGGACTTCCGGTTTGAAGACTTCGAGATTGTCGGCTATGACCCTCATCCACACATTAAAGGAGAAGTGAGCGTATGATCATCCATGTCGTCGCCATCGGGAGCAATCGGGAAATCGGGAAAGATAACGCCTTGTTGTGGCGCCTGCCCGATGACTTGAAACAGTTCAAAGCTGTCACGACGGGTCAAACGGTCGTCATGGGACGAAAGACGTTTGAATCGATTGGTCGGCCGCTGCCGAACCGACGCAATATCGTCGTCACGTCGGACCGCACCTTTTCGGCTGAAGGTGTCGATGTGTGGCACGACCTCGAGTCGCTTAAAGACGAGACGACAGACCTTTATATCATCGGTGGCGCGACGCTCTATGAGCAGACGCTTTCGATAACGGACCGGTTCTTCGTCACCGAGGTCGATGGCACGTTCGAGGCGGACACGTTTTATCCGTCCCTTCCGGACGGTCTTATCGTGACGAACGAACAGTTTCATCCGGCCGACGAACGGCATGCCTATAGCTTCACATTCCGTCAATATGACAAAAGGGACATCGACTGAGTCGACGTCCCTTTTCTAATCGGGTAATTTTTCGAGCCATTGCTCGATTTTTTCAGTGATCGTGTCCTGATGGTCCTGCTCGGCCAAGTCATCATACAGCGCCCCGAGCTCGAGCGCGGTTCGTTTCGATACGGCCAAGATGTGGCTGTACTTGCCGCGTTGCTCTTTGACGGCTGACAAGGTCCCTCTCGTCTCGTTCGTGCCCGAGTCATCGAGAATAAACATTTCCATATGATCGTTACAGGCGTAACGGTCGTAAGGGCGATAGATGACCTCGTAGCGACGATGCTGCTTCGGCAAGCGCTCAGCGAGCAAAGCGTACTTCTCAGGACTCATCGTCACGTAAGCGAGCCGTTTCTCCTCGCGGACGGCTGACGAGTAGCGGATGATTCGATTGCGTCCATCGCGCTTCGCCTTGTAGAGCGCCTCATCGGCATAAGCACACCACTCGCCGAGCGTCATACCGGTCTGACAGACCCGTGTATAGCCGATCGATACGGTGACGTGATGTTCATATGTAAATGTCATCTCCTCGATGCGCCTACGGACCCGTTCAAGCACCGCATCGACGACGTGACGCTCGGACACGTTTAGGATGATGAGAAATTCTTCCCCGCCATAACGAATCAATTCGTCACTCGAGCGGATGGCGAGACGGACTTCCTCGGCGACGCGATGCAACACCTCGTCCCCGTAAGCATGACCGAACGTATCGTTCAACTGTTTGAAATGATCGATGTCGAGCAGGGCGAGCGTGAAGCTCTCACCGGAGCGCTCAAGTCGGGACATGAAACGGCTAAACGTCGCTTTCAAATATTTTCGGTTGAACGCGCCTGTCAATTCATCGACGAGGAGCGCGTTCGAGACGAGACGAGCCTTCTCGATATGATGTCCGAGACGAACGAGTCGTTCTTCCATCGGTACCCATTCCTCCCAATAGTCATCGAAGCCGTAAGAATAGGCGGCGAGGCGATAATGTTCATTCGTGCCGATCACGATGAGCGGGACATACAGCTTCTTCATCTTGCTGACGAACGATTGAATCGACCGCTCCGGGAAGCGGGCCCACAACTCGACGTCCATGATGATGGCTTTCGGGACATCTTCATAGTCATATTCGACGGCCTCTTCTAACGTCTGCAAGAAGACAGGACGCGCCCCGAGCTTTTCGACGCGCGGTTTATACCGGCTATACGTAGAAAAACTGTTAGCTAAAACAAGGACGAGATCCTCGTCTTCCTGCTCGATGCCTAAGACGGTATGGATATAACGTTTCACTGGGGCAATCAAAGCCATCGCCTCCGCTTGCGTCAAGACCGGTGGCAATTCACGAACATCAGACTCGACACGACTGAAAATCTCAAGCAAGTGCATCAAGCGGCGACGCTTCACTTCTTGCTTCATCCAATCTAATAAAAACTCGATCTCTGATGTTTGAATCTGTCTCGCGCTCGTGATTTGCGTCAAAATAGTATGTATACGATCTGTGAGTTGCTGCTGCTTCATTCCCGACCCCCCCAGTTTCGTTCTCCCCGATATGTTCTTCTGTCTATGATTATGCGACTTTATCCACGAAAATACAACTATTTACTTATTTTCCGCCCATTGTTTGACAATAAGATAGTGCTTATGACCCATTACATCATGAAAAAGAGCGGTCATCGACCGCTCTTTTCTTATTTTCCAACTTTTAGGTTAGGAGATGTCATCTCTTCTGGACGAATCCATTCGTCAAACTGCTCTTCTGTCAATAGTCCTGTCTCTAGCGCCGCTTCTTTTAAAGACGTCCCATTCTTATGTGCTAGTTTTGCGATTTTAGCCGCATTCTCGTAGCCGATATGCGGGTTGAGCGCTGTCACGAGCATGAGCGAACGATCGACGTTGTGCGCGATGACGTCTAAGTCTGGTTCGATGCCGACGGCGCAATGCACGTCGAACGAATGAAGACTGTCCGTCAACAGGCGGCACGTCTGGAGGAAGTTGTACATGATGACCGGTTTGAACACGTTCAACTCGAAGTTTCCTTGGCTCGCCCCGAATCCAATCGTCGCATCATTGCCGAGCACTTGGGCCGCGACCATCGTCAACGCCTCACTCTGAGTCGGGTTGACTTTACCAGGCATGATCGAGCTGCCCGGTTCGTTCTCCGGAATCAAGATCTCACCGATACCGGCACGCGGGCCAGAAGCGAGCCAACGGACGTCGTTGGCAATCTTCATCGCATCCATGGCGAGCGCTTTCAAGGCACCGTGTGTGAACACGAGCTGATCGTGGCTCGTGAGCGCATGGAACTTGTTGACGGCCGTGATAAAACGTTTTCCGGTCTCTTGCGAGATCTTCTCGGCCACGACTTCTCCGAACCGTGGATGAGCATTGATCCCCGTCCCGACTGCCGTCCCGCCGAGGGCGAGCTCTGTCAACGGTTCGAGCGTACGCTCAATCATCTGTTTCGACAGCTCGAGCATCCGGACCCAACCACTGATCTCTTGACCGAGCGTGACTGGCGTCGCGTCTTGCAAGTGCGTCCGACCGATCTTGACGATGTCCATGAATGACTCGGCCTTCTTCGCGAGCGTCGCGTGGAGCGCCTCGATTGACGGCAACACATGGTCCTCAACAGCGAGGATGGCGGCGATGTGCATCGCCGTCGGATATGTGTCGTTCGAGCTCTGCGACTTGTTGACGTCGTCGTTCGGATGAATCGTGAGCGTTTGACCACGCTCTTTCAACTTATCATTCGCCAAATGGGCGATGACTTCGTTGACGTTCATGTTCGACTGTGTCCCTGAACCCGTTTGCCAGACGACGAGTGGAAACTCGGCGTCATGTTTCCCGGCGACGATCTCATCGGCGACTTCGGCGATGACGTCGGCTTTCGCTTGCTCCAACACACCGAGCTCGGCGTTGGCGAGTGCGGCACCTTTTTTCAAAATCGCGAAGGCATGCACGACCTCGAGCGGCATCTTTTCCGTGCCGATTTTAAAGTTCTCTAGACTGCGCTGTGTTTGGGCTCCCCATTTGGCTGAAGCCGGAACGTTGATTTCCCCCATCGTGTCCCGTTCGATCCGATATTCCATGAAAATTCCCCCTCTTTTTTTGACTACGCTTTCATTTTAGCGAAACTTTTGCAAAAAAGAAATCATTCCCCTGCAATTGACAAAAAGTCGGGCCAAAGCCCGACTCTCATCCGATCAACAATGCCTGTTTCGCCACGTCATGGGCCCGGTTCTCTGCCCGCGGGATCCATTTGATGAACTTGTTTGGCAATTCGTCATACAGCGTCAGCGCCTTGACGAACAAAGGACGCACCGCTTGGTCTTTTAAGAACCGCTGCTCGAGCGCCCGCACGACCGTCTCGGCGTCCGAATAGAACATGAACGTCGATTCGTCCGTGAGCGTATGCGCTTTTTCGAGGGCGAACGCGAGCGCGGCGAGTTCGGCCTGAACGCTCGTCAGCCCGACACGTTTGGCGATGTACGTGGATACGGTGCCGTCCGTCGTCTTGACCCAGACACCAAGACCGTTCTCACCCGCCTCTTGGTTCGTCGCCGCATCAAAATAAATGTGAACCAAAGCGATACGCCTCCCAATCCGTTTCGATCGGTGCATGGATATCGATGAGCGAGAGACGTTTCGACAAGAGCGCCACTTCTTCTTGCCCGTCGAGCTTCTTCGCAAACTTCCGATGCGCCTCTTGGAGTGCTTCTTGTCTCAAGATGTCATACAGCGCTTCAACCGTGTCGTATGACTGGACAAGAATCGTCGCCGTCTTTGGTCCGATGCCGCGGACGCCTGGAATATTGTCCGAGGCATCACCTTGGAGCGCTTTCACATCGACGAACTGTCCGGGCCGTATTCCATAAGTCGTCTCGAATATGTCCTGGTTCATCATCATCTCTTCCCCTTTTTTCGGGACGATTTGAAACACGTTCGGGGAAAGCAGCTGATGCAAATCACGGTCTGACGAATACATATACGATTCACCCGGGAACGCGGTCGCGACGGCCCCGATCAAATCGTCGGCCTCATATCCGGCGAGCTCGGACTGAAAAATGCCGCGCTCGCTCAACGCTGCCCGCAACTTGACGTAATCGTGGAACAACGGTTCCGGTAAGCCGGTGCGAGTCGCTTTATAGTCCGAAAACAGGGCGTAACGATGCGTCGTCTCGCGTGGTCCGTCCCAAAAGAAGGCGATATGCGTGAAGTCGTTCGTCCACCCGTCAACTTTACGGAGCAGTCCTTTCAACGTCACATCGGGATCGAGCGCCCGACGACGCTCTGTGGCAAAATAATAACGCGACAGGAGATTAAACCCATCGACCAACATCAATTTCATCATGCATCCACCTCACAAGCTTGTAATCCGCGCGCTAGCGCGTCTCGATCGAGATTCTTCCCGATCCAGACGAAGACGGAACGCGAGTCGTCGCTCGGTTCGTTGGCGAACGTCGCCCCCATCAGTTGATTTGTCGCTTGGACGACGAATTTTGATGTTTCTCCGTCTAAACGGACAATCGCCTTCAAGCGATAGACATCGTCCTCATAGTGCATGAGCACCTCGCGTACGTATTGCGTGACACGTTCCCGACGTAGTGGGACGTCGGTCGTGAGCGTCACGGCCCGTAGTGAAGAGACGGACGTGTGCCCTGCTGTCAGTCGACCGAGGAGTTGCTCGTCGACTCGTGAAAGCTGGAACGTATTTTCCGTCAAGTCATAGTCCCCTACCGTCTGGACCGTCTCGATGACCCGAACGGTCGGATTTAGTGCTTTAATCCGTTCATGCGCTTGTTCGAGCGTGACGTCATCGACGAGGTCGACTTTGTTCATCAGAATCACATCTGCATAGGCGATTTGATGGATTCCTTCTATAAACAATTCGCGGTCCATTTGACTAGCGTCGACGACCGTCAAAATCGCCGTCAGCTTGAACCGTGTCCGTAAGTAATCATCGTAATAGATCGTCTGGATGATCGGTGCCGGATCGGCGACACCAGTTGTCTCGATGACGATGCGGTCAAATGTATCTTTGGACGCAAGCTGATAGAACGTCTTACTCAAATCGCTTTGAATCGAGCAACAGATGCAACCGTTCGATAACTCAATCTGTTCTTGGTCCATCTTGACGATCAACTGTTCGTCGATATTGACTGAGCCAAGCTCGTTGACGATGACGAGCAATCGCTCGTCCGTCGCTTCTAGCAAGCGATTCATATAGGTCGTTTTTCCGGCGCCTAAAAAACCGGTCACCAATTGCACGGGAATCATGTACTGCACCTCACCTTATAAATTTTCGTGGACCCGCGCCCACTTCTCATAACGGGCATCCAACAAGTCGATCAGATGGAGCATCCATCCTTCCGTCGTGACCGGTAACACGCTCGAGCCCCACTCGCGCTTGCCGTGGTGGGACAAAATCATATGCCAAATCCGGTGATGGACGTCGAGCGGAAGTGTGACGCCGGCAGCTTGTTGACTTCTCTCGAACAAAAGTCCGCCGTACGGCATGTGTCCGATCAAGCTTCCCATCGGGTTGATGGAGATCCCGGTCGTCTCACTCGTGCCGCTGACCGAGAACAGTTGCTCGAACCGGTTCGGGGACGACAGCAAGTGACTGTACTCGAACAACTTACCGATATCATGGAACAAAATCCCGAGCGCGAGCTCGTCCCAACGGAGTGGCTCTTTCAACTCGGCGATGGCCTCACAGGCCGCGTAAAGCGACTCGAACGTGCCGCGGAACGCCTGTTCAACTTTTACACCGTTCATCGTATTCCATACGTCTACTTTGTGCAACTGCTCGGCTTCTTTGATGACCCGGAACGCCATCGCCAAATGGTCGTCTTGTTCTTGAAACCGATAACCAAGTCGAAGCATACAGACCGTGTGCTTCAAGAGGCCGCCGACATAGTTATGATGATGATACAGTGCGGCCGGTGCGAGAACGAAATCGTCCCAATAGCGGTCGAGCAGTGACATCGCGATCGCTTGATAGTCTGGCGAGAGCGTCGACAGAATCGCGAACAGCTCGTCGGCGTATTGTTCCATCGTCTCGTCTCCAGGAAGACCTGGCAACAACGATACCGCTTCGTCCCGGGCAATCGGTTTGGCCCGGTCGATCGTAATCGATTTGGCGCCGTCCGGTTTTGGGTAGACGTCGATTTTCCCTTCGAGCTCGATGACGCCTGACTCGTAAATCGGCAACAATTGATCTTCATTGCCGCGCAACCACTGCTTGGCACGGATGAGTCCACTCGAGGTCGTCAAATTGAGCTGTAACCATTTCGCCCCGGATTTGCCTTCTCGAACTTCGACCGTACTGACGAGCGCTTTCGTCTGAACCGGTGTTCCGTCTGTCAGGTCCGATAGCCGTGTCGCCGACTTCTCTACGGTCGGAAGTTGGAACCGTGTTCGGTCGAATCCGCCCCCTGCAATTGGATCAATCTGTTGGTAATAGTTCATGTGCAATGCCCTCCTTCTTCTCTTTGCCCATTGTATCGTGTTTTCCGCTTCGAGGCGAACATACTTTCGTTATAGGGCCAGAAGTTTCCTGAATTATATTGAAAGCGCTTACTAGAATTGTTACGATAAAGGCAGTTAGATAAAGGGGGAACTCACATGATTTCATTGGTAGATACGTATGAACGGTTGATCGCAACAGGGGAAGCGACACGTTACGCCACTACGCATTCGACAATCGCAAGCATTTTACAGGCATCGACTTGCCCGGTCTCGCATCAAGAGCTCGTCACGGCGGTCTCGGGGCATGCCGGTAACCCATATACGCCAGACCAACTCGTCGACTCGGTCATCGAGCATGAAATGAAAGGGGCGATGGCCGTCCTGCTCGTCGCCGGTTATCCGATCCAAACACCGCTCGCCAAAGCCGTCGTCTTATCGGCGTTCGCACGCACGAACCGGATGAACATCGAGAAACTGAAAGAACTCGGTCATGCTGACTTGCTCGTGCGGATTCAATCGGCAGAACGATCTTGGAAGCGGACATATACCCACTTGTATCGGTCGGCACCGACACAGCTCTGTGACCAGCTCGACTCACTGCTCGGCGGTTGCGCCGTCCATCGTGTGATTGAAGCACTCGATCTCGACCCGAACGTCAAAACGGCATAAAAAAGAGCGGTCCCCGGGCCGCTCTTTTTTATGCCTTAAATTATCCTTCTGTCACTTCGACCGCTTCCGGTTCGAACAACGTGACGTTCCGCGCTGGTGAGAACGTTGAAATCGCATGTTTATAGATCAACTGTTGGCGCCCTTCTGATTCGACGATGACCGTGAAGTTGTCAAACGATTTGATGACTCCCCGAATTTGAAATCCGCTGACTAAAAAGACGGTCGTCGGCACCATTTCTTTACGTAATTGATTCAAAAAATGGTCTTGGATGTTATAGCTAGCCTTCATGTTGCATTCCCCCTAGTCTATGTCTCTTTCAAATAATCGGAATTTTCGAAAAAACTCCTCAACTTCATCATAAATATTTTGATACGATAGTTCAAATGATTTTCTTCCCATATCAACCCAAATCCCATCAAATTGATGACGGAACCATGTTAATTGACGCTTCGCGAATTTGCGCGTGTGCTGTTTGAGCGTCTCGGTCATCTGCTCTCGGGTCATCAATCCATCAAGGTACGGAACGACTTCTTTATAACCGATGGCCCGCATTGCCTGCGTATCCCGATAACCAGCTGCGAGCAAACGTTCGACTTCTTCGATGAGACCCGCTTCGAGCATCAAATCGACACGAAGGTTGATACGCTCATAGAGTACGTCCCGGTCGGCGTGGAGCACAAACAATTTGTAGGCGTAATGCTGGGAGGGGAGGCTATCCATCGCCTGGGCGTCGCCTTGGAGCGCGACTTCAAGAGCACGGATGACGCGGCGGACGTTATTTGGATGAATGCTCTCGGCCCGTTTTGGGTCGAGCGACTGCAGGCGGGCGTGCAGCGCTTCAGGACCATTTGTCTCCGCCTCTAACTCGAGCGATTCGCGCAATTCATGGTCGACCGGTCGCTCCGTGAACTCATAGTCATATAAGATTGCTCTGATGTAGAGACCGGTCCCACCGACTAAAATCGGCAATTTCCCGCGCGCGTAGATGTCATCGATCGCCGCTCGGGCCAACGTCTGGAATTTGGCGACGCTCATCGCCTCGTCCGGGTCACAGATATCGATTAAATGATGCGGAACCCCTTCCGCCTCCTCGACCGTCACTTTTGCCGAACCGATATCCATCCCGCGGTACACTTGGACCGAGTCGCCCGATACGATTTCACCGTTGAACGCTTTCGCGAGCTCGATTCCTGTCTTCGTCTTCCCGACAGCGGTCGGTCCGACGAGGACGATGACTGGTGTTTGTTCCATCCTTGTCACTCCTCAAACGAAAGACCGTTCCAAAAAGGAAACGGTCCGTTAAATTCTTCTTTTAATTGTATCATCAAACACGACCGCAAACAGCATCCATCCGCATAATAATAGTCCCATCAATAAAATTAAGCCGTCACTCATCCGTGGTCGCCTCCTTTACGTACCTCATTCCCACTTTTCACACTTTAGACACAATTGAATACGTAAAAAAAGACGCTCACGAAGAGCGTCATTCATTGTGTCACTTCAAGAACTCGGCGGCCTCGCCACATCGTGAACCCAATGTAGAGAACCGTCGTGCCGCTCGCTGCCCACCAGATCACGTCATAGAGCGGTGTCATCAAGTTGGCCAGTCCAAACAGCGCCGGGACGATCAGTGTCAACCAAGCGAGCACGAATGCGACTCGGGCCGTCAACCCATCAATTTGGCGCCCAAGACCCATCCCTACATAGAACAGTCCCCATAGGAACGACCAGAACAACCAGGTTACGGCGCCCATCACATCGCCCGTCGTGAACGAGATGGTGGCATAAAAAACGGCTGAAATCGAAACAAATAGCGAGAACCAACCGACGCCACGTCCGTCGAGGTCGAACAAAAATGTCACACCGACGTACAAATAGGTGAAAGCGAACAAATAGATGCTCGCATATCCGAACACTTCCGCCGAACTCGCGCCGATGACGAGCCACGTCGCGATGAACGTCTGCAACAGTCCTGTGAAGAGACTGAATACACCCGCACTCTTGACGTCCACTTTCCCGAATAAGACGAGGCTGTTAATGAACAGTGCCACGCCACCAAATAATAAACTAATATTCCCCACTCTCATTGCTCCTTCGTACAGATGTCTGACGTCTTATTTTATACGTCCACTGTAACGTGAATTCGTTTTCAGTGCAAGTAGGGAAATGGATGTTCACGGAGTCGACAAAGGTCACTCATTCTCGAGCGTTTCAATCGCTTCATCAATCCGGTCCTGTTCGTCCTCCGTAAATGTCGGGAATTTAGGATCGATGTCTTCAAGGACGTCAATCATAATCGTGGAGACGATATATCTGGCGTACCAGTCATCATCTGCCGGGAGCACAAACCAGGGTGCATGTTTCGACGCCGTGTTCGATAACATATCCTCAAAGATATCCTGGTAATCATCCCAATGCTTTCGCTCTTCGACGTCATTGAATGAAAACTCCCAGTTCTTACTTGGATCTTTCAGTCGTTCAAGCAAGCGGTCACGCTGGACTTCTTTTGACACGTTAAAGAAAAATTTGATGACTTTGAATCCGTTCTCATCTAAATATTGTTCAAAGTCATTGATTTGGCGATAACGGACCTTCCATACCGACTCTTTGTCCTCTTCATCAGGGATGACCTCTTCCCCGAGCAGGTCATGGACGCGCGGAGCGATCACTTCTTCATAATGCGACCGGTTCAAGATGCCTACCTGCCCCCGCTCTGGCATGAGGTCATGCATTCGCCACAAGTAATCGTGTTTCTTTTCCGTGTCCGACGGTTTTTGGAACGCGTTCGTCTTCAACCCTTGCGCGTTCAAGTTCGAAAAGATATAACTGATCGCCTCATCTTTGCCGCCGGCGTCGAGCGCCTGCAAGACGACAACGATCCCTTTCTTCGATTCGGCGTACAGCTTCCAATGCAACTCTTTCAATCGCTCCACGCTCTTTGGAATCAACTCGTTTTGTAACGTCTCGTCAGATGGGCGATCTTGTATCGTGGTCGGGAAATCGCTGAGACGAATCCCATTTTTATGGTCAATGCGAAAAGTTTGAATATCCATGTGTCCTCCTTGACTCGATTGAATTCTAAGTACAACATCTATTTACCCTATTCTTTCAAAAAAATAGCGACAAAAAAATCCTTTCCGCCGAAGCGAAAAGGACTGAATCAAGTTTAGTTGATGCCGACCGCATCGAACGATTTCGCCGCTGCGACTGCTTGCGTGCTCGTCGCACCGTGCAAGTCTTTGGCCGATTGAACGACGGCTTGACGTAGGCTTGAGAAGTTCGAAGTCGGTGTCAAGTAGACCGTGAGGGCACGGTAGTAGATGTCCCCCATCTCCATGACGCCGATGCCTTGGACCGAGACGCCGTAGTGTGACCCGCCGCTCGCTAAGAGATAAGCCGCTTTGTTGACAATTCCCGAGTTGATGTGGACGCCGCCGTTATCCTGCGTCCCCGTGTAACGGACCGAGTAGTGGTCCGGGTCACCATATGCTGCCGGATTCGACATCGAGCGGAGACCGTCCCCAGCCACGCCAGGCGTGTAGATGTCTTCCCCGACCAACCAGTCAAAGTTCGAGCCGACACTATATTCCGCGACCGTACCGAAGATATCCGATACCGCCTCGTTGATCGCACCCGATTCATTTTGATAGATCAAACCGGCCGTGTATTCTGTAACGGCGTGTGACAATTCGTGAGCGACAACGTCGAGGGCACCAGAGAGGTACGTGAACGTTTGACCGTCCCCGTCACCGTACACCATCTTGCTGCCATCCCAGAACGCATTGTTGTAGCTACGGCTATAGTGGACCGTCGAGTTGAGGGCCGCACCGTTGTTATCGTAACTGTTGCGTCCATAAGTGTTCTTGAAGAAGTCATACGTCTTCGTCGCGTTGACATGGGCACTGACAGCGGCCCGGTCGTACGTCGTGTTCAAGACGTTGTCAGCGTCGGCCCAGAGCGATCCAGGAAGGCGCGTCCGGTTTCCGGCGTCATACGTATAGATGCCTTTACCGCGCGTCGAGTCTTGGAGATAGTAATATGAACCGCTCTTCGTCGTCTTGAACGTTTGGCTCTGACCAAGAACGTCGATTCCCGTTCCCGTAAATGTCGTACCCGTGACGCCGTTCGTCGGTTTGGCGTGCGCCAATTGGTTGTATTTGTTCAATACTTTCCCGCTTGCCGCATCGATGAAGTATGTCCAGCGTGACGGCTCATCCGCATCAAGGATCGTCCCGGTCACTTCATACGCATAGACCGCCTCTTCACCATTCGGATAGACGACGAGTTCCGCTGCCGGCTCAAGCTCGTATGCGCCTTTGTGGCCGACAAGCTCTTTATAACGAGCGACCGCTTTTTGCTCATTCAGCTTGATCGATTTATGTAATCCTTTAAGTTGTTTCGTATCATCGACGACCGTTTTCAATTGGCCATCGTTATCGACGACACCGACGACAATTCCACCGAAGACTGGCACTCCGTCGACCGTCTGTTGTAATTTGACAACTTGTCCGACTTTGTCACGCTTCGATTCGAGCGTTTTGAATTCGCCTTTCGCTTTCGCATACTCTTTGACGATCGTCGTCGGGGCTTCGTTCGATGGTTTCGTCAACGTGCCCGACTTGAGCTCCGCCGCGCCGACGAGTTGTGGCACGAGCAAGACTCCTGCGATGAGTGATGTAGATAAAACTTTTTTCATGTGTGTTTCCCTCCTTATGTGGTGTCTCCTACTTTACATAGTTTCCCACATTTAATGTATCCAACTTTTTAATTATTTTGACAATTCAAATTATTAAGACATTTGGACTAACCCGTCCTCTTCTCTAGTCGTATCAGCCGTAACAAAAAAAGCGTCACCATGGAAGGTGACGCCAGTCATCAATAGACATCTTTTTGTGTGAAATGGTAGAACGCATACGCGAGAGCCGCTAGCGACCAGACGAATATGACGATGAGCGAGAACGGCAACGTCATCCCCTCGATTGGTGGGGCTTGCCCCTCGAGATAGGTATGAAGACCGAAATTGACGTTGACCAAATATTTCGAGCTGTCCCAATTCGACCCGAGCGACGTGAGGAGCGGTCCTGAAATCAGGACGGCCATCATGATCCCAATCCCTGTCGCCGTGTTTTTAACGATGACCGAGATCATGAGCGCAATCGTCCCGACGGCTGCGACGACGAACCAAGATAGTCCGACCGACATGAGCAAGTATTGCCACATCGGCAGCGTATGAACGAAGTCGGTCGAGAACGTCCCCGTCGACGAGGCCTGGAAGCCGGTCAAAATCGGGGCGGTCCATCCGTCCCAACCGAGCACGATGCCGGAGATGGCGTAACTAACGAACGCCGTGATGAAGATGAGAATCGACGTATAAAGCAGCGTCGTCATCCATTTGGCGAGCAAGATTTTGAATCGTCTTACGGGCCGAGACAACAGTGTCTTGATCGTCCCGTCATTGTGTTCACCGCTGACGATATCCGCCATCAAGACGATGATGAAGAGCGGCAGCACGAGCGTCGTCCCTTGCGAGAAGAAGACTCGCATGAACGTCGGAGCCCCGGGATAGTTCGGGTTAATATCATTATCTAAGTAGTATTGATTCTGTTGGACCTGGAACTCCAAGATTTGACGGAACTCGTCCTGAACGTTCGCCGAGGCGAGCCGGTTTTGCGTATCGACAATCTCTTGTTGCAAGTCGACGCGCCAATCGATCGTCCCTTGTTCTTCGCGCTGTTTCTCGATTTGACGATAGTTCGCATACGTGAACATCGAAACGAGCACAATCAAGATGATCGAGACGACGAGGAGTCGTCGCTTCTTATGGATCTTTAAAACTTCGTTCCGAATAAGGCCAAGTATTGACGGATTAGACAATATGGTCACCCCCGGTCAATGAGATGAATAATTCTTCGAGTGTCTGGACGCGTCGTTCAAGCCCGAATACGTCGACTCCCCGGTCAAGCAAATAGCGGTTCAAGCGGGCCGTCTCTTCAAGATTCATCGAGACGCGAATCGTGCGCTCGTCGACGACGTCGGCGTGCTCAATCGATTCGAAACCGCGCACAATCGGCAAGACTTCAAAACTGTCGGCCACATGAACATCGACAGTCGACGCCAACTCATGAATCAATTCGTCAACCGTCCCGACTTTGACGATTTTCCCGCGCGACATGATGGCGACGCGGTCCGCGAGCAGTTCAATCTCAGCCAAAATGTGGCTCGAGACGAGGACGCTCAGTCCAGTCTCTTCGACGAGACGGCGGATGAAGAGTCGAAGATCGCGAATCCCCATCGGGTCGAGCCCGTTCGTCGGTTCATCAAGAATCAAGACGCGGGGATTGTTCAACATCGCTTGGGCGATACCGAGCCGTTGCCGCATTCCGAGCGAGTAGGTCTTCACTTTATCATCGATCCGCGCCGTCAAGTCGACGAGGTCGATCACTTCTTGAATCCGGGTCTCATCGACACCGGGCAACATCCGGGCAAAGGCGTTCAAGTTCTCACGCCCGCTCATGAATTTATACAGCTCCGGATTCTCGACGATGGCCCCGATTTGGTTCATCGCCTGAACGAATTGTCGTTCGACGCTGAATCCACAAATCGAGACGGTCCCTTTCGTCGGCTTAATCAACCCGACAATCATCCGGATCGTCGTCGTTTTGCCGGCCCCGTTCGGACCTAAAAATCCGAACACCTCACCTGGGAATACATCGAACGAGATGTCATCGATGATTGTTTTCTTACCGATTACTTTTGTCAAATGGTCTATTTTCAATGTTGGTTGCATCATCTCACCTCTCCTACATTCTATCGGACTCAACCGCATCTGTCCTATTCGAACATTCACATAGGGCAGGTTCAAACTTATTTGATATGATAGTCTCATAGAAAGTGAGGGAATCACATGAAAAATGGGAAATGGTATTCGTTTTTAATCGGTTCGGTCTTCTTGACGGGCATCGCCTTATACGGTTTATGGATCGGCTATCAAGATATCGTCAACCCGCCGGAACGCACACTCTCGATTAGTGAAGATTCGAGACCCGAACCGGTCGGTGACGTTTACGTCGCTTTAGGTGACTCCCTGACACGCGGCGTCGGGTCGACGTCAGGTGCTGGCTACGTTCAGCCGGTCGGTGAAACGCTCGACGAAGACGGCATTCGTACGCAGAACTTGGCCGTCTCTGGTGCCCGGACTGAGGATTTGTTGGCCCAACTCGAACAACCGGAAGTACGGCGAACGATTGAGAACGCCCGCTACATCACACTCACGATTGGCGGCAACGACCTGTTCAATCGCGGCGAGAACGTCGATAACTTTGAATCGGTCGATATCGAACAAGTCGTGACCGATGCCAAGACGAATTTGAATGACATCTTTGAACAAGTTCGCGGATTGAACGATACGGCACAAATCGTTTATATCGCGCTCTATAATCCATTCCAAGAGAACGAAAACGGTGAGGCGTTCAATCAACTGATTCTCGATTGGAACGCCTCGGCGGCCACGTTCGGAAACGCGCAACGCATCGACGTGATCGACCCGTTCGCTTACGTCTCTGACGTCTCGCGTGACCTCGCGACCGACCAGTTCCATCCGAGCGATCGGACGTACGAGAAGTTAGCCGAGGACGTCCTGTTCATCCTCGAATAAGTAAAATGGCCTGATCATCGCGATCAGGCCATTTTTTCATCTTTCATATTTGACGAGCCAGCTCTCCCCGTCGCGCGTCATGGACGTTCCGTACCAACCCGCCTTCAACAAGGCGCCCTGTTGCTCCGTCTCGCCCATCTCGAGCCATGTCGCTTCTCCGGCCGGTCGCCAGTCGCTGTGCAGTTCCTTCATAAAGATGTAGCGCAACTTCCCGCCATACTTCGGTTTAAGGGCACCGATGCGAAGCCCGAGGGCAAACTTGTCTTTCAAGCTCGGGATGTTGAATGGTGCCACGGTCGCACAGACGAGGTCGAATCGGCTACCATGTTCCAGCTCTTTCATCAGAAGCCTGCCGAGATGCTGTTGCAGGCCGTAGCCGCGGTAGTCCGGATGGACGTTCGTCACTTCTTGATAAATAATGCGTTCCAGTCCCTCTGATGGATAACCGATATCATAGCCGAGATGCTCGTCATCGAGCGGTGGGATGAGGAGCGCGCGGAACGCGATCAACGTTCCCTTGTGATATGCCCCGATGAGCGTCCGGTCCGTCAACAACTTGACGAACTCCTCTGTCGACAGGGACTGATACTGGCTCCCTTCCGTCAGTGTATCCATGACATTCTGTTGCACCGCCTCGATTTGTCCCAGGTCGGTCATCGCCAAATAGGTGACCTCGATGTCGAGGCCGTTACAATCACCGCGCCACATGATCGGTCCCTCCGACGACGTACGTCGCGGTCGTCAGACGTAATAAGACAGATTCATCGACGTCGACACCGAGTCCTGGTCGTTCAGACAATCGAATGAACGGGAGGTCGTACGTCAAATTGCCGATGTCTTCTGCGAAACGGAGCGGCCCTGTCAATTCGACCGATTGGACGATTTTGCTCGAGAACGCGACGTGGAAACCTGCACTCGAGGCGACCGACGACTCGACCATCGACCCGATTTGGCACTCAATACCTGACATCTCGGCCATATGGACAAGTTTTTTCGCCGGGTAGATGCCGCCGCACTTCATCAGCTTAATGTTCACTTTGTGGGCGGCCTGCATCATCGTCAGACGCCGCATTTCGGTTACACCCCGCACGCCTTCATCAATCATGAGCGGGACCGAGATTTTCCCTTTCACTTCGACCATGCCTTCAAAATCGTCGGCTTTGACCGGCTGTTCGACCCAATCGATATGGAATGGCTCGAGCAACTTCATCGCTTGGAGCGTCTTGGCAGCATTGACCCAACCTTGATTGACATCGACCCGAATCGGAACGTCCGGTCCGACGGCTCGCCGAACCGCCTCGACACGTCGTACGTCCGAGGCGACATCGACGCCGACTTTCATCTTGACGGCTGTATAGCCTTGTTCGATTTGTTCGAGCGCCTCGGCCGCCATCGCTTCCGGATCTCCGATGCTTAACACGTGCGTGACCGGGAAGGCATCGTGATAACGGCCGCCAAGCAACTCATACACAGGCAAGCCAAGTTTTTTCCCAACAACGTCGTGACAGGCAATATCAAGCGCCGCCTTCGCCGCCGGCACGTCCCGGATGGCTCGGTCCATCACATCATGGATTCGTTCCATATGCATCGGGTTTTGCCCGATCAAAAGAGGTCCTAGCACATGTCGGATGACGCTAATCGTACTGTCGAGCGACTCACCCGTGACGTGCTCATCAGCGACGGCCTCGCCGTAACCGACATGTCCGCACTCGGTCGTCAGTTTCACGATCACCGACGGCATGTCGTCGTAGCGGTGATAACTGACGATGAACGGTACTTTCAGTGGTAGACGTATCGCAAACAGCTCGATTTTCTTTATTCTCATATCCATTCCCCTTTACTTTTCACATATCGTTAGCTATATTGTCGTTAAATAGTCGTTAAATTGCAAGGAGGAGTTTTGATGTCCATCCATATCGCCATCGTCGGGTCGCACGAATTCGTGGCGACCATCCGTACCCTCGGTGCCCCAGAAGGTGTTCGGTTCGAGTATCACCCTTATGAGCATCCCCATGAAGCAACCGTTATCGCCAAAACGCTCGGCTCGTTCGATGGTGTCTTTTTTTCCGGGTCGTTCCCGTTCACTTATGCGGCCCCCTACCTTCAAAACGTGGCGACCCATCACGTCGTCCAAGACGAGACTGTCCTATTAACGACACTTCTCTATGCGACGCTCACCCACTCAGTCCCTCTTGATCAACTGTCCATCGATTTGGTCGAGCCGGAGCGTTTGACGTCAATCCTCGAGTCGTTCCCGAACCGTGCCTCGACTCCTGCCGTTATGAAAATCGAACCGAGTATCGCTTTCGAAGACGTGATTACTTTTCACACGGAGCACCGGGCCAAGCAGGCGAAACTGGCCGTGACGAGCATCGAACAAGTTCATCGTCAACTCGTCCGTGATGGGTATCATAGTCTATTGATGATCGAGCCGCGGTCCACGGTCGAGCGCCATCTCGATATGTTAATTCAACGAATTCGACGCCAGTTCGCGGACGACGCCCAGTTCGCCATCATTCGTTTCGAGACCGACGACAAGGCATTACTCGAACATTTGAAAATGGTCCGCTACCTTGGTGGACACATCGAATCGACCGACGATGGTCGTATCACGCTACTTACGACACGAGGCGAGACGAACAACGCCCTCGATACAAGTACGCTCAGCCCAACAGGTGATTATCGAATCGGAATCGGCTATGGCACGCAATATCAACAAGCATACGAACATGCTGAGATCGCACTATCGGCCGCGAGCAAGGAGCGCATTCGAATCGTCGACGATTCAAAACGCTTGTCCTTTCCGAACCGTGAGGACCGCATCCCCTATCGAGTGACCGAAGTAGCGGTCTTTAACGTCATCAAGCAAGCCGGAATCAGTCCGGTCAATATCGGTAAAATTATGCAGTTCTCAAAACACCATCTCGAATTCACGGCAAAAGAGTTGACTGACCATCTCGCCGTCTCAAGACGGACGACGGAGCGACTCATCAAAAAATTACATGACGCGCAACTGATCGAAGTGATTGGTGAAGAGATGAGTTACAACCAAGGACGACCTCGTGCCGTCTATAAATTCAATTTCCCGACCTGAATAGGCCGGGAAATTTTTCATTGTGCTGCTTGTTTTTCGAGTGGCGGTTCCACACTCTGCACAGCAATCCGTGCAATCGTGAAGCCTGTGAACGCATAGATAATCGAGATGACCGGAACGATGAAGTTCAAGATCGCGTATGGCGCATATTCGAACGCCCCGACGCCGAGCGTCCCGAGAATGAACACACCGCACGTGTTCCATGGGATGAAGACCGACGTCAGTGTCCCGCCGTCCTCGAGTGCCCGGGATAAGTTTTTCGAGTGAAGCCCCATTTTCTCATAAGCACCTGCAAACATACGAGATGGAACGACGATCGAGATGTATTGTTCGGAACACGTGGCGTTCGTTGCTACCCCGGCGAGAATCGTCGACGCAATCATCGAACCGGCCGTCTTCGCCAGTTTGACGATTTGATTCATGATCGATTGCAGCATCCCCGAGTATTCTAAAATCCCTCCGAACGTCATCGCGACGATCGTCATCGAGACAGTGTACATCATCGCGTCGAGACCGCCCCGACTGAACAAGTTGTCGACGAGTTCATTACCGGTGTCGATCACATACCCGCTCTGCAACGCCCCGACGCTGTCGGCGAGCGAACCGCCTTGGACGATGACTTGGGCGAGAAAGCCGAGCGCAATCCCGACGACGAGTGCCGGAATGGCCGGTACTTTCCTCGCGACGAGGACGATGACAGCAAGTGGAATCAATAGGAGCCACGGCGAGATGACGAAGCTGTCCTGTAAAATACCGAGTGTTTGGACGATTTCTGAAGAGTCCGTCGTCGTCTCACTGAACCGTCTGCCAAGCCACCAATAGGCGCCGAGCGCGATGACGAGCCCTGGAATCGTCGTGTAGAGCATATGCCGAATATGTTCGAACAAGTTCGTGTGCGTCAAACCCGCCGCAAGGTTCGTCGTATCCGACAACGGGGACATCTTATCCCCGAAGTATGCCCCTGAGATGACAGCTCCGGCGACCATCGGTGCTGGTATCCCCATACTCAGTCCGATGCCCATCCCGGCGACGCCGATCGTTCCCATCGTCGACCATGAGCTGCCAATCGAGAGCGCGACGACCGAGCAGATGATACAAATCGTCACCAAGAAATAGGCCGGTGAAATAATCGTCAATCCGTAATAAATCATCGTAGCGACGACGCCTCCCCCGATCCAGGCACCAATCGTTAAACCGACCAAGATGATGATGACGACGGCCGGTAGTGCGAGCCGAATCCCTTTGTACATCATCTCCTCGATCTCTTTCCACTTGTACCCGTGTCGCCATGCGACGAGCGACGCGACCGCTGTCCCGACGATGAGTGGGATGTGCGGCCCTTGTTCCAATTTGACGATGGCTACGAGCATGACCCCGATCATGACAAGTAGCGGCAATACCGCCCAGCGAAGCTTCATGTCTACCTTGTTCCCCTGTTGTTCCATGTGTCTTCCTCCCCGATAGCGAAAAATTCAGAATTGTCGTTATATTGTCGCTAATAAGTAGATGATAACGCTTACATTTAAAGTTGGCAATAAAAAAATGAACGAGCTCGTCCGGCCCGTCCATCTAGTCAATCGCTTCAATTATCGTTTGCGGCCCGGCGCAACGTATCGGCGAGTAAGGCGGCCGCTTCTGGTAAGACGTCCCGATCGAACGACATATGAGGATGATGGAGCCCCGGTGTCAAGTTCGCGCCGATTCCGATCATCGTCGCATCGAGTCCCGGCTGTTCGACCGTATAGAAATGAAAGTCGTCACTACCTGATGTAATGATCCGGTCGACGAGCGCGCTTTCCCCGAAGCGGTCGACAATCGCTTCGGCCGCATGTCGGCTCGAGCGTTCGCCGATCTCCGCACCCGGTGTGAAGTCTTGCCAGTCCCAGTGGATGGTGACATCATGAAGGACGGCGATTTGCTGCAACAGCGTCTCGACGCGGTCACGTAACGCAAGCAACTCCTTGTTCTGTTGAGCCCGGACGTCGAGTGAGAACGTCGCGTTCCCTGGGATGATATTCAAATTATCGCTACCGGCTTGGACGCCCGTCAATTTGATCGAATGGGGCTCGAACGGCGACAAGTAGATGCTTTTGAGCATCTGTTGAATCGTAAAGATGACATCTAACGCGTTTTGACCTTGATGCGGTCGCGCGCCATGGGCATCGTCCCCGATAACGCTTCCTCTTAGAAAGAATGCGGCTCCGTGTTGAATCGCAGCCGCATATTGTCCGCGCTGCAATTCCTCGAGCGGTCGCAAGTGGATGCCATACAGCTGACTCACTCCTTCGAGTGCCCCTTTTTGAATCATCGCGAGCGAGCCGTTCCCTTGTTCTTCCGCCGGTTGGAAAATGAAGCGAATCCGCTTCGATAGCATCTCATGTCTCAACAGGTCGAGCGCGCCGAGCACCATGCTGATGTTGGCGTCGTGCCCGCATGAGTGATTGGCTTGAAACGTCCCGTCGACTTGTTGCCATAAGGCATCGATATCGGCCCGGACAGCGATGACGTCATCACCTTGCCCAATCTCTGCGATGACCCCGGTCACGTCCGCAAACGTCTCGTGACGGACTTGCCATGACGTCAAGATGTCGGCAATCGTCTTCGTCGTCTCAACCTCTTTCCAGCTCACTTCCGGATGAGCATGAAAATGCTCAAACCAGTTCAATACGTTCGTCGTCATGATCAATTCCCCCATATGTACTTATATTTTTTTGACCCCTTTGATTAAGAGCCACTGCAGCGGCAATCGGGCCCACGTGACCCATTTTGGGAGCGGTATTTTGCCTAGTTTCGACGGTTTGAGCGCCATGTTGATATTGGCCGGGAACACCGCGATTAAGAAAGCGGGTAATGTCCCTTTCACGAAGCGCGTCCCTTTGTTCATGAGCAACAACACACCATAGACGACCTCGATGACCCCGCTTGCCTGGACCATGAATCGTTTGAACGGCCATGATTTCGGAATAATCGACATGAACGCCCGTTCCTGAATGAAGTGCATGATGCCGGCCCCTAGAAATAAAATCCCGTATAGTTTACGAATCAACTGAACCCCTCCTTTTTTCTAAGCATAACAAAAAAGATGGGCTGCGTGCCCATCTTTACAGTGCGTCTCCATTTGCGTTTTGAATCTCGACATCGACCGTTTCGGTCTTACCGTCACGAACGTATTCGATTGTGACGGTCCCGTCCGTGTCTCGAATCAGTTCACTCCGCAGGTCGATGAACGATGAGACAGCCTGGTCGTTGATTTTCACGATGACATCGCGTGCCTCAAGTCCTGCCCGTGCAGCCGAACTGTTCGCTTGCACTTCAACGATGATCGTGCCCGACGTCACCGACTCCGGCAAATTGATTTGCTCGGTCAAGTACCCCGGTGGGAACTCCGACACGTCCCGAAGCGAGACGCCGAGCGATGGATGATTCACTTCGCCCGTCTGTTCGATTTGATTGATGAGCGGCAAAGCGATATCGACCGGGATGGAGAAGCCGACCCCTTCGACCGAGTCGGTCGCGATTTTCATCGAGTTGATCCCAATCAATTGTCCTGATTCGTTGATTAACGCGCCACCGGAGTTACCCGGGTTGATGGCCGCGTCCGTCTGAATGACTTCGGCGTTGAAGTCGGCTTGTCCGTTCTCATCCGTATCGACCGGGACGAGACGTGACGTCGACGAGACGACGCCGCGTGTGACCGAGTTCTCAAACTGGCCGAGCGGGTTCCCGATGGCGACGACGGTTTGCCCCGGTTTCAACTCGCTCGACTTTCCAATCGAGATGACGGACGAGACTTTGTCCGCATCGACTTCGAGCACGGCCAAGTCATACGTGGCGTCGCTACCCATCAATTTGGCGTCCGCTGTCGATCCGTCATTGAATGTCACGGTCAAACGGTCAGCACCGTTGACGACGTGATGGTTCGTGACGATGTAAGCCGAGTCGCCGTCTTTCTTATAGATGACACCCGAGCCGACCCCGGCTTCGACAGCTTCACTTGAAAAACCGTTTGACGCGAAATTGTTCACCGTCACGACAGCAGGCTGTGCGGTCGCGACCGCATCGGTGACCGAGCTGTCCGTTGTCGTAGACGTCGTCTGGACCGGCGACCCTTCCGACGTCACGTTCGTATCAGACACATTTGTCGGCACTTGATCGATGAACGGAAAAGCGATGGCGCCAGTCAAGACGGCACCAATCACGCCGCCGACAAACCCAGGGAACATCCGGCCGACGAACGATGGTCGGGCCGGTTGCTCTGCGCGCGACGGTTCTTGTCGTTGTTCTGACGAGCCGAGCTCGGTATCGAGCCAATCCTCGCGGTGATTTTGTTCATTTGATTCTGTTGGACGATCATTGCGTTCCATGTGTAATCATCTCCTATATGATGTTTCCTCTTTGTTCTACCCTTAGTATAAGAGGCATAGTCATCGTTTTGCGGAAATGAAGCATCGATTACAAGATTCTTCACAATTTGCGTCAATTGGGTCAGACGATGACGTTTCGGAGCGTCCCGAGTCCCGTGATGCTCACTTCGACCGTGTCTCCTGATTGGAGATAGACGGGCGGCTTCATGCCGTGGCCGACCCCGGCCGGTGTGCCGGTCGCGATGATGTCTCCTGCTTCAAGTGTCATGCCCTTTGACAAAGTCCGAATTAACTCTTCGATCGGGCGAATCATATCCGCCGTCGACCCATCTTGACGTGTCTCGCCATTGACAACCGTTTGAATCGTGAGTGGGAACGAGAGCTCATCCGGTGTGACGATATACGGCCCCATCGGACAGAACGTATCGAACGATTTACCGCGGAAAAACTGGACGTGTTGTTTTTGCACATCCCTGGCCGTGATGTCGTTCAGAATCGTGTAACCAAAAATATGGGCATCGACGTCGTCAATATCCCGCCCTGATTTCCCGATGATGACGGCGAGTTCGCCTTCATAGTCGAGCTGGTCGGTCAATTCGGGGTGACGTTCGACGACAGCCTCTGGGCCGACGACCGAGGTCGGCGCTTTCGTGAAGATGACGAGCTTACCGGCCCCCGCCGTATCCATCTCTTTCACATGCTCTTCGTAATTTTTCCCGATACAGATGACATTTTTGAGCGGACGATACGGTGCGACGAACGTGACGTCTTGAAGCGCCAGCCTTGGCGCGACATCTAAATCGACATCCGGTTCAAACTCACGCGCGATGACTTCTAACAACGAAGTCGTATGTAATTGGTCACTGACGTCATAGACGAACTCTCCTGCCACGACACCGACCCTCTGCTCTCCTTCAACTTGAAAACTACACCATTTCATCAAAATTCCCCCTTTTTTGCTAGTATACAAAAAATCGGGACCCGACGGCCCCGATTACGCTTTGTTTAAGAAAATAATCCGCTGGTTGCTCGATCCCCGAAACCGGAGCGACCGGTCCATGAGCGGCTGTTCGAAACGCCCATCGACGAGCACATCGGCACGGTCGAGCACGCTTGTGACGAATTCGTCGTGCATGGCTTGCAACTGTTCGAGCGTATAGCCCGTATACACCCAAACGTTTTTTTGCAGGACCTTACATCCGTCGACGAGCCGTGCCAATTCTTCCGGTTGCAGAAATGGTTCCCCGCCTGAAATCGTCACCCCGTCCCAGCCTGATTGTTCGATTTGAGCGAGTAAGTCCGCGACCGAGACGTCTTGTCCTCCACGTGGATTCCAAGATTCTGGATTATGACACCCAGGGCAACGGTGCGGGCAGCCTGCCGTAAAGATGACCGTGCGAATGCCTGGACCGTCGACGACCGATTCTTCAAGTACGGATAGGACGCGCATGATGCTTCACCCTCGCTCGTTCTTCTTCTCGTTTTGCCGAATTCCACCGGTCCATCGTCCCGACCAAGTAGCCGGTGATGCGACGGATCCGTTCAATTCGTTCATGCTCGCCACATGTCGGGCACGCTTCGTCGATGATCCCTTCAAGGCCGCAGTTGCCACAACGGTCGACCGGATGGTTGATCGACCCGTAGCCAATGTTCTCGGTCCGCATGAGCCGGACGATCGCTTCGACCGCTTCCGCATTATGGGCGAGCGATCCGTCGACTTCGACATACGTGATATGACCCGCATCACAGAGCGCGTGGTAAGGCGCTTCGAGACGGACTTTATCGCGAATCGAGACCGATTGATACACGGGCACATGAAACGAGTTCGTATAAAAGGCGCGGTCGGTCACACCTTCAATCATCCCAAACGATTGCTGATCTCTCGTCACAAATTTACCCGACAATCCTTCGGCCGGGGTCGCCAAGAGAGAAAAGTTCAAATCGTATCGTTCCGATGCCTGCTTCATTCGATCACGTAAATGAGTGACGATATCGAGCCCAAGCCGTTCCGCCTCTCGCGACTCGGCATGCGTGCCACCTGTGAGAACACGAAGCGCTTCGGCGAGACCGATAAATCCGACCGAGAGCGTCCCTTGCTTCAGTACCTCGCGAAGATCGTCTTCTGGACCGAGTCTCTCTCCACCCCGCCAGACGTATTGGGCATAGAGGAACCGAAATTCGTCGGCATGCCGCTTCGCTTGATAGTCGAATCGTTCGAGTAATTGATCGATGGCGACGTCGACGTAAGCGTCGAGCGTCTCATAAAAAGTATGGATATCCGAGGAGACGAGTGCCATTTTCACCAAGTTCAACGTCGAAAATGATAAGTTGCCTCGTCCAATCGACGTCTCGGCACCATGTCGATTCCCCATCACCCGTGTCCGACAACCCATGTAGGCGACTTCCGAGCCGTGCGTCCCGTCGTAGTATTGAAGGTTGAACGGAGCATCGACGAACGAGAAGTTCGGGAATAACCGCTTGCCCGTCACACGACAGGCGAGACGGAACAAGTCGACGTTCGGATCGTCCTCATGGAAGTTGACCCCTTCTTTCACTTTAAAGATTTGAATCGGGAAAATCGGCGTCTCCCCGTTACCGAGCCCTCGCTCGGTCGCACGCAGCAACTCTCGAATGAATACTCGTCCCCACCGGCTCGTGTCGGTGCCGTAATTGATGGAAACGAACGGTACTTGTCCGCCACCACGTGAGTGCATCGAGTTGGCGTTGTGGATGAACGCCTCACACGCTTGATACGTCGCCGCAATTGTTTCAGACTCGGCAGTTTCAAAGAGTTGCTCGGTCGTCCATTCGACTGGTAGCTTTTTGAGCCGCTCGAGCTGACGTTCATACGTCTTTTCGACATACGGTGCGAGGTCGACATCAAACATCGGGAAAGCTTGACCGCCATGCTGCATGTTTTGGTTCGCTTGAAGAATGATCGAAGCGAGCGCCATCGCCGAGCGGATATCCTGGGGCGGTCGAATCGTCCCGTGCCCGGTATGAAATCCGTTCGTGAGTAGATCACCGAGTGGGATTTGACAACACGTCGTCGATCCTGTCACATAGTAGTCGGCGTCATGGATATACAAAAAATTATCCTCGACGGCTTGACGTGACCGTTCTGATAATAGATATGTCGTCGACAATTGTTTTGATACTTCTGAGGATAATCGTGCCAATTTCCCAAGTGGTGATTTCCCGTCGACGTTGGCGTTCTCTTGTACGAGGTCCTGATCTGGGAGAACACAGACATCTTCATAAAGCTGGAGCATATTCACTCCGCATCACCTCACTATATATTGATTACAAGCGAGTTAATTACTCGCTCAAGTTCCATATATAGATTATGTCATGTTTTGCTCTTGAGATGTGAAGTCGAAATTGTGATCAATGCTTGTGATAAAAACGCAAAAACAGTCGAGCCACTGACGTGGACTCGACTGCTCGTTGTCGTGAGCTACCTTATACTTCTTTGGCAGGTTTCACAATTTTCAATTCGACTTCTTCCGTTGCTTCCGATTCTTGGGCTTCACGCAAGCCTTTCGCGTTTAACCACGTATAGATCGCACCCATGAACAACGCGCCACCGATGATATTCCCGAACGTGGCTGGAATCAAGTTGTGGATCGCGCCGGCAAAGCTGATCGCCTCAGGATGCGGGACGACGAGCGTGAGGGCGAACAAGACGAAGTTGGCGATGACGTGATCAAATCCTGAGGCGAAGAAAACGGCGACGAGGAAGATCATCGAGAAGATTTGGGCGAACTCGTTTTTCATTTGCTTCGGCAAGAAGATGGCAAGACAGACCATCCAGTTGCAGAAGATCGCGCGGAAGAAAATTTCGACCGTCGTATGGTGCATCTTGCTTTCGACGACTGAGAACAGCCAGTTGTCCATCCCAAGTTCTTGGATGACACCGGTCGGCGCGAGCAGCAAAGCGAACAAAACGCCACCGAGCGCATTCCCGACAAAGCAGAGCAACCAGACGAGCATCGTGTCGCTGAGCGTCGTGTACCCCCGCATCGTCGAGGTTGTGAAGTACATCGTATTCCCGGTGAACAGTTCGGCTCCGCCATAGATGATCATGACGAGGGCGATCCCGAATGAGAATCCTCCGATGAGCGTTGTGAACGGAGAATCGATCAAATACATTCCGTTGACGACTTTCAGTGTGAAAATTGAAGCGAATCCGATAAAGATCCCCGCGAGCATTGCTCGTAAAAAGTACTCCATTGGCCGATAATGAATCATTTGCGAAGATGCCTGCGCTTTCTTCCGCAACGATTCGAGTGCATGGATTTCCATTGATGCCATGTCACAAACCCTTCTTTCTGTTTGAATGAAACCATTATAATAAGAACGAACATGTGAAATCATTAACAATATAAGCCCGAAACGAATAAATTGCAATCGCCCCTTCCACATGTTGACACATTTTTCACATCGTAATCGTTTACATTTGTCGGATTTGTGACTAGAAAAAAACGACCCTTCGCAAAGGGCCGTTCGAAATGATTATTCTTTGTTTTCAGAAGCCTCTTCCGACTCTTCCGTTGAAGTTTCTGACGCCTCTTCAGTCGCTTCAACTTCGCCTTCTGTCGCTGTATCAGCTTCAAGGTCTTCGACCGCCACCGGTTCATTCACCGATGCGATTTGAAGATCACCCTCAGATACGATTTCGTAATCTTTGTTCTCTGGAATATCAGCGACAGTGAGCGAGTCACCGATGCCGAGTTCAGAAACATCAAGCTCGATACGCTCCGGAATGTTGGCTGGTGTTGCCGAGACCGTTACTTTGTAGAGCGTCTGTGCCAAGTAGCCGCCTTCTTTGACGCCTTTCGCGTCGCCGACGAGTGTGACGTCCGCTTCGACTTCTGTCGCTTCGTCCATCTTCACTGCCATAAATTCGACGTGCTTGTATTCGTTCGTGAATGGGTCGACTTCTGTCCCGTGAACGAGTGTGTTCACTTTCTTACCATCGATATTGAGTTCGATCAAAGCGTTGTCGCCGTGTTCACGAAGAATCTTACGAAGTGCCATCTCTTCGAATGCGACCGGTGTGCTTTCAACTTTGTAGCCGTAAACGACACCTAACACTTTTCCTTCTTTACGCAAGTTAGCGCGGACCGAACGTGGTCGTAATTCTCGTTTCGTTACTTTAAGCGTGTCTGCCATAATCTTTTCCCCCTACTGGTTTATCGATCATGTCTACATCTTGAGGGTGAGGCAGTGAAAAAGCCACCTCTCAACCTCGATGCGTTGAGTGACATGTGTATATTGTTCCCATAGCCACCTATCCATAAACGTAACAGGAGGTTAAGAAAAGATTACAGGCGTGTCACATAACGCGTTTAAATAGCTTCTCGAGCTCGTACGTGCTCCACTTCACTAAAATCGGACGTCCGTGCGGACACGTGTACGGAGACGTCGTCTGATTCAAATCGTGAAGCAATTGCCGCATCATCTCGTGGTTCAACGGATGGTTTGCTTTAATCGACCGTTTGCACGCCATCAAAATCGACGCATCTTCCCGATATTTAGCGATGTCAATGGAGCGATCCCGGATCGCCATCTCTATCAAATCACGGACCGTTCCTTCTAAATCGTGTTGCGGGTACCACGTCGGAATCTCTCTAACGAGGAACGTATTGCCGCCGAACGGCTCCAATTCGAGACCTGCTTCTTTTAAAAGCGGAGTGACTTCTTCAATCGCGAGCGCCTCTTCTTGCGTGAACTCGAGCGTGAGCGGAAGCAGCAACAACTGGTATTCCTTGTCAGGATTCCCGAGCTGCTCGTAAAACAACTCATATTTGATTCGTTCCTGGGCCGCGTGTTGGTCAATGACGTACATCCCGTCCTCGGCACCACAGACGATATAACTCGCATGCAATTGACCGATGACGTCGAGCGGCGGCAACCGCTCTCCTTTCGTCTCGATTGTTTCCGATTCGACCGTCGACTCTATCGGCTCAGGCGCTTCATTGACGAGCGGGGTCGGCGACCATCGACTCGGTGACGTGACAGGCTCACGTGGAATTGGATAGTTCCACGTCGGCGCTTCATCCGTGACCGGCGCCCGTTCAACCGTGAAATCAAGTCGCTCTTGTTCGGTCCGATTGACCGGTCGCTCTTTCGGTTTGACCGACGGGATTAAACGCTGTTCCCGGAGTGTCAGTTGGACCGTCTCGCGAATCAATTGACAGAGCTCTTTCTCTTTTGAAAGCCGAACTTCTCGTTTCGTCGGATGGACGTTGACATCGATCAGCATCGGGTCCATGTTCACTTCGAGGACAGCGATCGGATAACGACCAATCGGTAGCAGCGTGTGGTAGCCTTCGAGCACACTTTGGGTCAAAGCGAAGTTTTTAATGCTTCGCCCGTTCAAAATGAGTGTCACGTACTGCTTGTTCGAACGCGTCACTTCCGGACGGACGAGATGGGCGCTCAAACTATAGTCGTTCGTCTTACTCGACGCCGTGACAATTTGGGCCGCGACTTGTCGGCCATAGATGGCGAGCATGACTTGTTTGATGTCTCCGTTCCCGCTCGTCCTGAGTAGTTCCTTGTCTTCATGGAACGCCGTGAGGCGCACTTCCGGGTGGGACAAGGCAATCCGGTTCAACGTGTCGGTGATGCTCGCCAGTTCCGTCGCGGACGTTTTCAAATACTTCAATCGGGCTGGTGTATTATAGAACAATTGACTGACGGCTATCTCCGTCCCGACGTTCGCCGCGGCCGGTGTTTGCGCCGTGACAACGCCGCCTTGAAGCGTCATCTCGAACCCGTCTTCCTCGGCCCGGCGTGACTTCAGCGTCACATGGCTAACCGAAGCAATCGAGGCGAGCGCCTCGCCCCGGAAGCCGAGCGTGCGAATCCGGAACAAGTCGTGCTCGTCCCGAATCTTACTCGTCGCATGACGTAAAAAGGCGCGCGGGGCGTCCTCTTCATAAAACCCGTGCCCGTTATCGCGGACTTTAATGAGCCGGATGCCCGCTTCCTCCAAATCGACTTCGATTTTGGTGGCGCCGGCGTCAATCGCGTTCTCGACGAGCTCTTTCACGACCGAGGCCGGTCGCTCGACGACTTCGCCAGCCGCGATTCGGTTGGCCAGTTGTTCCGGTAACTCTTGAATGATTCCCATCGACTCACCCCTTCTTCGCGGATTGTTGGAGCGCATAGAGCGCTTGCATCGCCTCGATCGGGTTCATCGCCAACAAATCGAGTTCGAGCAATTGTCGTTTAATCTCGTCTTCCGCCTCAAAGAGCGATAGTTGGGCCACGGGTTCTGCCGTTCCCGGATTTTCAACAGCTGCCCGTTCCGGTTTCGAGTCCGTCTCAAGTTGAGACAAGATGGTCCGCGCCCGTTCAATCAAATCACGGGGCAATTCAGCGAGCTCGGCGACATGAATCCCGTACGACTTATCGGCCCGCCCCGGATGTACTTCATGTAGAAACACGACACGCCCGTCTCGCTCGATGGCGCGGACGTGCACGTTCTCAAGAGCAGGGATCGTGTCTTCGAGCACGGTCAGCTCGTGATAGTGGGTCGAGAACAACGTCTTCGCTCCAATTGTCGAAGCGATGTATTCGACGATAGCCTGGGCGAGCGCCATGCCGTCATACGTCGACGTCCCCCGACCGATCTCATCGAGCAAGATGAGGCTGTGTTCGGTCGCCTCTGTCACCGCTTGGCGTGTCTCCGTCATCTCGACCATGAACGTCGACTGGCCGCTCACCAAGTCATCGGCCGCACCGATGCGGGTAAAGATTCGATCAAACAATGGAATCTCAGCCGCTTCAGCCGGCACGAACGACCCGATTTGATGCAAGATGGCGATCAAGGCGAATTGACGCATATACGTCGATTTACCGGACATGTTCGGTCCGGTGATTAAGAGCATGCGCCGCGTGTCGTCGAGCGTCAAATCGTTGGCGACGTATTCACCGCGTGGTAGCACCGTCTCGATGACCGGATGGCGGCCACGATCGATTTGGACGTTCGTCGACGTCGTCGGCCGGACATAGTCACGTTTTTCGGCGACGATGGCGAGCGCGAGCAAGACGTCAAGCTCACTGAGCGAGCGCGCCAGTTGTTGGAGCGGTTTCGTCTCTTGCTTGACTTGGTCACGCAAGGCGACGAATAAATCATACTCGAGCGTACAACTCTTCTCTTCAGCCCCGAGAATGAGCGCTTCTTTCTCTTTTAACTCGGGTGTGACGTAACGCTCGGCGTTCGTCAGCGTCTGTTTCCGTTCGTAACGTCCCTCTTCGAGCAGGCGGGCGTTCGCTTTCGTCACTTCTAAGTAATAGCCGAAGACACGATTATAGCCGATTTTCAGCGACTTGATGCCGGTCGCGAGCCGCTCTTGTTGCTCGAGATTGGCAATCCATGTCTTTCCGTTCGCTTTCGCCTCGAGCAGTTCGTCGAGTTCGGCCGAATAGCCGGCACGAATCATCCCACCTTCTTTAATCGAGATCGGTGGCGCCTCGACAAGCGCTGCCTGGAGCATGTTGGCCAAGTCGTCGAATGTGTCGAGCGTATCATCGATTTGACGAAGCCGTGAGGCCGTGACGCCTTCGAGCAAGGCCCGCACCGCCGGGATGCGCTCGAGTGTGTTCCGGAGTTGGACGAGGTCACGGGCGTTGGCCGTCCCGTAACCGACTTTGGCGACGAGCCGTTCGATATCGTAGACGTGACGTAACTGTTCACGCAACTGGTCACGAAGCATGAAGTCATCGACCAAGTTCTCGACCGCATCTTGTCGGTCCCGAATCGCCTGCTCGGTATAGAGCGGCTGTTCGAGCCAACGTTTCAGCAACCGTCCCCCCATCGCCGTCGTCGTCTCATCAAGCAAGGCGAGAAGCGACCCTTTCCGTTCACCGGACCGGGCTGACCGAAACAATTCCAAGTTCCGGGCCGTGTTGGCATCGAGTTGCATATGGGCCTCGACTTCATAGGCGACGGCCGGTTGGAGATGATCGAGGGCGCGTTTTTGCGTGCGCGTCAAATAAGCGAACAGCAATTCAAACGCGCTCACTTGCGCCTCGTCTTTCGCTCCGCTCGACAACGGGCTCGCTAGCCGCTCTGTCTGGACCGACAACGGGATGCCGAGTGATGAGAGATGGTCTGCCAACTCGGCGTCATCAACGATGATTTCACTCGGGACCAACCCTTCGACTTCGCGCAGGACGGCCTCACGCGACGGCAAGGTCGTCAACCAAGATTCACCTGTCGTCACATCGCCGCGGGCAATCCCGAAACGGCCTGCTACGTTCACGACCGATAGTAAATACCGGTTCTCTTTTTCACCGAGTGCAGCCATGTATGTACCCGGCGTGATGACTTGGATGACTTCACGTTTGACGAGCCCTTTCGTCGCTTTCGGATCTTCCATCTGTTCACAGATGGCCACGTTGAATCCTTTTTCGATCAGTTGTTCAATGTAGATAGCGGCCGAGTGATGTGGTACGCCACACATTGGAATCGGGTGCTCAGCGTTCTTCCCGTTTTTCGCGGTCAATGTCAACTCAAGTTCTTTGGCAACGATTTGGGCATCTTCAAAGAACAGCTCGTAAAAGTCACCGAGCCGGTAGAAGAGAAAGGCGTCTGGATAATCGGCCTTGATTGAAAAGTATTGTTTCATCATCGGGGTTTGATGTATCGTTTCCATTCGTGTTCACCTCTAGAAATTAGAACAGCTGACCAAAGGCCAGCTGTCTGTTTGTTAGTATCCGCAGCCGCCGCGTGATTTCTCCGCTGCCATACCGCTTCCTGTTTTACCGGCGAGAACGTCACCGTCCGTCGACTCGATAATGCGATCTGTCACCGAGTTGGCGAGTGTGACCGTCACGTATTGAAGCAAATCGTTCACTTCGACTTGCGTCTCCTGAAACGCCTGGACAACCGGGATCGAATCGAGTTCGTCCATCGCCTTGTCGATTTTCAGCTCGACTTTGGCGAGTGCTTCCGTCTTCCCGTAGTGCTTGCAGTTGACGGCTTCTTTTTGTAAGTATTTGATACGTTTAATCAACGTTTGAACGCGTTCACTTTCGTTCACTTTCGTTTCCGCTTCTTTGAAGCGGGCCACTTCCGGCGTGCTCGCCAATAAGTCGGCTAATTCTCTCGCTTTTTGAATCACAGTTTGATCAGTCACCATCGTAAACCCCTTTGCTCTCTATGATTGAACGCACGTCTTGACGCACGCAAGTATTCCTCATCATTCTACCACGAACTTATGGCAAACGGTACCGCATCGATTCACTTCGAGACGGTCGCCGTCCGAACCATATCGACGTGAGGAATCCCGTCCTCTAAGTAATCCTCGCTCGTTCGTGTGAACCCGAAGCTCGCATAGAACGGCTCCACGTATGTCTGTGCTTGCAAGTACAAATCGCGATCCCCAAAGTCAGCCACGGCTTCTTGCATCAAACGCCGCGAATGGCCTTGTCCCCGATGCGTCGATTTCGTGACGACACGGCCGATGGCAACCGGCGACTCCTCCTCGAGGACACGTAGCGCCGCGATCGGACGACCATCAGCCTCAATCCAGTAATGGACCGCCGCCACGTCTTTCCCATCGACTTCTTGATATGGGCAATCTTGTTCCACGACAAAGATTTCGGTCCGGAGCGCCAATAACTCATAGAGTTCTTTCGTCGTCAATTCGTCAAACCGTTTTTTATGCATCTCCACTTGTCTCCCCTCATAACTTCGAACCGAGCGCTCGAGCGACATGAAGCCCGCTCGTCATCGCCCCGATTGTGCCTGCCCCCGGAAATACTGTATCCCCGCAGACATACAGGTTCGGCAAGGTTGTCCGGTAGCTCGCCGCATGGAACAAAGCTTGTTGCGGTGTTTGGGCATAACCACCGACCGCGCCGTGCGGACGTTTCGTATATTTCACCCACGCCCCTGGTCCCCCGGGCAACATGACAGACGATTCGCCGTTCCAGTCCGGGAACGCTCGACTCACAACCGAGACGAGACGCTCGGTCCAATCTGTCTCTAGTTTCTCATACGTCACCTTGTCTTTCCAAGCCTGCCACTCTGTCAAATCGATATGGGTCGAGACGGTGACGGTCCGTTCCGGCCGCTCGGTCCGGAGCGAATCATCTGCGGCTGACATCGAGATGAAGGCGTGTCCTGACGGTAAGTCATCGCTATACACTTGTTGGAACAGCGGACGGTTCATGCATATCGCTTCAGGTAACGTGACGTACAGACTGAACGTTCCCCATTGCGAGCGCTTTAAGTGACGCCCGTACTGCTTGCTGAATTGACGTGACGTATCTCCGCTCAGCAGTTGAGCGGTCGCCTCGAGCGGGATGGCGGAGACGACGACATCGACGAGGTCGAGCCGGCCCCGCCGATCGGTCAAGAGCCAACCGTCCGCCACGCGCTCGAGTTTGACGATTTGTCGTCCGAGAAGGGTTTGTCCGCCGTCTTTTTGAATCGAGCGCTCCAAGGCGTGAGCGAGCGTGTACAAGCCGCCATCGACGTAAAATGCCCCTTCGTGGTAAATCGATAACGCGACGGCCGCGAGCAAGTGACTCGCCTCGCGAGCTCCGGTCTGAAGACTATCGAGCAAAATCCCGTCGATGACCCGTTCGAACGCCGTCCCGTCCAATCGATGCCGTTTTAACGTTGTACCGAGCGACCGGTATAACTTCCGAAACGCACGTAGTTGCGTCGGTCGAAAACCACGTATCGCAACCGATGCGTCATGAATCGTTCGAAACGGCAACGCCGGTAGCGTCTCAAACAAAGGACGAATCGTCTCAAAATCGGTCCATACTTCATTCAAGAAGGCACGAATCCGCGGAGCGAGTTCGGGAAACGTCGATTCAAGTTCAAGTAAAAAACGAGTCGGGTCTTGATAATAGCGGACCGTTTTCCCGTCCACATGAATCTGCATCACTTCCTCTAACACCCGAACGTCGATCGACTCACCCAAATACGTCAGCACTCGTTCGTGTAGTCCGCCCGGTTCAAATCCCATCCCGAGCGTTGCCCCGGCTGGGAATCGGTAGTCACCGCGCTCGAACTTACCGGCGCAACCACCCCACTCCCGCGATGATTCAAACACCGTCACGTCATGACCAATCCGACTTGCCAACGCCCCGGTCGTCAACCCGGCAATCCCACCGCCGATAATCCCGATTCTCATTCCTCATCCCCTCCTGACTTCATCATACATGGGTTCCTTGTATCCGAGATGTTTCGACGTGTTTCGGCAACATATTTCAAGCTTTAGGCAGGGTTCTGCCAGAAGATGGCGAAAAAAATCGATAAAGGACAGGTGAAACTATATGCGAAGTCGGGTCATCATTTATCTGCTCATCCCTATCTTAATTTTTATCGGCATTCTCATCACCCCGCCATCGGAAGAATCACAAAAATTGGCCACGATGACGGCTGTGAATATTCAAGAGATGATTCCGTATGAACGCGAGTACACGGCACAAAAAGTGTTACTCAAGGAAGTGAACGATGGCCGCGAGGCAATCATCGAGGAGTGGCGACTCGAACGCGGGGCGCGCACGACTTATAGTTACGTGTTACGACTCCAAGGGTTCGATACGGTGATTCAAGTCGATGCAGGGGCGGCCAATACGCGTTCGGACGGCTATTATGCCATGCAGGCGCACAGTCCCGTGTTCGAAGCGGACGAACCGCTATCGACCGGTTATCCGATTGTGCTCTTCGCCACCGAGCAACGGCTCGTTTTAAACCAGATGGAAGTACGCGTCCTATACGAAGAGGACGGTGTCATTGAAAAATGGCGTATCCTTGAATCCACAGACTCCTAACAAAGGCGGAATCGATATGAATCTCACGTTTCAACGAGCAACCGAATCACAACTGACCGAAATTTATAGTCTTGCAGGCGTCAACCGCGAAGAAGCAACCAATCACGTCTCGGCTGATAGCCGGGAAAAGATGATTGAAGCGTACGAACACTCTGCGAAATTTGGTGCCTATTTCCTCTGTCTCGTCGATGGTGAGACGCTCGTCGGCTGGACGCAAATCGATAAAGCATTCGACTATTTGACGGGTGCAGAGGTCGGTTGGGTGAACGACCTGTATATCAAGCCCGCGTTTCGCGGTCACGGCTATGCCAAACTATTGATGCGAGAAGCACTCGATACGTTCAAACAGATGGGCCATACTGATGTGCGCCTGAACGTGTATGCTCACAATCAAACGGCGATGCAACTATATGAACAACTCGGTTTCACAGACGTCAGTAAATTTATGAAGATTGACATTTGAAAGGTGGTATTCGATGCAAAAAATACTTCTCATCGGCTCAGGCGGTTCGGGCAAATCGACGCTCGCCCGCGTGTTGGGAACCCAACTCGGCATCGACGTCCATCACTTAGACGCCTTACTATGGAAACCAAATTGGTCACCCGCCACACGGCAAGAACAAATTAAAACGCAGTCCGCATTGATTGGACGCGATTCATGGATTATCGACGGCAATTACGGGGGCACGCTCGACTTGCGCCTTCATGCTGCCGACACGATTGTTTTTCTCGACTTGCCGAGGATTATTTGTACGTATCGCGTCTTGAAGCGCATGCTTTCCTATCGTGGCAAGACACGTCCGGACATGGGCCCAGGTTGTGAGGAACGGTTTGACCCGAAGTTCTTGAAATGGGTGTGGGATTATCCGAAATCGCAACGCCCGATTGTGATCAACCGATTGCAAGCCCTTCCTGATAACAAACAAGTCATCATATTGCATTCACGGACAGAGGTTCGTGACTTTATAACGCGCGTCGGTACGGAGCAACACCTATGATTCCTAAACTTGAACCAATCGTAGCAGCGAAGACGTTCGTCACAACGCGTTTCTCCCACTGTCGGGCCGCACTGCTCGCCGGGAGCGTCGTCCGTGGTGAGGCGACCGCAACGTCGGATTTAGATATCATCATCTTCGACGACACCCTCGGCTCGTCTTTTCGGGAATCGTTCATCGAGTCCGGATGGCCCATCGAACTGTTCGCCCATAACTTGACGTCGTATCGGACGTTCTTCGAGCAGGATTGCCGACGTGCCATTCCGTCGTTGCCGAGAATGGTCGCCGAAGGCATCATCTTGAAGGACACAAATATCGTCGAAGACATCAAGCGTGAAGCGAGAGCCTTGCTCGACAGCGGGCCCGAGGCTTGGTCGGACGAGACGATCGAGATGAAGCGATACTTCCTGACCGATGCACTCGAGGATTTGATTGGATGCACCACTCGGGCAGAAGGGTTATTCATCGCGGGCACTCTCGCCACGTTGGTCTGCGAGTTCATCCTGCGCACGAATCGACAATGGACGGGATCTTCCAAATGGACGTACCGCGCTCTCGACCGCTACGATGCGCAAGCAGCCCGAGAACTCGTCACTGCCCTTGAGGCGTATTATCAAACGAACGAACCCGACGCGCTCATCCGTTACGTCGATGAGACGCTCTCCCCGTTCGGCGGCCGGTTGTTCGCCGGATTCAGCCGCGGGAAATCAAACGAAACGTGAGGGTACTCCATGTTCTTTCTTCAAATGTCCGGGTTCCCCGGATCAGGTAAGTCGACGCTGTCTCGGGAAATCGCCCGACGGCTGGATGCGGTCATCGTCGATCATGATATCACGAAGACGGCACTGCTTGAATCGACTTCACAACACCCGCTTGACCCGGCGCTCGCCGGAAAAGTCGCCTATGATCTCGATTGGGCGCTCGTCGAGTTCCATCTGTCTTTAGGACGGAACGTCATTCTAGATAGCCCTTGTCTATATGACGTAATGATCGACCGCGGTTTGGCGATTGCGGCAAATAACGGGGCCACGTATCGTTACGTCGAGTGTCTCGTCGACGACGTCGATGTAATCAATCGGCGGTTGCGCGAGCGAGACCGGAAGCTCAGTCAAATCGGAAGCGTCTCACCAGAAAATTTCGATCGGACCGTCGCCAGCAGTAAAAAACCACCGAATATGCATGCGCTTACAATCGATACAAATCGCCCGCTCGAGACGTATTTACCGGACGTCATCGCCTATCTTCAGGCGATTGATTGACGATTCGATGCACCCTGAAACTTTTTCCCGGATGCATTTTTTTAATCATTTTTTGTATTTTTATGCTTTACAATTAATAATCATACATATACACTTAGTCTCATATCTTGAAGGAGGAATTCATACATGAAAAAGTGGGTCATTACAGGGGGATTAGTGGCAAGTGCATTACTAGCAGGATGTAGCCAAGAGACGACGGGCGAAGAGAAAAAAACACTCGTCATGGGGACGAGCGCCGATTACTTCCCGTATGAGTTTGTCGATACGGCGAACGGGGATGAGATTGTCGGATTTGATATCGAGATCGCCGAAACCGTCACGGAACGCCTCGGCTACGAACTCAAAATTGAAGACATGGACTTCGGCAGCCTGCTTGGGGCACTAAACGCCGGACGTGTCGACTTCGTTATGGCCGGTATGACGCCGACCGAAGAGCGGAAAGAAAATGCCGCCTTCTCGGATATCTACTTGTCGGCGACGAACTTAGTCATGACGAAAGATGAGTCACTCGAGTCGATTGAGGCGCTCGCCGGCAAGAAAATCGGCGTCCAAACCGCTTCGATTCAAGAGAACATCGCCAAAGACCAAGCTCCGGAGGCAGAGCTCGTCTCATTGAACAAGATTCCAGAGATCGTCCAAGAGTTGAATACGGGTCGGATCGACGCGATGGTCATCGAGGACACGGTCGCCCAAAAATACTTGGACCAAGATGCCGGACTGTACACGTTCGCCTTGAAAGAAGATGGCGAGAAAGGTTCAGCAGCCGCCTTTAAATTGGAGGACGACCTTCGCGATCAGTTCAACGAGGAGTTGAACAAGATGATTGACTCAGGTGAAATCGACAAACTCGCCAAAAAATGGTTCTCGATGGAGCCGACGGAATGAGACCAGTCTCGCTGCCGATTTATCCAGTCACCTATCCAGACGGGTACCGTTTGAATCAAAACGAGAGTCAGTTCCCGGTGCCGTCCCGCCTCTATGACCAGCTCGCGACGATTTCGTTCCAAGACTTGCATGAGTATCCGGTCCAACCGATTGACGAGTTGTTCACCCGTTATGCGGCCTACGCCGGTGTCGAGCCGAATCAATTGCTCGTCGGTTGCGGCAGTGACGAGATGATTCACGTCGTCACCCAGGCGCTGTTGGCACCGGAAGACGTCGTCTTGTCACCGAGCCCGGATTTCGCACTCTATCCGATCTTCACGACAATCGCGCACGGCCGGCACGTGCAAGCCGATGACCTGTCGTATGACGCACTCGTCCAGGCGATCACGCAACACACACCGAAGCTGTTGCTGTTGTCGAACCCGAACAATCCGACCGGTAAATTGTGGAGCGTCGCTGAATTGGCCGAACTCGCGGGACTCGTGCCGTACTTGATCGTCGACGAAGCCTATATCGACTTCACACCGACGTCGAGCATGGTGGCCCATCTTGATTCATTTGCGAATGTGATTGTACTGCGGACGTTATCGAAGGCGTTTGGCCTGGCCAACGTCCGCCTCGGTTTCATGGTCACGACGACCGAACTCGCCGCTTATTTCCGTCAGTTCGTCCCGCCGTTCAACATTAGCGGTGTCAGCGCGAAAATCGCCAACATGTTCTTACAAGATGCGACGTATCTCGATGAGGCCATCGCATGGCACGCCGACATGCGCGGACAGTGGACCGACTTGTTCGCCACCATCGGACACGTCCATCCCGCCGAGGCGAACTTCATTTACGTCACGCTCGATGAGCCGGAGGCCGTTTGGGCCCACCTCGTCGCGCATGGCGTTCACACATCGAAACAACCGAACGGGATTCGCATCACGCTCGGCAATGAATCTGCTCTCGAAGCAACACGTCAGGCACTAGTCACCTTCGCGTCACAACCGACAGCATAAGCAAACGACCCGACATCACGTCGGGTCGTTTCGTCATGGTATGAACTTGAGCACTTTTGCTGGATTGCCCCCGACGACGGCACGGGCTGGCACGTCTTTCGTCACAACGGCGCCAGAGGCGATGACGGCATCGTCCCCGACTGTCACCCCTGGGTTTAGAATGGCACCGCCGCCGATCCATACCCGATGTCCGACCGTGACCGGTTTCCCGTATTCAAGACCCGAGATTCGTTCGATCGGGTCGAGCGGATGCGTCGCTGTATAGACGTGGACACCTGGACCGAGCATGCAATCGTCACCGAATGTGATCGGACAGATGTCGAGGAATACGCAATCAAAGTTAGCGAAGAACCGTTCTCCGAGATGAATGTTATAACCGTAGTCGCATTTGAACGTCGGCTCCAAATAAAACGAACTTCCGGTCGAGCCGAATAGCTCCGCTAACACTGCTTTTCGGTCGTCGAGTTCATCAATCCCGGATCGATTAAATCGTTCCGTCAAACGCTGGGCCTGACGCCGGTCGGCGACGAGTTCCTCGTCTCCGGCCAAGTAAAGCTCGCCCCGAATCATCTTTTCTTTTTCAGTCATCTGCATCTCCCCCTATTCTGTCATCATTATAGAGGAATTTCTAGCGAAATGGGGAATAGGAACATGACGAACTAGAGGAGGAATAGACAGATGAAACGAATTCTTGACTGTAGAGCCAGTGATTTCTTGACGTTCAACCGCTCGGATTTGATTGGATCGATTCGCAAAGCCGAAGGCCGGACCGTACTCGCCGAAGTCATCCCGACCGTACAACCACTCTATCCGGAAGTGACGAACGCCGAACTCGCGCGGGCGTTCGGTGCCGACATGATTCTTTTGAACATGCTCGACGTGTTCCACCCGTACATAAAAGGTCTCGAAAGCCACGCCTTGTTCGGAAACATGCCGGGCGAGACGATGTCTGACAATCCAATCATGGAATTGAAGCGGCTCGTCGGTTTGCCGATTGGGGTCAACCTCGAGCCGGTCGACTTTTCCGAGAAATCGGAGGACATGTATGATGTGAAACAAGGACGGCTCGCGACACGGGAAGCGTTCGCCAGAGCGTCCGAGCTCGGGATCGACTTCATCTGCCTGACCGGAAACCCGAACACCGGGGTGACGAACGAGGCGATCGAGCAAGCCATCATCAACGCCCGCCAAGAGTTCGCGGGCGTCATCATCGCCGGGAAAATGCATCAAGCCGGCGTCGGCCGTGTACTCGACCAGGAGGCGTATGTCCGCTTCGCTGAGGCCGGGGCCGACATCATCTTGATTCCAGCGCCCGGCACCGTTCCTGGCGTCCGCGAAGATGAATTCTATGAAGTCACGCGCGAGATTCAGGCGTTGGATAAACTTGTCGTCGCCGCCATCGGCACTTCACAGGAAGGATCCGATGAAGCGACGATTCGTGACATCGCCTTGTCCTCGAAGCGCGGTGGGACGGACATCTTCCATATCGGCGATGCTGGGCTGTCCGGAATCGCCACACCAGAGAATATTCAGGCGTTATCGATTGCGATTCGGGGACGGCGCCATACGTACATCCGTATGGCCGCCTCGGTCAACCGCTAATCAAAAGGAACGAAGCCGATAATGGCTTCGTTCCTTTTTGTGTTACCAGTCGGTGACGTCTCGGCGTGGTTTCGCCGGAGTCGTCGTCCCGTGCCGTTTGGCGAGGAGCGCCTCAACGTCTTGTAATGACACGCCTTTGGCGGCGAGCAAGACGAGCAGGTGGTACAAGAGATCGGCCGACTCTTCGACCAAATCTTCATCGTTCAGCGCCGCGATGACGACCTCGAACGACTCTTCCCCAAACTTCTTGGCAATCTTGTCAACACCTTGGTCGAATAGATAAGACGTATACGACCCTTCTTTCGGTGACGCCTGTCGTTCTTGAATCAACTTCTCTAATTCGTGAATCATCCTTCCACCTCCGTGAAAAAGCAGCTTCGATTTCCCGTATGGCACGTCGGCCCATTGGCACGGACACGGACCAACAACGCGTCTTGATCACAATCGACGTGGATGCTTTCGAGCTCGAGCGTATTCCCGCTCGATTCCCCTTTCATCCAAAGTCGCCCTTTTGAACGTGACCAGAACGTGACCGTGTTCGTCTCGAGCGTCTTCTGAATCGCCTCGTCGTTCATGTAGCCTAACATGAGGACGGCGTCGTCCTCTGTCGACACGATGATGGCTGAAATCAATCCGTTTTCGTCGTAACGAACCGCATCGGCAAGTTGTGCTCGCTGCATACGTGTTTCACCTCTTCCACTGTCGTTTTCCGGTCATGCAAAATCGAGGCGAGTAGCGCCGCATCGACCTTCTCGAGCGCGTCGACGACGTGATTCGCGTTCCCGGCACCGCCAGAGGCGATAATCGGGATATCGACGGCGTCCCGGAGCAAATCAAGGATTCGCAAATCGTAGCCGCTCTGCTTTCCGTCCTGATTCATCGACGTGACGAGCAGTTCACCCGCCCCAAGTGCGGCCACTTGCTTTGCCCAATCGACGGCCCGCAACTCGGTCCGGTTCTTCCCGCCATACGTATAGACGAAGTAATCGTCGTCCTCGAACTTGACGTCGATGGCGATGACGATACATTGTGACCCGAACCGCTCGGCCGCTCGTTTAATCAAATCGGGTGATTCGACGGCGAGCGTGTTGAGCGACACTTTATCGGCCCCAGCTTTTAAGAGCGAGGAAATATCCTCAAGTGACCGGATGCCGCCACCGACCGTGAGCGGAATGAACACTTTCCGGGCGACGGCACTGACGACGTCAAGCATCGTCTGGCGGCGTTCCGTACTCGCAGTGATATCGAGAAACACGAGCTCATCCGCACCGGAGGCGTCATAATACTTGGCAATCTCGACGGGGTCGCCGATGTCACGTAACGCGACAAACTCGATCCCTTTGACGACACGACCGTCTTTCACATCAAGACACGGAATGATGCGACGTTTAAGCATGGCGCGCCTCCCACTCGATCAAGTCATCGAGACTGACTTGTCCGGAGAGTAGTGCCTTCCCGACGACCGCCTCGTCGATGCCGGCCGCTTGAAGCGCCTCGACGTCAGCCTCGGTCGTCACGCCACCCGAGGCAATGATCGTGACCGAAACAGCCTCACGGAGCGCCTTCATCCGCTCAAGGTTCGGTCCGTTCAATTTCCCGTCCGAACCGATATCCGTATAGAGAATCGTCTTGACCCCACGGTCGACGAGTTCTTTCGCGGCATCGATATCTTTTAAGTCGGTCGCTTCTTGCCAACCGTTGACGGCGACGATACCATCATAGGCGTCGAGGGCGACGGCGACACGATTTCCGTACTTCGCGAGCGCCCGGCCCAAGAAATCCGGGTCTGTGAACGCTTTTGTCCCAAGCAAAACCCGGTCGGCGCCGGTCGCCATGACCGCATCGAGCGCTTCCTCGGAACGAATGCCTCCGCCGGTCTGGACGAAGAAGCCGCACGATTTAGCGAATCGGACGACATCAAGATGTCTCGGTTCGCCGGCTTTCGCTCCCTCGAGATCAATCAAGTGAAGCATCGGAACGCGCCCTCGCCATTCCTTCAATTTTTCGTATGGGTCGCCATACTGTTCTTCTGTATTGAAATCGCCTTCCGTCAAGCGGACGATTTTTCCGTCAATCAAATCAATGGCCGGTAGTAATCTCACGTTCGACCGCCTCCTTCCATTCTGTCAATAAACGTAATCCGAACGCGCCGCTCTTCTCGGGATGAAACTGCATCCCCGTGACGAGTCCTTTTTGCACGATGGCTGGCACGGTTTCACCCATATAATCGGCAGACGCGATCACGTGGACTGGATCAGTCACGACGTGATACGAGTGGACGAAATAGACGTCCTCGTCGCGCAAAATCGAGTTCCATCCGACGTGTGGCAGACGTTTCGCCCGCATCCGCTCAACGCGCCCTTCAATCAAACCGAGTCCCTCCGTCGGCACGCCTTCCATACTCGAGTCAAACAAGAGCTGCATGCCGAGACAGATGCCGAGGAACGGCTTTTCATTCGCCGATCGTTTCAATAGCGGGATCAGCCCCGTCTCGTTCAGTGATTGCATCGCCTGCGGGAACGCTCCGACCCCAGGTAACAAGATGGCATCAGCCGTCTCGATTTCCACTGGATCGTTCGTGATGGTGACGTAACAGCCGATAGCTTGGAGTGCCCGTTCGACGTTGAACACGTTACCCATTCCATAATCGATGACCGCGATTTTCATCCTTCGATCAGTCCTTTCGTCGACGGGAGCCGATTCGACCCGTCTTGCCCGATCGCTTCAGCGAGGGCGCGACCGAACGCCTTGAACAGTCCTTCAATCATATGGTGCGAGTTCGACCCGTAGAGGACCTCTAGGTGCAGTGTCAACCGGGCGTTCATCGCCACGGCCCGGAAAAATTCTTCGGCGAGCTCGGTATCAAAGTCTCCGAGTTTCGGATTTTTAATATCGGCGCGGTAGACGAGGAACGGACGGCCCGATACGTCGACGACGGCACGCGCGAGCGTCTCGTCCATCGGCAAATAACTCGTGCCATAGCGGCGAATGCCGACTTTGTCGCCGAGCGCTTGATTGATCATCTGCCCAAGGGCGATTCCGACGTCTTCGACCGTATGGTGAGCGTCGACCCACGTATCCCCTTCGACATGGACCGTCAAATCGATTTGGCTGTGGAACGCGAACAGTGTCAGCATATGATCAAAGAAGCCGACACCTGTCTTGATGCCACTTTGTCCTGTCCCATTCAAATCAAGCTTGAGCTCGATGTTCGTCTCTTTTGTCTCTCGTTTCGTCTCAGCTGTTCTCAAGTGAAGTCACCTCTTCTATCGTTTGTTGAAGCAAGCGGTACGCCTCGTCCGTGCCGGCACTGACACGAATCCCGTCTGCGAACGCGCGAACATGGACATCCTTTTCTAAGAAACGGGCGGCCCAAGCTTCGCTGTCCGGTGTTTTGACGTATAGGAAATTGGCACGGCTCGGTAAGACGTTTCCAATCGGTGCGAGCAACGTTTCAAGCTTTTGTCGTTGCGTTTGATGGAAGCTGATCGACTCATCGATATATTCGGAGTCGTTCAACACGACCGTCGCCACGGCCGCGCTCAGCCCGCTCACGTTGAATGGCGAACGGAACCGATCAATCTTCTCGATTAAGCGCTCGTCGGCAATCATGAAACCGATGCGCAGATTCGCGAGCCCGAACGCTTTCGATAGCGTACGGAGAATGATGACGTTCGCGTGGTCCGCGAGTCGGTCTTTGAATGAATCTTCCATCGTGAAATCGATATATGCCTCGTCCACGACGAGATATGGAACACGGCTGGCGACCGTTTCGAGTTCATCGAGCGTCCACATCTTTCCGGTCGGATTGTTCGGGTTCGACACGAGCACGAGTTTCGGCCGTTCCGCCTCAATCGTTTGCATAAGCGCCTCGAACGACAATCCGTCCGCATCCGGCTGCACAAAATTCCCGCGAGCAATATGCGTATAAATGCCGTACATCGAAAAATCGGGAATCGGGGCGGCGGCGACGTCATCGGCGTCAAGGATTGCCTGACAAAGAATCGCGAGCAATTCATCGCTACCGCTCCCGACCATGAGTTGTTGCGGATCCACACCAGCATATGTCGCATAACTTTGTTTCAGCGCTGCCAACTCATCGACCGGATAATGGCTCAAATCGAGCGGAAGCTCTCGGATTGCCGTCTTTAACCGCTCTGGGAACTCATATTGGCTCTCGTTTTGATTCAACGCATGTCCTTTGACCGCCTGCGGGACGTAGCGGGGAATCGTCTCATAGTTCTGTCTCATACGTCCTCCAATCGAACCGCCATCGCTCGGGCGTGGCCGTCAAGTTGTTCTTGTTGCGCGATGCGAATCGCGGCGCGTGTGACACGTTCATCGAGCTCCGTCATCTGAAGGAACGTCTGGCGTCGGTAAAAATCATCGACCGAGAGCCCGCTCGAGAAACGTGCCGTCCCGCTCGTCGGCAAGACGTGGTTCGGTCCAGCGATGTAATCGCCAAACGCTTCCGCGGCTTCATGACCGAGGAAGAACGAACCACCGTGACGGATGGCTTGCATATAGGTTTCCGGGTCGGAGACGGCAAGTTGCACGTGCTCGGCTGCCATCTCGTTGGCGACTTCGATTGCACGTTCGCTCGACATGATGCGTACCCCGCCTCGTTTCAATGCCTCGACCGCAATGTCACGGCGTGGTAGCTCGGCCAGCTGGCGTGCCAATTCCTGTTCGATCCGTTCGGCCAACTCGTCTGACGTGACGAGAGCGAGTGCCGTCGCTTCAACGTCATGTTCGGCTTGGGCGAGCAAGTCGGCGGCGACCCATTTCGGATTAGCCGTCGCATCGGCGATGATGAGTACTTCAGACGGTCCAGCGACCGAGTCGATGCCGACGATGTGGGAGACGAGCGATTTTGCAGTCGCGACATAGGCGTTACCAGGTCCGACAATCTTGTCGACCGGTTGAATCGTCTCGGTGCCAAACGCAAGCGCGGCCACGGCTTGTGCCCCGCCGACGAGATGACACTCATCTGCCCCTGCGATTTTTGCCGCAATCAATAGCGACAAGTCGATGCCATCTGGTTTTGGCGGCGTCACCATGACGATCCGTTTCACACCGGCCACTTTCGCCGGGATGATGTTCATCAATACGCTCGAGGGATAGACGGCCGTCCCACCCGGTACGTACACGCCGACCGAGTCGAGCGGCATGAAGCGACGTCCGAGTCTGAACATGCCATCTTCATACGCGTCGTCTTGACGACGCTGACGCTCGTGGAACGTGCGAATGCGTTCGGCGGCGAGCGTCAACGCCTCGGTCAACTCCCCGTAAGCTTCAGGTGGCGTGAAGGCCGTCAAGTCGACCGTTTCGATTACGTCGACACCGTCAAATTTCTTTGTAAACTCTAGGAGCGCCTCATCTCCGTTCGACTCCACGGCCTCGAGAATTGGCTTAACCGCTTCCGCCCAGCTTTCACGCCGGCTCCGATTCGTTTCCGTGCTCATTTCGCTTCCTCCTTGCTTAAACGACGAATCCAAGCCTTCAATTCATCAGGATCGTTGGCGAGCGCCGTCTCACTCGTGATGAACTTGGCGTTCACCGTGAAAATCGTTTCGTATTCCTCGAGGTCGTTCGCACGAAGCGTCGCCCCCGTCTCGACGATATCAACGATGCAATCGGCGAGTCCCGTGAGCGGTGCGAGTTCGACCGAACCGTTCAACGCAATCACTTCGACGTTCTGTCGCTTCGAAGCGAAGTGAGAGATGGCGATATTCGGATACTTGCTCGCGACTTTCAATTTTTTCGTCCCGTTCTTTCGTTCTTTCGGTCCACAGACCGCCATCCGGCAACGGCCGAACGGCAAATCGACGACTTCGAGGACGCCAGGCGTCTTCTCTCGCAAGATGTCGCCACCGACGACGCCGACATCAGCCGCGCCGTGCATGACATATTTATAGACGTCATCCCCTTTGACGAAGATGAACTCATGCCCGTCGACTTCGACGGTCAATTCCCGGCCGCGTTTTTCGGGCCAGACGGTTAATCCGACTTGTTCGAAATAGTCTCGGGCCGCTTTTTCAATGCGTCCTTTCGCGATGGCCACTTTCATAAAATCACCTCACCTAATTGTTCTAAATCAAGCGACAATCCGAACGCCCGTCGCGATTGGCCGAAATGTCCATATAGCGAATCATAGCGACCGCCCGAGAGGACGCGCCGTCCATCGATGCTTCCTGTCACCGTCAATCCTGAATAATAATCAAAATCGCCGGTCTGTCCAAAGTCGTACGATACGTTCAAACCGATGGCGCGTAAATGTTCGACCGCCCGCTCGACTTCATTGATCGCAGCCGTCAACCCTGGCTCGGCGACTTCTCGTAGTTCAGCGAGTGCCGAATCACCGATTAAGAACGGTAGCTTCGCGATTAACGGGTATTGGTACGTATCAGCGAGGTCACGAAGTGATTCCAAGTTACGGAGCGCCAAATATTGACGGAGCGTCCGCTCTGGGATCCCGGCCTCTTCCGCCACGGCCGCGACCAAGGCAGCCGAGCCGACTTGAATCCGAAGCCCGTCTTGCGGCAACACCCGCTCGGTCATACTGAGGAACGATGCGATCAGCTCCATATCAGGTGAGTCCCCGTCAATCCATTCGAGACCGAGCTGTTGACGCTCATGCGGCTGACCCGAATGTTTCGGGGTACGCCGATAGACGGCACCGGCATAGGCGACCCGCATCGGCTCATGACCATCGGCGAGCTTCCGAGCGATTTGCAACGTATAGTCCGGACGCATGACGAGCAACTCGCCGTCATTCCCGAACAGACGATAATAGGCCGACTCATCGAACAAGGCCAAGTCTTGATAGTGCGAATAATATTCCACGAGCGGTGGCTCAATGACACTGTAGCCATTTGACTCGGCTCGTTCTAAAAATGACAACATCCACTGCTTCGGACGCAGGACGTCTTCCCCTTGCAATTCGTGCCATCCTTCCGGGATGGATCCTTTTGTATTGAACCAGATCATCAATATCACCCTTTATCTTATTATCACTTTACCAAACTAAAGTAGTGTGTTAAATTTATCAAACCAAGCCGTTGCTGTCAACCGGCGAACTCGAAAGGAATGTCGACTGATGATTGACTTTACCCGTGATGGTCACCTTCACACCCCATTTTGTCCGCATGGTTCATCCGATTCGCTCGAAGCGTATGTAAAGCGCGCCTTGAACCAAGGAATCCAGACGCTCACGTTCACGGAGCATGCGCCGCTCCCGGCCCGGTTTCAGGACCCGACGCCAGAACAAGATTCAGCGATGGCGCTCGATTTGCTCCCGCGTTATATAGAAGCTTTGCAGACGTTGAAGCGGTCGTATCCCGAACTTGATCTCCGCATCGGTTTGGAGATCGACTATTTGCCCGGATATGAGTCCGAGACGCTGGCGTTGCTCGAGCCGTATGCCGACGTATTAGACGAAGCAATCTTGTCCCAACACTTTCTCCTCGTCGACGACGAGCTCCTGCCTATCGACTTCTCGGCCGACACGTTTGATGCGCTCGTCAAACGTGTCGGCTCGTTCGAGACCGTGATGAAACAATACTACACGGCGCTCGCTGCCGGCCTCGCATTCCCTTGGGAGCGTTTGAAAGTGGACCGCATCGGACATATCGACTTACCGATCAAATATCAACACAATTACACGTGGGACCGCTCGAACGTGCAGGACGAACAGACGCGCTTGCTACAAACGATCGCTACACGCGGTTTCGGTCTCGATTTGAATACGGCCGGGCTCCGCAAGCCCGATTGCGGCCAACCTTACGCCATTGACGTCGCGTCCGAGGCGGCCGCACTCGGCATCCCGTTCGTGCTCGGTTCAGACGCCCATATCGCCTTTGATGTCGGCGCCGGGTTCGAAATTATACAAAAAAAAGCCACGTTCCTATGAACGTGGCTTTTTCACAGCGATCTAGCTATCTAGATCCCCATTTTTGGTTGTCGATAACGATATGGCGTTCCATTTCTTCATCTATTGACAATAATACCATACTGAACCCGCATTGCAACCCGAAAATGAAAAAAGGATGACGTGGGTGTCATCCTTACAAAGTTAGACCGCCATCTCGGCGTATAGGTCTTTCAACTCTTCCGTCGCTGCCTCATCCATTTGTAACGCGACGAGTTCAACAAACCGGAGCGCCGGATCCGTATCCCCTGACAAGGCGACGATCTCAGCTGCGGCACCATCGAGCGCTAGCAAGATGCCCGAGACACCGAGCGTCGGATAGTAGCGAAGCAACGCCCGAACGTGCTTCAACTCCGAAACCTCATTTCCGTTGATCTTTAATGACTTAACGGCGAGCTCTTTATGCGTCCCGATGGCAAATTTATCTTCCCACACCTCTTCGAGTGTGATCAACGCTTCCACATCATAGGCACCATCTGTGAAACGAACTTGTTTTTCCATGTAACATTTCCCCTCTCGTTAATCTACTTTCATTATAAGAAAGAAACCCACGAAAAGATTGTGAAATATTGAACATTATGTGTAAACTTTGTCTCACCTGTGCTTAGCCATAAAAAAAGGTCCCTCCGAAGAGAGACGAATAATGGAAGAGTAAAACACCATTGGCAGTACATTAATAATATAACATCGAATGTAAACGTTTACAATGTGTTTTTGAAACTTTTTTCGAGTGGCATATGTACCACGTCAATCCCACTCTCACGCATCAAATCGAGGCCGTCACCGTGCTCATAGCCGACCGCATAGACGACACGGGCTACGCGTGACGCGATCAAAGCGAGCGAACAGGCATGACATGGTGAGTGGGTCACATAGGCTGTCGCGCCGAAGGCGTTCGTCGAATCCGCGGCGAGCTTACCGATCGCGTTGATTTCGGCGTGGATTTCATGTTGCTTCGACCAATTATGGTGGTCGTATGGGTCCGAACATCTAATAAATGTCACACCCTCATGGATGAATGAAACCGGTGCCTCGAGCAAATCGACCGCATCTTCTGACACGTACTCGGCCCGTTTATAAAAACCGTCTTCCCGTTTTAAAAAGATCTCATTGCAGTTCGTATGTCCGGGTGGCGTCCCATTGAGCCCAATCGAGATCGGCTTCTCATCTTTGACGATGACGCAAGCGACACTTTTCGAGGCGCATTTCGAATGGCGTACCGCCATCATATCAGCGAACTGCAACCACGTCTCATCCCATAGCCGTTGTTTTTCCATTTTCTTATCCTCCTCAAAGAAAAGGAAAGTCTGAGGGCTCAGACTTTCCTCGTTCAATATCCAGTCTCTTTTGGCAACTCTTTGTTTTTTGAAGCGATCTCGATGACTTTTTCTTTCAACTCGTGCTCCATGCGATCGAGTTCACGTTCGGCCTCACGGCGCTTCTGACGTCCTTCTTGTTGAATCCGGAGCGTCTCGTCGAGCGTCGAGAGCAAGTTCTCGTGCGCCACTTTGAGCGATTCGACCGAAACGATGCCTTTCTCGTTCTCTGTGGCGATCTCGATCGATGAGTCTTTCAACATCTTCGAGTTCTGCTCGAGCAACGTATTCGTCGTCTTCGTGACGTCTTGCTGCATGCGGAGCGCCGTCTTTTGTCGTGTCAAGCTGAGCGCGAGCACGACTTGGTTTTTCCAGAGCGGAATCGTATTGACGACCGCCGACTCGATTTTCTCGGCTAGAATCTGGTTGTTCTGTTGGATGACCCGAATTTGCGGTGCCATCTGCAGACTGATTGTCCGGCTCAGTTTCAAATCGTGCAATTTTTTCTCGAATCGGTCCGCGAGTTGAATCATGTCGTTCAACTGTTGAAGTTTGACCTGGTCTTTCGACATCTCCACTTCTTGACGGAGCGGGGCGATCTCATAGCTGCGCACGTGGTCAAGTTTCGTCTCACCGGCGGCGATATAGACGTTAAGCTCTTCAAAATAACGCTTGTTCTTATCGTACATCTGATCGAGCATCGTGATGTCCTTCATCAAACCGAACTTGGCCCGGTCTAGATTATGGATGACTTCTTCTAAATAGACGCTCATCTTTTCAAACTGGAGTTTGTAGTTCTCGGCTTTCTTCTTGGCCCGTCCGATGAGCGGCAAGTTGTCCATAAAACTCTTCTTCTCTGGTTGCAACATGTCCGGGTCCATCTTGCGTACGTTCTGCATCAAGTCGGACAATAGCTTTCCGGCGTCACCGCCATCCTTCATCCGGACCTCGGTCAAGATTTGGTCCGAGAATTGCGACAGTTCGCGTTGCACGTTTGATCCGAACAACATGACGGAATCTGTCTTTTTAATATCGATCGACTCGGCGATGCGCGTGATCCGTTCCCGGTGTTCCTGCGGGACATCTGGATTCACTTGAATCGCCGGCACCTCATGTTTCTCTGTCATAGATGACCAGTCCACGGACGGGTCCGAAATCGCATCGGTTTCCGTCTTCGTTTTCGTCTGTGAAGTGAGCTCTTCTTCTGGCCATGACTGCCAGTTCGTTTCATTCGATGAAGTCATGTTTTTTTCTCCCTTCTGGTTGATCGGCCAATACTTTTTCCATCATGATCAACTCTCGTTCAAAGTCGACCGCATCGTCTTCTAAGAGACGGCTGCGTTGCTGTTTGAACTTGTCGACGATGAGTCGCATATTGGTAATCAACTGTTCACGTGTCTCTTCTTGAATGACGACGCGTTTTCCTTCTAGTTCTTTAAATTTCAACACGACCGACACAAGCGAATCCAAATAGAACGTGAAGAGATCACGAACATGTTTCGCGTCTTGTGGATTCTCGAACAGTTCAGCGAACAGTTCGTGCGCTTCCTTCGAGACGGCCTTCATCTCACGCCGCACCTCGATGTCTTTGATTTCCGGCAAGACGCGGTCGATTTGTTGCAGTTTCTCATACCCTTGTTCAATCGTCCGTTGCAAAAATTGAAGCTCTAAATCGTCGGTCGCCTCGAACTGACGTACCGGCGCCGCTTCTTCAAGCGGTTTCAAAATACGCGAGCCGACGAACGGTTCGTCTTCATCGAGCAACAGCTTTTTCTTGGCCCGTTTGGCAACGGGGGCCGGTGCCCGCTTCCGGCGTTTATTGGTCGACCACACTTCGTTTAATACGAGCGCCCCGACGATGATAAACAACCAAGAGAAATCAAAAACGTTTATGGCAAAATATAGGATCGCCCCGGTCAGGGCCCATTTCATCCATGTTTTCATCCGTTTCACCTCGTCTCATGATACTTCTATTGTACCTTACGTGACCCTTCAAAAAAAGTTTCGTCATCTTTATAAGCTTAGCATAATGACGCCGCACGCTCTCTCGGTCGCAAGAACGAAAAGTCAGGGTCGCTCGAATGTAAAAAACCCTCCTGATTCAATGAATCAGGAGGAGTTCGTCACGTTACACCGTGACCCACGTCGTCACCATGACGATGGCGACCGTCACCGGAATGACATACCGGATGAGGAAGTGCCAGACCGGGTACAGCTTGACACCAGCGCCCGATGTTTGAATCTCTTCTTTAAGAATGCGCTGATCGACGACATACCCGACGAAAATCGATGTCAAGAGCGCACCGACCGGCATCAAGACATAGCTGACGATATAGTCCATCGAATCGAAGAACGTACGACCGTTCAAGAACTGCATCTCGCTCATCACTCCGAACGAGAGGGCCGAAGGGATACCAACCGCAAAAACAATCGCTGCTGACAAGAGTGTGACGTTCCGTTTCGACATCGTCTGTTTCTTTTCGTTCAGTCGGTCGGTCACACCGGCGACGACGACTTCAAGCATCGCAATCGATGACGTGATCGAGGCGAACGTGAACAGCAAGAAGAACAATACCATGAAGAACCCACCGAGCGGGACTTGATTGAAGACGGCCGGCAAGACGACGAAGAGAAGCGCCGGTCCTTCAGCCGGGTCGAGACCTGATGCGAACACGGCCGGGAAAATCGCGAGACCCGCTAACAGTGAGACGGCGATGTTCAATAGAACGATCATGTTCGCCGAGCGATTGAGCGTGCCTTTCGTTTTAATGTAGGACGCATACGTCAACATGGCCGCAACCCCGAGTGATAGCGAGAAGAACGCTTGACCGAGGGCGAACAAGACCGATTCCCCCGTCAAGGCAGAGAAGTCAGGCTGCAAGAAGAAGCGAACCCCTTCCATCGCCCCGTCGAGCGTCAATGAGCGGATGACGAGGACGATGAAACTGACGAACAAGAGCGGCATCAAGATCTTGCTCATCCGCTCGATTCCAGCTTCGACGCCTTTTAGCACGATTAAGAGCGTGATCAATAAGAATAAGAATTGACCGAACACGGCGATGCCTGGTGACGAGACGACATCTCCGAAGACGGCACCGAATTCGTCAGGCGATCGGCCGTTCAATGTCCCGCTCAAGCCGAGACCGACATAGATTAAGACCCAACCACCGATGACACTGTAGAATGAGAGCAATAAGAAACATGCGATGACACCAAGGTAACCGACAAGTGTCCAACGGCCGTGCCCTAATTTTTTGAATGCGAGCAGTGCCGTTTTTTGTGTCGAGCGTCCGACGATGAACTCACCGATCAATAACGGGAGACCGAGTAAGAGCGTAAACGCTAAAAACATGAGCAAAAAGGCGCCGCCTCCACTTGTGCCGGTGACATACGGAAATTTCCAGATCGCACCGAGACCAATCGCTGACCCTGCGGCCGCTAAGATGAATCCAATTTTTGAGGCGAACGAGTTTTGCGCCATTACCATCCCTACTTCCTGTTTTCATATCTATTTTCATAATAATAGTGAAATACTAACACGGTTCAGAAATGAGAACAACAAAAAACAGAGAAAAGTCTGAATTCTTTTCTCTGTCTGGTTTTTAGTGGGATGGGACAAGGAATGTCAGTTCACTTGGCAAGACGTCGATGTGTAATCGGTCCGCCTCAAAATGTTCCCCATCGACGTCGATGATCTGTGATTCGCTCAAGTGGACGGTCAGCTGAGACATCTGTAGATGGACCCACTCCGGCGACGACTGTTCGAGTCCGAGTTGTTGGGTCAACAATTGACGAATCATTGGAAAGCCGATGGCCGAGCTGTGCACGACTTCGACGAGTCCGTCGGTGAACGATTGGGTCGGTAACTTCGTCGGTACCGTACCAAGATATGCCCCGTTTCCGACGTACAAAAAACTGACCGGCCCATCATGGACGACTTCTCCGTCCTGCTCGATGCGGACGTCGAACGGGTCGAGCTCTCTAAATTGACGAATCGTCGCTAAAAAGTAGCCGATGGAACCAAGAGATTCTTTTTGAAGCGGATCGATTTGTCGCGATGCGTCGGCGATCAGGCCGACCCCAATAAAATTGAGGCCATATCGATCATTGACCCGCATGACGTCGACGGGCTGGACATGACTCATCTTAAATAACCGCGCCGCCTCAATCGGTTCGACTGGTAAATCGAGCGCACGGGCAAAGTCGTTGCACGTACCACCGGGGACGAGGCCGACCGTCGGCCGCTCGTCCTTCGGAAGTGACATGAGGCCGTTGACGACCTCATGCAGGGTCCCGTCCCCACCGATGACGATTAAATGCTCGAACGACCCACTCGCCTCGGCAAAGCGGGCAGCATCTCCTTGTCCGAGCGTCTTTCGAATCAGAATCTCGTCATACAAGGATTCGACCGTCCCGACAACCTCACCGAGCATCGTTTCACTTGCACCGGATGTTGGATTCGAGATAATCATTGCTCTCATAGGAGACCTTCCTGCTCCAAGAAGTCTTGTGCGACGTCATAAGCACGCTCATTCCCATACGCGACGCGGCGGTTGAGTTCAGACATTTCTTCATCTGTAATTTTACCAGCCAATTGATTGAGCGCGTCCTCGATTTCAGGGTGCTCGTCTAATGTCTCTTGCTTGAGCAACGGTGCCCCTTGATATGGCGGGAAGAACTGTTGATCATCTTCAAGGACGAGCAAATCATTCTCGGCGATATCCGGGTCCGTCGCGTATGCATCGACAAGGTTGACGTCACCACGAGCGATGGCGCGGTAACGGAGTTTCTGTTCCATCGAGACGACCGACGGGAAGTCGAGACCGTAGGCTTGCTGAAGTCCAGGGTATCCGTCTTCCCGGTCCGTAAACTCGAGCGTGAAGCCAGCTTTAATGTCCGTTTGCACGTTCCGTAAATCAGAAATCGATGTGATGCCTTCCTCTTCGGCGTAGTCGCGTGGGATGGCGATGGCATATGTGTTGTTGAACTGCATCGGCTCAAGCAAGGCATAGCCGTCGTCTGCCAGCGCATCACGAGCCTGTTCATACACTTCGCGAGCATCATTTGAGTTCGGTGTCTCTTTCACGAGACTGGCGAGTACCGTCCCTGTGAATTCTGGGTAAATATCGACATCACCAGATTGGAGCGCACCCCAGACGAATGTCGTCTCGCCAAAGTTTGGTCGGACAGAAACAGTCAAATCAGTCTCTTCCTCGATCAATAATTTATACATGTTCATTAAAATTTCAGGCTCTGGTCCAAGTTTTCCGGCGACGACGAGATCGGTCTGTTGCGTGCGACCGAGCGCGAGCGGTGCCGCGACGATTAACGCCAAGACGGTAGAGACAGCAATCAATTTTGTCTTATTCCGCGTAGCTGTCGCGCCTTCCATTTGTCGGAGCAAGAAATCGAACAAGAGAGCGAGGATGGCGGCCGGGATGGCGCCGAGTAAAATCAAGTAGTTGTCATTCCGGTTGATTCCTAAAAGAATCAACGTCCCGAGCCCACCTGCTCCAACGAGGGCAGCGAGCGTCGCCGTCCCGACGATGAGGACCATCGCCGTCCGAATCCCGGCCATAATGACCGGCAAGGCGAGCGGGAGCTCGACTTTCATCAAGCTCTGGTTCGGCTTCATGCCGCAAGCTCGTGCCGCTTCGATGAGCGATTTGTCGACCTCGTTCAGTCCGGTGAACGTGTTTCGTAAAATTGGGAGTAAGGCGTACAACACGAGGGCGATCGTCGCCGGCAAGGCGCCAATCCCAACAAGTGGAATCATCAGTCCGAGGAGCGCCAAAGAAGGAATCGTTTGAATGATGGCAGTGACACCGATGGCGGTCTCGGCCACTTTTTTACGGCGCGTCAACCAAATACCGAGCGGGACGGCAATCAAGACCGCGATCAATAAGGAGACGACGGAGAGCTGCAAGTGCTCGATGAGCGCCTCGACGAGTTCCCCTCGTCGGTTTTGGAATGTCTCAAGCATCAACCTCACCTCTTCCGCGTTGTGTAAAGTCGAGGACGAACGGGTCCGTGCTCGCTCTGATTTCATCTGGTGTCCCGACGACGACCAACTCGCCGTCACGCATCAACGCGATACGGTCTCCGAGTTTCATCGCTTCCTGCATGTCGTGGGTCACGAACAAAATCGTTTTCCCAAGTTCATCGTTCAAGCGTTTAATATCGTCTTGGAGTTGGCCCCGGCTGATTGGGTCGAGTGCCGAGAACGGCTCATCCATCAAGATGACGTCAGGATCGGCCGCGAGCGCACGGAGCACCCCAACGCGTTGCTGTTGTCCACCGGATAGCTCGGTCGGCTTTTTAGCCCGCAAGACGGGATCTAATCCGGCGATTTCCATGAGTTCGGTCACGCGGTCTTTCGTCTTTTGCTTTGGCCACTTCAATAGTTCAGGAACGACAGAAATATTTTCTTCGACCGTTAAATGAGGGAATAAGGCAATTTGTTGAAGTACATAACCGATATTGCGGCGTAACTCATAAATATCGAATTGGTAAATCTCTTTCCCATCAATCAAAATTTTCCCGTCGGTATGATCGATCAGTCGATTCACCATTTTCATGGTTGTCGTCTTGCCACACCCTGATGGGCCGATCAAGACAAAAATCTCGCCTCTTCGTACTGTTAAATCCAAATCTTTGACGGCTAACGTCCCGTCTTCGTAACGCTTAGATACATTTTGGAATTCTATCAACTCTACCCCTCCTCGGCTCGTAACTTTTCATGAAAGTCAAATATTAGTTTGCCCGTTTCCAACGATTGTTAAACAATGAAACGTGCTGGGACGCGGTCGAAAGACTGCCAACCCACGAGGCGAGACAAAAAAGGTTCCCCCGCAGGAGAACCTTTAAATTATGGCAATGTGATTGTGATATGACGACGACCCCAATTGATGGCCTCGCTCTTCGTGTCGACGAGTAAATCGACGATGTTCCCTTTAATGCGTCCTCCTGTATCAAGGGCGATCGCTTGGCCGATGCCGTCGATTTGAACGACCGTACCGAGCGGGATGACAGATGGGTCGACTGCGATGATACGCATGCCGTTATAATAAATCGAGTCTGTCACGTCATGGCCTGTCGCCGTCAAGACGCGTCCCCCGTAAGAACCGTTGTCAGCTGCATCGTTCGTGTAGGCCGTTGACTCGGCTTGAATGACACGTCCTTGTGTCGAGACCGGTGTCACGGTCGCACTCGATGCCGCTTGTTGCTTCTTCTCGGTTTTTGCTGCGGCTTGGCGTTTCGCTTCTTCTTGTCGTGCCTTTTCGGCAGCGACGCGCTTTTCTTCTTCCAAACGTTCTGCTTTCGCTTTCGCTTTCGCTTCACGCTCGGCCTGTTCACGTTTGGCTTTCTCTTCTGCCAAGCGCTTTTCTTCGGCTAAACGTTTTTCTTCAGCGAGCCGTTTCTCTTCGGCAAGACGTTTCTTGCGTTCGATTTCTTGCTGGCGCTCCAACTCAATGGCCTGACGTTCTAATTCAAGTGGGTTTTGGACAATTTTCTGTTCAGTCCCGATTCCAATTTGGGCGGCATCGGCATTCGCAGCAAACACGAATGTTCCAACAGCGGCAAATAAAATCGCGATTATATATTTTAAGGAATGCATTAATAGGTCAGCACCTTTCTCGTCATCTAACGAACAGGAGTAAATTTACCATGTCGTTTCAATCACGAGAAGGGATTTTGACGAAGTGAAATATTTCTGACACATCAAGAAAGAACTGGTTACAATCTGTAACATTTACAATAAACCTAGTGTTACCAACCGTTTTCGTAAAAAATTACAGATTCGTTACAACATAACGTGTAACAAATCTGTAATCTGATTGTCATTCTGTTTCAGCTTCAATCGAGCGTAAATCATGGGGGCGAACCATGCCCCAAGGTGCCACGTCGACATCCACTTCGAACGTTTTCGCACCTTCGATCGCCGACGTTTCTTCTTCGGCGACCCGATACGAACTCATGTCATCGATATACACTTGCCGGTCATAGTAATTGGCACGAGTGCCACCGAAGAACGGCCGTGAACTGACCCGATCAATGGTCGCGTAACCGTCGTCCCCCGTTTTGAACGACACGTATACCGTCCCTGATTCGACATCTTGTCTGCCGTCGAACGAATCGTATTCCAAATAGACAAAGTCTCCAAAGAACGGATCGTACGGCTCATAGGAGGTCGCTTTGAACGTATACGTCTCTCCGAACCAGGAGACCGCATAGACGAGCAGAATAAAACCGACAGCGATCACTACTTGCAAAACCGGCACTAGCCAAGGCGTCAATCGTTTCATGTCTGAGCATCCCCTCTCGTACGGCTACGGCTGCGCCACCACAAAGCGAGCGACAATGCGAAGACGATCAATGCTCCGATGAGGAAGAACAGCGAAATGTCGAGTCGATCCCAAACGTAAATGAAGTAAATCGTCATTTGGACGAGCAAGAAATAAATGAAAGCAAGCACGATCGGTTTGCGATTGTGGTCTTGATAGACGAGATAGGCGAGTGCGACCACTTCAAGTAGCACCGCTAGCAAGATGCCGGAGTCTTCGAATAATGAGAACGGGATGACAGCGAGTAAACTGACCCACATCAAGTCCTGGCGTCGGTGAAGTAAATAGACGGCGACGAGGACGACCGAAAGGATCGTCGCCTCGATGACCGAGGGCGTTCGTTGCGACAACCAGCCTTCCGTCGCATTGATTAAATAACCGATCGATAGGACGGCCGCGACGAAGAGGTACAAATAATTCCACTGGGCCCGCTCACGATAGATAAGGAATAGGACATGTAAGGCAGCAAGGGCCCATAGCGGCCAAAAGCGTCCTTCGTAGCCGGCATATTGACCGATTGTGATGAGGAGGCCATAAAAGCCGAACCAGGCGAAGATACGATCGAGCTCGTTGTCTCCGTAATGGAACCAGACCCAGGTCACGAGGAACCCGAACGCGATCAACGTGATGCCGATGCCTTGAAAACTGTTCGTGACCGCCAAAAAGGCAGCGAGCGCGGCCAGGAACGTGTAGATGGGATGCTTATAGATCAATTTATGCAGGACAGCGACGGCAAGGAAGAGCCAAAATAAGAGCGGGATTTGCGAGGACAGATTATAAGTGGAGAAGATGACGATCATCGTGGCGACGAAGAAAGCGACGCCTAAAAGCCGGAACAGCGTGACATAGCGTGACGCCTTCACTTGCAGGCGTTCGGCGGTCACATACATCCCGACCATAAACCCGAGGAAAATAGCGACTTTCACAAGGTCAGGAATCGCTTGCCAATTGGCCGCGACAAAGCTGAATAGACTGAGTGCGAGCAAAATAGAACCGATGATCACAAGAATAGGCGGTTTGTGCTCACGTTTGTCACCGACCGCCAATTTCTTATGTTCATATTCGACCAAGCGCTGACCGGTCACTTCATCAAGTAAACCGGCCTCTTCCCATTCACGAACTTTTTTGTCAATGGACACCTGAATCATCCCTTTCGATTAAAAGGTCAGCTGGCGCGTTCGATCAATTCCAAATCTTTTTTCAGTAAAACTTGCTTCTCAAATTCGAGACCAAGCTGTTGAAATTCTTCCATGATGGAAACGTCCCCGATGACCGTATTGGTCAATACGGCAGTCACTTCTGCGACCCAACCTTCACGAGTTGACTTGACGATATCACCCACAACGAATTCTACAGACACACCCATTCACTTCCAATCTTAAATTTGTTTCTATCATTATAACGAAATTATATCGGTTTGAATACGTTTTCTTTAAGCCGTTTAATAAATTGTGTCAAAATTTTTCCAGTCAATCCCCAAATAATGTAGTCTTCATGTTCATAAAAAGGTTCTCTCATTTTAATTACCCGTTTTTCGTACGCTTTAGCATTCGCCATCCGTTCAAATGGGATATTTTGATCCGGGTTCATCGTCCATTCCATCTCCCCATGGAACGGGTCTAGCAAAAGCAACGTCTCGACCGGGATTGAAAATAAATGGTCGACCTCATCCGTATGGTGCACGTCCGGTAGCAGTGGAATTACCCCGACGAACGGATAGATCAGTTGCCGGTGCGGCGTCGCGAGTGGCTGCAGGCGACCGATGACCTCGATATCGGATAAGGCGAGCAATAACTCCTCACTCGTCTCTCGAACAGCGGCCTCGACCGGTGTCTCACCGGGATCGAGACGGCCGCCCGGAAATGAGATTTCTCCGGGTTGACGCCGCATTGTATGGGCGCGTACTTCAAAGACGACGTGCCACGTCCCGTCGACCTCGGTCAACGGGATCAAAACGGCTGCCGTCTGTTCATAGTTTTCTTCCATCGAGAAACTGTCACGTAGTTGTTGTTCCGTGATCCACGATTTGTCCATTCTCTCCACCTCGTTCTCTTTGTTTCTACACTTCCACCGTTGTCTCCTCGTTTAAACGCATCAAATGTCGGAAATATCATTATTAACGATAGGAGTTGGTGGATGTGGTGGATAAAAAAGTTGATGTATTGATCGTCGGAGCGGGCCCGACCGGACTCACGCTCGGATTGACGTTAGCCAGATATGGGATCTCATTTGAAATCATTGATCGTAAGACGACCCCGTCGAACAATTCCCGGGCCATCGGGATTCAACCGCGAACGATCGAAGTGTTCTCTCGTCTCGATGTCGCCAAGGAAGTACTCGGCCGGGCACGGACCATCGAGAAAGGCAATCTATACTTCTCGGGTCAATGGACGGCCAAACTTGAATTTTCTCGCCTCGTCACGCCGTACCCGTTCGTGACGCTGCTACGCCAAAACGAGACCGAGGCGATTTTAGAGGATGCGTTAAACGGACACGGTCATTCCGTCCAGCGCGGTGAATCGCTCGTCTCGTTGACACATTACCCGTCTCGAGTGCTCGCCCACCTTGAGTCAGATGCATCAAACCGGACGATCGAAGCCAAATACGTCGTCGCGGCCGATGGGGCGAACAGTTCGATTCGCCGGATGCTCGCCCTTCCGTTTAGCGGAAAATCGTTCAAAGAGTCGTGGGTGCTCGCCGATATGAAAGCCAAATGGAACATCTCGCGCGAAGAAGTGCATATTTTCTTTTCCGACCGGGGCGTCTTAGAAGTTTTCCCGCTCACGGATGACACGATTCGCATCACAGGGAACCTCGCGAGCGACGAGTCGTTCAATGAGTCGGAACTGCGCAAGTTGATTGAACAGCGAAGCCATATGGATGTCGAGATCGACGAAGTTGAGTGGTTCTCGCTCTTCCGGGTCCACAACCGCATGGTCGACTCGTTCATCCACAATCGAGTCATTTTAATGGGAGACGCCGCCCATATCAACTCACCCGTAGGCGGACAAGGGATGAACACCGGCATCGCCGACTCGTTCAACCTCGGGTGGAAGTTGTGGCTTCATTTGAAGGCTGGTGCCCCGTTCCGCGTCGTCGCCTCGTATCGCGACGAACGTGAACACGTGGCTCGTAACGTACTTCAGACGACGAACGTGGCGACTGAGGTGTTACAGACGACGTTGCCTGTCCTCTTGCCGTTCCAAGCGCTCGGCGCCGACGTCTTTACGCGCGTCAACTTGGTCAACCAAAAAATAACGGAACGAATCGCCCAACTGCACTTGTCTTATCCCGGACATTCCCGAATTCCGTTTTTGCGTGTCACCAAGGGCAAAATCTTCCCGGAGATCGAGATCATCCGGACCGATGACGGGTTGCGCACCAAAATCTCAGAGATTGCGGACGGCCGGTTCCAAGTGCTCATCCTCGACGATGATAAACGTGATGCGACCGCACTCTATGATTATTTGAACGATCATCAATCGTTCTTCCAAATCATCACGCTCTCGAAGACGAGTCGTCCCTTCTTCGACCAAGGCAACGAGCTCGCGAAATCATTGTTCATGAAGCGCGGCGTGCTCGTCATCCGACCGGACGGCTATTTGCTTCATAAACAACGGCACCTGCGCCCTGATTCGTTGCAAGAGACGATGTCCACTTGGCTGCCGACACCATGACAAAAGCTCCACTCGAGATGAGTGGAGCTTTGTTTACGCTTGGTTATAATAAAGCGTCCCTGGCTTCGAGAGCATCAAATCGTAGAACGCCTCAAACGCTTCGATGTCCTCTAACTTGCGGAAATCGACTTTGTCCGTCTCTTCATTCGGAATCGCGACGACGATTCCGTCTTCGGTTTGTTTGATCATCCCGGTCTGCCCGTTATGGATGCGGATGTAGAGCACGTGCTTGTCTTCTAGCAGCGTCACGGCTTCGCGACGCGATTGAATCGTTGTTTTCATCGTCATCCCTCACTTTCTTTTGAGTATACCGGTCTATCGTTGTTGCTTTCAAGCGGTTGCACCCTTAAAATTATGTAAAGAAGGGGTTGAACGCTTTGGATTTGGAAACGCTATTGATTATCGTCTTAGGCATCACATTCGTCGTGCTCGTCTCAATCCGCGCCGTCCGCAACTTACAGTGGGTCCGCTTCGGCGAGGCGTTTGGCAAGCAAGGCGAGGCGCTGCTCGACGACTATACGTATTTGACGGAACATGGCATCACGTGTCGCGTCGAACACGGCTTGCCGACCGGGCGCCTGTTCCGCCCGCTCGCAAAAAACTTGGACGACCGGGTCGCTTTGTTCGTCCATCGTAAAGATGCAGAACAAGCCCGACAATTATTGAAATGAAAATGGCGCTGAAGCTTCAGCGCCATTTTCATTTATGTACTTGACGCTCCGAGCAATAGTAGGCGATGTGTTTGATTGTCGCCTCCGATAACAGCTCGAGCTTCGTTTTCGCGATGACGTCATCGATCACATCGAACGTATCGGCACAGTTGGCTTTGATGCGTTCGACCTTTAGACGGGATGTCTCAGGGAAAATCAAGAACGACGTGACAGGGACTGCTTGTCCGCATTGCCTCTTCAGGGCGCTCCTGACGTGCTTCGTCATCCGCTCAAGCTCTTCTATCGGATGCGGATAGATGTTTTTCCAACCGAGCGACGTCTCGAGACGACAGTCACGGTTCGTCATATGGACGGCCGACGTCGTCCGATTGATGCGGACTAAAAAGACGCCTTTCGGGCCGACCAATACATAATCGAGCACATCCTCACCAAGCTCGACTTGTTCGATCATCATCCAATCAAACCGGCATGTGTGACGGATAATCTCGACGATCTCGTCCGTGTACGACTTCGGCGGTGCGATGACTTCTTCTTTCGTGCGGAACAAGCCTTTCGTCTGTCGTTTCTCAGGTTCTTTTTTGACGGCCGTCAATACTTGTAACATCTTCTCCACCTCCTCACTTTATTCGCTCGGGCCGACCTGTTTTCCGAAGACGGCCTTTTCTAAATTCGAGATGCGACGCAACATGTCATAGTTCGACGCGACAGGCTGGGCCGGTTTGACCGGTTCTGCTTGTTCGTTCGAACCGCGGCGGAGCGACTCGTTCTCTTGGCGCAACCGTTCGATTTCTTTCGTCATCTTCTCATAATCGCGGATGACGACGTCCAAAAACTGGTCGACTTCTTCTTGTGAGTACCCACGAAGGGCGGTCTTGAATTCTTGTTTATAAATGGCTTCGGCTGTTAATTCAGTTTGCATCATTTTCACTCCCAATGTTGTTCCCATTGTTTTTCTTCTTCAATCACGCGTAATTCTTCCTGTGTGATCAAGAATAACTCCATCTGATGTTTTCGTTTAGCCCCTTCGACGAGAAAGCGTGGGCTTCCTCCCGTCTCTTCGTCATACAGTGTGATTAATCCTGCTGCTTTGTCTAAAAAGAAGGCGGTTTTTGCCCGCAACTGACTCGGGTCCTCGTAAGGACGCTGGGTCAGCGCTTCAAAAAAGTCGGCCTCGAGCTGCAAACGAATGAACAATTCTTGCTCGTACGGCTTATACTTCTCTTCCATCTGTAAAAAAGGTGGAAATACGGCGATTTTGATTGGATAAGTTTCTCTTAACTCTAACAATACTTCTCCAGCCCATAATTCACAACCGTTCGTGCCACTAAAAATGAACCATTCGGCTCCGAGCTCGATGGCTTCGACAATTTTTCGCTCATACGCTTCCTTGATGATGCCGATACCGGGATGGTCGGCTTTGAAGATGCCGAGTTCATGCGGCCGGTATCCTGTGATGGCGACAACTTTCATGACTGCTTCCTTTCTAGCCGGTTCATCCGGTGCCGAAGCGCCCGCATCTCGGTCAAAGCGGTCTGTCGAAGCACCGTCTCTTTCCGTTCCGCCAAGGCGATGGCCTGTTCGGTATAGATGATGGCCCGATTGATGTCTTTTTCGCGATGTTCGGCGTATTTCGCCAATTCGACGAGCGCCTCGACCGTACCGACTTGTTCGAACAGCGGCAACGCCTGCTCCATCTGACCGGTCCGTTTTAACAGGAGCGCTTGACGCATCAAGGCCCGCTTCGTCGGCTGTTCAAGCCGCTCGTACTCTTGAAGCGCCGCCTCGGCGTTGCCGAGGTCGTTCAACCAGTGCGCCCGTTCTTCACCAAATGGCGTCTCGTCGGCTTCGACGAGATGACAGAGCCGTTTGTAGAGCGAGACGAGGCTTAGACAGTCGGCATGATGGTGTTCGATGACCGGCTGTAAAATATCCGGTTCCCGGTCCTTCACATATTGGAAATAGTGCATCGGGGCCAAGAAGCCGGGCAAGTCGTCCGTCCGGGCGTGGCCGAAATGGGCCTCGACCGCTTTGAGCGATACCGATTCGAGCGTCGGTTTCAGCAATCGCCGTGAGGCATGCAACAAATCGACATGGCCGACGGCCGGGAGCGCCTTCACTTTCGAACGGACGAACGTATGCCTTGTTTTGATTTGGGGCCAGTCGAACGACTTGCCGTTATACGTCACGAAACGAACCTCGTCGCCGATGTCATTCAAGAAGTGATAATAAAACGCCGTCTCGAACGCGGGATGAGGCAACACGTATTGGATCATCTCGAGATGGTCTCCTTGGAAACGCGCGAATCCGATCAAAAAGATCGAGGTCCCCGATCCGCGGAGCCCGGTCGTCTCGGTATCCATGAACAACACCTGCTCGGACGGGACATCGACTTGGAAAAAGGGATGGGTCGATGTCGCGAGTGAGGCTTTTGCCTCTCCGAACGTAAAGTCGTGGTACGTCTCGTCGAGCGGATAAATCTGCTTCAAGCGGACACACCACTCTTGTTCGAACGTCAGGATTTCTCCACCTCGGGCCCGCCACTTCGCCTGTTCAACGTCGTCCGGCGTCACGGCCGTTTGTTTCGGTTCATTCGTTTTGATGAGTCGTGATAGTTTTGCTTTCATATCGATCCTTTCAATGCATGCAACTGCTGGACGACCTGCTGTTTGAAATCACCGTACCCAATCATGCCGACGCACCGCGGACAGCCGCTCTCACACGGACAGTCCTCGACCGTACGGATGGCTGCATCCAAGACCTCATCGGCGTCGCGATAAAGCGCCTCGCTCAGCCCGATGCCGCCTGGGTAGCGGTCGTATAAATAGACGGTCGGTTTATTCGTATGGGTCGCTTTCATTTGAATCGTCGTGAACAAGTCGAGCGTGTCACACATCAAATAGAGCGGGGCGAGCCGCCGCAATAGATCACTGACCGCTTCGAGCTGATCTTCCATGTCGGCCTCCGAGTAGGCGAACCGTTCGTCGAGCGTGAACCACGTCGCCGTCGTGTGCAGTTCTCGTTCCGGCAAATGAATCGGCCCGGAACCGATATTCTCATGCGTCCCGAACTTAATTTTCTTGAATAGTGTCGCCATCGCGATGACCGATACTTCTCCAAACGTCTTCACGCCGGTCGTCTTGTTCTCTTCCAACACTTTCAGTTCGACCGCCAAATTGGCGTCCGTATAGTAGTCGACGTCGACACGTCGGACGTAAGCTTTCTTCTCTTCAAAGTCGAGTCGTTCGACTTGGTATTGCTCGGCCCCATGTAAATAGATGGCCTCGTCATGCAGTAACGTCATCGCGCTGAACGTATCCATCTCACCGATGACCTGGTTTTTCGCGGTCTGGTCGACGATGACGACATTCTCTTGGTCACTCGTCCGCAGCGAGATGTCGTGAGCCGGGAATGCGTCCGTCATCCAATAATATTTATTGGCCCGTTCATGCAAGATGTGGGCGTCCGTCAAGAAATCGAGAATCTCTTCCGTCTCGACCGTGCCGAATCGTTCCCCTTTTGAGAAAGGCAGTTCGAAGGCGGCACATTTCATATGGTCAACGAGAATGATTAAATTGTTCGGGTCGAGACGAGCCGCTTCCGGAGACCGGTCTAAAATCAAATCGGGCTGTTCGACGACGAGTTGATCGAGCGAAGACGACGAGGCGACAAAAATGACGAGCGCCTCGGAATGACGGCGTCCGGCCCGGCCCGCTTGTTGCCACATCGAGGCGACCGTGCCCGGATAGCCGTTCAAGACACACGCCTGCAACTGGCCGATATCGACGCCGAGTTCAAGCGCATTCGTCGAGACGACAGCTTTAATCTCACCGTTACGGAGCCGACGCTCGATTTCACGACGCTCCGACGGTAAGTAGCCGCCCCGATAGCCAACGATCGATTTTGGTCCGAGCTCGCGCCGCGTCAGTTCTTGTAAATACGTCAACAACACCTCGACCCGTACCCGTGAGCGGGCGAAGACGATCGTCTGAATGTCCGCTTCGACGAGCTTTGAGGCGATCCGCTTCGTCTCGAGCGTGGCGCTCCGACGAATCCCGAGCGCCTCATTGACGACGGGCGGATTGTAGAAAATTAAATGTTTCTTCCCTTGGGGCGCCCCGTTGTTGTCGACAAGGACGACGTCCTCTTCGGTCAACAGTTCAGCCAGCTCGACCGGGTTGGCGATCGTCGCTGACGTCATGATCCATTTCGGATGGCTCCCATAATAGGCACAGATCCGTTTCAAACGACGAAACACGTTGGCGACGTGGCTACCGAATACCCCTCGGTACGTGTGCAACTCGTCGACGACGATATATTCCAAGTTCTCGAACAAGCGAATCCATTTCGTATGATGCGGCAAGATTCCAGAGTGAAGCATATCGGGATTCGTGATGACGATATTGCCGGCGTCCCGTACTTTCGTACGAGCCGCTGGCGCCGTGTCCCCATCGTAAGTGAAACAGCGGAGGTCACCTTCGAGCGCCTCGACCATCTCCATCAAATCACTGTTTTGGTCTTGGGCGAGCGCTTTCGTCGGGTACAAGTAGAGCGCCCGGGCATTCGGTTGTTCAATCATTTTCGATAAAACCGGCAGATTGTAACAGAGCGTCTTCCCGGAAGCGGTGGGGGTGACGATGACCGTCGAGTTGCCTCGAGACGTCTGCTCGATTGCTTCGGCCTGATGGGTGTACAGTTGTTCGATTCCGCGGCCATGCAGCACCCGGACGAGATCTGGCGGGACGCTCGATGGAATCGGCGCATACCGGGCCGGCTTCGCCTCGACCGTGTGCCAATGCGTCACGTTGCCCGAGAAACCCGGGTCGGTCTTGAGCGTCTGAATCATTTCTTCCACGGAACGTTTTTTCCGCATAGAGTTCACCTTCTTTACGATTTCGAAGGTGCAAGACGTTCCACGACAGCCTTGACTTGGCTGATCCGTTCGTCGCGTACGAGCCGGTGGACGGCCGGCAAACGGAGCACGTCCATCGCTTTGAACGAATCGGCGACATGCTCATTCTCTTCTTCGAGACGCGTGATCGCATCGTCATACAACCGTTGCGTCGACCGTCCGAACAAGACGATGGTATGTAGCTTCGTGCACTTCGAGTGGACCGCTTGTAAATGCTTCGTGTAACGCTGCACCGCTTTATGATAATCTTCATGCGTCGCGAGCGCTTGGCGCTTGCCCCGCAGAAGTTCAGGGTAATATGACTCGTCGCCGAGAAACATCGTCTCAACGCCGATCCGTTTCAAATAGGGATGGCCACTGGCCTCGGCCACGGCTTGATCATCAATCAAGCGTCCGAACGGAATCGATTCCTCGAGGAGCAATCGGCCCATCTTCAAGCCATTGACGCCATGTAACGGGATGCCTAAATCATCCTCTTGCAGTCGGTCGATCACAAACAATACTTTCATCTTACGTTTCAATGAGAGTTGTACCATGTGTCACCATCCTATTCGCTTTCTTTTCATTATAGCAAACGAAACAGAAAAACAGGGCGCTGATGTCGCCCTGTTTCCTGTGAGTCAGATTAGTCACGACCCCCGTTGCCATTCCCGTTGCCGTTGTTACGGTCATCCGAGTCTGACGTCGATTGACGGCTGACGTCCCCCTCCGAATCCGACTCCCCGTCTGTCTCATCGGTTGTCGGTTCTTCTTCGGTCGGTTCTTCCGTGTTCTCGTCTTCGGTGTTGTTGTCGTTTCCGTTATTCTCATTGTTTTCGTTATTGCCATTGTTCTCGTTGCTCTCACCATCGGTTTGCTCGCCTTCTTCTTCAGGAGGCGTCTCTTCCGTGGCTGGCTCTTCTTCCTCTTCGGCAGCAGGCTCCTCGCTCCGTTCGACCGTGTAGGAAGTTTGGAGCGGGCTCGACTGTTGATCGCCGACGAGCGCGTTCGTCGCGTTGGCGACAATCGTGAACGTCGTCTCCCCTTCACCGAGGCCAGAGATGGCGATGCTCGTGTCTTCGGTCGTCCCGACGACACGCTCGCTACCGTCCGGACGTGTCTCCGTCACGGTGAACGAAAGTCCTTGGTAACCAGCTGCTTCGACTGCTTGCTTGTCGTATGACCACGAGAGCGTACCTGTCTCGCCTGGCACATCGTAGTCAATCGATGCGCCGGTCGGCGCGGCGAGTTTGTCCGGCTGCAAGTCTTTTGGTTTCGTTCCTTTGACGTACAACTCGTTTCCGAGCGAGAGCACCGATTCCGGTTGCTGGAAGCGATCCGGTTGACCCGTCGCTTTCGTCACTTCTTGCATCATATACTCGAAGTAATATTGGGCGTAGTTCGGTTTAAACAACGATACGGGTATGTCATTTGATGCACGGGCCGTCCATACCGAAATTGAGTAATCGGTCGTATAGCCGGTAAACCATTTATCATTCTCATCGCCCTTTTCATCGTTCGTCGTCCCGGTCTTCCCGGCGACGTCGTACGGGAACGCGCCTGGTTCATACGTCCCGTTCGAACCGCTGACGACGTCACGAAGCATATCCGTCAACATGTAAGCCGTATAATCTTCCATCGCCTGCTTCGCTTTGATCGGCGAGTTGATCGTCGAGCCGTCATTGAATTCAATTTTTTGAATCAAGTGCGGCTTCGTATACATACCGTTCGTGCCGAGCGCCGCGTAAGCAGCCGCCATTTGTGTCGTGCTCGCTTCTGCTACACCAAGACTGTTTGCCGGCAGAATCTCGTCACCCGCACGCGCCGGCTCGATGCCGACGTTCTCGACGAACGACTCAATCGCCTCCGAACCGAACTCTTCCTGTACTTCATAGAAGGCACGGACGGCTGGTGTGTTCCCGGAAACCGTCAAATAGTAACGCATCGTGTTGGCACCGCGGAACCCTGGATAGTAGTTCCCTGGTTTAAAGGTTTCACTTTCGTCAAACTCTTTATCGATCAAAATTTTCCCAGTCGACCACTGTGCGTTCTCAATCCCTGGGCCGTAATCGAAGAACGGCTTCGCCGTCGAACCGATTTGGCGTTTTTCGCGCGAATAGTCGCGATAGTTCTTATCGCCTTGTTTCGCTTGTTCACTGTCGATAACGGCGACGATTTCACCCGTCTTCGTGTTCAACACGGTCGCTCCCATGCGAAGATCTTCTGGGAACTCACTTGTTGGAAGGTTGACGTTATCGTTCTTAATGTCGTTATTGAACTTCGTATGCAAATCTTTATTGATTGACGTATACACTTTCAAGCCCGTCCCGTAAATGTCGGCCTGCTCGAGACCGTAGTCTTCCTCGAGCTCGGCTTGGACGCGAGCGTAAATAGAGCGCGTGTACGTCTCTTCTTCTGTTTCTTCACCTGGTGAGATGACGTCCGCGATCTCGACGTCGAGCGCCTGGTTGTATTCTTCTTCCGTGATATGACCGTCACGCTTCATCGCTGAGAGCACTTGCTCTTGACGATAACGCGTCAGTTCCTGGTCCCCGTTGATCGGGTCATAGGCACTCGGACGTTGCGGGAGACCCGCCAAAATGGCCGCCTCTTGGTAATTCACTTCTGAGACCGGCTTATTGAAGTAGCGTTTCGATGCCGTTTGGACACCATATCCGCCTGTACCGTAATAGTTCTTATTCAAGTACATCTCGAGAATCTGCTCTTTCGTGTACTCGCGCTCAAGTTTGATGGCGAGCCACTGTTCTTGCAGCTTCCGCTTCAATTTCTTGTCGGTCGACAAGAACGATTGTTTGACGAGCTGTTGCGTGATCGTCGAACCACCTTCGGCCCCAAAGCCGTCCGTCAAGTTCGCGACCACGGCGCCGCCGATACGGCGCAAGTCGATTCCGTTATGTTCATAGAAGCGACGGTCCTCGATCGAGATGACCGCTTGTTGCATCACTTCTGAAATTTCATCGATGGAGACGTACTCCCGAATTTGTCCGCTTCCTTCGAGCGGTTCGCCTTCAGCTGATAATAGTTGGATCGGATACGTATCGACCAACTTCTCTTCATCGAGCGGCGGTGCCGTCGCGATCGCATACGCCGTGTATGCGGCGCCGGCGATGACGCCGATAATGAATAAAATCCCTAAAATCGTTAAAATGCGTCGAAACTTCGACTTCTTCGTTTTTTGTTTCGGCTTCTTGGCCGCTGGTTTACGTTTATTGCTCGTCGTATCTTGTCGACGTGCCATCCGACTTCGTTCCATTCACGCTTCACTCCTTCTATTTCAATCGAGCCACGCCTCAATCGCCGTCAAATAATCGACGGCGGGCATCGCCCGGGTTGGAACTTCAATTGCTTCTTGCTCGATATAAGAGAGCGGAATCGACTTCCGTCCCGATTCGCGCTGTTCCCACCAAACTAATAATTGCTCCGTTGATAACACATATTGCGTATTATAGCGGCTAAACCGAATGATGACAAAACAAACCCCTCCATGCCGCTCGCACTCACGCATGTGGTTGATTTGGTGGTCGTGGAAGTTTCCGAGTGGAAATGACGTCTTATTGTTCGTCTCTTTCGCCTCGAAATCGATGTACTTCCCGCGATACACCCCGTTATAATCGGTCGTCGACGCTTGCTTGAAATACGCCTCGGTCACTTTCGCCGCACTCCGTTTCGGGTAATCGACTTTCACGATTTGCAGCGGTGTCGGCTTCTTATGGATGACCGCTCGTCCATGGAGTCGGTAAAACTCATTCGTGTCGTTCAGCAGCGTCTCAAGGTTCATGCCTCGATTCGCATACGTCTGCGGATTAGAGCGGACCGGCGTTGCCGCAGGTTTCGGCTTTTTCCCGTTCGGATAATGGAACAATGTCGTCACCCCTAGTCTCTAGTTTAACAGGTTGGTCCAGCCGTTCCTTCCGTCTGAAGTCTGATTGTCGAGTTCTGTCGCTCGACTCCTGTGTGGATTTTCCGCAATCCATATCGTACCAAACTCCCGTATGTTAAACTAGTATGTAGTTCATTGTGTAGTCAAATTGACACGACCTTGTTACGGAAGAGCTATTTATTTTTCTGAAATAAGTCTTCTACTTATTAGCCATAATCAAGACAGATTAAACGCAGATTGACGTAAGTTTGAAAAAGTGCGCAATAAGCAATGTAAACCAAGGTTGGAAAACAATTAGCAGGCTCGCTTAGATAAACAGTTGAGCCATGGTTGGAGGAGTAAGATGGAAACACAAAAGAAGTATGTCATGTTCGTCGATGAGACGGGCACGCCAAAAGGAAATACCCAGTTCAACCTCACCGGCGTATTGATGGAATACAAATATGCAATCGATGCCGACGAGGCCGGGATGCCGTGCGAGTTGAAGCGCCGGTTACATGCCTTCAAACGCGACGTGTTCAAGACGGAGAATATCCCGCTCCATTTAAAAGAGATTTTAAAGGCCGAGCATCCGTATGGAAAAGAGGATGGCATCACGATCGATATGCTTCGTGACTTTTGGAACAAGTTGCCGGACTTCCTACGCGATATCAACTGCACGATCATCAGTGTCGAGGTCGATAAACAAAAACTTCACGACTTTTATTCAACGCCGAAAGACCCGTACGTCGTCGCCTTCGCCCACTTGATGAAATCGTTTTATGCATTCTTAGAAGAGACGGAAGCGGTCAGCGCCCGTGTCGTCTTGGAATCGCGAGACGACTATCAAAACTTGCTCATCCAAAAAGCGTTCTTCGATATCTTCAATTCAGGGACAGTCCATCTCGACGTCGAGAAGAGCCGACAAAAGATTAAAGGTTTCATCTTCTCGGAGAAACAGAACACAATCTATCAGTCTGGGCTTGAAATCGCTGACCTCGTCTGTCTACCGCTCTCGCGCGTACGTCGCGGCGTCATCGAAGTGAAACCACGGTTCGTCCATTATGGGGATGAGAACCGGATCTTCAAAGCCATCAAGGACAAGATTTACATTCGTAAAGAAAGTCCTGACCAAGATTTCCGTAACTGGGGATTCAAAAAAGTACCCATCACGAAAAAACGCCGCGAATGGAGCGACCATCCGTGGAACCATTAAAAACTGCCTCGCCGAAATCTTCGGCAAGGCAGTTTTTTGATTAACGCAAACCTGGAAGTGTCTCCCGCAAACGACCGAGCGCATTGAGTCCGGCCAGGAACGGTAGGACGGCCACAAGCCCAATCGCCCAATCGATGGACAATATGTCGGTCAATACCCCGGCAAAGATGGCTCCGAACGCATAGCCGCTGTCGCGCCAAAACCGATAGACGCCCATTGCTGAGGCGCGCCAATATGGCTCGGCGACGTCACTGATTGAGGCTTGGAGCGTCGGATAGACCATTGCCGTCCCGATGCCGAGCATGACCGCGGCGAGCACCCATTGCCAATAGTCGGACATGACGAGAATCGCCCAAAGCGAACCGGCCTGGACCCACATCCCGGCGACGATCAATCCTTTGCGTCCGATGCGATCGCTCCATACCCCGGTGAACAGTTGGAAGAAGCCCCACGCCGCCGGATAGACCGCCACGATTAATCCGACTTCAGCTAGACTGAGCCCTTGTGCGGCGAAATAAATCGGGAACAAGCCCCATGCCATGCCGTCTTTCAGATTGGTCGACAGACCCGCCACCGTCAGACTCGAGAGCGAGCGATCTTTCCAAGTCGTCGTCATAAATACGTCTCTCGCGGAACGTGTTTTCTCAGACCCGCTCGTCGGTTGGAGCTGTATCTGATTCGTCGTATCGCGGACGAACAGTGATAACCCGAGACCGATGAATGCGACGAGGACGCCGATATAAAACGGTTCCGGCCGACTGCCGTACGTGACGGCAATCATCCCAGAGACGGCGGCCATCACGGCGACGCCGACATAACCGGCGAATTCATTCAGTCCGACCGCGAGCCCCCGCTCCGTCGGTTTAGCCAAATCAATCTTCATATTGACCGTCATCGACCACGTCAGTCCTTGGTTAATCCCAAGCAAGACGTTCGCCACGATGATCATCCACCAGGCCGGGGCCAACATGACGAGCACGGGGACGAATACCCCGATCCCCCAGCCGAAGACGAGCACTTTCTTGCGCCCGAATCGATCGGCGATGGCTCCTGCGAAGTAATTGACGACAGCCTTCGAGAACCCAAAGCTGATGATGAACGATAGCGCCGCACTCGTCGAGACGAGACCGAAGTACTCTTCTCCGATGATGGGCAAGATCGTCCGTTCGAGGCCGACCATCGACCCGACGAAAAAGTTCGTCACGACGAGTAAGATAAAGTTCATTTGATTTTCTTTTATTCCAATCCGGGTTTCACCCATATACATCCTCCTTGCCGATTGCTAACTGGATTGAGTATACCAAAAAATACCCCCTTACGTATAAAAAGCGTCTTCCTGATCAATGTAATCAGGAAGACGCTTGTTCATTGTCCGGTCGCTTGCTTGGACTTCATTCGTTTCTTGCCTTCGCGGCACATGTGCAACAACGGACATGTCTCGCAGGCAGGACGTTGCGCTTTACAATGGTAACGTCCGAAAAAGATGAACTGATGATGGAGCTGAGACCATTCTTCGCGCGGGAACTTCTTCATGAGCGTGTCCTCGACTTGACGGACGTTGTCTTTCCAACGACAAATCCCGAGCCGTTTCGAGACGCGCTCGACGTGTGTGTCGACGGCGAACGCCGGTTCATGAAACGCGACGGACAAGACGACATTCGCCGTCTTCCGTCCGACGCCAGGCAATGCCTCGAGCGATTCGCGGTCCGACGGAACGATTCCGTTATGACGTTCCACGATTTGCATCGACAGCGCCTTCACGTTTTTCGCCTTGTTCCGATAGAGACCGATGCGCTTGATTAACGCCTCGATGTCGGCGACGTCTGCCGCGGCCATCGATTCGACGGTCGGATAGGCCTCGAACAGACCAGGCGTCACTTTGTTGACGAGTGCATCCGTCGCCTGCGCCGATAACGCCACGGCCACGACCAGTTCGAACGGGTTGCGGTGCGTCAACTCACAGTGGGCGTCCGGGAACATACGGCGCATCTCGTCCGACACTTCGTTCAATTGGGCTCTCGTCAACATCACTTTTTCCTCCGTTGATAATCGACGAGGTCCTCGAGCGACTCGACGTTATGGTCTTGCCACACCCGGAGGATCTTGTCCATATATTTGAAGTTCCGTACGTTGCGTAGTTTCGCTTCCCGAAGCGCGGCCATGATCAGCTCTTCGCTGAAGCCGTCCTCGGTCAACCAGCCGACAATCTGCTCGATCTCAAATGGAGTGATTGTCCCGAACTCGCGCTCAAACGTATGAATGATGTTCTCATTCAACGAATGGGCCGATTTTTCAGGTGCCGCCCCTTCCTCGAGCGCCAAGAACAATGGAAGCAGACTGTATCGTTCGACCTCGGCCGACGCGTCGATGGCGATCAACTCTTTTTGGAGCAGGCCGAGCAACACGGCGCGGGCCTCGCTCTCGGCCACGTTCATCCGGTCCCCGAGCTCACTCGGGAGCGGCATCTCGATGCCTTCCCCGATCATTTCAAGCAGATGGATGACGAGATTGAACTCGACCGGCGTCAAGTTGAGGCGACGTGCCTCGGTGAACAGTTTCCTCGGAACGACGACTGGATTTTGTTCGAACAGCTTGATTATATTATGTGCATCCATGTCGCACATCCTTTCTAGACAAATCAATCGGGGAAGACAAAGTCATCCCCGATCGGCGATTATGGGTGAATGCGGTTCAAGAGACGTGGGAACGGGATCGCTTCGCGGATATGCTCGATACCGCTAATCCAAGCAACCGTCCGCTCAAGGCCGAGGCCGAAGCCAGAATGCGGGACCGACCCGTATTTACGGAGTTCGAGATACCAGTCGTACGCGTCCGTCTCATCAAGACCTTCTTTGATGATTTCTTCTTTCAAGCGGTCGTAGTCGTCTTCACGCTGCGAGCCGCCGATGATTTCGCCGTAACCTTCCGGCGCGATCAAATCGGCACAAAGGACGAGTTCCGGGTTCTCCGGGTCGACTTTCATGTAGAACGGTTTGATGTCTTTCGGCCAATGGGTGATGAACACCGGGAGGTCATGCGCGTTGGCGATGGCCGTCTCGTGCGGTGCACCGAAATCGTCACCGTACTCGATGTCGTCGAAGCCTTCCTCTTTCAAGAACTTGATCGCATCCGTATAACGGACGCGCGGGAACGGTGCTTGAACTTTTTCGAGTTTTGACAAGTCACGTCCGAGCAGTTCCAATTCGTTACGGCAGTTCTCAAGTGCCGACTTGGCGATGTATGAGACGTAACGCTCTTGGAGCTCGAGGCTCATGTCGTGGTCGAAGAATGCCATCTCTGGCTCGATCATCCAGAATTCGATCAAGTGACGACGCGTCTTCGATTTTTCGGCCCGGAACGTCGGTCCGAACGAGAATACTTTCCCGAGTGCCATCGCTGCGGCTTCCATATAAAGTTGGCCCGTTTGCGATAAGTAGGCCGGCTGTCCGAAATAATCTGTCTCGAACAATTCCGTCGTGCCTTCCGGTGCGCTCGACGTGATGATCGGTGGGTCGATCTTCACGAATCCTTCTTGGTTGTAGAACTCGTACGTCGCCCGGATCAATTCGTTACGGACTTTCATGATCGCGTGCTGACGACGCGAGCGGAGCCAAAGGTGACGGTTGTCCATCAAGAACTCTGTCCCGTGCTCTTTCGGTGTGATCGGATAGTCGACCGACTCCGCGATCACTTCCATGTCCGTCACCTCGAGTTCGAACCCGAGCGGCGTGCGACCGCCGTCCGATTTGACGGTACCGGTCACCCAGACCGATGTCTCTTGTGTCACGCCTTTGGCGAGGGCAAACAAATCTTCTGCCACATCGGCTTTGACGACGACCGCTTGGGCAAAGCCGCTCCCGTCACGAAGTTGAAGGAACGCGATCTTTCCGCTCGAACGTTTGTTGGCGATCCAAGCTCCGACCCGGACCGTCTGGCCTTCATAGTCTTTAAATTGGCTGATTGAAATAGTTGTCATGTTCATATCCATCCTTTCGCTTATCGAGCGTTACGTGTAATGAAGTCTTCCACTCGATCGAGCGCTTCTAGTACTCGTTTTAATTCTGTTGCATATGACAAGCGGACGTAGTCGTCCTGACCAAAACCTGAACCCGGGACGAGCGCGACGTACGCTTCACCGAGGACGGCCTCGCACCACGCATCGACCGAGTCGTAACCGCTCATCGTGGCCGCTTCTTTGGCGTTGGCATATAAGTAAAATGCGCCTTGTGGCTTCAAGCATGTGATTCCTGGAATCGCAATGAGTCGTTCATAGACGATCTCGAGTCGTTCAGCGAACGAGACACGCATCATCTCGACGTCATCTTGTGGTCCATTGTAGGCTTCGACCGCCGCAGCTTGCGCGATCGACGTCGGGTTCGATGTCGAGTGCGACGCGAGGTTCGTCATCGCCTCGATGATCGTCTTGTCACCGACCGCATAGCCGATGCGCCATCCCGTCATCGCATGCGACTTCGAGACACCGTTGATGATAATCGTCCGTTCCCGCATGTCAGGAAGCGTCGCGATGGAGACGAACTCCGCCTCACCGTAAACGAGTTTCTCATAAATCTCGTCACTGACGACGAGCAGATCATGCCGTTTGACGACGTCCGCAAGCGCCGAGAGTTCAGATTTTGTATAAATCATGCCGGTCGGGTTCGATGGGCTGTTCAAGATGACCGCCTTCGTCCGATCCGTGATGGCCGCCTCGAGCAGCTCCGGCGTCAGTTTGAACATCGTCGTCTCGTTCGTGTCAACGTAGACCGGAACCCCGTCAGCCAGCTTCACTTGCTCCGGATAACTGACCCAATATGGTACCGGAATGATGACCTCGTCCCCTTCATCTAAAATCGCTTGGAACAGCGCATAGAGGGCGTGTTTCGCACCGGAAGCGACCATGACCTCTGGACGTGTGAACGTCAAGTTGCTGTCGCGTTTCGTCTTTTCGATGATCGCGTCTTTGAGTGCGACCGTCCCGCCAGATGGGGTATACTTCGTGTCGCCATCGCGTGCGGCCTGACAGGCTGCCTCGATGATGCGTTCAGGCGTATTGAAGTCCGGCTCACCGGCCCCTAGCCCGATCACGTCTTGACCCGACGCTTTTAACGCTTTCGCTTTCGCCGTGATGGCGAGTGTCGTTGAAGGTGTCAACTGCTTTACACGTTGTGCCAATAGATGTTCCATTGAGATCCCCCTCTAGTTTCGTCAAGGCGAGTCCGTCAATTGGACCCGTCGAATGAATTCGCCCGCTTGGAGCGTATAGTACGAGTACGTGTAAGACGTGCCCGCTTTTGTCACGACTTCGATCAATGCCCGTTCATCGAAGCCATATTTACAGCTGACGAGCGTACCGCCGGTCTCTGCGACCGAATCGGCACAGATTTGTTCTGAGTCGACCGTTGCGATGTCCCGTGTCTCGATTGGCAACTTGTCGTCGACCGGCACGAACTGGACCCGATCCGTCTCCTCGAAGACGACATACGGTTCTGTCCCGTTAAACAGTTCGGCCCGTTCAATCGAGACGGACGGTTGCTCGTCGACGAGTCGCTCGCGCGCTTCCTCGATCATTTTCTCTTTCGTCCGCTCGGTGTGGCCGACCGTGAACCAATAAATGCCACTAAATACGATGACGACACCGATGAGTGCCGTCATGAACGCAATCACTACTTTTGTCTTCCGTGTCATTCCGTCCGATAGATGGTGAACACCATCTCTTCTTTCTTCGGATCATTCACTTTTTTCTCTAAAGCAAGACCGAACATTAAATCTTGGCTCTTCAACGTACGATTCAACAAGTCGACGATTTTGTAGACGTCTGCCGTCGGCTCGATTCGAACCGTCGCCAACGTCTCAATATTCGAATTCATGATTACTCCTCCTTCAAAAAACACTATACCCATTATTATAAAGCGATAATTTCACGATGCCTAGCGTTATCTCTGATTTCCTAACCCGGTCTTCTCTTTCTCGTCTAAAAACAGCTCAAGTTCAGCGAGGGCGGTCTCGAGCGGTCCGTCAATTCGATCGACGGACGGTAGACTGTTGATGAACTGCTTGCCATAACGCGTTGTCTCGACGCGACGGTCGAAGACGAAGATGGCGCCGTAATCCTCTTTCGAACGGATTAGGCGACCGACCCCTTGCTTGAAGCGGATGACCGCTTGCGGAAGCGATAGTTCAAAGAAAGACGATTTACCGGTCGCCTCGATTTTCTCGGACCGAGCCTGCATGACCGGCTGGTCGGGCGGCGCGAACGGAAGCCGGACGATGATGAGGCAGGTGAGTGCCTCGCCCGGAATATCGACCCCTTCCCAAAAACTTGCCGTTCCGAACAAAATCGACTGGTCGATCCGTTTGAACTGTTTCGTCAAGCGGCTTCGCGATCCGCCGCTGACGCCTTGGGCGAGGAGCGTGTACGCCTCATCCAATTGGTCTTTGACAGCCTCGTGCGTCAAACGCAACAGTTCGTTCGACGTGAACAAGACGAGCATCCGTCCTTTCGTCACGTTGGCGATTTGGGCGATCGAGTCCGCGATCTGCTCGACGAACCGCGGCAACGGAACTTCGTTGATGAGCGGGATATCGGACGGGACGAACAGTTTCGCTTGCTTCTTGAAATCAAACGGGGACGCCAGGACGACGCGGCGAACGTTTTCCCCATCGAGTCCGAGACGCCGCTCGATGAAGCCGAATCGTCCTGAGACGGTCATCGTCGCCGACGTCAGGATGGTCGGCCGTTTGGCGAACAGCCGCTCATGCAGGAGCGGTCCGATCTCGACCGGCTGGGTGTACACCGAGGTCAACTTGCGATTAGCCAGATTGAGCTCAACCCAACTGACGGCATCGTCGTCTCGCGTGAGCATCGTCTCGTAGAGGACGCTCTCGATATCGCGCACGTCGCCGATGAACGCCTTCAAATCACCGAGCACGGCCCGTTGTTTGAACGTCATATGCTCTTTATGCTCATCGAGGAGACGGTGCAGTTGTCGCAATGTCGTCCGTAACGTGCGCAGTCGGTCCTCGAGCCGTTTCGCCACTTCACGAATCGGTCGGAACGGTTCCCCTTCCCGCTCGAAGCGGACGGTTTGACGTTGCTCCCGCTTTTTCCCGAGCGACTGGAGCGCCGTGAGCAAATCGTTCAGCTCATCGTCGACGCGGGCGAGTGCTTGATCGGTCGCTTTGCTAAACGCCTCCGCCTCTTCCGAGACGGACGTCAAATCGGCGAGCCCGAGCACGCGCGAATGAAACTTGCCGTCGGCACCGTAGCCGAACCATTTGAACAAGCGGTCAAATTGAATCGCGTCAAACGTGACTCCGAAGTGATGCGACGCGACTTCCTCGACTTGATGCGCCTCGTCCAAGACGAGTGGCGTATCGGTCGGGAGAATCCCAGCCTGGTGTTGCAAATCAGAGAACAACAAAGCATGGTTCGTCACGATGATATCGGCCTCTTTCGAGCGCAAGACGGCCCGGGTGAAGAAGTCACGGCTATACCAAGGGTCGAAGCGACCGAAGTCAGAGGCTGCATCGGCCTGGATCAGCCGTTTGAACGAGGCCGGCCCTTGTGACGCCGCACCGGGCAATGACAACTCTTCCAAGTCCCCCGTCTCGGTCTCGGTCAACCAGACGAGGACCATCGCCTTGCACATCGCCGGGAGCAGCCCGTCATTCGTTTCTTCGAGAATCATCTCGAACTTTCGGAGGTCGATGTAGTTGCGTCTCCCTTTCAAAAGTGTGAACTCGATTTCAGGGAAAATCGCTTTTAAGATTGGTAAATCTCGATTCAACAACTGTTCTTGCAACTGAATCGTATGTGTGCTGACGACGACCGGGCGCTTCGTCTCGAGGGCGTGGTGTGCGCTCGGAATCAAATACGCCAATGTCTTTCCGGTCCCCGTACCCGCCTCGATCAACAGCGTCGCCTCGTCGTCGAGCGCCTTATAGACGTGTCGCATCATCTCGAACTGACTTTGACGCGGTTCAAATTGACCGAATAGTGCCGGAAGCGTCTCTTCGATCGTACGGTGAAGAAACGGCTCGAACGGTTCGCGTTCGACAGCGGGTTCGAACGTATCGACGAGACGTCGGAGTGCGATTTTCCGATGAATATCGAACGTCGTCTCATCGTCGGCTCGGATCCCAACCTCAAGAATCAACTCGTCGAGGAGCGGTTCGACGTTGCTCGTCCATGACTCGGACAGGCGTCGTAACTGTTGTAACGTCACGAGTGGCAAGGCGCGCAACCGTTCAATCAAACGAATGAACAGTTCCGCCGTCGCCTCGGCATCGCTGAGCGCCCGGTGCGCGTCAGTATGCACGAGATCAAACGTCTCGGCGAGCGACTCGAGCGCATGGCTCTCAAGCGTCGGGTATAAGATCCGGGCCAGCTCGACCGTATCGATCGCTCGCCCTTGGAACGGCAAGTACCCGGCTTGCTCGAGGCTTTCATTTAAAAAATTCAAATCGAAAGACACGTTGTGGGCGACGAATATTCGCCCATCGAGCATCTTCCATATATCTGGGATCACTTCCTCAAACGTCGGGGCTTCTGCCACGTCTTGGTTCGTGATCGTCGTCAACTGCGTGATAAAAGGCGGGATTGGGCGACTCGGGCGAATCAAGGTACTGTAGCGCTCAATCACTTCACTCCCTTGAACGACCACCGCCGCAAATTCAATCAGTTCGTCGCCGGACTTGACGGAATGACCAGTCGTCTCCAAATCCACTATCACATAGGTGTCCATAACATCCATCCCATCTTCGGCACGCTCGTGCTTTCTGTCTGTCTCATCTTACCATAGAACGATACACGAAAAAACGGGGATGCCTCTATCGGACATCCCCGCTCGTGTCATAGAATCGTATGGGCGATCTCTTCATAAAGAAGTTGATCGATCTCGTTCCGTTCGTTCAAGACGGCGACTTTCGGACGATGCTGTTTCGCTTCCTCGGCTGTCATTTGGCCGTACGCCATGATAATGACGACATCTCCGACTTGGAAGTGGCGGGCCGCTGCCCCGTTCAGACAGACGACACCCGAACCTCGTTCTCCTTTGATGACATACGTCTCGATACGAGCTCCGTTATGGTTGTTCGTGATGTGCACATGTTCGTTTTCCATGATGCCGACCGCGTCCATCAAATCTTCATCGATTGTGATTGAACCGACGTAATGCAAGTTCGCCTCGGTGACGGTCGCTTTGTGTAGTTTCGCGTGCATAAATGTTCGAATCATTGGATTCATCCTCTCTTCCAAATCACATTATCAATCAAGCGGGCCCGTTCGAACTGCACCGCTACGGCAATCAATAGTTCGGTCGACGCGGAGGTCACCTCGGTCAACGTCGGGTAGTCTTTGATCTCGATATAGTCGATCGTACTGTTTGGGACGTTCTTCAGGCGTTCCTCGAGATGTGCTTTCACATCTTGAATCGTCTCACCTTGCGCAAGGGCGTCTCGCGCCTCGATCAAGGCACGGTTGATGTCACTCGCATCCGCCTTCTCCGTCTCCGACAAATAGACGTTCCGGGACGACTTGGCGAGACCTGATTCTTCACGGATGATTGGACAGCGTCGAATCTTGACCGGGACGAAATAGTCACGGACGTATCCTTCGATCAAGGCGACTTGTTGCGCGTCCTTCAAACCAAAATAAGCGCGCGTCGGACGGACCAAGTTGAACAGCTTGGACACGACGGTCAAAACGCCATCGAAATGACCGGGCCGGCTCGCTCCGCAGAGAACATCTGCGCCGGTACGTACCGTGACACGAGCCATGTCGAGCGGATACATCGTCTCCGTGTTCGGGTAGAACAAGACGTCGACACCCGCCTCGCGGGCGAGCGCCTCGTCCCGCTCGAAATCACGCGGATAGCGGTCGAGGTCCTCGTTCGGACCGAACTGGGTCGGGTTGACGAAGATGCTCATGACGACGAGGTCGTTCTCTGACTTGGCCGCCTCGACGAGACTGAGGTGCCCTTCATGCAAATAACCCATCGTCGGGACGAAACCGATCGTCCCGGCGTCGGTCAACAGTTTCTGTAAGTCATGTGGTGTCGTGACGATGTTCATGCCTTGCCCCCGTAGAGCGTGTCGAGCAGCGACTCATCCATCGTGAACGTGTGCCGTTCGAGCGGGAACGAGCCGTCTTTCGTCGCCTCGACATAATTGCGGATTGCCGTCGTCGCGACCTCGTTCACATCGGCATACGCCTCGACGAACTTCGGCAGACGGTCGACGCCATATTTCAAGATATCGTGATAGACGAGCACTTGACCGTCCACGTCGGCACCGGCACCGATGCCGATGACCGGGATTGTAAGTGCCTCGGCAATCTTTTTGGCCAATTGATGTGGCACACACTCGAGAACGAGCATCTTCGCACCGACCCGTTCGGCCTCGAGACTGTCGGCGATCAACTGTTCGGCATCCTCGAGCGATTTGCCTTGTACTTTATAGCCTTCAAGCACACCGACCGATTGTGGGGTGAGGCCAAGGTGGGCCACACACGGCATACCGACTTTCGTCAGACGTTCGATCGTTTCGAGCACCTCGCCGGCCCCTTCAAGTTTGATGGCATCGGCCTGACCGTCTTGGAACAACGTCGCGGCCGCTTGAAGCGTGCGGTCGAAGTCGCCATGATATGTCGCAAACGGCATATCGACGACGACGAACGTGTCGCGTGCCCCGCGGCGTACGGCCTTGGCATGGTGCACCATGTCCGAAGTCGTCACCGGAATCGTCGAATCGTAGCCGAGCACGACCATTCCGAGCGAGTCCCCGACTAAAATGATGTCGACCCCTGCTGCCTCGGCCAGTTTCGCCGACGGATAATCGTAGGCCGTCAACATGACCAATTTCTCTTCTTGCTTCATCTTCTTCAATAACGAAGTCATCGTGTGCATATGGTTCTCCTCCTAAATGTGGAGACAGGTTACAAAAAACGCCTTCCTACACGAATGGTAAGAAGGCGCACGAAAACGATCTCAAGTAGTTGAGTGTCCTTCTGTCCCTGTCAAAATGATCAAGGCAGACAAAATATAGAGTGGCGGTCTGCAGTTCCGGTACACTTCGCGAGCGATAGCGTCCGGCACATTCATTATAGACCACGAACCCGTTTCCATCAATCATTCCAAACTGCGATCTCCGCCGAATAAATCGGCTCGATGATTCCTTCTTGTTCCAAAAGGAGTGCGCCTTCTTCCGAAATACCGCGCATCGTTCCATACCTCGGCTTACCTGACGCCGTCAACGTGATCGATTCGTTCAGATAAGCGGCATGCTCGAGCCAATGCTTGCGCACAGGGCCGAACCCAGACTCAAGGAACAAGTCATATTCGCTTTCAAGCTCGGCGAGTAAGTTGGCAAGCAGCTCGCTTCTGCGATGCGTCTGATTCGTCTCGAGTTTGATCGATGTGGCCCGATGCGCGAGCTCTTCCGGGATGACCTCGCTGTTGACGTTCATCCCGAAGCCGAGGATGACGGCTTGAATCCGGTCACCCTCCGTCTGCATCTCGGTCAAGATGCCGCCGATTTTTTTCCCGTTGAGCAACAAGTCGTTCGGCCATTTGATGGTGGCCGGGATGCCTTGCGCGTGCAGGGCGCGCGCGAACGCGCTCGCCGCCATGAGCGTCAGCTTCGAGGCGTCTCGAATCGGCAACGCCGGCCGCAAAATCACGCTCGCCGCGATATTGACGTGGCTCGGATTATACCAGTTCCGGCCGAGTTGGCCTCGGCCCGCTGTCTGCTCTTCGCTGATGACGAGCGTTCCTTCGAGGACGCCCTTTTGCGCCAATTCATGGGCGATGCGTTGGGTCGTGTCGATTTGCTCAAACGCATGGACGACTTGTCCGAACCGCCCTTTTCGGAACGATACGAACGCCGGTTCATCGAGCCGGTCGGTCTGACCGAACAATTGATACCCTTTTCGAGGAATCGTTTCAATCGCATACCCGTCTTGTTTTAACGTCTCGATATGCTTCCAAATGGCGGTACGTGAAATATTTAATTGGCGGGCCAACTCTTGACCGCTCCAGACGGCCCCGTCCTGCAACAGATTTAAGACTTTTCCGCGTGTCGAAGCCATTGTTCGGCCTCCTTTCGTAACGGTTCCGGCTCATTGGCGAGCTCGCCAATGAGCACGAGCCGCTCAACGTGGGCGAGCAGCTGTTTGATGAGCGGTCCCCGGGCACCGAGATGTAGCGCATCGCGACCATCGAATCGGAGTTCCCGGCGCGACTGGATCGGCAACTGCCGCTTCAACTGTTCGGCCGTCTCGCTTCGTCCGGACATCCGCAAGTATGTCGCTAGCGTCTCCGGCGTCGTCTCATAGATGGTGAACGTGTCGAGCCCGCTGTCGAACAGACGCGCGAGCACGCCCGCCTCCCGCTTCAGTGCGTTCGAGCGTTTCCACGGTGTCAGCCAATCGGTGGCGTCAGCATAATAGACGAACAACGCCCAGCCCCCGACCGGGTCGACCGGGGTCCGCTTGTCGGCGATGACACGGCGGATGAGCGTCTCCGTGACGTTCGGCAAGTATTGATGGATGCCGAGGTCAAGTATCGCCGCGAGCGCCTTTCGGTATGCCGGGCCCATCATCAACTTCTCGAACTCGATGGCGACCCGTTCCATCGCGATGTCTTGCAGTTTGTGGCCGAGTTCGCGTGAAGCCCGTTGCACGTCTTCGTCGAGCCGGAAATCGAGCTGGGCCATGAAGCGGAACGCCCGCATGATGCGGAGCGCGTCCTCGTTGAAGCGTTCATAGGGGCTGCCGACGGTCCGAATGACACGTGCCTCGAGGTCCATCCGTCCGCCGAACAAGTCGACGACGTTGCCGTCGTGGAACGCCATCGCGTTCATGGTGAAGTCACGCCGTTTCATATCTTCTTCAAGCGAAACGCCGAGCGAAACATGATCGGGTCGTCTCGAGTCCGAGTACGTCCCTTCCGAGCGGAACGTCGTCACTTCGAACGGATGATGGTCGAGGATGACCGTCACCGTGCCGTGGTCAATCCCGGTCGGTACCGATTTCGGGAACAAGCGCATGACTTCGTCCGGGAAGAGCGACGTGGCGATATCGATATCATCCGGAAGCGTACCGAGCATATAGTCACGGACGGCCCCCCCGACGATGTACGCTTCGCCGCCGTGGGTGTTGATCGTTTCGATGATTCGTTTGGCGTATTCCCATTCCGTCATCGGCCCACCACCTGTTCATAAAGCGATTCATACGCCGTGACGATATCGGCCGAGGCGAACTGTTTGGCCCGCTCGAGTCCGTTCGTGCGGAAGCGTGCATGCAGTTCCCCATCGAGCAAGATTGCTTCGAGCGCTTTCGTCGCCGCGGGCGCGTCGCCGCGTTTGACGACAAACCCTTCCACGCCGTCGGTGATGACTTCCGGCAATCCGCCCGCATCGCTGACGACCGACGGTACACCCGTCGCCATCGCCTCGAGGGCGACGAGGCCGAACGCCTCTTTGTCCGACAACAGGATATGGACGTCGCACATCGATAGAAGTGCCGCCACTTGCTCTTGCTTCCCGGCGAAGATGACTTGCTCTTCGAGCCCCATCTCGCTCACGAGGCGGCGCATCGCTCCCATGAGCGGGCCGTCACCGACGAGGAGCAGTTTTTTGTGCGGCACGTTCATCTGCTGGAACGATTCGAGCACGAGGTCGATTCGCTTCACTTGACGGAAGTTTGAGATATGGATGACGACCCGGTCCTGTTCCGATAAACCGTATCGTTCGCGAAGCGATGTATCGGCCTGCGGTTGATAGACGGCCTCATCGATAAAGTTATGGATGACGTCAATCGACAAATCGGACCCGATCCGCTCGAGCGTCTCTTGTTTCAAGCTATCCGAGACGGCCGTGATCGCGTTCGATTGACGCAACCCATAAAGGATGGCCGGCTTGAGTTCTTCGTCTTCCCCGAGCACGGTGATATCGGTCCCGTGGAGCGTCGACACGATCGGCGTCTTCGTCCCGGCCATCTCGCGCCCGAGGGCGGCACAGACAGCGTGCGGCACCGCGTAGTGGGCATGAATGACATCAAGCCCGAACGCCTGGATGACGCTCGCGATTTTCGAGGCGAGCGTGATGTCGTACGGCGGATAGCGGAACACCGAGTATTGGTTGATCTCGACTTGGTGAAACGTGATATTCGGATGGTAGGCATTCAGTCGGAACGGGATGCTCGACGTGATGAAATGAACGTCATGCCCCCGGTCGGCGAGCTTCATGCCGAGCTCGGTGGCGAGTATGCCCGAACCTCCGACCGACGGATAACAAAGGACCCCGATGCGTAGTCTCATGCGAGCTCACCCGCCTTCGTGACAACGTACGGACGGGTCGTCATGAGCCCTTCGGCGTACTCCGTGCCGATCAAACTGCCGAAATGACGTTCCCGTGCCAACACCCGATCGAGATAGGCGTCCGTGAGCGGCGTCGCCACACCGTCGACTGGTGTGAACTGACTGGCATAAGCCCGTAAAGCGTTTAGTTTATGTTCGATCGTCGCCGTGATGTCGATGCAGACGTCAGGCGTCGTATGGGCGTTGATCATATATTGATAGACGCTCGCCGGTCGATACGCGGCGACGTCCGGCATAAATTTACGGATTCCTGCGTTAAAGAGCGCCTCCTCGACGAGTCGGGCGCAAGCCCCATGGTCAGGATGGCGGTCGACGCCGTATGGATAAAAGACATGTGTCGGACGTTCGGTCCGAATCAAACGGACGAGCGCCTCGACTTGTTCATTGTCCCCTGTCAAACCCCGGTCCGGAAAACCGAGGTTCACACGCCGGATACCGAGCACACGGTCGGCCGTTTCGGCTTCTTTCCCCCGGGTGACGACGTCCCCGTTCGATGACAGTTCGGCTCTCGTCAAATCGACGTATAGGACCTCGATCCCGTCCTCGGTCCATTGGGCGGTCATACCGGCGATGCCGATCTCAATGTCGTCCGGATGGGCCCCAATTGCTACTATTTTCATAAAATCACCTCTTCTGTGAAAAGTATATCGGACTCCGTCTCGATTGTCATATGTTCAGGGTAGGCAATCGAGAGGTTTTTCGAGTACGCTACTAGATGGGAGGTGAACCAGATGACGGTACAATTACCGATTCGGTTTCGCAATATATTCTTCATTTTGATTGGTTCCTTTATTTTCGCGTTCGGTGTCTACCACTTCAACGTCCAGAACAACTTGGCGGAAGGCGGCTTCACAGGCATCACCTTGATTCTGCGGGGCTTGTTCGATTGGTCGCCATCGATCACGAACTTGGTGCTCAACATCCCGCTCTTCTTCGTCAGCTATAAGCTGCTCGGGCGGACGACGTTCATCTACACGCTCATCGGGACGTTCAGCTTCTCGCTCTGGTACGCCCTCATTGCCAAGTACTCAAACCTCGTCATCGATTTGACGGACGACATGGTGCTCGCGAGTTTGTTCGCCGGCCTGTTCATCGGGGTCGGTCTTGGGATCATCTTCAATAACGGCGGCACGACCGGAGGCGTCGACATCATTGCCCGGCTCGTGCAACGTTACGTCGGCTGGTCGATCGGCAAGACGTTCCTCGTGTTCGACTTTTTCGTCATCGTCCTCAGTTTGACGTATCTTGATATTCGCGAGGCGATGTATACGCTCCTCGCCGTCTATATCGGGGCCCGCGTCATCGACTCGATGCAGGAAGGGACGTATGCCGGGAAGGCTGCCATGATCATCAGCGACCATCGGACGGCCATCGCCGACGGCATCCACGCCACGATGAACCGCGGGACGACCCGTCTTCTCGCCAAAGGCGGCTATTCGAACAAGGAACTTGAAGTCCTCTACGTCGTCGTCGGGCGGAACGAAGTGAACCGGTTGAAGACGATCGTCAAACAAATCGACCCGCACGCCTTCATCACGTTCCACCACGTCTATGAGGTCGGTGGTGAAGGCTTCACGTTCGATGAGAACCGGATTCCTTTGAAATAAGTCACGACGCACAACGCCCCGTTCGAATGAACTGGGCGTTGTTTCATTATCGTTCGATGCGGACAATCTCAAACGTGAGCGTGCCGCCCGGTGAAGCGATGGAGACGGTTTGACCGACGGTAGCTCCCATCAAACCACTGCCGAGCGGTGATGTCGCGGAGATCGACCCGTTTGCCAGATCAGCCTCGAGCTCGCCGACGATTTGGTACGTCTCGGTGTCACCATCCGGCAGTTCTCGCAACGTCACCGTGTCGCCGAATCCAACCTCTCCGGCAGTCGCTTCCTCTTCCACGACGACGGCAGCGGCGAGCGTCCGCTCTAGTTCGCTGATTTTCGTCTCGATCCGCTCTTGTTCACGCACTGCGTCAAAGTACGTCACATCTTCTCGAAAGTCACAAAATTTCCGGGCCGCCTTGACACGTTCGAGCGCTTCACGCCGACCCTCGATGCGAAGCGTCTCGAGTTGTTCGATCAGACGCAGACGACCCGCCTTCGTCAACTGTGGTTTTGACATCTCGGTCCCCTTTCCAAACATGATAAAAAAAGTCCCGTCGCGAGACGGGACCGTTGATTCTACTCATCACGTGGCATGAAGACGATGAGTGCCAAGCGGATCAATTCGGCGACGGCGACGAGCGTTGCCGCCACGTACGTCCATGCTGCCGCGTTGAGCACTTTGCGCGCACCCGACTCTTCGGTTGCCGTGACGATTCCGTGGCTCGTCAGTTCAGCCATGGCCCGTTTCGAGGCATCGAATTCGACTGGGAGTGTGACGAGTTGGAACACGACCGCCCCGAGCATCATGACGACACCGAGTTGGGCGAGGCCCATCGCGCCGAGCAAGAAACCACCTAAGAGAAGCGGGAACGACAAGTTCGACGTGATGTTCACGACCGGCACGAGCCGGTGGCGGACACGCATCATCTTATAGTCGGTCGCATCTTGAATGACGTGGCCGATCTCGTGGGCCGCAATCGCAGCCGATGAGATCGTCGAGCCTTGATACACTTCACGTGAGAGACGGACGACTTTATTGACCGGATCGTAATGGTCACTCATCAGTCCGTCGACCATCTCGATGCGGACGTTGTTGACGCCGTTTTGTTTCATGATGAAGTCAGCGACTTGGGCGCCGGTGACGCCGCTTTGAATCGGTTGTTGAAGAAATTTTTTGTACGTACTTTTCACTCGCATCTGGGCCCATAATGGGATGAGCATAATCAGTGCAAGATAGAAAATATAGCCACCTAATGACATGTTCTCTATCACCTCTGCGTGTATTTGATACCCTGATTTTACATTCTTATGAACTTATTATCAAGTGAAGTGCGCAGGATGAGGTGGTATCCCATAAAAAAACATATTCCCGTCAACCAGAACGAACCGTAGCCGATCCAGGCGATATGCTCGGCGAGCGACGGATAGCGCGGCCATTGGCCGAGCACATAATCGACGACGTCATTGTGGACGACCCAGACGAGCGTCATAACGAACGAACGAACCGTCCATGTCATGAACGGTGCATACAACAGCGCCTGGAACGCCATCGCTCCGTGCGACACCATCAGCATGACGGCCATGAGCACGGTGAACGTCTCGGCGTCCGGACCGAGTTCTCGCAAGAACAAGAGGTTCATGATGACGGCCCACACCCCATACTTGATGAGCGTCACGAAGGCGAGCGTCTCCATGAGCGGCGACTTCTTTCCGGCGAGCCATAGGCCGAGCACAATCGTGAAGAAGAGCGAGGCCGTCGGGCTGTCCGGTACGAACGGCCAATAGATGAGCGGCGTATCGCGAAGCTGGGGCTCATACCAGACGTACCCGTAGATCGTGCCGAGCAGATTGATGAGAAAGAGTAGTCCTAACACGAGCCGGTGTGTCAGGATCGGGCGCAACATATGTATCATTCGAGTATTCCATCCTTTTTTTCTTCATTGTAGCGCAACGAAACGAAAGTAAAAAGAAGTGTGGCCCGTTTGACGGGTCACACTTCTTGAACCAATCGTTTATTGGTTGTTTTCTCCGCCTTCACCGTATGAAGCGATGAATTCAGACATGGCTTGGAGGTCCTCATCCGAACCGTCCCATTGGCCGGCCGGCATCGTACCGACACCGTTGACCGCGATATCCGCGATCTCTTCGGCCGTGTACTGAGTGCCGACGAGTGCAGGAGCTGCTGCCCCGCCTTCGAGGTTCTGACCGTGACAGTTCACACATGACTGCGCCGAGTAAATCTCGTAACCTGGTGCGGCCGTATCGATTTCAGGGCCCTCGCCCGGTACTTCCAAGATTCCTTGTTCATGCACTTGATCCCAATGTGTCGTTTGAACCGATTCCCACGTCAAGTAGAAGATCGACAAGACGCCGAGAAGCATGAAGCTGATGGCGACCGGACGTTTCGCCGGACGGCGTTCGAGTCCTTGGTCGAGCCATGGTGCGATCAAGAGCGCCGTGAAAGCGACCCCTGGCAAGATGACCGTCCCAAGAAGGATCCAGTCCCCTGCTGCGAATTGGTATTTGAGCAATTGATACAAGAACAAGAAATACCAGTCCGGTAACGGAATGTAAGATGTGTTCGTTGGATCGGCGATGTTTTGGAGCGGTGGTGCCTCGACGATCGTCAAGGCGATGAATCCGATCAAGAAGACCGAACCGACCATCCACTCTTTCAACAAGAAGTTCGGCCAGAACGCCTCAGTGCGTCCTGGGTATTCAGAATAGTCTTTTGCAATATTTTGTTTCCGATTCGAGATTCCTACTCGAGAGTCGGTTACAAATTTCATCCCTTTACCGCGATGCATATCGTTTCTCCCCCTTTATATCTTCGAATCGGCTTATAGCGGTCCTGAAATCCCTTGTTTACGAATCATCAAGAAGTGGGCTCCGAGGAGTCCGAACAAGGCCGCCGGTAAGAAGAAGACGTGAATGGCGAAGAAGTTCGTGAGCGTCCGTGCGCCGACGATCTCACCACCGGCGAGAAGCGTCTTGGCAATGCCACCAATGACCGGGACACTCTCGGCAATTTGAAGCGTAACTTTCGTCGCGAACAACGCTTTCATATCCCACGGCAACAAGTACCCTGTAAGACCGAGCGCCAAGACGACGAAGAACAAGAGAACACCGACGACCCAGTTGAGTTCGCGCGGTTTCTTATACGATCCGGTAAAGAATACGCGGAGCGTATGTAAGAACAACATGACGATGGCGACCGATGCGCCCCAGTGGTGCATCCCACGAACGATTTGTCCATGTGCGATCTCGTTTTGAAGATAGTACACCGACGCGTGCGCGTTGATGATGTCTGGTACGTAGTACATCGTCAAGAACATCCCTGACAGAATTTGAATCACGATCGTGAAGAACGTCAGACCGCCGAAGCAATAAACAAATGCTGAAAAGTGATGGGCAGGGTTGACGTGTTCTGGAACTTCATGGTCAGCGATGTCGCGCCATAACGGCGTGATGTCGACGCGTTCATCGACCCAATCATAAATTTTTTGTAACATCGACTATTCCCCCTCTCACAACTGTGCGACTGGACTGCCCAAGTATAGGAAGCCGTCTTTTTCTTCTTTTTCGTAGCGTGCAAGTGGTGCAGTCGGAGGCGTACCAGGAATGTTCGTTCCATCTTTCTCATAGCGACCGAAGTGACACGGGCAGAAGAACTCTGTCGGTCGAGTCGGGTCTCCACCATATCCTACTTGACAGCCGAGGTGCGTACAAATTGGAGACAAGGCGATGATCTCGCCGCTCTCATCTTTAAATACCCACGCCGAAAGCGTTTCTTCAAATTCATACCAAGCATCTTGCGTTTGTTTCTTAAAGTCGACACGTTGCGGCTCAGTCGTGATGTCATCAAGACTGATGACTTTTACTTTATCGCCCGCTCCCGATTTTTTTAAGACCGGATCGATCGCAAAGTTGACCATCGGACTGATCAATGTTGCCGCCATAAAGCCACCTACACCAGTCAACGTATACGTTAAGAACTGACGGCGTGTGACTTTTGACCCATTTTGAGCCATTTCGTTCCCCCCTCATTCGTGTGCATAACCCCATAATTCTTTATGCATTCTTCACAAAAATTTCTCACTCAACAAAATAGTATATCAATAAAACCTCCACGTCAACCGCTTCATGTCGCCATCCAACGGCTCGAAAGCTCGGTAATGACTTGCGTCGCAAAATTTTGAACCATCGTGTGCGACTGCTCGCCGGACATGCCTTTTAAAGCAAGCGGCGGAACAAACATAATCGGCAGTTCAGACCCTTTGAAACGCAAATCCGAGGAGATGAACAACACGTGGGAAAACCCAGAGGACACCGCCTTCGTGAGTACCGCTTCTGCCGTCGCCCGGCCAGCGTCCACGTCGACGTAACTAAGTGTCGGGCTGAGCATCGTCCGTCCCGACAGTTGCCGTTCGGTCTCAAGTGCCACCGCCTGAATGACTTCGTTCCCTTCGGCTTTTCGCACCATGTCCTCATCAAACGCCAGTTCGACGAGTGGGACGACGAGCGTGTCGACGTATTGACGTTCTGTCAGCGATTTCATCGCGTCTATGCCATCGAACCTCATCTTCCTCCTCCTCTCCTCCAGACATACATCATCATGTCCATTGTAGCGTACCTACAAACGTTCCCTATGCGAAACTTATGAACGAAATGTGAAATTATTGTGTATTCCTACGTCATTAATATACCAAAAAACAAGCGCCGACCATAACGGAAGCGCTTGTTTTTATTAAAATAATTTTGAGGCTCGCACTTGATGCAGCTGACTCGTCAAATTGCGGAACAATTTCTCGTCACGCCGGTCGAGCGCCTTGTCGATTTCGACGAGCAGACGTTCTTCCTCGAACTGGGCGACCGAGGCCCGGATGACCGTTTGCGCGGACGTCGTCACTTCATCCTTAAGTTCGGCCACGGGTTCGAACGGGTTCAATTCAACGATGTCGATCCACATTTCGTCGATCATCATCCCTTGGAAGTTGAGCTCCACGTAGATGGCGCCGTCATGGAGCCGGATGTCGTGATACGCCTTCTCGGGATTGACCGTGATGAGGTCACCCCGGCGGTAACGGAACGGTTCCCCGTCAAAACCGTACGCCGTCATGATCAGGCTACGCGGTGAGACCGAGGCGTTCGTGACGAAATGAACGTTCCCGAGTTTTTCTGGATGTCTGAGCCAGTAGTCGATAATCCACTTGGCTTCTCGTTTGCGAAGCGTATGATGAGCGAGGAATCGCTTTAAGAACATCTTTTTCCGCTCGACCATATGACCCCATCTCCTTTGTATCGATTAATCGTGGTCCGTCAACCGTTCGAGCCGCTCCTCCAGAACTTGGCGGTCGTCGACATCGACGGTGAGCGCAAGCGTTTGCTCGAGCACTCGTTGCGCTTCGGCACGCTGTCCTTCTTCTATCAATAGTGTAGCCCATTCGATGGCAAATGACACGTCCTCTTTATAAACTTGCTCGATCGACCCGTATAACGTGACGGCTTGATCGTAGTCCTCGAGTTCATAGGCCGCCTTCGCTTTGTACCAGGTCATGAGCGGAGACGTCGAATGCTCTTCGAGCGTGTCGATCGTCTCGAGGACGGCCTCCATGTCACCCGATTCGAATAAGACTGATAAGAGGAGCTCGGTCGCCTGGAGCGATTCCGGGTTCAGCGCGAGCGCTTCCCGGAGTTCCGTGACCGCCTCGTCCGTCCGCCCTTGCTTCAAGAACAGCTTCGCCTTCACCGTCCGCAACTCGTCGTTGTAGTCGTCACGGTCGATTCCCTGATCGATCACATCCAATGCCTCTTCGAAGCGGCCGAGCGCGTCGAGCGCTTCCGTATAAGGCAAGTAGAGCGACGTGAAGTCCGGGTCCATCGCCCGGAGTGACTCGAACTGCTTCACGGCGATTTCATCGCGACCGATGCGATGGGCGGTCATCGCGTGACCGAACACGGTATTCAAGTTGCGGTCGTTTGCTTTCTCATACTCATTGAGCGCCTCTTCGAACGAGCCGATCATCGTCAGCGCCTCGGCGTAGTCCGCCTGATAGTCGAGTTCTTCCGGCAAGCGCAAGTGCGGCAGACGGGCATAGAGCGGGACCGCCTGTTCGAATGAACCGATCGACGCATACAACTCGGCTAGGCCATAGATGAGGAGCGGTTCGTCTGGATTCGCCTCAAGCGCCTCCATCAATTTCTTCACCGCGACCTCATCCAACCCTTGAGATTGATAGAGATCAGCGAGCAAGACGAGGCTGCGCATATGCGCTTCCTTGTCTGTCGTATCAATCTTTTCGAGGACGGCAATCGCCTCTTCTTCCCGGTCGCTGTCCAAGTAGGCCTCGGCGAGTGACAAGGCGACGTGCGGATTGCCCGCGTAGTCGACGTAGAGTGCCGCGAGTACGTTCACGGCCCGATCGGCGAGCCCGAGTTCGAGGTAGATGTCAGCGATGGCCAGGCGGTCTTCGTCCGACCCTTCCTTCTCGAGCGACTCGAGATGCATGAGGGCATGCTCGGTCTCACCTTTCTCGAGCATCTCAATAATATGATTCAATTCTATTTCGTCTAACATGTTTATAATTCCTCCTACCGGCTACTCGTATTGACGTTATTCTATCTCACGGCCGAGGCGTTGTAAATCGTCACGGAATCGTGGGTAACTTACATCAGCTGCCTCGACGTGTTCAATCGTCACACGGTCCGTCGTCAATAAGTCTGCGATTTGGAGCATCATCGCCAAGCGATGATCCCCGTGCGAGGAGACATGACCCCCGTGCAACCGGCTCGGATAGACGTCAAATCCGTCCTCGGTTTCGCGCACATCGACCCCGAGTGCCGAGAGTTCGTGCACGACCGTCTGAATCCGGTCCGTCTCTTTCACTCGGAGTTCGCCCGCGTCCCGGACCGATGACGGACTCGTCGCTTGCGACGCGACGAGAGCGAACAACGGCAATTCATCAATTTGGTGCGGGATGGCATCCCCGTCCAAGCGGATGCCGTGAAGTGTACTCGTCGACACTGTCACGTCGCCGACTGACTCTTCCCCGAGCGTGCGAACGTTCGTCACTTCTGTCTTCACACCCATCCGTTCGAGCGTACGTAAAAATCCGATTCGTGTCTCGTTCAAACAGACGTCGGTCGTCGTGACGCGACTGCCCGGGACTAGCGCCGCCCCGGCCCACCAAAAGGCAGCCGAAGATGGATCGGCCGGAACGGCCACCGTGGCCCCCTTGAGCACGGATGGAGCTAACCGGATCGTTCGGACACCGTCCTCTGCCGTGATGTCCAATTGCCCACTGAACAAAGGCAGCATGCGTTCCGTATGGTCCCGCGATAAGACGGGCTCGCGCACGATTGTCGGTCCGGTCGCACGAAGTCCCGCAAGCAGGACCGCTGACTTCACTTGCGCGCTCGCGACAGGCAACGTGTAATCGATGCCCGCCAGCGTCCGGCCGTGAATTTGGATCGGGGCGAACTCCCCGTCGAGGTCCGCGCCCATTTGTCGGAGCGGGTCCGTCACCCGACGCATCGGACGTTTTGAGAGCGAGGCGTCTCCGGTAAGCGTGAACTCCCCATCGTAACCGGCGAGAAGCCCTGTCAAAAGACGCATCGTCGTGCCCGAGTTCCCGCAATCGAGTTCGGCCGATGTGAGCGTCTTCGCCCCCGTGATGAGGAGACGGTCCGGCTCTTCGATGACCTCCGCTCCTAATCGCCGGATCGCCTCGAGCGTCGACCGGCAATCCTCGCCAAGGAGTGGATCATAAATCGTCGTCTCCCCGGTCGCCACGGCCCCGAACAAGAGAGCGCGATGCGTGATCGACTTGTCACTCGGTACCCGTATGAATCCATTCAATCCCATGTCAAAACCACCCTTTCATTTGATGGAACGCTCCAGCGAGTCGCTCGGCCGTGACGCTCGCAACGGTCACCTCAGCGCCGAGCAGGACGAAGCGGATCTGCCCGTCCCGATTCTTTTTATCGTGTCCCATGCCTGCGAGATACGTGTCAAACGATTGCCAGTTGACCGTTGTGATGCCTTCCCGCCTCATGAATGAAGCGAGGGTTTCGGCCCGTTCCTCGTCGCCGGAGACGAGGAAGGCGTACACCATCCCGTAGAGAATCGCTTCCCCGTGCGACAACCGGTATGCCTCAGCCGACTCCAACGCATGGCCGAACGTATGACCGAAATTCAGCCACGCCCTCACGCCTTGTTCGCGTTCATCGGCCTCGACGACTAATCGCTTCACTTCGATCCCTCGTGCGAGCCACGTTTCCCAATCGAGCGGTCCTTGTGCCAAAGCATTGAACAACTCCACCTCGAACGAGTGACCGAGGACGTAACGTGACAGATAGGCGTGCTTAATCAGTTCACCGAGCCCGCTCAAGACGTCCCGCGCGGACAACGTCTCGAGACGGTCCACGTTATAGTGGACGCCCGCCGGTTGATAGAAGGCACCGATCGCATTTTTCGCGAGCGGATGGTTCACCGCGACTTTCCCGCCGACGGCCGAGTCATGCGCGAGAATCGTCGTCGGCACTTGTATGTAACGCACACCGCGCATATAGACGCTCGCTAAAAAGCCGGCTAAATCCCCGACCATGCCACCTCCGAATGCCACGACGAGCGTATCCCGGTCACAACCGCCCGTCAATCCGTCCGTGACGAGCCGCTCAATCGTGTCGAGCGACTTCGAGCCGTCACCCGGGCGGACGACCGACCAGACGACGTTCCGATGTTTATGCGCGAGCCGGTCCCGGAACGCACTTCCGTGCAACCGGTCGACCGTCTCATCTGTGACCACCCAGACGGTGGAGCACGAGAAGTAAGGGACGCGGTCGAGCCAGGCGTCCCCTCGTTCAATTGTGACGTCGTACGGGGTCGAGGCGTTCACATGGAGCGTCACCACGTCCGAATCTCCTCTCGGTATGCGGCGACACGTGACTGGATCCGATTGACCGTGTCATGTCCGAACGTCTCGCATAACTCGCGCGCGAGCTCAAACGCGACGACGGCCTCGACGACGAGCGAGGCGGCTGGGACGGCGCAGGCGTCACTCCGTTCGATTTGCGCGAGAAACGGTTCTTTCGTGTCGATATCGACGGATTGGAGCGGTTTGTAAAGCGTCGGAATCGGTTTCATCACAGCGGTACAGACAATCGGCATCCCGGTCGTCATCCCACCTTCGAAACCGCCGAGATGATTGCTCAGGCGTGTATAGCCGTCGGGACCATAGGCGATCGGGTCCATCACTTCCGACCCTGGTCGATAAGCCATCTCGAACCCATCACCGAACGCGACGCCTTTGATGGCGTTGACACTCATGACGGCGCGAGCGATGGCCGCATCGAGTTTCCGGTCATATTGGACATACGACCCGAGTCCCGGGATGACCCCATGCACTTCCGTACAGACGACACCTCCGAGCGAGTCACCGGCGGCTTTCGCCTCATCGATTCGATGCATCATCGCCTGGCCTGCCGTCTCATCCATCGTCCGGACCGGTGACGCCTCAATCGTGGCGCGCAACGTGTCGAGCGACTCGTATGAGGCATCGGCCTCGACCCCGCCGATCACTTTGACATAGCTGACGAGCGACATGCCGACCGCAGCGAGCAGTTGCTTGCTAAGTGCCCCGACAGCGACACGGGCCGCCGTCTCTCGAGCGCTCGAGCGTTCGAGCACGTCTCGCAGGTCGCGATGGTCATATTTCAGTCCGCCGACGAGGTCGGCATGACCCGGCCGTGGCCGGACGACGCGACGCTTGATTTCAACATCCGCGTCGACCGGTTCGGCCTGCATGACGTTCCGCCAATGGGTATGGTCCTTGTTCTCGATCCAAAACGAAATAGGGGCCCCTGTCGTCACCCCGTGACGAATACCGGCCCTCACCTCGATTCGGTCTGATTCAATTTGCATGCGACGGCCGCGACCATAACCCGATTGCCGTTTGGCAAGCTCGTCATTGATTGCCTGCACGTCGACTTCAAGCCCGGCCGGCACACCCTCGATGATGATCGAGAGTCCGGGACCGTGCGATTCTCCTGCCGTCAAATAACGCATGTGCGCCACCTCACTCTTCAAATTTTTCGTAGAAGAAACTTTGTTTCATCTTGTACCCATACCGTTTCGGTTGAAAGATTTGCTCCGTGCCTCCGACGAAAAGGATCCCGCCCGGGCGAAGCGAACGGTGGAATGATTTATAAACTTTCTCTTTCGCTTCCTCGGTGAAATAAATCAAGACGTTGCGACAGACGATCAAATCAAAATTCCGCTCGTACACGTCGGCCAACAAGTTATGTTTTTTAAACGTCACCAATTTCTTGATGTCTTCTGTGATGTAATAGTCGTCCCCACGGCGAGTGAAATAACGCTGCCGAAAATCAGGGGGCAAGTCGACGAGCGCCCGCTCATGGTACTTGCCTTGCTTCGCTTTTTCGATCACCACATCATCTAGGTCCGTCGCCGTGATCGTGAACTGGGCGGGTGACAAATGTTTCGATAATAGCATCGCTAACGAGTACGGCTCTTCTCCGGTCGAACAGGCCGCGCTCCAGACACGCAATTTGCCTTGGCTTTTTCGGATGAGCTCGGGTAAGATATCCGTCTCAAGCTGCTGCCAGCGGACGGGGTTCCGATAAAACTCGCTCACGTTGATCGTCATGCGATCTAAAAATTCATCGTACAATCCTCGATCCGCTTCCATCGCTTTGAAATACTCGATGAACGTGGCATACCCTTTCTTCTCACGAAGCGCGATCATCCGCCGCTTCATCTGAGCCTCTTTATATAAATTCAAGTCGATCCCTGACTTCAAATAAAACTTTTTAACGAAGATGGCATAATCATTTATCACCAGTTCCAACCTCAATTCTTTCTCTTCTCCTAGATCATGTCGTGCCAAAACGAGTGAGAGCGCTTCAATCCCAATATAAAAAGGGACAGGAGGCCCCCGTCCCTTTTATCGTCATCAAACGTGTGATGCTTCAGTGGCGAACCAGAGTGACAATTCACGCTCTGCGCTCTCCACGCTATCTGAACCATGGATGACGTTTTGTGACATCGTCGAGGCCAAGTCGCCACGAATCGTTCCAGGTTGTGCGTCAAGCGGGTTCGTCTTCCCGATCATCAACCGAGAGACGGCGACGATATTCTCGCCTTCCCATTCCATCGCCACAACAGGACCAGACGTTAAAAAGTCGACTAGCTCTCCAAAGAACGGCTTTTCCTTATGTTCCGCATAATGCGATTGTGCAACTTCCACTGATGGTGTCAACAGTTCAAGACGATTCAACGTATAGCCTTTTTGTTCGAAGCGCGAGATGATTTCCCCAATCAATCCACGTTTCACGCCATCCGGTTTCACCATTAAAAATGTTTTTTCCATTCCCCTAATCCCCCTAAATCGATATGTGTACCATGTACGTTATTAGTTTACACGGTCATCACCATTATTGAAAGGGTTTACAAGGTGCCGATTACCATTTTCGTTTCCCGATGTACTCGGCAATCTCGATGAGGGAGCGTTTGTCGGCCACGTCCGGTAACCCGTCAAGACGTCGGATCGCCCGGTTCACATAACGGTCGATCGTCCGTTGGCTTCGCTCGAGCGTCCCGTTGCGTTGCACTTCACGAACGAGCGTGTGTGTCAAAGCATAATCAGACGAATGACTGACTTGTTGCAACCGATCGAAAAATTCCGGATTTTCCGCTGAATAGAAGAGCGGTAGCGTTTTATGACCGTGTTTCAAATCTTCACCGACCGGTTTTCCGAGTTGGAAACTTTTTGCGGTGAAGTCGAGCAAGTCGTCCGTCATTTGAAACGCCATCCCGATATCATAGCCGAACAACCGCAGCTGTTTGACAACGTCAGGAGAGGCTCCCGAGACGACGGCACCAGCCGCACAACTCGTCTCGATCAACAGCGCCGTCTTGCGGGCGATGCGGTCGAGATATCGTTTCGGAGACTGGGCCCAGTCATATTGATCTTGGATTTGATTGATTTCCCCGACACAGATCAGTTCCATCGTATCAGCCATGATTTGCATCACGTCTGGGGAATCGATCTCAGAGACGAGCCGAATCGCTTCACCGAACAACGTATTACCGGTGTACATCGCGACCCGTTCATCGTAACGTTCCATGACGGTCGGTTTGCCGCGGCGCAATGTGGCGTCATCGATGACGTCGTCATGAACGAGCGAGGCCATATGAATCAATTCTAGACTCGCCGCCACTTTCGTCAATCGGATGTCTTTCGTCTGTCCGAATCCGGCGCTAAGCAGGACGAACGCCGGCCGAATCCGCTTCCCGCCCGCGTCTAACAGTTGTTTCGAAGCCGCTTCGATGACCGGATGATCGGTTTGGACTCGCGTCGACAAGAACCGGTCAATCTGTTCAATCTCTCGGTTCATGTGGCGATAAAGTCGCTTCAAAGACATCGGTCACCACTTCTTTCCTAAGTGCATGGCACACGCACCGCCGGAGAACGCCTTCACTTCGACTTGTTCGAATCCTGCCGTCTCAAACATCCGTTTTAGTGTCAACCGGTCCGGGAATTGATCGGTCGATTCTTGGAGCCACTTATATTGATCATACGAGCCGGCAAACACTTTACCGAACAGTGGCATGACCGATCCAAAGTAAAATCGGTATAGCTCGCTGAAAAGTGGTGCCGTCGGTTGGCTCGTCTCGAGACAGACGACCGTCCCACCCGGCTTCAACACCCGGTGCATCTCACGGAGCACCGTCATATAGTCCGGAACGTTGCGAAGACCAAAACCGATCGTCACATAGTCGAACGAGTGATCGCCGAACGGCAATGCCATCGCGTTACCATGAATGAGTTCGATCGTCGGATATTCTTCCACTTTCTCTTGTCCGACCGCGAGCATGTTCTCGGAGAAATCGAGACCTTTGACGACACCGGTATTCCCGGCCGCCTCGGCGAGTTGAATCGTCCAATCAGCCGTCCCGCAACAGACGTCGAGACATTTAGCCCCTGGGAACACTTGCATGCGACGCATTGTCGCTTTGCGCCACCATTTATGCAAACGGAAGCTGATGATCGAGTTCATCGTATCGTAGCTCGGTGAGATTGATTGAAACACGTCATATACTTTTTGCTCTTTTTCTTTCGGTTGCAATACGTAACATCCTTTCCGTTCTAAGCGACAGCGTGCGCCAGGAGCGTCGATAGCTGTTCTCGTTGTTCTTGGCGCAGTTCCGCCGCCTTTCGTTCGATGATCGTTTTTCCGTATGCGGTCAAGTAAGCCTGACCGATCACTTCAGAAAACGTTTTGATCAATCCGAAGTTCGCTTCCATCCACGTCGTGACAGGTACGTCTGCGTCTAACGCAAGTGTACATTTCGCCCCGTTGACGAGCTGGACCGTCCGGCCGAAGCGATTGCTATAGTCGGCAGGAAACAGGGCCAGAATTTTATAAAATTGAGCCGAGGCATAATCGCCGGCGAGCACTTTCAATTGCCGCTCGAGCGATCCGTTCGGACTATCCTTTACTTGATCGTGCAGTTCGAGCGCTTGGTGCGCAAAATACGTCGCAAGCACGAGCTGACGTTGTTGATTCGATTCGATTTCAATCATCTCGACCATCCAACGAAGTAAAGGCATGTCGACTGCGGGTACAATCTCGTGTCTCGTCAAATACGGATGGGTCATGCGTTCTTCGATTTGACGAGCAAGGTCGGTGACAACGGTTTCGTATGTCATCTGTTCCATGCTATCCCCCCTCGTCCTCTTCGTTGTCATTCTGACATAGTATAGCACATTTTTGTCACATTCACGCCATGTGAACTCGCTTTCCACCACAAAAAAAGCCGCCTTTCGGCGACTTATGTATTGCACATTATTTGACCGCATCTTTGAGCGCTTTACCTGCTTTGAAGGCAGGAACTTTGCTCGCCGGGATTTCGATATCTTCTTTCGTACGTGGGTTACGGCCTTTACGGGCAGCACGTTCACGAACTTCAAAAGTACCAAAACCGATCAATTGAATTTTATCACCGTTTTGGAGTGCTTCAGTGATAGATTCGAATGTAGCTTCTACAACTTGTGTAGCTTCTTTTTTCGAAACGTTGGCTTTCTCCGCAACTGCTTGGATCAATTCAGTTTTGTTCATCACGATTCACCTCCTCTCACAGGGAGTTTACGGGATTAATCATATCGTACAAACGTTGATATGACAACATTTTTTAAGTGAAAAGCCCATATTCGACCCGTTCCGACGATCAGTTGTTTAAAAACTCGACCTCACCTTGTTCATTAATCGTGTACCCTTGCGAATAAGCAGGGGCGAACGGGGAGTCATTATAGAGCAAATACCGAATGTCTTCCCCGACTTTCGGCTCTACATCCGTGTTCTCAAGGGCGGCTTCAAGGTCGGTCCGGTAATCGACAAATAATTGCCCGGTCCCGTCGACATAGATTGGCAACTCGGTATCGGTGTATGGACTCGGGACCGTCGGTTCTTCTGAGACGAAGATGAGATCATAATCGATCGTGAATTGATTCTTGCCGACCGACCCGTCAAACGGAAATTTCCCTTCCTTGGCCCGAAAGGCGTTAATGTTCGTCTGTAACGTTTGCAACCGTTCGGTCACGCGCAAATCAATGAGCTTGACGGTAGGCTCGGTCTCGGCGTCGACAAGGACGTATAAGAACAAGCCGCCCCCTTCGAAACTGTTCGCCGGCGGATCGGCCAAATAACCAGGCACGAGACGGGCGAATTCGATCGGGTAACGCTCCATGAGAGGCGTTTCAGCCGGTTTCGTTTTGATTGGCAAGACACCGGTCGTCTCTTTGAACGAATCAACGGCCGTCTGGACCGATTTCAATTGATCTTCATACGGCACGTTATCGACCCGGTTCGAGTCCGGGAACATACATCCACTGAGCACGGTCGCCGCCAAAAGACTAGCGACCAACAAAATCCGTTTCACGTGTTATCCTCCTGTCGGTCCTGAAGCGACCACATAAATCATGATGATCGTTCCAAATAAAAATATGACGAATGCGATGACGCGGACGAGCGCCGCGAACCATCCCGATAGCTTCGTATGGCTGATTGCCACCATGAGCGCGGCGATGGCAAACGCTCCAATCCCCGCAAATGAAATCCACATCTTGATGAGTGACGGTGTCACGTCTATCCCCTCGACTTTCTCTTTAATTCTTTCTCCGTACATAAGTGTAGCAAAAAAAACAAAGGAACTGAACGAAAACGTCAGTCCCTTTGCTCTTCGCCGCCTTCGAAATGGAATACTTCTTCCATCTCATGCTTTTGCGGGCGTCTCATTAACTTTTGTACTTCATCATGCGGGCTCTTGCCTTCGAACAATACGTTGTAAAGGGCTTCCGTGATTGGCATCTCGACACCGGCTTCCCGAGCGAGTGTATGCGCCGCCTCACAGGCACGAACCCCTTCGACGACCATGCCCATATGACCGAGCACGTCCTCGAGTTTTTCACCGCGGCCGATCGCATTCCCGGCACGCCAGTTACGGCTATGCTGAGACGTGGCCGTGACGATTAAATCACCAATCCCGGTCAATCCCGAGAACGAGGCCGGGTTGGCACCGAGTTTGACCCCGAGTCGCGCGATTTCGACGATCCCGCGCGTCATGAGGGCCGCTTTGGCATTATCGCCGTAACCGAGGCCGTCCGTCATCCCCGCAGCGAGCGCGATGATGTTTTTAAGGGCACCACCATACTCCGCTCCGATGACGTCCGAGTTCAAATACACCCGGAACTGATCGTTCGTGAGCAACTCTTGAATCTCATCGGCCACATCCAAATCCTCGCAGGCGATCGTGATGGTCGTCAATTTACGGACCGCCACTTCTTCCGCGTGGGTCGGGCCGGTCAAAACACCGATGGCCCGGCGTTTCGCCGGATCGATTTCTTCGGCGATGATCTCCGACAGACGTTTGTGCGTCTTCGGTTCGATCCCTTTAGCGGCGTGGACGAGAACGGCCGGCTCTGTGAGAAGTGCGTTCAACTCACGAGACACCGGACGAATCGCCGAGCTCGGGACGACGAGGAACACGATGGAGCGGCCGGCGACCGCTTCTGCCAAGTCCGTCGTCGCTCGAATCGAAGTCGGTAACGGCGCATCTTTCAAATACGTCGAATTCGTGTGGTCGGTATTGATTTCATGCACATGCTCTTCTTCACGTCCATAAAGCAGGACGTCGTGTCCGTTGTCAGCGAGGACGAGTGATAACGCCGTTCCCCAGCTCCCTGCGCCGATGACAGCAACTTTTGCCATAGAAGGCACCCCCATTACTAGTTTTTCTGACGCGCCACGATATGAATCGGTGTACCAGTGAAGTCAAATGCGCGACGAATCTGGTTGTCTAGATAACGTTTGTACGAGAAGTGAAGCAACTCTGGGTCGTTGACGAACAACACGAACGTCGGCGGCTCGATGGCCACTTGCGTCGCGTAGTTGATCTTGAGTCGCTGTCCTTTGTCCGTCGGTGTCGGGTTCATCGCGACCGCGTCGACGATGACGTCGTTCAACACGCTCGTCGAGATCCGACGACGGTGCGACTCGGCCACTTCCTTGATGACCGGAAGCAACGTCTGAAGACGTTTCGACGTGAGAGCCGACAAGAATACGATCGGCGCGTAGTCGAGGAACAAGAACTCTTTACGAATTTTCTCTTCCATCTTCTTCATCGTCTTATCGTCTTTGTCGACGGCATCCCACTTGTTGACGACGAGCACGATGGCTTTCCCCGCTTCGTGGGCGAGGCCGGCGACGCGTTTGTCTTGTTCGATGATGCCTTCTTCGCCGTCGATGACGACGAGGACTACGTTCGAACGTTCGATTGCCTTTTGGGCACGCATGACGCTATAACGCTCGGTTGATTCATACACTTTTCCGCGTTTCCGCATACCGGCCGTATCGATGATGACGTACTCTTGTCCATCCCGTGTGAACGGTGTATCGATCGCATCACGAGTCGTCCCCGCGATATCCGAGACGATGACGCGTTCTTCACCGAGAATCGCATTCGTCAAGCTCGATTTCCCAACGTTCGGACGTCCGATGAGCGAGAACTGGATGACTTCTTCATTGTATTCATAGTCATCTTTATCTGGCGCCAAATCGAGAACTTTGTCGAGCAAGTCTCCAAGCCCGAGTCCGTGTGTCCCCGAAATCGGGAACGGGTCGCCGAATCCGAGCGAATAGAACTCATACATGAGTTCGCGCATCTCGAAGTTATCGACTTTGTTGACGGCGAGGACGATCGGTTTGTTCGAACGGAACAACAAGTTCGCCACTTCTTCGTCTGCCGCTGTAATGCCTTCGCGTCCGTTCACCATGAAAATGATGACGTCCGCCTCATCGATCGCAAGCTCGGCCTGGTGGCGCATTTGAACGAGAAGCGGCTCATCACCGACCTCGATCCCGCCTGTATCGATTAAATGAAACTTACGGTTCAACCACTCACCCGTCCCATAAATGCGGTCGCGTGTTACCCCCGGTTTATCATCGACGATCGACACGCGATCTCCGATAATCCGGTTAAAAATCGTGGATTTCCCAATATTCGGGCGGCCTACGATGGCCACTGCTGGAATTCCCATATAAACACCTCTCTAACTTTCATTCAATAACTAATCGTTTCTAATTGCAACTGTACTATCATATCACAGCGCTATTTCCGTGACCATACAAAAAGAAGCGGGAGTCTGGCTCCCGCTTGAACGACCGTCTTATTTAGAATCGTCCGAGGTCTCTTCTCCTGTCAATTCAGAGACAGAGAACCCTCCTTGGTCACTATACTCGTCAAGCAGCGATTGGTCCGCGTCTTCACGCGTCGAATCACTCGACTCGAGCGCACGCATCGAGAGTGAGATTTTCTTCTCATCAAGATGGACATCGAGCACTTTCACTTTCACGTCTTGGCCTTCTGACAACACTTCAGACGGCGTCGCGATGTGTCGGTTCGCAATCTGCGAGATGTGCAGCAAACCTTCGACTTGCGGCGCGACTTCGACGAAAGCACCGAACGTCACGAGACGTTTGACTTTCCCGTCGATCACGTCGCCCGGTTGAATTTTACCTTCCACCGATTCCCACGGTCCAGGTTGCGTCTCTTTGATCGACAACTTCACTTTCTCGTTGTCGAGGTCAAGTCCAAGCACTTTCACTTTGACTTTGTCTCCTTCAGTCACAACATCGCTCGGTTTCTCTACCCGGCTATGGGCCATTTCCGAAATGTGGACGAGTCCGTCGACGCCGCCGATATCGACGAATGCACCGAAATCAGTGAGACGTTGAACCGTCCCTTCGATGATTTGACCGACCTCGAGCGATTCGAGCGTCTCCGCTTTCTTCGCGCTCATTTCAGCTTCAGCAACCGCTTTATGCGACAAGATGACGCGATTTTTCTCGCGGTCAATCTCGACGACTTTAACCGTAATCGGTTTATTCAAGTAGGATGAGAAGTCTTCGACAAAGTGGTTTTCTACGAGCGAAGCCGGGATAAATCCACGGATACCGATGTCAACGACAAGACCACCTTTGACCTTGTCTTTTACCATGACTTCGAACACTTCGCCAGATTCGAATTTCTCGACGATTTGATCCCAAGCTGCCTCGGCATCCACGTCTTTCTTCGAAACGACCACCTCTTCGTCCGTGACCTTTTTCACTTTGACACGGATTTCGTCGTTAACATGGAGTGATTCGTTTAAATCGTCTAAATGCATGCTTGATACTTCGCTGATTGGTAAAATTGCCTCGGTTTTATAACCGATATCGATCAACGCTTGTTTGTCCTCGATTTTGACGACAGTACCGGTCACAATTTGACCTCGATTAATCTCAAAATCAGGCATATCTTTCATTTCTTCGACCATTCCAACACTACCCCCTCACGATGAGTACAAAAAGGAACGCCCTAAGGCGCTTACACCTAGTATAAACTTCTTATAATTCGAAAGATTTGTCAAGGTGTTATCAGGTTAGTTCCTTTCCTGGCGCGAGATTAAACCTGAAATTAACGAACGTTCCGTGAATGCTGCATGTACAAATCACCGATCGTCGCCATAATCAAATCGGCCGCGGTTTGAGCACTCGCCTTCTCCGCTTTTAGCCCGCTCAAGTCGACTGGCTTGCCGATCACGACTTTAAGCTTCGAACGGAACTTATATGTGCCGATGATGGCTACCGGAAGCACCGAGGCGTCCGAGCGGAGCGCAAAGAACCCGACTCCGGCCTGGGCTTTGCCGAGCGTCCCGTCTTTCGAGCGTGTCCCTTCCGGAAAGATCGAGATGACCTCGTCTTCCTTCAACTTTTGCAAGACGACACGGAGTGCCTGGCGGTCGCCTTCTCCGCGTGACACAGGGATTTGACCAGCGCGGTTCAAGATATGTTTCAATACCGGGACTTCAAACAACTCTTTTTTCGCAAAGAAGCGGAGCTGGCGTTGTTTCGGCATCGCCCCGGCGAGAAGTACCGGGTCCCAGTTCGATTGATGGTTTGAACAGACGATCATCGACCCGTCGAGCGGGACGTTTTCCCGTCCGATATATTCGACGCGGAAACTCAACCGGCGAATGATATTGACGACGCCCACCGCGAGACGATACATGCCGAACGGCCCGTTGTTGAGTGGTCTCATCGTTCAATCACCTGCTTCATCAATTGTTCGATCGCCTCGACGACCCCGTCGATCGACAACTCGGTCGTGTCGAGGTAGTGCGCGTCGTCCGCTTGGCGAAGCGGAGCGACCTCTCGTTCCGAGTCGCGCTTGTCGCGGAGGGCAATCTCAAGCTGTAACTGTCCGAGGTCGCTCGGCAACCCTTTCGCCACGTTCTCTTCGTGGCGACGGCGGGCCCGTTCTTCGACCGTCGCCGTCATGAACACTTTCAAGTCGGCGCCTGGTAAGACGTGCGTGCCGATATCACGGCCGTCCATGACGATTCCGCCTTTACTCGCGAGGTCACGCTGTAAATCCATAAGGGCAGCCCGTACTTCCGGCTGGCGCGCGACGAAACTGACGTTGTTCGTCACTTCGCTCGTCCGGATGACATCGGTCACTTCTTCCGTGCCATCGAACACGCGTTGACCGTTCTCGGACGGAACGAGACGTAAATCCATCTTGTCGATCATCTCAGCGAGCATCGGACCGTCTTCGAGACCGACGCCGTCTTGAAGCGCGCGATACGTGACGGCGCGATAAATCGCACCCGTATCGATATAGACGTATCCTAGTTTTTTAGCGAGCGTTTTCGCGATCGTGCTCTTGCCGGCCCCAGCCGGTCCATCTAATGCGATTTGTAATGGTTTATTCATAAAAATTGGGTATCGGCTCATCCCGATACCCGCCTCCTCTCGGTCATTTGTTCCGAGAACATCATACCAGTTTTTTATCGTGAAGAAAATACGGAGCCGGTCCGTTTTCTCGCTTCGAGCTGGGCTCGGAAGCAATAACGTAAAATCGTCTCCTGGTCCCGGTGTGATAACTCTTCAAAGCAAAGCGACAACTCTTGTTTGGCCGTCTGTTCATGGATGCGGACGAGGCGGCTCTTGACGCGGAACGTCTGCGGCACGCCCCGGTCATCATTAATATGGAACGTGACGATCATCGACTCGTCGACCGCGACCGGGGCTCGATTGGCCACGATTCGCATACCGCCGGCCGACACGTCGAGCGACGTCGTCTCAAACGATGGGAACGCCTGGCCGTCCTCGGCGGATACGGTCACATTGATCATTTCAGGGACACGTAAATATTCACGGCGCTGCACGCGCTTGATTTTCTTTTCATCCGGCAACGCGAAGGCGTAGCGAAGCGTCAGTTGCGCATCGCTCACCCGTCTCGTCACGACCGTATCAAACGCATAGAGCTGCTCTTCTCCTACGAAGAAATAGACACGCATCGATTCGTCCTCGTGCAAGAAAAACGTCTTTAACGTATCCGTCTCACTCGGGGACTCGATCCAGACGACTTGGTCGTTGATAGCCGCGATTTTTGTCTTTCCTTCTTTTCTCCCTTCGACTTCTACCCGTAACTCTTGTCCTACTTTTAACATGAAACGATTCCCCTTTTATTCTATTTGTACTGGCGATGGTTGGAGCGATTGGCGGTCCGCACGAGCAAAAGCGCGACCATCCAAAGAACGACGATGTAGACGACAGCCGGCACTTTGTTCATCGGTTCGACGAGCAAGATATAGTCGAACATGCCATGCAACAATGTCGCCGCCATGACGGCCGTGAACAGCCAGAAGCGCTCATGGGCGGAATGTTTGGCCCGGCCGAGGCAAAACCCCATCACGACAGCGAAGAGCGCATGCCCGCTCACCGGCAACACAGCACGCCAAATGGCGATTTCAATCGAGTCGTACACCCATAAATATAGAAAATTCTCTAACGTGGCAAAGCCGAGTGAACAGGCGACCGCATAGAGAATCCCGTCGTAGTAATCATCAAAGACTTTATGTATGTATATTGTATAATAAATCATGAACCACTTAAAAAACTCTTCTAATAGCGCGGTGGCCACGAACGCCTTCCAAAACGGGCCCACGAGCACCCCTTCTTCCACGAACGCATACTGCACGAACATGATCGGAAAGACGAGAATGGCCCCGGCGACGAACGAACGGATCACATAGCCGAGCGGTTCCGCTTCCAATTCATGCCGGAGATAGAAGTAGGAAAGAAGGGCGAACCCTGGCGCAACCGCAGACAAGGCGATTGCAATCATGATGCATCTCTCCTTTCTCACGTTAAGCATACACTGAAATAGAGGAAAGAAAAAGTAGGTCGCACCTAGAAATTGGAAGAAACGAACAAAAAAGTTGGAGGTCTGTTTATGAACCATTTATTACTGATCCACACCGGCGGCACAATCGCCATGTCTCAATCGGGGTCGGGACATGTCATGCCGAGCGAAGTCAATCCGATCGACGCGACGTTACCGAAAGCGACGGACATCGCGAATATCACAACGAAACATTTCTCGAACATCCCGTCGCCGCATATGACGCCCGAGAAAATGCTCGAGCTCGCCCAGTTCATCAATCAACAATTGACACAAGACACGTACGATGGGGTCGTCATCACTCACGGGACGGACACACTCGAAGAGACGGCCTACTTCTTACAAATCACGCTTGGTGCACCGGTACCGATCGTATTGACCGGAGCGATGCGCTCGTCAAACGAGGTCGGCTCGGACGGCGAATTCAATCTCATCACGGCGCTTCGGGTCGCCCAAAGTGATGTGGCACGCGGCAAAGGCGTGCTCGTCGTCTTCAATGGTGAAATCCACTCCGCGTTCAACGTCACGAAGACGCACACGTCCTCGGTCGACACGTTCAAATCGGTCCACTTCGGCAACGTCGGTATGGTGACGAAAGATCACGTCCTCATTTATAGTCAGCCGACGACAAAACAACCGAAAATGATTCCATCGATCACGAAACGGGTCGCGGTGCTGAAAGTCGTCGCCGGGATGGAGCCGGACCTGCTCGAGGCGGTGCTCGCGCTCGGCTATGACGGGCTCGTCCTTGAAGTACTCGGGCAAGGGAATGTCCCACCGTCAATCGTCCCCGCGCTCGAGATGCTCGTCGAACGGATGCCGGTCGTCATCGTCAGCCGTTGTTTCAACGGAATCGTGCAAGACGTGTACGGCTACGTCGGCGGCGGCCAGCAACTGAAAGAGATGGGCATCATCTTCTCGAACGGTCTGAACTCACAAAAAGCGAGACTTCGCCTCCTTGTCGAGCTCGAGGCGGGTTCGTCCCAAGCGGTCATGGAACATAGCTTCAGCTTCCAACAGTGAGTTGGCGGCTTGCCAACCGTTTCGTCCTTCCATACAATGAGGGATGAGGTGATTTCATTGAATAAACATGCTATCGTCGTCGGCGCCGGACCATGCGGACTGTCGGCTGCAATCGAATTAGAACGGATCGGCATCTCGTGCACGGTCATCGAGCGCGGCAATATCGTCGATGCCATCTATCGGTACCCGACCCATCAAACATTTTTCTCTTCTGCCAGCTTACTCGAAATCGGGGATATCCCGTTTATCTGTAAAGATTTGAAACCGCGTCGTCAAGACGCGCTCGTCTACTATCGGGAAGTCGTCAGCCGGACCGGTCTCGACGTCCAACCGTTCGAGACGGTCGAAACGGTCGCGCGTTCCGAGGACGGGTTCATCGTTCGGTCACGCCATGATCGCGACGGCGTCAAAGAACGCCAAGCCGATTATGTCATCTTGGCCACCGGGTATTATGGCCGTCCTCGTACGTTGGACGTCCCAGGTGAAGAGTTGCCGCACGTCACGCATTATTTCAAAGAAGCGCATCCGTTTTACCGACAACGTGTGACGGTCATCGGCGGAAAGAACTCCGCGGTCGACGCGGCCATCGAGCTCGAGAAGGCCGGTGCCCACGTCACGGTACTCTATCGCGGGGACGGCTACAGTCCGTCTGTCAAACCGTGGGTCCTGCCGACGTTCGACTCGCTCGTCCGTCATGACAAGGTGCGACTCGAGCTCGAAGCGGAGATCGTTCGAATCGAACCGCATCACGTCGTCTATCGTCAGCATGGTGAAGAACATCGGCTCGAGACCGACCACGTCCTCGCCATGACGGGCTACTTGCCCGACCATGGGCTGTTCGCCGATGCCGGGGTCCAAGTCGATGAGGAGACCGGTGTGCCCTCGTTTGACGAGACGACGTTCGAGACGAACGTCGACGGCTTGTTCATCGCCGGTGTCGTCGCCGCCGGAAATGACGCCAATAAGATCTTTATCGAGAACGGCCGCTTCCATGGCCAAGCGATTGCCGAGACGCTTCGGGAGCGTAACGGTGTGACAACGTAATCGACAAAAAGAGGGAGAACCTGGCGCCAGGTTCTCCCTCTTTTTGCTGTTTAATTATACCCAACCGCGGAAACGCGATGCTTCCGCCATCTTGCGTACACCGACCATATAGGCGGCGAGACGCATGTCGACTTTACGGGCCGATGACGTGTTATACACCGTATTGAACGAGTGGACGAGCACTTTCTCAAGCTTCTCTTCCACTTCCTCTTCCGTCCAATAGTATCCTTGATTGTTTTGAACCCATTCGAAATACGAGACGGTTACCCCACCGCTCGAAGCGAGCACATCCGGGACAAGCAGGATGCCGCGCTCTGTCAAGATGCGGGTCGCTTCGTTCGTCGTCGGTCCGTTGGCGGCCTCGACGACGATGGACGCCTTGATGTTGTCGGCGTTGTCTTCGGTGATTTGGTTCTCAATCGCGGCCGGGACCAAGATGTCGCAGTCGAGTTCTAACATTTCTTTGTTCGAGATCGTGTTCTTGAAGAGCGTCGAGATCGTCCCGAACGAATCTCGACGATCGAGAAGATACGGGATATCGAGCCCGTTCTCATCGTGGATCGCACCATATGCATCGCTGACGGCGATCACTTTCGCCCCGGCGTCATGCATGAACTTCGACAAGAAGCTACCAGCATTCCCGAACCCTTGGACGACGACACGCGCCCCTTTCAATTCGATCCCACGGCGCAGCGCCGCTTCCCGGATCATGATGGCGACACCTTTTGCCGTCGCCGTCTCACGTCCATGCGAGCCACCGAGCACGAGCGGTTTACCAGTGATGAAGCCCGGCGAATTGAATTCATCGATGCGGCTATACTCATCCATCATCCACGCCATGATTTGCGAGTTCGTGAACACGTCCGGCGCTGGGATATCTTTCGTCGGTCCGACGATTTGACTGATGGCTCGGACATAACCCCGGCTCAATCGTTCGATTTCACGGAAACTCATCTCACGCGGATCACAGACGATCCCGCCTTTACCGCCACCGTATGGAAGGTCGACAATTCCGGCCTTCAAGCTCATCCAGACCGACAACGCCTTCACTTCGACCTCCGTCACGCTCGGGTGGAAGCGAATCCCACCTTTCGTCGGTCCGACCGCGTCATTATGTTGCGCCCGGTATCCTGTGAAAATCTTTGTCGATCCGTCATCCATACGTACCGGGATGCGGACGGTCAACATCCGAAGTGGCTCTTTCAAGAGCTCATACATCTCTTCTGGATACCCGAGCTTATCAAGCGCCTCGTGTATCACTTCTTGTGTCGATTCAAGGATGTTTTTTCGTTTTTGATGACCTTTTTCTTGATCCGTAATCATGAAGGTTTCCTCCCCTAAATTGTCAATTCTCCCCCAAGAATCAACCTCGTATTCGTTTAAAAGTATAGCTGATACGCGCCCAATTTGAAAGGCTTTTACAAAAATAATGAAAGCGTTTTCTAAAATGAAAAAAGAAGGGGGAGTTCCCTTCTTACTTTTCTAGTGCCAGTTCGATGAATCGCTCTAACAGCTCACCGTACGAGATCCCGACGGCCCGGGCGCTGTCCGGGAACAAGCTGAGCGGTGTCATACCCGGAAGCGTGTTCGTCTCTAAAATATAAGCGAGCCCATCTTCAGAGACGAGGAAGTCCGAACGAGAATAACCGCTGCAACCGAGGGCACGGTGCGCTTTGATGGCAGCCGTTTGAACTTCTTCAGTCAACGCGTCCGGCAACTCGGCCGGACAAACGTGAATCGATCCACCTTCTGAATACTTCGACTCATAGTCATAAAATTCATTTTTCGGGATGATCTCGATGACCGGGAGTGCGGCCTCAGCCCCGTGATTCCCAAGGACGGGTACCGTCAACTCACGGCCTTTAATATATTGCTCGACCAAGACAGCCGTATCGCACGCGAACGCTTTATCAATCCCTTCACGGAGCATCGCTTCGTCCATCGCGATCGTCAATCCGTTCGATGACCCTTCTTGGGCCGGCTTGACGACACATGGAAACTCACTGCCCCACTCGACGATTTTTGCGTCGATGTCGTCGCCCGACTCGATGAGGACGTCACGGGCGATGCGAATGCCGGCAGCGGCGAAAATAATTTTCGCACGGGCTTTGTCCATCGCGAGCGCTGATGCCAAAACGCCCGACCCCGTGTACGGCAATCCGGCCATCTCTAAGAGCGACTGAACACGGCCATCTTCGCCGTATTTGCCATGCAGGGCGCTGACGACGACGTCGGCTTGAAGCGTCAACAGCTCATTGGCCCGGTCCGGGTGAAAATCAATCGCCACGACGTCGTGACCCCGTGCTTCGAGCGCTTCAATCATTCCTTTACCACTCGTGAGCGACACTTCCCGCTCACCTGATACACCACCATATAATACCGCGACTTTCATCAAATCTCTCCTTCGGCTAACTTCTCAAAAATTCAAGTTTTATCATACCATGTGTCGGCCGAAAACAATAGAAACAGAACAGTAAAAAAGCCGTACTTACGCGAACGTATCGTACAGCTGTTTCACGGCTTGTTCAGTTTGAATCGTCTTGCCATACTCCATCATGACGTAAGGGCTGACGGTCGTCGTGCGGCCGTATTCCGACAAGATGGCGGCCAACCGCTCTTCGACGTCCGGTTTGAGCACTTCGACGAAGTGTAAATAATAGTGTCCGTCATAATGGTAGAGCGCCCCGCCCTGCTCCGTATCCTGCATGTGCGGGAACAAACGGACCGAGGCGTTGATGACGTCCTCGATATCATCAAACTGATAAATCAGATGATGAATCACATCGATCGTCAAACGGATCTCGACTTGTTCTTGATCCGCATCCGGGACGGCTGCCTCGACTTTTTGGACGTCGATGACGAGCCCATCACGGGGAAACATTGTCACGTTCAAGTCGACGGTGCCTTGGGGCATGAAACCGAATTCCGCTTCCGCCGTCTCGAGCAATTCCCGCCACAAGTCTTGACCACTCTCGCCAACGATCGTATCGATGGCAATCCCTCGAATCGAAAGGTCACTCGCCGTCAAATATACCCTTAAATGTTCTTTAGTTTGCTTTTCAAATCTCAAACGAAAACCTCCAAAGATTAATCAATCCTACTTTATAAGCTACTCTCGTTTGTGCAACCTGTCAAATAGTTGACAACCACTCGGTCCATGCTTCGGGCGTATCTCCAAGGAAGGCCGACTCAAACTCGGTCGCGTGAAGGCTGACGGCATATCCGCCGGCCCCGATGACGAGATCGGGATGATCCGCTTGGATAAATCGCATCGCCTCTTTCAGGTCCTCGAGATGTTCCGTCAACGTGCAGGAGAAGATCAAGCACTTGGCGTCGATATCGTGCAACGCCTCATTTAAATCCTCTTTCGGGAAGCCCGCACCAAGGAAAATCACGTCGTATCCATATTGACGCAAGTAAAGCGTCACGAACAACAGACCGATCTCGTGCATCTCGCCCGGGGCACACACACAAATGATCCGCGGTAAAAATGGGTTCATCGGCATCTGCAGCGAGAGGGTCGACAATCGGGCCCGCAAAAAAGCGGTCGCAAAATGCTCATGCGCGATCGTGATGTCCCCATTCTCCCAACGCGTCCCGATCTCCATCAACAACGGACCAATGATATCTTTCGTGACCTTCTCAAAACTGAACGTATTAAAGGCACGATTGATCAAATCGTGCGCCTTGCGTTCGTCAAATGAAAGTAACGCCTCGAGCAACCCGTCCATGAGCTCCTCGTCATAGAGGCGGGCAGGCTTCGGCTTCGGGGCTTCATGAAGTTGTTGAATCGCTTGGGAAACGGTCAAGCCTTCCCGTTGTTTTTCAACGACCCATTTAATCTTTTCGACGTCTTGGTCGGAATACAATCGGTGGCCGGATTCGGTCCGGCTCGGCACGATGAATTGATAGCGGCGTTCCCACGCTCGAATCGTCGTCGGGTTGACCCCGGTGAGCGACGCGACCGTCTTAATGGAGTACTTCGGCACAGCAGCCCCTCCTTTCCTACAAGTTCTTCTTATTTAGTATAGACCCATCTGAAGCGCTTTACCTGTTTTATTGTGCAATTCCTGTGAGAAATTGGTGAGATTGTGCGATTGGTTCGACAAAACAAAGATTGCTCATAAAAAAATACGACGTCCCCGTCGTATTGTCAGAAAAATATTGTATGACGACCTATATATAAAAATACGAGAATAATGGCAAACATCGTCAATGTCAGCATCATAGCGAGCGGCCGTTTCAGCCAATTGTCGTTCAATTTTTCTTTCCGCTCATGCTCTTGTCGTTCAGCGCGAGACGGCAACGTGTCCACCACTTGTTCACGAAGTGAGTCCGCTTGGTTCCGATGTCGCAACGTGTGCCCTCCTTTACCTTTTTTATCATTTTACTATGATATCAATCAAAGGAGAAGATACGAGATAAACGATGTTTCCAATCTGTCACATTTTTAGACACAATTTGAACCGACGGCGGGAATACGATCTCCCCACAGACGTCGCAACAATCGGCTTGTTTGACCGGTTGTTCCGAGAAATAGTTCAACAAGTAATCGCGCCGGCACGTCTTGATGAGGGCGTAGTCCATCATCTGTCCGAGTTGACGATAGCGGGCCCGCTTTCTATCTTTTACCCAATCGATCGCCTCGGCAAGCATCCGCTCGGCGAGCATCTGGTTCAACAATCCCCAGACCGGGTCTTCCTCGTTCAACCGCAAGAGACGCGGCAGTTGGGCCAGACTCGTGCCGTTGTCGCGTTCCAAATACGCGAGACGGATGTCTTTGTCTTTCGGATATTGTTGGTCGATCAAAAACTGTTGAATGCGTTCATCGCCTTCGGCATAGAGCAAGACGGCAAATGCGGGTTCGCCGTCTCGTCCGGCACGACCGATTTCTTGCATGTACGCCTCGAGCGTGGCCGGGATTTGATAATGGATGACCGAACGGACGTTGTCTTTATTCACACCCATCCCGAACGCACTCGTACATACCATGATTGCGACTTCATCTCGCAAAAATTGCGATTGCACGAGCCGGCGGTCCTCAGTCGACATGCCACCGTGATAAAACAAGGCGTCGTCAAGATGAAGCGCGAGTGCTTCGGCTTCACGCCGTGTCGCCGTATAGATGACGGCCGGTTTCGGGACGTCATGGACGAGCTCGCTCAACCGCCGCATCTTGTCCTCGGACTCGAGACGTTCGACGATGAGTCGAATCTCAGGCCGGTTTGCCGAATGGACGAACTGCGCCGGCGAGAACAACGCCAACTTCTCGATGATATCCCGTTTCACCGTCTCCGGGGCCGTCGCGGTGACGGCCATGCACTGCGGGCTGCCGAGTTGTTTACGCAACTCGCCTAGACGGGCATACTCGGGTCGAAACTCATGGCCCCACTGCGAAATACAGTGGGCCTCGTCGACGACGAGCATTTGAATCCGCGTCCGAGCGAGCGCCCGCGTCACGTGCGGCACGGCGAGTTGTTCGGGCGATAAGTATAAGAAGCGATAACGCTTCAAATGGTTCAAGATGTCTTGTTTCTCCTCGAGCGTCTCCATCGATGTCAATCGCGCCACTCCCCGCTCGCCGCGTTCACGGATGTGGAGCATCTGATCTTCGATTAGCGACAAGAGCGGTGACACGATGATGGTCAGCCCGTCATTTTTAAGATAGGACGGGAGTTGGAACGTCAACGACTTGCCCGCTCCGGTCGGCATGATCGCCAACACGTCCTGGCCGTCGGCGACCGCTTCGATCACATCCCGTTGACCGGGACGGAAGCTGTCGTAGCCGAACACCCGCTTCAACGTCTTCTCAAACAAATGTCTCACCTCGTTTCAATCTCGCGAACACCAATCGGATTTGATAGTAACTGATCCCGTCGATTTGTTCAAAAATCGGCTTGAGCGCCCAGCTCGACTCGTCACGCAACTGCTCGACTTGCTTGATTTGCTCGAGCGGAACAAATTGGTCGAGCGGGAACTCGTCTAAATACATCGCCATCTCGACGACGTGGTCTTCAATCGTACTCGTGCGCAACCGTCGCTGGGACTGGACTTGTTGGAACGTTCGACCAGCCGAAAACTGCTCATACGACTCGCGCGCCGACAACGTCATCCGCTCGCTCGACAAGCCGTGCGCGAAGCCAAGCAACTTGGCATCCCTTGGCAATTTCCACAGGAGCGCATTCCACCCGGCCAAAAAATAGAGCCGCGCCGTGCGCGCATCGACATCGAGAAGCGAGGCGATTTGTTCATACGTGTATCCTGTCTCGAACGCACCGGTGAACCGATAGACGACGGCGGTCGCGTACGGGTCCCCCACTTCTTCAAGCGCCGTTTCAAGCTCCTGGTGAAAGCTGTGGATCAGCGGTTGCCACTCCCGCTCGGTCCGGACGATCTGTTTGACCCAGCGTTCGGCCAACCGATCGGCCTGCACCGGATAGAACGTCCGCTCATGCTCGAGCGACATGAACGTCTGGACGAACAAACTGAGCCGCTTCCACGTCATCGTCGTATAGTCCCGATACTCACCGCCGAGACGGTCGAACAGCTCACTGACCGCCTCCGGCGAAGCGAGCATCTTGCCGGCCTCGGTCAACGTGAAGCTCGAACGGTTGAGCCAGCCTCGCTTCTCGAACGAGGCGAGCAGTTTCTCATAGTCGTACTTCGTATAGGGGAACAATCCGAAAATTGGTTCCAAGTCATAAAAAAAGGCATCTTGCAGTGTCGTCGCCGAACGTTTGCCGTTCAACACATGAAACAAACTGCGCTCGCTGCGCTCCCCTTTCAAGCGCTCAATCGAAAGCAACAACACCCCGTCCGCTAAATGAACCATCGTTCCACCTCCTCGGTCAAAATTATGCTTCCAAAACGTTATTCGTTTCCTCATTGAAATATTTGGGTATGTAGACTACAATTACTCATAGTCAGTAGAAAATCATTTCTATGCAGAGAGACGAAACGTATGGAGGGTTACAAATGGCAAAATTTACGATTGTTGATAAAGATACATGTATCGCATGTGGGGCCTGCGGAGCAGCCGCCCCAGACATCTTCGACTATGACGACGAAGGCCTCGCGTTCAACTTGATGGACGACAACACGGGCACGATCGAAGTCCCGGACGAATTGTATGAGGACTTGATGGACGCGTTCGAAGGATGCCCGACCGACTCAATTAAAGTCGCGGACGAATCGTTCGATGGCGACGCACTCAAGTACGAATAAGAGAGACATGTGTGCCTGAAGGGCGCACATGTCTTTTTTTATCGCGTCGCTTTCCGGAAACCCGCTTCACGCGCCTCTTCCTCTGTACAGAACATCTCTTCTGGGATCGTTCGCTCATAGCTCGCCCCGCCCGGAACGTGATAAATCTTCTCTCCGTCCCGATTGATATTCCCTTTAATGTCACATCCATCCGTGTCACGTTTCGGCTGGGCCGGCTCGGTCGCCTCATGGTCGAAGCCGTTGCCGGTCACGTAGTCCTCAAGACTCCAAATCCCGAGCAATTCCTGACGCGCGGCCTGCTCGACCTCCCGAAACGCATCGACGTGTTGCGTGTTCGGCGCGTATACATAGGCGACACGCGCCAACCCGCGGCGCAACAATTCCTCGTTCAACATCGCTTCGTCATACCAGACGTAGGCGAGTGTCCGTTGATAGCGATCGTAGCGCCCGACGTCATACTCGAGTGTGATCGTATCTCCTTCTGGCAGCCAACGCTCGACGAATGATTTCGCATCCTCTCCGAACGGTTGGACCGGCAGCGTCGGATGGCTCGTCTCTGGCGTATCGACGAGCAAGAGACGAATCGATTCGGTCGCTCCGTTCTCAAACTCGACTTTGAGCGTATCTCCGTCGATGACGCGGTCGAGCGTGACCGTCTCGGTCTTGCCGAGCGGCCGTGCGACTTGTTGCGCGACCGACGCCGACGGAAAATCGGCCTCGAGTTCGACGAGCGATTCTGGCGGGTCGATTTGTTCGGCGAACCAGTCATCGACGGAGCAGCCCGCGAGCGAAACGCTCAGCACGACGGCGATCAGCAGTTGCCACCATTTTTTCAATTATCTCACCTCTACACCAGTATAACAAAAAAGGTTGTTTGACTTAAGCGTCAAACAACCTGGATGAAATGGACATTTGTCCTTTTGATGATTAGCGTTTCCCTTTAATATATGGGATACCGACCGATTTCGGTGCATCCGCACGTCCGACGACACCTGCGAGAGCAAGGATCGTGAGCGCATACGGCGCAATCAAGAGCAACACTTGCGGCACGTTGCTGATGACCGGCAAGTTGCTACCGATGATCGACAACGCTTGGGCGAATCCGAAGAACAGACCGGCACCGAGCGCGCCGAGCGGATTCCACTTCCCGAAAATCATGGCGGCGATGGCCAAGAAACCTTGACCGACGATCGTCGTCCCGCTGAAGTTCGTCGTGACGGTGACAGCGTACACGGCACCAGCGAGTCCGCCGAACGCTCCTGAGAGCATGACGCCCATGAAGCGCATTTTCGTGACGTTGATCCCCATCGTGTCAGCCGCCATCGGGTGTTCCCCGACCGAACGGAGACGAAGACCGAACGGTGTCTTGAAGATGACGAACCAGACGACGAACGCGAGAATGATCGCAATGAACGACGTGTACTGCACGTTGATGAAGAACATGCGAAGCACCGGGATATCCGATAGAATCGGAACGTTCTCTTTGGCAATCCGAAACTCGATGAAGTCGGTCTGCCCTTTGTTGTAAAGCACACGGACGACGAAGATGGCGAGTCCGATCGCGAGCATGTTGATCGCGACCCCGAGTACCGTCTGGTCAGCCCGCCAAAGGATGGCCGGCACCGCCAAGAAGAGCGAGAAGAGCGCACCGACGACCATAGCGACCAAAAGTGAGATCCATGGACTGAGACCGCCCAGCCCCATATCTGTCAACGTGAGCGTCGTGATAATTCCTGTCGCAGCACCGATGACCATGATGCCTTCTAAGGCGATGTTGACGACACCCGAACGTTCACTGAAGATGCCGCCGAGCGCCGCGATGATGAGTGGAGTCGCATAGGCTAAGGCAACCGGCACGACGATGTAGAGGACTTCTAAGAAGCTCATTTTTTCTCCACTCCTTTCTTACGATTTCCTTTGAATTTGTCAATCACGTAGTTAAAGGCGTAACCTGAAGCCACGAAGATGACAATCGCGGCGATGATGACTTTGACGAGCTCAGATGGGATGTTCGCACCGAGCTGCATCGCGAGTCCGCCGATATTGAGTCCAGCGAACAAGATAGCTGCCAAGACGACACCGACGGCCGTGTTCGCACCGAGGAGCGCGACGGCGATCCCGTCAAAACCGACTCCGGTGAACGAGGCGCTGAGCGTCATGCCGTTGAACGTACCGAGACCTTCCATCGCCCCTGCGAGTCCTGCGAACATACCCGAGATGACGAATGAGAGAATGATGTTCCGGTTGACGCTCATTCCTGCGTACTGCGATGCGTGTTTGTTGAAACCGACGGCACGAAGCTCATAACCGAGCGTCGTCCGTTGCAAGATGTAGTAATAGACGATCGCTGCGAGCACGGCGATGAGGACACCCCAATGCAAGCGCGAGAACGTCGTCAATTCTTGAAGCATCGGTGACGCGAGCGACGCCGAATCTTTAATGGATTCGGTGCGTTCGTTCGTTACCCCGATGACACTGCGCAAAATCGCGTTCGTCGTGTAGAGCGCGATATAGTTCATCATGATCGATGTGATAACTTCGTGGACGTGGAACTTGGCTTTCAAGAAACCAGGTACGAACGCCCAGAGCGCTGCTGCGAACATGGCCGCGAGAAGCGCGAGCGGCAAGTGGATGAACATCGGCAAATCAAAGTTGATCCCGACATACACCGCTGCCACCCAGCCAATCAACACTTGGCCTTCGACCCCGATGTTGAAGAGGCCGGTCCGGAACGCGAACGCGACCGCCAAACCTGAGAAGATGAGCGGCGCTGCGGCGCGAAGCGTCTCACCAATTGCGTACGGGCTGCCGACCATGCCTTCAAACAGTGACGAGAACCCTCGAATCGGGTCATAGCCACCGATGAGCATGACGATCGCCCCGACGAGAAGTCCCATCAAGATCGACAAGAGCGGGATGAGCAGTCGATTAAATCCTAGTTTATTCATACTGTTTCTTCTCCTCTCTTACCGCCGGCCATCAAGAAGCCGAGTTCTTGCTCCGTCGTCTCTTTCGGATCACGGATTCCGACAATCTTCCCTTCATACAAAACGGCGATTCGGTCCGCGACGTGTAAAATCTCTTCGAGCTCGAACGAGATCAACAAGACGGCGCGTCCTTTTTCACGCTCTTTGATGAGCTGTTCATGAATGAATTCGATGGCCCCGACGTCAAGACCGCGCGTCGGTTGCGCCGCGATCAACAAGTCAGGTGACCGGTCGACTTCACGGGCGATGATGGCTTTCTGTTGGTTACCACCAGACAAGGCACGGGCAGGTACATCGACCGATGGAGTTCGGACGTCAAACTTCTCAATCAACGCTTTCGCTTTCTCAGCCACGGCTTTATAGTTCATCAAACCGCGCTTCGAGAACGGCTCTTTATAATACGTTTGGAGCACCATGTTGTCGCGAATCGTATAATCGAGGACGAGGCCATGTTTATGCCGGTCTTGCGGGATGTGGCCGACACCAGACTCCGTCACTTTGCGCGGCGTGAACCCGGTCACGTCTTTCCCGTTCAACATCACTTTTCCAGACTCGGGTTTCTTCAAGCCCGAGATGGCTTCAATCAATTCGGTTTGTCCGTTCCCGTCAATCCCGGCAATCCCGAGGATTTCCCCTGAACGAATCTGTAAATCCAAGCCGTCGACGGCTTTGAGCCCGCGACTGTCTTTGACGACAAGTTTTTGGACGTCGAGGACGACTTGCTGTGGATCTGCCTTGGAATATTCCGCATCAAAGTTAACTTCACGCCCGACCATCATTTCTGCCAAACGATCTTCGTTGACCGTCTCATCGATATCAATCGTACCGATATAACGTCCACGACGGATGACCGTACAGCGATCGGCGACTTGCATGATCTCTTTCAGCTTATGCGTGATCAAAACGATCGATTTACCTTCTTCAATCAGACGCTTCATGATTTGAATGAGTTCTTGAATCTCTTGCGGCGTCAGTACAGCGGTTGGCTCATCGAAAATCAAGATTTCGGCCCCGCGATAGAGCGTCTTCAAAATTTCGACCCGTTGTTGCATCCCGACCGAGATATCCTCGATTTTCGCATCCGGATCGATCCGAAGACCATACTGTTCCGAGATGTCCATGACTTTTTTACGCGCCGTCGCCCGGTCGACCGTCAGTCCACTCTTCGGCTCTGAGCCGAGGATGATGTTCTCGGTCACCGTGAACTTCTCAACGAGCATGAAGTGTTGGTGTACCATACCGATTCCAAGGTCGTTGGCGATGTTCGGATTCTCAATGTTCACTTTCTCCCCGCGCACGCGGATCTCCCCGCCTTCCGGCTGATAAAGACCGAACAGGACGTTCATGAGCGTCGATTTTCCGGCCCCGTTCTCGCCGAGCAACGCATGAATCTCTCCCTTGCGCAATTGGAGGGTGATATTGTCGTTGGCAACGAACGTTCCGAACTCTTTGCGAATATTGAGCATTTCAATTACATATTCCAAGAAAGTCCACCCCTAACTTTAAGTAAAGGGAGACCGCATGGGTCCCCCCTAACTCAATGAATTATTTTACTGTTTTCATGAACTCTTCGAACTCAGCGTCAGTTGCTGGAGCCGTGATGTCTCCGTCGATCAACTGTGTGCGGTACTCTTCAACTTTTGCGAGGACGTCAGCTGAAACGTTCTCATCAGATGTTTCAGCAATCCCTACACCATCGTCTTTCAAAGAGAACTCAACGATTTCGCCTGCTGGGAACTTATCTTCCATCGCAAGTTTCGATACTTCGTAAGTAGCCGTGTCAACACGTTTGACCATTGAAGTAAGCGTTACGTTTTCTGGAAGACCTTCTTCGTATTGGTCACGGTCAACACCGATGACCCATACATCTTCGCCGTTCTTCTTACGGTTTTTCGCTTCTGTGAATACGCCAACCCCAGTACCGCCTGCTGCGTGGTACACGATATCAGAACCTGCTCCGTACATACCTGAAGCGATTGCTGTACCTTTTTCAGCTGAGTTGAAGTCTTCAGCGTACTTCACGTCGATTGTCGCATCCGGGTTAACGGCCATGACGCCAGCTTTATAACCGTTCTCGAACTTCTTGATCAAGTCAGACTCAACGCCGCCGACGAATCCAACTTTGTCAGTTTTCGTAGTAAGACCAGCGACAACACCGACGAGGAACGAACCTTCTTGCTCTTTGAACGTGATTGATGCGACGTTCGGTGCATCAACGACCATGTCGACGATCGCGAAGTTGTTGTCTGGGAACTGCTCAGCAACTTTTTGGATGTCTTCGCCCATCAAGAAGCCGATTCCGTAAATCAAGTTGAAGTTATCGCGTGCCAATTGTTGCAAGTTTGGCTGGTAGTCGGCTTGCTTCGATGATTGAAGATATTTGAATCCTTCGTTCTCAGTCAAGTTGTTGTCTTCCCCGAACTTCGTGAGACCTTCCCAAGCTGATTGGTTGAACGACTTATCATCGACACCGCCAGTATCGGTTACCATTGCTACTTTGAAGTCACTGCCTTCGCCGCCGCCTTCGCCGTTTGAAGCACCTTCATTGTCATCCCCGCCACATGCTGCGAGTACTGTCGAGAGTGTGAGACCTGCTGCTAAAGCTGAGAGAATTGTTTTTTTCTTGTTCATCGTCGTGTTTCCCCTTTCGGATCATAACAATTAAGGTTGTCATGTCATCAGTAGTCTTTACACCGGTATAAGAAAGCGCTTTCACGCTGTTCCCCAAAAATAACCGTTTCCGGATAAAACGAACGTGCTTAAACGCGTTTGCGGACGACGTGGAAGTCGAAGCGGTCCGCTCGGAAAAAGTTTGCCGAATCGAGCAGCGGTAAGTCGCTCTCATCGTAATGCAATTGTTTCAATGCCAGTAACGGTTGGTCCGTTTGAAGTTGCGTCGAAATTTCAGCGTTCACACTCGGTTCGATGTGCGTGATCGCATATGCGACCCGACGTCCTACCTCTTTTTCGAGCGCATCAAACAATGACTTTCCTTCCGTCAACGCCTTCGGATTCGAGACGAGATGGGCTGGGATTTTATCGACACAGTAGACGACTGGTGTCTCATCCGCATATCGAATCCGGACGATCCGATAAATCGGTGAGTTCGGTTCGATTTTTAAACGCTCGGCTTCTCTCTCGGTCGCTAGAACCTTTTCGGCCACCAACACTTTCGTTCCTGGTGTCATTTTGGCGCGCATGATCATGTCCGTGACGCTGAACAGCTCTTCAATCCCTGAAGTAAACGGGGGTTTTGAACTGATGAATGTCCCGACGCCATGTTTCCGCACGACAAATTTCTCGTCTTCGAGAATACGAAGTGCTTCCCGGAGTGTCGCTCGACTGACTCCTAGTTGCTTCGATAACTCGAATTCTGAAGGAAGTTTCTCTCCTTCACGATAGACACCATCGTCGATATCTTGCTTGATTTTCTCAATCACGCGAAGATAGAGCAAGCGATGATCGAGCTTGATCGACATGGGCCTCACCACCTTTACCTATTTCTTACCAGTGCTCAGACATCTGACGTATGAATGTCCTTGCCAATATTAAGTATAGGGATTCGAGAAATAGAACGCAATACTTTTTGTTCGGAATCAGGGAAATATTTTAAAGTGAAGGGATTATGTACACTTCATAGTCTATATTACCTGTTCTGGCAGGCTTTGAAAAGAAATCGTAAAATGAAAACGGTATTAAAAAATGAAAGCGGTTCAACATTTTTAGTAGTATGTCCTAATGAATCAAATAGGTCAGATGTGCTATATTAGTTCGTCCCAACATGACGTCGACCCCGATCGTCACGTTTGAACCGGATTATCTGAAATCAGATAAAAAACGAACGATTAGGATTCGTTATACCTAATCGTTCGTTTTATTTTTTAACCCTCTGGTTGGTTAATGAGCACTTTCCGCGGCTTCGAGCCTTCTGACGGCCCGACATATCCGGCTTGTTCGAGTGAATCAATCAAGCGGGCTGCCCGGTTATAACCGATGCGGAATCTTCGTTGAATCATCGAAGTGGACGCCGTCTCTTGCGTCAAGATGAATTGAACGACTTCTTCGAACAATGAATCGTCCGAATCAATGGTCGTGACCTCTTCTTCTTTCGGCATCATCGCCTCGACGTATTGGGCCCGTTGCTGGGCGATGACATGATTGACGACCGTTTCGACTTCTTGGTCCGACACGAACGCACCTTGCACACGGATCGGTTTGTTCATCCCGTTGGCGAGCATGAGCATGTCACCCCGGCCGAGCAACTTCTCAGCACCTCCCCCGTCAAGGATCGTCCGTGAATCCGTTTGCGACGAGACGGCGAACGCGATGCGGGACGGGATGTTCGCTTTGATGACGCCCGTAATGACGTCGACAGACGGACGCTGGGTGGCGAGCACCATATGAATGCCGGCCGCCCGTGCCATCTGGGCAAGACGCATGATCGCGTCCTCGACGTCGTTCGAGGCGACCATCATCAAATCGGCGAGCTCATCGACGATGACGACGATGAACGGCAGACGTTTGGCGTCTTCATCGTCCGATTTATCGACGAGTTCGTTATAGCCTTCGATATTCCGCACACCATAACGGCTGAACAACTCATAGCGTCGTTCCATCTCGGCGACAACTTGTTTGAGTGCTTGGGCGGCTTTCTTCGGATCCGTCACGACCGGCGTCAGCAAGTGCGGGACGCCGTTATAGACGTTCAACTCGACCATTTTCGGATCGATCATCATGAGCCGGACTTCATCAGGACGAGTCCGCATCAAGAGCGACACGATCATGCCGTTGATACAGACCGATTTCCCGGAACCGGTCGAACCAGCGACGAGCAAGTGCGGCATCTTGTTCAAGGCGATCGTCACCGTCTCGCCACTGATGCTGCGCCCAAGGGCGACGAGGAGCGGCGACTGCTCCCGCTTGACCGGATCGGCCTCGAGCACTTCACGGAGACAGACCGGGGCCACTTCCTGGTTCGGCACTTCAATCCCGATGGCGGCCTTTCCTGGGATCGGCGCCTCGATCCGGATGTCTTTGGCGGCAAGCGCAAGGGCAAGGTCATCGCTGAGCGAGGTGATCCGGCTCACTTTGACCCCGATATCCGGTTGCAGTTCATATTTCGTCACGGTCGGACCAAGATGAATCTTTAACACCTTCACACCGACGCCGAACGATTTGAGCGTCTGGACGAGTTTTGTCGCATTTGCTTTCAGACGGGCGTTCTCGCCGGACAGGTCGGTCACGACCGGTTCGCTGAGGATGGTGAACGTCGGCAATTCATACGTGTCCGACACGTCTTGTGACGCCGTCATCATCATGTCTTCGGTCGGTAGCTCCGTCACTTCCTCCGTCGGGGCCACCTCTTCCGTTTTCGGACGTTTCTCGGCGACGACTTTCTCGCTGAACCCGACAATCGGGATGTCATGCATCGTCACCGCGTCTGCTTCAGGCTCGGCTTCGACCGGCTTCGATTCAACCTTTGCCGGTGCCGAAACCGCCTTCTTCCGATTGGACACCGGAGCCGGTTTGACCCGCTCCCGGTCGCGCCACTCTTGTTTGATGGCCGTACCGGTCTCGAGCAGGCGCGACCCGATCGTCCGCCAAATCGTCGGCGATAAGAGCGAGATCCCGATGATCATGCATAGCACGCCTAAAAAGATGATCCCAAAGTCGGAGAGCAAGTATTGATTGAGCTGATACAGCGCCCCGTTGATCGTCCCTCGTTCCGCTCCCCATACCAAATCTCCGAACATGAGAAACGAGACGAATAGGAACAGGATGCCCGTCCGTTGCATCGGACGAAATTCGTTTAAAAAGACGAGCAACGTGAATGCGATTGCCAAATACGTGAGTGCCCCCCAGCCTCCGAATAACGTCGTCGCGAGGAGTGACGTCTGATTCCCGACCCAACCGAAGTCGAACAAGGAGAAGATGAACGCCGTGATCGACATGACGAACATGACCCAGCCATATGTACGTAGTGGGATTGGCTGTTTTTTCGCACGCCTTGTCGTCGGTCGCTTCCGCTTCGCCGGAGTTTTTCTCGATTTTTGTGCCACCTTAGATTCCTCCTAAAAAAACGAGGCAAAAGTCTGATGACTTTTGCCTCAATCTCAATTCCTTAAATCTCCATGATGATCGGCAAGATCATCGGACGACGTTTCGTCTGTTCGAACAAGTAGACGCTGAGCCGCTCGCGGATATTTGATTTCAACTCGGTCCAATCACTTCCAGCCTGGAGACTCTTCTCGATCTGTTTCGTGACGATGCGGTTCGCTTCTGAGATCATCTCTTCGGATTCACGCATATAGACGAATCCGCGCGAGATGAGTTCAGGTCCTGAAATCAATTTCTTCTGTTTCCGGTTCAACGTGACGACACAGAGGACGACACCGTCTTGTGACAAGAGACGACGGTCACGGAGGACGATATTCCCGACGTCCCCAACGCCAATTCCATCGATCAAGACGTTGCCGGCCGGTACTTTACGGCTCATCCGAGCTTTGCGTCCCGTGAACTCGACGACATCCCCTTTTTCGACGATAAAGATGTTGTTCGATTTCACACCGACTTGCTCGGCGAGTTTCGAGTGGGCCATCTGCATCCGGTATTCTCCGTGAATCGGAAGGAAGTACTTCGGTTTGACGAGGTTCAACATGAGCTTGAGCTCTTCGGCCGAACCGTGTCCCGAGACGTGTACTTTCCGTTGGTTATAGATGACGTTCGCTCCTGAGCGGAACAAAAGGTCGATCGTCTTCGAGACGGACTTCTCGTTCCCAGGAATCGGTGTCGCCGCGATGACGACCGTGTCGTTCAAGCGGATGTTCACTTGCTTATGGGCGTTGCGCGCCATGCGCGTCAAGGCCGCCATCGGCTCGCCTTGCGAACCGGTCGTCAAGATGACGACTTTGTTGTCAGGCAAGCGATTCACTTGCGACAGCTCGACGAGCGTCTTCGGCTTGAAGCGAAGGTAGTTGAGCTTCTGCGCCACTTCGACGATATTGACCATGCTGCGACCGACGACGGCGACTTTGCGGTCGTTCGCCTCGGCTGCCGCGAACACTTGTTGAAGACGGTGCACGTTCGAAGCGAAAGAGGCGACGATGACGCGGCCCTCAGCTTGATAGATGACATCGTTCAACTCGGCGCCGACGAGCGACTCCGAACCAGTTTGGCCAGGGCGTTCCGCATTCGTCGAATCTGACAATAAGCAGAGGACGCCGCGTTGGCCGATGGCTGCCAACTTGTTAAAGTCCGACTGTTTCCCATCGACTGGCGTGTAATCAAACTTAAAGTCGCCCGTGTGTACGATGGCGCCTTGTGACGTTTGAATGCAGACACCGACACAATCCGGGATTGAGTGGTTGACGCGGAAGAAAGTGATGAAATGATCAGCGATAGTCAATTTCGTTTTGGCGTCAATCAATCGGAGGTCGACTTCTTTTAACAAGCCCGCCTCTTTCAATTTGAGCTCGATTAAACCGAGCGTCAATTTCGTCCCATACACGGGAACGTGCTTCAAATCACGGAGTACGTAGCTGAGCCCACCGATATGGTCTTCGTGACCATGGGTGATGAAAATCGCGCGTACCCGATCTTTATTTTCTTTTAAATACGTAATGTCTGGGATGACAATATCAATCCCGAGCATCTCATCGCCTGGAAACATAAGGCCGGCATCGATGACGAAGATGTCGTCGTCTAGTTCCACGACGTACATGTTCTTCCCGATTTCGCCTACGCCTCCAAGCGCAAAGACGCTAACGTTCTCTGTCTTCTTCTTTGACACTAACAAAAACCTCCTAGATGTTGCATATTCTGTTTCGTCCACTTATCGCTACTGAATATTGTATCGGAAAACTGCTGATATGCCAACATTTCCGTTCAATTGACGAGAGGTTTCATCACATCGGCGAGTGGCATCGTCGCTTTGTCGTCCGGACGTTTCCCGGAAGCGAGTTGGCGAATCGACAAGCCGAAGTCCATTTGTAAATGCGGGTAATCCGGAAAACTTCTCCAATCCCCGCCCCATTCGAAGCCGAGTGCTTTGCCGAGTTCTCCTAACTCTTGCCAATCGGGTTCGTCCGATCGGTTGTGGTCCGACTCGAGATTGTAATCGGCACGGTTATTGTGGATGATGACGAAATCGACGGCGAGCCCATAGTTATGGTAACTTTGTCCCGCCTTGGCGTTCGTCACGACTTGTCCCGGTTTCGAGCGCCCTTGGGCATAGAGCGCGTTCTGCTCATCGGCCGACCGATACCCCGACGTCAGACGGACCTCGAGGCCGAGGCAAGAGTAGGCCAGGCGCACGAACGACTCGCTCCGCTCGCGGACGTGCGGATGAAGCTTCGCGAACGCCTTTTCACTTCGCTCGACGACGACATCTTCCGAGCCCGGGTTGCGTTCACACATTCCCGCTTCAAATGTCGGTTCATCGACCCATGGCATCGGGCCCGGACGTGACAACGTGTACGCTAAAAAGATTCCGACTAAAAACGCCGTCATCGCGAACGTCAAAACGCCGGTCCATTTCATCGGCGCAACCGTTTACGGAGTCCTTTGACGAGCGGTAATCCCGTCTCGAGGGCGAAATAGAGCGGACGATTCAAGACGAGGTCGAACTCGCCGACTTTCTCGATCAAATCGCTTCCCCAGCCCGACTTGAACGCATAAAGCCCTGCATACTCGTCATCAGGCTCCGTGCTACCCGATACGCCACCGAAATCGTAGCGTTCGGCCCCGCTCGCCTTGGCTGCTTGCATCATCGTCCATTGCATGAGGTGGTTCGGCATGAACTCACGAAACTCGTTGGAGGATGCCCCGTACAGATAATACGAGCGTCGTCCGGCAAGCGTCAACAGACCGCCCGACAAGACGAGACCGTTCGGGTATTTCTCGTGTAACTCCGTCAGTTCAGGTAACGCGGCTTGAATCTTCTCGATTTGCTCACGTGTCTGCTTTTGACGGTTCAACAAGCTCGTCCGTTTCTTCTCGACCGTTTCCGTCTCGAGTGACCGTTCGATTTTCCCAAGGTCACGCTCCGCTTTTTCGAGTGTGGCCATCTGTTGGTCGAGTGCGAGTTTCGGTTCAAGTTTCGTCAAAAACAAACGGGCGTCATCAGGTTGCAGACAATCGTATAGGTTCTCGAAATAGTCAAGTCCACGAATAGCAAAACCGTCACGCTCGCCCGTCACTTTCATCAAGTCGGCGAACGTCTTAAGCCCGTCGCGCCCGACTTCCGTGCAGACGATCCCTTTCCGTTCGGCCAAGCGAACGTTATAGCGGAATTTATGATGGAATTTGCCGAAGATGTCTTTCTCGCTCGGGCGTAAATCCGTCTCCATCGTGAACCGCGGTTGGGCGTAATCAAACCCACCGCCGTATCCTTTATGGGCGAAGCCGAGACTCGCCATCTCGGTCAATAGACCTGGCACTTCATCTCGATCGATATTCGGATCGATTTTCACGACGATCGCTTTGTTCGCCTTGGCGACCCGCTTCGCCTCCTCGGTCAATGCCCGTAAAGAAGCCACGTCGTCATAGTCGACGACGAAGCCGCGTGGCGCATAGCAGAGTGTGAATGGGAGCTTCGGTACACGTTTGAATAAGAGTAACGCCACCCCGCTCGTCACCCCATCGTTCGCGACGGCGACCCGCTCGGCGAACCAGCCGTTTTGTCGTTTGACGTCGGCCCAACTCGAAAGCTGAAGCAAGTCCCCACGGTCGTGTGTTTTGACGAAATCGTCATGCTCTTTCTCTGTCAAGGTGATCGGTTGTACTGCCATAAATCATATTTCCTCCGTCTTCAAAATTGTCGCTCGGACGATTGCTTCTTCATCTAGCGGAATTTTCTCATTACCGATGATTTGATATTTCTCATGCCCTTTTCCGGCCAAGACGACGATATTGTCCGGTTCGGCCAACCGAGCCGCATAACGGACAGCCTCTTCCCGGTCCCCAATCTCGACGAAATTATCGTGGGTCATCCCGGCGGCGATTCCGCTCGTGATCGAGTCGTACGCTTCAAAACGCGGGTCATCCGTCGTGATGACGACCGTCCCCGCATATTTCGAGGCCATCTCTCCCATCGTCGGCCGCTTCGTAACGTCACGGTTCCCGCCTGTACCGATCAAGAATACGATCTTCTCTTTCGGGACACCGACGAGTGATTTCAAGCATTGCTCGATGCCATCCGGTGTATGCGCATAGTCCGCATAGACGTTATACCCTGGTACGTCGAGACGTTGCATCCGCCCTTTGGCAGGATGAATCGACTCGAGTGCCTGAACGATCTCAGGCAAACGATAGCCGGCAGCGATCAAACACCCGGTCGCGAGCAAGATGTTGTACACGTTGAACCGGCCGATGAATTGAACGGTCAACGGATGACTCTCCCCTTGGTAGTTGAGGCTAAAACTCGTCTCTGACAGCGTCTGAACGATATCTGATGCCGTCACATCGGCCATCTCGTCGATTGCATACGTGATCACTCGGGCGCCCGTCATCGTCTCGTACAGCTTGCTGTACGGATCATCCGCGTTCAACACGGCAACTTTGTGACGCGACGCCATCTGTCCGAGTTGAGCGAACAATAAGCCTTTCGCCCGCGCATAGTTTTCGAACGTACCATGGAAATCGAGATGGTCATGCGTCAAGTTCGTGAAGCCGACGATATCGAAGTCCGTACCGATGACGCGACCGAGTTCGAGTCCGTGCGATGACACTTCCATCATCACATCGGTGACGCCTTCTTCGTGCATCCGGGCGAGCAACTGTTGCAGCTCAGAGCTTTGCGGTGTCGTGTTTTTGCTCGGGACGACCGTATCGTTAATGCGTACCTCGACCGTGCCGATCAAGCCGGTGCTATGTCCGAGCTCGGTGAGGACATCACGTAAAATGGTCGTCGTCGTCGTCTTGCCGTTCGTTCCCGTGATCCCGAACAGACGCATCTGCTCAGACGGATATTGATAGAACGCGGACGCCAATAGACCGACCGTACGTGTGCTGTCACGCACGATCAAGTTCGGCACACTCAAAGAGAGTGGCCGTTCACTGACGACGGCGACTGCGCCTTTAGTGACTGCTAAATCAGCGTAGTCGTGACCGTCGACCGTATAGCCTTTAATGGCGACGAACAGCGTCCCTGGGACGACTTCACGCGAGTCGGTCGTCACATGGGTCACCGTGATGCCTTGTAGGTTTGGTTGATTAATCAATTGTATGTGGTTAGCTAAATCCGTTAAGTTCAAGTCTTTCCCTTCTTTCACCTGTTCCTGTCCAAAGTAAAGAATACCTCTTAATCAGTGTAGAGAACTTACAATTCGGTTTCAAGTCAGTCTTCGGACGGAAGGACATATGATTTGGCAGGGGCGTGGCCGAGCACCTCATTGATGAGGGTGTTGACGTCACGCGTTTCAATGCGATCAACTTTGTCGAGCACTTCGTTCAAATCCTCGACTTCATCGAGCAGGACGAGGTTGCGTCCGTTGCGGTTCATCCGTGCGCTCGTGCTCTCGTTCCCAAGGACGAGCGACCCTTTCAGTTGTCGTTTCCCTTTCTCGACTTCCTCATCGGACAGCCCATCCGCTTTTAACGTTTCGAGCTCACGCGTCATGATCGTCTCGACTTGCGCGAGCGTTTCTGGTGACGTTCCGATATAAATGGTGAACGTCCCGTGGTCGTCGAACGTCGTATAGTACGAGTAGATCGAGTAGGCGAGGCCTTCCTCTTCTCGAATCGACTGGAACAGCCGTGACGACATCGTCGCCCCGATCGCATTGTTCAACAAGGCCAAATGCGGCAATCGATCGTCTTTGGCGGCAATCGCCTCGAAGTTCCAGCACAGGTGCGCTTGCTCCGTCTCTTTCTGTTTCTTCACCACGTCGCTATACAAGATCGGCGTCGTCGATTCTTTCGGTGATTCCCCTGATGGAAGGTCGGCAAACCTTCTCGTGACCGCCTCGACCAACTCTTGCGGCACGTGGCCGGCGATTGAGACGACGACACGGTTGCCTGTATACGTCGAAGCGACGTAGCGGAGCAATTGCTCCCGAGATAGTCCGAGGACGCTCGCTTCCGTCCCGAGAATCGGTTCGGCGAGAATATCATCTTTATAGACGGCTTTCGCGAGCAGCTCGTGGACGAGATCTTCCGGGGTGTCCTCATACATTTTAATTTCTTCTAAGACGACCCGCTTTTCTTTCTCGAGCTCCGTCTCATCAAACAACGAATCGAATAGCATGTCGGCGAGCGCGTCGAAGGCGATGACCGCGTGCTCGTCAAGCGTCTTCACGTAATAGCACGTATGATCTTTTGACGTGAACGCGTTCACGCTTCCGCCAAGTTCATCAAAGAACGACGCGATCTCTTTTGCCGTTCTCGTCTTTGTTCCTTTGAATAGCATATGTTCAATCAAGTGGCTGATGCCGATCTCGGTCATGTCTTCGGTCCGAGTGCCGGCTTTGATAAAGACACCGGTCGACGTGCTGCGGACATCCGCCATCGGTTCAATCACGATGCGGACGCCGTTGTCTAATGTGATCCATTCCATGTTATCACTCCTATGAAAAAGGCCATCGCACCAGACGATGGCCATCATGATTAGTTTGTCGGGCGTGGCGGACGACGGTCTCCGTCACGACGCGGCGGACGGCTGTCACGTGGTGGACGGCTCTCGCGCTGCGCTTTACGTTTCGCTTCGTATGCTTCGCGTTCTTCCGGTGACAATCCTTCAAGGATGAGCACTTTGTGCGAGGCATTGACTCGGCCTTTGTCATCGATTTCCGTTACGCGGACTTTAATTGTATCACCGAGTTTAACGACGTCTTCGACGTTCGCGACGCGATCAAGACTGAACTCAGAGACGTGGACGAGCGCGTCCTTGCCTTTGAACAACTCAACGAAAGCGCCGAATTTCTCAATACGACGAACCGTCGCGTCGAACTCTTCGCCGACGACGACTTCGCGGACGATGTCACCGATGAGCGCCATCGCCATGTCGATACCTTCTTGATCGGTCGACGCGATGAAGACTGTACCGTCTTGCTCGATATCGATTTTGACACCCGTTTGGTCGATGATGCTGTTGATCATCTTCCCGCCCGGTCCGATCACGTCACGGATCTTGTCCGGATTGATCGTCATCGTCACGATTTTCGGTGCATACTTCGACAACTGTGGACGCGGTGCGTCGAGCGTCTCAAGCATATGGTTCAAGATATGGAGACGGCCTGAACGTGCTTGTTCGAGTGCCTCTTCCAAGATCTCACGCGTGATCCCGGCAATTTTGATATCCATTTGGAGCGCCGTGATCCCGTCTTTCGTTCCTGCTACTTTGAAGTCCATGTCTCCGAGATGATCTTCGAGACCTTGGATGTCAGTGAGGACCGTATAGTGTTCGCCTTCCATGATGAGACCCATTGCGATCCCGGCAACTGGTGCCTTGATCGGCACACCTGCGTCCATGAGGGCGAGTGTCGAACCACAGATTGACGCCTGTGAACTCGAACCGTTCGACTCGAGTACTTCCGAGACGAGACGAATCGTGTAAGGGAAGTCGGCTTCTTTCGGGATGATTGGAAGAAGTGCACGTTCTCCTAGGGCACCGTGACCGATTTCACGACGACCTGGCGCACGCACCGGACGAGCTTCTCCGACCGAGAACGGCGGGAAGTTATAGTGGTGCATGAAGCGCTTGTTCTCTTCTAACCCGATGCCGTCGATGATTTGAGCATCTCCGATGACGCCGAGTGTCGCGACCGACATGACTTGTGTTTGTCCACGTGTGAATAACCCAACGCCGTGGGCGCGTGGCAACAAGCCCGTTTCTGATGCGAGCGGGCGGATGACTTCCGGGCGACGACCGTCCGGACGAACTTTGTCGACCGTGATCAAACGGCGGACTTCGTCTTTGACGAACTTGTTCAAGATGCCAGATACTTCTTTCAACTTAGCCGGTTCGTCAGCGAGTGATTCTTCGTATGCAGCTACGTATTTGGCAATCACTTCGTTGATTGCTGCGTCACGTGCATGCTTCTCTTCGACTTGAACCGCGGCGTTGATTTCTGGACGTGCTGCTTCGAGCTCAGCCGACAAAGCGTCATCAAACTTCGATACCGTATATTCGAACTTCGGTTTCCCGACAGCTTCGACGATTTCTGTTTGGAACGCGACCAATTTCTTGATCTCTTCGTGACCGAACAAGATTGACTCGAGCATGACGTCTTCCGGTACTTCGTTCGCGCCTGCTTCAACCATGTTGATCGCAGTTGCTGTTCCGGCGACTTGGAGCTCAAGGTCCGTCTGTTCGAGTTGAGCTGTCGTCGGGTTGACGACGAACTCACCGTTGACACGTCCGACTGTCGCTCCGGCGATCGGCCCGTCGAACGGGATGTCCGAAATCGAGAGTGCGATCGACGTTCCAAGCATACCGGCCATTTCAGCCGAGCAGTCTGGATCGTTCGACATGACGTAGATCATGACTTGAATATCGTGACGGAATCCGTCAGGGAAAAGCGGACGGATCGGACGGTCGATGAGACGTGATGTCAAAATCGCGTTCTCTCCAGGACGTCCTTCCCGACGGAGGAAACCTCCTGGGATTTTACCGACCGAGTATAATTTTTCTTCATAGTTGACCGTGAGCGGGAAGAAATCTAAATCCTTCGGCGCTTTCGATGCTGTGACCGTGGCGAGCACGACCGTGTCCCCATAACGGACGAGTGCCGAGCCGTTTGCTTGTTTCGCAAGTTGCCCGACTTCTACAGATAGCGGACGACCGCCCCATTCAGTAGAAAAGACTTGTTTCGTACCTAACATGAACATTCTCCTCTCAAACCTTATCTAGTTTATTATGTAACTCATTCATATGAATGTCTAATGATTTTCCTCCCAAAAAAGAAGAAACGGACTAGGAACAAGTGTCCCAGTCCGTCACATGGTCCGTTCGGATTAACGACGGAGACCAAGGCGTTGAATCAATTCACGGTAACGTGTAACGTCCTTGTTACGAAGGTACGTAAGCAAGTTACGGCGACGTCCAACCATTTTCAAAAGACCGCGACGTGAGTGGTGGTCTTTCTTGTGTGTACGAAGATGATCGTTCAAAGTGTTGATTTGTTCAGTCAATACTGCAACTTGAACTTCCGGTGAACCAGTGTCACCTTGTTTTGTCGCGTATTCCGCGATGATTTCGTTTTTACGTTCTTTTGAGAGTGCCATTGCCTCTCCACCTCCATTTAATAGAAAATTGCCGCGTTGCCGAGCCGTCGTTGGTGAATCGTCCAGCCAAGCGAAGCGGTGTACTTTGCGTACCAAATTAGGATACCGTACCACCCATTCAAAGTCAAGACAGGATTGCCCGGGCGGCTGTCTCATCTTGCTTGAGTTGAGCGATGAGTGCGTCGAGTCCGTCGAACGCCCGCTCGTCACGCAAGTAATGCATCCATTCGATCTCGATCAGTTGCCCGTATAGATCCTCTGAGAAATCGAACAAGTGGCTCTCGATCGAGACGTCCCCGGTCGCATAAAACGTCGGCCGCCGCCCGACGTTCGTCATCGCGTCGAACGTCCGGCCGTCCTGAAGCCGTACACGCGTCGCGTAGACACCGAGACGCGGCATGACATACGATGCGTCCATGACGACGTTCGCTGTCGGGTAACCGATCGTCCGGCCACGGGCGTCGCCGTGGATGACTTCCCCGCAGATGACGTACGGCGTACCGAGCAACTCGCTCGCCACATCGACGTCACCGGCACCGAGCAATTGACGAATCCGCGTCGACGACACTTTTTCGCCGCCACTCGTCTGTTCGGCGACGACCGAGGTCGTGAAGCGACCGCGCGCATGATACGGCAGCGTCTCCATCGTCCCTTCGCCAAATTTACCGTACGAGTAGTCAAAACCTGCCGTCACGTGGACCGCACCGGCACCAATCAAATAGTCATCCACGAATTGTTGCGGTGACAGGCTCGCCAACTCTTTCGTGAACGTGATGACGATACACCGTTCGACACCGAGTCCGGCAATTCGGTTCAATTTCCGCTGGAGCGGTGTGATATAACGGACCGCATCCGGTTTGTTTGAGAGCACTTGTTTCGGGTGCGGGTCGAACGTGATCACGGTCACGGGTACATCGAGCTGTTTCGCTTGCGCCTGTGCATGCCGAATCACGGCCTGATGTCCGGTGTGGACGCCGTCGAAAAATCCGAGCACCATGACCGAAGGGACCAGGTCAGGTGTCTCCGGATACGTCAGATGGATCGTTTCCATAACTTCAATCTCCCCTTTAGTCGATGGTCAACATGACCTCGACAGTTGCGTCTGTTGTTCCGTCAAGCCGTCGATAGAGGGCAAGTGGAATTCCTTCTTCATTATAGACAGTAAACAGTTCAAATTCGAGCGAGACGTCGTTCAAACGACCCCCGTTGCGAATATACCGTTCCCGATTGGCTGGAATCGTCATCGCAGGCCAACGCTTGATGACCTGTTCGAGCGGGATGAGGTGGTTCATGCGTTCCTCGACCGTCTCGAGGTCGGCGAGTTGTTGCAACGTGACAGCGGCCGTCTCCTCGAACGAACCAGACCTCGTCCGCCGCAGGTCGCTCATATGGGCCGGATAGCCGAGACGCTCCCCGATTTGGACGGCGAGCGTCCGAATGAATGTGCCTTTGCCACACTCGACGTCGACACGGAAACGGCAGACACCGTCTTCGATGACCGGGTCATTCGTCCGGACGAGGCGATGAATCTCGACGATACGGCGCGGTCGTTCCACCGTCTGACCTTTTCGGGCGTATTCGTACAATTTCTTGCCGTTCACTTTGACGGCAGAGAAGTACGGTGGGATTTGCTCAATCTTTCCTGTCAACGTCTCGAGGACGCGATCGATGTCTGCAGCAGTGAACGCCTCCGGACCGACTTCGCGCGTCTCGACGACCTCGCCATGGGCATCCTCGGTCATCGTCGCCGTCCCGATTGTAATCTCGGCGGCGTACCGTTTGCCTTCATCGGTCAGAAAACGTGACAGCTTTGTCGCCCGGCCGAGACAGATCGGCAGGACACCGGTCACTTCGGGGTCGAGCGTGCCGGTATGACCGACTTTCTTCGTTTGGAACAATTTACGGAGCTTGAACACGCAGTCGTGGCTCGTCATGCCGCTGTCTTTATCTAAAATCAATACACCTGTTGGTTCCATCTGGATTCCTCCCATCAAAAAAGGGGAGACGCGAGTCCCCCCTTCAATTTATTGGTCGTTCCGATTTAAGTCACGAATCAATGAATCGATATGGCTACCATATGCGACCGATGAATCGTATTCGAACGACAATTCTGGCGTTTTCCGAAGACGAATGCGGCTCCCGATCTCGCGGCGAATAAATGCGCTCGCCTTATCGAGACCAGCTTGCGTCTCAGCCTTCATTTCGGCGTCGTCTCCGAGCACCGTGTAGTAGGCTGTCGCTTGCTGCAAATCTCCTGTCACATCGACACTTGTAATTGTAGCGTTCTTCGTACGTGGGTCGTTGACTTCACGGAGCAAGATATCTGTAATCTCTTTACGCATCTGCTCTGCGACGCGTTGGGCACGAATGTTCATACGTGTTCCCTCCTCGCTTTATTTACGTTCGACTTCTTTCATGATGAACGCTTCGATAACGTCCTCCACTTTGATGTCGTCGAACTTCTCTACTTTAATCCCACACTCGTAACCTGTCGCGACTTCTTTGACGTCGTCTTTGAAGCGGCGGAGCGTATCGAGTTTTCCTTCGTACACAACAATCCCGTTACGGATGATGCGGACGCCGGCGTCGCGTGAGATTTTACCTTCTGTGACGTAACAGCCGGCAATCGTACCGACTTTCGAGACTTTAAAGACGTCACGGACTTCAACTTGTCCTGTGATTTCTTCAACGAACTCAGGGTCGAGCATCCCTTTCATCGCGCTCTCGATTTCATCGATCGCGTTATAGATGATGCGGTGCAGACGCATTTCAACATGCTCTTGCTCGGCCATCGACCGGGCGTTACCATCTGGGCGAACGTTGAATCCGATGATGATCGCATTTGCCGCCGAAGCGAGAATGACGTCACCTTCTGTGATTGCACCGACACCTTGGTGGACGATGTTGATTTTAACGCCTGCGACGTCGATTTTGCGGAGTGAACCAGCGAGTGCTTCAGCCGAACCTTGAACGTCTGCTTTGATGATGACGTTCAAATCTTTGACTTCGCCTTCTTGAATGCGGCTGAACAAGTCATCAAGACTAACTTTAGCCGATTCGCGACGCTGTGATTCGAGGTAACGTTGGTAACGTTTTTCTCCGATTGCACGTGCTTTTTTCTCATCTTCGAACACGATGAACTGATCCCCGGCTTGTGGGACATCGTTCAATCCTGTGATCTCGATTGGCGTCGATGGACCGACTTCTTTCACACGACGACCGATATCGTTGACCATGGCCCGGACGCGTCCGAACGTGCTGCCGACGACGATTGAGTCACCAATCCGGAGTGTCCCGTGTTGAACGAGAAGCGTGGCGACAGGACCGCGGCCTTTATCGAGCTTCGCTTCGATGACCGAACCGCGAGCTGGCATTTCAGGCGTCGACTTGTACTCTTCGACTTCTGATACGAGTAAGATCATCTCGAGCAACTCATCGATCCCCTCGTCTTTCAAAGCTGAGATCGGTACGAAAATCGTTTCGCCGCCCCACTCTTCCGGTACGAGACCGAACTCTGTCAATTCTTGTTTGACGCGGTCAGGGTTTGCGCCTTCTTTATCCATTTTGTTCACGGCGACGATGATCGGCACGTTTGCCGCTTTCGCATGTGAAATGGCTTCTTCTGTCTGTGGCATCACGCCGTCATCCGCTGCGACAACGATAATCGCGATATCTGTCACTTCGGCTCCACGGGCACGCATCGTCGTAAAGGCGGCGTGACCTGGTGTGTCGAGGAACGTGATCTTTTTATCGTTGACTTCAACTTGATAAGCACCGATGTGCTGCGTGATTCCGCCGGCTTCACCAGCAACGACTTTCGTGTTGCGGATCGAGTCAAGAAGTGTTGTCTTACCATGGTCGACGTGACCCATGATTGTGACGACAGCAGGACGCTCAACAAGCTCGTACTCAGAGAAGTCGATTTCCACTTCTTCAAAGTCTGTCTCATCGATGAGTACTTCTTTCTCAACTTCGTAACCGAATTCAGTTGCAAGCAACTCAATCGTCTCGTCATCAAGCGTTTGGTTGATCGTCGCCATGACACCAAGACCCATCAACTTCATGATAATCTCGTTTGGCTTTTTATCCATCTTCGCAGCGAGGTCCGATACGCTGAGGACATCATCGTACTTGATGACGTTGCCCATTTCAGACTCTTGCGCTAAACGAGCTGCTTTACGTTGACTCGTTTTCGAATTCGGATCCGCTTCCAAGGGCACGGCTGCTTTCGCAGGTTTGCCTTTGAATTTACCACCGCGTTTCTTGTTGCGGTTGTCGTTGCGGTTGTTGCCGAAGCGGTTGCCACCACGGTTGCCCGCTTGGTTGCTTTGACCGCCAGACGCTTGTGGGCGTGCTTTCGGTGCTTCTTGCTTGGCAGCAGGTTTCGCGTCAGCCGGTTTTGACTCGGCAGACTTCGTTTCAGCTGGTTTCGTTGCAGCTGGTTTTTCTTGCTTGTCAGCCGAGCGGTATTTCTCAGGGTTGAAGACACGATCGAGTTGCTTGACCGATTCCTCATCTAAGACAGCCATGTGGTTTTTCACTGGCTTGTTCATTTTCTCGAGCTGAGTAATGACTTGTTTACTTGTTACATTCTGTTCTTTTGCAAATTCATAGACGCGTTTTCCCAAAGCATCCACCTCCGTTAATAGTTAAGAGAGAAGTTGCTTAAGCTTGTTCGCAAATCCGGATTCTGTCACAGACACGACGACTCGCATGTCTTTACCTAAAGCAGCCCCGATCGTATATCGGTCGCTCACTTCAATCAATGGAACACCATACGATGTACATTTGTCGGTAACCCGTTTTCTCGTAGACGCTCCAGCGTCTCCGGCAAGGATGACGAGTTTGGCTCGGCCAGCTCGCACATCCTTCAACACAAACTCTTCTCCCATCGTTACTTTCCTCGCCCGTGCGGCGAGGCCTAACAATGATTCCCACTGACTCATGATTCGGCTCCTGCAACAGCTTGAAGCAGCTGCTCATAAAGCGTGTCACTCGTCTTGACTTTTAAATGATGATCGAGTGTCCGTTTTTTCTCTGCTAAACGAATCACATCCGCATCTTTCGACAAATACGCTCCACGCCCGTTCAATTTACCGGACGTATCGATGACGACATCGCCTTCCGGCGTCCGAACGACACGAATCAACGCTTGTTTCGGTAACATTTCTTGCGTGACCACACATTTGCGCAAAGGAAGTTTCTTTTGCTTCATGGTCATTCCTCTTCTTTCACCGTTGTCGGCTCGAGGGCGACGTCAACCGAGTCAGTTTGTTCCATTTCATTGTGAACAATTTCTGGCTCCGGTTCAACTTTTTCGGCGTACGTATCATACAAGTCCATGCCTTCTGCATCCGTCTCGCTCTTGATATCAATTTTCCATCCCGTCAATTTAGCGGCAAGACGGGCGTTTTGACCACGCTTCCCGATGGCGAGTGACAATTGATAGTCTGGCACGACGACCGTCGTCGACTTATTCGGTTCATTGACGTACACGTCAACGACTTGAGCCGGGCTGAGTGCGTTTTTCACGAACTCTTTCGGATCGTTCGACCAACGAACGATATCGATTTTCTCACCGTTGAGCTCATCGACGATCGTTTGGACACGTTGCCCTTTCGGACCGACACAAGCGCCGACTGGATCGACGATGTCTGAATGGACGGCAATCTTTGAACGATCACCCGCTTCACGTGAGACCGACATGACATCGACCGTACCGCTCGCGATTTCTGGCACTTCGAGCTCGAACAAACGACGCAACAGACCTGGATGCGTCCGCGAGACTTGAATGGCTGCGCCAGAACCTTTCGTCGTCGAATCGACTTTCGTCACGTAAACTTTGATACGGTCATGAATCTGGTACGATTCATTCGGCATCTGTTCGTTCGGTGTGAGCACCGCTTCGATATTGTTTTCAAGACCGATATACAAGTTGCGTGGGTCGAACCGTTCCACAATCCCCGTCATGATCTCGTCTTCTTTATCGACGAAGTGGTTATAAATGCGCTCGCGCTCGGCTTCCCGCATCTTTTGCGTGACGACTTGTTTGGCTGTCATCGCCGCGACGCGACCGAAGTCGCTCGGTGTGACTTCTTCTTTATGGAAGTCCCCTAACTCGTAGTTCGGGTCAATCTCATGCGCTTCTTCGAGCGATAATTGTTGCTCGGGATGCGAGAGACGTTCAACGACTTCGAGAAGTGCGAAGACACGAATATCACCAGTCACTTGGTCGAATTCAACTTTTACGTTTTCATTCGGGTTGGCGACGTTTCGACGATATGCCGAAATGAGCGCCTGCTCGAGCGCATCGATGATAATCTCTTTCTCGATTCCTTTTTCGTTAGCAATCTGTTCGATTGTTGTGAGTAATTGTGGCCCCATCTTTACCTCTCCTTAACTAAACGTGACCGCTAGGCGGGCTTGTGCAATTTTGTCTACCGGTAGCGATATCGCTTTTTTTCTTGTCTTGATGCGCGTCTCGACGACGGCGGTCTCGCCGTCATATTCCGTCAAAATGCCTTCGAACTCTTTGGCACCTTCAATCGGGGCAAACGTCTTGATATAGACGTTCTTCCCAATCGCACGTTCAAAGTCGGTCGGCTTTTTCAGTGGTCGCTCGGCACCGGGACTCGAGACGTCAAGATAATAGGCTTGTTCGATCGGATCGCTATCGTTTAGTTTTTCCGAGAGTTGTTCGTTGATGTTGACGCAATCATCTAAATCGACGCCCCCCGGCTTGTCGATATAGACGCGCAAGAACCAATCTGGCCCTTCTTTCACGAATTCGACATCGACCAATTCCATGTTCTCACGCTCCACGATCGGCAACGCGATCGCTTCGACGACTTCTGTTATTTTGGACACTCTCATCCCTCCTTCTGGCTTTTACATACAAGAAAGGAGTAGGGTTCCCTACTCCTTTCCGTCGTAGTATCCAACATTGTTCGATACCAATATATCATATTTTCCCGGTTTTTCGCAACTTACACCCCAAAATCAAAGAACGAGAGTTGGTTCTCATCCGGGAGGCCTTCGAGACATTTCATCGTATCGAGCGTCTCGACGATCGTCTTCGACAACTTGGCCCGTTTGCGCAAGTCTTCTTTCGATAAAAACTGTCCTTCGGCGCGCGCCTCGACAATGGCTTTCGCCGCGTTCGTACCGAGACCATCGACGGCATTGAACGGCGGGATGAGCGTGTTCCCTTCAATCAAGAACTCGGTCGCGCTCGAACGGTACAAATCGATGTTCTGGAACTTCATGCCGCGCTCTAACATCTCGAGTGCGAGCTCGAGCACGGTGTGAAGCCCTTTGTCTTTCGCCGTGGCTTCAAATCCTTTTTCACGGATATCCGACATCGCTTTACGCACGGCCTGTGACCCTTTGATCATGGCCGACAAATCGAAGTCGCCGGCCCGGACCGTGAAGTACGTCGCGTAATACAGAATCGGATGATGCACTTTGAAGTAGGCAATCCGGACGGCCATGAGCACGTACGCCGTGGCGTGCGCTTTCGGGAACATATACTTGATCTTCTTACAAGACGAGATGTACCATTCCGGGACATCGTTGGCCCGCATCTCCGTCTCCATGTCTTCCGACAAGCCTTTCCCTTTCCGTACCGACTCCATGATTTTGAAGGCGAATGACGGTTCGAGGCCCGCATAAATCAAGTAGACCATGATGTCATCACGACACCCGATGACGTCTTTCAGTTCGCACGTCCCATTATAGATGAGCTCGTTGGCGTTCCCAATCCAGACATCTGTCCCGTGAGACAGTCCCGAAATTTGAACGAGTTCGGAGAACGTCGACGGTTTCGTCTCTTCGAGCATCTGCCGGACGAACTTCGTCCCGAACTCTGGAATCCCTAGCGTACCCGTCTTCGATTCGATTTGCTCCGGCGTGACACCGAGTACTTCCGGCGATGAAAAGATTTTCATGACCGTCGGATCGTCTGTCGGAATCGTCTTCGGATCAATGCCCGATAAATCTTGCAGCATGCGGATCGCGGTCGGGTCATCGTGACCGAGAATATCGAGTTTGAGCAAGTTGTCATGAATCGAGTGGAAGTCAAAGTGGGTCGTTTTCCACTCGGATGACTTATCATCGGCCGGATATTGGATCGGCGAAATTTCGGCGATGTCCATATAATCCGGGACGACGATGATCCCCCCCGGGTGTTGTCCCGACGTCCGTTTGACGCCGGTGACGCCCGAGACGAGCCGATCGACTTCGGCGTTCCGATAAATCTTATCGTTCTCGGTCGCATAACCTTTCACATATCCATATGCCGTCTTATCGGCAATCGTCCCAATCGTCCCCGCTCGGTACACATACTCTTCACCGAACAATACTTTCGTATAGGCGTGGGCGTGTGGTTGATATTCACCCGAGAAGTTCAAATCGATATCCGGTACTTTGTCCCCTTTGAACCCAAGGAACGTCTCGAACGGGATATCGTGCCCGTCCTTCGTATACCAAGTCCCACACTCCGGACATTGCTTGTCGGGAAGGTCATACCCGGACCCGACCGATCCGTCGTCGAAGAAGTGGGAATGTTGACACTTCGGACAGACGTAATGCGGCGGCAACGGGTTGACCTCGGTGATTTCGGTCATCGTCGCAACGAAACTCGAGCCGACCGAACCACGTGAACCGACGAGATAGCCGTCGTCGAGTGATTTCTTAACGAGCTTATGCGAAATCAAATAGATGACCGCAAAGCCGTGTCCGATAATCGATTTCAGCTCTTTCTCGAGCCGGGCCTCGACGATTTCCGGCAGTTGTTCTCCGTAAATCGAACGGGCCATGTCGTAACTCATGTTCCGGACCTCATCGTCTGCGCCTTCAATCTTCGGCGTGTACAAATCGTCCGGAATGATTTGAATCGACTCGATTTGATCGGCGATCGCATTCGGGTTCGTGATGACGATTTCGCGGGCGAGTTCGTCCCCGAGGAACTTGAACTCTTCCATCATCTCTTTCGTCGTCCGGAAATGGGCGTGCGGGAGTTCTTTCCGCGTGTTGATGAAGTTGGCACCACCTTGCGTCCGAATCAAGATCTCTCGGTACGAGCGGTCTGTCCGGTCAAGGTAATGAACGTTTCCGGTCGCACATACCGGCAGGCCGGCCTGTCCGGCGACGCGAATGATCCGCTTAATGATTTCCCGTAACTCGAGCTCGTTGGCGACGATCTCTTTATCGATCAAATGCATATAGAGCGCCGGGGGATGAATCTCGATGAAGTCGTAGAACGCCATCATCTTCTCAAGCTCTTCGTCTGACTTGTTCAGGGCGGCGTCAAAAATTTCACCGTTGTCACACGCCGAACCGATGAGGAGTCCTTCACGGCGCTTCACGATTTCCGAGCGCGGCATGCGTGCCATCCGGAACAAGTAATCGATGTGGGACAACGAGATTAGTTCGTATAAGTGACGAAGTCCCGGTTTTTTCGTTTTCGCATAAATCGTCGCATGGAACGGACGGATTTTCGAGACGTCGCTTCCGACTTTCGCGTTCAGTGAGCGATGCGTCTGCATCTCAAACATCTGTTTGGCGAGTTCGAGCAGTTTCATGAGCAAGTACGCCGTCGCCTCCGCATCATAGATGGCCCGGTGATGCTGGGTCAACTCGATATCGAATCGCTTCGCGAGCGTGTTGAGGCGGTGGTTTTTGAGCGTCGGTAAAATCGTCCGGGCGAGTTCGAGCGTGTCGATGACGGGATAGTCATCCGGCTCGTGCCCCCCGCTCCGAAGCGTCGCTTCTAAGAAGCCCATATCGAACGATGCGTTATGGGCGACGAGGATGCCGTCCCCGCACCAATCGACGAACTGTTTGGCGATGACTTCGGGATCGGGCTGGCCATGGACCATGTCGTCCGTGATGCCCGTCAGCTCGATTGTCGTAGCCGAGAGCGGATGTTTCGGATCGGCGAACGCCTCGAACCGGTCGATGATTTCACCGTCTTTAATTTTGACCCCGGCAAGTTCGATGATTTTGTTGTAGACGGCCGAAAGTCCGGTCGTCTCGACGTCGAAGACGACATACGTCGCATCATCGAGCGGGACATCGGTCGGGTGATACGCGACCGGCACGCCGTCATTGACGACGTTCGCCTCGACCCCGAACAGCACTTTGATGTCATTCTTTTTCCCGGCGTAATAGGCTTCCGGGAACGACTGGACGCCGGCGTGATCGGTGATGGCGATGGCGCGATGGCCCCATTTGGCCGCCCGGGCGACGAGCGCCGACACGTTCGTGACCGCGTCCATCTGGCTCATTTGCGTATGCGCGTGTAATTCGACGCGTTTCTCACCGGCCCACTCGTCACGGGCCGGTTCGACTTTCACTTCTTGCAGTTGCGATGCCATCATGCACAGTTCGCGCATGAAGCTGTCATCCTCGACCCGGCCGGCCGCTTGGATCCACATGCCTTTTTTGACGGCGCTGAGCATCCGGTCATCATCGTCATCGCGTGCGAACACTTTGACGATGAGTGAATCGGTATAGTCTGTCATCTTGAACGTGAACAGTTTCTTCCCGCTCTTCAGTTCTTTCCGTTCGGCCGAGAAGACGAGGCCTCGGATGGCGACGCGTCGTTCTTCTTCGATGATCGTCTTGATCGGGACGATCTCGTCTTTGATCAAGGCGCCCATCCGTACCTCGGTGACCGGTTCGTCGTTCGTCTCGGTCGCCTTCGCGAATTGCGCTGCGAGGGCGAGCTTCGCTTGTTCCAAATCTTCTTGCACGACTTGTTCGCGGAGCGCTTGGTTTGCTTCTTCATTCTCCGAGAACAGCGCTTGGCAAGGTTTCTTCATAAAGCCATAGGCGCTATAGAGCGCTTGGACTTCTTGGCATAACTCTTTATCGACATAGTTCGCCTCAGGGGCCGAGCGCACCGGGATGAGCAATTTGTTCTGCTCAAAGCGCGGTGAGACCGATGCGAAATAACTGCGCATCGCACCCGACACTTGGCTGAGTTCACTGACAATACGCGGCCAATAGTCGATATAATCCTGTTCGGCACCGCCTGAGGTCGTCGTGAAACGCGCGTACACCTCGTCAGCGAACGTCGCGTACCGGCTCTCGATTCGGCTCATGAACAGTTGATACACCTCGTACGGCAACACGCGCTGCAACTGGAAATAAAACGTCCACGTCCGGCGCTGCTTGTTGACGACAAGTCGCGTCAATTCCGCATCGTCGAATTGTTCCGTCTCGGTCGTGATGCCGAGATCGGTCAAGAGCAATTGCATTTTTTGATTAGCTTCCACGGGTAAGAAGTCCCCCCTTTTATCATTCGATGTCGAAAAATGAAGGTGACGGCAAGAAACCGTCACCTTCATCTATCATTTTGCCTCGTTCAGTTGCGCCGTGATCACACGTGGCAACTCATCTACCGTCGTCTCAAGGACTTCGCCAGTGGCACGTACTTTCACTTCGACGATACCTTCGCTCGCTTTTTTCCCGACGTTGATACGAATCGGAAGACCGATCAAATCAGCATCGGCGAACTTGACGCCAGCCCGTTCTTTACGGTCATCATACAACACATCGTACGTCGATGACAGCTCATCATATAAACGGTTCGCGAGTTCGACTTGCGCTTCGTCTTTCGTGTTGATGGCAATCAAGTGCACATCGAACGGAGCGACGCTCTTCGGCCAAACGATACCGCGATCGTCATGATGTTGCTCGATGACGGCCGACAATGTGCGTGAGACGCCGATGCCGTAGCAACCCATAATGAGCGGTTCGGCCCGACCTTCTTCGTTCAAGAACGTCGCACCCATCGCTTCTGAATAGCGCGTGCCGAGCTTGAACACTTGCCCGACTTCAATCCCGCGAGCGAAGCGGACCGGACCCGACTCGTCAGGTGCCATGTCGCCTTCGACGACGAAACGGAGGTCATGATACATCAAATGCGACAAGTCGCGTTCGGCGTTGACGTGCGTATAATGGGTGTTCGCCTCGTTGGCGCCACATACCGCGTCGACCAAATATTTGACGGCGTAATCGGCCACGACTTTGACCGGTGCATGAATCGGTCCGAGCGTGCCCGGCTCACAGCCGAACAAGTCGATGATCGTCGCTTCTTCTTCCATTTGGATGTCGAGTCCGCCGAGGGCGTTCTTCACTTTGACGTCGTTCGCCTCGTGATCACCTCGAACGATGGCCATGACCGTCTCGCCATCGACGTTGAAGAGGACCGACTTGATCGTCGTCTTCGTGTCGACGTTCAAGAAGCGCGCCACATCTTCAATCGTCTTATTGTCTTTCGTGTCGACCTTGTCGAGGGCAAGCACTTCGGCCGCTTGCATGTCATAGCGGTCGAGCGTTTCTGCCATCTCGATATTGGCGGCGTAGTTCGACGTGTCCGTGTAGACGATCGTGTCTTCCCCGATATCGGCAAGCGCTTGGAATTCGTGCGTGTCTTTCCCGCCGATGGCACCCGAGTCAGCTACGACCGGGCGATATTTTAAACCGATGCGGTCAAAGATGTTGGAATAGGCGTTATACATGTTCTTGTATTCGTCGTCCAAGTCATCTTGTGTGGCGTGGAACGAATACGAATCTTTCATCAAGAACTCACGACCCCGGAGCAGTCCGAAACGTGGACGACGCTCGTCGCGATATTTCGTTTGAATCTGATATAAGTTGACCGGTAATTTTTTGTAGGAGTTGAGTTCATCGCGCACGATCGACGTGATGAGTTCCTCGTGCGTCGCACCGAGGGCGAAGCGACGATCGTGACGATCGGTCAATCGCATAAGTTCAGGACCATAAATACCCCAGCGACCCGTCTCTTCCCACAGTTCCGCCGGTTGAATCGCTGGCATGAGCAATTCTTGGGCACCGGCCCGGTTCATCTCTTCGCGGATGATCGTTTGAATCTTTTGTAACACGCGGTGGCCGAGTGGAAGATACGAATAAATTCCAGCGGCGTTTTGGCGCATGAAGCCCCCGCGGACGAGGAGTTGATGGCTGACGGCTTCTGCGTCGGCCGGCACTTCTCGAAGCGTAGGCATGAACAGTCTCGATTGTTTCATAGGTATCAACGTTTCCCTTCTATAACCCGATTAGATCTTACTTTTATTATTTAAAGAATGATTGAATATCATTCCACGTGACGATCAACATGAGGAGCATGAGCAAAGCGAACCCGATAAAGTGGACGAATCCTTCCTTTTTCGGATCGATCGGCCGTCCGCGCACCGCTTCGAACAAGAGGAAGATGAGTCGTCCTCCATCGAGTGCCGGGAGCGGCAACAAGTTAAAGATGGCCAAGTTGACTGATAAAAGTGCCGTCCAGTTGAGGAGCATGATGAGCCCGCTCGCCGCCACTTCATCGGTCATGCGGACAATCCCGACCGGTCCGGCCAATTGGTCGACGCCGACTTGACCGGTAACCAAATCACCGACCGCGGAAAAGATGAGCGTCGACATCGTCCACGTCGTCTCAGCCCCAGTCGTGAAGGCTTTCGTCGGTGAACGCTCGAGCGCGTTCGTCACGCCCAATATCCCGACCGTCTCGCCGTTTTGTTCGACCGCTTGCGGCGTGAGCGTCACCGTTTGTTCTGCATTATCTCGAATATACGTCACTTCGGTTGGCGTGTCAGCCCGGTCGGCAAGCACAGTCCGAAGGTCGAGCCAGTCATCAATCGTCTCGCCTTCGATGGAGACAATTTCATCTCCCGCCATGAGACCTGCTTGATCTGCAGCCGAATCTGGCTGCACCGTACCGATTCGTCCATCGTCCGTTGGCGTCCCTTGGACGAGACCGACGATGACAAGCAAGATGAAGGCAAGGACGAAGTTCATCGCTGGGCCGGCTGCAATCGCGAGCACACGTTTCCATACCGATTGAGCTCCGAACGTGCGGTCGTATGGGGCAATTTGAATTTCCATGCCTTGGTCGACGAGAAGCGTGTCCCGTTCAAGTGAATAGACACGGACCTCATCATCGACGAGTAACTGGATCTTCAATTCGCGAATCGAATCGAACTTGTCGACCGTCCCGACGATGTGCACGTCTTTTGCCTGGTCCGGCTGGAAGTAGACACGATCGACCGTGCCGGCGTTCGTCAGGCGTAACCCGACGTGTTGACCGGCTTTCACTTCGATCGGCTCAAAATCTTCTCCTGCCATTTTGACATACCCACCGATTGGCAATAAGCGAATCGTATACAGCGTCTCATTCTTTCTGAACGAGAGGATTTTCGGTCCAAACCCGATTGCAAATTCATGACAGAGAATCCCTGCCCGTTTCGCCATGACGAGGTGTCCCCATTCATGAACCGATATGAGTACCCCAAACATCAAAACGATGGCGATAAAAGTCGTCATTGTCTATTCCCCACCTTCACTTTCCTTGCTGAATTTGTTCTCGAACCGCTCGGTCGACTTGAAGGATCTGTTCGAGCGTCGGTTCTGCAATTACCGTATGTGTCTCCATCGCTTGTTCAACGATCCGTTCGATATCGAGGAAAGCGATCTCCCCGTTCAAGAACAGCTCGACAGCCGCCTCGTTGGCCGCATTAAGCACCGTCGGCATCGAACCACCGGCGCGCCCGGCCTCATACGCGAGGCGTAAGGCCGGATAACGCGTCAAGTCGGCTTCTGCGAAGTGAAGCGTTCCGATTTCTCTCAAGTTTAACCGCTTGTTCCCGTCGATTTCAAGACGTTTCGGGCCTGAGAGCGCATAGAGGATCGGTCCCCGCATATCCGGATTTCCAAGCTGCGCCATGACGGCGGCGTCTTTGAATTCGACCATCGAGTGGATGATGGACTCACGATGTAGCACCACTTCAATATCATTATAATCGATATCGAACAACCAGTGCGCTTCGATGACTTCGAGTCCTTTATTGAACATCGTCGCCGAATCGATCGTGATTTTCGCCCCCATCGACCAGTTTGGATGTGCGAGCGCCTCTGCGACGGTCACGCCGTCTAATTCATCCCGCGACTTGTCACGGAAACTCCCGCCTGATGCCGTTAAGATGATTTTCGAGACGTCCTCTCGGCGTTCACCGTTCAAACATTGATAGATGGCTGAATGTTCACTATCGACTGGAATCAGGCTGACCCCATGCTTCTTGACGGCTGCCGTGACGAGATGGCCCGCCGTGACGAGCGTCTCCTTGTTCGCCAAAGCGATGTCTTTACCTGCCTCGATGGCAGCGAGCGTCGGCTCAAGACCGACAGCCCCGACGACGGCTGTGACGACGATGTCAGCCCGCTCTGCGGTCGCACATTCGATCAACCCTTCAAGTCCGATAAAAAAGAGTGGTTCGTATGTAAGTCGTGGTTTGAGTTGTTCGAGCACTTCGATGTCTTTGGCGGACACGTATTTCGGCCGCAGGCGGTTGATCCATTCCTCGGCTACATCTACATTCGTTCCGAAGGCATAGGCCTCAAGTTCAAACAAGTCGGGGTGCTGTTCGATGACGTCACATGTCTGTACGCCAATCGAACCAGTCGCCCCGATTAAGCTGATTCGCTTCATCTTGACACTCCTTTATAACAAATTAAATACCCAGATGACGGTGAATACCGCGATCATACTATCAAAGCGGTCCAAAATGCCACCGTGTCCCGGTAACAGATGACCCGAATCTTTTACGTTGAATTGACGTTTATACGCCGACTGCACCAAGTCCCCGAGTTGCCCGACGACGGATACGACGACCGCGAGCACCAATACTTCGAGAATCGGCAACACCGGTTCGACGAGGACGTAGACGAGACCGACGACGATAGACGAGATGATCCCACCGACCGCCCCTTCAATCGTCTTGTTCGGACTGATTGAGGGCCACAGTTTTGTCTTACCGATTGCTTTGCCCGTGAAGTAAGCACCCGAGTCGGTCGCCCAAATCATGAACAGGACGAGAAGTACTTTGACGAGCCCATCCTCCGAAAGACGGACGAGCGCAAAACTAGAGAAACCGATGACGAGATAGACAGCAGATACAAAATAAAAACTCGCGTCTTCATACGTGAAACGGTTTTTTGTGACGACCGTCCAAAACAGGAGGAGCATTAAACCGAGCACCATCCATTGATTCGTCGACATCGGCATCTCGCCCATGACAAGCTGTCGCTCAAGCAACATCAATACGAACGGGAAGGCTACAAGGAGCGACGTCACAAGGAACGGAAACGCCGTCAACTTGTGATTGCGCATCATCGTGAACTCGCTCAGTCCAATCAAGGCGAGCACACCCATCAAGATGACGAACGGACTGCCGCCGAGGGCGATCAAGCTGACAAAAATGGCACCGGCCCAAAGACCGGTAATAATTCGAGTTTTCATGTCACACCCCACCAAACCGGCGCGTCCGCGCGTTATACGCTTCGATCGCCTCGACGAAGTGGTCTCGTTTGAACTCAGGCCATAACACGTCTGTGAAATGGAGTTCAGCGTACGCCCCTTGCCAGAGCAAGAAGTTCGAGAGACGCTGTTCCCCGCTCGTCCGGATAATCAAATCGACGTCTTGCATATTTGTCATGAGACGATGTCCGATCATAGCGTCATCGATGTCGTCCGGTTGGATCTTCCCTGCCGCTACATCGCTGGCGATATGGCGCATCGCTTGTACGAGCTCGTCGCGGCCACCATAGTTTAAGGCAAAGACGAGATCCAGACCTGTGTTCGTCGCCGTGCGCGTACGAGCCTCATCGACTGCATCCCGCGTGCCGCGCGGTAATTTTGACACATCACCTGCGACGAGGATGCGAACGTTTTGTTCGTCCAGTTCTTTTAAGTCCGTCTCTAAAAATTGTTTCGGCAATTTCATCAAGAAGTTGACTTCTTCTTCCGGACGCGTCCAGTTCTCCGTCGAGAACGCATAGAGCGTCAACGAACGGATCCCGAGTTCTTGGGCGGTGCGAACCGCTTCCCGGACCGATTTCATCCCTTCCCGGTGACCCATGATGCGAGGGAGTCCACGCTTTTTCGCCCAACGGCCGTTGCCGTCCATAATGATGGCGACGTGTTCGGGGATGCTCAGTTCCGCCTCGGTCTTCGTTTTAGGATTCACCCATTTAAACATACTCTATCCTCCTGATTGTATGAAAGAGGGACCCTCTCAGTAAAAGGGTCCCCACACAGCTTTTTGGTATACCACTTCCGTGATTACACTTCCATGATTTCTTTTTCTTTCGTCGCTGCAGATTCATCAATCTTTTTGATATACGAATCCGTTAACGATTGAACGTCATCCGCGTAACCGCGAAGGTCGTCCTCAGTCAAGTCCCCATCTTTTTCAAGCTTCTTCAAGTTTTCGTTGGCGTCACGACGAACGTTACGGACAGCGACTTTCGCTTCTTCCGCATATTTTTTCGTCACTTTCACGAGCTCTTTGCGACGCTCTTCCGTCAAAGCTGGGATGGCGAGACGAATGACGGTCCCGTCCGACGACGGCGAGAGACCAAGGTCGGCTTTTTGGATCGCTTTTTCAACGTCAGACACCATCGACTTGTCCCATGGTTGAATCAAGAGAAGGCGTGCTTCCGGTGTATTGATGTTCGCTACTTGATTGAGCGGTGTCGGTACGCCGTAGTAATCGACTTGAACCGGGTCCAAGATCGACGCGCTCGCGCGGCCCGTCCGAAGTGTTCCGAAGTCACGCTTCAGCGCGGAAACGGCTTTCTCCATTTTCTCTTCAGCAGTTTTCAATACGTCATTTACACTCATGAATTGATTCCTCCTACTACCGTCCCGATATGTTCCCCGAGTACGACACGTTTGATGTTTCCTTCTTCAAGCAATGAGAATACAATCAGTGGGATATGGTTGTCCATACATAGTGACGTGGCTGTCGAATCCATCACTTGGAGACCGTCCTTTAAGACGTCCAAGTACGTGAGCGTGTCGTATTTGACTGCATCCGGAACGAGTTTCGGATCGGCCGAATAGACGCCGTCGACGTTGTTTTTTCCCATCAAGATGACGTCAGCTTCGATCTCCGCTGCGCGGAGTGCCGCTGTCGTGTCTGTCGAGAAGTACGGGTTCCCCGTCCCTGCCGCGAAGATGACGACGCGACCTTTTTCAAGGTGACGCATCGCCCGGCGACGAATGTACGGTTCAGCCACTTGGCGCATTTCGATTGAGGTTTGGACGCGTGTTTGGACACCGTTCGTTTCAAGGCTATCTTGTAGCGCGAGCGAGTTCAATACCGTGGCGAGCATGCCCATGTAATCCGCATTCGCTCGGTCCATGCCGAGCTCGCTACCGGTCTTGCCGCGCCAGATGTTCCCGGCGCCTACGACGACGGCAACTTCGACGCCCATGGCGACCAATTCTTTAATTTGCCCAGAGATCGAATTGACGATGGCCGGGTCAATCCCGTACCCTTGATCTCCAGCGAGCGCTTCCCCACTCAATTTTAACACAATTCGCTTATATTTCGGTTCCATACTTTGCCTCCTCTTGCTTGAAAAAAGGGAACACGCTCCCTTAACGAACTAACTCAAGGTTATACAGACGTGTTCCCAATTTTGATAGCACCATGTGAATGATGCAGATTATTTTTTAAGTTGGTTCATTACTTCTTCAGCAAAGTTTTCTTCGCGTTTTTCCATACCTTCTCCAACTTCGTAACGTACGAATGAATTGATACGGCCGCCTTTAGACTCTACGTATTTCCCAACTTTGAAGTCAGCGTCTTTAACGAATGTTTGGTCGACGAGGCAGATTTCCTCGAAGTACTTGTTCATACGTCCCGCAATCATCTTCTCGACGATGTTGGCAGGCTTGCCTTCGTTGAGGGCTTGCTCAGTCAAGACTTTCTTCTCACGATCTGCTTCTTCAGCCGATACTTCGTCGCGTGTCGCGTAAAGTGGGCGTGCTGCTGCAACGTGCATAGCTACGTCTTTTGCAACTGTTTCGTCTGTTGTACCGTCGAGGACAACGACTGAACCGATGCGGCCGCCCATGTGGAGGTACGTGCCGAAGACTGCATCGTCCGCTTTTTCAAGGACAGCGATGCGACGGAGTGAGATTTTCTCTCCGATTGTCGAAGCTTCTTCTTGAATGTGTGTTTCAAGCGTTTTACCAGCTACGAATTCAGAAGCGAGTGCCGCTTCAACTGTCGTTGCGCCTGAAGTAAGAACAGCTTTTGCTACGTCTGAAACGAGTGTTTGGAACTTCTCGTTTTTCGCAACGAAGTCTGTTTCTGAGTTAACTTCGACGAGCGTAGCTTTGTTGCCTTCAACCGCTACTGCCGTCAAACCTTCTGCTGCGATACGGTCGCCTTTAGCTGCTGCTTTCGCGATCCCTTTTTCACGAAGGAAGTCGATTGCTGCTTGCATGTCACCGTTTGTTTCAGTGAGTGCTTTTTTGCAATCGAGCATACCTGCGCCTGTTTTTTCACGAAGTTCTTTTACCATTGCTGCTGTAACTGCCATCGGAAATTCCTCCTTGTAAAACTTACGAATTTTTAAGAAAAAGCACTAAGGCTTTATATACGTGTCCTAAAAAAAGGTGATAAAAGGCTTTCCCTTTATCACCTGTTGTCTGACTGATTACTCAGCTTCTGTCGCTTCAGCTTCTGGAGCTACCGCTTCTTCAGCTACTTCTTCTTCGCCTTGTTTCGCTTCGATGATTGCATCTGCCATCTTCGAAGTGAGCAATTTAACCGCACGAATCGCATCGTCGTTCGCTGGGATGACGTAGTCGATTTCGTCTGGGTCACAGTTTGTGTCGACAATCGCAACGATTGGGATGTTCAATTTGTGAGCTTCTGCAATCGCGATCCGCTCTTTACGTGGGTCAACGATGAAGAGGGCATCAGGAACACCTGGCATGTCCTTGATTCCGCCGAGGAACTTCTCAAGACGTGTCATTTCTTTTTTCAAGATGATGACTTCTTTCTTAGGAAGTACTTCGAACGTACCGTCAGCTTCCATTTTCTCAAGCTGCTTCAAACGGTTGATACGTTTTTTGATTGTTGAGAAGTTTGTGAGTGTTCCACCCAACCAACGCTCATTGATGAAGTACATACCTGAACGGAGTGCTTCTTCTTTGATTGTGTCTTGAGCTTGTTTTTTCGTACCTACGAAGAGGACGTTTCCGCCTTCTGCCGCGAGTTCACGAACGAAGTTGTACGCCTCGTCTACTTTTTTGACCGTTTTTTGAAGGTCGATGATGTAGATGCCGTTACGCTCCGTGAAGATGTATTTCGCCATTTTTGGGTTCCAACGGCGTGTCTGGTGACCGAAGTGTACACCAGCTTCGAGCAATTGCTTCATTGAAATTACTGCCATGATAAATTTCCTCCTTGTGGTTTAAAAAAGTCCTCCGCCTCGTTCATCGTTGTATTCCGACCTTTCGGCACCGAGGAATACCATCCCGAGACGTGTGTGATGTGTTTAACACCAAAAAATACTATAGCATATGTCCGCCAATCCGGCAACTCTCACTTTTTACGAAGTTTGGCATATAAGGCGACTTCTCCTTCGCCTTTTCCAAGGAGTCGGGCCGTCTCCCGGACCGAATGGTGCAATAACACATCCTCGACGTGCGGGGCTGATTGCGTATCGTCGTCCGATGTCTCTCGCTTTGGCTCCGCATGGATTGACTGAGCACCTGCAACCTCTTCGTTTGAGGACGCTGGTTGTTTCACGACATCGTTCATCGATTCCATGAACGACAACAGGAGGGCCTCGGTCTCACGTTTCTCGTGCTCGAGTTGCGTGACGCGAGCGGTCAACGCCTGGACTTGACGAAATAAGATCAGCAGTCCGTAAGCGACGATACAGGCGATTGCGATATATACGATGGTCATCTCCATCCCTCCTTCACGATGTCTTTTCTTCTAAATACGAACGTCCAAGTGCAAGCTTTAACGTCTTTAACGCCTTGGAATGGATTTGGGAGATACGTGACGTCGACAGTTCCAACACTTCGCCAATCTCGGTCAACGTCAACTCGTCGAAGTAGAACAACGAGACGACGAGACGTTCTTTCTCGGACAAGTGCTCGATTTCGGTCGTCAGCACGTCGAGCAGCTCGCGCTGCAATAGCGTATCCTCCGGTTTCTCAGAGTCAGGGTCGAAATACGTGACGGACATGACCTTGCCTTCTTCTTGAAGCGTCACCGCTTCATCGATCGACAACATGTTCGCGAAGTACCCTTCCGCCATCGCCTTCTCGATTTCCGACACCGGTAGTTCGCAGGCGCTCGCGAGTTCTTCTTTCGTCGGGGCCCGGTGCAACTTCTGCTCGAGTTGTTCGGCGATGTGATCAATTTTTTTCACGCGTTCGCGCACCGAACGCGGTAACCAATCGATTTTCCGCAGCCCATCGATGATGGCGCCACGTATCCGAAACGCCGCGTACGTGTCAAACTTGTTGTTGTGTTCTGGATCATATTTCATGAGGGCATCGTACAATCCCATGTAACCCAAACTTTTCAATTCGTCGCGTTCGACGCTCTTCGGGAGCGTCACGATCATTCGTTGCACGTGATAATGGATGAGGAACTCGTAGTGCGCCAATAGTTCATTCGCTGTATCCATATCGCGGTCAGTGTTCCAACGATCCCACAACTCGGTAAGCTGAGTCGTCATGTCGATCCCCCCTAGATTTCCTTAGTTCCTACGCTGACCGTTCGAATCGACAGGACGCAAGTCGCCACATCAAATTCGATCGTCCGTCCGTTATGCCCGCCACAGTCTTCTGCGATGAGCGGGATACGGTGCGCTTTCAGTGCGGTGCGCACGGCTTCGGCGTTTCGTTCACCGATCCGCATCGCCTCGTTCTCATACTTGAATTGAAACATTTGGGCGCCGCCGGCCATCTTCGCTTGCAGCCGACCGGCTCCGGCCCGTTTCAACGACGAGACGAGCGCATCGATGGCCGTATCCGCATATTTTCCTACTTCAACCGTTTGGTGTTTCCGGGCAATCGCCGAATCCGGCAACATGACATGGGCCATCGCCGCGATTTGGAGCCGGACGTCATACAAGATGACGCCGACGCACGAACCGAGTCCTGCCGTTCGCAATTTGTTCGGCGCGGTCGTCTGCTTCCATTCCGCGATGCCGATTTTGATGACTTCAGCCATGGCCAATCAACCGCTGTTGTATCCGTTCGAGCGAGCCATGCGTCGGTAGGAACAACACATGCCCAGCACTTACTTTCTCATCGATGCGGAACGTCGTATCGATGTAGAGTGCCGCATCTTCCTCAGGTTGGACCGACGTGACGACGAATTCGACGATCGAACCCGCCATGTCGACCGCTGTCGCCGGGACTTGGATGGAGATTGGGGTATCGAGCCAATCCCCGAGCGCCCGGGCGTAAGCCCCGCTCATGATGTTTCCGATTTCTTCCCATGCCGACTGGCCGAGCTCGTCCGCCGATTGGAACGAGAACGTGCTTCCGATGAGGGAAGCGACCATTGTTTCGGCATCATCGACCGGAAACAAGATGAGAATCATGCCGCTAATGTCACCGCCGAGCTCCAACAAGACGGACGCCACGTGACGTTCCGGCCCGCCGACGCGTTCCGGCAAATACGTGATCGGTTCCATCTCCGCTGAGGAGACGGTGATTGTGACCGGCTTGCCCAAGAGCGTCGACAATGCCGTCGCGGCATGACCAGAACCGATATTGCCGAGTTCTTTCAATAAATCTTGCTCGAACTCACTCAGCATGCTGTTCCTCGAATAATGCGTTGGCATCGAGGAGCGAGAACAATTTGTCCTCGCCCTTGGCGATCGCCGTCAAGTGAGCCGACAACATGTCTCGGCTCGACTCCGGAATCGGCTCGATGCGAACGTCTTCACTTTCCACGACCTCGTTGGCCCGGTCGACGATAAAGCCGGCATCGCCTTGATTGAGTGAAGCGATCAAAATCCGTGTTTCTTCGGTCGGTTCGACTGCCTCGTAACCGAGACGGAGCCGAAGGTCGATGACCGGTGTGACGACCCCACGCAGATTGATGACACCTTTGACGTGAGCCGGCGCGTTCGGGACGCGTGTGACCGGTTGTACCCGTTCAATCGAGCGAACTGACTGGACATCGATTCCGTATGTGTTCGATCCCAATGAAAAGACTACCCATTTTTGTTCCATCCTTCTTCCTCCTTAGAACAGATCGTTGCTGTCGACAATCAAGGCGACACGCCCGTCTCCGAGTATCGTCGCACCAGAGATGGCCGGGATGCCCTCGAGATAAGTTCCGAGCGGCTTCATGACGATCTCTTGTTGGCCAATCAAGTCATTGACGACCACACCGACGAGCTTGTTTCCTTTGCGGACGACGACGACCGGGAATTGCGTCTTCGTTTCCGTTTCGATCGCGAACATTTCTTTCAAGTAAACGAGCGGGACGAGCTGACCTCTGAAGTCGAAGACGCGTTCGCGATGGGCCGTCAATATGTCGGCCTCGTCGAGGAGCGTCGTCTCGAGAATCGATGACAGCGGAACGGCGTACGTCTCATCGCCGACTTGTACGAGCATCGCCGAGATGATCGAGAGCGTGAGCGGCAAACTGACTTGGAATTTCGTCCCTTGTCCGACGACCGTCTCGAGCGTGACGACCCCGCCGAGCGATTCGATCTTGTTTTTGACGACGTCTAGTCCGACGCCGCGACCTGAAAGATCAGTGACGACGTCTGCCGTCGAGAATCCAGGTGCGAAGATGAGCATGGCTACTTCATTGTCCGTCATCGCCGTCGCTTCTTCAGGCGTGATGACGCCTCGTTCGAGTGCTTTTGAGCGGACTTTATCGACATTGATCCCTGCCCCGTCATCCTCGATTTCAATGAAGACACGGTTGCCGCCATGGTAAGCGCGAAGCGCGAGTCGACCTTGCTCCGGCTTCCCGGCTTCGAGGCGGACTTCTGGCAACTCGATGCCGTGGTCGATGGCGTTACGAATCAAATGGACGAGCGGGTCACCGATCTCATCGATGACTGTCCGATCGAGCTCGGTCTCAGCACCGGTGATCTCGAGTTGGACTTTTTTATGGATATCTTTCGCGACCGAACGCACCATGCGCGGGAAGCGATTGAACACTTGCTCGATTGGCATCATGCGGAGGGTCAAGACGAGCGATTGAAGTTCGTTCGTACCGCGTTTGATTTTCTCGACCGTTTCGTTCAGTTCAGGTTGACCGACTTCGTCGGCGAGCCGCTCAAGACGACCGCGATCGATGATGAATTCTTCGAACAAGTTCATCAGACGATCGATCCGCTCTAAGTTGACACGAATCGTCTTCGCTTGTGCGACGGCCTGTTCTTTCGGTTCGTCCGTCTCCACCGCTTTCGGTTTCACTTCGGCCACGGCGACGCTCTCGGCACTGACGGCGACTTCCGGCGCACCGGCTGCCGCACTCGTGTAAGGTGTCACTTGGACGTGCTCGACTTCCGACACTTGGGACACGGCATGCTCAATCACGTCCGCTGACTCCTGAGACACGAACAAGACGTCAAATGAGAGATCGAACTGTTCTTGCTCGATCGCCTCGGTCTCAGGAACCGTCCGGACGACTTCGCCGAGTTCTTGGAGGCGATCGAACACCATGTAGGCGCGCGCCGCTTTCAACACGACGGCATCCGATAGCTTCACATGAAGTTGGAACGCTTCGAAGCCGGTCTCTTTCGCTTGCGTGATGACCGAATCGGTATATAGGTCGGCCGTGAAGACCGTCTCATCGACCACCTCGACTGCTTTCGGAGTGCTACCGATAAATGACTGGAACGCGGACACTGTCGCCGTCACATCGATGTTTGCGCCTCTGCCTCCCGTCTCGATATCAGCGATCATCTCTTCGATTTGTTCCATTGCCGAGAACATCGTATCGAGCAACAACTGGTTGCTCTCTTTCTTTCCGGCTCGAACCAAATCGAGCGCGCTCTCCATCTCATGCGTCAAGTTGGCGACACTCTCGTATCCCATCGTCGCCGACATCCCTTTGAGCGTGTGTGCCGAGCGGAAAATCTCTTGAATCGCTTCCTGACTGCCCGTCTGTTCTAGTTTCAACAGCTGGGTGTTAACCGATTGGATATGTTCTTGAGATTCGTCTAAAAACAATCCTAAGTATTCGTTCACGTCCATCTATAATGCCTCCCTGTCGTTAGACTCGGTTCCACTGACGTTTCAAGTTCCCCATCAAGCGTTCCATAAAATGACGCGGCTTCGGCGGTGTCCCGGTCAATGTTGTTAAAATCCGTTCAAGCCGCCAACTGATGTCACTCTTCCGGTCCAGATGGTAAAACGGGACTTGGGCGATGACCGCTCGTCTGACCGTGGCGTCATCTGGTAAATACCCGAGGAATCGAATCGATTTCTTTAAAAACTGCTCACATGCAACTTCCATTCGTTCAAAACATTGCAGCGCTTCTTCACCCGATTGGGCCCGATTGACGATCACACCGAGCGGTAAGTCCGGACTTTGACGATGAACGAGCTTCGTATAGGCATATCCATCCATGAGCGAGGTCGGTTCAGGCGTCAAGATAAGGAACATCTCATCGCATCCCTCGATGAACTGGAGCGACGTGTCGGTCGCACCGGCCCCCATGTCGAATAACACATAATCGTATTCGGTCAGCACTTCGAGTTCACGCATAAAAAATTGCATATCTGCATGTGAGAATTGGACTAGTTCGTCGAGCCCACTTCCCCCATGTAATATATCGACACCATGCACGTCTTTCTGAACCGAGGCGGCGAGCGGAATTCGCGCTTTTACCGAATCCATCATCGTTCGTGACCGCGACGCGTTCAATAAAATGTGCACGTTTGCCATCCCGATGTCGAGGTCGACGATCAAGACACGTTTTCCGAGCTCGACGAGACCGATGGCCGTATTGACGCAGACGTTCGTTTTACCGACCCCGCCTTTTCCGCTCGCAAAAGCGATTGTCGTCGGTGCGGTCTCCGTTTTCGCCCTCAGACGTCTTGCTTGGTCCATTGGGTCCACCCTTCTTTCTCAAGTAAACGATCCGTCAATCGGTCCGGCTCTCCGGCGACAAGGTCGTCCGGCACTTCTTGTCCGTCCGTCAGCCAAGCGACCGGCAGTCCGCTCTCGCGGACCATCCGATACATCGCGTGAATGTCACTCGTCTCATCGGCTTTCGTGAAGATGAGCGACTGGAGCGGCAACGGTTCGAATTGGCGATAGATCATGTCCATATCCCGCATCTTCGACGTCAAGCTGAGGACGAGCGACAAGCTCGTTTCCGAGAAATCGTGATGTCGCTCGAACTGTTCGACGTACGCCTCGTCGCGGAAGTTGCGACCGGCCGTATCAATCAAGATGATGTCTTTCCGTGCGAACAGTTGTTTCGCTCGTTTGAAGTCATTGAAGTCATAGGCGACCTCGACCGGGATGTCTAAAATCTCGGCGTACGTTTTCAATTGTTCGATTGCCGCGATCCGGTACGTGTCCGTCGTGATGAGACCGACCGAGAGCCCATGCTCGAGTTTGTAGTGAGCGGCAAGTTTGGCGAGCGTCGTCGTCTTGCCAACCCCGGTCGGACCAACGAGCATCATATACCGTTTCGGTTCAGGGACAGCCAAGAAGGAACTCCGGATTTGATCACGCACGTAGCGTTCGACGACTTCCACCGATTTTGTCGTGTAATACAGCTCGTTGATCGCTTCGTCCCACGTCTCACCACGGAACGACTCGGAGGCGAGCAGTGATTCGACATGCGCCAGCGCTGCGGGCAACCGTCTCGACGTCGACACGGTCGCCGCCTGACTTGATTCGTTCGTTTGTTGCGGTGGACGCGTCGGAGCCTTCACGGGCTTCGATGGTGCGACGGGTTTCGTCGCGGCACGCGGTTTGACAGCGAGCGGTGCTTTCTCGAGCGCGGCGATGACCTCGACGTGTTGCGATGCGAACAGGCCGAGCCAGCCTTTCTTCACTTGACGGGAGTTCAAAATCACGGCGTCGTCACCAAACTCCTGTTTGACTTTCGCCATCGCTTCCGCCATCGTCTTGCCGGTATATTTTTTGATTTGCATTTAAATCACCCCAATACTTTTCACTTCAATCGAGCTGAGCAGCTCGTTGTAGGCGAGAACCGGTACGTCCGGATAATATCGTTCGAGCAGTTGTCTCACGAACAAACGGATCGTCGGCGAGCATAAAATGACGGCCGAAGCCCCGTAGCGTTCGAACATCGACAGTTGCTCACCCGAGCGTTCGATAATCTCGCGCGCCTGTTCCGGGTCGAGCGCCAAATAGTTCCCGAACTCGGTTTTTTGAACGGCGTCTTGAATAAGCTGTTCGGTCTGGCCACCGAGTGTGACGACGTAGAGCGGTCCGTCCGGCGGGCTGACTTGGTCCGTCAATTGACGGGACAGGCCTTGACGGCAATATTCGCCGAGGATATCGGCATCTTTCGTCACTTTTCCATAGTCGGCCATCGTCTCGAACAAGAGCGGTAAATTGCGAATCGAGACGTGTTCTTTCAATAGATGACGGAGCACTTTTTGAATGTCGCCAATCGATAGGACGGATGGTGTCACGTCTTCGACGAGCACCGGGTGCGTCTCTTTCAAGTGTTCGACGAGTTGTTTCGTCTCTTCACGGCCGAGAAGGTCTGCCGAATGTTTCTTGAGCGTCTCCGTCAAATGCGTCGCGACGACCGATGGCGGATCGACGACGGTGTACCCGCTCATTTCAGCGCGAGTCCGCGTCTCTTCGTCAATCCAGAGAGCCGGGAGGCCGAACGCCGGTTCCGTCGTTTCGATGCCGTATACTTCCGGGTCTTCGATGCCAGGGCTCATCGCCAAGTAATGATCGAGCAACAGCTCCCCTTCAGCGACGACGTTGCCTTTCACTTTGATGCGGTACGCATTCGGAGACAGTTGCAAATGATCTCGAATTCGGACCGTCGGCAAGATGAAGCCGAGTTCGAGCGCGAGCTGACGACGAATCATGACGACCCGGTCAAGCAGGTCGCCGCCCTGCGACTCATCGGCGAGCGGGATGAGTCCGTAACCGAACTCGAACTCGATGGCATCGATTTGTAACAGCGACACGACGGTCTCGGTCGGTGCCATTGGTTCTTCTTCCGGTAGCGGTGTATCGATGACTCGTTTCATGTTGCGGCGCATCGCATACGCCCCATAGAAAGCGACTCCGGCGATGATGACCGTCACCGGGAGCAGACTCGGTGAGATAAACCCGAGCATGATCACAATCGAGCCGGCGATATAGAGGAGCGTCGGATTTTGACCAAGCTGGTCGACGACGTCTTCTCCTAAATTCCCATCCGACACGGCACGGGTGACGATGATGCCGGTCGCCGTCGAGATGAGGAGCGCCGGGATTTGACCGACAAGCCCGTCCCCGATCGTCATGAGTGAGAACGTCTGGAACGCTTCACCGACCGGGAGGCCCATTTGGACGGTCCCGATGATGATTCCAAAAATCAAGTTGATGACGACGATAATGATCCCGGCGATGGCGTCCCCTTTGACGAACTTCGAGGCCCCGTCCATCGATCCGTAAAAGTCGGCTTCACTTTGAATTTTTTTCCGACGGATTTGAGCGTCCTTGTCGTCAATCAATCCTGAGTTCAAGTCGGCATCAATCGCCATCTGTTTACCAGGCATGGCGTCGAGCGTGAAGCGAGCCGATACTTCCGACACGCGTTCCGCCCCTTTCGTGATGACGACGAACTGGATGATGACGAGGATGAGGAAGACGACGAACCCGACGAGCACGTTTCCTCCGACGACGAAGTTCCCGAACGTCGCAATAACTTCTCCCCCGTACCCGGTCGAAAGAATCGACCGCGTCGTCGACACGTTCAATCCGAGCCGGAACAGCGTCACGATCAACAAGAGCGAAGGAAAGACTGAGAAGTCGAGCGCTTCGCGGGCGTTCATCGCGACGAGCAAAATCAGCAAGGCGATCAGTATATTAACAATGATTAAAAAATCTAATATGAACCCCGGTAACGGGATGACGAGCATGACGACGATCATAAGAACGCCAATCAATACCGCGAAATCTTTCGCTTTTACAGCCAACACATACTCCTCCTCAAGACGGTTGTTTCAATTGATAGACGAACGCGAGCACTTCAGCGATCGCCTGATAAAACGACTCGTCAACGACTTCCCCGATATCCATTTGGGCGTAAAGTGCGCGGGCCAACGGTTTATTTTCCACAATCGGGATGTCATGTTCTTTGGCCACGTCGCGGATGTTGAAGGCGACTTGGTCGACGCCTTTGGCGACGACGAGCGGCGCAAAGTCTTTCGTGTCGTCATAGCGAATGACGACGGCATAATGGGTCGGGTTCGTGATGACGACGTCCGCGTTCGGAATCTCTTGCATCATGCGGCGCATCGCCATCTCCCGTTGTTGTTGTTTGATTTTTGACTTGATGAGCGGGTCACCTTCACTGTTTTTATACTCGTCCTTCACATCTTGTTTCGACATGCGAATCGATTTCTCAAAATCGAATCGTTGATAGAAAAAGTCGAGCAACGCGAGTGCGAGCAAGGCGACGCTCACCCATAGTCCAAGTTCGATCGTGATGCTCGCGAGCGCGATGACCGATTCACGGACATGTTCGACAGCCATCCGGGACAGCTCTTTTTGATTCTGCCAGAGCACGGCAACAGCAGTCGTCAGGATAATCAATAATTTGAATAAGGACTTTAAAAATTCGACGACCGCTTTCATACTGATAATCCGCTTGACCCCTTTGATCGGGTCGATGCGTTCGAGTTTCGGTTGGATCGCCTCTGCCGAGAACAACGTCCCGATTTGAAGATAGTTGATCAAAATCCCGAACACGACCGCGACGACGAAGAACGGTCCCACAATCAAACCGACACGAAGCAACAAGTCGGTAAGCATCCCGGACAATCCATTCGATAAGTCGAACAACAAGTAACTCGTACCGAGCAAATCTTTCGTCAACCCGAACAGTTGCTTGCCGAGATACGGACCTAAAAACGATAACATGAGAAACATCGCGAACAAGGCGAACGCGCCGGTCAAATCGGCCGACTTGGCGACTTGTCCTTTCTTGCGCGAGTCCTCCCGCTTACGCGGGGTCGCTTTTTCGGTTTTTTCTCCTGCAAAAAATTGAAGATCGACCGATAAGGTATATAGAGGCTTCATGAGGCGTCTCCTAGCAATGTCATAAAATCACGCAACACTTCTTGTAAAATCGGGATGAACTGGCTGATGCCGTTCAAGGTCAACCCCATCATGACGACCATGACCGAGAAACCTGCAATCAGTTTGAATGAGAATCCGATCGCAAAAATATTGAACTGCGGGGCCGATTTCGCCAAGAACCCAAGCGCCATGTCGACAAGCAAGAGCGATGCCATGAGCGGAAAGGCGAGCTGTAAAGCGACCATCATCGTCATCGTGACGACCTTCACGGCCATCATGAGCGACGCTTCACTAAAGTTGATGATCGGCTGGCCCGGTGGATATATTTGAAAGCTATAATAGATGCCATCGATCAGCAGTAAATGTAAATTGCTCGACAGCATGATAAACAATGTGAAGATGTAATAAAAACGTCCGATCAATGGCGACTGGCCTCCGAACATCGGGTCATACGCCGATGCCATCGCGAGTCCGAGCTGCAAATCGATGACCCCTCCCGCAATCTGGGGCGCAAAGAACAAAATATTGATCAATATGCCGAGCACCAAGCCGATCAGCACTTCGTATAACACTTGCAAGATATAGGCTTGCCCGAGCTCGAGCGGCTCCGTCACCGTGAACATCGCATAGTAGGCTAAAAAAGCACTGAAGGCGACGCGATGCATGACAGGTAGCTGTCGGGATGAAAACAACGGGACGCTCACGAAGAAACCGGACAGACGTGCGAACGTCAAACCGTATAGACTGATAAAATCGACCGCGTTCATTTCGAGGCGACCTCGACCATCAGTTCAAAAATCAATCGGGTGAACCCTTCGATCTGTTGCAGCATCCAAGGCCCGAAGATGACGAGCCCGATAAACACCGAGACGATTTTTGGGACGAACGATAACGTCTGCTCTTGAATCTGTGTCGTCGCCTGTAAAATCGAAATGACGAGACCGACGACGAGTGAAATCAACAAGAGCGGCATCGAGATTTTTAATAACGTCCACACACTCTCCGTCGCCAAATAGATGACCATTTCCTGCGTCATATTCGTTCCTCCTACATACTTCTAAGCAAGGACTCCACAATCAAGTGCCATCCATCCACCAACACAAACAATAACAGTTTGAACGGCAAGGCGATCATGACCGGTGGAAGCATCATCATCCCCATCGACATGAGGACACTCGCCACAACCATATCGATAATTAAGAACGGCAAGAAGATCATGAATCCGATTTGAAATGCCGTTTTCAGTTCACTAATCGCATAGGCCGGGACCATCGCGAGGAGTGGGACGTCTTCGACCGACTCAGGTTGCTCATAGTTCCCATATTTAATGAATAATTGCAAATCTTCTTGGCGCGTGTATTGGGCCATGAACCGCTTCATCGTATTCCCCGCCTCTTCGAACGCCTCGTCTTGACTGATTCGGTCGTCCATGTATGGCGATAGTGCCTTGTCATTCAACTCCGATAGCACCGGTGACATGACGAACAACGTGATGAACAGGGCGAGCCCGATAATCAGTTGGTTCGGCGGTGTTTGCTGCGTACCGAGCGCCGGACGGATAAAGGAAAGTACGACGACGACGCGCGTGAAACAAGTCATCAAGATTAAGAAAGATGGCGCGAGCGTGAGCAGTGTCAACACGACTAACAATTTGATCGAAGTCGATGTGCTGTCTGGCGTCTCTAGGTTGATCAGTTGTTCAATCGTCGTCATCGTTTCTTCCTCACTTCTTCAATCTGGGCCAATTGCTGTTTAAACGTGTCGAGAAAAGCCGATGTGTTCGAGTTGTTCAAGGCTGGCGCGTCGTGGACCGCTTCATCCATCGCTTCGGCATCGACCCGATCAAGCAGTTGAATCGAGTCACCGACTCCGAGCACGTAAACTTGTTCGCCGAGCTTGACGAGTTGCACCGATCGGTCTTTGCCGAGCGGTACCCCGCCGAGATGTGTCAAATGCTGTGCCGTTTTGACGCCTTGCGTGCGTGCGTTCAACCAACGCACGAGGACGAGAAAACCGCCGATGACAACGACCATGCTCAAGATGAGCTTGATCGCTGTCCCGACCGATGAGACGGCCGATTTCACCGGCTGGTCTTCAGCGTCTGGCTGTTGTTGCTCGAACTGTTGATCGACGGTGGCGGCCTCGACCGTGGCCGGGACGCTTAGCCCGACCACGAGAAGGATAATCAACCACCACTTGTTCATTGTGCGACCGTTTTCGAAACCGCTTCTACGACCCGTTCCGCATTGAACGGCTTGACGATGAAGTCTTTCGCCCCAGCTTGAATTGCGTCGATAACCATCGCTTGTTGTCCCATCGCAGAACACATGATTACTTTCGCGTTTGAATCAAAGCCACGAATTTCTTTCAAAGCGGCCAAACCGTCCATCTCTGGCATCGTGATGTCGAGCGTGACGAGGTCCGGCATGAGTTCACGATATTTTGCGACCGCATCCACACCGTTCTCCGCTTCCCCTACGACTTCAAATCCATTCTTTGTCAAGATATCCTTAATCATCATGCGCATGAACGCCGCATCATCTACCACCAAAATTTTTGCACTCATTGTTCTTCCTCCTTAAACGATGCCAATCCGCTCGTGCGGTTGGATAATTTCTGTTACACGGACCCCGAAGTTCTCTTCGATGACGACGACTTCGCCGCGGGCAATCCGTTGTTGGTTCACATAAATATCGACCGGCTCACCGGCAAGTTTATCGAGTTCGATGATCGAGCCTTGCGACAACTCAAGCACTTCGCGGACCGAACGTTTCGTCCGCCCGAGCTCGACCGTCACGCTGAGCGGCACGTCATACAACAGACCGAGGTTTGCTGGAATCGAATCGTTCGTCGCAGGAGCATGCAGCGGCATGAATTCCGCTTGACTGACAGCGACTTCCGGTGCCGACTTCACTTCCTGACGTACAGGTTGTTGGGGAGCCGGTGCGGCCGGTGCTTTTGGCGCTTCTTGCTTTGGGGCGGCCGCAGCAGGTACGACCGGCTGAGGGGATGTGGCCGTCATCAATTCATTGACGAGCTGTTTCCCGAATTGAATCGGTGCGATTTGAACGATTTTTGAGTCGATCAACGTACCGACTTTCAAATTGAACTCGATCAACACCATCGTCTCCCAAAGTTCGAGACGATCGATGATCGTTTGGGTCTTCGTCGCATCGAACACTTCGACGAGCGGCGGTGAAATGTCAATTTTTTTTGAGAACACCGTCGACAAAGATGTCGCCGCTGCCCCCATCATTTGGTTCATCGCTTCTTGCACGGCCGAGAGTCGAATTTCGTCCAATCCTTCCGGATCGACATCGATCCCGTTCCCGCCGAGCATCAAATCCGAGATGATGGCCGCATCCTCACGTGTCAACACGAGGACGTTTTCGCCTTTCAAACCTTCTGTGTAACCGACGCGAAGCGCCACGTGCGGTGTTGGATAACGCTCACGGAGCGCATCGATTGTGACTTCACTGACGATTGGGGTCGTGATTTCTACTTTTTGTTGCAGTAACGTCGATAGTGCCGTCGCCGAGTTACCGAACGAGATATTCCCGATCTCTCCTAAGGCGTCGCTCTCCATCGAGTCAAGATGCTCTTCGGGCTTCGCCTCTGGTTTTGACGAGTCGCTCGTCCCTCGTAATAACGCGTCTATTTCATCTTGTGACAACATCTCACTCATTGCTCTTCCTCCTTCACCCGGTGGAGCACTTGGACGGCCATCCGCTTCCCGCTCACACCGACTTGCCCTTTGAACACTTTATTTTCCCCTACCATGATGGATAATGGGTCTTTCACCAATTGGTCGAGCGTCAAACAATCCCCGACCTCTAAATGTAACAAGTCACCGAACGTGATCGTCGTCTCTCCGAGCAGAGAAACGACCTCAACCGTCGAGTTCATCAATTGGGCTTTGAGCGGTTCCTTGCTGTTGCCGCTCGCATTGCGGCGGTTGGCCTCCTGCATCCAGTAATGGCTCGACAGTTTGGATAACACCGGCTCGATCGTCACGAACGGCAAGCATACGTTGATTGTGCCGCTCACCTCGCCGATGGTGACACCGATCGAGATAAGGACGACCGTCTCGTTTGGCGAGACGAGTTGAAGAAACTGCGGATTGACCTCGACCGCGGTCATCTCTGACTTGATCTCGGCAATCGACTCCCACGCCTCCCCGTATCCGGCAAACGCTCGTTTATATAACTGGGTCAAGATGCGCATCTCGATTTCTGTGAAGCTCTCGACTTTTTCGATTTCGACCCCTGGACCACCAAGCAGACGGTCGAGCATCGCATATGAGATGTTCGGGTTGACCTCGATGATGAAGCGGCCGTTGAGCGGCGGAGCCTCAATCAAGTTGATCATCGTCATACTTGGGATGGAATGAATGAATTCATCGTACGGGAGCTGCTCGACCGAATTGACCGTGAACTGCACGTACGTCCGGAGCTGAGCCGAAAAGAACGTCGTCAACATGCGCGTGAAATGTTCATGGATTCGGGTCAGACTTCGGATTTGGTCTTTCGAGAAGCGGACCGCCCGTTTAAAGTCATATTGCCGAACCTTCCGCTCTTCTTCTTGATTTAAAAAGGAGTCGGCTTCGACGTCGCCACTGCTTAACGCCGATAGCAAGGCATCAATTTCTTGTTGAGATAAGACTTCTCCCATGATGCCACCTCACTGTATGATTTTCTTCGTCATATAGACTCGTTGGACCTCACCTGACTCCAACAGTCCGTTTAATTGTTTACGGAGCGACTGCTCAAATTTCTGCATGTCTTCCTTCGTCGTCAACTGGGCTTTCGTCATGCCGGCCAAATCACCAAGGATGACGTTATGCACTTGAAACTTGCGAAGTTCGAGATCTTCTTTCGTTTCAGCGGCATCGGTCACGATCGTGAACTGGACGTTGATGAAACGCTCATCTTGAATGTTCGTTGTCATGTCGTCTGTCGTGAAGCTACGTTCGGCCAACTCTTCGGCGGTGACCGGTTTCGTTTTCGCCGTCACGTTGTCTCCGAACAAATATTTATAAGTCATGAATCCGGCCCCGCCCATGACGAGCAGGACGACTAGCAAGATGAGCACCATCTTCATGGCGCCACCTTTTTGTTTTTCTTCACTCATCTTCTTCACCTCGTATGCCTGTCGTTCCAATCAGACCAATCGAGGCATAAAATGCCGTCGTCCGGTCGATGATTTGTTGTTTCGTCTCGCTGACGATATACGTTTTTCCGTTATACAAGTGAATGATCGTATCCGGTTCGGCCTTGACCGTCTCGATGAACAAGGCGTTCAATACGAGTTCTTCACCCCGGAGTGTCGTGACGCGAATCATCAGCGTTTCAAGTTGACGAGTTCTTGGAGGATCTCGTCCGATGTTGTGATGATACGAGTGTTCGCTTGGAAACCACGTTGAGCGACAATCATTTCTGTGAACTCTTCCGACAAGTCGACGTTCGACATCTCGAGCGCGCCCGAGACGAGTTCTCCACGTCCATCTTGTCCAGGGATGCCGACGTTCGGTTCACCTGAGTTTTGCGATTGAATGAAGTTGTTTGCTCCGACTTTCGAGAGTCCGGCATTGTTGGCGAACGTGACGACTTGGATTTGACCGACGACCGTCGATTCCCCGGCATTGTTCACGTAGCTGACTTGTCCGTCTTTACCAATCGAGAGTGATTTCGCACCGGCTGGGATGTTGAGGCGGTCACCCGTCGTACTGAGGACGTAGGCTCCATCTCCATTGACGAGGTCGCCCGTGTTATCTGTATAGAAGTTACCGGCCCGCGTGTATTGCGTTTGACCGTTCACATCCAAGGCGAAGAATCCTTCTCCTGAGATCCCGACGTCAAGTGCTCGCCCTGAGTTTTGCATGGCTCCTTGGTTATAGACGTTGTCGACGGTCGCCATCGTGCCCCCGAGACCGACTTCTTTCGGGTTGACCCCGCCGCTGACTCCGTTCGCCGCGGTCGCACTACCGACTTGCTGACTGACGAGGTCCTTGAACGTGACCCGACCTTTTTTATAGCCGAACGTGTTGACGTTGGCGATGTTGTTCCCGACGACGTCAAGCTTGGATTGGAAGTTCTTTAAACCACTGATTCCTGAGTACATTGCTCTTAACATGATGAATCCTCCTATGCTTGTTTGATGGAAGTGATGTTATACACGTTGATGGACGTCCCGTCCTCAAGGTCGGCGACATAGCCGGCTTCGGTCTTCGAAATCGAGAGGACACGACCCGAGCCTTCAATCGTCTCGGTTTCCGTCTCCGTCATATAATCGACCGTTTGACCGATCATATTGCTGAACTCCGAAATCGAAGCCATTTGCCGATCGACAAGGGCCGAATCGAGTTGTTTCGAAATCGTCTGCATCTGTTCGAGAGAAGAGAACTGGGCCATCTGGGAGATGAACTCACGGTCTTCCATCGGTGACATCGGGTCTTGGTTGGCGAGTTGCGCGAGCAACAGCTTCAAGAACATGCTTTGATCATATTGGTTCGTTGCTTTCGGCATCGATTGATCCGGTAACGTATAGTCACTCGTCTTCGGCTGGATGGTCGTCATCTTCTGGTTCTCCTTTCGGTTGTTCCTGCTGTTCCGGTTCCGGTTGGTCGAACTCGTTGAATCCGGACCCTTTCGTCTCGAGCGCCTGTTGGGTCAAGTTGATCTCGACACGGACGTTTTGCGTCAGCGGTTGAAGCGTCTGTTGCAACTGTTGGACCTGTGACTGAAGCAACTGCTTCGCTTCTTGGTTGCTCGCAAACAGTTTGACGACGAGTTCCCCATTTTGACGTTCGAGTTTGACGACGAGCTCGCCTAACTGTTCAGGATAGAGGCGGACCGTGAACACTTTGGATCCGTCGGCTCCGCTCTTGAACGGTGCACGTTGCAAAGCGGCTTCGATTCGGGCCTGCAAATTCTCTGGCAGTGAACCTTTCGAGGCATACATCACCATTTCCGAATCAATTTGCGGTTTCGACCAGATCATCCCTTTGGGCATCCATTCGGTCTCTTTTACCGAGGGTTGCAATTGCGCAACTTGTGTTTCGGTTTGAGTAAGTCCGGGTATAGATTTAGGGGTCTGTCCGAGCGTCCCTTTAAACTGCGCAACGACTTGTTGGATGATGCGCACGTTCTCTTCCACTTGATCGGTCGGCACGGGTGTAACGAGTGCTTCCGTTTCCTTTTTCGTCAGCGTGAACGAGATTGTCGGCGCCGCCATTTGTCCAGCGAGGAGTGCGGGCGTCACGGCCGATGTCGTCTCAAGAGTTGCCGCTGACTGATCCGGGGCGACTTGATTTAAAATCCCAATATAAGCATCCATAAACTTTCGGTAAGCATCTGCCGGCAGTGATTTCAACCATTGCAGGCTGTCGGGCTGTTGGAGCCATTGCTCCAATCGGTTCGATACATTCTCGAGCGGAAGCGATTCCTCGTCTTCCGTGGCGACCGCCACCTCTGGAGATGGCGTCGAGGTCCCGAGCATCGCCGAGAGCAACTCCAAAAACTGTCCGGTCGGGGTCGCAGCCGCTTCCCCGCCTTTTTGGGTCGTCCCTTGTAGCGATTGGGCGAGTAAGGCGATATTCATCATCACGTCCTCCTTTCCTGTCATTGGAGCAACTGGGTCACGACGGCGGCCTGTTGGGCATCCATCCGTCCTAAAATGTCGGCTTGTTGCTTCGGTGACAATTCTTTCAATAAGTTGGCCACTTGCGGGCTCTCGAGTTCATTCATGATGGCAGCAGCTTGTTTCGCGGACATCTCTTCATAGACGCGAGAGACGTCCGAGGTTTCTTCTTCCGCCGCACTTGCCGTCGCCAATTCCGCGACGAGCCGGTCACGCTCTTTGATCAACTTCGATACTTCCTCTTGGCGCGCCTTCACTTCGTTCGTCAACTCGACATTGTCCGCCCGAAGCTTCTCAATCTCGGCGTTCGCCACTTTCAAACGATTCGCGGTATCGTTGTCGATCCCGGTCACGTTCACGTCCGTCTTCACTTTTTCTTCCGGCTCTTGTTTCGCACCGATCTCTAGAAACGGGACCGATAACAACGGACGGTCCATCGCATAGTTCATGACGACGATCCCTCCAACGAGTAGAAAGATGGCCGGGACGAGAACGAGCGCGACCAGTAGCTGTCTTCCCCGCTTCGAGTTGTCTTTTTCCATCGGTTTACTTCCCTTTCCCGTGATGAATCACTGCCAGCTCATCGATGAAATGTTGCTCGATGAGCTTCGTCGCAGCCACTTCATGTTGACTGACTTTTTCATGCAGCGTTACATATTTCTTTTCCTCAACGACTTTTCCGAGCAAGCGCTCTTGTGACAGATGGTACCGATTGCGCGCCTGCTGGACGACGAGCTGTTGCGTCTCGATTTGACGTTTCAGCCGTTCGCGTGTCTGCTCACGATATTGCGACATGAGCAGGTCGATGACGCCATCCTGTTCATCTTGACTCTTCATGAGCGACTCGTACGTCAACACGAGCCGATAGAGCGCCTCCATCTCCGTCTCGAACCGTGCTTTCTGTTGTCTCATCTCCGTCGCGGACTCTTCTTTCTCATGTTCCGCGATCGGCATGATGCGTTCTAACAATAGTCTGTTCATGGTTCACCTCGCACGATCTTGGCCAAACGTTCGAGCGATTGCTCGAGCGGGGCCTCTTCTTCGATGGATTGCTTTAAAAAAGTCAATAACGCTGGGTATTGCTCAATCGCCGTATCGATTGCCGGGTTCGTCCCTTTTTTATAGGCCCCGATATTGATCAAGTCCTCGGCGTCCAAGTACGTCGCCAACCAGCCGCGGAACGTTTGGGCGGCCTCACGGTGCATCGGCCCCGCAATTTGGTTCATGACACGGCTAATCGACTTTAAGACGTGGATCGCGGGGAACTGGCCACGGTTCGCGAGCGAACGGTCCATGACGAAGTGGCCGTCCAGTATGCCTCGCACCGCGTCTGCGATTGGTTCATTCATATCATCCCCGTCGACAAGGACGGTGTAAAAAGCGGTGATCGAGCCCGTCACAGCGGTACCGCTTCGTTCCAACAGTTGCGGCAACATCGCGAACACGGATGGGGTATACCCTTTTGACGTCGGAGGTTCACCGGTCGCAAGACCGATTTCCCGTTGCGCCATGGCAAAGCGGGTCACCGAGTCCATCATGAGGACGACTTCCTTGCCTTGGTCCCGGAAGTATTCAGCGATGGCCGTCGCCGTATAAGCCCCTTTCAATCGGACGAGAGGCGGTTGGTCGCTCGTCGCCACGATGACGACCGAGCGGGCCATCCCTTCTGGTCCGAGCTCTTTCTCGATGAACTCTTTCACTTCACGGCCACGTTCACCGATTAAAGCGATGACGTTTATGTCGGCCGATGAGCGTTTGGCGATCATCCCGAGCAGAGTCGACTTCCCGACTCCTGAACCCGCGAACAACCCGACCCGTTGCCCTTTACCGACCGTTAACAGACCGTCGATGACGCGGACGCCGGTCGACAAGACATCTAAAATCCGCGGTCGCTCGAGCGGGTTCGGTGGCTTCCGAAGGACATCGTAGCGTTTTCCCGGAGTGACTGCTTCACCGGACAAGGGACGGCCGAGACCATCGAGCACTTGTCCGATCAGTTCGTCACCGACCGGGACTTGGAGCATCCGACCCGTCCCTTTGACCATACAGCCCGGAGCGATCTGGGTCGTCTCCCCGTAAGGCATGAGGAGCACGCGGGCCTCATTGAATCCCACGACTTCCGCCTCGACATGTTGGCCGGACGGGAGTTCGATCAGACAGCGCTCTCCGATAAAAGCGCTCGGCCCCGTCGATTCAATCATCAGTCCGACGACTCGGCAGACCCGGCCGACTTTCCGGACGTATTCGTCCTCGGCGGATGCCGTGATCGACTGAAGGACGTGGTCAATAAGCGCCATCGGCCAAAACCTCCTCGATTTTGGATTGGATGCGTTCAAAGCTGTAAGTCAAATCGAGTTCGTCACCGTGGTGCGGTGTCTCGATCCGGACGCTCGTCTCACTCAAACCGGCATCCGCCCGATATTTCAAAGGCGGACCGTCTGGTGTCGCCCACTCCGAATCGAAACGTTGAATCGAAGCGAGACGGGTCGGATGGACGTACACCGTCAACGACTCGGCATCGAGCTGACGGAGCAACTGTTCTCGAATCCGGTCGGCGAACAACGCCTCATCTTTCCGGACAAGCTCTGTTGTGACGCGGGCGCTGACCTCGAGGGCGAGGGCGACGAGTTGCCGCTCCGCGTCCTGCCACTTCGTATCGAACAGTTGTTCAAGTTCGACGGCGACGGTGTTCAGCCGCGTCGTCAACTCGTCGTACTCCGCCTTGCCTTCCCGTCTACCGTGGTCAAACCCTGCGTCAAACCCTTCTTGTCGGGCTGACGTCAACACTTCCTCTCTCAGCACCGCGAGTTCCTGTTCTATCGAGGCACGGCGACTCTGAAGCGCTTCTTCGTCTAACCGGAGTTGTTCACGCTTTTGTTCCAACTGCTCATTTTCTTGGTCGTCATGCTCCACCGATACCGGCTCAAGAAACGGTTTCGAGTCGATCCGTTGCGGTTCGAGCGGTGTCGCATAATAGCGTTTAATCACGTTAGACAACGATGTCATCTCCTCCGCCGCGGCTGATCACGATCTCTCCGACGTCTTCTAAGCGACGGATGATGCCGACGATACGGCTTTGCGCTTCTTCGACGTCACGCAACCGGACAGGCCCCATGAATTCCATGTCTTCTTTGAACGTTTCGACCATTCGCTGTGACATGTTTTTGAAGATGATCTGTTTGACTTCTTCGGACGACACTTTGAGGGCAAGCAATAGGTCGTCGTTTGCCACTTCGCGGATGATTCGTTGAATCGCACGCGAATCGAGCGTGACGATATCTTCGAAGACGAACATCCGTTTTTTGATTTCCTCGGCCAGTTCCGGGTCTTCAATTTCAAGCGCATCGAGGATGGTGCGCTCGGTCGTACGATCGACCCCGTTGAGCACTTCGACGACCGCTTCGATGCCACCAGACTGGGCGTAGTCTTGCATATCGGTCTGGGACAAGTTTTTCTCGAGAATCTGTTCAATCTCGTGAATGACGTCCGGATTGAGTCGATCCATCGTCGCGATCCGCTTGGCGACTTCCGATTGAATCTCAGGCGGGAGTTCCGATAGGATTTGTCCCGACTTGACCGGTTCGAGATGCGCCAAGATCAAGGCGATCGTCTGCGGATGCTCGTTCTGGATAAAGTTGAGCAACTGCTTCGGGTCGGCCTTACGGGCAAACTCGAACGGTCGAACTTGGAGCGTCGATGTGAGCCTATGGATGAGGGCCATCGCTTTCTCTTCTCCGACCGCTTTCTCGAGCACCGTTTTCGCAAACCCGATCCCGCCTTGCGTGATATAACTTTGTGCCATGGCGAGCTCGTGGAACTCGCCCATGATCGCTTCTTTTTGTTCGGACGATACTTTCTTCAAGGCCGAGATTTGTAACGTCAACTGCTCCATCTCTTCTTCCGACAGATGTTTGTAGACGTTCGCAGCCACCTCAGGTCCAAGCGAGATCATGAGCATGGCCGCTTTTTCCCGGTTCGCTTGTTTTGCGTAATTCACAGTACTCACTCCTCAGACATCCAAGTACGGAGAAGTTTGGCGAACTCTTCAGGATTGCTCTCTGCCAATTTCTCCAACTGTTTCTTCTTGACGGCCCCTTCGCCTCGTTCTTCAAGGTCGAGGTCCGGTACTTCGTCTTCATATGGGACTTCCCATTCGTTCGTTTCGGCAATCGGTTCACGTTTGCGTTTACGCATCGCGAAGAGCAAGAGCGCGAGCAAGACGACGGCCCCTGCTGCTGCCGCATACATCCACCACTGGGTAGGTTGTTCGACCGCAGCCGCTTCTTCCGTCTCAGCGAACGGACGCGATACGACGACGACTTTCTGTTCAAGTTCCGCCTCTGTGAGCGCCTCGCCGGTCTTGGCGAGTGACGTCCGGATAATCGAGTACATCATCGTCTCGAGGTCACCTTCGAGTTGTGGGTCAATCGTCGTCGCCCCGTTCGGCGGTTCGACGATCAATTGAACACCGAGATCACGAATCGAGTACGGTGCGTTTTGAATCTGTTTCGTGATGCGGTTGACTTCATAATTGATGATTTCATGATTCTTTTCGCTCTCTTCTTCCCCGGTGCCGGTGGCGGCCGGGAAATTGACCGTGTCATTCTCGGCCGTGCCCGCCGCGGTCGCCGCGCCGGTACCGCCGGTGTACGCTTCGGCGATTCGTTCGGCCGATGTGACGATCCCTTCCATGCTGTCCTCGTTGACAGGTGTCACGAGGTTCTGCTCTTCTGCCGCTTGCGTCGTGTCGATATCGGCCGTAACCGAGACGAGGACGCTCCGCTCTCCTAAGAGGACGGAAAGCATCTGTTGAATCTGTTGACGGACATCTTTCTCAACTTGACGCTTCAAGACGAGCGGATCGGTGGATGATCCTCCTGCCGTCGTCGTTTGGTCCAAATCGTAATACGTAAAATATTGGTCCATGACCGAGATGTTTTCTGGTTTCAAGTTCGGTACGCTCTTACTAATCAAATGGTAGAGCCCTTTGACCGTCGCCGGTTCAAGATTCGTACCTGCTCCTAAGTTTAAGACAATCGACGCCGTCGGCTCGCCCTGGTCTTCCGCCAAGAAGACCGATTTCTCAGGAATCGAGATGATGACTTTCGCTTGGTTGATCCCTTCGATTTGTGTGATCAACCGCTCGAGCTCGGTCTGCATCGCACTCCGTTCGATGACGGCCATCTCGCGGTCGGTCGTTCCGAAACCGGCATTTTCACTGAAGAAACTGTAGTCGATTGCGCCTGACTTCGGGATGCCCGCTGCCGCGAGGCTGACTTTCAATTGATCGACCTGTTCGCTCGGTACGTATACACTCACGCCGTTCGATGTCGCTTTAATTTCGGCTTTCACACCGTCAGCCGTCAGCTTCTCCGTCACCTCGCCCGCTTCTTGGGCGGACAGGTTCGTATAAAGCGGAGCCATGTTCGGGCGCGACAGCCAGACGGTCAAGACCACCGCGACGAGAAGTACGCCGGCGATGACGAGGCCCCAAAAGATTTTACGGTTCGTCTTCATCGTTTGAAGGGAACCGGTCAGTGAACCGAATCGTTCTTTTAACTTTTCATTCATCGCAACTCGTCATCCTCTACATTAAACTTGCATTCGCATCATTTCTTGATAGGCCTCGACCGCTTTGTTTCGCACCTCAATGGCGAGTTGCATCGCAATCGACGACTCTTCACTTTGAATCATGACTTGATGTAAATCTGCTTTGCCGACAGCAAGGTCGGCCCGGGCTGAACTCGTCGCTTGTTGGACATCGTTCAACGAGCGCATCGCCTCGTTCAAATACGTACCGAACTGAGACGGTGTCTCTTTTACCGTCGGCGTGACGGTCGGTTGTGTACCGATCAACTGTATCGGGTTAATTTGCATCGTTTGTCACTCCTTATCCTTTACCGATTTCCATCGCTTTGACGAGCATCGCTTTCGTGGCGTTCATTGCAGCAATGTTTGCCTCGTATGACCGGGTGGCCCCCATCAAATCGACCATTTCTTTCAACAAGTCGACGTTCGGCATTTGAACGTAGCCGCGGTCATCCGAATCTGGATGGCTCGGGTCATAGACGAGCTTGTACGGGCTTTCATCTTCCACGATTTGTGATACTTCGACGCCGCCGCTGACGGCGGACAACTGTTGTCGAAACGGTGCTTCCTGCAAGACGGTCATTTTCCGCGTATACGGTTGCCACTCTCCGTCGACGAGTTTGCCTCGTGTCGTCTGGGCGTTCGCGATGTTTGCGGATACCGTGTCCATCCGAAGCCGCTGTGACGTCAATGCCGTCGCCGAGATATGAAAACTATCAAACATCCCCATCGTTAACGTCCTCCTCTAATGACGGTCTTGAGTCCGCCGAGCCGGCGGTTCAATTGTTCCATCATCGCTTCGTATTGAAGTTGGTTCCGAGCCAACTCGCTCATTTCATAGTCGAGGTCGACGTTGTTCCCGTCACTTCGCATCGCTCCTCCGGCCCGGTCCGTGATTGTCGTTGCCGCTCGCTCGCTCGGACGTCCACCCGCCAATTTGAGACGCATCTCGTTGTTCAACGTCTGTTCGAACACGGCTTGTTTCGCCCGGAAGTTCGGGGTATCGATATTTGACAGGTTATGGCTGATGACCTTCTGATTTACGACCGAATGATTGATCGCTTGCTTCATTAATTGATAGTCGGTGCCGATCCAATTCATGCGTTTCACTCACTTTCACCAAAAGAATGCATGTATATACCTTATTTGGAAAATCTACTATTACATTGAAACAAATCTGTAACAGTGTTGAAAGATATTTTTGTTAAAACAGGTAAATGCTATCTTCTGTTTTTGTCGAATTTACGACGAATTCTGAAAATAATTACTTTTGCACTAAAAAAAGTCGCCCCCGACGTATCGGAAGCGACTTTATAAGTCGAAAGTCCTAATTCAATAGACTTTCCTATAATTCATATACTGAATTGTCTTTATTTCAATTCGATTTCAACTTTTGTAATTCGAACAAGAAGTTGTCATTTAGTATCTTAATATACGTTCCTTTCATACCAAGCGAACGTGATTCGATGACGCCTGCGCTTTCCAATTTGCGGAGCGCATTGACGATGACCGAACGTGTGATTCCCACTCTATCGGCAATTTTGGAAGCAACTAACAGCCCTTCGTTTCCACCGAGCTCCTCGAAGATATGTTCGATTGCTTCGAGCTCTGAATAAGAGAGCGAGTTGATCGCCATTTGAACGACCGCCTTCTTACGGGCCGACGCCTCGGCTTCAGCCGCTTTCTCACGCAGGATTTCCATTCCGACGACCGTCGCGCTATATTCTGCCAAGACGAGGTCGTCTTCCGTGAACTCATTGTTGAGACGACCGAGTACGAGTGTCCCGAGACGTTCGCCGCCTCCGATGATTGGGACGATCGTCGTCATCGAGTCGAGGAACAGTTCACGGTTCTCAACCGGGAAGGCTGTATATTCACTGTCGATGCCGATGTTTTCTGTCGTCTCTTTCACGTTGAACAAGTTCGAGGCATAAGGCTCCGGGAATTGGCGGTCGACTAAAAACGCCTTCATCCGTTCGTTCTCGATCTGTTGTTTGATCGCGAAACCGAGCAAGCGGCCGCGACGGCTCACGATGAACGTATTCGCTTCGAGTACTTCGCGCATTTTGTCCGCCATTTCTTTAAAATCAACGTGTGCGCTTGCCTCTTGTTGAAGCATCGTGTTCAATTGGCGTGTTTTGTCTAGTAAGTTCATAATTCTTATTTTCCTCCCTGTATGTGCATACAGAATCTTATAGTATAAATTGGCTCAAGTCTCGATCTTCCGCGATCGATCCGACTTTTTCTTTCACATAAGCCGGTGTGATTTGAACGTGTGTCTGCGGCATATCGGCCGCCTCGAACGACAAGTCCTCAAGCACGCGCTCCATGATCGTGTACAAGCGGCGGGCCCCGATGTCGTCCGTCTCTCGGTTGACGTGCGTGGCGATACGAGCGATCTCTTCGATGGCCGAATGCGTGAACTCGACACTGATCTCCTCAGACTCGAGAAGAGCGGTGTACTGCTTGATGAGTGCTTGGGACGGCTCGGTCAAGATCTTGACGAAGTCTTCTTCGGTCAAGCTGCCCAATTCGACGCGAATCGGGAACCGACCTTGAAGTTCAGGAATCAAATCGGACGGTTTGGCCATATGGAATGCGCCAGCGGCGATAAACAGCACGTGGTCCGTCTTGACCGGGCCATACTTCGTCACGACGGTCGACCCTTCGACGATTGGGAGGATGTCACGTTGGACCCCTTCCCGCGAGACACCGGCGTGCTCTTGCGACTTCGTCGCAATCTTGTCGATCTCATCGACGAAGATGATGCCCATCTGTTCACTGCGGCGGACGGCCTCGTCATGAACCTCGTTCATGTCGAGCAAGTTCTCCGCTTCTTCAGCGACGATGAGCGGTCGTGCTTCACGGACTGGCAGTTTGCGCTTTTTCCGTTTTTTCGGCACGATTTGACCGAGCATGTCTTGGAGATTCGATAACCCTTCCATGCCTTGTCCTTGGAACAAGTCGACGGTCTGTTTTTCTTCGAGGTTGACCTCAATCAACCGTTCTTCGAGCTCACCAAGTTCAAGCAAGCGGCGCAGTTGCGCGCGATCGGACGACTGTGTGCTCGTCGGTTCCTCGGTCTTTTGACCTTGACCCCCGAACAGCGCCTCAAACGGATTGGATGCGGTCGGCTCGACCTTGGCTTTCCCTTGCAGGGCGTCGAGGATGCGTTCGGTCGCTGCGACCTCGGCTTGTTCTTTCACGCCCTCTTTCTTCTCTTCCTTCACGAGACGGACCGAATCTTCGACGAGGTCCCGGACCATCGACTCGACGTCACGGCCGACATAACCGACTTCCGTGAACTTCGTCGCTTCGACTTTGACGAACGGTGCGCCGACGAGTTTGGCCAACCGTCGCGCGATTTCCGTTTTCCCGACACCGGTCGGTCCGATCATCAAGATATTCTTCGGTGTCACTTCATCGCGCAAGTCGGCGCTCAGTTTTTGACGCCGATAGCGATTGCGGAGCGCGATCGCGACCGCGCGCTTCGCATCTTTCTGTCCGATGACGAAGCGGTCTAACTCCGCTACGATTTGGCGGGGTGTCAGTTCACGTTTCATTCAGAATCGCCTCCGATCGTTTCTACGATGACTTGGTCGTTCGTGTAGACGCACAGCTCCCCTGCAATCTCGAGAGCGGCACGGGCTATGTCTTCTGCTGTTTTCTCCGGCGAATGCCGCACGAGGGCACGTCCGGCGGCGAGGGCGTAGTTCCCGCCCGAACCGATGGCCAAGATGCCGTCGTCCGGTTCAATCACTTCCCCGTTCCCAGACACGAGCAATAAGTGATCGCTGTCCATGACGATCAACAACGCCTCAAGTTGGCGGAGCATCTTATCCCCACGCCACTCCTTGGCCAGCTCGACGGCCGCACGCGGCAAGTTTCCGTTATACATCTCAAGTTTCGATTCAAACTTTTCGAAAAGGGTGAACGCGTCGGCGACGCTGCCGGCGAATCCGGCGACGACTTTGCCGCCATAAAGACGTCGTACTTTTTTGGCCTTGTTTTTCATGATGACGGCGTTCCCGAACGTGACTTGTCCGTCTCCGCTCATCGCGCCGTGTCCGTTATGGCGGACCGCGAAAATCGTGGTTGCATGAAACATCTGATGACCTCCTACTTTCTCGGATGTGTAGCTTGATAGACCGCTCGCAGACGCTCGGTCGAGACGTGGGTATAACGTCCGGTCGTGGAGAGCGACTCGTGTCCGAGCAGTTCCTGGACGGCGCGAAGGTCCGCCCCGCGCTCGAGCAGGTCCGTCGCAAAACTGTGACGGAGTGAGTGTGGCGTCAACGGCTTGTGAAGGCCTCCTAGCTTCCGGAGTCGCTTCATGACGTAGCGAATTTGGTCCGTTGTCACCCGATTCCCTTTTTGACTGAGAAATAATGCCGTTTCCTGAGTCGTCGTGCACGTTTGCCGCATGTCTACGTAACGGTCGAGCGCCTCGATGGCGAACTGCCCGATTGGGATGTAACGTTCTTTCTTCCCTTTCCCGACGACATGGACGAACGCGAGGCCCGCATCGTAGGACGACACGTCCATGCCGCACAACTCGGCGACACGCATGCCTGTCCCGTACAACATCTCGACGATCGCGACATCACGTGCCCGTAGGAATGGGTCGTCTTGCCCTTCGGCTGCCTTCAAAAGCTGTTCGACCTCGCTCGGCACGGCGAACGTCGGTAGCGACTTTCGCCGTTTCGGTGACGTCAAACCATGAAACAACGGTTCACCGCCCGTTTCACGTGCCACAAATTTCCCGAATTGTTTGAGACACGATACTTTTTGGGCGACCGTCGTCGTGGCGGTGTCTGCCTCATAAAGAGCATATAAATAACGCCGCGCCGACTGCACATCATAAGGATCTTGATGTGTCGATTGGCAATAAACGGCGTACTGGTCGAGCGTCTGCTCGTAAGAGCGTTTTGTATGAGGAGACAGTCGGCGTTCGACTTGGCAATAGCGCAAAAACGATTGTTGATCGTCAACGAATCTCATCCTCTCGCCTCCTCGTTTTCAGCTTAAAAACGCATGTTCCCGTCAAATCGAAATTAGCATAGCATACACAGTCAGAGGTGACAATAGATACCTCTTCAATAATCTGAAAATTTTCAAAGTGTTGTACAAATTACACAATTGAAATTTAGATTCATCAAAAAGGAGCCAAAAAATGGCTCCTTTCCCTTAAATCTCTTTATACTGTTGAATCGTTTCGAGGGCACGGTTCGCGTAGCGCTCGTAACGTTCTTGTTTCTTCATCTTCTTCGGAGCGTCTTCAAGCGACGGCACGAGACCGAAGTTCGCGTTCATCGGTTGGAAGTGTTTCCCGTCCGTTGTCGTGATGTAGTGCGCCATCGAACCGAGCATCGTCTCACGCGGGAGAACGACGAGCTCTTCCCCAGCGATCAGCTTCGCCGCGTTGATCCCGGCGAGGAGACCGGAGGCCGCCGACTCGACATACCCTTCGACACCGGTCATCTGGCCGGCAAAGAACAACGTGTCGCGTGTGCGGGCCTGATACGTCGGTTTCAAGAGGCTCGGTGAGTTGATGAACGTGTTCCGGTGCATGACACCGTAACGCACGATCTCGGCGTTCTCAAGACCTGGAATCAATTGAATGATTCGTTTCTGTTCTCCCCACTTCAGGTGCGTCTGGAAACCGACCAAGTTGAAGAGCGTCCCGGCCGAGTTATCTTGCCGCAATTGCACGACCGCATGCGGACGTTTGCCCGTCTTCGGATCTTCGAGGCCGACCGGCTTCATCGGTCCGAATAAGAGCGTCTTCTTGCCGCGTTGGGCGAGTACTTCAAACGGCATGCAGCCTTCGAAGTAAATCTCTTTCTCGAACTCTTTGAGCGGGACGACTTCGGCTTTGACGAGTTCGTCATAGAACAAGTCGAACTCCTCTTCCGTCATCGGACAGTTGAGGTAGGCCGCTTCGCCCTTATCGTAACGTGACTTCAAGTAAACCTTGTCCCGGTCGATCGTCTCGCCGTCCAAGATTGGAGCGGCTGCGTCGTAGAAGTACAAATAGTCTTCACCAGTGAACGCTTTGAGCGAAGCCGAAAGGTCAGGCGATGTGAGCGGCCCGGTCGCCATGATGACGATCCCGTCCGGAATCGCCGTGATCTCTTCGTTGTGCACGGTCACGTTCGGATGGTTTTTCAACGTGTCGGTCACGAATCCTGCGAAGTCGTGACGGTCGACGGCGAGAGCGCCGCCGGCCGGTACGCTCGCCGTATCCGCCGCTTTCAAGATGAGCGAGTCGAGCGTACGCATCTCTTCCTTCAAGACACCGACCGCATTTTGGAGCCCGTTCGCCCGGAGCGAGTTCGAGCAGACCAATTCCGCGAATTGGTCCGTATGGTGTGCCGGCGTCTTTCGCACCGGTCTCATTTCATACAAATCGACTTGAATCCCGCGCTTCGCGAGTTGCCAAGCCGCCTCGGAGCCGGCGAGGCCCGCTCCGATCACAGTTACACGTTGCTGCAAAGTTAATCCTCCTCTAACTGATGTACCTCGGCATGGGTACAGTTCGTACATTGATATTTCACGCCGTCTTTGATTTTTTTCTCGACCATCATCTTACCACATTCCGGACACGGTTTCGCGACCGGTTTGTCCCATGAGACGAACTCACAGTCTGGATAGTTCGAGCAGCCGTAGAATAGACGACCTTTTTTACTGCGTCGTTCGACGACTTGTCCGTCTTTGCAGCTCGGACATGGGACGCCGATCTCGACTTGTACCGGTTTCGTGTTCGTACAGTTCGGGAAGTTCGAGCACGCCATAAATTTACCGTAGCGGCCCATTTTGATGACCATCGGCGCACCGCATACTTCACAGTCGATGCCAGCCGGTTCATCTTTCACTTCGATCTTCTCGATCTCGGCCTCGGCCCGTTTCAAGCGTTTCTCGAAACTGCGATAGATTGGGGCAACGACGTCGGTCCATTGGACTTCCTCGTTCTCGATCGAGTCGAGGAGCGTCTCCATGTCGGCCGTGAACTGTACGGTGATGAAATCGTTGAAATACTCGTCAATCATCTCGATGACAAGTTCACCGAGCTCCGTCGGGACGAACTTCTTCTCTTCGAGGACGACGTAGCCGCGTTTTTGAATCGTGTCGAGCGTCGGTGCATATGTCGACGGACGACCAATCCCGAGCTCTTCCATCGCCCGCACGAGCCGTGCCTCGCTATAACGCGGCGGCGGTTGGGTGAAGTGCTGTTTCGGCTCGATCGTGTCGAACTTGACGAGGTCGTCGACTTCGAGCGGTGGGAGCAACCCTTCTTTTTCTGGATTCGTATCTTCGATATCATCATCTTTCGATTCGATATACACTTTCATGAAACCTGGGAATTTGACGGTCGACCCGTTGGCACGGAAAATCATGCCGTTCGATTCGACGTCGATTTTTACCGTGTCGAGGATGGCCGGCGCCATTTGGCTCGCCACGAGACGTTCCCAAATCAACTTGTACAGTCGGAGCTGGTCGCGTGACAGGTATGCTTTGACCGAGGCCGGGTCACGTAACGCCGATGTCGGACGAATCGCTTCGTGGGCATCCTGGGCGTTTGCCGCCTTCTTCTCTTTTTGTTTCTGCAATGCGACATACTCTTCACCGAACGTGGACTCGATATACGATTTCGCTTCTTCTTTCGCCAAATCTGAGATCCGTGTCGAATCGGTACGCATATACGTGATCAAACCGACGGTACCTTCTTTCTTACCGAGGTCGATCCCTTCGTAAAGCTGTTGCGCGAGCATCATCGTTTTCTTGGCACGGAAGTTGAGCTTACGGGCCGCATCCTGTTGGAGCGAACTTGTCGTAAACGGGAGCGAGGCGTTCCGCTTCCGCTCTTTCTTCGTGACATCGATGACTTTGAACGAGTCGTCGATCGCGTTGAGCACCGCGTCGGCGTCTGCCTCGCTCTTGAGCTCCAGTTTCTTCCCGTCTTTCCCATAAAACGATGTCTCGAACAATTCGCCTTCATGGTTGAGCATGAGTTTGATCGTCCAATACTCTTCTGGGTCGAAGGCGTTGATCTCCCGCTCCCGGTCGATGATCATTTTGACGGCCACTGATTGGACACGTCCGGCCGATAAGCCTTTTTTGACTTTCTTCCATAATAATGGGCTCATCCCGTATCCGACGAGACGATCCAAAATTCGCCGCGCTTGTTGGGCGTCGACGAGATCGTGATTGATTTTACGTGGGTGCTTGAATGACTCCTTGATCGCATCTTTCGTGATCTCGTTAAAGACGACCCGACATTCTGTCGTTTCGTCGACACCGAGGGCACGCGCTAGATGCCAGGCGATCGCTTCCCCTTCGCGATCCGGGTCAGCCGCGAGAAAGATTTTCGTCGCTTTTTTGGCTGCCGTCTTCAATTCTTTCAAAACTGGGCCTTTTCCACGAATCGTAATGTACTTCGGTTCAAAGTCATGTTCCACGTCGACACCGAGTTGACTTTTCGGTAAATCGATGACGTGACCCATTGACGCTTTGACCGTGTAATTCGATCCTAAATAACGTTTAATTGTCTTTGCTTTCGCCGGTGATTCGACGATCACCAAATATTTTGCCATACATCTGCTCCCCTTTTAGAGGTCGTTTTAAATCCCTACCATAATATTCATGTTGTCGCTCGTTTGTCAACGTCCAATCCTTGAACGCATTAGAATTTGGTCGGAAGTCGTCAATGGAATCGCCCCGTCCTCAATCAATCGATTCGGACCTGCCGCGAGCGGATCAAGCGGGCTTCCAGGTACCGCAAACACCGTCTTTCCTTGCTCGAGCGCATGTCCGACCGTATTCATCGTCCCGCTCTTCTGACGGGCCTGAATGACGACGAGCTGATCGCCGAGTCCGCTGACGAGACGATTACGTTCTAAAAATTGAAATTTTTTGACAGGTGTTTCCGGTGGGTATTCGGTGAGGAGTAACCCGTGTCTCGAAATTCGTTCGAACAGCGGCGCATGCGCTTGAGGATACATGTGTGAAAAGCCCGCTCCGAGGACAGCGATTGTCGGACGGTTATGCTGGAGTGCCAACTCATGGACGAGACCATCGATGCCGAGCGCACCGCCCGATACCGAGACAGTTTCTTCTATTAAAGGGTAGAAATGCTCGACGAGACGATGGCTGATGCGATTCAATTCACGGCTTCCGACCAAAGCGGTCGTTTGTTGTTGTAGTACCTCTAAATCGCCTCGGTAAAACAAACAATACGGCGGGTTCGGTATGTCGAGCAACGCGCGCGGGAACGCGTCGTCTTCCCACGTCAAAAAACGGTCGTACGTGACCGTTGAACGAAGCGCCCGTTTTGCTTTGTTCCAGACGTTCGGATGGAAGGGACGAGTGCTCGAACCCGGATGCGATAAGTAATGATGGACGAACTCGACCGGCAGCCGTTCAGCCGCGAATCGAGCGATTGTTTGATTCATCACAATCACCTCTAAAAAAATGAGGGATGGCGCGCATCCCTCATTTCCGAATGGTTTACGTGGTCGGTTGACCCGTCACGCAAGCTTCATACAATCCTTCTTGCTTCAACACCCGGATGAGCGTCTCTCCGATGACGGCAGGCGTCTCGGCGACTTCGATCCCGTTGGCATTCAACGTCTTGATTTTCTCGGCGGCCGTTCCTTTTCCGCCTGAGATGATGGCGCCCGCATGGCCCATCCGTTTCCCTTCAGGAGCGGTTTGACCGCCGATGAAGCCGATGACTGGCTTCGTCATGTTCGCCTTCACCCATTCAGCAGCCTCTTCTTCAGCCGTCCCACCGATTTCACCGATCATGATGACCGCTTTCGTGTCCTCGTCTTCATTGAACGCTTGGAGCGTGTCGATGAAGTTCGTGCCGTTGACCGGGTCTCCCCCGATTCCGACAGCTGTCGATTGTCCGATTCCGGCCGTCGTCAACTGATGGACCGCCTCGTACGTGAGCGTCCCTGAACGCGAGACGATACCGACGTGGCCTTTCGTATGGATATAGCCTGGCATGATGCCAAGTTTTGCTTCCCCTGGCGTGATGATTCCCGGGCAGTTCGGTCCGATGAGACGGGCCGGCTTGTCCTCGAGGTAACGCTTCACTTGAATCATGTCGATGACCGGGATACCTTCTGTGATACAGATGATCAACTCGATGCCGCTATCGGCCGCTTCCATAATCGAATCGGCTGCGAACGCAGGTGGCACGTAGATGATTGACGCGTTCGCGCCAGTCGCTTCGACTGCCTCGGATACCGTGTTAAAGACCGGTACGCCGTCAAGGACGGTCGTGCCACCTTTACCAGGTGTCACCCCTCCGACCAATTTCGTGTTATATGCCAGCATCTGTTCGCCGTGGAACAGACCTTGTTTCCCCGTGATCCCTTGAATGATCACTTTTGTATCTTGATTCGCCCAAATACTCATGTCGTTTCCCCCTTATCGAACGAGTGCCGCGATTTTTTCTGCACCGTCAGCCATCGAGCTCGCCGAAGTGATCGCAAGTCCAGATTCATCGAGAATGCGTCGTCCCGCATCCACGTTCGTACCTTCTAAACGGACGACGAGTGGCAAATCGAGACCGATTTCTTTCGTCGCCGCGACGATACCTTCAGCAATGATGTCACACTTCATGATGCCACCAAAGATGTTAACGAAGATTCCTTTGACTTGGTCATCTGACAAAATCAATTTGAACGCTTCCGTTACTTTTTCTTTCGTTGCACCGCCGCCTACATCGAGGAAGTTAGCGGGTTCGGCGCCATAATGCTTGATGATATCCATCGTCGCCATGGCCAGGCCGGCACCGTTAACGAGGCAACCGATGTTGCCGTCGAGCGCGATATAGCTGAGGTCGTGTTTTGACGCCTCGACTTCACGCGGATCTTCTTCTGTCGTGTCGCGCAGGTCGACGATGTCTTTATGACGATAAAGCGCGTTGCTGTCGAAGTTGAGCTTCGCATCGAGGGCGATGACGTTTCCGTCTTTCGTCGTGACGAGCGGGTTGATCTCTGCGATCGTACAATCCGTCTCGACATACACTTTGTACAGTTTCATGACCATGTCACTGAACTTGTTGACGAGCTTGGTCGGCACTTCCATCTTGAAGGCAAGACGGCGCGCTTGGAACGGACGGAGTCCGACGACCGGGTCGACGACCTCTTTATGAATCTTTTCTGGCGTATGTTCAGCGACTTCTTCGATGTCCATACCGCCTTCTGATGAACCCATGATGACAATTCGGCCGATCGAACGGTCAAGCACAAGTCCTAAGTAAAATTCTTGATCAATCGCAGATCCTTCTTCGATGTAAAGGCGTTGCACGACTTTCCCTTCAGGTCCAGTCTGGTGCGTGACGAGCGTCTTGCCGAGAATCTCTGACGCATACTGTTTGACTTCCTCATCCGTCTTCGCAAGTTTGACACCGCCGGCTTTCCCGCGGCCCCCTGCGTGAATCTGGGCTTTGACAACTTTTAGTTCACCGTCTAGCTTGGCAGCGGCTGTAACTGCTTCTTCAACACTAAACGCCGGATAGCCCGTAGGTACGGCCACTCCGAACGCACGAAGCAATTCTTTCGCCTGATACTCATGGATATTCATTTCGTTTCCCCCTTAGTCCCCTTTAATATCGGCACGTCTATTGTAACGAAAAACTGAAAGCGCTGTCTATCGTTCTTGCTTTAAGTTTTCATCTTTTTTTCACATCTACCCCTAGACATCTTCGATTTTTCCTTGTTCCATCTGATAAAGAAACACGAAAAGCTCGGCGATGACCTGATAAAGGTCGTCCGGAATATGCTCCTCAATCTGTAAAGCGGACAATAGTGACAATAGCGCCGGGTCCTCATGGATCGGGACCCCGTTCTCCTGCGCGAGCGCGAGCATGCGCTCGGCGACGAGTCCGCCCCCTTTGGCGACGACACGCGGTGAATCCATCGATTGCTCGTAGGACAAGGCGATCGCTTGCTTACGGTCCGTCATATGCGTTGATCCACCTTTCCGAGCGGGGCGAACGTGTCTGGCACGGATTCCCGCTTTTCTTCGAACGAGAAGCGTGACAGTTCATAGCCGCTCGCTTCAAGCGCCTTGCTGAGCGACGGCTCATAAGCGTTGACGAACGGGCTCAAATCGTGCCGTTCATTGAACACTTTGATCGAGACGTGTCGCTTTTGGACGAGCAAATCGATACCCGTCTCTCCAAACTTCGGTGTCTCCAAAAATAGGACGATGCGTGCGTGGTCGGCGTCAATCATCTCGCCCTTCGGCGCCTCGAGGCGGAATCGGACTTGTTCAAACGGTCCTAATTGCGGTATGTGAAATGCTTGGGCGACGTATGGCGGCGTCTGAAGGGCATTGAACGTCTCCTGAGCCCGGACGAACTGCTCGAACTTCGGGTCCCCTTTCGCTTTGAACAACTCGCCGATGAGTTGCTTCACATCCGACCCGGCTCCGCTCTCGAGCAGTTGACGCCCTTGCGCCTGAAGCGATTCAGGCGTGTCGAGCGGCTGACGGGCGAGCCGTCCGAGTTCCGAACTTAAAAGGGCGAGCGGGGACCGTGCTGCTTGCGCAAGGGCTTCTGCTTGTTGCGGCACGACTTTCAAGACGAGTTTCGGTTCGAGCTCGGTGACGACCATCTTGTACGTGACATTCTCTTTGACGTCAGCGTTCACCCCGACCCGGAACAAGCCTTGCGGCAGTTGCATGACCGCCTCGCCGCCTGGCAGCAGCTGGAGCACCCGACCGACGACCGTATTGCCGATGAGCAGTTGCCTCGAATTCTGTTCCGTGACTTTGAACGGCATGACGCCTTGATGATCGATCCGCATGATGACCCCTCCTACATATGTTTAATCGGCGCGAACGATTTTCGGTGGATTGGCGTGATCCCCTGTTCCGCTAGTCCGGCCAAGTGCGCTTTCGTCCCGTAACCGGCGTTCTGTTCGAAACCGTAGCCGGGATAGAGGACGGCGTAGTCTTCCATCATGTTGTCACGGACGACTTTGGCGACGACGCTCGCCGCCGCGATCGATACGCTCCGGGCGTCGCCTTTGATGAGCGATTGTTGCGGGACGTCGAGCTCGAGCGTCATCGCGTCAATCAAGAGCGCATCGACTTCACCGAGTTGCCGGACCGCCTCCATCATCGCGAGTTTCGTCGCCTCGTAAATGTTGACGCGGTCAATCACGTCGGCGTCGACGATGCCGACGCCGACCATGGCCTCGTCCATGAGCGCCCGATACGCGACTTCACGTGCTGATGGCGACATCAGTTTCGAGTCGTTCAAGCCCGGATGATAAAATCCTTCCGGCAAGATCACGGCCGCGGCGACGACCGGACCGGCGAGCGGTCCTCGACCGACCTCATCGACGCCACCGATGCGGACATAGCCGTTTGCCTTCAACTCGTCCTCGAACACGCTCCGGGCCGCATAATCGTCCTGGCGCTCACGTTCGACCTTGAACTGGCGCTCACGCTGCCTGAGCAACGTCTGGACGCCTGCGCGCGGGTCATCCTTCAGTTCGGCCCGGACTGCTTCCCACTCTTCATATCGGACCGTCTGTAGCCGTTGTTTAATCGCTTGAATCGTCATGCTGTTCCTCCTATTCAAAAAAGCCCTGTTTGCACAGGACTTCACGCCATCTCATGGTCGGCCGGTGTCTCAAGAGAGACCCGTCCGATTTTCTCATGACGTAGTTCGTTCAATAGTAATTCGCTCGCCTTCTCGAAATCGACGTAGCCGCCGCTGACGAGTCCACGTTTCTTCCCGATCAATTCGAGCAGTTCGACGGCGTCTTCCGGCAGTTGATCGATTTTGAATCGCTCTTTCACCTGTTCCGGATAGCGGGCCGATAGCTCACGGGCCGCATAGAGCGCGATATCATCAAGGTTCAAAATATCGTCCTTGATGGCACCGGTCGCCGCCAAGCGATAACCGACCATCTGGTCCTCAAACTTCGGCCACAGAATCCCCGGCGTATCGAGCAATTCCATCTCGCCGCCCTTCATCTTGATCCATTGCTGACGCTTCGTGACACCCGGACGGTCGCCAGTGACAGCGATATTGCGTCCAGCGAGGCGGTTGATGAGCGTCGATTTCCCGACGTTCGGGATGCCGATGATGAGGGCGCGGATCGGACCGGGATTCCGGCCTTTCTCACGCATGCGGTCATGCTTTTCTTGCATGAGCTTCTCGGCGCCCGACATGAGCTGCTTCAAGCCTTTGCTATGTTTCGCGTCGACGGCGACGACCTCGACGTCGTCACGCTTCAAGGCGCGGAGCCAGGCGTCGGTGACGACGGGATCGGCCATATCGGCTTTATTCAAGACGATGAGACGCGGTTTGCCTTCTGTGATCTCATCGACCATCGGGTTACGGCTTGATTGTGGGACGCGTGCATCGACGAGTTCGATGACGACATCGATGAGCTTTAACTTTTCTGTTACTTGTCTTCGTGCCTTGGCCATGTGGCCAGGGAACCATTGAATTGCCAAAAAAACACCACCTTATTCTTGTACGGTCCCGAAATCGCCGAGCGGCCAGAACACGAAGTTCGTTTTGCCGACGACGTCCTCTTTCGGGACAAAGCCGATTTCACGGCTGTCTTTCGAGTTTTGTCGATTGTCACCCATCACGAAGTACGAACCTTCCGGGACGACTGTTTCGCCCGTCACTTGTTCGAGCGTGAAGTTTTCGGTAAGAGGAAAGCCGTTCATCTGGGCCTGGAAATCCTCTAAATACGGTTCTTCGACCGCTTCGCCGTTCAAGTAAAGCGTATCGTCCCGATATTCGAGCGTGTCGCCAGGAATGGCGATGACGCGTTTGATATAGTCTTTTGATTCCGTCGCGTGGAAGACGATAATATCGCCCCGATCGAGCTCACCGACGTAGTTCGAAATTTTGCTGACGATCATGCGATCGGCATTTTGGAGCGTCGGCATCATTGACTCTCCCTCGACGATGACAGGTACAAAGATGAACGTCCGGATCACGAACGCGATGACGAGCGCCACGACGATCGCCTTAAGCCAACTGAACACTTCTTTCAACTTGCCTCACTCCTCTGTCCGTTTGAACTTATTGTACTAGAAAAAAAGAAGCTTGTCGCAAGCGACAAGCTTAATCCCCATCTTAACGACGGATTTCTTTAATACGTGCTGCTTTACCGCGAAGGTTGCGGAGGTAGTAGAGTTTCGCACGACGGACTTTACCGTAACGAACGACTTCGATTTGCGCGACACGCGGTGAGTGAAGCGGGAATGCACGCTCAACACCTACGCCGTAAGAGATCTTACGGACTGTGAATGTTTCGCTGATGCCGCCACCTTTACGCTTAATGACAACGCCTTCGAAGATCTGGATACGCTCACGCGTTCCCTCTACGACTTTAACGTGGACACGTACTGTGTCACCAGGACGGAAAGCAGGTACGTCCGATTTGAATTGTTCTTCTGTGATTTCACGGAACAGTTTTTGTGTGTTCATGAATTGTTCTCCTTTTTCTTCAATGTTCATATCTTCATCTGCCCAAGCATCCAACAGCGGAACATCGGTAATCGGTGGGGGTTAACCCACATGCTCAAACATAGCATAATTTGGTCAATCGCGCAACGATTCAATGAATTTTTTATCCGCCTTCGACAGGTCGATTTGCTCGAGCAGTTCCGGCCGCCGTCGATACGTGCGTTCAAGTGACCGTTCACGGCGCCACGTCTCGATGTTGGCATGATTGCCCGACAAGAGGACGTCCGGTACCTTGAGGCCCCGGAAGTCGGCTGGACGCGTGTAGTGCGGGTATTCGAGGAGTCCCGTCGAAAACGAGTCGTCCTCGTGGCTCGCTTGATCGCCGAGCACTTCCGGGATGAGCCGCACCGTCGCATCGATCATGACCATCGCCGCGAGCTCACCGCCGGTCATGACGAAATCGCCGATTGACACCTCGTCCGTCGCGAGCTCGTCATGGATCCGTTGGTCGAACCCTTCATAATGACCGCACAAAAAGATGAGGTGTTCCTCGGACGCCCACTCTTCTGCCATTCGTTGGTCAAAACGGCGTCCGGTCGGTGTCGTGACGATGACACGGGGACGCGTCTTCGCGATCGCGTCAAAGGCGTCAAAGATCGGTTGCGGGGTGAGAAGCATGCCTGCCCCGCCCCCGTACGGATAATCGTCGACTTTGTGGTGCTTGTTCGTCGAGAAGTCACGGAAGTTCGTGAACGCCATCTCGACGTGACCGAGCGTGCGCGCCCGTCCGACGATCGAATGATCGAGCGGGGCGAACATCTCAGGGAATAAGGTTAAGACATCAATCTTCATCGTCGATCATTCCCGGAATCGGGGTGATGACGACACGTTTCGCCTCGACATCGATGTCGCTCACGACCGATTCGATGTACGGGATGAGCGCATCCGACTTGCCAGGACGTTTGATGACCCAGACGTCGTTCGCGCCGGTCTCGAAGATGTCATCGACGACTCCGATGACCTCACCATCGACGACAGCCTCACAGCCGATAATCTCATGGTAATAAAACTCATGTTCCGGCAACTCGTGGACGTGCTCGACGTGGACGTATAGCTTCATCCCTTTATATTTCTCGACGAGATTGATGTTCTCGAGTCCTTTGAACGTGACGAGATGGAACTGCTTGTGTGGACGATACGTCGTCACTTCGAACGGAACTTTCTTGCCGTCGATGTCTAAATAGAGCGTCTCGCCCTTCTTGAAGCGCTCCGCCGGAAAATCGGTCGCGGCGAGCAACTTCAATTCTCCTTTTAAGCCATGGGTGTTGGCGATCTTACCTACGTATAACCATTCCATTGTTATGCCTCCTCACAAAAATGGGCCGACCTCATAAAAGGTCGGCCACATCCTTACTTCGCGTTTTTCGCGTTGTGGAATTTCTCCATGATCCCTGCTTTAGAGAACAAGTTACGTACTGTGTCAGATGGCTTCGCGCCGTCTGCCAACCATTTGAGAGCGAGTTCTTCGTTGATGCGAACTTCTGCTTCTGGTTTTGCAACCGGGTTGTAGTGACCGAGTTGCTCGATGAAGCGGCCATCACGTGGTGAACGTGAATCAGCTACAACGATCCGGTAGAAAGGTGATTTGTTTGCGCCCATGCGCTTGAGACGAATTTTAACTGCCATGGTAATATACCTCCATCATGTGTTTAAGAATTGACAACTTTAATAGTATACTGCTTTTTTGTCCGACTGACAAAAGTTTTCTTAGAAGAATGGAAGGCCGAGACCTTTTTTCTTCCCTTTCATTTGTCCTGACATCTGCTTCATGAGCTTCTTCATGTCATCGAACTGTTTGATGAGACGGTTCACTTCCTGGATGGAGCGACCGCTCCCTTTTGCGATCCGCTTGCGACGACTCGCGTTGAGCACTTCAGGATTGGAGCGCTCATACTTTGTCATCGAGCGAATGATCGCCTCGACATGATCGAGTTGCTTCTCGTCGATTTGGACGTTCTTCAACCCTTTCATCTTACCTGCACCAGGTAACATCGAGAGCAATTCATCAATCGGGCCCATGTTTTTCACTTGACCCAATTGCTCGATAAAATCATCGAACGTGAACGATGCGTCGCGAATTTTGCTTTCAAGCTCTTTCGCGGCATCTTGGTCCATCTGTGACTCGGCTTTTTCAATGAGCGTGAGCACGTCACCCATTCCAAGAATCCGTGACGCCATGCGTTCCGGGTGGAAAGGTTCGAGGGCATCCAACTTTTCACCGAGACCGACGAACTTAATCGGCGCTCCCGTGACTGCCTTGATTGAAAGGGCTGCCCCACCACGTGTGTCACCGTCGAGCTTCGTGAGCACGACGCCGGTGATTCCGAGTTTCTCATTGAAGCTATCGGCCACGTTGACCGCATCTTGACCCGTCATCGCATCGACGACGAGGAAGATTTCATTTGGTTTGGCAATCGTCTTCACGTTTTCGAGCTCGCCCATGAGCGTCTCGTCAATATGAAGTCGACCGGCCGTATCGATCAACACGAAATCGTGATGATTGGTTTTGGCGTACTCGAGCGCTTTCGTGACGATTTCTTCCGGCTTCACTTGGTCGCCAAGTGAGAACACCGGTAAATCGAGCTGCTTGCCGAGTGTCTCGAGCTGTTTGATGGCCGCAGGCCGATAAATATCTGCCGCGACGAGAAGTGGACTCCGGTTATGCTTTTTGCGAATCAAATTCGCGAGCTTACCGGTCGTCGTCGTTTTCCCCGCACCTTGTAACCCGACCATCATGACGACTGTCGGTGGTTTTGGGTTAAATGTGATTGGGACGACGTCGCTTCCCATCAAGTTCGTTAGCTCTTCATGAACGATTTTGACAACTTGTTGGCCAGGTGTCAACGATTTCATGACGTCTTGGCCGATGGCCCGTTCTTTCACGTCGTTGACGAACTGTTTGACCACTTTGAAGTTGACATCGGCTTCAAGGAGAGCGAGACGAACTTCTCTCATCATCTCTTTGACATCTGCTTCGGAAATTTTACCTTTCCCCCGCATTTTCGCCAGTGTCGATTGCAACCGTTCGGATAATCCTTCAAATGCCATGCTTCAGCCCCCTACTCTAAATTCTCAAGCGCCGAAATCGTTTCCGTCAAATCGGGCGAGTGCTCGACTTGACGTTTGAGCGTTTGAAGCAGTCGTTGCCGCTGTTCGAATTTCTCGAACAAGGCCAACTTCTCCTCATACTGCTCAAGCATCGCTTCGGTACGCTTTATGTTATCGTAGACCGCTTGACGGCTGACTTCAAACTCTTCCGCAATCTCTCCGAGCGAGTAGTCATCTAGGTAATAAAGAGACATATAGTTGCGCTGTTTCGGTGTGAGAAGCGCTTGATAAAAATCGAACAGATAGTTCATTCGATTCGTCTTTTCGAGCGACATGACCTCCACCTCCACATGTTAAGTGAAATCCCTTTACAACTACCAATAGTACAGCCGTCCCCACCTCTTGTCAAGTTTTTTTCTTAACAGTGAAAGTTAGGCGAGGTCATCGTTTGTCTGTTGTTTTTCTTCGAAGATGTCCCCGAATAATCCGTACACGAACTGTTCCGGGTCGAACGCCTGTAAATCATCAACTTTCTCACCGAGACCGACATATTTGACCGGGATATCGAGCTCGTTTCGAATCGCGAGCACGATCCCCCCTTTAGCCGTCCCGTCGAGCTTCGTGAGGACGATCCCGCTCACGTTCGTCGCTTCTTTGAACGCTTTCGCTTGAACCATCGCGTTTTGTCCCGTTGTGGCATCTAACGCGAGCAATACCTCGTGCGGCCCGTTCGGTACTTCACGTTCGATGACGCGCTTCACTTTCTCGAGCTCTTTCATCAAGTTGACCTTGTTTTGCAAACGTCCGGCCGTGTCACAGATCAAGACGTCGACGCCGCGTGATTTCGCTGCCTGCACAGCGTCGAACACGACCGCGGCCGGGTCCGATCCTTCGGCTTGACGGATGACCGGGACTCCGACGCGTTCGCCCCAGACTTGGAGCTGATCGATGGCACCGGCCCGGAACGTGTCGCCTGCCGCGAGCATGACCGAACGCCCTTCCGACTTCAATTGATGGGCGAGTTTGCCGATCGTCGTCGTTTTGCCGACACCATTGACGCCGACGAACAAGATGACCGTCAATCCGTCCTGCATGTTCAACTCACGATCCGCCTCGTCTTCTTGGAGACGGTTCGCCACGACTTCGACGAGGGCGTCACGGACAGCGACCGGGTCTTTCAAATTGCGACGTTTCACTTCTTCTTTCAAATCTTCGACGAGGTCCATCGTCGTCGTCACGCCGACATCCGCTTGGATGAGCAAATCCTCGAGTTCATCGAAGAAATCCTCATCGACTTCGCGGAACCGATAGACGAGGTCGTTGACGGCACTGGCAAATCCGTCTCGTGTCTTCGTCAATCCGTCGGTAAACTTTTGCGACACCTCTTGTGTCGAGGTCGTCAATTTATCTTTTAACTTCTTAAAAAAACTCAACTTAATTCCTCCATCTCTTGTTCCGTCTCGACGACGCGCTTCGCTTCGGATAGTTCGACCGAAAGCACCTCGGAGACACCGTTTTGTTGCATCGTCACGCCGTAGAGCGTGTCCGCCGCCTCCATCGTCCCTTTACGGTGGGTGATGATGACGAATTGTGTATCGATTGAGAGCGTCCGGATATATTCCCCGAACCGATGGACGTTCGCCTCGTCGAGAGCCGCCTCGACTTCATCGAGCACACAGAACGGGACGGGTCTCGTTTTCAGGATGGCGAACAGAAGCGCGATCGCCGTCAAGGCCCGCTCTCCGCCGGATAACAGACTGAGCGTCTGCAACTTCTTCCCGGGCGGTTTGGCGACGATCTCGATGCCCGTGTTGAGCAGGTCGGACTCGTCGACTAGTTTCAAATCGGCCTCCCCCCCGCCGAACAGCTCGTTGAACGTCTGTTTAAAGTGACCACGAACGAGCGTGTACGTCTCTTTGAACAAGCGCGTCACTTCACGGTCCATCTCGGTGATGATGTCGTATAAATCCTCTTTGGCGCTGACGAGGTCGTCCCGTTGCTCGGACAAGAACATGAAGCGTTCATTGACGAGGTCGAACTCCTCGATCGCGTTCAAGTTGACCGGTCCGATTTCTTCGATTTGACGAACGAGCAGTTTGAACTCTTCTTTCGCCTCATCGAGCGGTATCGTGAGGGTCGGAAGCAAATCGAGGACGAGCCCTCGTTCCTCGAGCGCGTCGAGTTTCCACTTCCGCTTCAACTCGAGCTCGTTCGCCTCGGTCTCGAGCTTGCGGACATCCGCCTCGACCCGACGACGCACGTCCGACGCCTGTTGTTCACGCTGTCTGAGGATGCGATACGACTCTTCTTCGGCGTGGAGCTGTTTCGTATGCAACGCCATCCGCTCTTTCAATCCGTCCATCTGTTTGACCGCCTCGACGTGCTCGAGCTCGAGCTCGGCAGACGAGACGACCCGGCCGCTTGCCACATGTTCGAGCTCACGCTCGATCTGTCCGAGACGGGACGTCTGTTTAGCGACCTCGGCCTCGAGCCGCTCGACTTCTGCGCGGACGCGGTCGAGGTCGAGCATATTGCGTTGACGATCGAGTTCATTTTGACGAATGGCTGTCTGAAGTTGTCCCGTCGTCTCGGCGCCTTTGGCTTGCTCGCCGCGGAGCGCCTCGAGTTCGGTCCGAATCGAGGCTTGCAATGCATCAGTCGCCTCGAGTTCTTCGGCGAGCCTTGTCAACTCATTTGTGGCGGATGCGATTGTTTGGGCGTAACGCGCCATCTCATGGTCGAACAGTTCGAGTTGCGCTTTGGCGTCTTGCGACACCCGTTCCAAGTTTCTAAACGCCTGTTCCGTCGAACGGAGCGTCTCTTCGGCCTCGCGCTTCTTGAGCCTGAGCGTCTGGAGCGACGCACGCAGTCGGGACATCTCATCGGTGTACGTCGACACCCGCAACTGTTGCTCGTGAAGCATGGCCAACCCTTGCGTCAATCCTTGCTTCAAATCATCGAGTTCACGGGACTGGGTGAACAAGGCGACACCTTGCTTCCGGCTACCCCCGGTCATCGAACCGCCAACGTTGACGATATCCCCTTCGAGCGTGACGATGCGATAGCGATACCCCGTCGTCTTGGCGATCCGGTTGGCCACCTCGAGGGAATTGGCCACAATCACGGCGCCGAGGAGCGACCGTTTCAATTTCTCGTAGGCCGGGTCCGTCTCGACGAGGTCGGCGGCGATGCCGACGAATCCGTCGACTGATTCGAGACGGTGTGCGACTTCACTCGGGACGTAACGTTCCTTTACGCTCGTCATCGGTACGAACGTGGCTCGTCCGGCACTTGCTTTCCGTAATCGTTCAATCTCTCGGCGTCCGACCTCTTCCGTCTCGACGACGATATGTTGTTGCGTCTGACCGAGCGCCGTCTCGATGGCGGCCTCATAGGACGGGAGAACGCGAATCAATTCTGCGACGGCACCGAGCACGCCCGGCCCCCGTTCTTTCAAGACAAATTTGACCGCATGGAAATAGCCTTCGTACGACTGCTTCATCCGTTCGAGCAATTCGATCCGGTCCTCGGTCTTCTGACGCCGGCGGTCAAGGTCGTGGTACGACTGCTCGGCCCGCGACAATTTGTCTCGAAGCGTCGCTTCCCGTTCGGTCAAATCAGCTTCTTCCGCCATGAGCGTCTCCCACGTGTCCCGAGCCTCGTCGAGACGAGCTTGTTCGGCCTCGAGTGATGCCGTCTGTTCGGTCCGCACGTCAAGGCGATCCTTGTTTTCACGAAGCAGACGAGCTTTCGCTTCTTCCGCTTGTTCGATATCGCGCCGTTCTCGCTTCTGTTGGTTGCTCAGCGTGGCCCGTGTCGTCGCCAACTCGAACGCTTCGCCTTGAAGCTGTTCGATTTCTGCGTTAAAGTCACGCGTCGCCGCCGTCAATTGCGCGTCAAGTTCGGCCCGTGCCGCTTCCACGGTATGTAACGCCTCAGCTTTTGACGCCATATCCGCGTTTGCCACGTTCAACTTCTGCGTCAACTGTTCGGTCTCTTCGGCCAATTCGACACGTTGGCGCTCGAGGCGTTCTTTCGTCTCCGCCCCGTGCTCTTCACGGGCTTTCGCGAGCTTGATCTCACCTGTCAACCGTTCCAGCTCGGTCGCTTGAGACCGTTCTTCTTGATGGAGCGTGTCGAGCGTTTCTCGATCTTTGGCGAGTGCCGCCTCAAGCGTCGTCCGCTCTTCTGAAATCGCGGTCAACGCGCCGTCTTGCTCGGCGAGATTCGTCTCGGCCGTCCGCAGTTGCTCGGACACACGAGCGATGCCCGTACCAAGTTCTGTGATCTCGGCGCCGAGAATACCCGTCTCGAGCTCATCGTGGCGCGCTTTGGCGACTTGATACTCGCGTGCGAGCGCGGCCTGCTCTCGGAGCGGTTCGACCCGATCGGCGAGTTCATACAAAATGTCATCGACCCGAGACAAGTTCAACTCGGTGTCTTGGAGCTTCCGTTCGGCTTGTTTTTTACGCTGCCGGTACTTCAACACCCCGGCCGCTTCTTCGATGACAGCCCGACGATCTTCCGGTTTCCCGGAGATGACTTGCTCGACCCGTCCTTGCCCGATGATGGCGAACGCATCGCGTGATAGGCCCGTATCCATGAACAGGTCGATCACATCTTTAAGCCGGCACGGCTTCTTGTTCATGAAGTAGTCGCTGTCGCCGCTCCGCGTGACGCGGCGCGTCACACTGACTTCTTCATATGGCAACCGCAAATGGGCGTCCGTGTTGTCTAGGACGAGCGTCACTTCGGCGACGTTGCGATGGTTCTCACCTTCACTGCCGGCAAAGATGACGTCTTCCATTTTCGCTCCGCGGAGCGATTTGGCCGACTGCTCACCGAGTACCCAGCGAACAGCGTCCGATATATTTGATTTTCCGCTCCCGTTCGGCCCAACCACGGCTGTGACGCCGGGACGAAAATCCAGTTCAATCCGCTTGGCAAACGATTTAAAGCCAGCGAGTTCGATTCGTTTTAAGTGCATCGTGACCATCCTATCCTCAGTAAGCATTCATTTGTTTATTTTACCACAGTTGCCAGTTCGTCAAAATGCTAGAATCATGCTATTCTAAAAAGAACTGTAGAAAGGGGTACGACCGATGACTAACGAACAAATGATTGAGGAAATTCTCGACAAAATGAACATCATCAACCGCGGCGCCATCAAAGCGGAAGAATATAACCGTGCCGACGCCTCGGCCGTCAAAGAGATTTACGACTACGTGATGAACCGCTCATCGCTGTCGATCTCTGAAGTGGATGGGATTGTCGAAGAACTCGGACAATTGACGTGATGAGATGACAGAAAAGGAGTGGACCCATTGAGGTCCACTCCTTTTCTTATAGGCCGGCGTACTGCCGGTTGAATTCGATCAACGCTTCTTTCGCCGCGAGTTGCTCGGCTTCTTTCTTCGATCGGCCGATGCCTTCGCCGACGATATCGTCTGACAGACGGGCATGGGCGACGAACTCCCGGCTATGGGCCGGACCACGCTCTTCGATAATCGTGTACGAGACAGGCCCGAGACCTTCTCGCTGGACGCTTTCTTGGAGCTGACTCTTATAATCGGTCTGTTCTTCAAACACACCGGCCAAGACTTTCGGAAAAACCGCTTCGGCGAGGAACTGTTCGACTGGTTCAATCCCTTGGTCCAGATAGAGCGCGCCGATGTATGACTCGAACACATCCGCGAGTAGCGCCGGACGCTTGCGTCCGCCGGTCAACTCTTCGCCTTTCCCAAGCAAGATAAAATCAGAGAAAGCATAGGCTTCCGCAAAGTTGACGAGTGACGGCTCACAGACGATGGCCGCCCGCAACTTCGTTAATTCCCCCTCGGAGCGCTCCGGATACGTCTCATACAAAAATCGAGACACCGTCAACTCGAGCACCGCGTCGCCTAAAAACTCTAAGCGCTCATTGTCTTTTTTCAGACCGCGTTGTTCGTTGACGTATGAGGAGTGGGTGAACGCTTGCATCAATAGGTCTTGGTTCGTGAATCGAACCGACAGCCGTTCTTCAAGTACTTTAAACTGCTCGAGAATCCGTGACCGCTCGAGCTCATTTCGCCGACGCCGTTGCGCCGACCCTTGACGGTCAAACCGTCGCTTGTCCTTTGTCATAATTCCCTCCGTGTATAAGCACAAGCCCACCGCTCATGACGAGCGGTGGGAGGCTTGATTACAATTTAGTTTCGATGTAAGCGACGACGTCGCCAACAGTCGCGAGCTTCTCAGCATCTTCATCTTCGATTGTGATATCGAATTTGTCTTCAAGGTCCATGACCATTTCCATAACTTCGAGCGAATCCGCACCGAGGTCGTCTTTGAATGATTTGTCGGCTGTGATCTCAGATACATCTTTCCCGAGTTTCTCTGCCACTGCTGCTTGTACGTCTACTAAGATTTGTTCTGTTGTCATGATAAAATCCCTCCAAATTAAAGTATATAAAATGTGTTTCGATTGGTAAAGTTCTGATTTTAAGCCATCGTCATGCCGCCGTCAACGGCAATCGTCTGACCCGTCACGTAAGCCGCTTGGTGAGAGGCGAGGAATGAGACGAGGTTCGCCACATCTTCGACCTGACCGAAGCGATTGAACGGGATTTGACCGAGCGTCGCCTCGCGTTGCGCATCTGTCAACGCGTCGGTCATGTCCGTCTGGATGAAACCAGGACAGACGGCGTTCACCGTCACGTGACGTCCGGCGAGTTCACGCGCGACCGACTTCGTCAGCCCGATGAGCCCCGCTTTCGCCGCCGCGTAGTTCGCCTGACCGGCATTCCCCGTGATCCCGACGACCGAAGCGATATTGATGATGCGTCCCGTCTTCGATTTCAAGAGCGTCCGCGTCGCGGCTTGCGACGTCAAGAACGCACCTTTCAAGTTTGTCGACAGGACATCGTCAAAGTCAGCTTCTTTCATGCGCATAAGCAGACCATCCCGCGTGATGCCTGCATTGTTGACGAGACAATCGATGCGGCCGTACGTGTCGACCGCCGTCTTGATGAGTGCTTTCACATCATCACTGTTCGAGACGTCGGCTTTGACGGCGATGGCCTCGCCACCGTTCGCTTCGATCTCGCTGACGACAGCGTTCGCTTTCTCAACACTACCCGAGTAATTCACGACGACCCGAAAGCCGTCCTCCCCTAAACGCTTCGCGATGGCGGCCCCGATTCCTCGAGATGCGCCTGTCACGATTGCTACTTGGTCATGCACGTACTTCTCCTCCTAACGCGGCCACCTCTTCGAGCGTCGTCGCCTGTTTGATCGTCACTTTCGAATCGATCCGTTTGATAAGACCTGACAGTGGTGACGTCGGACCGAATTCGATGAACGTGTCGACGCCAGCGTCGATCGCTTTGCGAACACACGCTTCGAATCGGACCGAGGCGTACAATTGCTCGGTGAGAAGTGCTTTCAATTTTTCCGGGTCGGTATGGATATCCGCATCGACGTTGGAAATGATCCCAATCGCCGCCGGTTTGAACGGCGAAGAAGCGAGCACATCTTTGAACCGCGTCGCGGCCGGCATCATGTAGGAGCTGTGGAACGCCCCTGAGACGTTCAGCGGCAAGACGCGTTTCGCGCCTGCTTCTTTCAAGTCTGTTTCGGCCTGTTTGACCGCATCGACATGCCCCGAGATGACGAACTGACCCGGACAGTTGTAGTTGGCGATTTGTACAAGGTTCCCGCTAGCACTGATTTTCTCCGTCACATGGAACGCTTCGTCGACATCGGTCATACCGATGACGGCTGCCATCGTCCCATCCTTCACTTCTGACATGAGCTTGCCGCGTTCGTGGACGAGCACGCTCGCTTCTTCCAAGTCGATGACGCCGGCGACGACGAGTGCCGCATATTCTCCGACGCTGTGACCGATCACCAAGTCTGGAGTGGCCCCCGTTTTGGCGTGAGCTTGTGCGAGTGATGCCGCATGCGCCACGATGGCCGGTTGGGCCACTTCTGTACGTTGAAGCTCTTCTTTTGATCCTGCCGCCATGGCGTCGAGTAAATCAAATCCGAGGCGACGGTTGATCGCTTGCAGTTGTTCAGGATTGTCGAGGAACGTTTGGCCCATGCCGACGGCTTGTGACCCTTGTCCCGGAAATACCCATGCTGTTTTCCCCATGTACTCACCTTCTTTGAATTAGTTTGTGGCTTTTGCTTGTTTGATTTTCGCGACGACGTCGTGATCGACCATGATTTTCGCCTGTTTAAGCGCGCTCATGATGGCGAGCGCGTCGCTCGAACCGTGTGCTTTAATGACCGGGGCGTTGATTCCGAACAAGCCGGCCCCACCGTGTTCCCGATAATCTAATGTTTGTTTCAATCGCTTCAACTTCGGTTTTAAGACGAGAGCGGCGAGCTTCGAGACGAGATCGCTCGTGAACTGCTCTTTCATCATCTTCATGAGCATCGACGACGAACCTTCGACACCTTTGAGCAAGATGTTTCCGGCGAACCCTTCCGTGACGATGACATCGACATCACCGGACATCGCCTCGCGCGCTTCCACGTTGCCGACAAAGTGGACCGGGGCTTGTTCAAGGAGGGGGTACGCCTCTTTCGTGAGGGCGTTTCCTTTCCCAGCCTCGGTCCCGATGTTCAGTAGCGCGACCCGCGGACGTTTGACGCCGCGAACGTGCTCGGCATAGAGCGAGCCCATGATCGCATAGTCGACCAAGTGCTCGGCCTTCGCGTCCGGGTTGGCCCCGACGTCTAAAATGACGACACCGCTACCCGTATATGTAGGGAACGTAGGTGACAACGCGGGGCGCTCGATTCCTGGGATCCGTCCGATGACGAACAGTGACGCCGCCATGAGAGCACCGGTATTCCCAGCCGAGACGAGTGCGTCGGCCTCTCCGTCTTTGACGAGTTTGGCCGCCACGACGAGTGAGCTGTCCTTTTTGCGACGGACGGCTCGGACCGGTTCGTCGTCCCCGGTGATGACTTCGCTCGCTGGAACGATTTTGATTCGCGGGTCGGTCAACCCGTACGAAGCGAGTTTGACCTCATCTCCGACTAAAAACAGTTCCATCGATTCGTTCGGGAATGCGTCGGCAAACTGCTTGACGCCTTCCACGATCGCTTTCGGGGCGTGATCCCCGCCCATTGCATCAATTGCTAATTTCATGCCTGTTCCTCCTCACCGCGACGATAAATCGTGAAGTCTCCGCTAAAGACACACTCTTCGCCGACATAACTATCCACTGTGACGTCCGTTCTTCCGTCCCGACGCAGTTTGATCACACGAGCCTTGGCAACGACTCGCTCTCCAAGATGGACTTGGCGACTGAAGCGGATGTCCGCTTTAGTGGTCAACGCCAATTCATCATTGATGAGCGCCACCGCTAACGAGTTGGCCTGGGCGAACAATACATGTCCCCGGGCGATCTCGTTGCGGCTAAAGACGTGTTCTCTCTCAATGTCGAGAACCGAGATGGCCGATTCATCGAGCTTCAAGTCAATCATATCACCGATGACCTCGCTCATGGCGAGCGACTTCACTTCATCGAGGTGTTCTGAAGCAACATGCTTGATCCGTTCTCTCACTTCCGGAATTTTTAATTCCATCCGATCGAGACGAATCGTTTGAATACTGACGGCGAACTGCTTCGACAGCTCTTCGTCTTTGATGAACGGGTTACGATCAATCGTTTCTTGCAATAAGCGTTGCCGCTCTTTCTTAGGTACCCGCATTCAGTTCCCTCCTAAACTCTATGCTAAAGAACTTAATACCTGGTACTAATAGCAGTATATATTCTTTAGATTGTATTTTCAAGTGTTGTTTCTCATTCCAAGCGGCTCCCGACGAGTAAGTCGAGTCGCTTCAAGTATTGACGGAGCGGCGCATACGTCGCTTCATTCCAAAACGCCTCGCTGCCGAGCAGACGAACCGCGTCTTGCATCGCTACCTCCATCACTTTTAAATCAAGTACGGGATCGGCGACGCGGAAGCTCGGAAGACCGCTTTGGGCCGTCCCAAAGAAATCACCGGCCCCGCGCAATTCCAAGTCTTTCTCGGCCAAGACGAATCCATCGTTCGTCTCCGTCATCGTCTTCAAACGAAGTTTGCCGACATCGGACTTCGGGTCCCCTACCAATATACAATAAGATTGGTCGGCGCCTCGACCGACGCGTCCACGCAACTGGTGTAGTTGCGCCAAGCCGAACCGCTCCGCATCATGGATGATGATCAGCGAGGCGTTCGGCACGTTCACGCCGACCTCGACAACCGTCGTCGAGACGAGGATTTGGAGGGCATTGCTGGCGAACGCCTTCATCACGTCATCTTTCTCGGTGCTCGACAGTTTTCCGTGCATGAGACCGACCGCGTAGTTTGGGAAACGTTCCCGCAACATGTCGTAGAGCGCAGTCGCACTCTCGACCTCGAGCGTGTCCGATTCCTCGATGAGCGGCGCAATCACGTAAGCTTGGCGTCCAAGCGTCAGTTCACGGTCGACCATCGCGTGGACCCGATCGATTTGGTCGGTCTTGGCCCAATACGTCTCGATCGGTTTCCGGCCGGCCGGCATCTCATCGATCGTCGAAACGTCCATCTCGCCGAAAGCACTGATGGCGAGCGTCCGTGGAATCGGTGTCGCCGTCATATAGAGCACGTCGGCGAGCTCCGCCTTGTCACGGAGCATCTTGCGCTGTTCGACTCCGAACCGGTGTTGCTCGTCGGTGATGGCTAAATGTAGGCGCGAGAACTCGACCGGCCCTTGGATCAAGGCGTGCGTCCCGACGATGATATCGACGTCCCCCGCTTTGATGGCCTGAAGCAACTCAGTACGGGCCTTGCCTTTGACCGAACTCGTCAATAAACCGACTCGAATCCCGTACGGCTCAAACAGCGCTTGAAGCGAGGCGAGATGCTGTTCAGCCAAAATCTCGGTCGGGACCATGAGCGCCCCTTGATAGCCGGCGCTCACCGTCGCATACAAGGCGATCGCGGCAACGACTGTCTTTCCGCTCCCGACATCCCCTTGTAGCAACCGATTCATTCGTTCTGGCACTTCTAAATCCCCGACGATTTCCCGGATGACACGCGTCTGCGCCCCGGTCAACGGAAACGCAAGTTGTTTGACGAATTCGTTCAATTGAGGCTTATCGAGCGTGAGGGCACGGCCTTTACCCGACCGTTCCATCTTCCGGAACGCCTGAAGCTTCAATTGATAGAGCAGACATTCTTCATAGACGTAACTGCGGCGTGCCTGTTTGTACGTCTCGACCGAATCAGGGAAATGCATCCCTTTTAACATCGCCTCCCGGTCCTCGAGACGATAGCGTTGCCGAATCAATTCCGGCAGGCGGTCCTCGAACGAGGTCGTCTGTTCAAACGCAAGCTTGACGATCCGGCTGAAGTTCTTCTGGGTCAACCCGGCCCGAAGCGAATAAATCGGTTGCAGCCCGTCCGACAGTTCACCGAACTCGAGGTCGGTCGCGCTGATCGTCATCCGGTTCATGTCCCATTTCCCTTTGACCGTCACGGTGGCGCCGAGCGTGAGCTTGTCTTTATAGAACGCCCGGTTGAACATCGTCACGTGGACGACGTAGCGTTCCTCGAGCAATAGCCGAAATTGGAGCCGGTTCTTGCCTTTACTGTAATAACGGACGAGCGGTTCCGCTTGGACGGTACCGCTCCATTTGACGAGATCGCCGTGGATGGCCGTCGTCACCGTGCCGCTATTATAATTTTCATAACGAAACGGGACGTGCTCCAGCACGTCCTCGATTCGTTCGAGACCCATCGTCTCTAATTTTTTGGCCATCTCTGGCCCGACCCCTTTGAGCGTCGTCAGCGCCTCACTTCTCGACATTTTCTTTCTCTCCAAAGATGTTTCGTTCGAGACGGCGGGCCGTCGGCGTATTGGCAAGTCCGCCGCGGGCTGTCTCTTTCAAGGCGGTCGGCATCATCTGGCCGATCTCATGCATCGCCGAGATGACCTCGTCACAAGGGATGCGAGACGTGATACCAGCGAGGGCCATATCGGCCGCGACGATCGCGTTCGCTCCACCCATGGCGTTCCGTTTGACACACGGCACTTCGACGAGACCCGCCACCGGGTCACAGACGAGACCGAGCATGTTCTTCAAGGCGATCGCAAACGCCGTCGCCGATTGTTCCGGCGTCCCACCGGCTGCTTCGACGATGGCCGCCGCGGCCATTCCGGTCGCCGAACCGACTTCCGCCTGACAACCACCGGCCGCCCCTGAAATCGAGGCGTTGTTGGCGACGACGAACCCGAACGCACCAGACGTGAACAAGTACCGGACCATTGCCTCGCGGTCCATTTCCAGACGTTCTTTGACCGCAAACAACGTACCCGGTACGACACCGGCGCTGCCGGCCGTCGGGGTCGCACAGATGCGTCCCATCGCCGCGTTGACTTCATTCGTCCCGATCGCTTTGGCGACCGCGTCTAAAATCAAATCCCCAGCGAGCGACTTGCCCGAGCGGATATAGTCGGTCATGAGCACGGCGTCATTCCCCGTCAACCCCGTCACGGACGTCACGCCTTCGAGTGCCCGCGCAACCGCTTCTTCCATCACCTCGAGGTTGCGTTCCATCATGCCGACGACGTCTTCACGCGTCGAGCGTCTGACGTGCACTTCTTGCTCGATCATCACTTCTGAGATTGGAATCCCTCGTTCCGTTGCCGTTCTGACTAATTCTTCTACTGATTTAAACATATTGGTGTCTCCTTATTCCCCAAAGATGGCTACCCGCTCGATTTGAGGTAACCGCTCGATTTCCGCTAACACGTCTTTTGACAAATGATCATCAATCTCGATCGCCATGAGCGCTTGCTTGCCTTTCTCATGACGGCTCACTTCCATATGGCCGATGTTCAACTCATGTCTGGCCAAAATACCGGTCACGGCCGCGATTGCCCCGAAGCGATCGTGGTGCAAGACGACGAGTGCCGGCCCGCCGCCCGACAATTTGAGCGGGAATCCATTCAACTCGGTGATCTCGATCGTCCCGCCGCCGATTGAAATCCCGACGATTTCAAACGTGCCGTCCTCGTCTTCTAGGCGGACGCGGGCCGTGTTCGGATGATCCGTCAGGGCATCGCTCGTCTCAAAGACGACCTCGATGCCGCGTTCTTTCGCGAGATCGAGCGCTTGCGGGATCCGTAAGTCGAACGTATCGAAGCCCATGATGCCACCGACGATGGCCACATCGGTCCCGTGTCCCCGATACGTATCGGCGAACGACCCATAAAACGTGATGTGCGCGAGCCGCGGTGTCCGTCCGAACAGTTTTCCGGCCATGAGACCGATGCGGGCGGCGCCCGCCGTATGCGAACTCGATGGACCGACCATGACCGGTCCGATGATATCAAACACACTGCGATATTTCATCGCATTTCCCCCTTTCAAAAAAACCCTACCTTCATTATACAGAAGGTAGGGCTGAGTTACAGCTTATTCCACACTAAAAATGTAGGAGTAGAGCGGTTGTTTCCCGTCATGAACCTCGATTTCGATCTCGTCGTTCTTCGACTCGATGTACGCCGAGAGTGCCTCCACGTCTTCTGCTGACGAACCTTCGCCCGTCAAGATCGTGATGATCTCGTCGTCGGCATCGACGAGGGCGTCGACTAATTTCTTCGCCGCTTCGAGGCTCGAGGCCGATGAGGCGACGATTTTCTTCTCGGCGATCGCCATGTGGTCGTCTTTACGAATCTCGACACCGTCGATGCTCGTATCACGAACCGCATACGTCACTTGACCAGACTTGACGGTACTAGCCGCCGTCTTCATGACGCTTTCGTTCGTCTCCACATCGGCTTCCGGGTTGAACGCGATTGCTGCCGCAAGTCCTTGTGGCACCGTCTTCGTCGGAATGACCGAGACGCCGCAAGATGCGACCGATGCCGCTTGTTCGGCAGCCATGATGATGTTCGAGTTGTTCGGGAAGATGAAGACATGGTCCGCGTTGGCCGCTTCGATTGCCTTGACGATATCTTCCGTCGATGGGTTCATCGTCTGACCGCCCTCGATGACGTGAGCCGCACCGAGTGAACGGAACAAGTCGCTGACGCCTTCACCCATGGCGACCGTGACGATCGCATACGGTGCTTTCGCCTTCGGAGCCGTCGGTTGGACGCCATGTTGGTTCGCGCCGTGCTCTTCTTCTAAAATGGTCGAGTGCTGTTGACGCATATTCTCGATTTTGACAGCGACGAGTTCACCGTAACGCTGTCCTTTCGTGATGACGTCGCCTGGCGTCTCGACGTGAACGTGAACTTTAAGCAACTCTTCATCTGCGACGACGAGGAGTGAGTCCCCGAGTTCAGACAGTTCGTTGCGGAACGCGTCCTCGTTGAACGGGGCATCCTTCAACTTCGCATCTTGGAAACGAACCATGATTTCCGTGCAATAACCGAACTCGATGTCTTCGGTCGACATGAATCCTTGCGCGGCGTGGGCATGATGTTCGGCTTCGATGAGCGCATCCATGACCGGTGCATGTGGCTTCTCGAGCTCTTTTCCTTCGAGGCTCGCAAGGAACCCTTCATAAATAACGAGCAAGCCTTGGCCGCCCGAATCGACGACGCCGACTTCTTTCAAGACCGGCAATAAGTCCGGCGTCCGCTCGAGTGAAGCTTTCGCTTCCACGATCACACGTTCCATGAACTCGTTGAAGTCGCTCGTCGACTCTGAAGCACGGAGCGCTTCGTCGGCCGCTTCACGAGCAACCGTCAAAATCGTTCCTTCAACCGGTTTCATAACCGCCTTGTATGCCGTGTCGACACCACGTTTCAATGCCTCGGCGAAATCGACTGTCGACACTTCGGTCTTTCCTTCGATCGCTTTACCGAAGCCACGGAACAATTGGCTTAAAATAACACCGGAGTTCCCGCGTGCTCCCATCAAGAGACCACGTGCAAACTTCGATGAGACGTCAGCGATATTTGCCGTGTTGAGTGCGGCCACTTCCTTCGCACCCGATGTCATCGTCAAATTCATGTTCGTCCCCGTGTCGCCATCCGGCACCGGGAAGACGTTAAGCGAATCTACATAATCCGCATTCTGGCTCAAGTTGGCTGCACCGTTCGCGACCATGTTCGCGAACACCAATCCATCTAAACGTTTTAAACCCACACCAAATCCTCCTTCGTTCTCGTCAGTCATTCGTCAGACGAACGCCTTGTACGAATATGTTTACCGACGAAACGTTTAATCCTAAAGTTTCACCGAGCGTGTATTTTACACGGCTTTGCACGTTATATGCGACTTCCGACACTTTCGTCCCGTAACTCACAATGATGTGCATGTCGATATGTACGTCTTCTCCATCTTGACGTACGACCACGCCTCGGGCGTAGTTTTCACGCTTCAATAGTTCTGCAATACCGTCTTTCAATTGAGCTTGAGACGCCATTCCCACAACGCCGAAACATTCCATCGCCGCACCGCCTGCGAGTGTTGCGACCACGTCGTTCGTGATGTCAATATTGCCATATGTTGTCTTCATTTCAATTGCCATATGGAGTAGCCTCCTTCATTCGGAATGATTCCTTCACTACATTCTACAATAAGTACCTAGTTATTAAAAGAACCTGCTCCATAAACTCGGTCAATTGTAGCCGTAACCCTCATTCATTATTAAAATCCTTTCCAGTAATGTCAAGTTTTTTTCTTGTCATCCTATGATTTTCTAGTTGCATCGTGAAAAAACCCGTGCTAATATAAACGAGTGTCTATTAGGACGAACCCACATAAAAAAGGAGGGGAAACGCATGGCACGTAAATGCTACGTAACAGGTAAATCACCTAAATCAGGTAACAACCGTTCGCACGCACTCAACAAGACAAAACGCACTTGGGGTGTAAACGTACAAAAAGTTCGTATTCTCGTTGACGGTAAACCTAAACGAGTTTGGGTTTCAGCTCGCGCTCTTAAATCAGGTCTCGTTGAACGCGTATAATTTTTATACACGAACGAAATAAATCCCAGCGGCATTCGCCGATGGGATTTTTTTGTGTTCATTTTTTGATATACAGCACGAGCACCTTTCCTTCGTGCACGATCAAGTCCGCCGCCTCACCGGCCCACTCGTTCGAGATCGTGAGCGCCTCATGGCTGACGACATCGTGACGGTCGAGCGGATATTTGACGCCGCGGATGGACACGTTCGCCCGCTTCCACGGGATGAGCGACAAATAATGATCGGCTTGACGTGGAAGCTCGTGACGCCCAGATCCAACAAGACGAACGGTTTGCCCGGCCGTGAACAAACGCATCTCTGGATATGCCTCGAGCAGCCCAATATTGCCGAGCGTCATATCGAGGCGTCCACCGAGAGCGCCGTACACGAGCATCTCCGTCGCCCCGTGTCCACGGGCCACCTCGAGCGCGATCTCGAGGTCGGTCACGTCTTTTTCAGATGGGTAACGGACGGCGTCAATCGGCACTTCGCCCGTGAAGGAGTCGAAATCGCCGACGACGAGATCCGGGTTCAGCCCTTGGTTCAACAGTGTCTCGTACCCCCCGTCGACGCCGATGATGTAATCGACGTCACGCGGGAGTCCCGAGATTGGTTCCGGGCTGGCCGCCACAATCAACACCCGCATTAGCGGAGGCCCCGGGTCGCGAGCGTGGCGAAACGTGGTGCCGAGACGAACAAGAGAACGAGGACGACGGCCGACACGAGGAAGGACGGCAACATATACGTCATGTTATAAGCGAACGAATAGGCGACGACCGGCCCTTCCGCGTACTCGGCGAAGAAGACGATCCCTGATAAGACGTGGGCGCCGTAGCGAAGCAAAGAACCGAGGAGCGCCCCGAGCACCAAGTAGACGACGAGCGTCTTTTTCGCCTCGTCCTTGGCGGCCCGTTTCACTTGACCAGCGAACAGTCCGGCCATCCCGACGACACCGTAAGCGAACGTGTAGTCGAGCAGGAACTGGACCGGTGTGAAGATGTAAGCCCCGAACAGCAGTTGCAGCGTTCCGACGAGCGCTCCTGTCGCCAGTCCGCCTTTTAATCCATGGCGGTACGCCATCACAAAGATCGGCAACATCGCCAGGCTGATCGATCCGCCCTGCGGCATCCGGAACGGGATGAGCAAATCAAAGATCAAGCCGAGTGCGGCGAACAATGAGATTTCAATGAGCGCCTGTAGTTTTAAACGTTGTTTCATCTTATTCCCTCCTTATTATATGAGCGAACGACAAAAAGCAGCATGACGTAAACGCCATGCTGCTATCGAGTAGCAACGTGCATTTTCGCCACATCCCTACGTCCGTGTGAACGGAACAGGTTCAAAGGGTTAGCAAATGCCTCTCAGCCACAGAATGTGACACCCCTTGCGACAATATTTGTTGTTCTATCGACGATTATACACGAGAAGCGTGACGAATGCTATCGATTGCGTCTTTATAGCTCGGCTCGTTATAGATGGCTGAACCAGCCACGAGCACATCAGCGCCAGCGTCGATGCATAATTTCGCCGTCTCTGCGTTGACACCGCCGTCAATCTCGATTTCAAAGTCGAGACGACGCGCTTGGCGCATCTCGCTCAGCGCCGAGATTTTCGGGACGACCGATTCGATGAATGCCTGGCCCCCAAAGCCAGGGTTCACCGTCATGAGGAGCACCATGTCGACGTCACCGAGCACGTGTTCAATCGATGACAGCGGCGTATGCGGATTCAAGACGACACCACACTTGGCGCCGGCCGCTTTGATTTGTTGCAACACGCGATGCAAATGATTCGTCGCTTCAACGTGAACCGTGACGATATCCGCCCCGGCCTTGATGAAATCTTCGACGAACCGTTCGGGCTGGTCGATCATCAAATGGACGTCGAGTACCATGTCCGACTTCTTCCGTAAGCTCGCTAACACCGGTAGGCCGATTGAGATGTTCGGGACGAATTGACCGTCCATGACGTCAAAATGGATGTAATCCGCTCCGGCCTCTTGGACCGCCTTCACTTCTGCCTCTAAATTGGCGAAGTCCGCCGCTAAAATCGATGGTGCAATTTTAATCATGTTAGTACCTCCGTTGTCTATCGTTTAACTCTGCCATAAACGTAACATAATTCTCATAGCGGGTGGAAGCGATTTCTCCCGCCTCGACGGCCGCTTTGACGGCACAACCTGGTTCGTTCAAATGGGCACAACCGCGGAATTTACAGTCATCATGCCGCTCGACGAACTCAGGGAAACACCAGCGCATCTCTTCGACTTCGAGTTCTTCTGGGAACTCGAGGCTCGAGAAACCAGGCGTATCGGCCACGAGCCCGTCAGCGAGCGTGATCAGCGTGACGTGACGCGTCGTGTGCTTACCGCGCCCAAGTGATTTCGAGATCTTCCCGGTTGCAAGTTCAAGCTCAGGTGCGACCGCGTTCAAGAGCGAACTCTTACCGACCCCGGTCTGTCCGGCGAACACACTCGTCTTCTCCTTAAACGACCCGCGGATTTTTTCGATCCCCGACCCGTCCTCGGTCGACGTCTCGATGACCTCATAGCCGATGGAACGATATAAAGCCGCTGCTTCGTGAATCTTCTCCCGTTCCGCCTCCGTCAACAAATCCATTTTCGTCAAAACGATAATCGGATGGACTTGCTTCGACTCGATCAAGACGAGGAAACGGTCGAGCAGATGGAACGAGAACGCCGGCTCTTTTACCGAGAATAACAAGAACGCTTGATCGATGTTGGCAATCGGCGGGCGGACGAGATGGTTCGACCGCTCGTCAACAGCCAATATATAACCGGTACCATCCCCTTGGTCTTGGATGTCGACATCGTCACCGACGACCGGCGAGATGTTCCGGTTGCGGAAATTGCCGCGGGCGCGACAACGGATCTCTTGTTTTTCTTCCGTCATGACGTCATAAAATCCGCCTTGTAATCGAATAATCGTACCTTTCATTCCATTCCCTCCTTAGAAAAAGAGGCGACGCGCACGCCACCTCTTCATTGTGAATCTTTTGCTTGTGCGTAAGTCACCGTATCCGTGCGAACGACTTCGCCGTCGACTTCAATCGTCGCGGTTCCGACTTCGTCCGGTGCGATGACGAGCGTATACGAGTAAGTCGTTGTCTCCGTTATCTTATCACGCAACACCTCGACTTCGCCACGGGCGTCGACCGTCCGAATGACGACTTCGAGTGCCTCGGCTTCTTCGCCTTCAGCGGGCGGCTCGATTTCGACGTTGACTTCCCGTTCAATCGAGACGTCCGTCGGTTCTACCCCTTGTGACACGATAACGGTCAGTTCCGTCCCCGGGTCGACTGCCGTACCGGCCGTCGGGAGTTGACGGATGATTTGATTCGCAGGAACGCTCGTTGAATACTCATCACGTTTGACGATTTTCAAGCTATTCTGTTCGGCATACGTTGTCGCTTCCTCGAACGTATAGCCCGCCAAGTTGGCGAGTTCGATTTTATTGCTGCCGGTCGAGACGACGAGCGTCACCGTCTCTTCAGATGGGACGACCTCGTTGCCTGGGGCGATCGATTGGGAGATGACATCCCCGCTATCGACCGTCTCGGATGCCTCCGACTGAATCTCGATGTCCGTGAACTCAAGATCTTTGAGCGTCCGCTCGGCCGACGACTGGGACAGTCCTTCAACATCCGGCATCTCGACCGTCTCTTTTCCGGCCGAGACGACAATCGTCACGGTCGTCCCACGTTTCGGCTTCCGTCCGGCTTGCGGTGTCTGCGAGATGACGTCGCCAGCGGCGATGTTGTCACTTGCCCGTTCAGTTGCCTCGACGACAAAACCGGCCGTTTCGAGCTCGGTCGTCGCCTCGTCGCTCGTCATGCCGACGACGTCCGGCACGACGGCACGGGACATCTCGTCAGCGATGACGTAAGCCCCAATCCCGCCACCGATCAACAGGAGCGCAAGCAAGAGCCAAAGCCACCACTTCTTCTTCCGTTTCGGTTTGTCTTTCACGGGTTCACTTGCTGCGACCGGTTGCTCCGGCGCCTCTTTGACGTTTGGCTCATCCGGTACGACCGGCGCCATGACGAGCGTCTGATCAAACGCATCTTGCTCAGCATTCGACCGCTTCGGTTCATTCGCACGTTCTGAATCAAGTGACGTCATGCAATCCTTTTTAAACGCGGCGACCGAGGCATGACGTGCGCCCGGTGACTTCGCGAGCGCCTGCATAATACAGTTCTCGAGCGCTTGCGGGATGTTCGGGTTCAAATCCATCGGTCGAATCGGGTCGTCTTGCAGATGCTGCAACGCGACGGCGACCGGCGTCTCGCCGATGAACGGCACCCGGCCGGTCACGAGTTCATAGAGCACGGCGCCGAGCGAATAAATATCTGACTTCTCATCGGCGAACTTTCCGCGCGCTTGCTCCGGGGAAAAGTAGTGGACCGACCCGAGGACCGACATCGTATGGGTCAGCGTCGCGTTCGACATGGCCACCGCAATCCCAAAGTCCGTCACTTTGACGTTGCCGCTCTGATCAATCATCATGTTTTGCGGTTTGATGTCCCGATGAATGATTCGATTCGCATGGGCATGGTCGATCGCATCACAAATCTGTCCCATGATGCGAAGCGCCTCGTCGACAGATATGTACTCTTCTTGCAAATATTGTTTCAGCGTCATCCCGTCGACATGTTCCATGACGATGTAATAGATGTCGCGTTCGTCTCCGACGTCGTAAATGGCGACGATATTCGGATGGTTCAGACTCGTCGCCGCATGGGCTTCTCGTTCAAACCGGCGTATAAATTGTTCATTATGCGAGAATTCAGATCGCAACACCTTGATGGCGACGGTTCGGTTTAAAATCTCATCGTGAGCCCGGTAGACATTTGCCATGCCGCCGCTGCCGATTTGCTGTTCGATCCGATAACGATCGTTGATTCGTTCTCCACTTCGCATCGGATTCATCCTCTCTTTCTATCTGTGAACTGGACGAGGGCAACAGTGATGTTGTCACTCCCACCCAAACGGTTGGCTCGATCGATCAATTGATCCGCCTTGACGTCCGCCGAGACGGGGCGTTCCAAGACTTGCTTGATCTCGTCATCGGTCAAATGCGTCGTCAAGCCGTCCGTACAGATTAAAATCGTGTCAAACTCGGGTTCGGCAAACACTTGCAGATCAGGTTCGACATGCTCTTTCGAGCCGATCGCACGGGTGATGATATTACGTTTCGGGTGGACGCGCATCTCTTCCTCGGTCAACTCCCCGAGCTGCTTCAACACGTTCACGTAGGAATGGTCTTCTGTCAACTGCTGAAGTTTATCGTCACGCAAGGCATACACACGACTATCCCCGACGTGGACGATGACGATCGTCTCGTCGTGCCAGCAGACACCGGCGATCGTCGTCCCCATCATGAGCAGGTTCGCTTGTTTCGAGAAATCGAGCACTTGCTCATTGGCCAGTTCCACATTGTGGCGAAACCAATTCTCCATCTCCATCGGTGAGGCCGGAAGCGTCGGGAAGGCACGACGAAACTGCTCGATGACGAGCTGACTCGCGACCTCCCCGGCTTCATGCCCTCCCATACCGTCGGCCACGAGTGCGATCCCGGCGTGCTCGTCCCCTAAAATCAAGACGGCATCCTCGTTTTGCGCTCTCACTTGCCCCCGGTCGGTTCGGTATGCTAATTCCATCTTCCTGATTACCTCGTTTCTTGTTCGCGCTCCTTCGCTCGAAGCTGCCCACAAGCCGCATCGATATCCGAACCTTGTTCGCGACGAATCGTCACGTTCACTTTTCGGTCTTTGAGCACTTTTTCAAAGGCAAAAATTTGTTTACGTGGTGTGCGGACGTAGTCGCGCTCGAGCACGTGGTTGACTGGAATCAAGTTGACGTGACATTTGACGCCTTTCAACAAGTCCGCCAACTGATGGGCGTGTTCTTCCGTGTCGTTGACACCACCGAATAAACCGTATTCGAACGTGATGCGGCGACCACTCTTCTCTGTATAGTAGTTGACGGCTTCCATCAACTTATCCAAGTTGTAGGCACGGTTGATCGGCATGAGACGAGTCCGAATCTCTGTCGTCGGCGCGTGAAGCGAAATGGCGAAGTTGATGCGCATCCCTTCATCGGCGAACTTGTAAATCTTCGGTACGATCCCACTCGTCGACACCGTAATATGGCGTGAACCGATGTTCAAGCCGTCATCGTGGTTGACCGTGCGCAAGAAGCGCATCAATTCGTCGTAGTTATCGAACGGTTCGCCGATACCCATGACGACGATCGAGTCGACTCGCTCTCCGCTCGCGTCGAGCGCGCGTTGGACGTCGAGGACTTGCGCCGTGATTTCACCGGCTTCTAAGTTACGTTTCAAACCGCCGAGTGTCGAGGCACAGAATGTGCAGCCGATCCGGCAGCCGACTTGTGTCGTGACACAGACCGAGTTGCCGTACTCGTGACGCATGAGCACCGTCTCAATCGAATAACCGTCTTGAAGCTCGAACAAGAACTTGATCGTGCCGTCCTGTGATTCTTGACGGACGAGTTCTTTCAACGTCGTCAATTGGAACGCCGCGTCTAATTTCTCGCGGAGCGGTTTAGAGACGTTCGTCATATCGTCGAACGATGTCACACGCTTGACGTACATCCAGTCATATAACTGTTTCGCGCGGAACGATTTTTCTCCTGCTTCGATGAGCCACTGTTCGAGTTCTGAATACGTGAGGGAATAGAGTGACGGCTTGGCACCGACCAATGGATTTTTTTCAACTGCTTTTGGATTCATGTTTATACCTCTTTCTTGAATGCGGCGATATAGAAACCGTCCGTCCCGAACGTCGTCGGGAGTAATTTGAGTTCAGCGCGGTCCGATGACACCATCGGGCGCAATACTTGGGGAAGACGGTCTTGGAGTGTCTCATCCCACGTCAATCCGTTCGACAAAATGTAATCGGCCTGCTGCTCATTCTCAGACGGGTCGATCGTACATGTCGAGTACACTAGCGTACCACCTCGTTTGAGGAGTGGCAAGACGGCGTCGATGATTTCACGCTGGACTTTCGGCAGTCCGGCGAGAGCAGATTTGTCTTTTGTCCATTTGATATCGGGCTTGCGGCGGATGACGCCGAGTCCTGAACATGGGACATCGAGCAAAATCCGATCGAAGCTCTCCGGTTCAAACTTGTCACCGGCCTGACGGGCATCGAGGGCAAGTGCGGTCACTCCATCGATATGCAGACGCTTCGCTTGTCGTTCAATCAACTTCGCTTTATGCGGATGCAAGTCGAGCGCGACGAGCGTTCCGCCGTCCATGCGTTCGGCCGTATGCATCGCTTTCCCGCCCGGGGCGGCACAAGCGTCGAGCACGCGTTCTGTCTTCGCGGCTTGAAGCGCATCGGCGACAATCATCGAGCTCTCATCTTGAATCGACAACAAGCCCATGTCGATGAACGCCGTCGCGTGAACGTTTCCGGACTCGATGACGAGCCCGTCCGCTGATAGTTCCGACCGCGTGGCGACGACATCGACTTCAGCGAGCCGTTCAATCATCTCGTCAACGGTGACACGTTGGCGGTTGACCCGGACCGTGACCGGCGCGGGTTCGTTGTTCAATTTACACATCGCCTCGGTCGCTTCGACACCATACGTCTCCACCCATTCGGCGACGAGCCAATCAGGATGGCTATGTTCGATGGCAATCCGTTCAGCGTCTGGCAGCGTGCTCAAATCCGGGAACCCATCCCGGACGACGTTGCGCAAGACGCCATTGACGAACTTGCCGGTTCCCGAATGGCCCCGTTTTTTCGCGATTTCAACCGCTTCATGCAACACGGCCCGATCCGGGATCTTGTCGAGATAAAACAGTTGATAGACGCTCATCCGCAAGAGCGGCAAGACAAATTTGTCCAATTTTTTAGGGTTTTGGACCCGCTTCTCTAAAATATAATCGAGCGTCCGTTTCCGACCGAGCGTCCCGTAGACGAGCTCCGTGTAGAGGCCGACGTCTTTCGTCGCTAATTTTTTTTGTTTCAATAGGTCGTTGACCGCAATCGTCGAATAGGCGCCGCCTTGTTCGATTTTGATTAGCGTATCAAGCGCTGCAACTCGTACGTTCATATTATCCTCCTAGTCGATCGCCGACTTGTAACTTTTGGCCGGCCCCACGCATAAATGTGGCCCCGTCCATTCGTTTTTTACCAGATGGTTGCAAATCGATCACTTTAATGGCGAGCGCGTCGCCTGTCGCGACGACAAATCCATCCTCTTCAAGCCGTACAATCGTTCCCGGTTCACCCGTCCCTGTCGTCTTCGACCCGAAGAACAGTTTGACCCGTTCACCCGCAATTGTCGTATACGCCGTCGGGAACGGATTCATCCCTCTGATATGGTTATAAATGTCTGTGCCGGAACGGGTCCAGTCAATCTGTTCCCGCTCCCGGCTGATGTTCGGTGCGAACGTGACGTCACGCTCGTCCTGCGGCACGGCTTCAATCCAACCAGCAAGGAAAGCAGGAAGCGTCTTGATTAACAAGTCAGACCCTGCGACCGCGAGCTTGTCGAACAACGTACCGACCGTGTCCAATTCTTCGATTGGTACGACCGTGTTGGCAATCATATCGCCGGCATCGAGCTTATCGACCATGTACATGATCGTGACGCCCGTCTCTTTGTCCCCGTCGAGGATGGCTTGATGGATTGGAGCACCACCCCGATGTTTCGGCAAGAGCGAGGCATGGACGTTGATGGCTCCATGTTTCGGCGCTTCTAACAGTTCGGTCGGAACAATTTGACCGTACGCCGCCGTCACGATCAAATCCGGTTCAAGTGCCAAGATGTCCGCATAATCGGTGCGCACCTTTTCAGGCTGTAACACCGGGATGTTGTGGCGCAGGGCACACTCTTTCACCGGCGTCGGTTTCAGTTCGCGTTTTCGTCCGACCGGCTTGTCCGGTTGCGAGACGACACCTACGACATTGTATCCTTCTTCGAGCAAGCGCTCAAGTACGGATACGGCAAACGTCGGAGTGCCCATGAAGACGATGCGTTGATCCGTTCCTTTTTCCGGCACGGCGAGTTTGTCCGTGAACAACACCCCGTCGAGATGATCGATCTCATGTTGAATCGCCCGGGCGAAGAAGCCGCTCGCCTTCACTTGTTGGTAGCGGCCCTTCAAATCCTGCGTCTTGACGACGATCGTCTCATGCCGTTCGACGAATCCGAACTCTCCCGGGATGCTCAAACACCCTTCAAGGCCGACCTCGCTTCCCGACGTCTCGATGATCTCTGGATTGATCAACACGAGCGGTCCCGTCTCATCATCCGTATGGACGACGGCGAGCCGTTGATTCAAGTTGACCTGCGGGGCGGCCACGCCGACGCCGTCATATTCGTACATCGTGTCGAACAGTCGGTCGACCGTCTGACGCAACTTTTTATCAAATTTCGTCACCGGATCACACGTGACCCGTAAAATTTCATTTGGAATTTCTACTACTTTATACATCTGGTTCCACCTCACATGAATACGTATGGGTTTACGTCGATACTCAATTGATACTCTTTTTTACTGATCGCCTTCGCGCGTGCCTGTTGCAACGCGGCGAGGACCGGATATAGCGCCTCAGGATGTTTCGTTTTGATGAACAACTGATAGCGGAACAAGTTCTTTAGTTTAGACAACGGTGCCGGCATCGGTCCATTCAGCCGTGACTGGGCCACATGCGCCTCGACGAAATCAGAGGCGAACAGCTCGGCCTCGGCTTGGGCGACGAGCGGACTTTCGGCCGCGAACGTGACGAGCGTGACGTACCAATACGGTGGATGGTTGCCGACTTGGCGCAACTGCATCTCACGAGCGAAAAAGGATTCATAGTCGTGCTCGCTCGCCGTCTCGATGACGTAATGGTCGGGATTGTATGTCTGCACGTATGCCTCACCTGGTAGACTTCCTCGACCGGCCCGGCCCGCGACTTGGGTGACGAGCTGGAACGTGCGCTCGGTCGCCCGGAAATCGGGCATGCCGAGTGTTGCATCCGCCGCGAGCACCCCGACGAGCGTGACGTTCGGGAAGTCGAGTCCTTTGGCAATCATTTGGGTGCCGAGCAAAATGTCGGCTTCTCCATCCTCAAAGCGTTTCAACAGTTGCTCGTGCGACCCTTTTCGGGACGTCGTGTCTTGGTCCATCCGGATGATCCGCGCCTCGGGAATGCGGTTCAACAGCTCGGTCTCGATCTTTTGCGTGCCGGTGCCGAACTGTTTGATTTTCTTGCTGTCACATGTCGGACATTTTGATGGCATCCCAATCTCATAGCCGCAGTAGTGGCATTTGAGCCGGTCACCGTGTTGGTGATACGTCAAGTTGACGGCGCAGTGCGGACATGTGAGTCCTTCCCCGCAGTCGCGGCACATGACGAACGTCGTGAAGCCACGACGGTTGAGCAAGATGACACACTGTTCTTTTTTGGCGATGCGGTCATTGATGGCGACAAATAAGTCTTCTGAGAACATCGTCGTATTGCCTTTGGCGAGTTCGCGTCGCATATCGATAATATGGACCGGCGGCATCTCGCCCCCGTACCGTTCGCTGAGTTGCAGATAACGATAGACGCCTTTTTGGGCGCGGGCGTAAGACTCGAGTGACGGGGTCGCGCTACCAAGGACGACGGGACAACCGTGGTAACGGGCCCGCCAAATCGCAACGTCACGTGCATGATAGCGCGGGTTTTCTTCTTGCTTGTACGTCGTCTCATGCTCTTCATCTAAGATGAGCAGGCCGATGTTCTCAAGCGGGGCGAAGATGGCCGAGCGTGCCCCGACGACGACATCGACTTCACGCCGTTTGATTTTCCGCCATTCGTCATATTTTTCCCCTTGCGACAAGGCGCTATGAAGCACAGCGACCCGGTCGCCGAAACGGCGCTTGAACCGTTTCACCATCATCGGCGTGAGCGAAATCTCTGGCACGAGCAAAATCGCCTGTTTGCCTTCATCGACGACTTGACCAATCGCTTCGAGATAGACTTCTGTCTTCCCACTGCCGGTGACCCCATGCAGGAGCAACGTCTCCCCGGCTTCCGCGTCACGGATGGCATGAACGGCCGTCGCTTGACTCTCGTTCAATTGGACCATCTCAACGACCTGTTCGATTGTGGCATACGGGTCGCGATTCAGTTCGACCTCGGTCACTTTGACGGCACCGAGCGACTCCATTTTTTGCAGTTGGGCGCGCGATAGCCCGATTTGACGTAACGACGACCAATACATGCGCGGTACGTCCTTTAGCAACTCAATCGCTTCTTGTTGTTTCTTCGCACGGGCCGGGATGAGAGTCGCATCAATCAGTCCGATGACGAGGTCCGTCTTGACCGTCCGTTTCTCTTTTAACACCGGCGCGAGCAAGATGTCCCCTTTTTTGGCGAGCGCCAAGATGATGGACTGCGTCTCTTTCGGGTACTCCGAAAGATGGGTACCGGCCCGGACGCCGTCCGGTAGCGTCTCGCCTTTAATCTCTTTGTCGTAGCTCACTTTCAGCGCCGCCGGCAGCATCGCGAGAAGCGCCGACGACCGGAAGCAGAGCGTCGTCTCTTTCACGTGTGTCGATAAGTCGAGCAACTCGTCCGTCAGAGATGATTCTTCATCTAATAGGGCTTCAAGTGGCTTCAAGCCTTCACGCGTCCCTTCCGAGACACCCGTCACGATCCCGAGCAGGCGTCGTGAGCCGAACGGGACCGAGACGCGCATGCCCGGCTCAATCAATGTCTCGAACTGGGATGGGACCTCATAATCGAACGGACGGTCGATTGTGATGACCGGGGCGTCGACATGGACGTGGGCGATCATCGTAAATCTTCCTTAAAGTGGGTGAGCAACTCGACGGCGAGCTCGCGTTTGCTTTGACGAGGCAAGCGGACATGCGCCCCGTCCGCCCGAAACAACATGACCTCGTTGTCGTCAGAGCGGAAGCCGATATCCGGCTGCGACACATCATTCGCGACGAGGTAGTCGACCCGCTTACGGGCGATTTTATCGCGTGCATGTTGCTCGAGGTTCTCCGTCTCGGCCGCAAAACCGACGAGGAGCTGATGCGTCTTCTTCTCACCGAGTGTCTTCAAGATATCGGTCGTCTCTTCAAGCTCGATCGTCAACGGCCCGTGTACTTTTTTGTGTTTCTCGGTGTGGACCGTCTTCGGACGATAGTCGGCGACGGCTGCCGATTTGATGACGAGATCTTGGTCATCGAAACGTGCGAGCACCGTCTCGAGCATATCTTTCCCCGATTCGACGGCGATGGCGGTCACACCGTCCGGAATCGGTACTTGCAGCGGACCATGGACGAGCGTGACGAAGGCACCCATATCGCGGGCCGCCTCGGCGAGCGCGACGCCCATCTTGCCTGACGAGTCGTTCGATAAGAAACGGACCGGGTCGATGCGTTCGACCGTCGGCCCCGCCGTGATCAATACTTGCTTCCCGAGCAGATGTTTCGGGACGAACTGGCTCTCGATAATCCGGACGAGGTCTTCCGGTTCCGGCAGACGTCCCCCGCCGATCCAGCCGCAGGCAAGGTTGCCGACACCGGGCTCGATGATTTGATAACCGAACGTTTTGAGCGTTTCGATATTGCGGCGTGTGGCTGGATGTTCGAGCATATTGACGTTCATCGCCGGTGAGACGATGACCGGGCATTTCGCCGCTAAAATCGAGGTCGTGATGAAGTCGTCGGCAATACCGGCCGCGAGTTTCGCGATCATGTTCGCCGTGGCAGGTGCGACGACGATCAAATCACTCGTGTCGACGACGTCGATGTGGGCGATTTTGGTCGGGTCGTGTTCCTCGAACACGTCGGTGTATACCGGATTGCGGCTGAGCGCCTGAAACGTCGCTTTCCCGACGAACTCCTCGGCTGAGGCCGTCATCGCCACGCGCACGTTCGCACCGGCCTGGACGAGTTTCGAAGTGAGCGCGCACGCCTTATACGCCGCAATCCCTCCGCTCACACAAAGCAAGATATTCCGATCGTTCAACATTCACATTTCTCCCCCTTATAGACAATGAGACCCAAGTCGCATCCGACTTGGGTCACAATTCATCCGTTGTTTTTTTCGTTCGTGATGATTGTCGTGTCACCCGAGAATATTTCTTCTAGCGCTTGACCGACCGGCTTATACGATTTTGGCACGGCGATTTTCGCTGCTTTTCCGTCCTGGATTTGGCGGGCCCGCTTCGCGGCCACCGTCACGATCGTGTATTTCGACGGGATGATACGTTGTAAGGCATCAATCGAAGGGTATAACATTAAATGACCTCCATCATGGCTTTTTTATAGAGAGATGCGACACGTTCACGTTTACAATGTTCGGCCGTCACGATCGCTTTGATACGATCAATCGCTTTGTCCACTTCATCATTCGTAACGACGTAATCGTATGCATCCATCAATTCAATTTCTTCCCGGGCGACGAGCAAGCGTTGCTTGATCACATCTTCCGATTCCGTACCTCGACCGACTAAGCGGTTGCGTAGTTCTTGCAAGCTTGGCGGAGCCAAGAATAAAAAGACCGCTTCCGGGAAACGCTCTTTCACTTGGAAAGCACCTTGGACTTCAATCTCAAGGATGACGTCTCTTCCGCTCTCGAGTGTCTCACGAACCCATTCGACCGGTGTCCCATAATAGTTGCCGACAAATTCAGCGTGTTCGAGCAATTGATCGTGCTCGATCATGTCTTCAAATTGTTCTCTCGTCTTAAAGAAGTAATGCACGCCTTCCACTTCCCCTTCACGCGGTTTCCGGGTCGTCGCCGAGACCGAATATTGAAGGTTGTTGTCCTCTTCCTCACGGAGCACGCGGCACACTGTCCCTTTACCGACGCCACTCGGGCCAGACAAGACGATTAATAATCCTCGTTCTTTAAAATTCACTGCAAGACCTCCATCTTCTAACATCACATTTAATTATAATAGCAGTCAATCAATTGTTCCGGCAAGAAGAAGTTCGGATTTCCTACTTCATCGTACCATATTTTCCATGAATCTGATAACGTAGAGACAGAAAAAGAACAAAGGTGATGAGACTAGTGGCATATGATGGATTAATGACATATCGTGTTGTAACAGAATTACAAGCTCTTGTCGGAGGGCGAATCAATCGCGTGCACCAACCGTATTCCCTCGACTTGATGATTCAAGTCCGATCGAACCGCCAAAGCGTCCAGTTGCTCGTTTCGGCGAACGCGATGTACGCGCGGCTCCAATTAACGGATAATCCGACCAAGAACCCGCAAGAACCCCCGATGTTTTGCATGATGCTCCGCAAACATATCGAAGGTGGCTTCATCACGGCGGTCGAACAAATCGGACGCGACCGTGTCATCGTCTTGTCGATTCGTTCACGAAACGAGCTCGGCGACGAAGAGAACAAGAAAGTGTATATCGAATTGATGGGACGGCACTCGAACGTCGTGTTGACGAACGAGGACGGCAAAATTTTGGACGCGATCAAGCACTTGCCACCGTCACAGAACACGTACCGGACGATCATGCCGGGCAGCGATTACTTATTGCCACCGGCCCAAGACAAGTGCGACCCGTTGACAGAACGTGAGGCCGGCTTGAAGCGAATCGATTGGAATGCCGGAAAACTTGATAAACAACTTGTCGCCAGTTTCGCAGGTCTGAGCCCGCAGATTGCACAAGAAATCGTCCATCGGGCCAAACTCCCGAACCGGGCGAGTATCGAAGAGGCGTTCATCGGTGTGATGGCCGACCTCGAAGGACCGTTCGTTTTCCAACAGCTCGCTTCTGGAAAAGAACGTTTCAGTCCGATCGTGCTCACGTCAGGAGAGATTGCCGCCGAAGAACGCTACGAGACGAGCAAAGACGTCCTCGACCGCTTCTTCTATGAAAAAGCGAACCGGGACCGCGTCAAACAACAGGCGCATGATGTCGAACGTTTGCTCAAGTCCGAGCTCGAGAAGAACATCTTGAAGCGGAAGCGTCTGCTCGACGACTTGAAGGCGACGGAACGGTCCGATGAGCTCCAAAAATACGGTGAACTGTTGACGACGTACTTGTTCCAACTTGAGAAAGGCATGACCGTCGCTCACGTCGTCGACTACTACGACGAAGAAGGCGGTATGATCGACATTCCGCTCAATCCGCTCAAGACGCCAAACGAAAACGCACAAGCCTACTATAAGAAATACAACAAGTTGAAAGTCGCCAAAATCGAAGTGCAAAAGCAAATCGAATTGAACGACGCCGAGATTCACTATTTAGAGACGCTCGTCGCCCAACTCGATGTCGCCTCGCCGGCTGATATCGTCGAGATTCGGGAAGAGTTGGCTGAAGGCGGCTATATGAAACAACGAAGCCAAAAGAAAAAGCAGACGAAAAAAGTCACGCTCGAAGCGTATACGTCGTCGACGGGGACAGAGTTCTTCGTCGGGAAGAACAATACGCAAAACGATTATTTGACGTTCAAGTTCGCACGTCGCGACGAGATTTGGCTCCACGTGAAAGATATTCCCGGTTCACACGTCATTATCCGTTCGAGCGAGCCCGACGAGACGACGCTGCTCGAAGCCGCGACAGTCGCCGCCTACTTCTCGAAGGCCCGTGCCTCGAGCGGTGTGCCGGTCGATTACACGAAAGCACGCTACGTGAAAAAGCCGAGCGGCGCCAAACCTGGATTCGTCATCTATACGGATCAGCAGACGGTGTACGTCACGCCGGATGAGCGACTCGTTAAATCACTCCAGCAATGAGTTCAGGCCACGTCACATGACGTGGTCTTGTTTGTGACTTGCATAGAAATCGATGCTTACTATCGCCTTCGCCGGCACCCTCCGTTCCTGGGGCGATGCGGATGCCTCCGCAGTGCGTACCGCACTTTACGGGGTCATCCTTGCATCGCTCTCCCCTAGGAGTTCGGGTGCCGGCCCGGGCATCGGTTGGTCCTGCTTCTTTTTGGTTTTCCTCTAATACGTAAAGATGAAAGATTGCTTGTCCGTGGCGCCGGAGACTCCTACAGGATAGCAATCCGACGGAGACCCAGCAGCGACGCTAGTCGCGATGCGGCTCCGGGATTGCCTGTGGAAAGCGAAGGTGCCTAAAGGACGAGCTCTCAATCAATCATAAAGCAAGGCCCCGTCGCTAAAACGGGGCCTTGCTTCATTTCGGATTATGTTTGAACGCTTCGAGCTGTTCATGATAGTCGAGCAAGTGCCCGTGTAAAATTTCAGAAACGGATAGATCCTCATGCGGCAACGTGAACAGCGAATACGGCTTGTCACACGTGTAGAGGATGTCGTGATGATGCGCAAGAAGATATAAAAATTCGGATTCGAACGCCCGGCGTTCTTCCTCACCCATCAATAATAGTGCCTCGCGGTGTTCGGCGAGACTCTCGAGCAGCAAGACGAGCTTGTCCTCAAGGTGAATCAATAGACGATACTGTTTGATCGTCAAATGCTTCAATGTCACGTTCGTCACTTTCATGTCTTCTTGGAGCATCATGTGCAGCTCCTGATGCCCGAGGATGCGGGCCCGCGTCTCGAGCAATTCTGATGGGGATCCGACAAGTTCGCGCCAATGGTGGAACATGTAGGCCGATGTCTTTCGAATCTCACTGAGCAACCGATCTTCATAACGAGGCGGCAGGAACGCATAGTTCACTCCGAGCGAGACGAAAACACCGACGGCCGTCAAAAGCGAACGGGTCCACGCATAATGGAAGAAGTCGGTCGTCGGGTTCTCGAGCATGAGCACGATTGCGAACGCCGCGTACGTCGACATGTGTGTCTTATCGAACGTCGTGTTGAGCGTGAGCGCCACGATGACGGCGAGCCCGATCGAGATCGGGTTGACTCCGAACGCGTAGACGATCAAGAGACCGCACATGAGCCCGACAATCGTCCCGAAGATTCGACTGAAGACGATATTTGATGACCGTTTCACGGTCGGTTGCATCGCGACGACGGCCGCGATGGCCCCCATGCCTGAATAGATGCCAAACACGTACCACGACAAGGCGATCGTGATGGCGACGGCAATCCCCGTCTTTAATGTCCGGAGTCCGACTTTAGGGATGTAACGTTTGTTGATCATTTAAGTTCGACCTTTCCTGTCTCGGAAATGAGTTCGATATTCGGTCGGTTCGAGTTCGACAGATGATACACGCCACCCCCGATTTCCTTGAACCGCTCGGATGCTGTCACGTTGCCGGACGTGGTGACGTTCACTTGTCCGGTCGCATTGCGCGGCTCGTAGGCGAGCGTCCCAGCCTCGGTCTGAACCGTCAAGCTTTGATTGACGACGATGTCACCCACGGCCGCATTCCGATAGGAGCGGATATTTCCCGTGACGACCCGGACGGTCTCTAGTGTCGCATCACTCCGCGTCTCGACACGAAGTCGATCACTTTCGAGTTTCTTTACACTGACTGCGTTCGCCTCCAAGACAATCGTCTTGGCGATCAATCCTTGTCCCGTCACTTGCTCGGCCTCGACATCGATTGACGTCATCGAGCTCGGCAAGGCGACGCGAATTTTATAGCGGGACGGCTCATCGCTCGCCCGGCTGCCGAATTGACTCAATTGGCCATACCGCTCGACGACCGAGATTGTGTCGCCGACCGACTTGACTTTGATGCGACGCTCTTTCGAGTTCGTCTGCAACACGTCAATCTGAACCTTCTCATTCGTGCTCCGAACAAATTCGACGTTGCCATGCGCCGTCTCGAGCCGAAGCCTCTTCATCTGGTATCGGTCCTCGTACGTGTCCCCGAGTGCCAACACATGGCTGAATATGAATAAATTCAAGAAAAAAATGAGGGGCAAGACGGTGAGGACGAGTCCGAACGCGATTTTACGATGTTTCGGGATCGCTTGAAAGCGAGCTTTCAAGGACTTTCCCTTCATTCTAGAATACGCCATACACATCTCCTTTATTAACTGCTTTCCCTATTCTAACACGTTCAGTATGCCATGTTACCAATTGAAAAAGAATCCGCCCGGAGGTGGATTCTTAGAAAGGTAGATTACGATGTGACACGAGCGCTCCAACCTGTCGGATCATTCCGCCAGTCACGTAAAGTAGCAGCCTCTTCTTTACTGATGATGCGCTTCTTGACGGCGACGTCGAGCACATCCAACAGTGTGATCAGCGCGTGCGCAGTGAAACCGGAGTCCAACAAATTGATGTGAAGACGGCTCAGACTGTAGGAAAAGATCGCTTGAATCTTGATCACTTCCCCGCCCGCTTTCTGGATCGCTTTGGCGGCCTCGATGCTCGATGAACCGGTCGACAACAAATCTTCAATCACGACGACACGAGCGCCAGGCTCGAACCGACCTTCGATTTGATTCCCTTTCCCATGTCCTTTCGCACTCGAACGGACGTAGACGAGCGGCAAGCCGAGCCGGTCGGCGACAAGCGTCGCATGAGGAATTCCCGCTGTCGCTGTCCCGGCGATGACATCGGCGTTGTGCGGACGGATCGCTTCGACGAGCGCATCGATGATGAGATTGCGGACGTCAGGATAGCTGAGCGTCAAACGGTTGTCACAATAAATCGGACTCTTCATCCCGCTCGACCATGTATACGGGTTCTCGGGAGAAAGGGTCACGGCCTCGATCTGTAATAAAGCTTCAGCGATTTGTCTCATAAGTTCGACTCCATTCCTGTAAGTAGTATTCATATGCGGCGTTCGGGTCTTCGGCCCGGGTGATCGGCCGGCCGACGACGATGGCCGACACGCCGGCCTCACGCGCCGCTTTTGGTGTGGCGGTCCGGACTTGATCGTCTACTGTCTCGTTCATCCGGATACCCGGCGTCACGGTCAAAAATGAAGAGCCGAGTGCTTGGTGAATCGCGCGGGCCTCATGCACGGACGCGACGACCCCGTCGAGTCCGGCCCGATCGGCCATGGTTGCCTGGCGAAGGACGGCCTGCTCCAGACCGCCTTTGATGTTTAATTCTTCAGAAAGCATCCGTTCATCGGTCGACGTCAACTGGGTGACCCCAATCAATTTCGTCGTATCGGTCACATCACGTAAGCCGTCTAAGGCGTAGCGCATCATCGTCTCGCCGCCGAGTGTATGGACGTTCGTCAACTCGACGCCGAGGCGGCCGATTTGACGGAGCGTCCGCCGTGCCGTCTCCGGGATGTCGTGGACTTTGATGTCTAAAAAGACGGGGTATCCATTGTCGACGAGTTGCTCGACAAAACGCCCCCCTTCCCGATAGAACAGCTCCATCCCGACTTTGACGGCTGGTTTCTGATTGATCCGTTCCAATAGACGGAACGCGTCGGCGCCCGTCTCGACATCAAGCGCGAGATACAGTCTGTTCATAAGCTTTCCCCCTGATGTCTAAAATGTGATCGATGCCAAGTTCGTCAAGTCGTCCCGGCAACGCTTCGATGATTTCTTGACAGACGTACGGGTTCTCAAAATTGGCCGTTCCGACCGCGACCGCTGAGGCACCTGCGTAGATAAACTCTAATACGTCGTCCACCGTCCGCACGCCGCCCATCCCGATAATCGGGATATCGACGGCCTGAGCGACTTCATACACCATCCGAATGGCGACCGGTTTGACGGCAGGGCCGGACAAGCCCCCGATTCGATTGGCGAGAATCGGTTGCCCGGTCGTGACGTCGATGCGCATCCCGACGAGCGTATTGATCATCGTGATCCCGTCGGCACCGGCCGCTTCGACCGCCTTGGCCATCGCCGTGATCGACGTGACGTTCGGTGATAGTTTAACGTAAACCGGTTTCGTTGACGCCGCTTTGACAAGCCGGGTCAATTCGGCCGCCATCTCGGGATCGGTCCCGAACTGCATCCCGCCGCACTTCACGTTCGGACATGAAATGTTCAGCTCGAGCGCTTTAATGGTCGGGTCGGCACTCATCTGGCGGGCGACGTGAATATACTCTTCTGGCGTCGAGCCGGCCACGTTGGCGATGATCTCGGTATCAAATCCCGACAGGAACGGAAGCTTGTCTTCGATGATGGCGTCGACACCTGGGTTTTGAAGGCCGATGGCATTCAGCATCCCTTGCGCCGTCTCAGCGACACGGGGCGTGCCGTTGCCGAATCGCGACTCGCCTGTCGCCGCCTTAATCATAATACCGCCTAATATCGATAAGTCATAGAGTTTGGCGAACTCTTCACCGAATCCGAAACAGCCTGACGCCGGCATGATCGGATTTTTCAACTGTAAGCCTGGCAAATCGACGTGTAATCTCATAGCGTCACCTCTTCCGCACGAAATACCGGTCCGTCACTGCACACTTTGACGTAACCGCCTGGCGCTTCGCACACGCAAGCGAAACAAGCTCCAATGCCACACCCCATCCGATTCTCGATCGAGATATATCGCTCTTCGATATGTGATGCGGCGACTGCCTTCAACATCGGTTCCGGTCCACAGCTGAACAACACATCGGCCTCGACCCGCGCGAGCGGGCCGGTCACAAATCCCATTTCCCCATACGTTCCGTCGACCGTCGTGATGATCGTCTCCCCCAGTTCACGGAACGCGTCTTCATAAAAAATGCTCGTTTTCGTATCAAACCCGAGAATCGCCACCGTCTCAATCCCGCGTGCGGCGAGCAGACGCCGCGTGTAGTAGAGCGGCGGCACCCCGATGCCCCCACCGACGAGGACGACACGCTTGCCTGTTTGCTCGAGCGGGAAACCGTTGCCGAGCGGTCCGAGGACGTCCAAGACGTCTCCCGTCCGACGAGCGGCCAAATCTGCCGTCCCGCTGCCGATGACTTTATACAGGAACGTGACGACGTTGCCTTCGACGTTCGCGACCGAGAGCGGCCGGCGCAACAGCTCTGACGTCTTCACGTGAAAGAACGTGCCCGGCGCGACTTCTTGCGGTGCGATTTCGACTTTCATCTCCATCGTCGCTGTCGCGATCAATCGGTTCGATAAAATGGTCGCGAGTTGTCTCATACGGTCACCCCGAATGTCGTGAACGCCGGCAAACTCGTTGTTTGGAACGACAGGCTCTCGATGACTTGGAGCAGCGCCTTGACCGTATCGAGCGACGTCAGGCAGAGCACGCCTTGCTCGGCCGCGGCCCGACGGATGATGAACCCGTCTTTCGTCGCGAGGGCGTCACGCGTCGTCGTGTTCAAGACGATGTCGACTTCTCCTCGTTCGATGACGCTCAGCATCGTCTCACCAGACTCATTGATTTTCCCGACCGGATGGACCGGTAGGCCGTCTGCTGAGAGCGCCTGCGCCGTACCGGACGTGGCCATCAGGCGGAATCCGAGTCGATTGAAACGGCGGGCGATGTCGAGCGCCTCTTCCTTGTCTTGGTCGGCGACCGTCAATAGGACGTTCCCTTTCAAGGCGATCGTCATGCCGGCGGCGACGAGCCCTTTATACAGTGCTTTTTCGAGCGTACGGTCTGTCGCCATGACTTCACCGGTCGATTTCATTTCCGGCCCGAGCGACGGATCGACTTCTTTTAATTTCGCGAAACTGAACACTGGCACTTTGACCGAAATCGCGTCCGCTTCTGGATGCAGGCCGGTCCCTAACCCTAAATCTTTCAGACTCGTCCCGAGAATCGTCTGCGTGGCGATGCGCGCGATCGGCAGGCCCGTCACTTTCGAGATGAATGGGACGGTCCGGCTCGCCCGCGGGTTGACCTCGATGACATATAAGTCGTCCGCGTAGACGAACTGGATATTGAGCAATCCTTTGATTCGGAACGCCTTGGCGAGTTTGATCGTGTAATCGACGACTTTTTCTTTCAATGCCTCACTCAATCGTTGCGGCGGATACACGGCGATCGAGTCGCCCGAGTGGACCCCGGCCCGTTCGATATGTTCCATGATGCCCGGGATATAGACGTCGGTCCCGTCACAGATGGCATCGACTTCAATCTCGATGCCCGTCAAGTAGCGGTCGATGAGGACGGGACGGTCTTTCGAGGCGACGACGGCGTGGCGCATATACCGTTCGAGCTCCGAGCGCTCATAGACGATTTCCATCGCCCGGCCTCCGAGCACATATGACGGGCGGACGAGTACCGGATAACCGAGCATATCGGCGCAAGCGACGGCCTCTTCGACCGTGACCGCCGTCTTGCCCGGCGGTTGGGCGAGTCGTTCGGCCGAGAGCGTCGCTTCGAACGCTTTCCGGTCTTCGGCGCGGTCGATATCTTCAAGCGACGTCCCTAAAATTTGGACCCCTTCTGCTTCGAGCGAGGCCGCCAAGTTGATCGCCGTCTGGCCGCCGAACTGGACGATGACGCCGAGCGGCTGTTCGTTGCGGATGACCTCGAGCACGTCTTCGGTCGTGAGCGGTTCGAAGTAGAGCCGGTCCGAGATTGAGAAGTCGGTCGACACCGTCTCCGGGTTATTGTTGATGATGATCGCTTCGTAGCCTGCGTCACGGATCGTCTGAATCGAGTGGACGGTCGCGTAGTCGAATTCGACACCTTGCCCGATCCGGATCGGTCCCGAACCGAGGACGAGAATCGATGATTTGTCCGTCTTCACGGCCTCGTTCTCGACTTCGTACGTCCCATAAAAGTATGGCGTCTCCGAAGCGAACTCGGCCGCACACGTGTCGACCATCTTATACACCGGACGGATGCCCCAGTCGTTCCGAAGCGATGTCACCGTCTCCACAGTCTCATTCGTGATTCGGGCGATCATCTTATCGCTGAAGCCGAGACGTTTCGTCTCGATGAGGCGTTCTTTCGAAAGCGGCTCATGCTGAAGCGTCTCTTCTTGTTGCCAAATCCGAGCGAGTTTCGATAAGAAGAAACGATCGATTTTTGTCAGCTCATGCAACTGTTCTGTCGAGTAGCCGCGGCGGAGCGCCTCATAGAGCATCCACAACCGCTCATCCGTCGGTGTCGTCAGCTCGTGGTCGAGCTCCGCGGTGCTGAGTTGCGCGAGGCGTGGCACGGCCAAGTCTTCTGTCCCGAGTTCGAGCGAACGGACGGCCTTCAAGAGTGCTTCTTCCAAATTACGGCCGATCGCCATCACTTCCCCGGTCGCTTTCATCTGCGTGCCGAGGCGACGATCAGCCGTCTCGAACTTATCGAAGGCGAAGCGCGGGATTTTGGCGACGACATAGTCGAGCGCCGGTTCGAACGAGGCGTAACTCGTCTCCGTCACCGGGTTCTTCAGTTCTGACAACTTGTATCCGACCGCCACTTTCGCAGCCAGCTTGGCGATCGGGTACCCCGTCGCTTTCGAGGCGAGCGCCGAACTGCGCGAGACACGCGGATTGACCTCGATGACGTAATACGTGAAGCTGTCCGGGTCGAGGGCGAATTGGATGTTACATCCGCCTTCGATGCCGAGGGCGCGGATGATGTCGAGTGAGACGCTTCGAAGCATCTGATAGTCGCGGTCAGACAGTGTCTGTGTCGGTGCGAAGACGATCGAGTCGCCCGTATGGACCCCGACCGGATCAAAGTTTTCCATCGCACAGACGATGATTGCTTGGTCGCTCGAATCGCGCATCACTTCATACTCGACTTCTTTCATGCCAGCGATCGATTTTTCGAGCAACACTTGTGTCACCGGGCTCGCTTTCAGCCCCGATTCGACGAACTGCTCAAATTCATTCCGGTCATGGGCGATCCCGCCACCGGTTCCTCCGAGTGTGTACGCCGGACGGATGATGATCGGGTAGCCGATTCGTTCCGCAAAGCCCCAAGCCGACTCGAGTGACTGCACGATCTCGCTTTTCGGGACCCCGTGCCCGAGTTTATACATGAGGTCGCGAAACTGTTCCCGGTCCTCAGCCTGTTCGATGGCCGATAATTTCGTCCCGAGCAATTCGACGCCGCAATCTTCAAGCACGCCGCGGCGGTCGAGTTCCATCGCCAAGTTGAGGCCGGTCTGCCCGCCGAGTGTGGCGAGGAGCGCGTCCGGACGTTCTTGACGGATGATCCGCTCGACGAACTCCGGTTCGAGCGGTTCGATGTAGACGCGGTCCGCCGTCGTCGGGTCGGTCATGATCGTGGCCGGGTTCGAGTTGACGAGGATGACCTCGTATCCTTCTTCTTTCAAGGCGAGACACGCCTGGGTACCAGCATAGTCAAATTCTGCCGCCTGTCCGATGACGATCGGGCCGGATCCGATTACAAGGATTTTCTGAATATCTGGTCGTTTTGGCATGTCAAATTCCTACTTTCTGTTTGTTTTCTTGGACGATCTGCATGAAGCGGTCAAATAAGTCGTTGGCGTCATATGGACCCGGTGCCGCTTCCGGATGGTATTGGACCGAGAACGTCGGATGATGCAAGTGCTTCACCCCTTCGACCGTGCCATCGTTGACGGCGCGATGCGTGACGACGAGTCCGGTCGTCGCGAGTGATGCCTCATCGACCGCGTAGCCGTGGTTTTGGGATGTGATCGTCACCGCGCCGGTCTCAAGTTCGAGCACCGGATGGTTGGCGCCGCGATGGCCGAACGGGAGTTTGAACGTATTGGCCCCGCTCGCGAGTGCGATCAACTGATGGCCGAGACAGATCCCGAAGATCGGGAGTGTCGGCATGAGGCGCTCGATGAGCGGCAACGCCGTCGGGACGTCTTTCGGGTCCCCCGGTCCGTTCGACAGCATGACGCCGTCCGGTTCATAGCGCATCACTTCGTCGGCCGTCACGTCGTGCGGCAAGACGACGACTTCACAGTCGCGCTTCACGAGTTCACGCATGATGCCGAGCTTCGCACCGAAGTCGATCAGGGCGATACGCGGCCCGCGGCCCGTGCTGACATACGCCCGCTTTGTCGAGACGCGCTCGACTTGATCGGTCGGAAGAAGGACGTCAAAGCGATCCTGGACCGATGCCCACGTCGATTCCCCATCGACCATGACGCCGCGCATGACGCCACGTGAGCGGAGATGACGCGTCAACATCCGCGTGTCGACCCCTGCTAGACCTGGGATATTGAAGCGGAGAAGCGTATCGCTGAGCGTTGCGGTCGAGCGGAAGTTCGAAGGCAAATCGCACACTTCTTTCACGATGAGTCCTTTCGCCATCGGTACGGTCGTCTCAAAATCTTCCCGGTTGACGCCGTAGTTGCCGATCAACGGGTTCGTCAGCACGATGAGCTGGTCGCAGTACGATGGGTCCGACAACATCTCCTGATACCCGGTCATCCCGGTCTGAAAGACGACTTCCCCGATCGTCTCGACGTCTGCGCCGAATGCTGTTCCTACAAATGAAGTGCCGTCCTCAAGCCATAATGTTCGTTTCATCGAATCTCCCCTTATATACGATTTTTCCAGCCGCGATCGTCATGACCGGCCAGCCTACCAGTTTCATCCCCGCGAACGGTGTGTTTTTTCCTTTCGAGCGGAATGTCGTCGGATCGACCACTTGCTCCGTCTCCGTATCGATGAGGGCAAAGTCTGCCGCCCGTCCGACTTCAATCACACCGTACGGTAACCCGAACACGTCGCTCGGACGTTTCGTCATCCAGTCGATGAGCGCCGCTTCTTCCATCTGACCCGTCTTGACGAACGTCGTGTACAAGAGCGGGAACGCTGTCTCGAATCCGGTGATGCCGAACGGGGCCCGTTCCATGCCGGCCGCTTTTTCTTCGGCCGTGTGCGGGGCGTGGTCCGTCGCGATCATATCGATCGTCCCGTCGAACAAGCCTTCAAGGAGCGCCTCACGGTCGTCACGGCTCCGGAGCGGCGGATTCATTTTAAAGTTCGGGTCGAGGCCCGGGATATCGTCTTCACAAAGGACGAGGTGATGCGGTGTCACTTCGGCCGTCACCCGGATGCCGGCTCGCTTGGCGTCGCGGATGACGCGCACCGACTGTCGTGACGAGACGTGGCAGACGTGATAGTGACAGCCCGTCTCTTCGGCGATCAAGACGTCACGGGCGATATGGATGCTTTCGGCGAGGCTCGGGATACCTTGGATGCCGTGTTCTTCACTGAACCGGCCTTCATGGACTGAACCGGCCTTGAGCGTATTGTCCTCGCAGTGGGCGACGACCGCCTTATCGAGACGTTTCGCTTCCCGCATCGCCTCACGCATCATCGCCGCCGATTGGACGCCGACGCCGTCATCGGTGAACGCGAACGCATCTGCGAGCGAAGCCATGTCGACTTGTTCGGTGCCGAGCTGTCGTTTCGTGATGGCGGCGTATGGAAGGACGCGTACGCTTGCGTCTTGCTCGATTTTAGCCAGGAGCTGGTCCATCGTCGCCCGGTCGTCCGGGACGGGACGTGTGTTCGGCATGGCGCAGATTGTGGTGAACCCGCCGGCCGCAGCCGCCTCGGTCCCCGTTTTGATCGTCTCTTTCTTCTCCCCGCCCGGCTCGCGCAAATGAACGTGGACATCGACGAGCCCCGGAATGAGGAGCTTCCCTGTCGCATCGATCACTTCATGTCCTTCGGTCGTGCCGTCATAGTCGATCGAGCGGATTTCGCCGTCCTCGATCAATAGATTCGTCGTCCGTTTCGTGTTCCCGTCATACCAAGTTGCGTGTTGAAGTATCATAATTGTCCCCCTAATGCTCGATTTAAAATGGCCATCCGGGCGTAAACGCCGTTCGTCATCTGTGGAAAGATCCTCGACTTCGGATGTTCAATCAAACTGCCAGCGATCTCGACGTCACGGTTGACCGGTGCCGGATGCATGATGATCGCTCGTCCTTTCATTCGGTCGACGCGTTCGGGCGTCAACCCGTAGCGCGCATGATAATCTTCCTTCGAGAAGATGTCGCCCATGATGTGGCGTTCGTGCTGGACGCGGAGCAGCATGACGACGTCACAGTCCGCTAACACATCGTCGAGGTCCCGATGCTCGAGCCCCATCGACTCGTCCCACCAAGAGGCGGGGCTGCAGCCGACGACGTTCGCCCCCAGGCGTTTCAATACGCTTGCGTTCGAACGTGCGACGCGGCTATGGACGAGGTCGCCGCAGATGGCGATGTTCAACCCTTCGAACGTCTTGAACTCTTCAAAGATCGTGACGAGGTCTAACAGTGACTGCGAGGGGTGCTCCCCGCTCCCGTCACCGCCGTTCAACACCGGGATGTTCAACTTTTCAACGAGTTCATGGTAATAGCCCGACTCCGGATGGCGGATGACGAGGGCATCGACCCCGATTGCCTCGAGCGTCTTGCACGTGTCGTACAGCGTCTCGCCTTTCGTCACCGATGACGTCGCCACGTCGAACGGAATCTCTTGCACTTTCAAGTGCCGTTCGGCCATTTGAAACGAATTTTTCGTTCGCGTCGAGTTTTCAAAGAACAAGTTCGCGACCGTCTTGCCGTCGAACAAGGGTGGCATGTCCCCTTGTTTGTAGCGTAGCGACTCCTCGATCAAACCCATGATCTCGTCGAGCGAGAGCGTATCCAGACTGACAAAATGCTTCGGTTGTTGTTTGATTAAGTTCATGTTCGTCTCCTCCTTTTGTGTGAAGGCAAAGAGAAAAGGCGTCTCTTCACCTACGTGAAGGGACGCCTTCATTTGGGTAGACTACACCCAAATAAACGAGCCTTCACTTTGCCGACCTCACGGGATCGAATTAAAAGTTACTTGCTTGTCGTGTATCTTCAGTTGTTTCGGCAGCAGCTTCGTCGACCGCTTCTTCTTTCGGCAAGAAGGCGTTCAAGAGAATCCCGACGACTGTGGCGAGTGCCATCCCTTGAACCGGGAAGCTTCCAAGTTGGACCATGGCCCCACCAAGTCCGATGACGAGGATGACTGAGGCGATGATGAGATTGCGTTTCTCAGCGAGGTCGACGTTGCTTTCGACCATCGTCCGCAGACCGTTCGAAGCGATGACTCCGAACAAGAGGATCGAGATGCCGCCTTTGACCGGGTTCGGGATCGTCGAGATGAACGCTTCGACGTGACCAAGGAAACCAAAGCTGATAGCCATGAGCGCTGCTCCTGCGATGACGTAGACACTGTACACTTTCGTGATGGCCATGACCCCGTTGTTCTCACCGTAAGTCGTACACGGTGGACCACCGAGCGCCGAGGCGACCGCTTTCCCGACCCCGTCGCCGAGGAGTGTCCGATGGAGACCTGGATCTTTCATCGTTTCGCGTCCGATGATTTTTGACGTGACCATTTGGTCGCCGATATGTTCCGTCATCGTGACGAGCGCGACCGGGACGATGGCGAGCAGTGCTCCGACTTGCCACATCGGCATGTAGTCGACGAACACCATCGTGAAGTCAGGCAGTTGGAACAAGCTCGCTTGACCGAGCGCCGAGTAGTCGATGATGCCGAACAGGGCAGCGATGATGTAACCACCGATGATACCGAATAAGATCGGTACGGCGCCCCATACTCCTTTGAGCGTCGTCATAGCGAACATCGTGATGCCGAGCGTGAGAAGCGCGACGGTGATGAACGTTCCATTGTAGGCACCGTCTTTGTTCATCGACATGTCGATGGCGACCGGTGCGAGCGATAAGCCGATGACCATGATGACCGGACCGACGACGACTGGCGGCAAGAGGCGCAGCAACCAGTTCACACCTGTCTTATAGATGATGAGCGAGACGACACCGTAAACCGATCCGGCGATGATGCCACCGAACAAGGCGGCTTCGACACCCCATTGCTGGCTGACGGCGATGATCGGGGCGATGTAGGCGAAACTTGATCCGAGATAGGTCGGGACTTTGAAGCGGGTAATCGCTAGGAATGAGAGCGTGGCCACACCGGAAGCGACGAGGGCGACGGACGTGCTTAGGCCCGTCAAAATCGGGACTAAAATCGTCGCTCCGAACATGGCGAAGACGTGCTGCAGGCTGAAGAGCAGCCATTGCGGTAAGTGAGCGGGACGCTCGTGGATGTTGAGGATGGGTTTCATATGTGGTTCTCCTTCCTGGCCTCTCTGGACCACCTTAAAGGTTTTGGATTATTGCTGTTTGATAAACACTTCGTCGGTCGTGTCGACTTCACTGAGTCGGACGACGACTTGTTCTGACTTCGAGGTCGGGACGTTCTTGCCGACGAAGTCGGGGCGAATCGGTAGCTCGCGGTGTCCCCGGTCGATCAAGACAGCGAGCTGGATGTAATCCGGGCGACCGTGGTCGACGAGTGCGTCCATGGCGGCTCGCACTGTCCGGCCCGTGTAGAGGACATCGTCAATCAAGACGACCGTCTTGCCGTTGATGTCGTGTGGCAGTTCAGTCGCTTTCACTTCCGGGTCGAGTGACTTCTTAGACAGGTCATCCCGGTACAGCGTGATGTCTAAGTTACCGAGCGCGATCGGTTTGCCTTCGATTTCTTCGATGCGGCGGGCGAGTCGGTCGGCGAGCGTCTCGCCTCGGGTTTTAATCCCGACGAGCACGACGTTGTCCGTTCCTTTGTTGCGCTCGATGATCTCGTGAGCGATTCGGGTAAGTGCACGGCGGATGGCCGCTTCATCCAATATGGTAGAACGTTTCAAACGTTTCCCCCCTCTCTCAAATTATACAAAAAAGAAGACTTCCTCATCCGGCTGGAAAAGGAAGTCTTCATATGTGAGGGCAGACCTCTGCCTCAAATAATCGACGTGTCGTGGCCGCGGCCACAATCCTTTCACAGCCTCTCTGGACTGGGTTTAAAGGTGTTATGCTTCCTAGACTATAAATCGGAATCGGTTGAAAGTCAACGCGTTTTCTCGATTTTGTCCAATTTTGCAAGTTCCGCTTCGAAGTCGGCCGGGAGCGGCGCCTCGAATTCGAGCCATTCGTCCGTGCGTGGATGGAAGAAACCGAGCGTCGCCGCATGGAGCGCTTGTCCGTTCAATTGAATCGTCCGGCGCGGACCATATTTCGGGTCACCAGCGAGTGGATGGCCGATATAACGCATATGAACGCGGATTTGGTGTGTCCGTCCCGTCTCGAGCTTACACTCGACGAGTGTGAAGTCTTTATACCGCTCGAGCAGACGGAAGTGCGTGATCGCTTCTTTCGCGTTCTTGTCCGTCACTGTCATCCGCTGACGGTCGTTCGTGTCACGCCCGATTGGCGCCTCGATCGTCCCGAGCTCATGGGCAACTTCGCCGTGGACGAGAGCGATATATTCACGCTTGATTTTACGATCCTTCAACTGGCTCGCGAGCGATTCGTGGGCCACATCGTTTTTCGCGACCATGAGGAGACCGGTCGTGTCTTTATCGATGCGGTGGACGATGCCTGGTCGTTTGACACCGTTAATGCCTGACAAATCGTCACAGTGATAGAGGAGTGCGTTGACGAGCGTGCCTGACGTATGACCAGCCGCCGGATGGACGACCATGCCGCGTGCCTTGTTGACGACGATGACATCCTCGTCCTCATAAACGACGTCGAGCTTGATATTCTCTGGCAACACTTCGAGTTCGACGGCCTCCGGGACCGTCACGACGATTTCGTCGCCTTCTTGCAGTTTATAGTTCGGCTTGACGACCTGGCCGTTGACGAGGAGGTCCCCCGCCTTGATCCAGTCTTGGATTTGCGAACGTGACCAGTCACTTTGTTCGCTCATCCATTTGTCGATACGTGCCTTTTCTTCGGCGACAAATGTGTAAGTTTCCATTACGATTGTCCCCTTTCTTTGTTTAATTTTTCTTCGAACAAGACGCCGATGATCATGAAGATGACCCCGAACGTGAGCGCCATATCGGCGACGTTAAAGATTGGGAAGTTGTAGCCGAACGGATACGTGTCGACGAAATCGACGACTTCACCACGAAACAGACGGTCGATGAAGTTCCCGATCGCACCGGCGAGCAATAACCCGACGCTATAACCGAGCAGATCAAACCCGTTCACTTCTTTATGCAAGAAATAAATCAAGCCGACGACGACGACCGCAGTGACGATGAAGAAGAACACCATCTGCCCTTCGAGCATGCCCCAGGCCGCGCCTTTATTGCGGTAAGACGTCAAGTAGAGCAATTCTGGGATGAGCTCGATTGACTGCCCGATCGTCATCGTCTGGACGACAATCCATTTCGTTACTTGGTCGAGCAAGATGAGGAAAAGTGCTAATCCGTAATAACGTTTCATCAGATTCTCCTTTCAAGTCATAAGAAACCGGAGTGGACGATCACCACTCCGGTCCGGCTTATGCGATGACTTCAGTACAACGCGGGCAAAGCTCTGGATGTTCAGCATTTTGACCGAGCTCGGTCGAGTATGTCCAGCAACGGGCACAAGCGGCACCGTCAGCCTTCATGACGCTGATTTCGGCCGTCGCATAATCGACATCGGCCGATTCGACGTAATCGAGTTGCGACACTTGAAGCAACTGACGAACGTTATCGATCGTCTCGAGCAACTGTTTCGTCTCACCTTTTGGCGCGACTTGTAGTTTCGCCTCGAGCGGTTTACCGATCAACTTCTCGCCACGGGCGATCTCGATCGCTTTCAAGACGTCGTCACGGAACGTGAGGAACTTCGACCATTTAGCAAGCAATGCCGTCTCATCTTCTGTGAGCGGTGCCACTGCCTCAAGGTCTGTCAAGAAGACGCTATCAGCTGTCTTCGCCGGCACTTCTTGCCACACTTCGTCCGCTGTGTGCGGGAGGATTGGTGCGAGCAATTTCGTGAGCGTGACGACCGTGTCATACATGACCGTTTGAACGGCACGACGACGTGCGTCGTCTTCACGTTCGATATAAAGAATATCTTTCGTGAAGTCGAGATAGAACGACGACAACTCGTTGACACAGAAGTTATGGCTCAAGTGATAGACAGCCATGAAATCGAACGTGTCGTACGCTTTGACGACTTTCGTCTGAAGTTGCTTGAGTTTTGTCGCCATGAAGCGGTCCGCTTCCGGCATGTCTTCGAAGGCGACACGCATCGATGGGTCGAACCCGTTCAAGTTACCGAGCAAGAAGCGCAACGTGTTGCGGATCTTCCGGTAGACTTCCGACACTTGTTTGAAGTTGTCGTGCGATGCGCGGACATCCGACTGATAGTCGACCGACGATACCCAAAGACGGACGATTTCCGCTCCGTATTGTTTGACGAGATCGTTCGGTGCGATGGTGTTGCCGAGTGACTTCGACATCTTGCGTCCGTCGCCGTCGAGGACGAAGCCATGGCTGAGCACGTTGCGATACGGCGCTTTGCCCGTCGTCGCGACTGCCGTCGAGAGTGACGAGTTGAACCAGCCGCGGTATTGGTCCGAGCCTTCAAGGTACAAGTCGGCCGGACGGCGCAAGTTATCGCGCTGTTCGAGTACGCCCGCATGAGACGAACCTGAGTCAAACCAGACGTCCATGATGTCGAGTTCTTTCCGGAACTCGCCGTTCGGGCTGTTCGGGTGTGTGAAGCCTTCTGGCAACAAGTCTTTCGCTTCACGCTCATACCAGACGTTCGAGCCGTGCTCATGGAACAAGTTGGCGATGTGGTCGATTGTCTCGTTCGTGATGATCTCCGTGCCATCTTCGGCGTAGAAGATCGGAATCGGGACGCCCCATGCCCGTTGACGGCTGATGACCCAGTCCCCACGGTCACGGACCATGTTGTAAAGGCGCGTCATGCCCCACTCCGGTACCCAGTTCACTTCTTCGATTTCACGAAGCATGTCGGCACGGAAATCTTTGATTGACGCGAACCATTGTGGTGTGGCGCGGAAGATGACCGGTTTTTTCGTACGCCAGTCGTGCGGGTACGAGTGCTTGATGAATTTCAAGTTGAGGAGGTAGCCGTTCTCTTCAAGCTTCATGCCGATTTGTTTGTTCGCGTCTTCATAGAACAAACCTTCGAAACCTGGCGCCTCCTCTGTCATATAACCACGGTCGTCGACCGGGCAGAGGACGTCGAGTCCATAAGCTTGTCCGACACGGTAATCGTCTTCCCCGTGACCTGGTGCCGTATGGACGAGGCCTGTCGCGTCAGCCGTGACGTGATCGCCGATCATGACGAGCGATGTCCGGTCATAAAGCGGGTGCTGAGCCGTCATGTGTTCGAACTCGCGCCCGTTCCAAGAACCGCTCACCGTGTAATCCGTCCAGCCGAGTGCCGTCGTCACGTCTTCGACGAGCGTTTCGGCAACGATGTACCCTTTGCCGTCGTGCTCGATGCGCGTGTACGTCAACTCGTCGCTGACCGCGATCCCAAGGTTGGCTGGGATCGTCCATGGTGTCGTCGTCCAGATGACGAAGTGGTCCGTTGTCGCTAAGACGTCTTTGCCGTCGACGACTTGGAACGCCACGTAGATCGCCGGTGACTTCTTGTCATAGTATTCGATTTCTGCCTCGGCGAGGGCCGATTCAGAAGACGGTGACCAGTAGACCGGTTTCTTCCCTTTATAGATGTAACCCTTCTCGGCCATCGTCCCGAACAAGCGGATTTGAGCCGCCTCATATTCCGGCAATAGCGTGATATACGGGTTGTCAAAGTCAGCCATCAGTCCGAGACGCTTGAACTGCTCGCGTTGCGAGTTCACTTGTTCCATCGCGTACGCCGCACACTTCTCGCGGAACTCGGCGACCGTCATCTCTTTACGATTGACGCCTGCTTTTTGAAGCGCGTTCTCGATCGGGAGACCGTGTGTGTCCCAGCCCGGGATCATCGGTGACTGGTAGCCGTTCAATGATTTGAAACGGACGATAATGTCTTTCAATACTTTGTTGAGCGCATGGCCCATATGGATGTCGCCGTTCGCATACGGAGGTCCGTCGTGCAGGATGTATTGTGGCTTTCCGGCATTTTTTTCTTGGACGCGGTTATATAGGTCCATCTGTTCCCAAGCCTCGTGCATTGCTGGCTCGCGTTTCGGCAGATTTCCGCGCATCGCGAATTCTGTTTCAGGCATCAATAGTGTGTCTTTGTAGTTCATTGAAACTCCTCCTGCATCTTTTTTTGACAACAAAAAAACCCGCCCCTAATAGGGACGAGTTAGTCGACTCGCGGTACCACCCTACTAATCTCAGGGAAAACCCCGAGACCGCTCTTGGTAACCGATAACGAGGTCAGGCGGTCGCGCTTACTAACTTCAGCCCGACACTCATAGGGGATACCGATAAAGTCTTTCTCTTAGGCTTGCACCTTCCCTAAGTCGCTTCGTAGGTATGACTTTATCGACGTGTCCTAATCGACGTATTGTGTATTATCCGTGATGTTTGGTTGGTATGACTTCGTCGTCATTATACGCAAGTTCGGTCGTATCGTCAAGAACCGTCTGGACCGGCGGCTCCCCGACAATCGTGTCCCATTCCGTGCTGTTCAACAGCTCCATCTGAGCATCGACGAGGACGCGGAATCGGGTCCGGTACAACTCGACTTTTTTGAGCATTTGAATGACTTCGCGCTCAGCGAGCTGTTCTTTACGTGACGCTTCTTCCTCACGGGCGAGCGCCTCGCGTTCGGCCTGCTTCAAAATGAGACTCGCTTCTTTCGCCGCGTTCGTCTTCACTTCTTCGGCAGCCTCTTGGGCGACGATAATCGATTTGTTCAACGTGTCTTCCATCGAGGAGAAGTAGTCGATACGGGCTTGCATATCGTTGACGAGTTCTTCGTACCTTCTATTCTCACGAATCAATAGCTCAAACTCTTTGATGATTTGATCTAGAAATTCATTGACCTCATCGATATCGTACCCGCGAAAACGAGTCGAGAACTCTTTATTATGAATATCAATCGGTGTCAACGCCATTCGACTTTCCTCCTAAGTTCAACGTATGATGCCATACTGGATTTTTATTTTCTCACGTTTCGTCGAGCCAAGAATCGCCGTCAATTTGACACGGCCATACCCTCGGATCGAGACCAAATCGTCTGGTTCAAGGATGAAGCTCGCATCGTCAATCGGTTTATGATTCACTTTGCAGTCTCCATGTTTGACGAGCGCCTGCGCTTTTTGCCTTGATAATCCGAGCACTTCGCTGACGACCGTGTCAAACCGGAGCGATGAGACGATACCGAACTCGTCGCTCCATTTGACTTCGGGCACGACGAGCACGGACTCGGGCGGTACCTCTGAGATGCGAATCCGGGCCTTGCCGACCCGGTCGACGTTCATCTCGATGAACCCGACCGCCTCACGCGTCGTCGCGAATTGGGCGACGCCGTCGTCAAGGACGACATCTCCGAATTTTTGACGCTTCAACCCAGCGTTCAAGAGCGTACCCGTCACTTGACGATGCGTCAATTCGACAAATTTGGTTGGATAGTCGATTTGACGAATCGCGATATCAAAATCGTTCGGGTCGAGCTCGTAATAGTCCGGAGCGAGGATGAGTCGACGCCGTTCCGCGCCTTCAAATCCGCCGTCCTCATAAATCGCGAGCTGCTTCCCGACGAGTTGCCGGACGATTTGTTGCTCGCGTGGATCTAAAAAGTCCGTCACTTTAAACACATAGTTGTCCTCGACTTGTTGAACCCAATCGAGCACTTGCTCGACAAACGGGCGCTCATTCGGACGATAATGATCGAAGACGCTCATTTAAATACCGAAAATCGCTCGCACTCCAAATTGTGCCATCCGTAGCACAAATAAAGCGACGATTGGGGAGATATCGAGCATCCCGCCAATTGGTGGGATGATTCGACGAAACGGGTTTAAAAACGGCTCGCATAGATACGATAAAATTTGACCAAATTTAGATTCGCGCGCATTTGGGAACCACGATAATAAAATATAGGCAATCAAGACCCAACTATAATATCCAAGTAATGTAACGATCGTGTTGCCTAACGCAGGTATAGCATTTTCCATTCAGTTACCACCCTTTACTGTTGAGTTCGTCCTCCGAAATCAAATTCGAGATCGATCCCGTCAACTCGATGTTGTTTGGAGTACATAGAATCGTGTTATGTCCAATCGACGTCATCGTCCCTTCTAACGCATAGACGACACCTGACAAGAAGTTGACGACTTGACGAGACTGCTCTTTCGACATCCGTTGGAGGTTGACGATGACGGCCCGGTTCTCTTTCAATTGGTCGCTGATGTCTTGGGCTTCGGCGAATACACGCGGTTCGGCCAAGACGACTTTTGAACGTTCTTTCTTCTTCGTGTTCAACGCGACGATATTGTTCGATGTTTTCGGACGGTCCTCAGTTTTGACGATTGCCTCCGTCATCGGTTGTGTCTTCGTTTCGGCGACAGCATACTCGTCTCCTTCGAACTGGTTGTTCGGATCTTCCTCGAGTCCAAAGAAGTCCTTCATTTTGTTTTTGATTGACATAACGGATTCCTCCTTAAAATATATTATTGCACAAGTACGGTTCCAATACGAACAAACGATGCGCCTTCTTCGATTGCCAACGTGTAGTCGTTCGACATCCCCATTGACAGTTCGGTACACGGTGCATGCGGATAGGCAAGACCTGCGACGTCATCGCGCAATTGTCTCAAGTTTCGGAACGTCTCCCGAATCACCGTCTCGTCCTCTGTGAACGGTGCCATCGTCATCAATCCGATGATCCGCACGTGAGGATACTGTTTACAGTTCTCGATGAACGGGATGACTTCCTCTTTTTCGAGACCATGTTTTGATGCTTCGCCCGATATGTTCACTTGCACGAAACAATCGATCACGCCTTGGGCGCGCTTATTGATCTCTTCGGCGAGCGAGAGGCGGTCGAGCGAATGGATCGCTGCCACATGGTCGATAATTTGTCTCACTTTACGTGTCTGCAGGCTGCCGATGAAATGAAACTTGGCATCAGGCGGCAACTGCTCGACTTTTTCAAGCAATCCTTCGGGACGATTTTCGCCGAAGTCACGGATGCCTTCCGCATAGAGGGCGTTCGCCACGTCGGGACCGACCGATTTCGTGACCGCGATGAGCGTCACCGCTTGATCGGTCCGATGCGCGTCGATCGTCTGTCTGACTTGATTCACATTATTCGCTATGCTCACGATTTCTTCTCCTTGACGAGGACAGCCGCAAATCGACGTTTGGCATCTCCGTTCCGATACGAGAAAAAGCTTCGATCGGCTACGGTCGACAAGTTCGATTGGGTCACCTCGATATTTCGTTCAGCGGCGAGCGTCTCGTTCACTTGTTGAAGTGAAAGATGGGCATGGCCTGCCTGTTCGTCCGAGACTGATGCTTCATAAGCTGCCGGCGAGACAGCTTCGACCGCATCAAGGACACGGCGGTCGACCTCGTAATGGTCGGCCGTGATGGCTGGTCCGACAAACATATCAATATCTTGTTCCGGTACGCCCAATGTTGCAAATGCATCGGTCATCGAGGCCACGATGTTACCGACTGTCCCTTTCCAGCCTGCGTGTGCGACACCGATGACGCCATGGTCTTTGGCGCAAAAGAACAGCGGGACACAATCAGCGAACACGAGGGCGAGCGGTAACGAATCGGCCGTCGTGACGAGACCGTCCGTCGCCGGAATCGTCTCATCGTAACGGTACGCTCCTCTGCCTCGGTCAGCGTCTCCGACGACTTCGACGTTTGTTTGATGCACTTGGTCGGCCCATACCGAATCAGCGAGGTCGAGACCGGTCGCTTCAAAAAATTGCTTTCGATTGGCGACGACTCGATCCGGGTCATCTCCGACGTGGAGTCCGACGTTGCCTTCGTTATGCCCATCGGTCCGGGTCGTGACGTAGGCGCGGTAGCGATCCGTCTCGGTTTCCCATGTATGTAACAGTCGCATATGATTCTCCTTTTTAGAAAAAGGGGATGCCGAGAACCGGCACCCCCCTGTTGTTTAGTTACGGCGTTGTCTTACGAACGCTGGGATGTTGATCGTCTCGTCTGGGACGTCCCCGCCATAGACCGGTCTATGGAAGTTCCCTTCATCTTGTGGCGCAGCTTCTTGCGTTTTCGGTTGAGCCTCACGGTTCACTTCAGCTTCCGGTTTTTTCTTCGGTTGCTGGAGGAACGGGTTCGTCCCTTGCGCTTCTTCTGCGAATTCAGTTGCGATCACGGTTACGATGATCTCGTCGTTCAAGTTTTCGTTGATGACCGAACCGAAAATCAAGTTCACTTCTTCATCAGCGGCACTTTGTACGATTTGAGCAGCTTCCGTGACTTCGAACAAGCTGAGGCTAAGTCCGCCTGTGATGTTCATCAAGACACCTTTCGCGCCTTCGATTGAAGACTCGAGAAGTGGAGATGAGATGGCTTTCTTCGCTGCCTCGACGGCACGGTTCTCGCCTGTCGCGACACCGACACCCATGAGGGCCGAGCCTTTTTCTGTCATGATTGTCTTCACGTCAGCGAAGTCGAGGTTGATGAGTCCAGGGATGGCAATCAAGTCTGTGATCCCTTGGACACCTTGACGAAGAACATTATCCGCTTCACGGAACGCTTCAATCATTGGCGTATTGCGCTCGACGATTTCAAGCAACTTATCGTTCGGAATAACGATGAGTGTATCCACTTTTTCTTTGAACGCTTGAATCCCGTGTTGGGCGTGTTGCATCCGTTTGCGTCCTTCGAACATGAACGGTTTCGTGACGACACCGACCGTGAGCGCTCCGATTTCTTTCGAAATCTCAGCGATGACAGGTGCAGCCCCAGTCCCGGTTCCTCCGCCCATACCTGCTGTGACGAAGACCATGTCGGCGCCATCAAGCGCTTCAATCAACTGTTCACGGCTCTCTTCTGCCGCTTTTTTCCCGATATCAGGATTTGCGCCGGCACCGAGGCCACGCGTCAATTTCGCGCCAAGTTGAAGCTTCACGTCTGCTTTTGACATGTTGAGTGCTTGCGCGTCTGTGTTGACGGCGATGAACTCGACACCTTGCACTCCGTGCTCGATCATGCGGTTGACGGCGTTTGAACCGCCACCACCGACTCCAATTACTTTAATTTTTGCTACGGCGTCAATCGCCTCATCAAAGTACATCATTTCAGGTATCCCCCTACGTAATTTCCAATTGTTAACACAACGTCAAGTTTACACGCCAAATAGTTTTTCCATTAAGCGGCCAAATCCATTTTTCGTTTCGCGATCGTCCCGCTCCACATCCACGTCGTGGTCGTGGTCGTTTGGCATCGTGCCGTCCGGTTTCGTGACGGTCACGCGCTCTTCCGGCTTTTCAAGTCGTGACTTCGAGACGTGATGATCGCTCATAAGCACGTACTTGAGGACGCCGACCGCGGTCGCGTATTTCGGGTGTCTGACGCCAATCGACGAAGGCTGATACAGTCTCGTCGTTTGACCCATAACACGAGTCGCCAATTCTTGGATGCCAGGTAAAGCAGCGGCCCCACCGCAGAGGAGATATCCTCCACTGAGCGTCGGGACGCCTACCTTTTGCACTCTATTCAACACAAGCGTAAACATTTCCTCTATTCTTGCCTCTAAAACATAACTAATTTCTGCTTGCGGTTCGAACGTGACTTCTCCGTTAATGTTCGTGAACGAGAAGCCCTCGGATGCGTCGGCCATTTCTTCAAGGGCGAGTCCGTATTCTTCTTTCGCCACTTTGGCGTCCTGGTATTTACAGTTGAGCTTGTAAACCAAGTCGCGTGTCATATGATCGCCTCCGACAGGAAGGATATATGAGTAGACAAGGTCGCCCCGATAGAAGACAGAGACGGTTGTCTTTTCATGTCCGATATCGATCAATCCGATACCAAGATCGATTTCGTCGACAGATGCCGCGCTCATACCGAGTGCCAAGTTGCCGAGGACGAATCCTTCGAGTTTCAGACCCGCTCGTTCGATGGAGCGACGAATGCTATGTAAAATCGTCTTCGAACCAGTTACCATCTTCCCGTGCATCTCTAAACGATAGCCGAGCATTCCCCGAGGATCGACGACACCTGTCTGTTGATCGACCGTGAATGACGACGGGATCACATCGATGACGCTCATCTCGTCCGGCAAGCGCATGACTTGCGCCGAGTTGATGACTTCGATGACATCTGTATCCGTGATTTCTTGGTCTTCTCGTTTGACCGACGCGATTCCGTGACATGGGGCGATTTGGATATGTTCCCCTTCGATGGCAACATATACCGACCGAATTTGATCACCGAGTGCCGCTTCGGCATGTTCGACGGCTTGTTTGATGGCTTGAACCGTCTTATCGATGTCGACGACGGCGCCACGTTTTACTCCTGCAGACGGGGCACACCCCTCCGCCAAAATGTTAAGCGTTCCCCCGAGTAATTCACCCACGACGAGCTTAATTTCTGACGTTCCTATATCCAATGCGGCCACATAACCATTCGCTTCCAAAAGGGAAACACCTCCGCGCTTTAATTTCTATACTTGAATTCCGTTACATTGTTACAGATATCCAAAAATATTGTTAGGTCCGGCAAGATATCTCACGTCTAAGTTTACAACAAATAAGATAGTGAGAAAAGGTAGAATCCTACAAATTAAGCGGTTTTGGGGTGTCAATTCGATTACAATCGATAAAAAAACAGCCCTTATGTGTCTAAGGACTGTAAAATATCAGATTATTCTTTCGGTTTTTCATACGGGACGAAATAATATCCGCCATCCATGACGACAGTTCCTCGTTGTCCTTTTGGAATGTTTTCATAGATTTCACCGTATTTGGACACGGTTTGACTGAGCTTGAACGTCGGCGTTTGAATCGTGTTGCCGTCGTTCATATAAATCTCATATCGAGTCGATTCACCGTCTTGTTTCGAGAACACGATTTCCGACATCCGGGCCCGCATCGCGTCATCGACTTGTTCAAGCTCAGTCGCGATTTTCTCGAGTTCCGCTTTGTCCGTGAATTCACGCAAGAGTGGACCGTCCTTTAACTTCTCAGGGTCGGTGATGCCGCCAGTCGGATGAAGCGAGCCATCGGCAAGTACCGCGACTTCTTCTTGATCCGTCCGCGAGTACGCGATCATCTTTTCTTCTTCGACATCGATTGTCACGATGTTATACCATGAGCGGTCGACGTCGACATCTTTCACGCCAGGCACGGCGCGGAGTTCTCGTTCAATCTCCTTCGGTGACACTTGAACGATTTTTGTGGACGTATCGATGTCCGTCCCGGCGAGCACGTACGCTTCTGTCAGCCAGGACAGACCGTTCACGTTCACCGCCTTCACGTCAGAGACCGACGTCTGCATATATACGACGAGTGCGATCAGCACCGCGAATAAGATCAAGATGGTCGACAAGCGTCGGTTCGCTTTTTTACGACGCTGATCTTTCATATACGGGATACGGTCTTCTAAACTACGAACGGTGTTCTGACGTGTCTCCATGTCTATTCTCCTTTATCGGCGGACTTCTTCGACGAGGTCGGCGAGTGATTCCGCAGCTTGCGGGAATCCTAGCCGTTTCGATGCTTCTGCCATCTCAGTATGATGTGCCAATACGTGACGGATCGACTTGACAAGTGTCTCGCCCGTCAAGTCTCCTTCTTTGATCAATTCGGCCGCGCCGCTCTCAACGAGGGCTGACGCATTTTTCGTCTGATGATCGGCCGTCACATACGGGCTCGGAATCAAGATGCTCGGTAGACCGAGCGCGGTCAACTCCGAGATCGTCGACGCGCCGGCCCGTGACACGACGAGGCTCGCGCAAGCGAGGAGCTCAGGCATATCGTAGACGTATGGCAAGACATGGACGTTTTCAGCTGTTGGCGCGGTGGCCACGACGTTGTCGTAGTGCACGTTCCCGGTCACGTAGAGCACGTTCACCGGTTCAGCCGCGAGCTCGGGAATAGCTTCGATGACAGCGCGATTGATCGCTTCTGCCCCGCGGCTTCCGCCGTAAATCAAGACGATCGGCCGCTCATCGATCCCGTACTCGGCACGGACGGCCACCTCATTTACGGTCGTCTTCAACACTTCGCTCCCACGCGGGTTCCCGATGACGCGAACGTTCGCTCCGGGGAACTGCGACTCAGAACCGGCGAACGACAAGGCGACGCGGTCGGCTTTCTTCGAGAGGAACTTGTTCGTCAAGCCCGGGATGCTGTTCTGTTCATGCAAGATGGTCGGGATTCCGAGTTGCTGTGCCGTAAAGACGACCGGTCCTGAGACGAAGCCGCCCGTTCCGATGACGACATCCGGACGAAACGTCTTCATCTCTTTACGTAACGTGAGGACGGATTGAATGAACCAATACGCCGTCTTGATGTTGTCTAGCGATAGAGAACGTTTTAGTCCGGCAATCCGGATTGATTTGAACGGGACGCCCGCCCGTGGAACGAGGTCAGCCTCGAGACCGTTCTCAGTCCCGATATAAAGCACCTCGAGCTTCGGGTGCCTCGCTTTGAGTGTGTCGAGAAGAGCGAGTGCCGGGTAGATATGTCCACCCGTCCCTCCACCAGAAATCATAACTTTCATCGATTGGCCTCCTCATATGCATTCACGAGTCGGACGAAATGTTCGCCGCGCTCTTCGAACGTCTTATATTGATCCCAACTTGCACAAGCCGGCGATAATAAGATCACGTCATCAGTCGCCGACTGTTCGAACGCGAGCGGGACCGCCGCTTCGAGCGTAGCGACCGCGAACGACGGAATCTGCTCGGCCTCACCTAACGACTTGAACCGCTCCGCCGTCTCGCCGTAAGCGACAATCGCTTTGACCCGGCCGAGCGCCGGAACGAGAGAAGTGAGGTCGGCGCCACGTTCGAGTCCTCCGCACACCCAGACGATCGGGGCCTCGAAACCGTTCAATGCGGCTTCGGCGGCCACGTTGTTCGTCGCTTTCGAGTCGTTATACACCCGGCGGCCGAGCACTCGTCCGAGGCTCTCTGTACGGTGGGCCACTCCGCCGAACGTCTGAAGGACGCGTTCGATGTGTGCTCGCGGAATGTCGAACGGTTCGACGAGCAACAAGGCTGCCAACACGTTCTCGACGTTATGGGCCCCACCAAGGGCAAGGTCCTCGACGCGGATGACCGGTTCTCCCTGAAGCGTGACCCAACCGTCCACTACGTGTGCGTCTCCACTGTCGTAACCGAACGTTGAGGCGGGAAGACCGGACGGGACACGTTTCATCACTTCCGTGTCGCTGCCTTTGACGACGACACGGTCTGCGGCCGTCATGTTCCGGAACAAGTTTCCTTTGGCATCGGCATACGAGTCAAAGTCGCCGTGGTAATCCAAATGCGCCGGTGACAAGTTCAACAGTGCCGCCGCTTGCGGATGGAACTGTTCGACGCCCATCAGTTGGAAGCTCGACAGCTCGATGACGATGACGTCACCCTGCTTCGCTTTCGATGCCACTTCGATGGCCGGGAAACCGATATTCCCTGCCACATGCACCGGACGACTTCCCCCTTTGAGCAATTCGTGGACGAGCGTCGTCGTCGTCGTCTTCCCGTTCGAACCGGTGATGGCGACGAACGTGGCATCAGTCGCCAAGTAGGCGAGCTCCACTTCTGTATAGATCGGGATGTTCCGCTCAAGCGCTGCTTGGAGGAGCGGGATGTGATACGGGATACCCGGATTTTTGACGATCATGTCCGTCGTGTCGAGCAATTCGAGCGGATGGGAACCGAAGACGCCGTTGATGCCGAGCGCTTCGATTTTCATCCGTTCTTCCGTTGACGGTTCGCTCCCGGTATTGATGGTCACGTTCGCGCCGACATTTCTTAAGTAAGCGGCAGCGGCGATGCCGCTCCGTGCCGCGCCGAGTACGAGGACTCGTTTATCGTTCCACTGTTGTTGCATGTCTTCCACCATCCATTACATGAGTAGTAACGACAAGACTGCCGTGATCAAACTAATTCCACCGAACGTCAAGACGATGCGCCATTCTGACCAACCGACCATTTCGAAATGGTGATGGATCGGGCTCATCTTAAAGATTCGTTTGCCCGTCGTCTTGAACGAGAGCACTTGCAAAATGACGCTGAGCGTCTCGATGACAAAGATGATACCGACAAAGACGAGCAACAACTCGAGCTTGAGCATGAGGGCGAGACCTGCGACCGCACCGCCGAGGGCGAGCGACCCCGTGTCGCCCATGAAGATTTTTGCCGGGTATTTATTGAAGACGAGGAAACCGAGCAAGGCGCCGACGGCACTGAAGGCGAACCAAGCGATTCCGGCTTCGTCTTGCCCGAGGGCATAGATGCCGAAGAAGGCGAACGTCGGGATAGCCGAGAACGAGACGAGACCGTCGAGACCGTCCGTCAAGTTGACCGCGTTCGAGAAACCGACAAGCCAGAAGATGACGATGGCCACATAGAACCAACCCGTTTCAAACGCGATCGAGGTGAACGGGATTTGAATCGTCGTGTCGAGCTCCCCACCGAGTGAGAGGAACCAGACAAACAGGACGGAGACGACGATTTGACCGATCAATTTCTGGAGCGATGTCAAACCGAGGTTACGTTTGTTGACGACTTTGATGTAGTCGTCAAGGAAGCCGATCACACCGAAGGCGAGTGTCACGAACAAGAGCGTCCCGAATCCGGCGACGGCTTCTCCGAAGACGACCGAGACGAGGAATCCGATGATGAGGGCGAGCAAGATGACGATGCCTCCCATCGTCGGAGTGCCTGATTTCTTTTGATGCCAACCCGGACCTTCGTCACGGATTTCTTGGCCAAACTTTAAGTTACGCAGTGCCGGGATGGCCCGCGGCATGACGACCAATACGGTCAATAATGAACTGATTAAGACGATTAAACTGATTAGCATGTTCGTACCTCACTACTCTCTTTATTGAACTAAGCGCTCAAGCGCCAGTCCTCGCGATGCTTTTAACAATATCACAGTCTGGGGGCGTTGATAACTGCCGAGAAGCACTTTCGCTTCCTCGACGGTCGGCACCGTTGTCACGTTCACACGCGGGTCGGTAATGCCGTTCGCAATCCATTTCGCCTTCTCTCCGATGAGCACGCAATCTGTGACCGGGGCCGTGATGACACGGCCGACACTTTCGTGTTGCGTGACTTCATCTGCGCCAAGTTCATACATGTCACCGAGGACGAGGACACGTCGCGTGAACCCTTCAAGTGTTTTCATCGTCTCGATGGCGGCGATCATCGAAGTCGGGCTGGCGTTATAGGCATCATTGATCAAGTGCGCATCACCGAACATCCGCTTCTCCATCCGCATCGATGTCAACTGGACCCGATCGAGTCCGCGTTGGATCGTATCGTGTCCCAATCCGAACTTGAGTCCGCAAGCGATCGCATAGGCGGCGTTGCGGATTTGATGGGCGCCGAGCACTTTCAATTCATATAACTCGTTGTTGTAACGGAAAATCGAAGCATCGAACGTCGCCTCCACGACCTCGAGCTTCCCGTCAGCCGTCGCCTCATAACCGACGCGGTACCCGCCAGCTTCACTGAGGAGCGGCTCGTCGGCATCGACGATCAAGACGCCATCCGGTTTCAGACCGGCTTTAATCTCGAGTTTCGCCTTGGCGATCCCTTCGCGCCCCCCGACTTGTTCTCCGTGCGACTCTCCGATATTCGTGACGAAAGCGATATCCGGTTTAGCGAGCTTCGACAACAATTCAATTTGACCGAATCCGTTCATCCCCATCTCGAGGACAGCGACTTCCGTATCGCGTGGCATCCGTAACACGGTGAGCGGCAAGCCGACATCCGAGTTGAAATTGCCTGCCGTCTTGTGTGTCTTGAACGTCTCGCCGAGCACGACGGCGATCATATCTTTCGTCGAGGTCTTTCCGTTCGATCCGGTGATGGCGACGACTTTTGGATCAATCTCTGCCAAGTAGCGGGCTGCCGCCTCTTGAAGCGCCTGAAGCGGCGATGCGACCGGAATGGCGACAATCCCTTCCGGCAACGGCCGGTCTTGCTCCCAAAACGTCACGATCGCACCTTGTTTGATGGCAGACTCGATATAATCGTGTCCATCGACACGCGCCCCGATGATTGGGACGAACAAGCCGTCGGCGTTATCGTCTCGCGAGTCGGTTGCGACGTGGCGCACCTCACGCGTATCATCTGTCTTCATGCCAAACCAAGATGCGAGTGTTTGTATCGTCAACTGTTCCATAACCATTTCCTCCTGTGACAAAGGAAAAGAGAGCCGAGGCCCTCTTCATCCCTTTGCGTTAGTTCGACGGTGACTGGAGCTTCACTTTTAACGTCGCCCCGGTCTTGACAGGCTTATCTTTCCCAATTGACTGGGACGTGACAAAGCCGGTACCGTCTATTTCTAAATTCAATTGGTAAAGCGTCGCCAACCGTTTCACATCACGGAGCGACCAGCCTTTCAAGACCGGCATCGTGAACGACTCATCCGTCTTTAACAGCAAGCGCTCGCCGACAACGTACGGTTGACCCTCGACCGGACTTTGCGCGATGACCGTTTCGCCACTGCCGAGTGACACCGGGGTGAATGCCGCCGCCTTGGCTGCCTTCACCGCCTCGTCACGGCCTTGCCCGACGAATGACTCTGTCGTCTTCGTCGACGCATCGATCGTCTTCGCCTGTTTGTCTGGCTCGACACTCCGGTAACGGAGCGCGACGTCCATCACGTCTTTGAACAGCGGTGCCATGATACGCGGCCCCGTCGTCGACGAGTCACTGTTCGGTCGGTCGACGGCGATGTACATGACGAGTTCAGGGTCGTCCTCCGGCGCCATGCCGACGAACGAATGGATATATTGTCCACTCAAATACTTCCCGTTCTCCGCGATTTGTGCGGTCCCGGTTTTCCCGATGACGCGGTAGTTGTCGAGGGCGTACAATTGCCCCGTCCCGACGTCACTGTTGACGACGCCGTCAAGCGCTTCCCGCGTCTGCTTCGCCGCCTCGGCCGTGATCGGTTGTCCGACGACTTTCGGATTCGTCGTCCGAATCGTCTCACCCGTCTCACGGTTCACGACTTTTTTAATGACATGAGGTTGCTTCATCGTCCCATCGGTCGCGATCGCCGACGTCGCTTGCAAGATTTGCATTGGCGTGACGGCCGTCGATTGACCCCATGCTGTGATCAAGACGTTGAGCGGGCTCTCGAAATCGAACTGGCTGTTGACCTCGCCCGGTAAATCGACGCCCGTGCGTTGGTCGAACTTGAACGCTTTGAAATAATCCTCGTAGCGACTGAGTCCGAGCCGTTCGTTCGCCAATATCGAAAAGGCGACGTTCGACGAGTGCCAGACGCCTTCTACCATAGGAATCGTACCCCATCCGGTAATGTTGTAATCATTGAATACGGTCTTGCCATACTTATATGAACCCGACTTGTACAGTTCGTTCGGGTTGTAGACACCTTCGTTGATGGCAGCGGCCAACGTGAAGATTTTCATCGTCGACCCCGGCTCGAAGCGAGACGACACCGAGAAGTTACTGTATGAGCTGATTTCACGCGTGTTCGGATCGAATGACGGGCGGTCCGACAAGGCGATGATTTCGCCGGTCTTCGGGTCCATAATGATCGCCGTCGCATTCTTCGGCTTGTACTCTTTATACAGCTCTTCCATCTTCGTATCGAGCAGCTGTTGAATGCGGTGATCGATCGTCAGTTGGACGTCCGCCCCATCTTCCGGGTCAACCTTCAATTGCTCGTCACTCGAGACGAGTTGACGGCCGGCCAAATCTTTCTCGAACCGATACAGCCCATACGACTCGCTCAAGACGTCATTGAGTGACTTTTCAATCCCGAGTTCTCCAACGAGTTCGATTCGCCCATTCTGGTCAATCTTTTGGGCGTATCCGACGACGCTTGATGCGAACACTTTGTTCGGATAATAGCGTTTCGGTTCTTCGACGAACGTGATCCCGGGAATCTTGAACGTTTCAATCTCTTCTTTTTGTTCGACCGTCAAATCACGACCCGGCACGCCGAACTCGATTTGCCCACGGTCTTTGTTTTGCTCGAGCCGTTTCAAGATGTCACCTTCCGTCATCGGAAGCACGGTCGCAAGTTGCTTCGCGGCCTCAGGAAACGCTTCGGGCATGAGCGTCTTGTTTTCTACCCGCTCGCCGCCGAGCTTCAACACGGCCACGACTCGATACGACGGGATGTTGATGGCGATTGGTTGTCCGAACCGATCAAAAATCTCGCCCCGCTCCGCTTTTAACGTACTGACCGCTTTCCAGCGTTCTTCCTCGGCGAAGGCGAGCATGTTTTCCCCTTTGTACGTCTGGAAGACGGACAAATAAAGGAACCAACCGACAAAAAATAAAAAGAGTGGTGTGAAGCAAACAATCGCCACCCACGCCACTCTTTTTTTACTCTGTTGTAGAGAATTCATCAGTCAATCACCTTGACGTTGTTCTCATTGAATTGCATTCCGAGCTTTTCAGCAATCGCATAGATTCTCTCAGGTGAGCTTAGTTGGGCGATCTCATACTTCAATTCTTCATTCTCTTTCGCGATCGTGTTCGTCTCTTGTGTGATCAGAGCCGTGTCGCGCATGATGTTGTACGCTTCATTATGTTTCGATACCGTGATGCCACCGAACAAGACAACTGAACAGATCATGGTCGGGTACAGGATGGATTCGAACAAAGTCAACGTACGTCGTTTTGGAGCTGGTATTGGTCGTTCTTGCGGAATCGGATTGCGATTCGGCGAAACTTGAGGCTGCAAAGCCTTGCGAGCAGCTTCTGGCATCAGGTATCCCTCCTACGTACAGTCTATTTTTGTTTTTCTGCGACCCGAAGCTTGGCTGAACGGGCCCGGCGGTTGTCTTCAAGTTCAACGTCCCCGGCCGTGATCGGCTTGCGCGTGATCAACTTCAACTCGGGTTCAAACTCTTTCGGGATGACCGGCAATCCTGGTGGTAACGGCGGATGCTGGCTTCTCTCTTTGAAGACTTGCTTACAAATCCGATCTTCTAACGAGTGGAACGTGATGACACAAATCCGTCCACCGATGGCGAGTAGATCGATCGCGTCTTGGACGGCGCGGTCGAACACGTTCAATTCATCGTTGACGGCGATGCGGATCGCCTGGAACGTTCGTTTCGCAGGGTGTCCGCCTTTTCGTCGTGCCGGCGCCGGAATCGCGTCTTTGATCAACTCGACGAGTTCAAACGTCGTCTCGATCGGCTTGACGGCACGGGCTTGTTCGATCTTGCGGGCAATCTGTTTCGAGAATTTCTCTTCCCCGTATGTAAAGAAGATGCGGGCAAGGTCCCCGAACGGCCATTCGTTGACGACATGGTAAGCCGATAGCTCACGCGAACGGTCCATGCGCATATCTAACGGCGCGTCGTAATTGTAGCTAAAGCCACGTTCGGCCTCATCGAGCTGCGGCGAAGACACGCCAAGGTCAAACAATACCCCATCGACCTGGGTGATTCCCCGTGCCAGCAGTTCATCTTTCAAATGGACGAAGTTGCTTTTAATGAACGTAACCCGGTCCTCATATGGAGCCAACCGCTCACTCGCGTGCTTGAGCGCGACGTCGTCTTGGTCAAAGGCGTACAGATGGCCTGTCGTCAAACGCTTGACAATCTCTTCGCTGTGACCGGCTCCTCCTAACGTACAATCGACATAAATCCCGTCTGGCTTAATATTCAATCCCTCAATGGACTCCATTTTTAAAACCGTTTCATGCTCAAACATACAAAAACCCTCTCAACCTACATTTTTCAACTATTTTATTACGTTTACTTTATCATAAAAATGTCAAGCGCCGCATAGGTTTTTAGCGAAAAGAGGAAACAAAAAGGTAACAAACAAAAAAGATTCCCTGATTGCTCAGGGAACCATCAAAAAAACATTGGTATTTATTTTACAGTTTAACGAGACATCGCTCCGATTCAGACTGTTCGTAGGCGTCAAATAGCCGTTTGAACACATCGAGGCCATGACGATTCAAGAGCGGTACCATCGACCAGATCCGTTCTTGCGGCGCATCCATCGGTAAGAGCCTTGTCGACAGATGAATCCGTCGACTGTTCAACCGATATTGGTCACGTTTCGCCTCGGCCCGCATCTCGTCAGCGAGCCGATCAAGTACGTGTCGCGCCTTGGCGTCAAATCGATGGCCCCGCTTTCCGGCTTCGCGACCGAGCGCTTCCGTGAGCGTTCGGTAGGCGTAAAGACTCTGGTCGAACGCCTCGTCATCGAACGTATGGTCCGGCAACGGGTTCGTCAAGTAATCGACGAGCGTCACGCCTTCTTGGGCAAGCTTCTTCTCATCGTTCGTCGAAACGAGGACGGCCCCGAGCCGTGGGATGAGGAGCGGCATGTTCCAACCAAAGAGATGGAACAGCGGGCGCAACTGAAGCCAGTAGGCGATTTCCCCCGGACCGGCGATATAAGCGAGCGTCGGGAACAAGAAGTCTTGCATGAGCGGACGTGACACGACGTTGTTCGAGAACCGCTCCGGGTGCTCCTCGACTTGTTGCAGCAACTCGGCCTCGGTGAATCGATGGCCTCGTTTCGTCGTGAACACCCCGTCTTGTTTCGTCAACAACTCGCGTGTGCCGTCGTGATAGAACAGATGGGCCGCGTCCCGGTTCAAGTCGACGTGTGGCATGCCATCCTCGAACGCCCCTCGTAGCGCCGTGTTCAGACGATCGTGTTCACGAATCAACCGCTTGAATGCGTCGCGCTCGAGCGCCCGGACTTCCGGTTGGTGCGGGTCGAACAGGATGAAGTCTTCTCCGACGAACCGGCGCATCATCCGCCCGAAAAATTCGGCGAACGAATGGCTCGCTTGGAGCACGGCGACGAGCTCATGATAAAGTGTCGTCGTGTATGGCGTCTCCGTCTCTGATAACAGCACACGCTGTAACATTTGCACGAGCTCAATTTTCAGTCGATCGAATTCTAACTCCCCGATCGATGCCTTGCCGGCGAGCGGGACCGTCGATAGCGCCTCTTTACGCAATTGACGCGACAACGGTTGGCTCACGAACACGTGGTTGATTTCCGCATAGTCATGATCCTCGGTCGCCATCCAAAAGATCGGGATGACCGGTTTGTTCAGTTTCGCTTCTGCCTGTTTGGCTTTTTTGATCACGGTCAACAGTTTATACACCGCGAACAACGGACCACCGAATACCCCGACTTGCTGTCCGGTCACCATCGTCAACGCCTCGCCTCGAGCCAACGCGTCGAGCTTTGATTCGAGCGCGGGAGACATCGGACCGTGGGCGGTTTGTTGGTCACGCAATATAGTTACAAGCGCGGGCAAATGCGTGAACGAACGTCCGGTCAGTTCGTCAGCCCTCGCCTCGAGTTCGTCCATCCCTTTATAGTCCAGCCATTTCGAATAGCCTGTCTCCACCTGCATCATCGGAGACGACGGGGCGTACATGGCATCTAGCGACTCTATCCTCACGTATAACGACTTCCTTTCAAACGATTAATACATCATCTCGCGTGCGATGCCGATCGTGAACAAGACGAAGTGGGCCGGGACGAGCAACAAAAACAATAGGCGCCACCCGTGCACGAACATCTTCGAATAGACGACATCCTCATGACGCACCCGCTGCCAAATAGCGTTGGCAGGGAAGATGGCGGCACAGACGGCTAGCAGCAGCCAGAACACATCGACCCCGACAATCGCCTCGAGCAAAATCCCACACGCATAGAACCATAGGACCACGCCGGCATCACAGACGAGTTTGAACGTATTAACCGATTTCGGCATAATTTTTCTAAGTATCATATACACCATAAACCAAATGACGAGTGGAAATGAAACAATATACACTAGCACGATACGCTCGCTCCTAAAATTAATTTTTGTAGGACGGGAATGACGGTTAACGTGATGCCTCGCTCGTCGGCCCGTTTCAACAGCGGTGTCAAGATGGCGTCGACCTCGGTCTGGCGCCCTGCTTCGATGTCACGTAACATGGAAGACCGGTTATGGGCCGTTTTTTCAATGATGGTCTCGATATATGTATAAGGCACGTGCCGGTCGAACAATGTGGACAATTCCGCATAGACGGCATCGGCGATGTCACGGCAAGGCGGCGAAGCGACCGCACCATTTTCGACACGACAGAGCGCTGTGATCGGATTGATGATTGCGTTCGCGAATAGCTTCTCGGTGACGACTTGCTCGATGTCTGCTTCCCAGACGACATCGAGTGGAGATGCGTTGAACGACATCTCTTCGAGCGAGCCGAGGCTGCCAATCCGGATGCGCCCGAGCCCGGTATGCTGGAGCCGGTCGCCATCGCGGCTCACGCCATGTTCGACCACGCCGAGATGAAACCCTCGTTTCCGTGCGTAGTCGAGATGGGCAATCCCGTTCGAACAGATGAAGACGGGCACGTCCCCTGACAATCGTTCCGTCGCCGCCTCGACCTGGTGTGCTTTCGTCGTCACAAAAAAAACGTCCTGCTCCGACTCGACGAGTGTCGTCACCGGACAAAGGCTTACATGAGCCGTCCCGTTCGTGACGCCGATTCGTTCGATCGTCACGGTCGTCGCCTCGTCGACACGGCCATAGAGCGTCACCGTGTAATCCGATTCGAACAGCGAAGCCATCAGCATGCCGACGGCGCCGTTCCCGATAATCCCAATTCGTTTAATCGGCTTCATTGCCATCCCTCCACGTCTAGTCTGCACTCAAAAGTTTACCACAATCTGTTTCCACGACCCAAAAAGAAAAAAAGAAGCGATCTCCGAGGAGACCGCTTCTTTTCGCATTATTTGCTTGTTACTTCTTTACCGTTGTAGTGTCCGCAAGATTTGCATACACGGTGAGAAAGCTTCATTTCGCCACAGTTCGGGCACTCGTTCATACCAGGTACGTTGAGTTTGAAGTGAGTACGACGAAGACGTTTGCGAGTTTTCGACGTTCTACGGAATGGTACTGCCATCGTTGTCCACCTCCTTGAAAAGTTAGCCGTTCTCGTCCTCTTTTTTAGAGAACAAGTCGGCGAGGCCCGCGAGGCGCGGGTCAATTTTTGGTTGGTCGTCCGGCTGCTCGTCAATGACGGACCAGCCTTCCCCTTCAACCTGAGTTTTGTCTGTTTCGTTCCCGAAAACTTGCATCGGGACGTCTAACATGATGAGCTCTCTTACGATTGGTCGCAGATCAATCGTATTTCCTTCTGGCAAATTGACATCATCGAATTGCTCCGTATAACGCCCATTCTCCAAAAAGAAAGGCTCGAGCGATTCAATATCAAATTCATAGATGACATCGTCCAACGTACGCGCATCTGGCAACGTCAGGTCACCTTGAACCTTCAAATTGAATGTAACTTGATTAGATGTGAACGACGCATCCCCGTGCACATGCACCGGGCGAATCGAACGGATATCCGGATGGAGCTGAGTAAGCTCTGGTAGTTCGACCATCTCATCGATGGCAAAACTGTCACCCTGGTTTCGTAGCTTAAGTAGCTGTGCAATAGACCACTTCATCCGAATCACCTCAATTGCAACAATATGAATTATAGATAGGCCAACTTGTTTTGTCAATGTTTTTTCTTTACACTAAAATCAGTTGACGACGGCGCTTTGCCAAAGCGTACTTATCCATCTTACACCAATCCAATCGACAATGCAAAGGAGTAATTTTATGCGAAAAACGGCCATCATCGCTGAGTACAACCCGTTCCATAACGGGCATCTCCATCAAGCTGAACGAGCACGGATCGAAACGGGCGCCGATGCCGTCATCGCCGTCATGAGCGCCCAGTTCACCCAACGCGGGGAACCGGCGGCGTTCGACAAATGGAGCCGCGCGAAAGCGGCCGTCCAGACGGGCGCGATTGACCTCGTCGTGGAACTGCCGACCCGTTACGGGGTACAACGTGCCGACCGGTTCGCAAGCGCCGCCGTCGCCATCGCCGAACGCATGCAGTGCCAAACGCTGTCGTTCGGAAGCGAGAGCGGAGACATCACAGCCGTGAAACGGGCCGCGGCCGCAAACATCGAGGAGATGCCAGCTTATCAGACGGCACTAAAAGAAGCGCTTGACCAAGGACGATCCTCGGCCAAAGCGTCGAGTGAGGCGTTCGGTGCGCTCTATCCCGATTTCGACTTGACGCTCCCGAACAATATCCTCGCCTATCACTATGCGAAAGCGGCGACGACGATCGAGCTCCATACGATTCGTCGCCTCGGTGCGGGATACCATGACCCAAGCGTCTCAGACGTCATGTCGGCCACGGGGGTGCGCGGCCACTACTTGGAGACAGGTATGGTCCGGGCCGTCCCTGACGCCACGAGAGCCCTGTTTGCGGACGTGTCGATGGCACACTGGTCACTCTATTGGCCCGTCTTGCAGTACAAGTTACGGACGACCCCGAAAGACGTACTCGACCAACTTGTCGGCATCGACAGTTCGTTATCACCGCGTTTGATTCAAGCCGGTCTCGAGCCGACGTTCGAGCAGGCGCTCGCTCGACTGTTGACGAGACGCTACACTCGGACCGCCATTCAACGTGCTCTCGTCTCTGTTCTCGTCCATTGGCGCCGCGATGAGCTGCCAGAGCGTTTCGATGAGGTGCCTTACGTCCGCCCGCTCGCGTTCAACGCGATTGGACGAACCGTGTTGAAAGGCATAAAAAAAGACGTACCGCTCATGAGCAAGTACCATCCTGACCTTGCGTTCGAGGCTCGAGTGACCGAGGCGTATCGCCTTCCTCTCGGAAATCGGTCACTCGTCGAACACGTACAAACCCCTCAATTCATTGACTCCAAATAATCGATGGCCTCCTCGACCGTCTTGACCGGAACGACTTTGATGTCACTGTCTAGGCGATCGAGCGATTCCATCGCCTCATCGTAATTTGATCCGTCCGGCACGAAGAAAACCGACGCACCGGCCCGATCGGCGGCGACGATTTTTTGCCACGCCCCGCCGATTGGTCCCACGGTCCCGGTCTCATCGACCGTGCCGGTACCGGCGATCACAGCCCCGCCCGTCAAATCACCCGGTGTTAACTGATCAAAGATTTCAAGCGTGAACATAAGACCGGCCGAAGGTCCTCCGACGTTCGTCAGTTCGAACGAGACTTCCGGGACTGTGCGCACGTCTTGAATCGGTAACGGTTCATAAATCCCGAGACCGACCCGGTCGCCGGTCCGGTCGAGCGGCTGGATAAGCGTATCGACCTCCAGCTCCCGTTCATCCCGTTCGAGCGTGACGGACACTTCATCGCCGGCTTCAAACGAAGCGACACGTTCAATGAAGTCGAGACGCGACGCGAACGACTGGCCGTCGATGGCGGTGATCACGTCACCCGGTTTCAAGACGTTCGCCGCGAGCGACCCGCTGATCGGGGCGGAGACATACATCCCTTCGAACGAAACCGTCACGTCGGCGTCCGCCAACTCATAGGCGTATTGAATCGCCGCCTGCTGGGACGATGCCATCAACAGTTCTTGTCTTCGCTCGTAGTCTGCTTCCCCTTCTCCCTCATACAAGTATCGACTGGCCGGGCTGGCATCGGTGAACGGCGTGAACCAACTGCCGACGAGCCAAAGCGGAGTCGCCCGACGTTGCGAGATGGTCACCATCTGTAGCTCGCCGGGTTCTTTGTCCCCGCCTTCGACCGTCATGAATTCTTCAATCGTCGTTGCTTCCCCCGGGTAGGTGATGTAATACGGGAGCGGCACAAACAAGAAAATCAAGACGGCCACGAGCAACCCGAAGCCGATTTTGAGAGACTTCATTGCCCTTGGCTCACTTTATACTTTTGACGCAAGGCGTGCTCGACTTGTTCAGGGACGAGTTCAGCGACGGACGCCCCGTATTTGGCGACTTCTTTCACGATTGACGAGCTTAGGAACGAATATTGGCTGTTTGTCATCATAAAGAGCGTCTCCACGTTCTCGTTCAACTTTTTATTGATGGATGCGATTTGAAGTTCATATTCAAAGTCAGAGACGGCCCGCAGCCCACGGACGATCGTTGCCGCCTCACGCTTCGCTGCATATTCGACGAGCAATCCCCCAAACGCGTCGGCGGTGACGTTCGGCAAATGCGTCGTCACTTCACGGATGAGCGACAGGCGCTCTTCTACATTAAACAGTGGTGCCTTGCTCGAATTTTCGAGCACGGCGACGATGACTTCGTCGAAGATGGCTGCCGCCCGCTCGATGATATCTAAATGACCGTTCGTAATCGGGTCAAAGCTCCCCGGGCAAATCGCGATACGTTTTGACATGTTCTCACTCCTCGGTCGCCGCATACTCGTAGAAGCTGATCGTGATCACGTCCGAGTAGCGCTGCACCTTGATTTTTTCCAACTGCCCGACCTGATCCGGTAACGTCACATCGCTGCCATGTTCGCAGACGACGACCCCGTTGTCCGTCAATAGTCGGTTCGACTCAATGATGTGTAAAAACGGCACATGTTCTTCCGCATGATATGGCGGATCCATAAAAATCAATTTAAACGGCTGTCCTTTTAAGACGAGTTGGTCGAGGACCGACCGGGCGTCTTGTTGCAACACCGTCGCTTTTGACTCATAGTGTGTCGTCTTCAAATTGTCTGTGACCGTCTGGATCGCCTTTCGTTGCTTGTCGACGAACACGGCATGGTCACATCCCCGTGACAACGCCTCAATCCCTAACCCACCGCTCCCGGCGTATAGGTCAAGCGCATCTCCCCCGGCGAAATAAGGGCCGATGATGTTGAATAATGATTCTTTCACTTTATCTGTCGTCGGTCGTGTCGCCGACCCCGGGACCGCCTTGAGTCGGGTCCCTTTTCGTTCTCCTGAAATCACTCGCATCTCCGTTCTCCTTCACCACAAAAGATGAAGGCGGTGCCGCCTTCATCTTTGTGTTATTTCTGCTTCGATTCGTACGTCTCCGCGACGAACGGCCGCTCACTGCGGACGACCGCTTCGACGAACGGCAACGCGCTCACTTGTTCGAGAATCGCCTCATGTCCATCGAGGTCGGTATACAAGAAGGCGTACTTCTCCCGCTTTGACACGTAATACAGGTTCGCATAGCGACGCAACGCCTTCACTTGCTTCAACGATTGGACGTAGACGACGAATCCGATTCGACCATTCAACTCAAACGTCTCAGATGGCACATCCACAGCTTCCGCCTCCACAACTTCCTCCGCCTGAACATCCGCCTTCATCGAAGAACGGGTTTCCGGTCGGGACTTTGATTTTTGGAGAAACCGAGAAGGCCAACAGCTCACTCACTTCCCCGAGCAGTTTATCTAAACTGCGTTCCGCTTTTTTAAATGCGGCCACTTCTGGCTGGACATCGAGACGCCGTTTGACGAGATGCATCTCTTTTTTAATGCGATCGTGGTCCGGGTGATGTTTCCCGAACCGCTGTACGTACTCGTAATCTTCTTTCATCCGCAAGAACTCACGTTCCACGAGGCGCGCTTCCTCCGATTGGGCTCGCGCTTGTTTCGTGGCGATATATGTTTGGAACGACTCGCTCGCTTCAATCAAATCGGCTAACGATTCCGTTTGATCGAGCAGGGCGATCGTCTGTTCAGTAATAATCATGGCTTTCACCCTTTCTGCCATGATTTTAACACATTTGATTCCCTCTGTAAGCAATCGGCTTTATAATTGAACGTGACTGTCAAGCGTCCAACCAGAAAGGAAGTGAACAGGTGCATCCGTGCACCTCGCTATGAAAAAAGTCTCATTTAACATGATTCGTTCGGCCGGCATCAAGACCGACTATGCGAAACCTGAATATTATTACGACCAGCTCGATAAAGTAAGAGCGGCCGACCTCGTCTTGTTCCCTGAATATTGGATGGTCAACTCGATCATCTACGGACTGAATAAACCGATTTTCCCGTCCCCGGCCACGTATCACCTCGGGCACGATAAGATTGAGATGACGCGCGCCTTCAAGGCGACGTTCCCGCACCGCATCCCGAAGACGCTCATCTACGGGAAAAACCCTTACACGATTGAGCGCGTCTTGGAAGAGTTCGAGTACCCGTTCGTCGCCAAGACGGCCAAGTCGTCGATGGGACAAGGCGTCTGGCTCATCAAGCATGAACAGGACTGGCTCGAATACGTCGACAAGCACGAGACGTTCTACGTCCAGCAATACATCCCGAATGACCGCGACCTGCGGATCATCGTCATCGGTGAAGAAGTCGTCGGTTCGTACTGGCGCGTCAGCGAAGCGTTCTTGAACAACGTCGCCCAAGGTGCCCACTTCTCGTATGACGACATCCCGGAAGACGTCGTCGCGGAAGTGCTCGACATCGCCAAGACGCTTCACATCAATCACGCTGCCTTCGACGTCATCGTCGCAGACGGTGAATTTTACATTTTAGAGTTCAACGTCTTCTTCGGTTCGGAAGGGCTCCTGCCGCTCGGTGTGAGGCTTACAGACAAGATTGCCCACTACCTCGACACCCAGGCTTGAGGCGTTCATCTTTTTTTCACAATTTGAACACACGTTATTCCAAGAACGTTTTCGAATATGATATGATGACATATGAGGTTTATTAGGGAAAAGGGGGATTATGATGAAATTTGAGCAGTTCCACATCGAGGGAAAAGAGATCCGCTTCGGTTTGCTCGAGACGATCATGGATCATCATCATTTCATCCGTGAAGGCGCTTGGGACTATGAGCGTGCAACGTATGACATGAAGTACGAGAAACAATCGACAGGCGAGACGTTCTACCTTCGCTTACCGGTATATGCGATTGAAGGACAAATCGAGGACCGTCATGCGGTCGTTAAAATGTTGACACCGATTCTCGGAAAACATTACTACCCGCACGGCGTCGAGTACGACGAAGAGTTCCCAGAAGAAATCGTCCGTGATTGCGAGCGTCGTCTTGCCGCACTCGCTGAGACACTCGAAGTAAAACCCCTTGCATAAGCGAAGGGGTTTTTCTTTTGTGCGCTCAAAAAAATGGAGAACCCGGCTGGGGTTCTCCATTTTTTATACTCCGATGACGTTGAGCGTCACATCGACCTGTCCGAGCAACAAGTCGAACTGATCGCGCACATACCGATACAAGCGTTCAGCCTCGACGAGCGAGACGGGTGCGATGATTTGATAATCGTATTGCTCTTTCGACAGAGACACGACTTTCACTTCACGCAATCCGAATTCGATCGCACTGCAAGCGATCAAATCCTCGATCGCCCGTTCGGCAATCGTCACATCTCCGTAGGAATAATCATTTCCGATGACAGCCATCGTATCATTCATCTTCTTCACTCCTTTTCTGCCGCGAGTACTAACACGTCCTCCATAATGGTTTCGATGTCGACAGGTTTTTCTCCTGCCGTCGCCATTTGGGCGACCGCGCGCACGTCATGCTTGCGATCGATGATATACATCGTCGTCGCATGCGTGACGAGGCCACTGTTCGCTTTCGAATAGTAGAACTGAAGCTGACGCGTGATACGGTCGATATCGGCTTTGTCTCCGGTCAACATCTTCCAGCCCGTCGGTTCGGCTTGGAACGCCGCCCCGTAGTTCTCTAAGACGGGGACCGTATCGACTTCCGGGTCGACCGTGATGGCGACGAGTTCAACGTCCGTCCCGTATAGATCGTTCGCTTTCAGCTCTTGCTCGAGCTTCATGAAGTCGCGCAACGTGAGCGGACAAATGTCCGGGCAGTTCGTGTAAAAGAACGTGACGATTTTAACTTTACCGTTGTCCGAATTGTACGACTGACCGTCGAGCGCGTTCGTCAACGTGAACGGGGTCGGCTCTTGGATGACGGGCAAGTCCTCTTCTTTAAAGAATAAGAAGTACGAGGCCACGCCGATTGCCACCAAAATGGCGACCGTCAAACCGACCGTCATATAGCTATTCCGTTTCATCCTCTTCCCCCTCTCTCGATTCACCCACCGATAATGGCACGGAAGACGTTCGTCGTCTCACCTGGGTCATAGGCGACGTAGAGGAGAACGTATACCGTCACCCCTGTGATCGCCGTGAAGAACCAGACGACCGAAGCTTTCGGTCCGATTTTCCGGTGTTTCTCGACTTTGTTTTTATAGCCGAGGTAAAGCGTGATCAAGCCGAGGACCCCGCCTGTCGTCGCGAGTAAGATATGAAAGATCATGAACGCCAAATAGTATGGCTTCACTGAATCAGGTCCGCCGAAAGCGGTATTGCCGACAAAAATCGTACGCGAGACGTAAAGAATGAAGAATGTTGTCGCGGCAATCGCGGCAGCCGTCATGACTTTTTTATGTTTGTCGACGTTGCGACGATCACGCGCGATGATCGTCCATCCGATTGCGACTAAAATAGCACTGATGACAATGAATGTTACACTGATCAAGGCAAGATAGTTCATCGTAGTTTCCCCTTTGACTTAGTTCATTTTTTCTCTTTTGGTTCTTGCGGTGTGAACGACATGCCTTCATCGAGCGCAAGCGATTTTGTCCGGCGCACCCAGCCGAAGAACGTCCAGCCGAAGAAGAAACCGTAGACAACTTCTTGACCGAGCTTCATCAATACCCCACCGAAGCGTTGGTCTTCAAGGGCGCTGTTCGTCGCGCTCATTAGCGCGTTCAAATCAAGGCCGGATACGTCCCCGTTCGGCATACAGTAGCCGAGCACGGTCGCAAACGTTTCTGCGTCTGTATAGGCGTCATACAAGATGCCTTGGCTGAAGATGATGAACGCACACGCCGGCGTCAACAACACCCCGTTCGCGATGATGTATACCATCCGCTTCAAATCAGACATGCCTTCCTCTTCTTCCGAGAGGAATGGTGCAATGACCGGATACCACATCGTCAAACTGAAGACGACGAGAGCGCCGTGGAAGATGCGATGCACACCATAGTTCGTCAACACGTAGTCAAAAATGAATGGCATATGGTAGAACGTGAATAATGCATTGAACAAAACGAGTGCGATCAAAGGTTTTGTCATAAATTTGAGCGTCGGCCCAATCACCTTATAGCTAAATAATTTTTCAAACACCCAATATGGCATCCCGTACACGACGAGCGCCGGTGCGAGCACGTAGACGAGCACCATCTGTAACATATGCACCGAGAAGATGATATGCGCGAGCACATCGACCGGGCTACCGAAACCGATGTAATACAATAAAATAGCGGATAACATGCTGAACTTTTGTAGCAACGTGGTCGACTCGTACCCTCGCTTCGCCATGCTCTCTGTGACGACCGCATAGAGGACGTACAACCCTACCATCAACAATCCGAACCATGGACTCCAAAGCGTCGTCCAATCGAACTGTTTGAGTAGCTCTGATGTATTCCAGAGCATCCCTTCACCCCTTTTCTTTCTCTCCCAAACCGATGAAACCGTTCACTTCAAGATTACTATTCCTTTATTTTTGAAGTAAAGCAAAAAGGACTGAATCATCTATGTTTCCACAGATGTTCAATCCTTTGTCACATTTACCAAATGAGCAAGCGAAGGGCCGCGACCGTGATGATGGCGACAAAGATGCCGAGCCACATCATTCCGACGATCCACGTGTTGCCACGGTTGTTCATATGCATGAAGATATAAAGCTGCAAGAACACTTGGATGATGGCGAGGATGATCAAGAAGCCACCTGCCGCCCACACCGGCATGAGTTCAGCGTATACGGCGCCGAACGCGACGAATGTGAGCAAAATCATCATCGCGAAGCTAATCAACTGAAGTTGATACTCGCGTCTTGATTCGGCTTTTACTTCAAGCTCTAACTGTTTGTGCGTTTCGTTCATTGGTTGTTTTTCCATATTAGCTCACCATCCCTAAGAGGTAGACGATTGAGAAGATGAAAACCCATACGACGTCGATGAAGTGCCAGTACAGGCTCGACACGTAGAACTTCGGTGCGTTGTACACATCGATTGGACGGTTCCAGTTGCGAATCAAAAGCGTCGTGATCCAAAGGAGACCGAACGTGACGTGTGCGCCGTGGAATCCGACGAGCGTATAGAACGCAGATCCGAACGCGCTCGATGTGAACGTGTGACCGATGTGGTAGTAGTGGATGAACTCATAAATCTCTGCTCCAAGGAATCCAGCCCCGAGGAGAAGCGTGACGACCAACCAAAACTTCATGCGGCCTGGATTGTTCGCTTTCATGTTCATCATGGCGAGAACACTTGTGAGCGAACTTGTGAGGAGGAGCATCGTCATCAAGAAGACGAGCCCCATCTCAAAGATATTGTACGAACGAAGTTCCTCTGGCGCACCAGAGTTCAGTAGACCGACGTACGTTCCGAATAGCGAGGCGAAGAGAACAGTCTCTCCACCGAGGAAGAACCAGAAGGCCACATATTTATTTTTCCCTTCCAGCGTGGCTTTCTCTGGATTGGCCGGAATACCGGTCACCGGGTGTTTTTCGACTGCATGTGCCATTTATTGGTCTCCTTTCTCACGAATCGCTTTCAAATCCGCTTCAATCTGTGATTTTGGAATATAGAAGCCATGGTCGTCGATCCATGAACGGAGGAACATCGACACGAATGTGATGAGTAATCCGATCACGATGAGTGACCAACCGACAACCGCGTTATCCATTTGGAAGATCGCTCCAAGTCCGGCGATGAAAAGACCGAGTGACATGAAGAATGGAATCAACGAGTTGTTCGGCATGTGGATGTCTGCTACCGGTTCAGCAACAGAGACCCGTTTGTTGCCCGCCATTTTCTCGAGCCAGAACGTATCGAGACCTTTGACAAGCGGTGTTTGTGCAAAGTTGTACTCTGGTGTCGGTACAGGAAGCGTCCACTCCAATGTACGTCCATCTTCCCAGTGGTCTGGCTTGACGCGTTGTTTCGACAAGAATGCCTTGACAACAGCGACGAGCAAGATGATTGTCGATACACCCATGAAGAAGGCACCGATCGTCGACAGTAAGTTCATCGTCTCAAACCCTTGGTTAGGAAGGTATGTGAAGACGCGGCGTGGCATCCCGAACAATCCGAGGAAGTGTTGCGGGAAGAACGTCAAGTGGAACCCGATGAAGAACAACCAGAACTGCCAGTAGCCAAGCTTCTCAGAGAGCGCTTTGCCGAACATGAGCGGGAACCAGTAATAAAGTCCTGCGAATAGACCATAGACAACCCCACCTACGATAACGTAGTGGAAGTGAGCCACAACAAAGTAACTATCGTGATACTGATAGTCGGCCGGTGCGACCGAAAGCATGACCCCTGTCATCCCCCCGACGAGGAACGATGGAATGAATGCGACCGAGTAGAGCATCGCGACGTTGAACTTGATTTGTCCGCCCCATAGCGTGAACAACCAGTTGAAGATCTTGACCCCTGTCGGAACGGCGATGGCCATTGTGGCGACAGCGAAGATCGAGTTGGCGACCGGTCCGAGACCGACCGTGAACATGTGGTGGACCCAAACCATGAATCCGAGGAAACCGATGAGCATCGTTGCGAAGACCATCGTTGTGTAACCGAACAGACGTTTACGAGCGAATGTCGGAATGATTTCCGAGAAAATACCGAACGCAGGGAGTATCAAGATGTATACTTCCGGGTGTCCGAAGATCCAGAAAAGGTGTTCCCAGATGACGACGTTACCGCCGGCTGCCGGATCAAAGTAGACGGCACCGAACAAGCGCTCGAACATCAACATGAACAAGCCGACTGTGAGCGGCGGGAACGCGAAGACGATCAACGCCGAAGCGACGAACGTCGTCCACGTGAAGAGCGGCATCCGCATGAGTTTCATGCCTGGTGCACGCATGTTCAAAATCGTGACGAGGAAGTTAATCCCGGCCATGAGTGAACCGAAACCTGAGATTTGAAGACCGAGGGCGTAGAAGTCGACCCCTGATGCTTCAGGTTGTGTCGAGAGCGGCGCGTACGCCGTCCACCCTGCGTTCGGTGCAGCGCCGAAGAACCAGCTAAGGTTCAGCATGACACCACCGAAGAAGAACAACCAGAAACCAAGTGAGTTAATGAACGGGAACGCGACGTCGCGTGCCCCGATTTGTAGCGGTACGACGGCGTTCATAAATCCGAATAGCATCGGCATGGCCGCTAGGAAGATCATCGTCGTCCCGTGCATCGTGATCAATTGGTTGAACGTTTCGCCGCTTACGAAGTCGTTCATCGGACGAACGAGTTGCCAGCGAATAAGTAAAGCTTCAATTCCACCGAGAAGGAGGAAGAAGATTCCTGAGAACAAATACAAAATACCGATTTTTTTGTGGTCAACCGTCGTAACCCAATCCATGATGCCATTGTATTTACGCGGTTGCTGCATAGCAGTGGTCTGTGCCACGTGAAATCCCCCTTTTCCCGTTAGTCAATCTTCTGATCGTACAAGAAGTCAACGAGTGCATCTAACTCTTCATCACTGATTTGGCCTTCACCGAAGCCAGGCATGAGCGCGCCTTGTTTCAATTCTTGTGGGTCGCGAATCCATTCTTTCAACTTCTCTTCGTTGTTTTCGAGGTAGCCCGCCAACCATTCGCGATCACCAAAGTTCGTCAAGCTCGGCGCGACTTTCCCGCCACCGTGACAGCTCAAGCAGCTCTCGACGTACACGGCTTCGCCTGTCGTCAAGTTTTGGTTATCTGCAACGAGGTTTTCTGTGTTTGCGTCCTGCTGTGCTTTCATGTCTTCGAGCCATTGGTCGTACTCTTCTTGCTCGAGTGCGATGACTTTGAAGTCCATGAGTGCGTGTGAAGGTCCGCAAAGCTCGGCACATTTCCCGTAGAACGTACCTGGTTCATTTGCATGCAACCACATTTCGTTATCAAGGCCTGGGTTCGTATCCGTCTTACCTGACAAGGCCGGTACCCAGAACGAGTGAATGACGTCTTTCGATGTCAAGTTGATGCCGACACGCTTACCGACTGGGATGACGAGTTCTTGACCCGTGACCACGCCTGCGTTCGGATATTCAAATTCCCACCAGTAAAGGTTGGCCGTGACATTGATTTCTTCTTCTTTTTTCGCTTCTTTCGCTTTCGCGAGCTCGACTGTCGTCGTGATCGTCGGAACAGCGAGAATGATCAATAAAATGATTGGAACGACTGTCCAAATCATCTCAAGCGTGCTGCTTCCTTCGACTTGCTTCGGAATCGATTCATCTTTCCGACGGAATTTCATGAGCACGTACACGTAAATAATCGTTACGATGACAAGTACAAAGAGCATGATTGCCAAACTGATGAGAATGATGCGAAGCTGAATCTCAGCTCCCTCTCCCATCGGCTTCAATGCAGACAATCCCTCTACGCCGCACCCTGATAACAGTAGTGCGAACATCATCATCGGGACGATGCCAAACAGAAGCTTCTTAAATGATTTCACAACAATCCCCACTTTCTCCCAAAATGATGTGCAATGGTTTCTATATAGTGAGTGCGACTATCAAAGTGCCGTCAATACCAGCGTGACAATCCACACGACTAAATAAATCAATGAATAAAAGAACATTTTGTTTGCCCACTTGATCTCATCTTCGGCCTTGAAACCTTTCAAGCCGAGATATAACCAGTAGCCCCCAAGACCGGCCGCGACGATCACGTAGATCAAACCGTAATGCAAGAACAAGAGCGACGCTGGAATGAGTGTCGCGATCCACCAAATGATTTGGCGCTTGGTGATCGCAAAGCCGTTGACGACCGGTAGCATCGGAATGCCGGCCGCTCGATACTCCTCGACACGCCGCATGGCGAGCGCGAGGAAGTGTGGCGGTTGCCACAAGAACATGACGAGGAACATGAGCCACGCATCGATATGAAGCGCGGGATCGATGGCTGCCCAACCGATGAGCGGTGGTACCGCTCCGGAGATGCTGCCGACGACCGTGTTCAACGTGTGCGTTCGTTTAAGCCACATCGTATAAATGACGACATAAAAAAATGCCCCGATTAAACCGAAGACTGCTGCCACATACGACACGATCAATAAGAGCAATGTCCCGATCGCGAGTTGCGTTAATCCAAGGAGCAAAATCCGTTCTCCCGAAATTTTCCCGGTGACACTTGGTCGGTTGTCTGTACGTCCCATCAAGTAATCGATATCACGGTCCACGAAGTTGTTTAGGTAACAACTCCCGGAGATGACGAGCGCGCTTCCTAACATCGTTAATAAGAGTTGTGGCCAAACTTCAAACAAATAAAGTACTGGCGTATCACTCTGATATGTTGCTGCTACAAAGAAACCGGCGAACACCAACAATAGATTGGCGCGGACGATTCCCATTTTTGCCAGAGCAACATAGTCGCGGAACGAGGCGGATTCTGTATATTCTACTTCTGCCATTGTCCCTGGGTTGACTTTTGTCATACTGACCCCCCTACTAATCACGAAATCCTCGTATTCTTTTCACAGAAAAAACACAATATGAACAAAGTTCACCTAACTCATAACAAAGATACCATATTTTCAAAAAGAATACGTCGTTTATGCTTGTAAAATAGCTAGTTTTTTGTGACAGACGTGTGATAATTGTCACAGTAAAAACGCTACGCTAATACTAGAATAACGATTTTGATAGCGATTGCAAGCTTTTCCGTTTCGTTTTTACGACGTAAAGCCGTATAATAAGTATGGCGAAAAAAATATAAACTGACAAGGCACAATTCTAGTGATTTTTCTCAAAAGCAGGTGGAAACGAATGCATAAAAAACTCGCACTATTTTCAGCACTCGTCACGCTCGGGATGATGCTCGTTCTCATCATGGGTGGAACCGTGACGAAGACCGACTCCGGCGACGGGTGCGGTACAGACTGGCCGCTCTGCCACGGGAAACTGATTCCGACCAATCCGAGCGTCGAGACGATGATCGAGTACAGTCACCGTGTCGTCTCCGGCATCGAAGGACTGCTCATCATCGCATTGACGGTTTGGACGTTCGCGGTCGTCAAAAACCGCTATGACGTCAAAGTGTTCGCGTTCCTCGCGTTCATCTTTATGCTCATCCAGTCCATCATCGGCGCCGGTGCCGTCATCTGGCAACAGTCGGACGCGATTCTCGCGCTCCACTTCGGCATCTCGCTCGTCTCGTTCGCGTCGCTTCTCATTTTGACGATTCTCTTGTTCGAAGGAGAACGTCTGCATCGGGCCGTCTCCGAACGATTGAAGATTCACCTTTACGGCTTGACGATCTATACGATGGTCGTCGTCTACACGGGTGCTTATGTCCGTCACCTCGGCGCGACGTATGCGTGCGTGGGCTGGCCGATCTGTGACCAGAACGTGTGGACGTTCGAGTCGTACGTCCAAATGGGGCACCGGATCATGGCGGGACTGCTCGTCTTCTATACGCTGTACGTGTTGTACTTGGCGCGACGGGAGACGAATCAACTCGTCGAGACCGGGATGTGGGCGTCCTTGTTCTTCATCTTGCTCCAAGTCGGCACGGGGGCGTGGATTGTCCTTGGGGGACATGCCACATACGTGCCGCTCCTCCACGCGTTCTTGATTACCTGCTATTTCGGGATTGTCTCGTACTTGGCATATCATGCGTATCGGAGTCAGAAGCAGACGACCGCGTCCGCTCGACAAAAATCAGTTTAATCGAACACACGAAAAGGAGCGACGTTCATCGCTCCTTTTTTCTATGCCTATTTACTGTGCATCCTTGAACCGTTCGAGCGCTCGGGCCCGCGCTTCCTTATGGTCGACGACTGGGTCGACGTATCCGTCCCGCTCGCTGAGATCGGGAAAGTGAATCGACTTTTTGTCGAGGTCGGCGAGTTCAGGCACATACTTCCGAATGAACGTCCCTTCGGTATCAAACTTCTCGGATTGCGTCGTCGGATTGAAGATGCGGAAGTACGGAACCGCATCCGTCCCGACCGAGGCGGCCCATTGCCAGCCGCCAATATTCGAGGCTGCCTCATAATCGATCAGTTTCTGTTCGAAATAGCGTTCCCCTTTTCGCCAGTCGATCAGTAAATGTTTCGATAAGAACGAGGCGACGATCATCCGGAGCCGGTTGTGCATCCAACCTGTCTCGTTCAGTTGCCGCATCGCCGCGTCGACGATCGGGTAGCCCGTCTTCCCCTCACACCACGCCTGAAAGTTCTCGGCATCGTCTTCCCAGTCGAGGTGCTTATATTTATCATTGAACGGACGGTCTTTCAGTCCCGGGAATTGAACCATGATCATATAATAAAATTCGCGCCATAACAGCTCATCGTAATACGTGTCGCGTCCGCTCGATTTCGGCGCCGACAGCACCGCTTCCGCCACGGTGCGGATCGACAACACCCCGGTCCGTAGATATGGAGACAGCCGGCTCGTGCCGGCGATCGCCGGGATATCGCGGTCTTCATCGTAGGCGTCGATCCGGTTGGCGACAAAGTCATGCAAGCGTCGTTTCGCGGCCGCTTCTCCGAGCGCTTTCCACGAACGCTCGCACCGGTCGAACTGACGCCGCAATTCAGCAGGCACGACATGTTCGGTCGCGACGAGTTGCTTCAGCGCTGTCACATCGACATCATACGGTGCGGGCGGCGTTTCGGCGTAGGCCGCCTTTTTGAACGGCGTATACACTTTGTACGGGTCGCCGTCTTTTTTCGTGAACGCGTTCGGGGCGAACAAATGCCGATCGAGCAGACGGATGACTTTGACGTCTTGCCCGAGCGCCTCGATGACAGCATCGTCGCGCTGCTTGAACGGTTCAACATACTCGGCGTTAAAGTATAGCGTGTCAAACTGACCGAGCGCTTCGACGAACGCTTCGGCCGTGTCGGCGACGATGACACGCAGGCCGAGGCCGTTCTCCTTGAGCTCACCCATAAATTGTCGCATCGTCGCGAAAAAGTAATCGTGCCGCGTCTCGAACGGCTCGCAATAGTTCGGATTGAGCCAAAAGACGAACTCCAATTCATCGCCTGAAGCAGCGTCTTTCAATACCCGGTGTAACATATGATTATCAGTCAATCGAAAATCCGATCGAAACCAACAGACTCGTCTCATCTCTCCCACTCCTATCTAAAAAAGAAGCATAGCCGCGCTATGCTTCTTTCCATTATACAAACTCAATCAATAAGTCGTCACTTTGGATTGTGTCGCCTTCTTTAATATGGACCGCTTTGACTTCACCGTCTTGAGCGGCTTGGACCGTCGTCTCCATCTTCATCGCTTCCGTGACGAGGAGCTGTTCCCCGCGATGGACACGGCTACCAGGTTCGACGAGCACTTTCAACACCGATCCCGGCATCGAAGCACCGACTTGTTTCGGGTTCGTCCGATCAACTTTCGGTCGGCTCGTCGTCGCCGACTTCACGTTCACGTCTTTGATTTCGATTTCACGCGGTACCCCGTTCATCTCATACGAGACAAGACGGATACCGTCCTCGTTCGCCGCACTGATTTGAACGAGTTTGATGATGAGCGTCTTCCCGGTCTCGATCTCGACTTGAATCGTCTCTCCGACGTTCAAGCCGTAGAAGAACGTTAACGTGTCGAGGACGGATACATCGCCATACGTCGTCGAATGGGTGACGTAATCCTCGAACACTTTCGGATACAACGCGTTCGAGAGCAGTTCGAAGTCCGTCACCGGGCGCTCGAGCTTCTCGAACAACTTCGTCTGCGCCGCCTTGAAATCATACGGTTCGATCAGTTTACCCGGACGTACGTCGAGCGGTTTTTCGCCTTTCAAGATGGCTTGTTGCACGTCTGTCGGGAATCCGCCTGGAGGCGTTCCGAGCTCACCGCGCATCATTTCGACGACCGAGTCTGGGAAGTCGAGTTGGTGACCCCGCTCGACCACATCTTGTTCGTTCAAGTTATGTTGGACCATGAACAGTGCCATGTCCCCGACAACTTTTGACGACGGCGTCACTTTGACGATATCGCCGAACAACATGTTGACGCGGGCGTACATCGCCTTCACTTCGCTCCAACGGTCGCCTAACCCGACCGCTTTCGCTTGTTGTTGCAAGTTTGAATACTGACCGCCCGGCATCTCATGCTCATAAACCGATGGGTTCGAAGCACGCATGTCGCTTTCGAACGGCTCATAGTTATGACGCACGTCTTGCCAGTAGTCGCTGATGACCTCGTAATGCTTCGCATCGATTTTCGGTTGACGTTCATGGTGATCGAGCGCATAAATCAAGCTGCCGCCTGAAGGTTGTGACGTCATGCCTGACATCGAGCTCGCAGCCACGTCGACGATGTCGACGCCCGCATCTGTCGCCCGGGCATACGTGAAGATTCCGTTGCCGGAAGCGTCATGCGTGTGCAAGTGGATCGGCAAATCGACGGCATCTTTCAAGGCTGAGACGAGCGCGTATGCCGACTCTGGCTTGAGCAGACCGGCCATGTCCTTGATGGCAAGGATGTGGGCCCCGCTCGCTTCGAGTTTCTTCGCCAAATCGACATAGTACGGCAAGTGGTACTTCGGACGGTTGCCATCGTACAGGTCGCCTGTATAACAAACGGCCGCTTCCGCGACTTTTCCTGTCGGTAACGTCGCGTCGATCGCAAGTTGAATCGACTCGAGGTTGTTCAAGCTGTCGAAGATCCGGAACACGTCGACACCCGCATAGGCCGCCTCATGGACGAACTGTTCGATGACGTTGTCGGCATAGTTTTTATACCCGACCGCGTTGGCGCCGCGAAGCAACATTTGAATCAAGACGTTCGGCATCTTCTCGCGGAGCCGCATGAGGCGAACCCATGGGTCTTCCGAGAGGAAACGATAGGCGACGTCGAACGTGGCCCCGCCCCATGCCTCGACCGAGAATAGCTCCGGCATGAGTTTACTCGTCGGTTCGGCGATATTGACGATGTCTTGTGTCCGCATCCGCGTCGCAAGAAGCGACTGGTGCGCGTCTCGCATCGTCGTATCCGTCAACAACAGTTCAGGTTGACGTTTGATCCAATCGGCAAGGCCGTCCGGACCGAGCTCCGTCAAAATCTGTTTCGTACCTGGTTTGGCTTCAGCCGGAAGGTCTTGCGGAATCCGGACCGAGCGGCTGATCGGCTTATCTTTCAATCCGACACCCGGGAATCCATTCACGGTGACGTCACCGATATAGTTGAGCAACTTCGTTCCACGGTCTTTCCGTTTCGGGAAGACGAACAGTTCTGGCGTCTCGTCGATGAACGACGTGTTGTAGTCACCGCTGATGAAGTTCTGGTGTTTCATCACGTTAATCAAGAACGGAATGTTCGTCTTGATGCCGCGAATCCGGAACTCGTTCAAGTTACGGACCATTTTCGAAGCCGCCTGTTCGAACGTCATGCCGTGTGTCGACAGCTTCACGAGAAGCGAGTCATAATACGGTGAAATCTCGGCCCCGACGTAAGCGTTCCCGCCGTCGAGTCGGACCCCGAAGCCGCCCGGAGAGCGGTACGCCATAATTTTGCCCGTGTCCGGCATAAAGTTGTTGCCCGGGTCTTCTGACGTGACACGTGACTGGATCGCATAACCGAGCAATTTGATGTCTTCTTGTTTCGGCATATGGATGACGTCGCCGTGGAGCGACTCGCCTTGCGCGATCATGAGCTGGGTCTGCACGATATCGAAGCCGGTCACCATCTCTGTGATCGTGTGCTCGACTTGGATGCGCGGGTTGACCTCGATGAAGTAGAACGACTCGTCTTCCGTGACGAGGAACTCGACCGTCCCGGCGTTGATGTAGCCGACGTGGCGCATGAGCTTAACCGCCGCGTCACAAATCGCTTGGCGCGATTCTTCAGACAACGTCACACACGGTGCGACCTCGACGACTTTTTGATGTCGACGTTGGACCGAACAGTCACGTTCGAACAAATGAATGATGTTACCGTGATCGTCCCCGAGAATCTGAACCTCGATATGTTTTGGACGCTCCACTAATTTTTCTATGTACACTTCGTCTGAACCGAACGCTTGCTTCGCCTCTGACTTGGCACGTTCAATCAAATCTTTCATCTCGGCTTCCGTACGGATGACACGCATCCCGCGGCCGCCTCCGCCCATCGCCGCTTTGACCATGAGTGGGAACCCGTGCTCGTTCGCAAACTCGAGCGCGTCTTCGTATGATGTGAGCGGTCCGTTTGAACCTGGAATGACCGGGAGTCCGGCCGCGATCGCACTTTGACGGGCCCGAACTTTATCCCCGAACGCATGAAGATGCGATTCATTCGGACCGACGAAGATGATACCTTCTTCGCGGCAACGACGTGCGAGCTCGATGTTCTCAGATAAGAAACCGTATCCTGGGTGAATCGCGTCAGCCCCCGACTGTTTCGCGATCCGGATCACGTCCTCGATATCGAGATAGGCGTCAATCGGCTTTTTATCGAGACCGATCAAATATGCCTCGTCCGCTTTGAAGCGGTGTAACGAGCCGCTGTCTTCTTGTGAATAGACGGCGACTGTGCGCATTCCTAGTTCAGTGGCTGCCCTAAATACACGAATGGCGATCTCTCCACGGTTGGCTACAAGTAATTTGCTAATTGGTTTCAACATAAATCCCCCCATTTAAGTAGTTCGAACCTTCTTACCTGACAACATGTAACGATGAACCTTGCACATTTTCGGCTGATTTCTCACGAATCTCAGCCCGTCTTGTTGCTTCCCGGTGCCGGTTTCGCATCGAGATGCTACTGAGCACTCCGAGAATGCCCATCGTCATGATGAGTGATGTCCCGCCGTAACTGACGAGCGGGAGCGTGACCCCCGTCCCCGGGAACCAGCCCGACATCGCCCCGATATTGATCCCGGTTTGGACCATGATTTGGGCAGCGATGCCAAATGAGACGAACATCGCGAAGTGATTATCGCTATGATTGGCGATATTGACGGCGCGGAACGCGATGAAAAAGAGCAGGACGAGGACGACGACGACACCGACAAAACCGAGCTCTTCCGCGATGATGGACATGATGTAATCCGTCTCCGGTTCGGGCAGATACCCATATTTCTGATAACTGTTCCCGAGACCGACACCGGTCACTCCTCCGTGCACGATCGAGATGATCGACATGAGCAATTGGTGACCATAGCCTTCAGGGTCCATGAACGGATTGAAGACGACCTCGATCCGACTGCGCTGGTTTTCCGAAAAAATTGTCGTGAACATCAAATAGACGGCCCCAATCCCAGCGATCACCGATGGGATAATGATTCGGAGCGGCGCCCCAACGGCGAGCCACATGAGGAACATGATGGCGCCAAGGACGAACAGCCCCCCCATATCCGGTTGCCCGTTGATGGCGATCGCATACGGGAGAAAGAAATAGATGACGGGAATCACGAAGAAGGCACCGGCTTGGGCCCGTAATCCTTTTTTCGTGATCGCGGCTCGGCCGAGGCGTCCCGGCAACCCTTTCAGTTCATTGTTCCACAGTTGGTGATAATAGTTCGCGAGCAATAAAATCAACACGAACTTGGCGATCTCGACCGGTTGCACCGTGAATCCGCCGATGATGAGCCACGCCCGTGCCCCGTTGAGTGGTGGCATCGCCCAAGTGACGAACAAGAGGACGACCGACACGAGGTAGAGGCCGTACAAAATATTTGGTTTTCTAAAGTTCTCATAGCGGAACATCGTCGCAATCAAGTAGACGACAATCCCGAGTCCGGCGTAGAAGAGTTGCCGATAGAACAAACCGCTGTTCGCGTAATCCCCGCGATTCCATACGCTCGCACTGTAAATCATGATCGAGCTGATTCCGACAAGCATGAGCACCGCAATGAACAGTGAGAAATCAAAGTACCGAAACCGAGTTTTCATGTTTTCACTTCCTTATGTACAACAATCCTTGACCCATTATAAAAAAATACTCAAACAGCGCCGCTTGCACAGTTTGAGTATAAGGTTCATAAATCTGAAGCTTCCGCGAGGGCGGACAGCTTTTGTTCCAATGAATCGAGCAGTCCTTTACCTTCAATGTCTGAAATGAGTCCAAGACGGACCGCAAAATCAATTTGGCGTGATAGACCGAACATATGTGTATCAAGCACCTCTTCATAAAGCGGGCACTTCGGCATTTTTAGGTTTTCTAACTGCACTTCAATCAAACAACGGATTTTTTCAGCGTCTGCCTCTAATAGTTGAAGCGCTTGCTCCCGTTGGACTGCAGCCAAATTTGTCGCCACTACGACCCCTCCTCCGTACAATGACAGACTGTTTGTCATAACTCAACTGTACATTATATTTCATCATAATTCAATGAACAGTCTGGATTCACTATGAGTTTCTCGCAGTTTCCCTTTTTCCCCGGAAGAGCTGTATAATGTACAGTGTATCGTGAATAAAGGGGGCGTATCAATGATTTTTCCACTAGACGGAGCGGTTCGTCACGCGTTGACGATCGACCCGACCGTATGGATTTTCGACGACCGCAAGCGGAACATCGAGGAACTCGACCGCGCGGTTGAGAATGATAATGAAGCGTATTATGCCAAGATGGGGAAGGCATGGGACGACGGCTTGACACAAGGGACACGTGTCGACCACAATAAACCGATGACTCGGGCCGATAAAGACGCGGCGCTTCGCGACTCGTTCGCGATGCCGTTCGCTCCGTTCCTGCAAAACGCTGAACCAATCGCTACGGCGACACACGTCAGCTTTTATGGGGAATCGGTGCTCACGCTACCAATCGATGAGGCGCGCACCGTCTATCTCCAGTTCTCGAAGGACGGGAAAGTGCTCACGGACGGCCCGGTATACGTCTTGTATCATCAGCAAGTTTTGCGCGGCGTCCACCATATCGCAGTGCGAACAGAAGCTTGATCGAGAAGGCCATAGCGCCTTCTCATTTTTTTGGACTTTTTACTTCACAAAGTGTAACATATAGGTTATGGAAAAACTTCATGTTTGAAAGGTCGTGACGCTTACGTATCCTTTATGGAAGAAAAACTTAATCATCGTTTGGATCGGTAGCTTTTTGACGGCGGCCTCGATGAGCCTCGTCTTACCGTTCCTCCCCTTATTTATCGAAGAGCTCGGGGTCACGAATCCCGATCACGTCGTCACCTGGTCAGCCGTCGCTTTCGGGGCCACATTCCTCGTGGCCGCCATCGTCTCCCCGCTCTGGGGAAGGCTCGCCGACCAAAAAGGCCGCAAACTGATGCTCATTCGGGCAAGTCTCGGCATGGCCGTCGTGATGACGCTCATCAGTTTCGTCCAAGACGTGTATCAACTCGTCGGGCTTCGGCTTCTCATGGGTGCCGTCTCCGGATTCATCTCGGCGGGGATCACCCTCGTCGCTTCACAAACGCCAAAAGAGAAAAGTGGCTGGGCGCTCGGTACCTTGTCGACCGGTGGCATCACCGGCGGACTCCTCGGTCCATTGATTGGAGGACTCCTCGCCGACTGGATTGGGCTTCGACCCGTTTTTCTCTTGACCGGCAGTGCCCTATTTATCACGTTCATCATCACACTCGTGTTCGTCAAAGAGGACTTCGTCCCGGTGGCGCGCGAACGGCTAGATTCGACCAAATCGATCATCGCCTCGCTCCGCCATCCGCAACTGATCTTAAGTCTCTTTTTAACGACGTTTTTAATCACCTTCTCGACGCAGTCGGTCGGTCCGTTACTGACACTGTATGTCCGGGAATTGAACCCGTATACGACATCGCTCGCCTTTATCGCTGGCATCGTCGCCTCGGCACCGGGTGTGGCCGCGCTCATTTCCGCACAGCGGCTCGGGCGGCTATCGGACCGGTACGGGGCCGAACGTATCTTGTTTTGGGCGCTCATCGTCTATAGTGCCTTCTTGATTCCACAGGCGTTCGTGACGTCGACGACGCAACTCGTCGTGTTGCGATTCGGCCTCGGTTTCGCCACCGCGGCGCTCATGCCGTCCGTGCAGTCGCTTTTGCGACAACACACGCCGAGCCGAGCGGCCGGGCGCATCTTCTCTTATAATCAGTCGGCCCAGTTCATGGGTAACCTGCTCGGACCGTTGTTCGGGTCTCAAGTCGTCGCGCATTTCGGCTTCTCCGCCCTCTTCATCGTGACCGGTTTGATTATGTTGACGAACGCCTTGCTCGAAAAATCGAACGTACAAGTGGCACTTCATCCGAATACGAAATAAACGCCGAGCAGCCGCTCGGCGTTTTTCGTTATAGTAAATCGGCTGCCAACCGGGCGAGCGACGAGCGCTCCCCTTTGATGAGTTGGACGTGGCCGAATACGTTTTGCCCTTTGAACCGTTCGACGGCGTACGTGAGACCGTTCGAATATTCATCCAAATATGGGTGATCGATTTGATACGGGTCGCCGACGAGGACGATTTTCGAATTCTCCCCGACGCGGGTCAGGATCGTCTTGATCTCGTGTTTCGTCAAGTTCTGGGCCTCATCGATGATGATGAACTGGTCCGGCATGCTGCGGCCACGGATATACGTGAGCGCCTCGAGCTGAATCGATTTGATGCCGGCCAAGATGTTCCCGAGCTCGTCTTTCGAATTGGCATTAAACAAAAACTCTAAGTTATCGTAAATCGGTTGCATCCAAGGCCGCAGTTTCTCTTCCATCTCCCCCGGCAAGTAGCCGATATCGTTCCCCATTGGGACGACCGGACGGGCGACGACGAGCTTATTGAAACGACGTTCGTCTTCAACGAGCGACAACCCGGCCGCGAGCGCGAGAAGTGTCTTCCCGGTTCCGGCTTTCCCGAGCAACGTCACGAACGGGATATCGTCGCGAAGCAACAAGTCGAGTGCCATCCGCTGTTGGACGTTGCGCGGATGGATGCCCCAGACGTGTTCGACGTCTAGGGAGAGCGGACGAAGGATCGGTTGCAGCGCATCGACGACCGCGACTGCGCTCGCTTTCGAGACGTTGCTTTTTAAAACGACGAATGAATTCGGGTACAGTTGATTTTTCGTCAACGCAGACAGCGGCAGCTGACGGACTTTGTAAAATTCATCGATGACGGCTTGATCGACCTCGATCTCCCGGTAGCCGGCATATAGGTTCGTCGTATCGACGATATGGTCGGTCAAATAGTCTTCGGCTTCAATACCGATCGCGTCCGCCTTGACGCGGACAAGTATATCTTTCGAGACGACGACGACTTTACGGGTCCGGTCGTGCTCGTATTGTTTCATCAGGCCGAGCGCCACGGTCAAAATGCGGTTATCGTTCGTCATGACGTCGAACGGGAAATCGACGGTATGTTCATGGCCGATCTCGACGAACAAGTGACCGCCATTCTCGAGCGGTACCCCGTCATGCAGTTTCCCGGTCGTGCGGAGTTGGTCGAGTACACGCGCCGTCTCACGGGCGTTACGTCCGACCTCGTCCATATTGCGTTTTTTGCCGTCAAGCTCTTCTAATACGATGGCGGGGATGACGACATCGTGCTCATCGAATTGGAACAAGGATAGTGGATCGTGTAAGAGTACGTTCGTATCGAGCACATACGTTTTTTTCATAGACTTTGCCGCCCCTCGAAAATAGGATGGTGATCAAGAATTCAAACTCTCCTTGACTTCACGGTCCAGCTTTTCTGCTGCTTCGACATCGTACGTCTTGACGATGTCCGGTTGTCCATATGTCGCCCCGTAAAAGGAGATGTTACGGACTTCTTCAACGTGCCCTTCAAAAAAGCGAAGGTGCAATCCCGGCTTCACGCTTGGCTCGAACTCGGCCACATGCGACAAGGCCACACTGTAAGCCAGGCCTCCTTCTATAAAGATGAGACTTGCGGTCCGTTCATTCCCAAGCAACGTGATCAAATGCGAATTTTTCGTCAAGGCGAAACGTATCGTTACTTCATTCGGCGCTTGCACCCAGCTGATGGCATGGGTGATCGGCCACCGTTTCGGTTCGTCAAATGTGATTAAAAATGTCAATGGCATATCATTCAACGTACCTTGTTGTGCCTTTGAGAGTTCGAACGCGGCTTTGCTCGCCATATACTCCCCTCCTCCCGAACGGGTATACGAAATGGATTCGCCCTTACAAACCTCTTTCCCTGCTTTTCTCTCCTGAAATCATGCTATAATCAACGAAGAGGAAGGTGAGACCATGCGCGTAAAGTGCTCTCTTTGTGACAAAATCGATACGATTGATTCGTGGTCGTTCGAAGCGAAACGACTTCGTAATAAACCTGCTAAAACGTACATGTGCCAGACGTGTCAAGAACGCATCACCGCGCGAACCGCGGAGCGTGCCGCGACCGGCCAATTCCACCTATATCCATCGTTCCGTCAAAAACGGAGATGGTAATCAAAAATGGACGTTTCGCCCTCGGGCGAAACGTCCATTTTTTCAGTGTGATTCGACGCCTTGTCGACGGTTCCACCAGAGGCGGCCCCGGTAGATTGCCAAGACGACAGCCATGACAAGGAGAACTTCTGGAATCGGCCATGTGAAGAAGACGAGCGCCATCGTGCCTGCCCCGAGTGCGAGCAGCATATAGACGACGAGCGACTTCCACCACGTCAATTGTTTGGCAAAACCTAATTTAAACACGAGTATCGTCAATAAGATGACCGTGATGATCAAGGCGTTAAACCCGACCGAGAAGTCGTTCGCGTCACTGCCGACGCCAAGTAGCGAGGCAATCCACGGCACATCGATTTGTGTGATGTCCATCGTTTGAGAAGCTTTCAAGCTGATAATCCCCCTTTATTTCCTTCACAATCATTCTACACTATCCAAAACAAAAGGGAACGCCTAGGCGCTCCCTTTTTTTCTGACTTATTCTTTACCAAGTTTACGACGCTTGTCAGCTTTCTCGCGTTCGTTCTTGTTCAAGACTTTTTTACGGAGACGGATTGACTCCGGCGTGATTTCACAGTACTCGTCATCGTTCAAGAACGTGAGCGACTCTTCGAGTGAGAAGACGCGTGGACGTTTCAAGACTTGTGTCGAGTCTTTTGCTGAAGCACGCATGTTCGTCAACTGTTTGCCTTTGACAGCGTTGATCGCGAGGTCGACGTCGCGGTTACATTCACCGATGATCATTCCCTCGTATACTTCTACACCTGGCTCGATGAAGATCGTTCCACGATCTTCAAGGGCACCGATCGAGTAAGCCGTCGACTTACCAGGTTCGATACAAACCATGACACCGCTGCGGCGGCCGCCGATGTCAGCAGAGATGAACGGACGGTATTCTTCGAACGTGTGGTTCAAGATTCCGTATCCGCGTGTCGCTGACAAGAACTCGTTACGATATCCGATGAGGCCACGTGAAGGAACGATGAATTCCATACGTGTTTGACCGTTGTCGTTCGTGTTCATGTTAGCAAGTTCACCTTTACGGAGACCGATTGATTCCATGACTGAACCCGTGTACTCTTCTGGGACGTCAACGATGACGCGCTCGAACGGTTCGATCTTCGTACCATCTTCGTCTTCACGGATGATAACTTGTGGTTTCGAAACTTGAAGCTCGTACCCTTCACGACGCATGTTCTCGATCAAGATCCCGAGGTGAAGCTCACCGCGTCCTGATACGATCCATTGGTCAGGCGAATCTGTGTTCTCGACACGGAGTGAAACGTCCGTCTCAAGTTGTTTCATCAAACGCTCTTCGATTTTACGTGCCGTCACGAAATCGCCTTCGCGTCCTGCGAATGGAGAGTTGTTCGTCATGAAACGCATTTGAAGTGTTGGCTCATCGATGCGAAGGAGCGGAAGTGGCTCTTCTTTACCGACTGGCGTGACCGTCTCACCGACGTTGATGTCTTCCATCCCGGCGATGGCGATCAAGTCACCAGCTTTGGCTTCTTCGATTTCAACACGTTTGAGGCCGAAGTAACCGAACAATTTAGTGACGCGCAATTGTTTGATTGATCCGTCTGTTTTGCAAAGTGAGACTGACTCGCCAACTTTGATTTTCCCACGGAAGACGCGACCGACACCGATCCGGCCAAGGTAGTTGTCATAGTCGAGCATCGTGACTTGGAACTGAAGCGGCTCATCCGAGTTATCGATTGGTGCCGGTGTGTTCTCAAGAATCGTGTCGAGCACGTACGTGATTGTATCTTCTTGCTTCTCTGGATCAGGATCGAACGAACTTGAACCGCTGACAGCAGACGTATAGACGACAGGGAATTCAAGTTGATCTTCATCTGCTCCAAGGTCGATCAACAAGTCGACAACTTCATCGACAACGTCGAGTGGGCGTACCATCGGCTTGTCGATTTTGTTAACGACAACGATTGGACGGAGACCTTGGTCGAGTGCTTTCTTCAATACGAAACGCGTTTGTGGCATGCAGCCTTCACGTGCATCGACGACGAGGATAACGCCGTCAACCATACGCATGATCCGCTCAACTTCACCACCGAAGTCGGCGTGACCTGGTGTATCAACGATGTTGATGCGTGTATCTTTATAATCGATTGCCGTGTTTTTCGCGAGAATCGTGATTCCGCGCTCACGTTCGATGTCGTTCGAGTCCATGGCGCGTTCTGCGACCATTTCGTTTGTCCGGAAAGTACCAGACTGTTTCAATAATTCATCGACAAGCGTTGTTTTACCGTGGTCAACGTGGGCGATGATGGCTACGTTCCGAAGGTTAGTTCTTACATTCATGTAGTTAGTCCTCTCTTATTTAAAAAAGTTTCATCTTTTATTCAACTTTAAGAGTATAGCACACGTCCCACCACTTTTGTCGAGTGTTATCAACTGTTAACGTTTCCAAACGCATCATTTTTGACTACAATAAAGAAGACTAGAGAAAAAAGGGGGAATCTCCATGCAACTCATGTTCGTTTTAATCGCGACCGCGGTCGTCGCCGGTTTCGTCGGCATCGGAATTGGGGTGGCCGAAGGAAGTGCCGCCATCATCATCGGCAGTCTCGCCTTGAGTGGCATCGCCACATTCTTCGGTATCAACTTACGCCGTCGCGTCCTCTCCGACCGACGTCCATAACAGAAGGCCCGGGCGCTGCGCCCGGGCCTTGTTTATGAGCTTGTTCTTCTGTCTGACACGCTTATAAGTCGCGCGTCAGACAGATGCGGTCACGCAAGGCGAGCCCGTCCTCTTCGATTGGCGGATAACCATGACTCGGGAAGTAGTCGCGCTCGACCGATTCAAAGCGGAAGCCAGCTTGTTGATAAAATCGCAACTGGACGATGCTCGAGTTGCCCGTACAGACGAGCATCTGCTTCGCACCGCTTTGCTCGGCCCGACGAATCGCGTCTTGGAGCAGCCGTTGTCCGATCGTCTGGTTTTGCCGATCCGGCTTGACGGCGATATTGACGAGCTCGAGCAGCGTTTCGCTGCGCCGCACCAACATGTACGCTCCGACGCGTTCTCCGCCGAGCGTCGCTTCATATGTCTCCCCCGCTTCATACTGCTCACGCACCATCGCCTCGTTCGGATTGGCCAAGACGAGCAAGTCACGGACGCGGTCGTAGGAGCCGTTAATCCCAATCTGAAGATCAGGTCTCACTTCCGGCGCCGCCCCTTTGGCGATGACATAGTGTTTGACGACATCTTTGACGAACGTCTCGCTACCGGCAAGGACCGACGTCTTCCCGTCATAACGGACCGGTTCCCCGTAAATTGAGACGACTCTGCCTCCGACTTCCTCGACGAGCAGTTTTCCAGCCGCATAATCCCACGGCATATTCCGCATCGTGATGTACCCGTCGACCCGACCCGCGGCGAGCCACGCGAGTTCGAGCGACGCGGCGCCATGGGCCCGCGTGCCGACCGAGTCGCGCACGATTGGGGCGAGTACTTCCGGAGCGATTTGCTGATTCGGCGTGACCCAAGTCGCGTTCATGCTCAGGAAGGCGTCACGGACATGATGTTCTTGGATGGCCGGAAGCTTGCGACCGTTCAGCGTCGTCCCAACGCCGCGACGCGCCACGAACAGCTCATCCGCCATCACATCATAGACGAAGCCGTATTCGACGACCCCATCGATCATGACGGCCACTGAGATGGCGAACATGCGCTTCTGATGGATGAAGTTCAACGTCCCATCGATCGGATCGACAAACCAGACCGTTCCGGACAAGTCGTCCGGTCCTGTCGAGATTCCTTCTTCCCCGATGATGTGATGCTCGGGGTACGTTTCACGGATACGGTCGACAATCAACTGTTCGACGGCTCGATCGATTTCTGTGACCAAATCCCCTTTACCTGTCTTTCGTTCGATGCGATAGCTCTCATCGATTTTTTGCCGAATATATTCCGCTGCTTGTTTAATCAAGTCAATCGCGAACCATTCCAACATGTTTATCACCTCTACTATGTATTGTACCAAACAAAAACCAGTATCCGCATGGAATACTGGTTGAATGAGTGGTTGTGGGTCAGGCTTCGAGACGCAAAAGTTCTTGGCGATATTTCTCTAACCGATGCTTGCTAGCCTGGACAGTGGCATCGTCTTGTGACGCCATCGCATCGAAGAGAGTTGCCAATTCATAATCAATCTCTAAGCGCAGCACCGGAATCCGTTTTTCTGCGTCTTTTCTTTTGAATGCCTCGATCACTTGTTTCATGAGATGCCACACTCCTTTAGTTGGGCTACAAGTTACGGTTTAGTGAGTTGAATTGAGTATATCAGATGAGATTCAAAAAGGAAAGAGAATTGTCTGACTATTTTGAATTTTTTATCTTAGTGAGTATATTCCCATTTCAACTGACGCTAAACCTGAAATAACTGTTAATAATATGTACCCTATTTAAAAGACAAATAACAAAAAAAGCATGAGAAAACTGTTCTGTTCTCCCATGCTTTCCAGCAGTTACAATTTTATAATCTTTGCATTTGATTTTAGGGCCGCTTGGACCGTACGATAGGTAGAGTATCCGGTCTGTTCGTCGTGCACGGCGCTCAGTTGTTTTTCTTCTGATTTCGATGTCACGATTTGTTTGAACGACCGATACGCATCCAAAAACGTTTCGCGGTCGACACCGCCTTCATTGGCAAGGGCGACTTGATTGTAGAACTCGACGACTTCTATGAGCTCATCCGTCGTCCAGTCCGGATTAATCGGATAGTTGATTTGCATATTCTTCACCTCGACAACCATTGTATCAACAAAAAAAACTATTGCAAGTTGGGATAGAAATCACTATAGTTTTTTTGTTGCATTGTTTTTTAAAACGAAACGTCTAAAATGACATGAGATTGAACTTAAACCGACAACCCATATACACACTGCTATCAAGGAGGACTTACTATTGAAACTTAAAGGTGCTACACAGCTCGAGACACCGCTCTTTGACACGTTGCTCACGCACGTGGACACGAATCCGATCGCATTCCACATCCCAGGCCATAAAGGCGGGAAAGGAATGGACCCTGAGTTCCGCGACTTCATCGGCGAGAACGCTTTGAAGATCGACCTGATCAACATCGCCCCGCTCGATGACCTTCATCATCCGAAAGCGGCGATTGCCGAGGCCGAGCGCCTCGCAGCCGAAGCGTTCCGTGCCGACGAGACGTTTTTCTCAGTTCAAGGGACATCAAGCGCCATCATGGCAATGATCATGGGCGTCGTCGGACCGAACGAAAAGATCATTGTGCCGCGCAACGTCCATAAATCTGTTATGTCCGCGCTCGTCTTGACCGGGGCCCACCCTGTCTTCATTCACCCTGAATATGATGAGACATACGGAATCGCCCACGGAATCACGGCAAGTGCCGTCGAACGCGCCCTCGAGATGCACCCTGACACGAAAGCCGTCCTCGTCATCAACCCGACTTACTTCGGGATCGCTGGTGATTTAGAACGGATCGTCGCCGTCGCCCATGCCCAAGACGTACCGGTCCTCGTCGATGAGGCACACGGTGTCCACTTGCCGTTCCACGACGAACTCCCGCTCTCGGCGATGCAGGCCGGCGCGGACGTCGCGGCAACGAGTGTGCACAAACTCGGCGGCTCGATGACGGGAAGTTCCATTTTGAACGTCCGCCGCGGACTCGTCTCACCAGAACGGATTCACGCGATGCTCTCGATGATCACGACGACATCGACGTCTTATCTTCTCCTCGCGTCGCTCGATGCGGCCCGTCGCCAATTGGCGACAAAAGGAGAGGCGATGAACGAACGTGCCCTCACGCTCGCACGTACGGCTCGTACGGCCATCGACAACATGCCGCACTTGTCGGTCTACGGTCACGCCGAACTTCATTCAGAGTCGACGTACGCGCTCGACGAGACGAAAATCCTCGTCTCGGTCCGCGAGCTCGGGATTACCGGCTTTGAAGTCGAGAAGTACTTGCGCGAGACGCACCGCATCGAAGTCGAGATGTCAGATCTGTTGAACGTCTTGTTCATCGTGACGAGCGCCGACGACGAGTCGACGATTCAAGCGTTGATTGACGGGATGCGTGACGTCGTATCGGTCTACGACCAGTCTGGAAACGATTCGTTGTCGATTATGCTCCCAGAGATCCCGCCACTCGCGCTCAGCCCGCGTGACGCCTTCTACGAGGAAACGGAGACGATTCCACTCGAGAACGCCGTCGGACGCATTTCGGCCGAGTTCATCATGGTATATCCACCAGGAATCCCAATCATTATTCCGGGAGAGCTCATCACGACATCGACGCTCGAATATATTATGGCCAACATCGAGGCCGGTCTACCGGTCCAAGGTCTAGAAGACGAGTCGCTCCAAATGATTAAAGTTATCCAACAAACAAAAGCTATCCGCTAAGACGAAAGCGAGCCGGTCCATTGGACCGGCTCGCTTTGTGTCATCAGAAGAAAAGGTGGCTTATGATGATCGAATTGCTTCCCCTACGTTCCATTATAAGAAAACGCTTACATTTTTTCAAGGGGTGAATTTTCAGTTTGGTTGGATTCAGTCTCATTTTCAGTTAGACAAAGGCGTAAAAACTCGGCGACGTGTCCGGTGTCTCGCAAGGCGATGCCGAGCATCGGATAGAGCTGTCTCGGTTCTTCGAGCGCATGGACGTCAAGAAGGGCAGACTGTCCGGTCTGCATGCAGACGACGAGCACTTTCCTCATAAATTGATGTGTATACACAAAACCGAAATCATAACGTGACGTCTCTGTCTCGATCCCCGTGAATCGGACGCGGCTCGTCTCAGAGACGGTGTATAACAATTCTTCATCGAACGCCATCATCGTTCCCTCCTTTCTCACTTCATTCTTTATTTTCCTTTATACTGAACGTACGAAACATAAGGAGGACGACTGATGAAGATTCGAAAAGCGAATGAACAAGATTGCCTTGAACTGGTAGCTCTCATGCGACAACTATGGCCAGACGCACCCGTTGCTGAACTGACCCCTGAGGTCCGGCTCGGGATCCGCTCCGGCAAGATGCACTATTTTATCGCGGAAACGGATGAACCGGTCGGATTTTGTCAGCTCAGCTTCCGTCATGACTATGTCCCTGGCACCTCCACCTCCCCGACCGCGTTTATAGAAGGGATTTACGTCGTCGAAGCCGCGCGGCAACAGGACGTGGCGACACGCCTCGTCGAAGCGGCCTCCGCGTTCGCCCGGTCGAAAGGATGCGACGAGCTCGCTTCGGATACGGAAATCGAAAACGTCGGCAGCCAACAATTCCATGAACGGATCGGCTTTCAAGAAGTCGAACGGACCGTTCATTACGTGAAAAAGCTCTCTCGCGAGTAAGCGAGAGAGCTTTTGACTTATTTAACGACGTGGATTGGCATACCCATTGCGATTTCTGCCGCTTCCATTGCCATCTCACCGAGTGATGGGTGAGCGTGGATTGTAAGCGCGATATCTTCTGCAGTCATGCCTGCTTCGATGGCGAGACCAAGCTCGGCAATCATATCTGAAGCGCCTGTACCCGCGATTTGAGCACCGATCAAGAGACCGTCCTCTTTACGCGTGATGAGCTTCATGAAGCCGTCTGGCTCGTCGAGAGCGAGGGCACGGCCGTTCGCTGCGAATGGGAATTTCGATACAGTGATCTCAAGTCCTTCTTCTTTTGCGAGTGGCTCTGTGTAACCGACTGTTGCAAGTTCAGGGTCAGTGAAGACGACCGCTGGGATTGCTGAGTAGTCGAGGTAAGCTGGCTTACCGGCAGCTGCCTCCGCTGCGACTTTCGCTTCGTAAGAAGCTTTGTGCGCGAGCGGTGGTCCAGGTACGATGTCGCCGATTGCGTAGATATTTTCGTTCGACGTTTTGCACTGGTCGTCGATTTCGATGATGCCGCGGTCGCTGATTTTAACTTCCGCGTTTTCGAGACCGATGTCGCCAGTGTTTGGACGACGGCCGACTGTGACGAGGACGTAGTCCGCTTCAACAGACTGCTCTTCGCCGTTCACTTCAAACTTAACTGTTACGCCGTCTTCTGTTTCCTCGACGCCTTTTGCAAGAGCGTTCGTGTGAATCGTGACGTTGCCTTTTTGTTTGAGTTTCTTTTTGACGATTTGCGTCATTTGCGGCTCGAAGCCAGACAAGATGTCGCTTGCGCCTTCAACGACGACGACTTCTGTATCGAAGTTCGCGTACGCTGTGCCGAGCTCCATACCGATGTATCCGCCGCCGATGACGACGAGTTTCTTCGGTACTTCAGGAAGAGCCAATGCGCCAGTTGAAGAAAGGACGCGTTTTGACCATTTGAACGATGGAATCTCGATAGGTGTTGAACCAGTCGCGATGATCGCTTTTTTGAACTTGTAAGGAGTCGAGCTATCTTCTGTGATGACACGTACTGTGTCTTCAGATGCGAAGAAAGCTTCACCTTGAACGATTTCAATCTTGTTACCTTTCAAAAGGCCTTTGACGCCGCCAGTCAATTTATTGACGACCGACTGTTTCCAGTCTTGGACTTTTGTGAAGTCGACTGACACGTTATCAGACGTGATCCCCATTGAAGAGTGACCTTTAGCGTGCTGGAAGTTGTGACCAGCCGTGATCAATGCTTTCGATGGGATACAACCGACGTTCAAGCAGACGCCACCAAAGTTTCCTTTTTCGACGATCGTGACTTTAAGGCCGAGTTGTGCGCCACGGATGGCTGCGACGTATCCACCAGGACCGGCGCCGATGACAAGCAAATCAGTTTCTTGTGCGAATTCTCCTACTACCATGTTCTTATCCCTCCATCATTAGAAGTGCTGGATCTTGAAGCAAGCGTTTCACCATGTTGAGTGCGTTTTGAGCTGTTGCACCGTCGATGAGGCGGTGGTCAAAGCTGAATGAGAGCGCGAGGACTGGAGCCGCGACGATTTCACCGTCTTTAACGACAGCTTTTTCAGCGATGCGACCGATACCGAGAATCGCAACTTCTGGGTGGTTGATGACAGGTGTGAACCATTGTCCACCAGCTGAACCGATGTTCGTGATTGTGATCGATCCGCCTTTCATGTCGTCCCCAGCAAGTTTGCCTTCACGTGCTTTACCGGCAAGCTCATTGATGTTTGTAGCGAGTGCATAGATTGATTTACGGTCCGCTTCTTTGACGACAGGAACAACGAGACCGTTGTCCGTATCAGCAGCGATACCGATGTTGTAGTAGTTTTTGTAAACGATTTCTTCGTTGACATCGTCGATTGACGCGTTGATCGCTGGGTAAGCTTTCGCTGCAGCAGTCAATGCTTTAACGACGAACGGCAAGTACGTGAGTTTCACGCCTTGGTCAGCAGCCACTTGTTTGAACTCTTTACGGAGTGCGACGAGTTTCGTGACGTCGACTTCGTCCATGAGTGTAACGTGTGGAGCTGTGTGCTTCGAGTTAACCATTGCTTTCGAGATCGCTTTACGGATACCACGGATTTTCTCACGCGTTTCGAGTTCAGGCGTTGCTGACTCGTAAGGTTTGATTTCCGTTTTCGCAGCCGCTGCTGGAGCTACAGATTCTGTTTTCTCTGTTGTAGCTTCTGCTGTTGGTGCTTCTCCGTTTGCGAATGCATCGATGTCTTCTTTCAAGACGCGGCCGTTGTCGCCAGAACCCTGGACTTCACGGATGTCGACGCCTTTTTCACGAGCGTACTTGCGGATTGAAGGCATTGCGATGACGCGCTCCGATTTGTGAAGTTGAACTTCACGCGGGCCGTCTTCTTTCACGTCTTCTTTCACATCTTCAGTCTTCTCTTCAGCTTTAGGCTGTTCAGGAGCTGCTTCCTCTTCGCCTGCTGGCGCGTCACCTTCGATATCGAACGTGATGAGGACGTCACCGACGACCGCAACTGTACCTTCAGAGACTTTAACGTCTTTAACTGTTCCATCAACTGGAGCAGGAATCTCAACGACGGCTTTGTCGTTTTGAACTTCAAGAAGAATGTCATCTTCTTTTACTGTATCCCCTGCTTTTACGAACCACTTGACGATTTCACCTTCGTGAATTCCTTCACCGATGTCTGGTAATTTAAATTCAAATACTGCCACTGGTTTTTCCTCCCATCAATTAATCATGTAAACACAATGAGGGAGACAATTCTCCCTCATCGTTAAATGAACACGATCAGAAGTTGATAACTTCCTTAACTTTTGCAACGACATCTTTATGGTCAGGTAACCATGCGTCTTCCCCTTGTGCGAAAGCGAAGACCGTGTCTGGTGCAGTTACACGAAGCACTGGTGCCTCGAGGTGAAGAATTGCGCGTTCTTGAATTTCAGTTACGACATTTGCCGCAATACCTGCTTGACGTTGTGCTTCTTGAACGACGATGGCGCGACCAGTCTTTTTGACTGATTCTACGATTGTGTCGATATCAAGCGGGCTAACTGTCATAAGGTCGATGACTTCGACGTTGATGTCTTCTTTCTCAAGCTCTTCTGCCGCTTTGAGTGACGTGTGGACCATTGCACCGTAAGTGATGATCGAAACGTCAGTTCCTTCGCGCTTCACGTCTGCTTTCCCAAGCTCGATCGTGTAGTCGCCTTCTGGAACTTCGCCACGGAATGAACGGTAAAGTTTCATATGCTCGAGGAATACGACTGGGTCGTTGTCACGGATCGATGCGATCAAAAGACCTTTAGCATCGTAAGGCGTTGACGGGATGACGACTTTAAGACCAGGTGTCTGAGCCATCAAGCCTTCAAGGCTGTCCGCGTGAAGTTCTGGTGTTTTAACACCGCCACCGAATGGTGAACGGATTGTAACCGGTTGGCTGTAAGCGCCGCCTGAACGGTAACGCATACGTGCCATTTGAGCAGCAACCGAGTCGAAGACTTCGAAAACGAATCCGAAGAACTGAACTTCCATGATTGGACGGAAGCCTGTGAGACCAAGACCGATTGCAAGACCACCGATACCCGACTCAGCGAGTGGCGTATCGAAGACACGGTCTTCGCCGAACTCATCTTGAAGTCCTTCCGTCGCACGGAAGACCCCACCGTTTTTACCAACGTCTTCTCCGAAGAGAAGTACTTTCTCGTCGCGCTTCATTTCTACGCGCATCGCATCAGTAATCGCTTGGATCATTGTCATTTGAGCCATAACTTACTTCGACTCCTTTGCTGTATATTCTTCAAGCTGCTCTTTCAAGTTTGAAGGAAGTGTTTCGTACATGTTGTTGATGAAGTCCGAAACTTTTTGTTTTGGTTCTTTGTCGGCGAGGCTGATCGCTTCTTTCACGTCTGCTTTCGCTTGCTCGATGACTTCGTTTTCCATGTCTTCGTTCCAAAGCTTCTTGCCTTCGAGGAAGAGGCGGAAACGTACGAGCGGATCTTTCTCTTGGTACTCTGTATCGAGTTCTTTCGTACGGTAACGTGTTGGGTCATCCCCAGCGAGCGTATGTGGTCCGTAACGGTATGTGAGTGCTTCGATGAGCGTCGGAGTTCCATCAAGTGCGTCTTTACGCGCTTGTTGTGTTGCGGCGAGGACAGCAAGAACGTCCATTCCGTCAACTTGAATTCCGTTGATTCCCGCTGCGACAGCTTTTTGCGCGATCGTTTTAGCTGCAGTTTGCTTCTCAACAGGTGTCGAGATGGCGAAGCGGTTGTTTTGAACGACGAAGATGGCTGGTGATTTGAATGCACCTGCGAAGTTCAATCCTTCGTAGAAGTCACCTTGTGATGAACCACCGTCACCCGTGTAAGTAATGGCGACGTTTGTGTTGCCGTTGCGTTTGAGGCCCATAGCCACACCCGCAGTTTGGATGATTTGTGCCCCGATGATGATTTGTGGCATCAAGACGTTGACGTCTTCAGGGATACGGTTACCCGCGACGTGGCCACGTGAGAACAAGAACGCTTGATAAAGCGGAAGTCCGTGGAATACGAGTTGTGGGATATCACGGTAGCCTGGAAGGATCCAGTCTTGTTTGTCGAGCGCGTATTGCGTCCCGATCATCGTTGCTTCTTGACCAGCCACTGGCGCATAGAAACCTAAGCGTCCTTGACGGTTGAGCGAGATGGCACGTTGGTCCCAGATTCGAGTATAGACCATGCGGCGCATAAGCTCCTGGAGTTGCTCGTCCGTTACATCGGGCATCGCGTCTTGGTTGACGACCTCGCCCTTCTCGTCGAGAATACGGAACGTTTGGAAGTTTTCTTCCACGTTTTGAAGTACCTGAACGTTGTTCATTCGTTTCACCTCATCCTTTCAACTATGAGACAATTGTCTTTTTTGTGATCAAACACTACCTCAAATCTTAAGTGTATCTGTCCAAAAAAGCAATCTGTATTAACGTGATTCAGGAAAGTAACACTTATCCTGCCGTTTCCTAGTCAGTATAAAACGGGTTGTTATAATAACGCAAAAAATATGCTCACCTCATAAAAACGCTTACATGAGCACATCTTTCTCTTGATTTCGGCTCTGTATCATTTTCATTTCACCTTCTGTACCATCTAGGCGAAATCACTAATAAATATGATATAATTGATCATATCGCCATTGGAAAGGAAGTTTTGCATGTTAACGATGAAAGATGTGATTCGTGAAGGAGACGAGCGGCTCCGCACCCGTTCAATCGAGGTCCCGGTCCCACCGACGGCAGAAGACCTCGCGTTACTCGACGAAATGGAGACGTTCCTCGTCAATAGCCAGGATCCCGAGATGAGCGAGAAGTATGAACTTCGTGGCGGCGTCGGCATCGCTGCACCTCAGCTTGGTGTGAATCGCCGTTTCTTCACGGTCTTGCTCCATGAAGAAGACGACACGTTCAAACTATCGATTTTCAACCCGAAAATCACGAGCCACTCGGTTGAACAGACGTACTTAAACGGCGGCGAAGGGTGCCTATCGGTCGATCGCGTCGTGAAAGGGAATGTCCCACGCCATCGCCGCATCACAATCGAAGGATTCGACCGTGACGGTGCCCCGATCAAATTGCGTCTCCGTGGGATGCGCGCCATCGTCTGTCAACATGAGCTCGACCATTTAGATGGGGTCTTATTTTACGACCGCATCAATCCGACCAACCCGTTAGAGACTTACGGTGAGCCGATTTGAGGTGACGAGCTTGAAAAAAAAGGCGCTGTTGTTAGTATTCCCATTTTTATTTCTTTTAATCGGCGGATGTGTCCGGATTGAGTATGATGCCACCGTTCATTACGACCAGTCGGTCACGTTAGAGACGACGTACGCTTTCCGCGACCATCCCGTCATGAAGTTGCTCAATTTGCGGCTTGATTGGGAAACATGGAAACAACAAGCGACTGAGAACGGCTACGCAACGCGTGACTATTCGAGTGAGGACGATTACGAGGGTATGGTGCTGAAGAAGACGTTCGATCATGTCGATGACCTTCAAAACATCAAAGAAGAATGGAAAACCGGTCCGGCCGGTATCCTTGTCCCTCCCGATGTGAAATTCGATGTCGCAAAAGAGGACGGGATATGGTTTGACTCGTATGTGCTCAATACGAATCTCGACCTTCGGCTCGACCGTGTCGACCTACCCGGCGTGAATTTGAGCGGCTCGCCGAAGCAATTAGCAGAGCGGTACGTTCGTCAAGCCGATATTCGGTTCAATTTGACGGTGCCGACCGGCGTGTTCGTCGAAGACGGAACCGGACTCGATCTGCGTTCCATGAAACATGTCGAATGGCAAGTGTACGGCGGCCGTCAAAACAACATGACACTCGTCGCCCACGTGCCGAACGTCAAAGCATGGATCATCACGATCGTCGTCGGCCTCACCCTCGCCCTGATCGGTTTTTTCGTCTGGCGGAAGTACCGCAAAAACGTCGGCAATCCAGACAAGACATCGATTCGGTCCCGTATTTTCGGTGGATTGATTCTCGTCTTGACACTCGCCTTGATCATCGTGACGATTCGCGAAGAATTGACGACCGAACGGAAGACCGAAGCAATTCGCCAAGCGGCCCAAACGGACGAGTTCATCCCGACGTTCGCCGTGCACGGGTTGCTCGGGACAGACCGAACTTTCCTCCGCCTCTCGCAGTATATGGAACAGCGCGGATTGGCCAAAGATGGGGCGCTCTGTACCGTGACGGCGAAAGGTGCGGTCGACTGCGTCATCAACGACTATAATTCGATGCGACCGATTGTCCGCATCGAATACGAGGATGCTGAGGCATCGCTCAACAATCAGACGAAATGGTTGAACGCCGCCATCGAACGCTATAAGGACGAGCGGAACCGTTCGTTTGATCGAATGTACTTGATCGGCCACAGCATGGGCGGCGTCGCGGCAGCGAACTATATCTTGAATCAAGAAGACTACATCATCGACAAGTTCGTGACGTATGATAGTCCGTTCGCCGGCACGCGCCTCGCTAACTTTGGTTTATCCGCTAGCAACTTCGGAATCAATACGGGAAGCCCTGCCATCCGCGACTTGTCCCCGACCTCCGATGGTCTGCAAGCGTTCCAAGCCAAGCTCGAGACGTGGCCACGTTCCGTCCAGGTGTTCTCCTTCTCAGGGCGCGGCGGCGAGTTCAACTTGATCGAGCCGTCCAGCTCGCTCCTACTCGAAGAATACACGAACAATATCGATACGGAGACCGTGCCGTACGATCACTTCTCGCTCCACCGGAAGACAGACGTCCTCCGGGAGACAGGAAGGTTCTTGTACGAGTATTCGAACGAGTTTAACCCTGTCGAAACGAATTGACGAAAACCCGCCTTTTTATGAGGGCGGGTTTTGTTCGTCGTCATGTCGATGGTAGCCCGTCCACAACAAAGCCCACCTTCACAGGAAGGCGGGCTTGTGTCAGTAGGTCATCGTCCAAGTGAGTTTCTGGATCCAATAAATCACATACTTTCCGATTGGCAAATCGGTCTGAATCTCATCATAGGCGAGCGTATACGTTCCTTGCTCGTTGTTCCAGAGACGCTTGAAGTACCCGTCGACCTCGCGGATGAACGCTGTCTCCTCGGTCGTGACGACTTCGACATCCGCCTCCAAGTTGTAATCGTTCATGTTGCGGGTCGTATAGTTGCCCGACCCGATGACGACGACTCGACGGTCCCCTTCCACGTACAGCATCTTCGGGTGGTACTGCTCTTCGCCGACTTCGTACCACCGAATCTCGATTTGCTCCGGGTTCACCGTGTTCAATTCCGCGGCGACCGGCAAGTTCGGCAATCCTGACTTGTCGCGCCCGAACGCGTTCGTATTCGGGTCAAGAATCAGTTTGACGAAGACGCCGCGCTCGGCGGCCTCATGAATGGCTTGAATGATGTTTCGGTCGGCCAAGTAGAACATGCCGATCCAAATCGTCTCACCTGATTCCGCTTCTTCCATCGCCTTGATGACGGCGTCCTGAATCTTGGATTCCGTGACGTAGCGGATTTGCATCGGGCCTTCCGACGGCTCGTCGCGCAGATTCGCGAGTTTCTCCTCGCTCGGGAAACGTTCGGCATCCCCTTTCGAGAACGTCGCGATCGCTTCCTCCCCTTCGAGGATGTCCGCTAAAATCGGGCCATCGAGCCGCACCCCGACGTTTGAATGATACCCGCTCGCATCATGCGGGTTGGCCGATAAGACGAAGCCGTCATTCTCGGTCACCATCACTTTGCGGTGGTTCGCTTTCACGTTCAACAGCCGTAAATACGACCGGATCGTGATGTCCGGTGCCGATTTGGCCATCGGGTTCGGCAACCAGCCGTTCTGGCTGTCCCCGAACCATTGGAACCCGATCCGATACAGCGTCGAGTATAAGATGTTCGGGTCGCGGAGCGCATCGAGGTTCGTGTAGACGATTTCCGCGCCCGCTTCCTTCAAGACGTCGAGATGATCGGACGCATGACCGTTATACGTCGTATTGATCTCATCGGTGATCAACACGACGTTCATGTCCGGATACGCTTCCATCTGTTCTAACAAGGCCGACGACAGGCTAGCCGTGATGTCCGGATATTGCCGGTCTTCATTCGAATATGGGTTGAATAAGAAAAAGTCCATGACGATATATTCCCGCGCCTCGCGGATTGACCGTTCGACGTCTTGAAAGATCTCTTGCTCGTTCACTTCCGTGTCTTCCCCTTGATACGTCAAATCAAATAAAAAATCGATTTGGTCATCCGAAATCGCGACCGGTTCCGACGCACGCGACACGCCGTCCGGCAACGGTTTGACTTGATGGTATACCATCGTGATGAGGAAGAGTAAGGCGAATGCGGCCAGGCCCCATTTCAACCAACCTTTCTTCCGTTTCTTGCGTTCCATCAGACACCATCTCCTTTATCTTTGTCCTCTAAAAAACGGGCTGTAGTCCCCTACAGCCCGCTCGTTCATACTTCCATGATGATCGGAAGAACCATTGGGTGTCTTCGTGTTTTTTGTGCCAAGTATGGCGTGAGTGTATCCGAGACGAGTTGCTTCATCTCTGACCACTTCATCTGCTTGTTCGACAATCCTTGTTCGACCGTCTTCTTGAGCAAGCGCTCGCCGTCACGAATCAAGCTGCCCGATTCGCGCATATAGACGAAGCCGCGTGAAATGATGTCTGGACCTGAGACGAGTTTACGCGTCTTGCCGTCGATGCTGATGACGACGACGACGAGTCCGTCCTCTGAAAGGATGCGGCGATCGCGCAAGACGATATTGCCGATGTCCCCGATGCCGTTTCCGTCGACGTACACGGCGTTGGCCGAGATTTTCCCGGTGATGGCGGCCGAGTCGGCGTCGACGGCGAGCACTTCACCGTTATCCATGATGAAGCTGTTCTGTTTCGGGATGCCGACCGACTCTGCGAGTTCGGCGTGTTTCACCAACATGCGATACTCCCCGTGAATCGGCATGAAGAATTTCGGGTTGAGCAAGCGGATCATGAGCAATTGCTCTTGTTGCGACCCGTGACCCGACGTGTGGATGTTCGTCAATTTTCCGTAAACGACGTCCGCGCCGGCTTTATACAATTGGTCGATCGTTTTCCCGACCGAGATGGCGTTACCCGGAATCGGAGATGACGAGAAGATGACCGTGTCGCCAGGAATGATCGATACTTGACGGTGTGTTCCGTTGGCGATGCGGCTGAGCGCAGCCATCGGCTCACCTTGCGAACCGGTACAAAGGATTGCCACTTCATGCGGCTCATAGTTCCGCATTTGATTCGCTTCGATGATCATGCCTTTTGGCACGTTGATGAAGCCGAGCTCTTGTCCGATCGTCATGACTTTGTCCATCGATCGACCGAAGATAGCCAAATGGCGGCCTGTCTCGGCACAAGCATCGACGACTTGTTGCAGACGATAAATGTTCGAGGCGAACGTGGCGAAGATGATGCGGCCTTCCGCTTTCCGGAACGTCTCGCTGATCGTCCCGCCGACGACTTTTTCACTCATCGTGAAGCCTTCGACTTCTGCGTTCGTCGAATCAGACAAGAGACAGAGCACGCCTTCTTTCCCGATGTCTGCCATCTTCGCGATGTCAGCCGGTTCGCCGACCGGTGTGAAGTCAAATTTGAAGTCACCTGTATGAACGATATTTCCTTGTGGTGTCTTGACGACGACACCGAGTGAGTTCGGGATCGAGTGGGTCGTCCGGAAGAACGAGATGCTCGTCTTACGGAATTTAACGATCGTATCCTCATCGATTTCGTGAAGTTCCGCTTCGCGGAGCAATCCATGCTCCTCTAACTTCACTTTAATCAAGCCGAGCGCGAGCTTCGTCGCGTAGATCGGCAATTTCACTTGTTTCAACAGGAACGGGATACCACCGATGTGGTCTTCGTGACCGTGGGTGATGAACACCCCTTTGACTTTATCTTTGTTTTTAATCAAGTACGAGTAATCAGGGATCACGTAATCGATTCCAAGCAAGTCATCCTCCGGGAACATGATGCCCGCATCGATGACGATAATCTCATCTTGGAATTGAACGACGTACGTGTTCTTCCCGATTTCTCCGAGTCCGCCTAAGGCAAACACAGCTGTTTGGTGGTTCTTTACAAACTTCATTTAATCTCTCCTTACTACAAGTAGTTGATGTTCATCTATGTGATACATAAGTGATTCTCGCTATAAAAATTATGTCTCCGTAAGATTCTTTCTTCATTATAGCTTATATTGTGACAATATTTCACTAATGACGTTAGATTGAGGGCGGTTTCTCAATTTCATGTTATGCTTTTTAGTATAAAACTGACTTCATAAAGACAGAGAAAGCATGGTGAAACAACATGGAAGATAAGAAAGTAGTCTTTTTTGATATCGATGGGACGTTGCTCCACGAAGGGTCGTACATTCCACCTTCGACAATCAAAGCCATCGAACAACTCCGCGCGAACGGCGTCGAGACGTTTATCGCGACCGGTCGCGGTCCAGCGATGCTGTCGGACATCCCCGCGCAAGTCGGGATTGAGAGTTTCGTCTGTTACAACGGACAAATCGTCGTCCATCAAGGTGAGGTCGTCTACCGAAATGCCTTACCGACAGATGCTCTCCACCGTCTGACAACGCATGCCGGCTCGAACGACCACACGCTCGTCTACCTCGGCCAAGATCGGGGCGGAGCGACGAAAGCAAACGACCATGTCGTCGAACAGTCGCTTGGAGAACTCGATATGCCGATCCCGACTTACGAACCGAACTTCCATATCGAACAAGCCGTCTACCAGACGTTACTTTACTGTACACCGGAAGAAGAGCATCATTACTTGGACGCGTACGGCGAATTTGATTTCATCCGTTGGCACCCCCACGCCATGGACGTCATCAATCGCGGGGCGAGCAAGGCCGATGGCATTCGCCACTTCATCGAGGCGAACGGGTACAGACTCGAAAACACGTATGCGTTCGGCGACGCCTTGAACGACTTGGCAATGCTCGAATACGTCGGGACCGGTATCGCGATGGGCAACGCCCGGACCGAGGCGAAAGAAGTTGCCGACTTCGTCACAAAGTCGATTCTCGAGGATGGCATCGAGTACGGCTTAAAACAAATGAAGCTCATCTAAAAAAACGAGAGGCGCGCGCCTCTCGTTTTTATCTAGACCGAAGGGTACGTTCGAGTCGGTCCAAGTCTGTATCTTTGCCGATAATAATCAAGATATCTTCTGGCAGAATCATCTCGTCGGCTTGCGGGGAGATGATGACGTCGTCGTCGCGGCGAACGGCGACGATGTTGACGCCGTATTTAGCACGGAGGTCCAAGTCGATGAGCGACTTGTTCGACAACTTATCCGACGCTTTGATTTCAACGATCGAGTGCTCGTTCGAGAGTTCGAGGTAGTCGAGGATGCTTTGACTCATCAACCCGTTCGCGATCCGAACACCCATGTCGCGTTCCGGGTGGACGATGTTATCGGCTCCGATGCGGCGCAACACTTTCTCGTGATAATCGTTCGTCGCCTTCACGGTAATGATTTGAACGCCAAGCTCCTTCAAAATGAGCGTCGTCAAAATCGAGGCTTGAATGTTTTCCCCGATCGCCACGATGACGTGCTCAAAGTTACGAATGCCGAGACTCTTCAATACGTTCTCGTCTGTCGTATCCGCGATGACCGCATGTGTCGCCAGTCCCATAAACTCGTTGACGCGTTCTTCATCGGCATCGATGGCCAACACGTCATAACCGTTCGCCGACAATTCACGAACGATTGAGCCGCCAAACCGTCCTAATCCGATGACTGCAAATTCACCTGTCATAATTTCATACATCCCTTTCCTACGCTGTTTCTGTTCCCGATTCTTCGTACAGTGTAACCGATTCCCTCCAAAAAAACTATACAAAAAAAGACCGGAATCATCCGGTCTTATGCTTTACCACTCGAACGCTTTCCGCGTACATAGTCATTGTCGAACAAGAACAGGCGAAGTAAGAGATACAGCGCCGGTACGAGGAGGAGCAATCCGAGGATGAAGACGACGACGAGTGCGACCGCCATCGATTCGTTGACGACGCTTCCGTTGATGTCGATGTACGGATAAAGGATATATGGCAAGTGCGTATAACCATATCCGAACCAAGCCATGAAGAATTGACCCATGACCATCAAGAAAGCGAGGCCGTAGTTCCGCTTCAAGTAGACGAATGAAACCGCTACGACGAAGAAGATGAAACTTGCGGCGAACCACCACCAGTTGCCTGCCAAAATGCTCTCATAATGCCAAGCCGCCTGCGACTTCAACCCGAAGAAGACGAGGCCCGAGGCGATAATCGTCGGCACGCTCCAGAACAAGGCCCACTTCCGAACGAGCGGGACCGCTTGAACGTCACGCGCTTTGTCCGCGTAGAATAAAAGGAACATGGCACTGATGTAGAGCACCGACACGATTGCCAAGAAGACAACGGTCCATGAGTAGAAGTTGGTGAACAACTTCATGCCGTCAAAGAAGACGCCGGACTCGGTCTCATTGATGAACCCGCCTTGACTGACCGTGAGGACGGTCGACATCGAGGCTGGGATCAAGAGGCCGGTTGCCCCGTACAAGAACATGTAAAACGTGCTCTCTTTTGAACCGTAGTTGGCGAACGCATAGAAGCTCCCGCGAATCGCCAACAAAATCAAGACGACCGAAGCCGGAACGAGAAGTGCTGTCCCGTAATAGTAGGCCGTATCCGGGAAGAACCCGACGATTCCAACGAAGAAGAAGACGAAGAAGACGTTCGTCACTTCCCACGTCGGTGACAAGTACCGCTGAATCAGACGGTTGATCATGTGGTCACGCTTCGTGTACTTACTATAGAAAGCGAAGAAGCCGGCACCGAAATCAATCGATGCGACGATGAGATAGCCGTACAAAAACGTCCATAGTACGGCAATCCCTAGTTCTTGAATCTGCATGTCATACCCTCCGATCACACTTCATCCGCGAACATCGCTTCACCGCGATGCTCCGATTGTTTTAGTTCTTTCCCTACTGGGTTGTCCTTGAACAGACGAGTCAAGACGAGCACCGTGACTACGCCAAGAACTGCATACAGGATCGCAAAGGCGATAAGCATCCAACCGACGTTCGCTGATGTCGTGGCCGCTTCACTCGTGCGCATCAAATCATAAAGCGCCCAAGGTTGACGACCGAACTCGGCGAAGAACCAGCCGAACTCGATGGCCATCATCGCGAGCGGACCACCCGCTGCGATGGCGATGAGCATCGGTTTACTGAATTGCGGTAACCGCTTGATATAGCGTCCGAGGACGAACAAGAACGAAATCAGTGCGAGGAGCATCCCGATCCCGACCATCGCATCAAACAGATAGTGGATGAATAGCGGTGGCTGGTCTTCTTTCGCGAATTCATCAAGACCTGTTACCTCGTAGTTCGGTACGCCGCCAGCTAAGATGGACAAGGCGTATGGAATCTTCAAAGCGCCACGTACTTCGTAACCGCCTTCCCCGTCTTCCTCGAGCCAGCCGCCTAGGATAAGCTCAGCTTCCGAGGAGGTTTCAAAGTGCCACTCCGCAGCCGCCAATTTGTCCGGCTGGTACTTCGCCAAGTATTTCCCTGAGAAGTCCCCGACAAGAGCAGTCGCGATTGCGAAGATGAGTGCGACGGTCATCGTCAAGCGTAGTCCTTTTTTGTGATACTCGATTGACAACTTGTCGAGCTGGTTCCGTCGCTGACGGAGCAACTGGACGGCCGCGATCGCCGCAAGGATGAATGCCGACGTCAAGATAGCCGACGTCAAGACGTGCGCCATTTTCGTTGGCATCGCTGGGCTGAACATCGCTTCAAGCGGGCTCACGTTGGCAAGCCGTCCGTCGACGATATCAAATCCGACCGGTTGGTTCATGAAGCTGTTCACGGTCGTAATGAAGAAACCTGAGAACAAGGCACCGACCGCGACCGGAATCCCGAGAAGCATATGGTGCCACGGGTTTTTAAATCGATCCCACGTGTACAAATAAATTCCGAGGAAGATCGCCTCAAAGAAGAACGCGAACGTTTCCATGAACAATGGGAGTGCGATCGTTTGACCGGCTACCCGCATCAAGTTCGGCCAAAGTAAGGACAGCTGAAGCCCGATTGCCGTACCCGTCACAACACCGACCGCTACTGTGACAACATAGCCCCGTGACCAACGACGGGCCATCAAGGTATATTTCGGATCTTTCTTTTTAATGCCTAGAAACTCTGCCAATAAAATTAAAAGTGGAACCCCGACGCCGATTGTGGCAAATATCACGTGGAAACCCAACGTGAGTGCCGTTAACGCCCGGCTCATCAGGACAGGATCTTGAAACATCTATTGATTACCTCCTATCTCTCTCTAGCGCTTTAAACCAATGTCTATCGCGCAACATCACAGATGATTTCCCTTGGATACCCTTATCATAATGATTTTATATAGCGCTGTAATGTCTCAATGCTTGAGTTCGCAAAATGTTCACATTTGAGCATGATTAACAATATCGACGCTTTACAAGTCTTATTTACTTCCCGAATTTTTAACCGTTCACGCACAATTCAACACATTTCGCACAAAAAAGCGGACACCGTCGTGTCCGCTCCCTTCATTTAATGATCGCTGTTCGAAAGAAATGATCGAACAGCTCGATGGCGACATCAATCGCCCGCTCGTCCGGATTGAGCGTTGATTGATGGAGCCCTGAACCCATATCGTTCACGCCGAGCCAGACCATGAAGCCCGGTACTTGCTTCAACATGTAACCAAAATCTTCGCCGGTCATGGCGGGGACACACGTCTTGTACGAATACCCGACTTCTTCGACTACTTCTTCAAACTGGAACAAATAACGTTCGTCATTGACGACCTCGTGATAGCGATTGCCGAACTCTAGGTCGATTTGAACGTTATACGTCATCTCCACTCCGGCGATGATTTGACGGATACGCCCTTCGAGCACGACCATCTCCTTATCCGACAGCGCCCGGATCGTCCCGTCGAGTTTCGCCGTGTCGGCGATGATGTTCTCTTTCGTGCCGGCCGCGACCTTACCGATCGAGATGACAGCACTTCCCATCGGATCGATGTTCCGTGAGATGACCGTTTGAAGTTGCATGATTAAGGCAGCTTGGACGATCACGGCGTCAATTCCGGCATGTGGGAAGGCCCCGTGCCCGCCTTTTCCGTGAATCGTCAGATGCAGTTCACGCGCACTCGCGAACAAGACACCCGGGCGCGAGGCGATCGTGCCGACCGGATATTCCGGAGCCACATGAAGGCCGAACATCGCATCGGGACGGAAATGATAGAACAGTTCCGACACGGCCATCGGCTCAGCTCCGCCCGGACCTTCCTCTGCCGGTTGGAAAAAGATAACGAGGTCGTGGTCGAGCGGCTCCTCGACGGCACGTTTGATCAACCCAAGGGCGATCGCCATGTGAACGTCGTGGCCACAGGCGTGCATCATCCCCTCATGGACCGAGGCGAACTCGAGTCCTGTCTCTTCTGTGATCGGCAAGCCGTCCATGTCGGCCCGGTACCCAATCGTCTTCTCACCGACAAGCCCATCAACCCGGACGAACAGACCGGTGCGCCAGTGTGAGATATGCACCCGTGGCGAGTTCAGGGACCGGATCAACTCCTCAAGCGTCGCCTGTGTCTTAAACTCTTCATAACCTCGTTCTGGAATCAAATGTAACTGCCGTCTTGCTTCAATTGCCCAACTCATTCCACACTCTCCTTTGTCACTTCGTCCACGATTTCCCAAAATGCCTTCACTTGCGCCAACTCGAGCATCGATTCGGTCGACAACATCCACGTATCTCGGACGAGCGGTGTCCCGTTCGACGAGGTGAGCGGAATCTTATTGATCGCCTCGACATCTCGAATCGTCGACTCCGGCAAAATCGCGAAGCCAATTCCGTGGAGCGCCATCTGTTTGCACGTCTCAATCTGATCAACGACGAGCGTCGTCAGCGGCGGGCTCGAGAACCGTTCCTGCCACCATTCGAGAATCTCTTGATAATACGTCGAGTCGCTCTTGAATTGAATGAACGAGCGCTCGTTGTTTTTGAGTTGCTTTAAATCGGTCATCCGCATATCGACCAAGTGGAGCGAATCTGAGAACAGTTTCATCTTCTCGCCGCGCCAGTCAGGGTTCCCCCGGATGATACCGATATGAAAATTTTCTTCTAGCATATAGCGCATCATCTCGCTTGACCAGCCCGTCACGAGTTTGACCCGGACCGACGGATACCGCTCCATGAATCGTTTCAAGACGCGGGGCAGCCAATACTGTCCCATGATGGATGCGACGGCGATTTTTAATGTACCGTACACCTCACCTTGTTGCGCCGTCAACTCCCCACGCAGCTCCTGTTCTTCGCTGTACATCTTCTTTGCGAAGTCGATGATCTTTTCTCCGTCTGGTGTGAGCGCGAGCCCGCGCGTCGAACGGACGAATATCTTTTTACCCCATTGGTGCTCGATCGTGACGAGACGTTGACTGAGTGCGGGCTGGGAGACGAATAACCGCTCCGCTGCTTTGCGCATGTTCAACTCCTCGGCGAGGACGATCAACACTTCCACTTCTGATACTTGCATGACGTCACCTGTTTCTCTATCGTTTCAAAGATTGTATACTGGATACGTTATTGCTTCACTGTATCATATCATGTTTGTCGATTAGTTTTGAATCGTCAGGAGGAAATCAGATGCAACGTCATCATTTTGCCTTTATTGTCGCCACCATCGCGACGCTCGGCAGTCTTTATTTCTCGGAAATCATGCTGTACGTGCCATGCAAGTTATGCTGGTTCCAACGCATATTTATGTATCCGCTCGCCATCTATTACTTGACGGTGCTCCTCTCGAACCGTTCCGTGAACAGATTGTTCGTCGGTCTCATGGCCGGGGCGGGTTGGGCGATCGCCCTCTATCACGTCGTTCTCGAACGCATCCCGAACGGCGACGCGTTCTGCAGTAACGACTGTTTGATTCGTTGGGTGAACTACTTCGGGTTTGTCACGATCCCGCTGCTCAGCTTGATCGCGTTCACGCTCATCTTGCTCATCCAATTCGTGCCGACACGCTCGAAGCGCTAATGAATCGTACGTAAAAAAGAACCGGGCTATGGTGAACTGAACCGAAAAAGTTAGACACTAAATAGTTTCGTTAGGCGACCTTTAGAACCTGCGTCCGGTATTCCACCGGGCTCAGGTTTTTTAGTCGTTTCTTGATGCGACGATGATTGTAGTACTCGATGTATCGCTCGAGCTCCTGTTTGAAATGGGTCATATCTTCGAACTTCCTGAGATAAAGGAGCTCGGACTTGAGCACGGCGAAGAAACTCTCGATGGCCGCGTTGTCGAGACAGTTGCCCTTTCGGGACATACTCTGGGTGATGCCGTGTTCGCGCAGCTTCGCCGTGAACGCTCGGAACTGGTATTGCCAGCCCTGGTCAGAATGGAGGATTGGCCTTCCATCGCCGTCGAGTCTTGCGATGGCTTGGTCCAACATCTCGCCGACGAACGGATACCTAGGACTGTCTGACATCGAATAGGCGATGATTTCCCGGTTTGCCAGGTCCATCATCGGTGAGAGATAGAGTTTCTCCCCGAAAAGATGGAACTCGGTGACATCGGTCACCCACTTCTGGTTTAGGCCTGTGGCCTTAAAATCCCGTTCGAGGAGGTTCGGTGCGATTGTTCCGACCTCTCCCTTGTAGGACCGATATTTCTTCATGCGGACGAGGCACTTGAGACCGAGCTCGTCCATGAGACGCAATACGGTCTTCGGGTCGTGTCTGAAACCTCGGCGCTCGAGGAGCGCATGGATGCGACGATAGCCACAACGTCCTTCGTGTTCGTGGAAGAGGGCCTGGATCGCTTCCTTCACGTCCGCGTACTTGTCATCGGCCGTCAGGCGCGTCCGCCAATAGTAGTAGACGCTTCGAGCCATATCGAGCACCTGGAGGAGCCCCGGTACAGGATAGGTGGCCCGTAGCTCGTCGATCACTTGGGCCTTGATCCGGTTCGTCGCGCATCCTCTTCTTGAACCAAGGCTTTCAATTTTTTTAACGCGGCGTTCTCCATCTCGAGGTACTCGACCCGTTCCTTGAGTTTCTCAACTTCTGTCATCTCATCGGGATTCTTTTTCTTACGTTTCGCCATCGGGGCACGTCCTTTCGCTTTGGCTACCAGCCCCTCGACTCCTTTCCGTTCGTACGCGGACCGCCAATTGGAGATCATTCCGGGGGAGGAGATGCGGTACTTCAGGGCCGCATCCAAGTGGGACAGCCCATTGGTCGCCATGTCGTTTAGTACCTCCAGTTTAAACGCCGGCGAGTGGACTGTATAGGAAGGATCGAAGATTTCCTCCCCCCAACGCGCATAGAGATGCGACCAGGTACGCACCTGGCTATACGAGATCCCGAACTCCTGCGACAAAACTTCAAATCCGTCCCTTCCCGTGAAGTAGCGCTGGGCGATTTGGACTTTCAATGCCTTTGAATATTTGGTCATAAAAAACACCCCATAAAAGTTGGATTTTCATGTCCAACTTTTATGGGGCAGTTCAATGGCTCGGTTCTTTTTTATGGCCATTCCTTTGCTGGCACCCTCCGTTCCAAGAGCGATGCGAATGCCTCCGCAGCGCAAAATCGCGCTTTACGGGCTCATCCTTGCCTCGCTCTCCCCTAAGAGTTCGGGCGCCGGCCATGGCATCGATTGGCCTGTATACTATGAAAGCCTCCGCAATCCGTCCCGTGGCGCCCTGACTCATGCAGGAAAGCAATCCGACGAAGACCCCGCAGTGCCGGAATCGGCGCGAGGAGGCTTCGGGATTGCCTGCTGAAAGCATGGGCGCCAAAAGGAACGGATCGTAAACTTTACATCAAAAAGAACCAACCCAGAGGCTGGTTCTTTTTGATTACTGCCACCACTCGTCGTAGAGCGAGGCTGGCATATGGTGCTTATGGCGCGACCGCTTGAAGATCGTCTCGATCCGCTCGGCGATGGCCGGGTCGATCTCTTTGCCTTCTAAGTAGTCATCGAGCTGATCATACGTCATCCCGAGAGCGACCTCGTCCGGGAGTCCCGGCTTGTCATCTTCTAAGTCAGCCGTCGGCACTTTATAGATTAAACTCTCATGCGCCTCAAGTTCATGGAGCAACGCCTTGCCTTGGCGTTTGTTGAGTCCGGTGAGCGGCGTCAAGTCGGCAGCCCCATCGCCGTGCTTCGTGTAAAAGCCGGTCACATATTCAGCCGCATGATCCGTACCGACGACGAGCGCGCCGAACGTGGCGGCGATATCGTATTGAACTTTCATCCGCTCGCGTGCTTTCGTGTTCCCTTTATGGAAGTCACCGAGTTCAAGACCGGTCGCTTGTGCGAACGCTTCAGCCGAGGCGTCGACGGCCGGCTTCACGTTGACCGTGAACGTCTTGTCCGGACGGATGAATTCGAGGGCGCGCTTCGCATCCGCTTCGTCATGTTGTTCCCCATATGGAAGACGGACGGCGTAGAACGTGTACTCCGCGCCCGTTTCTTGACGCAACTCTTCCATCGCCTGCTGACAGAGTTTACCGGCGAGCGTCGAGTCCTGTCCACCCGAGATGCCAAGGACGAGCCCTTTCGCCCCTGCCCGTTTAACATAAGCCTTTAAAAAATCGGTCCGAAGACGAATTTCTTCGGCCGGGTTAATCGATGGTTTGACATGTGTCGATTCGATAATATGTTGCTGCATACTCAACTTCCTCCCTAACTGATATCGGTTTGCCTAATTGTCTGACAATCTGGGGGTGCCGTCAACTTGTTTCATTCCCGAAAAAAAACGACGGAAACCTCAGTTTCCGCCGTTCTTTTATTGGATGCGGAACGAGGCGACGTCGCCACCGACCGGTGTCATCTCTAAGAAGAGTGACTTGCCAGCCGGAGGTTCTTCGTCCAATAGGCCGCCGAATGTAAAGCCGCCGCTCGTCACTTCTCTCGCGCCTTGCGCATACAGGTTATGACCGTCCGACACACTCCACTCAAACTCTTCGACGTCGGTGTAGCCAGACACGTCGATGGCGTTGCCGTTCAACTTGATGACCACATCACGGAATGCACCGTTCGTTTGCGCCGGCTGATCGCTCGGCTCTTCCGTCGGCTCTTCCGACGGTTCTTCGGTCGTCCCCTCTTCCGCCGGTGCCTCGGTCGCCTCGACCGTCAACGTCTGTTGATCCGTCACCGCCATTTCAGGTGCACCGTCGACTTGGGCCAGTCCGACGAAATCGACTGTATAGTCCCCGGCTTCGAGCGTGAGCGGGAACACTTCATCGAACACTTTCTTCTCGCCTGGTTCCCACGTCTCTTCGATAATCGATTCCGTGAACATATATTCACTGCCGTAATCGAAGACGGTCGTATCACCGTTCATCACCGTCATTTGAAAACGTTGAGACGAGTTGAACGTTACCTTAACCGGCTCTTCGTTCGGGTTTGTCATCGACACCGTCGTCGACAGTTGTTTCGATTCGGCATCGTAGCTCACGTCCGTATCGAGCGTCAATAAAGCAGGCGGTGTCGACGCGGTGTCGTCCACATCGCTCGGGTTCGCTTCTTCTTTGCTGCACGCCGCCACAACCAATATCATCGCCGTGACGATGGCCAATAACCAAGTCTTCTTCACGTATCCCACTCTCCTCTGAAAAATAAAAAAAAACGTCTATAGCACTAGTGTAAACGTTCGTGCAGACGTTTGTAATGGGTTTACGTATATTATTCACCTTTATTATGAAACTTGGACGTTTTCCACGTACTGTTGCCAACCAGTCATGAACAACGCGTCGGCGACGTCGATGTCGGAACGAACTTGTGCAGAGATCGAGAACGTCTCACTGTGAATCGACTCAAAGATGACCGTGATCATACCATCGACGACTTCCTTATAGGCTACGAGTTCTGGGGTTTCTGCAAAAAGCATCATGAGTATGGCTCCTTTGTTGGTATAAGATATGTTTAGTGTATCAACGATTCGCAAGGAAAAACGTCCCATCGTTCGACAGGACAAAAGACCCGTTTACCCAACTGTCGAATAACTGGTATCGATTGTTAGTCATTTGGATGAATTATCAAATTCAAAACGAGAAAAGAGAGACGAATCGCATGACGATTCGTCTCTCTTCCCTGTAACTGTAAAAAAAATAAATATTTGTTTGTCGAATGATTGTTACTTCGTTCGATTCGAAATTTGTTGCCACACCGTCCCAAGCGCTGTCTCTCCACTCGTGATTCGCTCTTTCGCGAGACGAGCTTGAAGAGAAACCTCGAACTCGCGGTCGTCCTCGGCAATTTTCAATGCCGGCACCGCTTGCTCATCTCCACAATCGAACAAGAACCGGGCGGCCCGCCAACGGACAAGCTTGCTCTTATCTTTGAGCGCCTCGATCATCGACGGCTGCGACTGCGGCAACGCCCAATCCGATACCGTATCGCCGGCCGTACGACGGACGATCGGTGACGAGTCCACGAGCGCCTGTTCGATATACGTGACGTACTCTTCGCGGTTCTCTTCGAACATGCCGATCATGACGACCGCTTGTCGACGGATCGCCATCACTTTATCCTCGAGCGCACGGCGGAAGTACACCATGTTGTCCGGGACGATCTCGAGTTCGTCCAAGAACGCCAATCGCGCTTTCCAATCGTCTGATTGCAACTGGTTCGCATTCGCTTCATAGTCGGCTTCCCGGCCGAACGCACGGGCGACGATGCGCGCGACCCGTTCTTCGGGATAAGCCGCCTCGAGTTCTTCTTGCGCGACGACGCTCACGTCCTCGAGCTCTCCGTAACGCGGAGCTTGCTCGACCCAACGCCGGTCTTGAATGACGTTTTTCACTTGTGCTTGCACGTCGAGCGCCGCGTCGACGAACCGCTTCGACAGACCGACACGTTTTTCGGTGTCACCTTTGACGAGTTTTAACTGCATCGGGACGTCGAGTACGAACTGGACCGATACGTGGACCGGTTCATAGTCCGCCGCCATCTGGTTTGCCTCGACTTCCGGGACGTCTTCCCCGAACGCGCGACGAATCTCGTTCATAACGTCGTGCCAATCATGTTTTGGATGGCGTTCGACGGCGAGGAAGTCGGAAACCGCATAGACCGACTTGACCCCTCGCAACCCCACGATGTCCTCGATAATCGGAGGCATGTCACGGCTCGCCTTGTCATACGTGACGCCTCGGCCAGTGAAAGACGGCTCCACGATAATCTTCAAGTTATTTGGACTTGGAGTTGGTTCAATTGCTACTAGTTTCATCCTCATCACCTCACCTTCAATCGTGACGAAAACGACAAAAAAACGCAAGCGAGTCGCTTGCGTCGTGAACATCAAAATAGGGCGATGAACTGTTGGAGCGAATAACGATCCCCTTCGACGATGAACGTATCGTCCCCGGCGACCGGCTCGAGGAAGAAACGTTTCTCTCCATCGGCCTTCACGTATCCGAAAATATGGCCCGTCTGATAGAATAATTCCACAATCGTGACCCGGCCGAACGTCATCCCGTCATTGATGACTGCCCGGTCCTCTAACTCGCCGCCATTGTACAGTTCAATATACGTTTCCATTTTTGCTGTCGCTCCCTTTGTGTTTGTTTTCACAATTTATTTCTATCAAACAATCAGGGCGACTTCAAGTTAATTTTTTGCTTGACGCTTCCAAAATTCAATCCAATTGTAATACTCCGATAATACTCGGTCGATTTGTTGCCGCGACTTTTCATCATGCAATCCAGTATCATCAATCTTTTCTTTACAATGCGTGATAAAGATTTCATTTCCTGGTAAAACGTTAGCACGATTTGTGGCAAATACTTGACGGAGATGAATTTGACATCGCGCCGTCCCGAGCATCCCTGGAGACGCCCCGGCAATCATGACCGGTTTCTCACGGAGCGGCGTGCCTGGTTCGAGCGACAGCCAATCGATCGCGTTCTTCAACACACCCGGGATGCTGTGGTTATATTCCGGGGTGACGACGAGCAGACCGTCCGCCTCACGCACAGCTCGTTTGAAGTCGCGCACGACTTCGGGTTCATCCGGGTCAATCAAGTCGTCGTTATAGAGCGGCATCTCAATCGAAGCGATTTCGACATCGAAGCGGTCACGGCCGAGCTCGATAATCGAGTGGAGCAACGCCGTATTGAACGACGCTTTCCGAAGACTCCCTGACACGGCGACAAGTTTGAATTTAGACATGTCGCACCTCCTTAAGCCAATCGTTGATGAGTCGCGCTTCTAATTCAGGCTCCTCCATCATCCCCATATGGCTGCTTGGGACGGTTTGTTTCGTGTGATGTTCTGCGCCTAAGAAAGCACGATCCGCGCCCATGTTCGGATCCTTGTCCCCATAGAGGAATAGTCCGGGCAATCCCGTTTCACGCACGGTCTCCGTTTCGTCGGCCCGATCGCGGATCGCGAGCTGGGCAGACATGACCCCTTCCTTCGACATCTCATACCCGATTTGTTTCGCGCGTTCAATCAAGCTAGTGTCGGAATCAGCCGCAAACACGCCGGGAATCATCGTATCGATGAACGGATGGACCCCTTCTTCCATTACTCGTTCGATCGCTTGATTGCGTTTGGCTTTTGCTTCTTCCGGGTCAGCCGCTGCCGTCGAGTGGATCAAACCGAATCCCGACAACTCGGTCGGATAACGGCGGACGAGGTTTGTCGTGATGTAGCCGCCGAATGAATGGCCGAGCACGATCGGCCGGTCGAGTTCTCGGAGCCGCATCTCGGCGACCACCCAATCCGCGAACTGGTCCATCGTCTCAGGTCCTGCTTCGGTTCCAGCATGACCTGGCAGCGTCAGCGCATATACTTCCGCATCAAGCAACGGGATAAGTTCCTCAAAATAGTCAGGTGACCCACATAAACCGTGTAACAGCACAAGTTGTCTCATCATCTTTCCTCCCTCTCATTCCATTCCTCTTTCAAGAGACGATACATCGTCAAGTCCATGAAACGGCCATGACTATAGGCATAATCATGAAGTAGCCCCTCTTCCGTGAATCCAAGCTTCTGCACCAACCGGTTCGACCCTTCGTTTTCCGGGGCGACGAGCGCCGAGATGCGATGAAACTTGAACTCGTCGAACCCGTGCCGGATGACGGCCGATGCCGCCTCATGCGCGACGCCGCGACGCCAGTGGTTCGGCGCAACCTCAAAGCCGATCTCGGCACGAAAGTATTGGGGCGTCCAGTTATGAAAGCCGATGGTCCCGACCAGTTCGTTCGTCTCACGGTCGCAGATCGCCCAGCGGATCGCTTTGCCTTGTTGAAACTGGTCTTTGAAATAAGCGATAACGTTCTTCGCCTCATATACGGCCAATAAAGGGTCAGACCCGTAATAGCGCATCACTTCCTCGGTCGAGAGAATCACATAGAGCGCCCTCGCGTCACGGGGTTCGAGTTCTCTTAAGATGAACCGACTCGTTATGAGTTCAGGAAAACTTTTTTTCAACCCCCACATATGGAATCCGCCTTTCTGCTTCTTTTCCTCAATTATAACCATTTTCCCAAAAAAACCATCATCTCAATCCTCCCGAACCGCTCAAACATGGCGCACTCGATAGGGATTTGCTAAAATCAAACTATAGTGACTTTGAACTGAGGGGATAAACATGTCAAAACAGTTGTTCTATATTAAACAAGACCGAGAACTGCAACGTTTTACACTTCACGGCGTGACGCTGAGCGATGTCACCGAGGCGCTATCACTCGCTCGCCCGATGATCATCTGTCGCACGGACATAAAAGGGATGAGACAGTCATCCCGGACCCGGTTTCGCTATATCGAGGCGCACGAACTGTCGACGTTCTCGACGAAATACTTAAACAATCAAACAAGCTTCACTGCTATCGACTTTCCCGACTACCACCTGCTCGAATCGTTATCAGACCATGAAATCGCCGAGATTTTGTTCCTCAGCCACATGGAACGAGGTTTGAAGGGGCCGTTCCTCAACTCGATTCAAAACGAGATCGCTTTCTTCAACGAGTCGAACGACCGTCACAGCAGCCTCTACATCAGAGACTGGTCGACGATTAGCCAGTTTCTCCAAAGTGTCTTGCAAAGCAAACTCGATCGGGACATCCGTAACATCAGTTTTGTCCCCATCCCCCTCCCGGTCATCGATGAAATTTTGGCGTTGTCACCACAAGGCCTGATCATCGATTTTGACCATACGAAACGGAGTCTATTCAATCGCCAAGTGTCGATCGCCTTCTATGTCGCGGGCCGATACGAGGACATGTCCGTCCTCGAGGAAGACTTTGACGCGAAGAAGGAATCGATTGCGTTGAAGGGACAATTGACGTATCGCCGGCGCACGTGGGAGATCGAACGCTTTTGAGTTCATCCCTGCATGAATCTTTGTCGAACCTGATCCCATCAGGTTCTTTTTTGTTATCCCGCCCATACGGATTACACCTTAAATCCCTTAGCGATGCGCCTGTGACACTATTTTTAAAAATTGATAACAAATTGTCTTAATTTTTCGTTAAATTAAGTCTTTTCTTTTATCGCGAGGACGGTATACTAGGAATAACCTTCTGGAGGAATGGAAGGCAATATAGAGAAAGCGAGGTGAAAATCTATTCATCATGCGGATGGATAGATACACGAGATGGAACAACTGAAAGTACAGGGAATGTCTTCGTTCACCAAGTTTGCGACGAATGGAAAAATGCTGAAACTAAAAGATGCAGTAGCCGGCGAGCAACGGATTTCGCTTCAAGAAGCGACCGATATTCAAGTATCGATGCTCGACGAGGACCATTCGCGCTTCACTATATTCGGTCAGTCACACCCGCTCGTTGAACTGACCCTTCCTCACCATTCTTGTGAAGTGTTACATGCCTGGTTATTACACAAGTTAAAACGACAAAAAATCAAGTTGGCTTCTAACGCCTAAAACAGTAGAAAGACCACGTCCGAACGGACGTGGTCTTTCGTTTGGATTCAACTTCATGTGAACAATGAGACGAACCAGCTGATGAGAATCCCGACGAGCGCGAAGTCTGAGTCTCCGAACGTCGTGCTCTCAAAGCCGAGGTTCCCGAGCAACGGTAGGAGCAGTGCCGGCAGGAAGCTGATGAGCACGCCGTTCGCGAAGGCACCTAAAATTGCCCCGCGGCGCCCTCCCGTCGCGTTGCCGAACACGCCTGCCGTCGCTCCCGTGAAGAAGTGCGGGACCAATCCCGGGACGATGATCGCGAGCCCGAACAGCGGGAGGAAGAACATCGAAATCAACCCGGCCGCAAAGCTGACCAAGAAACCGATGATGACCGCGTTCGGAGCGAACGGGAATACGGTCGGACAGTCAAGCGCAGGTTTTGCGTTCGGCACCATCTTGTCGGCAATCCCTTTGAACGCCGGTACGATCTCGGCGATCAACATCCGAACCCCGGCGAGGACGATATACACGCCGGCCGCGAACGTAATCGCTTGAATGATCGAGAAGACGATATAGTTCGAACCGCCTGATAGCTCACTCTCGACAAAACCGGGACCCGCGAAGATGGCCACGACAACAAACAAGAGCGTCATCGTCAACGAGACGGCGACCGATGTGTCACGTAGGAATCCGAGCTGCTTCGGTACTTGAATGTGTTCCGTCGAGTGTTCTTTGTTACCGGCATACTTGCCGATCGTACCCGAGACGAAATACCCGAGCGAACCGAAATGTCCGATCGCGAAGTCGTCCGAGCCTGTGATTTGACGGACGAACGGTTGCAAGAGCGCCGGGAAGAGCACCATACATAACCCGAGCAACAGCGAACCGACCGCGACGAGGACGACTCCTTCAAGGCCTGACACCGACAAAATCGCGGCGAGCAAACTCGCCATGAACAACGTGTGGTGACCCGTCAGAAAAATATATTTGAACGGTGTGAATCGGGCGAGCACGATGTTCATGACCATCCCGAACACCATGATCATCGCCGTCTCGACGCCGAACGCGTCTTGAGCGACCGCGACGATCGCTTCGTTATTCGGGATAACCCCGCGAATACTGAACGCCTCGTCGAACATCTGCCCGAATATATCAAGTGCCGCGATGATGACCCCGGCCCCGGCCCCGATAATGACGAAGCCCATGATCGTCTTCAACGTCCCAGAGACGACCGATGCCACATCTTTCTTTTGAAGCACAAGACCAATCAAAGCGAACAGACCGACCAAGATGGCAGGTGTCCCTAGTATGTCTCGCATAATTAAATCAAGCATTCATTGTTCCCCCTTCCGACCCCCGAAGTCGTTTACAGTTTACCTTCTAGTTGCGCCTTGATCCCTTCAATGTCCATGACGTTCTCAAGAGCCACGATTTCACGCGTCCCGTCATCGAGCGTACCGATGATGTCTTTGGCCCCCAGATAAATATCGGCCGGTTCCGTACGTGCCGTCGCGATATCCGTGTGCGACACTTCTGCCTCGGCACCCATTTGATCAAGCGCCTTCTTCACATTCAACTCCATGATGAAACTTGAACCGAGCCCGTTTCCACATACAACTAAGATTTTTTTCATGATTGTTCCTCCTCTGAATATTTGTTGATGACTGGTAACATGTCGTCACTCGTCTGGGCGGACAACAACGTCGCCAAATCGGCCTCGTTGCCGAGCAATTCCGTCAGTTGGGCGAGCGCCTTCAAATGTGTCGTCTGGTCGATGGCCGCAAGTACAAAGAAGAGCCGGACCGATTTGTTTTCGGGGAAGACGACCGGGTCTCCCACTTTCAATACGCTCATGCCGAGCTTTCGGACCCCGTCCTCGGGTCGGGCGTGCGGAATGGCCACGTCAGGCATGAGGACGATATACGGTCCGTGTTCTTCTACGTTGTCAATCATCGTGTCGATATAACTCCTCACAATCGATTCGTTCGCTTCGAGCGGCTTGGCCGCTAGACGGATGGCCGCTTGCCAATCCTCGACTTTGTCTAGCACTTGAATATTTTCTCGCGTGATCAGTTCATTTAGCACCGGCTGTCCCCCCTGGTGTACAGTTTGAGTCGTGTCTGCATACAGCAACGCCCGCAAATCTTGGCGCAGTTGCCGTTCGTTCGTGACGGTCGCATGTTTTTTTACGACTTGCAACACGTCGTCGAGTTGAACTGTGACGTGCTCGCCCCGTTTTAAAAATCGTTGCTCGATTTGACGCTTCAACTGGATTTGTTCAAGCCGTGTCGGCAACGCTGGGACAAGTGTCACATTCGCCAACTCATGAATCGTTCGCGGCAACGGGACGGTCGTGAAAATCAAGTCGACGAGCGGCGCGTACTGCTCGACGTCCCGCTGCGAGATCGGTGGTAAAAAGACGATCTCAGGAAATTGATTCTTCAAAATATGGTCGAGCATGTGCGAGACGCTAATCCCGCTCGGACAGACGACGATGGCTTTCATCTGCTCATCGAGGTGCTGTCCTTGTTGATGGAGATGCGCAGCAAAATGGAGCGTATAATACATGACTTCCGTCGCCGGAACGGCTTTGCCGAGACGTTGCCGGAACGGCTCGAGTGATCGCTCTACGAGAACGTTCAACACTTTGTGTTCTTTCATAACATAACGTTCGAGCTCTTCGGGTGCTTCGAGCCCGGTGTAGACGCGTTGCATCGTCGCTTTCGAATGAAGCACGAGTTTCTCGCACAGTGCTTCCCGCTCGATGATGAACGTGCAACTGAGAAGTTCGAACCGTTCGATCACATCCATCATGACGCTAGCCAATTCGTGTTGTGTCGCCTCATCCATCTCTTCCTCGACTTTCGGTCCGCTCTTGATCAGCATATCGAGCGTCACCCAGAGATGAGGCATTTGACTGAAGTGGTGCCGGAGCGCGTCGTCCGTGTTCTCCGCCATGACGTGATCTTCTTCGTCGGTGGACGTAGGCAACGCCATTCGGCTTCCGAACAAGAGGAAGTAGGCGAGTTTTTCTCGATGGCTCTCGACCAAGCGGAACTGTCGAACCGTCTCGTACGTTTCGAGTTGGTGAAGCAGCTCTTCATATTCCATCTCCCAATCCGCGAGCACGGCACTGACAAGACGCTCCTTCGTCGAACGGGTGACGAGACGTTCAATCGTCCGATATAAATACAAGGCGATTGTTTGTGGATGTCCGTTTACGTGATACCCCGACTTCCGGGTATAGGCGAAATCGAGACCGAAATGCGCCGCGCTTTTCTTCACACCGTTCAAACTTTCTTGCACCGTGAATTTGGAGACGTCAAGGAGTTGTTGAAAATGAAACGCCGATAAAAACTCTCGGTTGACCAATGTGAAGAACACGATCAGCAATTCGCGCTCTTCTTCAGCCCAAATCAATCCTGCTTGTTCAAACCGCTCCGTCAGCTCGGGAGTGAGCGTCAATTGAATCGTCGCCCCGTCCGTGTGCATGTCTGGCAGTCCACAATCGACCAACCATTCTTGAATCCGCTCCAGCTCATACTCGATGGTCCGTCGTGAATACGGGAGCATCAGCTCGAGCGATTCAATCGTCACTCGTTGTTCGTGCATGATGACGCTCAGGATTCGCTTGCTCTTTTCATTCAATAACATGGTAGTGGCCTCCTACACGTTTAGTATAAGCGAGTTTCGTCTAGATTATGTAAGCGTTTACGACAGAGTTTTCGGGTCGCCGTCCCCAAACTTCTGTCTCTCGTCGTGCGACCAGAAAAAAGAGGCACAGGACCTCATTTGCCCTTTGCCCCTCCTTTATCCGTAGCCGCTTATTCTGTCGAACCGGCTTCGTTCTTCCGATAAATTGTGACGCCCCCGTGTTTCGCTTCCCCGACGACTTCAAACATCCAGCCCTTGTCGATCAACAGCGAGCGGACCGTCAAAAAATCGTCTTTTGGCACGAGTAACTCTTCGACCGAACCGTCGAGTAGTGCTTGGATCTTTTGTTCCCACTCGTTCATCGTACGTCACCTCTCTCCGCTTGTTGTCGGTTCGCCCAAGCGAACAGCCGTTCACTTGTCTGCATCACATTTCCCGGTACGCATACGTCATCTGGCACGCGGGGATGCGACGTGATCGCCTCATCGATGGCGAGTATGACCGGTTCACCGAGTTCCCGTTCAAGGTAATCCGCTGCGAACGCGATCCGCTCGCGGTCTGTCGTGACACCTGCGTCGCGCAGGGCGCCTTCATAGGCCTCATCCCGCTCATTGTCCTTCATCAATACATGTCCCGATTCAATGATGGCGAACGGAGGCTTGGCATCGACATGAAACACCTCGTAGGCTCGATAAGCCGCTTCATCACACGACAAGAGCGGCACGAAGCGGTGTTGCCCTGTCCACTTCTTCAGTTGGAACAATGTCCGCATCGCGGTGAACGATTTGGCTCCGGACGCATCCTTTTCGACCAGAATCGTCGGCGCTTCCGCCGCATCAGCCCGGTCGCGGTCCATAAACAACCATGTTTCGACTTGTGTTACAAGAATCAAATTTGTTTCCTCCTTACCATTTCTGACCCCGCCACGATGACAAGGGCGACGAGCCAGCCTCCGATGACGTCACTAAAATAATGGACGTTCAAGATGACCCGGCTGAACGAGACGGCCAACGTCATTGTGACGAGCAGAATCAAGCCTGCGACGGTCTCATTCCGTCGATACACCAATACGGCGAGCAGTCCATACAACGCGAGTGACCCTGAGGCATGACCGCTTGGGAAACTGTACGTCGTCGCGTCGAGCGCCGCATCGATTGACGGCCGGTCGATACCATAGATGAGTTTCAGCCCTTGCGTCACAAGTAGCGTCGTAATGACGACAATCGGTAAACGAAACGCCTCGAACCGGTCGCCCCGCCACAAAAAATAAAGCATGCCGATAAACGACAGGCCGATCAATACCTTCACGCTGCCGAGCTCGGTCACATAGACGAACAGCGGACCGGCGAGCGGGTCAAGCGTAGACGTGACGAACCTATCAACCGGCACCACCCAACCTAAAACAACGACCACCGAGAAGAGCACGAAACTGATCGCCCCGGTGATCGCCAACATGTTTGAGCGCGGTGTCATTAATACAAGCCTTTCCGTTCCCGCATCTCGTCTTCGCCAAAGTCGGTCATATCGCGCAAGCGGTGCGCCAAGCGTCCCGATGCGTTCGCCGCGATCGCGCCGACGAGGTCGTCCATGAACGTATGGACTTGACCATCTTCCATTTTCGTGTCGAGCTGTTTGATGATACCGATTTTCGCTTTGTCTAAGTATCCGAACGTCGTGACGGCGATGGAACCATATGTGTTGACGGCCCCGATGGCAATCGTCTCATCGACACCGAACAAGCCCTCGTCCGATGCCACGATTGACAACAGTGGCTCGGACAACTGTCCGCGTTCGGCGAGAATATCAAGTTCTGATCCGACGAGAATCGCATGTTGGAGCTCTCGTTTATCTAACACGGCCTCGACCGATTCCGTGCAGTCTTTCAATGACAAGTGTGGCGAATACGGCGCCTGCATTTGATAGACGATCTCGGCGATCGATTCAATCGATACGCCCCGTTCAATCAAGCGAGCCCGTGCGGCCTCGCGTACGTCTCGTGAGTGTGGTACATGTTTCATCATCTAGGCGGGAACACTCCCGCTACACATCCTTTCATCTCGAGAAGGTTTCTCCCGAAGTACTCAACCTCTATTATACTGAAAACTCGAAAAAAAGACTAAGCCCGCTTTGACTTCATTCAATAAATCGGTCATCATAAAAAAGTAGACCACTTTATAAAGGGGGAACTGGAATGAAGATTGGGGTAGTCTTATTTCCATCAAAACAAGTTCAAGATTTCGCCAACTCGTATCGGAAGCGGTACGATACGAAGTACGCCTTGATTTCACCACACGTGACAATCAAGGAACGCACGGAGATTGACGAAGCCGATTTACCGAAAGTGCTCGAGTATTTGCAACAAGTCGCGGACTCGACCAAACCGATCCAATTAAAAATCGATGGGGTCCGCTCGTTCGCACCGACGAACAACGTCCTCTACTTAAAAGTGTTGCCGACGCGCGAACTGTCAGCGCTCCAAGACAAGCTCCACGAGGGGCTTCTCAACCAGCCTCCCAAATACGAGTTTCTCCCGCACATCACCATCGGGCAAGATTTGACCGATGCCGAACTGTTCGACGTGCTCGAACGGATGCGCATGGAGCAAGTTCATTTCGAGGAAACGGTCAACCGTATGGCCGTCATGTATGAGCTCGAAAACGAAACATGGAACGTCTATGAGACGTTCCGGTTCCGCGGATAAGATTACACGCTCCGGTCGACAAATCGACCGGGGCTGTTTTGTTGTTCGGCTTCTAGCCATTCTTCTTGGCGCGGCCGGATTCGTTGGACACGCTGAATCCGCGTGACCGGCTCGATATTCGCCCGTTCTGTCGGTTGAACTTGGCGATTTCCATATTGGACGACCGTGAAATCAATCTGATAAGGACCCATGATCCAACCTCCTTCACAGGTCCTTACCCGAAATCAGGTCGGAATAACACAAAAAAGAGCGCATCGCTGCGCCCTTCCCCTATATTTACAAAATATGATAACCGCTGTCGACGTGGATGACTTCTCCTGTCACACCGCTACCCATGCTCGATAACAAGAACAAGCCCGTCGAGGCCACTTCTTCTGCCGAGACGTTGCGACGCAGTGGCGCCTTCTGTTCAAGCTCAGACAAAATGCTGTTAAAGTCGCCGACACCTTTGGCCGATAACGTGCGAATCGGTCCTGCCGAGATCGCGTTAACGCGGACGCCGTGAGGTCCGTACTCGTTCGCCAAGTATTTGACGCTCGAGTCGAGGGCTGCTTTTGCGACACCCATCAAGTTGTAGTTCGGGACGACGCGCTCACCGCCGAGGTACGTGAGTGTGATGACCGAAGCGTCTTCTGCGAAATACGGCTTGGCCGCTTTGACGACTGCCGTCAAACTGTACGCCGAAATGTCGAGCGCTTGCGCGAACTGCCCGCGCGTCATTTCCGAGAATTCGCCGCGTAGTGCTTCTTTGTCAGCGAATGCGATTGAATGGGCGATTCCTTGAATCGGCCCTGCTTGTTCGTGAATCGTACGGAACGTAGTATCGATCGCTTCGTCGTTCGTGACGTCGCATTCTAAAAGTAGGGCCTCTCCGTTCAAATCGGCCGCAAGCGACTCAAGACCTGATTTGAACCGTTCGGCCGCATACGTAAGGACGAGCTTCGCACCTGCCGCGTCGAGCGTCTTCGCGATCGCCCATGCGATCGAGCGTTTATTGGCAATTCCCATGACGACATACGTCTTATTCGTTAACGTTGGATAGATTGACATCGTAAACTCCCCTTTTTAGTACCTGGTTATAACATCTGTTATCAGATTACAGAATGGTGTCTGTTTTGTCAACTAGCGCGTAACGTATTGCGATTTTTTTAACTTACGGTAAGATAAAATACGTATAGAAAGGGTGAGACGACTTCATCATGAACCGCATTCAATCTTATTTAAGAAGTTTAGACACGACACTTTTGACAATCGTCTTTTTCTTGATGGTCATAAGCCTAGGTGCCATTTACACGGCACAACCGATGTTGCCGACACGATTACAACATATCAACTTCGCATTCGATCAAGGAATCCGTTACATCATCGGGTTCGTGGCCATGTTCGCCATCATGACGATCGAGTACGAACAGTTGCGAAAAATTCACTGGTATCTCTATTCCTTCGGGCTCTTGCTGCTAGTGGGCTTGATACCGCTCCGGGATACGACACTCGTTCCAAACATCAACGGGGCGTACGGCTGGTACAACGTGCCGGGTTTCAGTTTTCAACCGGCCGAATTCATGAAGTTGTTTTTGCTCATCTCCATGGCGACGATCGTCTACGACCATAATAAACGCTACGGCTCATCCCAACAGGACACGTGGCTGTTAATGAAGCTCGTCCTACTCGCCATTCCGCCGCTCGCACTGATTGTCACGCAACCGGATTTAGGGACCGGACTGGTTCTCATCACGATGCTCGGGGCCATCATCATCGTCTCCGGAATCGGCTGGAAATGGTTGCTCGGTCTGTTCAGCGCCGCTGCCGTGACGATCGGCGGTTTCATGTACTTGTTCTTCTCCCATTTCGAGGTGTTGCAAAGCTTTGTTCCGGGACACGCCTTGAATCGATTCCAAGCGTGGATTTATCCGTATGAGTATTCCGACGACTTGGCGTTCCAATTGATTAAATCGCTTCAGGCGATCGGGTCCGGTCAAATGTTCGGGGCCGGCTACGGTCAAGGTTTGGTCTATTTGCCGGAGTCGCAGACCGACTTCATTTTCGCCGTCATCGCTGAACATTATGGGTTCATCGGTGCGGCCATCGTGATAATCGTCTTCTTCCTGTTCTTATACCGGATGATTCATATCGCGCTTGAGGCAAGCAGTCCGTTCGGCAGTTACATCGTGACCGCAGTCATCGCCATGTTCACGTTCCAAATTTTCCAGAACATCGGCATGACGATCGGTGTCCTTCCGATCACCGGTCTGACGTTACCGTTCATCAGTTACGGCGGGACCGGGATCATCATGAACATGATTGCCATCGGCCTCGTCATGAACGTCGCGTCGAAATCAAAATCGTATATGTTCGACGACGATTGAAAAACAGTCCCGCGCTCAGCTGAGTGCGGGACTGTTTGTATTATGCTTCAAGTCGAAAATCATGCGGGTATGGCGCCTCAATGACGAGTCTCTCCCCCGTCATCGGGTGACAAAACGTCGCCGAGGCGCTGTGGAGCGCGTGACGGTCGAGTACGGTCTTACCACCGTACATCGTATCCCCGAGGAGCGGATGCCCGATATGGCGCAGATGGACGCGGATTTGATGCGTCCGTCCGGTCTCGAGGGCGATCGTCAGCGCTGTATATGCCTCGTGTGGCTCTACTTCGAGGATATGGGTCACGGCGTGCTGTCCGTCTGCCGTCACGATTCGTTCCATGATTGAATCCGGGGCACGGCCGATGGGAGCGTCAATCGTCTGTGGCGAAACCTCGCCTTCGACGAGAGCGAGATACGTCCGTGACAAGCCCCCGGTCTGTTGCAATTCACTGAACCGATGGTGCACGTACGCATATTTTGCGAACAAGACGACGCCGCTCGTGTCACGATCGAGTCGATTGATGACGTGAATCGCCGACTGCAATCCGATTCGCTCGTAATATCCGAGCACCGCATTGGCAAGCGTGTCGTCGGGATGAAGCCGGGACGGGATCGTCGCGATCCCAGCCGGTTTATCGACGGCGAGCAAATAGTCGTCCTCAAACAGGATCGTGAGCGGGCGTGACGAGCGGACCATCGTCTCCGCCGGCTGTTCGACCGGGAAATGGACCGTCACATCATCTCCTTCGCTGATGTCATAACGTACCGTCCGCGGCTCTCCGTTGACGAGGATGAGCCCCCCTTGTTTGATTTGGGTCAACATCTTGCGCGAGATGCCGCAGTCTGTCATTAAAAAATCGCGCAGCGGGACGTTCGCCCCCGCGACGCGATGCAATGTGAATCCGTACATCGGTTACTTCCCTTCCTCAATGAACGATTCCCGGACCCGTCGCCAAAATGGGAACGGGCGGAACCGGGCAAATGTCACTTTTTCTTTCGCGACCGCACAGCGAATCGAGCGCACGTTCGACCACGACAATGCTTCTTGGTGATCGAACGCGAGTTCGAATTCTGTTTTCGTGTGCGGCTCGATCTTCACTTGATGATGCTTCGGCAACAAGAGCGGTGAACCGATCGTCCGGTACACCAAGTTATTGATTGACGCCATCTCCGTCACTTGGATTGCTTCAATCGACGGATGGACGATGGCACCCCCGAGTGCTTTGTTATAGGCCGTCGACCCGGATGGTGTCGAAATGCATAACCCGTCACCTCGGAACGTCTCGAAATAATCGTCGCGAATCGACAAGTCACAGACGAGCGTACGTTTATAGTTTTTAATCGTACACTCGTTCATGGCGAGTTGTCGTTCGGTCGTCCCGTCCTCGTAATCGATGAGCACCTCGACGAGCGGATAAGACACCGGTTCGAACGATTCGCTCGTGATCATTTCCGTCAACTCGTCGAGCTCGTCTGGTTGCCAGTCGGCGTAAAAACCGAGATGGCCCGTATGAATCCCGACGAGCAGCGTATCATCGAGCCGGTCGATATATTCGTGGAACGCTTGGAGCATCGTCCCATCCCCACCGACCGAGACGACGATCCGCGGCTCTTTCGAGACCGAATGCCCCGCTTCGGTCAATTTATTCGTCAACTCGCGCGCAATATCGGCCGAACGCGCGTCTCCCCGTGCTACAATCGCAAACTGCATGCCTTGGCCCCCTAGTCTTGGTCCGTTTGGACGTTCATTTCTTTATCCCGGAACACTTGCTGTGCATCTTGAATCTCGACGCGGAGCTGACTCATCTCGGCATCGAGCAAAAATGCCGCTTCAGCCGCCCGGCGCAGGCGCTCCTGCACCTCGACCGGCATATCCCCGTCGTATTTATAGTTGAGCGAGTGTTCGATCGTTGCCCAAAAGTTCATCGCAAGCGTCCGCACTTGGACTTCGACAAGCGTCGGGAACTCGCCATGAATCGTTTGAACCGGGTATTCGAGAATCAAATGGTAAGAGCGGTAGCCCGATTCCTTTTGGTTCGTGATATAGTTACGTTCCTCGACGATTTTAAAGTCGGTCCGGTGATGGAGCAGTTCAAGGACGTGGACGATATCGTCCACGAATTGGCACATGATGCGGAGTCCGGCGATGTCTTGCATCTCCGTCGACAACTTGTCGTAAGGAATTTGCTTTCGCTTCGCCTTCTCGAGAATGCTACCGACCGGTTTGACCCGTCCCGTGACAAACTCGATCGGTGAGTGGTCGTTTTGAGATTTATATTGTTTCCGAATCGCCTTGAATTTAACTTTCAGTTCATCGACCGCGATTTGATACGGCACTAAAAATTGATCCCAATCCATTGATTGCATATGCTGTCACCACTTTCGTTCATTTCGGAAAACCCTGCTTTTTCCGTATGTATCCGATTGTATGGTATCATAAACGAACAATTGTTCATAGAATGGAGCGATGATTTATGACCCAAGAAGTGGAAATTGAATTCAAATCGATGTTGACGAAAGACGAGTATGAGACCTTGCTCACCGCCTACGATTTAACGGACAAAGTGAAATGGCAAGCGAATGACTATTTCGATACACCGACGTTCGAACTGAAGAAGCACGGCGCCGCCCTACGAATTCGCGAGAAAAAACATGGCCAAGTGTTGACACTCAAACAACCGCATGACGTTGGACTGCTCGAGACGCATGCCCCAATCAATGAGGCAGAGGCCGAAAACTTGTTCAAATACGGCATCATCCATGACGACCAAATGAAAGAGGCGCTCGCCGCGTTCGACTTGTCCGGCCCGCTCGAACATCTCGGTCGCCTTGAGACGAAACGCGCGGAAATCGAGACGCCAGACGGTCTGCTCGTCCTCGACGAAAGTCATTATTTGGAGATTCACGACTATGAAATAGAATTTGAAGTGACCGATGAAGCGAAGGGCAAAATCGCGTTCGAACAGCTTCTTCATCGCCATGGCATTCCCCTCCGGCCCGCCAAAAATAAAATCGTTCGATTCATGGAAGAAAAGATGCGTCGAAACCAAGGTTGAGCAGATACGTTGCCAACCTTTTTTTTTCGTTGCTACAATGAGCATACGATATATTTGATTTTTGTTTACGAGAGGAGGCGACACAATGGAACTTGAACAATGTAATGAGTCATCCTGTTCATTGGAAGAATCTTCTATCCAAGTAACATATAAGCCATTAGAGTTATTCTATTTCATGGACATCTCAGATCCAGACGGGCTTCACGTGATGACACTCATTAAAAAACTCGAACTTGAATACGGGCACTTGATTCGTTTCCGTATGGTTTCGACGGTTCCTAGTTGTGTTGGCGGATGTCAAGAAGAGGTTCGCCTTCTCACGATGATCAAGGCTATGGAGTTACAAGGGAAACGTCATGCGATGCGCTTCATGCGCCATCTGCATATTAACGATATCTTTTTGAAGGATGGCTCTAGCGACAGCGACTTATGGGAAATTGCCCGCTCGTTCGTCAGTTATGGACTCGACATCGATGAGTTGGCTGCCGATATCCAATCCAATCAACTGCTGAGCGCACTGGCGGTCGATCATGAGATCTTGAAAGACTGGGAAATCGAATCGCTTCCCGCCTTGACGTTCGTCACGCGTGACGAGGCGCTCAAAATCGAAGGACTCTATCCGTATGACGTCTATCAGGCTGTCATGGCCGAACTGCTCGGCTATGTACCGCCCCGTGAGACCGATTGGAACGTCGAGAAAGTGTTAGGACACTATGACGCCTCAACGATTACCGAGCTCGCTTTCATTTTAGAGCTCGACAAGCCTATCATCGAAAGAGAATTAAAAAAACTGTCGCTCCAACAACGTTGCCGGCCTGTCCCGGGCTGCAGCGGCGAAGCTTGGGCGACGAATAAATGACACAACAAAACCCACGGCCGGGGAGCCGTGGGTTTTTTCGATGTTTCCCGCGGGGACGGAAAACATCGTACCCGAGTATCTATACAGATCACAGGTTGGGAGAAAGTTTACGGTCAATAAAGGGGTTTGTGATTGATTTCACACTTATAATATACCGAGACGAGCGCACCGTGACAAGCACTTTGTTCATATTGTCACATAATGTTCACGCCCCGCTTCTTTTATTGGAAAAGTAACGCTTCCATCTCGTCTAGCACGGCCTCGAACTGATCGAGCGCTGCGAGCACCGGTGCTTTCGTCGTCATATCGACTCCAGCCGCCTTCAATACTTCAATTGGATAATCGCTCGACCCGGCCTTCAAGAACTTGTCGATGTAACGACGGACGGCCGGTTCCCCTTCGTCCATGATCTGTTGCGACAATGCGGCCGACGCCGAGATGCCCGTCGCATACTGATAGACGTAGTAGTTGTAATAGAAGTGCGGGATCCGTGCCCATTCGAAGGCGATCTCCCCATCGATGACGAGCTCGTCTCCGAAGTATCGCTTGTTGAGCTCGAGGTACGTCTCATTCAAGTACTCAGGTGTGAGCGAGACGCCATCTTGGGCCGCTTTATGGATCATATGCTCGAACTCGGCGAACATCGTCTGACGGAACAACGTGCCACGGAACGTCTCGAGCTGATTGTTCAAGAGATAGAGCCGCTCTTGGCGGTCTGTGCGCGTCTTCAGTAAATAGTCGTTCAAGAGCGCCTCGTTCGTCGTCGATGCCACTTCGGCCACGAAGATCGAGTAATCCCCGTACGGATACGGCTGCGACGCCCGCGTGTAATGGCTATGGACCGAATGACCGAACTCATGGGCGAGCGTGAACAAGTTGTTGACGTTGTCTTGCCAGTTCATCAAGATGAACGGTTGCGTGTCGTACGCGCCTGAAGAGTAAGCACCGCTCCGTTTGCCACGCGTCTCACGGACGTCGACCCAGCGTGAATCGAGACCGTCCTTGACGATTTGGACGTACTCATCGCCGAGTGGTGCGAGTCCCTCGACCATCAAGTCTTTCGCTTCGTCATATGGGATTTTCATGTCCACGTCTTTCACGAGCGGCGTATACAAGTCATACATATGCAGCTCGTCCACACCGAGTGCCCGTTTCCGGAGCGCGACGTAACGATGCAACAAGTCGAGGCGCTCGTTCACCGCTTCGACGAGACCGTCGTATACCGCTTCCGGGATGGCGTTATGATGGAGCGCCGCTTGACGGGCACTCTCGAACTTACGGACCGTCGCATAGAAGTTATCCTTCTTCACGCTGCCTGACAACGTCGAGGCGAACGTGTTCAAATATTGCTCGTACGTGCCGTACATCGCCTTGAACGCCCCTTCGCGGACGCTACGGTCGCTCGACTCGAGGAATGTGATGTAACGGCCATGCGTCAATTCGACATCTTCACCTTTCTCGTTCTTCACTTTCGGGAATTTCAAATCGGCGTTGTTGAGCATGCCGAACGTCGAACTCGACTGGCCGAGCACGTCACCAGCTTGAGCGAGAATCGCCTCTTCGGCTTCCGTCAACACGTGCGGACGCTCTTGCGCCAACTCGTCGAACGCATGGCGATAGACGTTGAGCGATTCGTGTTCCGCCATGAACGCCTCGATTTGACTCTCATCGATGGCGAGCAGTTCCGGCGTCATGAATGCGAGCTGAGCCGAGATTTGGGCCGCGAGCGAGCCCGCCCGGTCGTTCAACGCTTGGTAATGACTGTTCGACGTATCTTCGTCATAACGCATATGGGCGTATGTATACAGTTTATGCAATTGACGCGAGATGTCGTCGCGAAGTTGCAGGCCTTCAAACAAAGTAGAGGCTGATTCCCCGAGTTTACCTTTAAACTCGACCAAGGCCGGCACGTTTGCTTTCAATGCCTCAAAATCGTGTTCCCACGCCTGATCGTCCGCATAAATCGTCTCCAAGTTCCACGTCTCCTCGACAGGTACTTGTTTTCGTGTAAGTACTTCTGACATATGTCCACTTCCTTTTCCTAGTTTGTATACGATTTCGCCATGAATCGCTGAAACCCTTGAAATAATCGAAGATCGTGGAGAAGGGCCGTCTCTAGCGTCTTTGGGACGTGCCAATCCCGCACCGACTCCGTCATATCAAACACGTTCAAGAGTTGTCTCCATTGTACTTCAAACGCTTGGAGAAAGTCGCTTGTCGGGGTCACGTCAAACTGGCGGCACGTCTTCTCGATACTCCATGCGACGGAGTCTCCGGGACGCTCACGCCGATTCAAATAAAGCACCGTCTGAAATGTGAACGGATGGACGTGGATGCCCCAAAGCGAGGATAACGGCAAGTAACAGCAACTCGGCATGAGAGATGGTAACATTCCGATCGGATACAATCGGTTCAAGACGAGCCGGCGGTACTGCTGCGTCGGATAGGGCGGGGTCATCCGGCGGCGCCGGACGAGTTGAACCCATTGCTGGGCGTCGAAACGATAATAACATTCGAACGGCGAACTCGAGAATGACGATACGGTCTGCCAATGACCAACGCCACGTCGAACCGATATCGGGAAGCCAATGAAACGATAAAGTGATTGCTTGTAAGGGACATGGAGGCCATGCCGTCTAAACAGTTCGTGACGCATCCACGGCTGCAATGAAGGCCAAGCACTAGGTTCTAATCCGCTCGCCAGCCAGACGACATCGAGTCCGTTGTCGCGATAATGTCTCGTCCGCTCGACATAAGACTCGATTGTGAGCGTCGACGCTTGAATTTCGATGACGAGCCTTGTATCGTCGCGTCGGGCCAGCAAATCGGCACGACGTGCGCCGATGACGACTTCTTGTTCGACGGCGTAACCTTGTGTCTGAAGCCACTGCCGAACACCCCATTTGTCTTCGTGGTGCCCCGTCGACTCGCCTCGTCCACACGGATGGACATGTGCGAAATGAAGGCGTCGCCTCACTCCTTGCTTGACGATGACCCGTTCCCCGCATTCTGGACACACAAAAGGGGCAAACGGCTCGATCCGCCCCCGACTTAACGTAAGGGCATCGACATACCCCCCTGTCCGATCGATGGCAAACCGCATGCCGCTTCCCCCTCATAGTAGTGGTGAAAACATTCGGGCCAATGACTCGACGAGTTTGATGAAGTATGACCGTTCCGAGAACGCCTGCAACTCCAACTCGTGTGACCCTTCAAAGTCTTTATAGAGATCTTGCTTGAGTTGATGGACGGAATTCGTGTTGTATAAGAGCGCATTCACCTCGAAATTGAGGTGGAAGCTCCTGAAGTCCATGTTCGCCGTCCCGATTGTCGCCAGCCCATCGTCGACGACGATGACTTTCGAGTGCATGAACCCTTCTTCATACAGATAAATCTTCACACCGGCGCTGAGCAGCTCCTCGAAGTACGACCGGCTCGCATAAAACACAATCTTATGGTCCGGATAACTCGGGAGCACGATCCGGACATCGATTCCGGATAGCGAGGCGGTCTTGAGCGCGCTCATGATGTCCTCATCGGGAATCAAATACGGCGAAGAGATATAGACCGATTTTTTCGCGGCGTTGATCAGCGCGAAATAGATCGACTTCATCGTCTCATACGGTTCATCCGGTCCGCTCGCCACGATCTGTACACCCCCGCTCGCGCTGCGTACCGTCTCGAGCGGTTCGAGATAAAACGGAGTGAACAGGCGCTCGCCCGTCATATAGTACCAGTCCTGCAAGAAGATCAGTTGCAGTTCCGACACCCCTTCCCCTCTGACGTACAGATGCGTGTCACGCCAGAAGCCGAACTTCGAATGTTCGCCCAAATACTCGTCACCGACGTTCAACCCGCCGGTGAACGCCTCCGTGCCGTCGATGACGACAATCTTCCTGTGGTTGCGGTAGTTCGTCTTGCTCGACACGAGCGGCAAGACGACGGGGAAGAAGGCTTGGACGTGGACGCCTGCTTGCCGCATCTCGTCGAAGAACGTCCCGCTCGTATGGATCGAGCCGACGGCATCGTACAAGAAGCGGACCTCGACCCCCGCCCTCGCCTTGTCGATCAAAATGCGTTGAATTTCCCGAGAAATACGATCTTCCCGGAAAATATAATATTCAAGATGAATGTGGCGGGTCGCCCCTTTCAAGGCGGGCAACAGTTTCGAAAATTTTTCTTGCCCGTTCGTCAGCACTTGCGTATACGTGTTCGATGAGACGGGTAATTGATTGAGTGACGACGTCAAATGGAGCAATTTCTCATAATCGTCGTGGGAGAACATGAGTGACGGCGACAACGTCATCGCCTTCTGCCGATAGGCGAGGTACGTCTCTTCATCGAGCATCGCTTTCTCTTTGAACATCCGCTTCCGGCGATAGTTCTGTCCGAATACGAAATAAGCGAACAGACCGACGACCGGGAAGCCAAGCATGACGATCGCCCAAATGAGCGTCCGTTGCGGATTGCGGTTCTCGAGCAAGATGACGAGCAAAATGCTGAACGTCGTCAAAAAGACGAGCACCGAGAACAAGCCAATCACTTGGGAGCTCCAGTAATATGATAATACGGCAATGAGACCTGCGAGCAAAATCAGGGATAAAAGGACTTGTATGCGTCGCAACATATTATAAACTGACCCCGTTTCTATCATGTATTATCATAATTATACAACTTAACGCCATCTTTTGAGGGGAGCGAACGAAATATGGGCACATTTTTGATTACGGGAGCGACGAGCGGGATTGGACGGGCCGTCGCCCTCCGGTTAGCAGAGGAAGGACATGACGTCATCGGCATCGGCCGAGACGAGGCACGAGGCGAAGAAATCGAGGCGGCATCCGCTCGCGTCACGTTTATGGCATGCGATTTGTCCCAACCCGACGACATCGAGGCGATGATGGACGAACTCAAAGACCGGGCCATCACGTTAGACGGACTATTCAATAACGCGGCGACGTTCGGGCGCCCCGGGACGCCGGAACGGTTGCCTGCGTCCGCGTTCGATGACGTCTTCGAACTGAACGTGCTCGCGACAAACCGACTCATCCAACGCGCTATCCCGCTCCTCGCGAATGGAGCGAGCGTCGTCAACAACGCTGCCATCGTCGGCCACGTCAAATTCCCACCGATGCTCGGTCCATACGCCGCGTCCAAAGCGGCCGTCATCGCCTTGACGAAGACGTTCGCCCATCGAATGAAAGGCAAAATCCGCTTCAATGCGGTCTGTTTCGGTCCGGTCGACACCCCGCTCAGTCACAAGTTGTACGGCGGGGAAGCCAAGTTCCAAGAGGCGATGACCCATCATTTCCGGGGACATGCCGCTAAACCGGATGAAGTGGCGCCGGTCGTGACCTTCTTGTTGAGTGAGGCGTCGAGCTATATCAACGGCCAAGCCATTACGGTCGATGGGGGCTATACCCTCTCATGATGCACAGAAAGGAAGGGGTCTTCTCGGACCCCTTCCTTTCTCGTTAATCACGTATTTTCCGTGCTTTCGTCATCTGATTCGTCAAGAACGCTTTCTCTCGTGGATGCAACTCATCCAAGTCGAGCGCTTCCTCAAAGTAGTCGATGAAGTCCTCGAACGTTTCGTCATGCGAGGCGTGTGCCTGAATCCGCGCGATTCGGATCGCCTCGAAGACGGATGCCATCACGAAAATGTCGTGACTCGCATACGTCTTCACAGGAGCGAACGCCTCGAACAATGTCGCTTCCATCGTTTTACGTTTGGCATGCCAGTTGCTCTTGTCGTTGGAGAATAAAAAGTCGCCTGCCGGCAATCGGCTCAGTTCGCGTAAAATATCGCCGATGTAATGAATCGCGTGAATCGCCGTATTCGGATCATTGATGCCCGGTGAGACGCCTTTCAGCGCGATCTCACTCAACTTCTCGATGACGAACGCCGGGTCTTGAATCGATGAACGGATCTCGCCGATTTGGAACACGTCGATATCGGGCGCTTCTTCTGCGAGCCAATAGCCGAGAATATCTCCTTCCGCTACAAAGTCCCCAACGGCCACGACCGATTCGAAGTCAGCGTCACGGCTCTCCTGCTTCTCGCTCGAGAACAGTTGGACGTAGCCCGTTCGAGAGGCATAGACCGCCTGTCCTTCGAACGTGTGAACCGTTCGTTTCGGGACGATATACATGTCTTCCTCTTCGACCGCCCGTCTTTGGTTTTCGATGACGGATAGCGCTTCGCGGTGCAATGCCGATAAGAGGCGTTCCGCTTGAATCGAGACGCTGATCGTTTGAATGAATTTAACGAACGCCCAAATCGAGCTGACCACGAGCAGGACACTGATGCCTGAAGCGAGTACGACGTCTTCATCCGATGTCCGGATAAGGAACAAGTTCGTAATGCCGTACACCGTCGTCATGATGAACAGGCCGAGTGTATGCTTCGACGCCGAGTTCGTCAAAAAGTTATTGATCGTCCGAGGCGAGAACTGCGACGAATACGTCGTCAAAACGACGAGGATCGTCGAAAAGCTGAACGTCATCATCGTCATGAGGCTCGTGAACGACGAAGACAGGACAGAAGCTGCTGAATCCTTGTCTAAATAAATGATTTCCGGTAACAGCTCCCGAAAGAAGCTTCCAAAATATTGAGTCAGGAACGTTAACGCGATCCCTCCCACTCCGTATAAAAACGGGACGAACCAGGTGCTATCTTCCAACTTTAATTGAATCCGCTTGAGCATCACGACACCTCTTCATATGTATAAATTGGTAAAAAAATCGCCTGTCCACATGAACAGGCGATTAGGGTTTAGAAATAGTGACGGACTTTTGAGAAGACATCCCCGTCGAGAATGAGCTTGCCGTATTCTTCAAGCATCGCTAACGTCTGCGTGCTGAACGTCAAATACTCGGCTAAGAGACTTAATACGTTCTCTTCTTCTTCCGGTTCCATCTCGTCTGGGAAGTCAATCCACAAGTAATACCGATTGTCGTAATGGAATAACTTAAGGTTGACGTTGTTCAACGCCTCTCCTGCTCGTTTACTGAGCGAGATGATCGCCTCAAAGTCATCCGTTTCCATGGCGAGCGGAGCCCACGCCTCCGGCTCGGCTTCGATTTCATCAAGTTCACTCAATTGATCAAGCACCGATTGCTGATCGCGCGCCTCGTCGATTGCCGAGCGCAATAGTGACCCGAGCTCAGAATCGTCTTCAGAGTCAATCACATTTTTCGCGATCGTCACGGTCACTTCAAGTCCTTTTTCAAACGCTTGTACTTGTATCCATAGTGGACCATCAAACGAGATATCTTCTCGTTCGTGCGCTTCGTCCATCATCTGCCAGAACAGCTGCTCACCACGTTCTCGGTTATACCAGATTTCATCACGAGCGAAACCGCGTTTCTCGATATCGACATACGTAATGAAAAATTTGACGGTGTTGTCGTTGATGCGCTCAATTTTCACGATTGTCCACTCCCTTCTCACCTCACTCCTACTTCAACAATTAAGGAGGAGAGGGGAAATTGTCTTGTTATCATAGTACCCTTTTTTTAACGTGTCAATCTATTGATGATGGGGTTGTTACTACTATTTTATCGGAAAAACGGAATAATAAAAAGCACACTGCTTAGACAGTATGCTTCCTCACTCGTTGACGAGTCGTTGCGCTTCTTGAAGTTGGAACGTCCGGACCTTGCGCGGCAAGAATCGACGAATCTCATCTTCGTTGTACCCGACTTGAAGACGTTTTTCATCAATCAGAATCGGACGGCGGAGCAATCCTGGATATTCTTGAATCAAATCATATAGTTGTTGGAGTGAAAGCGCATCGACCGATACGTCGATTTTCGAGAAAACTTTAGATCGGGTCGAGATGATTTCATCTGTCCCATCTTCTGTCATACGTAGGATTTGTTTGATCTCATTGAGTGAGAGTGGTTCTGAAAATATGTTCCGTTCCGTGAATGGAATATCATGCTCCTCGAGCCATGCCCGTGCTTTTCGGCACGATGTGCAGCTCGGAGACGTGTACAATGTGACCATTTTCGTTCCTCCCTGATCAAGTGTTCGTTCATCTTTTTCAAGTGACTCTATTTGTATACCCAAAAATTCGTCCACTTAATTATAATAATTCTTATTTATTGAAACTTCAATGATAACTTTTCTCACTCGGGTAAGAAAAGAGGACGCACTCAGGAGAATGCGACCCTTGATCGACCGTTCTAGGACGCCGGCATTCGAGAAACCGGTTGTGATACCGTCTCTTTGCCAGGCTTCACTTGTAAGTCTTTCAATTTCTTCTTGAGGACTTCCTTCAGAAGTTTCTTTTTCTGTTGCAATACTTTGTCACGCTCTTTCATGGTCTCTCACCCCCAACGCCATAAGGACTCGACCCACCGACCGTTACTGAATCTGAAAATCTTGAACTTGCACTAATCTACAATTAAATTATAGCACATTCTTATGAAAATGGTTGAACAATCTCGAAGATTTTCATCATTTCACACGTTCCAAATTTGCTTTTCTTTTTCAATTCCCGTATAGTTAATAGAAATAACCTTTGAAATCACCAAGGAGGAGAGCGAATATGAGAATTACGCTAGAGACGATTATGCAACATCCGGTCACCCAAAAATATTTGACCCGTTCCGGTCTGAAACACGCCGTCGACGTGTGTGAACGCGCTCTCGAATTGGCGACGCGACGAGGGCTTGATACGGATTTAGCGACGAAAGCCGCTCTGCTCCATGACATCGGTCACTACGAATGGTACACCGAAGGCAAATGGAACTACGATTTATACCGTCAAAACGACATTCATGCCATTAAAGGGGCCGAACGCGCCCATAAGCTGTTGATTCGTCTCGGGGAAGACCCGGCCCGCGCGAAAGAGATCTCGGTCATGATTTTGCTTCATACCGATTCCTATCTCCCGCCTAACCGGATTCAACGTACCCCACTCCAACAGCTCGTCCATGATGCGGATACGTACGTGGAACAACCTGGCGGACTGCATCACTATGAGACGATGGAAATCGAAGATGCCCTTGCCCGTGTCCGCCTGATTGACGCGGTCGTCGAACGGCTCTCGAACTTGCCACGCATCTCAAACGCCTGACACCGTCCTTGGACGGTGTTTTTCTTTGCGCTCAAAAAAAGTCCCGAATCCGGTTGGATTCGGGACTTTCTAATTATACGAGTTGCGCTTTATACGCTTCGTATTCTTCGTCTGTCAATGAGACGTAATGGCCTGGCTCGACTTCACGGAGCGGCGGGATGCTTGAATCCTCATCCGAACGTCCGACGGCACCGAGTGACTTCGACTCATACACGATCCGCTTACGTGTGCGCTCGTGCTCTGGATCCGGAAGCGGGATCGCCGAGAGAAGCGACTTCGTATAGGCGTGAATCGGGTTCTCATACAAACGCGCTGCTGGAGCGAGTTCGACGAGGTGACCTTGATACATGACACCGATCCGGTCTGAGATATACTTGACCATCGACAAATCGTGGGCGATGAACAAGTACGTCAAATCACGGTCGCGTTGCAATTCTTTCATCAAGTTGACGACCTGAGCTTGGATCGATACGTCGAGAGCCGAGATTGGCTCATCGGCGATGATGAAGTCTGGTTCAACTGCGAGAGCGCGGGCAATCCCGATCCGCTGACGTTGACCGCCCGAGAATTCGTGCGGGTAACGGCTCGCGTGCTCTTTCGTAAGACCGACCGTTTCGAGAAGGTCATAGACACGGTTCATCCGGTCTTCTTTCGTCTTGGCAAGGCCGTGGATATCAATGCCTTCAGCGATGATATCAGCGACCGTCATCCGCGGGTTGAGCGATGCGTATGGATCTTGGAAGATCATTTGCATGGCCCGGTTGAATTTCAACTTCTCCGCTTTTGACTTCTTGCCATGAACGTTTTCGCCTTTGAAGACGACGTCACCGTCCGTCGCGTCATAAAGACCGATGATGGTACGACCTGTCGTCGATTTCCCACAACCGGACTCCCCTACGAGACCGAGTACTTCACCTTTGTAGATATCAAACGAGATGCCATCGACCGCTTTAACGACGCGGCCTCGGCCAATTTTAAAGTGCTGCTTCAGGTCTTTTACTTCGAGTAATTTCTCGCGTTCCATTATTCAGCACCACCTTTCAAAATCGATTTGGCGAACGCGCTGTCCGGACGATACTTGAGTGCAAGGTCACGGATTGCTCTCGGCGGGCTCACTTGCGGTGCTTGCGGGTGCAATAACCAACTTGCCGCATAGTGCGTGTCGCTAATTTGGAACATCGGTGGTTCTTTTTCAAAGTCGATCTTCATCGCATACGGGTTACGTGGTGCGAACGCATCGCCTTTTGGCGGGTCGAGCAAGTTCGGCGGCGTACCTGGGATGGCCGGAAGCGCCTCGTTCGGGTCATCAGATGGGCGCGGCATCGATCCGAGCAGTCCCCATGCGTATGGGTGACGCGGCTCGTAGAAGATCTCATCGACCGTTCCCTTCTCGACGATTTTACCAGCGTACATGACGGCAACACGGTCAGCCATGTTCGCGACGACACCGAGGTCGTGCGTGATGAAGATAATCGCTGTGCCGGTCTTTTGTTGGATGTCTTTCAAGAGTTCCAAAATCTGAGCTTGAATCGTTACATCGAGAGCTGTCGTCGGCTCATCGGCGATCAATACTTTAGGGTTACATGCGAGCGCGATCGCGATAACGATCCGTTGACGCATACCACCTGAGAGTTGGTGCGGATATTGCTTAAGACGTGCTTCTGGGTTTGGAATCCCGACGAGTGTGAGCAATTCAAGCGTACGCTTCTTCGCATCCTCACCCGTAAGACCTTGGTGTTGCTTCAATCCTTCAGCGATCTGTTTGAAGATCGTCATCGTCGGGTTGAGTGATGTCATTGGATCTTGGAAGATCATGGCGATATCACGGCCACGGATCTTCAACATTTCTTTTTCCGACAACTTCGCCAAGTCTTTACCTTCGAACAAGATTTCTCCGTTCGTGATTTCACCTGGCGGGTTCGGGATCAGACGCATGATCGCTTTTGAAGTGACGGATTTACCAGAACCCGATTCACCAACGATGGCGAGCGTCTCGCCTTTTTTCAAATCAAACGATACGTTGCGAACAGCTTGTACCGTTCCAGCATACGTATGGAACGAGACCGCTAAGTCTCGGACAGATAAAATCGTTTCCATTCACGAGTCCCCCTGTTTCTATAATTATTTACGCATTTTCGGGTCAAACGCATCACGCAAGCCATCGGCGAGCAAGTTGAAGCTGACCATGAGCAAGACGATGATGACTGACGGGATGACGAGCAAGTACGGGAATGTCCGTAGCTCTTTGTATCCGTCGTTGATCAACGTACCAAGTGACGCTTGTGGCGGTTGAAGTCCGATCCCGATGAAACTGAGGAACGCCTCGAAGAAGATGGCAGATGGAATCGTGAACATGAGTGTGATGATGATGGCGCCGAGCGTGTTCGGGATCAAGTGTTTGAAGATCAAACGGTTACTTGAAGCACCGAGCGTACGAGCTGCCAAGACGAACTCTTGGTTTTTAAGTTTCAAGATTTGACCGCGGACGAGTCGACTCATCCCAATCCAGCCGGTGATCGTCATCGCGAGGATGATCGTGAACACCCCTGGGTCAAAGATCAAGATGAACAAGATGATCAAAATCAAGTTCGGAACACCTGTCAAAATTTCAACGATCCGCTGCATGATGTTATCTGTGCGGCCACCGAAGTAAGCCGAAATCCCACCGTATGCGACACCGATGACCGTATCAATGATCGCAGCCATCAAACCGATGAAGAGCGAGATGCGCGTTCCTTCCCAAACACGTGACCAAAGATCACGGCCGAGGTAGTCCGTACCGAACCAGAAGTTCTCTTCGACATTTTTCTGTTCATAGAAATCGATGTCGCGTCCACCGAGGTTGGCCATCCCATCAAACCCTGCCCACTCAAGTCCAGTGACTTTAGGTGGAAGTTTTGCTTGTGAGATGTTTTGTTCGTAAGCGTCACGGCCTGAAAGCATCGGACCGAACAACGCGAGCAAAACGAGAATGACAATGACTGACAACGAGAGGATGGCGGCTTTGTTTTTCTTTAGGCGCATCCAAGCGTCTTGCCAGAAGTTCAAACTTTTACCGGCAATACGTTCACCGAGCTGTTCATTCATCTCGACACGTTGGAACATGTCTTGGTCGAACTGCTCGAAATTCTTTTTATTTTCAATCATCAGTTATCCCCCCCAAGACGAATACGTGGGTCAACGACTCCGTAGAGCAAGTCGACAAGTAGAATGATAATAATGAACAAGGCCGAGAAGAAGAGCGTTGTGCCCATGATGACCGAGTAATCATTCAACGTAATTGATGTAACGAACAACTCACCAAGTCCCGGAACCGCAAAGATCTTTTCGATAACGAACGTACCTGTCAACAGGCCGGCCGTCATTGGTCCGAGAATTGTGATGGCAGGAATCATCGCGTTACGCACCATGTGTTTCCAAACGATGGCGTTTCCGGTCAATCCTTTCGCCTTAGCGAGCGTGACATAATCTTGTCCGGTCACTTCTAGCATCTCGGTCCGAACGAAACGAGCGATCGCCGCCGTGACACCGAGCGAGAGCGAGATGGTCGGCAAAATCGTATGAGCCGGTGAATCCCAGAACGCGACAGGGAGGATTTGCAACTTAACTCCTACATAGTACTGAAGGAGGGCTGCAAATACGAATGATGGGACAGAAATCCCGATTACCGATACGAACATTGAACCATAGTCGATGTACGTGTTATGACGGATGGCCGCAACAATCCCGAGGAGCAATCCGACAAACGTCCCGAGGACGAGCGCTTGAATCCCTAGTTGAGCTGAAGGTCCGATCCGTTCCATAATCAAATCCGTCACTGGCCGGTTGGCCGTACGGAACGATACGCCGAGGTCACCTTGCACAAGGTTCCCTAAGTAAGTCGCATAACGAACTGGAAGTGGATCATTGAGTCCGTAACGATCGTTCAAGAGTTGAATTTGTGATTCAGTCAATTTCTCCTGGTTTTGGTACGGCGAACCTGGAAGCAGGTCCATCAGGAAAAACGTGAACGTCGCAATCAAGAAGAACGTGATGAGGCCGTAAGTCAGCCGTTGCAGAATATAACGTCCCATAAATAAATACCCCCTGTTTTTCTAATGTGTCTATGCTTGCACCAACAGCGTCACTATGACATATTGCCCTTTTCTTGAATTCACAAAATGAAAGGAATTTTCTGAAAGAATAGGTCAAACGTCATCTCAAGGCTCTTAGCACAGCACATGAAAATTGAAGAATCCTTAGTTTGTAAAGTATTCTGAATTTTCACTGTTACTACATTATACTTTACCAACAAAACATTTGAATAGTATTTTCTCTCATTTCCGGATTTTTTTTAGAAAAGGGGGGACATGCACGTTGCATGCCCCCTTCTCATTTAGTTGATATCGACGTATTTGTACTGGTAATCAGCACCGAATAGTTGACGGTTGAAGTTTTCGACGTTTGGACGGAGCAAGTAAGCGACACCAGCTTGGTAAATCGGCATGATGGCTTGGTCTTGTTCAATCAAGAGCGTCTCTGCTTCTTTAAATTTGTCATAACGGGCATCGATTGCTGTTTCAGCAGATGCTTCATCAATCAACTTGTCGTAGGCAGCAGACTTGTAGTTGATGTCGTTTTGACCGTTGTCAGACGTGAAGATGCCAAGATTTGTGAGCGGATCTTGATAGTCAGGTCCCCAAAGGGCGAATGACATTTGGTACTCTCCGTTCGCTTCGAGCTCGAGCTTGTTATTGAACGGTTGTTGTGAGATGTTCACGGTCACGTTCGGCAAGTTCGATTCGATTTGGCCTTTCATGTACTCTGAGATTTGTTTCGATACTTCGCTGTCGAATGAGAGAAGTTCGATTGTAGCAGCTTCGCCGCCAGTCGCCTCTTCCCAAAGTGATGCCGCTTCGTCAGCGTTCGTTTCAAAGTGCGTCACGCCTTCCGTGTAATCCGTGCCGTCTTCATACTTGATGAAGTCTTTCGGGATGAACGAAGTCGTGGCGATTGAACCGTTGTTCAAGAGTTGGTCGATGATTCCGGCTGGGTCGACCGCACGAGCGATTGCTTTACGGGCATTGACGTCAGCGAAGACTTCATCTTCATGGTTGAACTTGAAGTAACCGACGCTTGAACGAAGGCCTGTGTTATAGTCGTCGTTCTCTTGGAAAGCAGCAACTTGTTCAGATGAAAGGCCGGCGTAGTCGACTTCTCCTGCTTCATACAAGTTGACGACCGTCGATGTGTCTTTGACGACACGTACGTCTACTTTTTCCAAGGCGACGTTTTCAGCATCCCAGTACGCGTCGTTTTTCGTCAACACGTACCCTTGCTCACGATCCCACTCCGACCATGTGAATGGACCGTTGTAAATGTGGTTCTCTGGAGTCGTTGAGAAATCCGCACCCTTTTCAGTAGCGAACGCTTCGTTGATCGGTGTGAATGTACCGAACGATGTGAGCGAGATGAATGATGGGTCCGGACGCTCGAGTGTGACTTCAAGCGTCTTCTCATCGATTGCTTTCACGCCGAGGTCTTCTTTTGGAAGATCTCCTGTGTTGATGGCTTCAGCATTTTTTACTGTGTTCATGATGTACGCGTATTGTGAACCAGTTTCTGGATCCACAGCGCGTTGCCAAGCGTAGACGAAGTCGTTCGCTGTGACAGGTTCGCCGTTAGACCATTCCGCGTCGCGGAGTGTGAACGTGTAGACCGTTTCGTCTTCGTTCACTTCTGGTTCTCCTTCGGCGATTGCAGGAACGGCATTCCCGTCTTGATCCAGACGGTAAAGACCTTCCATCGTGTTGGCGATCAAGTTGAACGCGACTGCGTCCGTCGCGAGCGCCGGGTCAGCCGTTGTAATATCAGACGTGTCCGTCAAGCGGAGAACTTTTTCTCCGTTCGAAGACGAACCGCCGTCAGAGTCTCCGCCAGTCGAGCAAGCGGCGAGCACTGAACCGAGTGCCAAGATGAGTGTCATCATGAGCAAAATCGATTTTTTCTTCATTGCGATGTCCCCTTTCTGAATCGTGAAGCATGGCGTTTCGTCGGACGATAACATCTTACTTTTTCTTTAATTTTCTGAATATTTCATTTTGTATCCGACGAAAGAACGTTAGGGCTATTGTAAAAAATTTTTAATCAAACTGTCAACTCCCTAATAAACCGCTGTCATTTTCAACACGAACTTCTCGCCTTCTCCACCAAGCAACAGGTATCATAGAGCCATAGGGCGGATGACTCGATGGAGCACATCCAAGCTGAAAGGAGTTTGTCACATTGAAAAATTTTAGAAGTATATTAATCGTTTGGGGGATTGTCACAATTGCCTACACGGTCTGGTCGAGCCTCTCTTATTACCAGGATGAAACGTTATTGTTTCATTTGAGCGGCGGTCTGTTCGTCGCCGGGATGCTCGTCTTTGCAATCGGTATGTTCTCTCAAATGAGCGCGTCTGGACTATTCGACGGCATCATGTACGGGTTCAAACGTAACCGACGCGCCAAGTTGAAAGAGATTGATCCGGATTACGAGGAAGACGAAGAGGCGACTCCGGAAGAACGGGCCGCTCAAAAACATTCGGCTTCGCGTTGGGTGTACGTCGGCGTCGGTAGCATCATTCTCTCCTACGTCATCACCCTCGTTTGACCTTCCGATTTTTCAGACGATATGCTACACTATGGCTAGAACAATAGGAAACACGATGAAGAAGACAAGTACCTCGATCCCCCTTTCCCCCAGAGAGTCTACGTTGCTGCGAGTAGATGGAGAGCGTCGAGCGAATGGACTTCGGAGTGGCTCACCTGAACGATAGTATGGTGAGACGGTCACGCCCGTTAACGCGATCAAGTGGCATGAACTTCATGCAAATTTGGGTGGCACCGCGGTTATTCGTCCCGATTTTTCGGGCGGGGAACCGCGGTTTTTTTATATTCTATGGAGGTGCAATCATGGCAAAAATCTTTTCTGGCATTAAACCGACCGGCGTCGTGACGCTCGGTAACTACTTAGGGGCGATGAAACAGTTTGTCGAGCTCCAAGACGAGCACGAAGCGTTCTACTGTGTCGTCGATCTCCATTCGATCACGGTCCAACTTGACCGGGTCGAGTTGATGGACAACACGCGTAAACTTGCGGCGCTCTATCTCGCTTGTGGTCTCGACCCTGAGAAGTCGACGATTTTCGTCCAGTCGGAAGTGAAGGCGCACGCCCAGCTCGGATGGATGTTGACGTGTATCGCCGGCATGGGTGAACTGAGCCGGATGACGCAGTATAAAGACAAATCCCAAAACAGTGAAAATATCGGTGCCGGCCTCTTCGTCTATCCGACGCTCATGGCGGCCGATATCCTCTTGTACGGGACAGAACTCGTCCCGGTCGGTGATGACCAAAAACAACACGTCGAATTGACGCGTGACTTGGCCGAGCGCTTCAACAAGCGATACTACGAGACGTTCACGATTCCTGAGCCGCTCATTCAAAAAGAAGGCGCCCGCATCATGAGTTTGACGAACCCGGTGAAGAAGATGTCGAAATCGGATGCGAACGTGAAAGGCTTCATCTCGATGCTCGATGAGCCGAACGTCATCCGCAAGAAAATCAAGAGCGCGGTCACAGACTCGAGCGGGATCATCAGCTTCGACCGAGAGAACAAGCCGGGAATCTCAAACTTGCTTGAGATTTATTCACTCTCGACCGATACGCCAATCGACGAACTCGTCGAACGTTATCAAGATTCGAACTACGGGACGTTCAAACAAGATGTCGCTGAAGCGGTCGTCGCCATGCTCGAACCGATTCAGAATCGCTATCATGAACTCGTCGACTCAGCTGAGCTCGATGCGATCCTCGATGCAGGACGTGAAAAGGCAGAAGCTGTCGCCAACAAAAATCTCGCGAAGATTGAAAAAGCGATGGGCCTCAACCGAAAACGTGCCAAAGTGAAAAAATAAGACGAAGCCGCCCTTTACACTCAAAGGGCGGCTTTTCTGCGTAGCGATTTCAAATTGGATACAACAAAAAAAGAGACAGGCGTCCCCGTCTCTTTTTTTGTTGTTTCGAATTATTGTTTGCCTTCGATATAAGCCCACTTGTACGAGTAGTCAGCGCCGAACGCGTGTTCAACGATGTCCTTAACGTATGGCTTCGTGAGGCGAGCCGATCCACGTTGGTAAACTGGCGAGATCGCGTTCTCTTCAAGAACGATTTTCTCTGCAGCTTGAAGGTCAGCCCAACGCTGTTCAGCATCTGTGCTTGATTTCGCAGACTCGATGAGTTTGTCGAATTCTTCGTTCGACCACTTACCACGGTTGTATGGTCCGTCAGTGACGAAGAGGTCAACGAATGTCATTGGATCCTGGTAGTCAGGGCCCCATCCAGCGAATGTCAACTCGAAATCACCTTTGTTCTCAAGGTCAAGTTTGTTGTTGAACGGTTGTTGCTTGATTGTGAGTGTGATACCTGGAAGGTTCTTCTCAAGTTCACCTTTGATGAACTCACCGATTTGCTTCGCAGATTCTGAGTCATAGTTGAGGAGTTCGATTTCGACAGAGTCTTGACCGATTTCTTCAAGTCCTTTTTCCCAAAGATCTTTCGCTTTGTCCACGTCGTAGCCGCCGATGTCGCCGTTCGCTTCACGGAAGTCTTTACCGTCTGGTCCAGTTACGAAGTCTTTTGGTACGAGGTAGTTCGCAGGGATTGAACCGTTCGCAAGGAGCGTTTCAGAGATCGCTGCTTTATCGTATGCCGCGTCAATCGCGTTACGGATGTTTTGGTTGTCGAGTGCTTCAACTGCAGTGTTGAACTGGAGGTAGAAGAGTGTTGGCTCGACGACAGTCGAGAAGTCTTCGTTGTCTTGGTATTGCGCAACGAGCTCAGAAGTCAAACCAGTACGGTCAACGTCGCCGTTTTCGTACAAGTTAACGCCTGTTGAAACTTCTTTAACGACTTTAACGTTGATTTCGTCAAGTTTGACGGCTTCAGCATCCCAGTAGTCGTCGTTTTTGACCATTTTCCAGCCTTGCTCGCGCTCCCAGCTTTCGAGTTTGAACGGTCCGTTGTAGAGCGTTGTTTCTGCAGACGTACCGAAGTTCTCGCCCTGCTCTTTGTCGAACGACTCAAGTTTAGGCATGAATACGCCGAAGCTTGTGAGGCCGAGGAAGTAATCTGCTGGTGCAGTCAATTTAACTTCAAGTGTCTGATCATCAAGTGCCTTGACGCCGACAGCGTCGCGCTCGCCTTCGCCAGTGTTGTAGGCTTCAGCACCTTCGATGATTGACATGACGTAAGCGTATTGTGAAGCGTTGTCCGGGTTAAGGACTTCTTTCCAAGCGTATTCGAAGTCGTTCGCTGTTACAGGCTCACCGTTAGACCAAGTTGCGCCTTCACGGATTTTGAACGTGTACGTTTTCCCGTCTTCAGAGACGTCATGATCTTCCGCGATCCCCGGTGTCGGGTTATCTTCGTCGTCCATACGATAGAGACCTTCGTTAACGTTGTTCAAGACGTTGAACGAAACCGCGTCAGTCGCGAGTGTAGGGTTAAGTGAAGGGATGTCAGAACTATCGAGCAAGTTGAGGACTTGCTCCTCGTCTGCGCCGCCTTCAGAACCTTGATTATTTGATGATGTCTCTTCTTCCCCACCCGAGCAAGCTGCTAGGAATGCGCTAGATAGAAGCGTTACCGACGTTGCTAAAGCAAAACCTTTTTTCTTATTCATTGCGATGACCCCCTGATTTTTTTCGGTTTAACGAAATGAACGATGGTAGAAAATTCAGATATCTCACTTTACAAAATTTGCTACCACAATCCCGTTGAAGCAATAATACAATATTCTGATAATTTTGCAAAGTGTTTATTTTGATTTTTCTAAAAAATTTTTATTATAGGCTAAAAGCCCGCCTAGGGAGACGGGCTTTTAGCTCATTTTTCATAAACTTTAGAAAAAGTTAGGACGTACGAAGGACCGATGACCGGAAAACCGATTTCCGCATATTTGGAATCGACTGCGTAAGATCTTCCAGCTTGGTAGATTGGGATAACGACAGCTTCTTCCAACAGCCGTTTTTCCGCCTGTCGATACGTCTCATTCCGGTCCGCAAGTACTTCTGTCGAGCGGGCCTCATCCATCAAACGATCGAACGTGTCGTCCGTGTACCCGCTCGAATTCAAATAGTTATTTGTCTCGAATTGGGTCAAATAAGCACTGAATGCCGGGTAGTCTGGTTGCCACCCTGATAGTGACAACGCGTAATCGCCTGCGACTTCTTTCCTAACTTTGTCACCGAGCGGCAACTCGACGACGTTCACTTGAAGACCAGGAAGTTGTTCAAGCTCTGTTTCAATCGTCTGGGCGATTTGTCTCGCCTCTTCATCGACAAAGCTGAGCAACTCAATCTCGATTTCCTCTTCTTCGAGCCGATCAAGCACGTCTGCGAACAGTGTCGCCGCCTCTCCTTCAAGCGTCGGCTCCGTCTCCGTTTGATCGGTGACGAGCAATCGTTCTGTCGTCCGTTCGGCTCTTGCGAGCGACCCTTCCACTGCTTCGCGGTCTAAGGCGAGCGCGAGCGCGCGTCGGAAATCGGCATCATCGAACGGATACTCGTCGACGTTCGGTTTCAAATAGAAGACGCCGCTTCGCGGGACATCAACGAGCTTACCTTCGAGTGATTCGATTGTCCCCTCGTCCGTGCCGTAAGGGATCGGGTGAATACCGGCGGGCTCTGAGCTTAGACCTTCATCCGCCCAGATGATAACCTTTTCGAGTGTGACGCGATCTGCATCATAATAAGCCTCGTTTTTTATCAACGTCGCCTGGGCCGCGTCGATTGACTCGATTTGGAACGGTCCGTTCGCATCGAGCTCTTGCCACTCCCCAATCATCGTCTGCGGCAAAAAGGCCGGCATCGCTAACATCTGCTCGAACCCTTCCATCGGCCGCTCGAGCGTCAGTTCAAGTGTCTGTTCGTCAATGGCTTTCACGCCGAGCGTCTCTGGTTCTTTCGTCCCGAGACTGATCGCTTTCGCGTTCAATACATCTCCGAGGAGGAAACTGAACGGGGAATTCGTATCGTCATCGGCGAGCATGCGAAAATGATCGACAAACGTTTCAGCCGTGATCGCATTTCCATTGACGGTTTGACTTGCCTTCAAGTTAAACGTATATGTCGCCCCGTCCTCGGAACGCGTCATCGTCTCAACGAGTCCCGGTTCAATCTCACCGTCCGCTCCGAAGCGATACAATCCTTCATAAATATGCGATAACACAGTTTGCGAACTCGGATCGATCGCGAGCAGTGTGTTCGGCTGCTCCGGCAACGTCTCTCCATGGATCGTCACGATTTGTTCTTCTGGTGGTAGTAATTCTCGTGCCTGCTCTCGTTGTCCGTACCAAATAACGAAAAAAAGGATAAGGACTGAACCCAACAAGGCGGCACCGATGAAAAATCGTTTCATCTGGCATTCTCCTCTCTGTTAGACCAACCCTTATACCCTACCCGTTTTTGTCACTTTTTTCTACTATTAGTCGTTCACTTTCGCGAATGCGAGCGTCGCGTTGTGGCCCCCGAAGCCAAGCGAGTTGCTCAGTGCGTACTGGATATCAAGTTCCCGATTTCCATCACGGACATAGTCTAAATCGCAATCATCAGCTGGTGTCTCACAGTTGATCGTCGGATGAATCCGTCCCTCATGAATCGATAGCGCCGTGATGACGGCCTCGACTCCGCCGGCTGCGCCGAGCAAGTGCCCGATCATCGATTTTGATGAGTTGACGGCCAAGTTGTGCGCGTGGTCACCGAAGACGTTATGGATTGCTTTCGTCTCGAGCATGTCGTTGAGTGGTGTGCTCGTCCCGTGTGCGTTGATGTATTGAACGTCTTCTGGACGAATTCCCGCGTCACGAAGCGCCTCGTTCATTGCTTTTGATCCACCTTCTGCCTCAGGTGACGGTGCCGTGATGTGGTAAGCGTCCGAACTCATGCCATACCCGACGACTTCCGCATACATTTTGGCTCCGCGCGCTTTCGCATGCTCATATTCCTCGAGAACGAGCACGCCCGCGCCTTCACCCATGATGAAGCCGTCACGGTTCTGATCGAACGGGCGGCATGCCGTGTTCGGGTCTGGATTCGTCGATAGTGCCTTGTTGGCACAGAATCCTGAGAATGAGAGCGGCGTGATTGGTGCTTCGGCCCCACCTGCGAACATCGCGAGGGCATCACCACGTTGGATGACTTTAAACGCTTCACCGATTGAGTTCGTTCCAGACGCACAAGCTGTGACCGAGCAGTTGCTCGGCCCTTTTGCTCCGAGGTAAATCGAAACTTGACCGCTCGCCATGTTTGGAATCATCATCGGGATGAAGAATGGGCTGATGCGACGTGGTCCCCGTTCATGCAAGATGCTCGCTTGTTTGTCGATGGTTTCGACCCCACCGATCCCGCTTCCGATCCAAATCCCGACATCGTCCGCGATTGCTTTCACATCTAGACCGCTATCCCGATGCGCAGCGTCAGCCGCAAGAATCGAATATTGAATGAATGAATCCATCTTGCGCGCTTCCTTCGGTTCGACCAAATGATCGATGTTCCATTCCTTTACTTCCGCCCCGACTTTCGCCGGATACTGGCTAATATCAATCTTTGTTAACGTATCGACTGCATTTTCCCCGTTCAACAGTCGCTCCCACATTGCCGTAACGTCGTTCCCGAGTGGGGAAACGACTCCTAATCCTGTGATGACTACTCGTTTCATGCGTTAATCTCCTCCGTGATGTTAGCGTTATTCCAAGTTAAACAGCTCGCTCCCCATGTGAGCCCGGCGCCGAAGCCGGCGACGACGATCGTTTGACCGTTTGAGATTTTCCGTTGCTTGACCGCTTCGGCCAAAGCAAGTGGAATTGAAGCAGCTGACGTGTTCGCATGGTCTTGAATCGTGACGACAACTTTTGCTTCGTCAATCCCTAACCGTTCAATCGCTGCGTCAATGATACGACGGTTCGCCTGGTGCGGCACGAGGACGTCGAGGTCTTCAATCGTCTTCCCGGCCCCTTGCAACGCCTCTAAGACGATGTCAGGCATCTTACGGACGGCGAATTTGAACACTTCACGACCGTTCATGACAATCTTACCTTCTTCATTCTCATATAAGAACTTTCCGCCGGTTCCGTCACTTCCGAGAATGACCGACTCGATGGCGGCCACCTCGTCTTCGCCGAGAACGACGGCACCCGCCCCATCACCGAACAAGACGGCGGTCGAACGGTCGTCCCAATCGATCAAGTTGCCCATCTTCTCAGCTCCGATGACGAGTGTGCGCTTCAACCCTTTCGCGAGCATCATGCTCTTCGCCGTATCCATCGCGAAGATGAAGCCGCTACAGGCGGCGCTAACGTCGAAGGCGACCGCTTGCTTTGCCCCAAGGTTGGCTTGCACGAGACAAGCCGTCGCTGGGAATGATGGCGCCGTCGCCGTCGCGCAAATGATCGCGTCGATATCTTCAATCGACACACCCGCACTTTGAAGCGCCCGTTCGGCAGCCTTTGTGGCCATATCGGCAACGCTCAAATCAGCGTCTGCCAAATGGCGCGCCTCGATCCCGGTCCGGGTCCGAATCCATTCGTCGCTCGTATCCATTCGTTTTTCCAAATCGATGTTCGTGATCCGGTTGTCCGGAAGGAACGAACCGATGCCAATGATTCCAATGTTCATGTTGATGACCCCTATTCTTAGTATCTGGTACTAATATAAGGGAATAAAAAAGGGATGTCAACGCATCCCTCTCGATTATTCGCTTTGACCGAGTCGTTTCGTGACGGCCATGACCATTTTCGCCGAGTTGATCGATGCCGTCTCCAAAAATTCGTCGAACGACAAGTTCGCTTCCTCATCGGCGCTGTCCGAGATTGAACGCGTCACGACGAATGGGACACCAAACTGGTAGCACGTCTGCGCGATCGGAGCGGCTTCCATCTCGACGGCGGCGACGCCATCAAAATGCCCGAGGATGTCCGCCACCCGTTTCGAGTCATTGATGAACGAGTCGCCCGTCACGATGAGGCCCGTATGGACGTTCACGTCATGGAGACTCTCGATGACTTCTTTACAGACGTCCATCAAGTGCGCATCGGCCGTATACGCCGCCGGCATGCCTGGAACTTGCCCATACTCGTAGCCGAACGCTGTCACGTCGACATCGTGGTGACGGACTTCTGTCGAGACGACGACGTCGCCGACTTTCATCCCTTTTTTGAAGCCGCCGGCTGAACCGGTGTTGATGACGACGTCCGGTTTGAACTTATCGATCAAGAGCGTTGTCCCGATGGCCGCGTTCACTTTGCCGATGCCTGATTTCAAAATGACGACTTCCACGTTGCCAAGGTATCCTTCATAGAAGTGATAGTTGGCGATTTCCGTGTCTGTCCGTTCTGTCAATTCGTTGCGAAGCAAGTTTACTTCTTCTTCCATCGCTCCAATGATTCCGATTTTCATGATATGTGCCTCCTCAGAAAGAGAGCGACCTCCAGATGGATGTCGCTCGTTAGTGTTACTTGATTTCTTTAATTTCGACGACCATGTCGCCGCCTGGCGTTTGAACGTTGACCACGTCTCCGACCGTACGGCCGAGAAGCGCTTTAGCGATCGGTGATTCGTTTGAGATTTTCCCTGTGAACGGGTCGGCCTCGGCGCCACCGACGATTGTGTACGTCTCGTCTTCGTTATCTTCTTGAATGAAGAACGTTACCGTTTTCCCGATGGCGACCATCGAGTTGTCGGCTACGTCATCTTGGATGATGACGGCGTTACGAAGCATCTCTTCAAGTTGGGCGATGCGTCCTTCGACCATTGCCTGCTCTTCTTTCGCTGCATCATATTCAGCGTTCTCAGACAAGTCTCCGAAATCGCGGGCGATCTTAATATTCTCAACGACTTCTTTACGGCGCACCGTCTTCAGTTCGTTCAATTCATTTTCGATCTTAGCTTTTCCGTCTAACGTCATGTAATGTTGTTTTTCAGCCATTTCTGTCACTCCTTCATTGTCTCCTAGTATATTACAGCTAGGTTAAATTGAAAACGATTTATTTCCTTATGCCCGGTTGCGTTCTGTGAGCACCCAGCGAATCTTCGTCACGAGCAAATCGATGGCGACAAAGTTTTCTCCACCTTCAGGTACGATGATGTCCGCATAACGTTTCGTCGGCTCACAAAATTGAAGATGCATCGGCCGGACGACATTCGTATATTGGGCGACGACCGAGTCGATCGACCGGCCCCGCTCATTGAGATCGCGCTGCATCCGGCGTAGGATGCGGACGTCCGCATCCGTGTCGACGAACACTTTAATGTCCATCAAGTCGCGGAGACGATCATCCTCGAGCGCCAAAATGCCTTCGACGATGACGACGTCGACCGGCTCGATCAAGATCGTCTTGTCCGAGCGCGTGTGCGCCGCATAGTCATACACCGGTTTCTCGATGGCCTTGTGCTCTTGTAACTGCTTGATATGCTCGATCAAAAGATCGTTATCGAATGCGAACGGGTGGTCATAGTTCGTCTTATATCGTTCTTCCATCGTCATCTCTGACTGGTCTTTATAATACGCGTCTTGCTCGATCATGACGACCGATTGTCCTTTGAACGCATCCACGAGCGCGCGGGCCACGGTCGTCTTACCTGATCCGGTCCCCCCGGCCACGCCGATAATGACGGGTTTATGTTGCATCAAAGTTAAGTCCTCCTCATCGTAATTTACGACTGATTGCTAGGCCATCACCAAGGGGCAAAATTGCAGTATGATAATCGGTCCGTGCCATCAATTGCTCAGTAAACTCTTTTACGAGACGAACGAGCCGGCGGCGTCGACGGTCAAGCACTGACACATCCTCGAGCAGGACGTCCCCTCGTAAAAATAAATTATCGCTGTAAATCGTACCACCAATTGGTACTAAAGCGCCATACCCATCAAAGAATTTTTGATACTGACCTTTGGCCGCGTCGATAAAGACCGCATCGAATTCTCCTTCAATCGCCCCGATCAACTCCACCGCATCACCATGAATGACAGTGATTCGGTCCGATACGTCCGAGCGTCCGATAAAGCCGAGTGCCTCTTCATGTCGTCGTGCGTTTCGTTCGATCGTGACGATTTCTGCGTCCGGCAACAGTTCAGCCATTCGAATCGCACTGTATCCGATTGCCGTACCGACCTCAAGGATCCGTTTCGGACGTTGCATCGCGAGAAGCGACAGCAACACTTCAGATCCGGTCAAGTCCATGATCGGCACGTGATGTTCTCGGGCGAACGCCTCCATCTCCGCCAATAACGGCGATCGGGGCGTGACCAAGTTCTCCACGTAACCTTCATAGGATGAATGTTCCACGTCGTACACCTCTTACTCTCTAATCATTCAAACGACCGGAAGCCAAGGCTTCCGGTCGCATATCCGTCAATTGTTGTTTGCTTCTTCAAACGCTTCCCATTCTGGACGATACTTGTTGACGTTCTGTTGGTGCGCCTCGTACTCCACTTCGAACAAGACTTCCCCGTTCGGGAATCCTTCACGCGGTGGTCGGGCGTAGAAATAAACGTTATCCGTATCGTTCGGATTGAGCGTGGCGACGAACGCGTCACGACTGACCGCAGCGATTGGTCCGATTGGGATCCCTTCGTAGCGGTATGTGTTATAAAGTGAATCGTTTTGGAGATCGTTGAACGATGTGAAAATCGAAGTCTCCCCGGTACCGTACCAGACGGTCGGGTCGGACTGCAACTTCATGCCATCGGCCAGACGGTTTTCAAACACACCCGCGATCTCTTGACGGTCTTCCGTCGAGACCGCTTCTTTCTCAACGACCGAGGCGAGCGATAACGTCTCATGGAACGTGCGTCCCGACGCTTCGACCGCATCGCCGTATTCGAGATAGAGCTGTTCGGTCGGCTTGAGCATCTCATCGATGATCTGAGTGAGCGTCACACCTTTATCGAACTCATACGTTGCCGGGAACAAGTAACCTTCGAGCGGGTGATAAATTCCGTCGGCGAGCACTTCGTCCGTCAGCATCTCATGCTCATTGACGAGCGAGCGGATATACTCCTCGTCGCTCAGTTGGTCCGAAATTTCTTCTTTCGGAATATCAGCCTGTTTTGCGAGACGCGAGATGACTTGGTCGATCGTAAAGCCTTCCGGGATCACCAATTTGATATCCGGGACGACGATGACTTTCCCCGTCTTCAACGTGGCGATCAACTCGTCAAGTGATTGTGACGGAGACAACGTATACGTCCCCGCTTGGAACGATGATTCATTTTTAAACCGTGTGTAAAAACGGAAAATCGTGCTATTCCTCACGAGGCCATTCTCTTCGAGTAGTTCGCCAATGTAACCAGAACCTGCACCGAGCGGAACCTCGACCTCGACCGTTTCGGTCGAAGCTGGGTCAACGGGTTCGAGCGATCGTTTCACGAACGCATAAGATACCGCGGCACCTGTGGCGATCACTAGAAGAAAGACAGCAAGGATGATGACCGTAATTCGCCGAACGATCCGGTTACGTGCACGCTTCTCATCAAACATCGATGGATGGTTCATGCGCATTTCTCCCCTGTTCTTCTGTTATGAAGATGGGCGACGAGGGTTTCCCCTAGTCGCCCGTCCACGTATTAGTCTAAACCAACTTCGTCATTGACGATATCGAACGCTTCCATGACTTCCTCGAAGTCATCATCGTCTTCGACGAGCTTCAAGATGAACTCGCCATCTTCAAGTTCTTCGATTTCAAACGCGTACACTTCGATTGTGTCGTCATCTTCGTCTTCTGTTTCTGGATTGCCGACCGGCTCAAGAACGACAAACGTCTTCTTCGAGCGGTCGCTCGTCATCCGGAAAATTTCTGCAAATAAATGCTCGTCTCCATTTTCGTCTGGAATACGGTACATTTCTTCTTCACGACGGATTTCTGCCATGAGTAATTCCTCCTTATTTGCCTGCACGATCCAGGTAATTTTGTAAAATCATGACGGCTGCCATCTTATCGATGACGGCCTTTCTCTTTTTTCGGCTGACGTCTGCTGAAATGAGCATCCGCTCCGCTTGCATCGTCGTCAAACGCTCGTCGACGAGAACTGTCGGCAAACCGGTCGCTTCGGTGAGGGCCGCGGCAAACGCCTGTGACGCCTCGCCCCGAGGTCCGATTGTCGCGTTCATGTTCTTCGGGAGGCCGACAACGACTTCTTTCACATCGTACTGCTCAATAATCGGTTGAAGCAGACGGACAGCTTCCTCAAAGTCCGGCTCGGTCCAGTAGACCGTCTCCACACCTTGTGCCGTCCATCCCATGAGGTCGCTCACGGCGACCCCAATCGTCTTCGAACCGACATCGAGCCCCATGACTCGCTTCATATTAATCCTCTCTACGATCGTTCAAATACGATTTGACCAGCTCTTCGAGCAGCTCATCTCGTTCGATTTTGCGAATTAAGTTTCGCGCATCGTTATGACGCGGGATGTAGGCAGGGTCACCTGACAACAAGTATCCGACGATTTGATTGATCGGTTGGTAGCCTTTCTCCTCGAGTGCTTGATACACCGTGATCAGTGTCTCCCGAGTGTTGGCTCGATTATCATCTTCTGGAAAATTGAATTGCATCGTGCGATCCATTTGGCTCACAAGAATCCACCTCTTTCCGTTTGCACTTCACACTCTATTATGCCAGTGATTGAACGTAATGTGAAGCAAACTTCAATGCTTCATCCAGTTTTGTCGCATCCCGGCCTCCGGCTTGCGCCATGTCAGGACGGCCTCCGCCGCCTCCGCCACAACGTGTCGCCACTTCTTTGATCAATTTCCCGGCATGGAAGCCACGGTCGTTCAAGTCTTTCGTCACACCTGCGACGAGGTTGACCTTGTCGCCGTTCGCCGAGCCGAGCAAGATGACGGCCGAGCCGAGCTTGCCTTTCAATTCGTCGACCATGCCACGGAGCGCGTCCATATCTTGTCCGTCGACGCGCTTAGCGATCAATTGGACATCACCGAACGTCTCGATGGCGTCTGTGAGTGACGACGCTTCGATGTTGGCGAGTTTCGCTTTGAGCGATTCGCTCGCGCGTTCGAGTTCTTTCATTTCAGTTTGAAGCGCTTGGACACGCGTCGGCACTTCGAGTGGTTTTGTCTTGAGCAGTTTCGCTGCCGTCTCGAGCGTCTCGATGTGCTGGTTCATCACTACGTAAGCACCGGCTCCTGTGACCGCCTCGATGCGACGTGTACCGGCTCCGATTCCTGATTCCGACAAGATTTTGAAGAGACCGATTTCAGCCGTGTTGCCGACGTGGCAGCCACCGCAAAGTTCGACCGAGTCACCGGCAGCGACGACGCGGACGACATCCCCGTACTTCTCACCGAAGAGCGCCATCGCACCTTTCGCTTTCGCATCGGCGATGTTCATTTCTTCGATATCGACAGCGATTGACGCCCAGATGCGCTCGTTCACTTGACGTTCGATCGATTGAAGCTCTTCAGCCGTCACTTGGCCGAAGTGCGAGAAGTCAAAGCGAAGACGGTCTGGTGTCACGAGTGAACCTGCTTGGTTGACGTGCTCACCGAGCGTGTCTTTCAACGCGCGATGCAACAAGTGCGTCGCTGTGTGGTTTTTGATGATCGCTTGACGCGAATCGAAGTCGACCGTAGCCGTCACCGCGACTTCTGCCTTGGCGACACCTGACGTGACCGTGACCGTGTGCAAGTTTTGGCCATTCGGTGCTTTCGAGACGTCTTTTACGTGAAGGACGAAGTCCGACCCGACGATTTGTCCTTTATCGCCGATTTGACCGCCGCTCTCAGCGTAGAATGGCGTCTGATCGAGGATGACTTGTGCTTCTTCCCCTGCTGCGACGACGTCAACGAGCTCTCCATCATGAATCAAGCTGATGATTTTCGCTTCCGTTCCGAGGTTCGTGTATCCGACGAATGATGATGGAAGCGTAATTTCTGCAAGAACGCCTGACTGGATTTGCATCGACTCAACGTCGGCACGGGCAGTCCGAGCGCGTTCACGCTGGGCGTTCATCGCTTGTTTGAATCCATCCTCGTCGACCGTCAATTTGTGGTCTTCGGCGTACTCGATCGTCAACTCGAGCGGGAAACCGTACGTATCGTAGAGACGGAACGCATCTTCACCGCTGATGACGTTCGAACCGGCCGCTTTTTGCGCTTTCGCGACTTCGTTCAAGATAGCGAGACCATCATGGAGCGTCTCGTGGAAACGTTCTTCTTCATTCTTGACGACTTTCTTGATGAAGTCTTTCTTCTCACGGACTTCAGGGTAGAAGTCGACCATGATGTCGCCGACGACGTCGACGAGCTCGTACATGAACGGACGCTCGATGCCTAGCATCTTCGCATAGCGGACGGCACGGCGGAGCAAACGACGAAGCACGTAGCCACGGCCTTCGTTCGATGGGAGCGCCCCGTCTCCGATCGCGAACGAGACGGTGCGAATGTGGTCAGCGATGACTTTGAACGCCACGTCTTTGCTGCTGTCGGTGCGGTACGTCTCGCCGCTGATTTTCTCTGTCTCGCGGATGATTGGCATGAACAAGTCCGTGTCGAAGTTCGTCGGTACGTCTTGCATGACGCTCGCCATCCGCTCGAGACCCATACCTGTATCAATGTTTTTCCGTGGGAGCTCGGTATAGTTGCCGTGCCCGTCATGGTTGAACTGACTGAAAACGATGTTCCAAATCTCAAGGTAACGCTCGTTCTCGCCGCCCGGGTATAGTTCTGGGTCGGTCGGGTCGTCGCCGAACGCAGGTCCGCGATCGAAGAAGATTTCTGTGTTCGGGCCAGACGGGCCTTCCCCGATTTCCCAGAAGTTCTCTTCGAGTGGGATGATGCGGTCGGCCGGCACGCCGAGTGCGAGCCAAAGTTGTTTCGCTTCTTCATCTTCCGGGTGAATCGTCACCGACAAGCGATCCGGGTCGAGCCCGTACCATTCGTCGCTCGTCAGAAGTTCCCAGCCCCATTTGATCGCGTCTTCGCGGAAGTAATCACCGACCGAGAAGTTCCCGAGCATTTCGAAGAACGTATGGTGACGCGCCGTCTTCCCGACGTTCTCGATATCGTTTGTCCGAATCGACTTCTGCGCGTTGACGATGCGCGGGTTGGCTGGAATGACACGGCCGTCAAAGTATTTTTTGAGCGTCGCGACGCCTGAGTTGATCCAAAGAAGCGTCGGGTCCTCGACCGGTACGAGTGAGGCACTCGGCTCGACACTGTGTCCTTTCGATTTGAAGAAATCTAAATACATTTGGCGAATCTGTGCGCCAGTTAATGGTTTGAGCGGTTTCATCAACAATTCCTCCTTCAGTTTAAACGAAACGAAAAAAAGCGATGCTCATCCCTGTGGAAAGGGACGAAAGCATCGCTTCGTGGTACCACCCTCGTTCGCACGGCAAAGCCGTGCCTCGAACATCCGATAACGCGGATGAGGCGCCCAGGGTGAGTGGGGACTCCAGACTAGCTTCGGTCGACCGGACCCCCATCTTCTCACAGCCTAGGAAGATGTCTCTGGTGAGGCGGTTACGACGTACTCATTTCCTTCATCGTCTTTAATCGTTTCAGTTTTCTATTCGTCATTATCACACGTCAATCGGGAGACGTCAAGACTTGCCGCCTAGCCGCTCGACGAGTTTCGTTCGCCGCACCGGCTCTTCTTCTCGCGTCGCCGCCTCGAGGGCACGGACGTCTCCGAACAAGAGCAAACTCTTCTTCGCCCGGGTGACGGCCGTATAAATCAAGTTGCGCGACGAGCGGAAGCCGCCGTTGAAGAAGACGGGCATGAGCACGATCGGGAACTCGGAACCTTGTGACTTATGGATGGTGATGGCATAGGCGTGGGTGAACTGGTCCCATTCGCTCCGGTTATACTCGACCTCGGTCTGATCGAAGCGGATATAGATTTTGTCGACCTTGTCGACGTTTTCTTTCGCATAGAAAATGTTCGTGATTTCACCGATATCGCCGTTATAAACGTTCTCCTCGGCGTTATTGACGAGTTGGAGCACTTTATCCCCGTTTCGGTACGTCCGGTTGCCGTGTTTCACTTCACGGGCCGCCGATTTCGGATTGAACACGTTTTGGAGCGCCTCGTTCAATCCGTCGATGCCGCATACCCCACGGTACGTCGGCGCGAGCACTTGGATATCGAATGGGGAATAACCTTTTCGCAGCGCGGCCCCGGCCATTTGACAGATCGCCTGGAGCGCCGTCTCTTGGTTGGCCGTATAAAAGCGGCGGTCCGGCAGTGCCGCGAGCAAATCGTCCGGCATCTGTTTCGCGTTGAGTGCGTGCGCCAAACGCAGGATGCTCGACTCGGACGCCTGCCGATGGACGACATCGAGCCGGACGACGGGAATCCCGTCGGTCGCCATCAAGTCGGCGAGCACTTGGCCCGGTCCGACCGAAGGCAATTGATCCCGGTCACCGACGAAGAGGATTTTCATCCCGTTCGGCACTGCCCGAAGCAGGCTGCGGAACAAGAAGATATCAATCATCGACGCCTCGTCGACGATGAGCACTTTTCCGACGAGCGGATTCGTGTCATCGACTTGAAACGAGCTACCATCAAACTTTAAGAGACGGTGAATCGTCGAGGCCGGCAAGCCCGTCGACTCACTGAGCCGTTTCGCGGCCCGGCCGGTCGGTGCGGCGAGCACGAACGGGAACGGTTGGTTCTGTACCGGTTCGAGCTTCCAGTCGAACACGTCGCTGAGCGCGTGGATGATACCGCGGACGACGGTCGTTTTCCCGGTCCCAGGTCCGCCTGTCAGCACCATGAGCGGCGACTTCAAGGCAAGTTCGATCGCCTCTCGTTGTTGCTTGGCATACTCGATCGAGAACATCTCCTCGACGCGACCGACCGCATCAAAGATCGTCGTCATATCGACGTCTTCAGTCGTCGATGTCGACATGATGCGCGCGAGTTCCTCGGCCGCTTTTTGTTCGGCCCGGTACACACGTGGATGATAGACGACTCCGTCTTCGACAATGACACGTTCATCGTTCGCGAGCGTCTCGAGCGCCGAGACGAGCGCCTCACCCGGATCACCGCCGATGATGCGCGGCATCTCATTCGCGAGCTGATCGGCCGTGACGAACAAGTGTCCGTTCCCTTGCTCGAGCTCGAGCACGTACAGCACGGCCGCCGCGATCCGTTCCGGGTGAATCCCTTGGATGCCAAAGTGGGCGGCGATGGCGTCGGCCGTCTTGAAGCCGATGCCTTGAACGTCATACATGAGGGCGTATGGATTTTTCTCGATCGTCTCCATCGCCCGACCTTCATACTCTTTATGAATCTTCGAGGCGAGTCGCGGTGTGACATCGAACGGCGCCAAAAACAACAGCAACTGATCGACCCCATACAACACGTTCAACCGCTCGGTGATGACGCGGGCCTGCTTTTCTTTCAAGCCGTCGACGTTCGACAAGATACTCGGATGCTTAACGATTTGGTCGATGCAGTCGTCTCCGAGTGCGTCAGCAATCTTTTGGGCCGTTTTTTGCCCGATTCCCGGGAAAGAGCCGTTCGTCAAAAACCGGACGGCCGCCCGTTTCGTCATCGGGACGACACGGCGGATCCATTCCGCTTTCATCTGTTTCCCGAATCGGGGATGGTCGACGAGACGCCCGTGCGCTTTATACGTCTCTCCTTTTTCAATGCCGACGCCGACACCGGCGATGACCATCTCGGTCTCGTCTGTCTCAAAGTTCTTTTCTTTTATACGTACGAGCGCGATCGTGTGCGCTTCTTCTTCCGATTGAAACAGGACGCGGATGACTTTTCCTGTCAACTCGTAAGGTGCTGCCATCATTCGAGCCACCTCCAGCTAGTTTTCCATCCCCCATTATAGCCCGAGTTTGAACGGTAGGACAAATCGCCTAACTGAACAGGTTGAGGATGCGCTCGAGCTGGTCGAGGTCGACACGTTCAAGAATCCGAATCAGCTGATCGACATCGATTCGGTTCAAGATGCGCTCAAGTTGCTCCAAGTCCACGGTTTCAAGCAGTCGTTCGAACCGTTCCAGCTCCCCCGAATTGACATAACCTTCGAGCCGCTCGAACAGCTCGGTCCGCTCGACACGAAACAGTTGCTCAAGCGATGGTCGCTGAATCAACAGCACAAGTCCCGCGGCGATGACGTGGACGCCCCAGTTCAACACGACGTGACCGAACCGTACCGTCTGTCCGACGAACGGGACGAGCGGGATGAACGACAGCTGCAACACGATGATGGCGAGCTGGACGTATGGATTTGGGATGAACCAGGCCACAATCGCGAGCAGGGCTGGTACAACCCAGGCCACCCCGACCGTCCCGATCGTTACGGACCAAGAGCGATGGGTCGACAACACCCAATGCATGATGATGCCGAGCACGAAGAACGTCGCGAATAAGACTAACAGGACGGTCGTCGCCCGCTCCGACTCGACGACGACCCGGAACAACAGATTATTTGTCCATTCGCCCGTCGCTAAACGTTCATCGATGGCGGCAAACAGACGACCGAGCATAAACCATTCGATGATAAAAAAGACAAGGACACTGACCAGACTGATCGATCGCATAGACTTCTCCCCTCTCAATTGTTATTCCATTTCCCGAACAATTGGACGGCTATGCACGTTTTTCGTCGAATCAAAGCGGGAACTGTTCGAGTGAACCTATGAAGGAGGGACTATGTATGACGAAACGTATTCCAATCAGTGGCCTGTGTGAACTCGTGTTAGAAGTGACCGATATGGCGGAAGCCGTCGACTTTTGGCACGGCAAGCTCGGACTTCCCGTCGTCGAACAATGGGTCGGTGACGATGCCGAGCCGAGCGAAGCACAGGAACAGGCGGACGAACCGTGGGCGACGTGGCTCTATGTCGGGGGGAACACCCGTCTCGGCCTCTGGCTGAAACGAGAGTTCACATCGGCAGAAGAATCGAATCGCCAAGAGGACGTGACCGAGTGGGACACGCTCTATGATGAAGGCGGCGCCCACGTCCACTGCGCATTTTTCGTTCCGATGGAGTCGTTCGACCAAGCGCTCGAAGTGTTAGAGGCGTCAAACATCCCGACGAAACTCCGGACGTGGGACGAGGACGAGACGGTCAACGGCAAAGAGCGCTCGGCCTACTTTAAAGACCCGAGCAAGAACGTCATCGAGCTGTATACGAAAAACATGGACGAGGCGTACGAGAAGTTCGGCGGCGAGCCCGTAAAAATCACGACGAAGCAACTCTGATTCACATATACGCTCGACACCCCACATGATAAGATGAGAGAAAATGGAAAAGGTTGTGTTTTATGCGTTTCTTCCCACTTCTGATCATGACTGGGTTAACCATTCTCACGCTCGGACTCTATTTCGTGATCGATGCGTTTCCTACGCTCGACCGGCCGACTTCGTTTGCCGCCTTATCGTTCTTTTCATTCGGGGCCATGTTGCTCATCTTAGCGGATGGGGTCCGTCGGGCCAAATCAGGAACGGGCGTCGCGTGGAGTTATATCGCGCTCGCCGGCACGTTGTTCGTGACGATTTTTAATGTTTCGGTTTGGGTCATCGGGGAGGTGGCTTCATGACGCTCATCTTACCAACATGCATCACCGGTTTTTCATACGGCGACTGCCCTACCCCCGAGTTTGATGATCAATCGTTCCGAACGGTTTGTTTCGATTACGCCCGTCGTAAAGGTGGGACGTGTAGCATCATCCTCGGGGATTCGGTCACCCCGAACTATGATCAAGCGACCATCACCATCCGAGGACGCAGCATCTATGTGCTGCTCAGCAGAGTTTATCCCGTCATCGGCATCTCAAAATATGAACCGTTTGAGTACGAGTACATCGATGTGCCCGAACTGACCGATTTATTTCCTGATTTATATCAAATCCCATCAGCGGCGGAGTTGAATGAGCGGTTCGATTTGTCACTACAGCCGTTTCTGAACAAGGCGGAACGCGAAGAAATCGAATATTGGGAACCAGAAACAATTGGAAACGTCATCTTCCATTATTGGGACTAACAAAAAGCGCCTCTCGCAAACACTGCGAGAAGCGCTTTATTGATTCAGTTACCGAGCAGCTCATCCATTTTCGCTTTCGCGTCAAAGGCGAGCGCATGGTCCGGTTGCAACTCGAGCACACGCTCAAGCTCGGCGTACGTCTTATCTTGTTCACCGAGGAACGCGTAAGCGATCGCCAAGTTGTAGCGGGCGTCCGTATGGCTCGCGTCGAGGTCGAGCGTATGCTCGAGCGCTTCGACGGCCTCGTCGAGCTGTTCGTTCTGCGCGAGCGCGAGCCCGTATTGGAACGAAATCTCGACGTCTTCCGGCGCCTGCTTCATCGCTTCCCGAAGACGCGGCAAGGCCCGGACGAAGTCGCCCATCGCCTTGTACGTCAAGCCGAGCATGAAATGAAGGTCGGCGTCGTCCATCCCGGCGAGGAGCGCCTGACGCAGAGATGCCTCGGCCAAGTCGAGCTGTTCGAGCTCATAGGCGAGCGCTCCCTTCGCGTAATGGGCCGCGCCGAACGCGTTGTCGAGTTCGAGCGCCTTATCGTAAAAGACGACGGCCCGTTCATGGTCGCCGATTGCTTGCAAGAGCGTACCCATGTTGACGTAACCGGTCGGGTCCGTCGGGTCCGCTTCGATGGCAGCATTGAACTGCTTGGCCGCCTGTTCGAACTCACCTTGTTGCATCGCTTGGATGCCTAATTCGTTTGCGTTCAAAGTCATCACCTCATCCGATATAGTCGAGTCGTTTTCCGTTTCGATACGCTTCGTCAATCGTCGCACCACCGAGGCAGATGTCACCGTCATAGAAGACGACAGCCTGTCCTGGCGTGATCGCACGTTGCGGCTCATCAAATTTGACGAGCACTTCGCCATTTTCAAGTGGCGCGATCGTCACAGGCACGTCTTGTTGACGGTAGCGGAATTTCGCCGTCGCCCGGAACTCGCCTGTTGGTACGGCCCCTGTCCATGACAGCTTCGATGCGAGCAACGCGTCCGAATAGAGCGCGTCATGATGGAACCCTTGGCCGACGTAGAGGATGTTTTCTTCCACGTTTTTGCCGACGACGAACCATGGGTCCCCGTCGCCGCCGATGCCGAGGCCGTGGCGTTGACCGAGCGTGTAATACATGAGCCCGTCATGGTTTCCCTTTTGTTCCCCATCGAGCGTCTGCATGATGCCTGGTTGTGATGGCAAATACTCCGAGAGGAACTCTTTGAAGTTGCGCTCTCCGATAAAGCAGATGCCCGTCGAATCTTTCTTCTTCGCTGTCGCGAGTCCCGCTTCTTCGGCGATGACACGGACGTCTTTCTTGTCCATATGACCAATCGGGAACATCGTCCGCGCGAGTTGGTCTTGTGACAACTGGTTCAAGAAGTACGTTTGGTCTTTGTTGTCATCTTTCCCACGAAGAAGTCGATGCTCACCGTCGACGTACTCGACCCGTGCGTAGTGCCCGGTCGCGACGAAGTCGGCACCGAGGCGAAGCGCGTGGTCAAGGAACGCCTTGAACTTGATTTCCTTGTTACACATGACGTCCGGGTTCGGCGTCCGCCCGAGACGGTACTCGGCCAAGAAGTATTCGAACACGCGGTCCCAATATTCTTTCTCGAAGTTGACCGCGTAATAAGGGATCCCGATTTGGTTCGCGACCGCGATGACGTCTTCATAGTCTTCGGTCGCCGTACAGACACCGTTCTCGTCCGTATCATCCCAGTTTTTCATAAAGATTCCGATGACGTTATACCCTTGCTCTTTCAGCAAATGGGCCGTCACCGATGAATCGACGCCGCCTGACATCCCGACGACGACCGTCGTCTCGGCAGGGGCTTTTGTGCGTAAGTTCATGATTTATCTCACTCCGTTCGTGAATGTCGAGACGACCTCAGAGAGTCGTTCGGCGAGCCGCTCCACGTCTGCGACCGAGTTGCCATGTCCAAAGCTGATGCGGACGGACTGTTTCGTCCGATCCGACGTCCCGAACATCGCCGTCAATACGTGTGACGGTTCAATCGACCCTGCCGTGCAGGCACTGCCGCTCGAGATGGCAAAGCCGCGCATGTCCATCATGATGAGGAACGGTTCAAGTTCGATGCCCGGGAGATACAAGTTGACGATGTGCGGTAAGCGGTTCGCCCCGTTCACGTCATACTCGACTCCGAGTTCATCGAGTCGCTTGAAGAGCGCCTCGGTCATTTGCTGGTACGCGCCCACTCGTTCGACCTGTTCGATTTTGGCCAGTTCGGCTGCTTGTTGGAACCCGACGGCACCCGGAACGTTTTCCGTGCCGGCTCGACGTTTCCGTTCTTGTTGTCCTCCAAAAGAACGCGTCGCTAATTTTACACCTGTTTTTATAAAAAGAAAACCGATACCTTTCGGGCCATTGATTTTATGGGCCGAGGCCGACAATAAATCGACCCCGAGCGCCTTGACGTCAATCGTTTCCGTACCGAGCGCTTGGACGGCGTCCGTATGGAAGTAAGCCTGATGGTCGGCGAGGAGTGCACCGATTTCCGCAATCGGTTGAAGTGTGCCGACCTCGTTGTTGCCGTACATGACCGAGACGAGGATCGTATCGTCCCGGAGCGCAGCACGAACGGAGTCAAGCGTCACCGCACCCGTCGCGTCGACATCGAGATACGTCACTTCGAATCCTTCCCGCTCGAGTTGCTCCATCGCGTGCAAGACGGCGTGGTGTTCGACTTTCGTCGTGATCACATGTTTGCCTTTATGTTGATTCGCGTAAGCCGTACCGAACAGCGCATAGTTGTCCGACTCGGTGCCGCCCGATGTGAAGACGATCTCGTTCGGGGTCGCCCCGATCCACGTGGCGAGCGTCCGGCGCGAAGTATCCAGTGCGGCGCGCGCCGTCCGTCCGATGCCGTGGATGCTCGACGGGTTGCCATAATGTTCGAGCATATAAGGTGTCATCGCTTCGAGCACTTCCGGACGCATCGGCGTCGTTGCGGCATGATCAAAATAGTTCATATTCGTTCACCTCATCTTTATATATAGAACATATAGCCATCAGAATCTTCTTCAGCGAGATCGGCGAGTGTCGTCTCTTCGAGCACTTTCTCGATCGCCGCTTTGATTTTATCCCAAAGCTTCCGTTTCACGGCATCGTCCGCTTCTGAGTCTTCGACGATTGTGAGCGGCCCTTCGAGCAAGCGGATGATTTCTCCCGCCGTGATGTCCGTCGCCGATTTGACGAGCTGATAGCCGCCGTACGCCCCGCGGACGCTCTTGACGAGACCGCCGTTGCGAAGTGGACCGATCAACTGCTCTAAGTAATGTTCCGGCAAGTCATGCCGGGCCGCAATCTTTTTCAAGCTGAGCGGTTTGTTGTCCGTTTCCCGGGCCAGTGCGATCATGATCGTCAATCCATAACGACCTTTTGTAGATATTTTCATCTTCATGTCTCCTTCTGCTATACTAGTCGAACAAACGTTTGTCGAAAGGAATGTGTACGTATGAGTGATTTATTTCAGCAATCGAATAGCGGCCCGCTCGCCAATCGGATGCGGCCTGAAACGTTAGACGAAGTCATCGGTCAACGCCACATCATCGGCGAAGGCAAATTGCTGCGGCGGGCCATCGAGGCCGACCGCCTCGGTACGATTATCTTGTATGGACCGCCGGGAACGGGCAAGACGACGCTCGCCCGCGTCATCTCGAATTATACGAAAGCGACGTTCGTGCAATTGAACGCCGTCACGGCCAAACTCGATGAACTCCGGAGCGTCATCCGCGAGGCCGAGTCCCGGTTTGATTTCGAGCAAGAACGAACGATTTTATTTTTAGACGAGATTCATCGTTTCAATAAACTGCAACAAGACGCCCTGCTCCCGGCACTAGAGGCCGGGAAGCTCATCTTGATCGGGGCGACGACCGAAAACCCGAGTTTTGAGGTCAACGCGGCGTTGCTGTCGCGCGCGACCGTGTTTCGGCTCGAACCGCCTGGACCAGACGAACTTCGTGTCGTCTTGGAACGGGCTCTCGCTGATAAAAAGGGACTCGGCAACTATCCCGTCCAAATCGAGGAAGCCGCCGTGGACCATTATATCAAAATGGCGGACGGTGACTACCGTGTCCTGTTGAACGCCCTCGAGCTGGCCGTATTGACGACGCCCGAGGTCGATGGCAAGATTCAAATCACACTCGACGTGGCCGAGGAGTCGATTCAACAAAAGGCCATCAAGTACGACAAGACGGGTGACCGGCACTATGACGTCATCTCGGCGTTCATTAAGTCGATTCGCGGCTCGGACCCGGACGCGGCACTGTACTGGCTCGCCGTCATGATCGAGGCCGGCGAATCACCGCGCTTCATCATGCGCAGGCTCTATGTGCATGCGGCCGAAGATATCGGGCTCAGTGACCCGAACGCGCTCGTCATCGTCGATGCGGCTGCTCGCGCGAGCGAACACGTCGGTTTCCCGGAGGCACGGATCCCGATGGCACAGGCCGTCCTATATCTCGCGACGGCACCGAAATCGAACGCGGTCATCACCGCCATCGATAAGGCGATTCACCACGTCCGCACGGTCGAGGGCGGTCCGGTACCGGTCCATCTCCGTGACGCGCACAGCCCAGGCGCCCGCGAGCTCGGCAACGGTGCCGGATACAAATACCCGCACGACGAGAAAGACGGCTACGTCGCGCAAAACTACTGGCCGGAGAACTTGGCCCGAAAACGTCCTAAATATTATACACCGACGAGCCGTGGCTTCGAGCAACAGCTGCAAAAACGACTCGATTATTGGGAAAAACGACGCTGACTCTTTTGAGCCGCGTCGTTTTTTCATTTCTGGATGCGGTTGATCTCGACACCAGCTGTCTCAAGCATTTGGTTGATGACGTACCCTGCTGCGACGAGGCCGGCGACCGATGGGACGAACGCATTCGAACTCGGCGGCATCTTCGCTTTACGGATCGGGGCATCTTTCTTCCCGACGACCTCGTTCACGTCTTCGCGTGTCACGATCGGCGACTCGTCTGAAAAGACGACCGGGACGCCTTTATGGATGCGCTCTTTACGGAGACGCGTCCGGACCATTTTGGCGATCGGGTCGTACGTCGTATCCTTGATGTCGACGACTTTGATGCGCGTCGGGTCCATCTTGTTGGCCATGCCCATGCTCGAGATGACCGGGATGCCACGACGTTTGCACTCGACGATCAAGTGGATCTTATAGATGATCGTGTCCGAGGCATCGATGACGAAGTCGAGGTCTTGCGCGAAGAATTCTTCGAACGTCTCTTCCGTGTAGAACATTTTTAATTTGACGAGCTCGAGCTCAGGGTTGATATCGAGGAGGCGTGTCGCCATCGCTTCGACTTTAGGTTGCCCGACCGTCGACAAGAGCGCGTGAATCTGGCGGTTGACGTTCGTGATATCGATATCATCTTTATCGACGAGCACGATTCGTCCGACGCCACTGCGTGCGAGCGCCTCGGCCGCGAACGACCCGACACCGCCGACACCGAGGATGGCGACCGTCTTCCCTTTCAATGTTTCTAAACCTTCTTGACCAATGGCCAACTCATTACGTGAAAACTGGTGTAACATACTCTTCCTCCAAATGAATCCTATTTTCTCACACTATTTTACTCGGAATTATAATCAAAAAAAAGACGCCTAGCGACGTTTTACAATAAAATCGATGGGACCCGGAGTGCCGTGACGATGCCCTGCTTTTGAACCTGCTTAAGCAGGTGGGTGACCTAGCGTCCCCTTCACAAGTCCTCCTGCACGTGATGAGGCAGTTGATCTGGATAGCAGTTCGGTCTCCCGTATTCAAAGTGTTGGCTCAAAATAACGAAGGCGGCTCTCGTACACCTCAGGTATCCCATCTGTTGACCTTACTATAGCACTGTCTGTAAAAAGAAGTCAATCAGAAACGATGACTTCTCGTGACAGTTTCGTCACAACCACATGTTACGAAACGCACCGGTCGGGTCGTACGTGTCTTGTTGCCGACTGACGTTGAAATGCCGGTCGCGTGAGTCGTTGCCGACACCGGCCTGGTACGCCCAATTACCGTAGTTGCTCGCGACATCATAGTCAATTAGCGTCGATTCGAAATAGGACGCGCCGATGCGCCAGTCTTGCCCGAGTTCTTTCGCGAAGTAGCTCGCGACGATTTGACGGCCCCGGTTCGACATCCATCCCGTCGCGTTCAACTCACGCATGAACGCATCGACAAAGTCGACGCCTGTCTCACCCGCCTGCCAACGCGCGATGACGTCAGGGTCGACGCGCCACGTCTTTCGTTTCGAACGGATGCCTTGGGCCCGGAAGAGTCGTTTCCCTTGCTCGAGTGCGACCCATTGGAAGAAATCACGCCAGAGCAATTCAAAATAGAGCCAATACGTCGACTCATTCGCCCCGTGTGACCGCTCATGTTGCTCGAGCTCGTGTAGCACCCGGCGCGGTGAGAGCGAGCCGTTGGCGAGATAAGCCGACAACTTCGACGAGTCGTCGACCCCGAAGCCGTTTCGTGTCTCTTTATACGTCCGGATTGGCCCCGCCAAATAGGCCGCGAGCCGCTCCCACCCTGCCTGTTCCCCGCCCTTGAACGGGAACGCGGTATGCTTGCCTTGCTCGACCCGTTCATAGGCGACAGGGAAATCAATCGGATATGCTTCCCCTTCACGCGGCCGGTCGAAGCGCTTTTCCGGTCTCGCTTCAGCTTCGACAGCTTTTCGAAACTCAGTGAAGAGGAATGGCATGCGCTCGAACGGGATTTCTGCCCGCGGATAGAGCGTGAAGCCGTCAAACGCCTGACTCGAGCCGCGCCACGCGGTCATGATTTCTCGTTCGCGCAGCCGTTCGTCAAAGCCGATCGATCGCTGGAACAATAGCCGGTCGTTCGGGTCGAGCACGTCGAGCGGATGCCCGACATGGACGAACAGAGGGATGCCGAGTGCTGCGAGCGACCCGCCCAAATCTTCGAGCGAATCGTTCAAAAATTGGAGCCGTCTCGGTCCTAGCGGGGTATGCCCGAATCGGTTCTCTGAGAGCTCATCTTCCCGGATGAAATAATGCCCTTCAATCGTGTCCTCGTGCCGGAGCGCCTCCTCGAGCGGACGATGGTCATCGACCCGCAAATCGTTTTGATACCAGATAATCGTCTTCATTGATTTCGCCTCCTGACCTCATTATGGGTCATGAATGCTTGCCTTACATAAGGTGAAGCTGTCCAAAACATGTTTTCATTTCCGCAACGGGTGGAATATACATCATTAGAAACAGAAAGGGGTGCAGCAATATGGCTAGAAAAGGTAAATTTGGTACACTCATTAAAGTCGCGACAGCGGTCGCACCGTTCGTCTACGATTACTATAAAAAGAACAAAGCAAAAAAAGCCTCGACACCTAAAAAGTGAGCAAAGCGCTTCGGACTTCGTCTGAGGCGTTTTTTTCTTGTCGTGAAACCAATTATGATATGATGATGGAACATTTTAGGAATCGAGGCGACGAACATGCACGCGGTATGGGTACAATCTTTACGAATCAGCTTGAAGTGGACGTTGTTCATGAGCGGTCTATTCCTGCTCGCCCTCGGGTCATCGATGATGATCACGGCCGACCTCGGCGTGTCGACGTGGGACGTGCTCCATCTCGGCCTCGCCCGCCACACGCCGATTTCCGTCGGGACGATCATCTTGCTCGTCGGTCTCTTGCTCGTCTTCTGCAAGTACATACTGGACCGGATTCGGCCCCAGTTCGGGACGCTCGTCAACGCCGTCTTCGTCGGCGTGTTCATGAATTTGATTCTCGAGCGCCACTGGTTGCCGCAACTGGACGGCATCGCGCTCAATATCGCCTGGCTCGTCCTCGGCATCTTCGTCATCGGCATGGGTGCCGGCTTGTACGTCGCCATCGGCTACGGGGCCGGCCCACGGGACGGATTGACACTCGCCTTGGCCGACCGGTTCAACACGTCGGTCCGCATGATGCGGACGTGGATGGAACTGACGGCTTGCCTCATCGGCTGGGTACTGGGCGGACCTGTCTTTTTCGGGACTTTGCTGTCGATTTTCTTGATCGGTCCGTTCTTCCAGTTTTGGCTTGAACAGTTCCGGCGTCTCGTCTCGGTCATCGACCGGGCGAAAGTGGCCGCATAAAAAGAGAGGAAATCGGATGTCAGCGTCCGGTTTCCTCTCTTTTTGGTTATGGGACGAGGACGATCTTCCCGAACTTGCCGCGCTGTTTGAAATACGTCTGCGCATCCCGTGCCTCAGCGAGCGGGAACGTCCGGTCGACGATCGGCCTGACCTTACCAGCTTTAATCGCCTCGAGCATCGTTTGGAACTCCGCGCGTGTGCCAAGCACGGAACCATATATGGTGATGTGTTTCAAATACATCGTCCGGAAGTCGAGGTTCGTCTGTTGCCCCCCGGCCGAACCGGAAATACAGAACTTACCGCCATTCTTCAACACCTTGAGCGCTGTCGCGAACAAGGCATCGCCGACGACATCGAGCACGGCATCGACCGGTCCTCCGTTCGCCTCGAGAATCTCATCGGCGAGCCTCTCGGAGCGGTATGAAAAGACATGGTCCGCCCCAAGATCCTTCAGCTTCGCTTCATCTTTCAAGTCCCCGACGATGGCGAACACGTTCGCCCCATGCACGTTCGCCGCGATTTGGACGTTGAACGAACCGACGCCACCGCTCGCACCCGTGACGACGATCGTCTGCCCCGGCTGAATCTCAATCTGTTCGTTCATATGCCACGCCGTCAACCCGCTCACCGTGAAGACGGCGCTATCGACGAAACTGTCGAGCGGCATATCGAAACAGAGCTCTGCCGGCCAGACGACATATTCGGCGTATCCGCCGTCGTACTCGGAGCCGATGAACGACATATCGTCAGCGATATGCTCGTCCCCTTCCGGCCCGCTCGATGTGAACGGGAATAGGACGACGCGACGTCCGACCATCGTCTCCTCGACCCCGCTGCCGACCTTCACGACTTCTCCGGTGATATCTGAACCCGGGACCCGTGGGAATTGGACCCCTTCCGGCCGCCAGCCCGACTCTTTGTCCGTCCCATACGCGCCTTCTCGCATCCAAATCTCGGTATTGTTAATCCCGCACGCTTTCACACGCACGAGCACTTCTCCTTGTTTCGGGCTCGGAATCGGGACATCGACGACCTGTAATTGATCGACGTCCCCGTAACCGATGACTTGTACGGCTTTCATCACTTGTTTTCCTCCTCATAACCACCATTTGCTTGTCTATACCCAACTAACGCATGACAGCCACCAAAAATATTGGTGGCTGCCCATTCCTTATAGTTGTTGGCGTCTGAGCAATCCGGCGAACACGCCGCCTTTCATACTCAATTCATCGTGCGTCCCGTCCTCGACGATTCCGTCAGCGGTAACGACGAGGATGCGGTCAGCGTTCTTCACCGTCGCCAAACGGTGGGCGATGATGAGCGTCGTCCGGTCAGCCGCGAGTTCATTGAGCGAGTCTTGAATGATTGCTTCCGTCTCCGTGTCGAGCGCGGACGTCGCTTCATCTAATATCAAGATCGGCGGATTTTTGAGGAACATGCGGGCGATGGCGATCCGTTGTTTCTGACCCCCCGACAGTTTCAAGCCCCGCTCCCCGATTTGCGTCTCGAGACCATGCTCGAGCTCCTCGACGAGCGAGTTCAAATGCGCCTTCTCGACCGCATGCATAATCTCCGCGTCGGTCGCGTCCAGTTTTCCGTAGGCGATATTCTCACGGAGCGTCCCGGCGAACAAGAACACGTCTTGTTGCACGATTCCGATTTGGCGGCGCAGACTCTCTTTCGTCATATCACGGATGTCCATGCCGTCGATTGTGATTTTCCCACTCGTTACATCATAGAAACGCGGGATGAGCGAACAGATTGTCGTCTTCCCGGCCCCGCTCGTACCGACGAGGGCGACCGTCGTTCCGGCCTTGATGTCGAGGTCGATGTCGGTCAACACTTGCCGATAGTCCGAGTAGCCGAACGAGACGTTTTGGAAAGCGATGTCGCCTTTAAGCGTCTTGACGTCGACGGCGTCAGGACGGTTCTCGATGTCCGGGGCCTCGTCGAGGAGTTGCGTGAATCGTTTGAAGCCCGCCATCCCTTTCGGGTACATCTCGAGGAGGGCCGTGATTTTCTCGATCGGCTTGATGAGCAAGTTCATATAGAGGATGAACCCAACGAGCTGACCGTATGAGAGTTGACCTTGATACGTCAAATATGCGCCGTAGACAAGGACGAGCAACGTCATGAGCCGCGTCGTGATGTAAATCCCGGCGAGCGACTTACTCATGACCCGATACGCCTCGATTTTCGAGCCGCGATAAAAATTGTTATCTTTTTGGAAGCGGTTGATTTCGAACGTCTCGTTCGTGAACGATTGGACGACGCGTGCCCCAGAGACGCTGTCCTCGACACGGGCGTTCACTTCGCCGATGTTCGTATACATCTTTTGCCACGCCTTGTTCATGTTCTTGTTGGCGTACGTGATCATGATGACGAGGAACGGCACGGCGACGACCGTCACGAGCGCGAGTTGCGGATCGATCGAGAACATGATCCCGAACGCACCGAGCAGCGTCATGATGGCGATGAAGAAATCTTCAGGCCCGTGGTGCGCCACTTCGCCGATATCGAACAAGTCGTTCGTCACCCGACTCATCAAATGGCCGGTCTTGTGGTTATCAAAGAACCGGAACGACTGTTTATGGATATGGGTGAACAGCTCTTCCCGCATATCGGTCTCGATATTGATGCCGAGCTTATGCCCCCAATAGTTGACGACGTATTGCATCATCATGGCGAGTATGTAAAGGATGAGCAAGCCGATGCTGATGATGATAATCCAGTTCCATTCCCCACCTGGCAACAAATCGTCGATGAACCATTGCACGGCGAGCGGAAAGCCGAGCTCGAGCAGACCGACGAGGATGGCGAACGAGAAATCGAGGATGAATAACTTCTTATGTGGACGGTAATAACTAAAAAAACGTGAGATCATTTCGTTTCCCCCTTCTAAACAAATAGTTTACGCCTTTTTGCAGGAAGTGGAAAACGGGAAGCACGTCTTTTTCAATCTTTTTTCCAGCGCGGTATAATAGACATAAGGAGCTGATTCAAATGAACGTACAAATTACAGAACGCGCCCAAGAGCGGATTGACGCTTTAAAAGGCGACCGTAAGGGACAGATGCATTTGTTTTATGAGACGGAAGGTTGCGGCTGCGGCAATAGCGGCATCTTCGAGATTCGCTACGTGACCGAAACGACACCGGAAGACGTCGAGATTGATTCGAACATCGGCCCGATCCTCATCAAGAACTGGACGAAAGTGTTTCTCGACGAAGACATGATCATCGACTATCGCGAAGATAAACGATCGCTCGTCTTGAAGAGCAACGGCCAAGTATTCAACTCGAACTTGCTCGTGACCGACGGGACCGGTTGCCAGTTGAACGTCCCGAGCCGATGAAACAGGCGTTACGAGACCATCCGAGCCTCTGGCTGTGGTTTCTCCTCAGCTTCGGGCTCGGCTTGTTCGGCATCTACCTCGCTTTCACCGACTCCGTCTATACGATGACGGCCGTGATCGCCTCGCTGTTCGCCTTTGGCTTTGCCCTGCAGCGGACGGCAAAAAAGATGAATGACCAAAAGGAAAATTAACCACAGATAAAGAATGAAGAGAAGGTGTCGGACAATTCGGTCGGCCCTTCTTTTTTAATACATATGATTTGGAGGGATTTTAAATTGAAACGCTATATGATTCATTGCCAAGACATCGATGTCCGCGTCACCGAATGGGGCGATCGCGACAAGCCGGTCATCTTTTGTTTGCATGGCCTAGGCAGTACAGCACTCAGTTTCATCGAAGTTGCGGACAAACTGCAACACGACTTCCGCATCCTTGCGATTGATGCACCGGGTCATGGGATGTCCCAATCTTTCCAGGATGACCATGCATACGACTTCCCCCGCTTTTGTGAGTGGCTGAATCAAGTGCTCGATATGCTCGATGTGAATCGATTCTATTTCCTCTCCCATTCCTGGGGGTCTTTCGTCCACCTCTACTATTTGATCAATCAAGGCGATCGCGTTGACGGTTCGATCTTGATCGATGGCGGGTATCAGAGTAAACGGCTGCGCGGACGCTCTTCGGAGAAAGAGGCGGCGTATTACGAAACAAATTTTGAAGATTTTTGTGAGACGTGGGACGAATTCGAATCGATTGCAGTGTACGATGGCATCTCGAGACGTTCCTCTCTCCTAGACTTGGCCGCTCAAGATCTTGCCGTACATAGAGACAATCGCTACTATTGGCACGCCAGAGGAAAAACTGGTGCAGCCATCATTCGATCAATGTATCGCGATGAGATGCTCGATTTTTCGAGCCGGGTGCAATCGAACTCGATCATCCTGCTACGGGCGACGCTTCCAGAATCAGATGAGTCCTTTAAAATCGATGCATCAAGTCAGTTCGCCGAATTGACCGGTGCCGTCGTCAAAGCCGTCCCATCCGCTTCACACATGCTCCATTGGGAAAATCCAGACCACGTCGTTCAAGAGATACGTGAAAATTGGGTGACGTCTGTCTCGCTATAAGTATGAGATCGGATGGACTCGCATAAGATTGAGATGCTTGAATGAGCATGAAAAAATCGTCACTTCCATAACCGGAGGTGACGATTTTTGGTTTCTATGTCAGTTCACATCGATGGTGTAGAAAGTAATCAACCCGCCATCCCCAAGTTCGGCATAGGCGATTTGGCCATCACGATAGATCGGCTTGGACGTCGTGCCGCCTCGACTCGGCAAATACGAGACCGTCGCTTCATTCAAATCCGCAACTAATAAGCGATTCATGCCTTCACGGAATAGGATTCGCTGATTCGGCAAGAAACGAAATGAGTCAAATGTAATCTTTGACTGTGTGCTTTTATGTTGGAACTGTTTCGCTCCCCCCGTCAGCCCTACAAAATCGGCACGTCCTTCTTTTCCAAGAGCAACATAGTCCGCACCTGTTTCAAAGTCGACCAATGCGCCCATGTCTTCGTCAAACGTTCCATCGAGCGTGGTTAACTTTGTCGTCTTCTCCCCATCAGCGAATGAGCTTCGATGGACGATGACACCGTCCCCACCAACTCTGTAATCGAACACGTACTCGCCATCTCGTTTCTCCCCTTCTTGAAGCGTGTACGTCTGAATCGTTTCCACCGTGGCCGTATCATATAAATACTGCATCACCGCCGACGTCGTCATCGTTTCTGATGCCTCATAATCAACCCATGTGACGCGATCATCCGATGCATTCAAATGAGGAACGGGCGTCTCGAACATACTGACCCCGTTATACAGTTCAGTCAGTTCCGATGCGTCGAGCTTCATCCGGAAAATGGACCAAGCATATCCATTGTCTTCAGTCAGTTCATATTCAATCCAAAATATTTCATCTTTGATGCCGACGAGACTACCGATTGTTCTCGATGTCTTATGTAACGACCGATTAGTTGCTTGTTCCGTATCATACACGTAGATTTCATGGCCGACCTCACCGACAGAATCCGTATAGACAATGTGTTCATCGACCATATGCTCCGGTGCAATCATCGCGACTTTATGTTGGAAGAACGATGATAGGTCATAGTCCTTCACTGCCCCGATTGAGGCGTCCTCGGCAACGGGACGCAATCGAATCATTTCCGAATCTTCCGATTTAGCCTCCTCGACGGTCTGGTCAACTTTCGGCGTCGCTTCCGTTTCTTGATTACATCCTGCTAAGATTGTCGTCAATCCAATCACCAACCCGATCGATTGAATAATTTTTCTTGGTTTCATGCTTCCCCGGCTCCCCCATCTTCATCATACAATTTATTCCATAACTATATCACCTTTCCACTTATTCACATATACGCAAAAAGACCCGCCAAGTGACGGGTCCTTGTGACTAACTATTATTTTTTCTCTTTCACCGCTGTCCGAATCGACAACTCCTCGAGTTGTGCATCCGCGACCGGGCTTGGTGCTTGTGTGAGCAAGTCGCTCGCCGACGCCGTTTTCGGGAAGGCGATCGTGTCACGAAGGTTCGAACGACCCGCGAGGATCATGACGAGACGGTCGAGACCGAGGGCGATACCTGCGTGCGGCGGTGTACCGTATTCGAACGCTTCGAGCAAGAAGCCGAACTGGTCGACCGCTTCTTGTTCTGTGAAGCCGAGCAATTTGAACATGCGCTCTTGAATGTCGCGCTCATAAATCCGTTGCGATCCGCCGCCGAGCTCATACCCGTTCAAGACGAGGTCATAGGCGAGTGCGCGTACGCTCGCTGGGTCCGTCTCAAGCAAGTGGAGGTCGTCACGGTTTGGCATCGTGAACGGGTGGTGGTTGGCGTAGAAACGTCCGTCTTCTTCTTCGAACGTGACGAGCGGGAAGTCCGTCACCCAAAGGAAGTTGAACTTCGACTCGTCGATGAGACCGAGCTCATGTCCGAGCTTGACGCGAAGTGCGCCGAGGCTGTCGGCGACGACAGTCGGTTTTGACGCCACGAAGAGGAGCAGGTCGCCCGCTTCCGCGTTCGTCGCTTCCATCAACTTCTGGGCGTACGTCTCATCAAAGAACTTGGCGATCGGTCCGTTCAAGCCTTCCGGCGTCACTTTGAGCCAAGCGAGGCCTTTGGCACCGTAGACGGCTGTGAACTCTTGAAGCTTGTCGATGTCTTTACGCGAGAACTTGTCCGCCTCGCCTTTGACGTTGATCGCTTTCACTTGTCCGTTTGACTCGAGGGCCATATCGAATACTTTGAAGCCGGCACCTGTGACCGCGTCCGCGACGTCGATGAGTTCGAGACCGAAACGAGTGTCCGGTTTGTCTGAACCGAAACGGCGCATCGCTTCTTCGTGTGTCATCCGCTCGAATTTGGCCGGCGTGTCGGTGCGACCGAGCGTCGCTTCCATGACTTGCCCCATCATCGATTCCATCATCGCCATCAAATCTTCGACGTCCATGAAGCTCGTCTCGATGTCGACTTGCGTGAATTCCGGTTGACGGTCGGCCCGAAGGTCTTCGTCACGGAAGCAACGTGCGATTTGGAAGTAACGGTCGAATCCAGCCACCATGAGGAGCTGCTTGAACAACTGCGGTGATTGCGGGAGCGCGTAGAATTCGCCGCCGTGGACACGGCTCGGCACGAGATAGTCACGCGCGCCTTCTGGTGTCGATTTCGTCAAAATCGGCGTCTCGACTTCGAGGAACTCCTCTTCCGTCAAGAAGTTACGAATCGTGTTCGACGCCTTCGAACGGAGGCGGAACGTCTCTTGGAGCGCCGGACGACGGAGGTCAAGGTAACGGTATTTGAGACGGAGGTCTTCCGATACGTTCTCGGCCTCGTCACCGATTGGAATCGGCGTCATCTTCGCCGCGTTCAAGATGTTAATCTCTGAAGCGATGACTTCAACGTTCCCGGTCGGCATGTTCGGGTTCTTGTTCTCACGCTCGAGGACAGTCCCTTTGATATCGAGCACGTATTCGCTGCGAATCGATTCGGCGAGCTGGTGCACCGCTTCGTTTTCCGGGCGAACGACGACTTGGACGATGCCTGTGCGGTCACGAAGGTCGATGAAGATGAGGCCTCCGAGGTCGCGACGTTTTTGTACCCATCCTTTAAGTTGTACGTCTTGGCCGATGAGTGACTCTGTCACGCGGCCGTTCATATGTGTGCGTCCGATCATTGTCCTGCTCCTTCCGATAGTTCACGAATTTTGTCTGCGACGGCCGAGAGCGGCACGTCGACTTGTTCCCCGGTCGCCATGACCTTGAGGGAAGCTGAGCCGCGTTCGACTTCATCGTCTCCGAGGATGACGGTGAACTTCGCGTTCAAGCGGTCGGCTTGTTTGAATTGGCCTTTGAACTTGCGGCCGAGATAGTCACGGTCCGCCTTGAAGCCTTCGCTGCGAAGCAGTTGCAACAGGCGTGTCGCCGTCACTTCGACTTCCGTGCCGCCTTGGGCGACGACGAAGACGTCAAGTCCCGTCTCGAGTTCAGGAAGTACTCCTTCGTTCTCAAGAGCGAGGATGAGTCGCTCGAGCCCGATCCCGAAGCCGATGCCCGGCATATCCGGTCCGCCGATGTCTTGGACGAGACCGTTATAGCGTCCACCGCCGCAAAGCGTCGTGATGGCGCCGAAGCCTTCTGCCTCTGACATAATCTCGAACGCCGTGTGCGTGTAGTAGTCGAGACCACGGACGAGCGTCGGGTCGACCTCGTAGGCGACACCGAGCGCGTCCAAGTGCGCGAGGACTTTCTCGAAGTACGTCTTCGACTCTTCGTTCAAGAAGTCGAGAATCGATGGTGCCGATTTCATCGACGGGTGGTCGCGGTCGACTTTACAGTCGAGGACGCGAAGCGGGTTCTGGTGAAGCCGCGTCTGGCAATCTTGGCATAACTCGTCTTGGACCGGCTCGAAGTGACGGATGAGCGCTTCGCGGTGAGCGTTGCGGCTCTCGGCGTCACCGAGCGAGTTGACGACGACTTTGATTTTTTTAAGCCCGAACGATTTGTAAATCGTGTAGGCGAGGCTGATGACCTCGGCGTCAACGGCTGGGTCGCTACTGCCGATCGCCTCGACACCGTATTGGTGCAGTTGGCGGAACCGTCCCTTTTGTGGACGTTCGTAGCGGAACATCGGTCCCATGTAGTACAGTTTCGTCGGCTGGTCAGGGCTACCGAACAGCTTGTTCGTGACGAAGGCGCGGACGACCGAGGCCGTTCCTTCCGGACGGAGCGTATACTCGTCCTTGCCTTTCTTGACGAGTGTGAACATCTCTTTTTGGACGATGTCCGTCGTCTCGCCGACGCTCCTTGTGAATAGGTCGGTCGTTTCAAAAATCGGGGTACGAATCTCTTTATAGTTGTAACGGGCGCTGATGTCGCGTAGTTTCTCTTCGACATACTGCCACGTCTCGACCGTGCCCGGAAGCAGGTCTTGTGTGCCGCGTGGTGCTTTCATCCAATTTCCCTCCTTAGAATACAAAAAGGCCCTCGTCCGCAAAGGGACGAGAGCCTGTTAAAGTTTCCCGTGGTACCACCCTCGTTGCAGAGCCAATGCTTGAAACTCTGCCACTCGAAATCGGTTAACGCCCGATGAAACGGCTCCCCCTACTAAGCGTTCAAGGAAGCACCTCCAAAGTGTCGTTCGGGTCATCATCCAGTCGATGCTTTCAGCCTAGGCATCGCTCTCTTTGCTGGTGGGGTGACCGTACTCTTCTTTATCGCAGGTGTTAGGTTATATGGTTCATGATGCCGAATCGTGCCCGCTTCTGTCAAGCGTTTTTTTCGAGCATGAGCGTAACCGGTCCGTCATTGACGAGCGCGACGTCCATCATCGCCCCGAACTGCCCGGTCTCAACGACGAGCCCGTGCGTCCGCAAGCGATCGTTGAATTTCTCGTAAAGCCGTTCCGCGATGTCCGGCTTCGCCGCTTGCGTGAACGCGGGACGACGGCCTTTTTGCGTGTCGCCGTACAGCGTGAACTGTGATACGGACAATACTTTCCCGTCGACGTCTTGAATCGATAGGTTCATCTTCTCGTCCGCGTCCTCGAAGACACGGAGTCCGGCCACCTTGTCGGCGAGCCAGTTTACTTCCGTCTCGGTGTCCTCGTGGGTCACCCCGACGAGGAGCAGATAGCCGGCCTCGATTTGGCCGACCGTCTCTGCGTCGACGGTGACCGAGGCTTGTTTCACTCGTTGCAACAATACACGCACTGAAATCTTCCTTTCGTTACGTCATCATGACTCGACTGACCGAGTACACGTCCGAGATTTGCTTGATCCGGTCGACGACTTTTTGCAGATGGTTCACGTTCGGGATCGAGATCGTCATCGAGATGCGGGCCTGTTTGTTCTGGTCTCCGCGTCCGCTCACCGCCACGATGTTCGTGTTCGTCGCCGAGACGGCTTGAAGCACGTCGTTCAAGAGCCCTGAACGGTCGTAGCCGGTGATCTCGATGTCAACGTTATAGTTCTTCTCTTTTGCTTGCCCGGCTTCCCACTCGACCGTGAGGAGCCGCTCCGGATGCTGCTCATTGATGATGTTCAAGCAGTCTTTCCGGTGAATCGACACGCCGCGTCCGCGCGTGATATACCCGACGATTTCGTCGCCCGGTACCGGGTTACAGCAACGGCTCATGCGGATGAGCATGTTGTCGATCCCTTTCACCGAGACGCCGGCCTCGGCCGTCTTCTTCTTCGGTGACTGACTGACTTTCAATTCGTTGATCGCGTCCGACAGCTCGAGTTTCGGTTCTTTCCGCTGCTTCTCCGTCAACTTGTGGGCGACTTGCGCCGCCGTGATGCCATGATACCCGACCGCGGCGTACATCTCTTCTTCGTTCCCGAAGTTGAACTTCTCGACGACGACGGCAAGCGACTGGTCATCAATCACTTCTTTCGGTTCGAAACCGAGCTTCTTGATCTCGACGTCGACGAGCTCTTTACCTTTCTCGACGTTCTCTTCACGCTGTTGGCGCTTGAACCATTGGCGAATCTTGTTCTTCGCTTGGCTCGAGACGGCGAGTTTGAGCCAGTCCTTGCTCGGCCCGTAGCTGTGTTTCGACGTGATGATCTCGATGATGTCACCCGTCTCGAGTTTATGGTCGAGCGGCACCATCCGTCCGTTCACTTTCGCGCCCGTCATCCGGTGACCGATCTCGGTATGGATGCGGTACGCGTAATCGATCGGGACCGAGCCTTTCGGCAACTCGAAGACGTCGCCTTTCGGTGTGAAGACGTAGAGCATGTCGCTGAAGAAATCGACTTTGAGCGACTCCATGAACTCTTCGGCGTCGGTCGTATCTTTTTGAAGCTCTAAAATCTCGCGAAGATGGGCGATTTTTTCATCGAACCCGTTCGTCGCGACGTTCTTTCCTTCTTTATAGGCCCAGTGCGCGGCAATCCCGAACTCGGCGATGAAGTGCATGTCCTTCGTACGGATTTGCACTTCGAGCGGCTCACCCTTCGGTCCGATCACCGTCGTGTGGAGCGACTGATACATGTTCGGTTTCGGCATGGCGATGTAGTCTTTGAACCGGCCTGGCATCGGCTTGTATTGCGTGTGGATGATGCCGAGGACGGCGTAACAGTCGCGAATCGAATCGACGATGATCCGGACGGCCATCAAGTCATAAATTTCATTGAACTCTTTTTTATGCTTCACCATCTTGTTGTAAATCGAGTAGATATGCTTCGGACGACCGTTGACGTCGGCCTCGATGCTCACGTCCTCGAGGACGGTGTTCACTTCCGTGATGACCGATGTGACGAGCGCTTCCCGTTCGGTCCGCTTCTGTTTCATCATCGAGACGATCTTATAGTATTGCTGCGGGTTGATATAACGTAACGAGATATCTTCGAGCTCCCATTTGATCGTCGAGATCCCCATCCGGTGGGCGAGCGGGGCGAAGATTTCGAGCGTCTCTTCCGCCTTTTGCACTTGTTTCTCTTTCGGCATATGTTGAAGCGTCCGCATGTTGTGCAGACGGTCGGCAAGCTTGATCAAGATGACGCGCACGTCTTCTGCCATCGCGATAATCATTTTACGGTGATTCTCAGCGAGTTCTTCTTTTTTCGATTTATATTTGATTTTACCGAGCTTCGTCACTCCATCGACGAGCATGGCCACATCGACACCGAACTCATCGGCGAGTTCTTTGAGCGTGACGTCCGTATCCTCGACGACGTCGTGCAAGAGCGCCCCGATGATGGTCGTCGCGTCTAACCCGATATCAACGAGAATACCGGCCACTTGGACCGGATGCAGAATGTAGGGTTCGCCTGAACGTCGGAACTGACCGGTATGATGCAGTTTGGCGTATTCGTAAGCGCGTCTTACTTCGGCAATCTCGTCTTCACCCATATACTCCCCGAGCGCGTCGAGAAGGTCCTCAATACTTACGATTTGTTTTTTGGTCATAACATTCGACACCCTTTTTCTTACCGCTCCAATCGACTCGGACAAGTCGCAGCATGGTAGTAGTTAACGTACGTGGTTGTTCTAATTTTACTTACTATTATCGAAAAAATCTGACGACCTGTCAAAGGTTGTGGGTTGTTTTACTTAAAAAACTATTTAAAAAAGGGAAGCCATCGCTTCCCTTTGATTAATCTTCGTAACGGATGAGTGAGAACACGTCGTATCCTTCGAGACGCTCACGTCCACCAAGTCCATCAAGCTCGATTAAGAATCCGATCCCAGCGACGACGCCGCCGAGCTGTTCAATCATTTTGATTGTCGCTTCGATCGTTCCGCCTGTTGCGAGCAAGTCATCTAAGATGACGACTTGTTGGCCCGGTTTGATCGAGTCTTTGTGCATCGTCAAAATGTCTGTGCCGTATTCGAGTCCGTAAGAGACGCGAACCGTCTCACGTGGCAACTTGCCTTCTTTACGGACCGGGACGAACCCGAGCTCAAGTGCGTACGCTGCCGGGCAACCGACGACGAAACCGCGTGCCTCAGGGCCGGCGATGAGTTCAGCACCGCGCTCCTGTGCGTAAGCGATGAGCTCGTCGACCGCTTTTTTATAGGCCGGGCCGTCTTGCATGAGTGACGTGATGTCCTTGAAGCTGATCCCTTCTTTCGGGTAATCCGCTACTTCTTTAATATGCTGTTTGAAATCCATTTTATGTGTAAGCCTCCTGCATCTTGTTCGATCGCAATGATTGTAACCGCTCTTTCAGTTCTGCCAACGACGCATAGATGAAACGCTCCTCGAGTTGGACTCGTCCGACCCGGCGCTTATAACATGGCGCTTCGGTCAAATCACGTTTCGGCGCTTCTGGATTCACTCCAGGCAGTCCGTCTTCCATTGTAACAAGAAATTCGAGTTCAGAGAATACTTGATGCATAAATTGAATCGTATTTTTTGACCATTTTCGCTCGATTGACAAACGAATCAAGTTTTCGCGCAGGTTTTTCCGTTCGCACGTCGCCATATGGACGTAATATGTTCGGAAATCTTCTCGCGTCGGCAACTTCTCAAAAAATGAGCCGCCTTGTCCGAACGCACAGTACACGCGCTCGACATCCTCGGTCAACATGTCTGCGAGCACATCTTCTTCGTCCGGCAAATCGAGCAGGACGACGAATGGTTTGAGCGGCGTGCTGAGATCGTGGAGCGGGAAGTCGTCCCGGCCTTGGAATGATACGAACGACGTCGTCTCGCCCGGAAGCTGTTTCAATTCGTCGAGCGAGTTTTTCTTGCCTCGGTAGTCGAACACTTGGAAACCGTCGACACGGATGTCTTGAATCATGAGCTGCGGCTTGCGCATCCCGTTCCATTCATTGACCTGCAGACTGCCCATGACCGAAACGTTGGCCATCTTCGAAATTTCGGAGACGACGTGACCGAAGCCGAAGCCAATCCCGTCGAGCTCTCGTTTGTCCCCTGCGAGCTGGACTTTCAAATGGGTATTGTCGCGTCCGATTTGACGAATGTCACGCAGGCGCGCATCCGCTACGACGACGCGCGGTGATGGATTGCCCATCCCGAACGGGGCGAGCTTGCCGATCTCTGAGATCAAGTCGAGCGACACGTCGTTCACGTCAAGTTTCAAGTCGACGTTCACGCGGGCGACGAACGTCTCGTCCGGAATCGATTCGGCTTGTTCGTTCAGACGCCGGCGCAGTTCGGCCACGTTCTCCGATAACAAGGTCATCCCGGCTGCGGCCGGGTGTCCGCCGAAGTGCGGCAAGATGTCTTCATTTTTCGACAGTTCTTTGAACAAGTCGAAACCGTCAATCGAACGGCCCGACCCCTTCGCCTTCCCTGTTTTCGGGTCGTGGCACAACAGGATGACCGGACGATAGTACGCCTCGACGAGTCGTGAGGCGACGATCCCGACGACACCCGGATTCCATCGTTCGCTGGCGACGACGAGAACGCGGTCGTCCGTCATCGATGCCTCGACGAGTTCCGTCGCTTCTTTGGCGATCGTCTTGACGATGTCTTGACGTTCTTTGTTCTGTTTGTCGAGCTTTTGGGCCAGTTCGAGTGCTTCCTCGACGCTCTCGGCGAGCAACATTTGGAGCGCCGGCATCGCCGAGTCAAGACGACCGGCGGCGTTAATCCGCGGTCCAAACGCAAAACCGACCGACTCTTCGTTCAATGTCCCGTCCGTCAACGCGCACACTTCGCGGAGCGCGAGAATGCCTGGACGTTTTGAGTCATCGAGCGCCTTCAGACCAAGCTTCGCGAGCAAACGGTTCTCCCCGTCGAGCGGGACGAGGTCGGCAATCGTGCCGAGCACGGCCAAGTCGAGCAACTCTTCCGGCATCCGTCCGAGCACGGCATGGGCCACTTTGAGTGCGACGCCTGCCCCGGCGAGCTTGTCATACGGATATGACGGATCGATGTGAGGATGGATGATGGCGAACGCATCTGGGAGCGTCTCTTTCGGTTCGTGGTGGTCGGTGATGATCAAATCGACACCGAGCTCTTTTAAGAGCGCTGCCTCTTCGATCCCTGAGATCCCACAGTCGACCGTGATGATGAGCGTGAACCCTTCACCCGCGGCCCAGCTGAACACCTCTTTGTTCGGACCGTATCCTTCCGAGAACCGGTTCGGGATATAACATTCCGCCATGACACCGATCTCGGTCAAGGCGTGCCACATGACGGCCGAGGCGCTGACACCATCGACGTCATAGTCGCCGTAGATGAGCACCATCTCCCCGTCATCGGCCGCGCGTTTCAAACGGTCAACGACTTTGTTCATCTGTTCAAATAAGTACGGATCGTGGAACGTCAACTCGTCCTCGATGTGCAGGAACGCCTTCGCCGCATCGACGTCACGGTGCCCCCGCTGCATGAGGAGCGTCGCGAGCTGCTCCGATATATTCAATTCTGTCTGTAGCTGTTCAACCGCGGCCGTATCCGTCTCCGGATACACCCATCGTTTCTTTGCATGATACATAGTCCTTCACTCCAATCAATTGTTGATTATATCAGAACGAGCGAGTGAAGTGCCGTCTTGACATTCAAAAAAGGTCCCCCGAACGATGCGGGAGACCTGCTGTTACGCCTCTGGGGCGGTTTCTTTCTTTTTGTTGAGCGACATGCCTTTGAGGAGCATCCACAAGTACGAGGCGATGAAAATCGATGAGTACATCCCCATGACGAGACCGATGAGCAACGCGATTGAGAAACCACGGATTGACTCGGCACCGAACACGTACAAGGCGATGACCGTCAAGAGCACGGTGACGACCGTGTTGACCGAGCGGACAATCGTCTCTTGAATCGACGTGTTGACGATGTCACGATACACGTCCATCGATTTGATTTTCCGTTCTTTCTCATACGCTTGGATGTTCTCACGGACGCGGTCGAACGTGACAATCGTATCGTTGACCGAGTAACCGATGATCGTCAAGATGGCGGCGACGAAGTACAAGTTGACCTCGATACCGAAAATCGAGAATGCCACGATCATGAAGAACGCATCGTGAAGCATGGCGACGACCGTTGCGACCGCATACGAGAATTGGAAGCGGAACGTGATATAGAGGATAATCCCGAGCGACGCGAGCGCGACCGCATAGATGGCATTCCGAGCGATATCACGGCCGACTTCGGCCGACACAGTGCTGATGTTCGGATCGTTCCCGAACGTTTCCGTGAACACGGTCTTCACCGACGCGACTTCGTCTTGAGCGAGCTGGCCGACGAACGTCACGTTGGCCAGCGTTCCGCCTTCCGCGTATTGGACCGACGAAATCTCTTCATCGACACCGGCTTCTTCAAACGCCGACGCCAATTCTTCTTGCGATACTTGTGATTCGGTCAACACTTCGACCCGGGTACCGGATGCGAAGTCAATCCCGAGGTTCAAGCCACGGAAGAACAAAATGCCAAGACCGATGATGACGATGGCACACGAGACGATGAACATCGTGCGCATATGTTTCACATAGTTTAATTCAGTGAGCTTAAAGTTCACGGATTTCACTCTCCTTCACACCAAACCAGCCTTTTCGTTTGTCGAACAGACGACTCGAGACGAGGAGGTGCATCAAATAACGCGAGATGAAGACATTCGAGATGAACGTCATCGCAATCGAGATCATGAGCATGATGGCGAACCCACGGACCGAGCTCGTCCCGAAATAGAACAAGACCGCTGCCGAGATGAGGGTCGTCAAGTTGGCATCGATGATCGTACTGAGCGAGCGCCGGTTCCCGGCACGGAATGCCGAGAGGACCGACTTCCCTGACCGGAGTTCATCCTTGATGCGCTCGGCCGTGATGATGTTCGCATCGACCGCCATCCCGACACCGAGGACGAGAGCGGCAATACCAGGGAGCGTCAAGACGGCGTTAATGCCGTTAAAGAACAACATAATCAAATTGATATACAAAATGAGCGTGATGATCGAGACGAGACCGGGTAAACGATAGAAGAACAACATGAACAAGAAGATGGCTGCGATCCCGATGAGAGACGCGAACACGGTCTTGTCGAGCGCGTCTTGACCGAACTGGGCCGAGACCGACGTCGAATAGATTTCTTCAAGTTTGACCGGGAGCGCCCCGGCGTTCAAAATGTCAGCGAGACGTTGACCACTCTCGGCATCGATGCCGCCACCTGAGATGATGGCTTTATCCGATAGGATCGGGGACGTGACGGATGCATCCGACACGATCTTCGAGTTCTCTTTTTGAATCTCTTCGGCGTACGTGTCGCCTTCTTCATAATCAAGCCAGATGACGAGCCGGTTTTCCGGTGCCGGACGCTGGGCAATTTGCGACGTGACTTCACCGAACTGGTCCGCCGATTGCAACGTCAGTTCAACGACCGGGTTGCCTTGTGGGTCATAGCTGAGTGCTGCGCCACGCGGAGCGAGGTCTTTCCCGTCGAGGAGGACGTTATCATCCACATCGCGGAACGTGAGCTGGGCGGTCGACGAGAGCACTTCACGGGCGTCGTTTTGATTCTCTACGCCAGCGAGTTGGACGCGGATGCGATTCTCGTCTTCAATCCGGATGTCCGGTTCCGAGACCCCGAGGACGTTGACACGGTTGTTGATGGCGCGAACGGTTGCATTCATCGCTGATTGATCGATGACATCGCCGTCTTCGAGCGGCTGGACTTCGTACAGCACTTCGAACCCGCCTTTAAGATCGAGGCCGAGGTTCGTGTTCTTGACGACCCATGGCGTCGACAAGGCGGCGAGCAGGATCGTTGCAATCATGATGACCGCAAAGATCGCGATATTCCCTTTTTTGTACATACGACTATTTCCTTTCTAAACACATGTTCTCGTAAAAAAACTTCTCTCGTTAACATTACAAATATTCTAAACATTTATCAATCGTTTTCCTGAAATTGTAACACCCACACGTTGATTTCCCACGCTTTTTGCACTTGCGACTAAAAGTTGCATTAGGGCAAAACTTGAGCTATGATGTGATTATCAACTTACACACTACATGCAAAGGAGTCCTTTCTAATGGATAGTACGATACTCTATGCCTTTTTACTGACGCTGTTCGCTGGACTCGCGACGGGGATTGGAAGTATGATCGCCTTCTTCGCCAAACGGACCAACACGGCATTCTTGTCGGTATCCCTTGGCTTCTCAGGTGGGGTCATGATTTACGTATCCTTTATCGAGATTTTTCCGAAAGCGCTCGATGAACTCGTCGGGGCCCACGGAGAGCAGGCCGGGACGCTCTATACCGTCCTCGCCTTCTTCGGCGGCATGTTGTTGATCGCCTTGATCGACAAGTTCATCCCGTCTCCGGAAAACCCGCACGAAGTCAAATTCGTCGAGACGATGCAAAACGACCCGTCGTCCCAGGAACTTGCGACGACGGCGACCGAACGTGTCCCATTGAACCAAGAGACGAAACAGCGGCTTCATAAAATGGGTCTGTTCATGGCGCTCGCCATCACCATCCATAACTTTCCGGAAGGTTTAGCGACGTTTATCTCGGCCCTCGATGACCCAGCGGTCGGTCTCGCCATCGCGATCGCGATCGCGTTACACAACATTCCGGAAGGCATTGCCGTCTCGGTCCCGATTTATTATGCGACCGGTTCTCGGAAGAAGGCTTTGAAACTGTCCTTCTTGTCCGGACTTGCCGAACCGCTCGGAGCGGTCGTCGGTTTCCTTCTTTTGATGCCATTCTTGAGTGACACGGTGTTCGGCCTCTTGTTCGCGGCCGTCGGCGGCATCATGGTGTTCATCTCGCTCGACGAGTTACTCCCAGCTGCCCGTGAATACGGACGGGCCCACCATGCGGTGTACGGCATGGTCGCCGGTATGATGGTCATGGCAGCCAGTCTGATTTTGTTAATGTAATGAACCGAACGCTCGCATAATAGGAAGAGGCCGTAGGAACAATTCGTTTCCACGGCCTCTTTTTGTTTGTACTAAACATGCGTAACAGTTGTCTACTCTAGCATATATTCCATATTTTCCTTCTTGATTACCGCCATTGCTTCATCCATAGCGATTCCAGTAAGTAACGCCAATTTTTCACGGCTTACCTGGTTATGTCCAATCCAGATTTGGGCCAACGATTCTCCGCAACTAGCTCGGATCATTTCATCCGTTTTCTTGTCATTCGCAACGGTCAGCAAAGCGACTTCCACTGTCTCGTCATTCAAAATAAACCCTAAGTCCATTGCAGCGTCATCCCGCTCCGCGTCACTCGCTGTTTTATCGAGCAATATTTCAATCAATGTAAGAGGGTCCATCTTTATACCTCGTTAGATGGCGGGGCAGAAGTCTTGAATAAATGAACAAGATCTTTTAACTCGACCGACATATGACTCATCGTCTCGGCGATGCCGTTGATCTCTTGAATGGCCGCGAGTTGCTCTTCGACGTTCGCACCCGCCTCTTCCACGCTTCGTTGCGTCGACACGGCATTCGTCGACATATCTTCGACCGAGACCGCGACCTCGGTCGTGTTCGCGCTCACTTCTTCTGTTGCCGCCGCGATCTCACTCATTTGACGGGACGTCTCTTGAATGACGGAGACGATTTCACGGAACGCACCGGCGACTTCTCCCATTTGGGTGACGCCGCTCGTCACGTGTTGACTCGTGACGTCAAACGCGGACTCAACTTCTGACGTATCACGCTGGATATCGACGACGACCGCTTGGATTTGTTTTGCCGACTGTTTCGACTCTTCGGCGAGCTTTCGGACCTCGGCCGCGACGACAGCAAACCCTTTCCCATGTTCACCAGCCCGTGCCGCTTCGATGGCGGCGTTTAAGGCGAGTAGGTTCGTCTGTTCCGTGATGGCGGTGATTGAACGCGTGATTTTCTCGATTTCAAGCGACTGGTTCGACAAACGCTTGACCATCTGTTGCGTCAAGTCGTTCGCTTGTTGAATCTCACGCATTTGTCGTTCGGCCAACTGGATTGTCTCAAGTCCCCCACTCGCCGCTTCGAGCGTATGGATCGTCTGTTCGTTCACGCCTTGCGAGGCCGCGGCGATCTGGTTCAAGCCGACGACGGCTTGGTTGACGCCGGACGTCCCTTCCTCGGCCCGTTTCGCCGATACTTGGGCGCCGAGGTTCATCTGTTCGAACAGGCCGGCCACGCCTTGCGTCGTCGTGGCGACATGGTCCGTACTGGCGTACAGCTCTTCCGAATAGGCCGTCACTTTATCCGAGGCTGCACCGACTTGGCGAATCAGGCCGACGAGGTTCCGTTTCATATCGTTGAACGCCGTGACGAGGTCACCGAGCTCATCGTTTGAACCGACCTCGATATCGTCTCCGGTCAAGTCTCCCTCGGCAACGACGCGCGCTTCGCTGACAAGTCGATTGATCGGCTTCAAGAACAGCTTTTGGAGGGCTACTAGTGAAAGTAGACCGACAGCGACGCCGATGATGCTGATGACGACCATCCAGATGATTGATTGCCCGGCACTCGCCTGGACCGCTTCCGACTCAGCGGCGAGCGCTTCGCCCTGATACGTGACGAGGTCGGTCACCGTCATTCGGACACGATCCGTCGTCGGTGTCACACTCGTATTGAGCACCGTCTTATAGCCGATCTCGTCTTGTTGTTGACGGAGGTCGATGACGCGCGCCATCTCCGTGTCGAGATGTTGATTGAACTTCTCGAGATCATCAAGCCAGGCGAGCACTTTCTGATCTTCTGTCGACTGTTGGAGCGTATTCATCAATTCGTCCCGTTTCGTTTGAGAAGCCTCAAGGCTAATCAACGTTTTCGGGTTCGAGACGAGCAGGTAGTAGTTCAAATAACGCTCGGCATCGGTCACGGTCAACGCCAAATCTTCGGCGACGAGCATATCTTGGAGCCGCTCGTTCAAGACGCGGTCATACTCTGACGTCGCATTCTGTAATTGATACGAGCCGAGCGCACCGACGATCAATAAAGCGATCAGTGTCGGCACGAGCGCCATCGCCATCTTACGGCGCATCGACGAGCGTCCTTTCACGCGGTCAGGGCGACGTCGTACCTTCCAATTTTTGAGTGGGCGTAGCAATCGTTTCACATCCATGTCTTCTTCTCCTTCTTTCCAATTCTTCTCAACTTGACGATAATGCAAACGTTTTCACGATTCAATTTGATTTTTAGAAATAAGGTGGATGATTCGTCGGATTGACGAAGTTTGTCAAAAATAAATCATTTTTCAAGATATGACAAAAAAAAGACGCCTGACCAGTGATGGCCAGGCGTTGTTTGGTTACTCAGCGAATGATGAGTTGCCTTTTTTCGTCACTTCAGCAATCGCACTGCGATTGAACTTGAGGAGTGACTGGTCACATTTCAATGTGACTTGCGTGTCTTCGATTTGGTGGACGACGCCGTGAAGGCCGCCGATTGTTACGACGTGATCCCCACGCTCAAGCGCGTTTTGCATCGATTGTACTTCCTTCTGACGTTTCGTCTGCGGACGGATCAACAAGAAGTAGAACACGACGAAAATAAGGATCATCGGTAATAGTGCTACGAGAGTTTCCATGCGTAAAATTCACCCTTTCCTTCAATATCAGGTTCATTATACCGTGAAACTGAAACGTTGTCACATAATCGCTGTCAGAACAATTTAGAAATTCTTGGCGTTTGGTTTGTTATACCCATATTCTTCGAAAAACTCTTCCTTGAAGTCCAAGAGACGGTCTTCGCGGATGGCTTGACGTACTTGACTCATCAAGTTCACGAGGAAGTGAAGGTTGTGTGTCGAACAGAGGTGAAGCCCGAACATCTCGTCGGCGCGAATCAAGTGGTGCACGTACGCGCGCGAATAGTTCTTACACGTGTAGCAATCGCACTTCTCATCGATTGGTCCGAAATCCGTCTTATGTTTCGCATGTTTGATCGTGACGCGGCCTTTCGATGTCATGAGCGTCCCGTTGCGGGCGATCCGGGTCGGCAAGACGCAGTCGAACATGTCGATGCCGCGAATCGAGCCTTCGATCAACGCATCCGGTGAACCGACGCCCATCAAGTAGCGCGGCTTGTTCTCCGGCATGAACGGTGTCGTGAACTCGAGTGCGCGGTACATGACGTCTTTCGGTTCACCGACCGATAATCCACCGACGGCATAACCTGGGAAATCAAGCGAGACGAGGTCGGCCGCACTTTGACGACGGAGATCTTCGTACTCGCCGCCTTGGATGATACCGAACAACGCCTGGTCTTCCGGACGTTCGTGTGCCGCGAGGCAACGCTCTGCCCAACGGCTCGTCCGCTCGACCGATTTCTTCATGTATTCATGCGTCGCCGGGAATGGCGGGCATTCGTCGAACGCCATCATGATATCCGAACCGAGCGCGTTTTGAATCTCCATCGCCTTCTCCGGTGACAAGAACAACTTGTCGCCGTTCAAGTGGTTGCGGAAATGGACGCCTTCTTCTTGGATGTTGCGAAGGTCGGCGAGCGAGAAGACTTGGAAGCCGCCCGAGTCCGTCAAAATCGCGCCGTCCCAGTTCATGAACTTATGAAGGCCGCCGGCTTGTTTGACGACCTCATGTCCTGGACGAATCCAAAGGTGGTACGTGTTCGAGAGGATGATGTTCGCTCCCATCGCCTTGACTTGTTCCGGGGCCATCGTCTTGACGGTCGCCTGCGTGCCGACCGGCATGAAGACAGGTGTCTCGAACGAGCCGTGCGGCGTATGGACGATTCCGTGCCGCGCTCCCGTCTGTTTACATGTGTGGATATGTTCGTATGTGACTGCGTGTTTGGTCATTTGTTCTCTTCCTTCCTCGTGATGAGCATCGCGTCCCCAAAGCTGAAGAAGCGGTAACGTTCTTGTACCGCCGTGCGGTACGCGTTCAAGATGATGTCGCGCGACGCGAACGCCGAGACGAGCATGACGAGTGTCGACTTCGGCAGATGGAAGTTCGTGATCAGTCCATCAATCGCCTTCAACTCGACGCCTGGGTAGATAAAGATGTCCGTCCAGCCCGATGACTCGACGAAATCCCCATGGTCGCGCACGATCGTCTCGAGCGTCCGGGTCGACGTCGTCCCGACGGCGAAGACGCGGCCGCCGCTTGCACGGACGTCGCGGAGCGCTTCAGCCGAAGCGGCCGACAGTTCGAAATACTCACTGTGCATCGTGTGCTCTTCGATCGTATCGGCCGTGACGGGACGGAACGTACCGAGCCCGACGTGGAGCGTGAGCGGGATTAGCTTGACGCCTTTCGCCTCTGCCGCTGCGAGCAGTTCTTCCGTGAAGTGGAGGCCTGCCGTCGGTGCGGCCGCACTCCCGCGTTCACGGGCGTACACCGTCTGATAACGATCTTGGTCGTCGAGCTGTTCACGGATGTATGGCGGGAGCGGCATCGTGCCGAGCTCATCTAAAATCTCATAGAAGATGCCGTCGTAGTCGAACTTGAAGCGGCGTCCCCCTTCCGGCAGCTCTTCGACGCATTCGGCCCGGAGCAATCCGTTGCCGAACTCGACGATGGCACCGACGCGCACTTTCTTCGCCGGTTTGACGAGCGCTTCCCACACATCGTCTTCCGTCTGTTTGAGTAAGAGCAGTTCGACTTTCCCGCCCGTCTCCTGCTTCGCCCCGAACAATCGGGCCGGGAGCACGCGCGAGTCGTTGACGACGAGAGCGTCGCCTGCCTGCAAGTAGTCGAGCACGTCACGGAAATGACGGTGCTCGATATCGCCCGTGTCGCGGTCGAGGACGAGCAGTCGTGAGCTCGTCCGGTCAAGAAGCGGTACTTGGGCGATCAGTTCTTCCGGTAAGTCAAAATCATAGTCGTTTACGTTCAATTGAATGTCTTGCATATCGTTACTCCTCTTCATAGCCAAAATGCGTCTTTGCGTACTGGGTGATCATCCGGCCGCGCGGCGTCCGTTGCAGAAAACCTTGTTGCAACAAGTACGGCTCATACACGTCCTCGATCGTTTGGGCATCTTCCCCAATCGTCGCGGCGAGCGTCTCAAGTCCAACCGGACCACCGCCGAACCGTTCGACCATCGCCCGTAACAGCCGATGGTCGACTTCGTCGAGCCCGAGGGCGTCGACATGCAACCGGTCGAGCGCGTCTGAGGCGAGCACCGGATCGATTTCTTTCGTTCCTGCCACTTGGGCGAAATCACGAACCCGGCGTAACAGTCGGTTGGCGATCCGCGGCGTACCGCGTGCACGTTTCGCGATGGCACCGCTCGCCTCTGGTGAGATCGACAGGCGGAACAGCTGGGCCGTCCGACTGACGATGGCGGCGAGCTCATGCGGCTCGTAGTATTCGAGCTTCAACGTCACACCGAAACGGTCACGGAGCGGCGCCGACAACATGCCGGCCCGCGTCGTCGCGCCGACGAGCGTGAACGGTGGCAAATCGATACGGACGCTTCGCGCCATCTCGCCTTGTCCGTAGACGATGTCGAGACAGTAGTCTTCCATCGCCGGATAGAGAATCTCTTCGATCGTGCGGCTCAAGCGATGAATCTCGTCGATGAACAGGACGTCGCCCGGTTCGAGCGTCGACAGGATCGCCGCGAGGTCACCTGGGCGTTCGATGGCTGGGCCGGCCGTCGTCTTGATGCCGACACCCATCTCGTTGGCAATGATTTGGGCAAGCGTCGTCTTTCCGAGTCCCGGAGGACCGTAAAGGAGGACGTGGTCGAGCGTCTCGCTGCGGAGCTTCGCGGCTTGGATGAAGATCGACAAGTTGCCTTTCGCCTTCTCCTGTCCGATGTACTGCTCGAACTTTTGCGGACGCAAGCTCCACTCTTCAGAGTCTTCATATTGTTGATGGGATTGTGACAACAATCGTTCGTCCATGGTCTCCTCCTTATTTCAATAGCAATTGCAGGGCGCGCTTTATGTAAGCGTCTGTCGTCAATATTTCTGATTTCAGTTCCTTGCGGACACGGGTGATCTCACGCTCTGAATACCCGAGTGCGACGAGCGCTTCGCACGCCTCGTCGAGTTCGGAGGCCCCTTGAGCGAACAGTCCGGTATTCGGTACGTAATCCGGGGCGAGCTCGGACAGCTTGCCTTTCAAATCGAGCGCCATCTGCTTCGCCGTCTTCTTGCCGACACCCGGGAACTTCGTCAAATACTTCTCGTTCTCGGTCTCGATCGCGTCGATGAGCGCGTCCATATCGCCTGAGGCGACGATGGCGAGTGCGCCTTTCGGTCCGATCCCGTTGACGCCGAGCAGTTTATTGAACAGTTCGCGTTCCCGACGTGAGCGGAAACCGTACAGTGTCTGTTGATCTTCACGCACATAATGATGCGTAAACACGATTACATGTTCGTCTTGTTCACGATAAAAAAACGGGTTAGGCACATGTACTTTGTAGCCGACGCCCGAAACATCCAACGTTATATATTCCGCGCACACATAGGCGACGGAGCCTTTTACGAATTCAATCACGGTCATATCTCCTCTTCATGGGAAAACTGCATTCATTGTACCATAACCACCGCCACGAAAAAAGGACAGGCGATTGCCTGTCCTCAGTGCGCGAGCATCCGCTCGAGGGCGAGTGTCGCCCACTTCGTCGTCTCTAGATTGACACGGATGACGTTGACCGGATCGGTCTCGAGCGACTCGAGCGCCCAGAGCAGATGCGGCAAATCGATGCGGTTCATCGTCAAGCACGGACACATGTACGGATTGAGCGAGATGATATCGAGCTCGGGGTGCGTCGCCGCGAGACGGTTGACCAAGTTCATCTCGGTGCCGACGGCCCACTTCGTCCCCGGCGCGCTCGCTTCGATTTGGTCGATGATATATGACGTCGACCCGGCCTCGTCCGCCGCCTGCACGACGTCGAACGTACACTCGGGATGGACGATGATGCGTCGTTCCGGGTCGTTCTTCCGTAACGCCTCAATTTGGGCGACGTTGAACTTCTCATGGACCGAGCAGTGCCCTTTCCACAGAATGACCCGCACGTCCTCGATGTCACCCTCATAGACGAGTCGTTCCCGGAGCGGGTCCCAGACGGCCATCGCCTCAAGCGGCACGCCCAAATCAAACGCCGTGTTCCGTCCGAGATGCTGGTCCGGTAAGAACAGAATCCGCTCGCCCGCTTCGAGCGCCCAACGGACGATGTCATGGGCATTGGAAGATGTGACCGTCGCGCCCCCGTTCTTGCCGACGAACGCCTTGATCGCCGCCGTCGAATTGACGTACGTGATTGGAATGATATCGTCGCCGAACGTATCGGTCAGCTCTTCCCATGCAATCTCCGTCTGATCGATATCGGCCATGTCCGCCATCGAGCATCCGGCCCGCATGTCCGGCAAGATGACGAGCTGGTCGTCACGCGTCAGCATGTCGGCCGTCTCGGCCATGAAGTGGACGCCACAGAAGACGATGAACTCCGCCTCGCTCATCTGTTCGGCGAGCCGTGCGAGCTGGAGCGAATCTCCGGTCGCGTCCGCGAACTGGACGACCTCGTCTTTTTGATAGTGGTGGGCCGGTAAAAACAGGCGGCTGCCGAGCCTGGATTTGATGGCTTCAATACGTTGTTCCATCTGTTCAATCGTCAACTCAGCGTACTGCGCTGGCATCGTTCCGAGTAATTGCATGTTTGATTCCTCCTACAAGATTTAGACTGCAATCGAGCGCCGTCACCGAATGCGTCAACTGTCCGATCGAGATGACGTCGACACCCGTACCGCGATACGCTGCGATCGTTTCGACAGTGATGCCTCCTGACGCCTCCGTTTTAATATGCTCTGGCACGAGCGCACGCCACGCCTTCAGTTCTTCGGGCGCCCGGTTGTCGAACATGATGATGTCAGCGTTCGCCGCGATCGCCTCATGCAATTGTTCGAGCGTCTCGACCTCGACTTCAATCGGCGTCGTGTGGCCGGCAAGCATCCGAGCCCGTGCGACCGCGTTCGTGATCCCGCCGAGGGCCGTGATGTGGTTGTCTTTGATCATGATGGCATCGTCGAGACGGAGCCGATGGTTCTTCCCACCACCCGAACGGACGGCATGTTTCTCAAGCATACGAAGCCCGGGCGTCGTCTTTCGGGTGTCCGTGACGGCGATCGTCGGGTCGTCGAGCCGTTCGACGCAGCGCCGCGTCATCGTCGCGATCCCGCTCAAGTGCTGGACGAGGTTCAACAGCACCCGTTCCGTCTCAAGGAGCGTCCGCGTCTTGCCTCGCAAAATAAAGAGCGTGTCACCTGCCGTGACGTTCGTGCCGTCCGGTTGGCACGATTCGACGACGAGACGTTGCAACTGCGCCAGCTCGAGGACGACGTCCATGCCGCAGAAGACGCCGTCTGCCTTGGCGCTGACCGTGGCGAGCGACGTCTCGCGGTGGTCAATCAAGGCACTCGAGGCGTCCCCAAACCCGATGTCCTCATGTAAAAATGCTGTCAGCTGTTCGCGCAAGGCGATTTTGTTCATCTGAATCCTCCGTTCTTATGACGGCACTGGCCAACAGGCGTGCCGCTTTCAGACTCAACGTCTGTTCACTTAATTGTCTTGACACGTGTTTCGTCTGTGCCAGTTGTTGGGTATTTTCTAAGAAACTTACGATTTCGCCAATCTGAGGCGAGATTGTCAACCATTCCCCAATCTGTTGCCGATAGCGGCTGAACAGATCATCCGAAACCTCATACACGGTCGTCTCGTTCACCGTGAACGGCTTCTCCTCCACCATCACCGCTGCCGCCACCCGCTTTCCGAACACCCAGCATTCGAGTAACGAATTTGACGCCAGTCGATTTTTCCCGTGGACGCCCGAATCGGCGACCTCACCAACCGCATATAACCCAGCGACGGTCGTCCGCCCGTCTACGTCGACGTCCACACCGCCCATATGAAAATGTAGCCCGGGCCGCACTGGGATTCGCGTCGAGTCGAGCCCATACATCCGGCACGTCTCGACGAGTTTCGGGAACCGTTCATCAATTCGCTCGACGCGACTCGTATCCAAGTAGACGGTGCCGTCATGACGCGTGAGTGACCGAGCGACCTCGTCCCTAGGGGCGAGGCTTCCGAGCGGATGGTGGGCCATCACGTGACGTCCTGACGCATCGACGAGCGTCGCGCCTGCTCCTCTTAACGCTTCCGTGACGAGGTGGGGCGAATCGACCGCGAGTAACGTCGGGTGGAATTGGATACGAGACAAGTTCGTGAGTCTCGCTCCGATCTCATCCGCCAAGACGAGCCCGTCCCCCGTGACCGAGCGACAGTTCGACGTCCAATCGATGAGTCCACCGATTCCCCCGGTCGCCAAGACGACGGCTCCGGCCTGGACGTGAAGACGTGTCTCTCCGTTGAATCCGGTCGCCCCGGTCACGCGGCCGTCGGTCTTCACCAACGAATCGATCAATACGTGTTCCATGACGGTCACGTTATCCGGCAATTGACGACGAAGCGTCGCCATGACGTGCCGTCCGGTCTCGTCCCCGCCGACGTGAAAGATTCGATTCATGCCATGCGCCCCTTCACGTCCGACGGCGTACTCAGCACCCTCCCGGTCGAAGACGACACCGAAGCGCTCCAAATCGCGGATCGCGCTCCGTCCTTCTTCGACGAGTGTATAGACACGGTCGGGCACGGCTGCGAGTTTCGAGGCGACGAGCGTATCCCGCTCATGGTCGACACTCGACGGCTCCAAATACGAGCTCGCAATCCCGCCTTGGGCCAGATCTGAGTTCGCGCTTGTCACTTCATGCTTAGAGACGACAAGGACGTTCAATGAATGAGGCAAATGGAGTGCCACCGTCACGGCGGCCAAGCCAGCCCCAACGATCAACACATCGACCCGTTCAAACTGTAAAGACATCTGTATATCACCTGTTTTTCATATGTAATGTTGACTTGTAAACTAGTTTCGCATAATTTTGTGAAGAAGACAACATGAGAAAAGGGGAACTTACGATGAACCGTTACTTTGATTATGCGGCGACGCACCCGATGACAAAATCCGCTCTCGACCATTACGTGGCCATGGCACGAAGCGTATACGGTAACCCGTCTTCCCTCCACACGCACGGCTATATGGCGGAAGATTACTTGACCGAATCCCGACGGTTGTTGAAGCAGGCGCTCGGGCTCGACATGCTCCGCGGCAAGCTCCTCTTCACCGGAAGCGGCTCCGAAAGCAACTACATCGCCCTCACGAGTCTCCGGAAGCGCATGAAAGGCAGTGAAGTCATCACGTCGTGGCAAGAGCACGACTCGGTCGCGCTTCTGCTTGACGAGTGGGAAGCAGAAGGCGTGATCGTTCACCGCTTGAAGCTGAAGGACGGACGGTTCGACCACGAGACGTTCACGCATTTGCTCGACCGTGACATCGGGCTCGTCACGTTTCAACACGTCAACTCGGACACCGGCTGGACGCTTCCGCTCCACAACATCCTCTGCCAATTGAAATATAAGAAAGTGTTGTTCCACGTCGACGGTGTCCAGGCGTTCGGCAAGATCCCGGTCTCCGTCGACGGGATTGACGCCTATTCGTTCAGCGCCCATAAAGTCGGGGGCCCGAAAGGCGTCGGTGGCCTCTATATGGAACGGCTGTTGCCACCGCCCTATTATCCGGGACACCATCAATACGGCATCCGTCCCGGCACCATCGACGTGCCCGGCATCTGCGCTTTCGTCAAAGCGTTCACCGACCGTCACGAGCAACGGACACGTCATGAAAGAAATTTCTTGGCGTTTCGTGCTATCTTGAAAGAGAAGACATCGTCTTACGTGGATTGGCTCGAGTTCGACCAGCAGAGCCCCGCCATCTTCTCGTTCGTCTCGAAACAGCGGGACGGGCAATGGTGGATGACCGAACTCGACGGGCTCGGGTTCCAAGTGTCGGCAGGGTCGGCCTGTCGGGCCGGCCAGAACGGACCGAACCGAATGCTCGAGTCGCTCGGCTATGAGACGAGCGCCTGTCACGGGCTCGTCCGCATTTCTTTCGGCGAAGACACGACCGTCGAGGCCACGACGGCACTCGCCGAAGCCATCGTCACTTTAGCAAGGAGAGTAGGAACTTATGAACAAACGCTTAGCCGGTGAAGAACGCCGGCGCACGTTACTGGAAATGATTGAACAGAGTTCCGAGCCGATCACAGGCTCCGAGCTCGCCCGCCGCGTCGCCGTCAGCCGACAAGTCGTCGTCCAAGACTTGTCGCTCTTGAAGGCGAAGGGCCATCAGATCGTCGCGACCGCCCGCGGGTACGTCTATCTACCAGGTGAGGCGTCACCGTCCGCCTATACCCGTAAAATCGTCTGTCGCCACGAGGCCGAGGACATGGAAGCGGAGATGAACGCCATCGTCGACGAGGGCGTCACGATTCGCGACGTCATCATCGACCATCCGGTCTACGGTTCATTGACCGGGCAATTGATGGTGAAGAGCCGTCGCGACGTCCGTGCTTTCCTCGAACGGATCGAGGCGAACCAAGCCGCCCCGCTGTCGCATTTGACGGGTGGTCTCCACATTCATACGCTCGAGGCCGATAGTGAAGACGCCATCGATGCCGCCGTCTCAGAACTTGAACGACTCGGCGTCCTCGTCTCCGAGCTCGACTAAGATGTCACAAATACGTGACATCTTTTCTTTTGCTTTCGACTCATGTTCGTTATACTGATGGATGGAATGCATCCTGTACAAAATTTGGAAAGGAGGGAACGGTCATGTGGCACTTCTTTGAACAACTGTTGCTCGGGTGCGGCGTTTTCAGCGTCCCGCTCGGCATCTTCATCCAATTCATCCCGAACGAGCTCGTGCTCGCTTACGGGGGCCACTTGATCGGTTCCCTTGATACGTCGTTCCTGTTCGTCTTCCTGCTTGCCTGGGCGGCGTTCGTCATCAGTCAAATCGTCTTATATGGGATTGGCCGCTACGGAGGACGCCCTGTCGCCCTTCGCCTCTATCGGTCGTTCCGCATCAACGAGGCGAAGCAACGCCGAGCCGAAGTCTGGTTCGAGACGTACGGCGCTTGGATCGTCTGCCTTAGCGTCATTTGGCGCCAACTGTTCGCTGTCAGCGCCGGGGTCATGCGGTTATCGTTCCGGAAGTTTTTGACGGTGACCGTCCTCATCTTCGCTGTCTGGTCGTTCCTCTTCGTCAAACTCGGGATGATGCTCGGCGACAATTGGCGTCACATCGGTGAAGTCACACACGGGTTCTTGCCGTATGTCGGCATCATCATCGGGCTGTTCTTTCTCGTCCGCTACGTCCGCGCGAATCCGCGCCTATTCAAAAAGTCAGCCTGAGCAGATGCGCTCGAGCTGACTTTTTTTTGATATAGAGGGAAAACGGATCGTGATGACGAATATAGAGTCATGAGGAAAGCGTTTTTTTCTCGGAATAGAGATACCACCTTCAAAGGAGGAATTACCATGTTCCATCGTCGAAAAACGTACACCATCCGTCCTGAACGCTTAGATGAATTCACCGAATTTTTCCATACATACCTGTATCCGATTCAGGTATCGCACGGCGCTCGTCTCGTCGGTCGTTGGGTGACCGAAGACAAGAGCGAGGTCATGGCCCTATGGGAATACCGCGACCGCGAACATTACGAACAAGTCGAACGCGATTATCGCTCGAGCGGCTTGCGCCGTGAGGCGATGAAGAAGCGGGCCCGTCTCGGAAAAGATTTATATATCAAGTCGAGTGAGGAATTCATGATGCCGACCGGTCACTATACGCCACCGCGTACAATCGTCTCCGTGACCGCCTACGTCACGAACGAGGCCGGTGAAGTATTGCTCGTCCAGAACACGCACCGGAGCGACACGTACGAGATGCCAGGTGGTCAAGTCGAGGAGCATGAGTCGATCGTCGACGCCGTCCATCGTGAAGTGAAAGAAGAGACCGGTGTCGATATTGAAGTCGAAGGCATCACCGGCATCTACCAAAACGTCTCCTCGCGCGTCCTCTGCGTCACGTTCCGTGCCCGCTACGTCTCCGGCGACCTGCAACCGCAGGAAGGCGAGACGCAAGAAGTCGGTTTCTTCAAGGTCGATGCGTCGAACGTCGGCGACTACATCAAACGAGAGCACTTCCAAATGCGTCTCGTTGATGCAATCGACCCGACATATATGCCGCACGCCATCTATAAAGTTCGGCCATACGAGCTGCTCGAACGCGTCGAGCGCCATCATACCGTCTAAACAAAAGGAGGGACCGCCAGTTGGCGGTCCCTCCTTTTGTTCGTTTACGCTTGTTCGACCGGTTCGGATTGACCCGTCTCGACGAGCAATTTGCGAATCCGACGCTTTTCGACGTGGAGAACGGTGAACGTCATGTCATCGTACGTGACACGCGCACCTTTCTCTGGAATGTCTCCTAATAGTTCGACGATCCAACCACCCATCGTGTTGGCATCTACTTCAGGTTCTTTAATTCCCATCTCATCAGCGAACTCATCGACATCCATGTCGGCCATACACTCGTAGACGCCGTCACGGAGTCGTCTCAAATAGACGATCGATTCGTCGTGCTCGTCCCAAATGTCTCCGACGAGCTCCTCGAGCATATCTTCGAGTGTGATCAGACCGGCCGTCCCGCCGAATTCGTCGAGGACGACGGCCATGTGCGATTGTTTTTGCTGGAGTACAGGAAGCAGCTCAATCAATTTTGTCTGCGGCGATACGTACGTGAGCGGACGAATGAGCGAACGGACGTCCGTCACTTCATCACGCATCATCGAACGAAGGAAATCACGCTCTGACAACACCCCGATGACGTTGTCAATCGAGTCTTTATACACCGGCAGACGAGAATGTCCACCGCTAAAGATCGTGTCTTTGATCTCTTCAAGCGTATCGTCAATGTCGACGGCGAGGATATCGATCCGCGGCGTCAACACATCGTCGACGGTAATGTCGTTGAAGGCGAAGGCGCTATGCACGAGTTCCGCTTCGGTCTCGCCGAGCACTCCTTCTTCTTCTCCCATATCGACGAGCACTTTCAACTCTTCTTCCGTCACCGACGGCTCTTTGTCGTTCATCCCAATCATGCGGAGCACCAACTTCTTCAACCCGGTAAAGATCATCGTCACCGGTTTCAAGACTTTGACGAGGAACAACAAAATGCCGCTGATGAGAAGCGAATACTTCTCCGCGAACTCTTTCGCGAGCGACTTCGGTAAAATCTCACCGAAAATCAAGATGACAATCGTCGTCGCGAACGTCGAGATGACGAGCCCGGCCCCACCCGAGTAAATACTCGTGGCGATGGCCGTCGACACCGTCGCGGCACCGATGTTGACGATGTTGTTCCCGACGAGAATCGTCGAGAGCGTGTCATCGAAGCGGTCGACGAGGTGGAGGACGCGCTTGGCGCCCTTGTCCCCGTCTTCACTCATACGAATCATCCGGACGCGGTTCACACTCGAGAGCGCGGTCTCGGCAGAAGAGAAAAAGGCTGACAACATAACTAAAACTGCATAAAGAATTAAACTAGACGAGGGCACAGGGTCCACGTTTACTTCACACTCCATTTCATTAATAAAAGATTATTCGACAAATTCGAATTCAAAGTCCAAGATGGCGACGACGCTGCCGTCTTCGGCACCCAACTTGCGAAGGTCGTCATCGACGCCCATTTGACGCATTTGACGCGCGAATCGTTTGATCGATTCGTCGTGATCGAAGTTCGTCATCTTGAAGAGCTTCTCGATGCGCGGCCCCGTGATCACGAAGCGTTCGTATTCATCGACATGAATCTGATACCCTTTCTCTTCCTTCTCGTAACGATAAACGACACGTGGTGTGGCCGTCTTCTCTTCGAGCTCTTCGAGTGGGAACTCAGGTGTCGAGTCCACGAGATTAGCTACTTCGATGAGCAGGTTGCGGAGTCCTTCTTTGGCGAGTGCCGAGATCGGGAAGACTTTGACGTCGTCTCCGATTTTCTTCTGGAACTCTTCCAATAATTCCGGCGCATCCGGCATGTCCATCTTGTTGGCGACAACGATTTGCGGACGCTCGAGGAGGCGTAAGTTATACGACTCGAGCTCGCGGTTGATCGTCGTGTAGTCTTCGAACGGGTCGCGCCCTTCCATGCCGCTCATATCGATCATGTGGACGATGACTTTCGTCCGCTCGATGTGACGAAGGAACTGGTGACCGAGACCGACGCCTTGGCTCGCCCCTTCGATGAGTCCTGGAAGATCGGCCATGACGAAGTCACGGTCGTCCGCTGTCTTGACGACACCGAGGTTCGGTGTGATCGTCGTGAAGTGGTACGCACCGATTTTCGGGCGTGCCGACGAGACGACTGACAAGAGCGTCGATTTCCCGACTGACGGGAATCCGACGAGACCGACGTCAGCGAGCAATTTCAACTCAAGACGCAATTCGCGTTCTTGACCTGGCTCCCCGTTCTCGGCGATCTCTGGTGCCGGGTTGGCTGGCGTCGCAAAACGACAGTTCCCGCGGCCACCGCGTCCGCCTTTGGCGATCGTGGCCCGTTGGCCGTGCTCGGTAAGGTCGGCGATGACCGTATCGGTCGATGCATCAAATACAATCGTACCTGGTGGGACTTTGACGACGAGCGGCTTCGCTTTTCGTCCGTGCATGCCTTTCGACATCCCTTTTTCACCGTCATGGGCAATGAACTTTTTCGAGAAGCGGAAATCTACGAGCGTGCGCAATCCTTCTTCTACTTCGAATACGACGTCACCACCGTGACCGCCGTCTCCTCCTGCTGGTCCACCGTCTGGAACATACTTCTCGCGGCGGAACGCGACCATCCCTTTACCGCCGTCTCCAGCTTTTACAAAAATATTAACCTGATCGACAAACATTTAATTCCCCTCCTTTATAACGAACGTAGAACATTCTACTGTCTGCTCGTACACTTCGTCTGACGTGAACACGTCGTCCGGCACATGACCGAAGACGCGGACCATCAGTCCGTCCGTGAACGTCACATGAATCGGTCCATCCGTTCCTGACAGAAGACGGACAAGTTTGTCCGCCACACGCGCGTCGTCGAGCGACACACGGTCGGCCGATACCTTGTAGGTCAACCGTCCTTCCCAATTCGCTTGTATGATGACGAGACTCGTCATCGGCAAATCCAAACGAATAAGCGCACTCTCCTCGTCGGCGTGCTGACGATATCGCTCGTACAGCTCCTCGAGTTTTTCAGGCTCGAGCGCCGCGTACAAGGAGATCATCTGAAGCCGATTCATCCATTCGTGACGGACGGTCGATAATAGTTTCAGTGCTGCCTGTGAGTTCATGCAATCCTCTCCTAGGTAAAACTAGTAAAAAAGACTCTAACCAAATAAGTGGCTAGAGTCTTCTGCGTGGTTCTACTTACGCAACTGGGTAAACGCTCACTTGTTTCTTGTCGCGACCAAGACGCTCGAAGCGTACTACGCCGTCAACTTTAGCAAACAATGTGTCGTCGCCACCACGGCCTACGTTTTCACCTGGGTGAATTTTCGTACCGCGTTGACGGTAGAGAATCGATCCAGCTGAAACCGTTTGTCCGTCAGCGCGTTTAGCGCCGAGGCGTTTCGAAATCGAGTCACGACCGTTTTTAGTCGATCCTACTCCCTTTTTCGATGCGAAGAACTGAAGGTTCAATTGTAACATGAGGTCCACCTCCTATTGTTCAATTTGGATATAATCACCGTAACTCTGGGCGATCGTGTCTAGTTGCACGAGCATCCCTTCTAATAACAATTGGGTGCGAGTCATATCCTCCGGTGATAGGTCAGGATACGTCTCGACATAAAAGTAGCCACCCTCTGTTTTGTCTGCCATTTCTACAAGAAGCGACTGACCGGCGAGTACCTCAACAGCGTTGTATGCCCCAAAGATGATGGCAGAAACGCCGGCACATACCAAGTCAGAACCGGGTTCGGCAAAGTTGGCGTGACCTGTCACTTCGACGGAACGAATCGACTTCGTCTCGTCTCGTCTGACCGTTACTCGAATCATAGCTTACGCTTCGATTTTCTCGATGCGAACTTTCGTGTAAGGCTGACGGTGACCTTGCTTACGACGGTAGTTTTTCTTAGCTTTCATTTTGAAGACAGTGATCTTCTTAGCGCGGCCGTGTTTTACCACAGTACCGACAACTTTAGCGCCCTCTACGAGTGGAGCTCCGACTTTAACATCGTCACCACCAACGAAAAGAACTTCACCGAATTCTACAGTACCCTCGACATCAGCATCGAGTTTTTCGATGTAGATCTCTTGACCTGCTTCAACTTTGATTTGCTTACCACCAGTTTTGATGATTGCGTACATATACGTGCACCTCCTTATTAAACTCAGACTCGCCATCCAGGGCAGGGCGAAACCGTTTCAACCCGTTCTGTGCGGTTGTAGCCATTTGGGTGCTTCCAAACGAACTAACGTTATAGATAATACCACTCTCGTTTCATCGTTGTCAATGACGAGATACGAAATTCTGACATTCCTCGAGCGTCCCATAGAACGCCACATCCGGTTCTCCCTCGACGAGGAGGACCGTGCAGGCAAACCCATCCCACGACGCGTCGTGCCACTTGCCCGGGAGCGTCAAGACGACCGCTTCGACTTCCGGCGCGAGCTCCATCAAAGCACGTTCAATCCGAGAGAAGACGGCGAGCTTCGACGGCTTCCCGTCGTGCGTCATCCGGTCTTGAATCGAACGGCCCGTGCGTTCCCGGGACAGCTCGAACAAGCCCATACGCGTGAAACCGTACACTTCGACGCGGCGCGGATCACGGGCGCCGAGCTCTTTCATCTTTTTCAAGAGCCGGGCCTGCCCGTCTTTTGACCCGCGTAAGAAGTCGATGACGACCATGCCGCCGATATTGCGCAGTCGGAGCTGCTCCATGACCGCGTAGAGTGCGGCCTCGTTGATTGTGTCGGCTGCCCGCCCCTTGTCCTTGACGGCGACGTTCTTGCCGCTGTTGACGTCGATGACGGTCATCGTCTCAACTTGTTCGACCAAGACGTAAGAACCACCTTCAAGCCAGACGACGCGCTGTCCGAGCTTTTCAATCGCCCCGTCGAGCCGGGCCGCTTCTTTCATCCGACCTTTGCCGACATGGCGTTCGACGTTGACCTCGAGCCGTGATAACCGCTCTTGTGCTTCCTTGTCGTTCAACATGACCGACTCGACCGCATGGCGGCGCACGAACTGTTCACACAGCAGCTCATCCTGCCCGCGTCGTGCCGTCACGACGTCCGCGGCGCGACGCCGAAGCAAGGCAAGTTCTTCTTGAAGGACGTCAGGGCTCGCTTGCCCTGACTCCGTCCGAAACAAGACCCCTTCCGCTTCTTCGAGCTCGAACACTTTCGATAACCGGTCCTGGGTGACGAGGTCGAGCTTCCGGCTATACAGCTTACGCCGGCCGTATGGGAAGTAAACGATGTAGCGTCCGCCGAAGCGGATGTTTTCCGTCACTTTATGATGTTTTCCGTTGATGCCTTCTTTCGTCACTTGGACGAGGCGTTTGTCACCGACGACGGCCGCCTGGCCGATGCCCGGCACGTTCGGATACGCCTCGAGCGCTTTGAGCGTCTCGGCAATCGGCAGGAAGAACGTCGTCTCGCCGGTCGTCAAAAACGCGGCGCCGAGCGACGGGTGAATCCGTTCGATCGCGGCCTCGAGAATCGTCCCGACCGACAGTTGGTCGATGAAGCGTTCCTCGACCTCGAGGAGGCGTTCCCCATCGACGAGCATGGCCCGTTCGATGGACGGGGTCCGTTCATAGATCAATCGCACACGTATCTCTCCTTTCGACACAAAAAGGCAACTTTCGTTGCCTTAGGCTTTTTTCATTCCAAACTTCATCATGAGCCGCGTCCAGAAGCCGACCGGTTTTTGTTCGGTCTGGATCGACATGAGCGGCACCGACTCGCCGAGAATGCGGCGCGTGATGTTGCGGTACGCTTGTCCGGCGTTGTTGTCCGGGTTCATCGTGACCGGCACTCCGCGGTTCGCAGCGGCGATGACTTCTTCATCGTCGACGACGACGCCGAGCAAATCGATCGACAAGATACGCATGATGTCATCGATGTCGAGCATGTCGCCTGATTCGACGAGATGGTTCTTGACGCGGTTGACGATCAGTTTCGGTGCAGCGACATGTTCCGCTTGCTCGAGCATACCGATGATGCGGTCCGCGTCTTGAACGGCAGCCTTCTCAGGCGTCGTCACGACGACAGCCTCGTCGGCGCCGGCGATGGCGTTCATGAAACCTTGCTCGATACCGGCCGGACAGTCGATCAATACGAAGTCGTATTCGGTCTTCAACTGGTCGATGATCTCTTTCACTTGCTCCGGTTGGACCGACGTCTTGTCTTTCGACTGGGCCGCAGGCAAGAGATACATCTCTTCGAACCGCTTGTCACGGACGAGCGCCTGATGCAGCTTGCACTGCCCGTTGATGACGTCAACGAGGTTATAGATGCTCCGGTTGTCGAGTCCTAAGATGATATCCAAGTTCCGTAGACCGATATCCGTATCGACGAGACAGACCGAGTGGCCAGACAACGCGAGGCCCGTCCCGAGGTTCGCGGTCGTGGTCGTCTTCCCGACGCCACCTTTCCCCGACGTCACGACGATGGCCCGACCTTTCTTCACTTCTTTAGCTGTATGTACAGGCTCTACTACTTGCTCCATCAAACTCACCCTCTCTGTAATTCCATTGCATATGCGTCTTTCAGCCCAGTCATGACTTGACGAAGACGCGTCATTTCAATGCCCTGATTCGTCTGATACGCGCATCCCATCTCGATCTCCGGAAGCTCTTCGTCGTCGTCCGACGCGAGCACATGTTCACCGATCGCTAAAAACTTCGGATGGAGCAGACTGGCGGTGATGACCGCTTCCTCCCATCCTTCGACACCGGCACGCACATTTCCTCGTATCGTCCCTAAACAATATATGCTGCCCGTTGCCCGAACCTCGGACCCCGGGTTGATGTCTCCGATAATGAGCACCGAGCCATCGAAATCGAGCACTTGCCCGCTTCGAATCGTCCCGCTATGGTAGTGGAACGTCTTTTTGCCGTAGGTCGCTTTCGCCTCTTCGGTCAACATGACCTCGCTCGACAGCTCCTCGATATAAAAAACGCCATGACGAGCGACGACTTCACGAATTTGACGTGACAGCTCCTCGTCGATGTAACGAGTACCCGCGTGCAATTTGAGTGCAATCTTCCCAGAGGGCGGCTCCATTTCTTGTAACGTGGCCTCAAGCTCTCCGAGCACCTCATCGATGCCACTCCGTGGATTGAAGTGGATTGCAATACCGTTGCGATGTCCTTTTATCGTAATATGTCGTTTACGCTCCATCATGGCTACCCTCTTTTCGCTACAGGCCGCGGCGCCACGTATCGTGTCATCGGCACGTATAACAGTGCGATGGCGACAGCGTTGACGGCGAGCGTCCCTGGAATCTGTTCAACTAATAGTGTTTGAATGGTCATGGTCGTCCCACCGACCGCCGTCATGACACTGAAAATCCCGAAAGAAAACACGAGGATCATGAATGTGAACGTGATGACGACCGAGAAGAAGTTCTCACCTATATATTTTAACACGAAGCTGACTAAGAGAGGAATGAGTGAAAAAGTAAATAAGTAAATTCCGAGCAAGTCGGTGTAGACGATGTCATACAATAGCCCGAAGACGAGACCGAATCCGAGCGCCGACTCCCAGCGGCCATACAAACTGACGTACATCAAGCCGATCAACGTCAAATACAAGAACGGCGTCACATAGTGCCATGAGAAGATGGCGGCCCATGTCCCTTCAATAAGAAAGAGGAGGAACAGGGCGATGAACACTTTCATGTTACTCACCCGCTGCTCCTCCTTCCTCGGGACCCGTCAAGAACGGTTCGTCTAGCGTTCGATCGATGACAAACATTTGCGAGAACTCGTTGAAGTCCGCCTCAGGTTTGATGCGGGCGACTTGAGACACGCCGTATTCGTCGGTTTCGATCGACTCAACCGTACCGATGACGAGACCGGCCGGATAGCGCCCACCGAGACCTGACGTCGACACGATTTCGCCTTCTTTCAACTTGACGCTGTTCGAGACCTTCGTGAAGAAGAGCTCGTTCGTCTCGCTGTCGAAGCCGTCGATCGTCCCGTACGTCGCTTTGCCGTCCGCGTCCTTGACGACGGCCGAGACGTTGTTCGTCCGGTTGTTGTCAGAGAGGAGTTGCACTTGCGACGTATAGGCGCTCGTTTGGATGACGCGACCGACCATACCGCCGGCGGCCGTGACGGCCATGCCTTTCTCGACACCGCGCTCTTCCCCGACGTTGACCGTTACGTAGCGCTGCCAGTCGTTCGGCGTACGCCCGATCACTTCGGCGGGAATCAAGTCAAAGTCACGGAGCGACGTGTCGGACGCCTCGACCATTTGCCGCAATTCTTCGTTCTCACGGCGCAGGTCATCGGCCTCGACCGACACTTCCGCGTATTTCGTCAAATGTTGTTTCAATTGACGGTTCTCTTCATAAATATCTCGTACGTTCGAAATCGAGGACACGGTACTGTCCATCCAGCCGATCGGCACCGTGAACACCCGTTGGAACGTTCCGACCACATCACGCGTGACGTCTTGGTACCAGGCGGATTCCGACCGTCCTCGAATCGAAACCCCTAAAATCACAACGAATAAGATGATACCGATCAGCGTGATGATGAGCTTTTTATTGCGTACGAACCGGCTCATCGTGTGTCACCACTCATCGACGCGACGAGATGCCTGATTTTGAACGGAGGACGTCCATCATTTCAAGAGATTTTCCTGTCCCGATGGCGACGCAATCGAGCGGCTCATCCGCGACGAGTGTCGGGATGTGTGTCTCGTCCGAGATGACGTCATCCAAGTTTTTAAGGAGGGCTCCACCGCCTGTGAGGACGATGCCGCGGTCCATCACGTCAGCAGCAAGTTCCGGCGGCGTCTGCTCGAGCGTTTGTTTCACGCCCGCGAGGATCGCTTCGACCGTATCCGAGAGTGCTTCGCACACTTCAGAAGCCGAGACTTCGATTTGTTTTGGAAGACCTGTCACGAGGTCGCGACCACGGATTTCCATTTTCTCATTCTCGTTCGAAGCGTCGATGCGAGCCGAACCGACTTCCATCTTGAGCGTCTCTGACGTCCGCTCCCCGATCATGAGGTTGTATTTGTTTTTGATGTAACGAATAATGGCGTCATCCATTTCGTCACCGCCGACACGAATCGATTGGCTCGTCACGATGCCGCCGAGTGAGATCACTGCGACTTCGGTCGTACCGCCACCGATATCAACGACCATCGAGCCTGTCGGTTCCCAAACCGGGAGACCGGCGCCGATTGCTGCCGCGAACGGTTCTTCGATCGTGTACGCTTCACGTGCGCCCGCTTGCTTGGCTGCGTCTTCGACGGCACGTTTTTCGACTGACGTGATGCCGCTTGGCACACAAATCATGACGTTCGTCTTCGATGAGAACAAACCGCTCTTCGACTTCTGTGCTTGCTCCATGAAGTATTTGATCATCGTCGCTGTCGTCTCGAAGTCGGCGATAACCCCATCTTTCATCGGACGGCGTGCCGTGACGTTGCCCGGCGTACGTCCAATCATATCCTTGGCCTGGTTACCCACGGCCTCAATTCTACCTGTATCTGTACGGAACGCCACTACGGACGGTTCACGAACAACGATGCCTTGACCTTTTACATAAACGAGCGTATTTGCCGTTCCAAGGTCGATTCCGATTTCTCGGTTAAAACTACGAAACATACGTGCTGCTCCTCTCTTGGTTACACTATTTTTTATTATAACGGAAAAATCATGTTTGAAAACGTTCATTCGATTACAGGTTATTTACAATAACGCGAATCTCAGTCCTGTCTCACCGTTTATTAGTGTGCCTTCTTTTCGGCAAAAAGGCAAATCAAAAAGCAAGCGCGTGAAAGCGCCTGCCTAGATTTTTATGGGTTCTCGTCAAATCTGCTTTAACGTCTCGAATACGGCGGTTTGAAGCATCGGTCGGTTTACATCGTACAATTTCACGAAGAAGCTCTTTAGAAACGTTTTCACGTTATGGACGACGTGCCAATACTGCTCGGGCTCGAGTTGCTGCTTTTGTGCGCTCAGTTGAGCCGGTAAGCCGTCTAATAGAACGACGATTTCGTGCTCGTCCATCCCGCGCTCTAGCAAGGCGAAGATGGGATTCAGCAAGCGCTCATCCTCATCGTGCAAATAAACGGTCGGAAACACCACTTTGTCCCACAGCGCCTCGAGAATCTCCCCGAACTCCGTCTCGTCGAGGTGCGGATGCAGGACGAGCTCGTCGAAGGCATCGGCCACATGGGCGATCGCATGGGCCCAACCTTTTGTGGGCACGTACCCTCTCGTATCGATTTCACAATCGAGATATGCCAGGAGCTTCGCTTTCAACATCTCGAGATTCGGTTCCGATAAAAACCTTTGCTGGCGGTCTTGATACAAAATCAAGGCAATCAATAGCGTCGAGAACGCCCGCGTGAAGACGGTATCTGATGCCGTCTCTCCGATGCCGTGGAACAAGTGGTATTTGAGCGTCGAATTGAATAGACCAGTCAGTTGTTCGTTCGTCAGTTGTTCGTCTTCGATGATGAAGCGATAAAAGAGCGTGTAAATCAACTGATCTCGAAGCTCCGCATCCGTCGATCCAATATGATGGAGCATCGATTGTATGACCCGCTCCTCGTCTAATTCCTGTAACCGAACCGTCCCGTCCTTGATGTCCGTCAACATCAACTTCAAATCCCGTTCCTGATAGATAGTCTCCTCATTCATATCTGATCACATTCCCTCTTCGTAGGTCGTATAGAACCGTATACTCTCGGTTTTCGACGCCGCGTTTGATGACTCCTCTAAACAAACAAAAAGCAGGCACGGATGCGCCTGCTTCGTTCGAATGACAAGTTGAAGATTAGAGACCTGGCTGGAGCGGGAGCAAAAGCATCGATCCGTAAAAGACGACCGAGAAGATGAGCACCGGCCGAAAGAATCGGGACGGACGGACGCGGGTCGCCCCTGCCAAAAAACTCGACACCGTCACGACGAACAAGTAAATCCCGATATACATGAAGATGAGTTGCGGAATGACTTGCCACACCTGAAGGTCGATTGATGAATTGAACCAAGCGACAAATAGAGCAGCATACGCGATCAATGCGCCAATCCCGATGCCGACACCGACGAGCGGTGAGACGCGGTCGAGCCAATGATCCTCACGTTGGAACCGTTGAAACAGCGCCACACTGATGAAGATGAACAACGCGAACACGAGAAGCGACAGTACGAGTGGCTCAAGCGGGACGAAACTGGCGACGAGCGCGACAACAAGCATCAATAACCAAATCAATTTTTCCATATGAACACCTCGTCTGTCAGTATAGCAAACGAATGTTTCATTTGGAAATTAAATCCCAGTTTCAAACATTCATACACCCTCATTGCTTCATACAAAAATGATCTCAGGTTATGGATGACGTGCTCATACGCTTTAGGCTCAAGTCTAAACTATCATCTATAATCATTATGTTCTTGAAGCGGCATATTGATTTAATTTAAATGGACCAACAACGACCACTATCTGACTGTGACGATGGCCGATTATGGCCTATAATTTATGTTAGACATGATTGAAAAATTTAAGTGAAGAGGAGAACCTATGATTAAACAATGGTTATTCGCTCTAAGTCGGATCACAATCGCTTCACTCGCGTTTTATCTTGGAAATCTGTCGACGGTTGATCCGGTTCAGATTTCTGGGAATGGTAACCCTGCTTTATTGTTTATTCCTATCCTTTTGCTCCTTGCACTGTTCATCATGAATGATTGGATCAAAGTGATGAAGTTTTTCAACTCTAATTCCCGTATATTACTCCCTCTGTTGTTCATCATCGGGATCGCTTTGTTTTTCATCTATGAACAGCAGGTTGATAATTATCACGAGCGTAAAGAGTACGTCCAACAAGTAGTCATTGAACGAGAGTATAAGATTACTGATCCTCTCTTCCTTGAGAGAGTGACGAGTATTACATATACGTATATGAGTAATCAACTCTTTAACTTAAATACGTTTGTTATATATATTCTACTGACGTTAGCCATGGCGATCATGTATGTCTTATGGACTCGACGTAGGTCGCCCATTTCGAGTCCTTCATCGAGTAAATAAGGACAAGCCAAAACCACCCGCTGTGAACTACCCCATAAACGTTGGACATGACCATCCAACATTTATGGGGTTTTGTTTTGAGGGAATGTAGGAAACATGGAGTCTGAACAAAAAAGCAGACGCACATGCGCCTGCCCCCTGTTCAACCATTCATATACCCACGTTGCTTCATACTGACGTAATGGTCCTCGCCGATGATGACGTGGTCGAGACAAGCGATGCCGACGATGTGACCGGCCTCGACGAGCCGCTCCGATACCTCGATATCTTCCCGGCTCGGGGTCGCGTCCCCGCTCGGGTGGTTATGGACAGCGATGAAACAAGCGGCCGACAGTTTGAGCGCCTCGCGAAACACGTCACGTGGATGAACAATCGACGAATTGAGCCCACCGACGAACAGCGTCTTCCGGGCGATGAGCTGGTTCTTCGTGTTCAAATACAGACAGATGAAATGTTCCTGATTCAAGAGCCGGAGTTCATCACGGAGCAGTTCATAGGCGTCCTGTGGCGAACGGATCGTCGGCGTCTCCACTTTCGGTTCCTCGACGTAACGGAGACCGATCGCGAACGCTGCGAGCAACTGCTCAGCTTTCTTCTTCGTCATGCCCTCGATTTGACAGAGGTCGCTCACGGACGCCTGCGACAGCGCCCGGAGCGTCGGATATACGTCGGACAGCCGTCGGGCCGTCTCGTGCGGGTCGCCACCCCTGCCCCCGATTTGGAGCAGCCGGGCGATTGCGGATTCAACACTTCGGTCGAGCACCATGGTCATTCCTTCACCAACTTTCGCTTCAATCACAGAAAGCGCGGCGCTACCCCGTGTCGTTCGAGCGTCTCGACGAGCGGACGAATCGGCAGACCGACGACGTTATAAAAGTCCCCTTCGAGCCGTTCGACGAACAGACCGCCCGACCCTTGGATGCCATAGGCGCCAGCTTTATCGTACGGCTCCGTCGAATCGAGATAGCCGTCGAGCCACGCGTCCGGGATGTCGATGAACGTGACGTGCGTCGTCGTGACGAACAAGTCTTGCCGCTCGGGCCCGATGATGCTGACACCGGTGAGCACTTCGTGGGTCGCCCCCGATAAGCGCTGTAGCATGTCTCGCGCGTCGTCCCGGTCTTTCGGCTTCTCTAAGATCGTCCCGTCTAAGACGACGACCGTATCCGAGCCGATGACGATGGCGTCACGGTTGTCGCGGGCGACGTCCATCGCTTTCTCGCGAGCGAGGCGTCCAACGTACTCGTCCGGATGTTCCCGACCGTTCGTCCCTTCGATGACGTTAGATGGGATGACCTCATGACTGATCCCGGCCTGGCTCAACAGCTCGGTCCTCCGTGGCGACATCGAGGCGAGGATGACACGTTTCTGTGTTGGTTTCATTGTAACGACTCCTTCCATATGTGCGTAACGGGCTTCTTTTCCGTATCACACTTCACTGTCGATTGTAGGCAAACGGGCAGGCGTTTACAATCCAAGACGCCTCAAAAAAACGCCCCTTCTTTTTGAAGGGACGTTCGAATCATGGCGTCGTATAGTCGTACACCGGGATGTCTTTCGGGGTGAACGTCTGCGCCGGTACGTAACGATCGTCTGTGAGTTGATCGAGGTCCGGACGATAGAACGCATCGAGTTCGACCGTGAAATCGAGCGGCTCGGCCGTCTCGGTCGTGTTCGGCCCCGTCTCCGTCGGTCCAGTGAATTGGACCGTGCGCAAGATGTGAATTCGGTTCATCGATTCGACCGACTCGAGGAACAAGACGAGCGACTCGTACGTGTCGGCTTGGAGCGACACCGTCGAGCGGATTGACGAGGCGTTGACCGGCGTGATCTCAACCGGTTCGGCCGGTTCAGCCGTCGCGCTCACATCGTTCGGTTCCGGCTCGTCGATGTCTTCCGGCACTTCCGATTCGGCGATGACACCGTCGGCGAAAGCGATGCTCGTGACGCGCACGTCAGACAGTTGGCTCGCCTGCGATAACGTCTCGACGACCGTGTCGAGGGCTGCCTCGGTCGGGACACGCGTCTGGAGGCGCTGCGAGTCGGCGACGTCGACGACTTCCCCTTCTTGGCGCAACAGTTCGAGCTTCGTCTGCTCGAGCGACAGTTCTCGCTCGAGCGACTTGACGTTGCCTTGGTGGATGAAGTATTGGTAGCCGAAATAAGACGGTACGGCGATGGCTGCGAACAAACAGATTGTAAAAATCAAATAAATCGTCGATCGTTTCATTCGCTCACCACCTCCTCATCGGTCGTCTCTTCCGTCTCGCCGTCCGGTGTCTCACCATCTGGGGTCTCCCCTTCTGGCGTCTCCGGTTCGGCATCGATGAACGTGAAAGTAAACTCGCCGATGTAGCGTGGGAGCGGTTCGTTCGTCGAATCGAGCACACTCGGACTGAGCGGCTCATCGGTGTCCGTCTCTTCCTGCTCGGTCTCCGCTTTCGTCTCGGTCGTCACGCCAAGCAGCTTGACGTTCTCAAACCGCGGGTCGTTCAAGAGCGAGCGTTGGAACGCATTCAAATCGGCGAGCGTCTCGAACTGAGTACGCACACTCATGAGCGAACCGTCGGCGTAGTTATACGTCAATACGTAACCCGTCGGCGGCAATTGCTCGGTCAACGCCCGGAGCGCCGGCACGGCCCATCGTTCTTCAGCTGTGAGCGCAGTCACCGTCTGGTCGAGCGATAGGACTTGCTGACCCTTTGAGTTCACTTGCTCGGTCTGATAGATGCGGACGAGCTGCAACTGCTCCTCGACCTGGGCCTCGTTCCGCTTCAACTCGTTCACTTCATAAAACAAGTAACCGGTCGCCCCGCCACCGATCAAGAGTGCGAGCAGGCTCGCGATGATCGGCCAGCGGAGCGTCACATCGGTCGAGTTGATGAAGTTGGCGTCGTGCTCTTTGTCGAGCGTCGCCATCCCGAGGAGCGGCAACATCTGGTGCGACAATGGCGTCGCGTGAGACAGTGGAAGCGGGTCGGCGATCCGTTTGACCGGCACCATCGCCTCACTTTCAATCGTCTGGACGAGATCGTCAAGGTTCGGGACCGTCCCCGAGACGAGCAACTCGTCAATCGGGCGTCCGTCCGTCCGGAGCGAGTAGCGATAGAAGTCGAGGAAACGGGCCAGCTCGTTCAGCCACTCGTCTGTCTGCGTCGCGAGCGTCTCTTTGGAGCCGCTATATGTATACGTGACAAGCCCATCCGTCGTCTCGGCGCGGTACGGGAGGTCGGTCTCGATGGCGCGGATGAAGCGGACCTGGCCCTCTTCAAGGACGAGCAACTGATGCGCGAACGGTGTCACGTGCCAGAGGAGCGTCGACTTGAGCGGGTCGAGCGTCTCGAGTCGGGCCACCCCGTTGGCGATGGCGACCGGACGCGGTACAATCTTCTTCAATTGGAACCCACGTTTTTTCATGTAGGCGCGGATGGCTTTCGTCAAATCGACCGAGACGGCGTGAAGCATGACCTCGGTCTTCGTCTCCGTCTCGCCGAGCACCTCGTAGTCGAAGGCGACGTCGTCGAACGGCAAGATGATCGAGCTGCCGATTTCCATGAACAGATAGCCGCGAATCTCATCTTTCGGGATCGTCGATGGGATCTCGACTTTACGGGACAATACCTCGGTCTCGGCCATATCGACGGCACAGACCATCCCTTTTCGGACTTTCAGTTTGCGGCACAGTTCGTCGAAGGTGAGACCGAATGCGTTCTCGTCTTCAATTTGTCCCCCTACGTAAGCGCCTTTCGCCAATTGGACGGACGCGCTGCGTTTGAACACGCCTTGTTTAATCACGGCCCCGTGGATGCTGAGCGCATCGAACGAGAAATACGCGACCGTTCCTTTCTCTATAGACCGGCTCATGCTGGTTTCCCCCTACATCAAATCAAAATACCAATCAAAGAAGCGTTCGCTGAACCAAAACGTCAGCATCGTGCCAAGTGCGATCGACGGCACGAACGGAATCGGCTGTTTGCGATCCATCCGTTTCAAACCAATCAGTGTCAGTCCGACGATTGCTCCAATCAAGCTCGATAAAAATAAGGCGACGAGGACGTCGCGCGGCCCGAGCACGAGCCCGATTACTGTAAATAGTTTGACATCGCCGGCCCCAAGTCCCCCCTTGGAGACGAAAAAAACGGTGGCGAGGACAGAAAAGCCGAGCGCCGCTCCGGCAATCGGGCTCCACCAGGTCACACCCGCGCCATAGGCGAACAATATGAGGACCGGTGCCGTGAACAGCAAAATGACGTTCGGGACGAGCATCGTCGACAAATCGGACATCGCGAGTGCGAGGAGCGTCGATAAGAAGACGAAGGCGAGGAGCGTCGTGAGGCTAAAGCCGTAAAGCCAGAAGCTATAGGCGTAACCGACCGCTCCGAACAGTTCAAAGAGCGGGTACGTCGGCGCGATCCGCCCGCCACAGCCGCGGCACTTCCCGCGTAGGAATACGTAACCGAAGACCGGAATCAGTTCCCAAGCGGATAAGACGTGTCCGCATGACGGACAGTGCGAGCGCGGCGTGACGATGGACTGTTTGCGTGGCACGCGGAGCCCGACGACGTTCGTGAATGACGTGATGACGGCCCCGAGGACGAGACTGTAAATAAGTCCGATGAATTCAACCAATCAAGGTCACTTCCTTACTTGTAAGTATATGCCAAAAACAGAAAACCGGCTAGGCTGAGCGAGTGCCCAGCGCCAGCCGGAAGATTCTTAGTTATAAGTGGCAACTGACTCTTTATTTAGAGCGCTTGATGCAATTGTACCTGCATCAGTTGCGGCTGTACCAATTTGTTTATTACCTTGGCTCTTTAACCAAACTTTGTAAGTGTATTTATTGTCTGTTCCTTTATCTACAAACACTACTGCATTTGTATAGGCTGTCCCAAAAGGATCTTTCATCGTGTCCATTAAACTAGAACCATCTTTTCCAGTAGTAGGATCTGCACCAACGAAGCGAATTACTGTATTATCAGCCACTTCATTTGACGCCACATATAATTTGGCAGCGTTAACCATCTGCTTCGCATCGGCAACCATCGCATCTTTCTTCGAGTTCTCGATAATTCCACCAATCGCGACAACGGCGATGGCTGCGATAATCCCTAAAATTACGACGACGACGAGTAACTCGACGAGTGTGAGTCCGCGCTCATCTTTCAATTGTTTGGCATCTTGCCAAATCATTTTCATTTTCTCTAACATGATTCATTCTCCCCTTTTGTGTGTTGTGCTGTGATGTAAGCTAGATTCATTACCTTTGACCTAATACTAGTAGAACAATTTTACTATACATTCAAAATTTAGGATTGAAAAGATACAAATCTGCAAATAAATAAAAACTTTCTACTGATTTTGGATATCGCCATAAATTTGGAACATCGGGACGACAATCGCGATGACGATGACGCCGACGATGCTCGCTAAGACGACGATCAACAGTGGCTCGATAATCGATTTCAGGCGGTCCGTCGTCGTCTCGACCTCGGTCTCATAAAACTCTGCGACCTCGTTCAACATCGAGTCCAAATCCCCGCTCTCCTCGCCTACCGCAATCATTTGCGTCATGAGCGGCGGGAAGCTATCGTTCCGTTCGAGCGGTTCATGGAGCGGGATCCCTTGCGCCATCATCTTACGTGCTTGAGCAAGACCTTTGCGGATGACACGGTTCGAGACAATCTTCTCGGTGATCTCAATCGCCGACAAAATCGGGACCGCCGCTTGCAACAAGACGGCCAAACTTCGGGTCAATAAGGCGATTTGCGACTTTAGGACGATCGGCCCAAAAATCGGCATTTTCAACAGCAATCCATCAATCACATACCGTTCCTTGTCGCGCTTCAACATCCACGTAAAGACGAGCAGTGCGAGAAGCGCCCCACCGAAGATGAGCCACCAATAGGCGGCAACGAAATCGGAAACGGCGACGACGATACGCGTGATGAGCGGGAGTTCCCCACCGAGCTGTCCGAAGATGCTCGCGAACGTCGGGACGACGTTCACCATGAGGAACGCGACGACGCCGATGGCGACGATCGACACGACGAGCGGATACGTCAACGCCGAGATGACTTTCCGTTTGACGTCATATTGTTTTTGGAGCTGGAGCCCGATTTGCTCGAGCGCCTCCTCCAAATTCCCGCTCGCCTCACCCGCAAGTGCCATCGAGCTGAAGAAGTTCGAGAACACGCGCGGATGTTTCTTGATCGCCTCCGAGAACGCGATCCCTTCGCGCAAATCGTCCTCGACTTGGCTGAGCGTCTTCTTCAACACTTTCGATTCAGTCTGGACGCGCAAGATGGACGTGGCCCGGACAATCGGCACACCGGCCCGGATGAGCGTCGCGAACTGGCGCACATACATAATCAAATGTTCAATCTTGACCCGCTCGGGGAGCAAGTTGACTTCTTTATTCAACCCTGTCGACTCGAGTTCAGCGAGCTCGGTGACGAGAATCGATTCTTGGCGCAGCTTTTCTTTCGCTTCGCGGAGCGAGACGGCAGTGACCCGCCCTTTCTTACGCTTCCCGTTCAGCAATTTACCTTCATATTGGAAGATGGCCATTCAGTCACCTCTCTTCATTTGGTACGGCGTTCGGGTTGATGACGCCTTGACGGACGAGCTGTTCGATCGCCATGTCCATCGTCTGCATCCCGTTCTGCCGGTTCGTCTGGATGACGGTCGGGAGTTGGAACTCCTTCTCGTTCCGAATCAAGTTGGCGACGGCCGGATTGCCGATCATGATCTCCATCGCGGCGACACGTCCTTTCGGCACGTCGACACGCGGGAAGAGACGCTGACTGACGACACCGAGCAGGACGTTGGCGAGCTGGGTCCGGATTTGGTCCTGTTGCTCGGCCGGGAACGCGTCGATGATGCGGCTGACGGTCGACATCGCACTCGACGTGTGGAGTGTCGCCATGACGAGGTGGCCCGTCTCGGCGGCCGTCATCGCCGTCGAAATCGTCTCGAGGTCGCGCATCTCACCGAGCAAGATGACGTCCGGGTCTTGCCGGAGCGCGGCCCGCAGACCGTCGACGAACTTCATGACGTCGGAGCCAATCTCGCGTTGGTCGACGATGCTCTGGTCGTGCGAATGCAAATATTCAATCGGATCTTCAAGCGTGATGATTCGTTTCCGCTGCGTCCGGTTGATCTCATGGATCATCGCGGCGAGCGTCGTCGATTTCCCTGATCCCGTCGGTCCGGTGACGAGGATAAGCCCGTATGGCTTCTCGATCAGTCGCTTCAGCACTTGCGGCAAATCGAGCTCGTTCATCGTCGGGATTTCCCCGGAAATGGAACGGAACGCGATCGCGACCGTGCCCCGTTGGTAATAGGCGTTGACGCGGAACCGCGACACGCGTGGGACCCCGAACGAGAAGTCGAGGTCGCGCTGCATCTCGAGGCGGCCCCGCATCTCTTCGGTCATGATGTCTTTCAAATAGCTTTCGATATGGAGCGGCAACACTTTCTCGTCCCCCATCGTGATGAGGCTCCCGTCGACCCGGATAATCGGCGGCGAGCCGGCGGTCAAATGGATGTCCGAGGCGCGTTGTTCGACCGCTTTCGTTAAAATCACTTCAATCGACTGATGGATCATAGGCTCACTCCGTTATCACTGTTCTCAATATTTCCTCGGTATTCGTCAGCCCGAGCGCGACTTTCTCAAGCCCATCGGCGAGGAGGAAGCGGACGCCTTGGTCTTTCGCATAGGCGACCATCTCGGCCTCCGTCGCTTGGTTCATGATCAGGCGGCGCAACCCTTCATCGATTGGCACGACCTCATGGATGGCGAGCCGTCCGCGGTAACCTGTGAAGTTACATGACGCACAGCCGTTGCCGCGCATGATCCGGTCGACCGGGACGCCTTCAGCGGCAAACAGTTCCTGTTCCCGTTTCGAGACCGGCTGTTCATGACCGCAGTCCCGACAGACGCGACGGACGAGCCGCTGGGCGACAAGTCCAGACGTCGATGCGGCGACGAGGAACGGTTCGACCCCCATGTCAATCAAGCGGGTGATCGAGCTGATGGCCGAATTCGTATGTAACGTCGACAATACCAAGTGACCGGTCAACGATGCCCGGATGGCAATCTCGGCTGTCTCGGTGTCCCGAATCTCCCCGACCATGACGATGTTCGGGTCTTGTCGCAAAATCGAACGCAGACCCGACGCGAACGTCAAGCCGACTTTCGAATTGACTTGGACTTGGTTGATGCCGTCGAGTTGATACTCGACCGGGTCCTCGACCGTGATGATGTTTTTCGATTCATCGTTCAGTTCGCGCAGCGACGCATAGAGCGTCGACGATTTCCCTGACCCGGTCGGCCCGGTGATGAGGATAATCCCGTTCGGCCGTTTCAGCATGTCGCGATACACTGCCTCGTTCTTGTCGCCGAAGTCGAGTTTCGTCAAATCGGTCAACCCTTCCGACGAGTCGAGCACCCGGATGACGATTTTCTCGCCATACATCGTCGGGAGCGTCGAGACGCGGAAGTCGTACGGGCGGCCCCGGAGCGTATATTTGATACGTCCGTCCTGTGGCAAGCGGCTCTCGGTGATATCTAGGTTACTCATGACCTTGAGGCGCGTCAGCATGACGCTTTGAATCTTCTTCGGATAGATGGCTTCGGTTCGTAAATCACCGTCGACTCGAAGACGGACATGCAGCTGCTTCTCGTGCGGATCGAAGTGGATATCTGAGGCGCGCTGATCGATCGCGCTCAAGAAGAGCTGATTGACGAGCCGGATGACCGGAGCGTCATCACGCGATGCGGTCTCTTCCCGGTCAAGTTCAGGCGCTTCTTCTTTTAAAATCTCGATGAGTGACGCGTCCATCTCGTAAAAGCGGCTAATCGTCTTACGAATCTGTTCGCGCGTGGCGATCCCGACCTCGATGTTCATCCCCGTCTGCAGACGCACGTCATCGATGGCGATCAAATCGAGCGGGTCCGCCGTCGCGATGAACAGTGTATTACCTTGTAACGAAATCGGCATGATGTCATGTTTTTGGGCGATGACTTTCGGGACGAGTTTCGTCACGGTGACATTGATGTCTTCTGAATATAATGAAATGACCGGCACGTTCAACTGCTCGTGCAACACTTGAATCAGTTGCGTCTCGGTCAAATAGTTCAATCGCATGAGCGCGTCCCCGAGTTTCTCTCCGGTCCGCTTTTGAGTAAGTGCTTCGTCTAGCTGTGTTTGCGTGATCATCCCCGCCTCGACGAGCATCTCGCCGAGCCGTTTCTTCATTCGTCTCAACTTACTTCACCATCCTCTGTGGTACCTCCTGTGCGACGTCTCGCTGTTCGATGAACGCACTGAGTGCCGCACCGCCGGCCAAACCGAGGGCGAGGAGGACCCACGCCCACCACGTCCGCTCGAGCCCTTCGACATACAGGCTATACACGCCGAGCGAGAGCACGGCGACGAGTAACGAGATGACTCCTTTCGTCTCCCGCTTCCGAATGTATGGAATCGACAAGGCGAACACGGTCAATGTGGCAAGTACCCAAAAGGCGATCAAAATCAAATAACCGATCATCCGACTGCCCCCTCACTTGGCACCGGGTCCTGTTCATACACCGGTGGCTGTTCTTCAAACTCATTCAATCCGTCATCCTCTACATCGTCATCGAACGGGTCATCTTCCAGTGATTCGTCCGGGAAAGTTGGAATCACCGGTTCGACCGGTTCAGGAGGCGGGAGCGGGACGGAACTTTTCGTCACGATCTCCGGGATCGGCTCGTAAAAATCAAATCCGAGCAGTTCGAGCGACTCGCCCGTATCCGTGATGCGGACACGATACAATTTGCCCGACTCGCCGGTCTGACCGGACTGGGTCACAGAGGAACTGCCGGCCGTGAGCGACGGCGAGAAACGGACGATGTTTTGATATGGGACGCTCGTCACGTCTTCGACGCGCGACTCGTACGCTCCAACGAATACTTTACCGAGCAATTGGACCGTCATCGCGTTCCCTTCTTCTAAGACGATGAGCGCGTATGGTGTCTGTTCCGTGTTCTGTACGGCGAAGTTCGAGCGCTCGTCGACTTTGACATCATAGCCGAGCTCGATGCCGGTCGGGAGCGTCTCATGTTGAACCCGTTCTAGGATTTGGAACGGTGTCGCCGCGAACAATTGATACATCGAGGAACCGAGCGTGCTGAGCGCCTCAAAATCTTCCCCGAACGCTTTCAAGCTGAAGATGTCCCCGGCTTCCATCTCGAAGCCATTCATCCGCTCGAGTGCCGAGCGCATCGCTGGCGTCGGACTGACCGTGATCGAAGCGACGACTTCACTCTCCGTCGCCGTCATCTCGAGGACGACGTCTGAGTTCAAATTCGAGGCGGATTCGACGAGCGGCGGTGTCACCATCGAGAGCGTCACCGGTTGGTTCTCTAAGTACGGTGTCAATCGCTCTTCGTCGACCGTCGTGACGAGCGGATATGTACCCGATTCAGTGACCGCCTTGAGTGTCGCGTCGACGTTGAACGAGACGACATCTTTGCCGACCTCGATCGCCGTCCCATCGACGAGCGTCACCGTGAACGGCGTGTTGTTGAAGTCTTTGATGGCGTTATCGATTCGGACGATCGCTTCTTCTTTCGTCATCCCCGACACGTCGATGCCGGCCACGGTCGTCTCTTTATATGTAGCAGTCGTCTTCGCCGAGGCATCGAGATAGTTCACGAGCCCGATCGTCGGCAACGACACGAGCAGGACTAGCCCCGCCAGGATGAACAGGTGCATCCCATATCGCTTCATTCCATTTCCCCCTCTATTTCAAGTCAAATGAGACTTTTGAATTACTATCCGTTCCCACTGTAACTTTAGTATAATATGCATTGTACAGAAAATAACAATTATTTCAGGTTAAAAGTCTCTTTTTTCCTATCATTAAATGAATTTTGAAAAGGAGGTCAATGCGGTGGACCGTTCCGAACAAGGTTTCACGCTCGTCGAAGTGCTCGTCTCGATTGTCGTCGTCTCGATCCTGGCATTATCGCTCATGAATATCTTCTCCCAAAGCTTGCGAATCACCTCCTCGGATCTTGACCGGACCGTGGCAAACCAAGTCGCCCAAAATACGCTCAACACGTTGAAGCGTCGGGCGGCCGAAACGCGAGACCCGATCGACATCTCGATCCTCCAGAAGACGCCGGCCAACGTCTGCGATTTGTGTGACGTTACCATCAACGGGCGCGCCTTCGATGTGACCATCCTCTCTCCAGGCAACGAATTACCCGCTGACCTCGTCAACGTCGAGATTACCGTCGCCTCGGAGACGTTGCTCAAACCCATCACATTGAAAGGAGTGGTGACGAATGCGACGCTTCAAGATAAATTCCCTGAGACGGACGTTCCAGAGCTTCCGTGACCGTGAGGACGGCGTCACGCTCGTCGAATTGTTGCTCGCGCTCGTCATCTCCGCCATCTTTGCCGGAATCGTGATCACCGTTTTCTTGACCGGCTCGCTCGGTTTCCGTCTGACGAACGACACGAGCTCGCTCCGGAGTGAGGCCGACTACTTGATTACGAGCGTCCTCCAGGACATCAACCAGACCGAGTTCGACGCCTTGACCGTCAACGGGGATACATATTCGTTCCACCGTCTCCATGCCCCGCGCATCTCGACGGAAGGCATTTTGTACCGTCAAGGCGACTATATGGAAGACGCCGTGTTCGAGCTCGCCCCGTTAAGTTTCGTGACGGACAACCCTGACGTCACCGTCCAAGCCGTCACCATCGACATTCAGGACGAAGTGACGGACGCAAGGAGCGGACGCGAGGCTTACATCGTGTCCGGACTGATGGAGATTCAAGTGACGCTCGCCTCGCGCGACGATGCCACGCTCACCAAGACGTTTACGAGTACCATCCCGTTATGAAAAGAGGGATCCAGATGAAACAAGATGAACGAGGCTACGTCCTCATCCTCGTCCTCGTGACGATGGCGGCGCTCGCCGTCCTCTCGCTCGCTGCGATTCAAGTCAACTTGGCGACGAACAAGCAGACGAATATCCGCGTCGACGAGACGCAACTCGATACAGATGTCAAAGGCGTGCTCGACGTGCTCGTCGCCGATTTGCGGACGACGTTCCCGCTCCACGATGCAGATGTTGTTCAACCGTATATGGAGAACCAAGCAGCATTTCAAGCAAAAGTCGCGACGGTGCTCCAAGCGAACACGCTCTATACGGGTGATTTGCAATCGGGCGACAACGACATCCGTTACTCCATCACCCGCTCGACGGCGGACCAGGCGAATGCGCCGTTCACGACGGTGTTGACGCTGACGGCGACCGGGACGACGAAAGCGAAACCGGAACAGCCGATGCAGACGAGCACGTATAGCCAGGAAGTATACGTGACGGCGTTACCGTCGTTCCTCTATTACGTGCTCGGGTCCGATGACACGTTGACGGTCAACGGTCCGCCGAAGATTGAAGGGAACTTGTTCGCCGGGACGAAACTTTCGCTCGACCGCGATGCGAAGTATCAACTGAAAGATCGAGTCAACACGTTGAACAATAGTGCCTCGAGCCGCTTCTATCTCGACGGTCGCATCGACCTCGGGAACGGGGCGACGTGCGACGGCTGTGACTCGCCGAACTATTTCACGAACTCAGTCACGCCAGGTGTGGACCATCAGCCTGAGGTTGGGCCGGTCGAGAGCAGTTTTTCGAATTTCAATTATGATTATTCGGTCGTCCAATACGTGAATCGGTTCATGGGTTCTTTAACGGACATCACGTATAATGATAAACCGGGTGATGAAATCTTTTTCAAATCAGGTATCACTCGAACGGACGAGCCATTCATCAAACAATATTACCGACCCGTTAATTCAACCAAACCCGAACTGTTGAAAACCAACTTGATTGATCAAGGACAGTTAGATGCCATCACCGGTATGCAAATTGTAGAGTTAGCGACTGAAACAATCGATAACTATGTGAGTAAGGACGATATCTCGATTGTCATCTCTCGATCGATTGCCAGCAATACAACCCCACTTCTATTGGATGGCGACGTGACCATCGATGCGATTGACACAATTACGATCAGCCGTCCGCTCATCATTAACGGCGATTTGACGATTCGTGGGAAAGTCGCATTCAATACGACGGTGTATACGCTCGGTGACACGTATATCGACGGGGCTGACTTGTTGCCGGCTACCGCCGGGGGGAATGACAGTTCACTTGTTCTCCTGTCCAAAGGGAAAATTTTGTTGAACCGAATCAATGAGTTCCAGAACACATCTTCCACGCTACAAGCGTTCATGTACAGTGCCTCGACAGAACCGACACGTCTCTATTCTGTTGGATCAATCGTCAACATGAAAGGTGGCCTGTATAGCAAAGGACCGCTTGAAGTGAACACGTTCCGTGGAACATTCAAATCGTTGCCGGAACAAGCAGATAAACAAGCCTCTTTCGCCCCTGGAAACGTCGATGCTTCTCCTGCAGTCGATAAGTCCCGGCTCGTCATGGAATACAACGAAGGCGTCTTCCGACAAATCGACACGCTACCGGTCACGAACCAGTTGCAACTGTTCGTCGGTCAACAATTAAAGAAATAAGAAAAGAAGCTACTCGCGCGAGTAGCTTCTTTTTGTAGCGTCATCAATAGAAATCAATTGCTGGTTCAGCCGTACCTGGGTTCGGATCAATTCCTTCTTTAACTCGGACATAGAAAGTCTGGCTGATGACTTCGGGGCCATCACCTTTCGGGAAGAAACGATCAACATTCTCAGTTACTAAACCGATTTTAGCAATACCTGGTTTCAAGAGCGTCAATACGCCATCTTTAACTTTGAGTACATCCGTACCCTCTAAAACCGTCAATCCGTACTCAGTGACGTTCGATGTCTCTGGCCAGAACTTGACCGGGTATTCGTAAGGACTGTTTGACATGTATAAGACGACGTTTGGTGTCGCGACGCGTTGCGGATATTCTTTCACTTCAATCAAAGAGGTATTAGTCTGTCCCGGATATTTTACTAGTGAAGCAATTACCGAGACGTTACCCGTGCTTCCATGCTCAGCCTGTACTGTGGCCGATGAGTTTTGACTCGACACGAGACTGAGCGCCGTTGACTTCACTTCCCACGTGGCGTCGAATGGGTTGTTGACAACTTTATCGTCCTCTACTAATTGCGTAAGATTCAACACCGCTTGTTGTTTCACTAAGCTGCCACTCTTATCTTGATAGACCCATAACACTTTATCCGTAGAATCGATTGCGAGATTAGGCAATTTGACTTTTACCGTCATCGGTTGGGATTTAGATTCATAATTATTGTTGTGGACATACACGGCTTGAATCGTCGTCGTCCCGACTTCCAACGCTTCAACGGACAAGCTTTGGTTAGCGGCACTCGTCTTTTTCACAATATCGGTGTTAACGATTTCCCAATCCAGTTCGATATTTGGCGGAATCGTTGCTTTAGCCGTCGACAACTCCGCATTTAAGTTACCTGTATCATTTAAATACAATTCCAACTCAGATGGAAGTTGAATGTTTAATTCTTCTACCAATAAAAGCGAGTCACCAATTTGATCAGATGTTAAATTGATGGACCGATTATGTTTTACAGATCCGTGACCGTTCCCAGAATGGTCGGCTGTGAGTGAGTAGTTGATGGCTCCACTATTGAATTTGTAAGTACCAGGTTTTTCAGCTATCAATTTCACGGTCACTTTCTCATAAAACGTTTCGGTAAAATGATTGTTACAAGATGGCAAACTATCTTTGCCACAGATTACATTTACTTTCCCTGCTAGCGTTCGTGACGAAGAATTATACTTCAGAGTATGAGACACCGTTGATTCATTGTTGATTGAGATACTCTCTACTTTCAAGCCATCAGGAATTTTTTCATTAAAATCTAACGACCATTGGACAGTTTTATACGAATTGATATTGGGACCTTTTCCAAAATCGATAATATTGTTTAAAGATAAACGATACTCGACGGTGACCGTGTCTCCTACTAAAACCGCTTCAGAGGAGATTTCGCGAATCACTTCGTTAGTGATGTCTTCCTTCGTTTTTATGTCTTTATCATCGTTTTTCGCCCACGTTGTCGTATACGCGAACAACAATAAGACCATCCCTACCACTATGAGGAACCCGTACTTGGATCTTAGCTGCCTCTTCATCGTTGTGCCTCCAGTCGGTTTGTCGTCACACTTCTTCAGTTAATTCATACCCCTTTTTCTTCCTGTTCACAAGCGGTTTTTTTCAAACTTTGGAAATAGGTTCTGACTTCACTGATAAAGTAGAGCGACCCGGTCACAACGAGCGTCTCGGATTTCGGTGTCTCCAGCCATGCGGCCAACCACCCCTGCCAGTCCACGTAACGGGCCCCGTCGGCAATTAGACTTTCTTTCGTCCGGGTACGTGGGAAATCGAACGTCGTCTCATAGACATCTGCCACCATCTGGAGCGACGCGATCATCGCTTCCCGGTCCTTGTCGGCAAGAATGGCCGCGAGGACGGTCACGTCACGCTCAATCTTCACTTGTTCGACGAGCGCGGCGATACCTTCCGGGTTATGCGCCCCATCGAGCACGATGCGGGGCTGTCTCGAGATGAGCTCATAGCGACCCGGGTGTTGTGCCGCCTCGAGCCCCGCTCGAATGGCTTCCGCCTTCCAGCCGAGGTGGCGCGCGACGGCGACGGCACACGCCCCGTTATACGCTTGATGGTGTCCGGTCAATCCGAGCGTCACTGGATCCAATCCATCATATGTGACGACCGTGTCGGTCCCGTCCTCGATTGATGTGACGAGTGGAGTGACGTCGTGAATCGATGCGTCCATCGCCTCTCCTTGTCGCTTGAGCAACGCGATCAGCCGTTCATCCGTCAAACTATGAAACATCGGCACGCCCGGCTTCATGATGCCGAACTTCTCGAGCGCGATCTCTTCGAGCGTGTCGCCGAGAATCCCTTGATGGTCGTGCCCGATTGACGTCACGACCGTCGCGAGCGGTCGCGTCAACACGTTCGTCGAATCAAGGCGGCCACCGAGACCGACTTCCCAAATGACGAGGTCAGGTTGTTGTTCATGGAAATAGAGCCACGCCATGACCGTCAGCAGTTCGAACTCCGTCAACGTCTCCGGTGACGCACTCGCACAGTCACGGACCCGATTGGCGATTCGAACGAGATCGTCTTCTCGGATCGCTTCCCCGTTCAACATGATCCGCTCCTCGAACTGGATGATGTACGGTGAGATGAACGTCCCGACGTTCAACCCCTCCGCGAGCGCCATCGCCCGCAAGAAAGCGACCGTCGACCCTTTTCCATTCGTCCCTGACACGTGAATCGACGGCAACTCCTCGATTTGTAGTGCGTTCAACATCCACTCGATACGTTCGAGCCCGGGCTTGATCCCGAACCGCAGCTGCCCGTTCAGCCATTCCAATACGTCTTGTCTCGTCTCCATCTTCCATCACTCCTGTTTTCACACTTCCCTCCTATCTTACCAAAATTCGCGAAGCGCTACGCAAGGAATCGGCTGTGCTATACTCGAGGCGAAGAAGGGGGAATTACTATGACCAACAGTTGGAACTTCGAGGCGACCTACCTCGATCTCCGTGACATCTTTTACGACCGGGGACCGGTCCATCCGGTCGACAAGCCCGAACTCGTCCTGTGGAACGAAGCACTCGCCAAGACGCTCGGTCTCGACGCCGAAACGTCTCAAGACGTCGCACTCTTCGCCGGTAATCGCCAGACCGACACGTCGTTCTCGCAAGCGTATGCCGGTCATCAATTCGGCCATTTCACGATGCTCGGTGACGGACGGGCGCTCGTGCTCGGAGAACACGTCGCCCCGAACGGAAAGCGTGTCGACGTTCAATTGAAAGGCTCGGGCCCGACCGATTACTCGCGTGGCGGTGATGGACGAGCTGCCGTCGGCCCGATGGTGCGTGAATTCCTCATCAGTGAGGCGATGCACGCCCTCGGCATCCCGACGAACCGGGCGCTCGCCGTCGTCACGACCGGTGAGCCGATCATGCGCCAAGGACCGAAGCATGGTGCCATCTTGACGCGCGTCGCGGCGAGCCACTTACGCGTCGGTACGTTCCAATATGCCGCTGCGGCCGGTTCGATTGATGACGTCATCGCTCTCGCCGATTATACGATTCAGCGCCACGACCCTGACCTTGCAGGACAACCGGACCGCTATGAACAGTTCCTCGGCCGCGTCATTACCCGGCAGGCGAAACTGATCGCGGATTGGCAGCTCGTCGGGTTCATCCACGGCGTCATGAACACGGACAATACGTTTATCAGCGGTGAAGGGCTCGATTATGGCCCGTGTGCGTTCATGGATACGTATCACCCGAATACCGTCTTCAGCTCGATCGACCGCGAGGGACGCTACGCCTATGCGAATCAGCCGTATATCGGGTCATGGAACTTGGCCCGCCTCGCCGAGACGTTGCTCCCGCTCCTCGCTGACACACAAGAAAAGGCCGTCGATATCGCCAACAAGCTGTTGAACGACTACACGGAAACGTATAAAGAGGCGTATTTCACTGGGCTCGCCCATAAAATCGGACTCTACGTGCGAAAAGACGGAGACGACGCACTGACGGACGAACTGCTCCGGCTCATGATGGAAACCGAGGCCGACTTCACGAACACGTTCCGCGCCCTCACGCTCGGCGACACCGAAGCACTCGCCTTCGCCAACCAGGACGATGGTAAGGCGTGGCTCGCCGCTTGGCGGAAACGCCTCGGGGAACAAGGTCTTCCTGATGAGGACGTCATCCGCCTCATGCGTCAGCACAACCCGGCCGTCATCCCGCGCAACCATCACGTCGAGGCCGCCCTCATGGCAGCCGAACGCGGTGACTTCAAGCCGACGCATGCACTGCTCGACGTATTGCGGAAGCCATACGACTACGAAGCCGACTACGGACGCTACGTCTCACCCGGACCGCCGCGGACGTATCCGTATCAGACTTTCTGCGGCACATGAACCATCTCGCTTTCGCGGGATGGTTTTTTTGGAACCTTTTGGCTATTCGCCACGTAGAATAGACAAAGTCCGTTTGGAGGTTTTATAATGCGACTACTCGCTTCACTTATTTCGTTAGGCTTTGCCTGCATGATTTCGCTCGAGCTCTGGCAAGGTCCGTTTCTAAGCAATTGGGTCTGGACGATGCCGGCTTTCTTCCTAGGTGTCTCGTTTGTCCAGTTCATGAAGCATTTGAACGAGCTCGAATGGAGTGAAACAAAATGAAAATGACACTCTTGCTCATGACAATCATCGTAAGTTCAACTTCATACCTCGTCTACAGTTTTTATCTGTCGTTGACAAGTCAGCCGATTCAGTCGCAATTGACTGGCCTTGCGATTGGTGTCCTGCTCACGTCATCTTATTTCGTGACAACCGGTCGCCTTCCGTTTTGGACAGAACCGGAGGAAGAGGACGTATGAAGGTTCTTTATTCCATCTTGCTAGGATTCGGCAGCATCCTTTATGTCGTCTATGCGATTCATCTACTCCGCATTGGACATACTCAACCGCTCATCTTTCACACCTTGATTGCCATCGCCCTATTTGGCATCATCCACATTGGACGCAAACGAACCCCCGAACATCGATGATGATGCTCGGGGTTGTTCTTCTTTATAAACTCAAAGCCCAAAATGAATCATGTCCTTCTTGTCGACTTGGGCTTGCGTGATGTTAGCAATGAGTCGATTCAGTTGTACCGACTCATTCGTGTACATCGTCGCTTTGACGACTTGATAGAACAGCGCCAGTGACTCATGTGGAATGAGCGTGATCCCACATTCTTCTAATCCGAATCCGGGACGGTCGTAGGAGTGGGAATACGTGCGCATCTGGTTCAGCTCATCGACAAAACCATCCACTAGTTCCCCATCCACCGAGACACAGTCAAATCGTTCCGGCGTATACGTATCATATGATGATTGACGGTTTGTTGAATCTAATACACCAAATTCGTGAGTGTAAGGCATGGCACTCCCTCCTCCTTTTTTTGAACTAGAAATACGTTCACTTCAGCGGAAAATCCACCGTCGACGCCTCCGGTAATGAGTCAGAGAGTTTGAGCAACACTTCTTCTGACACATCACCCGTCAAAACGATGAGCTTGCCTTGATTCAGATAAAACAAGCCTCTTCCTTCCGGTTGATCCAAGCGATACCGCTCATTTGAAACGTCTCGCCGCTCAATCAACTCTCCGTCGGCCACGCTGAACGCATCGGTCGACAAAATCGTGATGCGCTGCGTCTCATCATACAACGTCCACATCTCCACCGGTCGCTCCAGCTGATCCATCTTGAGGTGGGCGACAAAGAGCTCCTCTTCGGACAGATCCAACCCGTGACGGACTTTTACGGCCGTCTCGGGAATCGTAATATTTTGGATGCCATGCAACACCCATTCCTCGCCCCGCGAATAGTTGAACACGCCAAACGCATCGTCGCGGTTTGGTAACTGGATGGCGATGAGCCCGAGGTCATCGATGACCATTTCATAGAAGACGCCGTCTCTCGACGGTCGTTCGGACGTGCCATCCGTATATTGAAGCGTGTATTGGGCCGTGACCGCATCGAGTAGTCGAACAGTCCCTTTCGGCACGTCCTCGATGATCGAACCGAACACTTCTTTCGCCGTCGTTTCCTCAACATCGGAAACGGATGAATCCATCTCTTCTTTGTTCACGCTAACCGTGATTTTTGATTCCATCGGTTCGATCGGTTCAGCTCGTTCCGCCACACACCCACTCAATCCCATCACAGCCAAACCTAACATCATTCCGATTCGTCTCATGTCACTCCACCTTTACATCGTCTCCTCTCCTAAATTCCACCAAACGACAAAAAAACCTTCTTCGGAGAACAAGTCTCCAAAGAAGGTTTAATGCTTACTTACGCAACTCTTCCAAACGCGCACGGACTGCGTCACGTTTGTCGAGGTAGTCTTTCTCTTTCGCCTTCTCTTCGTCGATGACGTGAGCAGGCGCCTTGCCAGTGAAGCCTGGGTTGCCGAGTTTCTTCTGAACGCGCTCGACTTCCTTCTCGTACTTCGCCACTTCTTTCTCAAGACGGGCGATCTCTTCTTCGAAGTTGATGAGGTCGGCGAGCGGGATGAACAGTTCCGCACCCGTCATGATGGCCGACATCGACTTGTTAGGAGCCGCCAAGCCGCGTCCGATTTCGAGCTCGGTCGCGTTCGTGAACTTGCCGATTGTCGCTTCGTTTTCGCTCAAGTAACCTTGTGTCGTGTCGTCACTCGTCGCGATGAAGAGCTGAATCGGTTTCGACATCGGGGCGTTCACTTCCGAACGGATGTTACGGACCGAACGGATGACGTTCATGACCGCTTCGAACGCTGGTACCGAGTCCGCGAAGTGGAGCTCGTCGCGACGTGTCGGGTAGCTCGCACGGACGATCGAGTCGCCTTCGTGCGGCAAGTGCTGCCAGATTTCCTCTGTGAGGAACGGCATGAACGGATGCATGAGACGCATGATTGAGTCGAGCGTGTAGGCGAGCACTGAACGTGTCGTCGCTTTCGCCGCCTCGTCCTCACCGTAGAGCGTGAGTTTCGCCATCTCGATGTACCAGTTACAGAACTCTTCCCAGATGAAGTTGTACAAGTAACGACCGGCTTCGCCGAACTCATACTTGTCGACGAGACGCGTCACTTGGTCGATCGTGTCGTTCAAGCGTGTGAGAATCCACTTGTCGGCGAGCGTCTTCTCACCTGACAAATCGATATCCTCATACTTCATGCCGTCCATGTTCATGAGGGCGAAACGGCTCGCGTTCCAAATCTTGTTCGCGAAGTTCCATGTCGATTCGATCTTCTCCCAATAGAAGCGAAGGTCGTTCCCTGGTGTCGATCCTGTGAGGAGGAACCAGCGGAGCGAGTCCGCGCCGTATTGGTCGATGACTTCCATCGGGTCGACGCCGTTTCCGAGCGATTTCGACATTTTGCGGCCTTCCGAGTCGCGGATGAGACCGTGGATGAGCACGTCGTTGAACGGCTGCTTCCCAGTGAATTCGAGCGATTGGAAGATCATGCGCGATACCCAGAAGAAGATGATGTCGTAACCCGTGACGAGCGCGCTCGTCGGGAAGTAACGTTTGAAGTCTGCTGAGTCCGTGTCCGGCCAGCCCATCGTCGAGAACGGCCAGAGCGCTGACGAGAACCATGTGTCGAGCACGTCTTCGTCTTGGTGCCAGTTCTCACTGTCAGCCGGTGCTTCTTTACCTACATAGATTTCTCCTGTCTCGTTGTGGTACCACGCCGGGATGCGGTGGCCCCACCAGAGTTGGCGGCTGATACACCAATCGCGGATGTTCTCCATCCAACGGAGGTATGTGCCTTCGAACCGCTCTGGGACGAAGTTGACTTTCGTATCGTCATGTCCTTGTGCTTCGAGTGCTGCTTTCGCGAGCGGCTCCATGTCGACGAACCACTGTTTCGAAAGATACGGCTCGATGACCGCGCCTGAACGTTCCGAGTGTCCGACCGAGTGCGTGTGCGGCTCGATCTTGACGAGCGTGCCGTCCGCTTCCAAATCTTTCACGAGTTGCTTGCGGCATTCGAAGCGGTCGAGCCCTTCGTACTTGCCGGCGTTCTCGTTCATCTTGCCGCCTTCATCCATGACGAGGATGCGTGGGAGCTCGTGGCGGTTCCCGATCTCGAAGTCGTTCGGGTCGTGCGCCGGTGTGATCTTGACGCAACCTGTACCGAACTCCATATCGACGTAGTCATCGGCAACGATCGGGATCTCACGGTTCATGACCGGAAGCATGATCGTCTTGCCGACGAGGTGCGCATAGCGCTCGTCTTTCGGGTTGACGGCAACAGCCGTATCGCCGAGCATCGTCTCCGGACGTGTCGTCGCGATCTCGATGTGGCCTGAGCCGTCAGCGAGCGGGTACTTCATGTGGTAGAATGCGCCTTCGACTTCTTGATAGATGACTTCGATATCCGAGACGGCCGTCTTTTGCGCCGGGTCCCAGTTGACGATATATTCGCCGCGGTAAATCAAGCCCTTCTCATAGAGACGGACGAACACTTCCTGGACCGCTTTCGAGAGTCCTTCGTCGAGCGTGAAACGCTCACGTGAGTAGTCGAGACCGAGACCAAGTTTTGACCATTGGGCACGGATTGTGTCGGCGTACTCGTCTTTCCATTCCCACGTCTTCTCGAGGAACTTCTCGCGTCCGAGGTCGTAACGCATGATGCCGTCCTCACGGAGCTTCTGTTCGACTTTCGCTTGTGTCGCGATACCGGCGTGGTCCATCCCTGGAAGCCAGAGGACGTCATAGCCTTGCATGCGCTTGAGGCGTGTCAATAAGTCTTGGAGCGTCGTGTCCCACGCGTGTCCGAGGTGAAGTTTCCCCGTTACGTTCGGTGGCGGGATGACGATCGTGTACGGCTGTTTTGAATCGTCCTCGTCTGCTTTGAATACGTCGTTCTCTAACCAGTAGTCATACCATTTCGCTTCCGTCGCACTTGGATCGTACTTCGTCGGCATGGTGATTTCGTTTGTCTCGTTGGCCATATGCCCAACCTCCTCTAATAATGTGGACAAAAAAACGGCTACTCTCGTCCTTAACGCTAAGGACGAAAGAAGCCGTATCTTCCGCGGTACCACCTTAGTTCGCCAACAGGTGGCGCCCTCAAAATCGAATAACGGTCGATGGACCGGACCTTCCTACTTCGTTCAAAAGGTCAGCTCCGAGGCGACTTCCGCACCATCCTTCGCGGCCTCGCACCAAGTGGCCGCGTCTCTGAAAAAGGATGTTGATTGCGTACTATTCCTCATCGTAGCTTTTGTTCGTATCTGTTAAACAATTGTAGCGACAGAAGCTGTTTCCGTCAAGATTACAGTGAAAACTCTTGTTGCAGCTCTTTGAACGTCGCGTCGACCGCTGCGAGCGTCTGGTCGATATCTTCGTCTGTGTGCACGGTCGAGAGGAACAATCCTTCGAACTGTGACGGTGGCAAGAACACGCCGCGCGCCGCCATCTTCTGATAGTAAGCGCGGAACAAGTCAAGGTTCGCCGTCTTCGCCTTCTCGAAGTTCGTCACTTTCTCGTTCGTGAAGAAGAATCCGAACATCGAGCCGGCCCGGTTCGTGTCGTGCGGGATGTTATACTTCTCGGCCGCTTTCGTGTAGCCTTCGGCGAGACGGTCCGCTTTGCGTTCGAACTCGGCGTAGTGCTCAGGCTTGAGTTGCGACAACGTCGTGTAGCCGGCGATCATCGCGAGCGGGTTCCCTGAGAGCGTCCCCGCCTGGTAAATCGGTCCTTGCGGCGCGATTTGTTCCATAATCTCGCGTTTCCCGCCGTAGGCACCGACCGGAAGGCCGCCGCCGATGACTTTCCCGAGACATGTCAAATCCGGCGTCACACCGAAATAACCTTGGGCACAGTTGTAGCCGACCCGGAACCCGGTCATGACCTCGTCAAAGATGAGGAGCGCGCCGTATTGTTCCGTGATCTCGCGGAGTCCTTCAAGGAATCCAGGTTGCGGTGGCACGAAGCCCATGTTGCCGGCCGCCGGTTCGACGATGACCCCAGCGATGTCGTCACCGAACTTCTCGAACGCGACGCGAAGGGCATCCAAGTCGTTGTACGGCACCGTGAGCGTCTGGCTCGCCAAGTCTTTCGGCACGCCCGGTGAGTCCGGGAGACCGAGCGTCGCGACGCCCGAACCGGCCTTGATGAGGAGCGAGTCGCCGTGACCGTGGTAGCAGCCTTCGAACTTCAAGATTTTCGTCTTGCCCGTGTACCCGCGCGCGAGGCGGAGTGCCGCCATCGTCGCTTCCGTACCCGAGTTGACCATGCGCACCATCTCGATCGATGGGACGCGCTCGATGACGAGCTCGGCCATTTTCGTCTCCAGCTCAGTCGGTGTCCCGAACGTCCAGCCTTTCTCGGCTTGCTCTTGAATCGCCTTCGTGACGACCGGGTCACGGTGGCCGAGGATGAGTGGTCCCCATGAGAGGACGTAATCGATATATTCGTTGCCATCGATGTCGTAGACGCGTGAGCCTTCACCGCGTTCAGCGAAGATTGGCGTCATGCCGACTGATTTATAGGCACGGACCGGGCTGTTCACCCCGCCCGGCATGAGCGGACGTGCTTGTTCGAACGCTGCTTCTGAGCGTGTTTGTTTGTAGGTCATGAATAGTCTCCTTCCAAATAGCGACAGACGTCTTTTGCGAAATACGTGACGATGAGGTCCGCACCGGCCCGTTTAAAACCGACCATCGTCTCCATGACGATGCGTTGCTCATCGACCCAGTCGTTCAAAGCAGCCGCTTTGACCATGGCGTACTCTCCGCTCACGTTATACGCCACGATCGGCATATCGAGCGAGTCGCGCATGTCACGGATGATGTCCATGAACGCGAGCGCCGGTTTGACGATCATGAAGTCGGCACCTTGCTCGACGTCAGATTGTGATTCACGGAACGCTTCACGGCGGTTGGCCGGGTCCATCTGATAGCCTTTGCGGTCACCTTCACCAGGTGCCGATTGCGCTGCGTCACGGAACGGTCCGTAGTACGCCGATGCGTACTTGACGCCGTAACTCATGATTGGGATATGGTTGAACCCGTTCTGGTCGAGCCCTTCACGGATCGCGGCGACGAAGCCGTCCATCATCGAGCTCGGTGCGATGATGTCAGCGCCTGCTTGCGCTTGCGTGATCGCCGTCTGGACGTGAAGCGGTAGCGACGCGTCGTTATCGACGTCACCATTCTTCACGATGCCGCAGTGGCCCGTCGACGTGTATTCACATAGGCATGTGTCCGCAATGACCGTGAGCAGTGGCGCCCACTCTTTCACTTTACGGATCGCTTCTTGGACGATGCCGTGGTCATGATACGCTTCCGTACCTTCCGGGTCTTTATGTTCCGGCACGCCGAACAAGAGCACCGATTGAATGCCGAGGTCGACGATCTCCTTGATCTCGTCCTCGAGGCGGTCGAGCGAGAAGTTGAAGACGCCAGGCATCGAGCTGACTTCGCGTTTAATGTCTGTCCCTTCGATGATGAAGAGCGGGTAAATCAAATCTTCTTTCCGAACATGATTTTCACGTACGAGTGCACGCATCGACTTCGATGAACGAAGACGACGGTGACGGTCAAACTGGTTCATGAAAAATCCTCCCCTATACACTGTATTAATGCATCCATAGTATAACACTCAGGCACTCGGACCGGTAACGTCGACACTTCCCGGACGGCGCGCTCGGTCACTTCACCGATGGCGTACCACGTCCCGCGGAAGTGTTCAAGGTACGGCGTGAGCGCCCGGACGGCGGACGGGCTGAGCACGAGGAGCGCCTCGATTCCTTCGAGCGCCTCGACTTCCGTCTCTGTCAGTTCACGGCCGATCGTCTCATAGACGACCCAGTCGTGGACGTTTTCGAGTTGCGTCATATGCGCCGTGTTCGCCAAGTCGCCCCGGGCGAACAGGACGACCTCGTCTGACTTTACGACAGTCGCAAGGTCATGGAACAACGCCTCGCCCGTGTACGTCTCCGGCATGAGTGAGACGGTGAAGCCCTCGGCCTCGAGTGCTTGTTTCGTTTTCTCCCCGACGGCCGCGACTTTGACGTCACGTGGGACGTCACGGAGTGCCGGCACCGCCGTCTGGCTCGTCACGACGAGCCAATCGAACCGGTGAATCGGCATCTCGCGATGCGTCAATCTCGTCTCGATGAGTGGGACGTGATGCACGGAAAGACCGCTCGCGGCGAGCCGGGCTCGTTGCGTAGCGGTCAGTCGTTTTGTCCCTGTGTACCAGACGTCACGCATTGACCGAGGCGAGAATTTCACGCCCGCCGCGTCCAAGAAGATCGTCTGCAACCTCGTTCCCGAGTGCGACCGCGTCAGACGACGTCTTCGTCACGCGGAGCACTTCTTTGCCGTCGACCGAGGCGATGAGGCCCGTCAGTGTCACGTCGTCCCCGTCGACCGTCGCATAACCGCCGACCGGTACGTGGCAGCTGCCTTCGATCGCCTTGAGGAACGTCCGCTCCGCCGTCGCCGCTTTCGCCGTCACGTCGTGATGCAGGAGTTGCAAAACATTCGTCACTTCAGCGTCGTCTTTCCGGCTTTCGATGGCGAGCACGCCTTGACCGACCGCCGGGACCATCATGTCAGCGTCAAGCGCTTCGAAGTCGACGCGGTCCGTCCAACCCATGCGTTCGAGCCCGGCTTTGGCGAGCAAGATGGCATTGAAGTTTTCCGTCTCAAGTTTTTTGAGGCGTGTATCGATGTTGCCGCGAATCCATTGAATCTCGAAGTCCGGGCGGGCGGCGAGCATCTGCGCACCGCGACGAAGTGAGCTCGTCCCGATGACAGCACCTTCCGGGAGCGTCTCGAGCGTATACCCGTTCTCGCAGATGAGCACGTCTCGGGCGTCGACGCGTTTCGGCATGCAGCTGATAAAGAGCTCTTCCGGCAACTCGGCCGGCACGTCTTTCATGCTGTGGACGGCGAAATCGATTTCCCCGGCAATCATTTGTTGCTGGATCTCTTTGACGAACAACCCTTTGCCGCCGACTTTCGATAACTGGACATCGACGATTTGGTCGCCTTTCGTCACGATTTCCTTGATCTCGAACTCGTTTTGAGCCCCGGCTTTCTTCAATTGCTCGATGACCCATTTCGTCTGTGTCATCGCAAGTTGTGAACGGCGTGAGCCGACGATAATTTTACGCATAGTCCATATCCCCTTCATAGAAAAAGGCGACGAGATCCGCCGCCTTTTTTGATTTTGTATTAGCGCATCAAAGCGCGGAGTGGTGCTTTCGCTGACATCGCTTCTGTCTCTTCCATTTCCGGCTCGACGTCAGGAACGTCGACATCCAGGCCGAACGTCTCGACGAACTGGTTGATGCGTGTGTTCGCATCCGGTTGCGCCGCGGCGTCTTTGATGTAGTCGATCGGTTCACGAAGCATCTGGTTGATGATCGACTTCATATGTTTGCCGATGACTTTTTTATCCCGGTCCGATAGATGGTCAAGCTTACGCTCGAGGCTTTCCATCGTCTCTTCTTGAACAGTGAGGGCGCGGGCGCGCAACTCGTTCATGATCGGGACGACACCGAGTGTGACGAGCCACGTTTGGAACTCTTGAATCGCTTCGTCGATTTTGATTTCAATCTTTTCCGCTTCGACGAGACGGGCCGCCAAGTTTTTGTTGACGATCCCGTTCAAGTCATCCACATCGAACAAATGGACGCCCGGAAGCGCCCGGACCGCTGGATCGATATCTCGCGGCACGGCAATGTCGATTAACAAAAGTGGACGTTCTCGGCGAAGCAGTTGTGCGGCGGCGACATCGTCATAGGCGATGACCGCTTCTTTGGCGCCGGTCGAACTGATCAAAATATCGGCGTCGAGCAACCCACAGGCGATCTCACGGATCGAGTGGGCCCGGCCTTGGAACTTGTCGGCGACCGCTTTTGCTTTGCTCTCGGTCCGGTTAAAGACGGCAATCTGTTTCGCACCGGCCTCGAACAAGTTGAGCGTCGTCAACTCGCCCGTCTCACCGGCACCGACGACGACGACTTGTTTGTCATCGAGACGGTTGTACATCCCTTGAGCGAGCGTGACCGCTGCCGAGCTGACCGATACCGACATTTCCCCAATTTGTGTGTCGGTATGGGCGCGTTTGGCGAGCGTCACGGCCTCTTTGAACAGTTTATTGAACACCGTTCCCGTCGTCCCGTTCTCTTGGGCGCGGAAGAAGCTTGATTTCACTTGTCCTAAAATTTGTGTTTCCCCAATGATCATCGAATCGAGTCCAGACGTGACGCGGAACAAGTGGCGAATTGCCTCTTCTCCTTCACGAATCGATAAATAAGGGGTGAATTGGTCCATCTCTAAATCAAACCAGTTCGCTAAAAAGCGTTTTGTATAATAACGTCCGGTGTGGAGCTGGTCTGTGACGACGTATAGCTCCGTCCGGTTACAAGTCGACAAAATAACCGATTCAAATATGCTCTTCTCTTCGCGAAGTGCAATCATCGCGTCCACGATTTCTTGCTCCCCAAACGAGAACTGCTCCCGAATCGCGACAGGGGCTGTCTTGTTATTTAGTCCAACGACGACAATATGCATGTACCTCTTCCCCTCATCCAAAATCCACCGACGGTTGTCTCTTCTTTTTCACATCTCTACCGTACATTATAACAATTTTTATTTAGGAACTATAATCTTCTGTTCGATTTTTGTGAAATAATTTAAGAACTTTTTGTGACAGAAAAAAGTAGAAACGGACATGGAGACCATTTCTACTTGTTTAATCATTTCAGAGACGACGGATCGGTGATGATTTGACTCTCTGGTTTCTCATCTTCCTCTTCCGCTTCGAGGTAATGTTTTCGCTCCCTCAGCTTGTAAATCCGGACGATGTTTTGAACGACGACTTTTGCCACCGCATAGAACGGCACCGCGATGAGCATCCCGATAATCCCGGCCAAGTTTCCGGCGACGAGCAAGACGATGATAATCGTCAGTGGATGCACCTTGAGCGACTTGCCTTGGATGAGCGGCGAGATGACGTTCGATTCGATCTGTTGAACGATGATGATGACGACGATGACCCAGAGCACTTTGATCGGGTCTTGGATGAAGGCGACGACGACAGCCGGTGCCGCACCGAGGAACGGTCCGACGTACGGGATGATGTTCGTCACCATCATGAAGAGCGCGAGCAAGATGGCATAGTCGAGTCCAATGATCCATAGTCCGATGAGCGACGTGATCCCGACGAAGAACGCCACGATCAATTGGGCATGGACGTAGTTTTTAACCGTCGTATGCATATCATGCAAGATGTTGCGCGTCTCCTTCTCATAACTCGACGGCAACAGCTTGACGATCGAATCCGGAAGTCGTTTTCCGTCTAAGAGCATATACAAAAGCATGAACGGAATGACGACGATCGTGATGACGGCCGATGTGATAAAGCCGACGAATTGGCCAAGCGATGAGGCGATGTTCCCGAAGATGTCACCGAGGTACGTCGTGACGTTGTTCGTGAAATCGGTGAACATATCATCGTTCTCGGCGATGAAGCGTGACAAGAACTCGTTTTGCATGAGCGAGTCACGGACAGCGAACGCTTGCTCTTGCAACTCTTTGGCGATACTCGGCATCGCATTGACGAGCGACGTGACCTGCTCCCCGAGCACCGGTCCGAGGATGCTGAAGACGAGCGTAAAGATCAGCACGAGTCCCCCGAGCGTGATGCCGACGGCGAGCGGCCGTTTGCCGTTCAACCGTTTTTCTAAGAAGTCGACGATCCCGACTAAGAAATAATAGAAAAGTCCAGCAATGATGAGCGGTACCGTGACGAGCGCCAAAATAACTTGAATCGGTTCGAACACGAAAGAGATCTCCGTCCCGACCCAGATGACCAAGAAAATCGTCAGCGTCCAAAATAAGAAGCGGTACCATTTGTTTTGAAACATGATTTGCATCTTTCCACCTCGTTCTATATTCTCTTGTCTTATGTAATTAGGACAATTATACGATACTTACCCGCTCGCGTAACCCTGAAAACAAAAAAGACGAGGGGGTTCCCTCGTCTTCGCTCAATCTTCGTCTTGCGTCAACAAATCGTAAATCGCTTTCCACGCCTCGTCTTTTCCTTCGGCTGTCTCAGCCGAGAAGGCGACGAACCGGTCCGTCGATTCAAACTGTAGCTTCCGTTTGACGGCCGCCTCATGTTTTTGACGTTGCGCTTTCTTGATTTTATCGAGCTTCGTCGCCACGACGATGACCGGAATCTCGTAATGCTTCAAGAAGTTGTACATCGTCACGTCGTCGCCCGACGGTTCATGACGGATATCGACCAAGAGGACGACGCCACGGAGGGCGCTTTGCGATGTCAAGTACTGCTCCATCATGACGCCCCACTTCTCGCGCTCCGTCTTCGAGACTTTCGCATAGCCGTAACCTGGAACGTCGACGAACATGATCTCATCGTTGATGTTGAAGAAGTTCAGCGTCTGCGTCTTCCCTGGCTTGGAAGACGTGCGCGCGAGCGCTTTCCGCTGACAAATCTTGTTGATGAACGACGATTTCCCGACGTTCGAACGTCCAGCGAGTGCGACTTCCGGCAACTCGTGAATCGGATAATGGTCCGGTGCGACGGCACTCGTGACAAATTCTGCTTTAGTGATTTTCATTATTTAATTTCCTCCAAATGCTACTTCTAATACTTGATCGAGCGTCGTGACCGGGACGAACGTCAATTTCTCACGGACGGTGTCTTGAATGTCATCGATGTCCCGCTCGTTGTCTTTCGGGATGACGATGGTCGTCAAACCGGCGCGGTGTGCGGCGAGCGCTTTCTCTTTCAACCCACCGATCGGCAGGACGCGGCCACGGAGCGTGATCTCTCCGGTCATGCCGATATCACGGCGGACTTTCTTACCGGTCAATGCCGAGATGAGCGCCGTCGCGATGGTGATGCCGGCCGATGGACCGTCTTTCGGAACGGCACCTTCCGGGACGTGGATATGCACGTCTTGGCGCTCGTAGAACGTCGGGTCAATCCCGAACCGTTCCGCGTTCGAGCGGACATAGCTATACGCCGTCTGCGCCGACTCTTGCATGACGTCACCGAGTTTCCCCGTCAACTGGAGCTTGCCCTTTCCTGGCGCGAGCGCCACTTCGATCGTGAGCGTGTCGCCTCCGAACGCCGTGTAGGCGAGTCCAGTGACGGCACCGATCGAGTCTTCCGTCTCGCCTTTGCCGTAGCGGTACTTCGGTTTCCCGAGGTAGTCGCCGAGGCTCTTCAGCGAGACGGTGACGCGTTTCTTCTCGCCAATCGCGATTTGCTTCGCCGCTTTCCGGCAAAGCGAACCGATGACGCGTTCTAAGTTACGGACGCCGGCCTCACGCGTGTAACGGCGGACGACCTCGTAAAGCGCGTCTTCTTTGATCGTGAGCTGGCTCTTTTTCAAGCCGTGCTCTTTATACTGCTTCGGCACCAAGTGACGTTTGGCGATTTCGACTTTCTCGAGTTCCGTGTAGCCGCCGATTTGGATGAGTTCCATCCGGTCGAGCAGCGGAGCCGGGATTTGCGAGACATCGTTCGCCGTCGCGATGAAGAGCACGTTCGATAAGTCGAACGGTTCTTCAATATAGTGGTCCGAGAACGAGACGTTTTGTTCCGGGTCGAGCACTTCGAGCATGGCCGACGCCGGGTCGCCCCGGAAGTCAGACGCCATCTTGTCAATCTCATCGAGCAAGAAGACCGGGTTTTTGCTTTCGGCCTGCTTCAATCCGCGGATGATGCGGCCTGGCATCGCCCCGATGTACGTGCGACGGTGTCCTCGAATCTCAGCTTCATCGCGCACCCCGCCGAGCGAGACGCGGACGAAGTGACGTTCAAGTGCCGACGCGATCGACCGGGCGAGCGACGTCTTCCCGACCCCTGGAGGTCCGGCGAGACAAAGGATCGGTCCACGGAGCGAGTTCGTCAATTGGCGGACGGCCAAGTACTCGAGGATTCGATCTTTCACCGACTCGAGGCCGTAGTGGTCGTCGTCTAGGACGTCGGCCGCATGTTTGACGTCGAGTTTATCTTCCGTCTCGATGCCCCATGGGAGCGAAGCGATCCAGTCGAGATAGTTGCGGATGACCGCGTACTCCGGTGACGTCGCCGGGACGACGTTCAACCGTTCGGCTTCGCGCATGACGTTCTTCCGTGTCGTCTCAGGCAAATCGAGCGCCTCGAGTTTCTCACGGAGACGGTTCGGTTCAGACTCTTGCGACTGGTCGCCGAGCTCTTGCTGAATCGTTTTCATCTGTTCGCGCAAATAATACTCTTTCTGTGCCTGCTCAATCGTCTTTTTCGTCCGTTCGCGCAACTCTTGCTCCAGCTCGATGATCTCGACTTCATGCGTCATGATCTCGAGCAGCTCTAAGCCGCGTTTGACCGCGTCGGCTTCTTCGAGCATCGCTTGGCGAATGTCGACGTCGACATCAAGTTTAGAAGAGATATAATCGGTCAACGACTCGAGTCGCTCATACATCTCAAAGCGGCGCCGTTCGTCCGGAGACAACCCTTTGATTGTCCCGACGAGTTTGCCGAACTGTTCTTTCAATAGGCGTACGAGTGCCGTCCGTTCGACTTCTTCCCCTTCGACGAGGTCAAGCGTCTCGACGTCGGCGAACCAGCCTTCTTTCGTCTCTTCAATCGAGTTGATCTTGACGCGCTCTTTCCCGACAAGACGAACACGGACCGTCTCGTTTGACAGCTCGCTCATCTTGGCGATATGGACGCGTGTCCCGATCGCATATAAGTCTTCCGGTTCAGGTGATTCTTTGCCTGTCTCTTTTTGTGTCACGACAATCAAATCTGTCTCGTGTTCCTTTGCGGCAAGGAGTGCCCGCAGAGAGAGCGGACGCCCTACGTCGATCGTCACGCCGATGAGCGGATACACGACGACTCCACGCAAAGGAAGGATAGGTAACTGTTCCATTACAACGCCTCCTGTGCAAAAAGGCCCAAAACTCGGATGTGCCGAGTGTTTGAGCCTTTTTCGTTAAAAATTATGCTGTCTCTTTATTGTCGCCTGTCTGTTCGACAGTACCATCGCGAAGCACGTATTTCGGACCGGCAAGACCCGTAATCGTTTCATCCGTGATGATGACTTTCTCGATATCGTCGCGCGATGGGACAGTGAACATCACATCGAGCATCATTTCTTCGATAATCGAGCGGAGACCGCGTGCGCCTGTCTTACGTTTGATCGCAAGCTTGGCGATTTCAACCAATGCCTCGTCTGTGAACGTGAGTTCGACATCGTCGAGTTCGAGCATTTTCTCGTACTGACGAACGAGGGCGTTCTTCGGCTTCGTCAAGATCTCGACGAGTGCTTCCTCGTCAAGCGTCGTGAGCGTCGCCATGACTGGTAGACGACCAATGAACTCGGGAATCAATCCGAATTTCTGAAGGTCTTCCGGAAGCGCGCGGGCGAGCAAGTCTTCTTGCGTCATCTCGCGGTTTTCTTGGTCGTTCCCAAATCCGATAACTTTTTTCCCGATACGGCGTTTGACGACCGCTTCGATGCCAGCGAACGCGCCGCCGACGATGAACAAGATGTTCGTCGTATCGATTTGGATGAACTCTTGATGCGGATGCTTCCGTCCACCTTGCGGCGGTACGCTTGCGACCGTACCTTCCAAGATTTTGAGAAGTGCTTGTTGGACACCTTCACCAGATACGTCACGCGTGATCGATGGGTTTTCCGACTTACGGGCAATCTTATCGATCTCATCGATATAGATGATCCCTTTTTCAGCCTTCTCGACATCGTAGTCCGCCGATTGGATCAGCTTGAGCAAGATGTTCTCGACGTCTTCCCCGACGTAACCGGCTTCCGTCAAGCTCGTCGCATCCGCAATTGCGAATGGGACGTTCAAGACGCGGGCCATCGTTTGAGCGAGAAGCGTCTTACCGCTACCAGTTGGTCCAATCATGACGATGTTCGATTTCGAAAGTTCGACATCATCAGAACGGCCACCGGCGTTGATGCGTTTATAGTGGTTGTAGACGGCTACCGAAAGCGCACGTTTCGCCCGGTCTTGACCGATGACATACTCGTCTAAGATGTTACGAATCTCTTGTGGTTTTGGAATGTCTTTGAATTCTACTTCTTCTTCGACACCGAGCTCTTCCTCAACGATTTCATTGCAAAGCTCGATACATTCGTCACAAATGTATACGCCAGGACCGGCGACTAGTTTACGGACTTGTTCTTGCGATTTCCCGCAAAACGAGCATTTAAGTTGTCCCTTTTCCTCGTTAAATTTGAACATTCGGTACACCCCTTCTGAATGAAAATGGATGTAAGTGCGATAAATCGCCTATTTGTATTTTCAGGTGCAAAGCACTCTCGAAAAAACATTTACATCTCTGCGTTGCAATAATTGTAGCATGAACAAATCACTTCATCAAAGATAAACACATGCAAAGTGTCGTGACGAAAAAAAGGACGACTGCTGAGCAGCCGTCCTTCTGTCATCCGATTACTTCGCTTTCCCGTTTTCAACGAGAACGTCGATCGCTTTACGGAATTTGAGGTCACCTTTAAGTGTCTCGATTCCGCCTTGTGGCGCGAGCATTGTACGGAGTTGATCCGGTGCAATGTTGTAAAGTTTAGACATTTCTTCGAGTTCTTTCTCAGCATCTTCGTCAGACACTTCGATCGCTTCTTTCTCAGCGATTGCTTTCAAGACGAGACGAGCTTTAACGCGCTCTTCAGCTTGCTCTTTCATCTCTTCGCGCATCGCTTCTTCAGAAGTACCAGTGAGTTCGAAGTACATGTTGAGGTCGATTCCTTGTGAAGAAACACGTGTGCCGAACTCTTGAACCATGCGGTCTACTTCTTGGTCAACGAGTACTGCAGGTACGTCGATTGTTGCGTTAGCTGTTGCTTGCTCGACGAGTTGGTCGCGCATTGTGCCTTCCGCTTCTTGTTTCTTCGCAGTTTCTAAGCGCTCACGGATTTTCGCTTTCAACTCGTCGAGTGATGAAACTGACTCGTCGATGTCTTTTGCGAACTCGTCGTCGAGCTCAGGAACTTGCTTCGCTTTGACTTCGTGAAGTTTGACTTTGAATGTCGCTGGTTTACCCGCCAAGTTGTCAGCGTGGTACTCTTCAGGGAATGTTACTTCAACGTCTTTTTCTTCGCCAGCCGTCATGCCGATCATTTGCTCTTCGAATCCAGGGATGAATTGGCCTGAACCGATTTCGAGTGTGTAGTTTTCAGCCGTGCCGCCTTCGAATTGCTCTCCGTCAGCGAAACCTGCGAAATCAAAGACAGCTGTATCGCCGTTTTCGATTGCGCCTTCTTTGACAGCAAGCTCTGCGCCTTGCTGTTGAAGCGCGTCAAGTTCAGCTGTAACTTCTTCGTCAGTGACTGTTGTTTCAACAGCTTCGTACTCGAGACCTTTGTATTCGCCAAGCTCAGCTTCTGGCTCAACAACGAACGTTACTTTGAACGTTACAGGTTGGCCTTTTTCGAGCGTGCCGTCTACATCGATGTTTTCGAGAGCGATTGGTTCGAAACCAGCTTCTTCGACCGCACCTTGAACTGTGTCACGGTAGAGGATATCGAGCGCATCTTGATAGAGTGCTTCTTCTCCGTACATTTTGTTGAACATTGGGCGTGGCAATTTCCCTTTACGGAAGCCAGGCACGTTCAAAGTTTTGACGACATCTTTGAATGCGGCGTCAACTGCTTTATCAAAAGCTTCTGCAGGTGCTTCGTACGTGAGTACGCCTTGGCTACCTGATGTTTTTTCCCATTTTGCTGTCATGCTAAGTCCCTCCAACAATTCGTTTATACGTACAAAAATGTACAACAATCCGTATTATAGCATAAATCCGACGACTGCACACAAGGATTTAGTCTAGAAACGCCTCGGTGAAACGCATGTCCGCCTCAAGAATTTCGGCGGCGAGGCCGTCCGTTTCCTCATGTTGCAGGATGGCCGTTTTCGCTTGAGCAATCGCCGTCTCCACGGCAGACGCTTCCTCAGGCGTGAACGGGTAGTGCGTATACATGTAGTTCATGAGCAGCTGCGTCGCGATCTCGTCACCATATACCGCTCGCTGCAACCCGTTGACCATCGTCTCCCACGCTTCCGTGTGGATTTTCGCTTCGTCATGCGTCAATCGGTGCCGCGTCCCGAGGTCGGTCCATTCGATGACCGGCAGCTCGTCGAACGCCTTTTGGAGCACGATCAACTTCATCAACTTCGGCCGTTCCGCGACGAGGAGCTCTTTCAAGACGTTGTCGAGGACGTCATCGATATTGAAATGGACGTGTTCGAGCGTCTCGATTTGTTCGCCGATTCCGCCCCGGTTAAGGATTCGCTTCACTTTGGCGATCGCGGCTGGGAACTCGGTCAACTTCAACACTTGGAGCACTTGATGTGCTTGCGTGTTGACATGATCGGTCTTTTCTTGCCACTCGAGATACAGGTTGATCCAATGGGCCGCCTCGAACGGTTGGTCACGCATGATGTAATACTGGGCGATTTGAAGCCCGCCGGCTGCAGGTTCTTCTGCCACCGTCATCTGTGTCGTGACGAGCTCTTCGAGTTTCTCGAGCGTCTCCGGTTCTTCCGGTCGTTCCATCAGACATTGGAATATTTCCATGAAAATAAATGGATCGCCGGGCACTGCCTCGTACCAATCCCACAGAATCGGTTCGACCCGTTGCCGTTCCCCGGCCGCGTCTGCCTCTTGAATCATCTTCTGAAGCCGCGACCAGTTCCCTGGAAACGGGTACGCTTGCTCTTTTGCCATCTCCCCACACCCTTTCCATTCATCTCCATCTTCCTTTAGGAATCGATTCGTTGTCAATCAATACCCCGAAAAACGAAAAAAGAGACAACCTCCGTGGAGGCTATCTCTATTTTAAATGGAAGTGTCCCAAGAGGGATTCGAACCCCCGACCGACGCCTTAGCTTACCACCATGGCTTTCGCCACCAACGTGTGTTGTTTGTAGTCTGGACTATATCTTCACCATTTCAGGTGCGACACGTGTAGTCTCTACGGAACCTCACGAGCAAACTGCTCCTTCAATGGCTCTACCTCTAAAGGATGACCTTTAGTCCTTCGAACCACCTTGTCCCCGAAAGGAAATAAGTTTCCTCGGTATTACCATCAGCATCATCTGTTAAGGCTTCACCGATATAGTGTCGTCCACTCTATAGGTTTCTGTTTCCCTATAAAGGCTCCTATTTGTCTTGAAGGGCGTTGCTCTATCCAGCTGAGCTATTGGGACATTGACAAGAAAACTATAATAGAAAAATGGTTTGCTGTCAATTCCTTCTTTTCATTCCGTCACAGCTTTCCGCTCACATCGAGATCTTCGACGGCCGAACCGTCCTCTGACCGATAAAAGCGGACCGTTGCCTGTCCGTTCTCGAGATCCATCAGTACATACGTCTTGTCACTCCGTCCACGCGGCATGCGAATCGAACCCGGGTTCACGTAAAGCACCCCATCCTCAATCACAGCTCCGGCGACGTGCGAGTGGCCGAACAAGACGACGTTCGCCCCGACCTCTTCAGCCCGGTAACGCAACCGGTTCAAGTCGTACTTCACGTCGTGGTGATGGCCGTGGACGATGAGAATCGTCCCTTCAGCCGTCTCCTCGATTCGCTCGAGCGGGAGGTCGCCGCCGAAGTCGCAATTACCGCGCACCGTACGATACGGGAGCAGATGTTCATCGACGAGCGCGAGCTGGGAATCCCCACAATGGAACGCGTCATCGATTTCTTGTTCGTGCCGGTTGAAGATGATCGATAGTTCTTCTGTCAATCCGTGACTGTCACTGACTACGAGAAAACGCATACAGGTCACCCCTCCATAAACGGAATAATTTCTGCCTCTAACTTTCGTAGTGCTTGACCGCGGTGACTGACCGCCGCCTTTTCGTCGCGTTCAAGTTCTGCTGCCGTCTTGTGAAGTGACGGAACGATGAAGAGCGGGTCGTAACCGAAACCGTTCTCCCCATGAGGCGCGTAGCCGATCGTCCCTTCGATCGTGCCGCGTACCGTCAATGTCTCCCCTGTTGGTTTGGCGAGACAGAGGGCACAGATGAAGCGAGCCGTTCGGTCGGTCGCTCCGTTCAACTTCTCGAGAAGAAGCGCGTTGTTCGCTTCATCCGACTTCTCCGGTCCGGCGAAACGGGCCGAATGGACACCGGGTGCCCCGTCGAGCGCATCGACTTCGAGTCCAGAGTCATCTGCGAGGACGGCGTGGCCGAAATAGCGGGCCGCCTCCGTCGCCTTCAACTCGGCGTTCGCTTCAAACGTCGTCCCAGTCTCGTCCGTCTCTGGTGCGTCCGGATAATCTAGAAGTGATTCGACTTCGAATCCGAGCGGCGTGAGCATTCCTTCGATCTCTGCGACTTTTCCTTTATTGCGTGTTGCGACGATCAGTTTCATGTTGTTTCCTCCAATTGTTCCCCGACATACCACCACGAGGCACCGAGCGCGTCTTCGGCCGCTTTGAACAGCGTCTCGATTCCGCTTTGGGCCATGTGGAGCATCTCGTTCATCTCGAGCAACGTGAACGTCGCTTCTTCCCCTGTCCCTTGCACTTCGACGAAACGTCCGCTCGCCGTCATGACGACGTTCATGTCGACCTCGGCCGCGGCATCTTCTTCGTAGTTCAAGTCGAGGAGCAATTCGTCGGTCCGTCCGACCGAGATGGCAGCGACGCCTTCTTTGATCGGCGTGTCGTCGAGCTTGCCTTGCCGGATGAGCGCGTCGACCGCGAGGACGAGCGCGCAGAAGCCGCCTGTGATCGAGGCCGTACGGGTGCCCCCGTCGGCTTGGATGACGTCACAGTCGATCCAAATCGTCCGTTCACCGAGCCGTTCTAAATCGACGACCGAACGGAGCGACCGCGAAATCAACCGTTGAATCTCCATCGTCCGGCCCGACTGTTTGCCGCGCACCGATTCGCGGACCGTGCGGTTGCCGGTCGCACGCGGAAGCATGGCGTACTCGGCGTTGATCCAGCCTTGCTTCTTGCCGCGCAAGAAGTTCGGGACGCGTTCTTCGACGGTCGCCGTGCAGATGACTTTCGTGTCCCCGATCGAGATGAGGACTGACCCTTCCGCATGTTTATTCACATGGGGAACGATTTCGACGGGCCGGAGCTCGTCATGTTGTCTTTCGTTACGCATCGACACCGGACACCTCTACTTTCTCCGCTCTCACGGGTTGACCGAGCCATTCTGTCGCCAAACGGTCAAAGATGACGACATCCCCGGTCGCATAAAACTGGTGCACCGGGACCGTATCCAAATCGTTCTCGAGCTCTTTAAAGTCAAGGATGGCCGCTACTTCGAGCGCCGTCTCGTCACCGGACGAGATCAAATGGACGTCGGGTCCGACGACGTCTTGAATGACCGGTGCGAGCAGCGGATAGTGCGTACAGCCGAGGATGAGCGTGTCCATCTCGGAAGACTGAAGCGGACGAATCGTCTCAGCGACGATGTCGCGGACGCGCTCCCCATCGAGTTCGCCGGCTTCGACGAGCGGGACGAACGGCGGACAGGCGAGCGAATATACATCGATTTCGCCGGCCACGTGTCGGAGCGCCGTCTCGTATGAGTTGCTTTCAATCGTCATCTTCGTTCCGATGACGCCGATATGTTTATTGCGCGTTCCTTTGACGGCCGCCCGTGCCCCCGGGTCGATGACACCGATGACCGGGATATTGAGGCGTTTGCGCGCTTCTTTCAAGACGACCGCTGTCGCCGTGTTGCAGGCGATGACGATCATCTTCACGTTCTTACTTAACAGGAACTCGATCAGTTCCCACGTATAGGCTTCAATCTCATCGTGCGGGCGCGGGCCATACGGGCACCGTTCCGTGTCGCCGATATAAATTATTTCTTCTTTCGGTAGTTGGCGCATCAGTTCTTTGACCACGGTCAAGCCGCCAACTCCTGAATCGAGTACTCCAATCGCTCGTTTCATGATCATCACTTCCATTCCCATCTATCTTACCAAAAAAGCCGATTCTGAAAAAGAAACGGTCTCGTGACAAACAAAAAAGACGAGGTAGCCGATTGGCCGCCTCGTCCGTCGCTCAATTACTGAGCAAGACCTTCGCTTGTGAGCATGTCAGAAAGCGTGTTAACCGCTTCTTCTGCATCGTCACCAGCTGCAGTGATTTTGATTGTAGAATCTTTTGCGATTCCGAGTGAAAGTACACCCATGATCGACTTGAGGTTTACTGTCTTACCGTTGTACTCAAGGTTGATATCTGATTGGAATTTAGAAGCTGTGTTTACCAACTGTGTAGCTGGACGAGCGTGAATTCCTGAATCTGCAACGACTGTGAACGTTTTTTCCATGACGTGAGGTCTCCCTTCAAATTTCAATTCTACAGGCGAACCCGCAGAATAATTGTTTGTGAACTCATTATCAAATGATAGCGGATTCGCAAAAATTCTGCAAGCGATTTTTATATTCTGGAGTCCATTCGGTCGGACGACCGGATTTCGACAAGTGCACGAGGCTCGTACGCCCCGCAAACATGAGCTGGTCTCCATCATATGCCCCGTAATGAATATCACATGAAGTGTTTCCGACCGTCAAGACATTGGCATACACCACGATCGATTGCCGCGGCATCACTTGGCGAACGTAGTCGCACTGGGCGTCTGCCACGACGACAAATCCATCTTTTAACGAAAAACCTGTCGCTTCAAGCAACTCGATCCGCGCGTCCTCGAAATAGATGAACGGAATGGTGTTGTTCATGTGACCGTACGGGTCGCACTCCGAGAATCGGACTTTGACGTCTAGCGCGACCCCTGCTCTGACACGTGTTTCCCAATCGGCTTCCCGGAAGTACTTCGTCATCCGTAGCCTTACGCCTCGACCGCAGAACCGGTGCGGCCTTTGTCGCTACCGAAGAACGATTTGAAAGAGTGAAGCGTCGTCTGACGGTTCATCGCGGCGATTGATGTCGTGAGTGGAATACCTTTCGGACAAACTTCGACACAGTTTTGTGCGTTTCCGCACTGTGCGAGGCCGCCGTCTTCCATGAGCGCTTCCAAACGGTCTTCCGCGTGGAAGGCGCCAGTCGGATGCGAGTTGAAGAGACGGACTTGCGAGATCGCGGCCGGTCCGATGAAGCTCGATTTGTCATTGACGTTCGGGCACGCCTCGAGGCAGACACCGCACGTCATACATTTCGATAGTTCATACGCCCATTGACGTTTGTTCTCTGGCATCCGCGGTCCTGGTCCGAGGTCGTACGTTCCATCGATTGGGACCCATGCCTTCACTTTTTTCAACGCGTCGAACATGCGCTGACGGTCGACTTGAAGGTCACGGATGACCGGGAACGTCTTCATCGGAGCAAGACGGATCGGCTGTTCGAGCTTGTCGACGAGCGCCGTACACGATTGGCGCGGCTTGCCGTTGATGATCATCGAGCAGGCACCACACACTTCCTCGAGACAGTTCATATCCCAGTTGATCGGTGTCGTCTTGTCCCCGTTCGCATTGACCGGGTTTCGGCGGATTTCCATCAACGCCGAGATGACGTTCATGTTCGGGCGGTACGGGACGGTGAACTCTTCCGTATAAGCGGCTTGATCCGGTCCGTCCTGGCGTTCAATGATAAAACGAATATCTTTTTGTTCAGATTGCATCGGCGTCGTCATTTCGTCTTCGCCCCTTTCTTCGAGTAATCCCGTTTGCGTGGCGGGATTAACGAAACGTCGATCTCTTCATACGAGATATCGACTTCCCCTGCGTTGTAGCGTGCCATCGTCGTCTTCATGAACTTGTCGTCATCACGTTCCGGGAAGTCCGGTTTGTAATGAGCGCCACGGCTCTCGTCGCGTTTCAAAGCGCCAAGCGTGATGACGCGCGCGAGGTCGAGCATGTGGTCGAGTTGTCGGATGAACGATGCCCCTTGGTTGCTCCAGCGAGCCGTGTCGGTCGCGGAGATGTTGTTATAGCGTTCACGAAGCTCACGGAGTTTGAGGTCCGTCGCCTCGAGCTTGTCGTTGTAACGAACGACCGTGACGTTGTCGGTCATGAGTTCGCCGAGCTCACGGTGGATTTGATACGCGTTTTCCGTACCGTCCATCGCGAGGATGTCGTTGAACCGCTCGATTTCTTCACGTTCGTTGAAGTTGAAGAGCGCTTCTGCCACGCTCTCTGTCGCCTGGTCGAGACCGCGCATGTAGTGAACGGCCGCCGGACCGGCTTCCATCCCGCCGTATACGGCAGACAAGAGCGAGTTGGCCCCGAGACGGTTCGCACCGTGCATCGAGTAATCGCACTCACCGGCTGCGAACAAGCCTGGGATGTTTGTCATCTGATCGTAGTCGACCCATAGTCCGCCCATTGAATAGTGAACGGCCGGGAAAATCTTCATCGGGACTTTTCGTGGATCGTCGCCGACGAACTTCTCGTAAATCTCAAGGATCCCGCCGAGCTTGATGTCGAGCTCTTTTGAGTCTTTATGCGACAAGTCGAGGTACACCATGTTCTCGCCGTTGACGCCGAGCTTCTGGTTGACACAGACGTCGAAGATTTCACGCGTCGCGATATCACGCGGCACGAGGTTTCCGTAGGCCGGATACTTCTCTTCAAGGAAGTACCATGGCTTGCCGTCTTTATACGTCCAGACACGTCCGCCTTCACCGCGCGCCGATTCACTCATGAGACGAAGTTTGTCGTCCCCTGGAATCGCCGTCGGGTGGATTTGGATGAACTCACCGTTCGCGTAGACCGCCCCTTGACGATAGACCGCTCCAGCCGCTTGGCCGGTGTTGATGACCGAGTTCGTCGATTTGCCGAAGATGACACCTGGGCCGCCTGTCGCGAGGATGACCGCGTCCGATGGGAACGCTTTAATTTCCATCGAGCGCAAATCCTGACAGACCGCACCACGGCACACACCTGCTTCATCGATGATGGCCCGGAGGAACTCCCATCCTTCATACTTCTCGACGAGCCCTTGCGCCTCGTAGCGACGAACCTGCTCGTCTAGTGCGTACAGGAGCTGTTGCCCCGTCGTCGCACCGGCGTAAGCCGTACGGTGATGGAGCGTACCGCCGAAACGACGGAAGTCGAGAAGACCTTCTGGCGTCCGGTTGAACATGACGCCCATGCGGTCGAACATGTGGATGATCTTCGGTGCCGCTTCCGCCATCTTTTGGACCGGCGGTTGGTTGGCGAGGAAGTCGCCCCCATAGACCGTGTCATCAAAGTGTTGCCAAGGAGAATCCCCTTCCCCTTTCGTGTTGACGGCACCGTTGATGCCGCCTTGTGCACAAACTGAATGTGAACGCTTGACCGGTACAAGCGAGAATAGTTTTACCGGAACACCCATCTCAGCCGACTTGATTGTCGCCATGAGTCCAGCCAGACCGCCACCGATGACGATCAAACTTTGATTTGCCATGAACTTTTCCCCCTAATTACAAGATGCCCGCGAACGTCAAGATAGAACGGATGCCGACAAAAGATAGTGCCAAGAAGACGACGCCTGAGACATAGCTCATGAAGCGCTGTGAACGAGGCGACTGTGTGATCCCCCACGTGATGGCAAACGACCAGAGACCGTTCGCGAAGTGGAACGTAGCCGAGAGGATCCCGACTATGTAGAAGATGAGCATGAGCGGATTGTCGACGATGTTTTGCATCATCTCCGCATTCACTTCAACGCCACGCAACTTCGCCAAGCGCGTTTCCCAAACGTGCCATGCGATGAAGATGACGAGGAAGACGCCCGTGAAGCGTTGGAGCATGTACATCCAGTTACGGGCGTATGAGTAACGGTTCGTGTTAATCGAACCGAGGAACGCGTAATACACGCCATACACTCCGTGGAAGATCATCGGCAAAGCGATGATGGTGACTTCAAGGAAGTACAAGTACGGTAAGCTCTCCATAAATTTTGCTGCCTTGTTGAACGACTCCACCCCATCGACGATATAGTAGTTGACCGACAAGTGAACGATCAAAAACAAGCCGATTGGGATGACCCCAAGTAGCGAATGGACTTTACGACTGAAATAGTCACGACGCGCTGCCATTCTAGTTCCCCCTTTTCACGAGCCCTTGGCTCGTTTTGTAAATAAAAGCGTTTTCAAATGTAAATATAGCTTTCTGTCTCCTATTCTACTCTTGTGAAATTTGTATGACAAGACAACCCGACCGATTTGTGCCACATTCTTTTGCAAAATACCCGGTGACCAAAAGGTGAATCGTCGTTATAATGGTATAGAGAGAATGGAGTGATGGAAGAAGATGGAAACGATGAGCCAACCCACTTTCGCGATCGAACTGCTTCGCGATTATGTGTTGACGGATTTGCTCGGGGACGACTACGCTCAAGTCATCTATTGGTCGGGCAAACGGGTCGCACGCAAGTTCCCGGTCATGACGAACGACGAACTGAGCGCCTTCTTTATGGAGGCTGGCTGGGGGCAATTGACGCTCTTGAAAGAAAAAGGAAGTAAGTTCTTGTTCGAACTACTTCCCCCGCCTGCGACCCAAGAAAAGGCAACCGGCTACTTCCAGCTTGAGGCTGGCTTTTTAGCCGAACAAATTGCCGGTCGTTTCCAATGCGTCGCCGAGGGCTACGCCGATGTGGCGCGCCAGGCCGTCCAAATCACCGTCCAACTAGACCGAAAAGATACGTATGAATGACGAAGAGCCGATGCGAACTGACCGCATCGGCTCTTGTTTTATCTTCATTCGTCCGTCTCCTCATGAACGTATTGCAAAACGGTCTCGGCCAACTTCTCGGGCAGACCCGCTTCCTTCAACTGTTCGAGCGAGGCGAGGCGGATTTGTTTCATCGACCCGAAATGGCGGATCAACTGCTGACGTCGCTTTGGCCCGACGCCCGGGATATCGTCGAGCACCGACTTCGTCATCTTCTTCGTCCGCAAACTGCGGTGGAACGTGATGGCGAAGCGGTGGACCTCGTCTTGCATACGTTGGAGCAAATAGAACGCGCTCGAGCGCGAATTCAGTTCGACGACCCCGCCGCCTTCCCCGAACAAGAGCTGGCTCGTCCGGTGACGGTCATCTTTTTTGAGCGACCCGACCGGCAAGTCGAGCCCGAACTCGTTCTGCAGGACGTCGAGGGCGGCGTTCAATTGCCCGATGCCCCCGTCAATCAACAGCAGGTCCGGTAGACGCTTCTCTTCCGTCAACAGGCGACGGAACCGACGACGGACGACCTCTCGCATCGTCTCGTAGTCGTCCGGTCCTTGGACGGTACGAATCTTGTATTTCCGGTATTCCTTCTTGAGCGGCTTCCCGTCTTCGAAGACGACGAGTGCCGAGACGGCATCAGCCCCTTGGATGTTCGCGTTGTCGATGATGTCGACGCGTGACAAGTTCGGGATGCCGATCGCCTCACCGAGTTCACGCATGGCGAGGAGCGTCCGCTCTTCGTCGCGGGCGAGCAACTCGAACTTCTCGTTCAAGGCGATGCCCGCATTTTTCGTCGCCAAGTCGAGCAGCTGTCGCTTCGCCCCGCGCTTCGGTTGCATCACTTTCGTCCCGATCGCCTCGTTCAACAAATCGATGCGGACGATCTCGGGGACGAGCACTTCCTTCGGCAATACGTTCTGCTCGTAGAACTGGACGATGAAACTCTCGAGCTCCTCGGACGGTTCGCCGTGGAGCGGGAACAGTGATACGTCGCGCTCGATCATCTTGCCGCCCCGCATATAGAACACTTGGACGCACATCCAGCCGCGGTCGAGCGTATAGCCGAAGACATCGCGAGCTGTCGGGTCGGCCGTGATCATGTTCTGTTTGTTCATAATCGACTCGACGGCCCGGATTTGGTCACGGAGCTCAGCAGCTCGTTCGAACTGCATGTCTTCGGCCGCTCGTCCCATGTCGACTTGGAGCTTGGCGAGCGTCTCGCTCGTCTCCCCGTTCAAGAAGCGGCGAATCTCTTGGACGATGTCTTTTTGCTCGTCCGTGTCGACGGCGAGCTCGCAAGGTCCGAGGCACTGCCCGATATGGTAATACAGACAGAGCTTGCGCGGCATCGGTTGGCATTTCCGGAGCGGATACAGTTTATCGAGCAACCGCTTCGTCTCGTTGGCGGCATAGGCGTTCGGGTACGGACCGAAATAGAAGCCGCCGTCCCGCTTCAGCTTCCGCGTCGTGAGTAACCTCGGGTACGGCTCGTTCGTGATCTTGATGTATGGGTACGACTTGTCGTCTTTGAGACGGATGTTGTATTTCGGATCATGCTTTTTGATGAGCGTCATCTCAAGCAGAAGCGCCTCGAGTTCGCTCGCCGTGACGATATACTCAAAGTCGCGAATCTCAGCGACGAGGCGCATCGTCTTGATGTCATGCGCCCCTGTAAAATAAGACCGGACCCGGTTTTTCAGATTTTTCGCTTTCCCGACGTAAATGATCTCGCCGTACTCGTTCTTATGCAAGTAACAGCCGGGCTCATCCGGGAGCAGCGCCAATTTATGTTTAATGTGGTCAGAATGACTCAAATTCAATCACCTCAGTTTAAGTTCCTTCCAGACGGGAAAAATTTGATGAAGTCTCAGAGGGAGGGTTTAGTTATGAAACGGTACGATGTCATCATCATCGGCAGCGGCTCGGCAGCGAGCCAAGCCGCTAACGTATTATGCGACGCCGGTAAACAAATTGCCATCGTCGAGAATTGGACGTTCGGCGGGACGTGTCCGCAACGCGGATGTGACCCGAAAAAGATGCTCGCGGAAGGAGCAGAGCTCATTGCCCGTACGGAACGGATGAAATCACTAGGTGTCCACGGCGAGCTCACGCTCGATTGGCACGCCTTTAAACGGCGTATCGACGAGTATCGTTTCGCCATCCCGACGACGAAGATGCATCATTGGAAAGAGCACGACATCGACTTGTTCGAAGGCGAACCCCATTTCATCGATGAAGACTCGGTTGTCATTGAAGGGCATGAAATCTCGGCGCATCAGTTTTTAATCGCTTCAGGTCTCATTCCGCGACCGCTCGACATCCCGGGTGGCGACTTGGCCATCACGAGCGACGACGTTTTCGACCTCGACGACTTGCCAAAACACGTCATCATCATCGGGGCCGGCTATATCGCGTTCGAGTTCGCTCATATCCTCCGCCGCTTCGGGAGCGAGGTGACCCTCCTCATCCGATCGCGGGCACTTAAACAATTCGATCGCAAAGTCGTCAAACGTCTCGTCGATGAGACGCTTCGAATCGGCATCGATGTCCGTTACGGCATCGAGCCCGTCCGAATGGATGGGGACGTGCTGACGTTATCAGATGACTCTACCCTCGAAGGCGTCGTCCTTAACGCCACCGGGCGAATTCCGAGCATCGAACGGCTCCGTTTGGACGCGGCCGGTATCGAGTCCGACCACGGCGGTGTCCTCGTCAATGAGTTCCTGCAGACGACGAATGCGAACGTATATGCAGCCGGGGACGTCGCCAAGAGCCGCAACCCGGCCCTCACCCCGTTCGCGGGGCAGGAAGGACGCATCGCCGCTCTCAATCTGTTACGGGACAACACGCGTCCTTTACCGGAGCGCCCTGCCCCGACGGTCGTCTTCACGACACCGCCTATCGCCAAGGTCGGACTGACGGTCGAGGAGGCGAAGGCGCGCGGCATCGACTATGAGTGTAAGGACAACGACTTGTCCCATTTCTTGACGTATGAGCGCATCAACGACACGACGGCGTTTTCCCGCATTCTGCTCAGCAAAGACGGCCACGTGCTCGGGGCCCACTTGATCGGGCAACATGCACCGGAATTGATCAACTTGTTCTCGTTTATTATACAAAACAACATCACCCATCAACACATCAAACACTTGGAGTTCGCCTATCCGACGTCAGCCTCTGACGTGACGTATCTGATGTGACGCAAAAAGGCTCTTCCAATTTGACTTGGAAGAGCCTTTCGTCATTCGATTCCTTTGTCCTTATCTTCTCGAAGTGCATCTTGGAGCGATTTCTTCCAAAGCGGGACACCTTGAGAATGGGCCGCGCGGGCCACCAAGTGACTGCCGACCGGCGCCGTCAACAAGACGAAGAACAGTCCGAGCAGAAGCCGTGCGTCAAAGATGCGCTGGTCGACCCAGACGTGCAAGAGCGCCGCGAACAGGACGAACATGACGCCGAGCGTCGCACTCTTCGAGGCGGCGTGGGCGCGGGAATAGATGTCCGGGAGCCGGATCAGACCGATGGCCGCGACGACGGTGAAGAACACACCGATGATCGTGAAGACACCGGTCAAGATGTCATAAATCATTGTTGCGGTCATGTTGGATGATCTCTCCCTTCTCGAGGAATTTCGAGAACGCCACCGTTCCGATAAAGGCTAAAATCCCGAGCAAGAGGATGACCTCGAAGAACATCGTCGTATCGAGCAAAATCGATAACAACGATACGACCGAGATCAACCCGATGCCGATCGAGTCGAGGGCGATGACACGGTCCGCTGTCGTCGGCCCTTTGACGACCCGGTACAGCATACCGAGCATGGCGATCACGAGGATGGCGAGGGCGACGTAAATAATAATATTTAACATTAGCTGGTCGCCTCCTTGATGTTCGACTCAAAGTTATCGTAAATGTCTTGTTTGAGCGACTCTTTATCCGGCATATGGAGCGCATGGATATAGAGCGTCTTATTGTCGTCTGACACTTGGACGACAAGCGTACCTGGTGTCAGCGTGATGAGCATCGATAGCCAACTCACTTTCCAGCCGGCATCGAGTTCGGTGTGATACCGAAAGATGCCTGGTTGGATTTTTAGTTTCGGGCTCAAGACGAGCCGGAGCACTTCAATGTTGGCTACGACGAGTTCGCGACAGAAAATCAAGAACAGTTTAAACAGTTTCAAAACACGGGTGAAATAAAAGTCCGTGTTTTTGAAGAAGCGGCGCATCATGAAGATGACGAGTAACCCGAGCAAGTAACCGATGATGAATCCGCTCGTCGTGAACGTACCCGTGAAGAACATCCAAATGAACGCCAGGAAAAAGTTGATGAGTAGTTGGTAAGCCATCTCTAAATCACTCCTTAATCACGGCATCGATATAGATTTCGGGTTGCACGAGCGGTTCGATTGCCTGGGTAATGAACGGATGCATCGCTTCGGCACCAAACCCGTAGGCGACCGCGACGGCGACAAGCAAGAACGTCGGCACGATGAGGCGGTTCATATACGGCACGAGCGGACCGTCATAGACTCGTTTCTCTTCTCCCCAAAATCCGTACAAGAAGATTTTGATGACCGAGAAGAGAACGAACAGACTCGACAGCAAGATGAGGAGCGGCCCGAACAGGCTGCCTTCCCCGACCCCGCCTTGAACGATCAACAGTTTCCCGAAGAATCCGCTGAGTGGCGGAATCCCGGCGAGCGACAACGCTGCGATGAAGAACGTCCAACCGAACAATGGGAAGCGGGTGATCAAACCGCCCATGTCGCGCAGTTGACCGGACTTGGTGATGCCGATCATCATCCCGACGAGCATGAACAAGGCAGCCTTGATCAACATGTCATGAATCAAATAGTAGAGCGCCCCTTCAAGCGATGTCTGCGTGTTGAGTGCGATTCCGTACAAGATGACGCCGACGGCGATCATGATGTTGTAGATGATGATCAACTTGACGTCGTTATAGGCGATCGCCCCGATCATCCCGATGACGATCGTCAACACGGCGAGGATAATCAAGAAGTTCTGCATGAACGCACTTCCGCCATCAAACAGGAGCGTATACGTCCGTAAGATCGAGTAGACGCCGACTTTCGTCAACAGCGCCCCGAACATGGCGAGAATCGGTGTCGGCGCCACGACATACGAGCCCGGGAGCCAGTAATGAAGCGGCACGAGTGCCCCTTTCAAGCCGAAGACGATGACGAAGAACACACCGATGACGGTGATGACGCTTTGATTCTCCACGAGGGGAATCTTTTGCGCGAGGTCCGCCAAACTGAGCGTACCGACCGTCCCGTAAAGAAGCGCGACGGCCATGACGAACAGCGCCGAGGCGATGACGTTCACGAGCAAATACTTAATCGACTCGCGTAACTGGACGCCCTTCCCGCCGAGCACGATCAACACGTACGACGAGATGAGGAAGACTTCAAAGAAGACGAACAAGTTGAAAATATCGCCTGTCGTGAAGGCACCGTTCACCCCGACGAGAAGGAACAGCATCGCGACGTAGACGTAGTTCGATTCATAGGCGTCTGAGAAGTAATGGGTCGCAAACCAGACGATGAAAAAGACGAGCAACGTCGACGTGGCGACGAGTAGTGCCGACAGCATGTCCGAGACGAGCGTGATTCCGAACGGTGCCGGCCAGTCCCCTAAGTTGACGGTCATGATGCCGTCTTGAGACACAGTGAAGATGAGCAGCACCGTCACTGCAAACGTTACAAGTAAAGCCCCGAGTGCCACTCCGCGTTGCAGACGAACTTGCTTCGGTGCGAAGAGAAGAAAGATGGCCGCAAGCGCCGGGATGACAATCGGAAAGATCGGTAAGTTAATCATTCGATTCCGTTCCTTTCATTTCCTCAATATTATCCGTGTTCAATTCCTGGTAAGCCCGATACGCGAGCACGAGGAAGAACGCGGTCACCCCGAAGCTAATAACGATCGCCGTCAAGACGAGCGCTTGCGGGAGCGGGTCGGTATATTCCGTGACCCCATCGACGAGAACGGGTGCCGCTCCGGTTTTCAGTCCACCCATCGTCAAGACGAGCAAGTGGGCAGCGTGGCTGAGCAACCCGGTGCCGATGATGATGCGCAACAAACTCTTTGAGAGAATCATATAGACCGCGCTCATCGTCAGGACACCGATGATGATGCTAACGAAGATTTCCATTATTCACTCTCTCCAATCGTTTGAATGATCGTCATCGTCACACCGATGACCACAAGGTAAACGCCAAGGTCAAAGGCGATCGCCGTGTGAAGCGTCTGTTCGCCCAAGAGTGGCAAATCGAATTTGTCATAGGCGTGCGTCAGGAACGGACGGTCCCAAAAGATGCTATGAAGTGACGTCAGCATCGCGATGACGAGACCGAGCGCCGTCATCTTCCGATAGTCGAACGGGAGCACGTCAGCGAGCGTCTTCGAGTCAAAGGCGAGAAGCAAGAGGACGAGCGCCGCCGCTGTCATCAAACCACCGATGAAACCTCCGCCCGGCGAGTAGTGCCCGGCGAAGAACAAATTGATCGAGAACACGATGATGATGAAGAAGATGATCACCGCGGCCGTCTGTAAGATGACGTCATTGACTTGATCATTTTTTCGGTTCATGTTCGCGCGCTCCTTTCGTACGTACTGTCGTTCTAAATTTGATCATCGTATAGATCCCAATGGCCGCGATGGCAAGGACGACGATCTCGAACAACGTATCAAAGCCACGGAAGTCGACAAGGACGACGTTGACCATGTTCTTCCCGGCTGCCAAGTCATAGACGTTTTCTTTATAATACTCGGAGATTGACGACAATGAACGGTTCGACAGCGCCATGAAGCTGAGGAGCGTCACCGTCACCCCGACGAAAATCGAGACAATCGCATTCTCGATTTTAAACTTAACACGCACTTCTTTCTTGCTGATCTCCGGCATGTGGTAGAAGACGAGCAAGAACAAGGCGACCGATACCGTCTCGATGACGAGCTGCGTCAAGGCGAGGTCCGGGGCATTGAAGAAGACGAAGAACAACGCGACCGAGTATCCGACGACACCGAGCAAGATGATCGACGGCAGACGCGAACGCATGAACAGAATCGCGAGCGATGCCAAGATGACGACCGCCCCAAGGACGTATTCATACGGTGCGACAGGTTCCATCTCGCCGAACGAGAAGTCGAACAAGTCGAAGCGATACATCGAGAACAACATCATGCCTGACAAGAACAAGAAGATGTACACCAAATACGAGCGGATGAAGCCCGTCATATAGTTGTCTTTAAAGCGGTACGCCGCCTTGTTCGACCAGACGAGCGTCCCGTCGTACATGCCATTGAGCGTCAAGCGATGTGGGATATGGTTGTAGATGCCCATCCACTTGTTGATCGTGAAGAACATGAGCGTCCCGAGCAGGATGACCCCAATCGTCATATAGAGTTCAGGTGTCAATCCATGCCAGAAGTAGATGTCGACTTTCACGTCCTGCCCGCTCGCGACGAGCGTCGGATAGATCGACTCGACGGCCGGCTTGATGAGCGAGTTCGACAACACGTTCGGTACGAAACCGAGAACGACGACGAGGATAGCGAGAATCGCTGGCGGGATGAGCATCCCGATCGGTGCCTCGTGCGGCTGTTTCGGTAACCGGTCGAACTGGGCTTTGCCCATGAACGTCCGGGTGAAGATAATCAAGCTGTAGATGAATGTGAACACGCTCGCGATAAACGCGACGACCGGGATCAAGATGCCGATCGTATCGAGCGCGAAGAAGTCCATCGAGAACACTTTCGTCGTCGCCTTCAAGAACATCTCTTTACTGAGGAAGCCGTTGAACGGCGGCAACCCTGCCATCGACAACGAACCGATGACGGCGATCGTGAACGTGATCGGCATGACGGTCATCAGACCGCCGAGCTTACGGATGTCACGCGTCCCCGTCTCGTGGTCGACGATTCCGACCATCATGAACAGCGACCCTTTGAACGTCGCATGGTTGATCAAATGGAAGATTGCCGCGATCGTCGCGACCATATAGATGTTGTCATCCATGCCGTCATAATGTAGCGCCGCGGCCCCGAGGCCGAGAAGCGACATGATGAGACCGAGCTGACTGACCGTCGAGAAGGCGAGAATCCCCTTCAAATCGGTCTGTTTGACCGCGTTGAACGAACCCCAGAAGAGCGTGAACGTCCCGACCGAGGCAATGATCCATAGCCAGAGTGACGACTCTTGGAACACCGGACTCATCCGTGCGACGAGATAGAGACCGGCCTTGACCATCGTCGCCGAGTGAAGGTATGCACTGACCGGGGTCGGTGCCTCCATCGCATCCGGCAACCAGATGTGGAACGGGAATTGCGCTGACTTCGTGAAGGCGCCGAGCAAGATGAGAATCATCGCCGCGATAAAGAACGGGCTGTCGGCGATGAGTGCCTGATTGGCGACCATGTCACGGATGCTGAACGAGCCGACGATTGACTCGAGGATCACAATCCCCCCTAGCATCGACAAGCCCCCGAACACGGTGATGAGCATCGACTTACGTGCCCCGTAGCGTGAGCGTTCTTTCTCGTACCAATACCCGATCAACAGGAACGACGAAATCGATGTGAGTTCCCAGAACATGTACATGACGACCATGTTATCCGAGAGGACGACACCGAGCATCGCACCCATGAACAAGAGCAGGTACACATAAAAATGACCGAGCGACTCTTTGTCTTTATTCAAATAGTAAATCGAATAGAGGACGACGAGCGCCCCAATCCCTGTAATGAGGAGGGCAAACAATAATCCGAGCCCGTCCACGTAGGCCGTGAAGTTGATGCCGAGCGATGGCATCCATTCGACCGTCTCCGTCACGACGTCCCCCGCGCTCGTGATTCCGATGTAGCGGAAGAAGTAGACGAACAGGACGACCGGAACGATTAACACGAACCAACCCGTATGGATTCGCTTCAGCGCCCGGAACAAGAACGGGATGAACGGTGCCGCGAGAAGCGGCAATAAGATAGCTAAATGTAACACCGACAAGAAAATTCCTCCTTCGAACAGAGTCTTACAAGCGATGGGCCAATTATTAAGGTCACTTGACGCCATCATGTCTTCCTCATGAGTATAGCGTAAATTTTCAGTCTGTTTCCATGATAAAACCTTCCCGCTTTTCAGAGCCTCGTCAAAAAATACCGGACTGTTAAATATGAAGAGAGTCGACAAAAAGCGACGAAAAAAAATTCTGATCAAGCGTCGTATGTATCCGTTTTCAGATGGTACTTTTTCCGGATTCTCCGTTAAATCCGGACCGAACCTTAACCGTTGTTATTCCATGCGAAACGACTAAACTCCTTCTTCCCTAACGAGCCCAACAAAAAACAGCCGACCAGTTCCCCGGTCGGCTGTACGCATTATTTTGCTGTCGCGATAAACTCTTTGAGTGCTTCTTTTGGTTGGAAGCCCATTGTTTTCGAAACAGGTTGTCCGTCTTTGAACATCATGAGTGTTGGGATACTTTGAATTTGGAAAGCACCCGCTACTTCTGGGTTCTCGTCAACGTCAAGTTTCACGATTTGGACTTGGTCGCCCATCTCTTGGTCAAGCTCTTCGAGTACCGGTGCGATCATGCGGCACGGTCCACACCAAGCTGCCCAGAAATCGACGAGGACGACGCCCTCTTTTACTTCTTGTTCGAATGTTTGAGTCGTTGCGTGTTTAATAGCCATTTGGTAAATACCTCCCCAGTAAGATGTGAGAGCCGATTAAGAACTCTCATGCATTTCATGTTCAGAGTATACCACGGAGGGTACGTTTCCCCAAACATTCTGCATATCAGCTATTGACGAGGTGTTTGCGGAACTCTTCCGTCAAGAGCGGGACGACGTCGAACAAGTCACCGACAATGCCGTAGTCGGCCACGGTGAAGATGTTCGCTTCCGGGTCTTTGTTGATGGCGACGATGACTTTGGCGTTGCTCATCCCGGCCAAGTGTTGGATCGCCCCAGAGATGCCGCAGGCGATATACAAGTCCGGCGTGACGACTTTCCCGGTCTGCCCGATTTGTAGCGCGTAGTCACAGTAGTCGGCGTCACATGCTCCACGTGAAGCACCGACGGCCCCGCCGAGCAATTCCGCGAGCTCTTCGAGCGGCTTGAAGCCGTCCTCACTCTTGACGCCACGGCCACCGGCGACGATGACTTTCGCTTCCGTCAAATCGACTTTCCCCGTCGCCTTGCGGACGACTTCTTTGACGATCATGGCGAGGTCCTTGAGCTCCACGCTCGGTGTCTCAACCGACACACTCGCTCCAGCCGTACGCGGAAGAGCGTCGATGTTGTTCGGACGGATCGTGAAGAACATGACCGAGTCTTTGAACTTCACTTTCTCGAACGCTTTCCCTGAATAAATCGGGCGGACGAACTCGGCGTCTTTGCCTGACCCTTCGATCGAGACGACGTCACTGATGAGACCGGCGTCCAGACGAGCCGCTAGTTTCGGTGCGATATCTTTCCCGAGCGCCGTATGGCCGAGCACGATCATGTCCGGCGACTCCTGGTCGATGACTTGGCGGAGCACTTGTCCGTAACCGTCTGGTGTATAGTGTTTGAGACGCTCGTCTTCGATGACGAGGACGCGTCCCGCGCCGTATTCCCCGAGTTCATTGGCGAGTGCTTTGACATCATCCCCGATGACGACCGCCGTCACGTCGTCCGTCAGTTGCTTCGCCGCGGCGATGGCTTCGAATGATACGTTCCGTAACGCGCCTTCACGCGCTTCTGCGAGTACTAGAGCTTTCATCTATGTGTCCCCCTTAAATGACTTTTGCTTCCGTGCGAAGTAATTGAACGAGCTCGCTCACTTGTGACGACGTATCCCCTTCAAGGATGCGTCCGGCTTTCTTCTCTTCTGGCAAGAAACGTTCAATCGTCTCGATCTTCGCTTCGATCTCGTCTTCATCGAGGTCGATGTCCGACAGTTCGAGTTCTTCGAGCGGCTTCTTCTTCGCCTTCATGATACCTGGAAGGCTCGGGTAACGCGGTTCGTTCAACCCTTGTTGCGCCGTCACGAGGAGCGGGAGCGCCACTTCGATCACTTCGGTGTCCCCTTCGACGTCGCGTGTGACCGTCGCCGTCGTGCCGTCGATGTCGAGCTTCGTGATCGTCGTCACGTAGTTCATGTCCAGCAGTTCAGCGACGCGTGGTGCGACTTGGCCGCTGCCGCCGTCGATGGCGACGTTCCCGGCAAAGACGAGGTCAGGCGCTTGTTCCTTCAAGTACGTGGCGAGCACTTTTGAGATCGTCACGTGATCGGCGTCCTCGACGTCATCTTCGATTGAGATACGGACCGCTTTGTCCGCACCCATCGCGAGCGCCGTGCGAAGTTCTTTGTCCGCGTCTTCTGGACCGACCGTCACGACCGTGACTTCTCCCCCGAGATCGTCACGCTTGCGAATGGCCTCCTCGACCGCATACTCATCGTACGGGTTAATGATGAACTCAGCGCCGTCTTCTTGAATTTCCCCATTCTCGAGCTGAATCGCTTCTTCTGTATCGAACGTACGCTTCAGCAATACAAAAATATTCATCGTAGTTCCCCCTTTAAGTTGTTCGCACCATCATTCATGAATCTCCATTCATTTTTTGAGCTAGCGAGAGGGCTTACGGTTAAGCAAGCCCTTTTTTTAACATATGGTGTACTTTCGGTAACGTCGACATCAAATCATATTTGAAGCCGCTCGCCATCCAGCTCGTGACCACTTCATCAATCGTGCCGAAGATCATCTGCCGGGCGAGGCGATAGTCAAGTTCTTGGTCGAACTCGCCGGTGTCGACCCCGTGCTGTACGACCGCATCGATCAAGTTCAAGTACGGCTTCAACACTTCGCTGATCTTTTGACGAAGCGCCAAGTTCGACTGCCGAAGCTCGATTTGCGTCACGACGGCGAGGTCGTAATCGGCCGACAGTTGCTTCAAGTGCGACTCGATCAACTGATAGAGTTTGTCGCCGGCCGTCGTCTCCTGCTCGATCTGTTGCTTCGAGTAGTCGATGAACAAGCCCATCTTCGTTTGGAACAATTCAATCAACAGATGCTCCTTGTTTTTGAAGTACAGATAAATCGTTCCGTCGGCGACGCCCGCCTCTTTGGCGATGGCCGTCACCTTTGCACCGTGATAGCCATGATCCGCAATCACTTTCACTGCCGCATCGATAATGCGGTCACTTTTTGATCCATTCTTTGTCATAAACACCCAAGCTCCTTACCGCTGCAGAAAAATGAATGATGGTTCATTCATTTATTATTCTATCATGTGACACGGTTGTGTCAACTGCTTTGTTTCACTTGTTTCGCCTTCTCTTCGTCGACGAGGACACGACGTAAAATCTTACCGACGAACGTCTTCGGCAACTCCTCACGGAACTCGTACAGCTTCGGCACTTTGTACGCCGCGAGCTTCTCGCGACAGTGTTTGTCGAGCTCCTCTTCTGTCACGCTGGCGCCGTCACGCGTCACGATGAACGCCTTGACCGTCTCGCCGCGATATGGGTCCGGGACGCCGATACAGACCGCTTCCTTGACGGCCGGATGCTCATAGAGTACTTCTTCGATTTCACGCGGATAGACGTTGAAGCCTCCGGCGATGATCATGTCCTTCTTCCGGTCGACGATATAGAAGAAACCATCCTCGCCCATATAGCCGAGGTCACCGGTCGCGAGCCATCCATCCTTCAAGACGGCAGCCGTCTCTTCCGGCTTCTGCCAATATCCTTTCATGACTTGCGGGCCATGAAGCATGATTTCACCAATCTCACCGACATCCGCCGGCGTCTCCCCGTCTGCCTTTACAATTTTAGCAGATGTGTCCGACAACGGCACGCCGATCGAGCCGACGATCCGTTTATCCCATAGGAAGTTCGCGTGCGTGACCGGTGACGTCTCCGATAACCCGTACCCTTCGACGATGCGACCGCCCGTGATGCTCTCGAACTGCTCCTGCACCTCGACCGGGAGCGGCGCCGATCCGGAGATACACGCCTCGATTGACGACAGGTCATATTTCTTCAATTTCGGATCGTTGAGGATGCCGACATACATCGTCGGTGCACCTGGGAAGAAGTGTGGCTTCTTCTTGTGGATCGTCTTCAAGACGTCGGTGACGTCAAAGCGCGGGACGAGGACGAGCTCATATCCGTTCGCCATCCCGAAGTTCAGACAGCATGTCATCCCGTAGACGTGGAAGAACGGGACGACGCTCAAGACACGCTTTAGGTCGCCTCGATTATATCTATAGAAGAAGTTCGAGATTTGGTCGACGTTCGCCGTCAAGTTGAAGTGGGTCAGCATGACGCCTTTTGGCAACCCTGTCGTCCCGCCGGTATATTGCAAGACAGCGACATCCTCTTTCGGATCGATCGCGATCGGGGTAATCGGCCCGAAGTTCTTATAATCTTTGAATGCGACCGAACCTGTCGTATCGATGACGATGTTGTTCTCACGTTTCACTTTGATCGGGTACAGCTTGTTCTTCGGGAACGGAAGATAGTCGGCGATGCTCGTCGTGATGATCGTCTTGATGTCCGTCTTCTGTTTCACACGAAGCGATTTCGGATAGAGGAGGTCGAGCGTGATGAGGATGTTCGCACCTGAGTCGGTGATCAAATTCTCGAGCTCATGCTCGGTGTAGAGCGGGTTCGTCTGGACGACCGTTCCACCAGCGTACAAGACGGCGTAGAATGAAATGACGTATTGCGGACAGTTCGGGAGCATCAGGCTGACGCGGTCCCCTTTTTGCAGGCCTTTCGATTGGAGCATCGTCGCGAGTCGCTTCGCCGCGTCATCGACCTCGGCGAACGTCAACTCTTTGCCGATGAAAGAGACGGCGGTCCGGTCCGGATAATCGGTAGCGGCCCGGGATAGCGCCTCATAGAGCGGCTTCACCTCGTAATCAATCGTTTCTGGCATGTCAGCTGGATAATCTTGCAACCACGGTTTGTTCATCGATTCTCCTCCTTGGAATGAATAGTCATTCAGTTAACTCTATTATAATGCCAAGAAAACGCTTTCATCTACCCTTTACCCGATAATTTTCAGAAAATATCGAAAAAACGTGCGCGGATGAAAGTTTCCGCACACGTTCAGATTCTCTTGAAATAGGCTTCGGTCTGCTCTTGGTTGCTGATTTTCTCGTCCAAGTGATCCTTTAATTCTTTTTCCCACTTGATCGTCGAGAAGTCGATGTCGAGCCACGCCTCCATCTCCGGGCGCGAGAACGAATATGTCCGGTTCGGGAAAGCGAAGCGGACAATCTCCGTGTTTTGCACGAGTGTGAAGTACGTCGCCGCATTCCGAATCGCGAGCCGCTCCTGTTCGATCCGTTCAATCTCAGGATCACTATAACGAATCGTCAGCCCGTAAGGACGTTTTTTCGTATGCAGCTCGATCGACTTGTAGCAGTCGTGCATCGGCAACGTCTGGGCGATGCCGGCGACGGCGCTGTTGTCCCCGACGTAAGACCCTTTGTATTGGAAAGCGTTCGATCGTTCGGTGTCCCCGCATCCAGCGAGCACGATGAGCAAGACGACGAGCAGACTGAGCCGTTTCATGAAAATCCTCCTTTTATTATGATTTCAGTTTCAGGTTGAAGCGGTAAAGCAAACGTTTCGCGAGTAAATGCGCGAGGAAACCACCGATTAAGAAGCCGATGATGTACAGCGTGACACTCGTCGGGTACGAAATGACCGAGAGAATGATGCCCCCGAGCATGGCGAAACAAAGTACCATAATGACATGAACGAGCCAGAGCCAGTTCGTGAACATGAAGAAGCGCCCGTTGTTTTCTTGTGGAGCCCGGTTGAACATGACAAGTCCAAGCCCGAACGACAACCCGATGAAGAGGAGCGAGCTAAGTGGCGCGAGCGTCATGAAATTACGCCATTCCGTGTTGTCAGTGAACAAGTTGTACGTATCGACGTTCGCAATGTTCACAAGTGGCGACAAAATTCGCATCGGGAGACTCTCCATTGCTTCTGCATACCAATCGTACGAGCTATATCCTGTAAACGAATAAATCGAGCCTTGAACCAATGATAGGATGCCGATCGGGAATAAGAAGGCAACGATCGACCAAAGCACTTGGGAAATCGCCTCTCCTCCGAACGAGCCCATCCAAAGCGATAGCGTGAAGACAGAGATTCCGATCAGGATGACCAAACCGATGACCGCGGTCACTTTCAACGTCTGTCCCTCAATTAAGAAGGCATAGCGTGACGAGTGAATGAGGACGAGCATAATTGCCCCACCGATGATCGAAGAAAGGACGATGCCACTGACACCAATCAACCATTTCGATATGTAAAGCTGGTTGCGACTGAATGGGAGTGACATCGAAAAGTCGGACATTTGACTGTTGCGCTCACTGCCAATCAAGACAGATGCCATCAAGAACCCGAACACGACGTAGAGGAAGACGACCGTCTCGATCGGCAAAAGCGTACCTAATTCACCGATCATATAACCAGCCCCAGCTGTCGCACTGAAGAAGTCTTCGATCGTGAGTGTAGCGATGTCATTTGGCGTCCCTTCTTGATATTGTGAAGGATTCTGTTGAATATCACGAATCTGTTCATCGTAGTATTGCATCTCGGTCCACACCGGCATGGTATATGCGAGTGTCGCAAGCGCGATGAGCAACATCCATAAAAGTGATATTTGCTTCCAATCTTTTTTGAGCAATACGTTAGACAACATTCGACTCACCTCCTAGTTGAACTCGGAACACGTCTTCGAGCGACATCGGAATCTCTTCGACGAGCATCGGCTTGTAGCTGTCGACGAACGCCTCGAGTTCATCCGATCGTTCTCGTGCCATGAACAAGACGACACGGCCGGTCACGCTCAAAATCTCGATATCTTTACGCTCGAGCAGTGCGACAGGCACTTCTTCTTGGAAGACGACTTGCCACTTGACGCTCAAGGCACGTGCCTCATCGAGTGTCATGACCGCCTTGACTTTACCTTTTTCGATCATGATGACACGATCGGCGATGCGTTCGAGCTCGTGCAACTGGTGGCTCGAGACGATAATCGAACAGTTGCGCGCCTCGACTTGGGCGATCATCAGCTTCAAGACGTCGGATTTAGCGACGACGTCGAGTCCGTCCGTCGGTTCATCGAGCAGATAATACTTCGCTTGGACGGCGAACGCGAGCGACAGCGTCACCATCGCCTTCTGCCCTTTCGAGAGCTGGCGAATCTTCTTGTTGTCGATGTTATATCGTGTGAGCGTCTCTCTAAAAGTTGAACGGTTGAACGTCGGATAAATTGATTCGTAGAGTGCGGCCGCCTCGTTGACTGTATAATGTTTGAGCGCGTCGGCCGAATCCGGGACGAAGATGACGTCACGCTTTAACTCTGCTTTTTCAAAGATGCTCGATGGACCGTAGCGGACGTCGCCCGTGTCCGGTCGGATGATGCCGACCATCGTCCGGAGGAGCGTCGTCTTACCGGCCCCGTTCCGTCCGACGAGGGCGATGATTTCCCCGGCGCCGACGGTGAAATCGATATCATCTAGCACTTGCTGTCGATCGATTTTCTTACTCAGTTGCTGGACTGTCAGCATGGTTCTCCCCTACTTTCTTATACTCTGTCTCAAATAGCGTCAGCGCTTCAGTGAGCGTGATGTTCGCGTAATGGCAATCGATGGCGAGCTTCTTGATCGCCTCAAGGATTGGGGCGCGCGGTGAGTCCTGGTCGATCCAGTCCTCGGAGACGAACGTCCCCCGCCCGCGATGCATCTCGAGCAATCCGAGCCGCTCGAGTTCCTGATACGCCTTACTGACCGTGTTCGGATTGATGACGAGATCGGTCGCAAGTTCGCGCACCGACATGACTTTATCGCCCGGCCGTAAAATCCCACGGATGACGAGCGCCTTCGTCTGATTGACAATTTGTTCATACAAAGGTTCCGCGCTTTTCATATCAATTTTATATAACATGGGTCACACCCTCTCTTGTGTACGTGGTATAAGTGTATTATATGTATTAGTACACGTAAATACAATAGTTCTTAAAGGGCACTTTCAGTTTACAGGCATTTGGGAATAAATTGAATACGACTTTGGACCGAGGTAGTACACTTCCATTTCAGGTACATTGGTAGAGAGGTGAATCAAAAATGAGAAAACGATGGTTAGTCGCAACCGCTGTCGCCGTGACCGCGCTTGGCACGACATGGTCGACTTACGCAAAACAAGATGAGGAAGAACGATACGCGACCTATATTGAAGATACATATGGAGAAGACGTCGAGGTCACGCTAAAGCGCGACTGGAAGATGGGCGGCTATGCGGCCGAATTCACCCTGACCGATCCGATACTCGAAGGTGACTATTGGGCTGAGACGTATCAGACTGATCAAACGATCCATGACAACGTGCTCGAACATGTCTGGCAGCAAGAAGCCGAAGACACGTTCAAGGAGCGTCTCGAGCAACTCGACTTGTTGACGGAGGCGGAAACGGTTCGCGCGAGTGTACCGACCGGTGTGGATGAGGATGTTGCGACGACCGTACGCCCTACCCCGACGTCCGTCTTCGACGTCGAGTCAAAAGAGTTCTTGGACGTGTCGATCATGTTCCACGAGAAGTGGTCCAATACCGATGCGCAGAAACATCGGATGCTCGGCGTGATACGAGCTTTGGAAGATGATGTCTACTCGATTCATTTCTCATTCGACGGGACACCGTATGAGGATGACGACTTCACCGAGCGGTATTTGAACGTCGCCCGCGATTCTTTACCGGGAGAACCGGCGATGCATGAAATTCAGACAATCGAGGACTTGAATCGCCATGATCGACTGTATGGCTTCGACGAGACGACGTTCATCCATGACTACCACTTCGATGGCACAAAATATGAAGACTGATCACCATTCGCACGAGCGGATGGTTTTTTTGTGAGCATTCTCCTTTACAGCACAGCGTGAATGTTTTACATTTGACGAGTCAACAATTGACTTATCAAATGAGAGGGGTGAGACACCACAGATGGAATTACGAGATATCAGCCGACTGCTATACCAAATCAAACTGGCGGACCAACGCGTCGCGACCTCGTTCGAGAAAGAGACGGGCTTCAGCCTGACCCGCTACGAGATGCTCATGATCGTGCATGACAAGGGCGTCTGTTCGCAAAGCGAGATTCAGCAGGCGATGAAAATCGACAACGCGGCCATCACCCGCCATTTGAAGATTCTTGAAGAAAAAGGCTACGTCCGCCGGGAACGGAACACCGCGAACCATCGTGAAGTATTCGTCCATTTGACCGACGAAGCCAAGCATGACTTGACGAGCTGTGAACAAGACCACGACCGTGGCAAACATTTGATCACGAAAGTGCTGTCCGAGTCAGAAATCAATCAGCTGTCGAGTCTGCTGCAAAAGCTAAACCAACTATAACAAGAGAGAAAGAGGTAATATCCATGGCAACTACATTCGAAAACAACACATTCACTGACGTGATGCTCGGTCGCAAATCGATCCGCGTCTACGACGAGAACGTCAAAATCTCACAACTTGAAATGCTTCAAATGATCGAGGAAGCGACAACGGCCCCTTCTTCAGTCAACATGCAACCGTGGCGCTTCGTCGTCGTCGAGAGCCCAGAGGCGAAAGAAACGCTCAAGCCGCTCATCCGCTTCAACGTCCGTCAAAACGACACGTCGGCTGCGATGGTCCTCATCTTCGGCGACATGGAATGCTACGAGCTCGGTGAAGAGATTTACGACCAAGCTGTCGCGGAAGGCAAAATGCCGCAAGAAGTACGCGACCAACAGCTCGGCGCCATCCTCCCGTACTACAAGAACTTGTCGACACAAGAGATGAACGACATCGTCAAAATCGACTCGAGTCTCGCTGCGATGCAGTTCATGCTCGTCGCCCGTGCCCACGGTTACGACACGAACCCAATCGGCGGTTTCGAGAAAGACCAACTCGCGGAAGCGTTCGGTTTAGATAAAGACCGTTACGTGCCGGTCATGATCCTCTCGGTCGGTAAAGCTGCAGAAGAAGGCTACCAATCGGTACGTCTCGACGCTGAAAAAATCACATCATTCAAATAATCGGAGGACACCTACATGATCTTAATTAACGCTATTTTCGACGTGAAAGAAACGGAATTTGAAAACTTCTTGGCGGACATCAACAAGCTTATCGACTCATCGAAACAAGAAGCCGGTTGCTTGAGCTATGAGCTCTTCCAATCGACGACGTCGGAGAACCGCTTCGTCATGATCGAGAACTGGGCCGATCAAGCGGCCGTCGAACAACACAACCAAAACCCGGACCTCATCGCGTTCGCCCAAAACGTAGGTAACTACGTGACGGCGAAACCGGTGCTCCATGTGACGGAAGTCGCGACGGCCAACTAACATGTCCGGGCTCACCTTCGTCCTCGGAACGCTCGTCGCATTCGAGTTCTTCTACATTATGTATTTAGAGACGTTCGCCACTCGTTCGAAAACGACGGCCCGTGTCTTCAACATGACGGAACAAGAGCTCGCGCGTGATTCCGTGTCGGTGCTGTTCAAGAACCAAGGCGTCTATAACGGGTTGATCGGCGTCGGCTTGCTGTACGGTCTGTTCGTCAGCCAGTCGATCGAGATCGTCACGATGCTTCTTATCTATATCGTGCTCGTCGCGTTGTACGGCAGTATCACGAGCAATAAAAAAATTATCCTCACGCAAGGTGGATTGGCGATTTTGACGCTGTTGTCCATGTTGTTGTGAGCTTGAAGCGGTCGACCTCGTGTCGACCGTTTTTTTGTCCCATCGATTCATCGGTCCGATGTTTCGGCATACAAAAAACCGCTTCTACGCATTTGTAGAAGCGGCTGTTTGTTATACGCCGAGAATCGCGAACGAGACTCCGACGACACCGATGAGCGCCATGGCGTAAACTGGTACGCGCGGCATTTCACCGTTATTATCGAGCGCCTTCCCGAACATGTAGAACACGATCGGATGGACGAGGAATGGCATCGAGAAGATGAGCGGGATGAGAAGCGACGCTTCCGTCCCGAACATACCGCCCTGCACGGCTGCGAAGAGACCGAAGTGCGAGATGGCTGACGATTGAGCCATCGTCGTGTAGTCGAACGCGATCGTGCTGAACGTGAGAAGGACGAGTCCACCGAAGACCGCCATCATCTGCCAACCGAACGAGAACTGCATGAGTGCCTTCACTTCTTTGAAGTCTTCTCCGTTGGCACCGCGCAAGTTTTTAAGCGAGAGCGCAGTCAACGTGAGACCGACCAAGACGATGATCGCCGTCGGCCAAATCCAGAGCGCTCCGTTGTCGGCACTGACTGCCAAAATCGAGAACACGAAGATGTGACCGAAGAACGGGATGTTGATCATGATTGGGGCACGTTTCGCGGCCACTTGACCGAAGTCACCGGCCGTACATGCGCCTGTGAGACCACTGTGTGAGAGCGAGCCGGCCATACCTGGTGCGAGGTTGCGGATATGTCCTGTGCGGGCGAACCACATGAGGAGCGCAATCCCACCGAACATCCAGAACAACTGACCGAAGAAACCGTAGACGAGAATCGAGTTCATGCCTTCGATGGCGAACGCATCACCGATTCGCGAGCCACCGACCATGAAGTTTGCGGCCAAGACGACCGGGATCCCGGCGAACAGAAGCGCACGGACGGTCGGTCCATACGTCCAGTTGTGGAAGATGGCACCGAGTGCTGACGAAAGCAACATGGCAAAGAAGATTTGCGGAAGCGCGATAATCGGTTGAACCGCTACGGCGATGCCGTACGACACGAACAAGATGACGAGCATCAAGACTGTCTCGATGACGCCTTTACGCATGTATACCTTCTTATCGTCGATTTGAGCCTTGTGGTCGATTAAGAGGAACGATGCCGCGAGACCAATCAACGCGAGGATCGGGTAGTAGAGCATGATGCCCTCTGCCGCGCCCGGTTGAATCATCATGCGGAAGAATCCTTCGAGACCGACGAGCAAGAAGAACGAACGGAGGATGAAGATGAACTGTGTCCGTCCTGTCCCGAGGAACATCTCTTCTTTCGATGGCACGACGATGTCTTTCATGTCGAGCTCTTGCTTGCTCAAAATCTTACGGAGCTCTTGGCCGCCGACGAAGAATGAGACAACGAGTGCGATGATGGTCGTCCGTGACATGAAGTCGACGAGCGGGAACTCAGGGAGACCCGGTGTCGCGATGCCCATCTCGACCATGGCGAAGCCAAGTCCGAGACCGAAGATGACGATGACGAGGATTGGTGAGAACCGTGAACCGGCTACGACCATCCGTGATAAAATGACCATCGGGATGACGAAGGCCATGAGCAACCAGAATTGGTTGAGTAATTGTACTTGCGATAACTGCTGAACGATTTCCATGGATAAACCCCTTATACATTTTTTTCACACTGTTTCGAAGTTTACAGGATTGAACATTCTGTGACAAGGGGGTGTGACGGATTGTAAACATTGAAAGCGGAACCAACTGAAATGGTTCCGCTTTCGGTTATTTATTCGATTGGCGAAGGCCCCAAACGCCTTTATTTCCCGTGGAATAAAACAAGTCATCTTTGCCATTGAAGCTGGCCGAATCGCTCGAATGGGCGCGAATCTGTTTATTGACGTGAGCCTTCCAATCTTTATACCGATCGAGCTCGAGTTGATAGTACGACCGCTCGATATATTCGTTAATTTCTTTCAATGACGCCGTCCCGCCATGATGCTGGAGGGCAAATTGGATTTTGCGAAGTAGTGCGCGTTTCAAGTTAAAGACTCCTTTCCCAATCACTCTGAAGCTTTACGACTGAAGTAATGATGCAGTCGAACTTCAACGATTTGTTTGACCCATTCGTAAACCAAAGGATGAGCAAACGCTTCATCATGCTCGATATGTAACGACTCCCCCGTCACGAAGAACGGTCCTTTAGCTATTTTATCAAACGGCATCCGTAAGAGTAACTTTTCGATTCGTTGTTGTTGGAACGGCGATTGGAAGTCTTTCGTTTGCCCATCAATCTGTTGTCGATATGGGATTGCATTGATGAACTTATAGAAAGGACGAGCCGCCTCACTCGCCGAGAGTGGCTGAAGCCATCCATCGATCCCTCGGTTCAGCATGATTGATAGCACAATCATCTTATAGCTCTTCGTCATGTCGGTGTATTCCACTTCGAGCAACAACGACTTCGACTCTTCAAACAGATGGTTCTCCTCGTCACTCAGCTCCCCCATCCGGTTGAAGAATCCGTAAAAGCCACCGTCTTTCTTCCATTCAGAACGATAGGCGTCCATTGAGTATTCCCCGCGTTGAATCAACTCTAAATAACTCGGTCGCCTTCCGAGTTCCTCCTTCACCATGAAGTAGTTCCGCTCCAGCTGTTGTCGACGCGTCGAAGACCGTGTCACCATCCGCTTCAACAAATCGATGGCGTGTAAATCGAATTCGATGTTACACCCTTTAGGCAATGTCTCATTTGTCGGGAGCTCTTTTACAATCGGTTGCCTCTTCATCGTCAACAACGCCAACTTCTTATCGATGTTTTTATAGTTGCCAATCAAATCTATGATGGTGCAGTGCGTCTTACCGCTCAATAGACGTAACCCACGACCGATCTGTTGTGTGAAGACCGTCAACGATTCCGTCGGGCGACAGAACAATAACGTATCAATCTCCGGGATATCGACCCCTTCATTGAATAAGTTGACCGCGAAAATGATATCGAGATATCCTTGCTTCAATTGACTCATCACATCGGTTCGGTCATATTCGGTCTGGCTATGTAACGCGACGGCTTGAACACCTTGCAGGCGGAAATAGTCGGCCAAGTATTCAGCCTGAGTGACCGACGAGCAGAACCCGAGCGCTCGCGTTTGGTGATGCATCCGCCAGGCATCAAAGATTTTTTGAGCGACACTTTCCTTTAACTGCTCCGCCAACAGTTCGTCTTGATCATAGCGACGACCATTGATCAATCGAATCTGGGAATAGTCAATTTCATCATAAACACCGACATAATGGAACGGTGTCAAATATGACTCTTCAATCGCTTCAGTGAAGTGCATCTGATAGGCGACATTGTCATCGCACAATGCGTAGACGTCTCCCCCATCCAACCGATCTGGCGTCGCCGTCAATCCAAGCAAAAACTTCGGTTCGAAGTAGTCAAGAACGCGTCGATAAGATGGTGCAGCCGAATGATGGAACTCATCGACAATAATCAAGTCGAATTGGTCAGGCGCAAGCTGTTGCATTCGATGTTTGGATGCCAATGTTTGGATCGAAGCGAATAGCACGTCGGCTGACTGCTCATCTCTCGAGTCACCACCGAGTAACAGACCTGTCTTCCATTCACTCGATACTCTTTTGTATGAAGCTTCCGCTTGGAGCAAAATTTCTTTCTGATGCGCGATAAAGAGCACCCGCTTGAACTGACGGGCGAAGAAGGCACTCAAATACGTCTTCCCGAGTCCGGTGGCGAGCACGAGCATCGCTTTGCGTCTACCCTCGTCCATCGTCTCGCGTAACGCCTTCAAGGCAGCGTCTTGAACAGTGTTTGGCGTGATTGTATCATCCTCGATATAAACAGGTGGTGGTGCTGCAACCAGCTCCGCTTCCTTCATTCGCTCTTGTCGGGCCATATACTCTTCCCTGTAAGGCTGTAACGAGATGCCGTTCATGATTTGGGCGTAATCACTATAGAACAGGTCATGAAACGCGTCGACTGATTGTTCGAACACGTCCTCCGAGATGCTTGCTGGAATCTCGACGTTCCATTCGACACCTCGATTCAAGGCACTATGCGACAGATTGGAGGAGCCGACAAAGAACGTCCCGCCATCTTGGGTACGGAACAAATAGGCTTTTGGATGGAACGATTGGCCCTTCGAACGATACAGTCGCAATTCAACACCATCAATCTTCATGAGCATCTCGAGCGCATCCGGATTCGTCAAATAGAGATAATCCCCAATCAGAATCCGAACTTGTGCCCCTCGTTCGACTGCACGCTTTAGTGCCTCAGCGATTTCCTGAACACCTGATACTTGCGCAAACGCGACGACCATATAAATTTCAGTCGCCGCGTCGATTTGGTGTTGTAATGGAATTCGTAAATGACTCGTGTGCAGACGTAACTCACTCATGGTCAAGGACCTCTTCCAAGAAGAGACCTTTTTCAAAACCGCCCCGCTTCTCACGTTTCTCCTCACGGATGCGATTCAATTCCTCAAAACTCGCACCATGCATCTTACCGAGCGTATAGACGAGTTCCAAAATGTCAGCAAGTTCTTCGAGTGATTCTTCATCGATGTTCGTCTCTTCGTACTCTTTGATTTCTTCATAGAGCTTCAAGCGAGCCTGTTCGAAATGTTCGGCTTGATTGAGATGTTTGACGACAGGAATTTGCCCTGCTTCATGGATGATTTCAGGGATGCGGTCGCGGATTAACTTGTTGAATTTAGTCATTAAATTCCCTCCATTAAACCCCAGATTTTTTTGAGTGGATTAATTTTGAAGGAATGGACAAACTAGTCTTGGTTGTCCTCCAAACAATCACTGTTGACTCTAAAAAATAGTCTTAAGAACTTACAGATAATTTCAATGATAATGAATACTAATTCTGAAAATAAATATTATTCATAGCTATAGAGATTCTTTTATCTGTGTTCTTCTTCAAACAATTTGTTAACATTATAAATTAATTAAATTTCAGTAAGTGATAGTTTTTCAATTTTTTCGTTATCATTTTTGACCAGCATCATCCTTAAACACATACAAAATTTTGGATCAACAAAAGTGTAGCTGTCTCCTTTTGGAGTTTTTTTTATAGGAGGGTTATCACTATGGGCAATTTCGGATAGCATTTGTCCTATATTCATTTTAGCTTGTGTGGTTAAAGGAAATTCTGTTTTAACTACTTCTTCAATATCAGAGGATTTGAATTCTTTTTTTTCTACTTTTCCCAATGCATACAATACTTGATTTTTTCTCTGCACAGTCGTCTCTCGAGAATTCATTAATAGTTCTACATTCGTGTAATTAGAGGTTAATGATTGGTTTATCCAATCAATTTTGGCTGATTGTAATAAAGCATCGTCATACCGCCAATCATTATCCTCCAAAGCATATGCGATTTTTAAGCAATACTCGTGTAGTCTTTGAGGAATACCTAAAGTCGACCAATAAATATCTTCACTTAATGACCGTAAAGTATCATTTCCCAAATCAATTTTCAGCTTTTCTACAAACCCCTTTTTAACAAAATTTTCAAGTTGATTCTTGCTTAATTTTGACACTTCAGGAATTTCTTCTAGTCTATTATCAATTGAAGAGGCATTTTCAGCTTTCGAAAAATATTCTTTAATGCCATTAGGAACACCTACTATCAAAAATTTCACCTCATATTTGGCATAAATCTCATCATCTAATAGAAGTATTAAATTGCCTAACTCTTTCATCAATTTCTCATCTTCAAAAATAGCCTCTAGGTTTTCAAAAACTATAAGAGCAGATTTTCTTCCAGCTTTCTTCCTCACATATTCTAAACACTGTAAGAAAGGTTCTTTTTCAGTAATTATATATTTATCTGAGTGATCTATTTGTCCTTTTGCAAAAGCAGCATTCACTTCGGCCATTTTTTTCTCAGTATATTCTACTTTTTTCACTTCATCATTCTGGTTGAGATACCATGTAAAAGTTTCAGAGATACTTTGATTAGAACTTGCGTTCGGGAGATTTATTGTTACATATTCACATCCCATCTCTTTCAGCACATTTTTATACATCCAAGATTTCCCTGATCCGCTATCTCCATGAATAATGATATGATACGTTCCATCTATAGCTCTCTTTAATTTTTTTTCTAATTCCGGTCTTGAAATATACATATCTTCATTAACCTTAGGTGCTTTTGGTGTAAAAACTTCATTAGGTTTTATTCTAATTTCTTTTTTAAACAACACTAAATACTCTCTCCTTTTACGATTTTTTTAAAATCCACATTTTTTTAGATAATCAAATTTTAAGAGTGTCTTTAATTTAGAACATGTTCGTCGATAGTTTTTATAAACTTGATTTATTCTAGGTCCAGATCCGCCTTTTATCGTCAATACTTTATAGTGTCAACCTCTACATCGAAGCCAGTGTTCTTTAATTTTACAGTAAGCTCATCATAAAACGGTTCTATATATGGACGTTCAATAAAAATTGTTAAATTTCTTCTAGCCCTTGAACATCCTACGTAAAATAGCTTATAGGCAGACAGAACAGCATAAACTTTATTTTTGTCAAAACATCTTTTTATATTTCCAACAAGGTTTTTATCAAGGAATTTATTATAATCATGAATGCATAGATTAATAAAAATAGGATTTTCTTTAAAGTGATCGCATAGTTCATTAATTCTTTCGTTTAAATACTCTTTTTTTTCTATTAATACGTGACTGTTTATTTCGCTTATTTTACATCCTAATACTTTCACTGTCTCATATATCCATTCTACATATTCATTGTAAAAGGACTCTAAAGATTCTAAGGTTAAATCCACTTTACTCCATAATTCTAAAAACGCGTGCATATGCACTAAAGGAGGGTGCCTCTTAGAATCAGCAACAATGAAAAATACTGAATCGTGGCTTTCGCCTTTTACTCCATGTTGAGTTGACACGCTCGGATTATTCAAATATAAGTTCAAAGCTCTAAATTCTTCTAATTTTATATTTAATATATTTTCATATTCTAAATCGATCCCATCAATATATTTAATGTTAATCAATGGATTACTTTTTAAAGCCTCAAGAAACTCTTTTACAGTGCAATCTTTTAGATATTCAGCATTTAATTTACTTAAACATTCATTTATCCTCTCAATATCATTTTTTTTAGTAATGAGACACTGCTCGTAATTGAAAACACTCTTGTTTTTTCGTACATGGTTAATTATTTTCCCCAAGTTTAATTCTGAATAGTAAGATAAAATCTCCTTTACCAAAAAGAGAAATTTATATAATGTATCTGTATTTTCATTCGTGTTATTAGTCATTACATCAACCGCGGATGGTTTTTGGTTATTAGAATATCTTTTTAATTTTTTAGTATGCAAGAATAATTGACCTGCACCTATTGCATTAAATCTCTGTTGATTCAGTAAATACAGTATTAATGCGTGTGAGTATTTTTCTCGCTCTACTTTCAAACGCGATTCTACGTTGGTGGTAATTATTACTCTAGGTGAATGATTAGGTTCTATAAGTTTGTTTTTTTCTGAATATTCTTGTTCATAGTTCTGATTATTATAGATATTATTTAACAGATTTACAATATCTGGTATGGACCTATAATTAGTTTTTAAATTGATGTTTCTATTTAGTGTCAAAAATTCTTGCTCAAACGTTCCATCATCACTACTATAGATTTGCTGCATCTTGTCGCCCAAGAAAAATAAAGTAGAGTTAGTTTCAATTACAGCGTCATAAAAAATTTTTAATATGATTGGAGCAGTATCTTGGTACTCATCAATAAAAATTTCCTGATACTTTTGTGTGACTCTTCTTTTTATCTTTGGGAATTTATTAAATAGCGCTACAGAAAACTCTAACAAACTATCGTGTGACAAACCTCCAAAATATAGGTGATTATATGAGGTTTCATTGTAATAAATCCTATTAGTATTTTCTTTTATAAAACTTAACGATAAGTCACCGTATTTTTCTCTGAAATTTTGATTAATTCGAGAGATGCCTTCTTTGTCTTCTCTGTTTAATATATTTTTTTGAATCTGGTCACTATATATTTCAAAATAAAGATCAATAACTTCTTTATTTTGAAAGTAAATTCTTAAAAACTGATGAAGAAATGAATGGATGGTGCTAATTTGAACATCTAAAGTGTCTACATCTTTTTTTAACTCTTCAGCAGCCCTTTTTGTATATGTAATGCACAATATATTATTTTTGGGATTCCTATTTTTAATATTAGCAATCATATCTTTAATTTTAGTCGTTTTGCCACTACCTGCAGGTGCATTAACTAAATAAATATTATCAACTATTGCTGAAGCCACTCTAATCCCTCCTCTACATAATGCGGAAGCATTTTTAAAATCATATCGTTTAAAATAACGCTATACATAAAATCTGTTTTCGAGTTACCAGTGTGTTTAACTATATCTCTAATAGAAATCATCTCTTCGGGTTCCTCAGGATGATCTATATCTACATTTTGATTCTCCATACTTCCTAATATCTTCAGAACATCAGGAACATTATGCTCACTTTCTTCATCTTCTAGTTCCCAATCATCTATTTTATCTGCTTTAGACGTTTTTATATTTTGTGGAATAGTGTATTTTAATTGGTCATTTTTTCTATCTATTATCCATTCGCTTCTTCTCTTGGTCGTAATAGAACTAATATTATAGTGTTTAGCGAGCATTGCTTCTTCTAAAGTTCGTGCAAAATTTTCTTCGTTACCTTGAAAATTAACTAAAATTAATTGATTAGAAAACAAATTCTCACCGTTCTTTTTCCAATCATATAAATCAGCTACAGTAGGGCTTTTCTTCCCTCTAGATTTATTAAAGTAGTGATTAAGAGTAGCATTTGTGGTTTGAGATTCAATGATGTCTTCTTGAGTAATTGCATTCTTTTTATAGTCTAAATCCGTCAAAATAAGGGTTTTGACTTCAATAAATTCAATAATTTCACTATATTTATGCGCATAAGCTCCACCCACTTGAACATATGCAATATATTTTTGACTAAGCTTAAAAAATTTATTGCAAGTTAGTAACTTCCTAACCAACAATCTTTCAGTATCACCCTCATAAAGTATGACTCTATCAGCAAAAACAATATCAGAGAACCCTATCTCAAAGAACCAGTCATAAAAATTATCAAGTATAGCATCATCTTTTACTTTCTTTTTAAATGAAGAAAAATCATATATTTTACTGATAAAATGATCAACAGAGCGAGACACCCTTAAGTTTTTCATTTCTGTTAAACGTACCATCTCACTTGAATGTGTACTAATTAAACCTTGTATTTTATTTTCACTATAATAATCGTTCAAGTATTTCCCAAATATTTTTTGCATTTGTGGATGCATATGTGATTCAGGCTCTTCAACCACAAAAATATTCACCAATAAAGGGTTTATTCTCTTTTTATATGCTTCTAGTTGCAGCAATATATAAATCATATTGCTATAACCAAGTCCTTGTGAAGATTCATTTAGATAATGCCCTTGATATTCATATTTTGTACTTGTTATTTGATTTAGTAAGGGGGCGATAGTGTCCTCATTAATATCTATGTCTAAAACCATACTCGCAGTATTCCCACCGTTTGCTTTTGCAATCGATTCTATAGCATCACTAAGTCCAGAAATTGATGCTTCTCTTACTTTATCAACAATTTGAGCATCCCTTATAGGATTCATTATTTGATCAGGTATTTCATTAAGTAAAGTTCCAAGTTCTTCATCATCTTTTGCAAGTTCAATCATATTTTTACTTAGGCTTCTATAACTCCCATTAGCTTGATCGTCAAGGGTTCGACCAGCATTTATATACTTATAATTAAATAGTTTTTTTAATCTATTTGGCTCAATTTCATATTTATTGTCTGAATAATCACTATCACAGTAGTAACATCTTTGAATTAAACTCGCTTTATATATTTCTAACATAATATCCTTAAATTGTTTAATTTTTAAAGAATTTGCGTCATCGTCAGTATCAGTATTTTTTAGTTTCGTATACCTATTTCTTAAATTAATCATTTTTTCTGTTAACGCTTCCAAAAAGCTTGCATATGAAGGTTGAATAATAAATTCAAAATATATACAGTTGTTTTCTGTATCTAAATCCATTATGAAATCCGCAAAATTTCTTATATCATCATTTTCATGATATTCAACTGTAAGTCTTAGGATTGTCGGACTCATAAGATATTTTTTACTTGGACTAGGTGACTCTTTATCAAATATTTTTCGAGCTAGTTTCTCAACTGTTTCAAAATTTTCCTCCTCAATGTCTAATGCATCATAAAACATCTCATAGACATTATCTGACCATTCTTTTGTAATTCTCACAGGAATATCTGAAATATCAAATGGTACTCTCCCATTTTCTAAAAGAGAACCTATTAAATTGATTAAAGAAGTTTTACCACTGTTATTAGCTCCAGCTAATATAGTAATTTCGTTAGATAAAGAAAAGGATTCCGCTTGAAACTTCCTATAATTTTGTATATATATTTTTTTTAACAACATATTTAAATCTCCTTCTCTAGTATTCTAATTCCAGTATATTTACCAACGTTTTCATTATAAACAGTCTATTGAATTTAGTTCCACACTTCTTCTTCATAAATTTCCTTTTGTTTCTAAATCCATTATTAACACAGTTGTTTGTTGGATTTTCATTGTTTCATTCCACAATCTCAAACGCCTTCACATACACGACATGGTCGAGGAAAATAATCCACTCATCCTCGAACTGGACGAACCCGTCCGTCGCATGACGGAACGATTGATAAATCGACTCCAGCGCCGCATAACGACTCTCCGCCTCCACCACTTGCGTCAATACCTCATCATTGATCATATGAAACTCAATCTCGAACTGTTTCATCATGTCCACTCCCTTTCACTCCCTTTCACTGCATTGCCTATTATCTCTTTTCCCAACTTGAGACGTCCCCTTAACCACTCTCTGGTTTCCTCGCATCGACGATTACTGAAGGAAACGCAAGCTGTTCTCCTTGATTTCGAGGATCGTACTTCTTGGACCGAAAGATGATGCCATCGGCTCCATCCCATTCCTGTTGATGAAACGTTCCGTCCTCATCGCAGTATTCAAGCAGTTCAACCTCAAAGCCTACACTTTTAAACAAATCGGTAATCGTTTGATACGTATGAACAATTTTATGACTCGCTGCCGGGTGGTCTTTCGGACCAGGTCCACCGACTTGTACAATGTTTTGATAAGATTCATCCGGAAAATACCCATCCGGCACTGCACAGCGAATGTAGCCTGAGGGCTTTAGATAAGTAAAACAGATTTCCGCTGCCGCCACCCCTTCCTCATACGTCAAATGTTCCCACACGTGTTCGGCTAGAATCGCCGTGATTGAATTTCGTTCGAATCGATTTTGCCACGTATGTATGTCCAATACATTTAATTCTTCTTCCTGTGTATGAATCCAGCCTGGATTGTTGTTGTATTCCCCGGCACCAATCACCAGCTTGATGTCCTTCTCCTTTTCATTCAATCGTCACATCCCCCTTTCACCCGACTCAGCAATCTCTCTTACACTCTTTTCCCCATTCCATCCCAGACTCCTCTCGAAACCAAGATGAAAATTTTCTCAGCTACCGAAAGGAAAGTTTTTCCTATACACTATGATAAATAGTCAGAAAATTACGTGTTCTTACATATTTAATAATGGCTATTGTAATTCAACTTAGAGAGGAGCATTCCTATGGCCTATGACTTTGAATGCAAACACCTGACGAAACGCTTTGATAACGGCGACGTCGCGACACTCGCGCTCGACGATGTGAACCTCCACTTCGCCCACGGCGACTTCATCTCGATTATCGGTCCATCCGGTTCGGGCAAGTCGACGCTACTCAGCTTGATCGGCACGCTCGACCGTCCGACCGACGGCACGCTCCTATTCAACGGCGAACTGATCTCGACCTTGTCCGCAAAACAGCTCGCCGACTTCCGCTTCGACAACATCGGCTTCATCTTCCAACAGTTCCATTTGATCCCGACGTTGACCGCGCTCGAGAACGTCATGGCACCGCTGTTCGGGCGGAAAGTCGACTACGACGGCGAACAACGGGCACTCGAACTGTTGAAAGAAGTCGGACTGAGCGACAAGGCGAACTCGCTACCGTCGCAGCTGTCCGGTGGTCAGCAACAACGGGTCGCCGTCGCCCGCGCCCTCATCCACCGTCCGAAGTGGCTACTCGCAGATGAGCCGACCGGGAACCTCGACACCCATACGGGCGATATCATCTTCGACTTGTTGACGCGTCTGAACCGGGACAACGGCTGCGGCGTCTTGTTCGTCACGCACGACCCCGAGCTCGCCGACCGGGCGAACCGAAAAATCGAGATGCGCGACGGGCAGGTCGTCGCCATGAGCGACGTCCATCATGCTTAAGTTCATCTGGAACTCATGGTGGCGGAACAAAGAACGGTTCATCCTGCTCATGGTCGGGATGCTCATCGTCAGTACCGGGCTCAGTTATCTACTCGGGGTGACCCAGGCGAACAACGGCACGGTCGTCAACGAACTGCAAAAACGTTGGGACTCGTCGTATCATATCGTCGTCCGACCGGAAGGCAGCCGCAGTGTGACCGAGGACTTGAACCTGCTCGAACCGAACTATATGAGCGGACTCGAGGGCGGCATCACGCGCGAACAATACGAGACGATTCAACAGATTGCCGACGTCGATGTCGCGGCACCGATCGCGATGATCGGGTCGACTTATTCAAGCTCGTTCACGAAAACGCATACGTTTGATAAAGCGGGTCTTTATCGCCTCAAGATGAACACACTCATCGATACGGGCATTGAAAAAATCAATGACTTCCAAGATTTGAAAGCTTATTTTTGGGTCGGCTGGATGCCAAACGGTGATTCAACCCACATCGGAATCGGTCCGACCGCCCTGTACGAACAATTCCCCCTCTCTTACGGGAGCGATGTCATGTTGGCTGGGATTGACCCGGTCGCCGAAGCGAAACTCGTCGGCTTAGACGATGCCGTACAAGCAACAGAGTTCAGTCGTTATTTCAACGAAGAGGATGTCCCAGAGCCTTACGATGAAGACATCACGACGATTCCGATTTTGATGAGTTCAAAAGACTACGTCGATGCCTCAATCAACTACACGATTGAAGAAGTGGATGTCGATACAAGCAATCAAGAGGCGTTTATCAAAACCTATCTCGATCAAGGAAAAGATGAATACCTCGATAGCTTGAAAGGTACAGAGGTCGCCTCATACGACTTTACAGCGCAACAAATGCACGACAATATCACGAAACACATTTTAGAAGGGACACCACAACCGCAAGACCCTCGTGTCACAGTTGACTATACTTGGCTTGCCGAGAAGGCTTCACCTCTCGTATATGAAGGCGTGACGAGCCCGTTCCCGAAACGTTGGCCGTACTCGTATCAAATCAAACCGTTCCTCGCTGAGGGTCAAGTGGCTTACGGCCAAGAAAGTATGTATCGCAAGTCAAATAAATACGCGGAAGACCTCAACGATGCACCGAAAGTGAAATATAACTACATCGGCTTGTTCGACCCGTCGAAACTGAAATTGTCGAAAGACCCGCTGACGGAACTGCCGATGGAGACATATTTCCCGGCCAGTGCCGATTGGGTCATGAACTCGAAGGACGAACCGGTCAACCCACCGACGACGGTCAAGCCGACGAACAATCCGTACAGCTTCTTGACGAAGCCACCTTCGATGTTGACAACGCTCGACGCCGCATTCGCCATTGCCGGCGACAAAGCCATCTCGGCGATTCGCGTCAACGTGAAAGGCGTGGACGTCTTAAACGAAGAGAGTGAAGCGAAACTGCAAGCGGTCGCCAAAGAGATTGAGGATCAGACCGGTCTCATCACGGACGTCACACTCGGCTCGTCTCCACAATATGCCGTCACGTATCTCCCTGGACTCAAAGGCGAGAGCGCCCTCGGATGGATACAACAGCCTTGGATTAAACTCGGGTCATCGATCACGATTTTCCAAGAAGCGAAACTCGGCTTCTCCGGCGTCGTCGCGAGCGTCATCCTCGTCGCGATGCTGTACGTGTTCAGCTCAAACATCATCATGCTGTACGCGCGGAAGAAAGAGTTCGCCATTCTGTTATCGCTCGGTTGGAGACCGAGCCAACTGTCGAAACTCTTGTTCCTAGAGGCGACGATTCTCGGTTCGATGGTCGCGCTCATCTCGTGGATGATTCTTGGGACGTTCCTATGGACGGCAGCCGGCTCGACATCGATTGCCCGCATTCTGTTGATCGGACTCGCCGGTCTGTTAATTTATTGGCTCGGGACGCTCATCCCGATTCGACTCGTTCGACGCATCAAACCGTATGAGACGATGCAGTCTGGCGAAGTGTCGAAAGGACGTCGTCTGCTCCGCTCCCGCTCGAGTGTCGGCATGAGCTTGAACCAGCTCGTGACGTATTGGCCGCGGACGACATTGTCGATTCTCGCCATCGCCTTACCGACGAGTCTGTTCGGTTTCTTCCTATTCGTCACATTCCGCCTTCAAGGCGTCTTGTATACGACATGGATCGGCGAGTTCGTCGCCCTTGAAGTTGGAACGATGCATTACGTCGCAATGGGTGTCGCTTTGCTCATCGCCATGCTGACGACGACCGAGATCATGTGGCAAAACGTCTCGGAGCGCAAGCCGCAGCTCGCTGTCTTGAAAGCGCTCGGTTGGCAGAACACATCTATCCGTCGTCTCGTTTTGACGGAAGGTGCGTTGACCGGTTTCTTCGCCGGACTGCTCGGCGTAACGGTCACGATCATCATCGTCACCGTCATGTATCAACAGTTCCCGACGTCTGAGTTGCCGTTCCTGTTCGCGACCATCCTCATCCCGGTCGTGACCGGTGTCCTCGGGGCGCTCCTCCCGGCGGAGCGGGCCGTCCGCATCACACCGGCCGAAGCCATCGGCGGACACGTCGTCAACCAGAAGAAAGTCGAAAAACGGTTCCGTCTCGTGCTCGGGACGACCGCGACCGCTCTCGTCGTCGGCATCATCAGCTTGTTCGTCTTCACGTCACCCGAAGTGAAACCGGTGACCGAGGAAGCGAGCACTACGCCTGCCCCGACCGCACAGACGACCGGTGCGAAACAAGCTGACTTGAAAGATACAAAACCGAAAGAAACAAAAGCAACCGCACCAAAAGAAGATGACCTTCAAAAAATCATGGATCTCGGTACGTTCCAAACGTATATTGGAGACCCGGAACTGAAGAAACGTGAATTCCAAGTCGGTGAACCGGTCTACGCATCACCGGACGGCACCGAACCAGAAGCCGGAAAACGATTCGTCAGTCTTCCCATTTCTCTATTCCATTCAGATGATGGTGAAGGTGGTTATATGGACTATCGTCCGAACGGATTCCGCATGTATACGCCAGACGAAACGGAATATAGTCCGGTCGATATGGTCAACCACAACAAAAAAGCGTTGCGTGGCGGTGCATTTTACACACCAGGCGAGAAGTCCGAAATCGATTTGGTCTTCCTCGTCCCTGAGACTGAACAGACACTCGTCTTATACGCGTCCAGCAATGCCATGCCAAAAATCTATACTGTTAAAATTGAAGTGCCGTGAACTGAAAAAAGGAGCGTCGTCCCTCCTGGGATGGCGCTCCTTTGGCTTTCATCATTTTGGCTCATATCGAAAGTCAGATATTTGCGCATTTGCTCTTGAATACAGCGACTCCATCGAGAATCGACTTGGACGGCTCGTGCCTCCACCGTATAAGGCCTCGATAGTTTGATCGATATACGTATTTTCCGCTTCTAAATATTCGACAACGAGGTCTTTGAACTCATCGGCCGAGGAATCCTCATGCCGCAATTCCTCCAGTTCGGTCGAGTACATGTCGTTGTCTGCTTGCATACCCTGCAATTCTTCAACAGCTCCCGGAACGTTGACGTCATCGGTCGGAACACTCGATAGCGTGAGCATCTTGATTTGATGATCGCGCGCTGACGAGATGATGGAAGCGGCATCGAAATGAATGACGGGTCTGTCGTCAATCGTTTCAACCGTTCCCGTGCTTCCGCAAGCGGATAAACCCATCGTTGTTCCTGCGAACAGAGAGACGGATAAGAGTAACTTCTTCATCATCGATTCTCCTTCGCACTTGTTCGATTTTTTAAGAAAGTTCATCTATAGTTTCGACCACAACCTCTGTATCCCCGGCTTTCCCCAAGTCGAGCACGGTCGGGTCTTCGTATGCCAAGACGTGAAACTCTTGTTCAAACGTCCGAATCACATAATGCGATAGTTCGCCTCGGTACGTGTTGACACGTTCTGTCCCCATGTTCTCTGCGGCGAATCGTGTGAATCGGGACGTCTTCAGTTTCACGATTGGGCAGGCATTACGTAGCCCTTCTTCATGCATACTATGGTCCTCGATTGTCCCAAGAAACACCGCATATTGCTCAAAACGGATACTGATTCGGTCGCGTTCCGCGTCCCACGTCAGCAACATCGTCGGGTCGCTTGCCCCGAAAAATGTCCATTCGAGTGGATAATATGTTACACCCTTCATCTGGAACGACTCCGTCTCGAGCACATAGTCTTCCGTTGTCATCAAAAATTCTAAATCAATCGCCATTCATGAATCCCCCAGCAATCTTTATATAGTCCGGAAATACATAACACCATACAAACTCATTGATTAGGATGATTATAATTGAAAGGTGATTGAGTTTTGTAAGAAAATTCAATACTTCGGCAATACGTTTTTCAGAAACCAATTATAAAACAAAGTTCCCTAAACGAAACAATATAGTCCGCTACGAGAGAAAATACTGAAATACGCCTTTCTTTGCGAGTACAAATTAAAAAGGACCTGTGACATCAGATAAATCGACATCACGGCCCCTATTGATTTGGTTCATGCATTTTCTTCTAAGATGATAAATTCAGCATCGATAATATCGGGGTTAACCCGTTTCATTTCTTTGTAGCTTGAGACAAGCTCTTCATATGACACCTCAACACTTTCCTCAAGTGCGTCTAATAATCGATTTCCCATTTGTGACATCGTCGAATACGTAAGTCCTCCCGAAATGACTCCCCCCGCAATCGGAATGAACTTAGACACGCTTTTCGCAAACGTATTTCGCGTCATCTTTACCCCAATTAAGCTAGACACCTTTTTAATGATTGGATAGTAGAATGTCTTCATGAGCGCTTTATTCGGCAATTGCTTCAATGCCTGCTTCGACAGTTGTGACGACAAGACTTTGATTGTCGCCGTCGCACCACCGACACCGAACATAACCCCTAAAAAGAGAATCAAGTCCCCATTCACCCGTTCGACGTCCAATTCATCTTCATCCCAGAAATCCTCGTAGCCGTGCAAGTATCCGATTTCTTGCGCTAACCTCAGCGCGACCCCAAAAAATTGAGCCGTGTCAGCTGGAATCGTCGCTGCGAGTGCAATCCCCCCCGGTAAACCGGCCGCAAAAGACGCAGACGAACTCTTCATCGTCTGATTCATAATATTCTTCTTCGCGACTTTACGAATCAATGCTCGTGACACATTCGCTTCAATTGGTCCCTTCTCGATGATTTCAGCGAGTAGTGCAGGCGGGACATGCTTACTAAAACTTTTCGCTAAAAACTCTTTTCGATCCACTTTCACACCCGGCAATTTAACAGTATTCGTAATCAACACTTCAAACAAATCAGAACCACTCGACAACCTCGACACCTCTTCCACTTTGATTTAATTCTCTTCATTTATATCAACTATATTTTTTTATTGAGTCTTACACTATCAGTATAAATCTTCTAGCAGAAATATTGGTAAAATATTTCATTTTTAGAGATGGATTATCTAAATTCCATCTATTAAATCAAAAAAGGAGCGCCCATCTCGGACGCTCCGTGCTTCGAGTTAATAAAAGATAAACCACAGTGCCGCTGCCACTAAAAACAGGCCGGCCCCGATGAAGAGAATCTTCGCTAGTCTCTCATATACCATGTCTTCACCTCACCAACGCCGCGCCGACGACGAGCGAGACCCCAATCGAGAGCAGGAACGCCATCAGGCCGACGGCAATGTTCCCTTTCCCAATCTCCTCGTTCACTTTGAGCGACGGCGTCAAAAATTCGAATAACCAATACGTCGTCAAGAGAAGGAAGAAGCCGAAGCTTCCCCCGACCAACACATCCATCGTCTGGTCGTGATGGCTCTCGACGACACGGAAGATGTTGGCGAGACCGACGATTTTCCCGCCGGTCGCAAGTGCAACGGCGATGTTTCCTTTTTGAATCTCGCGCCAATTGCTGTACGGTGTCGTCACCTCGAAGACGGCGAGACCGACGACAATCATGAGTCCGGCGATTGAATACAGGCCGAGCGACTCAAGCAATACGTTCACGTTCACATTCCCCATCCGTCTGTTCCCCTCACTTCAGTTCGACGACCGTGACTCCGAGTCCGCCTTCACCCATCCCACCGGGGCGCTGACTCTTCACGTGACGATGTCCTTTTAGGTACTCTTGCGTCGCCTGTCGCATCGCACCGGTCCCGAGACCGTGGATGATACGGACGTTGTCATACCCGGACACGAGCGCCTCGTCGATATATTTGTCGAGGCGGGAAAGCCCTTCTTCGACCCGGACGCCGCGCAAGTCGAGCTCCGATTTCGTCGAGCTCTGACGCTTGAGCGAGCTGCCTTTCGACTGGAGCGACTGCTCTTTCGATGGGCCGATCTTCTGAAGGTCGTCCGCTTTGACGTTCACTTTCATGATCCCGACTTGGACGTTGTACTCGTTGTCGTTCAATTGCTTCACGATATAGCCCTTTTGGTTGAACGTCGTCACTTTCACTTCTTCGCCTTTACTGAACGTACGTTTCTGTTGCGCTTTTTGTTTCACTTTTTGGATCTTTTTCTCTTGGAGCGTCGGTTTCGCCGATTCGAGCTGTTTCTTCGCGGCGATGATCTCGTGCTCTTTGACGATCCCTTCTGCGCGTAGCTTCTTCAAACGGTCGATGACTTCGTTCGCCTGGCGCTTCGCCTGTTCGACGGCCTTTTCGGCACGAGCCTCGGCTTCGCCGTACATCGTGTCGCGCTCGCGCTCGAAATCGGTCAGCTTCGCCTCGAACGCCGCCTGCTCTTCTTCAAGGTCGTGGCGTTTGACGATGAGTTCTTTCTCGAGCTGTTCGGCACGTTGCTTGGCCGCCTCGAGCTCATTGATCATCGATTCGACCGATTCGGCGTCGGTGCCGACATGGCTACGTGCCTTGTCGATGACCTGTTCCGATAAGCCGAGACGTCGACTGATCTCGAACGCGTTCGAACGGCCCGGTACGCCAATCAACAGGCGGTACGTCGGGCTGAGTGATTCGATATCGAACTCCATCGAGGCGTTCATGACACCTTCGCGATTGTAAGCGTAAGCCTTCAGTTCCGAGTAGTGCGTCGTCGCCGCCACGCGGGCGCCGCGTCGTTTCACTTCATCGAGGATAGCGATGGCAAGGGCCGCCCCCTCTTGCGGGTCGGTCCCGGCACCGAGCTCATCGAATAGGACGAGTGACATGAAGTCGATCTTGTCGAGCATGCTGACGATGTTCGTCATGTGCGAGCTGAACGTCGACAAGCTCTGCTCGATCGACTGCTCATCCCCGATGTCAGCATAGATGGCGTCAAAGACGGACAGCTCCGTCCCGAACTCGGCCGGTACGTACAGACCTGACTGCACCATCAGTTGGAGCAATCCGAGCGTCTTGAGCGTCACCGTCTTACCGCCGGTGTTCGGTCCGGTGATGACGAGCGACGTGAACGCCTCACCGAGCTCGACCGTGATCGGCACGACCTCATCTTGCGGGATGAACGGGTGACGCGCCTGTTTCAACTTGATTTCGCGTTCGTCGTTCAATTTCGGCTCCGTCGCTTTGAGCTGATGGCCGTAGGCGACTTTCGCGAACACGAAGTCGAGCGTGGCGAGCACGTCGAGATTGATTACGACCGAATCGGCGACACCGCCGACGAGGTTCGACAGTTCGCTCAAGATGCGGTCGATCTCGGCGCGCTCTTTCAGGCGGACTTCTTGAATCTCGTTGTTGATTGACACGATTGCCTGGGGCTCGATGAAGAGCGTCTGACCCGATGCCGATTGGTCGTGGACGATCCCGCCGAACGCTTGGCGGTACTCCATCTTGACCGGGACGACGTAACGGTCGTTCCGGATCGTGACGATGGCGTCTGACAGCATCTTCGCGTTGTTGCGGAGGATGTTGTCGATCCGTGAGCGGACGCTGCCTTCAAAGCTGCGGAGCTGGGTCCGGAGACCACGGAGCCGGTCGCTCGCCGAGTCTTGGACCGTGCCTTGGTCGTCGATGGCGTGACGGATCGACTGTTCGACCTCGATCAGCTTCGTCAAACGCTCGGCGTACTCGTCGAGGCGCGGGATGCGGAGGTCTTCATTGTCCTCATGAAGCTTCTCGAAGAAGTTCTTCACTTGGCGGCCGCTGTACATGACGGCGGCGACGGCGAGCAGTTCGCTCGTCGAGAGGACCGAGCCGATGGCGGCCCGCTTCACTTCACTGCGGACGTCGGTCAGCCCGCCAAGCGGGAGACGATCCCGGAGTCGGACGACCTCGGTCGCCTCACGGGTGACGTTCAAATTCGACAATACCCGGTCGTACGTATAGTCGGGCTGCATGTTGAGCGCCCGTTCTTTCCCGAGCGAGCTCGCGGCGTGGGCGGCGAGCTGCTGGCGTAGTTTTTCATATTCTAAAACGCGTAACGCGTGATCCATCTAGCATGTTCCTTTCTGTCGCTTCGCGTCGATGAACGCCTTGGCGTCCTCGAACGAGAGGCAGTTGATGATGTCTGACGGTTCGAGATAGGCTTTCCGGGCGTGCAGGACGCCGAGTGCCATATCTTCCATCATATCAGGGTGGTGCGTGTCGGTGTTGATCATCAGTTTGACGCCGGCCGCCTTCGCTTTCTTCAGCGTCGAGGCCGTCAAATCGAGCCGGTTCGGGTTCGCGTTCAACTCGAGCGCCGTCCCCGTCTCTTTCGCGAGGGCGATCAAGCGCTCCTCGTCGATCGGATAGCCGTCACGGCGCCCGATGAGGCGACCGGTCGGATGGGCGATGACGTTGACGTACGGCGAGCGGCAGGCGTTCTCGAGCCGGGCCATGATCTCGTCGACGGACTGGTCCATCTTTGAGTGAATCGAGGCAACGACGTAGTCGAGCGTCGCCAAGAACTCGGGCTCATAGTCGAGCGTCCCGTCCGGGCGGATGTCCATCTCGACACCGCGGAGGACGTGCATGTCGTGTTTCTTCGCGGCCTCAAGGATTTCTTCCCCTTGCGCCTCGAGCCGTTCCTCGGTCAAGCCGTTGACGAACGACATGTATTTGCCGTGGTCGGTGATGGCGATCCACTCGTAGCCGCGCGCTTTCATCGCCGCGACGAGCTCGTCGACTGTCAGCTTCCCGTCCGACCAGACCGTGTGCATATGGGCGTCGGCCTTGATGTCGTCGAGCGTCACGAGCTTCGAGATGTCGTGTTCGAACTCAAGATTCCCTGCCCGGAGCTCCGGCGGGATAAACGGCAGACCGTAGCGTTCGAACAGCTCGGCTTCCGTCTCCGGTTGCCAGAGGCCGTCCGCCGTCTCGACGCCATACTCGGAGATCGACTCGCCCTTCGCCTTGGCGAGCTGGCGCATCCGGACGTTATGGTCTTTCGAGCCGGTGAAGTGATGGAGCGTCGCGGCGAAAGCGCCCGGTTCGACCATGCGGAAGTCGACCGACACCATCTCCTCGCGCTCAAGGACGAGCGACACTTTCGTCTCGCCGGCCGCGATGACCTCGTTGATGAACGGGAGGGCGAGCAGCTTATCGCGGAGGGCGACAGGTTCCTCGGTCGCGATGATGAAGTCGAGGTCTTTACACGTCTCCTCGGCGCGGCGGAAACTGCCGCCGACCGAATGGCGCAAGACGAGCGGCTCGGCTTCGAGCACCGTCTCAATCTCTTCGACGACCGGACGCATCATGGCGTACGCCAAACGTTCCGGACGTGACTCGAGGTTCCGTGCCGCCGTGAGCAATTTCTCGACGCTCTTGGCGCCGAATCCCGGCAGGCTCGCGGCCGTGCCGTCCTCTAACACGGTAATGAGTGTCTCGAGATCGACGACACCGATCTCACGGAGCTTGGCGAGCTTCTTGCCGCCGAGTCCTTGGATTTTGAGCAGTTTCATGAGACCGTACGGGATCTCTTCTTGGAGTGACTCGAGCACTTCGCTCCGCCCCGTGTCCCGCCACTCTTGCAGGACGGCGGCCGTCCCTTTGCCGATCCCAGAGATCGTCGTCAAATCCTCGATGTCCTCGAGCTCGAGCTCCGTGTTCTCGAGCGCCGTCGCGGCTTTCCGGAAGGCGTTGATCTTGAACGGGTTCTCCCCTTTAATCTCCATATATTGTGCGATCTTTTCTAACAGCATCATCGCTTCAACTTTATTCATTGAAATTCCCCCTTTTCCATACAGAAAAGGCCGAGACACAAGCACTAGCTTGCATTCCGGCCTGTCGTGTTACAACATCTTATTCGAGAACCATTCTGAGAGGTATGGTGTGTCTTGAATGATGTACGTCGCGAGCGACGAGTTATCGACCGCACTTTGGACGCTCGCCATCGGCACGAAGGCGATGACCCATAAAATGAAGAACGTGATCACATACGCCTCGAAGAAACCGAGGACGGCACCGATGATGCCTTTCAATTGGCGCAAGATCGGCAAGTCCGTCAAGAAGTCGAGCATCGATAGGATGAGATGCAAGACAAGTTTCGTGATGACGAACAACACGACGAACCAAAAGACGTTATAAAATGTCATCTCGAGCCCCGTGAGCGCGTTTAAATCGATGACACCTTTCGGAAGCGTTCCATCGAGTTGCGACGGATACGGAATCCAAAGCTTGAACGCTTCGGCGAGATCACGGTAGTATGCATTGGCGACGAGGAAACTGATGATGAGCGCGACCCAATGGCCGAGCTGCAAGATCGCCCCGCGACGGAACCCGTTAACGATTCCGATGAACAAGAAAAACAGTATAAGTAGAGTAACCATAAAGTGATTTATTCTCCCGTATTTCGTTTAGTTTTGACGTGATCGCTCGCGATTTGGATAGCGGCGAGCACCGCTGCCTGACGAGCGTCTAGATGAGGGGACTGTTCACGAATCTCACGGATTTTGCTATCGACCAGAAAGCCCACTTCCCTCACATGATCGGCCGGCTCTTCGCTGACGATCGTATAGTCTTGACCCGCGATATGAATTGTTGTTCGTTGTACCTGCACGCGTCACCCCTCCTTTACGTCTATTCAAAATTAATCATAACATCGTTTGTATATTAGGAAAAGAAGAAGGTCCCTCCCTTTTCCACTCCAACATTTTGTGATACCCTATTTCAAAGTTGTCAAACGTCAATCTTCGTTAAAAAATGAAAGATAGGGTGGCAACACCGCATGAAATGTGCGAAAATAGCAACAATTCAAACATTAAGAGAGGATGATTTATTTGAAATTACGCATTGGCCTTCTAGGTCGCATCATCATCGCTATCGCATTCGGGATTTTACTCGGTAGCATCGTACCAGAAAGCCAGAACTGGATTGTCCGGACGTTCGTCACGTTCAACACGGTCTTTGGACAGTTCCTAGGCTTCGCCATCCCACTCATCATTCTCGCCTTCATCATTCCAGGAATCGGGGAACTTGGAAAAGGCGCTGGGAAATTGGTCGGTTTGACGGCACTGATTGCATACGTATCGACAATCGTCGCCGGGACGCTCGCCTACTTCGCGACGAGCAACCTGTTCCCACAAATTTTGACACGGAACAACGCGTCAGCTGAAAGCCCGGAGGAAGCGCTCTTAAAAGGCTTCATGGAATTCGAGATCCCACCGGTATTCGGCGTTATGACGGCGCTCATTCTCGCATTCGTCATCGGCATCGGGATTGCCGCCATCGAAAGCAAGCGCTCGCTCGATTTAGCCATGGATTTCCGCGATATCATTGAACTACTCATCAGCAAAGTCATCATTCCACTATTACCGATTCACATCGCCGGAATTTTCATGAACATGACGTATGCCGGACAAGTCGCTGAGATTCTCTCGGTGTTCTCGCTCGTCTTCGTCACAATCATCGTCTTGCACTTGACGATGCTCTTGATTCAATACTCAATCGCAGGGGGTCTCAACAAAGAGAACCCGCTTCGCCTCTTGAAGACGATGATGCCGGCTTACTTCACGGCCATCGGGACACAGTCGTCAGCGGCGACAATCCCGGTCACGCTTCGCCAAGCGAAAGCGAACAACACGGACGAGGGCGTCGCCAACTTCGTCGTCCCGCTCTGTGCGACGATTCACTTGTCAGGGTCGACAATCACGCTCACATCGGTCGGTGTCGCCCTCATGTACTTGAACGGCATGCCGATGTCTTACGCGATCGTGCTTCCGTTCATCCTCGCCCTCGGCGTCACGATGATTGCGGCACCAGGCGTACCAGGTGGAGCCGTTATGGCCTCACTCGGTTTGTTCGGTTCAATCCTCGGGTTCGATGCGACGATGCAAAGTCTCGTCATCGCTCTCTATTTGGCACAAGATAGCTTCGGCACGGCGACGAACGTCACGGGAGACGGGGCCATCGCCAAGATCGTTCACTACTTCAAACGCAACACGAAACTCCTCGACGACGCCAAAGCGCGCGAAGAAATCGCATAATACGCTCCAAAATTTGATAGAATGAGGAAAACGGGCAGGCCACGCGGTTTGCCCGTTTTTCATACATACGAAGAAAGGGTGTTTACATGGAACTGATTCGTTGGAACGACCTATCCGGATTTGAAGAACGTGTCATGCCCCACCTGCTCGAACATGAGGCCGAGAACAGCTTGATGATTGGCGTGCTCGATGCCATCAAGCAAGGCCGATACGAGTCGTATCATCAACTGACCGTCGAAGATGACGGTGATGTGCTCGCGATCCTGCAAGTGACGCCGCCCCATCCGCTCAACTATGTGCTCGTTACGCCCGAGCGAGAGGATGACGTCCTTCGTCTGCTCGTGCCTGAACTATTAAATGGTGATATCCCATTCACCGAGGTCGTCTCGCAAGCCGATCTAGCGATGAATTTCTACACGCTCTGGTACATCCTGACGGCACGAGAGCCGAAAGTCTTCATGGAGCAAGGTCTGTACCGTCTTGATCACGTCAACGACATCCCGCTGTCGGAAGGGTCGATGCGACGGGCGACCGAGGACGATGAGACGTTCCTCGTAAAGGCGTACAGCGCGTTTGAAAAGGAGACCCGTTTGCCGGTCTCGTCGAAGGCAGACGCAACACGAAAGATTGCGACGATGCTCGAGAATCAAGAAGTGTACGTCTGGGAAGTCGACGGCAAGGTCGTTTCCTGCGCGAAGAAATCGCGCGAGACCGCGAACGGCGTCACCGTCTCGTTCGTCTACACACCGAAAGCGCTGCGCAAGCGCGGCTATGCCCGCTCGCTCGTCGCCGAGCTGAGCCGGGAGCTCTTGACGTCGAAACAATATTGTACGCTCTATACAGATTTGAGCAACCCGACATCGAACAAGATTTACAAAGAAGTCGGCTATCAAAAAATCTTCACTTCAGCGTGGATTCGATTGCCTAGCTGATTCGTGTCGCCTCCCCTATACTGTAGGTGGAGGCGATTTTTGATGAACAGACTATTCGGTTGGTGGCTCCGCATCCCACGCCGGATCCGGATGACCGTCTTGACGCTCGCCACGCTCGCGGTGCTCGGCTATATGGTCTTCCTCGGCGGAAGGAGCATGCTCGACGACCCGAACTGGGACACGCTCTGGCTGAGCGTGATTGGCGCCGCCCTCTTGACCTTTATCGCGTATAAGGCAACAAAAAAGTGATCGACGCGTTCGTCGATCACTTTTACTATACGTTTAGAAGAATGAAGCTGGGTTGACCGTGTTACCCGCGCTCGAAGACGAGTACGAGTAGCCGCCACGGTGAATCTCAAAGTGCAAGTGTGAGCCAGTCGAGTTCCCTGTGCTACCCATCGCGCCGATGTTTTGGCCTTGTGTCACACGTTGACCGGCTGATACCGATACCGAGCTCATGTGTGCGTACACTGTCGTCCAGACCTGCCCGTTCAACACATGCGTGATGATGACGTGGTTGCCGTAGGCCCCACCCCATCCAGCACGTGTGACCGTACCTGTTTGTGACGCATTGATCGGCGTTCCGACTGGTCCCGCGATATCAAGTCCGTTGTGGAACGAGTAGCCGTTCGCACCGCTCGCCGCGCCCCAACCTTGTGAAAGACGACCGTTCGCCGGGCGTTGGAACATGCCACCACTTGCCGGTACAGATGTCGCAGCCGATGCTTGCGGTGTGCTGACTGCGCTCGCAGCAGAGTTTGAACTCTGTTGTTTCTTCGCAGCCGCTGCTGCCGCTGCCGCACGTTTCGCTTCTTCCGCTGCACGACGTTGCGCTTCCATTTCAGCTTTGATGGCTTTCTCTTGTGACTTGAGTGTTGACTCCATTTCTTGGAGGCTCACCAATTTCGATTCGAACTTCACTTTTTCAGCGTTGAGTTTCTTGATTTTCGCTGCGCGCTCTTTCATTTTCTTGTTGAGCGTCTTTTGACGTTGTTCGAGTTCTTCTTTTTGTTTCACGAGAGCATCGCGCTCGGCTTTCAACTCAGCTTGCGCTGCAGCCAATTTGTCTTTCGTCGCTTGGTATTCTTCAAAAATCTGCTTGTCGTTCTCTTGAATCGTACCGGCTGTGATCATTCGTGTGAGTAAGTCACCGAAGTCTTTTGAACCGAAGATGAATTCAGCCCAGTCGATCGAGCCACCGCCATTTTTTTGCATCGTGGCCATGCGCTCTTTCATCAACTCTTCTTGCGCCTTCATCTTTGCTTCGTATTGCTTGATTTTCTTTTGAAGGGCCGCAATTTTTTGTTGTGTCGCACGAATCTCAGCTTTTTTTTGAGCGACGTCATTGATGACGTCTTGGAGTTCGGCATCTAACTTGTTGATTTCTTGCTGTTCTTTGCTGATTGCCTGCTCACGTTTTTGGATCGAGGCGTTCGCTTTGCTCTGTTCACTGCTATTCTTTTGTTGTTGCTGCTGCACCTTTTTCTGTTTGTCTGTAAGTGACGCTGCATAGCCAGGTGTCGTGCCGCTAATGAGAAGAGCTCCTAAAGTGACGGTTGCTGCAAGTTTCTTCAAGTTAACCAATGTGCTTCCCTCCGCTGAGTTCTGTGAATTTCTATATAAAATAGATCGAATAATTTATAAGTTAAAACGCGAATTCCTGTATCGCTCTGAGACTCATTATAGCAATCTAAACCTAAAGTTATTTTACACTTATATTTCATTCGCATTACATTGACCTGTTTTAGGTTTTATACGTTTAAAAATGGGGGTATAAAGGGATTTCTCATTTACCCATGTCACAAAAACGTTATAAATAAAAAAGAAAAGCACTTCTTGAAAGCGCTTTTCAAATAACTACCTATATGATTTTTTTACCACCTTGGGGAGACATACCCCGATCGCGACCGGTTCGTTCGGCCGTGTTTCCACAAATAATAACCGCCAACGAGAAGGACGCCACAGGCTGCCCCGAAACTGTCGAGCAGGATATCCTGGATGAGCGGTGTCCGCTCCGGCGTCAGGCTTTGATGGAACTCATCAAAGATGGCGACCGTATTCGCGAGCGCCCATGCAAACAAGATCGTCAGACCGGCATGGAGTCTTGTACGCGACACGGCTTTGACGAGAAGTGCCCCGAGAGCGAAAAAGACGGTGAAGTGCGCCGCTTTCCGAATCAAGAACTCAATCAAGCCGACGCTCCCTTTCGCCTCGAGCGATACTGGTCCTCCGGCGTACTCGAAGTCGACGGTCGAGAGTACCGGTTCGGCCCACGTCCAATCGAACCGTTCGAGCGGTGAGACGATGCTCTGGTCCGAATACGGGGTCGCGCTCGAGAAGAATAAGCCAATCAGGATCAAACTGATCCATATAAATTCATTTTTCAGTATGTACATAACACCGTTCCTTTCTACAACGAGTCTCATTATACGCCGTCCATCATGTTTCATTGTAACAACGACTTCATCATTTCATGACAATTTGATTGCGAACAACCGGTTCAAAGTCGTGTCTTGAAATTCCGATTGGTATAATGAAAATAAAAAGGGGGAATCAACATGATCTATCAATATGAAGCGGCCGACATGAGCGGCAAGCTCCAACCGCTATCCAAATACGAGGGGGACGTCCTGTTGATCGTCAACACGGCGAGCAAGTGCGGCTTCACACCACAGCTCGACGGGCTCGAGAAATTATATGAACGTTACCAGGGGCAAGGGTTCCATATCCTCGGCTTCCCATGCAACCAGTTCGGCAATCAAGACCCGGGCTCGAACGAGGAAATCAGCGAGTTCTGTCAATTGAACTACGGTGTGACGTTCCCGATGTTCGCCAAAGTCGACGTGAACGGGAAAGACGCCCACCCGCTCTTCCAATACTTATCGAAAGAAGCACCGGGCCTGCTCGGCTCGAAGACGATCAAGTGGAACTTCACGAAGTTCCTCGTCGACCGGAACGGCAACGTCATCGAACGGTTCTCGCCGCAGACGACACCGGACGAGATCGAGACGGCGGTCAAACGCCTGTTATAAGGAAAAGGATGGTCCACCGAAATCCGGTGGGCCATCCTTTTTTTAGCGTGGGGTGATGAAGTTGATCGTGTAGAACGGACTGGATTCTTCATTATAGACGAGGCCGACCGACACGTGCGTGAAACCATCTTTCAAAATGTTCTCCCGGTGGCCGAGCGAATTCATGAGTCCCCAGTGGGCGTGGAAGACGCTCATCTGCCCCATCGCCAAGTTCTCTCCGGCGAGGGAGTAGGCGATGCCGGCCTCATTCATCCGCTCGAACGGGTCGCGGCCCTCGGGATCGGTATGGCTGAAGAAGTTGTTGCGGGCCATGTTCTCACTATGGGCGCGCACGACCGGGAGCAGCGGTTCGTAGTCAGCGAGCGCCGACAGTCCGAACTTCTGACGGTCCCAGTTCATTAGCATCCGCATCAATTGTTCGTTCGCGACGAGATTGTCTTCCGACACGTCGCCGTAATAGCCGTCACTCGACTCCTCGACGTCCCGGTCGACAGTGAGCACGGCCTTTAGCTTGTCCTCATCGTGCTGATCGAAGAAGAGCGTCACATAGTCGTCGTCGATCGCATAGACGTTGAATGACGGGTCGTCCGGGATCAAATAGCGTTTGAGTCCCTTATTATACGACTTGACCTCATCGAAACCGATTTGCTCGACTTGTTGCCGTGTCGTCTCACCCACGACGAGTCCTTCATAGACGCTCCCCGTCTCGAACTGGTAATGGCCTTTCTTCGAACCGTCGTCATCGATCAACTCGAGGCTCCGGTCCCCGCCCTTCTCGAGCAAGTACCAGTCATGCCCGGCGTATTGGCTCGTGAAGCGCGGCGCATCGGTGGTCGCACGTTCCTGTTGTTCTTCCGCCACTTCCGTCGACTTCACTTGAACGCTCGTCGGCGCCGACACGTTCGGCACTTCATACTTCCAGGCCGCATACATGCCGATCGCGAGCAATAGAATCACTAGTTTACGAAACATTGCGTCTCCTTTCGAAAAAACTACTCCTGTCGCTCACCGAAGTCACGCAGTCGTGTCTTGATATCGATGAGCATCTCCATATAAGCGACGTACGTCGCTTCATCTATATTCAGCATACCACTCACTTTGACCGGTACGTCTTCGGCCTGCTCACGCAGTGCGCTGCCGGACGGCGTGAGGGATAAGAGGACGCGACGCTCGTCGTCGGTCGCCCGCACTTTCTCCACGTAATCGAGCTGAATCAATCGTTTCACGAGCGGCGACAGCGTGCCCGAGTCGAGCGTCAGTCGGTCGCCGAGTTGTTTCATGTCGATATTGTCTTCTTCCCACAAGACGAGCATGACCAAGTACTGGCTATACGTCAGCTTGAGCGGCGCGAGAATCGGCCGATACAGGCGTGTCAATTCTTTCGAGGCGGTATAGAGCTGAAAACAAATCTGATGCTCTAATGTTAACGAACTTTTCATGTCATTTCCTCCGGCTGTAGTCTTATGACAAGCATATCACTTGCTTATCTGTTTGACTGCCCTATAATTAGATTGTGCACAACTTAATTGCCTAAAAACGAAATGGAGGAATTGAATCATGAAACCATTATTCACAGCTTCAGCAACTGCAATCGGTGGCCGCGAAGGTCGCGTTACATCGACGGACGGCGTCATCGACTTAAACGTCTCAATGCCTGGCTCAAAACACGCGGACGAAGCGACGAACCCGGAGCAACTTTTCGCAGCGGGTTACGCGGCATGTTTCGGTAGCGCCTTGAACCTCGTTATCGGCAAAGAACGTATTAAAACAGATGGCACGAACGTCACAGGACACGTGACGCTCAACCAAGACGATGAAGGCTTCTTCATCTCGGTCGAACTCGAAGTCGAGATCAAAGGTGTGGATCAAGCGACGGCGGAACGTCTCGTCGAAGCGGCACACCAAGTTTGCCCGTACTCGAAAGCGACACGCGGCAACGTCGACGTCAAGTTGACTGCCAAAGCAGCATAATTCGATGGCCCGCTTCCGAGCGGGCTTTTTTTTGCGTCTCCCTACTCTACGGAGTAGAATGAAGGAACGATAGACAAGGAGAGGAGGCGGATGATGTTCAAAGGAAAACGAAAATATGTGACGTTCGGCCTCGGGGTCGCGTTTCTTCTCGCCGCCTTCTATAACGGCCTGACCGTCCGCAATTATGCGGTCGAGTCGGACAAGCTCGAGGCAGGACAATCGTTCCGAGTCGTCCTGCTGTCGGACTTACACGGCTACTCGTACGGGGACGACCAGCGCGTCTTGATCGACAAAGTACGAGACCAAACACCGGATTTGATCGCCCTGCCCGGTGATATCCTCGACCGCTTCCGCTCCCCCGACGCCTCGTTCGAATTGATCGAGGGGCTACAAGGGATTGCGCCGATGTATTTCGTGACCGGCAATCATGAGATCGACGGCTCGGACGATTTCGTCCGCCACGACGTCAAGGACGTATTTCGCTCCTATGGCGTGACGGTGCTCGAGAACGAGACCGCGTCGATCAATATCAACGGCGTCGACGTCCTCGTCGGCGGACTCGAGGACCCATTGCGGACGTATACGGAAAACATCCACGGCAGCTGGGAAGAGACGGCATTGACCACTCTCGGTGATGTCGACACGGAGACGGCGTTCAGTCTGCTCTTGTCACATCGGGCCGAGCAGGTCGAGACGTACGCCGCCTTACCGTTTGACCTCGTCCTGTCAGGCCATGCCCACGGCGGACAGGTTCGAATTCCCTATTTATTGAACGGGCTGTACGCACCGGACCAAGGCTTCTTCCCGAAGTATGCCGGCGGTCTATATGAGCACGAGACGTTCACCCACGTCATCGGTCGCGGCTTCAACTACAGCGTCAGCGTACCGCGCGTGTTCAACCCACCAGAGATCGTCGTCATCGACGTCGCTGGGACCGGGGCTCCTCAGTGAGCCCCTTTTCCTATTTTCCCCAAAAATCGGGTTCGCATGCACCGAGTGCGGGTACAGTATCCATGTTGTGACTTACCTGTTTTCGAAAAAAGGAGGAAGTGGACATATGCGTGCTGTTACCTATCAAGGAACGAAGAACATCGAGGTCAAGGATGTGAAAGACCCGGAAATCGAGAATCGGGAAGAGATTATCGTCAAGATCACATCGACGGCCATCTGCGGGTCGGACCTGCACATCTATCAAGGCAACATGCCGACCCGACACGGGTTCATCATCGGCCACGAGCCGATGGGCATCGTCGAAGAAGTCGGACCGGATGTCACGAAAGTGAAAAAAGGTGACCGGGTCGTCTTACCGTTCAACGTCTCGTGCGGCCATTGCTTCTATTGTGAGAACGACATGGAGAGCCAGTGCGACAACTCGAACCACGCCCCGCACACCGACGCCGGCGGGTTGTTCGGTTACACCGAACAGTTCGGGAACCATCCCGGCGGTCAAGCCGAGTACTTAAAAGTGCCATATGGAAACTTCATGCCGCTCGTCATCCCGGAGTCGTGTGAGCTCGATGACGAGGCGCTCCTGTTCTTATCGGACGTCATCCCGACGGCGTGGTGGAGTCTAGACAACGCGGGTATGAAGGCCGGCGACACGGTCGTCGTCCTCGGATCGGGGCCGGTCGGTCTGATGACGCAAAAGCTCGCCTGGGTGCGCGGCGCGAAACGTGTCATCGCCGTCGATCCCGAAATCTATCGTTTGAATCGGGCCAAGCTGTCGAACAACGTCGAGACCGTCCTGTTGAAAGACCCGGTCGAGACCGGCAAATACATCCGCGAGATCACGGGTGGCGGCGCCGATATCGTCGTCGACTGTGTCGGGATCGACGGGAAGAAATCACCGATCGAGAAAGTCGAGCAGAAACTCATGGTCCAAGGTGGCACGCTCAGCGCCATCAAAGTCGCCAAAGAAGCCGTCCGTAAGTTCGGTATCGTCCAATTGACCGGTGTCTATCCGATGAACTACAACCAGTTCCCGATGGGCGACTTCTTCACACGCAACGTCACATTGAAGACCGGACAAGCCCCGGTCATCCATTATATGCCCGAGCTGTTCCAAATGATCGTCGACAAGAAGTTCGACCCGACCGACATCATTACGCACCGCTTGCCGCTCGAACAAGCGGCCGACGCCTACAAAATCTTTAATGATCATCTCGACGACTGCGTCAAAGTCGTCTTAAAACCATAACGAACAAGCGGTCCCCGACAGATGTCAGGGACCGCTTGTTTATTTACCAGATCGTCCGTTCTTCGCAACATTGCGCTTCCCGTTCGATTTGAACAGTCGAACGCTCGAACGTGGCGAACTCTCGGATTCGTTTCGTCACCTCACGCAAGACGCGCTGGTCGTCCGTGTCCGCCTCGATCAAGACGTGGCACGTGACGGCGAATTCGTTCGATGAGATTGACCAGACATGTAAGTCATGGACTTCTTTGACGCCATCGACGCCACCGAGTTCACGTTGCATCGCCACGACGTCGATTTGGTCGGGTGTCCCTTCCATCAAAATATGGATCGCCTCCCGCGTCACGCGGTAGCCGCTCAATAAAATCAGGACAGCGACGAACAGACTCGCGATCGGGTCGGCAAGCGTCCAACCGAACGCCATAATCAATACGGCCGCCGTGATGGCACCGACCGAGCCGAGCAAATCGCCGAACACGTGCAACAGTGCACTGCGGACGTTCAAGTTGTCACGTTCCCCCCGCATGAGCAGCCAGGCCGCAAGTACGTTGACGAGCAGTCCGATGATGGCGACCGTGAGCATGCCCCCGCTCAAAATCTCAGGTGGGGCGAACAAGCGCTGATACGCCTCGATGATAATGTAGATGGATATGACGAGCAGCGTCAATCCGTTGACGAACGCCGCCAAAATCTCGAACCGTCGATAGCCGAACGTGCGCTCAGGCGTCGCCTGCCGTGCCCCGAACCGAACGGCGAGAAAACTGAGACCAAGCGCGGCGGCGTCACTGAGCATGTGGCCCGCATCCGACAAGAGCGCCAAACTGTTCGTCCATAATCCGCCGATGACCTCGACGACCATGAACGTCGCGATCAGGACGAACGACCAGAATAATGCCCGTTGGTTCGTCGTATGGTGATGATGGTGGTCATGTCCGTGGTGATTGTGATGTGCACCCATACCATCCCCTCCTCTCCCTTTCATTCTATACCTTTCTTCTTTAACATTCAAACGTACGTTTGAATGAATACATAAAAAACAATCGTCGAAAGGGATGTCCTCTCGACGATCGTCATTATTTTTGTTCGAGCCGGACCCGCATGACCCCGTCATATGGGAACAACTTCAATTGTCGCGTCTCGCCCTCATACCAACTGCCGGCGCTTTGACTGCTCGTCGCCGTCATATCAGGCGTCGCGACCGCTTGGCGGTCCCAGTCGATCGCCTTCACCTGCTGGTCACGCACCATCAAGAAGAAACCGTCATAGAAATGATATTCGTTCACTTGGTCACGCTGGACGGCTTTCGGGGCACCGAGCGTGGCGCGGACGCTCGAGATATCTTGTCCGAGCCATTCAAGCGTCGCCGGGTCGGCCGTAGGGACGACCGTTTTCCAGGCCGCAGTCACATCTTCGTCCGAGACAATCGTCGCTTCTTTCGTCACTTGCGCTTCCGTCACCCAACCGATCGTCCGCTCGTTCAATTGGAGCTTGACGAAACCACTGACGGCCTCGAGTTGTTCGAAACGGTCGCCGAGGTCGGCCTCATAGATGACCGTCACCCGGTCATCGGCAAACACTTTCGTATACGGCGCCGCGATATAGACGAACACCCCGTCGGTCTCGTCAGCCTCTGCTTCCGCCTCGGTCTCCTCTGTCGCTTCCGTCTCACTGTTGACCGATTCGGTCGCGATGTCGTCCGTCTCCGGCAACGCCGACTTCTTCGAGTCCATGAGCGCCGCGAAAGCGATGACGCCGATGAGCGAGGCGATCAACAACACCACTGTCGCTGATTGCCAAAATCGTTTCCGTTTCCGTGACGCTGCCCGTGATACCCGTACTTCTTCTTTCATGTTCTTCCACCCCTATTTGTTTCGTCCCTTCTCCGATTCGGCAAGAGGGATCCCGTTTCCTGCCTCGTCGAAGAAAATTTGCGGCTCGCTCGTCAACGTCTCGAGCGTCCGCAGCGTCGCGTCGACGTCGACCGGCGGCTTTGTATCACCCGACTCAAGGACGCGCACCGTCTTTCCGAGCTCGATTGTCCGGTCCGTCAATCGATGGAACGTCCGGTCGTGCGAGATAAGGATCAACCCGCCCCGGTATACGTCGAGTGCGGCTTCGATTTGTTCTCGCGTCGCCACATCCAAATAGTTCGTCGGCTCATCGAGCGCGAGCAAATCCGCATCCGAGAAGTAGAGGATGAGGAAGGCGATGCGGCACTTCTCCCCCATGCTCGCGTCACGGATCGGCTTATACACCTCATCGCGGCGGAATAAGAAGTGCGCCAAAAGCGTCCGTGCCTCCGTCTCTGTGATGTCACTCTCGGCGAGAAGTGCGTCGAGCAACGTCCCGTCTTTCGGCAATCGCGCGAGCGTCTGCGAGAAATAGCCAACCTTCAGTTTCGGGTGACGCTTGATGTCCCCTGCCTCCGGTGCGAGTTCGCCGATCAATAGTTTCAAAAGCGTCGTCTTCCCACTTCCGTTCGGACCGACGATGGAGATGCGGTCACCCCGGTTCACCGTGAACGAGAGGTGCTCAAAGAGGGGTTCCTCATAACCGAACGAGACGTCGTCGACCGTGATCCACGTCTTCGCCTCGAGCGGGTCGGCTTGGAAACGGACGGAGACGTGGGCCGCGTCTTTCGGGCGATCGGGCCGAGAACCTTCGAGTTGCTCGAGCTTACGTTCCCTTGCCTTCATTTTGACGGCGAGGTTCGCCGCTCCTTTTTGCGCGCCGGGACTCCGTACGCTCGCCGTCGCTTTCGCTTTCAAATGCCACCCCTTATATTGGGCGATCATATCAAGCAGCTCCGACTTCCGCGCTACGTAGCGGGCATGGGCTCGCTCGTCGCGTACACGTTCCTCGGCCTTCTGGTGTTTATAGGCCGTGTAGTTGCCAGGATAGCGGACGACTTTCCCTTCATCTAACTCAAGGATGACCGTCGCGACATCGTCGATGAACTGGCGGTCGTGGGAGATGGCGAGCACCGTACCCGGAAACTCGTTCACCCAGCGCGTCAGCCACTCGATTGAGTCGACATCGAGATGGTTCGTCGGCTCGTCTAAGAGGACGATATCGACGTGTCGCATCGTGAGCCGAGCAAGTTGGGCCCGTGTCTGTTCACCGCCGCTCAACTCCCGGAGCCGGATCGAGTCCTGTGCGTCGAGACCGAGCCGTTTGAGTGCTTGTCTCGCCTCAAGCTCGAGTCCGAAGGCGTCGGCTGCGAGCGCCTCGTCGTATGCTTCAAGCACGCGCGCCGTGTCTCCTGATGTCACGTCCATGTAGAGCGGATAGCGCTGCGGGTCGCCTTGCATGACGTAGTCCAGCGCAGTCTCTTCTCCGTCAAACACCGTCTGTTCGACGACACCGACCGAACCTAAGACGTCGATCGTGCCTGCCTGCGGGGTCAGCTCGCCGATAAGCAGCTTGAACAGCGTCGTCTTGCCGGACCCGTTCTGTCCGAACAAGATGGCCCGTTCTGCTACCGCCACGTCGAACGAGACGTTGTCGAATAATGGTTGCCGGTCGTGGTCGAACCGGACTTGTTGGATTGATAACATATTGTTTCACCTCGCTAATTGTTCGGATACGCGATGAAACAAAAAACACCATCCGCTCAAAAGCGATGGTGTGAAGAGCTCCGGTCAAGCGGAAAGAAGGGTTACCCCCGTAGCCTGAAATTGGACACACTTCACCCGTGACTGTTCGTGCGAACAGTGATGATTCGTTTCATCAGTTGAGGGCGTGTGACTTTTTCATGGCACGTTGTACCTTCCTTTCCTAAGTTATTGCAACCGTACCAAATTGAAAGCGGATTCGCAAGAGGTGCCCCACAATCTCCCATTTTTTCTACACCTTCCGGCGGATGCAAGCGCGTCACGCGAGCGGTATGATTAAACCAACTTAGATGATGAGGTGACTGCCATGAAATTACGAAACCTACTCGTCCCGAGCGCTGTCCTAGCGAGTGTCGGTACGTTCTTATATACACGATTCAAACAAAGACTGCCTCGCCCCGCCTTCAAAGTCCCGACGGTCAAGCCGGACCTCGCCTCGTTCGATGAGACGGTGGTCGGCGCCACCTGGGTCGGCCATTCGACCGTGCTCATCCATTGGTACGGATTAAAGATTTTGACCGATCCGGTGTTCTCGAACCGGATTGGGGTCCACGTCGGCCCGGTCACGTTCGGGATGAAACGCCATACCGCCCCCGCCCTCTCGATCGAGGAGATTGGGCACGTCGACGTCATCTTGCTCAGTCACGCCCATATGGACCACTTCGACCATAAGAGCCTGAAGCGGCTGATCACCCGCGATACGGTCGTCATCTCGGCTCCAGGCACGAGCAAACTGTTACGTAAATATCCGAGCTTACAGACGCTCGAGATGCACCCACACGACAAATTGACGCTCGCGAACGGGCTCCACGTCCAAGCGATCCCTGTCGCCCACTGGGGCAATCGTTTCCCATGGGACAAACATATGGGCTATAACGGCTACGTCTTGAAATATAAAGGCGTTCGCATGCTGTTCGCCGGGGATACGGCGTACACCGAATCGTTCAACGGGCTCGCGAACAAAGAGCCGATCGACCTCGCCTTTTTTCCGATCGGTGCCTATCAACCCGAGTCGTTCGAGGAAGCGCACTGCACCCCGGAGCAGGCATGGACAATGTTCAAACAGAGCGGCGCGAAGCGTTTCTTCCCGATGCATTGGGACACGTTCGTCTTATCCTACGAACCCGTCGAGGAGCCGTATGAGCGACTCGTCGCCGCGGCAAAGCTTGAACGTGATCAAATCGTGATCAAGGCGCACGGCGAAAGTATTCGGCTGTAGCTTTCGCTTTCACTTCCGGACGATTTTCGGTAACGTAAGAGGTGAGAGGGAGGGAATCAATTTATGGAATGGACAACACTCAACAATGATGTGAAACTGCCGATGCTCGGACTCGGCGTGTACAAAGTGGAAGACGGAGCGGTCACGGTCGACACGGTCAAAGCGGCGCTTGACGCCGGCTATCGGTTAATCGACACGGCGGCCATCTATCAAAACGAGGAGAGCGTCGGCCAAGCGATTCGCGAGTCAAGCGTCCCGCGGGAAGACATCTTCGTGACGACGAAACTGTGGAACGAGTTCCACGGCTATGACGAGGCACTCCAAGCGTTCCAAGATAGCCTCGACCGGCTCGGGCTCGAATATGTCGACTTGTTCTTGATTCACTGGCCGATGCCGCGCTTCGGCAAGTTCGTCGAGACGTATAAAGCGCTCGAACAGTTGTATGAGGAAGGCAAGGTTCGGGCCATCGGGGTCTCGAACTTTGAGATCAGCCACCTCGAACAGATCATCCAGTCGTGCTCGATCGTCCCGGCGGTGAACCAAGTCGAGATCCACCCATACTTGTCCCAAAAAGAGTTGATTGCGTTCTGCCAGCGGTACGATATTCAAATCCAGGCGTGGAGCCCGCTCATGAAAGGGCGTGAGGCGCTCGAGGATCCGGTCATCACCGAGATCGCTGATAAGTACGGGAAGTCGCCGGCTCAAGTCATCTTGCGTTGGCACTTGCAGAACGGCGTCGCCGTCATTCCGAAATCGGTCACGCCGAGCCGGATTCGCGAGAATATAGAGGTATTCGACTTCACGTTGACGAAAGAAGAGATGCACGCGATCGACGGACTCAACCGCGACGAGCGGACCGGGTCTGACCCGAACGAGATGCACAAAATCCACTACTGAGGAGAGATTGTACATGTTCAAAAAACTAGCTTCTGATTTGACGGGCTTCAGCGATATCGGCGAAGTCATCGACCCGAAAGATTTCGATAAAGCGGATTCGGATGATTACGTCCTGCATGAGGACAACGAGAAGATTTATTTCTTGATCAAATCGAAATCGGACGAGTACTGCTTCACAAACTTGGCGATGATCCACCTCGACGGGACGAGTGCGATGAGTTCGAAACGCGTCTTGTACCGTTATCCTTACGCCCATTTCCCATTGAATAACGTCATGTTCGAGACGGCCGGTACGGTCGACATGGACGTCGAGATCAAGTTCACCATCGGCGACAAGCCGTACTCGATCGACGTGAACAAGAAACAAATCGAGCATGTGAAAGACTTGTACAAATCGCTCCTCGCCATCGCTGAGAAGCAACGTGAAGGCCGGAAGATGATGGAGTATGCCAACGCGTCACTCACGCATTCGGTGTCGATCTTGAGCGGACTCCGCCAAGGCGACATGAACGTGGCGTCGACGTTCAAGGAATTGAACGAACAAAGCTTCGACTGGCTCAAAGGTCACTATCACGAGTGGAACCGCAAAGACTTCGGTGACGTGTTCGAGAAGTACATCAACAACTAATGAAAAATGGCCCACGATTCGTCTGAATCGTGGGCCGTTTTCATTTGCCTTCATCAATCAATTGTTCGGCGAGCCGTTGGAACAAGTGGCTCATATGGACGGCCGAGGCGATGGCGAGCGACTGTTGGATGCCGTTCGTCTCGTTCGTGCGCACGTTGGCGAGGAGCGTCTCGGCCTGCGCCTCGAACGCCTGCATGTTCTGCTCCTTCTGAACCTGGTACGCGTCATAGAAGTCCTCGAGCGAGAAACCTTCGTCCGACTCGTTCAACGGCCGGAGCGTCTCTTTGATGTCATTAATCGAGAGCAATCCTTTCATCTCGTAAATCAGGCTGAGCAACATCAAGTGCTCGTTCGTGTATTTCTTGTTTTTGACGGGATGGAACAGTTTGCCCTTGGCGTAGTTGTTGATCATCGTCTTCGTCAAAATCGTCTCATCGTCGCTTCGTTTCATCTTGCCGTAATATTGCTCGAACAGCTGGATGACTTGGTCCATATATAAGTCGATCGTCGGGAGCACCTGTTTCGGCAACGTCCCTTCCGTCTCTACAATCTCGTGCGGTTTCATCGAATCACCTCCCCTTCAGTATACGGACAAACTCAATTTGTCGAAACAAAAACCTTGTTGTTCTTCCGTATACAGCTTATCATGTAGTTATGGATACTACATGACGTGATAAGGAGTGTTTTTACATGAATTCGATTTTTCGGGAACCGATTAATGCACTGACCCATTTGGCCGGGGCCGTGCTCGCGTTCATCGCGTTGATTGCGATGACGGTGAAAGCGTCTCTGCTCGGGTCGCCGCTCGCCATCATGGCTGCGATCTTGTTTGGGATTAGCCTCGTCTTCCTTTATTTGTCGTCCGGCCTGTACCACAGCATCATCGCCTCGCCGAAAGTCATCGCCTTTTTCCGGAGAATCGATCATGCGATGATTTACGCCTTGATCGCCGGGACATACGCCCCGCTCACGTTGCTTGCGCTTGAGGGACCGACACGTTGGGTGTTGTTCGGCACCGTCCACGCGCTCGCCTTGTTCGGCATCATCTTCAAGCTCGTCTGGTTCCACGCGCCACGCTTCTTGTCGACGGCACTCTATATCGGCATGGGCTGGTTATCGGTGTTCTTCATCGGGCCGCTTCATGACGTCATCGGCAACGCCGGCATCTTTTGGCTATTGCTTGGCGGTTTCATGTACACGATTGGCGGGCTCATCTACGGCTTCAAGCCGAAGTTCGTCAACTGGCGCGGTTGGGGCTTCCACGAGGTGTTCCATTTGTTCATCTTGTTCGGCAGTTTCGCCCACTTCGTTTGCGTGTTCTGGTACGTCTTTTAAGTCCTCCTCGTGAGGGCTTTTTTCGTGAGCACATTCATTTACTTCAAATTCAAGACATCCTACACTGACTGTAGGAGGGATTAAATATGAAAATTGAAGTTTGGTCAGACTATGTCTGCCCGTTCTGTTATATCGGCAAGCGCCGTCTAGAAGAGGCGCTCGAACAGTTCCCGCACGCGGACAACGTCGAAGTGGAGTTCAAGAGTTTCGAGCTCGACCCGAACGCCCCGACGACCGACTCGCGTTCGATTTACGAAGCACTCGCGAAGAAATACAGCATGCCGCTCGAGCAGGCAAAAGGTACGACGGCACAAGTCGCCGCCCAGGCCCGCACCGTCGGACTTGAGTACGATTTCGACAACATGGTCGTCACGGGCACACTCGACTCGCACCGGTTGACGCACTATGCGAAGACGGTCGGAAAAGAGAAAGCATTGTCAGAAGCGCTCCTCAAGGCGTATTTCGTCGATGCGAAACATATCGGCGACCACGACGTCCTCGTCGAGATCGCGACAAGTGTCGGACTCGATGCTGACGCCGTGAAAGACGTGCTCGCTTCAGACGTATACACGGAAGACGTTCGCGCTGAAGAGAAGCGTGCAAGCGACCTCGGCATCACCGGCGTCCCGTTCTTCGTCTTTGACGGAAAATATGGCGTCTCTGGTGCGCAACCGACCGAGGCGTTCACACAAGTGCTTGAGAAGACGTGGGCCGAATCGGCACCGACGCTTCAAGTGCTCTCAGGCGGTGCGACGTGCACGGACGACAACTGCGATATCTGATTTGAAAGAAGCCGAATCCCGGCTTCTTTTTTGTAGCTTTCTAAATCGTTCTGAAGGATAATTATTATTACCTAATAAGAATCGAGGACTTAACCATATGTGGAAAAATCGCAACGTCTGGATCATCTTGACCGGGGAGTTCGTCGCCGGTCTCGGGCTTTGGCTCGGCATCATCGGCAACTTGGAGTTCATGCAGGAGAAAGTGCCGTCTGACTTCGTCAAGGCGCTCATCCTCGCTGGCGGACTGCTCGCCGGGGTCGCCATCGGGCCGCTCGCCGGTCGACTCACCGACCAAGGCTCGAAAAAGAAAATCATGCTCATCTCAAGCATCGTCCGGGCGCTGAGCGTCCTGTTCATGTTCGTCGCCATCGAGACGGGAAGCGTGCTATGGATGGTCGTCTTCCTCGTCTTCCTGCAAGGGTCGGCCGCGTTCTACTTCCCGGCGCTCCAGGCGGCTATCCCGCTCATCGTCAAAGAACGGGAGTTGCTCGCCTTGAACGGGGTGCATATGAACGTGTCGACGCTGTCGCGTGTCATCGGGACGGCCATCGCCGGCATCTTGCTCACGCTCATCTCACTTCGGGACGTCTACGCGCTCTCGCTTGTCGCTTATCTGCTTCTCGCCGTCGCGACGTGGTTCTTGAAGATCGACGAGACGACCGTCCCGTCTGCGAAGAAAGTGGACGCCAAGTCGTCCGGCGGGTTCAAGGACGTCTTTCCGATCATCAAATCGATTCCGGTCATCTTTATGACGCTCGTCATGACGCTCATCCCGCTCCTCTTTATCGGCGGGTTCAACTTGCTCGTCATCAATATTAGCGAGCTGCAGGACTCGACGGCGATCAAAGGATGGATTTACACGGCCGAAGGGATTGCCTTCATGGTCGGTGCGTTCCTCATCAAACGGATCGGTGAGAAGTTCTCCGTGTTCTCCATCTTGTTCACGTTCTCGTTTTTGATTGGGGTCGCCCAGCTCATGCTTTACTTCGCCGACATCCCGGCCGTCTCGATCGCCGCATTCGTCTTGTTCGGCTTCTCGGTCGGCTGCTTCTTCCCGACGGCCGTGACGATTTTCCAGACACGGATGCCGAAAGACTATCACGGCCGCTTCTTCTCGTTCCGGAACATGCTCGACCGAATCGTCTTCCAAGTCGTGTTGCTCGTCACTGGCTTCTTCCTCGACTTGATCGGCTTACAGCTCATGGTCGTCTTGTTCGGGATCAGCTCGATCCTCATGACGGGTGCGTTCCTCGTCTACACGCGCAAACACAAACTTCATATCGAAACGGACGAGGCCGAACGCCTCTCTTCGTGACAAAAGCGGTGACCGAATTCGGTCACCGCTTGTTCATGTCTTCGATGTCACGCCACCAGTTGGTCGTGTCGTTCCGTCCGTCGAGCGTGATCCGCTCACCGATTCGTGGCGTGAGCACGTCCTCTCGTGGTAAGAGACTTACCATCTGTTCGGCTGGGTCGAACCAGGCGTGGAACGATAATGTGAACGCGCCCCAATGGATCGGCAGCATCTTGTCGGCCCGCACGTCCCGGAACGCCTGTGCCGTCTCAGTCGGTTGCATATGCACGTCCGGCCAACGCTCGTCGTATTGGCCGCACTCGAGCGCTGCGAAGTCGAACGGTCCGTACGCATCACCAATCTCTTTAAAATGCGGCCCGTATCCACCGTCCCCACTGAAGAACAGGCGATCCGTCTCACCGAGGACGACCCATGACGCCCAGAGCGTCGCGTTGCGGTCAGTGAGCGAGCGGCCCGAGAAATGCCGAGCCGGCGTGCAGACGAACGTCCATGGCCCGAAGTTGTACGTCTCGCCCCAATCACGTTCGACGATGCGTTCCGCCCCGACACCCCACCGTTTCAAGTGGCTGCCGACACCGAGCGGGACGATGAAGACCGCGACCTTGTCTTTGATTGTTTGAATCGTCGCATAGTCCAAATGATCGTAATGGTCATGCGTGAGCAGGACGACATCGATATCTGGTAAGTCGTTGAGCTCGAACGGCAAGTCCTCGCTGAACCGCTCGTTCTTTGCGAACGGGAGCGGCGACGGGCTCCGGCCGAACATCGGGTCGACGAGCATCGTCTTGCCGTCCATTTGGACGAGCATCGCCGAATGGCCGAGCCAATAGATGCGGGTGAAGCTCGAGCCGAGTTTCTCGCTGAAGTCGATTGGGACGACCGGCAACCGCTCACTCGGTTTCCGAAGCGAGTCCGGGTTCAAATATTCCTTCGACATCGAGATCATGTCGTCCGTTGAAAACCGCATCGGCGTCTCGAGCTGATTGCGAAACTTGCCGTTCACGAGGTTCGGCGACCGTAGCGTTTTCGGCTTTTTCCCGAGCGGTTTATATTGGGTGAGCACGGTCCCCGTCACGGCTGCCATGCCCATCAATGAAAATAATAATGTCTTCTTCATGTTCATCCACTCCTCTACGTTTTCATTATACGGTACTAGCGCCGATTTCCCTGTTTTTGAATATAGAAAAAGACGGCACATGGCCGTCTCATGATTCTTGTAAAATCTTGATATCGTTCACGATATCCTCGAGCGGTACCTCTTGGAAACCGGGATACACTTTGATGATCTTCCCATCTTGGTCGACGAGGTAGAAGGATGTCCCGTGATCGACTTGCGTGCCCTCTGCCGGTTTACGAACGAGCGCCTTGAAGTTCTGTTGCGCGAACGCCTCGATCTCCTCCTGCGAGTAGCCCGTCAAGAACTGCCAGTCGGCCTGTGCCAAGTCGTAGTTTGCCATGAACTCTTTGATTTTGTCTGGCGTGTCGACGGTCGGGTCGACGCTGAACGACACGAACTGGACATTCTCGACACCTTCCTCAACGAGCGCCTCATTGAGCTTTGTCATGTTGTACGTCATCGGTGGACAGACCGTCTCACAGTTTGTGAACACGAAGTCGGCCATCCATACCTTCCCTTTCAAATCATCGAGACTGACCATCTCTTCATTTTGATTCATATAATTGAACGACTCGATCTCCCAGTTGAGCGGGTCTTCGATTTCGTTGCCGCATGCGGCGAGCACCACCATGAGGCTGATCAGCCCGAAAAGCATCCATTTCTTCACACGTTCCATCTCCTTCGTTGTCAGTTGCGTTTCACGCGCCAAACGAGGAGCGTGATTAAAGTAAATGCCGTCAAGGCAAGGAACGGGATCGTCACGAACCCGAACCAATTGATGTATTGCACGTTACAAGGTACGCCTGCGACACACGGTTTGATGTCGGCAAACCCGGGTACTTTTTGGACCAAGTAGTGGTACAAAGAAACGAGACCGCCGATCATCGACAGCGGCAATACATACTTCTTCACCGCCCGGTCGTCCGTGAACACGGCAACGCCGAGCAGGATGACGAGCGGATACATGAAGATGCGTTGAATCCAGCAAAGCTCACATGGCACGAACTCGCGAATCTCACTGAAGTAAAGACTGCCGAGCGTCGCTGTGAGGGCGACGAGCCAAGCGAGATAGAGACCATAACGGGTCAAGAACGACTGCTTCATGGTGTGCCTTGCTCGATTAAGCGTTCAATCGTCTCATAGTCAAACGGATCTTCGAGCATGACGCCGTTGATCATGATCGATGGCGTGAACTGGACACCGTGCTCTTTGACGAGCCCGTCATCGAGGCTCACTTGGTCGAGCACCGTCGAGTTCTCACTTAAATCGTCCTCGAGCTTCGCCACGTCGACCGATGTCGTCTCGCTCGCAATCTCTGTCAACCGCTCGACCGTGACCCATGCCTCGTCGTGCTGCTGACTCGCCGGTTGCGCGTCGTAGAGCGCCTTATGGAAATCCCAGAACGCGTCCGGGTCTTGTTTATACACTGACTCTGACGCGAGCGATGCCAAAATCGACTCTTGTCCGTGGAACAGGACGTTGATATAGCTGAAACTGATTTTCCCTGTGTCGATATAGTCTTGCTTCAACTTCGGATAGACCGTCTCACCCCACTGTTTACAAGACGGGCATTTGTAATCCCCGAACTCGACGACCGAGACGGGTGCGTCCGCATCTCCGAGCGTCGGCTGTCCTTCGGTCGACACATGCTCTGCCTTTACCGGTGCCGCCGTCTCCGCTTGTTCGGCCGGCCGGTTCAAGAGAACGACCACAACGGCCACGAGGGCGACCGCGAGCAGCGTCGCGATGACCAATAGTTTATTCTGTTTCATTTGTCTCACCTCTATTTGTATCGATTCGTCTTTCATTATAACGAAAGCGCTATCTGTTTCCACGAAATCACCCTTGTTTTTTCGTAACTTCGCTTCATGTCACGGCAAAGATGACGATGAACAGAGTGGAGATTGTCACTGTAGGAGGAATTTGTTCATGAAATCATTTTCGATGCGCCTCGGCCTGATCTTGGCGCTCAGCATCGCCACACTCGTCTTTTTGCTCACCATCACGCTAACGTACATGACCAGCCAACGCTCCGCCGCCTCGCTTGAAGCAGAGATCGGGGAACGGTTGTCGATGACGTCGCACCAGCTCGTCGATAAGCTCGACTTCTACATGTGGTCGCGCTATCAAGAAATCCAATTGCTCCAAGGACTCGACGCCTTGAACGAACCCGCCTCGAGCCGGGCCCTGCTCGACCAGGTCCAAACGAACATCCCCGCTTTCTCATGGATGGGCGTGACCGATGCGTCGGGGAACGTCGTCGCTTCGACGAATGGAATATTAGAAGGCGCTTCAATCAGCGAACGCCCTGTCTTTCTAGAAGCCCAGGATGAGCCGTTCATCGGGGATGTCCACGAGGCCGTATTGCTCGCGGAGCTGTTGCCGAACCCGACCGGTGAAGTCCTTCAGTTCGTCGACATCAGTGTCCCGCTGTTCCGTGACGGGGCCTTCCAAGGCGTGCTCGCGACTCACCTCAGTTGGGAATGGGGGAAGGAAGTGCTCCGCCACTTCAACCGGACGCTCCACCATCAGTCCGAGTATACCGACCTATTCGTCGTCAGCGGACGCGACAACACCGTGTTGCTCGGCCCGGACCATCTCGTCGGGAAACCGCTCCCGACGAAACTAGACGACGGATGGCACGTCGACACGTGGGCGGACGGAAAATCCTATTTGACCGGCGTCGCCACCGGGGAAGGGTATGAAGATTACGCCGGCCTCGACTGGAGTGTCGTCGTTCGCCAACCGGCCGAGGTCGCTTTCGCCCCGGTCGCCTCACTCGAGCGAAACATCTTATCGATCGGGCTCATCGCCTCGTTCGTGACGGCCATCCTCGGTTGGCTCCTCGCCTCAGTCGTGACCCGGCCGCTAAAACGGATCACCGAGACGGCAGCCCTCATGAAACAAGGCAAAGCGAAGACGTTCCCACACCAATCAGGGATTCATGAGATCGAGTCGCTCGCTTTCGCCTTAGAATCGCTCGTCACGTCACTCACCGAATCCGAGACGGAACGGGTCCATTACGAGTCGCTCGCCCATCGCGACGTTTTGACCGGGCTCGCCAATCGGACGGCGCTTCGTCACTATTTGAACGAAGCCCAGGCGACAAAGAACGAATACGTCTGTTTCTATATCGATCTCGACGGTTTCAAAGCGATCAACGATACATACGGGCACGCCGCCGGGGATGACGTCTTGATTAAGATTGCCGAGCGATTGAAACGAGTGACGCTCGATGGGTCCTATCCGGTCCGTTTGAGCGGTGACGAGTTCTTCCTCTTGTTCGAACGGAACGGACAGAACGGACACTCCATCACACGCATCGGCGAAGACATTATCGCGTCCCTATCCAAACCGATCACCATTGAAAGCGGGACGACAAGCGTCGGGGCCAGTATCGGCGCCTCGCTCTGGCAGACAGAAACGGTGCCGCACGCCGCCATCGAACGGGCGGACCAGGCGCTCTACCGCTCCAAAGCGAACGGAAAAAATCAAATCACGCTCGATGAGACGCTCATCGCATAAGAAAAGGTCCATGCCGTTCGTCGGCATGGACCTGCTTGTATTACGCTTCGAACAACAATTGTTCTGGGTCTTCAATCATGTCTTTGATGTGTTTGAGGAACGTCACAGCCTCACGACCGTCGACGATGCGGTGGTCATACGAGAGGGCCACGTACATCATCGGACGGTTCTCCATCGTTTCCGCGTCGATGGCAATCGGACGGAGTTGAATCGAGTGCATCCCGAGGATGGCGACTTGTGGTCCGTTCAAGATCGGTGTCGACAAGAGTGAGCCGAAGACGCCACCGTTCGTGATCGTGAACGTGCCACCTGTGAGGTCGCTCAACCCGAGCTTGTTGTTGCGGGCTTTATCGGCGAGGTGCAAGATGTCTTTCTCGATCTCACCGAAGTTTTTGCGATCCGCTTCGCGGACGACCGGGACGACGAGGCCGTCCGGAGCCGACACGGCGATGCCGATGTCATAGTATTTCTTCAAGACGATCTCGTTGCCTTGAATCTCAGCGTTCAAGTATGGCATCCGTTTGAGCGCCGCGACGGCCGCTTTCGTGAAGAACGACATGAAGCCGAGTTTGACGTCGTTATCTTTGACGAACTTCTCTTGGCGACGTTTGCGGAGCGCCATGACGGCCGACATATCGATTTCATTGAACGTCGTCAACATCGCTGCCGTCTGTTGCACTTCGACGAGGCGGTTGGCAATCGTTTGACGACGACGCGTCATTTTGATGCGCTCTTCATCTTTGCCGCTCGCTGCCGGCTGCGGTGCTGCTGCCGGTGCTTTTGGCGCTTGTGGTGCTTGTGCCGGTGCCGGTTTCGACTCGTGGTTCGTCACATCATGGACGTTGATGCGGCCGATCGGGTCGTTCGTTTGGATGGCCGACAAGTCGATGCCTTTCTCACGGGCCAGTTTACGGGCCGCCGGTGTCGCGATCGGTCCTTTGCCTGGGCTCGCCACGTGTTCTTCACGGCGTTCGACTTTCTTCGCTTCGCCGACTTCCTCTGTTTTCGTCTCGGCTGGTGCCGGAGCTGTCTCTGTCGCCGCTTCTGCTTTTGTCTTCGTCGCGACAGCCGTACCGCCACCCGAACCTGAGCTGAGGCGAGCGATCACTTGTCCGACTTGGACCGTGTCTCCTTCGGCCGCCAATTGCTCGTCGAGCGTGCCCGACTCATCGGCCGGCACTTCGATGTTGACTTTGTCCGTCTCGAGTTCGACGATGGCTTCCCCTTTTTCAACGTGGTCGCCTGGCTGTTTGAGCCAAGACGCGACCGTTCCTTCCGTAATGGACTCTGCTAATTCCGGTACTTTGATTTCGATCACAATGAGTTCCCCCTTAACTTATTTACGATCTTTTTGATATGTGCTCGTGCCGGCAGCAGCCGAGACGGCGTCACGTGAGATGGCTTCACGGATGATGCGTGCTTGTTCTTGTTTATGGGCCGTCGGATTTCCTTCGGCCGGGCTCGAACGGCGGCGGCGGCCGACGTAGCGGACGTTCAATCGGTTCGATGTGACCGCTTCGAGACGAGGCTCGATGTACGTCCATGCCCCCATGTTTTTCGGCTCTTCTTGGACCCAGACGATCTCTTTCGCGTTCGGATAGCGGCTGATCAATTCACGGATCTCACGGACCGGGAACGGATAAATTTCTTCGACACGGATGATGTGCAGGAAGTCGAGTGACTCCTCTGACTTCATCGTCGCTTCTTGCAAATCGATTGCCATCTTCCCTGAACAGAAGACGAGACGTTCGACTTGCTCCGGATTCTCACCGAGACCAACTTGTTCGATGATCGGACGGAAGTTGTTGTCGGACAGTTCATCGACCGATGAGGCTGCAAGCGGATGACGAAGCAGGCTCTTCGGAGTCATGATGATCATCGGACGAACTTGTTCCGTGCCGAGCATCTTCGCCTGGCGACGCAAGATGTGGAAGTACTGTGCGGCCGTCGACAAGTTCGCGACCGTCCAGTTCTTCTCTCCGGCGAGCGTCAAGTAACGCTCCATCCGGGCACTCGAGTGCTCAGGACCTTGGCCTTCATAGCCGTGCGGCAACAGCATGACGAGACCTGATTTTTGGCCCCACTTGGCGCGACCGGCCGAGATGAACTGGTCGAACATGACTTGCGCCGAGTTGGCGAAGTCACCGTACTGTGCTTCCCATAGGACGAGCGTATCTTGGGCGAACACGTTATATCCGTATTCGAAACCAAGTACCGAGCCTTCTGAGAGCGGGCTGTTGTGGACCGAGAACGAGGCGTTCGCCGTCGACAAGTGATGGAGCGGCGAGAACTTCTTGCCTGTCTCGACATCGTTCAACATGATGTTACGCTGCGCGAACGTTCCGCGCTCTGAATCTTGCCCGCTCAAGCGGATCGGCGTGCCGTCCGAGATGATTGAGGCATAGGCGAGCGTCTCAGCATGGCCCCAGTCGACTTTCCCATTGTCCGCGAACGCGTCACGGCGACGGTCAAGCACTTTTTGAAGTTTATGGAACACGCCGAAGCCTTCCGGCCAGACGAGCAATTCGTCGTTCAATTGTTGGAGCACATCACGTTCCACGCCCGTCTCGACGAACGGGAAGCCTTTATGGACCGCTTCCGGCAAGACGATGTCGGCATCTTCTTCTTCGGCCGGGACGAGGTCACGGGCCGACTTGAGACGATCCTCGATCGACTGTTCGATCGTCGCCTTGTCTTCTTTCGACATGACGCCTTCCGCTTCGAGCACGTCTGCGTAGACGTGACGGACCGATTGGTGTTCTTTGATGGCTTTATAGAGCACCGGGTTCGTGTTCATCGGTTCATCCATCTCGTTATGACCGTAGCGGCGGTAACCGACCAAGTCGACGAGGATGTCTTTATGGAACTTGGCACGATACTCGCTGCACAGTTTGGCGACGGCGACACACGCTTCCGGGTCGTCCGCATTAACGTGGAACACTGGAATCTCATAGCCTTTGGCGATATCGCTCGCATAACGTGTCGAGCGCGAGTCGCTCGGGTCAGTCGTGAAGCCGATCGTGTTGTTGGCGATGACATGGACCGTCCCCGCTGTACGATAGCCTTGCAAGTTCGTCATGTTGAGCGTCTCGGCGACAATTCCTTGACCTGGGAACGCGGCGTCTCCGTGAATCAAGATCGATGCGGCCTTGTCGTCATGTTGGACCGCCATCCCTTTTTCTGAGCGGTCGTCTTGCGCGGCGCGCGTATACCCTTCGACGACCGAACCAACGAACTCAAGGTGACTCGGGTTATTGGCGAGGTTCAAACGGACCTCTTTCTTCTCTTCTAACACTCTGCGGTCGAGACCGAGGTGATATTTGACGTCGCCAGACCAACCGAAATTGATGCCGATCGATCCTTCCGACGGGATCAACTCTTTGTTCGGGGCGTGTTGGAACTCGGCGAAGATCATCTCGTACGGTTTGCCGAGCACGTGCGCGAGCACGTTCAAGCGTCCGCGGTGGGCCATCCCGATATTGATATGTTCTGACCCGCTCGAGATGAGGCCGCCGACCATGGCGTCAAGGAGCGGCACCATCGCGTCGAGCCCTTCGATCGAGAAGCGCTTTTGTCCGACGTATGTTTTATGAAGGAACGACTCGAACAACTCTGTCTCGGCTAGACGCTGGAAGAGCTCGATTTTTTCGTTCTTCGAGTACTTCGCTTTCAATGCGCCTTGCTCGATGCGGCGGCGAATCCAACGCTTCTCTTCCATATCGTCTAAGTGGCGGAGCTCGATGGCAACCGTGCCCGTATAGACGTCAAGCAAATGACGAACGAGTTCGAGCGCGTTCGCGCCCGGTTTTGGCACGTCTTCCGACAACAAGTGAGCCGGTACTTGCTCGAGGTCGGCCTCACTCAATCCGTAACGGTCAAACGCAAACAAGCCGTGTTCGCGCGGGTGGTCTTTGAGCGGATAGATATCGGCCGCTTTATGGCCGAGTGCCCGGATATCATTGACCAACCGTGTCGCTGCCACGACTTTCTCTAAATCAAACGATGCAGCCGGCGCGACAGGCGCGCTCGCTTCCGGTGCCCCGTGTTCGTCAAAGTATTGACGCGTCTCCGCGTCGACCGATTCTGGGTCTTCCACGTATTGCTCATATAATTCAACGATGTAGCCTAAGTTTGGACCATAAAATGCTTGCACTTCTTTGCGACCGTTCGACGACTCTCCCATTGAATAAATCCCCCTATCCGTTCCTGTGCGTCCGATGTGTGAACGCTTTCATTTTAACATTAAGCACGAAGCAGTTCATCCATCTGATTCGTCCTGCAAAAAGAGCCAAATCTTGCCTCTTTCTCTCCTCTTCATACTACACCTTTCCCTGTGGAAAGACCCTTTCAAATTCACAATTCGTCCATACTATTTCAATAAGTTTTCCTTATCAACTAATTGTGAAATCAACGCTTTGTTTCAACAGTTTCAAAAAAAGGTGAAACCTTGTTTCAATCCAGTCCGTATATAAGGGTGTCCAGTTGGAAAATACTCTCAACGAAAGCAAGGTGACCCTATGTTATCCGTACAAAATGTACACAAGAAAATGGGCCAGACGAACGTCCTGACGAATGTCAGTTTTGACGTCACGCCCGGAGAAATCTTTGGCTTCCTCGGCCCGAACGGCGCCGGGAAGACGACGACGATTCGTATTATCACCGGCCTCATGCCAGCAACACACGGCAAAGTGACCGTCGACGGATTCGACGTCTCGACAGAACGCCAACAAGCGCTCAGTCGCATCGGTGCCATCGTCGAAAACCCGGCCTTCTATCCGTATTTGACGGGCCGCGAGAACCTGATTCACGCGATGAACTTGATTCCTGGTCTAAAGAAAGTCGACTTGAACGCCCTCGGTGCCCTCGTCGGACTTGAGACAAAGCTCGATATGAAAGTGAAACAATACTCACTCGGGATGAAACAGCGACTCGGCATCGCCCGTGCCCTGCTCCATAACCCGAAAGTATTGATCCTCGACGAGCCGACAAACGGTCTCGACCCAGCAGGCATCGCTGATTTGCGCAACTACTTACGGCATTTAGCCGACCACCGCGGCATCGCCATCCTCATCTCGAGTCACTTATTGAGCGAGATGGAACTGATCACCGACCGGTTCGCCATCATCGATCAAGGACAAATCAAGTCGGTCCAAGGCGGAGACGGTGAGGCCAAGACGGAGAGTGTCATCCTCTGTAAAGTCGGCCGCGAGCAGATGAACGAAGCGCTCGATGTCGTCGCACTCGCTTTTGATGATGTGAAAATCATTCAACAGTCAGCTGAGACGTTCATCGTCCCGCGTCCGGAAACCGATATCCCGCATTTGTTGAAACATCTCGTCGAACGTGACATCGCCGTCTATCAGATCGGGATGAAACACGAGACACTTGAAGAACAGTTCTTGAAATTGACGAAAAAAGAAGGAGGCACGAACAATGCGTTCATTACTAGCCAATGAGTTCATGAAATGGCGACGTACGATTAAACCGCTCGTCGCACTCGGTATGTACACTGGGATCATCGTCTTAACGTACTTCATCGTCCGGAGCGGCAACAACCCAGGTGACGCGGAAACGTTCGTCAACTATGCGACGATGGCGGCGATGACGTTCCTCGGCATCTTCACGATCGTCTTCACCGCTGAGATGATTGGGAACGAGTTGAAATTTGATACGTTGAAGCATTTACTCATGAGCCCTTACTCGCGCGATCGAATTTTACTGTCGAAACTTGTGGCCGCCCTTCTCATCATGCTCGCCCAGTTCGTGTTCATCCTTGCCGTCACGTACGGTTTTGCGTTGACGCTCGACGGGGAGTTGACGCTCGAGCAGTTCCGCAATGTCCTGCTTAGCGTCTCGAGCGGCGTGTTCGTCATCTTCTTGACGCTCATGTTCTCGGTCGTCTTCAAATCGGTCGGGGTCGTGATCGGCTTCACCGTGCTCGCAAACTTCGTCTCGACGATGATCGGTGGTCTTCTCATCGCGTGGAAACCGGCCATCGCCAAATGGATCGTCTTCCTACACACGGACTTGTCGATCTACTACCAAAGCCCAGGTTTCATGGAGACGATGGACGTGACGATTTGGTTCTCGGCGTTCTACGTCTTGATTCACATCGTCGCCTTCTATATCATCACGGCGTTCATGTTCCGCAGCAAAACGTTTGCTGAATGACGATTAACGTCTGAACGAGTGTGGTACTTCCTATACAGAGACTTCTTTGAATGGAGGGACCACGATGCCAAAGACGGCGTTACTCATCATCGATCTGTTTAACGACTTCGATTTCGTCGGTGGGGACGACCTGTTTCGACATACGGAGCCGATTGTCGACCCGATTTTGAAACTGAAACGTCACTTTAAAGAGAACGACTTGCCGGTCATCTACTGCAACGATAACTTTGGGCAGTGGAAATACAGCACCGAGGATATCATCCGGCACGTCGAGTCTTCAAAAGGCAGCGCCATCGCCAAGCGGATTGCGCCGGAAGACAAAGAGTATTTCATCATCAAACCAAGGCACTCGACGTTTTACGGGACACAGCTCGACATCTTGTTGCGTCAACTTGACGTCACATCACTCGTCCTGACCGGTGTCGCCTCGGATATCTGTATCCTGTTCTCGGCGAATGACGGCTATATGCGTGAGTATGAGCTCCACGTCCCGCGCGACTGTGTCGCCGCCGAGACGGACAAGCGCAACGACAGCGCCTTGACCGTCATCCACGAGGCGCTTGGCATTCCAATCGATGATGCCGACACATATATAAAAGATACCCAGGTGTGATAAAAGCCTCTGACTGTTGGACACAGAATCCCAACATTTCAGAGGCTTTTTCGTTACGTTTTCAGCTATGCTTGATATATGAAGAAACAAAGAAGGATGTGACAATATGTATCTCACAATCGGATTATCGTTACTCGTTTGCTTGATTGCCCTCATTTTTACGATCATGGTCGGACTCGGGAAAGACAAATCAGACTACAGTCAAAAGAAAAGCTGGTCGATGGTGTCGTGGACGTATATCGTCCTGTTCCCGATCTCCTTCGTGGCGCTCGGCCTGTTATACTATTTCATTACCCGATGACTTCGTTCATCGGGATTTTTTGTGTCATCACGAGCGGACGAGTGTCGGCTTCACCGCCAAAGCGGCAGCTACGATACCAATGAGCGGGAAGACGAGCGAATACCAAATGATCATCTCATAATTCCCGAGCAGGTCGTAGGCAATCCCGAACGGAAGCGGGCCGACCGCAGAACCGAGCACCATGACAGACGTCGCCAGCCCGCTGATGCTGCCGAGCGCGGCGCGACCGAAGTAATACGGCCAGACGTAATTCAAGGCGATGCGTTCAAAACCGTTGCTGATCCCCCAAATGACCCCGAAGAGAATGGCGAGCGAGAACGTCGTTGTATACTGCAAGATAACCATGAAGACGATTTCGGTGACGAAAATCCCGATGAGCACGTAATTGATTTTCACGACATCGATGATTCGTCCAGCGATGAACGTCACCGGAAACCCAAGGATCGCCATCAAACTTAAGACGAGTGCCGCCGTGACAGGAGGCAGACTTTGCTCTTCAAAAATCGAAATCAGATGAAACGTGATGGCCGTGTTAACGAGCGCCGGAATCCCGATACACGAGAGAATCAGCCAAAACGCCCGTGTCTTGAGCGCTTCTTTGAACGTGAAGTCGATGTCGACATGAATCGGTGCACCTGCCGTCTTTGGACTCGGGTGTGGGTTCGTCCCGCCATCCGGCAACAACCCCATATCCTCCGGTCGATTGCGGACGAAGCGGTAAGCGAGCGGCGTGAACAAGACGAACACGAGGAGTCCCCACACTTGCCACGTCGTCTGCCAGCCGATCAAACCGACGAGCCAAACGTTGAGCGGAGGAAAGACAGCCGAACTCAAGAAACCACCAATCGCCATATAACTGAGCGCTTGCCCGCGTTTCGTGATGAACCATTGCGGAACGAGCGTGTTCGGAATGAGTGTCATCGAGCCTTGTCCAAATAAACGGAGCATCCAAATCCCGAAGAAGAGCATCGTCAAGTTCACCACATAACTATTGAACAGACAGGCGACGGCTAAGAGAATCGATGCTAAGACCATCATGACACGTTGCCCGAGCCGGTCAATCAACCGCCCGACGAAGAACAGACATGCCGCTGAAGCGAGCGTCGCCGCCGAATAGATGCTCGACACTTCTGAACGCGACCAACCGAAGTCGGTTATGTATTGATCGATAAACACTGAGATGAAATACGTCTGACCGGGACCCGAGAAAAAGACGCCGAGCCCCGCGATCATGACCATGTACCATCCATAATAGGATGGTTTTTTAACTTTCCCCATCTTACTCCCCCTCCCCGTTTTACTATTTCACCGCGATCACGATTCCAATCGGATAATGGCGGGTCGCCCGTTTCGGTTCGACGAGCACACCTCGTTGATAATAAAATTCGGTCGACGTGAATGACGTAAATAATTCCTCAAACTCGGCCTCGGTGAACTGGTGGGCATGGAACGGTTCATTCGTCGGTTGCCCGACCCCTTGCCCGAATGGCGTCGATAACACCAAGATGCCCCCTGGCTTCAAGAGTTGCCACACGTTCGCCATGAACGCCTCATAGTCGGTCACGTGTTCAATCGTCTCGAAGCTGACGATGCAGTCGAACGTCCCGAGTTTCTCCGGCAACGTCCGGTCTAACACGTCGCCTACTACATAGGCCACGTTCGGATGGTGATAGCGGCCTTTCGCATAGCGCGTCGCCTCTTCTGACAAGTCGAGCGCGACGACCTCGGTCACGGTCCCCTTCAAGTTCTTGGCGATCAATTGACTGCCGTATCCGCTCCCGCTCGCAAAATCGAGGACGCGTCCGTTCATGTATAAGAGGGCGAAATGGTAACGCGCGATATGTTCAAGCAACAAGCCGTTCAGCGGGTCCATGCGATCTGGGATGACCCGTTCTCCCGTATAATCTAATGTCATCTCGTTCTCCTTTTCTGATGTGCACTTCTTTCATCTTAGTCTTCCTAAGGCGCGACGACCACAAAAAAAGAGAAAAGACTGTTTCCAATCTTTTCTCTCTTCATTATTGAGCTTGTTTGAAGCGGAGTAAATCTGAATAGATGAGCTGATCGTTCATCTCGAGGATTTTGTTCGCTTCTGATTCAAGTGGTGTACACGCCTCACCGTCTTCTGCGACTTCGCCAGTCTTGGCGTCATAGCACATCGACTGCGTGAACAGATGGTCTTGCGTCACGACCGTTCCATCACGGAAGATGGCGCGGTCATAATGCTCTTTCGAGAACAAGTCGTTCCCGAATCCGACCTGTTCTGACGTATCGATTCCAAGCAAGTGAAGGATCGTCGGTTTCATGTCGACATGACTGCCGATCGTGTCATGTACTTCGCCCTTGGCTTGTCCCGGTAAGTGGACCGCGAACGGGACCGATTGGAGCTTGGCGACGTCGTATGGCGTCAACTCGTCTTTCCCGAGCAGGTCGGCCATCGCGTCGTTATGGTTCGTCGAGATGCCGTAATGGTCACCGTAGACGACGAAGATTGTGTCATCCCACATACCGTTCGCCTTCAACTCGTCAATGAACAACCCGAGCGCGTAATCTTGATACGCGAGCGCCTGCGGGAAGTTGTTGAGCGTCGTCGAGTTCGTCTCAAATTTCGGGACGAGCTCGTGCTTCTCACTCGGCATTGTGTACGGGAAATGGTTCGTCAGCGTGATGAACTTCGCATAGAACGGTTCCGGCAGCTCTTCGAGCATCGGTACCGATTGGCGGAAGAACTCATCATCGAGCAGACCCCACTCCGTCATATCCTCAGGGTTCCCGAGGTCGTAGCTGGCTTCGTCAAAGAACTTGTCGACGCCGATGTTTTGATACATCTGGTCGCGGTTCCAGAACGACTTGTTGTTGGCGTGGAACACGGCCGAGTAGTAATTGTCATCTTTGATGACTTCTGGTAACGCGTTGTATTCGTTATCGGCGTTCGTGAAGTAGACTCCTCCACGTGAGAGGCCATAGAGCGAGTTATCGAGTGCGAACTCGGCATCTGACGTCTTCCCTTGGCCGGTCGTATGGTAATAGTTCGGCCAGTAGTGGGATTCTTCGATCAGTTTGTTCAAGTTTGGCGTGATGTACTCGCCGTTCGACGCTTTCATGTTGTGCGTGAAGTTTTGAGCCGACTCGAACGAGACGACGACAACGTTCTTGCCTTTATACTTCCCGAACATCTCCGGGTCCGGCGCCGCATAGTTCTGACGTGTGAAGTTCTCGACTTCATCCAGTTCAGAACCGTCCGCGAGCGCTTTTTGGGCCGATGTCTTCGTTTGAAGCATGGCATCGTAGACGTGGAAGTTGAACGTTCCTAAGTTTTTGACCAACAGTTCCCGGTCGAACGAGCGCGTGAGTAACTCTGGACGCTCCGTTTCCGCAAGGACGAGGTTGAACCCGAACATGGCGGCGGCTGCCGTAAATGTGATCAAGACGCGCCGCTGTGACGCTTGGCTCGTCTCTTTCATTTTCCATAGTAGGAACGGGAGCACGACGAGATCACCTAACAAGAGCAAGTCTTTCCATTCGAGAAGCGAGAGGAATGACGACGAGAGCGTCTCCATGTTCGACGATTGGAATAGGACTGGTACGGTCAAGAAATCCGTGAACTCACGGTAATAGGTCGTATCCGCGAACAAGATGAGCGAGGAGACGAGATATAGACTATAAAGCGCCCACTTCCTCTTATTTCCCCCGAAGAAGAAGCTGAAGGCGAACAAGAACAACGTGAAGCTGAGCGGGTTGATGATGAGAATAAATGCCTGGACCGCATTCTCGGCCGGCATGTTGAAGAAGAACTGATACGCGATCAGCGACTTCGTCCATAACAAGATGGTGAACACCCAGAACAGACGATGTGTTTTGAACGAGTCGAGCGCCGCTTGGCGGAATCGGTCCATTCTTCCTTTCGGTTGATTCGTGTGATTCATGTAAACACTCCTTATATGCAATTCAAGTGAAAGGTTCATTTTCTTTTTAGACGTATAGCCTCTATTTTAACGTTCTTGTGAACCCGATTCAACTAATTGACGTTTACAACTATACATAAACTTAACAATTCCATTGCAGTCTTTACACAAAAAAGGCTACCAAGTCGCCTCGGTAGCCATTTAACATTGATTCGATTAACCGATGATGTCCATCCAAATTTTTACTGTACTCGCTAAAATCAGGAGCGCCAAAATCATTTGAAGTGACTTCGTCTTCATGTTCTTGCCGACGTTCGCGCCGAGCGGTGCCGCGATTAAACTCGCGATGATCATGATGACGGCTGGTTCCCACACGATTTGGTCGGTGATGATTTTCCCCGCTGTCGAACCGATTGACGAGATGAACGTGATGGCAAGCGAACTCGCGATCGCCATCTTCGTTGGAATCCGGAGCACGACGAGCATGATCGGCATCAAGATGAACGCTCCTGCTGCCCCGACGATCCCTGCTGCCACACCGACGATGAACGCCGAGCTCGATGCGATCACTTTATTGAATGTGACTTGGTCGAGCGGAACATCCTCGACATTCTTTTTCGGTAAGAACATCATGATTGTCGCAATGGTTGCGAGCACGGCATAAACGACGTTAATCAAGTTCTCAGACAAGAGCGTCGAGCCGTAGCCGCCGATGAAACTCCCGATCAAGACGGCGACACCCATATACAAGATGAGCTGTTTGTTCAAATAACCGCCTTTCCGGTATGCGTAAATTCCGCCGATCGTCGCGAAGAAGACTTGAATCGCGCTGATCCCCGATACTTCGTGGGCGCTGAACGCCGCGAAGCCGAGGAGCGGTGGAATATACAACAACATCGGATATTTAATAATCGATCCGCCAATTCCGACCATCCCTGAAATGAACGACCCGATAAAGCCGATCAAAAAGATGGTGATGATAAATCCAAATTCCATATCAATTCCTCCAATTCCCTACCCTATATAATAAGTAAGTTTTTATTTTTGTTCCCAGGCAATCATGCCGCCCGAGACATCATAAATTTCAGTGTAGCCACGTTCTTTCAACAGTTGTGCCGCTTGGGCACTTCGATTTCCGCTCCGGCAGATGACATAGATCGGTTCATCTTTCGGATAAGGCAATTCGGTTTCATTTAATGAAGAAAGTGGTGCGTTCACCGCTCCTTCGATATGCCCCCCCTCGTATTCGTCCACTTCTCGGACGTCTAACAAGGTTATTTCTTCGTTTTCCAATCTGTTTTGTAGTGTTTCGACGTCGATTTTTGTAATTCCAGTCTCTTTGGACGTGAAAAGAACGATTCCGATCGTCACCAGCACCAAAATCGATAAAATCAGCATTAATTTCTTCAATTTTCGACCTCCGATTCTTTTTCTTGCATTCAGTATACCTCAGGGGGTATATTAAAAACAACGAAAGAAACTCACTTCAAAAATTCTACAATCACAAAGGAGATCAATGACTCATGAAAACCATTTCGACAACTGAACTAGAAACATTGCTTCAATCTGATGAAACACTCAACTTGATTGATGTTCGGGAGACAGACGAATTTGCAGGTGGCCACATCAAGCAAGCGAAAAACGTGCCACTCTCTGAATTCGGTGCGAAAGTCGATGAGCTCGATCGTTCGAAACCGATTCACGTCATCTGTGCAGCAGGCGGACGAAGCATGAACGCTTCGGCTTACCTCGATTCACTCGGCTTCGATGTCATCAACGTCGATGGCGGCATGATGAGCTGGACGGGCGAAACAGTCTAACAATCTTCTATATATATATTTCAAAAACGACAATCGTTTACAGTCAACTATTCTTAGGGGGTATTTCACATGTTATTACGTTATTTCTATGATCAAAAATTAGCACAAGCATCTTATATGGTCGGTTGCCAAATGACCGGCGAAGCCGTCGTCATCGACCCGGCCCGTAACATCACACCGTATCTTCAGGAAGCTGAAAAAGAAGGCATGAAGATTGTCGCGACGGCTGAGACTCACATCCACGCCGACTTCGTCTCAGGTTCACTCGAGCTTGCGAAACGTACCGGTTCAACGGCTTATCTATCAGACGAAGGCGACGCGTCATGGAAATATGCATTCGCGAAAGACATCGACTCAAAACTCGTCAAAGATGGCGACACGTTCAAAGTCGGTAACGTCACACTCGAAGTCATGCATACACCAGGTCACACGCCAGAGCATATCTCGTTCTTGCTCTACGACCGAAACCAAACACAACCAATGGGTATCTTCACAGGCGACTTCGTCTTCGTCGGCGATATCGGTCGTCCTGACTTGCTCGAAGAAGCAGCCGGTGTAAAAGGAACGACAGCGATCGGTGCCGAGCAAATGTTCGACTCGCTCAAAAAGTTCAAAGATCTTCCTGACTTCGTTCAAGTTTGGCCGGGCCACGGTGCCGGAAGTGCCTGCGGGAAAGCGCTCGGCGCCATCCCGACATCGACGGTCGGTTACGAGAAAGCGACGAACTGGGCGCTTCAAATGACAGACAAAGACGCGTTCATCAAAGAGTTGACGACGGACCAACCAGAACCGCCGAACTACTTCGCGATGATGAAAAAAGTGAACAAAGAAGGCATCCAAGTCACGAACGAAATCGCTCGTCCAGAAGTCGTCGGTTCGGACCGCCTCGATACGCTCGTCGAGGAAACACAAGTCGTCGATACGCGTAAAGGGGAAGAGTTCGCCAAAGGGCACGTCCCGGGCACAATCAACATCCCTTACAACACGAAGTTCGTCTCATGGGCCGGCTGGCTCGTCAACTTCGACAAAGACATCACGCTCATCGCGAGCGCGGAAGATGTCGATCAAGTACAGACGGACCTCCAATCGATCGGTCTCGACCGTCTCCGCTTCGTCGTCCCAGTCGAAGAACTCGGTCAAGAACTGTTGACGGAAACGTACACAGACGTGACAGCGGAACAAGCGATCGAGTCGGCAGAAAAAGGTGACGTCTTCGTCCTCGATGTCCGGAATGCGACGGAATGGAACGCGAGCCACTACGAGAAAGCCGAGCGCATCCTACTCGGTAAACTCGCACGCGACCACGAAGGTCTCCCGACAGATCAAACAATCGCCGTTCACTGTGCATCTGGCGTCCGTTCACGGATGGCCGCGAGTGTGCTTCAATCACTCGGCTACAAGGATATCCAAAACATCCTCGGTGGCTATGGCGCGATGAAGACTGTCCTCAATGCAGAACAAATCGGCTAATGCTATACTACAAACAAAGAAAGCGCCCACTCGTTTGGGCGCTTTTTCTCTAGGAGGGATTCTGTGATTGCCATCGGTCCATTGAACGTTCGACTCGATTTGCTGGCTATGATGGCCAGCCTACTTATTCTCTACATCGGCTTTAAAAAAATCGGCTTGTCGGAAAAAGAGCGCGACGCCGTCCTCGGCACCTGGTTCGCCGGCTTTCTCGCTTGGAAAGGAAGCGCGATCGTCCTCGGTCTCGCGTCGACGGGAAGTTTGGCCTTATCCCTTTATGCGACCGGCGGCACGTGGTCGCTTCTCATTGCCGCTGCCGTGATTGCTATTTTCGTATTCCGGCTCACGCCTAGCCTTCGTGGCTATTGGTTGTTCTCGGCCTTGGTCTTTTGGTTTGCGGTGACGCTCGTCGTTCCCAAATATGGGATGCTCCCATTGCTCTCATCTCCGCAACCGCTCCATATCTATATGGCCGTCCTGATCGCCTTGCTGCTCGTCACGACATGGCGCTGGATGCAGAGTCCTACGCTCGGATTGTTACTCTGGACCGTGGTCGGTGCGTTCGCGATTTGGTCGGTCGGGTCGCTTGTGACCGATACATTCGAGTTGTGGTGGCTCATTCCGCTCTTTCTTCTCATCGCCGTCGCCACATATGTAGCACGGCCATCTCAAAAGGCGGTCCAATACGGACTCGGGCTCATCGTCGTGCTCGCCGTCATCAATGCGAGCTTACCGGACGAGACGCCACGGCTCGAGGCCGACTCGTCCCAGACCGGATTGAACATCGGCCAAGTCCCACCGAATTTTGAGTTGAAGCGAACCGATGGGACGCCGTTCAACTTGGAAGATTTACGCGGTGAGCGGGTCGTCGTCAACTTCTGGGCATCGTGGTGCCCTCCGTGCCGGGCCGAGATGCCGGATATGGCCAAGTTTGCCCGAGAACAAGACGATGTGACCATCGTCGCCGTCAATACGACGACGAGTGAACGGGACATCGAGGATGCGCGGACGTTCGTCGCCCCATATGAAGATGCGTTCAAGGTCGTCTATGACGAGGAAGGAATCGTCAGTAACGCCTACGGGATTCAAGCGATGCCCACAACATACGTCCTTGATGAAAATGGGGTCATCATCGCCAAGCAATTCGGGGCGATCGACCACGCCTGGCTCGATGCTCAGACAAACTAAAAACCGCCTCCCGGCGGTTTTTTCATTGCTTCAAATAGCCTTGCGTCTTTAGGAAATCTTTCACGTCGAGCCGGGTCGGTTTCGACAGCATCCGACCCATCTGTCCGGTCCATGTGTCACTTCGTTGGTTCGACCCGCGGACCGCATAGTAGTCGTGAATCGTCGCATCATACGCATCGAGTTCTTGTTTCAGTTGTTCTACGTCTGCGACGTACGTGTTCTCGTGATAAATATGTTCGAACGGGAGACGCGGTTTCTGGCCTTCGACGTGCTCCGGTACACCGACGGCAAGTCCGAAGAGAGGCAATACCCGCTCCGGCAAACCGAGCAGTTCCTTCACAGCGAACATATCGTTGCGAATCCCACCGATGTAACAAATGCCGAGGCCCATCGATTCCGCGGCCACGACGGCATTTTGCGAAGCGAGCGCGGCATCAATGACCGCGACGAGCAGCTTCTCGTCCGTCTCGAGCGTCGCATTCACTTCGGCCTCCCGTAGTTCACCGATTAACTCATGTCGATACAAATCGGCGCAGAAGACGAAGAAGTGACCGTTGTCGATCACGTACTGCTGGTTACCGGCGATCTCGGCCAGCCTTGCTTTCTTCTCCGGGTCGGTCATCCCGATGATGGAATAGGCTTGGATGAAGCTCGACGTCGAGGCGCGCTGGGCGCTCTCGACGATGAGCCGGATTTGTTCGTCGGTCAACGTCTCGTCCGTGAACGAGCGGACGGAGCGGTGGTTCAGTAGTGTGTCAATGACTTGGTTCATGTAACATCCCCCTTTTTTCTTATCTTGGCATATGGACGGGCTCGGGACAATTTTTGAGATTCGAACCACTTATCCTCCTAAGGTAAAAAAACAAAAACAGAGATGCAGCTACGCATCTCTGTTGCGGACAAGTTATTCCGTCACTTGACTCAAGAACGGCGTGATATCGACGTTGAGTGCTTCCGAGAGACGCGCGCCGAGGTCGCGGTCGGCCCGGTAGAAGTTGCAAATCAAGAGCAGCACCGTGTTCTCGTGGCGGACTTCTTTAATGTGCGCCACCAAGTTGTTCACGAGCGCCGTTTTCTCTTCTTCCGAGTAGCGACGGTACACTTCACCCGCTTGACCGAAGTCGTTCGTCTTCTCGATTTTTTGACGTCCGGCTACGCCTGTGAGCGGTTGTTCCGTCTCGATATAAGTCGCGTCCGGTTTCGGTGCGTCCTCATAGCGGTTTGGTTCATAGTTGACCGGGCTCGTCTGTTGTTTGAACGGCATCGCCCCATCACGCTGATTGTTCGACACTTGTGCGAATGGGCAGTTGATTGGGAGCTGCAAGTAGTTCGCCCCGATTCGGTAACGCTGCGTGTCCGAATACGAGAACAAGCGGCCTTGGAGCATCTTGTCTTCAGACGGTTGAATCCCAGGTACGAGCACGCCCGGGTTGAAACCGACCGATTCCGTCTCAGCAAAATAGTTGTCGACGTTTTTGTTGAGTGTCATCGTACCGACGAGCTGATACGGGATGACGTCTTCGAACCAATCTTTTGTCGCGTCGAGCGGATCGAAGTCGAAGTTGTCCATATCGGCCGGATCGAGGATTTGGACGTAGAGATCCCATTCTGGGAAGTCGCCTTCCTCGATGGCGTTGAACAAGTCGCGTGTCGCATGGTTGAAGTCTTCGGCCTGCACTTTCGCCGCTTCTTCCATCGACAAGTTTTTAATACCTTGTTTCGGGACCCAACGGAGTTTTATGTACACCGTGTTTCCGTATTCATTGACCCATTTGAAGGAATGGACCGATGAGCCGCGCATATGACGGTATGACGCTGGAATTCCTTCATCGCTGAACAAGTGGATGAGCATGCTCGTCGATTCCGGCGTGAGCGACATGAAGTCGAAGAAACGGTCTGGGTCTTGCAGGTTCGTCCGCGGGTCCGGTTTGAGTGAGTGGATTACATCCGGGAATTTGATGGCGTCACGGATAAAGAAGACCGGCAAGTTGTTTCCGACGAAGTCGTAGTTCCCTTCTTCCGTGTAAAACTTGACCGAGAATCCACGTGGGTCACGAAGCGTCTCTGGTGAGCCGAGACCGTGAATGACCGTCGAGAAGCGAGCAAAGATTGGTGTCTCTTGTCCCTCTTCCTGCAAAAATTTGGCTTTTGTATATCGTTTCATGCTATTTTTAACTTTGAAGACACCGTGGGCTCCGGCGCCACGGGCATGAACGACCCGTTCCGGTACGCGCTCACGGTCAAAGTGGGCGAGTTTCTCAATTAGCTGATAATCTTCGAGAAGTGTCGGGCCGCGACGACCCGCTGTGATGGAGTTGGCGTTATCCCCGATTGGGACGCCTTGGTTAGTAGTTAGATGACGGTGTTGATCCATTAATATTGCCTCCTCTTAATAATCATTATTACAAGATTAATAATATTAAAAGATAATAATTATTACAAATAAAACGCTCGATGGACTCGAGCGTTTTTGAAATCGCTTTCAATTTTTATGTTTGTTACGTTGTTCTTTCCGATGGATTTCGGTCACAAGGAGAGCCGCAATGATACCTCCGAGTGATCCCGCGACGATGTCGACCATCGTGTCATCATTCCCGTTCCCTTGCATCGTCGTGTTCAACACCAAGTCCGATGTGAATTCATACATTTCCCAAAGCGCTGCCCCGGCCATTGCGAAAACAACGATATAGACGAAGACGAACCGCTTCGGCATCTCGAGCCGGATGTCCTCATCAAGTCGACTTAAGAAATCGAAGCCGAGAAACGCCAAGAACACGCCGCTCAACACGTGCAGAAACGTGTCCCACCATCCGTTCGAATATAAACCGACGATCGAGCCCAAATATTGTGATGCGAACAAGAACAAGATATAGGCGACTTTCATCTTGGCGTCGAACTCGGTCTTGAACGTTTTCTCGAGAATGAACGGAATCAATCCCGACACGATCCCCGCCCCAGCGACGCTCGCGTCAAACCATTCCCCTTCAATGATCGACGTGATGAGAATGATTGCCATGAACAACACGAACCCGAATTCCAATAGACGTCCTCGTGTCAGTTTCAATGTAACGCGCCTTCTTTCGTTAGAATGTCTCATCTTGTTCATTCCCGTTTCAGCGAACATTTCAACAACCCAGTTCGAAAATTCGTGCTTTTGTCGGATTCTTCACGCGTCCATATGTTCCATACTGAAAAAAAACGATTCAAGGAGGAACTCTCATGCCGATCAATCCTTATCTCAACTTCAACGGTGACTGCCGCGACGCCGTGCTATTTTATGCGGACGTGTTCGGCGAGCCCGCTCCAGAGATTATGACGTTCGCAGCCCAGCCTGGACCGGACGGCGAACCGGTCCCAGACGAGATGGCCGACCTCGTGCTCCATGCCCGTCTGAACGTCCATGGTACTTCGCTCATGTTTTCGGACGCGATGCCGGACGGTCCGGTGACGTTCGGGCAAAACATCACGCTCGCCGTCGTGACCGACGACCTCGAGGCGATTCGTCGCGAATTCGAGGCCTTGTCAGACGAGGGCCATGTCCTCATGCCGCTCCAAGAGACGTTTTGGAGCAAGGCGTACGGCATGGTCGAAGATCGGTTCGGTGTCCAATGGCAGTTCAGTCACGAGGCGTGACTATGACAAAGACCCCATGCTACTTACGATGGGGCCTTTCGACTCTTTTTATGATTAGCATTATGACGGGGCCATGAATCAACACTGAATTACTTGTGAACGGAGAAACAAGGCTGTAAGCAATATGAGATAAAAATTATCTGGTTCTCTATATCGCGTTTTAAAATGAGGTTCTGAGTATAAAGTGAAAAAAACTTTCAGGGAGATGGGATAAACTCATGAAAGAAGACAAACACGAACACTCAAATATTCCGATTTGGGCTTATGAGACTATTGAAATAGAAGATTCTAATGTGCAGTGGGCACGGTTAGGTCTACAAGAAACAAGAGAGTTGTTCGACTTACTTTCAAAGTTTGACATCAAGGAAGCAGAACACATAGGTAGTACGGCCGTTCCTGGTCTACCCGCAAAACCTATTATAGATGTGATGATTAGTATCGAATCGTTTGAAAAAATCCACGATATTGTTGATACGTTAACGTTGCATGATTGGCACTATGTACCACCTGAACTAGATGGACAATCCTGGCGGAGATTTTTTGTGAAAGTAAAAAATGATAAGCGAGTTGCTCATTTAAACATCATGAAAGTGACAGAAGATCGTTGGGAAAAACAGATTGAGTTTCGAGATAAATTACGAGACAATCCTTCGCTTGTAAAAGAGTATGGGCTTCTTAAAAGGCATTTAGCAAAAGAATTTCGTAATGACCGAGAAAAGTATACTCAAGCTAAAGCTGCCTTTATAAATCAAGTATTAAACACCTGACTTGGAGGCACGGAAACACGAATTGGGCAAACATGACTGTAGCAATGCTTCACTTTGGGCAGAACCATCAATAAAAAAAGAATCAGACCGCATGTTGCGATTTGATTCGTTAAAAGCTCGAGACCCCATCGCAGTTTAATCCGCGATGGGGTCTCGTTTATTTCTGGGCGACAAAAAAGATTCGTTCTGCGTTCGGGCCCGGGGCTTGGTCCGTGAAGTCAGCGGTGACCGATTTCACATGGAAGCCGGCCCCGATGAGCCACTGCATATATTGCCCCGGCTCGTACGTCCGTTGCTCGTGTGTCTCTTCAACACGCTCATACGTGCCATCTTCGAGGGCGACAAAGAACGTCAAATCGTGCACGACCGAGAGCGGTGCTTCGCCTGGGTCGGCAAACCAGATGTACGAGCAATCTTCTCCGTTCGAGGCATACGTCTTCTGATTGAAGAGCGTCTGCATCTTGTTCGGCGAATGTACATCGAAGATGAACATGCCGCCCGGTTTCAATTGTTCGTACACCGCCTCGAACGTGTCGATGACGTCTGCCTCATCCTCGAGGTAGCAGAGCGAGTCACAGAGGATCGTCACGGCGTCGACCGGGTGTGGCAATTCAAGCTCCCGCATGTCCTGTTGCCAGAGCGGGAGTGTGATGCCTGCCTCGAGCGCCTTCTCTTGGGCGACTTCGAGCATCGACTCGGATAAATCGAGTCCGATCGTCTCGTAATGTTCCGCCAAGCGAATCGTGGCCGAGCCCGTCCCGCATCCGACGTCAGCAAGCGATGCACCGTCTTGGACGTGGCGACGCACGAAGGCGATCCAGTCCTCGTACGGGGCATCTTTCATTAACTCATCGTAGACGTAGGCGAACCCTTCGTACGCCATTAGCCGACTTCCACTTCAACGTGTGGCGCATCTGCCCACAATTTTTCAAGGTTGTAGTAGTCGCGGTCATCGCGATGGAAGATGTGGACGACGACGTTTTCGAGGTCAGCGAGCACCCAACGTGCCGAGTCCATGCCTTCGAATTTGTGGAGCGGAAGCTCATGCTCGCCGGCCACGTCTTTGATTTCGCGTGCGATCGCTTGGACTTGCTTCTCTGAGTTACCGTGGCAGATGACGAAATAATCTGCGACCGGTGAGATGCCTTCCATGTCGAGGACGACGATATCTTCGGCACGCTTATCGTCAGCGGCCTTCACGATCAATTCTAATTCTTCTTTTACAGTCATACTGTACCTCCTAGGGTGTTTTCACAAAATGGTTATACGTCTCAATCGTCAGTGGAAAGATTCGCACCGACTTCTTCAATAAATAATCGATTGTCTGACGCAACGTCGCGACGACGGCCGCTTCGAGCGAACGGTCCGCGAGGTCACGCAACGTGTCGACGCCCGGATACGACCGGTTCGGTTCAATCGCGTCCGCGACGAATAAAATCTGGTCGAGGCGTGACATGCCTGGTTCTCCGGTCGTATGGTTCTTAATGGCCGATACGACGGCCGGGTCAAGGTCATACGCCCGGTCTAATAGAATCGCGCCGACCGGTGCATGCAGCAGTTCGTCATCGAACGCAAGCAAGCTCGGGTCAAGGTTTTCCTCGACCACGACTTGGCGCATCATATCGCTATCCAAATATTTCGCATAGTCATGCAACATCGCCGCGAGACGTGCTTGCTCCACATCGGCACCGTATAAACGGGCCAACCGATCTGCCGTCTCAACGACACCGAGCGTGTGGATATAGCGTTTCTCCGGTAATGTCGCCTCAATCAATGATTGTGCTTCCTCATACGTCATACAAGTTGCGCTCCTTGATATAAGTTTCGACATCGCGTGGGACGAGATATTTGATTGACTTGTCCCGTTTCGCCCGTTCCCGGATATCGGTCGATGAGATCTCGAGTTGCGGCATATCGATTGTGCGCACATCTGCCTGTCTCGGGATGCGGTAGCGGCTACCCGGACGCGCAACGGCCCCGAACGTGACGAGGGTCACGAGCGTGTCGTAATCGTACCACTTCTCGAGCGACTCGAGCGAGTCCGCCCCGATCAAGAAGAAAAACGTGTCATCTGGGTACATGTCCCGCAACCGTCTCATCGTCTCGACCGTGTAAGACGGTTCGTCGCGTTCAAACTCGATCAAGCTCAGCTTGAAATCGGCTTGGTCCGCGATCGCCCGTCGTGTCATCTCGATCCGATCCTCGGCCAGACTGAACCCCGCCTTGTGAGGCGGGATCGCCGCCGGTAGAAACCAGACCTCGTCGAGGGCGAGCTGTTCACGTGCCTGCTCGGCAATCAACAAATGACCGAGATGCGGCGGGTCGAACGTGCCTCCCATCAGGCCGATGCGGCTCATGGGAGTTTGATTTGGCGATTTTCTTTCTCAGTCGCCTGTTTGTACAAGACGATGACTTTTCCGATGACTTGAACGACTTCGGCTTTCGTGCCCTCAGCCAATTCACCGGCTACATCTTTCGGCGTATCGGCACAGTTTTGGAGCACTTGAACTTTCAAGAGCTCACGTTTTTCGAGCGCGTCGCTGATGTCTTTGCACATCGCTTCGCTGACTCCATTTTTCCCGACTTGGTAAATCGGTGAAAGGTGGTGTGCTTCAGCACGTAAAAAGCGTTTTTGTTTACCTGATAACATACTATTTATTCCTCCAATAAGCTTTCAATTAACTTCATTCCGACAAGTTGATCCGGTCTCACACCTGTCCAATATTCAAACGCCAAAGCACCTTGTCCGACGAACATGGCAGTTCCGTTGACGATTTTCGCGTCATTTTTGGCGGCTTCCTTTAAAAACGGTGTGACGAGTGGACGATATATGATATCACAAACGACGGTGTTTTGTCGTAAACCTTTTAATGATCGAGGCGAATGGATACCATCCATCCCCACCGAAGTCGTCTGGATGATCACGTCATAGCATGAGGGATCAACGTCGGTGAGCGCCTGCGCTTCAATGCCGAACGCCTCCGCGAGACGCTCCGCTCGTTCCATCGTTCGGTTTGTGACCGTGACGGCTCGGGTCGGCAAGGCGCTGATAATCCCGCGCGCTGCCCCACCTGCCCCGATAACGAGCACACGTCCCGTCCAATCGGTATGACGGTCGAGTGCGGTGACTAGACCCACACCGTCCGTATTCGTCCCAATCAGCTTTCCATCCCGTTTATAGACGGTGTTGACGGCACCGGCGGCTTCAGCCGCCTGATCAAGTTCGTCGAGATACGGGATGACCGCCTCTTTGTACGGAATCGTGACGTTAAAGCCGTGCCAGACGCCGTCCCGCATCGCTTGAAACAAGTCCCCGAGCTCGTCCGGGGCGACGTCGAGTGCCTCATAGCGCCCGAAAAGCCCAGACGCGCTCAGCCACTGCTCGTGCAGGACGGGAGAGAGCGAATGAGCAATCGGGTGACCGAGGACGGCCAGTCTCATACGAGCGCCTCACGCAATGTGACGGCCACTCCTTTTGGTGCCCATGCGGCGATGCGTCCACCTTTTCCGTGAATCGCAACCCAACCGAGTCCACTGAAGACGATGTCGGTCTTGACGCCGTCACGGAGACTGAACTCGTGACGCACGAGCGGAGGCAACATTTGTAATGTCTTCTCGTTCGGCGGGTTGAGCATCTTACCGATATGGTTTTCGTATAGTTCATCTGCTTTGTCGAGCTTCGTCCGGTGTGTCTTCAACTCGTTTGACATGTAGACAACGAATGAGCGCTTGTTGCCTTCCATGTAGTCGAGACGGGCGAGTCCACCGAAGAAGAGCGTCTGCTGCGGGTTCAACTGGAACACGTGCGGCTTGATCTCTTTTTTCGGGGTGATCGTTTTCAAATCTTTCGCATCGACGTAATGCGCCATTTGGTGACGATTGATAATCCCTGGCGTGTCATAAAGGTTCGCATCATCATCGAGCGGGATATCGATTAAGTCGAGCGTCGTTCCCGGGAAATGACTGACCGTGATGATGGCCTCGTCCTCTGCCCCGAAACGTTTGATGACTTGGTTGATGAGCGTCGACTTCCCGACGTTCGTACAACCGACGACATAGACGTCCTTGCCTTTCCGATAATATTCGATCTTTTCGGCAAGCTCGTCGATCCCGTGACCTTTTTTCGCACTGATCAAATGGACGTCGATCGGTTCCAAACCGAGCTCTTTCGCTTCGGCCTTCATCCAGTTGGACATCCGGTTCGGGTTAACCGATTTCGGCAACAAGTCGACCTTGTTCCCGACCAAGAGGACGGGGTTCGTGCCGACCGAGCGTTGGAGCCCCGGCAACCAGCTACCGTTGAAGTCGAAGATGTCGACGATTTTGATGACGAGCGCTTCTTTCGCGCTGATGCCGTTTAAGATACGCAAGAAGTCGTCATCTGTCAGTTCGACGTCTTGAATTTGATTGTAGTGCTTCAATTTGAAGCAGCGTTGGCAAATGACGATCTCGCGATCGAGTGCCGATTTTGGTGCATAACCGACACCGGTCGGGTCTTCCGTTTGAATGGCGACGCCGCAACCGGCGCAATAACGTTTTGTTTCTTCCATAATGTTGTCTGCTGTCATTTGAGTTGCCTCTTCTTCATTCACCGTAGCGCCTCGCCGCTACTCCTGAAGCGTTAATTCCGACGCCTTACGCGCCGTACATGGACAGCCTCCTTCTTCCTGTGCGTTCGAGGTCCTTATTCATCTTTTTTATGTGAATCTTCGGAACGAGAGTGCATCGCTTCACCGATTTTCTCAGCGACCGCCACTTTGGCGCGCTTCGCATCGACAGCGATTTCCTCAACTTTTTTCGTGATCAACACGTACTTCCCGCGACGTTTCATATGGGCGAACACGACTTTTTCAAGCATGCGATTGAACTTGGTGACGAGTCCGTCCGTCTTGACGACCGGTTGCACGTGGATGACGTGAATCCCGGCCATATTGGCGCCGAGCACGTCCGTGAACAATTGATCGCCTAAGAAGATGGCTTCTTTCGTCGAGTATCCATATTTTGCGAGCGCCTGTTTGAATCCAGACGGCAACGGCTTTTTCGCACGCGCCACATAGTGAAGGCCGAGCGGTTCCGTGAACGTACGTACGCGGTTCTCGTTGTTATTCGAGACGACGATGACATCGAGTCCGTGTGATTTCACTTTTTCAAGCCATAGCAAAAGAAGCTCCGGTGCGTGCGGGACGTCCCAGGCCACGAGTGTATTATCAAGGTCCGTCAAAATGACGCGAACCCCACGGTCTTTCAATTCTTCAAGGTCGATGTCAAAAACTGACGCGACGAACTGTTTCGGATAAAGTCGATTAAACACGTTTAAATTCCTCCAATTAGCTAAAGCGATTCAACTACTATACATGTAGTGATATCCCTTCTATGGTAAACGAAAACCGACCAAACGACTAGTGTATCGTTCGGTCGGCCTGAAAAAGTTTTAAAAATCAATCGTTTTGCATCGTACCGATGACTTCTCCGAGTCGCACCGGACCGATTTTGGCTGGGTCGATTGTGACGCGGTCTTTCTCAAAACACAGGATGACGGTCGAACCGAACGAGAAGTATCCGACCTCTTCTCCTTTGGCAGCGCGGTCGCCGTCAAGCGTCCATTCGATCGTGTTGACGTTTAAGGCGCCGACCATGATATGTTCGTACAACCCGGCCGCCGTTTCAAAGCGTGTGACGCGGCGATAGTTTCGTGAGAGTGGACGAACCGTCTCCGTCAAGCCGATGTCATTGACCGGGGCCGAACGGTCACCGAGCTCGTAGTGGCTGAGCACCCGCCCGGCGAGCGGGACGTGAACGCGATGATAGTCGCGTGGGCTCAAGTAGAGGACACAGACCGTGCCACCGGCGTAACGTCTCGCTTCTTGTTGCGAGCCGAGCAGTTCGGCGAGCGTGTACGATTGCCCCTTCACTTCGAAGCGGCTATCGTCCGTGATATCGGCCACGATGGATAGTTTCCCGTCACATGGCGAGACGACCGAGTCCGGACTTGCATCGATTGGCCGGACCCCTTCCTTCAAGTGCCGTGTGAAAAAGGCGTGCAAGCTCGGATAAGCCTCGATCGGCTCCGCCGCTTCATCAAGATTGATTTGATACGTTTTCGCAAACGAAGGGATGAAGGACCGGCTCGCTGACGATTCAGCGAAGGCACGGAGTCGTTTGGCAATGACCGGGGTCGCGTTCAACTCAAACAAAGTCTGATACAAGCGGCTTTTGATCACTGTGCGCCCTCCTCGTTTTTAAAGAACGTCTCGTATTGTTGTTCAGAGACGGCACCTTCCACACGACCGACTTCCTTTCCATCTTGGAAACGAATCATTGTCGGTGTCCCGTTGATGCCGTAAGTCGTCCAGACGTTGTGGTCGGCCAAGTTGATCGACACGGCGTCATATTCTTCGATGAGTGGCTCGACGTACGGTTTGACTTGCTCACAGTATTCGCAACCAGTCTGCCAGAAGTAGACGACGACTTCCTCTTCTTCTGAAATCTTCGTTTCAAGCTCGTCCGGTGTGACAGCGTTGACGCCTGTCTCCTCGTTCGCATTGTTCAAGAAGAACAAGAGAGCGATCCCAACGATGATGATGACACCGATGATGGCGAACGTGATGAAGTTCGCCCGTTTGGCACTGTTTTTCATGTTCGATTCCTCCTAAATAATATAAAAAGAACTGACTCGGATATGAGCCAGCTTGGTTGTAGACGTCTTACTTCTCTTGTGCGACGTCGCTAATCCCCATATCTTGGTTAAGCGTGTCCAAGAGTACAATAAAGATCGTGATGACGACGCCAAAGAATGTCGCGAGCATCGCGTTGAACGACACGCCATCGACAGCAGAAATAATAAAGATTGCTGTATTCGAAAGCAAGATCGCCCAGAACAATGTGACTAAGTAACGCATCGATAGTCCCCTCCATCTCACAGATGATTCATGAAAAATTCATACGACCTTAGTATAGCATTGTTACCGTAAAATGTGCGACCTCGATTGTATATTCTTTCCGTCGAAACGGGAAATATGGTACGGTTTGAGAAATAAGCATCTCGTAGAAAAGAGGAACCCTTTATGTCACGTTATTTAATCGCAGTCGATTTAGATGGAACGTTGTTGCGCGACGACAAGACGATCAGTGAGCGCAACGTGCGCGCGCTTCAAGCGGCCCGTGAGGCCGGTCATGAAGTCATGATCGCGACCGGACGCCCACAACGCCATTCGATCATGTATTACGAAGAGCTCGGCTTGACGACACCGCTCATCAACTTTAACGGAGCGCTCGTCCATCACCCGAAAGATCCGTCATACGAAGTGACGCACCGGCCGATTCCGCTCAAGACGGCGCACGAGATCATCGAGGAAGTATCGGAAACGAAAGCGCACAACATCGTCGTCGAAGTGACCGACCACGTCTATTTCCATAAAGATCCGCAAGAGTTTTACAGCCCGTACGCCGAGCGCGCGCTCAGCGTCACGTCAGGCAACTTGCTCAAGCATTTGCAGGATGAGCCGACATCACTTCTCATCCACGCGACGAAAGAGCACGTCGACAACGTCCGCGCTCGTTTGAATAAAGTCCACGCCGAGGCCGTCTTGAACCGACAATGGCGCATGCCGGAGCACATGATTGAGGTCATGAGCCAGAACACGTCGAAAGCGCTCGGTTTGCGCGAAGTGTCGAAACATCTCGGCATCAACCGCAAAAACATCATCGCGTTCGGCGACGAGGAAAACGACCTCGAGATGCTCGACTACGTCGGCACCGGCGTCGCGATGGGCAACGCCATCAGCCAGTTGAAAGCCGTCGCGGATGAAGTGACCGCGTCGAACATGGAAGACGGCATCGCCATCTACCTCGAAGAAAAACTTGGCATCAAAGCATAATCCACACACCGACTGTTCCTGCAGTCGGTGTGTTTTGCGATTTGCCTACAGAAAGCGCATCAAATAGTCGTCAAAAATCTTGGTCATGACTTTCGGGGTATTGGCCAAATACACATTGATTTGTTCCGCGTTCGATTCGACTGGATTCGCGTCGCGCTCATCCGTCGGGAAGTCAGAGATGCCTTTGACGATAATACACTCGACGCCATTTTTCTTACAGACATACGCGATGGCTCCCGCCTCTGTATCCGCGATGGTGATGTCGTGTTCCTCCAGTTCCAAATAGTCTTTCCACATCACGACCGCTCGATCGGCCGTCGCGATGGTCCCGGTCAAAAAATCGTTCCCGTATTTCGCTAGTTCAATGTCGACGATGAACGATTGCTTGATCAGTGGTTCCACTTCTTTGACCGTGCAATCATATTGAACGGCGCGATGAGGGACGAGGATATCCAACGGGTTGAACGTATCGTCGATTCCGGCACACGTTCCAGCCACAATTACTTTTACTAAGTTGAACCGAGACATCATATATTGATTGGCGCCGGCCCCGTTCGCTTTCCGCACACCGGTGCTGTAGAACACAACTTCGGCGTGATCAACCGTCCTCATGAAGTACTCGCCATACGGGTAGCTGAACCGCTCATCCGCTTTGACGTCATAATGCTCCAATGTCGCTTCGTATTCCCACTTCGTCGCAACACTGACTCCAATCATCACACGTCCACCCCATCTCTTTTTATTCCTATCTATAGAATAACCCCCGCTGAGCGTTCAGCGGGGGTTCATTTCAGCGTCGGAACGCACCTTCGACATTTTCAGTCGGAACCATGTTGATGAAGACGCTTGGATCGGCGTCTTTACAGATTCGCGTGATCTCACGCACTTCGTGGCGCTGGGCGACCATCATGAGCGTCGCTTTCTCGACTTTCGAATACGTACCGATTGCCGGCATGAGCGTGATGCCGCGGAAGACGTGCTGATGCAGTTCTTTCGTCACTTCGTCCGGATGACTCGTGACGATGAAGAGCGTCTGCCGCTGCGTGTTCGTATAAATTTCGTCGATGACTTTCGACGTGACGTATAAGAAGACGATCGTATAAAGCGCGGTCGGCCACCCGAACAAAGCACCAGCCCAAAGCGCGATCATCATGTTCATGAGGAAAAGATAGACGCCGACCGAATTGTTCGTGAACTTCGCCAAGATGAGGGCGACGATATCAAATCCACCGGTCGAGGCACCGAAGCGAATCGTGATCCCCGAACCGATGGCGAGCAAAACCCCGCCGAAGACGGCGTTTAAGAGCGGGTCGTCCGAAATGATTGACGACTGCGGAAGCACGCGAATAAACACGGTAACTGCCGCAACACTGATCAACGTATGAATCATCATGTTCTTGCCGAGCATGAAGTAGCTGACGATCAAGAGCGGCACGTTCAAGACGAAGAACCAAATCCCTTCTCCGAGCTCAAACGGTGTCCCCGCAAACAGTTTCGTAAAGATTTGGGCGAGCCCTGTAAATCCGGTCGAGTATACCCCCGCCGGGATTAAGAATAATGTCATGGATAATGCAACGAACACTCCCCCGATAATCGAAACGATCCCGATGCGTGCGTGTTCTTTAACGGCTTCCGTCAAGTTCTGTCTCCCCTTTCAAAAATGGCTAAGAATCAAGATAACATAGTTTTCTAGTGCTGCCTACCATAAAAATAATGGGATGTGTCCGCGCTTCTCATAAAAAAACAAGCCGGCCGGGGCCGACTTGTTGAGCTGATGCGTTTGGTCACGCTTTCACTGTCTCGATGGTCACCGCATCGTTTGCCGGGACCGTGACGACGTTTCCGTAGACACGGATCGATACGTCCGTACCGCCCGTCTGTTTGATCGTCACTTGTTCACGCGTCGACGTGACCGTCAAGTGATGACCGCGCCAGAGCATGTTGAACGAGTACCCGTTCCAGCCCTTAGGAATCATCGGGCTGAACGTGAGCTCCGACTCGAGGGCGCGCATGCCTGCGAAACCGTGAACGATCGACATCCATGAACCGACCATCGATGTGATGTGAAGCCCGTCTTCTGTATCGTTGTTATAGTTATCGAGATCGAGTCGTGCCGAACGTTGGTACAACTCGACCGCCTTGTCTTCGTAACCGACTTCGGCCGCAATGATTGAGTAGACGCAAGGCGACAAGCTCGACTCGTGGACCGTCCGCGGCTCATAAAAGTCGAAGTTGGCCCGCTTCTGTTCGACCGTGAAGCGGTCGCTGAACGTATAGAGCCCTTGGAGCACGTCCGCTTGTTTGATGAAGTTCGAGCGGAGGATGCGGTCCCACGACCAGTTTTGGTTGAGCGGCAAGTGTTTCGGATCAAGGTCTTTCACCAAAATCTGTTCTTTATCCATGAAGCCGTCCTGTTGCATGAACACGTCTGGGACGAGGTCATCTTTCGGATAGTACATCTTCGTTTGGATATCGTTCCACTTCGCGAGTTCTTCGTCTGAAAGACCGAGCATCGCGACAAGTTCTTCAAGGCGCGCCGGCTCTGCTTCTTTCAAATAGTTGTACACTTCTTGCGTGTACTCGAGCGTCCAAGCGGCAATCAAGTTCGTATACCAGTTGTTGTTGACGTTGTTGTCGTATTCGTTCGGACCTGTGACGCCTAGGATCATATACACGTCTTTGTGCGGGACAAAGTTGACGCGGCTCGCCCAGTAACGCGAGATCTCGACCAATACTTCAAGTCCGTATTGACCTAGGTATGACTTGTCGCCCGTGAAGTTCGTATAGTTGAAGATGGCGTGGGCGATCGCACCGTTCCGGTGAATCTCTTCATGCGTGATTTCCCACTCGTTGTGGCACTCTTCCCCGTTCATCGTCACCATCGGATAGAGGGCACCTTCCATGCCGACGTTCTTGACCGAGTTCTCTTTTGCTTGCGGCAATTGGTTGTGACGATATTTGAGCAAGTTCCATGAGACTTCCGGTTTCGTCGTTGCCAAGTAGAAGTGGAGGCAATATGCTTCCGTATCCCAGTATGTGGCACCGCCGTATTTCTCACCGGTGAACCCTTTCGGTCCGATGTTGAGGCGCGAGTCTTCGCCCGTGTACGTCTGATACATATTGAAGATGTTGAAGCGGATGCCTTGTTGCGCTTCAGCGTCCCCATCGATGCGGACGTCGGCATCTTCCCAGCGAGCGAGCCATGCTTCTGTCTGCTCGGCGAGAAGCGTTTCAAAGCCTTTCTCAAACGCCATCTCAACGCGTTGCATTCCCGTCGACTGCAATTCCTCGACTTCGTAGTCACGGTTCGTGACGACCGAGACGTATTTGTACGCTGTCGCCGTCTCGCCAGCTGCCGCCGTGACCGTGAATTTGTTGGCGACGTAAAGGTCAGTCGCTTCGAGCACTTCACAACGGGCTCCTTCGACGTCTGCGATCATCGAGGCCGTGATGTGCCAATCGAGTTTCTTCGTTTTCGTTGTCACGAATCCGAAACGTTCTTCAACACCATGCTCGACCGGTAACCAGAACTTCTCATCATAGTTCGAATCCTCATTGACGACATCGCCGTCCAAGTAAGGTGTGAATTCAACTTTCGCTTCGTAGTTCACCGGAGTGACGTTGTAACGGATTGCCAAAATCTCTTTATCGACGATTGAGAAGAAACGGACGACTTCGACGTTCGTCTCTTCCGTTCCGTTCACGAGCGTGAACGTCCGTGTGAGAACGCCGCGTTGCATATCGAGCTCACGCGTGAAGTCTTTCACTTCCCACTTCGCCAAATCGACCGGTGTCCCGTTGATGGCGACGCGAAGACCGACGACGTTCGTCGCGTTCAATACTTTTGCGAAGTACTCCGGATATCCATTTTTCCACCAACCGACACGCGTCTTATCTGGATAATAGACGCCGGCCACATAAAAGCCTTGGTGTGTATCGTTTGAATAATCTTCTTCAAAGTTACCGCGCATCCCCATATGACCGTTACCGAGCGAGGTAATCGATTCTGCGAGGCGGTTTTCTTTCGGATGCAAGTTCTCTTCCGTTACTTTCCATTCATCGACTGCAAACAATCGTTTCATCTGTCTGCCACTCCTTTTTCTCTACAAGGCTACTCGTCATCAGACAATCGAATCATGCAACCGTTTGTCTATGAAAGCGCTGTATTTCAATCTCACCTCTCATTTTACACGACTCACACAAGAATGCAATCGTTTGCATAAACTTTTTTCTTACTTTTTGGAGCAAACAAAAAACCTACTACCTTTTCGAGAAGGCAGTAGGTGCTCTAGTCACTTGTCTTGGTCGCGTCCAAACGCGGCGTTCGCTTCGTGACCCTCGAATGCCGGGTTGTTCCCGTCATTGAATCCCGTATCCGGTTCGTCGAGGATGAGGGCATACCCTCCGTTTAAAATGTCTCCGTACGCCCGGTTGACGTCATCGTCAGTGAGGCCAAGGTCAAGCAAGGCCCGCTTCACTTCCTCCTCGCCTTCCGCGACGCCAGTGAATTTCTGCATCCAGTTCGCGCTCGCTTCTTCCACTTTCGCATCGGTCTTCCGTTTGACGAGCGAGACATCGTCTTGATCTTTCGCGACGACGAACACATCACTTTCGTCGTAACCCTCTTCGGTCAGTTGATCGATTTTGGCGACGAGTGCCGCCTCCTCTGGATACGTATCTACAAAACGACGTTTACTCATTGTGTCTCATCCTTTCGCGTTGTATGGTCTTCGACCGTGACATCGGCTTGTCCGACTTCGGTCACTTCGATTTCTTCTTTGCGGAGCGTTTCCGTCATCGTCTTGACGTCTTCGGTCACTTGTTTTCGAACGATGATTTCTTCGACGACGACAGGACGCTTCACGATGAAAGCCCGTTCCTCGATGACTTGGATCCGTAAGTGGTCCCCTTCGTCAATCGTGCGAATGCCGGGTTGATCGAAGTCATAATCTTCGACCACATCCTCTGATCCGGTCGTCCGCTCCACATGGACCTGTTCCCTCCGAACGGGCACTTCAATCTCTTGTTCGGTCTCCGATACGTGACGATTGATGACGACTTCTCCTGCTTGGACCGCTTGCTTCTCGATCGTCAGCCGTTCCTCGTGTAAGGCGAGCGTCTGTTCTTCCGTCTTCGGCGCGGTTTCGGTCTTCGAACTCGTAGCATTAACCTGTTGTTCACTCCGGTCCGCGTCGACATAGAGGAAGAGTCTACCTTGTTCGACTTCTTTCGCAAAGCGGTCTTGTTGCTCTGACGTCAAGCGCATGCTTTTGAGCCAGCGTTCGATTGGCCGCTCACTCGACGTGACGAGCGAGGCGACCGTTCCCGGTTCATCGGTGACGAGAACATAGAGGTTCGAGTGACGGCGGACAGCGTCCGCCACATCGGCCCGCTTGACAAGGACGTACATGTCTTCTTCTTCATACCCTTCTCGTTTTAAATCGACCGTTCGATTAAGCAACGCATCGGGATGATCAAATACTTCTGAGATGATTGCATGTTTCATGGCGTTCGTTCCTCCTCTAGTCAATTGGCGAAAAAAAGGATGGTCCCTCAGAGAGAGCCATCCTTGTCGAGGTACTTAGTCAATCAGATTAGAAGCGGTCGCGCTCATCACGACGTGTATGGTCGCGGTCATGATCACGATGGCGAAGGTCATCTTCCCCTTCGACGTGCGCCTCTTCTTTACGTAACGTCTCACGTACCGTTTCTGTATCTTTCACTTTCTCTTTGCCGACAACGATTTCTTCGGCGACGACATCTTTCTTCGTCACATCGACGCGCTCTTCCGTGACCGGCACGCGAATCTCATCGCGGTCCGTTGTCGCATCGAATGAATGTCCTGTCGCTTCACGGTCCCCATCAACGCGACGGCGTTCGACGTAGACTTCGTCGCGCTCGACTTCGACATCGACACGTTCTTCGTGTTCGACGACATCTTTCTCGACGCGAACCTCTCCTGTTTGAACACGCTCTTTGTTCACTTGGAGACGCTCTTCATGCAATTCGAGCTTTTGCTCATCCGTCAAATCCGCGCGGTTACGAATGTCTTCATCCATATCGTTGAATCGTTCCGATGGAATACCAGTGCTTGAAGCTCCTGTCATCCCGACGTCACGTGCGGTCATGTTGCCTGCTTCGTTGCCTTCTGAACCGTAGCCAGCTGATGTGCGGCCACCTTCGAACGTCGAGTTACGACCGTCATCTAAGATGCCGTCGTTCGAGTCCAACAAGAGGACGAATCCACCATTCTCGATGTCTTGACGGTGACGTGCTGTCTCTTCTTCTGAGAAACCGAGTTTATCGAACGTATGTCGAACTTCGTCTTCTCCGTCCGCGACTCCAAAGAAGCGATCAAGCCATGACGCTTTCGTTTCTTTTACTTCTGCATCCGTTTCGCCGCGAACCATCGAAAGGTTCGATTTATCTTTCACAACGACGTACAAATCGTCTTCGCGATGCCCCTCGGCACGAAGTTGATCAATTTTTGACACGAGCTCTGACTCCTGATAGTAAGTGCCTACATAACGTTTGTTATCCATGATTGTATCTCCCTTTCACATTCTGTATTTTTTGGTTATTGGCTGGGCGGATTCAAAATGATCTGCCATTCGGCCGGTAATGTAGATGTTCCCTTGCAACTCCGTTTCAATCGTTTCTTTCATGATTGTAATCTGTTTGTAACATCATGACTTTCGACCGATTGCTTTCGCTTCTATTATATGCATTGAGATTTTCCACAAAAAAACCTTCCGCATGATACGGAAGGTTTGCACTCATTCAACGATTTCAGTCTTCTTTTTCTGACCGCACGACTGGCGTACGACCAAATAGTGCGGCACGATGACGCGTTTCCCGTAAGGTGGCGCGCTATCGCCGATCTGTTCAATCAAACAGTTCGTCGCCTCGAAACCAAGGCCGAAAATGTTGATTTCGACCGATGTGAGCGGCGGGTTCGAGTGTTCTGCGATGTAGACGTTGTTGAAACTGACGACGGCGACATCCTCAGGTATCTTAAGGCCCATCTCACTGAGCGTGCTGATGACACCGAGCGCCATCATATCGTCACTGACGACGACGGCTGTCGGTGGTTCCTCTAGTTGGAGCAACTCGCGCACGGCTTTGGCGCCGCCTTTCGTCATGAACTCGGCCCGGGCGATATAGTCTTCGCGAACCGGGATTCCTGCTTCCATGAGCGCCGTCGCATACCCGTTGCGCCGGTCTTGCGTGACCGCCAGTTTATCCGAGCCTCCGATGAAGGCGATACAGCGATGGCCGAGATTGTATAGATGTTTCGTCACTTCTCGTCCGGCCAAATAGTTGTCCGTGTCGACGTATGTGATTGATGAAGCATCCCCGAACGGCTTCCCGACGACGACGAACGGGAATTTCGTCTGACGTAAGTATTGAACGACTTTGTCGTCTTCTCGTGAATACAAGACGATGACCCCGTCGACGCGACGTCCTTGCACCATCTCGATGACACCGGACAATACTTCTTCTTCGGTGACACCAGTCGTCATATAGAGCGAGTAGCCGTTTTGATGGGCTTTCGTACTGATCCCACGCAACACTTCCGGGAAAAATGGGTTTTGTAGCGTCTTCGTCGCTGCGCTCGGCATGACGAGACCAATCGACTGCGTCGAGCGGTTGGCGAGGCTTCGCGCGTGAATGTTCGGATGGTACCCGAGTTCTTCCATCGAACTGCGTACACGCTCTTTTGTTTTTTGACTGATACGCGGACTGTTGGCGATGACGCGTGACACGGTCGACGGTGCGACATTGGCGTGTTTGGCGACATCTTTAATCGTGATTTGCATGATGCTCCCCCTTGCTTCCGTTAGTTCAAAGTTCCCTATCACAGGGTATCGTCAGCTCGCACTCTTGCGACGCTTCCACATGACCAATCCAGTCAAGAAAATCGGGATGGCGACGACGAGTAGACCAATCGTCCACATGTTCACTTCCGATTCTTCGACGATGTAGGCGTTTGCACTTTCTCCTGCGAGTTTGATGGTGAACGTGCCACGGCTGTCCGTGACAAGTTGTGAGAACAAGAGACCACGAAGCCGTGTATCTTCTCCGACCTCGCTTACCTCGAATTCAATCTCTCTGTCCTCGGCGTTCATATTGATGGCGTACAGTGCGACATCGTCGCCGTCACGACGTTCGAACACGGCCATGCCGTCTTTCGAAGCGATCATCCGTTGTTCGCCGGTCGCAAACACCGGGTAATCGGCCCGCATCCGGTTCATCGTCGCAACGTATTCATGGAGCTCTTCATTTCCAGGGAAATCGGTCATGACCCGGTTCGCGGGGTCAGCCCCGCCCTTTTGTGCATTCTCCGTGCCTTGGAAGACGATCGGCATCCCCGGTGACGCGTAAAGGGCGAACAATCCGAGGCGGAGCCTGCGTTCGGCCGACTCGGCACCACCTAGTTCCGCGACGTGCATGAAACGTTCGACGTCATGGTTATCGAGGAAGGTCGCCATTTGGTTCGGATCATTAAAGAACGTCTCGGCGTAACTTGCGGCCACGTCGATTTCGTCGACGTTCGCCGTCTTTTGCGTCATCGTCTTCGAGACGCGGTCATAAAACGTGAAATTGGTGATGCTGTTGAAGCCTAAGCCATCATACTCGGCGACATACTGCGGGTCCGGATCGAACACTTCGGCCAAGAGATAAAAATCTGGATCGACTTCACGGACCGCTTTGACGAAATCTTCCCAAAACGGTTTGTCGACGTGACGTACCGTATCGAGACGATAGCCGTCAATGCCGGTCTCTTCAATCCAATACGTGGCCGCCTCGAGCAAGTAGTCTTTCACTTCCGAGTCTTCGGTCTTAAAGTCGGGCAAATCGAACAGCCAGTGCGTCTCGACTTGTTCTTGATCGTTCCACAGCACGATTGGTAGCTCGTCATGGAACCAGTCTGGTTTTTCTTCGACCCACGGATGGTTCGGCCCGACGTGGTTGACGACAAAGTCGAGGATGACTTTCATATCCCGCTTATGCGCCTCATCGACGAGCTCCTGCAAATCTTCTTTCGTCCCGAATTGGGGATCGATGTCATAAAAATCTTTAATCCAATAGCCATGGTAACCGCCCGGCATGTTTTCAAACACCGGCGTCAACCAGATGGACGTGAATCCGAGCGACTCGATGTAATCAAGTTTTTCAATCACGCCTCGGATATCGCCCCCATGAAAGGCTTTCGGGTCATTCTGATCGACCTGGTCATTGTTATCGGGATTCCCGTCAACAAACCGATCGACCATGATAAAGTACATGCGTTCCTGTTCCCACGATGCTGCTTCTTTCGCTCCGACGACTGTTGGAAACAAAAGAAGCGACAGAAGAACGAGCACGACGCCTCGCCTCATATCGCTTCCCCCTTAAGTGAGTATTATCCTTTCGTACCACCGGCAGTGAGACCCGAGACGAAGTAGCGTTGGAACATGAAGAACAAGAGAACGATTGGGAGGGCCGAAAGGACGGCGCCTGCCGCGAACAACGTGAAGTTGTTGTCGAACTGTCGAGAAATCATGTTGTAAAGACCAACCGCGAGCGTCTGTTTCTCTGGTGTCCGAAGGACGAGCGATGCCAAGATGAAGTCGTTGAACGGGCCCATGAAGTTGAAGAGGGCGATCGTTGCGACGATTGGCTTCGCGAGCGGCAAAATGATTTGCCAGAAGATACGAAGGTGACCGGCACCATCCATCCGAGCGGCTTCATCGAGCTCTTTCGGAATCGTATCGAAATAACCTTTTGCCAAGTACGTATTCATCGGAATCGCGCCACCGGCATACAGCAGAATGAGCGCTGTGTGCGTGTCGAGAAGACCGAGCATGTTGAGCAATACGTAGATGGCGATGATGGCGACGAATTGCGGCACCATTTGCAAGACGAGGAACAAGACGAGCGAGTTCTTCCGTCCGACGAAACGATAGCGCGAGAACACATAACCAGTGATCGTCACCAAGATGACAGCGAGCGCCATCGTAATGAAAGCGATTTTCAACGTGTTCACATACCATAAACTATAATCCGAAATCGTTAGATCAAACAAGTTTTTATAGTGAATGAACGTCGGATTTTCTGGAATGATTTTTGACGTGATGGTACGACCCGGGTTGAATGACGTCCCTACCACCCAAAGCATTGGATAGAGAATGATGATCGACGCAAGCGTCAAGATGACATAAGAGAACGCCAAATTGATTCGTTTTTGTTTTTTCATATCAGATCATATCCTCGTCTTTGAAAGATTTTGTCCGACGGAACTGGATGACGGCAAGTGTCATGATGAAGAATGACAAAATGAGCGTGATCGCAGCCGCAAGTCCGTATTGCGGGTTGGCTCCGAGAGACAATTTGTAAATCCATGAAATCAAGATATCGGTACCACCGGCAGTTTGTCCCGGTACAGCCGGTCCACCGCCGTTAAAGAGATAGATGATGTTGAAGTTGTTGAAGTTGAACGTGAACTGCGTGATGAGAATCGGTGCTGTTGCGAACAAGAGCATCGGTAACGTAATCAAGCGGAACTTGTCAAAGATGGTCGCACCGTCAATCGTCGCCGCTTCATATAAGTCGCCAGGGATCGATTGCAATACCCCAGTCATGAGCGTCATGATGAACGGGAAGCCGAGCCACCATTGAATCAAGATGAGCGCGCTGCGTGTCGCCGTCGGATCGGTCATCCAGTTGATCGGATCAAGTCCGAACGCTGGAAGGATCGTCGTGTTGAACACACCGAACGATTCGTTGAACATCGAACGGAAAATCAAGATTGTGATGAACGCTGGAACGGCCCATGACAAAATCAAAATCGAGCGGAACAAGCGGCGGAAGCGAAGGCCTTCTTGGTTCAAGAGGACCGCGAGGAAAATCCCGATCGCGATGACACCGACCGTCGAAGCGACCGTCCAGACGAGTGTCCAGCCGAGGACGCCGACGAATGTGTCGCGCCAAATGTCGATTTCAAAAATTCGTGTGAAGTTCTCAAACCCAATCCACTCGACAAGTTTTGCCGGTGGCGCGTTGTTGTAACGATAGTTCGTGAACGCGATCAAGAATGTGAAAATGAGTGGTAATACGACTGTGAAGACGAGCAAGATGAGCGACGGGATTAACATCAAGTATGGGAATCCATGGTCGCGCAAGTTGCGGAGTTGCACTTGGAACGTTGGGACGTTTAGGTGCTGATCACGAATGCGACCGACTCGGTAGGCGTCACGAATGTTCCAGATGTAGAACGCGATTCCGAAGAAAAGTAAGATTAATGCGACAATCCCTTCTACCATCAAGAAGATGGAGTGGTCGTTACGAGGTCCTGCCACTTCGCCAAGCGTGATCAATCCCCAAAGGCCACCACGGTCGCCAGGTCCTGCGCCCGCTCCTTTGAAAAAGAGATCGTAGTTTACTGCAAAATAAGACATGATAACGATAAAGAAAGCGATCGCTTTCGCTTTTTGATTGTTATAGAATTGACCGGCTCCCGGAATGATCGAAAGTAATGCGGCGTTCCGAGCATGATTGGTCGGTTTTTCCGGACGTTGTTCCGGCGTTTTAGGGTTCGCGATTGAAGCCATCCTCAATTTCTCCTTTCAATTTGAGCAAATCAATCGAGCAAGCGTTTGCTCAATTCTAGAAAATGAGGGGGAACGCCAGTCGGCGTACCCCATCATTTCATATCCTTATTGGTTGTTTGCTTGGATTTGTTGCTCGATGACTTTAACAGCATCGTCAGCTGATTTTTGTGCATCTTGCTTGCCAGTTGCTACGAGCTGAAGCGCTTGTGCCATTGGCTCCCAAACTTGTCCCATTTCAGGAATGTTAGGCATTGGGATCGCGTTCGTTGCTTGATCGAATACCGCTTTCGCAACTTCGTTCGACGTGATTGTCTCGTTCGACTCGAGTGCTGCTACTGGTGGGATCTCGTTGTAAGCTTCAAACATCTTCAATGCGTTCTCTTCGTTCGTGAGTTCTGCGAGGAACATTTCAGCCCACTCTTGGTTTTCTGTGTAAGCCGAAAGTGCATATGTCTTCACGCCCATGAACGTCTTGATTGGCTCACCGTTTGGAAGTGTCGGCAATGCAGACGCTCCAAGGTTGATGCCGGCATCTGTGTAACCAGCTACGGCCCATGGTCCGTTCATGACTGTGTGTGCTTTCTTCTCAGTGAAGAGTTGGTCCATCGCTTGGCCGCCAGACTCGCCGATCAACCCTTTAGGGAAGAGGCCTTCTTGGTACCATTTGCCGATGTACTCGAAGCCTTCGACTGCGCCTTCGTTGTTCAAGCCGATGTCAGTTGGATCGAGCGCGCCGCCGTCTTCTTTGAAGACGTAACCGCCGAAGCCAGCCACGACACCGTGAGCGAAGTAGAAGTTATCCCAAAGACCGAGGAATCCGTACTCGCCTTTATCTTTAAGATCTGTAGACAACTTGTACAAGTCGTCCATTGAAGCAGGAGCTTCTGATACCAAATCCTTGTTGTACATGAGGACTGGCGTTTCAACTGATTTCGGGTAGCCGTAAGCTTGTCCGTCGAACATGACAGCCGATTTCGAAGCGTCTGTGAACGCGTCAAGTGCGCCTTCGTCAGTAAGTGGAGCCAAGTGACCTTGGTCAGCGATCGTTCCGATTTGGTCGTGCGGTACGAGAACGATATCAGGACCTTTACCAGCCGGGCCGTCAAGCGCCAACTTGTCCTTTTGATCCGTCATCTGGACTTCAACGACTTCAACTGCGACGCCGTGTTCTTCTTCAAACGCCTTCGCAACTTCTTTCGTCGTTTCCGACTTTTCAATATCTTCCCAAATTACGATTTTTTCTGGCTTGTTCTCGCTAGAAGAACCGCCTTCGTTAGTAGAACCATTGTCCGTACCGCCACCACATGCAGCAAGTGCACCGAAAGCGAATACTGCCGTTGAAAGTCCTGCTACCATTTTTTTCATCTTCATGATGAAAAACCTCCCCAAGGAAATAGTATGGTCAGATTTGCGCAATCGCACTGGCCTACTGATTTTAATCAACTCCGCTACAGAATCAGTAGGTTAGTGAAAACGTTTGCATCCTCACCTCAATTTTTATTATACAGTTGTGTAAGCGTTTTACAAGTCTTTTTTTTCGCTTTTTTTATTGTGGTTGTCCCATTTATCTCTTTTTGAATTATTTATGACCCTATTTCGCAAAAAATGACGAATCGGGCGATTGACAAAATGTAAACGCTTTATTACCCTTTGCTTGAGCAAACGTTTTCACAACTGTTGTTTCTTTTCTGAACAGACAGTGTAAAATGGTTATAACCCTTAATAGAGAAAGGAACTCAAACCCATGATCAAAGAAGCCATCTACCACCGCGCCATGTCCCCTTTCGTGTACAAGTATGACCGAGAAACGATACATATTCGCTTCCATACGAAAAGAAATGATATCCAATCTGTTGACTTAATTTGGAACGACCCGTACGACTGGCACTCGGAAGATCCGGCCATGTGGAATTTCGACCCGGACAAGCCGAGCTTTTGGCGTACGTTCGAGACGCCGATGGAAAAAATCGGCCATGATGATCAATACGACTATTGGTTCATCGCCATCAAACCGCCATTCCGCCGCCTCCGTTACGGCTTCCGGCTCCATGACGGCAATGAGACGGCCGTCTATACGGAAAAAGGTTGGTTCGAAGATAAACCGCTCGACGACACGGGCTACTATTTCTGCATCCCATTCATCAACCCGGTCGACATCTTCCACGCCCCATCGTGGGTGAAGGACACAGTCTGGTATCAAATCTTCCCGGACCGGTTCGCGAACGGTGACCCTTCTAACGATCCCGAAGGCACGCTCCCATGGAATAGTACCGAACCGACGATCACGAACTTCTTCGGCGGCGACTTCCAAGGGATCATCGACCATATTGACCATATCGTCGATCTAGGGATCACCGGGATTTACTTCTGCCCGATCTTCAAAGCGACGACGAACCATAAATACGACACGCTCGATTATATGGAAATCGATCCGCAGTTCGGAACGAAAGAGCAGTTCAAACAACTCGTCGATCTTCTCCACGAGAACGGTATCAAAGTCATGCTCGACGCCGTCTTCAACCATGTCGGCTACAACCACCCTTGGTTCTTAGACGTCGTCGAAAAAGGACCACAGTCAGAGTACCGTGACTGGTTCTATCTTCGTGACTTCCCGATCGAGACGACGCCGAAGCCGAACTACGACACGTTCGCGTTCGAGAAGAACATGCCGAAGATCAATACGGAGCACCCGGCGTTGAAAGCTTATCTATTAGAAGTGGCCCGCTACTGGGTCGAAGAATTCGGCATCGACGGGTGGCGGTTAGACGTGGCCAACGAGGTTGATCACGCGTTCTGGCGCGATTTCCGTAAAACGGTCAAACAAGCGAATCCGGATGCGTACATCCTCGGTGAGATTTGGCACGATGCCCAGCCATGGCTCAAAGGTGACCAGTTCGATGCGGTCATGAACTATCCGTTTACGAACGCGAGCCTCAACTATTTCGCGCTCGACCGGACGTCCGCTTCCGAGTTTCGCAATGAGTTGACACGCGTCGAGATGATGAACACGACAAACGTGAACGAAGTGACGTTCAACTTGATCGACTCGCACGACACCCCGCGCGCCCTCACTCGGGCAAAAGGACATAAAGGGAAGTTCAAGTTGCTCATGACGTCGATGCTCACGTACACAGGAAGCCCATGCATCTATTACGGGGACGAGATCGGCCTCGAAGGTGAACAAGATCCGGGTTGCCGCCGTTGTATGCCGTGGGACGAAGCCGAAGAAGACCGCGAATTGTTCCGCTATGTGCAGAAATTGATTCGACTCCGCAAAGAGCATCCGGTGCTCGCGAACGGCGGCTCGTATCGTTTCAATCTCGTCGACGATGAGGATAACGCCCTCATCATCGAGCGTTGTACGAAAGATGAGACGTATTTGATATACTTCAATAACTCTGATTCCGTATCGAAACTTAACCCGCTCGGCCATACCGGAAGCGCTTACGACTTGCTGCGCGACCGGGATGTAGACTCGCTCGAAGTCGAGCTCGCACCGTACAGTGCCACGATTTTAAAAATGAAATAAATTCCGTTTTGCACCCGTTTCGGCGGGTGTTTTTTTGTTGAAAATAATTTGCCAAATCCCTTTCTTTTTCATTTCAAAAGGAGTAACATGACCCTTGTGATTTTGACAACGTAAATATTTCATATAGAGAATTGTAGAAACAAGGGAGAATACAACATGCCGACAAAAGACACCGAACAGCTCAGTTTATTTAAAATCTCGTGGCCGATTTTCATCGAACTCGCACTTCATATGGGGACCGGGATCATCGCCACGCTCATGCTCGCCCATTACTCCGATGCTGCCGCTTCCGCGGTCGGCGTCGCCAACCAAATCTTGAACGTCTTCTTAATCGTCTTCAGCGTGACCTCGGTCGGTGCGACCATCTTGATCGGTCAAGCGATCGGCGCCAATCGGATGAAGAAGAGCCGTGACTTCGCCCGTTCCGCCGTCAGCTTGAACATGTGGCTCGGCGTGCTCATGGTCGCGGTCGTCTTCTTGTTCGGTGAGACGTTCCTCCGTTTGTTCGGCTTATCGGATGAGCTGTTCGACCATGGCCTGTTATTCTTGCAGATTGTCGGGTTGTCGCTGTTCACCGAAGCGCTCATCATGGCGCTCAGTTCCGTCCTCCGGAGCCACGGGATGACGAAGCACGCGATGCTCGCGACACTTCTCATCGATATCATCACAGCTGCCGGGGCGATGCTCGCCGTCATGGGCTGGTTCGGTCTCCCGGTCACGGGTGTCGCCGGCGTCGCATGGGCCATCGTCATCGCCCGTTTCTCGGCGATGGTGCTATTGTTCTGGATCGTCAAGAAGCGGCTCATGCTCCGCTTCCCGCTCAAGGAATTGATTCGTCCGAAACGCGACGACATTCGCGCCTTGCTCCAAATCGGCGTACCATCAGCCGGAGAGAACTTGTCATATCAGTTCTCGCAAATCATCATCACCGGTTTCATCGCCACCATGGGCGAGGCTTCCCTCGCCGCACGGGTATACGTCATGAACTTGTCGATGCTCGCCTTCTTGTTCACGGTCGCCGTCGCGCAAGGGACGCAATTATTGATTGCCCGTGACATCGGCGGGAAACGGTTTAAAGAAGCGTATACCCGCGCCGTTAAGACATTGAAGATTGCCATGTTCGCTTCACTCGTGGCGTCGCTCGGGCTCGCTGTCTTCGGCAAGTCGCTGCTGGGCTTGTTCACATCGAACCCGGATATCATCGCCGTCGGGGTGCCGATTTTATGGGCGACGCTCATCCTTGAGCCAGGTCGCGCCATGAACATCGTGTTGATGGGATCGCTCAAGTCGGTCGGCGACGTTCGCTTCCCGGTCATGATTGGGATTGCCTCGATGTGGGGCGTTGCCGTCGTCTTCAGTTATTTGTTCGGACTCCAAATGGGACTCGGCGTCCTCGGCATTTGGCTCGCCTTCTCGCTCGACGAGTGGTTCCGCGGTTTCTTCGCCTTCCGTCGTTGGAAATACGGCACGTGGCAACAAAAAGGCTTCCAGTTCGAACCGAAGCCAACTTCATAATCAACCAAAAAGAAGCGGTCGCTGTGACCGCTTCTTTTTTCATCGATTTAGGAACGCCTGCATCGCCTGCCGATGAACGTCCGTCTGACCACATTTCCGTTGCCAGATGATCTCTTGCTCGAGACCGTCCTCGAACGAGTCGGCCCGGAATAACGCCTTCATGCCTTGCACCGCCGTCGGTGACTTGGCTGCGAGCGTCTCGGCATAGGCCGTCAACCGCTCCAAGTACGCCTCATCCTCGACGAGCTCGGTGACGAGACCGAACGTTTCGGCCTGTTCGGCATCAATCGTGCTGCCGCTCCACATCCAAGCGAGCGCGAGATCGGGCCGCATCAAGCGCCGTAAATGGTACGGTCCCCCGGCATCGGCGACGAGACCGATTTTGATGAACGCCGAACTGAACTTCGTCGACCGGGCGACGAGACGGACGTCCGCCGCGAGCGCCAGACTGAGTCCCGCCCCCGCCACGACCCCGTGAATGCCGGCGATGATTGGTTTCGGACAGTCGGCAAGCGCCCGCACGAGCGGATGGTACACCTCTTCCAAATACACCCCATAGTCGGCGTCACTCTCAATCGTCAAGTCCTGTCCCGATGAGAAGGCACGCCCTTGCCCGACGAGCACGATGACGTGGACGGCCTCATCCGCCACGAGCTGCTCCATCGCTTCCCTCGCCTCACGAAGCAACGTCTCATTTAATGCGTTCAATTTTTCCGGCCGGTCCCATTTCAGCCAGCCGACCCCGTTCCGCTGTTCCAGTTGAATCGTTTCCATCCCATTTCCCCCTTTACTAAAATGAATCACTATTCATTTCTATATCGGTCATTCTGTTTCCTTCTTGTCATAGAAACTTTCCGAGTTCGATTGCCCGACGCTACCACTATTTGCTATTCTTAAAAGAGTCGTTCAACGAAAGGGTGGGGCTGATGCAACTGACGAATGCCGCAAGACAATTGAAACAACGGAACATCCCGTTCACGTACCACTCCTACGAAGTGGACGCGTCCGACGTCTCCGCCAAACATGTCGCCGCGTCACTCGGTAAACCGCTCGACCAGCTCTATAAAACGATTTGTCTCGAGAATGAGCAACGGCGCTACGCCTTCTTCCTCATCTCAGGAGATTTAGATATCGATTTGAAAGCGGCCGCGAAAGCCTGGGGCGCCAAAAAAGCCTCCCCTGTCCCGATGAAGGAGCTCGAAACGCTGACCGGCTACATCCGCGGCGGTGTCTCGCCAATCGGGGCGAAAAAACGGTTTCCTGTCTTCTTGCATGATAGTGCCAGACAAAAAGATACGATCATCATCTCGGCCGGCAAGCGCGGCTACCAACTCGAACTCACACCGACCGACCTGCTCCGGTTCACGGACGGTCACTGGTTCACTCAATGACAAAGAAAGATGGAGGCAATACCTATGTGGAAAGAACGAATCCGCTCATGGATTCCTAACTCGTTTACGTTCGGCAACTTGTTCTGTGGCGTCTTGGCGATCGTTTATGCGGCGCGCGGCGACTTCTCGAACGCGACGCTGCTCATCATCATCGCCATGATGCTCGACAGTTTGGATGGACGGCTGGCCCGTATGCTCGGCGTGGCCGGTGACTTTGGAAAAGAACTCGACTCGCTCGCCGATGTCGTCACGTTCGGGGTCGCCCCGGCGCTTCTCGCCTACTATACGTTTTTCATCGATTACGGCAACTACGGTCTCTTCTTCGCCGCCTTGTTCCCGTTGTTCGGTGCTTACCGCTTGGCCCGCTTCAACTTGTCGGCGACGAACGTCACGGCCAGTTACTTCTCGGGCGTCCCGATCACCGCGGCCGGTGGCTTGCTCGCCGTCGTGACGACGTTCGGGGACCAGATCAACGAGTTGCTCACCCCAATCTTCTTCACGGGTCTCGCTCTGCTCATGGTCAGCCGTGTCCGCATCCCGAGCTTTAAAGACGTGCCGCTCCCGCGCCACTCGTTCATCATCACGGTCAGCCTTATCTACTTGACGTACATGATTTTTGCCCGGTGGAAAGAATGGCCATCGTTCTGGTTCATCGCCGTCACGTTCTATGTCTTATTCATCGCTTTCTCGTTCGTCAAAAAACGAAAGCGGATGGCGAATTGACGGGTCCCTCTCGAGGGACTCTTTTTTTTGCATGCATTTATTAGACGCAAGCCGCAAACCTCTCTAGAATGAGAATAGAGGTGATGAAATGAAAGTGTATCCATGGATTTGGAAATGGTTTTTGGTTTGGTATGTCGTCGGGGTCGTCCTCGTCGGCTTTGATTTGTTGCCGAGTTGGCTCGAATGGGCAAACCCGGTCTTCTTATGGCTCGCCGGTCTCATCGGCGGTTGGGTGATTGCGGACGGCGTCCGCCACGCCCGCCTGATCGTCCCGTTCATCTTCTTCGGTTCAATCGCTGTCGAGACGCTCGGTGTCAAAACCGGGTTCCCGTTCAGTGAGTACATCTACGCGGAGGCGTTCGGTCCGACCGTGTTCGGTGTACCGGTCACGATCGGGGCAGCTTGGCTCGCCGTCATCGGCTCGAGTTTTGCCGTCGCCCGCTTGTTCTCGTTCAAGAACCGGACGCTCTGGCTCGTCCCGTTCCTCGCCGTTTGGCTCGATATGGCGATTGACCCGGTCGCAGCGAACGTGAAAGGCTACTGGGAATGGGCCAATGACGGTCTGTATTATGATATCCCGACGCAGAATTTCGTCGGTTGGTTCGGACTGTCACTCATTTTCTCTTGGTTGCTCGACCGGTTTGAAGTCGAAGCCGAGCCGATGTTACTCGGGCACGGACGTTATTTGTTCGTCATGCTGCACGCCCTGTTCGGTGTCACGGCCGTCAACGCCGGTCTTTACGGCATCGGCGTACTCAGCGTTGTCACAGCCGCAGGCCTCATCTTGATAGAACGGAGGAGCCGACATGATCGAAGCGAGCAAAAAGAAATGGTTCAATAATCTGTTCTCGACGTTCGTCAAAGAACGTCAAATCCGTCCGTTTTTCCATACGATCCACGTCCGGGCCGATGACGTGCCGACACCAGGATTGTTTTTGAGCACACATAGCTCGTGGTGGGACGGGATGATTTTGCTCATGTTGAACGAATACTATTTGCGTCATGACGTTCACGTCTTGATGGATGAGGATGGGTTGCGCCGCTTCCCGTTCTTCCGTCACTTGGGCGCGTTCTCCATCAAAAAAGGCAAACTGTCGGACGTGCGCGCCTCGCTCGACTACGCCAATCGGCTCTTACTTGCAGGCAAGTCCGTCTGGGTGTTCCCGCAAGGACGCGAGTATCCACAAGAGCATCGTCCGCTCGAGATTGGCTCAGGTGTGACGATGCTGCTCCACCAGCCGGAAGTCCGGCTATGCGCCATCTATTATACGTTCGCGTCGCACGCCGCTCCGCTCGTCTATGTGCGCTTCCGCAACCATACGGTCGTCTCCAAGACGCGGCGGCTTCAAAAACAAGAGCTCGCCGAAGCACTCGAACGCCTATATGACGATACGCGCGACGACGTAATCAAGCAGTCCGACCGCTATATCGCCTTGTTCCCGCCGAAGCGCAGTTTGGCAGATTGGACGGAGCACTTGCTCCAAATCGGAAGAGGCCGCTGATGGTGATTTTGTCGCTCACGTTTTTGATGCTGCTGTTCACGTTGGTCAACTTGCTGTTCCTCCGTCCGCTCACCGCACCCATCCCAGCTCCTCCGACCGCGGTGTGCATCCCACTGCGGAACGAGGAACGGAACGTGCCAAAACTCATCACGAGTTTGAAGGCCGCCTTGACGGATGAAAGCCACGTCTATTTATACGAGGACCGGTCCGAGGATGCTACATACGAGGCACTCGTCCGGGAAATCGCGGACGATGCCCGCTTCACCATTTTCCGTGGGGTGCCGCTCCCGGAAGGTTGGGCCGGCAAAGTCCACGCGTGTCATCAGCTGGCGACCCAGACGACCGAGCCGTACGTGTTGTTCCTCGATGCCGACGTGACGATCGACCCGACGTTCATCGGGCGACTGCACGGCACACTCGCCCGTGAAGGGGCGGTCTTCTTGTCAGGTTTTCCTCGTTTCCCGACACCAACGTGGCTCGGGAAACTGTTGATTCCGATGCAACACGTCTTGATCGCCCAACATTTGCCGTTGTTTTGGCGAAAGGTGCGTCATCCCGCCTTCGCCGCCGCCAACGGAATGAACGTGCTCGTCGAACGGAAAAGTTATGACGACGTCGGTGGACACGCCTCGATCCACAATTCATTGATCGATGATATCGATCTGTGCCGTGAGTTCAAGCGACGCAAAAAAGTCACATCGCTCGTCAACGTCTCGCCTTACATCACATGTGACATGTATGCGACGAATGAAGAAGTGTGGAACGGGTTTTCAAAGAACGTATTCAAGGGAATGAATGAAGCAGTGGGCATCGCCCTTTATTTCTTCTTATACTACGGCACCCAGCTGTCTGCTTTCATCGCACTCCTCGTCCGCATGGACTGGATCTCGTTCTTGGCGTGCGTGTTCGTCTTGCTCGCTCGACTGGCGATCGACGTCAAATCGGGAGGACGCCACTTTTGGCTCCATCCGTTCAGCCTCATCGCCTACTTGTTGCTCCTCGCGAGCGCGGTCGTGCGCAAATGGCGACGAAAGCCGATTTCATGGAAAGGCCGGACGTATCAATAATCTCGCTAGGAGGCACAACATGAAACATATCGCTATTATCGGGGCCGGGCTCGGCGGCTTGAGCGCCGCCGTCACCCTTGCCGCCCGCGGTTACGACGTGACCGTCATTGAAAAGAATGAACATGTCGGCGGAAAACTCATGCCGATCATCACCGATGGACACCGGTTCGACTTCGGGCCGAATACGATTACGATGCCGGACGTGTTCCGCTCCGTCATTCGCAACAGCGGGGCCAACCCGGATGACTATTTTGAGCTCGTCAAACTTGAGTCGCACACAGTCAATCATTTCTCTGACGGTTCGACGTTCACGTTTCATTCAGACCGCGAGAAAATGGAAGCCGAGGTACGCCGTCTGACCGGCGATAAGGCCGACAAGAATCAATTGACCGACTACTTAGACGAGGCGGAGAAGTTGTTTGAAATCGCCAATAACCGGTTCTTCACACGGATGGATTCAAAAATCGATACCGGCCTTTGGGCTGACATGATGAAAGTGCATCCGCTCAAGAGCCTTCATGCGCTCCATAAGAAGTATTTTAAAGACCCGCGCATCATCCAGGCGCTCGACCGCTATGCGACGTATATCGGCAGCAGTCCGTACGTCACACCCGGTACGTTCGCGCTCATTTCGCACCTGGAGCTGAATGATGGCGTCTATTTTGCCAAAGGTGGGAACTGGACGATTGCGAAAGGCTTCGCCAAACGGGCGAGCGAGCTTGGCGTCGAGTTCAGGCTCGGTCATGAAGTCACAAAAATTGAAGTGACGAACGGAAAAGCTCACGCGGTCGTCATCGACCATGAAGAAGTCATGTCTTGTGACGCCGTCTTATTGAACGGAGAACTGCTCACGCAGTATCCGCGACTCGTCGATGCTTCTGACCGTCCGTCGTTCCCGGTGCCGACGCGTGACACGATTGAACCATCGGTGTCCGCTTTCGTCATCATGGTCGGCTTGAACAAGCGGTTGAACTTGGCGCATCATAACGTCTACTTCTCAGACGACTACGAAGCGGAATTCCGGGCGCTGTTCGACGAGGAACGCTATGCGGACGAACCGACGATTTACATCTCGAACTCGGCCCATACGGACCCTTCGATGGGAGAAGCTGGCGACAACTTGTTCATCCTCGTCAACGCGCCGGCCCATATGACCGACATCGATGCCGAGACGTATGAACATTTGATTCGCCGACGCCTCCGGAAATTCGGCGTTGAGTGGGAAGATCGCGATGTCGTCTTCCATCGCCGTGTCACCCCGCTCGACTTGACGCGTGATTTTTACGCATATTACGGGGCACTCTATGGGACATCGGCCAACTCGAAAAAAGGAGCGTTCTTCCGACCTTCCGCTCGCTCGGAAGATGTGTCCAACATTTGGTTCGCTGGAGGCTCGACCCACCCTGGCGGCGGCAGCCCGATGGTGACGCTTTCAGGACAATTTGCGGCCCGGTCGATGTTAGAGGACATACCTCTGACAATTTGAACATTTTGTGAACAGAAGATTCGACACTTGTCGACACGGGATAGACGTGATAACATCATATTCGAGTTCAAGCAGTTTTGTAACGTTTGTTACACCTGTAGCGATCGAATGGCTTCCCCGAGCCTATCGCGTTTTGAACTTGTCACACCCGAGAAAAAAGTGATGAGCGAGTTTCCCCACTCGTATCCCGCGGCTGGAACAGCATGCATTATGATGTTCCCCCTTAGTCCATCAAGCATCCTGCTTCAGCGAAGATGCCCCATCGTTTCATTCCCCATGAGACGAGGCACATCTTTAGGGTTCATCACGTCCGATTCGTTCGTTTCCCCGATGAACGAATCACACAACGCTTACACCACTTTTGGTCCCCCGCCAAAAGTGGTTTTTTTGTGCACAAAAAAGGCAGCCGTTTTGCGACGGCTGCCTGATTTTATAACTTGGCCAACAGTTTCCCTTTTTGAATCGTCGAGACAAACGCCCGCTTCGTGAAGACGTCGTGCCCATTCTGCCGGGCCGCGTCCAAGATGCCTTCATAGAGCAATGCCGCCGCGCTGACCGGCTTCCGGCTCGTCGCAGGATATAAGTGATGGGTCTCCCGGGCCCGGACGTATAGGTGTTCGGCCCGGCGCGCCATCGTCTCCCAGACGTCGATGAACGCCGGGGTCACTTGTCGCGCGAACAAATCGGCTTCCGCGACACCGAACTCGGCGAGCAACGATTGTGGGACATAAATCCGATCTCGGTCGAGGTCTTCCCCGACGTCACGCAAAATATTCGTCAACTGCATCGCGATACCTAAGTCGATCGCACCTTGTTTCAACTGTTGCCGTCCCGTCGCATCCACGTCCGGCGCGAGGATCGGCAACAGCATCAAACCGACGGTGCTGGCCGCATAGTAACTATATTGCTCCGTCTCCTCGAGCGTCGCGTAGCGCGTTTTATGTAAGTCCCACTTCATGCCTTCAGCCAATTCAAAGAACGGTTCGACGTCCATGTCGTACCGTCCCCAAACGTCACGCAACGCCACCCAGAGCGCATCGGTCAGATGTTCACCGGCCAAGAAGCGATCGAACTCGGTCAAAAAGTCCGTCAAGCTCTCTTCAGGACGGTCGGATTCATCGACCGCGTCATCGAGCGTCCGACAAAACGCATAGACCGCGGCCACGGCCTGACGGTCTGGTTTGGAGAGCAAAGAAAAGGCCCGATAAAACGTGAGCGAGCCTTTTTTCATTACGTCTTCACAGTGACGATACGCTTCTTGTGTCGTCATGGTACAATGCCCCCATTTCTTCTTCCATTCTCTTCACTAACAGCTGCGAGCCGATCATGACAATCGGGACGCCTCCGCACGGATGCACCGATGCTCCGACGGCGTAAAGTCGGTCGATGTGCGCGTACGGGCGAGCCTGTGGTTTGAACGCGGCCGATTGGGCCAATTTCGGGGCGATGCCGAAACTCCCGCCTTCAAATAACCCAAATCGTTCCGCATCCATCGGCGTCCGAACTTTCATCTCAATGACACGATCCCTGAAGTCGGGGACCATCTGTTCGATCCGGCCAATCAAATGCTCGATCGCACCGCTCGTTTCAAAGTCCTCACGCTCCAATTTACGTGGGACCGGCACGAGGACATAGAGAACGCTCGTCCCGTCCGGTGCCAGCGTGTCGTCCATCAAAGACGGATTGAACGTATACATCGCCGGATACTTGCTTAGTTTACCATCTTCGAAGATGGTCCGCATCGACCCGGCAAAATCATTCGGCAAGTCGAATTGGTGGATCGGTAAATCGATGTCCCCGGTCACGGTGAAGTAAAGCAGGAGCGTCCCGCTCGACGGTTCGTATGATTTCGGCTTAACGCCATCAATCAACCGTTCCATGAGGGGGAAATCACCGTTGACGACGACCGCATCATACGGATGAACGACACCATCCACGATGACCGCGTTCGCCCGGCTTTGTTCCACCTGCACCCGTTCGACGTTCGCGTTCAACTCGAACTTGACGCCGCGTCGTCTCAACTCTTGTTCTACTTTCGTCGCAAGTGAGAAATATCCTCCCTTGACGTACCAGATTCCTTCTTCTTGTTCGCGGTACGGGATCAAACCATAGAGGGATGGGGTATCATATGGGTTCCCACCAATATAGAGCGTTTGGAGGCTGTAGGCGACGCGCAGACGCTCGTCTTTGAAGAAGCGTTTCATGTTCTCGTGGGCCGTCTCATACGCCTTCAAGCGCATGAGGAGCATCAATAGTTTCGGTTCGAACAAATCGGTCTTGCCTTTATAGCCCCGGTCTAAGAATGCATCGAACCCGAGGCGATACTCTTCTCGTTTTTGAGTCATATACTTTCTAAAGCCGTCGCCCTCGTTGAACAGACGGTCGATTTCGGCCGCCTGACGTTCGATGTCACGGTATTTGTAGAACGTCGTGCCATCCTCGTAACGGAGGCGATAAAGCGGGTCGACCTCGATCAACTCGAGCTCTCGCTCCGGGAAACCGGCCTCGAGGAGCTGACTTTTCAATTTTCCGGGCAATAAGACGATGGTCGGCCCTTCATCGACGCGGGCGCCGTTCTCGAACTCGACATAATTGAGCCGGCCGCCGACACGAGCTTCTTTTTCATAGATGGTCACGTCTAACGACGGATATTTGTGGGTCAGGAGCAAGGCCGCGTAAAGCGACCCAATTCCGGCACCGACGAAACTGATGTTCATTGGCCGACACCTGCCCGGTCACGCAACAGGTTGGCGGTGATGCGCGCCGATTCAAAAATCGTCGGCAGTCCGCTGCCTGGATGTGTCCCACCGCCGACGAGCCAGACGTGGTCGAGCTCCTCGAACTGGTTATGGGGACGGAAATACATCATCTGTGACAAGTTATGTCCTAAGTTGAACGTCGCCCCTTCATAGACACCGAACGCTTCCCAATCGTTTGGCGTGAGCGGCTGCATCACCTCGATATGGTTCCGGATCTCACGATACGGCGAACGAGTCTCAAGTGCATCGAGGACGCGCTCGGTCATCGTCGTCTCGAGCGTCTCCCACGGTAAATTCGACAGGTTGTTCGGCACCGGGACGAGCACATAAAGCGAGGATTTCCCTGACGGTGCGAGTGTCGGGTCAATCCGTGAAGCATTTTGGACATAGAACGAGAAGTCTTCGCTCAGCTTCAGGTCTTGCGTCATCTCTTTCACATTACGCTCGTAGTCGTCGGCGAAATGGATCGAATGGTGCGCGACATCATCATAGACACGGTCGAGTCCAAGATAAAGCATGAACGTCGAACACGAGTAGCGTTTCTTCTTCAGCTGTTTTGGACTCCAACGTGTGAGTGCGTCGCTTGGGACGAGTGTCGTCATCGCATGGGCGAAGTCGGCACCGACAATCACTTCGTCAAAGGCATAGTGGACATTGTTCGCTACGAGTCCGTTGACGCGTTTCCCGTCGAGCAAGAGCCGGTCGACGCCTTCCTCGAGACGAATCTCCCCACCCTCTTCTTCGATGACGCGCGCCATCGCTGTGCAGAGTTGATTCACGCCGCCAATCGGATGATGGACGCCGTAAGCATGTTCCATATACGACAAGATTGAGAAGCCACCCGGGCAATCCCACGCCGACATGCCGAGGTATTTCGCTTGGAACGTGAACGCGTACTTCAGCTCTTCGCTCGTGAAATACTCTGACAAGACGTCGTATAACGACTTGCCGATCGATAAGAACGGGAGCGCCTTCAAGACGCGCGTCGCCACGTAATCGGTCAGTTTGTCATGTGCCGTCTGGAGCACCGGCATCAGTTTCGACAGCTTGATGGCTTGTTCGGCCATGAAGCGTTCGTACCCTTCCCCGTTGCCTGGGAACTGCTCTTCAATCGCCTGATGCATTTGATCGCGATCGGTCGTCATCGATAAGACCCGATTTCCTTTATCAAAATAAAGATCATACATCGGCTCGAGTCGTTTCATCTCGACATAGTCGTGTAAATCTCGACCTGTCTCTTCGAAGATCTCTTCTAAAATGTATGGCATATTTAAAAAAGTCGGGCCACGATCGAACGCGAATTCTCCGACTTGCAGACGCGACGTCCGTCCACCGACGAACGCCTGCTTCTCAAACACTGTTACTTTCACACCACGACTTGCAAGCAGCATAGCGGCCGCAAGTCCTCCTGGTCCGGCACCGATTACGGCGACTCTTTTTTCCGACACGTTGAACAACTCCCTATGTGAAAAGTCTCTTATGCTTCTATCCCATTATAGAAATGACTGGAGACAAGTTCAAATCTGAATCGGCTCGTCGTGTGTCCGCGATGTGTCAATTGTCGCGTTTCGCGATGACAATGTACCATGACCCTTCTGGGATGAACGGGATGAAACGGACGTTGTCGAAACCGACCTTGTGCATTTGACGACGTAACTCACGAATCGTTGGGAGCGGATAGAGGTTATCATGCAACGTCATGAACGCATTGAACGCTGAGGCAAATCGAGCACCGAGCGGCGTCTCGGCGAGAGGCGTGACGAGGACGGCGACACCTGCTTCGTCTAAGTTTTCGAGCATCCGTCCGAGCAGTTCGATTCGTTGTTCCGGAGAGAAATAATACAACATATTATTCATCATGACGGCATCAAATCGTTCATCGTGATCCCACTCCATAAAATCGGCTACTTCATAGCGAATCTCACCGGACTCATCTTGTTCCCGCGCCTCTGCGATCACGTCTTCCTCTAAATCGATGCCGGTCAACTGCCAATCGGGTTCGAGTCCGTGCAGTTTGCGTAAGTAACCCCCGTGGCCGCACCCGATATCGAGCATCGTCTTGACGTCGGCTTGCCGCAACAGCTGCTGCACGACCGGGAACGCGACCGTCTCGACGAGCGTCGACGTCTGTGCGACGACCTGGCCATGTGTCGCCCCATCGAACGTTTTCTGTTTGCCCGACTCTAAAAAGTCAGGATATGCGATGAGTGCCGGAATATGAAGTTCCATCATCTCTTGGAGCATAAAGCCGATGCTGCGCTCATCTTCGTGCGACAACTGATATTTCAAACTACGGGTCGGGAAATAGCGCCAACCTTTCTTCTTCAAATGGCGCACGGCGACCCCGACGTCGAGCCAACGCTCGAGCGCGAGTTTCGTCAACGGTTGCTTCAAGCGAAGCGTCATCTCCGCAAAGCTCGCCCCGCCTTGGAGCGCATCGAACAACCCATATTTATAGCCGATATATCCGTGCCAGAGCGGCAGGAACGATTCGGTTTGTTTCATCCATCTGCGTGCGTGCAAGACGCGTGACCATTCATTCATCTGTTGTTCCATCGTTTCACCTCATCATCGTTATCACTGATTTTTTTATTTTCCCCTAATAATTTACGGACAAACAAAAAAATCCCACTCCGATGTGCGAAGTGGGAATCAAACTTAAATGAAGTTGCTGAAGAACGACTGTCCATACGGCAACGCATAGCCGATGAAGATTGTCACAAGCGCGAGAATCGCAAAACCGCCGAACATCGTGCCCGCAGGTTTGTTCTTCTTCACACGGATGAGCGTCATCTCACCAAAGATGAGTGTCAAGAGTCCGACCGTGATCTTCACGTGGTAGAACATGCCGCCTTCGAGTAATTGAAGATACAAATAAAGTCCCGTGCCGAACGCGACGAGCAACATGAGTCGAAACGCCATGTGGGCGATCTTCCCGCTCTTGTTGGCATTTTTGTAGCCGATATAGGCGACAGCGAACAAGACGAGTAACAAGACCCAGCTCGTGACGTGCGTGTGTAGGAATGCAATCAATGGCATTCTAAGTCCCCCTTTCCATTATGTACAACCTCTATTGTACACGAGTCGCTCTGATTGCGGTCAAGCAGGCCACTGAAAAATCTGATTGCCTATCAAAAAGACGCCTGATCGAGGAATGATCAGGCGCCTTGTCGTATTTCATTTATTAAGCTGTCGTTGACTCTTGTTCGCGAACCGCGTATTCGAAGCTCGGAATCACGACCGTGAACGTCGACCCTTGATGTTGGACCGACTCGACATGAATCTGTCCGGCGTGACCGCGCACGATCTCTTGACAGATCGGAAGACCGAGTCCGGTTCCGCCGATTTCTCGGCTGTCGGAATTATCGACCCGATAGAACTTGTCGAAGAGACGGTCGAGCGCGTCGCTCGGAATACCGATACCTTGGTCCTTCACTTTAATCGACACCGATTGATCGTGGTGGGCCAATTCGACGGTGATTTTTCCGCCGCGCGGTGAATACTTCACGGCGTTCGAGAGCAAGTTGCTCATCAACTGCTTGAACTTTTGACAGTCGGCGAACAGTTCATACGGACGGTCATCGGCCGTGATGAGTTCAAACTTATGCTTCAGCGAAGAAGCCTCATAGAACGTCATCATGTCGCGGATGACCGGCTCGATATCGAGCTGTTCGCGGTCGTACATCTGACTGCCGGCTTCCATCCGTTGCACGTCGAGGAAATCGTTGACGAGATGCGTCAGGCGCTCCGTCTCGGCGTGAATCGTCTGCAAGTACTTCGCTTGCTTCTCGTTCGGCAACTGCTTCTTGACCATGAGTTCGGTGAACCCGTAGATCGACGAGAGCGGTGTCCGCAACTCGTGGGAGATCGTCGAGATGAATTCGCTCTTCAAGCGTTCCGCCTCGGTCTCGCTCGTGATGTCACGGAAGACGAGCAACGTCCCTTTCGACAACCCGCCGACGACGATGCGTTCCGCATACATCTGCAAGTTCATCTCGCCTTTACGGATCGAGAAGCTGACGCTGTCATGCGGGAAGTCGTCGGTGAAGAGGCGATCGGTATACTTCAAGAAATCATCTTCTTGGTCGACTGTCGTCGAAATCGTCTCTCGCCATTCGTTCCACGACAGTTCCGCGAGTTCTCTCGACGTGATGTCGTCAAGCTCAGGGAACATCTCATAGAGCGGACGGTTGACGAAGACGTCATCGGTCGAATGTTCGACGTAAATGACCGCCTCGCGAATTGAATCGAGGATCCGTTCCGTCTTCCCTTTCTCACGGGTCATCTCTTCAAACAGACGCATCCGGAGAAGCGAGAGCGACAACTGACGAGCGAACGACATGATGTCACCCATCTGTGTCTGCGTAAAGCGATCTTTATAGCGGACGAGATAGATGAACGCGATGATCGAGTCATCTGTCGGGTCATGGACCGGTACAGCCGTCTCATACATATAGTATGGGTACGGGAGCGGGTGGTCGCTTGCGACTTGTTTCGACGAATGGACTGTCGTCCGAAGCGTCATCGCCCGCGTCAAGACTGAGTTCTCGCTGTCGAGCAACTGACGCGTGAGCGTCTCGTTCAATCCGTGGCTTGTGATTGAGAACGAGCCTGTCGCATCGACAAATACGAGGGCGCCGACTTCGGAGTCGGTGATGGCGACCAGTTTCTCGATAATCTCTGGGTAAGCCGTCAACGAATCGCGGGCCGCGAGCGTCTCGGTCAACTCGTTGCGGTAAGCCAAGTGTTGCTCGTTCTGTTGTGTCTGCTCCAAGATTTCTTCGAGTTCTTGCTGTTGCGCTTGAAGTTCTTCTTGTTGCGCAATCAACTCTTCTTGTTGCGCCTGTAATTCGTGGTTCTTTTCAATCAAGTGACGTTCATTGTCACGAAGCGTCTCGGCCATCTTGTTGAACGATCGTGACATGATCCCGATTTCGTCTTCACGTTCCATCTGATCACTCAAATCGACGATCTCGCCTTTCAACAACCGGTCAGATGCGACCGAGAGACGTGAAATCAAACGCGTTTGACGGCGCAAGAATGGTTGGATGAACAACAAGATCAATGCCGCGAACGACAAGATGCTCGCGATCCACAAGAATTGAAGAATATCATTGTTTAACTTCCAAGCGTCATATACTTTCTGCTTCTCGCTATCCATCAATGATTTATAATCTTCTAACGCCGTCTCGATCTGTTGGATTGGGCCGAGTGTATCGATGCCGCGTTCCGGGCTATAGGGAACGACGCCTTGTTCAATCAAACGTTCGGCAGTCGGCAATGCCAATACCGTCTCCGGATCAATCGTATCTTCGGTAATTTCACCTTCGGCGCGCAATTGTCCGTATTCTGTCGTCACCGGAAGGATGACGCCAAAATAGAAGTCGTGGAATTCTTGCAAGTCGTCTGCGAAAATTTCACCTTGCTTCGTTTGGACGACGCTCTTGAACCAGTTGATTTCTTGCTGGAACTCGTTCTCTTTCGACTGAGCCCGTTCAAGCGAATCGGTGTCTCCGAACAAGAGATAACCGCGCGAATCATACTGGACGCCTTGCCACTCATCCCACAGCGTGTTCAACCGCTCAATCCGTTCATCAACGTCTTCAAGCCGTTGTTCGTTTTCAGCAACTCGCTCTTGCATGTACGTGTACATGATCATCGATCCGACCAGCGCGAGCGCGAGGAAGGAATAGAGAACGACCATAAGGTCGCGACCGAGTTTTTGTTTAAACCATCTGTTCAATTCACGATTCCTCCTATAATCTTCACCAACTCAAGTGGACTGAACGGCTTAGATATAAAGTAGTCGACGCCAATCTCGTTCGCGCAATCACGATCAGATTGTTGGCTCTTCGCCGTGAGCATCATCACTTTTGTATGTTGACGTCCCGGTAGTTTCCGAACTTTCTCGATGACCTCAAGACCGGTCATGCCTGGCATCATATGGTCGACAATCACGAGGTCATACTCGTTCTGTTCGATTAGCCGGTAGGCTTCAAGGCCGTCTGGCGCTTCATCAATGTCATATCCTTCATCTTCTAATGTATCTAAAACAAGCATCCGTAATACTTCTTCATCTTCTGCTAGTAAAATTTTTACCATGACGATTCCTCCATTTTTTATCCCATTCCATTATTTTAACGGATTCAGTTCGTAATCACAAAAAATAAGGGTGTACGGTGTATAACCGTACCCCTTTTTCTTCACAACGTCTACATTATAATACAACAATTTCCTGTAATTCGAGCGAATAAATGAGCATCTGCCCGACCGTGATCCCCCAAATCGCCTCGATGGCCTCGCGATAGAGCGATAATTGGACATGATAACGGTCGCGCAACATTTGTTTCGCCGCGTCACGGGATTCGCTCGAAAAGAGCACAGAATCCGATTTATAGTCGAGAAGCACGTATGTCTCGCCGTCATGGAACAGACAATCGATAATCCCTTGAATCAGCACATGTTCGTCAGTGAACGTCCCGCTCGGATTGACCCGTTCGGCCGGAACCGTGTACGTAAACGGCAACTCGCGCCAGCCAGTCCCGGTTTGAAGCGCTACCGTTAATGCGCGCCCCGTGTCTGAAGCAAAGAACGCCTCGATTTCAGGGATGGCAAGCCTTGCCGTCTCGACCTCGACCGGGCTAAGCATGCCGTCGGCTTCCCAGCGATCGATTTGTAAGGCGAGCGGTTCCGACGGGTCGATCAATTGAAAGACAAGGTGTAACGTCGTACCCCGCTCGGCTCCCGTCTGTTTCGATTGTTTCCACTTCGGCTCTCGGTACGGGGTGTCACTCGCCCGGTACGTCTCTTCAAACGCCGCCTGCTCGAGTTGGAGAGCGCGTTTCAGTTCCGTGACCGTTTGCTTGGCAGCCGTCTCGGTCGCGGCTTGGGCCGGATATTCATAAGTGAACGCCCGGCGGACAAAATCTGTGACGTTCGCCTCGTCTTTGACCGGAAAGTCGATCGCTTCGAACTGTTTGACGTGATGGAGCTGCGCCATCATCTCTTGGAGCGTGGCGACTTCCGCCAAGTCCTCTTCGCCGATGATACGGTACGTCCACGGGGTCGCTTCCGATTGGGGTGCGACGATCGGCAACCCTTGCTCTTCTAAAAACGGGGCCGCCCCTTCGAGTTTTAAGAGCGCCGGAGCGACCCAATCGAGATACGTCTTCGCCTCACGGCGCGCATCGGCCGATAAAGTCGTCCCGGTTTGCTCGACGTGCAACCATTGCCCGATCTGTTTCCCAGGCTCTTTGACCGTCCCGACCAAAATCAGTTTTTCTTTCGCGCGGGTGAGCGCGACATACAAAACGCGCATCTCTTCGGCTTTCATCGTCGCATCGAGATCGCGGCGAATCATCTCTTTGACGAACGTCTCCGTCTTCGTGCGGGTGACGACGTCAATCGCGTCGAGGGAAATCCCGTAACGTTTATGGAAGATGACGCGCTGCATTTGATCGCGCTTGTTGAACTGCTTCCCTAGCTGAGCGACGATTGTGACCGGAAACTCGAGTCCTTTTGATTTGTGGACTGTCATGATCCGGACGACGTTTTCTTCTTCACCGAGTGAACGCGCCTCGGACAAGTCCTCACCGTTATCCTGAAGCCGATCCATCACGCGGAGGAAACGATACAAGCCGCGGTAACCACTCCGCTCATACGACAACGCCCGGTCATAGAGCGCCTTCAAGTTTTCTTGGCGCCCTTTCCCGCCCGGCAGTCCGCCGGCAAAATCATAAAATCCTGTGTCGTTGAACACTTGTTGAATCAATTCTGACAAGCTGTGGTTGCGAGCGAACGTGCGCCACGCTGACAACGCGTCGAGGACATCGCCACACTTCAGACCGAGATCGTCCTCATCATCTGCTTTCGCTTTGAGCGCCTCAAAGAACGACTCTTCCGACTCAAGGCGGATTTTCGCCAACTCTTGGTCGCTGAACCCGAACATCGGCGAGCGAAGCGCCCCGGCGAGCGGGATGTCTTGGAGTGGGTTGTCGATCAGTTTCAACACCGCGAGCATCATCCGAATCTCCGTCGCTTGGAAGTATCCCCCGTCCGAATCGGTGTAGGCCGGGATGTTGTACTGTGTCAAAATATCCATCAACTGTTCGACCCGCTCTTTCTTTGAACGGACTAAGATGACGATGTCACGATATTCACACGACCGGAGCAAACCTGTCGCTTCATCGGTCACTTTGAACGGTTCCTCGCCCGAGACGAGCTCTAAAATCCGGGTCGCGATGGCCCGGCCTTCGAGTTCTTGTTTCGACAAGTCGCGGCTCTCCCCGTTGACGAGAATGAGTTCAGGACTCGCCTCGAGCGCCTCATAGTCACGCCCCGGGACGAGACGTGCCGCCTCATCGTATTCGATTTCGCTCACTTCCTCGTCCATCAACCGGACGAACAAGTCGTTAATGCCGTGGAGTACCTCGGCTCGGCTTCTGAAGTTTTGGGACAAGTCGATCCGTTGTCCCGACCCATGCTGTTTGAAGCGCGTCGCCTTCTCGATGAACAAGCGTGGTTCGGCATGGCGGAACCGATAAATCGACTGCTTGATATCGCCGACCATGAACAGATTTCCGACATGCTCGACTTCATTGCTGACAAGCCCGATGATCGTCTCTTGAATCTCGTTCGTGTCCTGATACTCATCGATCAATACTTCGGCGAAACGTTGCTTGTAAAGCGAAGCGACCGAAGATGGTCCTCCCTCGTCTCGTAAAATAGCGAGCGCATAATGCTCGAGGTCGCTGAAGTCGACAAAAGCACGATCCCGCTTCGCCTGTTCATAGGCGGCACCGAACGTCCGCACGGTCTTAACGAGCGTCTCGACGAGCGGACGTTGTGTCATCAACACGTCCAAATAATCGGCCCCACTCGTGCTCGCTTGGGCGATGGCTTCACTTAACTTCTTTTTCGCCTGATCGTATGCCGGCTTCAATACCGTGTGATAGACGTGATGTTCTTCTTTCTTTTGAACGGATTTCATCGTCCCGAACTTGACGGCGCGGGAAGCCGTCTCGAGCTCGCTCCACTTGAACGAGTCCGGATCGAGATTCGCAAATGGTAAAATCGCCTGTTGCACGTTCTCGGATTGCGCCTCATAACCGGCGAGCCGAAGTTCGATGGCGACGCGACGGAGCTGACGCAATGCTTTTTCGATGTCTACCCAAAGCAGACGCCCGAATTCAATCAACAGTTGTTCCTCATCAGGATCCCCATCGAACTGATACAACGACACAAGTTCGTCCAAGTACGCTTCCGGGTCTGGTAGCGTCCGTGCATAGTGATAGAGGCCGAGAATCAATTCCTCGATCTCACTGTCGCCCCGGTCCGACGTATAGGCGTCAATCAAAGCGAAGAAAGCTTGGTCTTGTTGACCGTACGCCTCCTCGAGCACATCCTCGAGCACATCGTCCTGCAAGAGCACCAAGTCCCGTTCCTCGGCGATTTTGAACGCCGGGTCGAGGTCGAGCAAATAATAATTCTCCCGAATCACTTCGAGACAGAACGAGTGAATCGTCGTGATGAGTGCCCGGTTGAGCATTTGGCGTTGCTTTCGAATATAGGCGTTCTCGGGATCGTCACGGAGTGCCCCGTCGAGTGCTTTGGCGATTCGACGTTTCATCTCGGCCGCCGCCGCATTCGTGAATGTGACCACGAGCATGCGGTCCGCCGTCAATTCGTCCGTCTCATCCAAGAGACGGCTCGCGAGCCGTTCCACGAGGACGGCCGTCTTGCCGGAACCGGCTGCCGCCGAGACGAGCACGTGGGATCCTCTGGCATCGATGGCCGCTTGTTGGTCATTCGTCCACTTCATCGACGTCACCTCCTAATCTTGACAAGACGTCATCTTTTTCTAATTTCTTCAATTGCCGTGGCTCATTAGACAGCGCCTCATCAAAGTGACAGACACTTTGGAACGGGCACGTCTGGCAGGGCCGTCGTTCTTTATATTCATATGGCTCGACTCCGATTTCACCGTCATACATCGCCTCGGCGCTCGCCTCCGCCAAATTAAGGGCATGGTCCATCAATTGCTCGAGCTGTGGCGGGGAGACGACTTTTTTCGTCGTATTCGCATCGATCGTCCCATCTTTCTTGTACTTGACCGGGATGACGATTGATTTTTTCTGATCGAGTTTCGCCGTCCGGTCCATCGCCTCTAAAATGGCAGGATCGTCGACGAGCAACCCTTGCATCTGATACGATTCGAGCACTTTCCGCTCGGTGTCCGTGTCCGTCTCGGCCGGTGCGACGAGCGGCCGGTGGACGTGGAAATAAAGCGCCGCTGCTGGGGCGACATTCTCTTGCGTCCAGGCGTTCGCCTGCTCGATCAGCACTTTCAAATAGATGAGCATCTGCATGGCGAGCCCGTAATAGATTTCGGCGAAGTCGATTTCTCGTTTGCTCGACTTATAGTCGACGATCCGGACGTAGAGCTGATCATGGACCGAGGCCGTGTCGACGCGGTCGATGCGACCGACAAGTTCACACGTCGCCCCGTTACTGAGCGTGAACGACACGGGCGGGAAATTGCCGCTGCCGAAGGCGAGTTCGAAAGCGACGGGGTCGAATCCGTCCCGTTTCGATTGCTCGATCAACACTTCCGCCGTCTTGCTGACGACATCGGTCAATTTCTTCTTCAAATAGCCATACCGGTTCGAACTCATCAAAATCGCATTTTGAATTTCCGGCGTGACGAGTTCGACGGCCGCCTCGGCGAGTGACGAACACTCGTCGCGGCTCACATCCCGCCATTCTTTCCCGTCCATTTTCACGGTCTGGGACATATGCTCGATCGTGCGATGGTACAAGTTTCCGATATCCGGCGCTTCTAACCGATATAGGCGACGTTCTTTCAAACGGAGCCCATAGCTCGCAAAGTGACGGAACGGACAAGCCTGGAACGTCTCGAGCCGTGAGACGCTCGCTCGAATCGAGTTTGTATAAAGTGACTTGGCGACATCTTCCGGCAACGGTTGTGGCACGTTTTGATAGAAGAGTGCACTCGTCAATAAGCGAATCCGTTCGCGGCCTTCCGGATGTTTCAACAGTTCGTTGTACACTGTGAACCACGTATCTTGAATCGGATAATGCCGGCTGAGTCGTTGCAGTTCGAGCGCTGTCACCGCTGCCGTCTGATTCACGTTCGTGATAAAAGATAACTGGTCGCTCGGGCGATGTTCCCCGGCTTCCGCGAAATGGGTCGTCACGACTTTCCCGCCACTGAGGCGGGCTTTCAGGTCAGCGATAAAACTCGCCGGTTGAATCGCCTTGCCAGCCCGGTCGACGAGGGCATAGCTGACGAACACACGATGGCTCGGTGCCGTGAGCGCCTTGTATAAATAGTACGTCTCGTCATCAAATAAATGCTCGGTCGCTTTCCCGGCCCGAACGCCGTTGTCATGCATGAAATCAAGGTCCTGGTCGGTCAACAGTTTCGACTGGGTCGCTACGAGCGGGATTTGATCTTCGTTTGCTCCGAGTAAGAAGACGACCTTTTTATCAATCAAGCGGCCCCGGACGTAATCAGTGACCGTCAATTGGTCCAGAGATGGCGGGACGAGCGCGTAGCGTAAACTGTCGAGCCCGGTATCCATCATCTGCAGGAACAGTTCGGTCGAGAGCGTCTCATCTGGCGCCGCCGCTTCCAACTGCTCGAGCAAGTGCAACACGGCATCCCACACTTGGGTATGTTCTCTCGCTTCGAGCAATCTCGATTCCTCGAGCGCCTCCTCGCGCCAATAGGCGAGACAAGACGCCACATCAACCCGTTCTAAAAAGGCATAGATGGCGTGCGTGTAAGCTTGCATCGTCTTCGCCGCTTTTAAATCGGCCAACAGCGGGTCGAACGTGTCAACGACGGTTTGGCGGTAACGATTGAGTGCCGTCTCCAAGTCAAGTTCTTCCCCGGTCAGCCGTGCCTCTTCTTCGGCTCGGCGTCGCAAATACCAATCCTCGTGCCAGTGATAATGTTTGATCCCACGCTCGATGACAAACGCCTCGAGCCGGTCGACCGACGTGCGCCGATGCTCCGCATCGAGCAAAATCAGTTCGGTTTTGAGCGCCCGAAACACCGGTTCTTCCCGGTAGCCGCGAATCGCGACCTCAATCGTCGCCTTCAATAATTCGACGACGGGATGATCGAGCATCGGTTGCCGCTCATCGAGGAAGAACGGCAACCGCATTTTTTGGAGCGCTTGTGTCGCCAAGTCGCCGTATTCTTCAAGCGAGCGTGACACGAAAGCGATATCGCGATAGCGGAATCCTTCCTCGCGGACGAGCCGAACGACCTCACGGACGGCCGCCTCGACTTCTACCGACCGGTCGACGGCCGCGTTCAACACCACGTTCGAATCAGGACGCGTGTATGGAGCTGCCGTCACTTGCCCGAACGTCGCCTCGAGATAGGCCAGGCTCGGATGTTGGAAGCGCGGAGATCCTGTATGAGGGTGGTCGTTTGACGAGAGACCGCGCTCGGCCAACAGCTCTTTGAAACGCATGAGTGTCCGTTGCGTCGGTCCGAACGACGGATGAGGCCGATAGAGCGAATCCGGGTCAATCGTCAACAGCACGTCGAGCGGCGCCTTCTCCGCTAAAGCGACGAGCACGGCTAGCTCCTGTTCCGAAAATTCATTGAACCCATCGACGTAAAACTGCGTCCCGGTCAAATCGATGTCCGGCAACAGTTGTAGCAACACGTTGAAATAGTCTTCCGCATGGAGCGATTTCCCTTCCGTCATCGTCAAGAAGCCCTCGTAAAGAATCGACAAATCTTGGAGTTTGAGGGACCGGTGTTGGTCTTGCTCGCTTAAGCGGAGCAACTGCTCGGGATCGACGAGGCCGCGCTTGAGGAGCGTGATCAACTGGTTCAGTTCCTCGTAAAAGCCGAACTGGTTCATCGTCCGGCGGAACAACGTCAATCGTTCCTCGTTCATCTCGACGACGCGGCGCAACAGCAAGTGCGTCCCTGTCTGATCTAAAAACTGTTCGGTCGCGACGCCACGGTCGCGCATCATCAAAAAGGCGAGTCGACGCATCGATAAGACTTGAATCCGGGTCGACCCGTTCAAGCCGTCCGTCATCGCCATCTTCCGTTCCATCTCAAACGACATTTGGTCTGGGACGAGCATATAGATGGTCGGTCCGCTCGGGTCACGCTTCAGCTCTTCGATGACATGTTTCGTCATCCATTCGCTTTTTCCGCTCCCGGAACGCCCGACATGAAAAGTGACCGTCATTTAGGCGAACACCCCTTCCCTTTTTTCTTTATTATGACCCATTCGACCTCGTTTGTAGAGGGAAATCCTTTAACAGCCCGGGAAGAAAATTGACCAGCCCGCTTCAGTCCCCTTTTCCGCAAAAATCGATTAGACTGAACGTATGAGGGGGAAAGAAGATGAGTGCATATGAACAATTTGGAGGCGAACGTGGCGTTCAGCAACTCGTGGACGCTTTTTACGACCTCGTCTACGCCGATCCGATCTTATTGCCGTTGTTCCCGGACGACAAAGACCGGGTCAAAGCGCATCAGTTTGAGTTTTTAACACAACTGCTCGGGGGACCGAAACTGTATACGGAACGTCGCGGTGGCGGCAACTTGGCGATGATCCATCGCGACCACCCGATCTCGGAAACGCACGCCGGCCACTGGCTCGGCTGCATGGAGCAAGCGCTCAAAACAGTCGATGCCCCCGAATCGGTCAAGCAACAACTGTTCCATCGTTTGATCATGTCATCCTCGAACGTCGTCCGCGTCTGCTCCCACCATTTTGAGTAGTCAGCATTTCGAAAAGCGGGTATGATAAGAAAGTAAGTAAAGGAGGTCGTTTTTCATGACAGAAGAAGAAAAAAAAGAGGCCGTTTCCTCTGAAGAAGAAACGGAAGAAGTAGAACCGACGGCAGTCCTCGCCGACGCCCTCGCAGAGGATGAAGAGGAAGAAGACCAACCCGAAGAAAAGAACATGGACCATATTAAAGGCGTGTTCAACTATCCACATGAGAATGGACGAGAGTACCGCGTCGTCTTCTATAACGATCGCAAAAACCTCGTGTTCCGTGAACTCGGGAACGGGAAAGTCGAATTCGTCGGCCGTTTCACAGACGAGTCGTATGACCAAGAGAACGAAGCAGAGATGCGTGAACTCGGCGAGCAACAGCTCGAACGGATTCTCGCGGATCGCCTCAAATAAAAAAATCGCCCGCGGGCGATTTTTTTATTTGTGCTTGTTTTTGTTTTGTTTTTTCTTACGAAGCGCGTAAATCGCACCCGCAAGTCCTCCGGCGACAGCAATCCCGGCCATGACCGGCACGAGCACTTTTTTCGTCGGAATCATCTCTTTCACCCGTTCATAAGGTGTCGGCACCGACAGCTCGAGTTGAACCGCCGACTCGCCGTGACCGTGCGCACGCGCCTGACGAGCCGCATCGGTAATGACGACACGTCCCGTCGTATAACGACGAACACCGTGTTCATCGGTGTACGGGCGACGGACACGTTTGACGCCACGCACGGTGCGCCCACGAGCCGCATCGGGTCGGACTATCCGTTCACTCGTCCACGAGCGGCCCCCTGTCGCGCTATAAGCAGGGCGCATCTTGCGCCGATTGATCCATGTGTACGAATCGTTCATGTCTATTCCCTCCAATATACTGAAGTACCTTTTCTTATTATACCCATACAACATCTGGGGGAAACATGAGTTGTCGTGAACGTTCGTTCACAAAAACAGAGGATGGCCCGGTTCGGACCACCCTCTGTTTGCCACATTACTCCGTGAACGGCTTATCTCGATGGCGACGTTTCGCCAAAATCAAGTAGTAAGCTGGAACGAGCACGAGCGTCAATACGGTCGAGAAGAGAATTCCTGACACGATTCCGATAGCAAGCGGTCGGAACAGTGGGTCTTCTCCAAGCGCCACCGGCAAGAGTGCCACGACAGCGGTCAACGCCGTCAACAGAATCGGACGAATCCGGGCGCGTCCCGCCTCATAGACGGCGGTCGTGACGGCCATGCCGTCGCGAATTCCTTGCTCGATGAACTCGAACAAGACGACGGCGTTCCGAACGACGATCCCGGCTAGTGAGACGATCCCCATCGAGGCCATGAAACTAAATGGTGTCTGGGTGACGAACAGTCCGACCACAGCACCGGCGATCGCCAAGTAAATCGTGAACAAGACGAGGAGCGGAAGTGACAGTGAATTGAACTGGAACGCGATGATCAAGAAGATCAAGAACAAGACGACGACGAACAACGTAGCAAGTTCAAGGAAGAACTCGTTCTGTGTGTCGCTCGCGCCGGATTGGTCGAACGCGATTCCTTCATCGGTCAATGACGCCTCGGCGTCAGCAAGCACGCGGTCGACATCTTGTTTGAACGCCTCTTCGTCCATGCCTTCGCTCGCATAAATTTGGAGCGTCACGATCCGTTCCCCGTTCTCACGCGGAATCTGTTGAATCTGTTCTGTCGTCGTCTCAGTGACGAACGTACTGAGCGGTGCGACCGGAGGACCTGCCTCCGTCTGAACTGGGACGAGGATATCGTCTAAGGCGAGCGCCTCACGGTTCGCTTCCGCATCGACGACGATTTTCACATCGCGTTGTTCGACTCCGTCATCAAACGTGCCGATCGGGATGCCGTCCGTGACGAGGCGAATCTGGTCACTGATTGATTTCGCGGTCACACCAGCGGCCGCCATCGCGTCACGATCAAGTTCATACGTGAGCGTCTGGAACGGCTCTTTAATGTTGTCGAGCACGAGTGCACCGTCGATGGCTTCAAGGTCCGCTTTCACGGTATCCCGGGCCGTGACGAGTTGCTCAATCGTTTCACCGCGCATCGTGAACTCGACTGGTGCCGAAGTCGGCGGCCCTTGTTGCTGCGTATCCAAGAAGATTTCAGCATCCGGGTTGTTTTCCCGGATTTGTATCGTATATTCGTCGATCAATTGAATCGCATCAATCGTCTCGTTGTCGACACGAACGACGATTTGACCCGTGTTTTCACCGGTCTGATCGAGCCCTCCCGTGAAGAGGCTCGGTAGGCCGCCACCCGCAAAGACAGATGTCTCGACGACACCATCAATACTTTGGAACTCTTCCTCGATCGCTCGAAGTCTCTGTTCCGTCTCCTCAAGGTCGGTTTGGACCGGCAAGGTGACACTCGTCACGACTTCTGGGCGGTTCGCAGCCGGGAAGAATTCGAACGGCGTCAACAAGATCAAGCCGTACAATGCGGTCGTGATGACGAAACCGACGAGACCGAACGTCCATGGACGCTTCGCGACTTTGGGTAGTAACGTGTCTGCATAGAAATTACTGAGACGGTTCAGTGGCCCACCCAACCACCCCGGCTCGCGTTTCGATACTTTCACTTGCTTCCGATTCAACCAGTACTGGGCAATCGGCACGAGCGTCAAACTGATGAGCATCGAAGCGAGCACCGACAAGGCCAAGACGGTCGGCAAGGCACGGATAAAGTTCCCGTTCGCTCCCGAGAGGAGTGTCAACGGCAAGAAGGCGAAGACGACGGCGAGCGTCGATGTGACGATCGAGCCCCACACTTCTTTCGTCCCGCGTACGGCACCGCCCATCGCCGTGTCACCTTTTCGGTAACGGCGCAGGATATTGTCATTGACGACGATGGCGTCATCGACGAGAATCCCGAGCGCAATGATAGCCCCGATGATTGAGATTTGGTTCAAGTCGACTCCAGTGAAACGAAGTGGAATCAACGCGAGCAAGAACGACAATGGAATCGCTAAGCTGACAATCAGCGAGCCTGAGAACGTGAGCCCGATCGTCGTGACGACGATGACCGCAATCATGGCAATGATGAATTCACGAGTGAGGGATGAGAAAATATCATCGACCGCTTTGGCCTGCTCGTAATATGGAACAAGTTCAACACCATTCACGTCCCCGACTTCATCCGCAACGACTTCGTCGACGCGTTCTTGAAGAGTCGGAATATCTTGACCCGATTCAATCGTGACCGTCAAGGAAACGGCAGGTTGTCCGTCGAGTGAAACGAGGTCCGTGACCGCTTTCTCCGTCTCTTCGACCGTGCCGACGTCTTCAAGGAGGACAGGCGTCCCATCCACTGAGCCGACGACGACTTGGCCCATGTCATTGACGTTCGTCAAACTATCGATCGCCAATTGGTAAATCCCATCTTCAGTCGACTGGCGACCGAGCGGGGTCGTCTTATATTCTTCATTGATTGCCGTCAAGACGTCCGGAAAAGCAAGTTGACGCTCCCCGAGTTCCGCCGAGTCGAGCGAGACGACGAATTCCGTTTCCGGTAGTCCTTTGATCGTCACACCGGTAACCCCATCTGTCCGCAACAGACGTTCCTCCAACCGCTCGATATCTTCACGCACTGTCTGGAGTGTCTGGCGATCATCTGCCGTCAACAAGTAAGAAGCGACCGGCAACTGCCCGATCGAGTCATTGACGGTCGGAGCCAGCGCATTTTCTGGCAAGCGAGGCGCAGCGTCTGAGATCGCTTGGCGTACATTCGACTGTAGCTCACTTCGATCGAAGCCGTCTTCATACTCGACGGTGATATTCGAGAACTCGGATGCGGATAATGATGACACATTCTCGATACCATCGAGTCCTCTCAATTCAGTCTCCAAAATATTCGTAACGTTCCGCTCGACCGTCTCTGCGGTCGCGCCCGGATATGGCGTTTGAATCAAGATGATATTGACACTCGTCTCTGGAATTTCACGCTTCGGAAGTTGGAAGAACGTGAGCACTCCGACGACGACTGCGACGAGCAAAAACACGATGACCAGTTTTCCTCGTTCAATCATTTTTTGAAAAAACATGTTGACCCCTCACTTTCAGATAATGTGCAAATACACATATAACTATTCTTCTTTATCATAGAGGGGTTCACCATTCATTTCAATCTTTAAACACAGTTGAATGTGCTTCAGTGAAAGCGTTTTTGAAACGAATACGATAACTCGATGGACCGTTGTTTTTGCTTATAGACGGTATGATTCGAGACCGGGACCTCGACCGATTCACCCGAATGAAAGATAATCCGACTTCCTTTACCACTCTTCTTAGCATCGAGGACTTGAGAAAAATTGATCCAGGCACAGTCCGGACTCTCTTTTGCAATCGTCGGGAAAAAGATCGCATCTGCATGCCAATCCATGATGACAGGTGTCTTCCGGTGCGGGCCGAGTACGTTACGAGCCGCCTCGATCCGTCCTTGAATGCTTGAACCGTAATACAGACAGGCCGATTCGAGCAAATACAGGGGCGATCCCTTCATTCGCGATACACCGTCGGATTGATAGACGAGCGTCTCCGCCTCCCCATACTCATTGAAAACTGGAATCAAAGCTCTTGTTTCATTCGTCAACTGAGTCATCTGATTTGCCTCCATCATGGATATAGTGACTTACATGTCATTCATACCAAGAAATGAAGACTTAAACAAATCGCGTTCATATATTTCCCACTAAAAAAACCAACCGATTATCGGCTGGTTTTTTAATTTCAGTGATCTAATTTCTTATTCTGTAACGATTTCGATTGAGGAAAGTGAAAATGTACACGTACTCCGTCTTTTGTATTTCCCAAGGCGACCGTCCCCTCATGGAGTGTCACGATTCGTTGAACGATGAACAGGCCAAGACCGAACTTCCCTTGCTTCCCTCGCGAAAACTGATGGAACAAGTCGAGGTTCGCGTCGACCGGGGGACCGTCATTCTCAATGGTGATGTCGACACCCGCCCCGGAGCGTGTCAGTTCGATTCGAATCGTCGACTCGGCATAGCGCAAGGCATTATCGAGCACGTTCTCGAAGGCGACACGGATTTGTTCTCCGTCCCCGAGCATCTCGCCGGCATGTCCTGTCACCGACCAGTCCAAGTTGCCGCGCAGTTTGAATCGGCTAACGAGCAGTTCCATCAACTTATCGAGATTGATCGGTTCAAGCCGCATCTCCTGGCCTTTAAAGTATTCGAGCTTCGTGACATATAACAAATCGACGACTTTCTTCTCGAGCCGGGACGCCTCTTCATCGATGACTTCGGCCGACCCTTTCAAATCCCCGGTCGGATAAATCCCGTCCCCGATGGATTGGGCGTAACCGCGAATTACCATGATTGGCGTCTTCAAGTCGTGCGAGATGTTTTGGAGCAGCGCCTGTTGGGCCACGTCTTGCTCTTGCAACTCTTGCCGCATCGCGTCAATCGAGCGGGCCAACTGCCCTAGCTCATCTTGACGAGCGAGCGGGAGCACCGTCTCCCATTGTCGGTTCGAGATTTTCTCGACCGCCCGCTCCATCTCGACGATCGGTTTCGTCAACTCTCGCGACATCCATAAAGCCGGGATTAACGACAACAGGCTGATGACGCCGATTAAAATCGAGATGCGCCAGTAGAGCGTCGAGACAAGTTCACGCCGGTAAGCGTCCCAGGCATAGGAAGCTTGGTAAATCAGAGCCCCATCGTACTCGTTCTGGCGGATGATATAGTAGACGTCCTCTCCATCAATCGTCGTCTGGTATTTGGCGACCTCGCTCGTCTGTGTGAGCGCCTCTTGATACATCCGGTTCGTCAATTCGAGCGGGGCCGAACCATAAATGATGCGTCCGTTCGGCAAAAAGATGAGCTGGTTGACCGATCGGGATTCTTGTTGGCGACGGTCATACTCAATCGGATTTTGCGGAATGTTTTCTAGCTCATTCGTATTCCCCAGGTAATAATCCACATCTTGCAACGTCTCGTACACTTGTTCATCGATAAACTGCGTGATCGAGGAACGAATCGTCAACAAAATCATCAAGGCGAGCGTCACGATGATCAGAAGGATCAATACCCAAATCTTCCACATGAGCCGTTTCGGCTGGAGACGATCGAGCTTCATGGCTTAACGAGTCGGTAACCGACGCCATAGAGTGTTTCGAGCTCAAGGCGATGCAGTTTCTTCCGGAGACGGCGTACCAAGTCATCGACGACGCGGTCCGAGCCGAAATAGTCATGGCCCCATACCCCTTCTAAAATCTGTTCGCGTGATAAGGCAGAGCCCGGATGTTCGAGGAAGAGCAGCAGCAAGTCGAACTCTTTTGATGTCAAATCGATCTCATCTTGTTCATGCTTGATGAGACGTTTCTCAGGATAAATCGTATATTCCCCATATTCGATATGCTCATTCGATTTCGAACCGTAGACACGGTCGATCAATTTTTTGACGCGGATGACCAGTTCCCGTGGCAAGAACGGTTTCGCGATGTAATCGTCCGATCCCATCTCGAGTCCGATAATTTTATCGATATCCTCATCTCGCGCCGAAATGAAAATCGTCGGCGTGAACGCGTTTTTCGCTTTGATCTGTTTCAGTAATTGGAACCCATCGAGGTCCGGGAGCATGATATCGAGCACCCATAAGTCTGGTTCGTCTTTGATTGCGGCCTGGGCCGAGGTCCCGTCGGTGAACGAACGGACCTGATACCCTTCTTGCTCTAAATACGTGACGAGCATCTTATTTAAATTGATTTCATCATCGACTAAATAGATTGTGTACATTCCAGTCACCTCTGCAACGTTTTTTATTTATCATATCAAACAATTGTGGATGAATGATGGGAATGCAGCCGTTTCCTCCGCGCTCAATGTGTTCACGACACGCAAACAAGCCCACAAAAAAAGAAGGGTTCCCCCTTCCTTACCGCGTCGGCCGAGTGCGCATCTGTTGTGCGAGGAATACCGTGCCGCCACTAAGGAGGGCCAGTACACCGCTGATCATCATGAGTTCCATCATGTTCCACCTTCCTACTGATAGCGATTCTCATTATCACCTATAATATAGCATACTTTTCTTAGCATGAACATGACAAAAAAACTCCCGCCATGCTAGGCGGGAGCTCTCGATTATGCGTTGACGTCGTAACCCTGTTCTTCGATGGCTTCGATCATCGTTTTCACTGAAATTTTATCGTTGTGGATGACATCGACCCGATGGTCCTGTAACGAGACGATCGCTGACTCGACGCCTTCAAGTTCTGTCAAGGCGCCTTCGACCGCCGCCTTGCAGTGATTACATGTCATACCTTCTACTTTTAATGTCGTTTCATTCATTTGGATGTTCCTCCTTGTGTTTTCAATCGTAACGCGTTCAAGACGACCGAGACCGAACTGAACGCCATGGCCGCCCCGGCAATCCATGGGGCAAGCAAACCGGCCGCTGCGACCGGGATACCGAGACTGTTATAGGCAAGCGCCCAGAACAAATTTTGACGAATGTTACGCATCGTCAACGCACTCATCTCGATGGCACGGTTCACCCCATCGATATCTTGCCCCATCACGGTGACATCGGCCGCCTCAAGAGCGATATCCGTCCCGCTTCCGAAGGCGATGCCGACGTCAGCGACAGCAAGCGCCGGCGCGTCATTCATCCCGTCCCCGACCATGGCCACACGGCCCTGGCGTTTCAGCGCCTCGACATGATCCGCCTTCTCGACGGGCAATACCTCGGCGATGACGTTCGTTTCCGGAATCCCGAGTTGACGGGCGACGTCGAATGCGACTTCTTTCCGATCACCGGTCAAGACGTAGACTTGTCTCGTCTTGGCAAGTTGTTGGACGACGGCACGGCTTTGGTCTTTCAACCGATCTTGCAGACCAAACGCCGCAACGACCCCAGACTCGTCGGCCACATAGACCGGCGTCATCGCCTGCATGTCCCACTCCGGTAATGCAAATCCGGCTTCTTGCATCATACGGACCGAGCCGATAAGAAGAGGTTTCCCATCTACGACCGCTTTCAATCCTCGACCGGCCAACTCTTCAACGCGTTCGACCTGACCGTCCCCTTCGCCCCGACCGATTGCCTCGGCGAGCGGGTGCGTCGACTGACGTTCGGCCATGACGGCTTGTTTCAAGAACGACGTCTCTCCGAACGTCGCCACGACTTCCGGTGTACCTTTCGTGAGCGTCCCCGTCTTATCGAAGACGACGATATCGACCCCATTCAATGATTCGAGCTGACCGCCACCTTTGAACAAGACACCACGTTCGGCGGCACGGCCCGTCCCGACCATGATCGATGTCGGTGTCGCGAGACCGAGCGCACACGGACAAGCGATAACGAGAACGGCGATCGAGGCCCGGATCGCCATGTCCAAATCATTGAAGCCAAGCGTCCAGACGGCGAACGTCAAGGCGCTGATGGCGACGACGATTGGAACGAACACACCGGAAATCCGGTCCGCTTGCCGTTGGATCGGGGCTTTGTCCGTCTGCGCCTGTTCAACAACACGAACAATTTGAGCGAGCATCGTCTCGCTGCCAACACGTTCGGCGACCATCAAGACCCGGTGCGAGCGGTTAATCGTTCCGCCGACAACATCGGCGCCGACACTTTTCTCAGATGGGATTGATTCCCCGGTCAACATCGACTCATCGATGACCGTCTCACCTTCGACGATTTTTCCATCGACCGGCACTTTTTCGCCAGGGCGGACGACGATGACGTCACCGGCTTTGACCAAGTCGATCGCGACTGGCCGTTCCACACCGTCAACAAGTAAAATCGCTTCTTTCGCCTGTAACGATAAAAGTGACTTGAGCGCGTCCGTCGTTTTTTCTTTCGCTCGGGCCTCTAACCATTTCCCGAGCAATACGAGCGTAATCAAAACGGCACTCGTCTCAAAATAGAGCGACGGATGCATCGGATGCACGAGCATCTCGAAGACGGAATAAAAGTAAGCCGCCGATGTCCCTGTCGCCACGAGCACGTCCATGTTGGCCGCGCCGCTCTTCAGGCTCTTATACGCCCCTTTATAAAACTGGGCCCCGATCCAGAACTGGACCGGTGTGGCGAGCGCGAATTGCCACCACGGATTCATGAGCCAATCGGCATGGAACGTCACACCCGGGATGTGCGTAATCATGACGAGCAGAAGCGGTGCTGACAATAGCGCCGAGATGAGCACTTTTCGTTCGAGCGGGCGGAGGTCGTGTTTCGGGGTCAATTCCGCTTTCCGTTCTGCGCCGTAGCCGATCTTCTCGATTCGGGCGATCAACTCTTCTTCAGTGATACCTTCCTCGACGCGAATCGTCGCCGTTTCAAGCGGCAAGTTAACGGTCGCTTCGACGCCGTCCATTTTATTCAACACTTTTTCGATTCGGGCCGAACATGCGGCGCATGTCATCCCTTGAATCGACAGTTCGACGGTTTTCATCGGTCCACCTCCTTACTTTTTGATGCGGCTGACGATTGTCATCAATTCGTCAATGTATGGGTCCATGTCTTCCGTTTCGCTGGCATGGACTAGACATTTGCGCATGTGGCGTTCGAGCAGTTGCATCTCGACTTGTTTGAGCGCAGCTTGAATGGCTGACGTCTGAGTCAAAATATCGACACAATAACGGTCGCTCTCGACCATCTTTTGAATCCCTCGTACTTGTCCTTCAATCCGGCGCAGCCGTTTGCTGAGCGCTTCACGCTCCGCGTCTTCGCGCGGAACGATCGGTTCGTCATGCATGAATTCTTCCATGGTTATCACCTCACCTTCAATATACCCCTACCCCGTAATGGTGTCAAATCATTTAATCAAAAAAAGAGCGACTGATTTGTCGCTCTTCCCCCTAATCAATTGCGTTGGAACGCCTCGCTCTTCAAGACGGTCCGTAAAATTTTCCCGGTCGTGTTCCGAGGCAGTTCATCAATGATTTCAATCTGTGTCGGCTGTTTATACTTCGCCAGTTTCGTCGCCGCGAACGCTCGGATCTCGTCGAGCGTCACCTGCTCGTCACGAGTGACGATGAACGCTTTGACCGCTTCCCCTTGTTCTGCGTCTGGCACCCCGATGACGGCCGCCTCGACGATCCCCGGATGCTGATACAACACTTCTTCGACTTCGCGCGGATAGACGTTATAGCCACCGACGATGACCATATCCTTCTTCCGATCGACGATATAAAAGTAACCGTCCTTGTCACGTTTCGCCAAGTCGCCTGTATAGAGCCACCCGTCGCGAAGTGTCATCGATGTCTCTTCTGGGAGCTTGTAATACCCTTTCATCACGTTCGGCCCACGGACGATCAGTTCACCGACCTCGTCGATCCCGACTTCTTCCCCGAGCTCGTCGACGACTTTGTTCTCGACGTGGACGATCGACGGACCAATCGAACCTGCCTTCCGCTCCCCATGGAGCGGGTTGAAGCAGGTGACCGGTGACGCTTCCGAGAGGCCATACCCTTCAAGGATCTTACACTCGAACTTCTGCTCGAACGATTCGAGCAGTTGCACCGGCAGACTCGCCCCACCGGAGACGAAGACGCGGACGTGCTTGAGTGCCGAGGCGTAGGCCGGGACTTTCATCGCCGTCTGCAACAAGAAGTTGTACATCGTCGGCACCCCGGCGAAAATGCTGACGCGATGTCTCGGGATGAGGTCGAACACGTCCTGCGGCGAGAATTTCGGCAAGATGACAATCGTCGCCCCGCGAAGGAGTGGGGCATTGACGATGACAGTCAGACAGAAGACGTGGAACATCGGCAGCGCCGCGAGCGCTTTATCTTCCGGCGTGATCTCCAAATATTCGCCGATCGAATGGGCGTTCGAGAACAAGTTGAGATGCGTCAACAACGCTCCCTTCGGTTTCCCGGTCGTCCCGCTCGTATAGAGGATGACGGCGACGTCTTCCTCATCGACCGTGACGAGTTCCCCTTTCGTCGTCGCGAACGCCTCCTCGAACGGCAAGAACTCGATGTCCCCGTCCCGTTTCAACGCCGGTACGTCCGCGTACGGGACCGAGATGACGAGGCGGAGTTGCGGTAACTTCGTGAGCGCGGCTTCTGCTTGCGCGACGAGCGGTGACAAGGCGACGATTGCCTTCACATCCCCATCGACTAAAATATAGGCCATCTCATCTGGCGTGTATGTAGGGTTGATCGGAATGACGACCCCACCTCGTGCGAGCACCGCAAAATAGGAAATCAAGAATGCCGGGCTATTCCCGAGGACGAGTGCGACGTGGTCGCCTTGTCCGATCCCTTTTTGCTCAAGTGTCGCCGCCATCGCCTCGATTTGACCGAAAAACTGTCCGTAGCTGACCGTGTCTTCCCCAAACACGTAGGCCGCCTTATTCGGATGCGCGGCCACAACGCCCTGTAGTGCCGTGACTAAGTTTGCCATGGTAATCCCCCTTTGAAAATGAATGACTATTCACTTTTGAGCCGTAAAAAAGAGCACGGCATCCGCGCTCTTTTTCAGTTATCTTCATTGTACATGAAACGGCTCAATAAGAAAACGCTTTCAAGTCCATCGTCTTCAAATGATACAAACCGGTCCGGCTCTGTACGTGGACGAGCGCCTGCAGTGTCTCGTCATCCATGAGCAAATCGTCCATCAATTTGTGGAGCGCCGACTTCTTCGCTTCGGTTGTTGCCGTGATGAAGAAAATCGCCTCGGCCCGAATGGTTTCAGCAGCAATCGTCTGCATCGCAAACGGGTGATTAAGATGTAACAACGTGATTCCATCTTGTTTCGAAACGTGGAGCGGTACATCGACGACAGCGACCGGTACGGCGACATCTGTCACGCCAGACGGGATCGTCCGCTCTTGTTCGATGACGACGCGCGCGAATGACTCATCGACAATCCCTCTTCCTTCTAACTCAAGACCGATCGCGCGGACAGCGAGGTCAAACGTCGGTTGCTCCGTCACCCACATCCAATTCGCGTCCATCCACTCTGTGATAAATCGGTACATATTGTTTCCTCCTATTGGTTGAACCCAATTTACGAAAGCGCTTGCATTGATTATGATACGCCTCGTCGAAACGACGCGCAACGGTCCACACAAGATGTCACGAAAACGCCAAAAAGAAGGGACCATGTTCAGAGCCCCTTCTTCCCTCAAACCCGCTTCAGCTAATGAGATCGACGAGTTCTTCGAGCTCGACGTTGCCAAAGTAATGTTTGACGTCAAGCTGTGACAATTGTTCCCGAATCGCGCCGCGTTCGAATCGCGTCCCGACGAGTACTTGTTCGACATCATGGATATCCCCGACGCCGAAGAAGTCGCCGTAGATTTTTGCTTCCGTGATCGTCCCTTTGTTGACGTTCAAGCGGACATCAATCGTGCCGATCGGGAAACGACGTTTCGACTCGACATCAAACTTCGGCGATTTCCCAAAGTTCCAATCCCAGTTCGCGTAGCGTTCTTTCGAGATGTCCTGAACAATCTCCCAGTCCTCATCGCGAAGCACGTAACGCTCGGGTTCTTGTCCGTCATAGATTGAGTGAAGGAGTGCCTCGACGAAGTGCTCCATCGCCATCTCTTCTTCTAAAAACTCGGTGATGTTGGCGACACGGCTCCGGACCGACTTGATTCCTTTCGAGCGCATCTTCTCTTCTGAGACGTTGAGCGAGTTGACGACTTCCTCGATGTTCGAGTTGAACATGAGCGTCCCGTGGCTGAACATGCGGCCGCGCGTCGTGAACTGGGCGTTACCGCTGATTTTGCGTTCGCCGACTTGGATATCGTTACGTCCCGTCAACTCCGCCTCGACGCCGAGCTGTTTCAAGGCATCCACGATCGGTTGCGTGAACTTCTTATAGTTATTGAACGAGTTGCCGTCATCTTTTGTGATGAAGCTGAAGTTCAAGTTCCCTTCGTCGTGATAGACGGCCCCGCCGCCCGAGAGGCGACGGACGACGTCGATTCCGTTCTCTTCGATATACTTCAAGTTGACTTCTTCTGACGTGTTTTGGTTCTTACCGATGATGATCGACGGGCCGTTAATATAGAACAAGAAATAGTCCTCATGCTCGACGTTCAAATGTTTGAGGATGTACTCCTCGACCGCCAAGTTGAGTTTTGGGTCCCGGATGTCCGGGTTGAAAATAAATTTCACAGTAAGTTCCTCCTAAGGATGTTCGTTAGTTGTATTATACGAGACGTCGGCCCGGCGCTACAACTCGTTTACTTCCATTCCCCTGTCATGACGCGTTTCAATGCGTTCGCGACACCATATTCGTCGTGACGCTCGGTGACGTGATGGCTGATGGCGATCAAGTCTTCATGACTATTGCCCATCGCGATGGCTTTGCCGGCGACCTCAAACATCGGAATGTCGTTCAAGTTGTCGCCGATGACGACGACTTCTGACAAATCGACACCGAAATGCTCGGCCAGTTTTTTGATGCCGTGCCCTTTGTCGGCCCCGTTCGCCATGACCTCGATGTTATCGTTGCCTGAAGACGTAACGTAAACGCCTTCGACGCGCTCATCGATTTCCGTCCACAGCGATGACATTTTCTCAAAGTGGCTCGAGAAAGCGATGAATTTATAGACGCGTCCGGCCTCGTTCTTAATGAAGTCTTCGATATCCTCGACGAGACGGACATCTTCGTTGACATAATAACGTTTGCGGAAGAACTCATACATCTCGAGCGACCGCTCGTCCCCGTTCTGTTTCAAGTTTTCCATCGTCGCATCGATCAAGTCGAGTCGGCTCGCGACGAGTCCCGCCTCCGAATACATTTCATAGAAGACGTCCGAATATTTATGGTCTTGATGCAACACCGATACGACCTCGAGCGCTTCTTCCGTCGTCAAATCGATTTCATGTAGCACGTCGCCGGTTTCTGTCAACACTCGTCCGCCGTTTGATGAGACGATCGGGCACGTGAGGCCGACCTCATCGAGGATTTCTTTCGCGTTGAAGTAATTGCGTCCCGTCGCAATCGCAAAGCGAATCCCTTGTTCTTCTGCCGCGCGAACGATTTCTGCCGTCTCGGGCGCGATTTTCGTGTGGTTGTGCAGGATCGTGCCATCCATATCGGATACGAACAATTTGTACGTTGTCATCAACATCCACTCCTCTTTTTCTGTTTCGCTTATAACTATAACAAAAAGAGAGGCCATCGGAATAATCCGACACCTCCCTTCATGAATCTTTAACGTTCTTCCGCGAGCGCTTTGATCTGTTCATGGACGCTCTTGATGCAGTCCGGCATGCCAATCCCGTCGTAGGCGATGCCCGCGAGCAGGATGCCCGGATAGACGCGGCCCATCTCGGCGCGTAGCGCGCGGACCCGGTCGGAATGGAAGACGGCGTATGGCGGCAGCCCGTCCCGGAGCCGGCTGACGACCGTCTCGAGCGGGGCTGCTTTAATCGTCATCAAGCCGCCAAGGTCCCGAAGTGCGGTCGTCACAATCTCGTCGTCAGACGCATCGACGATGTCATCGGCGCCCGGTCGTCCGAGAAAGACGCGTAGCACGTGATACCCTTCCGGCACGGCGTGCGGCCATTTTTGGTCGATGAACGTGCACGCGGTGATCGTCACGTCCGCCTCCTGGCTCGTGACGAAACCTGTACCGACGAACGGCAGCTCGATATCGTCTTGTTTAAACACGAGCGAGCACGTCGCCGTCGCGTGCGGCTTCATGTCCGCGAGGAAATCGCTGTCGACTTTCGGCAAGAACTGACGGATGAGCCGAGGCGGGACCGTCAAGATGAGATGATCGGACTCGATATCGCCACGGTTCGTCAGCAGGCGATAGCCGCCCTCAATCTCCTCGACTTGTTCGACCGAACAGTTCAAGACGATTTCGGTGCGCTCTAGCCGTTCGGCCAGACGGTCGGTGAGCGACTTCAACCCTCGTTTGAGTGAAGCGAACTGTCCGACTTTCTTCGCCCCGACTTCAGCGACCCGCTGCTCGGGACGAAGGTGACGCATCCCTTCATACAAGTTGCCGTATTTCTTCTCGCCTTCGATGAATTGCGGGAACGTCGACAACGCACTCATCTGATCGATATCTCCCGCATAAATCCCGGAAAGAAGCGGCTCGATCAACCGGTCGACGATTGGGTCCCCGACGCGCTCGCGTAAATAAAGCCCGAGCGAGACGTCCGTCTTCGGCGCTTCGACGTCCGGGGGCGACAACAGCATCTTCCGAAGCGTGGCGTGTTCTTCGTCGGACAAGAGTGTCGTATCCTTGAACGCATCGACGTCGAGCGGAATGCCCATGACCGTCTGCTTCGGAATCGGATGTAATCCGTCATGATGGAGCACGTACGCTTGGCCGACGCCGTTCCGGACGATCTCATCGCCGAGCCCGACCTCATGAATCAAGTCGGTCATCGCCGTTTTCCGGAACACATACGAATCCGGCCCTCGTTCGACCGCAAATTCCCCGGTCTCGAACGTATCGATTTTTCCACCTAAACGGCCGCTCGCTTCGACGAGCTTGATGGTGACGTCTTCCGGCAAATAACGCTCGGCATAAAAAGCGGCGGTGAGACCTGTGATCCCACCACCGACAATCGTTACATTACGCATGATGCACAATCACGCTTTCCATTCGATCGGCGATGGCTTCAATGAAGCTACGCTCCGCGTTTGGCATGTTTGGACGTGCATAGTGGACGCCTAGGCGGTCACAAACGACTTTACATTCCACGTCGTTATCGAAGAGCACCTCGAGATGATCCGCGACGAATCCGACCGGCGTGTAGACGAACGCCTCATAACCATGCTTTTCATAAAGTTCAGCCGTCAAATCTTGGACGTCCGGTCCGATCCACGGGTCAGGCGTGTTGCCCTCTGACTGCCAACCGACCTCGTAGTTCGGTACGCCCGCCGCTTGGGCGATTTTATCCGCCGTCTCTTTCAATTGATCCGGATACGGGTCGCCGCCTGCCAAAATCTTCTCTGGGAGACTGTGTGCCGAGACGATCAAGCATGCCTTCTCGGCCGGCACCGGCAAGTTCGCAAACGTCGCCTTGATTGCTTCCGCCCACCAGTTGATGAATTTCGGCTCATCGTACCACGATTCGACCGAACGGATCTCGATGCCGTATTTCGCGGCTTCTTCATGCGCCCGCCCGTTGTACGACTTGACGCTGTATGACGAGTAGTGCGGAGCCAATACGACCGACACCGCTTCTTTGATACCGTCGTTGGCCATTTGCGCGACCGCATCTTCTACGAACGGTTCGATGTGCTTGAGCCCGATGTAGAGTTTGAAGTCGATCTCACCGGCGTGACGCTCGTTCAAGATGTCACGGAGCGTCTCCGCTTGGTCGATGGTAATCTTCGCGAGCGGTGACACGCCTCCGATGGCCTCATAGCGCTCCGTCAAGTCTTGGAGTGCTTCCGGTGATGGTTTGCGGCCATAGCGGATGTGTGTGTAGTAACGCTCGATATCTTCAGGTTTGTATGGTGTCCCATAAGCCATTACGAGTAATCCGACGGTTTTCATAATGATTTGCCTCCCATTTTTTCACGTGAGTAGTCATGGATAAATGCTGTCAATTTGACGAGAACGGACGGATCGACTTCCGGGAATACCCCATGTCCCAAGTTGAAGACGTATCCAGGTTGTTTCATCCCCTCGTCGAGGATTTCTTTCACTTTCGCTTCGATGACCGGCCACGGGGCCAGCAAGAATGACGGGTCAAGGTTACCTTGGACCGCTTTCGTGATGCCGCGGTCGCGCGCCTCTTGAATCGATAGGCGCCAGTCGAGTCCGACGACGTCGAGCGGCTGGTCTTGCCACTCTTCGACGAGATGGCTCGCTCCGACACCGTGCATGATGAGCGGGATGTCGAGCTTGCGCAACTCGGTGAAGATTCGTTCTGTCGTCGGTTTGATATAACGGACATAATCCTTACGGCTGAGCGTCCCGACCCATGAGTCGAACAATTGGAACGCCTGGATCCCGGCTTCTGCCTGCGCCGTCGCATACGTGATGACCATGTCGCCCAATTTCTCCATGAGCGCGTTCCACACGTCCGGCTCGGCGTACATGAGTGCTTTCGTTCGGTGGTAGCTCTTCGAAGGACCACCTTCAATCATGTAGCTCGCGAGCGTGAACGGTGCGCCCGAGAATCCGATGAGCGGAACTTCCAAACGTTCCCGAAGCAAACGGATCGTCTCGAACACGTACGAGATGTCTTCCGGATTGAGCGGTTTCAAACGTTCCACATCTTCCATCGTCCGGTATGGGTTATCAATGACCGGACCGATGCCGCTCTTGATTTCCACATCGACGCCCATCGACGGGAGTGGCGTCATGATGTCTTTATACAGAATGGCCGCGTCGACTCCAAGTTGTTTCACCGGGAGCTCTGTCACGTAGGCACACAGCTCGGCATCATGCGTGATCTCGAATAGTGTCCTCGTTTTTTTGATCTCACGATATTCTGGTTGGTAGCGTCCGGCTTGGCGCATGTACCAGACGGGCACATAGTCTGTCGCCTCTCCTCGAAACGCCTTCAAAATAGTATCGTTCATACGTCGCGTCATTCCCCTCTATAATTCTCCTACACTCTTCTTCTATAGGTATGTGAACTCAAAAACATTATACAGAAATTAATTAGAATAATGCTAATGTGAAGCATTTTCATTGTGTTTTCTTTGTGTCATTTCTTTGTCGGATACGTGCGGAAGGCTGAATTGAGCTGACCTCGGATCAAATCGTCACGCTGTTTCGACGACAGACGCTTCTCGCGCTCTTTGATGTCTTGAATTCGCCAGCCATCCTCAAGTTTCGACGCTACATCGACCAATCGCTCGACGTCATGGAAGGAATATTTACGTGACCCACCTTTTGTCCGATCCGGAAAGACGAGCCCTTTCGCTTCATAATAACGGACTTGTCGCTCCGAAAGTCCTGTCAGCTCAGTGATGACGCCCATCCCGATTACTTTCTTCGACTTATAGTCCATCGCTCGTCCTCCTCCTTCATAAAAAAACTATGTCAGATAATCTGACAAATTGCAATCCAAGTCGAATTTTTCGTCTTACACTGAAAACAACTTTTGAATCATCAATCGCAAAAAGGAGGAATCGCAACATGGAAGACATCTTATATTATATGGACACGCTGTTCGTACTCATCGCTGCACTGCTCGTCTTAACGATGCAACTTGGTTTTGGCTTGCTCGAGACGGGGACGCTCCGGGCTAAAAACGCCGGGCACGTCGCAGTCAAACAAATCATCAGCCTCTCTGTGGCGGCACTCGCCTTTTGGGCCGTCGGCTTCGGCCTCTCCTTCGGGGACGGGACCCGCTGGTTCGGGACGGAAGGATTCTTCATGAACGGATCGTTCACGAGCCTTGATTGGGCCAACGTCTCGATCGACATCAAATTCTTGTTCCAGTTGTCGTTCGTCGCTGTCGCACTCGCCATCGCCTGGGGCGGTTTCGCAGAGCGGGCCAAACTTTCCGCGTACATCTTGTTCGGTATTTTCTTCGTCGCCATCCTCTATCCGATCGTCGCCCGCTCCGTATGGGCCGGTGGACTCCTCGGCTCGATGGGGATGCAAGACTTCGCCGGTTCGGCCGTCGTCCACCTTCAAGGCGGAATGGCCGCCCTCATGGCCACCATCATCTTGAAACCACGTCGTAAAACCGAATCACTCGCCGGTCACAACCACGTCTTGACGGTCGTCGGTGGACTCGTGCTCTGGCTCTGCTGGTTCGGATTCAATGCCGGGTCGACGATGTCGGTCGCAGATGGATTCTTCGGTTACGTCGCTCTTACGACGATGCTCGCCACGGCTGCCGGTGCCCTCGGCGCCCTCGCTATCGTCATGATGCATAAGAAGACAGCGGACATCCCGACGATCGTCAACGGTGTGCTCGGGGCGCTCGTCGCGATCACTGCTGCCTGTGCCTTCGTCGAACCATGGGCCGCCGTCGTCATCGGTGCCGTCGCTTCGATCGCCACATACGGTACGAGCATCCTCATGGCAAAATATGTCGATGACCCGCTCTGTGCTTTCTCGGTACACGGGGTCGCCGGAATCATCGGGACGCTCGCGCTCGGATTCTTCGCCTCGCCTCGTTTGGTCGAAATCACGGGCATCGGTTCGGCCGGCCTCTTCTACGGCGGCGGCTTGGGTCAACTCGGTGTTCAAGCACTCGGCGTCTTGATTGCAATGGTCATCGCTGGTGGCGGTAGCTACGCCTTCTTGAAATTGCTCGACGTCACGATCGGTCTTCGTGTCACGGAAGAACAAGAAGATATCGGCCTCGACATCGCCGAGCACGGTGTATCCGCATACGGTGAAGTCGAGCCAGAAGCAGAGACACCGGCACGCCTCCCGAAAATTCTCGGGTCGAGTGTATCGGTCATGTCACCGAAGAAATAACGACATCAGTCAGGGACACCCAAAGCGGGTGTCCCTGTTTCATGTCAGTCGGCTCAAATAGTACCGGACGACCATATATGCGAGCACGAGACCGACGAGTGTATCCCACGTCGCCCCGAACATGAGCGAAGCCGCGCCAAGGGCGAGCATTTGCGCGAACAACAGCCGTGTCGCCCACCATTTATAGGCGACGAGCCGCTCGGCACGTGTGATCGGCAACCACGACGCCATCGACACCGTGTCGAGTCGTTTAAACAACGGGACGAGTTGCAAGGCAGTCAACCCGACGAAAAGCGGGACGACCAACCCAACGTACCACCCGCCCGAGAGCCACATGACGACGAGCGCGACGGCGGAAAGACGCAACACGAGATCGAGCGAATCGTTCGAGCGCATGACCCGGAGGCCATAGACGTACCGTGCCGCATCGGCCCGTTTCAAGACCGAGCGCTCGAGCAGGTTCACGATGAGCGATCGTTCCCGCACATCTTCCCGCATCGCCGGGACATCGACGAACCAACTGACGACCCGGTTGAACTGGGCTTTGCTCTTCTCTTCAAGCAAGAGCCAATCGAACAGCGGGATGCGTCGATTTCGTCGCACGTGGAGCAAGATGAATGGGACGAGCGCCGGCACAGGTGTCAACATCGGCACACCAAACAGGATGAGAAAGCCGCTCGCGAGCGCGCTCGGCAAGACGACATATTTGACCCCCTCCAACTTGGCGAGCCGTCCCGCCACCGAGATCAGGACACTCGTCGCGATGATGGCCCCGACTTCGACCGAGGTGAGCGCTTGCGTCCGGACGAGCAACGGCAACACGACGAGCATGATGAGGACGGCACGGACGGCAGCGAAGACGACGTTGAATAGTCGAACGCCGTTCATGAACGTTTGCATCTCACCGAGTCGCGGCAATAAGAAGACTTGGTCCGCTTCTTGAATCAATGTGCGGGGGCGATGCCCGAGCGGCAGAAGCAACCAGAGGAGCGCCACAATCCATTCACTCGGGAATGTCGGGTCCAAGTCCGTCAAGAACTGGTTGTAAACGAACGCTCCGTAAATGAGCGTGAAATAAAGTGTGAACAACAAACCGCCGTTCGCCACGTACCGGCTGTATTTCACGACGTCCTCCACCCAGACGCCAAATCGTTGTTTGAACACGTTCATTGCTTCCGCTCCTCGGCATCAATCGCCTCAACATAAATGTCATCGAGCGTGGCGTCCGGACGAAGACCATATGTCTCGCGCAACTGCGCCGCCGTACCGGTCGCGATGACCGACCCCTGGTGCAAGAAAACGAAGCGGTCGCAGTGACGTTCCGCCGTCTCCAAGATGTGGGTCGACATCAAGATGGCGCAATCTTCCTTATACTCATCAAACAATCGCAGCAGTTGGCGAATCGCGAGCGGGTCGAGCCCGACGAACGGTTCATCGACGATGAGGAGCGGCGTCTTTGTCACGAGTGCACAGAGGATCATCGCTTTTTGCCGCATTCCTTTTGAAAAAACGGACGGAAACCAGTCCAATTGCTTCTCCATCCGCATATCTCGGGACAATCTTTCGGTCCGGATTTTCAGGTCGGCCTCGTCGATGTCATACGCTTTCCCGATTAACGTCAAATGTTCACGCAACGTCAATGTGTCGTATAAAATAGGGGTCTCGGGTATATAACTTATTTTCTTACGATAGTTATTTTCCGAAGAAGCGAGTGTCTCACTATCGACTTCGACCGATCCCGAAATCGGATCAAGCAATCCTAAAATATGTTTGATCGTCGTCGATTTCCCGGCGCCGTTTAGCCCTATGAGCCCGACGAGCTCACCTTTTTTCACTTCAAACGAAACATCGTGTAACACTTGTTTACCTATATAACCGCCGTTCAACTGGTCGACGTGCAACATGAAAACTCCACCCCTCATTTTCAACTTTTTTTTGTGATATATGTTTTAAAAGCTGTCACATGGGAATAATCTGAACTGTAAGGCATTTTAAAACTTATTCATTACTTCCATTGTTCCATAAAATTGTTAGGAAGAACAATGGACAAAACAGAAAGGAGAATGTTTTTATGGGTTGGATTATCACTTTAATCGTCGGGGGTATTATCGGTTGGTTAGCAGGTCTTATTTTAGGTAAGGATGTACCAGGTGGCGTCATCGGGAACATCATTGCCGGTATCATCGGTGCTTGGCTCGGTGGCCTCATCTTCGGAGACTTCGGTCCTGCAGTTGGCGGCATCGCGATTATCCCAGCACTTCTCGGTGCGATTATCTTGATCTTGATCGTATCGTTCGTTATGAAGTCAATGAACAAAAAGCGCTAATCCAGTGCTAGAAAAACGGGACCCTCGCCGAGGGTCCCGTTTTTTGTCATGTGAGGATGAGATAGAGGGCCTCATCCCGCTCGATGAATCGTTTCTCGCTCTCCAAGCGCAAAAACGTGAAAATCGACTCGAGCAGCGTCCGGTCGTAGCGCCATTCGACACCGAGGTCCGTTTCGACTCGCTCGTTCGGTTCACCTAAAAGCGCAATGAGGTCATCCGGCCGCTTCTGTAAATCGATGTCGATGCGTTCGACGCGCCCGTCAACAAACCGGAGCTCCATCCCGTCATAGCGCCAGACGTCCCCTCGCTCCATCGGTTCACCAATCTCGTCGAGGACGGTTTGTTCACGTTTGTTCATCAGCCCTTCAATCGTCTCAATCGAGTGACCTGTCTGAGCTTCGACTTCGATTTCAATCAACTCGGCCCGATCAAGATCGAACTGCCCGGCGACGGTCTCAGCTTGTTCCGGCAACAAGGCAAACGCCAAGTCATCGTCTTCCGTCAGCGTCACGACCTCAGTCTCGGTCACCGTCGACCCATCGATGACAGCGACGGCTTTCACGTCATAACGACCGGGCATACGCTCGAGTGCCACCTCACCGCCCCCCTCATCAATTCGACCGACTTGTGCACCGTCCACCCACACGTTCGTCAACGGTACGTCCGATGTCACAACGAGCGTCTTCGGCAACAATTCAATCCGATAGTCCGAGAAACCAAACCGTCCTGCCCCCGTATCGACGAGCCGGAACAACCCATCCGTCTCCATACCTTGCTCCCGGTCGGCGCGGTCCTGCGCTACTTCCGAGATGGCCTCGCCCCGAATCGTCTTCTCTTCATTCAACCAGCCCATGAAGCGGAGCGCCTCGGCTCGTGTCAGCGGTTCTGATTCATACTCGACGTTCTCCTGGAAGAAGCTGACGTCCTCGTTCAACAGCGCCTCTTTGAACCGGACATGAATCTTGTCATTGGCTGCCGCCGGTTGATATCCCCAGCGATAGACGGCCCCGGCGATCAGCCCGAGCACGATTGTCGCAAGGAGGACATAATAGATTCGCCTCCGCCGTACCGTTTTTTTCGATCGTACATACGCCATCCGTTTACTTCCTCTCTTGATTGCTGTTGTTTCTAGTCTAAGACGATTCATCCTCCCGGACAATCATTCTTCCGCCTGAATTTCCATGTTATGATGAAGTGGAATAGTCATTTACGAATGGAGGAACCCACATGCACACTGAAGCCAACTGTATTTTTTGTAAAATCGTCCAGAACGAGATTCCTTCTTATAAGGTATACGAGGACGACGCCGTCGTCGCGTTCCTCGATATCTCGCAGGTCACGAAAGGCCATACGCTCGTCATCCCAAAACATCACGCCCGAAACATTTATGAACTGCCAGCCGATGTCGCCCGGGACGTCTTCCAAGCCGTGCCTTCTATCGCAAACGCCATCCAGCGCGAGACGGGCGCGATCGGCATGAACATCCTATCGAACGCCGAAGCAATCGCCGGACAAACGGTTTACCATTTCCATATGCATCTGTTGCCACGCTATGGCGAGACAGATGGATTTGACGCAAAATGGGAGACGCACCAAGACGATTACTCCACTGAAGACATGCAAGCCATCGCTGCCGGCATCAAAGCGAAGCTATGAAAAAATGGACCGCCGCTCCTGGAGCGACCGGTCCATTGTCTTATGTGCCCTTATGACGAATTGATCGAATCGAGATGACGTTTCCGCTCTTCCTCGATTTGGGCCCGTTCGACTTGTAATTTAATCGCTTGCTCGTACAACTGTTGCCGCGATTTGACAGATTCCGCTTGTTCGAATTCTTTTCTTAACAAATTTAGACGGGCGTCTATTTCAACGAGTCGCTTTTCAAGCAAAGTTTGTTTACGCGTCTGTTCATTCTGTTCCGACGCTTCATATCCCGCCTCGAGTGCTTCCATTATTGTCTGTGCCCAAGGGTCATCTCCCAGTCGCTTGGCCGCGTTATACAGGTCTAGCATGTCATCAACCCAACGCTTTTGCATGTTCACTGGAGGTCACCTTCCTTTACCCATAGTTTAAAATAAAATGATTTTTCGGTCAAAATTGAATGTTCTGAAAAATTTTATTTAAGATATAGGTTTTTAATCACTCTTTTTTGGTAAAATAATATGAAAAGAATGTATTGTAGCATCAGTGTGCTTGAGGAGGGGAATGTATTGTCGAGTCACAATCGTCGAGAGTGGGTTGCATTTGGCTTCGTCGTAGCGTTTTTAGGGGTTGCGACCGTGAAGAAAATCGCCCGTGGAACGGCAAATGACGCCGCGGCCAATCAACACCGGGCGTCCACAATCACTACGTTGAAAGAACAATTCCAAAAAGTTGCCAAGGACGCGTCGCAAGTGGCCGCGGCCGGTAAATTGCAAGGGAAAGAATTGACGGATCAAGTGAAAGCCGAAGTCGAACGTTATCAACAAGACATTCAGCCTTCAATCGAGCGGATCCAAGGAAACCTAGACGAGCTTTCGAACGTACAGTCAGACATGACCGAAGCGAAAGCGGAAAAGACCAACTGACCGGTCTGTTGTCATCGCCCGTCGTTTTAGTCACATTGTATCCGGAAAGGATGGATCGACATGGAACATGAAAAAGAATTCACTGGCCCTGAGGCCATGCTCTATAGTCATAAAATCATTCAACTTAGTAAGGCATTGTGGAAGACGGTCGAGAAAGACTGGCAAAATTGGATCAAGCCGTTCGATTTGAACATTAACGAACACCATATTTTATGGATCGCTCACGCCCTCGGCGGCGCCTCGATCTCAGAGATCGCCAAATATGGGGTCATGCACGTATCGACGGCGTTCAACTTCTCGAAGAAGTTAGAAGACCGCGGTTTGCTCACGTTCTCGAAAAAGGAGACGGACAAACGAAACACGTACGTCCAATTGACGCCTGAAGGTGAAGCGCTCTTGCTCGAGACGATTCATGCGTTCGATCCGGAAGAGAACGGCGTCTTCCGCGCTTCGCTCCCGCTCCAAGAATTGTACGGGAAATTCCCGGACTTGACGGACATCACCGCGATCGTTCGCCGCTTGTATGGCGACAACTTCATGGACATCTTCGCTGAAACATCGAAGATGATCACAGAAGAAGCCGGACGTCGCCCTGAGGACGACGAGATCAGTAAAGAAGCTTGACCTGCCGATACAGCGGTTCCGTGACGTCTAGCGCCATTCCTTGGCGCACGCACGCCGCGAGAATCGTCTCGGCCTCTAAATGAGGATGAAGCATGCCGACGAAATGAACGAGCAAAGGCTCTACGGACGACAGACCGTAGCGCGCTTGCTCGTTTTGTCGTTCTCGGATATCATCAAGCAGCGCGAAAAACGCGACGACTTCTTGCCGTGTCAGATTCGCCTTGAGCACCTCATGTTCAAAGGGCCGCTCCGACCAATCGACCGCCCCGAGCAACAGTTCCATTTGAAACGATAATTGATTGATTTTCTCTTCTAACGACACGTTCTCCACCCCATCATTTCACATTCTCTTTCATCATTATACGACACGTTTCTGTGCTATGATACTACACAGGCAAGAGAACAGCTGTTATCATTAACAAAATGTGGTATAGTCGGATTTAGAAACTTATAGATTTTTAGGGGTGGAATATATGTCAAACGGAATGACGAACGAACCGAACAAACAAAACAAGAAGTTTTCAACAGGCGCCCTCGTCGGCGCATCAGCGATTGCACTTCTCATCGGTGTCGGCGGCACATATGCGGCGACAAACGGCGGGTCTTCGGACAACTCAGCAGTTGTTTCCTTTGAAGGCGGCGAAGTGACACGCGGCGAGATCGCGGACATGAGCTACGACCGTATGGTCCCACAACTAGCTTTCCAAGAAACGATGAACGAGTTGCTTGAAAAAGAATACGGCGACAAAGTCGAACAAGACAAAGTTGACGAAGAGTTCAGCAAGACTGAAGAGCAGTTCAACTCGAAAGAAGAGTTCGAGCAAGCGATTCAACAAGCTGGCATGACTGACACGGACGAGTTCAAAGAAGCGCTCCGCGGACAAATGCTCGTCGATGCAGCGAAGTCAGAACTCGTCGAAGTGACGGACGAAGACATCGAGGCACAATTCGCGAAAGAGAACGTCGAAGTCAAAGCGAGCCACATCCTCGTTGAGACAGAAGAAGAAGCCCAAGCGATCATCAAAGAATTGAACGATGGCGCTGACTTCGCAGACGTCGCGAAAGAGAAATCGACAGACACAGGTTCTGGTGAAAAAGGTGGCGACCTCGGTTACTTCTCAGCCGGCGCCATGGTCCCAGAGTTTGAAGAATACGCGTTCCAAGAAGACGTGGTCGGCAAAGTATCTGAGCCGGTCCAATCACAATTCGGTTTCCACGTCATCAAAGTCATGGATCGTAAAGAAAAAGATCTTAAACTCGAAGACGAGAAAGATCGCATCCGTGAAGAATTGGCAACTGAAAAAGCAGCCTCTGTCGACGCGAACAAGATCTACGCCGAGTTGATCGAGAAATATAACGTCGACGTGAAAGATGCGAAAGCTTCAACACAGTTCGACGCTGTGAAAGACGCCATCAAAGCGTCAGAAGAAGGTACAGAAGAAGCACCGGCCGAAGAATCGACCGAGCAATAAGCAAAAGACGTCCCGCGGGACGTCTTTTTTGTATGCCTTCATAGCTTCGGTTTATAAAACGCACGGTTATCGAGTGCCATGACCCGCTCAGTGAACGCTCCGGGTTCGATCCCCTCGAACGCCTTCTCGAACATGTTCATCCGGGCATCGATGTTGTCGATGAAGAACAACATCTCAGCTTCCGGGAGCTGTGGCGCGTTCGCCGATCCCCACTCCGGTTTCCCGTGATGACTGAGGACGAGATGTTGGAGCAACGTCACGACTTCGCGTTCGGTCCCGAGTTCTCGGGCCACGACCTCGATTTCAGACGCCATGAGCGACAAGTGGCCGAGCAGTTTGCCTTCAAGCGTATACTCCGGCGTGATCGCATCCGACAACTCGATCACTTTCGCCAAGTCGTGGAGCACGACACCCGAGACGAGCAAATCACGATTCAATTGCGGGTACAGGTCACACATCGTTTCAGCGAGTTTCAGCATCGACAAGACATGGAACGCAAGGCCCGAATAGACCGCATGGTGGTGTCGCACCGCGGCCGGATACGTGAAGTAAGCCTCTTCGTTCCGGTCGACGAGCGCCGTCACGAGTTGTTTCATCCCTACGTGCTCCATCGCCTCGATATAGCCGCGGATTCCCGTCTCGAGTTCCGACTTCGGTACAGGTGCCGAACGGACGTATGGCGCGATGTCCGTCTCCCCTTCGATGATGGAGATTTGTTTGAGCTTCAGTTGGGTCCGCCCGCGGTAATCCATCACTTCTCCGGAAGCGTGGACGATTTTCTTCGTCGCATATTTATCCGTGTCGGCGCTATCCCATACTTTCGTCTCAATCTCTCCGCTCTCATCGCAAAGAATGAGCGTCAAATATGGTTTGCCATTTCCGGCGAGTCCTCGATAGGATTGTTTGATCATGACATATTGGTTTAACGTGTCGCCCACTTTGAGCTGACCGATTTTAGTAGTCGTCAAAAAAAGCACCTCTCTTCTTGTCAGTACCTTCATCTTAACGAAAGTTCACGTGAGATGCCAACTTTCTTAGGAAAGCGGGAATACTTGAGGGAGAAGGAAATTGGGGGAATGGAAGATGAGTTGGAAATGGTATACACGACCCGAAGAAATCGTACAGGTCGACAATCATTATGAAGAAGCGTACACGTATTGGCTCGAGCAGTTGACGACGGCGAAAGTCACAAAAATCATTGTCGAGCAAGACTATATGTATGGCTCGCTCACGCTCGACTATGAACAGCTCGAGCGTGAACCGCAAAAGATCGGGCACTACTTCGTGACCCGGGATTTCTTATGGACGATCGGCTTTGACGACGTCTATTGCCAGTCAGTGGCGGCCAAGCAATACGATACACCAATCGAGGCGTTCTATGATTTGCTCGCTGAAAAGATGGACTATTACTTTCATGGCATCGATGAATATGAAGAACGGTTGATGGTCGCCCAGCGCGAGATGAGCGGGCAAGTGCCGCCCCAGTTCATGAATGAGATTTTCGGGCTCCGCAGCGAGATCGAACGATGGTCCGATACCGTCGTCCCGTACCGCGAACTGCTCATGGCCGGGCGCGAGGCGTTTCTCGACATGGACTTAAACGAATTGAAAGCGTATCGTCTCGCCAAATATCGCGTCAATCGGCTCCTGACGTTGATCGAACATTACCAAGAAGACGTCATCGCGATGACCGATTTGGCCGCGACGTTGTCAAACTTCCGTGGCAACGAGATCATGAAGGCGCTCACCGTTTTCACGGCCTTGACGACGCCCGTCGTCGCGTTCGGTGCGGTCTGGGGCATGAACTTCAAACAAATGCCCGAGCTCGAGTGGCCGCTCGGTTATTTGTTCGCCTGGCTTATGATCATCGGCTTCACGGTTTTGATTTATTTCTGGTTGAAGCAAAAAAATTGGATTGGGTCGCTTCTGCAATTCCCGAATCAAATCCGCAGCCAAGAGAAGTTGGATAAACAGCGCAGCAAACGAAATAAGCAAAACTAGCAAAAAACGAACAAAAGTTCGGTATACTGAAAGGAGCAGATGATACAGAAAGGTGATGTTCATGGAACGATTGATCATCCATGTCGATATGGACGCATTTTACGCCTCGGTCGAACAACGCGACCGCCCTGACTTACGCGATAAACCGGTCATCGTCGGTGGCGCCCCTCACAGCCGTGGGGTGGTCGCCACTTGTTCGTATGAGGCGCGAAAATACGGCGTGCACAGCGCCATGTCGTCACGGCGGGCGTTCGCGCTCTGTCCTCAGGCGACGTTCGTCAAACCGCGCTTTCACGTCTATCGACACGTCAGCCAACAGGTGATGGCCATTTTCAAATCGATCACGCCGCTCGTCGAACCGCTCTCGCTCGACGAGGCGTACTTGGACGTGACAGAAAACACGCTCATGAGCACGTCGGGCCCTTATATCGCGCGCTACATCCTCGGGGAAATCAAACGGCGGACCGGGCTGACCGCTTCGGCCGGGGTCGCCCCGTCGAAGTTCGTCGCCAAGATCGCCTCAGGATTCAACAAACCGAACGGACTGACGGTCGTCGAGGCGGCTGACGTCGAGGCGTTCCTCGCCCCGCTCCCGATCACGACGATGCACGGGGTCGGCAAAGTGACCGCCCAGACGTTGTTCAAGCACGACTACCATACGATCGCCGATTTGCAGGGCACCCGCCCCGAGCAGTTGAAGGCCATCTTCGGCCACGACCGGGGAAATCAGTTATATGAGCTCGCCCACGGCCGGGACAGCCGCCCCGTCGTGCCGACCCGGGAACGAAAATCGATCGGCTCCGAGACGACGTTCGCGTTTGACCTCGATGACCCGGAAGAAGTGTACGAACGTGTCATCCCGGAAATCGAAGACGTGCTCCATCAGCTCGACCGCCGCGAGCTCAGCTGTCAGACGGTGACAATCAAAATTAAGACGAGCGAGTTCCAAGCCCGGAGCCATCAAATCAAATTGAACCATCCGACGCACGACCATGACGAGATTAAACGGCTCGCTCGCCGTCTGTTCGACGAGATGGCGATCACCGAACCGGTCCGCTTGATCGGGATGACGGTCTCGGAGTTGATTCCGCGTACTGAAACAGCACGTCAACTCACATTTGAAGAGCTGACGAAACCTTCGCTTGAAGAATGAATGACCATTCAGTACAATGGAAGCAAAGGGGGCGAACGGATGGAACAGTATACGATCACAGCGTTCGAGAACGACGGCACGGTCGTCTTGAACGATTCATTTACCGCGGCAAGCGATGACGAGGCGAAAGCGAAAGGGCTCGCGATGCTCGAGGAAGCCGGGCACCTCCATAAAGGGGCCCGCATCGCACGTCGCGGCCAACTCATCTACTTCGAGCGCTGTAAACTGCCAGGAAAACTGAAAGGCACGGCCTCATAATAGAAGCGCCTCGGGAATCCCGAGGCGCTTGCTCATTCGCTATATTTGGCTTCCCACTCGCTGCGCCACTCCATGTAATCGGGATGCAGCTCTTCCGCCGTCTTCCCATCGAGTGAATAGCTCGCTCCGGTAAGCGGCTCGGCCGAATCCGGATATGACGTCCCCCCGATGATCTCGCCGGCCACCATCATGACCGAGACGTTCGTCTGGCCGAGTTCTGCGACTTCATCGAGCGGATGGTTGCGGACGATGAAGTTCTCATGTCGAATGTCACGTCCGATATAGGCATCCGGCGGCGTCATCTGGACTTGCCACGTACTTTGCGTTGGCAACTCAAGCAGATCTGCCTTTTCAAAGCTCGACGTTCTATTCCCTTTATAAGAGACGACGTCATAGCCTTGCTCCTCTAAGTACGCCTTGGCCACTTTGGCGTCCGCCCCGAGCGTCGGTGCCGGCTGTTCGCTCTCATTCGAGCAGGCCGCAAGCAAGAACACAGCCAAAATCATCCCAACTCGTTTCCACATCGTCTCTCACCTCATCGTTTAGCATTTTTTTACACATTCGGCAGAGCAAACAACATTTCCTTCAAAACGGGAAGATGAACAAAATCGTGAAGATGGCGATGACCGCCGTCACGACCTGAAGCGGCAAGCCGACTTTGACAAAATCGAAGAAGCGATAGCCGCCGATGCCGAACACCATCGCGTTCGTCGGTGACCCGAATGGTGTCATGAACGCGAGCGAGGCCGCGATCGCGACGGCGACGACAAGCGGGACGGGACTGACTTGGAGTGCCGAGGCGAGCGACAGTGCGAGCGGAGCGAATAAGACGGCCGTCGCCGTGTTCGAGATGATTTGACTCAGCACCATCGTCGCGACGAAGAGCGCAACGAGCACCCAGACCGGACCAGCCTGCCCGAACGACTCACTGATCCATGTGACGAGCCACGCCATGATTCCAGCATTGTCGAGCGCTTGGCCGACCGGGATCATCGCTGCGATCAAAAGAAGCGAGGACCATTGAATCGATTGATACGCGACGTCCATTTGGCGGACGGCTCCGGTGAGCACCATGGCAAGCGCCGCGAGCCATACCGCTACCGTCGGGTCGACCCACTCGAACACGAGGAGCGTGACCATTCCGAGCATGATCAATCCCGCTGCTAGTTGATGACGTTCGGATACGGCCCGATTGGCCACGTCGGTCACGTGCTCATTGGCAAGCAAGAGATGCGTCTCGTTTCCGACCCGCTCTAAGTCGGCCCACTCCCCTTGGGCGACAAGCATGTCGCCTCGTTCGAGCGGCACATCTTTCAATCGGGTGATGGCGATTTCCTCGTTCGGGCGTACGACTTGAAGCACGTTCAATCGATACTCATTGCGCAACCGACTCTCGGACAAACAGCGACCGACGAGCGGGCTGTCGGTCGGAATCGTGAAAACGGCGACGCCCGACTCTTTGCCGTACACATCTTTGACGTTAACCGGCTCGACGACCAATCCTTCTTGTCGGGCGATGCGGTGGACATCCGTCTCATCGCCACTGACGAGGACACGCCCTTCCGTAAGCACCGTGTCGGCTCGGGCCGTGATAAACCGATGGACCACTCCTTTTCGGTGTTCGCCGACGACGACCAGGCCGTCTCGTGACCACTTGACGTCACTAAGCGTCTGACCGACGAGGCGGTGTCCTTTCGTGATGGACAGCGCGTAGACGGCTACTTGCGGTATCATCAACGGATGGGCCGCCGACGAACGAACATCCCCCGCCCCGAGCAGACGGTTCCCAATGACATAGAAATATAACAGTCCGACCACAGCCACGACGAGACCAATCGGCAAGAGCGCAAAAAATCCAAGCGTTTCCCCCGCCCCTCGGAGCGTCTCCGCGGCGACTAGGTTCGGCGGCGTTCCGATAAGTGTCATCGTCCCACCGATGCTTGAGAAAAAGGCGAGCGGCATGAGCAATTTCGCCGGGCTCGTCCCCATCTGCCTTGACATGGCGAGCACGACCGGAATCAACAAAGCGACCGTTCCCGTGTTCGACATCAGGCTCGACAGAAACGTCACGGTGACCATGAGGACGAGAAAGAGACGTACTTCACTCCCTTTCGCGTACGGGATGAGAGCGGCCCCTAACCGTTCGGCGAGTCCGGTGTGAAACAACCCGGCACCGACAATGAACAGTCCGGCGATCATGAGCACGACCGAATTCGAAAAACCGGCCATCGCTTCGACCGGTGTCAGTTGATTTGTCAAAACGAGCAAGAGGAGACCAATCAGCGCGACCAAGTCGGCCCGGAGCCAACCTCCGATAAAACCGATGATCATGACGGCTAAAATCACCAAGGTGACCATGACGTCCACCCTTTCTTGTGAAATGACCTACAAATAGAGTATACCACGCTTTATGTAAGCGCTATCATGAATTGGGTGACAATCTAGGCAACAAAAAAGCGGATGGCTCGATTGCCATCCGCTTCACTGTTATTGAACTTCGTTATCATTCACCATCGGAGCGTAGAGCTCTTCAAGTGGCTTCATGATAATTTTCGTCACTTCTGTGACCAGTTGATGCATGCGTTGCTCTTCTTGCATGAGCTCCATGATCAATTCGTTTTGTTGAACGCCCATCATTTTTGTCTGCGCATCCATCATCTCTTGTTCAGAGATTTCTTCGCCTTGCATTTGCTTCTGTTGAAGCGTCATTTGGATATCACGGAAGTCAGCGAATAACTGGTTCGCTTCTGCATCCGCATTGACACGGTCGTATAGTGAAGAGAGATTTGTGAACTCCTCAGAATCGCGAAGTGCTTTTTCCAATTGGTAAGCATGATCGTACAAGTTTGATTGTGACATGTGACGTCCTCCTAAAAACTATTAGGGCGTGCCGATCAAACGATGGCAATCAACCCTTGAATCAATCCAATCATACCACCTAATAAGGCGCCAAGCCATGTTATTGCCCGGAACTCTCGTTTTGAGATCGAAAGGACGATCTCTTCGAGGTACGAGGTATCGAGCGAGCTCACTTGCTCTTGAACGATTTGATCGATTTTCAGGCGATCCATGACCGTCTCCATTTGATCCGTGAAACGCGTGATGACGAGCCTCACGCCGTTCGGCACGAGTTCTTCGATGACACGGTCTTCGACGTCCCGCGTATAGGAGTGGACGGTCCGATCGAGCAGTTCCCCAACCGGGAGACGCGAGACGACTTCCGTCGTCACACCGTCAATCAACCGTTCCTCTAATCGGTCGTCGAGCAGTGTATCGACCGAGCGTTCACTGAACCGCTCGAATTCGCGCGTGATCATCGTCGCCATGCCAGACCGAGTCGAGCCACCTCGCAAGATATTGATAATCTCCGGACGAATCATTTCGACGAAATTCAAGTTTTGAACGAACCCGGCGATGAAACCGAGCCGACGTTGGACGAACGAGTCGACCATGTGCCGAAGTTGCGCCTCGCCTTCAGCCGAATAAAAGTATTCTTCTGACTTGACGAGCAGGGCGTCCACGATTTCGGGGATGATGCCGCGGACACGGTCCATCCCGTCTTCACCGAGAAGCTCATATAGTTGACGCGACTTCACATCCGCAAGGACAAGTCGGAGCTCTTGACGGAGCTTCGTATCCGCTTCTGCCAACACACGTGTCTCCGCATCGGGATAGAGCGGTTCGATGAGCGAACGAATCGTCTTGTCTGAACGAAGCATCGTCCGAACCTCACCTTGCACGAAGTGGGTAATATGACTACCGACTTGTTCATCGAGCAGGCGCTTACGCATCCCTTCAGGCGTCAACAAGTGCTTGACGACCGTCTTCCCGAGGCTCGTTGCCAATTCGTCGCGACGTTTCGGGATCAACCCCGGGGTGAACGGAACTCTCATCTTCCCGATGTATTTAGGATGATGGGGCCGAAACAACATTTTGATAGCGAGAAAGTTCGTGACTCCCCCGATTGTCGCCCCGATGGCGATCATGATGAATATTTTTAGTAGACTGTCCAAACTGCCTGCCTCCGTTCTGAAATATGATACATTGTTTGAAGAGGTGATTGTATTGACTACGTATGATCGTATTAAATCGATTTTCCCGACCGTTGTCCATCGGTCGGAAGATGCATCCGGAGACTACATCTGGTACCAAGCACACGATGGGACCGTGTTTGGACTACCCAAAATGGAATTGAGCGAGCGTGAACGACAGCTCCTTGAATGGTCGGCGACACCGTTTGTGACGACGCGTGATCCGCGTCAAGAGAAATGGCAAGACCGCTTGCTCACAGATTCGTATCGAATCGCCCAACCATTTCGGTTGTTGTCGCTGTCGCTCCATTATCAAGAGCCGGAATCGCTCGAGCAATTTTTAGAGATATTGCACGATTTCATGCCTGAAGCGGAAATCGTCGTCATGACGCGACATCACGTGGAAATCATCGAGATGAATCAACTCATCGATTTGTCCGAGTTCGAGGACGTGTTACGGGCCGTGGCGAGCGATTGCTACGTTGAGGCCCATGTCATCTATAGCGAGCGACCGCTCGGTGTGTTAGGGACACTGTACCAACAACATCAAACGCTGCGCCCGTTCGCGAGACTCTCTACTAAAGCTTACCCTGCTAGTCAACTATTATACCATTACTTGCTAGAAGACCATGAGACTTTTGCCGAACGTCTCCAATTGACTGAGGCCGTATATACGACGCTCGACAAGACGAACATCGAGCTGTTAGAGGCATTATTCGCCTACTCTTTAAATGTATCCCATACGGCTAAAGCATTGTTCATGCATCGAAATACGCTCAATTATCGGCTCGATCGGCTGTATGAACTGACGGGATACGATGCCCGCCAATTCTATGATGCGAGTTTGCTTCAACTCATTGTCACGTTGCACAAATCTGAGTAAGCGTTTTTGTGCAACGTGTACATATCCAATGCAAGCGGTTTCACCGTATAATCAATCTTGTAAGCGCTATTATACAAGAACAGATTCCCAGGAGGCTAACGACATGGCAGAAATTCAATTGAACCACATTGATAAAATATACGAAGGTGGCGACTCAAAGGCAGTCAGCGATTTTAACTTGCACATCAAGGACCGCGAGTTCATCGTCTTCGTCGGACCTTCAGGTTGCGGTAAATCGACGACACTCCGTATGATCGCCGGACTCGAAGAAATCTCGAGCGGGGACTTCATCATCGATGGCAAGCGCATGAACGACGTCGCACCGAAAGACCGCGACATCGCGATGGTCTTCCAAAACTATGCCCTTTACCCGCACATGAGTGTGTATGACAACATGGCGTTCGGTTTGAAACTTCGCAAGTTCCCGAAAGATGAAATCGATCGTCGCGTCCAAGATGCGGCCCGTATCCTCGGACTTGAAGAATACCTTCAACGTAAGCCGAAAGCACTCTCAGGTGGTCAGCGTCAACGTGTCGCCATCGGCCGTGCCATCGTTCGTGATGCCAAAGTGTTCTTGATGGATGAGCCGCTCTCAAACTTGGATGCCAAGCTTCGCGTTCAAATGCGTAAAGAAATCATCCAATTGCACAACCGTCTCGACACGACGACGATTTACGTTACCCATGACCAAACGGAAGCGATGACACTCGCGACTCGCATCGTTATCATGAAAGACGGAATCATCCAACAAGTCGGTTCGCCGAAAGAAGTATATGAAAACCCGGACAACATCTTCGTAGCCGGCTTCATCGGATCACCTTCAATGAACTTCTTCCGCGGTAAATTGGCTGATGGGAAGTTCCTCGTCGGTGGTGAAGAAATCAACGTCCCTGAAGGCAAAATGAAAGGTCTTCGTGACCGCGGTTACGTCGGTAAAGAGCTCGTTCTCGGAATCCGTCCAGAATCGATTCACGATGAGCCGATCTACATCGACTCACCAACGACGCACACGTTCCGCACACATATCGACGTCGCCGAGCTCATGGGCGCTGAGTCATACTTGTACGCCGAACTTGGTGGCCACCAGTTCACGGCTCGCATCGATGGACGTTCGAACATCCACATGGGTGATGACGTCACACTCGCACTCGATATGACGAAAGCTCACTTCTTCGACACGGAAACAGAACAAGTCATCCGTTAATACAAAAATCCCTTCGATTGGTTGCAATCGAAGGGATTTTTCAGGCTATTGACGAATCAAATCGTATATTGCGATTTGATTCGTCTTTTTTTGTGCGCGAAGAGCTCAAAGACTCGAAAAAACACAAACGGCAACCAGATGGTGACCGTTTGTGTTGCTCGTCCGATGGCGCCCCAACTCCTGCAGGAAAGCAATCCAACGGAGACCCAGCAGCGACGCGCGTCGCGATGCGGCTCCGGGATTGCCTGCGGAAAGCGTGGGCGCCGGAAGGACGAGCGATTTAATTAATGCTGGTTAGGAAGCTGAAATCCCTTCGATTTTAGAATCGAAGGGATTTCTTTGTGTCAGCGAATCGCATACCGACGTTCGAGACGATGCTGCCCCGCCTGGATGAGCGTCGACAAGATCCAATAGATCGATGCCGAGAACAAGAGGAGCGGCATGACGAGATACGTCGTCGCGGCGATTTGGTCCGACACGTACGTCAACTCTTGGACGGCGATGACCGAACCGAGTGACGTCGATTTGATAATATCGATGACCGAGTTGGACACCGGTGGGATCGCACGCGATAGCGCCTGGGGGAAGATGATATCCTTGAAGCGCTTCGCACGCGGGATGCCGAGGGCGACACTCGCCTCGACTTGTCCTTGGTCGACCGAATTGATTGCCGCGCGGAACGCTTCCGAGATGTAGGCCGCGAAGTGAAGGCCTAGACCGAAGATGAGCGCCTGCATCCCGCTCAACTGAACGAATCCGGTCAAACCGACGTACAGGATGAGAAGTTGCAACAAGAGCGGTGTCCCGCGGAAGAACGAGATATACGTGCGCGTGAACAAACGGACGATTTTGATTGGACTGCTATGAAGTAATGCGATGATCAGACCGAGCACCAAGGCGAGGAGAATCGACAGGATACTGGCGATCATCGTCAATTGTACGGCTTCTACATAGGCCGAACGGTTCTCGATGACGGTCGTGATCAGCTCACTCATTGACTGATATCCTCACCGAAGTACTGCTCACCGATTTCAGCCATCGTACCGTCTTCTTGCATCTCAGCGAGCGCGTCGTTCAACTTATCGAGCACGTCCGAGTCTTGGCGTGTCATGTAGCCCGCTTCGCTCTTGTTGAAGACGTCACCGACCGCTTTCACGTCGTAACCTGTCTTCTCAAGCTCCGTCAAGATGAAGAGACGGTCGTTGAGCGCTGCGTCAAGACGTCCGACTTGAAGATCTTGCAACACTTGGTTCGCGCCTTTGTAGAACTTGACTTCAGCTCCAGCTTCTTCAGCGAGCTTGGCGTAGACCGATCCTTGTGTCGAGCCAACGACTTTGCCGTCGAGGTCGTCGATGCCTTGGATGTCCTCATTGTCTGATGCGACGATGACTTGTGCGCCTGAGACGGCGTATGGGTCTGAGAACGCATATTTCTCTTCACGTTCTGGCGTGATGCTCATCTGGTTGGCGATCATGTCGATGCGTTCCGCGTCGAGTGCTGGAACGAGTCCTTTGAAGTCCATCGGCTCGTATTCGACCGTGTAACCGGCACGCTCGGCCGCTTCATTCAACACATCGATGTCATACCCTGTGATTTCACCTTTATCTTTATACGTGAATGGCGGGTATGTCGCTTCTGTTCCGACTGTGATGACGGCTTCTTCTGAACCGCTGTCTGTCTCTGTGCCGCATGCTGCGAGCACCCCGAACGATGCGCCGATAGCGAGTACTGCTGTTAACGATTTTTTCATGTGAATTCCGCCTTCCTGATAATCCTTATATGATTACATGGTTTTGAACAATAACCTCATCATACTGACGGGGGCATTCAATGTCAAACAAAAACCACTGCCCTCGTCAGGGCAGTGGTCCTCGCTTAATCGATTGCTTTCGCTTGTTTCATGACATCTCGTTCAATCGCCTCTCGTTTGACCGTCGTCTTCTCAGCGCTATCGGCGTGGACGCTGAAGTAGAACTTGATTTTTGGCTCCGTTCCAGACGGACGCAGGCAGAACCATGAGCCATCCTCGAAGATGAACTTGAGTACGTTCGACGACGGCAACTCGATTGCTTCCGTCTCTCCTTGACGCAAGTTCGTCGCGACTTGTTGCTTATAGTCTTCAAAGCGGACGACTTCGTATCCTCCGACTTCCTGCGGCGGATTGGCACGGAACGCCTCCATCATCCGACCGATCTGTTCGAGACCGGCTTTCCCTTTCAGTGTCATCGATTGGAGCGACTCTTCATAGAAGCCATACTTCTCATAGACAGCTTGGAGCGCATCGTATAACGTGCGTCCTTGTTGTTTATGGAAGGCCGCCATCTCAGCGCCGAGCAAGCACGCCTGGACGGCATCCTTGTCACGACAGAAGTCGCCAATCAAATACCCGTAGCTCTCTTCGTAGCCGAACAAGAACGTATATTCACCAGATTCTTCATATTGTTTGATCTTCTCACCGATGAACTTGAAGCCGGTGAGCGTATTCTCGAGGTGAACCCCATACGCCTTAGCGATGGCCGCCCCAAGTTCAGACGTGACAATCGTCTTCGCGACGAAACCGTTCGTCGGAAGCGTGCCCGTCTCCACTTTTTGAGACAGAATGTAATCCATGAGGAGCGCCCCGGTCTGGTTCCCCGTCAAGACGAACCATTCGCCGTTGCGGTCACGGACCGTGAAACCGACACGGTCGGCGTCCGGATCCGTCGCCATGAGCAAGTCGGCCCCGACACGATCGCCGTATTGCATCGCGAGCTCAAAGGCGGCCCGTTCTTCCGGGTTCGGATAACTGACCGTCGGGAACGACCCGTCTGGCTCGGCCTGCTCCTCGACGATGGTGACATGTTCAAATCCATACGCCTTCAACCCTTCCATGACCGGACGGCGTCCTGTACCGTGGAGTGGCGAGTAGACGATTTTAAGCGGGTCTCCTTGCACATCCGTATGAATGCGAATCGATTGAAGAGCCTCCATATAAGCGGCATCGACCGACGCATCGACGGTGACGAGCGTGCCATCGGCGCGGAGTGGGGCTTCATCTTGGACTTCGATCTTTAATTCGTCTTCGATCGCGTTGACGTATGAGACGAGCTCATCGGCCTCAGCCGGCGGTAACTGTCCGCCGTCGGCGCCGTACACTTTGAAGCCGTTATATTCTGGCGGGTTGTGGCTCGCCGTGATGACGATGCCTCCAAATGCGTTTAAATGTCTGACGGCGAACGACAACTCTGGTGTGGCCCGCAGGCTTGGGAACAAGTATGTCTTAATCCCATTCGAAGCGAGCGTACGCGCCGCTTCGAGCGCGAACTCCGGCGAGAAGTGACGTGAGTCGTGGGCGATGACAACGCCGTGACGTTTCGCTTCTTCGCCTGAGGCAGCGATAAAGTCCGCGAATCCTTGCGATGCCTTACGAATCGTATACATGTTCATCCGGTTCGCACCTGGTCCGATTTCCCCGCGCATACCGCCCGTCCCGAATTCGAGCGTCTTATAAAAGGCGTCTTCGAGCGACGTCTCGTCTTGCTCCATTTCCTCAAGCTCGGCGCGCAAGTGCGGTTCGAGCGCCTCGTGTTGTTTCCATCGGTCATATGTCTGTTGCCATGTCATGGTCAGTTCCCCTTTCGACATTCAAAAATTCAATCGAAGTACTCGCCAATTTGTTCCATCTTGTATACGATGGGAGTAACGAAACTTCGAGGTGATACTATGTTTCCAACTATGCGTGCCCAAGAATTGAAACACATCGTCCATACGGACTCGATTCGCTTTATTGATTGTCGTTATTCATTAAACGACGCCTCATACGGAAAATATGTGTATCGACAGGGGCATCTCCCGAACGCCGTCTTCCTCGATTTGATGGAAGATTTATCTGGTCCCGTGTCCGAACACGGTGGGCGCCATCCACTGCCGTCAAAAGAAGCATGGACCGAGACGCTTCGCCGGATCGGGATTCAAAAAGATGATTTGATCATCATTTACGATGACGGATTCCCTTATGCCGCCCGTGCTTGGTGGTTATTCAAATGGGCCGGCCATGAGCGTGTCATCGTGCTCGAGGGCGGGATTCAGTCCGGAATCACTTACTGCGGCGAGACGACGACGGACGTTCCGTCCTACCCCGCCTCAGATTACGTCCCAGCGTTCCAAGACGAGATGATTGCGACGATCGAAGACGTCCGTGCCGCCACGGTCACGGGCGGGCTCTATGATTCACGGACGGCCGACCGGTACGACGGCAGCCATGAACCAATCGACCGCAAGCCCGGGCATATCCCGAACGCCGTCCTTTGTCCGTATACCGAAGCCGTCACCGACCTCGGCACGCTTCAAGATTTTCATGATTTGAGAGAGCTGTACGCCAACGTCCTCGACGTCCCCAACCCCATCTTCTATTGCGGGAGCGGAGTCACCGCCTGCGTGAACATTTTGGCGTTACACGCCCTCGGTAAAGATGACGTCCGGCTGTACCCAGGGTCTTACTCTGATTGGATCAGTTATCCAGAAAACACGGTCCACCCGTAACGGGTGGATCGCTTTTTTATTTCACGCTCGTCGGTTTGATGTTCCAGACGGCGTTCGCGTATTCCGTGATCGTCCGGTCACTCGAGAAGATTCCCGATTTGGCCGTGTTGACGATTGAACTCTCGGCCCAGCGTGCCTTGTCCGAGAACACCTCGTCGACGCGTCGTTGCGCCTGCATGTAAGACGCGAAATCTTTCAACACGAGGAAATCGTCATTATAGACGAGAAGCGAGTCGAAGATGGCTTGGAATTGGTATTCTCCGACTTTGTCGAACGTTCCGTTGACGAGGGCATCGACGACGTTACGCACTTCCGTGTTCGCATGATAGATGTCGGCCGCGTGATAGCCACCGAACTTCTTGTAGTTCATGACTTCTTGTGGTGTCAATCCGAAGATGAAGATATGATCGTCCCCGACCGCATCGCGAATCTCGATATTGGCCCCGTCGAGCGTCCCGATTGTGAGCGCACCGTTCATCATGAACTTCATGTTGCCGGTACCTGACGCCTCGTAGCTCGCCGTCGAAATCTGTTCACTCAAATCCGAACCTGGGAAGATTCGCTCCGCCATCGAGACGCGGTAGTTCTCGAGGAAGACGATCTTGATGAAGCGGCTCGCCCGCTTATCGTTGTTGATCATGGCCGCGAGCGCGTTGATATAGCGAATGACTTCTTTCGCGTAATAGTAGCCCGGCGCCGCCTTCGCACCGAAGATGAATGTCCGTGGCACCATCGTGAACGTCGGGTCCGCTTGAATCTTCTGATAGAGCGCGTGGATATGCATCGCGTCCATCAATTGACGTTTATAAGCGTGGAGCCGCTTGACTTGAACATCAAAAATCGACTCCGGGTCGACGGCGATGCCCGTCTCTGCTTGAATGTAGCCGGCGAGGTCAAGTTTGTTCTGTTGCTTCACGTTCATGACCTGTTCTTGGAAGCTCGCATCTTTTGACACGCCCATCAACTTCTCAAGATCGTTCGGGTGTTCGATCCATGACGAACCGATCGCATCGGTGATCAAGTTCGAGAGTCGCGGATTTGACTTGAGGAGCCAGCGGCGATGCGTGATCCCGTTCGTCTTGTTGTTGAAGCGCAGCGGGAACATCTCATACAAATGACGCATCTCACGTTGTTTCAAGATATCGGTATGGATGCGGGCGACCCCGTTCGTCGAGTGCGAGCCGACGACGGCAAGGTTCGCCATATTGATGTGTTGGTTCGACACGATCGCAATCTCGCCCATGTGCGGCTCGAGATGTGGATAGTTGACGAGCACATCTTTACAGAAGCGACGATTGATTTCCGTGATAATTTGATAGATGCGCGGCAATAACCGTTCATACATCTCGACCGGCCACTTCTCGAGCGCCTCGGCGAGAAGCGTATGGTTCGTGAATGACATGACGCTCTTCGTCACACGCCACGCCTCATCCCATCCGTAACCGTGGTCGTCCATTAAAATCCGCATGAGTTCGGGGATGGCCACGACCGGATGCGTGTCATTGATGTGAACGGCGTAATGGTCGCCTAAGTGCTTCAACGATTTATTATGACGTAAGTAAGACGCGATCATTGACTGAACGCCCGCCGAAACGAAGAAGTACTGTTGCTTCAAGCGCAACACTTTTCCTTCATATGTCGTGTCGTCCGGGTAGAGGAACTCAGAGATGGTCGCAATCGACTGCTTGTATTTGAGCAAGTCTTTGTACGAACCTTTCGTCCGTTCCATGTACTCCTCGTCATCAAACGGTGACTCGGCGTTCCAAAGACGGAGCGTATTGACGACATCGTTTTTGTAGCCGATGATCGGCATGTCGTAAGGCACGGCTCGGACGACTTCATCCGGATGGTGGACGACGCGAAGCCGGTCCCCGATTTGTCGCATCTCGATCCAACCGCCGAAATTGACGTCGACAGCCCGGTCAGCCCGGCGTGTCTCCCACATGTTGCCATCACGGAGCCAGTTGTCCGGCAACTCGACTTGATAGCCGTCGACGATCTTTTGTTTGAACAAGCCGTAACGGTAACGAATCCCGTTCCCGTGCCCAGGCAGGCTGAGCGCGGCGAGTGAATCGAGGAAACATGCCGCTAAACGACCGAGCCCCCCATTCCCGAGACCCGGTTCCGGTTCATATTCCGTGATGTCGGTGAAGTTGAAACCAAGTTCGTCTAACCCCTCTTGCACGACTTCTAAGACGTCCATGCTGAGCAGGTTGTTATACAGAAAACGGCCGAGTAAAAATTCAAGTGAGAAATAAATGACTTGTTTACTCTGTTTTTCTTCGTGCTTGTCGCGGGTGTTGATCCATTTCGGGATCGCCTGTTCGCGCACCATCGTTGCCAACGTTTGATACACTTCCTGCTCGGTCCCTTCATCAAACGACTTCCCGTTTAATGCGACGAATCTCTCTTGAAATGAAGTGACGAAGCTCTGTTTATCTGTAAACATATGTGTGTAAAACTCCTTCCGGTCATGCGAATAGGTGATACAACTCACGGTATTGCTTCGCGGATTGTTTCCAGCTGAAGTCCGCAGTCATCGCTTGATGGACGAGGGCGTTCCAATTGTTGTCGTCGTAGAAGACACGAATCGATTTCTCAATCGTCGCGAGCATCTCGTGGGCGTTGTAATTCAAGAAACCAAATCCCGTCCCCTCTTGTGTGTACTCATTATACGGCTTGACCGTGTCGCGTAACCCACCCGTCTCGCGGACGATCGGGAGCGTCCCATAGCGCATCGAGATAAGTTGGCTCAGACCGCACGGCTCAAAGCGCGACGGCATGAGGAATGCATCCGATCCCGCGTAAATCAAGTGTGCGAGTTCAATGTCGAAGCCGATATACGACCCGACCTTGCCTGGATGCGTCGCCGTCATCTCGTGAACGATGCCCTCGTATTCGGGTTGACCCGATCCGAGGAAGACGAACTGACAGTCCAAGTTTCCGAGCTCTTCACTCACGGCTTCGATCAAATCGAGCCCTTTTTGCTCGACGAGTCGACTGACAAAGCCAATCAACATGATGTCGTCACGTACTTCGAGACCAAACCGCTCTTGCAGGACGCGCTTGTTGACGAGCTTCCCTTCCTTCACCGTATCGAGGTCATACGTTTGCGCGATGCGCTTGTCCGTGCTCGGGTCGTTCGTCGCCAAATCAAGGCCGTTCAAAATGCCCCGGACGTCAACTGACCGGTACCGAAGCGCCGCGTCGAGTCCTTCCCCGTAGTACGGTTCCATAATCTCGTCGCGATACGACGGACTGACCGTCGTGATTTGATCGGAATGAACGATTCCGGCCTTCATGTAGTTGACGAGACCGTTATGTTGAATCCCTTCTGCTGTGAAGTGTTCCGGACCGAACTGTAACAGCTCGCCGAGGACCGCTTCCGGGAAGATGCCTTGATATTGCAGGTTATGGATGGTGAACACCGTACGGATGCGTTGATACGCCTCGAGGTGTTGATAATGAATCCGTAAAAAGGCCGGGACGACGCCCGTTTGCCAGTCGTGACAATGGAGCACGTCCGGGATCTCCTCTGCTTCGAGTTTCCCGATCATCTCAAGGACGGCCCGAGAGAAGAATGCGAACCGCTCGGCATCATCGTAATGGCCGTAGAGCACGCCTTCCCGTTTGAAATAGTACTCGTTATCGATAAAGTAGAACGTGACCCCATCGCGCACAAGTTTCAGGACGGCACCAAACTGCTTGCGCCATCCGACCGGTACGATCAAGTCGAATAGATACTCCATCTCGTCCACATATTCCTGAGCAATCGAGCCATACTTCGGCATAACGACACTCACATCTTCACCGAGGCCAGACACCGCTTGAGGGAGCGAGCCGATGACATCGGCAAGCCCCCCCGTTTTCATGAACGGTGCCGCTTCTGAAGCGACATACCATATTTTCATAATATCCCCCTTTAAACCGTTGTCCGTTTTCCGATGACGATCGGTTCGTCGACCGTACCTCGAATGACTTGTCCTCGTTTGACGACCACTTCTTTATCTAAAATGGCGTTCTCGACGACAGCGCCTTCTTCGATGATCGACTTGGATAAAATGATTGAGTTTTTGACACGGGCGTGCTCACTGACGACGACACCGCGGAAGAGAATACTGTTTTGAACTTCTCCGCTGATTTTACAGCCGTTTGCAACGAGCGCTTCATTCACTTTCGACCCTTTCAAATAACGGGTCGGCGGCTCATGTTTAATCTTCGTATAGATATGCGGGAAGTCATAGATAATCCCTTCCTGACGAAGTAAGCGCATACTTTCATTATAGTATGAAAGGACAGAATGAATCACCTGCATTTTTCCAGTATAGTGATAGCCGTGTACGTGCAGACGATGAAGCTGCGGACGGATGACACCGTCGAGCAAATCGTACTCGCCTCTTGACGTCGCTTCGTCGACGAGACGAAGGAACAAGTTTTTCGACATGATGATCGTCTCGGTATACGTATACTCATCGTCCGGGGTGTATCCGCGCTCACCGATGCCGACGACACGGTCGTTTTCGCCGAGACGAATCGGGCGGCAATAGCCGCATTTTTGTTCGTGTCCGGTATAAGCGAGTGTAATGTCCGCACCCATTGATTTATGATGCTCGAGCATGTCTTGGAAGTCGATCGTCGTCAACACGTTCGATCCGGTGATCACGACGTACGGCTGTTTGCTGCGTACGAAGTGTTCGCGGTGCATCGAGAAGTTGGCCAAGTCGCCGAGGTACGCTTCCCCGTCAGGCTTGAGCGCCGGCGGGAAGATGTGTAGCCCGCCTTGCGAACGGTCCAAATCCCATTCTTTCCCTGAACCCAAGTGATCCATGAGCGAGCGATACTTATCGAGCGTGAAAATACCCACTTGGTTGATGCCTTGGGTAATCATATTCGTCAATGTAAAATCAATCAGGCGATAACGCCCAGAGAACGGGACAGCCGCTAAATTGCGATGCCCCGTAAATTCTGGAAACAAGCCCTCTTCGGTCCCTAAGTTGATGACCCCTAACAAATCATTCGTCAACAGTAACGCCTCCTTGCGTCGGTCTTTTTTTAAATTAAGCACGTTGTTTGAAGACTGTGCCGCTCTCGATATTTTCATGTGGTTCAATGACAACGATCTCACCACCCGGCTCACCGACCGTCGCACCGTCCTCAATGACGGCACAGCTCGCGACGATGGCTCTATGAATCGTTACATCTTTTCCGATTCGTGCTCCCGGCATAATGACCGAGTCTTTGACGAGCGAGCCTTCACCGACACGCACATCATAGAACAAGACTGAATGTTGGACTTCGCCTTCAATCCGGCAACCTTCATTGATGACCGACTGTTCGACGCAGGCATCTTTGCCGATGAACTGTGGCGTCTGGTTCGGGTTGACCGAGTAGATTTTAAAGTCCGGATCATATAGATCGAACGGTGGATCTTCTTCGAGTAAGTCCATGTTGGCTTCCCAAAGCGATTGAATCGTCCCGACGTCTTTCCAGTAACCTTTGAACTTATACGCAAACACGTCTAAACCGTCGAGGAGCGTGTTCGGAATGATGTTTTTGCCGAAGTCGAAGCTTGATGTCTCGTCTTCTGCATCTTGAATCAAGTGCTCCCGTAGCACTTTCCAGTTGAAGATATAAATCCCCATCGAAGCCAAGTTGCTCTTCGGTTTCTCCGGCTTCTCTTCGAACTCTTTAATGCGAAGGTCGTCGCCCGTATTCAAAATCCCGAAACGTGGTGCTTCATCCCAAGGGACTTCCATAACTGAAATCGTGACGTCCGCTTGCTTCTCTTTATGGAAGTCGAGCATCTTCTCGTAATCCATCTTGTAAATGTGGTCCCCCGATAGGATCAACACGTACTCCGGATCGTAATCGTCGATATAGCTCAAGTTCCGATAAATCGCATTGGCCGTACCTTCGTACCAGTTTTTCCCCGACTGCGCTTGGTATGGCGGTAAGATGGCCAAGCCTCCATTGCGGCGGTCCAAGTCCCAGGCCGACCCGATGCCTAGGTAACGGTTCAACTCAAGCGGTTCATATTGTGTTAACACGCCCACCGTCGTGATTCCCGAATTGGTACAGTTCGATAATGGAAAATCGATGATCCGGTACTTCCCTCCAAAGTTGACAGCAGGCTTCGCTGTCTTCCGTGTGAGAGGCCCGAGTCGTTTCCCTTCTCCTCCTGCGAGGAGCATCGCAACCATTTCTTGCTTCATAGTACAGCCTCCTAAATTCATAATATAAACATCTATTACCCTCTTTCTCTATTTCCTAATGTATTCCTGCTCAAATTATTATATGATAACGTTTACATTTTGAATTTTATCGAAAGATTGACGATATAATGAATAAAGAGAGAGGTGAGACGATGCGAGCGTGGATTGGGACACTATTTTTTGCCGGTTTGCTAGCCGCCGGTCTGACAATCAGCGGGGCGTTGAAAGAGGAGATTGAACAGACGAAGCAGATTTTGACGTGGGGCGAAAAGACGGTCGATGCGGCCCCGCTCGCTTCGAAGCATGCCGTCACATTGACGTATAAAGGCGGGACAGAACAGCTCTATTTGAGCGGCCGACGTGATGACGTCTCCGTCGCCCGCTTGCCGGCCCATATCCGGGAGGCGATCATGGTCATCGAAGATCGTAAGTTCAACGCCCACCCCGGGTACGACCTCGGCGGGATTGCCCGGGCGTTCATTCACAACGCCAATGAATCGTCATTACAGGGCGGAAGTACGATCACGCAGCAGTTGGCTCGTAACGTGTATTTGACGCACGAGCGGACATATGAACGTAAAGTGAAAGAACTTTTACTCGCTCGAGCACTGGAAAAACAATATAGTAAGAAAGAAATTATGACCGCCTACAGTAACGTCATCTTCTTTGGACATAACGTTTATGGTATCCAAGCAGCTGCCGATACGTACTTCGCTCGTCCGCTCGAAGATTTAAATTGGAATCAAATCGCTTTCCTGTTGACCGTACCAAACAATCCATCCCTCTATGATCCGCTCCAACCTTCATCCGGATTTTATGAGCGTAAGGACCGCATCCTCACTCAACTGCGGGATGCCGGCGTGCTATCGAAGCAAGCTTACGAGACGCACCACGGTGTGAAGCTGAAGGCGACCTATCGCCAGCACGTCGTCCGCTATCCCGATTATATGGATACGGTCATGAAAGAAGCGATTCGACTCGTCCGCTCACGCTATGACCTCGATGAAGACGCGGCCAGAGACTACTTGGCGACGAATCAAGCGACGATCGACACGTATCTGTCTGTCGCCCGACAGCAACAAGCAAAACAAGTGATGACGAAACTGCCGAACGGTTTAAACGGTGGCTATGCTGAATTGACGCCGAAAGGCCGGATCGTCGCCCTCGTTGATTCAGAAATGACTCAGAGCGGTGAATTCAACCGGGCCACGCAAGCGTTCCGTCAACCCGGTTCGGCCATCAAGCCGGTCCTCGTCTTCGCGCCTTTCATCGAAGAGACCGGTGCGAAACTCGATACGATCCTTGACGGCCGGCCGGTCTGTTACGGAACATATTGTCCGACGAACAGCGGCAATCGCGTCCTCGGCGATGTATCGTTCCGTGATACGGTCGCGTATTCTTACAACACGCCGGCGCTCGCTGCCTTCACCGCGATTGACCAGGAAACGGCGTTCGCCACGGCCGACCTAATGTTCAGCCAATGGGACGCTAAAACGGATAACAGCCTGGCCAGTGCGCTCGGCGGATTGACCCAAGGTGTGTCACCGAAAGAACTCGCCGCCGCCTATACGCCGTTCTTAAATCAAGGGGTTTATGTGTCAGGTCAAACCATCAAACAGATTCGTTTCGAGTCGGGAGCCCCAACGCTCACGCCAAGTGTGACGCAACAAGCCGTCTGGTCGAAATCGACCGTCGCGACGATGCGCGAGGCGTTGTCTTCCGTCACGACGTACGGGACCGGACGGTATGCCGGTCAAATCAAACGTCCTTATGTCGGCGGCAAGACCGGTACGACGAACTCGCATAAGGACATGTGGTACGTCGGCTTGACCGATGAGACAATCACGGCTATCTGGCTCGGTGCCGATACCCCGCGGCCGTTCCCGGAACTCGCCAATCGGGCCTATCCTGCCATCATTTGGACAGAAGCCCATCGCTAAAATAAGGTCAGGGACAGTTGTCCCTGACCTTATTGCTGTTTTCGATAAGTATGGCATCCGTAACTTCCCCATGACTCAAACAGTTCATCCTCATGAATCAGCTTCCACGGATTGAACATCGTCTGCCCGTTCTTGTTGAAGAAGAGTCCGTTTCCGAGCGAATATGTCGCGTGTTGGATTCGACCCGCATCATCGACGAACGTGAGCACGTCCCCTCGTTCGGTCAGTTCCGACTCGATTCTCATGTAACCGGCCTGACCGAGCGTCTGGAGGAACGTGCCGGGATGGACCCATTGCGAAGCGATCCAATCCTCTCCCGTCACAGCGAACAGCGTCGCCGCCAGACAGTTGCTACCCGATGTGACCGGGAAGGTGTTGGCAAGGCGTCTCATGTGATCCGGACAGACCGGCGGGACGGGATGCACCGTCCAAACGTCCCACGCACTTGCATAAGTCAACGTGAGTCGGCGACGGGTGTCATCCGTCATCGCTTGCCAGACGGCTTGATGCAACACGAGATGAGGTGTGTTATCCCACATCACGACTGAAGACAAGTGATCGGTCAACATGTCGTCACTGACGGGAAAGACGAGACCGCGACCGGCTTGAACTTGATACGTGAGCACATCTCGTCTCACCTCTGGCGGCAATGTCTCGATCCAACCAGGCGGCGCATGCAAGACGTACGGCACTTCCCGGTCAATCGTCCAATACGTATAGGCGTTGGCGACTCGGACGTCCCGGTAAGACGGGTGTGTGTCAAATTCTGCTTTCGGGATGATCAACACTGACGCCCGTGCGCCTAATTGCGTCACGAGATGCTCGTCCGCCATAAACAAGTCCATCGGTGGCACCATCGAGGACATCCACTCCTGGACGACTTCTTCGGCCGGGATGAGGGAAATCGTCGTGTTCACCGTCATAGAATGATATCCCCGACCGAGTTAAACAAGCGGAGCATGGCCCAAGCGAGGCCGCTCAAAAGAATCGCCCACATCATCGCTTGAATTAACAGTAGACCGATGGCACGAAACGTCGACATCAACTGGCTGACTTGCCATATGTAATAGAACAAATAGAGAACGAACGTGCCGAGCAGCACCGCAATGACCGCAAGCAGCGAATTTAAAAACAAGAAGCTAATCCCTGAGCCGACGAGAAAAATCGTCGCGCCTGGCTTCAACCGATGCAACGAGCTACCGTTCGTCTCACGCGCAAAGAATGCGAACCCGAGTTGGTTGAACGTGTCGGCCACGAGCTTGAAGGCGCTGAACAGCATAAAGTAAATGGTAAAGAACACGACGAGCACGAGCACTTTCGACTCTTGGACGGACAACAAGGCGATGATTTCGCTGTACACGCCGACACGCGTCAGCCATTGAATCACATACTCACTCGTGGCAATGGCGAGCGACATCGAGAATAGAATGATCCCAATCAACGGGGCATAGCTTAACAAGTACACGTTTGTTTTCATATCGGCTCCAATTTCACAAGAATTTCTCATATTCAGTGCAAATCTATTATCAAGTATATTATAATATTCGTAGTCACGGAGAACAAAAGGGGGATTTTTAGATGGGTTTGTTACTAATGGTCGGAATCAGCGTCGTCTTCCTCGCAGCTATCTTCACAGCTGGATACAACAGAAAACCTGAAGGTAATCAATAAGAGCCGAGATTCTCACGAATCCGGCTCTTTTTTTATTTCAATCCAGCATATCCTTGTTGACGGAGCGCCTCATAAACGATGATGGCCGCCGTGTTTGAGACGTTGAGCGACCGAACGAGGTTCGATTGGGGTAAACGGATGCAGCGATCGAGGTTGTCCTCGATCACTTCCATCGGCAACCCTTTCGTCTCGCGTCCGAAGACAAAGAAATAATCTTTATCAACCGCAGACACATCGAGGTCACTTGGGTACTGTTCCCCATACTTGGTAATGTAGAAGAACTCTCCGTCCGGGTGTTTGGCCCACAGTTTATCGAGCGAGTCGTGATAACGAACGTCGACGAATTGCCAATAGTCGAGCCCGGCCCGTTTGAGCATTTTGTCGTCCGTCGAGAAACCTAACGGACGAATCAAATGGAGCACGGAATTCGTCGCCGCACATGTGCGCGAGACGTTACCCGTATTTGCCGGGATTTCTGGTTGGAACATTACTACATGGATTGCCATAATCTACTCCTCACTTCACTTGTTCGAGATCAAGTAATCGTTGTTTTTGATGAAGGCCGCCTCCGAACCCGGTCAGTTGCCCTCCGCTGCCGACGACGCGATGGCATGGGAAAATGACGGGCAACGGATTGCGGTTCAACGCCTGGCCGACCGCCCGAACCGCTTTCGGGCGGCCGATCTGTTCAGCGATTTGTTTATACGAACGCGTTTCCCCGAATGGGATCGTCAATAACGCATCCCATACTTCTTGTTGGAAGACGGTCCCCTTCATCTCGATCCACTCGCAGTCAGACGGTTGAAGCCCATTTTGCTCCACGCGTTCAATCAGGTCGGTCAGCCAACTCGGCGCCGATCCGTCATCTGCTTCCGTCTCCGCAAAGTCTAACGCGCATAGCTTCCCTTGCGCGTTCAATTCATACGCCAATGTACCCCATTTAGATGACACGGTCTTCACGGTCCCACTCCTCTCGGAACAATCGAATCTCTTCATGTACGAGCTCAGACGTCTCCGTCGACTCGATTTGTCGATAAATCGTCTCGGCTTCGGCTCCGAGAATCGCACCAATCGCCCAGACGGCCGTCGCCCGCATGTCTTCGCGCTCATCTTGTCGAATAAAGTCTTCGAGCACCGGCACGGCCGATGGTTCCCGATAATGGGCCAACGCTAAAATCGCATTTCGCTGAATCGGCTTTTTGCCGCGCCATGCGCCAGACAGATGGCCAAACTTCGCTTTGAACTCCCGATTGCTCAAGTTCAGTAACGGGACGAGCAACGGTTTGACGATTTCAGCTTCAGGAAGCAGTTCCTCATGATGGCGCCAATCTTTTTTCCGATTATACGGACAGACTTGTTGGCACGTGTCGCAACCGTAAAGCCGCCCACCGAGCTTCGAACGAAACTCGCGTGGCATAAGTGTCTTCATTTGCGTCAAATAGGCGATACAACGTTTGGCATCGAGAACACCTGGTTCGATGAGTGCCGTCGTCGGACAAGCCGTCATACATTTCGTACACTCGCCACAGCCGTCCTCAATCATCTCGTCCGGTGGTAAGTATGTGTCCAGGATCATCTCCCCTAAATAAAGGTACGACCCCTTCTCGGGCGAAATGATGGAACAGTTCTTGCCGCTGAAGCCGATTCCGGCCCGTTCGGCGACGGCACGGTCAACGAGTTCTCCCGTGTCGACCATCGAGCGTGTCCGGACGCCCGGGACGAGCTGTTCAATATACGCTTGCAGCTGCTCGAGCCTTGAGCCGACGGCGCGATGGTAGTCGAGCCCCCACGATGCCCGGGCGAACAAGCCCCGCCGTTCATCGGCAACACTTCGCGGCGCATCTTTCAATTTGCTCGGATACGCGATGGCGATGGCGATGATCGACTGCGCTTCGTCGAGCAACAGCGTCGGCGTCGTCCGTTTGTCCAAGTCAGGCTCCTCGAACCCCGAGGCGAATCCCTTCTCTTGCTGCTTCACGAGACGTTGCTTCATGACGATGAACGGGTCGGCGGTCGTCACTTTCAACTCGTCAATCCCGATCGTCGTCGCATATGCTACAATCTTCTGTTTGAGTGTCTCCGGGTCCATCCCGTTCATCGAATCACCTCTTTCGTGTCTATTTTCGCATACAAAAAATCTCCCCGCCAGTCGGCAGAGAGATGATGAAGCGGGTGAAGAGAATCGAACTCTCGTCATCAGCTTGGAAGGCTGAGGTTTTACCATTAAACTACACCCGCATGGTTCAAATGAGTCGTCTGTAAAAGCGACTACAATCAATATACATCTATACCTTTAGGAAGTCAATACTTTTGAAGAAATTTATTTGATAGCTTATGAAATCTATACTTATGGTGTATGAATACATATAATTCCCTTATCTCTCTTCTTCAAACCATATCTCACTATAAGATAAACGTCGCGGTATAAAAATATCCTGCCGACTCTGTCGGCAGGAAGTTCTATTACAATGACGATGTTTTTGGTTCCCGAAGCAAATGTTTAATATCTCGGAACGTGACGAACGTCTTGTTTTTAGCATCATATAGCTTATAGCGCAGCGATTTCAAACTAGAGAACAGACCGATTGTCGTCGCTTTCTGGAGCGGCGGTGTCGCCGTATGGGCTTGTTCAAGGTTATAGTTCGGTACGCGTGGGCTCAAATGATGCACGTGATGGAAACCAATGTTTCCCGTCACCCACTGCAACACTTTAGGCAACTCATAATACGAGCTCCCTTCAATTGCTGCTTTCACATAATCCCATTCGCTCTCGTCCTCAAAATACGAGTCTTCGAACGTATGTTGGACATAGAACAACCAAATCCCGAGGACGCCTGCCGTGAACATCGTCGTTCCTTGAACGATCAAGAATGCTTTCCATCCGACGAGCGCGATGACGAGTGCGTAGAGCACGACGAGAGACAGGTTGATGAGATACGTGTTGTTGCGCTCTTTCTTACGTGCGTCTTTCCGGTTGAAGCGGCTCGTGATAAGGATCAGGAACAAAGGTCCAAGGCCGAACATGACGAGCGGGTTACGATAGAGACGATATTGGAGACGAGTCCACTTCGAAGCTTCGACGTACTCTTCGATTGTCATGACCCAAATGTCACCGACTCCCCGCTTATCTAAATTCCCACTCGAGGCATGATGAATCGAATGCTCTCGTTTCCACTTCTCATACGGGAATAACGTCAAGATACCCATGATCGTCCCGACGATGGCGTTCGCTTTCTTATTTTTGAAAAACGAACCATGCGTGCAGTCGTGGAAAATGATGAACATCCGGACGACGAAGCCTGCTGCCACGATGGCGAGCGGAATGGTCAAGAAGACCGAAATTTGGAGCGCCTGATAGGCAAGAATCCAGGCGGCAAGAAACGGCAAGATCGTGTTGATCATCTGCCGGACGCTCTTCTTCACATCGGCCTTTTCAAACGGCGAGACGTGTTTCCGGAGCTGGGCGATTTTTTCTTTACTCATGTACAACTTCCTCCTCAATTGCATACAGCGTTGACGACAACAAAAATGAAATATGAAACCAACTACACTATGATAGTGACGACGGCATCCATCGCCATAAGAATCAATTTGTCATAAAGATATTATTACCAGGTAATTATATCACATCATATAGAATAAATCGTTCATTCCGTACCAGTAATTGAATCAATTATTATTTCTGTCTCAATAATTTCCATTAAAATTCCTTATATGGAATTATTAATACATAAAGTGTGTTAGACTCCAATTATGTAGAGATAGGAGGAAATGTTATTGTTTCAGAAATTAAAAAATTTGATCACACCTAAGCGATTAATCATCATGGCGAGCGTCTTTATCTTGCTTATCCCAGTCTTCTTTGTCAGCTATACGTTCTATAAAAATTTGAGTCAAGGCGTCGAAAATAAAGACCTTGATGACAAATATGCAAAGCGAGTCAAAGAGTTACAAATCGAAGTTTCTAAAGAAGACCCATTAGATCGGAGAGGCAACTCCACCGCAAAGACGCGTGTTGAATTGGAGGTCTCCTTCAATGAAGAGAAACCGAGCCGAACTGGATTGATTAAAAACATGCACTTGATGACACATCAAAAAATATCGGCCCGTTCCAAATGGGGAGCGATTCCGATGACCCCAGACAATATACAACAGTCCGCTGACTATTTGGAGCTCCTAAAAACTAAATTCAAAATTGGTGACAGTATGTACTCGGAATTGAAAACGATGCTCGATCACTGGTCGCAAGGTGACTTCTCTCAAGCAGACAAGGAACAAGATCGTTTGTTGCACTTCCTCCAAGCGAGTAGAGGGTTCTCGAATGGATTAGCTACCAAGAATGAAGAAGAACTCTTTATTTTGAACAACTTCGGACCTGAATACTTGAACACGTTGGAAGAAACGACGTACACGTCATATAAAGAATCATCTCAATGATGATTCTTTTTTGATTGATGCAAAAAGCTCTGACACGAGTGTACCTTTCATAGTTCAGCTTCTTAACACTTCTGCCCTATTCTTTATGCGTCGCTTCCCTTTCTCCATTCTTCTTGGTTTTAGATACACAAAAAAGACCCTAGCCTCAGCTAGGATCTACGGATACCGGTGGTCGGAGTCGAACCGACACTCCAGAGGAACACGATTTTGAGTCGTGCGCGTCTACCAATTCCGCCACACCGGCATATTATGTTGGAGGCGCCAGTCGGAATCGAACCGACGATAGAGGAGTTGCAGTCCTCTGCCTTACCACTTGGCTATGGCGCCAAATTGAATGGAGCGGAAGACGGGATTCGAACCCGCGACCCCGACCTTGGCAAGGTCGTATTCTACCACTGAACTACTTCCGCATAATGGCTGGGCTGGAAGGGATCGAACCTACGCATGTCGGAATCAAAATCCGATGCCTTACCACTTGGCTACAGCCCAATAAAATGGGGCGACTGAAGGGAATTGAACCCTCGAATGCCGGAATCACAATCCGGTGCGTTAACCACTTCGCCACAATCGCCATAATGATATTAAGAAGCAGGGGCAGCAGGAATCGAACCCGCGCTGACGGTTTTGGAGACCGTAGTTCTACCGCTAAACTATGCCCCTAAGTGGTGGGGGGGGGCGGATTCGAACCGCCGAACCCGAGGGAGCGGATTTACAGTCCGCCGCGTTTAGCCACTTCGCTACCCCCCCACATGGTGGCTTTGGACGGAATCGAACCGCCGACACAAGGATTTTCAGTCCTTTGCTCTACCAACTGAGCTACAAAGCCATGTATGTAGTAATTTAATCAAAAAATGGCGGTCCTGACGGGATTCGAACCCGCGATCTCCTGCGTGACAGGCAGGCATGTTAACCACTACACCACAGGACCACTGATAATTGCGGGGGCTGGATTTGAACCAACGACCTTCGGGTTATGAGCCCGACGAGCTACCAGACTGCTCCACCCCGCGACGATATAAAACTTTAAATGGTGACCCGTACGGGATTCGAACCCGTGTTACCGCCGTGAAAGGGCGGTGTCTTAACCGCTTGACCAACGGGCCATATCTTGGATTGAAAAACTGGCGGAGAGCAAGGGATTCGAACCCTTGAGACGGTTTTGCCGCCTACACGAATTCCAATCGTGCTCCTTCGGCCACTCGGACAGCTCTCCAAAAAGAGAAAAGTGGCTCCGCAAGTAGGATTTGAACCTACGACCTACCGGTTAACAGCCGGTTGCTCTACCACTGAGCTATTGCGGAACGATCTTGCCTGGCAGCGTCCTATCCTCACAGGGGGAGACCCCCAACTACTTTCGGCGCTGAAGCGCTTAACTTCCGTGTTCGGCATGGGAACGGGTGTGGCCGCTTCGCTATCGCCACCAGACAAGTATTATATTAACATTATTTAGTCATAACGTCAATATTTTTTAAGAGATTGTTCTCTCAAAACTGAAGACTCATCAATTCACTCAAACCGTTAGACTAGATCAAAGCCTCGACCGATTAGTATCATTCAGCTCCACACGTCGCCGTGCTTCCACCCATGACCTATCTACCTCATCGTCTCTGAGGGGTCTTTCTTGATTGCTCAAAGGGAAATCTCATCTCGGAGGGGGCTTCATGCTTAGATGCTTTCAGCACTTATCCCGTCCGCACGTAGCTACCCAGCGATGCTCCTGGCGGAACAACTGGTACACCAGCGGTGCGTCCATCCCGGTCCTCTCGTACTAAGGACAGCTCTCCTCAAATTTCCTGCGCCCACGACGGATAGGGACCGAACTGTCTCACGACGTTCTGAACCCAGCTCGCGTACCGCTTTAATGGGCGAACAGCCCAACCCTTGGGACCTACTCCAGCCCCAGGATGCGATGAGCCGACATCGAGGTGCCAAACCTCCCCGTCGATGTGGACTCTTGGGGGAGATCAGCCTGTTATCCCCAGGGTAGCTTTTATCCGTTGAGCGATGGCCCTTCCATGCGGAACCACCGGATCACTAAGCCCGACTTTCGTCCCTGCTCGACTTGTAGGTCTCGCAGTCAAGCTCCCTTCTGCCTTTGCACTCTTCGAATGATTTCCAACCATTCTGAGGGAACCTTTGGGCGCCTCCGTTACTGTTTAGGAGGCGACCGCCCCAGTCAAACTACCCACCTGACACGGTCCTCCAGCCGGATCACGGCTGCGAGTTAGAGACTCTATACGCAAAGGGTGGTATCCCAAGGGTGTCTCCACCGAAGCTGGCGCTCCGGCTTCACAAACTCCCACCTATCCTGTACATCGCGTACAAAGCCTCAATATCAGGCTGTAGTAAAGCTCCATGGGGTCTTTCCGTCCTGTCGCGGGTAACCTGCATCTTCACAGGTACTATGATTTCACCGGGTCTCTCGTTGAGACAGTGCCCAAATCGTTACGCCTTTCGTGCGGGTCGGAACTTACCCGACAAGGAATTTCGCTACCTTAGGACCGTTATAGTTACGGCCGCCGTTTACTGGGGCTTCGGTTCAGTGCTTCTCTTGCGATGACACATCCCCTTAACCTTCCAGCACCGGGCAGGCGTCAGCCCCTATACTTCATCTTGCGATTTAGCAGAGACCTGTGTTTTTGCTAAACAGTCGTTTGGGCCTATTCACTGCGGCTTATGTTGCCATAAGCGTCCCTTCTCCCGAAGTTACGGGACCATTTTGCCGAGTTCCTTAACGAGAGTTATCCCGCGCGTCTTAGAATTCTCATCTCGCCTACCTGTGTCGGTTTACGGTACTGGCGCCGACCTCCTTACTAGAGGCTTTTCTTGGCAGCGTGAAATCCGGTACTTCGCCCTACGGGCTCCACATCACAGCTCAGCCTTGTGTGTCG